>CBDIBU010000004.1:0-1982071 GCA_965277125.1 Acidobacteriaceae bacterium | reverse complement strand
TGCTTCAAATTCAGGATGATGTCGGTTGCGTCCTCAACCACCCCGGTAATGGACTGGAATTCGTGCAGCACACCCTCGATGCGAACCGCCGTTACCGCCGCGCCCTCTATCGAAGAGAGCAGCGTGCGACGCAGGGCATTGCCGATGGTTGTGCCGAAGCCGCGTTCAAAGGGCTGCGCGGAAAACTTCCCGAACTTCTCCGTCAGGCTATCGTTCTCGACGGCAAGGCGCTTGGGCTTCTGAAAACCTCTCCAAAGCATAGATACATCCTTTCGTCCGTCGCGCTGGCGAAGCACTCTGCCACCGCGCGGGTGGTTCACTTACGTTAGGTTGTGTGGTGAGGTGGAGCCCGGCTGCTCGCATCAGCCCGCGAGCAGCCCGTCCACTACTTGCTGTAAAGCTCGACGATCAGCTGCTCGTTCACCGGCAGATTCACATCCGCACGGTTCGGCATCGCAATCACCTTGCCCGAAAGCCCCTCGCGGTTGATGTCCAGCCATGGCACGGAGCGCTGGCCCGACGCAAAGTTTTTCGACTCTTCGAGAACCACCATCTCCTTCGACCCTTCGCGCACCGCGATCACGTCGCCGACCTTGCACTGGAACGAAGGAATGTTGACCTTGCGGCCATTCACCTGGATGTGGCCGTGACGAACAATCTGCCGCGACTGCCGGCGCGAGGTCGCCAGACCCAGCCGATACACCACGTTGTCCAGCCGCGTCTCCAGCTGCTGCAACAGCAGCTCGCCCGTGACCCCGGTCTTGTTCGAGGCCTTCTGGTAGTACGCCCGGAACTGCGTCTCCAGCGTGAAGTAGATCCGCTTGGCCTTCTGCTTCTCACGCAGCTGCAGACCGTAACCCACTACCTTCTTCTGCTTCTTCGACTGCCCGTGCTGGCCGGGAGGGAAGTTGCGCTTCTCCACCGGACACTTCTCCGTGAAGCACTTCGCACCCTTCAGAAACAGCTTGGTTCCGTCTCGCCGGCACATGCGGCAGACCGGTCCTGTGTAACGTGCCATGGTCTTCTCTTCTCCTCAATCGAGTGTCGATCGCTTTACACGCGGCGTAGCGCGTTTCCTCGCGATCCATTGCGGCCTGGCCTCCCTCGCCTGCGCGAGACGGATCCAGACCGAGGGTTGCGCAGCTCAGACACGCCGCCGCTTGGGTGGCCGGCAGCCGTTGTGCGGCATCGGCGTGACATCTCGGATCGAACGAACCTCGATGCCCGACGTCGCCAGCGCACGAATCGCCGACTCGCGTCCAGAGCCCGGCCCGGAGACGCGCACATCGACCGATCGCACACCGTGATCCCGCGCCGCGTTTGCCGCATTCGACGCCGCCTGCTGCGCCGCGAACGGCGTGCCCTTGCGCGAGCCGCGGAAGCCGAGCGAGCCCGAGCTCTTCCACGACAGCGTGTTGCCGACACCGTCGGTGATGGTGACGATGGTGTTGTTGAAGCTCGCCTGAATAAACACGAGCCCGAACGGAACGTTCTTCCGCTCTCTCTTCTTGAACTTCTTTCCCTTGCCTGTCTTCGCCGCGCTGGCCTTCTGCTGTGTCTTCGCCATGGCTTACTTGGTCGCTTTCTTTTTGCCGGCAACGGTGCCCTTGCGCGGTCCCTTGCGCGTGCGCGCGTTGGTGTGGGTGCGCTGGCCGCGAACCGGCAGCGAGCGCCGATGACGCAGGCCGCGGTATGACTGGATCTCGATCAGACGCTTGATGTTCAGCGACACATCCTTGCGCAGGTCGCCCTCAATCACGCCTTCCTGCTCGATCACGTTGCGAATGCGGTTCAGCTGATCCTCATCGAGCGTGCCGATCTTCAACATCGGATCCACATCCGCCTTGCCGAGAATGCGAGCCGCGCGCGAGTTCCCAATCCCGAAGATGTACGTCAGGCCAATCCGCGCCTGCTTGTTGTTCGGGACATCGACTCCGGAGATACGTGCCATCGTTGGTCCTTTCTGGGCTCCGCGGCCTGGCCACGAAGCAGGGTTATGGTTGTCGGAGATCCTCCGCGGGGTTCATCGCAAGCCTTGCCTTCGGCTAACTCGCCCCGCGGCTCCAGAATTCCCGGTTCACTCGGAACCATGGGAGCGCCGCGCTTAACCCTGCCGCTGCTTGTGCTTCGCGTTCTCACAGATCACGCGAACCACACCGCGACGATGAATCACCTTGCACTTGTCGCAGATCTTCTTCACTGATGCACGAACCTTCATACTCTCCCCTTCACGCTCAGCCGCCTCCTGCCATCCAGGAGACCGCCCGCCTCATTACTTGCCGCCATCACGACAGCCGGTGAAACTATTATTTGTAGCGGTACACGATGCGCCCACGATTCAGATCGTAGGGGCTCAGCTCAATCGCCACACGGTCGCCGGGAAGAATGCGGATAAAGTTCTTGCGCATACGACCGGAGACGTGAGCCAGAGCTTGGTGCTTGTTCTCAAGCTCCACCTTGAACAGCGCATTCGGCAACGTCTCGATGACCGTAGCCATCACCTCAATAGCATCTTCTTTCGACAAACAAACTCCTCAGGCGACTCCCTGCGCGCTGGGCACGCGTGATCGCATCTCCCATCATACCCCGGAATGCTGAATCGTCCAACTCGCGGCAGCGAAGAACCATCCATCCTCCGGGCCTCAAAGCGTCAAGATCTGCGGCCCCTCGCGCGTAATCGCCACCGTGTGCTCAAAGTGAGCCGAATAGCTCCCGTCGACCGTCACCGCCGTCCATCCATCCTTCAGCACCCGCACCTCCGGTCCACCCGCGTTCACCATCGGCTCGATCGCCAGCACCATCCCCGCCTTCAGCCGCGGTCCCCGACCCGCGGCACCGAAGTTCGGCACCTGTGGGTCCTCATGCATCGCCCGCCCGATCCCGTGCCCGACAAAGTCCCGCACCACGCCGAACCCCTCCCGCTCGCACACCGTCTGCACCGCGGCCGAGATATCACCCAGCCGATTGCCGATCCGCGCCGCCTCAATCCCCGCCGCCAGCGACCGCTCGGTCGTCCGCAGCAGACGCTCCGTCCGCTCATTCACCGCGCCCACCGCATAGGTCACCGCCGCATCTGAGTAAAAACCCTCAAAGATCACGCCGCAGTCCACCGAGACGACATCGCCCTCGCGCATCGTTCGCGCCTCATTTGGGATCCCGTGGACCACCTCCTCGTTGATCGAGGTGCAGAGCGCCGCCGGGTACCCGTGATAGCCCTTGAACGCCGCCGTCACCCCCAGCTCCTCAATCTTCTGCATCGCCGCGCGCTCCAGATCCATCGTCGTCGCTCCCGGCCGCACCACCGGCGCGATCGCCTCGTGCACCTGCCGCAGGATGCGCCCGGACGCGCGCATCCGCTCGATCTCCCCAGCCGTCTTGATCTGGATCGCCATCGTCTAGCTCACATTCATGGCAGGGCTCACTGCCCGCATCGCCCGCAGCGCGTCGACGATCCGCTCCTCGACCGCCTCGAGCGCGCCCAGCCCCGAGATCTCGCGAAACCGACCGATCGCGCGATAGTGGTCGCTCACCGCCCCTGTCTTCTCCCTGTGCTCCACCATGCGCCGGTCAAACGCCTCCGCCGTGTCGTCACTGCGTTGCACCAGCGGCGATCCATCAAGATCGCAGACGTTCGGAATCCGCGGTGGGTTAGAAAAGACGTTGTAAATGTGTTGGCACACCGAGCAGGTCCGCCGGCCCGTGATGCGGTGCACGAGCTCCTCACGCGGAACCGTGATCTCCACCGCGATCAGCGCCGGCCCACCCTGGCCGGCGAGCTCGGCGTCCAGCCAGTCCGCCTGCGCCGACGTTCGCGGAAATCCGTCCAGCACATATCCGGCCGCCGCGTCCGGCCGCGCCAGCCGCTCGGCCACCATGCCGTTCACGATCTCGTCCGGAACCAGCAGCCCGTCGTCCATCAGCCGCTTCGCCCTGTGCCCGAGCGCCGTGCCGTCCTTCACGTGCTGCCGCAGCAGGTCGCCGGTCGACACCTGCGGCACACCGAAGGCACGCATCAGCAGCTGCGCCTGCGTTCCCTTCCCCACACCGGGCGCGCCCAGCATAAGCACCGGCCCGGGATGAAAACTGACTTTTGCCCCCCGCTGCTGCGCCAACTGCGCTCCCTCGACTGTCAAGACACCCTCAAAACTGCTGTTCTCTGCCGACTGCCCTCGCCGATCCTCCGGCAGCACCCACCGATCGCCGTCACTTACCAGCTCCGGCGTCCGCGAATCCGGCCCGACTTCGGCGCGAAGCCCTCGTAGTGACGCATCACCAGCTGCGACTCAATCTGCTGCACCGTGTCCATCGCCACGCCCACCACAATCAGCAGGCTGGTGCCGCCGAAGTAAAAGTTCACCCCCAGACCGTTCGTCACCCAGGTCGGCAGTCGGTCAAAAAACGACCCCACCCACGGCAGGTGATTGAAGTGAACGCCGCTGATCAGGAACTGCGGAATCAGAAAAATAATGATCAGGTAGATCGCACCGACCAGCGTCAGCCGGCTCAGCACATCGTTGATAAAGTCGGCGGTTCGCCTGCCCGGCCGGATGCCCGGAATGAAGCTGCCGTACTTGCGCATGTTGTCGGCGATGTCGTCCGGCCGAAACACGATCGAGATGTAGAAGTACGCGAAAAAGACGATGGCCACCATGTACAGCAGCACATAAAGCGGCTCGCCCGGCGAGAGCGCCGAGAAGATCGGCCCCATCCACCGATTGTCTTTAAGCGGGCCGCCGAACAAGTTCACATTCGCGAACAAGAGAGGCGCCGACAAAATCGAGCTCGCAAAGATGATCGGCATCACCGAGCCCGAGTTCACCTTGAGCGGCAGAAACGAGCTCTGCGCCGCGATCGTGCGTTGGCCCACAATCCGCTTCGCCGACTGGACCGGAATCCTGCGTTCAGAACGCTCCACGTACACAATAAACGCCACCACGGCGACCATGCCGGCGATCAGCAGCAGCACCGCAACCGGCGTAAACGCACCCCACGCATTGGTCTTCACCTTGTCGTAAAGCTCCGCGACGCCGCGCGGCAGACCCACCACAATGCCGGTAAAGATCAGCAGGCTCATCCCGTTGCCGATCCCCCGCTCGGTGATCTGCTCGCCCAACCACATGATGAACGCCGTGCCCGTCGTCAGCGTCAGCACGCACATCGGGATAAACGCCAGGCGCGACATCGTCACCATCGGCGAGCCGGTCGAGGTCCCGGTCAACGTCAGGCTGATCGCAAAGGACTGCACGATCGCCAGCAGAATCGTCACATAGCGCGTCCACTGACTGATCTTGCGCCGCCCCAGCTCGCCCTCCTTCTGCAGCTTCGCCAGCGGCTCATAGATCACCGTCAGCAGCTGAAAGAAGATCGACGCTGTGATATACGGCATAATGCCCAGCGCAAAGATCGTCAGGCGACGAAGATTGCCGCCCGAAAACAGATCCACCAGCCCCAGCGCCGAGCCGGAGTTCTGGTTGAAGAAGCGCGCCAGCATGTCAGCGTTAATGCCCGGCGTCGGAATGTGCGATCCCAGGCGATACACCGCCAGCAGACCCAGCGTGAACAGCACCCGCCGGCGCAGGTCAGGGATGCGAAAGATATTGGCAAACTTGTCGAGCATCGGTCGCTTTCTCAGTACAGCTCTCGGTTCGTAATCCTGCCAGAAGCCCACGCCGTTTGGGCGGCGACCGGCGGCGGATGCCGCCGAATCGACCTGCCAATCGCAGGACCCTGCCTACGCCTCGGGTCCCTGGGCTTCCGGTGCTGCCGCGGCGGTCTCGCCGATCACCACCGCCCGGCCGCCCGCGCGCTCGATCGCCTCTTTGGCGGTCTTCGAAAACTTGTGCGCGTGCACCGTGATCGCCGCCCCGATCTCGCCGTTGTTCAGCACCTTGATCAAACCGTTGCGCTTGCGCAGAAGCCCCAGATCCACAATCTTCTCGAGCGAAAACTCGGTCTCATTCGACGCCGCATGGATCTCGGCCAATCGATCGAGTCCCACCACCGCGTACTCCACGCGAAAGATGTTGGTGAAGCCGCGCTTCGGCAGACGCCGGTGCAGCGGCATCTGGCCGCCCTCAAAGCCGCGCATTAGGCTTGAGCCCGATCGGCTTCCCTGGCCCTTGTGGCCGCGGGTCGAGGTCTTGCCCATGCCCGAGCCCATACCGCGGCCCACGCGCTTCTTTTTCTCATTCGCCTTCTTCGGCGCCCGCAGATTCGATAGATTCAGTGCCATTGTCTTCTTCCTCGCTCAACGCCGGCAGGGTCTCCCCGCCGACTCGCCTGTCTTTCCTTCAGACCGCCACACCTGCCGGCCGGCCACGCGCAAAACGCGCGCGCTACGCCTCGAGGATCCGCACCAGGTGCGGAATCTTGTTCACCATCCCGCGGACGGACGGCGTGTCCTCGCGCTCCACCACCTGCTGCAGCCGCGTAAAGCCCAGCCCTTTGACCACCAGCTTGTGCTTCACCGGCGTGCAGATCTGCGAACGGTAGTACTGGATCCTGATCTTGCCCTCAGCTGCCATCACACACTCTCCGTGCCTGCTCCCGTCGGCCATCCCTCCGGCACGATCGGGCTAAACTCCTACGACCCTCCAGCCGCTGCGCTAGAGCTCGTTCTCGCTCTTGCCGCGCAGCGCCGCAACCTCGGCCCGATCACGCAGCTGCGCCAACGCGTCAAAGGTCGCCTTCACCACGTTGTGCGGATTGGCCGAGCCAAGCGACTTGGTCAGCACATTCTGCACCCCGACCGACGTCATCACCGCGCGCACCGTACCTCCCGCGATCACGCCCGTGCCCTCGGCCGCCGGCTTCAGCATTACCTGCCCGGCGCCGAAGTGACCCAACACCTGGTGCGGAATCGTTGTGTCGGTCAGGTTCACCTTGAGCAGATTCTTCTTGGCCGCCTCAATGCCCTTGCGAATCGCCTGCGGCACCTCCTTGGCCTTGCCCGAGCCGTAGCCCACCACGCCCTCCGCCGGATCGCCGATCACCACCAGCGCCGCAAAGCTCATGTTCTTGCCGCCCTTGACCACCTTGGTCACGCGGTTGATCGACACCACCTGATCCTTAAGGTTCAGACGGTTTGCGTCGATCCTCTTCTTATTCATCACCATAACGTTCCTGCACTTCCTTCTTCCCGCGGCGCCTGCCGGGCGGGACACGCGTTAGAACTCGAGACCCGCTCTGCTAAAACTCAAGACCGGCTTCGCGCGCGGCATCCGCGACCGCCTTCACCCGTCCGTGGTACAGATAGCCGCCGCGATCGAAGACCACCCGCGTGATCCCCTTCTCCTTGGCCCGCTCGGCGATGCGCCGGCCCACCTCGACCGCCGCCGCGACGTTCCCGCCGGTCGACTTGCTTTCACCCTTCTTCGTCATCGTCGAGGCCGACACAATCGTCGTGCCCGTGGCGTCGTCGATCAGCTGCGTGTAGATGTGATTGAGCGAGCGGTACACATTCAGGCGCGGCCGCGCGGCCGTCCCGGTGATCTTGGCGCGAATGCGGTTGTGCACCCTTTGCCGGATAACATTTCGCTGACGCGGTTCGATCATAGCCGTCCCTATTCCTTCCTAATGGCGTCCACAGATCCTGCGGACGTTCCGTGTGTCGCCCTGCTCCGCATCGCGTGAAGCCAAGGCCCTCAATCTACGTCTTACTTCGCGCCCGTTTTGCCGACCTTCTTCTTCAGCTTCTCGTCGGAATACCGCACGCCCTTATTCTTGTACGGGTCGGGCTTGCGCAACGATCGCATATCCGCCGCAACCTGCCCTACCTTTTGCCGATCAATGCCCGAAACCGTTACATGCGTCTGCTTCGGATCGATCGCCACCTCGATGCCCATCGGCAGCGGGAACTCAATCGGGTGCGAATAGCCGAGCGTGAAGACCACCAGGCCCTTGCCCTTCATCTCCACGCGATACCCGATGCCGACCACGTCCAGCTCCTTCTTCCAGCCATTCGTGACGCCCTCGACCGCATTGAAGACCAGCGCGCGCGCCAGCCCGTGAATCGCCGCCTGCGCATCGTTCTCGCGCTCCGCGTGGAGCTTGCCCTCGCGCTCCACCAACGTGATCCCGGTCGGCAGCAGCGCGTCGACCTTACCCTTCGGGCCCTCCACGTGCACCATGTTGCCCGCCACCGTGTACTTCACACCGGCCGGCATCGGAATTGGCATTCGCCCAATACGTGACATCGTCTGTTACCTTTCCTGGCTTGCGAGTCGCGGAGCCAACTACCTCGATCGGTAGCTTCCGTCCCGTTCCACTGCAGCCCCGGCAGTCTCTGCCGGTCAAAACCTACCTGCCCGCCTACAACATCTGGCCTACCAAACCTCGCACAGAATCTCGCCGCCGACGCCCTCGCGCCGCGCCTGCCGGCCGGTCATCACGCCCTTGGGCGTGGTCATGATCGAGATCCCCAGGCCGCCCTGCACCCGACGAATCTGATCGCGCCCCAGGTATACCCGGCAGCCCGGCTTCGACACCCGCTGCAGATCGCGGATCACGGCCTCGTTGTTCGGTCCGTACTTCAAATACACGCGCAGCAGCCGCTGCCCGTCCTCTTCGACAGGCTTGTAGTTCGCGATATACCCCTCATCCCGCAAAATGCGCGCGATCTCCGCCTTCAGCTTCGAAGCCGGAACGTCCAGCTTCTGATGGCGGGCGCGGATGGAGTTGCGAATACGGGTCAGAAAATCGGCCACGGGGTCGGTAAGGTTCATCGGATCTCCTTCACTCCACAAGCCGCACCGAACAGGACTCTGCTGGTCGGCACGCTCGGAAGCGGTTCAGCGGACGTTCACCTCGGACAGGGTCTTCCCACACGGGCCGCGCGGGAACTCGAATCTGAGGGGTTACAGGTTGGTCTTGCGCAAGCCTATCGATCAAAATCGACCGGCCCGCCGTTGTGGATCGGCTGAAGCTCTACCAGCTTGACTTCACCACACCCGGGATCTCACCCCTAAGCGCGAGGCCGCGGAAGCACAGCCGGCAGATACCGAACTTGCGCAGAAACGCGCGCGGTCGGCCGCACAGCTGGCACCGGTTGTGCTGGCGGGACTTGAACTTCGGCTTGCGTGCATCTTTGACTCGTTTTGCGGTAGTTGCCATAATTGCTCTTTCTATCCTATCTGAACTTCCCTGCGCCGCCTATCACGGGCTGGCGCTCCACATCAGCTCGACTTCGGCTTGCCCGAACGCAAGCTCGCGCACAATCCGCCGCTACGTGCCTTGCCGGAAGGGCATTCCGAAGCCGCGCAGCAGCGCGCGCGCTCCATTGTCGTCCTTGGCCGTGGTCACGATCGTCACGTTCATGCCCTTGGTCTTGTCCACCTTGGCATAGTCGATCTCGGCAAAGATCAGCTGATCGCGCAGCCCCAGTGTGTAGTTGCCGCGGCCGTCAAAGCTCTTGCTCGATACACCGCGAAAATCCCGCACACGCGGCAGCGCGATCGAGATCAAGCGGTCGAGAAACTCAAACATCGCGTCGCCGCGCAGCGTCACCATCGCGCCGATCGGCATGCCCTCGCGCAGCTTGAACGCCGCGATCGACTTCTTGGCCTTGGTAATCACCGGCTTTTGCCCGGCGATCGACGCCAGATCGGCCACCAGCGGGTCCATGATCTTGACGTTCTGCGTCGCCTCGCCCAGGCCCATGTTGATCACAATCTTTTCGATCTTCGGGATCGCCATCACGTTGCTGATGCCGAGCTCCTTGGCCAGCGCGCCCTTGATCTCGTTCTGGTACTTCTCTCTAAATCGTGAGGCCATCGTCCATCTCTTCTTTCTCCACGGTCCTCGGTTCAGGCTGTGCTTCGCCCTTCCGTTGCGTGGGGTACTCCGTTATTCGTGTCGCTCGATCCGTTGTTCATGTCGGTCGATTTGTGCCCGCGCCTTCGTCCCCGCGGCATTCCCGCGGGGTAGCGCTACCTCTTGGCGTCCGCGATGACCGCCCCGGTGGTCTTGGCAATGCGCAGTTTCTTGCCGTTCTCGATCCGGGCCCCGATCCGCGTCGGCTTCCCGTCCGCGTCCACCAACATCACGTTGGACACGTGAATCGGCGACTCCTGCTCGGCAATCCCGCCCTTGATATTGCGCTGCGGGTTTGGCTTCACATGCTTCTTCATCATGCCGACGCCTTCGACCAGCACGCGTTGTCGGTCCGCGATTACGCGCAGCACCCGGTGCGGCTTGTCGCCCTTGTCCTTGCCCGCGATCACCATGACCATGTCGTTGCGCTTGATCCGGATCTTGGTCTTCTCCACTGCCTTCCGCTTCGCCGCCATCTTCGCTCCCCTTGCCTCGACCCTCTCTCACGGAGTCGGAATCCGCGCCCGGCCTCTCTCCTTTCAGAGATTCACCCGGCTTGCATCACACTTGCCGCGCCTAGATGACCTCGGGCGCGAGCGACACGATCTTCAGAAAACGCTTGTCGCGCAGCTCGCGCGCCACCGGACCAAAGACGCGCGTGCCGACCGGCTCCATCGCGTCGTTGATCACCACGGCCGCGTTCTGGTCAAAGCGGATATACGTCCCGTCGCGCCGCCGGTACTCCTTGCGCGTTCGCACGATCACCGCCTTCACCACCTTGCCCTTCTTCACCGTGCCGTCGGGCGACGCTTCCTTCACCGCCGCCGTCACTACATCGCCCAGACCGGCCTTTTTGCCCAAACCGCCGCCGAGCGGGAGAATCACCTGCAGCTTGCGGGCGCCCGAATTGTCGGCCACCTCAAGCATCGTTCTCATCTGCACTGCCATCGCTCTGCTCTCCTTGCCTGGGGCTCATCGCCCGTGCTTTCCTTCGCGGTCCAGCTCGCCCTGCTAAATTGCCGTTGCCGTCGCCGGCTCCAGGCGCTCATCGCCCATCTGCGCCAGCGAGCTGCGCCGCACAATCTCTTCCAACGACCAGCGCTTCAGCTTCGAGAGCGGCCTTGCCTCGCGAATGCGCACCACATCGCCCACGCGCGCCGAGTTCTGCTCGTCGTGCGCGTAAAACTTCTTGTTCGACTTCATCACCCGCTTGTACTTCGGGTGCGCCTTGCGCATCTCGATCTCAACCACGATCGTCTTCTGCATCTTGGTCGAAACCACCAGGCCGACCTTTTCATTGCGTCGGGAGGCGGGCTGCGGCGCCGAGCCATCCTGCGTCGTTGCCGGAAGTGCCAGCTGCGTCGTCGTCTCGGACGTGTTCGGTGTGCTCTCTGCCATGGCTATCCTCTCGCTTTCTTGCGTGCCGTTCGCTGGCTCGGCGCGGGCGCCGCACCCTTGGTCGAAGGAGCCGCCGCGCGTTCCGCCTGGAGCGCGCGTTCGCGCGCCACGGTCTTCGCCCGCGCGATATCCAGCTTGTACTCGCGCATGTTCTTTAACCCCTCGAGATTGCCCAGACTCTTCTGAAAGCGAATGCGAAACAGCGCCTCGCCGGCCGTCGCGACCTGCTGCTTCAGCTCCTCGTCCGAAAGATTGCGAATCTTTTCCAGTTCCATCGTCTGCCTACCTGCCTGCCTTATCGTCTTTACGCCGCCGGCAACTTGGTCGTCGCCGCTGCGGTCTGCACATCGTGCCGCTGAACAAAACTCGTCTTCAGCGGAAGCTTGTGGGACGCGAGTCGCATGGCCTCCTTGGCCATCTCAACCGTCACGCCCTCCATCTCAAACAGCACCTTGCCCGGTCGCACCACGGCCACCCAGTGGTCCGGCGCTCCCTTGCCTTTGCCCATGCGAGTCTCGGCCGGCTTTTTGGTGATCGGCTTGTCGGGAAAGATCCGCAGCCACACCTTGCCGCCGCGCTTAATGAAGCGCGTCATAGCGATGCGGCTCGCCTCGATCTGCCGGTCCGTGATATAGCCGCACTCCATCACCTTCAGGCCGAAGTCACCGAACGACAGATCGGAGCCGCGCCATGCCTTGCCGCACATCCGGCCGCGCTGCTGCTTGCGGTACTTCACCTTCTTCGGCATCAACATAAAACGTCCTCAATCCTCTTCGTCCCCGCGAGGGGAACTGCCTCATATGCCAACTCGCCGGCCTCTCTGCCGGCACAACGCGTGTCGGTCTACGGCTGGAACGCACCCGCGGTCGCGCCCGGCACCGCCGGCTGCTCGCGTCGCTTGCGCTGCTCGTAGATGTCGCCGCGGTATACCCACGCCTTGACGCCGATCACGCCATAGGTCGTGCGCGCCTCGGCAAAGCCGTAGTCGATATCCGCCCGCAGCGTGTGCAGCGGCAGACGCCCCTGCAGGTACCACTCCGAGCGCGCGATCTCGTTGCCGTTCAGCCGGCCCGAGACCCGCACCTTGATGCCCTTGCAGCCGAAGCGCAGCGCCGAATCCACGCTCTTGCGCATCGCGCGGCGGAAGCTCACGCGCTTTTCCAGCTGCAGCGCGATATTCTCCGCCACCAGCTGCGCGTCAAGCTCGGGCTTGTTCACCTCGAGGATGTCGATAAACACCTCGCGGCTGGTGCGCTTCTGGATGTCGGCCTTGAGCTTGTCGATCTCCGCGCCCTTGCGCCCGATAATGATGCCCGGACGCGCCGTGCGGATGATCAGCCGCAGCTTGTTGCCCGGCCGCTCGATCTCGACCGAACTCACGCCAGCCGCCTTGAGCTTCTCGCGCAGCTCGGCCTTGAGCTTCACGTCCTCGACCAGCAACTTGTCGTAGCCGCGCTCCACAAACCAACGCGACTTCCATGGCTTGTTCACGCCAAGGCGATATCCGTACGGATGGACCTTTTGTCCCATATCTTCCTCACTACCGGCTCCGGAGAGCTCGCTGGCGACTGCGCGCCAAAGTTTTAAGTGTACGCGAAAACGCGCGTTATCTTGCGGCCTTTTTGCCGTCGACTCCCGGCCCGCCGCCAGACTTCCGCTTGGCCGGCTTCGACCCCGCGACCCCGGCCGTCGTGCCTTCGGCCGATCGTCGCTCGGCGATCGTCACGATAATGTGCGCGAGCCGACGCTGGTAGCGAAACGCACGGCCCATCGGCGCCGGGCGAATGCGCTTCAGGCGCGGTCCCTCGTTCGCAATCGCCGACCGCACATACAGGTTGTCGACATCTAAGTCGAGCCCCTGCTCGTCCGAAAGGTAGCTCGCATTCTGAATCGCCGATCGCAGCACCTTTTCGACCACCGGCGCGATCCGCTTGGTTGAAAAGTGCACCGTGGTCAGCGCCTGCTCCACACGCTGCCCCTTGATCAGGTCCAGCACCAGCTTTGCCTTCTGCGGACTGGTGCGCTGGAAGCGGGCCTCCGCGCGAAACTCTCTTGTCGTCCCTGCTATCTCTGCCATGATCCTGTCTTCCCTTCCGTCGGCCGCAGCCGTGGGCCTCTAACCTCTGCACACCCGGCGTACACTCCCGCCCGGCTCGCACATCCTTACTTCGGCTTGGCCGAGCTTTCGGTCGCCTTGGCCGAGTGGCCCTTGAAGGTCCGCGTCGCCGAAAACTCGCCCAGCTTGTGCCCGACCATGTTCTCCGTCACATACACCGGAATGAACTTGCGGCCGTTGTGCACCGCGATCGTGTGACCCACCATGTCGGGGTGAATCGTCGATCGGCGCGACCAGGTGCGCAGCACCTTCTTGTCGTTGGCCTGGTTCATCGCCGTGATCTTGATCATCAGGTGCTCGTCGATAAACGGGCCCTTCTTTGCGGAACGTGTCATGCCGATAGCCTTTCCTGTGCTCGATCGAACGAACTCCGCCGGGGCCTCGGAGCTTGGTGCTGCGTCACTTCGCCTTCCCCTGACGCGTGTGAATGGTTTCGCCGCTGCTCTACTTGCTGCGGCGGCTAACGATAAAGGTGTCCGTGCGCTTGTTGTTGCGCGTCTTGTAGCCGCGTGTCGGCTGGCCCCACGGCGTTACCGGGTGCCGGCCGCCTGATGTCTTACCCTCGCCGCCGCCGTGCGGGTGGTCGACCGGGTTCATCGAGACACCGCGGTTCGACGGTCGAATGCCCTTCCATCGATTACGCCCCGCCTTGCCGACCGAGACGTTCTCGTGGTCCGTGTTGCCCACCTGCCCGATCGTCGCCATGCAGTCGACCAGAACGCGTCGCGTCTCGCCCGAAGGCAGCTTCAGCAGGGCGTACTCGCCCTCCTTGGCCACCAGTTGCACCTGCGCGCCGGCCGAGCGCGCCATCTGCGCGCCCTTGCCCGGCCGCAGCTCGATGTTGTGCACCGTCGTGCCCGACGGAATATTGCGCAGCGGCAGCGCGTTGCCGATCAGGATATCGGCCTCGGGGCCGCTCATGATCTGCTGGCCGACCTTCAACCCCACCGGCTGCACGATGTACCGCTTCTCGCCGTCCGCATAGTGCACCAGCGCAATGCGCGCGCTGCGGTTCGGGTCGTACTCGATCGTCGCCACCGTCGCCGGAATGCCGTACTTATCGCGCTTGAAGTCGATCAGGCGCAGCTTCTGCTTGTGCCCGCCGCCGTGGTGCCGCATGGTCAGCGAGCCGGTCGAGTTGCGGCCGCCGGTGCGCTGCTTGGTCGCGAGCAGCGGCTTGTACGGCTCACTCGTTGTAATGTCGCTCGTGACCAGCTTGGTCGTAAACCGCAGCGACGGTGTGATCGGTCGAAAGCTTTGGATCGGCATCTAGTCTCACTCCTAGCCGGCTTGGCCCCGTAGGGCCCTGCCTCTAGACTTCCCTGCAAACCTGCAAACCATTTTGTTGGTAAACCCAGGTCACTCTGCTCCCTGGGGGTTCGTCCGCCTCACGCTAAACGTTCTCGAGGTACTCCGGCATCTTTTCGCCGTCCTTCAAGCGCACATACGCCTTCTTCCAGTCGGGTCGGTAGCCGGCGAACTTCCCGCGCCGGCGCTCCTTGCCCTCCATCGTCGCCGTCCGCACGCCGATGACCTTTACCTTCAGCAGCGTCTCCACCGCCTGCTTCACCTCGGTCTTGGTCGCGTCGAGCGCTACCTCAAACACCAGCGTGTTCTCGGTCTCCTTCACGCCCATGCCTTTTTCGGTGATCAGCGGGCGCCGCAGCACGTTATACAGGGTCGACATTAGGCGACCTCCTTTTGGTCCGACTCGCGCGTCTTCGCGTGGCGGCTCCCGCTCTTCACCAACGTCTCCTGCAGCGCGGCGATCGCCTCGCGCGAAAAGACCGCGTGCTCGTAGCGCAGCAGATCGTACGGGTGAACCTCCGAGCTGAGCACCAGCTCCACCCCCTCAAGGTTGCGCGAGCCGAGATACAGCTTCTCGTCCAGCTCCCGGCTGGTCTCGACCAGCAGCGTCGTCTTGCCCGCCTCGAGCTTGTTCAGCGCCTGGCGGAAGACCTTGGTCTTCGGCTCCGCCACGGCAAAGTTTTCAACCACCGTCAACTTGCCCTCGCTCAGCTTTGCCTGCAGCGCCGAGCGCAGCGCGCCCAGCAGCTTCTTGCGCGGAAACGCGTAGTCGTAGCTGCGCGGCTGTGGTCCGTGCACCGTGCCGCCGCCGCGCCAGAGCGGGGTGCGGATCGAGCCCACGCGCGCCCGGCCCGTGCCCTTCTGCTTCCACAACTTCCGGCCCGCGCCCGAGACCAGCTTGCGGTTCTTGGTCGCCGCGGTTCCCTGCCGTAGAGCGGCGCGGTAGTGCTTCACCGCCTCCCACAGCAGGCCCTCGTTCACCTCGCCCGTGAAGAGGCCGTCAGCCAGCTCAAAGTCGCCGACCTTCTCTCCCCCGAGATTCACTACATTAATGCTTGCCATCGCGTCTCTCTTCTGACAGATCGGTCCTAAGCCTTACGGCGGATCACCGATTCATCTCTAAACTTCAGACTCTCAACTCAACCTTGCGCCCGGCTTACTTCTTCTTCGCCGCGCTCTTTGCCGGCGCGGCCTTCTTCGACGCCTTCAGCGGATCAAGCGTGGTCGCCCCCGCAAATCCACGGCGCTCACGCGGTGGCGCCTTCGCCTTCGAGACCAGCACAAACCCATCGCGCGGACCGGGCACCGCCCCCTCGACCAGCAGCAGGTTGTCTTCGAGGTCAATGCCGCGAATTCGGAGATTGCGCACCGTCACCTGCGCGTCGCCCATGTGCCCCGGCATGCGCTGTCCGGGAAAGACGCGGGACGGAAAGCTCGATGCGCCGATCGATCCCTGCACCTGGAACATGTGGCCGTGCGCCTTGGGTCCGCCGCCGAAGTGGTGCCGCCGCACCACGCCCGCGAATCCCCGGCCCTTGGAGGTCCCAATAATGTCGACGAACTTCTCGCTCTCGAAGATGTCGACCAGCACCCGGTCGCCCGCCTTGACCGCGCCGTTCGCGACACCGTCTCCCTCCGCCGTCGCCGTCCCAGCAATCCCAGGGGGCACCGTGTCCATCGGCACCTCGCGCAGCACGCGCACCGGCGGCACGTCGCTCTTGGCGAAGTGGCCGGTCATCGCCTTATTCACCTTGGACGCCTTGATGAAGTCCACATAGCCGATCTGCGCCGCCTCGTAGCCGTCCCTGGCCATCGTCTTTAGCTGCGTGACCACGCACGGTCCCGCCTTGATCACCGTCACCGGATGCACGTCGCCGCGCTCATCAAAGAGCTGCGTCATGCCAACCTTTTTGCCTAAAATCGCCGCTACGCCCATTTGCTTCCTCTCCTCATCATGCCCGCCGCTCAGGCAAGCACTGCCGGTTGTTCTGCGCTTCTATCCAGCAGCCTGAGCCTGTCGCTCCCCGCCGCCTCATCGAGCTGCCTTACTTCTGCACCGTCTTGATCTCGACGTCGACCCCAGCCGGCAGGTCGAGCTTCATCAACGCATCAACCGTCTGCTGCGTCGGCTCCAGAATGTCGATCAGCCGCTTGTGCGTGCGGATCTCAAACGCCTCGCGCGACTTTTTATCCACGTGCGGCGAGCGCAGAACGCAGTACTTGTTCTTCATCGTCGGCAACGGAATCGGCCCCGCGACCTGCGCGCCGGTGCGCTTCGCCGTCTCCACAATCTCGCCGGTCGACGTGTCGAGCACGCGGTAGTCGTACGCCTTGAGCCGGATGCGAATTCTCTGCTGACCTGCCATAATCCTGTCTCTTTCCTGCTTGCCGCTACGCAAAGACCTGAGTTACGGTCCGCCGGACGCGGCCCAAACATGCTACGTCCGGCGGCCTGGTTTGCCTGCCCTTACTTCCGACCCCTTACTTGATGATCTCGGAGATCGTCCCGGCGCCCACCGTCCGTCCACCCTCGCGGATAGCAAACCGCAGCCCCTTCTCCATCGCGACCGGCGTGCCCAGCGTGATCTCAAGCGAGATATTGTCGCCCGGCATCACCATCTCGGTGCCCTCCGGCAGCTTCGCCGATCCAGTCACGTCCGTGGTGCGGAAGTAGAACTGCGGCCGATAGCCGTTGAAGAACGGTGTGTGCCGCCCGCCCTCCTCCTTGCTCAGCACATAGATCTCGCCCTTGAACTGGGTGTGCGGCGTGATCGACCCCGGCTTCGCCAGCACCATCCCGCGCTCCACATCCTCCTTCGCGATCCCGCGCAGCAGCAAGCCCGCGTTGTCGCCGGCCAGACCCTCGTCCAGCTGCTTCTTGAACATCTCGACGCCGGTGCAGGTCGTCGCCTGCGTGTCCCGGAAGCCGACGATCGAGCACGCCTCGCCCACCTTGATCTTGCCCCGCTCGATCCGCCCCGTCACCACCGTGCCGCGACCCGAGATCGAAAAAATATCCTCGATCGGCATCAGGAACGGCTGATCGATCGCCCGCTCCGGCTGCGGCACGTACTTGTCGACCGCCGCCATCAGCTCGTCGATCTTGGCCTCCCACTGGGCTTCGCCATTCAACGCGCCCAGCGCGGAACCGCGAATGATCGGCGTGTCGTCGCCCGGGTAGTCGTACTTCGACAGCAGCTCCCGAACCTCCATCTCGACCAGCTCGATCAGCTCCTCGTCCTCAACCGCGTCGCACTTGTTCAGAAACACCACGATGTACGGCACCCCGACCTGCCGCGCCAGCAGCACGTGCTCCTTGGTCTGCGGCATCGGTCCATCCGTCGCGGCAACGACCAGAATCGCCCCATCCATCTGCGCCGCGCCCGTGATCATGTTTTTGATGTAGTCGGCGTGACCCGGGCAATCCACATGCGCGTAGTGCCGGTTCGGCGTCTCGTACTCCACATGGCTGGTCGCGATCGTGATCCCGCGCTCCCGCTCCTCAGGCGCATTGTCGATCGTGTCAAAGCTGCGAAACGTGTTCTTCGGATTGTGCTTCGACAGCACCTTCGTGATCGCCGCCGTCAACGTCGTCTTGCCGTGATCAATGTGCCCAATCGTCCCAATATTCACATGCGGCTTGGACCGGTCAAACTTCTCCTTCGCCATCGCTTGCTCCCTCTCCCTTGTGTTCGTCCGTCGTGTTTGCTGGCAACCAGGCGGCCGGGGCCGGCCTGGCGCTCAAAGGTCCCTTGCGTTACTTCTCGTCCTTGCCCTGCACGCGCGCGATAATCTCTTCCGACACCGACTTCGGCGCCTCCTCGTACTGCTTGAACTCCATCGAGAAGTTGGCCCTGCCCTGTGTCGACCCGCGCATCGCCGTCGCATACCCGAACATGTTCGACAGCGGCACGGTCGCGCGCACCGCCTGCACGCCGCCCACCATCTCCATGCCCTCGATCCGCCCGCGGCGCGAGTTCAAGTCCCCGATGATCGTGCCCATATACTCTTCAGGCACCGTCACCTCGACCGCCATCATCGGCTCGAGCAGCACCGGCTTCGCCTTGCGCGCCGCCTCCTTGAACGCCATCGATCCGGCGATCTTAAAAGCCATCTCGTTCGAGTCCACATCGTGGTAGCTGCCGTCGTACAGGCTCACCTTGATGTCGACCATCTCGTAGCCCGCTAGAATGCCGCGTGTCATGGCATCCTGAATGCCCTGGTCGATCGGCTTGATGTACTCCTTGGGAATGGTTCCGCCCTTGGTATCGTTCGAGAATTCGTACCCCTTGCCCGGCTCGTTCGGTTCAATCCGAATTTTCGCGTGGCCGTAGTTACCCGAGCCACCGGTCTGCCGGATGTACTTGCCCTCCGCCTCCGCCTGTGTGCGGATCGTCTCGCGATACGCGACCTGCGGCTTGCCGACGTTGGCCTCGACCTTGTACTCGCGCATCATGCGATCGACAATGATCTCCAGATGCAGCTCGCCCATGCCCGAGATAATCGTCTGCGCCGAGTCAGGATCCGTGTGCACCTTGAAGGTCGGATCCTCCTGCGCGAGCTTGGCTAGCGCCATGCCCATCTTCTCCTGGTCGACCTTGGTCTTCGGCTCCACCGCGACCGCGATCACCGGCTTCGGGAAGTCGATCGACTCGAGCACGATCGGCGCCTTGTCGGTGCAGATCGTATCGCCGGTCACCAGGTTCTTGAGGCCCACGGCCGCGCAGATATCGCCGGCCAGGATCTCCGTGATCTCTTCGCGCTTGTTAGCGTGCATCTTCAACAGCCGCCCGATGCGCTCGGTCTTGCCGGTGCGCGGGTTCAGCACCGAGTCGCCCGTCTTGAGCACGCCCGAGTAGTTGCGGATAAAGATTAGCTGGCCCACAAACGGGTCGGTCATGATCTTGAATCCAAGCGCGGCAAACGGTGCCGCATCATCGGCTGGCCGCGTCAGCTTCTCCTCCATGTTGTCCGGGTTCGATCCCTGGATCGGCGGCACATCGAGCGGGCTCGGCAGGTACTCGACTACCGCGTCCAAGAGCGTCTGCACGCCCTTGTTCTTGAACGCCGTCCCGCACAGCACCGGAAATACCTGCATCGAGATCGTCGCCTTGCGCAACGCGCGCTTCACCTGCTCGATCGACAGCTCCTCGCCCTCGAGGTAGGCCATCAGGACCTCCTCGTCGGCGTCGGCGATCGATTCAATCATCGCCGCGCGAAACTCCTCGGCCTTCGCCTTCAGCGCCTCCGGGATCGGCTCAACGGTGTACTTCGCGCCCATCGTCTCGTCGTGCCAAACGATCCCGCGCATCTCGACCAGATCGATCACGCCCTGGAACTTCGCCTCCTGCCCGATCGGCAGCTGAATCGGAATCGCCCGCGCGCCCAGCCGGTTCTTGATCGTCGACACCGCGTACTCGAAGTCCGCGCCCGCCTTGTCCATCTTGTTGATGAAACAGATTCGCGGCACCTTGTACTTGTCCGCCTGCCGCCACACCGTCTCGGACTGCGGCTGCACACCCTGCACCGAGTCAAAGCACGCGACCGCGCCGTCCAGCACGCGCAGCGAACGCTCGACCTCGGCCGTGAAGTCCACGTGGCCCGGCGTGTCGATGATGTTGATGCGAATCCCGTTCCAGGTGCAGGTCGTCGCGGCCGAAGTGATCGTGATGCCGCGCTCCTGCTCCTGCTCCATCCAGTCCATCGTCGCCGTGCCCTCGTGCACCTCGCCGATACGGTGCGTAATCCCCGTATAGAACAGAATGCGCTCGGTCGTCGTCGTCTTGCCGGCGTCGATGTGCGCCATGATCCCGATATTGCGACACTTGCTGAGCGGTGTTGTGCGTGCCACGGTGCTTATCTCTTCTGCGGGCGCCTGCCCGCGGTCAACCTACCCAAACGAATTCCCAAGAACATACGACCAAACCAAAACTGAAACTCAGAACCTGGAACCAAAACCCACTACCAGCGATAGTGCGCGAACGCCTTATTCGCCTCGGCCATGCGGTGCACATCTTCCTTCTTCTTCATTGCCGCGCCGCGCCCGTTGGCCGCGTCCAGCAGCTCCGCCGTCAGCTTGTCGACCATGCCCTTTTCGCCGCGGGCCCGGCCAAACGTCACCAGCCAGCGGATCGCCAAGGACGTCCGACGCTCTGGATTGACCTCTATCGGCACCTGGTAGTTCGCGCCGCCCACCCGCCGGCTCTTTACCTCGAGCAGCGGCTTCACATTCTCGATCGCCTTCTTGAACAGCTTGAGCGCCTCGTCGCCGCCCTTCTGCTCCAGATTCGTCATCGACTCGTAAAAGATCGACTGCGCGGTCGACTTCTTGCCGCCCCACATCATCGAGTTCACAAACTTCGTTACCAGCGTCGATCCATACACCGGATCCGCCGCGACCTCACGCTTGGCTACATGACCTTTTCTCGGCATCGCTCTCGTCTCTTCTTCCTCCGGGGCCGTTACCTCTCAAGCCGCCGGACCTGCTTGCTGAACTTTAGATTGACAACTTGTCGCAAAGTCGCGCCGGCCTACTTCGCCGCAGCAGCCTTGGGCCGCTTGGCCCCGTACTTCGATCGGCTCTGCTTGCGATTCGCCACGCCCACCGAATCCAGCGTTCCACGCACCACGTGGTAGCGCACCCCGGGGAGATCCTTCACACGGCCGCCGCGGATCAGCACGATCGAGTGCTCCTGGAGGTTATGGCCGATCCCCGGGATGTACGTCGTCACTTCAATCCCATTCGTCAGCCGCACGCGCGCCACCTTGCGCAGCGCCGAGTTCGGCTTCTTGGGCGTTTGTGTGTACACGCGCGTGCACACCCCGCGCCGCTGCGGCGATCCCTGCAGCGCGGGGCTCGCGGTCTTATATCGGGTGGGCGTGCGGCCCTGCTTCACAAGCTGATGAAACGTCGGCACTCGGTGCTCCTTCTAGAACGCTCTGAAACTAAACTCTCTGCAACGCAAAACCGCGCTGCGCACAAAGCTCACGGCTAGCTGTCCCCTTCCGCCGGCATCGCAGCACGCAACGGAATGGAAGCGCTAACTCGCGCTCCGCCCAATGCAGGACCCAAAAGGCCCCGCCCCATCTCAGATCTCACTTCCGTGGTCGGCAGCGACGGTGGTCGAGTGCGCTCGCGCATCCTCGCCTGGACTCCGTTTCGCTGCTGTCGGCCCGCATAGCCTCCCTGGGAGGAGGGTGTCGCAGTGCTCGAGGCGAAAGGCCGTGGTGACAGGCCATGCATCCGGCTCCGTCCCCTGCGTTTGAAACCAGTGTACCGTCCGACAACGCCCGCTCACAACCCGGCCGTCCCCACACGTTCCACCCATTTCAGCTCCCACATGCACAGAACGGCTGCGTGCGGGCAACCTTCAAATCCTAGCAAGGGAGGCGCGCTACGTCAACTTGCCTTCGTTTCCTTCCCTCCCCGCCAGCGTGCCCCGCCGCGTGCCGCATGCTAGCCTCGACCGATGGCGCGCCTTTCAATTCTCCCCGCCGTCGCGGCCCTCCTCCTGCTGCCCGCCGCGGCCCGCCCCCTTTCCCCCGCCCCGCCCTCCAGCACATCCGCCGCCGACGCCCAGGCCTTCGCCGCCGCCGCCATCTCGCCCGACGCCCACACCCTCGCCTGGGTCACCGGATCGAGCAATCAAACCCACACCATCACCCTCGCAACCCTGCCCGGCGCCACCTCCCCTCACGTCGTCTCCCCGCCCGCCGGCCCCTGCTCGAACTCCGACCCAGTCTGGTCGCCCGACAGCCGCACCCTCGCCTTCCTCTCCACCTGCGGCGCCTCCACCGCGATCCCCACCCAGCAGCAGATCTTCCTCTACACCCCCAGCACCGGCAGCCTCCGCCAACTCACTCACCTCACCGGCAACCTCGACCAACTCGCCTTCTCCCCCGACGGCAAAACCATCGCCTTCCTCTTCGTCCCCAGCGCCACCCGCTCCGCCGGCGCCCTCGACGCCATGAAGCCCCCCTCCGGCGTCATCGGCGAAGACGGCCTCGAGATCCAGCGCGTCGCCGCCGTCGACCTCGCCACGGCCGCCTTCACCGAGCTCACCCCCGTCAACCTCCACGCCTTCGAGTTCACCTGGGCACCTGACTCCCAGTCCCTCGCCTTCGTCGGCGCCAAGGCTCCCGGCGAAAACAACTGGTGGATCGCCCAGCTCTGCACCGTCAAGCTCATCTCCATCGTCACGAAGAGCGGAACGCCCAACACCGATCTGGCCGGAACGCTCGCCTCCTCACCCACCTGTATCCTCGATCCCGCCACCACCCCCGGCCCGCTCCACGGGCTGCAGATCGCCGTCCCCCGCTGGTCCCCCGACGGCCGCGAGATCGCCTTCCTCGGCGGCCTCATGAGCGACCAGGGCGCCACCGGCGGCGACCTCTATACCATCCCCGCCACCGGCGGCGCCCCCACCAACCTCACCCCCGACCGCCCCGCCACCCCCGCCTGGATCGACTGGGTCGGCCCCCACACTCTGCTCGTCTCCGAAGACGCCCAGGCCGCCACTCATCTCTTCCGCTTCAACACCGAAACCCGCAGCGAAGAGGCCACGCCCCAGCTCCGCGAGACCGCCTACCTCCACTCGGGCGGCATCAAGGACGCGCTCTCCATCGCCCGCAACGGCGAGATCGCCGTCGTCCGCTCCTCCTTCACCGACCCGCCCGAGGTCTGGGCCGGCCCGCTCGCCTCCCTCCGCCAGATCACCCACACCAACGACGACCTCCGCGGCGCCGGCGAACGCGTCGAGTCGGTCAGCTGGACCAACGACGGCTTCCACGTCCAGGGCTGGCTCACCTTCCCCGCCCACTTCGACCCCGCGAAACACTATCCCCTCATCGTCATGGTCCACGGCGGCCCCTCGTCCTCCATCGGCGCCCGCTGGGATCATGCCCAGTCCAGCTACGCCGACGCCGGCTACTTCGTCCTCCAGCCCAACCCGCGCGGCTCCTTCGGCCAGGGCGAAAAGTTCACCGCCGCCAACGTCAAGGACTTCGGCTACGGCGACCTCCGCGACATCCTCGCCGGCGTCGACACCGTCGAGAAACTCGCCCCCATCGACCCCCACCGCGAAGGCCTCACCGGCTGGAGCTACGGCGGCTTCATGACCATGTTCGCCGTCACCCAGACCCATCGCTTCCGCGCCGCCGTCGCCGGCGCCGGCATCTCCGACTGGCAAAGCTACTACGGCGAAAACTCCATCGATCAATGGATGACCCCCTTCTTCGGCGCCACCGTCTACGACGATCCCGCCATCTACGCCAAAAGTTCCGCAATTAACTTCATCAAGAACGTCACCACACCCACCCTGGTCATCGTCGGCGACCGCGACGGCGAGTGCCCCGCCCCGCAAAGCTTCGAGTTCTGGCACGCCCTCCGCGCCGAAGGGGTCAAAACCCAGCTCGTCATCTACCCCAACGAGGGCCACGGCTTCCGCGACCCCGCCCACATCGCCGACCGCACCCGCCGCGAACTAGCCTGGTTCGTCCAATACCTCCCCACCACCCCCTCCACACCCCCGCCCACCCACACCGGCAACTAACTTACCGCCCTGGTCCACCAGCCCGTCTCACCGCCGCCCCGTGCCACCGTGCCGTGGTTGCCGGCCGCCGCCCTCTTTGCCGTCCTCATGAGTGAGCCGGGCAAAGCAAGAGTGGCTGTGCCGCCGCCTCTCTCGTCGTCATTTCCGAAGAGACCTCGCGTTTGTCGGTACTGATGAAGTAGACAATCAGAGTTGTGCGGAAGAGGGGAAATCGCGGTCGGAAAGATCACTACGTCCCGCAAGGTTACCTGCGCGGCTTCATTGACCCCGCGCGGGAGGACCTCGATAAACCGTTGTGGGTATTTGATCTCAAGGCGAAGGCATCGTCGGAAAAGAGCACGACCGAAATCGGCTGGGAGCGCGGTTTCTACGACTACTCCAGCGCCGAGGTTGACGCCGAACACCTCGATGTCACCTTCGCGAACTTCGAGCGCGAGTTCCCGATGGTTCGCGAGCACATGGAAGGGCGGCGCTATAAAGGGTGGTTGAAGCAGCACCGCGCCTTTCTTCTCGGCTACATGCAGATGATGCGCGCTCGCTCGCCGCTCTTTATCCAGCAGCAGACCTCCCAGAACCGTAATCTTCGTGGTGCGACTGTAACAGCGGTCGATGGCAACAAAATCACGGTCGATTCACTTGAGTTGCGCCCGATGCCGGAGCCGTTCATCCGAAACCGCACCATCTCTGATATTCGCGAGGCAATCGTCAAGGGCCCCGACTGGATGTCGAGTTTCAACTAGTGTCTGCGGTACACCGACTCTGTGTCGAAGCCCTTCGTGGCCGGGCCGCAGCCGCTTGTGTTGGAGGGAACGGTGCTCACGACTGCGGCAGCCGTGACACACTCCGACACGATGATCTGGTTTCCGCTCAGTTGGCGCGCCTGTCTGATCGGCAGCCCGCGCCGGTTCGACCAGGACACCGACAAAGCTCATCCGAAAGCTTATCTGGCATTTGCGCGAATTGTTCTCGCAGCTAGAGGCCAGTTATATAGTTTCGCCGTCCAGGGTAGAAATGCCCGACATGTCCGCAAGTGAGAGGCTCCGTCGCATGACGTGACTCCTTGCTCCATCTACCTCAATCAACCCCTCGCGCTAACCGCGTCAGTAACGATAAGTCGCATTATCGTCAGCAATCCGGTCCCACAGAGTGCTGTCCCCGTGTCTCGTGGAAGCTTGCCTACCCTCCTGCATCTGACGGGAGCCCGATGCGCGGCGCAAGGCGACCAAACCAGGCACCACCCACCCGCAACGCACTACCCTATCCCCATGCCGCACGTCCTCGCCGTCCACCTGAACCCCACCCACACCTTCTCCAAGCTCCCCCAGCCCTCCATTCACCTCCTCGCGGGCCTCGGCGTCGAGGGCGACGCCCACTGCGGCGCCACCGTCCGCCACCGCTTCCTCGTCCGCCGCAACCCCGCCGCCCCCAACCGCGCTCAGGTCCACCTCCTCACCGCCTAACTCCTCGACACCCTCGCACGCGAACCCCTGCTCCAACCGGCCATCCTCCCCGGCGAGCTCGGCGAAAACATCACTACGGCCAACCTCGCCCTTGAAGACCTCCCCCGCGCCACCCGCCTCTACCTCGGCCCCACCGCCGTCCTCGAGCTCACCAACCTGCGCACCCCCTGCCGCCTCATGAACAACCTCCGCCCCTCTCTCATGCAAGCCTCCTTCCACCCCGGCACCCGCCGCTCCCGCGCCGGTGTCCTCGCCGTCGTTCTCGCCTCCGGCCCCGTCCACCCAGAAGACCCCATCCGCCTGGAACTCCCCGCCACCCCGCACCACCCCCTCCAACCCGCCTAACCTGCACCCAAAACGGCACAAACTTCCGATTGACACTCTGCCGCGCAGAGTGATATGTACTTTGTAAAGCAAAGTAAAAGCTTATGAGCGATCTACAGGAAGCACTCGTCGACATACGCGCCATCCGCCGTCAAGTCGCGCAATCCACACAGTTCCGCGGCTATGGCCCGCTTACGCTCTCGGCCACGGCCGTCTTCGCCCTGCTCGCGGGCGCGATCCAGCACTTCTGCCTCCCACAGCCCGCCAGGCACCCCGTACAGTACGCCGCTCTCTGGCTTTCCACTGCCATCATCTCCGCCGCGCTCATCGCCACGCAGATGCTCCGGCGTGCGAATCGCCTCCACTCCGGCCTGGCCGATGAGATGGTCCGCATGGCCGTCGCGCAGTTCCTCCCAGCGGGCATCACCGGAGCCGTTCTCCCCTTCCTCCTGCTTGCGGCTCCACCCGCCGTCCTCTGGATGTTGCCTGGCCTTTGGCAGGTCATCTTCAGCCTCGGTGTCTTTGCCTCCTGCCGCTGCCTGCCGCGCCCCATGCTCCTCGTCGGCCTCTGGTTCCTGCTCACCGGCTTCGCCTGCGTCGGCGTCGGAGACGCCCGTGCTCTCTCGCCAGTCGCCATGTCGGGTCCCTACACCGTCGGCATGGCTCTGGTTGCCGTCATCCATCGCCTTTCCGCCAAGAAGGTCTCCCTCGATGAAGACAAAATCCGCTGAAGCTATTGCTCCGTTCGCCTACGAAGGCCTTGACCGCGTCATCCATGAGCGCGCTCGTCTGAGCATTCTTACCTCCCTCCTCACCCGTGACAATGGCCTCAGCTTCGTTGAACTCAAGCAGCTTTGTGCCCTGACAGACGGCAATCTTGCCCGACATCTTCAGGTTCTCGGGTCCGACGGCATGATCTGCCTCACCAAGAACGATGCTGCCGGACGCGCCCAAACCACTGCTCGAATTACTACCGCCGGTCGCGCGCGCTTTCTGCAGTACCTTGCCGTGCTCGAGCAGGTTGTCCGCGACTCCGCCTCTGCCCAAAAGGCGACTTCAGCTCTTCGCCAACCCTCTCCCCAGAAGGCTTAGGGCTCTGCCGAGCCTCACTCCCATGCCTCTCTCCACACCTTAGCTTTGCAATGCAAAGTACTCCACCAACCCGCCACTCCTGGAAATTACCTATGAGCACTGCAGCATCCTTCTCACCCTCCCTCGCCAATCTCCGCTCCCGCTCTTTGGGCGCGAAGTTCTTCCTCATTCTTCTGCTCGCGTTCGTCATGAGCCTTGCCAGCTTCTTCGTCGAAAGCCTCACCGTGGAGCGCGCGGACAGGCAGGGTGTCCTCGCCGCCTCCTCAGGGGAGTCATCTCCGCAGCCCAAGACCGTGCTCGGCATCCGACTCGCAGACTCCTTCCGTTCTATCCGTCGCTCGCTGCACTACATCACACTCTTCCTTGGGCTCGTCTTCCTTACTTACTTCCTCTTCGAAGTCCTGACAGGACGGAGCGTCCACCCCGCTCAATACGCGCTGGTCGGCATCGCCCAGACCATCTTCTACCTCCTCCTTCTCTCGCTCTCCGAGCACCTCGGATTCGACCTTAGCTTTCTGCTCGCCGGTGTCGCCACCGTTGCTCTGCTCTCTATCAACACCGAATGGATCTTTCAGAGCCGCGCCCTCGCCTTCCGAGCCCTCGGCAGCTTCACTCTGCTCTACGTCTTCGTCTACATCCTCCTGCGTGTTGAGGCCTACGCTCTGCTGGTCGGCGCACTTGCAAGCTTTGCCGCCGTCACAGTGGCGCTGTATGTCACACGCAACGTCGACTGGTATGGAAACAGTGCGCCGATCCCCAACGCCACCCCTGTCACCTCAGCTTCAGGCGCAACAGCGCGTGACTCCTGGCTGAAGTGATAATCCGCGCCGCGCGCTGCTCGTGCGGCCGCAAGCTTGCGGTCGCACGCCCTTTGGACCGCGACTCCAGCCAGTGCGCTTACCGCTTCGCCTTGGCATAAGAGCATAGGAGTCGATGCGAAGACCGCGCCGTTTACCCTGAAGCTCCATGGCAATTCGAGACCGTCTCCTCCTCCCGCTCGCCGCGTTGCTCGCCATCCTCCCCCTCGCCGTCCATGGCTGCTCCTGCGGCCACGACTTCGACTTCCATCTCCTCAGCTGGCAGGAGGCCGCCCGCCAGTTCGCCCACGGCAACCTCCATCCGCGCTGGGCCTTCACCCCCGCCTGGGGCGCCGGCGAGCCTCGCTTTGTCTTCTACCCGCCCGTCTCCTGGACCCTCGGCGCCCTGCTCACCCTCGCCGCCGCCCACCTCCAGCCGCTTCTCCAGCACCTTCCCGGCCTTCACCGCCTCACCCCCGAACAAGCCTTCGCCGTCACCCCCATCGCCTATACCTGGATCGCTCTCACCCTCGCCGGCCTCGCCATGTACCACCTCGCGCGCCGCTTCGTCGCCCCCGCCCCCGCCCTGCTTGCCGCCACCCTTTACCTCGCCAACCCCTACACCCTCTTCACCGCCTTTGAGCGCGCCGCCTTCGCCGAGCTCCTCGCCGCCGCCTGGCTTCCTCTTCTCCTGGCCGCCATCCTCCCCGCACCAGCCCCCGCCACCCCCCGCGCCAACTCGCCCACCACCACCGCCCCGCTCTCCATCCCCAGCACCGCCATCCCCCTCGCCCTGCTCTGGCTCACCAACGCCCCCGCCGCCGTCATGGGCTCCTACGCCCTCGCCTTCATCGTTCTCCTCCGCCTCCTCGCCCTCGCCAGAGATCCCGAAACCCGCCCCCAAGCCCTTCCTTTCACTGCAAAAGCCATCGCCGCCACCGCCCTCGGCCTCGCGCTCGCCGCCTTCTACATCGTCCCCGCCGTCCTCGAGCGCTCCTGGGTCTCCCTCCGCATGGCCGTCCTCCCCGGCCTTCGCCCCGACGACAACACCCTCTTCCACCGCACCGCTGACGCCGCCCACGACGCCGTCCTCCACACCGCCAGCCTCCTCGCCCTCACCCTCCTCGCTCTCACCGCCCTCGCCCTCGTCACCGCCCTTCTACGCACCCGCTTTCGCCCCGCCTGGCTGCAGACCCGCGACCCCTTTGCCAGCGCCGCCGACCTCGACCTGCCCGGCTACCTCCGCCTTGAGAGCGCGGCCGCGCCCATCCTCCCACTCCTTCTACCCCGCGCCTCCGCCCCCGTCCTCTTCGCCGTGCTCGGCGCCTGCACCGCGGTGATCGCCTTTCTCCTCACGCCCCTGAGCCTCCCCCTCTGGCACCACCTCCCGGAGCTCGCCTTTCTCCAGTTCCCCTGGCGCCTGCTCGCGCTGCTCGCCCCCCTTGGCGCCCTCGCCCTTGCCCTCGCGCTTCCCCGCCGCCTCCCGCGCCAGACACCCGCCGTCCCCCTCCTCCTCGTCGCCGCCCTCGCCTTCCCCACCCATCGCAACTTCCACCAGATCTGCGACGCCGAAGATACACCGCAGGCACGCTTCGACCTCTTCCGCACCCCCACCGGCGACGAGCCCACCGACGAGTACACCCCCGCCACCGCCGACAACGACTCGCTTCACGACAACAACCCCGGCTACCGTCTGCTCCCTGCCGACGCCAACGACGACACACCTCCGCCCCCAGACGCCAACCCTTCCGCGGCCCCCCTCACCCTCGACCTCCGCCTCCCCGCCCCCGCCATGCTCGTCTTCAACCTTCGCGACTATCCTTCCTGGCAGATCGAGCGCAATGGCGCCCCCGACCCCGACCGCCTCCGCCGCGCCGACGGCTTGCTCGCCATCCCACTCCCCGCCGGCCCCCAGCACCTCCGCCTCACCGAGCACACACCCCCACCCGAGTTCGCCGCCGACGCCCTCTCTATCACCGCCCTCTGCCTCCTGCTCGCTGTCCCCTTCACTCGCCGCCGCTTCCCACATCGCCTCGCTCCACCGCAGAGCTCACAATCCGCTCGCGATATGATCAAACCTTCATGAGCTCTCCTGTGCAGCAGCTCGTCAGTGCCGGCGCGGACCGTACGGACCGCATGCTCGATCGTCTGCTTCCGTCGCCCGACACCGCGCCCCACTCCATCCATCGCGCCATGCGCCACTCCGTCTTCGCCGGCGGCAAACGCCTTCGTCCCGTCCTCTGCTACGAGGCTTGGCGCCTCGCCAGCCAACACGACATGGGCGAGCAGGCCGCCGTCGAGCTCGGCGCCGCGATCGAAATGCTCCACACCTACTCGCTCATCCACGACGACCTCCCCGCCCTCGACAACGATGACCTCCGCCGCGGCCAGCCCACCTGTCACAAGGTCTTCGGCGACGCCATCGCCATCCTCGCCGGCGATGCCCTCCAGACCCTCGCCTTTCAAACCATCGCCCGCCTGGACTGCCCCGCCATCACCACCATCGACATCCTCAAGGAGGTGGCCAGCGCCGTCGGCACCGGCATCGGAGCCGCCTCGACCGCCGAGCCGCCGCTCCTCCCCGACGACGACCACCCCCCCGAGTGGGTGGCCGACGACCTCTCTCCCGGCCAGGCCCCCGGCATGATCGGCGGTCAGGTCCTCGACCTCGAATCCGAAGGTCAAACCCCCACCGCCGAGCTCGTGGAGCAGATCCATCGCGCCAAAACCGGTGCCCTCATCACCGTCTCCCTCGTCGCCGGCGGCCACGTCGCCGGCGCACCGCACTCCACCATCGCCCGCCTTCGCCGCTTCGGCCAAAGCGCCGGCCTCGCCTTCCAGATCGTCGACGATATCCTCGACATCACCGCCGAGTCCGCCCAGCTCGGCAAAACCGCAGGCAAGGACACCGCCGTCACCAAAGCCACCTGGCCCGCCGTCTTCGGCGGGGAAGACGGCATCGCCCGCTCCCGCGCCGATGCCCAGGCGCTCATCGCCGACGCCTTCGCCGCACTCGAGCCCTTCGGCCCCGCCGCCAACAACCTGAAGTCCCTCGCCTCCTTCCTCATCGACCGCACCAGCTAACCTCCGCGTCCTGCGCCCCGACTCCAACCAATTCACCAGCCTGTCATCTCGACCGGAGCGCAGCGCAGTGAAGAGACCCACATCTCCAACCGACCACCCCGCCCAAACACCGGAAGACGAGGTCCGCGTTGCTCTCCGCGACTGCTACGACCCCGCCCTCCCCTGCAACATCGTCGACCTCGGCTTCCTCCGGTCCCTCACCGTCTCTCCAGACCCCGACGCCCCCGGCAGCGGCATCCCCGGCGTCCCGCCGCGCCATCGCGTCGCCATCACCCTCACCCCCGCCCAGCAGGACGACACCGTCGAAGCCCACCTCCGCGCCCAGGTCCTCAACCGCCTCGCCGGTCTTCCCGCCGTCAGCCGCGCCGAGCTTCACTTCCGCTACACCCCCGCCTGGTCCCCCCGCGACATCACCGCGCCCGGCCGCCGCACCCTCGGCCTCGACGGCAACCCAACCCTGGTCCAGATTCGCTGACCCATGCCGCCCCGCCGCCCCCGTCCCTCACCTCCTCGGCCAAACCGCCAGCAGGAGCACCGCGCCGAACAGCGGACCGTGAGCGTGTCCCAAGAAACAACGGACAGAACAGCGGACAGCCCTGCGCCTTCACCATCCCCCACAGCGATCCACCCAGCAAACTTGTCCTCTCGACCGAATCCTGAGCCAGGGAAGCGCGTCGAGGGAGCAGTGGAAAGACCTGCATCCGGGCCGCAACCGCCCATCCACCCCTTCGACGCCGCCTTCGGCACCGACACCGGCGGTCTTATTCCCGCCGCCGAGCTTCGCACCGGAGCTCCTGCCGACCGCTTCGTCACCGCCTACTACGGCGTCGCCCCCTCGATCCTCCACACCCTGATCGACCTTTGGCACGATCGCTGCCACCCATCCCTGCCCATTGAGCGTTACACCTTCGTCGACATCGGCGCCGGCAAGGGCCGCGCCCTGCTGCTCGCTGCCGCTAATCCCTTTCACGAGGTCGTCGGCATCGAGCTCAACCCCGCCATGGCCGCCATCGCCCGCGAAAATCTCCGCCGTGTCGAGGCTCAGCCGAACGACCTCCTCGCCCCCATTCGCCTCCTCGAAGCCGACGCCCTCACCACCCCGCTTCCCGCTGGTCCCCTGCTTCTCTTTCTCTTCCACCCCTTTGCCGCGCCCGCCCTTCGCCGCCTGCTTCGCCGCATCGCGCACGAAGCGGCCGTCCCGAACCAGGCGCGCCCAGGACAGATCGACCTCCTCTACGTCAACGCCGAGCACCGCGCCGCGATCGCCCGCGACCCACACTTCCAGGAGCTCTGGCAGGGCCGCGTTCCCATGTCGACCGAGGACCACATCGCCGACCTCAAGGAGATCGCCACCCAGCTCGACTACGGCTCCACCGGCGACGAGCTCTGTGCCATCTTCCGCTACGTCGGCCGCCGGCCGTAGCCTTCCCCGATTCGCAGCAAACCACGGCCGCGCCCACACGCGCGCTCTTGCTTGTCATTCCGCAGCGATTCGGGGTCCCCGACCGACCCCTCGCTGCGGAGGGAAACGAAGGAATCCGCTTCTCCCCCGCAACGCCGCAAATAGCCCAAACTAGCTCAGCGCCAGCGCCCCCGTCGGGAAGTTCCCCAAGTCCGGAAACACCGTCGCCAGCTGCGCGTTCGACAGCCCCATCCAGCCCCCGATCCCCGCCGTCATCTGCGTCACCGAGGTCGTCGGAATCCACGTCCCCAGCCCGTTCAGGTCCGAGCTCCCGCCCAACTCGAGCGCCGGCAGCGACCCCAGCACCCGCCCGCCCGTAATCCCGCCGCCCAGCAAAATCTGGTGGTTGCCCCACGCATGATCCGTCCCGTTCGTTGAGTTCGCCTGCATCGTCCGGTTGAAGTCCGAGTGCGTGCACACCAGAACCTGGTTCTGGAGCCCCAGCGCCAGCAGCGCCGTCATAAACGCGCCCAGCCCCGCATCGAGATCCGCCAGCAGCGCCGCGTGGTTATTCCACTGATTCTCGTGCGTGTCATACCCACCCTGCGTGCAGTAAAACAGCTGCCGCGACGCGCCCACCACCGATCGGCCTGCCATCACCTGCGCGATCGTCTGCAACACATTCCCAAACGGGCTGGCCGGAAACGCCGTCGTCACCGCGGAGGTGCCCACCGCCTGTGCCTGCCGCAGCACAATCTGCTGCTGCGCCGACAGCACCCGCAGCTTCGCTGCCTGCGCGATAATCTCGTTCGCCGACTGGCTCTCGCCCTGCGCCACGCTCAGAATGGCCGCGTCCATGCCCGTCGGCAGCGCGACCAGATCGCCGCCATCGGCCTGGATCGCGACCCCCTGCACACTGCTGCCCACCGTGAAGATGCTGGACGGACCCGCGTCCAGCACCGGCGGCAGCGTGCCCGACTGCGCCTGAAACTGATCGCCCATGCGCCCGCCCCAGCCCGTCGTCGGATAGGCGATCGTCGACGCGCTCTCCCACTGCGCCAGCTGCGAGGGATGGGACAGCAGCGCCTCCGGCAGCAGCGACTGATTCGCCAAAAGCTGCGCCTTCGTCGCCGGCTGCGCCATCGGCCCCACATTCGCCACAAACGCCGCCCGCTTCTGGTTGTAGAGCGCCGCCACATTCGGCATCGAGCTGTGTACCGCGTACGTCGTCCCGTTCGTCGTGCCCGCCAACGGCAGCAGCCCACCCCGCGGCTGTGCCAGCACACCGCGCATCGACGCATACTCGGCGTACTCCGCGGAGTCGATCGGGATCAGCATGTTGTTGCCGTCATTGCCGCCCGGCAAGCTCACCAGCACCACAGCCTTGTAGCTCGACGCGCTCTGCGCAAACGCACGCGAACTCGCCAGGCTCATCCATAGCGGCGCCGACGCGCCCGCAAAACCCGCCTTCGCGGCGGAAGAAAGAAAGCTTCGACGATTGATCATAAGAGGGTCCCTTCTAGTGCACAACGTTGAACGAATCGCTGTTGAGAGCGAGGAAGATGGCTGCCGTAAACGCCTGGTTCTGATTGCTGATCCCCGAGCAGTAGTTCAAAATCGCGCTCTGCGTCGCCGCCGGCATCGTCCCATGGAAGAGCTGGTGGTTCAGCCCATCAATCAGATCCGGCACCGTGGTAAAGGCATTGAATAGCCACGCATTGGCCTGGTAGGCCGATCCGAACCCTGGCGTCTCCCCGCTCACAATCCCGTACAGATACTGGCTGCGATGCAGCTGCGTCAGATTGTTCAGCAGGCTGAACTGCGGGCTGTTGATGGTTGTTCCCGGAATCGCATACTGCCCCGGATAGAACGAAAACACCGACACGGGATGCCACCACTCCTGCCCCAGCTTGCCCGGCAGATAGATCACCTGCCCGTCCCAGTTCGTCTGCTGCAGGATATTCATCACAAAGCTCTCCCACAGAAGCGGATCCTGCAGGAAGCCGTCGCTCGCCGTCATCGGCGCCGTGTCACCGGCACGCGCCTCCGGGTCCATCAGAATCGCCTGCACCACCGCCCGCAGATTGCCGCGCACCCCCGTCCCGTCGTTCTTGAAGACGTCCGCGATCCGCTGCACATACGCCGGCGTCGGATTGCTCTTCACCAGCTGCTCGATCAGCCGCTGTGCCACATACGGCGGCACATTCTGATGGTTGAAGATCGCATCAAGCGCCGCCTTTCGGTCGGTCACGATATCCTGCCCGCCCGGCAGCTGCACCGAGCCGAACAGCGTCTTCGACCCGTGGTCGTGATACTGATCGCTCGGCGCAAGCGGCTGCGACCAGTCGATCCCAAACGCCGTGTACGCCGGGTTCACCACCGGCCCGAAGTTCCATCCCGTAAACACCCGCGACAAGTCCACGATCGTGTTCTGGTCATACGCCGGGAGGATCCGCCCGCTCGCGTCGGTCTGCACCGTCCCGTCGTCGTTCAGCAGCGACGTGCCCATCGTAAACAACTGCATCAACTCGCGCGCGAAGTTCTGGTTCGGATGGCTGGAGCTGTTCGTCTCCTTGTTCCCCGGCAGATTCAAAAAGTCCGTAAGCCGCGGGTTCGAGACCATGTCCGTCATCAGCTGACGGAAGTTGCCGAACGCATCCCCCTCCAACGTCTGCTCCCATGGCGCATACGACTGGAACTCCTCTGTGATGGCCTGGTTATCGATAAAGCTGCTGAGTGCCATCGCGACCCGCAGCCGCATCACCGTGTTCCCGCTCGCCACCGCCTGCAAATAGGGATATCGCGGCAGCACGCCCGACGGATACGTCAGCGCCGGCAGCGCCATCTGCTCGTTCAAAAAGCCCTGCAGCCCGACCTGCTGGATGTGCTCCACCAGCCCAGGCCGCGGACCGAACGCCGCCTGCGTCGCAAATCGCGCCGCCGTGTCGTACGCGAGCGCCGGATAGGTGATCGGCAGGCTCTGCGATCCCGTGATCACCGACCCCGGTTGCGGGATCACACCGATTGTCGCCGTCGCATTCGTGCCCCACGGCGGCAGATACGCCGTCGCCGTCAGCGAAGTCGACGAGTTCACCGTCGTCTGCATCGGCTTGCCGTTCATCAGCGCCACCGTGCTCGCGCCATACCCGGATCCCGTAATCTTCACCGTCACCCAACCGGTCGAGAGGGTGCTCGGCATGATCGACCCAACACCGGGAAACGAAGCCGGTACATTGATCGAGCCGCTCGATGCTCCCGGTCCGGGGTTCTGCACCGTCAGCGCCACCGGCCCATTCACCGGCGTCGTCAACACCACCGTCGCCCCGATCCAACCCGACGGATACATGGTCGTCGCCATCGGCTTGCCCTGCACATAGATCACACTGCTCGGCAAAAATCCCGTGCCGCGAATCGCGATCGGTGTCGACATCTGCGTGATCGCGCTCACATTGGTCTGCAGCGGAACCGGCACCGGATTCACCACCGTCGCCGTCGTCTGCACGCTGGTCCCGTTCTGGTAGTAGCCGATCGTCACGTTGCTCGGACTCGGAACCGTCAACGGCGCGTGATACACGCCCGCTTTATCCATGTAGCCCACATCCCCGGTCCCATTCACATACCACCAGCCGCTGGTCGGCGTCACCCCCCCGATCAGCGCCGCATACTGCTGCGTGCCGCCGGCGTGCACCTGCACCGCCGCCGGCGTCACCACACTGGTCGAAAACGTCGTCGGCACCTGGAGCGAGGCAATCGACGCTCCCGGCGCCGGATTCTGCACCGTCAGCGTAATTGGCCCCTTGACCGGAGCCGGAAGATTGATGGTCAGGCCAAGCTGGCTCTGCGACAAATACGTCGTCGGCGTGCTCTTGCCGTTCACCAGCACCGTCGCCCCAGGCACAAACGAATTGCCGAACAAAATCACCGGCGTCACAAGTTGGTAGATCGCGTTCACATTCACTCCCAACGGCTGCGGCACAGGGTTGGTCACCGTTACCGCCGTCTCGACGTTGTGGCCGGAGTAGTAGTAGCCCACCGTCACAACATTCGGCGTCGGTGGACCTACCGGCGCGTGATACACACCCGCCGGATCCATGTAGCCCACATCACCGGTTCCATTCACATACCAGAAGCCGTTGGCCACTGGTCTGCCGTTCATCATTCCGCTAAAGGCCTGCGTCCCGTGCGCGTGAACCGACACGCCCACAGGTGCCACCCAGTTTTGCGCTCGCGCCTCGCCCGAGCCCTGAAGGTTCCAAAGAACAACCATGCCCAGAACAACGAGCCGGATCAGCGATGTGCAACGAGCAAAAGCGTGCATGTGAACAGTGGTCCCAACTGCAGAGGTACAAGGGGTGCATATGCTCGATGTTCAGCGCCTTCTCCCACTTGCTGGTGGCAAGATTGGCACTCTCCCAAGTGCACGTATGTCACCATTTTGTGGGACTTGGCTAAGTAATTGCATACACTATGCATAGCTCTGCACAGCCGTGACCGCGTCGTCACCAAGCAGGCTGCTTTCTACCCGAACCGCTCATCCCTTATAGAAAAATCTGCCTGGTCAGGCATCGCGCAAGCCACGCGCTACATCTGAACCCGCGCAAATCGAACGCGACATCGCCCACGAACACGGCGGCGGCGGATTACCTCGACCACCGCACCACCAGCAGCCGCTCCTCGTCCGCCTCGCCCTGGCCCATCGCGATCTCCGCGGTCGCCAGCGCGCGCACGCTCTCGAACCGCTCCCCCCACTCCACCAGAATCAGCGCATCCGGCTCCGCCGCCATCTCCTCGATCCCCAACACCGCAACCTCCGCCTCCGTCTCCAGCCGATACAGATCCAGGTGCACCACCCGCACCCGCGCGCCCGCATACTCGTGCATCAGCGTAAACGTCGGGCTCGTCACCTCTTCGGCCGGCGCCGCCCCCAGCGCCTCCGCGATCCCTTTCACCAGCGTCGTCTTGCCCGCGCCCACCTCACCCCGCAGGATCACCACGCGCGGCGTCGGCAGGAGCAACTCCGCCATCGTCTCCCCCAGCGCCAGCGTCCCCGCCACACTGCGGGACCGGAATCGCTTCTCCCGCCGAAATCCACCGGCGCCGCTCACACCCCTACCTCGACCTCGCCGCCCACGCGCACACCGCAGATCCACACCATCCCGTCCTCATCGCGCGTTCGATACCGGTAGGCGTCCGTCAGATGCGCCACCGTATCCGTCGCCAGCACCGTGTGCTCATCCCGCCCCGGTCGCCCGTCCTCTCCCACCACGGCGAAGTCCGCCGCCAGCCCGTGCAGATACACCGCCGCCTCCACCGCCCCCGCGACATCGTCGCCATACTGCCCCAGCATCGCTGCCACGATTCCCGTCAGGATGTCGCCGCTGCCCCCCTTCGCCATGGCCGGATTGCCCGTCGTGTTCACCGCCACTCGCCCGTCCGGGTGCGCCACCAGCGTCCGCCACCCCTTCAGCACCAGCGTCACTCCGTGCTCGGTCGCAAACCGCCGTGCATTGCCTAGTCGGTCCGCCTCCACTGTCTTCACATCCGTCCCCATCAATCGCGCCATCTCACCCGGATGCGGCGTCAGCACCACCGTCCGCAGCGTCGTCGCGCCCGTCGCCTTCCCGCTCGCCTGTGCCAGCAACTCCGTGTGCCCGGCAAACGCGTTCAGCCCATCCGCATCAATCACCACCGGCACAGTGGTCCGCGCCACCAGCTCATGCACAAAGGCCGGCGCCTCGCCCTCCGTCGATAGCCCCGGCCCCATCGCCAGCACCTTGATCCCCTTCATCAGCCTGCCGAGCTTGTCTCCTGCGATCGCCGAAAGCGCCACCGCGCCGGCCTCCCCCTGCGCCAGCGGCACCGTCATCAACTCCGGCGTAATCAGCGCCACGGTGTTCAAAATGCTCTCCGGCACCGCCGCCGTCACCAGCCCCGCCCCCGCGCGCAGCGCCGCCAGGCTCGCCATCGACGGCGCACCCGACTTCCCGTAGCTCCCCGCCACCAACAGAATGTGCCCGTACATCCCCTTGTTCGAGTTAATCTGCCGCGGCGCCTCGGTTCGCGCCTTCGCCGACCCCGTCCAGCGCAGCCGACCCTCCGACCGGATCGCCTCCTCCGGCGATCCGATTGCCGCCACCGTCACCGGGCCAAACGTTCGCTCGGGCGTCAGGTGGCCAAAAACGTGCGCCAGCTTCGGCGCCGTAAACGTCACCACCGCATCCGCCCGCATCGCCTCGGGAGCCGTCTGCGCAATCGAGTCCGCGTCCCATCCGCTCGGCAGATCCACCGCGATCACCGGCACCGCCAGCCCCTTCACCAGATCCCGCGCCGCCGCCGCCGCCCCCCGCAACGGCGGCTTGAACCCCGTCCCGACGATCGCGTCGATCACCAGATCCGCCTCGCCGAACAGCTCCGAGAACCCGCGCACCGCCGCCTCGTCCGGCGCCTCCTCCACGATCTCCTCGGTTGTGCTTTCGATCAGCGCGGCCAAGGCCTGCGCCGCCTCGCCCGCAAGCTCCGCCCGCCCGCCCAGCAGCAGCACCCGCACCCCAATGCCCTCGCCTGCCAGCAGCCGCGCCGCCACCAGCCCATCGCCGCCGTTGTTTCCCTTGCCGCACAGCACCATCACCCGACCGGCCTCGGGATACTGCCGCTCGGCAAACCGCGCCACCGCCGCGCCCGCCCCGAGCATCAGCTCCCACAGCGAAACCCCGTACTCCGCCGCCGTCCGCTGATCAACCTCACGCATCTCCGCACTCGTCAAGATCTGCATCGCACACCCCTCACACGGGCTTGGATGCGATCCTTCGCGCGCTCACCGGCACTCGTTTAGAGCCCGCCGCCCCCGCCACCGTCCGTATTGTCATCCTCGCCCGTCACCGCCGGCGTCGGCTGCACCGGCCCCAGAGGCTGCAGCGGCACACCCCGCGGCTGGAAGTAGCTCCGCTCATACATCCCGCGATAAAACTGGCCCGTCAACTCCGCCGCCTTCGGCCCAAAGGTCGGCCGGCCGCCTTCAAGGAAGATCACCGTCACAATCCGTCCCGTCGGCGTCTCCGCATAGCTCGCGAACCAGCCGAACCGCGTCCCATTGTTCGAGCACGTCCCCGTCTTACCCATCACCGGAAACGCATTGAAGTTCGCCCGCAGACTGCGCGCCGTCCCGTACGAGGCCTCGACCGCGCCCAGCATGCCCGGCTGCATCTCCGGCAGCACGGGCGCGATATTCAGGATTCGTTTCACATGCGGCACAAAGCTGCGCGCCTGCGCCGGCGTCTCCGGGTGCTGCAGGTAATAGAGCGTGCCGCCGTTCGCGATCGCACTCACGATCGCCCCCAGCTGCAGTGGGGTCATCGAGATCCCCTCGCCGAACGAGCACATCCGCCCCACACCGCCCGCGCGTTGCGGCAGCTCCTCATCCGGGTACGTCCCCAGCTGCTCGCCCTGGATGTGGTACCCCGCTAGCTCGCCCAGCCCAAACTCATTCGCGTAGTGCTTTACGCGCTCAAACCCCATCATCCGCCCGAGCTGCTCAAAGTACGGATTGATCGATCGCGCCAGCGCATAGTCCAGATCGACCTTGTAGCCGCCGCCCAGGCTCACCGGCGTGTCGTGCTTGATCAGACCTTCCTCCAGCGCCGCCAGCGCCACAGTCAGCTTGATCGTTGAACATGGCTCCGCTCCGCTCGACAGCGCCAGCCGCTGGTTGACCATCGCCAGAATCCGCCCGCTCGATGGATCGATCGCCAGCGCCGTCCCGTTCATGTTGCCCAGGGCCTCGATCGCCGCCGCGCGCACCACCGGGTCCTCGCCCGCCGTCACGTCACCGTCGGTCACGTTATCGGCAAAGGAGTTTCCCGTGAAGTGCTCCACATAGCGATAGCGCACCCGGCGCGCCACCATGCGGCCGTTCCGCCCACGTCGCATCACCACCACAGTCCGCCCAGCCGTGCCCCGTCCACGTCCCCGCGCCGACCGCGCACCACCCGATCGCACACCCACGCCGGCGCGCCTGCTTGCCACCGGCCGCCCTCCTCGGTGTGCCGTCGCGCGCACCGCGACCTTCTTCCTTGTCGCCAACCGGGTCGGCTTCGCCCACGCCGCTGACCCCGCCAGCAGGGAGCCGAACAGCACCAACCATCCCACCACACCGGAGAGCCGCAAGCGTCGCCCCTGCCGCTGATGCTCCATCATGCACACGCTCCAAGGCCACGCCGCTAGTTGCTGCAAACCCTGCTCCGGCCAATAACTCTCAATTTGATTTACGACCAAAGCAGCATGACGGATCGTTTGTGGGACCGCCATACCCCAAAAGCGGCAGCCCCCTCCGGCTGGCCGCACCACGCCCAGACCACAGCGCCTAATTTCCACGCCGCAAGAAGGCGGGTATGTCCAGTTCATCCGGCTCCGCCGAAGCCGCCTCGCCCGGCCCGGGTTGCGACTGCGGCTCCGCTACAGCAGGCGCGTGAACATGAAAGATCTCCGCCCGTGTCATCTCCGGTTGGACGTTGCGCGGCGCGGAAACGTCTTGCGCCTCCCACGGCCGGCGCTCCGTCGCCTCCGCCCGTTCCACCGTTCGCGGTGTGCGGAAGAAATCATCATCAAACACCGACACGCGCCGGCTCCCCGCGGCCGGGCTCACCGGCAGTACCACCTCCGTCGACGCCGCAATCGGTGCCGACGCCTGTGCCGGAACGGTTATCGTCTGCGCCGGTACAAGGATCGCCTGCCCCGCGCCGATCATCGGCCCCGCGACGTTCTCCGCTCCGGCACGGAAACCCTCCGCCTGGCTCGGCGCCGGCCCCCGAGCCGCCAACTCGTGAAGCAGCGGCGAAGCCGTCTCCCGCGCCCCCGAACCCGATTCCTGCAGCGCCGGCGAAGCCGTCTCGCGCACCGGCAAAGCTGTCTCGCGCACACTCGACCCGCTCGGACGCACACCCATACCGACCTCCCGCACCGTCGCCGGCGGCGTTGGGGCCGAGGCCACCGGCGGCCGCCCCACCTGCACCCGCGGCGCGATCGGCGCATCCCATCGGCTGCCCGGCATCGTGGTCTCCGCCAGCATCCGCTCGCGACGCTCCGGCATCTCCTGCTGCCGGAAGCCCGTCGCAATCACCGTGATCTTCAGCTCGTCGCCCATCTCCTCGTCCAGCACCGCGCCGAAGATGATGTTCGCGTCCTCGTGCGCCGCGCCCTGGATAATGCTCGACGCCTCGTTCACCTCGCTCAGCTTCAGCGAGCTCGACCCCGTGATGTTGATCAGGATCCCCTTCGCCCCGTCGATCGCCCCCGCCTCCAGCAGCGGGCTCGCCATCGCCGCCATCGCCGCCTCCGTCGCCCGACTCGCCCCCGACCGGATCGCCGTCCCCATCACCGCATACCCCATCCCCGCCATCGTGGTCTTCACATCGGCGAAGTCGCGATTGATCACGCCCGGAATCGTAATGATGTCCGAGATCCCCTGCACCCCCTGCCGCAGCACATCGTCCGCGATCCGGAACGACTCAAAGAAGCCCGCGTCCTTCGCCACCGCCAGCAGCTTCTCGTTCGGAATCACGATTACCGTATCGACCGACTCGAGCAGCTCCTCCATCCCGCGCTCGGCCTGCATCATCCGCCGCTTGCCCTCAAACGCAAACGGCCGCGTCACCACCGCCACCGTCAGCGCGCCCATCTCGCTCGCCAGCGACGCGATCACCGGCGCCGCGCCCGTCCCCGTGCCGCCGCCCAGCCCGGCCGTCACAAACACCATGTCCGCGCCCTCAAGCGCCTCGATGATCTTGTCCGAGTCTTCAAGCGCTGCCCGCCGCCCCACATCCGGGTTTGCCCCCGCGCCCAGACCGCTCGTCAGCTTGACCCCTAGCTGCAGCTTCACCGGCGCGTTCGAGCTCTGCAGCGCCTGCACATCCGTGTTCGCCGCGATAAACTCGACACCCTCCACCTGCGCCGCTATCATCCGGTTCACGGCGTTGTTTCCGCCGCCTCCCACCCCGATCACCTTGATCCGCGCGCCCCGCGGCATCTGGTCGTGGTACTGAATGCGAAGATCGTCGTCGGCAGGAAAGTTCGGCATGGAAGGGGTTGGGCTCCTCGAAATACTGTTCAACGTGCTAAAGAACGCCCGTGGAATCGCCTTAATCCTCTCACCCGCCCAACCCACCCCAACCCCGTTTTCCACCGTCCCCGAACCACCGCTGGTTCCCTCTGCACCGATCACACGCCAACGCCTGCACCCGCTCCGCCCCTAGTCGCCGCAGAAAAGCATTTGACACCCGTGCTCCCCTTCCAGGACCGTGGGAACGCCTCACTCGCCGGCCTACGCCCAAAGTGAGAGCTCAACGACTTCGCGGAAAGCGAGACCCATGGCGGCACAGCAGGCAGGCTACATCGGCGCACTCGATCAGGGCACCACCAGCACGCGCTTCATGATCTTCGACCATCGCGGCCGCGCCGTCGCCTCCGCCCAAAAAGAGCACGAGCAGATCTACCCCAACCCGGGCTGGGTCGAGCACGATCCCCTCGAGATCTGGCGGCGCACCCTCGAGGTCATTGATGAGGCCGCCGCCCAGCGCGGTCTCCGCCCCAAGGACCTCGCCGCCATCGGCATCACCAACCAGCGCGAGACCACCGTCGTCTGGAACCGTCACACCGGCCTGCCCGTCTACAACGCCCTCGTCTGGCAGGACACCCGCGTCGCCGAGGCGGTCGCGCAGCTCGCCCGCGAGGGTAGCCAAAACAGTGGCCCACACGGCGGCCCACACGGCGGCAAAGACCGCTTCCGCGAGCGCACCGGCCTTCCCCTCAGCACCTACTTCAGCGGCCTCAAGCTCGCCTGGATCCTCGACCACGTCAAAGGTGCGCGCGCCGAGGCCGAACGCGGCGACCTCCTCTTCGGCAACATGGACAGTTACCTCCTCTGGAACCTCACCGGCGGCGTCGACGCCGGCATCCACGTCACCGACGTCACCAACGCCAGCCGAACCCAGCTCATGAACATCTCCACCCTCGCCTGGGACGACGACATGCTTGCCACCCTCAACATCCCCCGCATGATGCTGCCCGAGATCCGCTCCAGCAGCGAGCACTACGGCGACCTCGCGCGCACCTCCCTCGCCGGCGTGCCCCTCTGCGGCATCCTCGGCGACCAGCAGGCCGCGCTCGTGGGCCAAACCTGCTTCCGCCCCGGCGAGGTCAAGAACACCTACGGCACCGGCTGCTTTCTGCTGATGAACACCGGCGAGCAAAAGCCTTCGCGCAACGGCCTGCTCACCACCGTCGCCTACAAGCTCGGCCAAAGCCCCGCCGTCTACGCTCTCGAGGGCAGCATCGCCATCGCCGGCGCGCTCGTTCAATGGGTCCGCGACAACCTCGGCCTCATCGATCGCAGCGAGCACATCGAGCCCCTCGCCCAGACCGTCGCCGACAACGGCGGCGTCTTCTTCGTGCCCGCCTTCTCCGGCCTCTACGCCCCGCACTGGAACGACAGCGCGCGCGGCGTCCTGGTCGGCCTCACGCGCTACGTCAACAAGGGCCACATCGCCCGCGCCGTCCTTGAAGCCACTGCCTTCCAGACCCGCGAGGTCGTCGAGGCCATGGAACAGGACGCCGGCATCGCCCTCACCGAACTCCGCACCGACGGTGGCATGGTCGCGAACGATCTGCTCATGCAGTTCCAGGCCGACATCCTCAACCGCGAGGTCCTGCGCCCCGTCACGCGCGAGACCACCGCCCTCGGCGCCGCCTACGCCGCCGGTCTCGCCGCCGGCTACTACAACAGCATCGCCGATCTGGTCGAAAACTGGGAGGTCGATCGCACCTGGAAGCCGCGGATGGACCCCGCCGTACGCGACCGCCTCTTCCGCCAATGGCAAAAGGCCGTTACCCGCTCCATCGACTGGATCGACTGAACCCACAGCGCGATCTTCGCAGGTTACAAATATTCTGGAGGCAACATGCTGTCACCGTTCTTCGGCGAGTTCATGGGAACCCTCGTGCTGATCGTCCTCGGCGACGGCATCGTGGCCGGCGTTCTGCTCAAGCGCTCCAAAGCGGAGAACGCCGGCTGGCTCGCCGTCACCGCCGGCTGGGGCTTCGCCGTCTTCTGCGGCGTCGTCACCGCGGTCGCCTGCGGCAGCTCCGCCGCCGATCTCAACCCCGCCGTCACGCTCGCCGCCGCCATCCACACCGGACACTTCGGCCACCTCGCCTCGTTTGTGCTCGCCCAAATGCTCGGCGCCTTCGTCGGCGCTACGCTCGTCTGGCTCTTCTTTTACCCGCACTGGCCCGTCACCGAGGACGCTCAAACCAAACTCGCCGTCTTCGCCACCATTCCTGCCATCCGCCGCCTCGGCTGGAACCTCTTCGCGGAGATCGTCGCCACCTTCGTCTTTCTGCTGGCCATCAGCTCCATCGGCTCCAAGAGCTTCGCCGCTGCCGGCCCCGCGCCCGGCCTCGCGCCGTATCTGGTCGCCATCGTCGTCTGGGGCATCGGCCTCTCGCTCGGCGGCACCACCGGGTACGCCATCAATCCCGCGCGCGACCTCGGCCCCCGCCTCGCCCACGCGCTCCTGCCCATTGCCGGCAAGGGCTCTTCCGACTGGGGCTACGCCGCCGTCCCCTTCTTCGGCCCGCTCATCGCCGCCGTCCTGCTCGGCCTGTTCCTCCGCGTTACCGGCATCTAGGCCTTATCGACGCACCTCGCGCACACCGCAACCTGTCTTTTCGACTGCATAACGCGCGTCACCGTGCGTTCGTCGTCGTGGAGAAAGCTGCGTCTTGCTCCGGGCTGCCATCCCCCGTCTCCGGCAGCTCATAGAACCTCCGCGCCAGCGCCGCGAACGCCGCCGTCTGCGCGACAATCCAGTCCTCGCCTTCGCCCAGCTCCCGCGCCATCGTCCTTGCCACCCCGGGTGCCGCGCGCGCGGCCGCCCGCGCATCGAGCAGCAGCGCCCGCGTCCTGCGTGACAGCACGTCTTCCACCGTGCGCGCCATCTCCTCGCGCACCGCATACACTACCTCGGCGCGCGTGAACGGCAGCGCCGCGTCGAGCTTCGCACCCAGCTCCGGCTCCCCCTCAAGGAGCGCCCGCACCGCCCGCGCATCCGTCCCATATCGCGCCAAAGGTCCATCCTCACCAGCCGCCTGCTCGTCCCTCGCCGGCGCTCCCCGCAGCCGCACGCTCTTGCTCACGCACCGCCGCTTCGGCAGCAACCCCTTGCCCGCGGCGAAGTCGATCGCGTCCTCCGCCATGCGCCGATACGTCGTCCACTTCCCCCCCGCGATCGTCACCAGACCGCTCGCAGACGCCTCAATGTAGTGCTCACGCGACAGCTTCGCGGTCGTCGCCGCCCTGCCCGTCACCAGCGGTCGCAGACCGGAGAAGACGCTCAGAATATCTGCGCGCCCGATCCGCCGGGCCAGAAACGGATTGATCGTCTCCAGCAGAAACTCGATCTCGTCGGTCGTGTGCCCCGGCTCCATCGCCACCTCGCTCGCCGGCAGATCGGTCGTCCCGATCACCACCTTGCCCAACCACGGGATGGCAAAGATCACACGACCGTCCACCGTGTTCGGCACCATGATCGCCGTTTCGTCGCCCAGCACCTCCGCCCCCACCACGATGTGCGTCCCCCGGCTCACCGACAGCAGCTCCGGCGCCTCCGCATCATCCTGCCGTCGAATCTGATCAACAAAGATGCCCGTCGCATTAATCACCGCCTTCGCCCGAATCGCGAGCCGCTCCCCGGTCTCGCCATCCTCGACCACCGCTCCCCCGATCTTGCCGTTCGCCTTTGTCAGCTCCATGCAGCGCACGTAATTCAGCACCAGCGCCCCGTGATCCTCCGCCGTGCGCGCCAACGCCAGCGCCAGCCGCGCATCGTCGAACTGCCCGTCGTGATACACCACGCCGCCCTTCAACCCCTCCGTCGCGATCCCCGGAATCCTCCGCCGCGCCTCGGCCTTGCCGATCACCTGCGTCGGCCCCATCGACGAGGCTCCCGACAGCAGGTCATAGAGCTTCAGCCCCGCGCCGTAGTACGGCAGCTCCGACCACCGATACGCCGGCGTCAGAAACGCCAGCGGATGCACCAGGTGAGGCGCATTCGTCAGCATCACCTTGCGCTCATGCAGCGCCTCATAGACCAGATGGATTTGCCCGCTCGCCAGGTAACGCACGCCGCCGTGCACCAGCTTGGTCGCGCGGCTCGAGGTCGCCTGCGCAAAGTCCCCCGCCTCGACCAGCACCGTGCGAAAGCCGCGCGTCTGCGCATCCACGGCAATGCCCAGCCCCGTGGCGCCGCCGCCGATGACCAGCACGTCGAACGCCTCGCGCGAGCTCTCTGCCTCCCGCACCTGCGTCAGCTTCCCCTGCCGGCGATTCATCGCGTAACCCTCTACGCCCATGCTATGCGAGCCGACACAGCCGCGCGCCGGTCACCTCCGCGAAACCTTCCGCCTCCGTTCGTCGCGCTGTCGGGCCGGGGCCGCGGTCTACTCCTGAACGTGGTAGGTGCCGGTGATCACAGCGCTGTCCTTTCGCCCGGGAACGCTGCTGAACGCCTTCACCGTGAGCGCATCGCCGCTGATCATGATCGAGGAGTGATAGACCAAGGAGCTCTTGGTGGGCTGTGAGCCATCCGTCGTGTAATACGTCACGGCGGCTGGGCTGCTGGAGAGCAGTTGCACGCCGCTTCCCTCCAGCAGCACACCAGGAGCCGGCACAAGCCGCGGCTCTGCGGCGACAGCACCGGTCGTCGATCGCAGCTTGGCCCCGCCTGAAGTGCTCGCGGCCGAGCCGTTTGCCACCGTTGCCGCAGGCGCGATGGTCCTCGGCACCGCCACCGCGCTCGACGCCCCTTCCACCGCGTCGGTCTGCGAGAGAGCCGGCGTGGTCGAAGCGGCCTGACCGTCTCCCGCCTGCGCCGACACCGCCTTTGCCGTGACCGCGGCAGCCGCCGTGGTGTTGCTGAACGTCCAGTTGAGGATGTTCTGCGTCGCCGACGAGCCGCCCGTCCCGGCGGTAAAGCCGACGTAGGCCGTCGTGCCGCCGACGATCTGGGGAATGTTGACCGTAAAGGCTTGGGTGTAGACCTTCCCGCTTACGGTGTCGGTCAAGGTCAGCGTCAGCGTCGTGCCGTTATAGCTCAGCTGCGCCTGCATGGTGTCTCCGCTGCCCAGCAGAACGCCCGATGCGGTCATGTCATTGGCAGGCAGCGTCGGCTGCGCGCCGTTGAGGTACAGGCCCGTCGAATCGTTCCCCTCCCCCGCATTGCTGTGCAGGTCGAACTTCACCGCGACACTCGTCGGTATGCCACCGGTCGTGCCGGAAGTGCCGTACCCCAGCGAAGCTCCGCTATGCCCGAGCGCCTTCAGCCCCGCATTCTGAATGGTGAAGGTGAAGCCGTCCGCAACGGCCTTCAAATCTTGAAAGCTGAACGTCGTCGTAAAGCTCTGAATATTCACCGGCGTCGTGGAATACGCGCTGCTCGCCAGATTGAGCTGCCCATTGCTCAGCTGCAGCAGGTTGCCGGTCACCGTCGCTGGTCCGTTCAGCGCCAGACCGCTCGCGGACGGAAATCCGGTTCCGTCGTTGATGACCGGGGCTCCGGTGCTCGAAACCACATAGGCGGCCGTCGCCACACCGCTGTTCGCCAGCGCGGCATCGATCGCAATGGCATTGATCGTCGTCGAGGTCGAGAGCGTGATGGGCCCCGCATACGCCGGAGAGGCCGCCGTGGGCTGCGATCCGTCCACGGTGTAATGAATCGCGGCCGAGCCGTCCCCGTCCGTGATCGTCACCGTCTGCCCCGCCGAGTAAGTCCCCGCAACGGGAGAGAAGACAGGGTTCGGCGCCGGCGTCGTCGCCGAGGTGGTATTGCCGAATGTCCAGTTGAGAATATTCTGCGTCGACGACGTTCCGCCGGCGCCGGCCGTGAAGCCGACATAGGCCGTACTGCCGCCGACAATCTGCGGAATGTTGACCGCGAATGCCCGCTCGTACGTCTGGCCCGTCACGGTATCGGTCAGGGTCAACGTCAGCGTCGTGCCGTTGTAGCTCAGCTGTGCCTGAAAGATGTCGCCGCTGCTCAGCGCAATGCCCGATGCCGTCATATCGTTCGCGGGCACGGTCGGCTGGGCGCCGTTGAGGTACAGGCCGGTCGAGTTGTTCCCCTCACCCCCGTTGTTGTGAAAGTCGAACTTCACCGCAACACTTGGCGTTATGCCACCGGTCGTGCCGGAACTGCCGTACCCAAGCGAAGACCCCGTGTGGCCGAGCGCCTTCGGCCCCTGATTCTGAATGGTGAAGGTGAAGCCGTCCGCGATGGCATTCAGCAGTTGAAAGTTGAACGTCGTCGTAAACGCCTGAATATTCACCGGCGTGGCAAAGTACGCGCTGCTCGCAAGGTTGAGCTGCCCATTGCTCAGTTGCAGCAGGTTGCCGCTCACCGTCGCAGGCCCGTTCAGCGCCAGCCCGCTCGCCGACGCGAACCCGCTGCCGTACGTGATTGCCGGCCCGGTGGGGATAGAGATCACATACGCCGCCGTCGCAACGCTGCTGTTCTGGAGCGCGGGATCGACAGCGATCGCATTAATGGTCTCGGAAGAGGAGACCGTGATGGGAGCCGTATACACCGGGGAGGCCGCCGTGGGCTGCGATCCATCCAAGGTGTAGTGAACGATCGCCGAGGCGTCGCCATCGCTGATCGTTACCGTCTGCACCGTCATGTAGCTGCCGCCCACTGGGGCGATCACCGGCGGCGTCGTCGGTTCAGAGACAACGTAGGTCGCTCCGTTGATGGCGCTCAACGCATATCCGGGCGCCTGCGCCACCGTCTCAATCGCCGTCGTTCCATACGTGACCGCAATCGGCGTGCTGTAAACTCGCGAGCTCGCGGTGGGCGTTGTGCCGTCCGTGGTGTAGTAAATCACCGCCCCCGGGGTCGCGTCGGATAGCGTAACGCTCTGCGGCGAGGCATACACCCCGCCCGCCGGAGCAAACGTCACCGATGCCGTGGTTGCGGCCGCCGGCTTCGACGCATAAGTCCAGGAAAGAATCTTTTGACTCGCCGAAGCCCCGCCGGTGCCGCCGGTGAACCCGACATAGGCCGTGTTGCCGCCGACCGTCTGCGGAATATTAATGGCCTTGGTCAGGGTAAAGGTCTTGTTGACGATCACGTCCGTCAGAACCATCGTCAGCGTCGTGCCGTCATAGGTCACGTGCGCCTGGATCGAATCTCCGCTACTAAGCTGGATCCCGGAGGAGGTAAGGTCAACGGCCGGTGTGGTGGGATACGCGCCATTGCTAAATACCCCGGTCGAATTGCTCCCCTCCCCGGCGTTGCTGTAGAAGTCGAACTTGATCGCAACACTCTTCAATATGCCGCCCGTCGCATTCGGGCTGCCGTAGCCGAGCGATCCTCCGTTCAGGCCGAGCGCCTTGGCGCCGGCTGCGGCATTCTGGATCGCAAAGGTGAAGCCGTCCGCCTTTGCGCTGGAAAGCTGGAAGCTGAAGTCCGTGGTAAACGCCTGGATGTTGATCGGCTGGGTGAAGAAGACGCTTCCCGCCTCGCCCGTGCCGCCATCGGTGAGCTGCAGGCGGCTGTCATCGGTGTTCTTCGTGCTGCCGTTCAGCGTAAGGCCCACCACGGACGCAAAGCCGCTGCCGAAATCGATCGTCGATCCGCCTGCCTGAATCACATAGGCCGCCGCCGTCACATTGCTGTTGGTCGACAACCCCGGGTCGATCGCGATGGCCTTCAGCGTGACCGATGCGCCGACGGCGATCGGCGCCGTGTACAGCGGCGAGGACGCGGTCGGCGCGGATCCGTCCAGCGTGTAATGAATCTTCGCTGTGGGGTCGATGTCGGATAAAACCACGTTCTGCGGTGTGCTGTACGTTCCCGCCGCGGGAGAAAGTGTCACGGAAGGTGTCTGCGTGTTCAGAATAAAGGACGCGGAGCTGACGGAACTCTGCACATATCCGTTGGCGCTGGCGATCGCACGAACCGTGGTGTCGGAGCTGATCGGGATCGGAGCCGTGTAGAGCGTCGCGGCCGTGGTCGGAACAGAGCCGTCCAACGTGTAATACATGCTGGCCGAATTGGTCGCGGAAGAAAGAGTTACATTTTGGACTCCGCTGAACGTGCCACCGTTCGGGCTGATCATCGGGGCCGCGGTCGTTGCCTGGCCGCCCAGCAGACCATAAACATCCACCTGATACGCGGCGCCGAGGTACACCTTGCCGTTTGTCACCACGGGAACGACAAACTTCACGGCCGGTCCCGCATCGTCTCGAGCGGTGTTGCTGCTCGCGTAAAGGACGGTGGCCAGATTTGTGGCGTCAAAGGCAAACAACACCTCCGATCCATTCGATCCGTAGGCGTCCGTCCGCGCCGCCCAGGCGATGCCGCTCTGTGTTCCGTTCGCTGAGATCACCATCGACGGGCCGGGAAAATTGGATTTGACGGTCGAGGTACTCAGGCTGCTTTGACTGAGCACGCCGTTCGTCAGCGAGAAGCTCTTCGCATAGTCCGCGCTGCCCCAAAAATAAACATTTCCGTTCCAATACGCCGGTGTGCTCCAAAGTCCGCGGACCTGGCCTGGTATGTCCTGCAAAATATTGGGATTATTTGTGCCGCCCGGAGCATATCCACCCATGTTGTCCCGATTAATAACAAGGATGCGCCCCTCCTTCCCTACCTGGATCAGAATGTGCGGATAGGAACCCTGCTGATCGGGAGGCAGCAGTACGCCACCCGAGCCCTGATCGAGATCGGAGTACGCGAGCGTCGCCTGATTGAACGGTGTAAACGCATCGGTGGGCGTGAGACTGCCATTCGCCAAGCTGAATTGGACGACGCTGTCGCCGTAGTTTGCGTTTCCATTGAAGGGCGGATAGGCGGTATAAGTTCCATTTCCGGTTGAAAGGTACAGACGCCCGGCAGTTCCTTCCGTATCAATCGGCAGACCCGCCCCGGCTCCCCATACGCCGTCACCATAGCCGTTCGGCGACAGGCACAGCACGCCGGTCTGCGTGAGCTGCGTCGCGTCATAGGCAAACAACCAGCCGTGGTATGGTCCGTTATCGCCGTGCGACCCGTAGGGGATATAGACATAGCCGTTGTAATAATCGATCGCGCCACGATTCATCTGCCACAGCGGGCTGAAGACAAGCGAGCCGCCCGCGCTGCCCACCCCGGTGCCGGCAACCGTCGCTTGAATGACGGTGGGACTATTCGGCCGCTCCGCTCCCGTGAGGATATTGATCGCGTGGAGCCTTTGAATATAGGTCCCACTCTCCTTGGTCGCGCCGACGAAATACATGGTCTGCGTCGCAAGGTTGATCGCCGGCGTCCCCGTAATACCGATCTCCGGAACCAGGTCCTTGGTCCCCAGATCTGTGCTCGGCACGGTCGTCGCTCCGACTGAAGCTCCGTACGCGGAGCCGAGCAAGCTGATCTGCCATATCGGCTGGGCGTTCGTTCCGCCGTTCGTGTCGGCGTCAAAGGCGTACACAGAATCATGCTCGGTCGCGACGAAAAGAACGTTGTGCACCAGACCATCGCTCATGGTCAAACCGCTAACGTAAAGCGGCTGCGCAACGACATACCCGTCCACTGCCTGCGAAAACAGCTTGCCGAAGCTAGCGCTCGCGACGTTGGACGGCGTAAGCGTCGTCTCCTTGGTGTTCTGCCCGGCATGCGTCGTGTCGTAGCGCCATGTCGGCACGTTCACACTCTGTGCCGAGGCGATCGAAACAAGAGAGCTAAAGATAAGAACAAGCACAAAAAGAAGCTGCATGAGGCATGTCTCCGTCGCTAGGCAAGCGTGCGCACGAGAAGAGCGAAAAGCCATAGCTCTTCCTGCAGGGAACCCGGCATCAATAGAACCTTAGGTTGAAGATGGTGGCCCAAAGATCAGATACAACCCAGGAAGATCAGAGGCCCCCTGCAAGCAAGCGGGCGGGGAGAAACTTACCCTGCTGCAACACAGAACCAGACATCAGTTAGTCAGGTAGAACGACTATACCGGAGGGTTAATGGAGCTGCTACATGTAAAAGGTAACTCTTCTGTGATTACCGGTATGTGACCTAAGATTGCTTCCGCCACCCTTGTCCGCTGACTCGTCGCAAGTTATGCTCCACCGACCATGACACGTGCAAACTCCTTCGATCGTTGGTCTCTGATCGAACTATCCTTTGCCGCGCTCTTTCTTTACTCCACCCTCTGCTTCGCACAAACAGCGCCCGCGCTCCGCACACCAGCTGCGGGCCTGGTCTGGCGCGTGCAGGGAGACTGGAAAGACGTGGAACGCGGCACGCCCATTCGATTCGCCGACGCCATCCGCGAAGGCGCTCTGCTCGAGCCCATCACCCTGCAAGCTCCCCACTCCATCACCATGCTTCTGCCCGATGGCCAGCGCGTCCTAAGCGAATGCTTTACCGCCGAAGATTGCAGCCGAGGTGTCCGCGTTCCGTCGCTCCCCGCTTATCCGTCGGCATTCAATATGGAAATGCTGAACAGCATGCGTGCCGTGCTGGCTCAAAGAGATGGTTTGCTCAATCGTCCGTCGGCACAGGCGCACACGACCTCGGCCAAAAAAGACGAGTTTGTAGCGACTATCGCTACAAACCTCCTCGCCGGCCCTTCCGCGAAAGCAACAACCGCGGTGGAGATAGGCTCCGTTCTGTCCGATCTGCCTTCTGGAAACTACCACTACGATCTGCGCCCGCTCGATCACATGCACGGTATCCAGTCCCACCTTCCGCTCAATAAAACCTCCTCGGCTTGCAGCATTCCTGTTCCCGCTCCGGGACTGTATGAAATCGCAATCTGGGACTCGCTCGAGCTGGAGCGCATCGATCTCGTACTCGCCGCCGTGACGCCGCAGGATGCACAGACTCGCCTAAACTTCATTCGTGCGCAAAAAGTCCTCCGGCAATGGGACGAACAATACTATGGGTGGCCGATCCACATCCTTCTTCGAGCCTACCTCCAGTCGATGGTGGAGCATCGCGCAAACGGATAATCTGCCTCCTCGGTCTCTCTCGTTAGGAAGTTAGCCTGCTGGTTATTTATTGCTTTTACTTATCGGCTCGATAGCTAGATCGCAAACCAGTGAATGACGAAAAGCCGCTCGTGGCGACTGTCTCCCTTGTAAGTCAGGGGCGGCAGTTCCAACAAACTTCGGCCACCGGTCTCGATGGTCGCTTTATCGGCACAGGGCTACTCTTCGGCAGTTACACCGTGCAGGTGCAAGCTCCTCGTTGTACGCCCATCGTGCGACAGATCCGGATCGGCTCTTCACTTCCTCTGCCCCTCCATGTGCAGCTTGCCATCGCGCCGCTGGAACAGGCAGTCTTCGTCACGACCGAGCCCACGCTGCTGGACCCGCTGTCGACCGGGGCCGGCAACGCGATCGGTCGCGCGCAACTTCAGGAGAAACTTCCCGCCCAGCCTGGTCGAGGCCTGCTCGACATCATCGAAGATCAGCCCGGGTGGATCTTCGAAGCCAACGGCGTCTTGCATCCAAGAGGCTCGGAGTACGATACCCAATTCGTCATTAATGGGGTGCCCCACACCGAAAATTTGTCTCCCTCCTTTGCCGTCCCACTCGCGGCGGAGACGGTCGAGTCTGCGCAGGTGCGAACCGCCGGCTTCCCTGCGGAGTACGGTCGAAGTCTCGGCGGTGTGGTCGACATCACCACCGGAGCCGCTCACGCCCTTGGCTGGCACGGCGATCTTTCGGCCTCCGGTGGTAGCTTCGCAACCGCGGATACCGAAGCACGGCTCGGCTTCGGAACAGGACGCCAGCAGCTGCTGCTGAATGGCGGCGGCTACCGCACAGACAGATTCCTTGACCCGCCCGTACTCGACAACTTCACTAATCGGGCGACCGGAACCACAGCAACCGCGGACGAGCAGGTGGATCTCCGGGCGGACAAACTCAGCCTGAACTACCAGTTCGCCTCCCTACACGCCATGGTTCCCAACGAACTCATCCAGCAGCAGGTCGGACAGCGCCAGGATCGCCGCGCACAGCAACAGTCAGGCAGCCTGTCCTGGCAACACATCCTCTCTCCCAGCCTCCTGCTGACGACCGCCGGCAGCGGATCGGACATAGAAGCCGCCCTGTCTTCAAACTTCCTCGCAACGCCGGTCGATGTCTCGCAAAATCGAGGGTTCCGCCAAGCGTGGCTCCACGTCGACATCGTCGGACACAGCGGCCATCACGATTGGAAGATCGGCGCCGATACCATCCTGCGCCATGTGCACGAGCAGCTTGCCTATACCCTCACCGATCCAAGCTACTTCGACCCCGGCACCCTGCCGTCCCTTTACTTCGCGCAGCAGCACTGGGATTCGGAGCCGGCAGGATTTGTCGAAGATACAATTCACCTCCGTAATTGGAATATCTCGGCTGGCCTACGGTATGACAACTACGCCTTCCTTCTTCATCGAGAGAGTTGGAGCCCGCGAATCTCTTTTTCGCGCTATCTTCCGGCGGCGCACCTCCTGCTGCACGCCTCCTATGACCGCATCTTTCAGGCGCCGGCGATCGAAAACCTGCTGCTGGCTAGTTCCTCACAACTCGATTCGGCCAGCACCTTTGTCCGGCGCCTTCCGGTCGAGCCCGCGCGCGCTAACTTCTACGAGCTCGGCTTTACCCAGGAGTTAGCCGGCAAACTTCGCCTCTCGGGAAATATCTTTCTACGAAGCTTTCGCAACTACGGCGACGACGACACCCTCTTGAACACGGGTGTAAGCTTTCCCATCGCCGACGCCGGCGCGCGCATCCGCGGCGAAGAGCTCTCCGTCGATCTACCCGAGTGGCGACATCTTCTCTTGCAGGTAAACTACGCCAATCAAACCGGTGTCGCCTCAGGGCCGATTACCGGCGGCCTCTTCCTCGGCGACGAGGGCGCGCAAGAGTTGGCGACCACCGGTCGCTTCGCCGTCTCGCAGGATCAGAGAAATACCCTACGCGCGCGTGCGCGTTGGAGTCCCCTTCGACCGCTCTGGTTCGGCGTGCATGCGGCGTATAACAGCGGTCTTCCCGTGGAACTGAACGATCCGGTCGACCTCGCGCAGCTTCAGTCGGAGTACGGCAACAGCGTCATCCGTTCCATCAACTTCACACGCGGTCGTGTCCGCCCCTGGTCCTCCATCGATGGCGCAACCGGCGTTCAACTGCTGCGAACAGAGAATCGCGCTGTGCTCGAACTTCACGTCGCTAACATGTTCAATCGCCTTAATGTCCTCAACTTCGCCAGCCTCTTCTCCGGAACAGCCATAGCCCCACCACGAGCGTTCGACGCAAGACTGCGATTTACATTCTGACCCCATCGATCCCTCATGCGCCCTCTCCCGGCGCCATGACGAAGCGAAGCCTGCCCCCCTTCACTAAACTCGCGTGCGACAGCGTGACCCCCTTCACCGCTTCGCCGTTCCACGCCGTCTCGCGCACACGCCAGTTCTCCGGGCTGTTGTTCACGCCCTCGATCTCCAGCCGCCTTCCGCCCGGCAAATGCACCGTAGCCCCCGGAAACAGCGGCCCACCCAACGTGTACTCCGGCCTCCCCGGACACACCGGATAGAAGCCCAGAGCGCTCAGGATGTACCACGCCGCCATCGAGCCCGTGTCCTCGTCCCCGGCAAAGCTCTCCGGCGTATACAGCGTGCGCATCGTCCGCCGAACCCAGCGTTGCGTCTCCTCCGGTCGACCCGCGTGCGCAAACAAATACAGCAGATGGTGCGATGGCTGGTTGGAGTGGTCGTACTGCCCAAAGTCCACGGCCGCCATCTCCGCCATCTCATGCAGCTCATAGCCGTACACCCCGACCTCAAAGATCGGCGGCACAGACAGCATCTCCGTCAGCGCCCCGGCCGCGCTCGCGCTGCCGCCCATCGCCGCGAACAGACCCGCATAGTCCTGCGGCGCGTCAAAGCGATGCTGCCACGCACTGCCCTCCACATACGGACTTCCCCAGCGATAGGTGTGAAAGGGCTCCAGCCAGCTGCCGTCCTCATTCCTCCCGCGAAAGAATCGCGTCCCCGGGTCAAACAGCTTCCGCCAGCTCCCCGAGCGCTCGTGAAACATCGTCGCGTCCTCCGTGTGGCCCAGGGTCGCCGCCACCTGCCCAACACAGAAGTCGCCATACGCCGCATCGAGCGACTCCGCCACCGACTGCGCAACCCGGTCTGCGGGCACATACCCCAGCCGGCTACGATACGCGAAGCCAACCCGGCCGTACCCCTTCGCCGGATCGCCCGCGTTCGTCGCATGCTTCTTCAGCCCCTCATACGCGGTCTGGTAGTCCACGCCGGCAATGCCTTTCACCGCCCCATCCGCAATCACCGCATCGATCAGCGACCCCGTCATCGCGGCGCGATACCCCGGCGACGGAAACTGCGGAAACCAGCCGCCCTCCTTATACGCATTCACCCACGCCTGCAATATGTCCCCGAGCCGCTCCGGAAACACGATCGACATCATCGGATACCACGCCCGATACACATCCCAGTAGCCGTGGTCCGCATACATCACCCCCGGCATGGGCCTTCCATTGAACGCACTGAAATGCAGAAGCGCACCCGTGCTATCCAGCTCGTGAAACGTTCGGGGATACAACAGCGTGCGGTACATGCAGGAGTAAAAGGTCCGCCGCTGCTCCTCCGTCGCCCCCGCCAGCTCAATCCGCCCCAGGTGCTCGCTCCACACCTTCGCGCCGGCCTCGCGCAGCTCCTGCGCCGATTTGCGACCGACCTCCCGTTCGAGATTGACCTCGGCCTGCTCGCCTGATAAAAACGAGGTCGCGATCCGCGCTGTGATCCGCGTCGCCTCGCCGAAGTCGAGCATCCCCACCCGGCTGCCCTCAACCACCACACACGTAAATCCCTCCCACGGCGTGTCCGTTTCAACCACGTAGTACGTCGCGAAGTTATCCGGCACGCCACCCGTGTTGGTCCGCGTCCGAAACGAGATCCTCCGCCGCGCCGCGTCCACTCGCACCTCCCCGGCGTCGCCCGGCATCTCCAACAGCAGCCCGCACCTTCCCGTAAGCCCATCCTGAAGAAACTCCGTCGCCAGCAGCGCGCCTCGCTCCGTCGGGATCAGCTCCACCTTCGCGCGCGAGCGCAACAAAAACACCTCCATGCTGTGCGGCGCGAGCTTCGCCTGCTCAACCGCATACGAACTCGAGCGCGACGACGGCTCCGGCCGGATCTCACCGCGATACGGCAGAAATAGAGCCTGCCCGTAGTCGCCCAGCCATGGGCTCAGCTGGTGTGTCAAGCGAAAGCCCTGAATCCGGCGAACCCAGGGCTGAAAAAACCACGGGCTCCCCGCGTTGGACTGGAGCGCCCAGTGCGCCATGCCGAACGGCATCGCCGCGATCGGCAACACATTCCCGCGGGAAAACTCCGGCGTCGACGCCGTGCCCTGCAGCAGATTCACATAGGCCAGCAGATCGAGCGAAGCTGGTGGATTCGTCGCCCCGTCACCACTCGCCTCCGGCCCGCCCGCCTGCGCGTCCGCCTTCGTCGAGACAGCAAGCGCCGCGCCCACAGCCGCGGCCCCGGTCCCCTTCAAAAACGCACGCCGGCTCACACCATCGTTCCGCTGCTCATCCTCTCGCTTCAACGCATCCCCCAATTCCTCACCACAACCAGCCCTCTCCCCGACCTACTGCCCCGTCTGCCCCAGCGCCTGCGCGATCGCCCGCTCCGCCAGCCGCCCCATCACCGCATACCCCTTCGCCAGCGGGTGCACGCCATCCGACGACAGCCCCGGAAGCATCGCGCCCTTGCTGTCCGCCATCGCCGTGTAGTAGTCCAGATACGTGCATCCGGTGCGCGCGCAGAAATCGCGCATCCACCCGTTCACCTCGCGAATCGCCGCCACCGGCTCCACCTCCGGCTTCCACGGATATCGATAGGCGGGCGTGATCGACGCCAGCACCACCGCAATCCCGTTCGCCTTCGCAATCGCCGCCATCGCCCGCAGATTGTCCTCGATCATCTCCGGCGACGACGGCCCGGTGTTACCCGCGATGTCGTTCGTGCCCGCCAGTATCACCACCGCCGCCGGCTGGAGATGCACCACATCCTGCTCGAAGCGCACCAGTATCTGCGGCGTCGTCTGCCCGCTGATCCCCCGATTCACATAGGGCCTCCCGGGAAAGAACTCCCCCGTCCCCTTCGCGCGACCCCACCCGTCCGTGATCGAATCGCCTAAAAACACCACGCGCCGCTCTCCCGTCGCCGGCGGCGGCAGCGCCGCGTCCTCCGCCCGGTATCGCGCCAGGTCGGGCCAGTCCTGCGCCGGCTTCGCGCTCGTCGGCACCACCGCAGTCGCGGTCGCGGCCGGCTGCGCGGCGGCAACCCCCTGCGCCAAAGCTCCGCCACTCGCCATCCCTATCAGCAGCGCTGACGCCCATCGAATCCGCTCTCGTCGCATCATCCTCTCTCCTCCACGCCACCTTTGCGCTGTCGGCGCCGCGCCATCGTCGGACCGCCCCATCACAGACCGCCGGCCGCCTCACGCAAACACCGAGGTGTGCCGCACAGATCCGTTCCCAGTCACGCCCGCATCTCGGAGCATAGTACTTGAGTCGCGGCACAGACCCTCCCACCCCCCATCTCCGCGCCACCCACGATCGACGTGGCGAGCACACACCGGACGGCTCCAAGTTTGAGCCGTCGGCATTGTTCCAAACATCCATGTAACCCCGACTCTCGATGACGTGAAGTCAGGTCGGGCTCTCATGCTTAAGCGTAGCCTCGCCGAGCTTTCTCTAGGGAAGCCCTCGAACTGCTCTCACTTGCCGATGCAGAAGGTAGAGAAAGCTTCTTCACCCGCATTCTGTGTGTTGCGAACGAGCCAGGGTGGAAATGGTGGACAACTGTGTGGTCATGTCCGGAACAATCGCCAATTCCTTTGCCGACCCTGACTGGTAGACCAGGTCAGTTTGGCACTGGGGACACGCAAGTTGCACAATGGCATACATGGCCACCAATAATGAGGCCGCTTACACGGATTCGATGTGGAAGGCGGCGGACGCCCTGCGCGGGCAGATCGACGCTGCGGAATACAAACATGTGGTCCTGGGCCTCCTTTTTCTCAAGTACATCTCCGACTCCTTTGAGGCTCGCCGGGAGGAGCTCAAAGCCGAGCTGACGGCAGATGGCATCATCGGCGAACAGCAGGAACGCCTCCTTGAGAATCGAGACGAGTATGCTGCCGAGCGTGTCTTCTGGGTGCCGGCAGAGGCACGCTGGGCAAACCTACAGAGCCAGGCAACACGCCCAGACATCGCGATGCTCATCGATGACGCGATTCTAGCGATTGAGCGTGACAATCCGAGCTTAAAAGCCAAACTGCCCCGCGACTACGCTCGCCGAGGCATCGACCCCGTTAAGTTCAAGGGGCTCATCGACCTGATCGCGGATGTCGGCTTCAAAGGCGATCGTGCCAAGGCGCGCGATACCCTCGGTCGCGTTTACGAGTACTTCCTCAGCAAGTTTGCGCAGGCCGAGGGAAAGCTTGGCGGCGAGTTCTTTACGCCACGCTGCGTCGTGCGCGTGCTGGTCGAGATGATCGAGCCCTTCGAAGGGCGAGTTTACGACCCGTGCTGCGGCTCGGGTGGCATGTTTGTGCAGTCGGAGGGCTTCGTTGAAGCGCATGGCGGCAACAAGACTGACATCTCCATCTTCGGCCAGGAGTCCAACCCGCTGACCTGGCGTCTCGCGCACATGAATCTCGCGATCCGCTCCATCGAGGCAAACCTTGGTACGCAGCCCGGCGACTCTTTCCTGCGCGACCAGCATCCCGACCTCAAGGCCGACTACATTCTCGCCAATCCGCCGTTCAACGTCTCGGACTGGTCGGGCAAGCTACTGGAGAAGGATGTTCGCTGGCGCTACGGACCGCCGCCACAAGGCAATGCGAACTACGCCTGGATTCAGCACTTCATCCACCACATCGCACCCCCCAACGGACGTGGCGGAGGTGTGGCTGGGTTTGTGATGGCCAACGGCTCGCTTTCGAGCAACACCGGAGGCGAAGGAGAGATTCGCCAGCGCATCGTCCGGGACGATCTGGTGGAGTGCATCGTCGCTCTGCCGGCGCAGCTCTTCTTCACGACGGGCATTCCGGTCTGCCTGTGGTTTCTCACCCGTGACAAGACAGGTCGCAACCTGAAACATGGCGGGCGCAACCGCAAGGGCGAGACTCTCTTCATCGACGCACGCAAGCTCGGCAGCATGGAAACGCGTACCCTTCGCGTGCTAAGCGGAGGCGAGGACGGCGAGACGATGTTTGACGGAGGCGCAGGCGATCCCAAACCGACAACCGACATCGGACGGATCATTTACGCGTTCCGCCGATGGCGCGGCGAGCCCAAGCCCGAATGGTGGGATGAAGCGGCGCACGGCGCGTGGGCCTACCAGGATACCCTCGGCTTCTCAAAGGCCGCAACCGTCGACGACATCGAGAAGCACGGCTTCGTCCTCACCCCCGGCCGCTACATCGGCGCAGAGGAGCAGGAAGAAGACGCCGAACCATTCGATGAAAAGTATCCGCGTTTGCTGGCGGAATTGGCGGCTTGCTTCGCGGATGGCGAACGACTCGGAGAAGCAGTGCGAACACAATTGTTGAGGGTCCGGTCGTGAGTTTAACTGAGCGTCAGCTAGTGGCCTTTGGGAGCCTCGCCGCTGATCAAAAGAATGCAATGGTCGGCGGTCCATTTGGATCAAACCTTATCTCGGATGACTACAAAGAAGCTGGTATACCGGTGATACGTGGGCAAAATTTGGGCCATGGACGCTGGGTAGGCGGCGAATTCGTGTTCGTATCCGAGGCGAAAGCAGCTAGCTTGCGCTCTAACTGGGCAATGCCGGGCGACATCGTGTTCACGCAGCGCGGAACCCTCGGCCAAGTGGCGATTGTGCCACCAGGACCCTGGGAACATTACCTGATCTCTCAAAGTCAGATGAAAGCCACAATTGATCTATCGAAGGCCGATCCGACTTTCATCTACTACCTGTTTAGCAGCAAAGCGGAGCAACAATACATAATCGGGAATGCCGTTCAGGCAGGGGTTCCTCACATCAATCTGACGCAATTGCGCTCACACCCAATTTCCATCCCACCGCTGGAAGAGCAAAGTGCTATCGCATCGATTCTCGGAGCCTTGGACAACAAGATCGAGCAGAACCAGCGCACGGCGCAAGCACTGGAGCGGCTAGCGCGAGCGATCTTCCGCGCATGGTTCGTAGACTTCGAGCCAGTCAAGGCCAAAGCCAACGGCGCAATCTCGTTTCCCTCGATGTCACCGACTCTATTCGATTCGCTCCCAACAGCCTTCGTTTCCTCAGAGCGCGGCCCCGTGCCGACGGCATGGGAGACCAGACCTATCGCCACCATTGCGACTTTTCTGAACGGCCTTGCTTTGCAGAAGTATCCGCCAAGGGGTGACAGCACGGATCTGCCCGTCATAAAGATTGCTCAGCTTCGCCAAGGCGGTACGTCAAGTGCGGACTTGGCCAACGCAAACATTCCAGCAGCATACGTCATCAAGAATCGAGACCTGCTGTTTTCCTGGTCAGGCACTCTCGATGTCAAGTTCTGGTTCGGCGGTAAGGGCGCCCTTAACCAGCACTTGTTTAAGGTCACTTCGCAGCACTATCCCGATTGGTTCATTTTCCTCTCCCTTCAAGAGCATCTTCCATGGTTCAGGATGATTGCAGCGAGCAAAGCGACAACCATGGGACACATAAAGCGTGAGCACCTCCGCGGCGTTCACGCAGTAGTTGCGCCCCCCGAGATGATGCGCGAAGCTGACGCTCTTATTGCGCCGCTTCACGGTTTACGTGCCCACCTCCTCTTGGAATCGCAGCGTCTGGCAAATCTACGCGACTTGCTCTTACCGAGATTGCTCTCAGGTCAGGTTCGAGTTGCGGTGGCGGCGACCTCACATGGCTGACCCGCTCTTTAGATTGGAAGGATGTCGCCACTTGTTCGACTCCTACCCCCAATCCACCTCGCTTCGCCCCGCAGTTGAAATCGTGGAGCGCACGATATTTGAAGAGCCAGGTATTGCGTATACGCACTGCAGGGGACTCTTGGAAACGGTTTGTGTCAGCATTTTGGCTGATCGCGGTGTTGATGTTCCGCCGTTGTCAAAGGCAAGCTGGTTGATGTCGCAGGTGACCCAATCGCTAGAGCTAGTACCCGCTAGTAAGGAGAAGCCTAAAGCCGAGGAGGGAGTAAAAGACATTCTTAAAGGCATCAATCAGATTGTCGACGGCGTAGTCGCTCTTCGTGACTCTGAAGGGATTGGGCCTCATGGCCGGGATGTCCTCGATCAGGTGCTTTCTGTCGAGTATGCGGTGCTGACAGCCCGTGCAGTCGACGCTGCAATCGGGTTGCTGTTTAGGCTCCACCAGGAGCAAATAGGGAGACAACCGCAAAAAAGCCTTCGGTTTGGTGTACACCCTCGTTTTGATACCTACCTGGATCAAGCCTATCCAGACATCCTGGTCGAAGAGGTGCCCATACCCGCGAGCTCGGCTCTATATCACCATGATCGTCGAGCGTACAAAGATAGTCTGGAAGCGTTTCTGGCGCGGGCAGCGGACGATTCAGATATAGGAGAAGGGGAAGCACTTATGGAGGATGCCGATGGATGAGTCAGTTGTCGAGCTATCCGCATCTGTCTGGTTCGAGAGACTTCGTGTCCGCGTTCTTTCTCCTTCCAGTTTCGCGACCGAAAGTGACTTTCAGCACGGCAGCGTCATCCTCAGCGCGGTTTCTTCCGCAGCGATACAGAAGCTCAACCCTGGCCTGCCTGGTGAGCTAGTACTTTCAGTTCTCCGCACGCTCTCGCGCCCCCCCTATCCAACGCTCATCCAGAACAACCGCTGGTTCCACACCCTGCTTACCGACGGAGTCGAGGTGGAATACCGCGATGCCGCAACCGGCGAGACGCGCGGCGGTCGTGCGCGGCTCGTTGATTTCGACGATCCGCGACAAAATGACCTGCTGGTAGTTCGCCAGCTCACCATCACCGGAGCTTCCGGCAAGGCCATCCGCCCCGATCTCACCGTCTTCCTCAACGGCCTGCCCATCGCCATCATCGAGCTGAAGGACCCCACCGATGAAGGCGCAGACCTCAACCAGGCATTCGACCAGCTAAGGCGCTATATGGAGGTGGCTCCCGATCTCTTCGTACCCAACCTATGCCTGGTGGCCTCGGACGGCCTGCTGACGCGGGTTGGCTCAATCTCAAGCGGCCCCAGCCGTGTTATGCCATGGCGATCAGAAGAAGGTGGCCAGCCAACGCTTGAGGCTCTGATCCGCGGCCTCTTCGACCCCTCGCTGCTGCTCGATTACCTGCAGACCTGCGTCACCTTTGAAGAGGACGAGCGTGGGGCGATCGAGAAGAAGATCGCCGGTTACCACCAGTTCCGAGCCATACGCAAAGCCCGTGAAAGTGTGTTTGCCAGCCTCAAGGCGCCGCTCGGCACCGGCGACGGACGTGGAGGGGTGGTCTGGCACACGCAAGGTTCAGGCAAGTCGCTCACCATGCTGATGCTCGCAGGCTCTTTGGTGCGCGAGCCGCGCCTGCAGAACCCAACCATCGTGGTGGTCACGGATCGTAACGACCTGGACGATCAACTCTTTTCGACCTTTGCAGCCGGCCGCGCACTGCTGCGGCAAGCACCCGTACAGGCCAAAGGTCGGAGCGATCTTAAGGATCTGCTCGATCGCGCCTCTGGGGGCGTCGTCTTCACGACCATCTATAAGTTTGCTGAGGAGCACGGCGAAATCTCTTCGCGAGCCAATGTGGTTGTGATTGCCGATGAGGCACACCGAAGCCAATACGGCTTCGTCGAAGGCGGCGCTCGCTGGATGCGTGAGGCGTTGCCCAACGCCTCCTTTGTCGGCTTCACCGGGACGCCCCTGGAGCGTGGGGACAAGAACACGATCCATGTCTTCGGCGACTACGTGGATGTGTACGACATTCGCCAGGCAGTGCAAGACGGCGCAACGAAGCCGCTCTACTACGAGTCGCGCCTAGTGAAGCTGACCGTGGACGATGCGGGCGCAACTGCGGGCGCTGCCGTGGTGGAGCAAGTTACCAAGGCAGACGCAACCGGTGAGGACGTTGAAGAGAGCGTCCGGATACCCCTCGAACGGCTGGTTGGCGCACCAGCCCGCGTCGAGGTCATTGCCGCATTCATCGTGGAGCATTGGGAAAAGCGTCGTGCCGCCATGGAGGGTAAGGCAATGATCGTGACGATGAGTCGCGAGATCGCCGCCAACCTCTACAAAGCCATCCAGGACCTGCGCCCTGAATGGCACCATGCAGACGATGACCTTGGGGCGATGAAGGTAATTGTGACCGGGAGCGCCGACGACCCGGAGCCACTGCGTAGCCATGTTCGCAGCAAGGCCGCACGAAAGCGAATGGCGGAGCGATTCAAGAATCCTGACGATGACTTCCGACTAGCGATCGTGTGCGATATGTGGCTGACCGGGTTTGACTGCCCGCCTGCACACACCATGTATCTGGATAAACCTCTTGCTGGACACAACCTGATGCAGGCGATCGCGCGAGTCAACCGTGTCTACGGGGATAAACCAGGCGGCCTGATTGTCGATCTGTTGGGTCTGGTGGATCAGCTGGCCGATGCTCTTGCCACGTACACGCGGGCTGGGGGCACGGGCGAGGCCGTCCGGGATGTCCAGGCTGAGGCGGTGCCAGCCATGCAAGCGGCATACGAAAAGCTACGTGACTTCTTTCATGGTTGCGACTACGAGGGAGCCCTGTCTGTTGCACCGGAGGCGGCACTGCGCATCTACCTGGCCGCAGCCGACCACGTTTTCGCTCAGGTAGACGGGTGGCAGCGTTTGCGGGAGCTGGTGAAAGAGCTTTCAAGCGCTTTCGCGCTGGCGGTACCTCGCATCGAGACGGAAGAGGTTGTCGATCACCTGGCGTTCTTCCAGCGTGTCGCTGCCATGATCCGCAAGCGTCTGGCCGACGCCCCGGAAGACCTTGCGAGTTCGCGGCAGCATGACATCGATTTGGCAGTGAGGCAAGTCATTGGCGGAGCGGTCAGCGCTGGAGGAGTGATCGACCTTTTTGCTGCGGCAGGTCTCGATGAAGCGCGGCTGGATGTCTTCGGAGACGAGTTCTTGCAGCGAGTGGCCGCACTGGAGCAGAAACATCTCGCATTGGAGACTCTTCGTAAGCTGCTGACGGACCAGATACGAGTCTCGGAGCGCTCCAATCTGGTCCAAAGTAAGAAGTTTCGCCTTGCTCTTGAAGACGCCATGGTGCGTTACACGAATAAGGCGATCACGACGGCGGAGGTCATTACATACCTTTTGGATTTGGCTAAACACCTGCGCGAGGCCCAGAGACAAGGGCAAGAACTTGGCATGACGACGGAAGAATCGGCCTTTTATGATGCTCTGGCGGAGAACGGCTCAGCTAAAGAGGCGATGAAGAGCGACACGCTGCGACTCATGGCGCGCGAGTTGGCGGAGATGGTTAAGAAGATGCCTAAGCTGGACTGGGCGCAGCGGGAATCGGTGCGAGCAGGGCTGAGGCGAACCGTTCGCCGATTGCTGGCTAAGTACGGGTATCCGCCTGATCTTTCCGAAGACGCCACACAGCTTGTGCTTCGACAAGCTGAGTTGTCTACCGATAGTCAGGCAATCTGACGTTGTACCTATGACGTGTCGTGCCAAATTCGCTGTCCAAAGAGCAGATCACCCAGCGCTGTAGCAACCGTCGCTCGTAGGGAGAACGATCCTACTGGCCTACAAGTGCAGTTGCCTTCGAGGTCAACTCGAAGGTGGGTTCTTCCATCCCCATTTGACCCTCCGAAAGGGCATTGGTTCCATCCAGGAGGGAATGATGTGCGAAGCTCTTATTGCCGGCTCGGCGTTAATGACAAATGCACTATATGCTCTAACTTAGCCAACGATATAGGATTCTCCTGCCGGTAAAATTGCCGGTTGCCACGTTCCTACGGCACGCCTTAGCTTGGACGGGCACCTGAACTTCGCAATATGGGCCTTTTTAGTCTGGCCACTGCGTTCACTCCACGCTCTTATAGCCGCATGGGATTCATCTGCATTCGGCATCGAGTACGTTGAGACAACGATTCGCTGAACCCCAAGCATCGTCTCTCTGGAGCGCACGCCCAACGTCAAAATCGTACGCTAACAGCTCAAGGCTGAGCTCAGCCAACTTAGCCCCGACTTTACTCAGGCCTCAAGCGTTGAGCGTGACCACGAAGTGCTGCGTCGGCACAGATGCCGGCGTCGGTCCGGTGATGGTCGGAGTCGCTCCACAAAGGCGCAGAACTGCGAGGATGGCTGGACGTATGAAATCGACGTCGGATTCCTGTTTGAGCGCATCTGTGAGTTGCTTGTTCAAGTCAGTCCACAGCACACTTGTTGTCGTGCCGTCGTTGAGGTCGGCAAGCCTTTTCAGAGATGCGCAGAAGTTCATGAAATGCTGCCCAGCCAGTATGGAGTAGACGACCAGTACGTGGGGCATCGTGACAGAAGGGAAGCTATCCGGCCAGGCAGCGAAGGCGTTGCCTGTCTGTGTGCGATCTGGGTCCGTTCCCCCGATAGCCGCCCTGTTGAGCTGTTCCCAGGCTTGGAAACTCTTCAAGAACGAAGCTGCAGATGTGTTCAATGGACCACCCGGGTGGAGCGGCCACACGGCCAAGTCATCCGCAGCTGCGGCGAAGGCCTCCCAGTTGCGTGCATCTGCGGCAAGCCCAGCGCTCGCGATACTGTAGCTGATCTGCCCGTATGCACCTGGTGAAATCTTAAGGTTGAGTTCCGCAGTGCCCTGCTTCTGATTCGTGCCGAATGCAGCAAGGTCGCGAGCCAGGAACGAGGCTCCGAGCGCATCAAGCAGATGAGCCATCGAGGCGATAGCTTTGCGATCGCCCTTAGCGGCGAGGTCCAGGTGCAGGTCGATATCCGCGTTGGAAAGGGTACCTTTTTCAGAAACGCCTGCACTTGCTGTGAAGTAGAGGTTGAGGCTGCGCAGTGCGCCGACAGACTCACTCTGAGCCGCGTGGCCAACTGTCTCCACCAAGTGGAACGTGTTATGACCCGCATAGACCAGCGAGGTGTTCGAGGAGAACTCGTCCCAGCCGTTGTACTTGAACAAACCAAAGATATTGCAGCTGCACGAGGTCTTGCGTCGAAACTCCTGCTCAAGGCCGCTGCCCTGATCGAGGGTTACCGCTCCGGTCTGAAGCGCCGCAACGAGGTCACCGTTATAGGCGAGCTCACATGCACGATCAAAGGCTTCGGAACCGAAATCGAAGGTGTAGCCGGCGAGGACCGTCCGGGCACTCTGGCTATCGACAGCGAGCTCGAGATTGGATTGACGACCGTTTGCCTTATTGATCCATGCGGTCAGTTTGTCGGTCGCGTCGGTGGTGTACTTCTGGATCTCCTCAGCCGCTCCTGTGCGGGTAAGGACGGTTGACATCGCTTTCCCTGGCAGCGAAGCGGTGCCACCTGCGGCCGTGACAAGATCCTGCTGAAGCGTAGCGGACGCTGTTGCCGTCAGTGCTACCGAAGCATTCAGCGAGAGGGTCATGCCTGCCGTGAGCTTGGTCTGTGCGTCGCGTTTGCTGAACCTGAAGAGGTGAAGCCTGCCTCCACCGTCGGTGCGTGAAAGCAACGCTTCAAACTGGCTGCTGTACTGGAGGCTGAAAGCCAGGTTCGCACTTGCCTTGATCTCTGGCTTTGCCTGAATGGAGAACGTGGCGAGCGGCGAAAGCCGTGTCTTCGAGAGATCAACTGCGGACTGCCCCGCGTACACCACAGTGTCGATTCCAGCGTATGCACCGAAAGCAAGATGGAGGTTACCGTCGAATTCGTGCAGCAAATAGTCGCCCACTGCCAGATGCTTGAACGTCTCTTTGTGCAGAGGGAGCACAAAAGATTCGAAGACAGCTGAGAGTGCCTCGCGAAGTGGGGTCGAGGTTGAGAACGCTTTGTAGAAGGAGATGGCGTAGGTTCGAGTCGCGTCGAGTTCGGCGGTGACGCCGTAGGCACCTCCGGAGTATGCAAATGTCGCATTTCCGGAGATGTTGAGATTGAACGTAAGCGCTAAATAGGCAAGCCCGGCAGGTACGGCGATGTTCTGCTGAATCGGCTGCTCCAGTCCGTCTTGGAAGGTTGTCAGCACGCCGGACGTATGTAGGGCAAGCGACACGCCTGCATTGGCTTGAAGGCCGAAGGTGACCGGTCCCATAGGAAAGGTGACCGCGGACCCGCTATACTTCACTGCCCCACCGACAAAGTTTGGAGGTACTGTGCCAAGTGTCAGGTCTAAAATTGACAACCAGGCCGCGCCTAAGCCAAAGACCAAAGTTGCGTCAACCTGTAAAGACTTGATTGCGCTCACGTCTGTGGGAATCGCCGATCCGGCAACATCGATCAATATTGACATCGGTCTGAACTCCTACCGGACTCTACTCGCCTTCATAAAGCTGTTGCTCGCCGCATTCGCTAAGTCTAGGTGCACAACATATGTAAGCCGCTGAGCGTGTCGTTGGGGTATACCCCTGCGGTACAGAGCTTCTGTTACAGAATCGTGTCTCACAAGGCTCATCATTCTGCTAGTGTGACACGAGATGTCGAAAGCCATAGATCCCAAAGTGACGAAGGGAAGACGCCGGGTTGGTCAGCTCGTCGGCTACCTGCGCGTCAGTTCGCTCGATCAGAAGGAATTGCGTCAACTTGAGGGTGTCGCTCTCGATAAGCGTTTCGTAGACAAAGCTTCCGGCAAGGATCTTCATCGTCCGGAGCTGGAGCAACTTGTCGGTTATGTTCGCGACGGTGACACGGTGGTCTGCCACTCAATGGACCGGCTGGCCCGCAACCTGGACGATCTGCGTAAGGTAGTCCTCGGGTTTACTGACCGGGGTGTCCATGTGCGCTTTGAGAAGGAGAACCTGACCTTCACCGGAGAGGACTCTCCGATGTCGCATCTGCTCCTGAGCGTGATGGGAGCGTTCGCACAGTTCGAGCGCGATCTGATTCGTGAGCGCCAGCGTGAGGGGATTGCCCTTGCAAAGCTTCGAGAGGGTGCGTACGTCGGGCGAAAGCATTCGCTAACCCCTTTGCAGGCGAGGGAACTTCAGCGTCGCGTCGCGACCGGTGAATCAAAGACAGCGCTTGCGGATGAGCTGGGTATCAGTCGGCAGACGGTGTACCGCTATGCTGCGAGAACTGGAGCATAGAAGGCTGCTCTGTTTCGCCAACACTTCCAAAGGTCTGGATGTTGGTCTCAGGTCTTCAGTTCCAAGCCGTGTTGGTTTCAGAGCTTGAGGGAGTAGCGGGTATGCTTCCGTTCTCCTGCGCTTGTGAGAGCGCCCAACTCTACTAACTCCCTCAGATCCCTGGTTGCAGTTGCTGAAGAAGCGCCGGTGATGATGCCGTACTTGCCAGCACTCATTCCACCGGCAAAGCCTTTCCGCCCCTCTTTCAGCATTCGCAAGAGCGCCTTGAGCTGGCGGTCGTTCAGCTTGCCTCGTAGACGGTCCAAAAACCTGGTCTTGCGAATCAGGAATTCGACGGTGGCCGTCGTGCCCTGTTGAGCAGCCAGGGAAACCTCCGCGAACCACACCAGCCAGTCGGACACATCGTTCCGTTTGTTAGCCGCTTCCAGAGCCTCATAGTAGCTCCGATGACGGGCGTGTATGCCCTGTGCTAAGCCAATGAAGATTGGTCTCCCCAAGCCCTGTACCAGAGCCTTCTCAGCAAGCGCTCGCCCGATTCTTCCATTGCCATCCTCAAAGGGATGAATGGACTCGAAGTACAGGTGAGCGATTCCGGCACGGGTAAGAGGCGGGAGTGGCTCCAAGCCCTCCGGTCTGGTCTGATCAAACCAGGCAAGGAAACGGCTTATCTCGCTGCTGACCGCTGTTGCAGGAGGCGCCTCGAAGTGAACCTTGGGTGCGTACATGGCTCCTGAGACGACCTGCATCGGTTCCTGGCTTGTCCGCAAGCCGCCTACTGTTCGGACGCCAGGTGTGCCGGCCATCATCATGCGATGCCATGCGAAGAGCACGTCTGTCGTAAGCGGCTCGTTGATTGCGCCGTACAGCGTCACCATCAGCTCAGATATTGCCTGTTCCTTTGGAGCGATGTTCTGAGTGTCTGCAGTCAAGCCGAGCTGTCGCTGGATAGAGCACTGAACGCTGGCTCTGTTCAGCATCTCGCCTTCGATCTCAGAGGTGGTAACGGCCTCTGCACTCATCGACTCGACCCGGACTTCGTTCCAGTCACCCTCATTCAGGTGCTTGGCCATGCCGAAGAGAACGCCGCCCGCAAGCAGGAACTCGTCTTCATAACGCGCCAAAGCGTCACGATTCCAGGTGAAATGCGGCCAATCAGGTTGTTGCCAGTTCCACGTCATGATTGATAGGAAGCTGCCCTATGAATCATAGTAGCGCCAAACTTGATCGATACGAAGATGGTGCTTCCGGAGGTCGCATGAGGATGTCTGCAGTTTCATCGGACGCCTGACCCAGCTTAGCGAAGCTCCTGGGCCGTCTTCCAACCGTTTGCAGTGAGCACCAGTGTCTCGGTTTCCTTGTGCTCGGGCCTTTGCAGGTCGGTCTTGATCTGCGGGACGGCATTCTGCAAAGCAGGCTCTTTAGCCCAGGCGGGTACGTCAACGAGGTCGTAGGAGAACGAGACTTGCGAGCCCTTGAAGCCCAACGATTCAGAGGGCTCGGTGAAGTTGTCGACGCTCGTGATGTGGACCCTGGCGTAGCAAATCTCATGCTGGCCTGACCATGCCGCCTGGTTGGGACCGCCAATCGAATACGTAGTGACGGGTGTGGGCGCGTTCCTGATGCCGACGAACGTTTGGAACGGGTCCGTCAGCACTTTCATAGAGGTCTGGGAAGTGACAAGGCCGGCTGCGCGAAGTGCATCATACTTCGCGGCGTCTTGCTGGTATCCCGCTCCTTTGGGGTTGAGTTCAGCTGGCATGATCTCAAACCAGGGCGCGCAGCGCGGATGTTTGTCATAGGCAGCCTGTAGAGCGGTCTGAAAGCTGCTCCGACTTGCAGTCCTGGAGTCGCAGCCGAGCGGCGCGAGCAGGATGGATAGCAGTCCGGCGAGCGCGACGAATTTGCGCATGATGCTCCCTTTAGAACTAGCGGGGGTCCTGGCGGAGAGACCGGCTGAACGGCTGCCGATGCAGGTATTGCTTCAGCAGGTGCGGGCGCTGCCGCAAAAGGTACTGCTCGAAGCCTGCTCTTTCAGCTTGGGACAAATCTGCTTCTGGAATAGGAATCTCTTCGAATTCCTCGGTAGGACGGAGAAGATTAGGAGGAAAGAGGCTGGCCATGCTCACGATACTAATAGTACGCTTAGTAACGTTGTATTCGCACTCTCGCTCCTAGATACCAGAGGAGATGAGTGATGCCGGGAAACGGACCGTACAGGTCAACGTAAAGATGAGTGGGGAAGACTACGATCTGCTGCACCGGGCGGCTGCTGCCCTTTGGCCACAGGCAATCATCAGCAACTCCGGCATCCTGCTGGGTCTTGCCAGGATCGCCGCATCGAATGCTTTGACGAGGAAGAACCCGGCCCAGTCCTGAGTGTGCCTCCCCGGCTCAGTAACCCTTGCTTCGATCCACAGTGCGTGAAGATTTGTCCTCACGCGCGACCTGCCGGATCGCTTCAGCGACAATCGCTTCGCAATAAGCGTAATCAACGGGCGATCCTGTCGCTTCTCCCTGAACGGAAAGCTCACGAGCGGCGCCTGCGATGTCTTCGGGTTGGAGTCCAATCCTTGCCATGCGTTCCACGATGAGGCGATCGGCTCTTGTCGGATCCAACCCGGGGCCGTATCTCTCCGCGAGTTCGCCACCGAAGCGCTGGAATTGCTCTTTGGCCCGGTCAAGGCCTGCCTTGGAGACTTTTGCCTGGTTACGAGTTGCTTCACGGGCTGCTATAAGGCGCTGCTGGAGCTTTGGATCCGTGAAGGTGACCTGCACACCGTCTTGGACGGCTGCCTTAATGAGTTCAGCCTGCCACTCGGCACTGCCCGAGGCATCGATGGTGCTGCCGTATTTGTGAATGGCAATCTGTAAAGCTACTCGGGTGGCATCTTTATCAGGAGCGAGGACAACGATCTTCTTGCCCTGGTCGATCAGTGCATCAACTCCGCCGACGCGATAGACCACATCACCCGTCGCGCCGTCGGCTTTCCAAGCCATCCCTTTCACTGCATCCCGGAACGCAGCCTGTTGCTTCATTTGACGGAGCCGCTCGTGTGCCAGCTCTTGCCAATCAACTGCGGAACCCCGGCCGGCCGCTGGTTGGTCTTGAGGCTGTAGCTGTCCAGCCGCATTCCCGTTGCGCTTGTCGATCCTGCGGACATTTCGCCTGTCTTGATATAGCCAGCCGCGGATCTGGGCGGCGGCTCGTCCGTCGCCTGCCTTCGCCCGCCTCTCAACCCACTCCTCGTAACTTGTTCGTGGAAGAGCGCTCCGCTCTTGTGTGATCTCCTTCGTCAGCTTCTGACCTGCTACTAGCAACTCGGCATCGGCCACGGAACGCATGGCCTTCTTCACCCAGCGGGCGTCTTTACATAAACGGATTTCGCGTTTATCTCGATTGCTGCGTTCAAAGAGCTCCGAACGGCGCGCTTTGGCAGATAGCGTGTGTTGACGCAGGGCTGCCTTTTCACTCAGCGTCAGGGCTAGGAACTCTCGCTTCAGTTCCAGCCGCTCGCGTGCACGTTCTTCGATACGCCGCTGGCGGCGCTCCTTGCCGGCCTGTTCTTCCCTTTCAGATCGTTGCTGGCGAAGCTCCGTGGAGGTCTGCGCGGGTCGCTTCCTGGCCGTGCTCGGCTCGGTGTGTGACTGGTTGCCCGGTTGAAAAGTGAGATGCACTCCGGACCGAACCCCTGGCGTGCCGTGTGCGATTTCCTGGATAAACAACCGGTCGAGTTGGACCGATGGAACCGGTCGAAGGTCGCTCATCCGGGGCAGGTCGTCGATACTCCGGATGGTACCGGATGGCCGACCGGAACTCTGGACCCACTCCATGCGCCTTCCGGAGCTATGGTTGGCCCAGAACGCCTGCGTATTGCGCCGCGCTTGTGCAGGCGTGATCTCGCGGCTGTAGTCGATCCCCGGTGGGTCAAAAGCTTTGCCTAGCCGCAACGGCTGGAAGGTTCCCAGCGTTGCTTCCGTTCGGCTTCTAGCCTCTTTGCCTGAGAACGCAAACCGGAAGACATCGGAGGCCTTTACGCGAACGTCAGCGCCCTCTACGCCCACGGTGTAGCCGCCTCGCTCCGCCTTCTGGATCGTCAGACCGTGAAACGACAGCGCCAAGTGAACACGCTGCCAGTTCGCTTCGCCCGCAAGTAATTTGCGCAAGCTTTCGGCCGGCTGTTTGGACGCAAAGGCCTTCAGGCTCGGCTCATCTCTGAAGTGGTCTTGCCGTACCCCGATGGCAGATGTCTTCGTGGGGCTTTTCTCACTCTCTCCACGGAGCGCATTCATCTCAATCCGTGTGTTGCGCACCGCTTGGTTGCGCTCCTTATCCCACCGGAATAGCCCTTCAGTTTCTGACCAGCCGAACTCGTGCTCAAGCTCCCGCGCGACCTTATGAAGCGTCAGTAATGACAGCCTTGGATTGTGCGCCTTCGCGCTCTCCGGATGCACCCGGTTCAGCATCACGTGAACATGGAAATGGTCTTTGTCCTCATGCGGAACAACGAGGTACTGATGCTCACCGAAACCGAGCGCATCGATGGATCGTTTCGCCGAAGATAACCATTGATCTTCAGACGGCATTTCACCCGGCTTCCAGGACAACTGAAAGTGCATCAGCGGTTGCGAGACGCGAGGGTTTTCGAAGGCGACATCCCTCATTTCCATCGCCGCAGTGTCCAGGCTAAGCAGATTTCCGGACAGGATCGCCTCACCTCGAATGATGGACTCCTTTGTGCCGGGTTTGCGCTCGACCGTAAGGTACTTTTGCAACGACGCAAAGCTGCTTCGCCCATCGCGGCGAAGTGCGGATACGGCCGGGATCATCCCATCCTCCGAAGCAGTGCGATAATCTCGCCGAGCACCTCGCCAAACATCTCCCGCTGCGCGGGGTACACGGCGGCCAGATGCTTTTGCAGCCCTCCCAACCGTCGAACTTCGCTCAAAGTCTGGCTGTCCAATCGCGAGATCAATCGCTTTCCTTTAGCCCGCCGCCGTATGAACTCGCTCACCGTAAGGTTTGCCTCCTTTGCCTGTCCTTCAAAGAAGTGCCGCTCCTCGGGCGTGAGCCGGATTTCGATTCGGCAGGTTCGGTCTTTGCTGTAAATCGGTTTCGGCAATGCCATCGGTTTCCTTTGGGGTCTCGGGGCGTTAGCCCTGAGCAAGTTGTCCAGAACGGAGACGAGGAGCCGCAGGCGGATTGGAACCCGTTCGGTGGACGGACAAAATCAGCATAACTGAGTTTTGTACGTACAGGACCCATCTTGCCCTGTAGTCTACTCAGGTTGTTCGGTATGTGGATGGCGCAGTCAAAGCAAAGCCGGCCAGCATCCGCATGGTGGATGGAACAGCATGTCAGCCGAACCTCGTTGCGTGCTGTCGTTTCTGTAAACAAGGGTCGATGAAAGAGCAACTGAGGAGGAATCGCCGTCGCCCGGCGGTGGGCACTGTGGGAGTCGCCTTTTGCGACTTCCAAGCGCGGTAGCCTCGCGTGTCATTTACCAGGCCTGCCTGCTCTCGTCGGAACTCAATACGAGATGTCGAAGCGCGTGTTCAGTAATTGACTGTTAAAGAACGGATCGCGATGCGTACTGGGGCACCTCAAAGACACTCGACTCATTCCTGGCCAGAGCTTGCTGTCTCAAATACTATTCTTCTGGAGTGTGCGGATGGTTCTGCCGTCGAACTCGTTGGAGACTGTGGCTGAACGTGCCGATGCTCTCAGGAGCACCCTGGGGTCGCTGTACCTCGAAGGCTTTGTTCTGGATGCCGATTCTCTCCGCTTATGGCAGCGTTGGGTGCGCGGGTCGATCACGTTGGAGCAGCTCGGTTCTCTGTTCGACGATTTGATCTACTCGCACTGCCCCGAAGCCCGAATCGATCCGCCTGTAGCTTCGAACTAATTGCGGTGTTGCAAGCGCCTGACCTCAAATCGTGCTCGTTGAAGCCTAGGGAAGCGCATACCAGCTGCCCTTCCCTGTTCCGTGCCTGGCCAGGTGCCGCTTGTCGACCAACTGAGCGAGATGTTCCTTGAGAGTGTTGCGGCTCGTTCCTGTCAGCCGGATGATCTCGCCCATGGTTGCGCGGCCATGCTGCCGAACATATTCGACGATCTCGACGGAGAGGTTGGGCAGCTCCGCAACCATCATCTTCTCGCGCTCGATCTTGGTGGCCAGCCGGCGCTTCTGCTGGTCCAGAGAACGCAAGAAGAAGATCAGCGAAGGTTGCCAGTTCGGAGCAGGTTTGCGGATGGTCGCTTGCGTCTGCCGGAGCGCAAGGTAGTAGGCTTCCTTGCTGTTCTCGATCACGCTTTCAAGTGAGCTGTAGGGCACGTAGGCATACCCGGACTGCAACAGGAGCAGCGTGATCAGTACCCGGCTCAAGCGGCCGTTGCCATCCTGGAAAGGATGAATTTCGAGAAAGACCACTGTAAAGACTGCGATCAGCAGCAAGGGGTGGAGCTGCTCGGCCTCACGCGCTTGGTTGAACCAGTCAACCAACTCGGTCATCAACTGCGGCGTGTCAAATGGCGAGGCTGTCTCAAAGACGACGCCGATCTGCCGACCCTGCTCATCGACGGCCGCGACGCTGTTCGACAGCTTCTTGTACTCACCACGATGCCGGGAATCTTTCCCACTATGGCGAAGGAGATCCCGATGGAACTGCTTGATGTAGTTCTCGGTGAACGGGAGGCCTTGCCACGCCCGGAAGACGGTCTCCATCACTTCGGCGTAGCCTGCCACCTCCTCTTCGTCGCGGCTACCGAAGGTTGCAATCTCAAGGTTGGACAGCAGCCGCTCGACTTCTCGATCCGACAGCTTGCTGCCTTCAATCCGGGTGGAAGAGCCGATGCTCTCGATGGTGGCCACGTGACGGAGAGCGCGGAGCCGCTCTGGGGCAAGCGTGCCCAAAGCTCTCCAGGCGCCCTTGAACTCGTCGATCCCTGCAATGAGGCTGAGGACCTCGGGCGTGATCTGGAGAGTGTCGAGTGAGAACATTCACCATATCTACACCCATAAACACCCAAAAGCTAGACGTAAGTAACAGTTCGTCCTGTTGCAGACTTGTGCCAGGAAAGCGACGGCTGCAACGCAGAAGGGCTGCTGATTCGTAAACATCAGCAGCCCAGAACTCTATGCGAATGTACAACGGTTCCAAGCGCTCCATGGTCACAGGAATCCTGTCGGCCTGTTGCATCTCATGCGGAAAGCGCTGGTGCGGACGAAGCTCGTTCAGAATGCTCCCGGCTCTTCTCCGCGCACTGCACTTGGCCTTGGCCGCACATTCATGGCAATCTCCAGGTGAGAACCGGAATATGCGACAAGCTCACATCGGGGCCACCCACGCTGATGCAGTTGAGAATGCGGGAACGTCTCTGGCACCAGGCCGGCAAGCGATGCCATTGGTGCGGCCATGAAACGCTTCTTTGCCTTGAGCCGGTCTTCAATCAGGCGACCGTGGACCATGTCGTTCCTCGTTGCCGTGGCGGTTCGTCCAGGCCAGACAACTGTGTCAGTTCCTGCTTCACGTGCAACGCGAAACGCAATCGTGAGGACCAGGTCAAAGCGGGCCATCCAAGCAACAAGCCGCCTGAAAAGCAGAGGCTGCGTCGAGCTCGCGACGAAGCCGTGAACCAGCTGCAAAAGCAGATCGAGATCAACGGGGAACTCTCCAGCAAACTGGCCGAGTACCAAACGATGAGTTTCTGGGCATTTCTGCGGCTGAAAATTGTCAACAGAGTCGACACAAAGTGAGTGAAGCTTTGGCTTCAACGAAATCCCGGAAGACACAAGCTCGTTGACAACAACCGCCTGCGATGGGCAACGGCTGGCATGCGAGGTCCTTTCGGGTTCCTGTTCAGATTAAATGCCCCAGTAGGCCGTAGAGCTCTCGCATAAGCGGATGGCAGCCATGGGTACCTTTCTGGCCCTTCCGCCGCTCCTGGATGGCCTTCTGCTCGATTGCGACGGTTGTCTGAGGTGGCTGTCGTCCACAAAGACTGCCGGGCCGCTCGCCCGGCTGGACGGCCTTCGGCTTGTCCGAAGCTGTCCACGAGCGCAGCGGGGCGCTCTGCCTCCGTCCTGCACGGCTGTATGACCTGCCCTGACACTCCCGGACGGAGGATTCTTGACGCCACCCGACCTGGCACACATTCCCCTTTTCCAGGCAGTTCGTATTCAAACCGCTGACCCGGGGTGTTCACCCGCGTCCTCAGCATTGTGCTTCAGCACGTCTTGGTACTCTCGGAGGCGCCCTTCGAGTTCGCTTCGCTTCTTCTCAGGCAAGCCTGTTTCGGACAGCAAGCCCTGCAGGTGCTCCGCCTGACGAACGAAGTAGGCTCTCATCTCCTCCCGATCCTTTTGTTGCTGTTCGGCTTTCCGCTTCGCCGCCTCAGCTTCAGCGGCAATCATGCGCCGGTAACTCACGATGCCCTGCCCCTCAAAGACGGGTGGAACGGTGGACAGCAGAAAGCCGATCAGGTTACGAACGTCCCTCCGCGATCTCGCGGCGAAGGCTTTCTCCTGGACGATCCCGACTATCTCAGAGGTGGTTGCACTCGGGCAGGCTGACCGGCATTCGGAAATCAGGCGATTGGCAGCTCCGGCATCTGCGACACCGGCCTGCTCCGCCAACGCCTGAACGATCAAATCGACCTCCGTCGTCGTCGACGGTACTTCTTCCTCAATACTGCCTAAAAGACTTCCTAACGGTGTGGTCGTAGCAACCCCAGCCCCTGGGGTCTTAGCGACCACAGCCCCTATGGTCGTGGAGACCCCAGGGGTCGGATTGGTACGGTGTAGTTCAACCCCTGGGGTCGGATTACCACTGGGTAGTTCAGCCCCTGTGGTCGGATAGCTTTCCGGCAGGTTGCTGCTCGTCAGTGGAGAGCCGTCTTTCTGGACAAACCGCCTGCTCCTGTCGCGCGATACCCATTCCAGCCCTGCCGCTTTGCGTCGGGCCAGAATAGTGGCGTACGAGTGGATGCGATACGTCCGACCGGTGAACGTGGAGGTATTCTCTGCACCAACTATCTCTATGGCAAGCTTTTCTACTAACCCCGTAGCATTTCGTTTGCAGTTCTTATCTGTCATCCCGCAGAACCGCTTCATCGTTCTCCAGCCTGCAGTGATGATCCGGGAGTCATCTGCGTCCGGCCTCGCACGAGCCCAGAGCACTTGGTAGAGCGCCGCCTCTCCAAGCGAGTGCCCATCCTGGGCCAAGAAGCACGGCTTAGGATTCGGTGTGTGTTTCGTAGCACTTAGCTTTCTGACCCCTGGGGTCGGATTGCTTGGGGCCTGCGCCTTAACGTCGTCGTTCTTACGGATGCTGACGATCTCAGCGGCCGACTTCAAAAAGGAAAGAGCCCCGTGCGTATTCGGGGCTCTTTCCAACTCTTCCCAGTCAAGGATTTTCTTTACACGCTCACGCGGTTTTGACATGGATTGCAATCGCCTCCGGCCTGTCGAATCTGGCCATCAAGTCGTCTGTCAGTTGCTCATAGTCCTCAAGGGCCTTCGATCTTGGGTCGTAGTCCGCGAGAAACTGCCTGTCGGCCGCCGCCTTAACAACTGACTGGTCGGTGCGGATCGGGCCGTAGACGGGTACATCCCGCCGTTCTGCGATCGACGCCAGCGTGTCGAGCACCATCTCCGTTACCGCGAGTCTGCGATTCAGTTTGACCGGCAGCATTCCGAGTGCGCGGATGTTCAGGCCACGTTCAAGCATCCGATTCAGCGTTTCGCAGACATGAATCGTGGAGGTTGCGCCCTGCACGCTCAGGATGTCCATGTCGACCGGTACAAGCACGTTCTGCGTGTACACCATGGCGCAGGTCTGGAAGAGGCTGATGGAGGGCGCAACATCAATCAGCACCGCATCGTAGTTGCGCTCGTACTCCGACAGCATGTGTTGGAAGAGGAATTCGCTCCCCGGCAGGCCCATCGTCTTCGTCTCGGCGTCTGTGGTGAATCGATTGCCGCAGATGATGTCCAGGCCCGGCCGCGCTGTCACAATGCATTCGCGAAATGCGAGCTTCTCGATCAGAAGGTCATTCAGGAAAGCCGGCGGATCGAGGCCTAGAATCACTGCGAGCGAGCCTTGCGGGTCCGCATCGATGACCAGGACACGCTTGCCGCGATCGGCGAAGCACCTGGCGAGCGTCGCTGTGGTAGTTGACTTGGCAGAGCCGCCACGCTGGTTTGCGACAACGATGCGGATCACGCGACACGCTCGCGCTTGCGCGATGCCTTGACCTGCTCTTCGATCCACGCCTCGATCTCAGCTTCGAGCCACCCAACGGTGTTTGGGCCAAGGTTAAGCGATGCGGGGAAGGTGCCTATCGAAACCCTCGCATAAATCGTGCTGCGTGAGAGTCCGGTCTTTGCCTTTACAGCCGGAAGCCGGAGAATCTTATTGGACATATGTGAACCCCTCAGGACCGCTGGTTTCACAATGCCTCAGTACGAAAATGCTATGAGCTCATTTGAGCCTTTTTGCGCGAATTGAGCTTTTTCTCACTTTTCTGATAAGGAGCTCGTGCTTGATCTAAGAACTTGCGAACAGTGCCTTCGCCGATGTACCTCGGTTTGTTCCTCATCGCGAGCACAATCTTTCCAACTAGTGCGGGATCGTCGTCGATTTCCGCACTCCACCTTGTAAGGAGAACGGCAACAAGTGCCAAGAGCGAATCACGCTCCTTCTGATCTAGAGCTCCTCCCTCGTTCACAATTGGAGCTAGGCCGAGCTTCTGCTTCAGCTCACAAATGACGTCAGTGGATCGCCGGAGCGAATCCTCCAAGTAATCTGCGTACCCATCGCTCAAGTCGACAGTTGGTTCTCCGGGTTCTCGGGCGTTTGCACCTGGAAGCTCCCTCCTGCCCTGAATGTAGCGCTCGACTTCTTTGCCCAGGATAAGCTCCTGCTGCTCGTACGCTTGGAAAGCCGGACCAACAGCGAGGAATCGACCATCCTCGTAGCCGCTGTTCACCAGCCAGTTCACCAGATCGCCGTAATGGACGAAAGAGGATGCAGCCTTCGACTCGTCTCCGAACTCGACGAACTGCTGGAACGAGTTCGTTGGACATACGGCAGGCAATCGACCCTTGTCGATTGCCTGCACAAGGTGCTCTCGGATCTTCGGGGTGAGCTCTGCTTGGACCCTAGCAAGCTCTTCTCCAAACCTGGGGATGCCGACGATTAGGGTGTCAAAGGGCGGTCGGTTGCGTTCATACATGTCCCGCACAATGAGAGCGGTAGCGCGGCGGACACTAAGATACAAGATTCCGAAACTCGGAAGGGCAGGGTATGCGCGTGGGAGCCGACCGTGAGCATGCTTACTTACAGGTGGGCTCACGTCCTCGTGGATACGCATGTTGTACCCGTCCCACACATCAGAGAACATCTCCTCCAACTTCGGCGCTTCCTCGTTCATGTCGAACTCCTTATGTGTGAAGCGGTACACTCAGGCCTGAGACGTAGTCCGCCCAGCTCTGCAACATGGTCTTCCTCTGGTCCGCGTACTCCGCCCGGTTGTACACACCCCGTATGCCACCGATGCTGTGGTTTAGTGCCTTCTCAACGACATCTGAAGCGAACCCTTGCTCATGAAGAAGGGTGGAGCCGGTGCGGCGAAGGTCGTGGATGGTAAATGGGGCCATTCCAAAGTTGACGCCTTCAAGAGCTTTATTTAGAGCGTTAGAGGCGAATGGTCTGGTTTCGCTACCTCGGCCGGGGAGAACGAGATTGGAGTCTCCCGCAAGGCTCTTGAGTTCTTCGAACATCGCGAGGACCTGGCGGGAGAGGTATACGGTATGTGGCTTGCCCGTTTTGGAGTTGCCTTCTGGAATCAGCCACTCGCACGACGCGAAGCTGACATGCTCCCAGCTGGCGTGGAGCAGCTCGGACTTGCGAACGAGCGTGAGAAGAATGGTGTGCAGCGCCAGCTTGAACTGCCGCCGAATGTTCGACCGGTAGAGCCCCTGCAGGTAGCACTTGATTTCGTCGGGTGAGAGGGCTCGTGTGCGGGGGCGAGCGCGGGTGATAAATCGGGTAGGCGTCGCGTGGGTCGGATTGATCGTCACGAGGCCGCAGACGACCGCGTAATCGAAGATGCGCTTGAGCAGGTTGCGCAACTGCGCGGCTGCCGATTCGAAGCCGTTGTCCCGCTTGCGGAACACGAGTCGCTGCACATCCTGGGCGGTGACGTCGCGCATCGACATGGAACCAAATGCCGGATAGATCTCCTTTTCCAAGTAGCGGCGGATCTGAGCCGCGTCCTTCCGATCCTTCTCGATCACCTCGGTAAAGTAGCGTTCGCAGAAGTCCTTCACGGACGAGGCACTTGCAAGCGCCACCTTTTCAAGCTGCTTCTGTCTGGCCGGCGACTCACCACGGAAGACAGCCATTGCGCACTCGTCGCGTTTTGTACGTGCCTCCTTCAGGCTGAGTAGTGGATATTGGCCAAGTGTGATCTTTTCCGTCTTGCCTTTGAACTGATAGCGAAAGCGCCAACTCTTCGCTCCAGTGGGCATGACTTCAAGAGCCAGGCCCCGGCCGTCACTCACCGCGTAACGATCCTTCCGTAGCTCCAGGCGCTTGATCTGCACGTCGGTTAGGGACATTCCGGCCTCCACCTTGTCCACCAAAGCTGCTTTAGCTTGTCCACAGGCCGAAGTGTACACCCTGGTGGTCAACTTTAGTTCAGGATTAGGCCGGACTGGATCGGAAGTGTAGGGAGCCTATATTGCTCGTTTTAGCTGCATTTCTGAACTTAACTGGACGCGGCTGGCACTGCTTGGAACCGCCATCACTTGCCGATGCAGAAAGTAGAAAAGATCTCCTGCAAGATGCTCTCCCGAGTCGTGTCCCCGGTCAGCTCATCAAGCTTCCCCAAAGCCGCATACAGATCCAGCAGCAGCATCTCGTGCGGCGTCGCCCGTTCCGCCGACGCCCTGCCGTGCTCGAGCGCCGCGCGCGCGGCCGCGATCGCGCTCTGCTGCCGCAGATTCGTCACCACCGTGGCATCCGCGCTAGGCGGCTCGGCAAGCAACGAGCGCTCCAGCGACATCCGCAGCTCCCCCAGACCCTCGCCGCTCTTCGCCGAAACCAACACCGCGCCGGGCAGCCACTCCGCCACACGCACCCGTTCTTCCGCCGACAGCAGATCGACCTTGTTCACCACCGTCGTCGCCGGTCGCCCCCCCAGCGCCTCCACGATCTCGCGATCTTCCCCACTGACCCGCGGCCCCCTTCCGCCCAGCCCCGCCCCATCCACCACCACAAGCACATGGTGCGCCTCCGCGATCGTGAACCGCGTCCGCTCCATCCCCGCTCGCTCCGCCTCGTCGCCGCCCCCGCGGCCCACCACTCCCTCCGGAAGCTCCCGCAGCCCCGCCGTGTCCACCAGCGCCACCGGGATCCCGCCCACCGCAAACTGCTCCGTAAGCACATCCCGCGTGGTCCCCGGCTGCGCCGTCACAATCGCGCGATCGCGCCCCAGCAGCCGGTTGAACAGCGAGCTCTTGCCCGCATTCGGCCGCCCCACCAGCGCCACCTGAAACCCCTCGCGCACGCTGCGGCCAAACGCAAACGTCGCCGCCATTGCATCCAGCGGCGCCACGATCTCCGCGACCCCACGCGCGATCTCCTCCGACGCCATCGTCTCCAGATCATCCTCGGCAAAGTCGATCCCTGCCTCCAGCGTCGCGATCAGTGTCACCAACGCGCGCTTCACCGGCGCCACGCTGCGGCTGATCGATCCGCCCATCTGCGCCGCCGCCACTCGCGCCTGCTGCAACGTCGAGGAGTCAATCAGATCCCGCACCGCCTCCGCCCCGGTCAGATCCAGCCGCCCCGAAAGAAACGCGCGCTGCGTAAACTCCCCCGGCTCCGCCAGCCGCGCCCCGCTGCTCGTTGCCTGCCGCAGCACCGCCTCCAGCAGCACCGGCGCTCCATGCAGCGCGATCTCAACCACGTCCTCACCCGTATAGGAGCGAGGCCCCTCGAAAAACGTCACCACCGCCTGGTCCAGAACCAGCGGCGTCCCATCCTCATCCATCCTCGACAGGTCCAGCAGCTCCGCGAACCGCGCGCGCCCCGCCGCCGGCGGTCGGGCACACCGCACCATCGCCTCCGCGATCGCCAGTGCCCGCGGTCCGGATAGCCGCACCATCCCGATCCCACCCCGCCCCGGCGGCGTCGCGATCGCAACAATCGTGTCCGCCGTCGTTCCAGTGTCGTGTCGAACCATAGAAAACACAGCAGCACCAAAAGCAAAGGGCCGCGATCCCTCGCGACCCTCACCAGCCTACATCCGACCCGCAATCAGCACCGACCCGCTAGGACGTCGAGTCGCGATACGCCTTGACCTGGTCATGCGACGCCTGAATGTGCGGCTGTTGCTGCTGCAGCAGCGCTCGCACCGGCCCGGTCACCGCGCTGTCTTCGAGTGCCTCCTTGTACGCCTTCTTCGCCGCATCCTCGCCCTGCTCCGCGGTCTCCAGCAGCGTGTGATCCCCGCCACCCAGGTTCGCCTTCAGATTTCCCCATGTGCGATGCACTGTGCCGGCCGTGGTTCCACCTACGTCCGAGCTGATCCCGCTCGCCGCTTCCAGCTGCCGCGCATACTCCCCGCGCGTCTGTGACTCCTTCATGAAAAAGGACTTCATGCCCGCGTTCTGGATATGCTCGCCGATATCCGCGAAACCCGTCGCTCCATCATGCAACACCTGGATAACCGTCTTCACCACTGCACTCTGATCCGCCATCGTAGAAAGTCTCCTCCCTCCTTGAGAGAGCCCGCCTGCCGGCAAAGTTGGCCGGCGATCCTCACCGAACCCCATACGCTCAAAAAGCAAGCACCTTCATCTTCATCCTGCGCTAGCTCTCCGGCCTGTCTCGAACACAACCGCTGCCTCGGCCCCGTCGGTCTCGTTCTCAAACCCGGCGTCCTCACCCGACACGCCGAATCACAGCCCACCTCCGCGCAGTCGCGCCAAGGCTTCGTCACCGCCAACCTCAACCTGCTTCGCTCCCGACCCATCGTCCAAGCGCAATCCAGCAGCAAGTGGTCAACGCTGCACAAACATCCGCACGGCAAGCGCGAACAGCACCGCAGCAAATAATCGCCGCAGCACGATGGTCGGCAGGGTCTGCGCCCATAGGCCGCCCACATACCCACCGGCTGCCAGGCCCGTACCCAGCAATAGGCCAAGCCTCCAATCCACATGCCCGGCGCGGAGGTACGGCCACAGCGGCCCGATCCACACCGGCAGCAACGCGATAAAGAGCGCTGTTCCCTGCGCCCGCAGCTGCGTCAGGCCAAACACATAGATCAAGGTGGGAATCATCACCGCCCCGCTGGTTCCGACCAGCCCCACAAAGACGCCGAGGATCGACCCAACCACCAGCAACAGCCAGAACGGCGCGTTCACGCTCATCGCAAAAACCGCACCACAACCTCCGTGCCCGCGGACACACTGGTCCCCGCCGCCGGCACCTGCTCCCTCGCCAGTCCGCTGCCCACCGGCCGCAGCCGCAGCCCCGCCGTCCCCGCCTTCTCCACCGCCGATCGCAGATCCGCGCCATCAAAGCTCGGCACCATCACCTGCTGCGACGCATCCACCACCACCGCGCCGTCCTTCTCCACCTGCGGCAACGCCGCCGGCGTCAGCCGCGCTGTTATCCCCTCCGCCGCGTCCGGCATGGCGTTGCCCGCGCCGCCATTCGCCCGCACCGCCGCCAGCACCTTCGCCGGCAACAGCTTCAGTAACCCGTTCACCCGCCGCTCCCGGTGCTCCTCCGGCTCCATCGCCGCCAGCTCCGCCTGCGGCGCCAGCAGCTCGGGCGAGCGCAGCGGATCGTCCGCCGGCAACGAGTTCACATCCGCAAACATCGCCTGCAGATCCGCCCCGTTGTCCACCGGCGACTCATCCACCGCCCCAGCCCGCGCCTCCTCCATCTCCTTGGTCGACTTCAGCGGTTGATCATGCGGCACCCCCAGATACTCGAGCACCTCCTGCGCCACCTCCGCGAACACTGGCGCGCTCGCATAGGCGCCATACCGCTGCGCCTCCGTCCCCTGCGGCGTGTCCATCACCACCGCCACCGAGATCGCCGGATTCGACACCGGCGCGAACCCCGCGAAGCTCGCCACCAGCTTCGTGTGCGAGTAGGTGTGCGTCACCGGATCCACCTTCTGCGCCGTCCCTGTCTTGCCCGCCGCGCTATACCCGTTCAGCGCCGCCGCCTTGCCGGTGCCTTCCACCACAATGCCGTGCATCATGCTGCGCATCTTCGCGCTCGTCAGCTCGCTCACCACACGGTGCGCCCCGTCCGGCAGCGTCGCCGGCAACTGGTTCTCCGGCCGGAACGGCATCGGCTGCAGCCGCGCATCGCCCTTCATCGCATCCGCGCTCTCCAGCAGCACATGCGGCGGCATGTACACCCCGCCGTTCGCCAGCGCGCTCACCATCGTCACTAGCTGCACCGGCGTCACGCCCACCTCCTGCCCGATCGCGATCGACAGAATGCTCGTCGCGCCCCACTTCCGCGGCGCCCGCAGCAGACCCCGCGTCTCGCTCGGCAGCTCAATGCCCGATCGGTCGCCGAACCCAAACCCCTTCAGATAGCCGTAAAACTTCGTCGGTCCCAGCTTCAACGCCATCTTCGCCGCGCCCACGTCACTCGAGTGCTCGAGCGCATACTGCACCGTGACCACGCCAAAGTGGTCGGCGCGGTCGTCATGCAGCGTCCGCCCATACATCGTCATCGACCCGCCCTGGCAGTCCACCATGTCCGTCGGCTGCACCCCCGCCCCGTCCAGCGCCGAGGCATACGTCGCCAACTTAAACGTCGACCCCGGCTCATACACATCGCTCACCGCCAGGTTGGTCAGCACGCTCGCGTCCATGTGCCGCTGGTCGTTCGGATTGAACCGCGGCGCAATCGCCAGCGCCAAAATCTGCCCCGTGTGCGGGTCCTGCACCACCACCGTCCCGTGCGCCGCGTGCGTCTTCTCCATCTGCGCGTCCAGCGCGCGCTCCGCCATGTACTGAATATTCGCGTCGATCGTCAGCACCAGGTTCTCGCCCGGCATCGGCTGCTGCTCCTCCGAGTCCAGCACATGCCGCTTCGCGTCCAGCGCCGTCAGCATGTGCCCCGGCGCCCCATGCAGGTCGTCGTCAAACTCCCGCTCCAGCCCGCCCAGCCCCGTATCGTCCGTGCCCACGTACCCCAGCACCTGCGCGCTCAGATCCCCGTTCGGGTAAAACCGCTTGAACTCCTTCTGCAGGTACACGCCCTTCAAATTCAACTCGCGCACCCGCTGCGCCGTCTCCGCGTCCACCCGCCGCGCCACCCACGCAAAGTTATGCGACGCATTAAACCGCGCCGCAATCCCCTCCCGGCTGGTAAACCGGTCATGCGGCTCCGTGTGCACCAGCCGCGCCAGCATCGCCGCGTCCTCCGCCCGATTCTCCGCCATCTCGCTCGGCACCGCATACACGCTGTCCACCAGCACCGTCATCGCCAGCTCGCGCAGGTTGCGGTCATACAGCACACCCCGCCGCGGTGCGACCTCAAACGTCCGCTGCTGCTGCGCCGCTGCCGCCCGCACATAGTGCCCATGCCGGATCACCTGCAGCCACACCAGCCGCCCACCGATCAGCGCCGTCCACATCACAAAAAAAAGCGCCACGTTCACGAAACGGATCCTCCGAATCGGAGCCGTCATCGTCACCCGTGGCGCCTGCTGCTGCCTTGCCGTCCCGCTCATCCCAGCCACACCCTCGATCTCTCGCCCGTAGCCTCTGCCCCTAGCCCCGACCCTTAGCTTCAGCTCCGAGCTATCGCAGCGCGATCGGCCCCGCCTGCGCCAGCACCGGCGCGCTCGTATCACTCGCGCCCATGCCGTCCGGCCGTACCACCTGCCCCGGCTGCGGAATATTCAGCCCCAGCTGCTTGGCCATCTGATCGATCCGCCCCGGATCCGTCAACTGCGCCTCCTGCAGCCGCAGCTGCCGATTCTCCTCCTGCAGCTGCTCCACCTGTGTCTTCTGCGCCTCAATGTGGTACCCAATCTCGATCGCCGAAAAGTGCTGCCACACATACACCATCACCAGGCAGAACAGCATCCCCATCACCACCGTGAACTGGCGCATCTCGCGCCGGCGCACCGGATCATCCGCCTTCACAATCCGGCTGTTGTCGATGTGCTTGGAAAAGAAAACCTCGGGCGTCGGTCCGCGCCGCGCCTTCCTCTGCATCTCGAGCAGCAGCGCGTTGTGCTCCGCCAGCGATCGCCGCGGATCCCGCCGCACCGCCGCCGCACCGCCCATCATCTCCATCCCGCTCCGCCCTGCCATCGCCGCCGTCGCCATCATCCAACCTCATCCACTGCCTGCCGGGTCTCGCCCCCCGGAATTCCAAACACCAGTCCCGCAACACCAGTCCCGCAACATCTACCGCAAACCTTCCATAGCCAACCGGGCCGGGGTTGCTATTGGAGGAAGGGACTTTTGTTTCTGAGTTTGTCTTTCGCCTGAAAGCACGGTAGGACAACCCCAGCCCGGATCCTGTACTCACCTCATTAACACTGCACCAGAATCTGTGCAGATGAAACGCCCTCTTATCCACAGCAACGCACCATCGTCTACAGCCGCTCCGCCGCCCTCAACTTCGCGCTCCGGCTCCGCGGATTCCTCGCCTGCTCCTCGTCGCCGGCCATAACCGGCTTCTTCGTCAACACCGTCATCCGCTTCCGCTGCCCGGCCTCGCGAAACGCATCCTTTACCAGCCGGTCCTCCAGCGAGTGGAAGCTGATCAACACCACGCGCCCGCCCGGCTTCAGCAGAGACCCCGCGCTCTTCAGCAGCGATTGGATCTCGCCCAACTCGTCGTTCACTCGAATCCGCAGCGCCTGAAAGGTCCGCGTCGCCGGGTGAATCTTCTCCCCCTTCATCGCGTGGGCCGCGCCCGAAACCACCCGCGCCAACTGCGCCGTGGTGGTGATCGGACGGGCCCGCACAATGGCTCTGGCGATTCTCCGCGACCTCCTTTCCTCTCCGAATTCGTAAATGAGGTTGGCGAGCTCTTCCTCCCCCGCCTCATTTACCACCTGCTCGGCCGTCTCGCCGCTCCGCGTGTCCATCCGCATGTCGAGCGGTCCGTCCGTCCGAAAACTGAATCCCCTGTGCGCCTCGTCCAGCTGCAGGCTGCTCACCCCGAAGTCCGCCAGCAACCCGTCCAGACTTCGCCGCGACACCACCTCCGCGATCTCCGAAAACGGCCGCGACACAAACTCAACCGCCGGCATCGCCGTCCCGAGCTCCGTCGCCAGCGCCTCAATCCGCGCTCGCCCCAGCTGCATCGCCTCCGGGTCCCGATCCATCAGGATCAGCCGGCCCGTCCCGCCCAGCCGCCGCGCGATCGCCTCGGAGTGCCCGCCCAGACCCAGCGTGGCATCCACCACCACACCGCCCGGCCGCACATTCAAAAAGCTCACTACATCCTCTAAAAGAACCGGCACATGTCGCGGCTGCTGCATCGCCTCTCCGCCCTCTGTGCATCCCCCTGGGGGGCCAAACCCACAACCAAAACCCACAACCAAAACCCAAACCGAGCCCAAACTGAAACTCACAACCAAAACTCAAACTGAAACTCAAACCCACAACCGAACCCCTAACCGAAACTCACAACCCTCAACCAAAACCCACAACCTAGATCCCCAACTCCGACAAGCTCGACAGATCCTCGCCCGTCAGCACCAGCTCCTGCCGTTCAATCGACGGCCGGTTCAGTACCTCGAGATACGTCTGCGCCCCGAAGACCACCACCTCCGCCACCAGGTTCGCCTTGTCCCGCAAGATCTGCGGCAGCAGCAGCCGTCCCTGGTTGTCCATCTCCGCCATCTGGCCGTAGTAGTTCGTTACGTCCAGAAACTTCCGCTTCGCCGGGTTCGTGCTCGGAATGGTGGCCAGCTTCGCCTCCACCGCCTCCCACGCCTTGATCGGCCACAGCTCGGCCCGCTCCCCGTCCTTGCTGGTGATGTAAAACACCTGCTTCTCGTCCGCGTCCGGAACCAGCAGCGCCTTGAAGTCCGCCGGCAGCTTCAGCCGGCCCTTCTCGTCGATCCGCGCTGGATGGTTCCCACGAAACATGCTTCCGTCCCCCTCAAACCGTCGTACCCTGAAGTCTGCTTTCGGATCTTCCGGTCCCGCCTGCTCCACTTCTGACCACTCCGGCCCACCTCATCGTCACGCGAGCACCCAGTCCGCGCAAGCACAAAAGAGTTCATGTCCGTGGAAAATGTGAGGAGAAAGTTGCCAAAACAGTGGATGAATCAGGCTATGTCCACAGGAAGAAGGCAACCAAATCTGAACCACAATATGTGGTGTTTACTACTTCAAGTCCCCCATAAGTTGCAGTTTGACGCACGGGAGTGACTCTGGTAGCGAAGGAAAGGCGAAGATGCGCGCCGGGAATCCTGGCTCGGTTACCTCAGGCAGGTCCGGCCGACCCTAAACCCTAGGCGGCGACCGCCCCCATCGCGCTCCGCATCCGCTTCCGCCGCAGCAGCCACACCAGGTACCACAGCACCGCCAGATTCAACAGCAGCAGCCCCAAACGAACCCAGTTCGGCCGTCGCGCCAGCTCAAACAGCTCCCACGGCAAAAACGAGATCGTCAGGCCCAGCGTCAGGTACTCCGCCCATGGCTTCTCCAGCAGCAGACCCACCCCCTCCGTCAGCGCCAGCCCCGAGTACGCAAACGTCGCAAAGCCGATCTCCCGCAGCCGCGTCGCGTCGATCAGGTCCACCTTGTCCAGCATCAGCGCCACCACCCGGCTCTCCGGATCAAATCGCAGATCGTGCGCCAGCCGCATCACCACGTCTCCCAAATCCTTATTCATCAGGTGGATCGCGCCCACGCCGATAAAAAAGAAGAAGATCGACTTGATTAGCTTGAAGATCCCGATCAGCAGCAGACCGCGGTCGCGCACAGCACGCCCCGGCCCCCTCCCGTCCTGACCCCTCCCGTCCTGACCCGTCCCGTTCTGACCGCTCCCATCCTGACCTGTCCCGTCCTGACCAGACCGAGCCTGGGTCTCGCTCCGGTCCTCCACCCGCCCCTCGTTCTGGCGCTCCTTGATCACTGCTCTCCTCGCCTCAGGTCCGCGTCCCCGACCCCTGCAGCCCACACCGCTAAACCTCAGTTGACGGGTCACCCTCGCAAAAGTCAACGCAGCCCACGAGGGAACGCCGCACCGTCCTCACCGGTAGGTTGTTACCACCCCGCGCACCGCCTCTCTGTCGCCCCCACATCCCAGCCTGATCTCGTGTCGCGTCCGCCCCTGTCTCTCCTGAACACCTGGCTGCGGATCGCGCGCCCTCCAATCCACCGCCAGTTGGCGAACGTAGATGCAAGTGTGATCGTCGTGATGATGCCCAACTAAGCTTCGCTCCATCCTCCGCAGCCCTCCCGCACCACCTCCGCACGATAAACTCTCTCCCAACCAAAGGCGCCCTCGCACTCCGGTGGGCGCCTCTCTCCTGCGCCGCGGCCCTCCGTACTTAAGCTCGTTCTCCCAGACAAGAAGGCCGGGAGGAGCATCCTCGCGGCGCCCGCAAAAACATCCGGCGCACGGCGTCTCGAACGGGGCACCGACCGGCGGCCTCGAACGGGCACCGAACGGCGCACCGACCAACATCTCATCCGTACACTTGGGACGGACCCACCCTCGGCCAGCGACAACATCACGGCGGACCCGGGGGGTACTTTGCGTGCAAGTCCGGACCTAAGTGCAATCGATCGAAGACTTTGCCCCGAAAGTGGGGGGGGAGGGGGTACCCAGGAGACCGCCATGCTGACCGGCTGCTGCACCGTCGTCCCTTCCGTCCCTTGCCCCACCTGCTCCGCCACGGGCAGCAACGCCTCGGCCTCCTCCGGGCCGCCCGTGCGACTCTCGCCGTCTCCCTCACCCTCGCCGCGGCACGGCCGCCCGCGCCGAAGACATGCAGCTCCGGGCCCGCGCCGTCGAGCTCGTCAACAGTGCCGGCGCCGCGAGCGATACGACCGTCCTCCCGAACTGGCGCATCGCACACCCATGCCGCACACCTTCGCCGCCGAGCAGTGGCTTCCCTTCCCGGTCGAGCTCGCCTTTGCCTTCTTCGCCAACCCCGATAACCTCCCGCGCCTCATGCCTCGCTGGCAGCACGCGCGCATCGACCAGGCGACCTATGCTCCTGCTCCACCCCGCCCCGCCGGCACACCCCGCCTCCCCGGCCTCGTCGCCGGCGCCGGCACCCGCCTGACCATCACCTTTCGCGCCCTTCCGCTCCTTCCGCTTCGCCTGCCGTGGGACGCCGAGATCACCGAGTTCACCTGGAACGACCACTTCTGCGACACCATCAACGGCCGCGGCCCCTTCAAGCTCTGGCGACACTGTCACCACCTCCATGCCGCCCCCGACCCCACCGGCGTCTCCAGCACCCCCGGCGCCCTGCTCCAGGATCACGTCGAGTACACCCTCCCCTTCGGCCCGCTCGGCAACCTCGCCAATGCCGTCGCCGTCCGCCGTCAGATACGCCGCATCTTTCGCTATCGCCACCGCAAGACCGCCGAGCTGCTGCCGCGGTTCGCCGCCTCCGGCAGCCTTTCCAGCTCCGCATAACCAGGCATCTCTACCTGCTCACCGCACCCCGGCCGCCGTTTCCTGACAAAATGGCCAGCATGAGACGTCGCGACCTGCTCCGCTCTGCCCTTGCCGCCCTGCCCGCCAGCCTCCTCCCACCCCGCATGAGCTCCGCCGCCGGCCCCGCCTCCTCCCCAGCGCCCGCGCCACCTCCATCCACCCCCGGCCACGGCGCCCCGGAGTTCTACGAGCTCCGCCGCTTTCACCTCAGCAACGGCCCGCAGACCAAGCTCACCGAACAGTTTTTCGCCGCCGCGCTCATCCCTACGCTCCGTCGCCTCGGCCTCGGTCCCATCGGCGCCTTTCGGCTGGAGATCGGCCCCGAAACCCCCTGCTTCTATCTCCTCATCCCCAGCCGCTCCGTCGAGACACTCACCACCGTCAACCAGCAACTAGCGCACGATGATCATTTTCTTTCCGCAGCCGAACCCTTCTGGGCAGCGCCCGCCACCGCTCCTGCCTTTTCCCGCGTGGACAGCTCCTTGCTCGCCGCCTTCGCTGGCTGGCCCACCCTTACCCCACCTCCCGGCGGCCCCGCCGCGAAGCGCGTCTTCCAGCTCCGCACCTACGAGAGCCCCAGCTACCGCGATCACGTCCGCAAGGTCGAGATGTTCGAGCACGGCGAGTTCGACATCTTTCAGAACGCCGGCTTTCACCAGGTCTTCTACGGCGCCAACCTCATCGGCCAGCGCCTCCCCAGCCTCACCTACATGCTCAGCGCCACCGACCAGACCGCGCTCGACGCCTCGTGGGTAAAGTTCCGCAACGATCCCGCCTGGCACAAGCTCTCGACCGACCCGCGCTATAGCTACGAAGAGATCGTCTCCAACATCACCAACCTCATCCTCAGCCCGCTCGCCTGCTCGGAGATCTAGCCCCCAGACTTCCTTACAAGCGCGCCAGCACGGCCCCCAGCAGCGCCCGCACCCGCGCCAAGGCCGCCTCTGCCGTCAGCCCGTACTTTTCCCGCAGCGCTTCAACCTTGCCGTGCTCGATGAACTGGTCCGGCCATCCCACCCGCACCACCGGCGTCTCCAGCCCCGCGTCACTCAGGGCCTCTAGCACCGCGCTGCCGAAGCCACCGGCGAGCACATGGTCTTCCATCGTTACAAGCAGCCGGCAGCTCCGCCCAAAGCGCTCCACACATGCCCGGTCGATCGGCTTGGCAAAGCGCGCATTCACCACAGCGGTTCGCACTCCCTCCGCTTCGAGCATCGTCGCCAGCCGCTCCGCCTCCGGCAGCATTGCTCCCAGCGCCAGCACACAGACCTCGTCCGCGCGACTCTCGCGCAGCACCTCAGCCTTGCCGATCGCAAGCGCAACCGGCTGTGCCTTAACCGGCGTCCCCGGACCCGTGCCGCGCGGATAGCGAATTGCCGACGGCCCCTCATGCCCGAGCGCCGTGCACAGCATGTCGGCCAGTTCGTCTTCGTCCTTCGGCGCCATGTGCACCAGGTTCGGCACAGCGCGCAGATAGCTGATATCGAACAGCCCATGGTGCGTCGGGCCGTCATCCCCGCTCAGACCCCCGCGATCCATGCAGAAGACCACCGGCAGGTTCTGCAGCGCCACATCGTGCACCACCTGATCGAACGCCCGCTGCAGAAACGTCGAGTAGATCGCGCAGAACGGCCGATATCCCTTGGTCGCCATGCCCGCCGCGAACAGCACGGCGTGCTCCTCCGCAATACCCACATCGTAGTAGCGCGACGGGTGCTTCGGACGAAACAGATCGAGCGCCGTTCCGTTCGGCATCGCCGCCGTAATCGCCACCACGCGATCGTCCCCGTCCGCCAGCTTCACCAGCGTCTCGGCAAACACCTCGGAGTAGGTCTTCTGTCCCGTCGCTTTGGTCTCGCCCGTGGTCGGATCGTACGGCCCCAGCCCGTGAAACTTCTTCTGTCCGGCAAGCGCCGGCTCGAAGCCGCGGCCCTTTTGCGTGATCGCATGGAGCACCACCGGCCGGTTCTGCTCCTTCAGAAACTTAAACGTCTCGATCAGCAGCGGAAGATTGTGCCCGTCCACCGGACCGAAGTAGCTCAGGCCAAACTCCTCGAAGATCATGCCGCGGCCGACGATGCCCTTGGCCGCCTCCTCCGCCTTGCGGGCCACATGCCGCGCCGCCTTTCCGCCCACCTTTTCCACCAGCCCCGCCGCCATCTCATGCAGGCTCATAAACGTCGAGTTCATCGAGATCTTGTGAAAGTACTCGGCGATCGCGCCGACGTTCTTGTCGATCGACCACTCGTTGTCGTTCAAGACAATGATCATTCGCCTGGTCTGCGCCGCGATGTTGTTCAGCGCCTCGAAGCTGATCCCGTTTGTGAACGCCGCATCCCCTGCGAGCGCCACCACATGCTCCGTGCCACCGCTCATGTCACGCGCCACCGCCATGCCCAGCGCCGCGCTCAGCGCCGTACCCGCGTGTCCCGCGCCGAAGCTGTCGTGCGCGCTTTCGGTCCGCAGCATGAAGCCGTTCAGCCCGCTCGGCTGCCGAATGGTGTGAAACTGGCTCTCCCGCCCGGTCAGCAGCTTGTGCACATAGGCCTGATGGCTCACATCGAAGACAAAGTGATCCCGCGGCGTGTCAAAGACATAGTGCATGGCGATCGTCAGCTCCACCACGCCCAGGTTCGGCCCGATGTGCCCGCCCGTCTTCGCCACGCTGCGGATCAGCCGCGCCCGGATCTCCTCGGCAAGCCGCTCGAGCTCCACCATGCCGAGCCGCTTCACATCCGCCGGCGACTTGATCCGATTCAGATACTCTTCCATGTCGATTGCCTGCCGACGAGGGCCAGCGGCATGTGCTCGCAGCCGAGGTCCTGACCGCCAAGTATAGCGCCCCGCACAGCAGGGCGACGCGACTTCATGCCCCACGACCCTACGGACCTCAATCTCCGGCCACGCCCGCGAGCACCACCGTATCGATCGGCTCCGTCCCAAACACGCCCTCCCACCGCGCCACCACCGCGCTCGCCAAGCAGTTACCCACCACATTCACCGCCGTTCGCGCCATGTCCATCAGCGCGTCGATACCCAGGATCACGAAGATCGGCTCCACCGGCAGGTGAAACGTCGACGCCGTCGCCAGCAGCACTACCAGCGTCGCCCGCGGCACGCCCGCGACGCCCTTGCTGGTCAACACCAGCGTGCCCATCATCAGCAGCTGCTGGCCGAGCCCCATGCGGATGCCGCCGGCCTGCGCCACAAAGATGCTCGCCACCGCCAGGTAGAGCGTGCTGCCATCCAGGTTGAAGCTGTAGCCAGCCGGGATGACGAAGCTCACCACCCGCCGCGGGACGCCCAGCGCCTCCATCGCCTCCATCGCCCGCGGCAGCGCCGCCTCGCTCGTCGAAGTCGCAAACGCGATCGTCGCCGGCGCCGCGACCGCGCGCAGAAATTGACCGACCGGCACGCGAAACAGCAGCGCCGCCGGCAGCAGCACCAGCACAGCAAAGCCTGCCAGCGCCAGGTACAGCGTCAGCAGCAGCTTGCCCAGGTTCACCAGCACCCCGGCGCCAAGGTGGCCCACCGTGTACGCCATCGCCGCGCCCACGCCCACCGGCGCGAGGTACATCACGATGTTCGTGAACCGAAACATCACCTCTCCCAGACTCTCCGTAAACACGAGCACCGGCCGCCGCTTGGCCTCCGGCAAGGTCGCCAGCGCCGCCCCGAACAGCACCGCAAAGACCGCCACCTGCAGCATCTGCCCTTCCGCGATCGACTTCGCGAGGTTCTCAGGAAACACATGCAGCAGAAAGTCGTCCCAGTGCGTCGCCGCCGGTGCCGTGACACCCGCGCTCCCCGACACGGCCGGAATCGCCAGCCCCACGCCCGCCTTGGTCAGGTTGATGGCCGCCAGGCCGATCCCCAGCGCCGCCGTCGTCACCACCTCGAAGTACACCAGCGCCTTCAGCCCCATGCGCCCGACGCCCCGCAGATCACCATGCCCCGCGATTCCCGTCACCAGCGTCGCCAAAATCAGCGGCGCCACGATCGTCTTGATCAGCCGCAGAAAGATGTCGCTGAACACGCGCAGCTCGATCGCAAAACCGGGAGCGTCCAGCCCCACCTCGATGCCGGCCAGCATCGCCCAGAAGATCCACGGGGACAGCCGCCGCCGACGCACACACCAGACGCCCAGCAGCCCGATCGCTACCCAGCGCAGCAACTCGCCGACCAGCGCCGACGCCGGTTCGGCTCGACCGTACGCGACCACATGGTACTGCCGCCCCAGCAACGGCAGCACCGCGCCCGCGCCGAACAGCAGCACAGCGCACACAAGCCCCGGCTGCGTTCGCCATCCGCGAGACATGGGGCGAAGCATAGCAGCCGCGCCCAACAGCGTCGCCGGCGCACGCCAGAGCCACGCCCATAGCTAACGCCCAAGCCACGCTCCCGCCCATCCAGGTGCGGCCCGCCCGGCTAGACGGATTATCATGTGGCCCAAAGGGCTGCCACACTCCCGCACACTGCCGAGCGCATCGCAGAGGTTCACGTCTTGCGACAACACTGCCACACCTTCTTCCAGCGTCTTCGCTTCCACGGTCATGCCGGCGCCACGCACAGCCGTGCGCCCCATGTCGTCTCGCCTTTCGCGCTTCTGGCGCTTCTTCTGCTTGGGGTCGTTGCACAGCTCGGGGTCGCCGCACAGCAGCCCGCGACCCATCCCCCAGCATCCCAGCAAGCCCAGCCCGGCGTTCAAACTGGCGCCCAGCCCGGTGCGCAATCGGGCGTCCAGAGCGGTGCCCAATCCGGGGTCCTGGCCTCCCCGCTCTCTCCACTCGCGCCGGCCGGCAGCTCCACACCCTACACCGTGCAGAGTCTCGTCACGGCGCCCACTATCTCGCCGGGCGCGCTCACTTTACTTGAGCTCGACGGCCGCCTGAGCCAGGCTGTCGCCGCCGGCGGCGGCAGCGCCTTCGCCCAGTGGTTCGCTGTGGACGCCGTGACCCTCAACAACGGTCAGCCGCCCGTCCAAGGACGCGGCAACATCGCCGCCGGCGCCACCTGGAAGCCGGCCGACTACCAGCTCACCTGGATGCCGCAAGGCGCCTCCATGGGGCCGTCCAGCGACATGGGCTACACCTGGGGGAGCTACGAGGGACGATCGCGCGACCGCAACGGCGAAGCGGTGCTCACGACCGGCCGCTACATCACCGTCTGGCGCAAACAGCCCGACGACCAATGGAAGATCGCCCTCGAAGCCAGCGCCGATGACGCACCCGCCGCAGGCGCCTGCTGCGCCCTGCCCAAGCCTTGATACAACTGATCCTCACCCGAAAGTGGCAGTGCACGGACCAAAGTACCTGCCTACCCTCGAAGCAACCGGATGAATGCTCTGCTGGTCAAAGACGAAGCTCTTCGCTTGGAGGCCCTCAGTCAATATGAGGTGCTCAATGACACGTCTGACTCCATCCTCGACGATCTGGTTCGACTCACCGCGCGCAGCTGCGCCGCTCCGGTCGCGGCCATCTCCCTGATCGACTCCGACCGGGTCTGGCTGCGGGCGCGGGTCGGGATCAAGACATCCACACTCGCGCTCGGCTCCACTGCGTGTGAGACCACCATCCTCGGCGACAGCCTCTACGAGATCCCGGACACCCGGCTCGACCCCGACTTCGCCCCGCGCGGCATCCTGATCGATGGCCGCGACTTCCGCTTCTACGCCGGCGCGCCGCTCACCACACCGGGCGGTGTCTCCATCGGCGCCCTGTTTCTGCTGGATGCGGTGCCGCGCCGGCTTCTGCCCGGCGAGGCCGAGAGCCTGGCAACCCTCGCCCGCCTGGTCATCGCGCGGCTCGAACTCAACTCCCGCGTGCGCCAGATCGATCGCGCCGCCCGCACCCGGCAGCGTGTCGAAACCGCCCTCACCGTCGAGCGAAACTTCGTCTCCGCCGTGCTCGATACCGTCGGCGCGCTGGTTGTCGTCTTCGATACCGCCGGTCGCATCGTGCGCTTCAATCGCGCCTGCGAGATCGCCAGCGGATACGACTTTAACATCCTCGTCGGCCGCTATGCCTGGGATCGGCTCATCCCCGAGGACGACGTCGACCAGGCCATCGCGACCTTTGACAATCTGCGCGCCGGCGGCTTCCCCGCTGTCTTTGAAAATCGCTGGCGCAATCGCGACGGCAGCCTCCGCCGCATCGCCTGGTCCGCCACCGCGCTGCTCGACCAGCAGGGCGAGGTCGGCTTCCTGATCGCCACCGGCATCGACGTCACAGAGCAGCGCGCCGCGGAGTCCACCCTGCGCGAGTCCGAAGCGCGCTACCGGCAGCTGATCGAGGGCTCCCTCGGCATGATCTGCACCCACGATTTGAACGGCACATTGCTCTCCATTAACGAGCACGGCGCGGAGTCGGTCGGCCGCTCGGTCAGTCAGATGGTCGGACATGCGCTCGCCGACTTCATCCCCAAGGAGCGCCGGCAAAACCTCCAGCCTTACCTGAAGGAGATTCTGGAGTTCGGCGAGGCACAGGGGCTGCTTCACCTCATCCACACCAACGGCGAGGTGCTCGTCGTCGCCTATCGCAATCGCCTCATCAGGCTCCCGGGCCATGAACCCTACGTGCTCGGCTTCGGCGTCGACATCACCGATCAGACGCGCATGGAAGGCCACATCCGCACCCTGACCCGGCAGTCCGACTCCATCCTCGAGTCGGTCGGCGACGGCATCTTCGGCGTCGACCCCGACGGCGTCGTCACGGTCATCAACTCCACCGCCTCGGAGATGCTCGGCTATGAGGCGGGCGAGCTGCTCGGCAAGAACATGCACACCGCCGTGCATCACACGCGTCCGGACGGCAGCGCGTACCCGGAGGTCGAGTGCCCCATCTCCCGCACCCTCTCCAGCCGCGAAACCGTGCGCGTCGCCAACGAGATCTTCTGGCGCAAGGACGGCTCCAGCTTCCCCGTCGAGTACGTTGCCCGACCGCAGATCGAGACCACCGCTGACGGCAAGGCCAGCCGCGCCATCGGCGTCGTCGTCGCCTTCACCGACACCACCGAGCGCCGCGCCCTGGACCGCATGAAGGACGAGTTCATCTCCACCGTCTCGCATGAGCTCCGGACGCCGCTCACCTCGCTTCGCGCCGCCCTCGGCCTGGTCACGGGCGGCGCCCTGCTGCAGCGGCCCGAGAAGATGCAGCAGATGCTCGAGATCGCCCTCGGCAACACCGATCGCCTCGTCCGCCTGGTCAACGACATTCTCGATCTCGAGCGCATCTCCTCCGGCAAGAGCGAGCTGCAGCTCTCGATGTGCTCGGCGGAGGATCTGCTGGAGCGCGCCGCCTCGCTCCAGGCCGCCGCCGCGGCCAAGGCAAACATCTCGCTCGCCATTGCGTCCTCAACCGCGCGCATCTGGGCCGACCCGGATCGCATCCTCCAAACCCTGACCAACCTCATCTCGAACGCCATCAAGTTCTCGCCGCCGGATCGGGACGTGATCCTGAGCGCCCGTGCCCTGAACGATAGCGAAGCCCTGATCGAGGTGACCGACCACGGTCGCGGCATTCCGGCCGACAAACTGGACAGCATCTTTGAACGCTTTCAGCAAGTCGATGCCTCCGATTCGCGCGCCATGGGCGGCACCGGCCTCGGTCTGGCGATCTGTCGCTCCATCGTCACCCAGCACGGTGGCCGCATCTGGGCAACTAGCACCCCCGGCCGGGGCACGACCTTTCACCTCACCCTACCCTCGAAGCCAAGCACCAAGCTCCGCTAGGGTACTCCGCCCGGCCGGCCGCGAAGCTGGTCCTGGACTAGCCTTCAGAGAGCGGCAGGCGACATAGCACCGAAAGCGTGCAACAGGCGCTTTGAAGTTCGTCTAGCGCAGCAGAATCCACATCTTCGCGCGCGGAAACTACCGGTTTTTCCTCAATCTTCGTTCCCCCGCAGCTTCGCGATCACGCCGAAGTCCTCGAGCGTGGTCGTGTCCCCCTTGACCTCGCCGGTTTCGGCGAGCTCGCGCAGCAGCCGTCGCATGATCTTGCCTGAGCGCGTCTTGGGCAGCGCCTCGGTGAAGCGCAGATCGTCCGGCCGCGCCAGCGCACCGATCTCCTTGGCCACCCACTGCCGCAGCTCCTGCTTCAGCGCCTCACTCGGCTGGGAGCCGCCCTCGAGCGTGACAAACGCCGCGATCGCCTGCCCTTTCAGCGCATCCGGCCGGCCCACCACGGCGGCTTCGGCCACGCGTGGATGCGATGCCAGGGCCGATTCCACCTCCATTGTGCCCAGCCGATGCCCGCTCACGTTAATCACGTCGTCCACCCGGCCCATCAGCCAGAAGTAGCCGTCCGCATCGCGTCGCGCGCCGTCGCCGGTAAAGTAGCTGCCCGGCACCTCGCTCCAGTACGCCTTTTCGTACCGCTCCTGGTCGCCCCAGATCGTGCGCGCCATCGACGGCCACGCCCGCCGGATCACCAGCAGACCGCCTTGCCCATCCGGCACCGGCGAGCCATCCTTTGTGACGATGGCTGGGATCACGCCGAAGAACGGCAGCGTCGCCGATCCGGGCTTGGTGGCCACGGCGCCCGGCATCGGCGCGATCATGTGCGCCCCCGTCTCGGTCTGCCACCACGTGTCCACAATGGGGCAGCGCTCATGGCCGACCTCGCGGTGGAACCACATCCACGCCTCCGGGTTGATCGGCTCACCGACCGTGCCAAGCAGGCGCAGGCTCCCCAGCGAGTGCCGCCGCACCCACTCATCGCCCCACTTGATCGCCGCGCGGATCGCCGTCGGCGCCGTGTAGAAGACGGTGACTTTGTGGTCGTCCACCAGCTTCCACATGCGGTCGCTCTCCGGCCAGTTCGGCGCGCCCTCATAGAGCAGCACCGTCGCACCGTTCAGCAGCGGGCCGTAGACGACGTAGCTGTGCCCGGTCACCCACCCGATGTCCGCCGTGCACCAGTAGACGTCGTCCTCGCGCAAATCGAAGTTGTACCTTGTCGTCGCATACGTTCCCACGCCGTAGCCGCCGGTGGTGTGCACCAGACCCTTGGGCTTGCCGGTGGTGCCGGAGGTGTAGAGCAGATAGAGCGGATCCTCCGCATCCATCGGCTCGGCCAGGCAGACCGGATCGGCGGCGGCCAGCGCCTCGTGCCACCAAAGGTCCCGGCCCTCCTGCATGGCCACCGGCGACGCCGACCGCTGGTAGACAAGCACCTTCTTCACCGTGGGGCAGTCAAGGAGCGCCTGGTCGACGATCGCCTTGAGCTTGATCTCGCCGCCGCGGCGATAGGAGATGTCTTGCGTGAGCACGGCGACGCAGCCCGAGTCATTGATCCGGTCGACCAGAGCGTGCGCCGCGAAGCCGCCAAAGATCACCGAGTGGACGGCGCCAATGCGCGCGCAGGCCAGCAGCGCCATCGCGAGCTCCGGGCACATGCCCATGTAGATTGCCACGCGGTCCCCGCGCTTCACCCCCATGGCCTTGAGCGCGTTCGCCAGCCGCTGCACCTCCGCGTGCAGCTCGCGATAGGTGATCCGCCGCACCTCGCCCGGCTCGCTCTCCCACAGCAGCGCGATCTTATCGGCGCGGCTGCCGAGCGCGTGCCGGTCCACGCAGTTGTGGCATAGGTTGAGCTCGCCGCCCACGAACCACTTCGTGTGCTGCGCCTCGCCCTCGGTCACGACGCGCCACGGCTTGCTCCAGTCAAGCCCGGCGGCCTGCTCCGCCCAGAAGCGCTCCGGCTCCTCGACGCTCTGCCGGTACATAGCGTCATAGGCCGCTCGGTCGGGAACGCGCGCCTTCTCCGCAAACGCTGGCGGCGGCGGAAAAAGGCGGCTCTCGTTGAGGGTGGAGGAAAGGTGCGGCTGCTGCTGCGATGCACTCGAGCTCATGTCCGTGCGGGAGCCTCCGAAGACGCTTGCGGTCCACTCAGAAACTACGCCATGCCGCCGCACCGGGCAAATGACCACGGCATCAACGAGGGATCACTCCCGGGCTGGGTCACGCGACTGAAATGCCGAGCCAACCGTGTTGCCGGAGATCTCTCTGCGCATCTCAACGCCATGCTGAGAAGGCCGGGCCGCGTGACTGGTGCAGGCAAACGCGCCGTACACTTGAGACGTGAGCTTCCCGGCAACCGCGCTGATCGGGTTCTTCCTGGGCTTCGCCTTCGGCGTCGGCTGCGCGCTCGCGGTGATGTACTCGATCTACAGCGGAGGCTATCGCGCCGCGGTGCGGGATGCGACCTTGCCTGAAGAGCCGGCTCGCCTGCTGCAGGCACGCGCAAAGCTGGCCGCTACGCCGCATCCATAGGCGTTCAGCCGCGGCGTGGCCGTCGTTCCCGCTCGTGCCGTCGTGCTTCGTCGGCACGACGCTCCGCCTGCTCAAAGAGCGAAGACAGAATGCCGCCGAGCGCGACGAACAAGGCAATCACCAGAAGCATGAGGCCCGTCATGCGCCACAGCGAGGTGTCGCCGGGCGAGCCCGGTTGCTGCGCGATATTGGTCGTCGAGATGCCGCAGCTCACCATCGCAAACAGCAGCAGCGTCGCCGAAAGGATAAAGAGATTGCGGCCCATCTGAGGTCAGCATAAAGCAGCAGAGCGGCATGGAACAGAGGCTGCTTCGGCTACGCCAAAAGTTTGCCCCTAATCGGCGAGAGACTCAGCTCGGAGCGAAGAAGGCCTCGACGTCGGCCATCTCGGTGGTGCGCCGGTATGGGGGCAGCGAGTCCAGAAAGATGCGGCCGTAGCGCGAGCGCTGCACGCGTGGATCAAGCAACATCAGCACGCCCCGGTCGTCGAGCGAGCGGATCAGCCTGCCGAAGCCCTGCTTCAGCGCAATGGCCGCCTGCGGCACCTGGAGATCGAAGAAAGGCCTGCCGCCCTGCGCCTCAATCGCTCGCATGCGCGCCTCGATCACCGGGTCGGACGGAACCGCGAAGGGCAAGCGGTCGATGATCACGCATGAGAGCTGGTCGCCCTGCACGTCCACGCCTTGCCAGAAGCTCGATGTGCCGAAGAGAACGGCGTTTTCCGTCTCACGAAACTGCTCGAGCAGCACATGGCGCGGGGCGGTGCCGTGCAGCAGCAGCGGAAACGGCAGCTCCTGCAACAGGCGGTCGTGCACCGTGCGCATGTGGCCGTAGCTGGTGAAGAGACAAAAGGCCCGGCCCCGCGTGATCTCCAGCAAGCGGCGGATACGCTCGACTGAGCAATCGGTGAAGTTCGGGTCGCGCGGGTCCGGCATGTTAGGCGGCAGATAGAGCAGCGCCTGGCGCGCATAGTTGAAGTGACTCGGAACGATGAGCTCGCGCGCCGCTGTGAGACCGAGCCGGCGCAAGATGTGCGCGAAGTCGGGGACGCCGTCCTGCCCCGCCACGGCAAGGGTGGCGCTGGTCAGCACCACCGACGGGAAGGCATCGAAGAGCGTGGTCTGCAGCAGCTCGGAGACGTCGATGGGCGTGGCCTGCAGATGGGTATGGAAGGCGGGCGCGGCTGCAGGCCGGCCGGCGCCGCGGGCTGCGGCACGGAGTCCGCCCGCAGCCCGGCGGTCGATCCAGAAGACCGTGTTCTTGTCCTCGGACTCAAGCAGGAACTTCAGGTGTATGCGGATTTCGCCGGCACGCTTGCGCAGACCGATCGCCTCGTCCACATCGCGCACGCGGTCGAGCTCGCTCTCCAACCGCTCGAGCGCGTTGACCACCGAGAGATACACATCGCCCGAGCTTTCGAGAAAGTCCCCACGCTCGGCAAAGGGCATGCGACCGACGCCCGGCGCGAACGACGAGCTCTCGCCAGGGAGCGCGGCAAAGAAGAGCCGAGCGCGCTCCCGCAAAACAGCCAGCGCACTTTCGATGGCGGAGCTCGATGCCTGCTTAGCGCGCAGCAGCAGCTCGGTGTCGCGCGTGAGCTCCTCAAAGCGCGCGGTCGAAAGGCCGATGCCGAAGTAGTTGCTGGCCACGTCTTCGAGCTCGTGCGCCTCGTCGAAGATCACGGCGCAGGCCTCGGGCAGGATGCCGGCATCGGGCGCGCCGCCCGCCTGCTGCTTGATCGAGAGATCCGCGAAGAAGAGGTGGTGATTGACGATGACGAGCTCGCTCTCGAGCGCCTTTCGCCGCATGGTGGTGATGAAGCAGCGCTCCCAGTCCGGGCAGGTTGTGCCGAGGCAGGCCTCGGTGCGCGCGTCGAGCTTGTGCCAGAGCGGAGAGTGCTCGGGCAGCGCGTCAATCTCCGCGCGATCGCCGGTGTCGGTCGTGCGCTCCCAGTGCGAGATGGCCTGGAACTGCGTGATCTCGTCGAGCCCGCTGAGCAGCGGGGCATCACGCAGTGCGTAGAGCTTGTGGCGACAAAGATAGTTCGCGCGCCCCTTCATGGTCGTGACGCGCAGGGGGCCGGTCTGACGGGAGTCGAAGCCGGCGAGGACGGATTCGAGAAAGGGCACGTCCTTGTAGAAGAGCTGCTCCTGCAGGTTCTTGGTGCCGGTCGAGAGGATGACGCGCTGGCCGGTCTCGCGCGCCAGGCGCAGCGCCGGCAACAGATAGGCGAGGGTCTTTCCCGTACCCGTGCCTGCTTCGACGATGAGGTGTCGCTTGTCACGCAAGGCCGACTCGACCGCGCGCGCCATCTCGTACTGGCCGGGGCGGTGCTCATACGCGAGCGACGAGCGCGACAGCAGGCCGCCCGCCGCGAAGAAGCTGTGCAGTGACGGCAAATGTGCGGCACTCGCCTCCGCGAGCGGCGTCTTGCGATCAACGAGCGGGCGGCCGAATGGATTGTTATCGGGAGGCCGGTTCTCTGCGAGTTGGACAAGCTCTTCCACGCGTGGCGACTGCCTCGATGATAGCCGCCGTTTCTTCGCCTGGACTCGCGTTTATGTGGACGCGTTGCACCGCGGTGCGCGAAAAGCCAGTAAGGGGCCGATAATTGCAGAACAGACGAGGCGGCACATCATGGCACCGAAGAACGACGGCAAAAAGCGACTGGGCAAGAAGCATCGGCAGGCGAGCACGCGACCGAAGAAGGGCAAGGCGCCGCGTGTGGCGCCGGTGACCGGAGCGGTGGCGCCGAAGGCACGCAAGAAGATCGCCAGCAAGAAGGCGGCGGCGGAGATGGCGGCGAAGACGCCGCGGCGCTCGCCGGAGTTTGAGCGCAAGCGAACGATCGCGCCGAAGAGCGCGGCTGGAGCGGCCGGGAGCGCGGCTTCGGGCCAGGGCCGCGCACCACGCACGCCGCGGCCGCTCGAGATCGATCCGGAGGAGATGCAGTGGCGGGAGGCAGAGCGCGTGGGCACGGAGCTCGCGGCCGAGATCGCGATGGCGGAGAGCGCCGTGCTGCGGCGGCGCAACCAGGTCGGCGCGGGGGCGGGGATGGGCGACGACGCCGATATCGCGATGGACGCGACACTGCCGTTGGTGGCGATCTGCGGCCGGCCTAATGTAGGCAAGAGCACACTCTTCAACCGGCTGACGGGCACGCGGCGATCGATCGTGGGCGATGAGCCAGGGATCACGCGCGATCGCATCTACGGCGAGGTGGAGTGGAGTGGGCGGGATGTGCGGTTGGTGGACACCGGCGGCGTGGTGCCTGACGACGAGGCGCTGATCCCGAGCGAGATCTTCCGGCAGGCGCAGGTCGCGCTCGAGGAGGCCGACGCGATCGTGATGGTGGTCGACGGGCGGACGGAGCTGGCGTCGCCGGATATGGAGCTGGCGCGACTGCTGTTACGTGGCGGCAAGCCGTGCTTTCTGGCGGTGAACAAGATGGACACGCCGGAGCTGCTGCCATCGGCCGAGAACTTCCGCACGCTGGGCTTTCGCAACGTGCTGCCGATCTCGGCCGAGCACGGGTCGGGCATCGGCGATCTGCTGGACGAGGTGTTCGAGGTGCTGCCGGCGGCGCCGGAGGTTGAACCGGAGCGCATGCTCACGATCGAGGACGAGGAGCTCGAGGACGAGGCCGGCCCGGTCGAGACGGCGGCCGAGCCGCCGCGCAAGCTGCGCACGCACGGCGATTATGTGCAGATGGAGACGAAGGTCGCCATCATCGGCCGACCGAATGTGGGCAAGAGCACGCTGCTGAATGCGCTGACTGGGACGACACGGGCGATCGTGTCGCCGATCGCCGGGACGACGCGCGATGCGGTCGACGAGGTAGTCGAGCGGGATGGGCACAGTTTCCGGTTTGTGGACACGGCGGGCATCCGGCGCAAGGGCAAGACCAAGCTGATGGCGGAGAAGCTTTCGGTCGTGATGGCGCGCAAGCACCTGGAGGCCGCCGATGTTTCGTTGCTGGTGATTGACGCGACCGAGGGGGTGGCGGCGGCGGACGCCAACATCGGGGGCTACGCGCATGAGAGCGGGCGGTCGGTGATTCTGGTGGTGAACAAGTGGGATGCGGTGACGACGCACCGGACGGACGGCAAGCCGCCAGTGGATCGCAAGGTCTATGAGGAGCAGGTGCGCGACGCGTTGAAGTATCTCGACTATGCGCCGCTGCTGTTTATCTCGGCCGAGCACGGTGTGAATATCGACCAGGTGTTCAAGAAGGTGGAGCTGGTAGCGCGCGAGCGGCGCAAGCGCGTGTCGACCGGGCAGATGAATCGGTTTCTGGAGCGTGTGGACTTCCAGAAGGCGTCGGTGCCGATGGCCAAGCGGGTGAAGATTTACTACATGACGCAGGCGGCGGTGGCGCCGCCGACGTTTGTGTTGTTCACCGACAAGGACGTGAAGCTGCACTTCAGCTTTGAGCGGTTTCTGGCGAACCAGATCCGGGAGGCGTTCGGGTTTATCGGCTCGCCGATCTGGTTCAAGGTGCGGGCGCGGAACAAGAAGACGGCGGCGAGGTAGGGTACCCCCCTCCCCCCGTACTTAAGTACCAAAGTCTTCAAAGCAGGCGAGATAGGTCCGGCCAGGTACCCCCGAAGTACCCCTTGGGATCGCGAGCTACCGTCTAGATTTCCATGACAGCCTACCGGAGTGCGACTCGGCCGAAGGGCCGGGTCCCGATTCCGCACGCTTCTCAGGAGGAGCTTACAGCTTAGCCTCGGGCCCTTGTGCCATAAACGGGAAGACGCCAGCGTGAAGGACAGCGGCACAAGGTGTTACACATGGCACGAACCATTTCGGAGTGTTGCTGTGTTTGCTGCCGATAAGCCGACTTATCATGACCAACCCGGGACCGTTAAGCAACTAAGGAGCATCCTCGACCGGATAGACCGCAAAGGGGGTCTGCTCTGAGGTGAAGTACCGCCCTCGCATCCAAAAGGCGACATTGACTAGCCCAATCAAGGCTGGCACTTCAATTAAAGGGCCCACGACCCCAACGAACGCTTCGCCGGAATTAAGACCGAACACCGCCACCGCGACGGCGATCGCCAGCTCAAAGTTGTTGCCCGCCGCGGTGAAGGAGAGGGTCGCAGACTCTGCGTAGTTCGCGCCCAGCCGCTTGCCCATCCAGAAGCTGACCAGGAACATGATGAGGAAGTAGATCACCAGCGGGACGGCGATCTTCACCACATCGAGCGGCAGCCGGACAATCAGGTCGCCCTTGAGCGAGAACATCACCAAGATCGTGAACAGCAAGGCGACGAGGGTAAGAGGGCTGACGCGCGGGATGAAGCGTGTCCGGTACCACTCTTCTCCCCTAAGCCGGATGAGAAAGAATCGGGTGAGGAACCCGGCGACGAACGGCACCCCCAAGTAGAGACCCACACTCTTCGCAATTTGGCCGATGCCGATCTGGACGATGCTCCCTTCGAGCCCAAACCACTTCGGAAGTACCGTAAGGAAAGCCCACGCATAAAGGCTGTAGAAGAGCACCTGAAAGACGCTGTTGATGGCCACCAGCCCCGCAACGTAATCCGTATCGCCCTCCGCGAGTTCGTTCCAGACCAGCACCATCGCAATGCAGCGGGCGATCCCGATCAGGATCAGACCCCGCATATAAGCCGGTTCGGCACGCAGAAAAACGATAGCCAGAAAAAACATCAGGACCGGGCCGATGAGCCAGTTCTGCACCAGCGATAGGCCGAGGACACGCTTGTTGCGGAAGACCTCGCCCAGCTTCTCGTATCGAACCTTCGCCAGGGGTGGGAACATCATGATGATGAGCCCGATAGCAATAGGAATGTTCGTCGTGCCGGTCTGAAATCGATTGACGAAGGCCGCCGAGGACGGAACGAAGTGGCCGATCGCAACGCCGATCGCCATGGCGAGGAAGATCCAAAGGGTCAGGAACCGGTCGAGAAACGAGAGCTTCTTACGAGTGGCCGGGGCGCAAATCTGACCTTGTGTGTAGGGAGTGGTGGACATTAGCAGACCTCGCAGGACGCTTCTGGAATCGTTGTTGGAAGCGGAGCGCCGTCCAGAAGGAGGTATTTTGCCGGCGAGCAGCAGGCTTTCGTCAACCTTGCCCGGTCCGCCTGCATCGCCTTCTCCTCTTTCAACCACCCGAGAGTCTGTTTCAGAATCTGCGCGGCTCCAGTGTGCGGCGGCATGACGATCCGGTAGTGCATCCACTTTCCTTCGCGCCGTGCCTCTACAATTCCGGCACTCCGCAGGTAAGCCAGATGCCTGGAAATCTTGGGCTGGAGATCGCCCAGAATCTCAACGAAGTAGCAGACGCAAATCTCCTGTTCCCCCATCAGATTCAGCAGACGAAGCCGGGTCTGGTCTCCGAGTGCCTGAAAAAAACGTTCCATCTCAAAGCCACCGCGCTTTGCCATGCAGTCATATTTGCATTGACAGATATGTTAAGCAAGCAATATATTCGTCTAACCGCATATGGAGGCGGCCGACATGACCGTTCCGGCCCTAAAAGTTCACGTCGCGATCAACGTTCGCGACCTGGCCAAGAGCATCGAGTTCTATCGGAATCTGTTCGACCTTGAGCCGGCAAAGGTCCGAACCGGGTACGCGAAGTTCGACGTTGCCAATCCGCCGCTTAACTTCTCCCTCAACGAGAAAACCTTCAATGAAGCCGGTGCGCTTTCGCATCTTGGCATCCAGGTCGCTTCCACGGAGGACGTGCTTGCGATGCGAGAGCAATGGCACCGGCGCGGTCTTATCACCCGCGACGAAATGCAGACGGATTGCTGCTTTGCCACGCAGGACAAAACGTGGGTTCTGGACCCGGACGGCAATGAGTGGGAGGTCTTCGTTGTGCTGGAGGACAACTTGCCGGAGAAAGCCGAAGCATCGCCCGCGTGCTGCGCTCCGGTTTGCTGCGAAGACCATACCAACCAAGAAGCGGCCGCAAACTGCGCCTGCGTCTCAGCCTGACAGGGAGACTCGATGCAGACCTTTATCTTCGCCTGCATCCACAACGCTGGTCGCTCGCAGATGGCGGCGGCTTTCTTCAACCAGCTTGCGAGTCCTCACAAGGCTCGGGCCATCTCTGCCGGAACAGAGCCGGGCGCACGTGTTCACCCTGAGGTGCTGGAGGTGATGCACGAGATTGGCCTTGATCTCTCCGCTGCTCGACCGCGGCTCCTCACCGAGGAGTTGGCACGTGATGCAAGCCTGCTTGTGACCATGGGATGCGGCGAGATGTGCCCGTATGTTCCAGGTCTACGCCGAGAAGACTGGCCGCTCCGCGACCCTAAAGGCTTGCCTATCGAGGAGGTGAGGAAAGTGCGCGACGAGGTAAAGCATCGAGTGGTCGAATTGATTGCTGTGGAACAGCTGCGCTGAACCAGCAATCTCGATTGGTCCTGCAAAGGCTGGCGGAAGCTCTCCTGCTTGTGCGGCGGCACGTGGGCTAGAGGGTGGCGAGGGGGGTGCGGCGGGTGGGTGGGGGGTAGGTGGCGTCGAGGGCGGCGAGGTCTTCGGGGGTGAGTTGGAGGTGGGCGGCGGCGGCGTTTTCTTCGACGTGGGGGACGGTGGCGGCCTTGGGGATGACGCAGAGGTTGGGTTGGCGGAGCTCCCAGGCGAGGGCGACCTGGGCGGGGGTGGCGGTGTGGCGGCGGGCGATGGCGGCGAGGGTGGGGGAGCGGAGGAGGTCGCCACCCTGACCGACGGGCGAGTAGGCCATGATGGGGAGTTTGTGGCCGAAGCACCAGGGGAGGAGATCGAACTCGACGCCGCGGTATTCGGGGTTGTAGAGGATCTGATTGGCGGCGCACATATCGCCGTGGGGGAAGGCGAAGAGCTCTTCGAGGAGGCGGACGTCGAAGTTGGAGACGCCCCAGGCGCGGATTTTGCCGGCGTGGTAGAGCTCTTCGAAGGCGGAGACGGTTTCGGCGAGGGGGTGGTCGCCGGGCCAGTGGAGGAGGAAGAGGTCGAGGCGATCGGTGCCGAGGCGGCGGAGGCTGGCCTCGCAGGCTTTTTTGGCGCCGTGGCGGGAGGCGTTCGCGGGCAGGACCTTGGAGACGAGGTAGACCTCCTCGCGGAGGGGGGCGATGGCCTCCCCGACGAGGGTTTCGGAGCGGCCGCCGCCGTACATTTCGGCGGTATCGATGAGGGTGAGGCCGAGCTCGACGCCGCGGCGGAGGGCGGCGATCTCGTCGGCGCGCCGGTTGGGGTCGTCGCCCATCTGCCAGGTGCCCTGGCCGATGGGGGAGACGGGGCGATTGGCGATGCGGAGGGCCTGGGAGATGGGGGCGGGGGGCATGGGGAGGTTGGATGCGGGGTGGCAGCGCGGGGCTGGGCGGGTTTGAGCCGGCTCGGGCGGGTGGATCGGCGGTGCGGCGGGCTAGACGGCCTTGCGCTGGAAGGTGGTCTTCTTGGTGCCGGCGAAGGTGTCCTTGGCCTTGAAGGAGGCGACGGAGTCGCGGGGTGAGGGCTTGACGCCGGTCTTGGCCTCGATTTGGGCTTGGGCGGCCTTTTCGCGCAGGGCCTGGAGCTTTTGCGCCTTGCGGCCGAGGCCGCCGATCTTGAGTTTAGGTGGGGTGGGGGCGGTATCTGCCGCGGGGATTGGCTCGTGGTTCGGGGCTGAATCCTTCATAGGAAGATGCTCTCACGATTTGCGCGGTGTGCCGAGGGGTGGGATCGGCATCCCACGGAGCAGGATGGAGGGTGCGATGGACAAGATCGAGATCTCGGACGATCAGGTGCTGGCGATGGAGGCGATCGCGCCGGGGGTGCATGGGCTGCGGATCACGTTTGTGAATGTGTTTGGGATCACGCATCCGGATGGGAGCTGGACGCTGGTGGATGCGGCGATTCCCTTCTCGGCGGGGCGGATCAAGAGCTGGGCGGAGAAGACGTTTGGCAAGGCGCCGAATGCGATTGTGCTGACGCACGGGCACTTTGACCATGTGAGCGCGGCGGAGGAGCTGGCGGAGGCGTGGGGGGTGCCGGTGTATGCGCATCCGCTGGAGGCGCCGTATCTTTCGGGGCAGAAGGAGTATGCGGCACCGAACACGGGGGCAGGCGGCGGGTTGATGCCGCTGCTGTCGCCGATGTTTCCGCGGGGGCCGATCGATCTGGGGCCGCGGCTGCGGATGCTGCGGGCGGACGATGGGGCGGTGGCGGAGCTGCCGGGGTGGACGCTGCTGCGGACGCCGGGGCACACGCCGGGGCACGTATCGTTCTGGCGGGCGGCGGATCGGACGCTGCTGCCGGGGGATGCGTTCTGCACGACCAAGCCGGAGAGCTTCTTTGAGGCGTCGATGGCGCAGCATGTGGAGCTGCATGGGCCGCCGGCGTATTTTACGTCGGACTGGGATGCGGCGCGGGCGTCGGTCGGGCGGCTGGCGGAGCTTGACCCGGCGGTGGTGGCTCCGGGGCACGGGAAGCCGCTGGCGGGGGATGGGGTGGCGGAGGCGCTACGGCGGCTGGCGGCGAGGTTTGATGAGGTGGCGGTGCCGGAGAATGTGAAGGGGTAGGGGAGCGTCGGTCTTCGTGGGCGGAGGATGAGGACCGCCGGGGTGCGCGGCGGTTCTGATGGGTCTGCCGGAGATCGTGGGCTAGAGTGTGGCGGCGATGTTGAAGGTGGTGGTGGCGTTGTTGGCGGGCACTTTGATGGCGCCGGCGCCGGGAACGAACTGGCTGCTGGTGCGAGCTTCGCCGCTCCCGTTGGTGGCGCTGGCGTTCAGGATGTAGAGCGAGTAGGTCAGCTGTACGGTGTCCGTGCTGAGATTGCTCAGGTACCAGGAGTAGGGAATGGTGACTGTGCAGGTCGCGGTCGAGCCGCTGACCGAGGCCTTGGTGCTCGCGGTGTCATAGATGTGGTTGTCGATGGTGTAGGTCGACTTGTTCTCGTCATCGACCGACGCCGTCAGGCCGCACTGCACCTGATGCCCGCTGGGAACGGGTGTGACGAGCTTGACCGTGAACCTGGCCACCAAGGTGCCGTTGGTCGCGGCAGGGGTGGCGTTGGCGTTCTCGTCCGCCACGGTGCGTTGTAGTCGGCTGCCGGGTTGGGCGTCGGGCTCGGGTGTGCCTGGTTTGCGCGGGGCGGGCAACTGGGAGAGAGCGGTGGAGGCGATGCCGACAGAGAGGCCGAGGGACAGAAGCCGGCGAGCGATTGCAGAGGACATAGGTTCTCCTTGAGAGGCGAAGCAACGGGGTGGTTGGGGTTGGAAGACGGTGCGTTCTTGGAGTACGGTGGCGATGTTGGAGGACGGTGGCGCTCGCCCCACAGTTTGCGGAGATGAGCTTGCGGTGTCAACCGCTCCGACGTGCGCTGTGAACAGAAGCGTAATCCGGTGTTGCGATCCGTCATTGTGGGGGTTTGTGATGCAGTTCGCGCTGCAGGCGGAGCTGCCGCAGGATTTGACGAGCTCGAAGCCGAAGCTGCAGGCGGCGCTCGCTCCAGCAGCTGGCGACGGAGCCGCCGGACCAGGGCGGCCAAGCTAACGGCGATCCGGACGGAGGGTATCACCAGGTCACCGTTCTTCACGCCCAAGGACAAGAATCTGCTGGTGCAGAAACGGGACGGGTACTACACGGGCGGCAAGTGAGCGTGACGGCACGGCCGCGCGCACGGGCGGAGGGCACTGACGATAGAATGAGCGCAACCGCGATGTGCTTTTGGAGGTTCCGTTCTGTTCGAGCAACTGTGTGCGACCGGTGGTTCGCTCTTGACGATCCTGCTGGTGGCGCCGCACGGAATCGGGCACTACTGGAAGACACACTACGCCGACAAGACCTTTGAGCACCTGTATCGGTGGAATACGTTTGACACGTTTCTGCTGGTGCCCTACTTCCTTGTGATGGTGGTGCTGGCCTTCTACGGCATACATCGCTATCAGCTGGTGTGGCTGTACTATCGCAATCGCAAGAACGAGGCGCACGCGAACGAACCACCCATGCGCTGGGCCGAGGGTGAGCTGCCGAGCGTGACGGTGCAGCTGCCGATCTTCAACGAGCAGTTTGTGGTGGATCGACTTGTGGATGCGATCTGCCGGCTGGAGTACCCGCGCGATCGCCTGGAGATCCAGGTGCTCGACGACTCAACCGACGAGACCAGGGCGGTGGCGCGGGAGATCGTGGAGCGCTATGCGGCGGGGGCGAACGGCCTAGCGCCGCAGCCGATCGTGTATCTGCATCGCGAGAACCGGCACGGTTACAAGGCGGGCGCGCTCGATGCCGGGCTGGCCGTGGCGCATGGCGAGTTCGTGGCCATCTTCGACGCGGACTTCACGCCGCCGGCGGACTGGCTGCTGCGGGTGATCGATCACTTCGCCGAGCCGACGATCGGCATGGTGCAGACGCGGTGGACGCACCTGAACCGCGACTACAGCTTTCTGACGCAGGTGGAGGGAATCCTGCTCGACGGACACTTTGTGCTGGAGCATGGCGGCCGCTCGCGGGCAGGCGTCTTCTTCAACTTCAACGGCACGGCGGGCATGTGGCGGCGGCGGGCGATCGACGAGGCGGGCGGATGGCAGCATGACACGCTGACCGAGGACACCGACCTGAGCTATCGGGCGCAGCTTGTGGGGTGGAGGTTCAAGTACCTGCAGGATGTGGAGTGCCCGGCCGAGCTGCCGATCGAGATGACCGCCTTCAAGACGCAGCAGGCGCGCTGGGCGAAGGGGCTGATCCAGACCGGCAAGAAGATTCTGCCGCGCGTGCTCAAGAGCGATGCGCCGTGGCACACCAAGCTTGAGGCCTGGTATCACCTAACGGCCAACATCAGCTATCCGTTGATGATCGTGCTGAGCACGCTGCTGATGCCGGCGATGATCATCCGTTCGTGGCAGGGCTATCTGCAGATGCTGCTGATCGACGTGCCGCTGTTTGTCGCCAGCACCATGTCGGTCTCGACATTTTACCTGGTGAGCCAGAGGGAGCTGCACCCGCGCACGTGGTATCGCTCGATTCTGTATATCCCTTTTGTGATGGCGCTGGGCGGTGTGGGGCTCACGATCTCGAACACCAAGGCGGTGCTGGAGGCGCTGTTCGGGGTGAAGAGTGCGTTTGCGCGCACGCCGAAGTACCGTGTGCAGGTGAAGGGCGAGCGCTCGCAGGCCAAGGTCTATCGCAAGCGGCTGGGGATTGTGCCGTGGATCGAGCTGGCGATCGGCTGCTATTTTCTGTGGACCGTCTTTTATGCCGTTTCGACCGAGAACTACCTGACGATTCCCTTTCTTCTGCTCTTTGTCTTCGGCTACTGGTTCACCGGTCTGCTCAGTCTGTTGCAGGGCCGCTTCGAGCGGAGTGGCGGTCAGCAGATGCACGAGAAGCCGTTCCCTGTGGGGATCTGACGCTGACCACAACGAGCAGGCCGCCGGGAATCGTGCGTCGGGAGATCGAGCTCGACTTCATCCGCGGCATTGCGATTCTGATGGTGCTGGACTTTCACCAGTCCCACACGCTGTTTCTCTATCCGTTTTATCTGCTGGGCTTTGCGCACTTCGGCTGGGTCGGTGTGGATATGTTCTTCATCCTGAGCGGGTTTTTGATCGGCGGGCTGCTGATGAAGGAGTGGAAGCTGCGCTCGCGCGTGGACTCCGGCCGATTTCTGGTGCGGCGCGGCTTCAAGATCTGGCCACAGTACTACGTGTATCTCGCGGTGGTGCTGTTGTCTGGCCATCGCACGCTGTGGGAGCTTCGCTGGAACCTGCTGAACGTGCAGAACTACATGGGCGGCATCGCGCACACGTGGAGCCTCGCGGTCGAGGAGCACGCCTATCTGCTGCTGATCGGGATGCTTGCGCTCGCGGCGATGTGGCGGGTGCGCGTGCGCCACCTGGCGGTGTTTCTTGCGTGCGCGGTGGCCGGTGTGATGATTCTTCGGCAGGTGCTGGCCGGGCATGGAGAACCGATCTTCAGCGAGACGCACAGCCGCATCGACGGGATCCTCGAAGGTGTGCTGCTGGCGATGCTGTACCACTTTCGCCCGGTCGACTTTCGCCGGCTGCAACGGCCGATCTCGATGTGGCTGGCGCTGCTGGTGGGGACGCTGCTCTTCTTTCGTTTCGCGCCGGTGACACCGCAGTTTGCGGCGATGAGCTACAACGTCGCCAACCTGCTGGGCATAGCCACCCTGATGCTGCTGTATCGGCCGCGCCAAGGGGTGCGGCGGCCATGGCTGTATCGCGTGGTCGCGTGGATCGGGCTGTACTCCTACGGGATCTACCTGTGGCATGTCGCGGTGATCGCGCCGCTGAACAGCTTCGACCGCCATGTGCCCGGGGCGTTCCGTGTGCTGTGGGATGCGACGGTTCCCTTGATGGCGGGGGTTGGGCTGGGCTGGGCCATGACACGTATTGTCGAGTTCCCCGCGCTGCGCTTCCGCGACCGCCTGTTTCCCCAGCGCGTCGACTCCGCCGTGGGCAAGCCGACCGAGCTCGAGATGGCGGATGCGGGACAGGCTGTCTCATCACAGAGCTAACCGGGCTGACGAGCCGACGTGCGAGCGCGGCTGCTGACGCGCTATCTTCTCTCTAACCCCTATTTCCTCGCGCGCGTCCGGCGCGACCCTTAAGGAGCTTCGTGGCTTCCATTCGCTTGCCTGCTTCCCTGCTGCTGCTCTTCTGCGCTGTGTCCGCGGCGTTCGCGATGGACTCTGTTCCGCGTGCGGAGTACCACCAGCGAAGGATGGCGCTTGCCGACAAACTGAATGGCGGGGTTGCTGTGCTGTTCGCGTCCGAGGAGCCGGTGTTGGACTTCATGCCGTATCGGCAGGACGCGGACTTCTTTTATCTGACCGGATGGACGGAGCCGGGAGCGGCGCTGGTGGTGATCGGGGCGGGGCCGGCCACGACGGTGGCACGCACGGGCGAGCAGGTGCCGGCGCATGTGTATCGCGAGATCCTGTTCTTGCCGGAGCGCGATCGCGTGACGGAGATTTACACGGGCGAGAAGATGGACGCGACGACAGCAGGCGCAAAGCAGTCGACGGGCGTGGACGAGGTGATGCAGGTCAGCGCCCTGCCGGAGGTGTTGGCAGAGTTCGTCAGCAAGGACATCTACAGCCGGGGTCGTCACATCTGGCGGCCGACCGACATGCCGCAATCGACGGCGACGATGAACTTTCTGGCGGCAGCCATGGGTCGCAGTGATGCGCCGCCCGCGAACGATGTGCGCCAGTTGACCATGGTGCTGCGCGAGGTAAAGAGCCCGGCCGAGATCGCGCTGCTGAAGAAGGCGAGCGATGCTTCGATCGCGGCGCAGCGGGCGGGCATGCGCGCCATCAGGCCAGGTGTACGGGAGCGAACCGTGGCCGGCGTGGAGCTTGCAACGATGATGGAAGAGGGCTGCGAGCGGCCGAGCTATGCGGCGATCGTCGGCTCGGGGCCGGAGTCCACGGTGCTGCACTACGCGGCGAATGCGCGCACGATGGAGAAGGGCGACGTGGTGGTGATCGACGAGGCGGGGGAGTACAGCATGTATGCCTCGGACATTACGCGGACGATGCCGGTGGATGGGCATTTTTCGGCGCGGCAGCGGGAGATCTACGACATCGTGCTCGGCGCGCAGCGCGCCGCCGCGGCCGCGTTTGTGGCAGGCAAGTTCCGGATGGGCACGCTCGCGGATCGGACGAACCCCCAAGTGACGGACTCGCTGGATAAGGTCGCGTATGAGTACATCAACACGCACGGCAAGGACCTGCTCGGTGAGCCGCTGGGCAAGTACTTCGTGCACGGGCTAGGGCACTCGGTCGGGATCGACGTGCACGACCCGATGGACTATGCGACGACAAAGCTGGACAAGGGCATGGTCTTTACCATCGAGCCCGGGATTTATCTGCCGGAGGAGAAGCTCGGCGTGCGTATCGAGGACGTGTTCTACGTGGACGCGAGTGGACGGCTGGTAGACTTCATCGAAGACCTACCTCACGACACAACCGCGATCGAGGCAGCGATGCGGCGCTGAGCAAGCCTCCTGTGCTGTGGCTGTTCAACAGATGTGAAGGGCCATTTTGCTGAAAGAGATAACGCGGACTCATTAGCCTCCTCCTGTACATCGGCAAGAGGGTGCTTTCGCCGAAGAGACGCAACGAACACATGGTTAACCTGGTCATCATCGGTCTCGCGGTTCTGGCAGGCTATTTGGTCACGGTCGCCTGCGCGCTGGTCGGCACCATGGCACTCGCCTCCTCCGTTCCCAACTTTGTGATCGTGGACAACCGCGTGCGCGGAGGTTACAAATTTGTGCACGAGTTGATGTGGCTGCTGTGCACGGTGATCGGCGCCTACAGCGCGGCACGCATCGGCATGCGGGTGCAGGCGCATCGACAGGAGGCTCTGCTGATCGCGGTGCTTCTGCTGGTGTTATGGCGCAACACATGGGAGGCGCGACAGCGTGGCACGGCCCATCAGATTTTGATCAGCCTGTTGACGGTGATCGGCGTGGTGGGGGGTTTCGCGCTCGAGGCTCGTTTGGGGCAATGAGCCTGTCTGGGTGAATGAGCCCGTCTGGCCAATAAGAGCGCAGCAAAGGAAAGAGCCCGGCATCCAGCGTCGGGCTCCTTGCTTTCGTGAACGCTAGAAGCGAACGCCGAAGGTGATGGGGATGTAACTGGTCTCGTTGCTATTCGGCGGATACAGGTTGTAGGCGGTGCCGGTAGTGGCGCCGGTGTAGGCCGGATCGCCGAGGCGGGCCTGGTTGAAGGTGTGGACGAAGCGGGCTTCCACAAAGAACTTTTCGTTGGCGAATCGTGAGAACTTGTAGGTCATGCCCACGCCACCGGTGACACCGGGTGCGTTGCTGGTGTAGTGATCGATGGTCTGGTTGGCCGTGTAGGTGTAACAGCCGTAGTAGTAATCGCAGTACTGACCCTCGGCCGGCACGGTGAAGTTGGTCACCTTGTGGTAGAAGCCGCCGCCGACCACGCCGTATGCGCCGACCTTGTCGCCCTGGAAGAAGGTGAAGGTTGGGTTTGCGGTGAAGGACCAGATGTGCGAATGACCGTCCAAGCCAGTGAAGGCGCCCGTGGTGTCGCTGGTGATCGCGGTGTAGAGTTTCTCCTGGTTCGCCAGCACGCTGCCCGGCAGACCGAAGTCATCCCAATCGAACTGCAGCATGACACCGAGCTTGCGGCTGAAATTGATGCCGGCGCCACCCTCGAAGCGCCAGCCTGTTTTCAGGAAGTCTGAGCTCGCGCTGCCGACCGGAACGTTGAGGCCGCCGCCGGCGACAAAGGCCAGACGGCTGGAGCCGTCCGCATTGTGCATACGGTCGCTGTAGCTGGGCGTGCCGTAGCGGCGACGGCGATAGGGCGGCGGCTGCAAGTTGCCATCCGGGGAGGGCAGTGCCTCGGCAAGGAGTGCCGGATCCGCCGCGCCCTGCTCGGATGCGCTCGAGGACGAGTTCCCGGAGAGCACGGAGTCGGAGAGCGGCGTGTGCAGTGCGGCGTCAAGGTCGAGGTTCAGCGAGCTGGGCGCCGGCTCGGTCTGAGAGGGGAGCGCGACAGCAGGAAGAGCAGGGGAGGTGGAAGCAGACTGCTGGGCGTAAAGAGCGCCTGCAAGCGGCGTCGCCAGCACCGCCGAGGCAGTGAACCTGGCGAGACGGCGGGCGACACGAAGATTGGACGTCGACATGGGAACATCACTCCTGAAGAGCGGCTTTACTGGTGGTCTGAACCCAGCAGCAAGCCCAATGTTGTGTAGGACGCGTCTGTTCGCGAAAGGGACACATTGCGTCGTTTACCGCACGCGAGACGACGTGCATTAGACGAAAAAGAGCGGCAAGAAAATACCGGCACCCATGTCTCGGGTGCCGGCACTGTACGGTATCGCACAGAGTGTGCGCGTTCTAGTGGATGTCGAACTGCTCGGGGTGGAGGGTTGGATCGGACTTGACCAGGATGGTCTTTCCTACCATCTCCTCCATCTCCTGGAGCCAGCGCGCGGTTGGGCTTTTGAGCTGCTTGACCACCTCGGGGTTGACGCGCAGCATGACGTCGCCGCGGTCGAGGTGCTTCTGCATCTTGCGCATCTCCATGTAGATATCGTTGCAGACGGTGACGGGCGACTTGATCATGCCGGTGCCGGTGCAGATGGCGCAGGGCGTGGAGAGGGTGCGCTCGAGCGACTGCTTGACGCGTTTGCGGGTGATGGCGACCAGGCCGAAGTCATTAAATTGCAGCACCTTGGACGGGGCGCGATCTTTTTTGAGCTCATCTTCGAGCGCCATCATCACGCGGGCGCGGTTTTTGCGCTCATCCATGTCGATGAAGTCGATGATGATGATGCCGCCGAGGTCGCGCAGGCGAATCTGCCGCACGATCTCGGGGATGGCGTCGAGGTTGGTCTTGACGATGGTGTCTTCGAGCCGCGCCGTCTTGCCGACGTACTTGCCGGTGTTGATGTCAATCGCGACCAGGGCCTCGGTCTGGTTGATGACGATGGAGCCGCCGGACTTCAGCCAGACCTTGGACCGCAGGGCCTTGTTGATCTCCTCCGAGATGCCGAACTGCTCAAAGAGCGGCGTCTCCTTGGTGTAGAGCTTGACGCGGCGGATGAGCGACGGCTGGAAACGCTGCAGGAAGCGCAGGATGCGCTCGTAGTCGGTCTCGTTATCGACCCAGATGGCCGAGAAGGTATCGGTGACCTGATCGCGCAGGATGCGCTCGACGAGGTTGAGGTCGTGGTAGATGAGCGCGGGGGACTTGGAGCTTTCGCTGCGCTGCTTGATGTCGGCCCAGAGATTGAGCAGAAAGCGGAGGTCCGAGCGGAGCTCTTCTTCGCTGGCGCCGGAGGCGGCGGTGCGGACGATGAAGCCGCCGGTGGCCTCGCCCTTTTCGGAGAGCAGGATCTCCTTGAGGCGGCGGCGCTCGCCGTCGGACTCGATCTTGCGCGAGACGCCGGTGTGGTTGACGGTGGGCATGAAGACCAGGAAGCGGCCGGGCAGGGCGATGTGCGAGGTGATGCGGGCGCCCTTCTTGGCGATCGGCTCCTTGGCGATTTGTACCAGCAGCTCCTGGCCGGGCTTCAGCAGATCGCTGATGGCGGGGAGGTTGGTGGTTTGCGCGGAGCGATGGCCCTCGCGGCCCCGGCCGGCGCGGAAGCCGCCGCTGTTGCCCCGTTCGCCGTTGCCGCTGCGGTCGTTGCTGCCGCGATCGTTGCTGCTTCGCTCGCCACCGGCGCCGCTGGAACGGCCGCGATCGCGACCACCGCGGCGACCATCCCGGCCATCGCGTCGACCGGTGCGCGTCTGCTGCCCGCGGCTTTCGTCCGAGATCGCATCGTCGCGTGCGGGCTCCGCGGCGTCGAAGGCGACCTCATTCTCGGCCTGGTCCTCTTCCTGCATGGCGGCAAAGCCTGCTTGCTCGTGCTGGGTGGACGCGGAGGATGGCTCAGAAAATTCCTCGTCGCCGAGCGAGTCTTCTTCTTCAAAGGCAAACTCGTCGTCGTCGCCCAGATCGGTCGAACAATCCGTCGTGCCATCGGCGGTGCGGGTCAGCTGATCGATCGACATATCGCGGAGCAGGCCGCCGAGATCCGCCGAAGTCTCGACTATCTCGTCGTCCTCGTAGTCGATCTCCTCGATCGCGGCGGCGTGGAGCGTGGTGGTGTGGAAGTCTTCCTCGTCCTCAATCTCGTCCCCATCGTCGCTGAAGAAGGCCTCTTCGGAGAGACCGCCGTCGACCGCCCGGTCAGAGACGCGATCGTGCTGTGCGTCCGTTGCGGGGTCATCCGTGACGATGTGTGAGACAAGGTCGGCATCGAGCGCCTCGGCTCGGCCACCGGGCACGATGCTGTCCACGTCGAGCACAGCCGTCTCATGCTCGATGGGCGAGGTGGGGTCGGCGAGCTCGGCCGCGGGCGGGGGGGCGGGCAGAGCGGAGAGCATCTCGCCGTCAAGGCTGATGGCCGTCACCTCGTGACCGGGGGCGGTGACGAGGTCGGCCGGAGAATCGAGATCCGGCGTGGCCTGGACCTGCTCCGGCTCGCTTGCGGCGCCGAAGTGGATGGGCGCCAACCTTTGGCCGGGAGCTGGAGTGATCCGGTGCGCCGGGGAGGCGTCCTGGAGGAGGGGTGGGGCGGGGGCGTCCACTTCCGCCACCGCGACCGGCTCGGCGGCCTGGCGGAACTCGCGCGGGGACGCCGGGTCAACACGATAAGAGGCCGAGCCCTCGGTCGGCTCGTACTCCGCTTCGCCCGGTGCTGTGGCAGGAGCGGCAGCCTCAGGCGAGGTGGAAGCGTCGTGAGCGGGGGGGCTCGAAGGCTCCGCCGTCTCGGCGGTCGGCGCCTCTGTCGGAGTGGGGGCGGCGACGGCGGGTGAGAGCTGCGCCAGGATGTGGGTGGCCTCGGTGGGGGTCGCTACGGAGAAGCCGTCAGGGTCCTGCTGAACGGGCGCCGCGGCATAGGTTGGCCCTGCCTGCGCGGCAGGGGCGCGAAACGGAGCGATCTGAACCTCGGCGGGATAGGAGGCGGCGGGATACGAGGCGGCGGATTGCGTCGCGTCCTGCGGCTCGGCGAAGTGCTCTGGGGTCCGTGAACGCGCGCCAGCGTCCGGCGTGCTTTCCCGACGGCCCCGGTCGCGATCTCCCCGACCTCGGCTGCCGCGATCGTCTCTGCCGCCACGGTCGTTGCGCCCACCGCGCTCGTCTCTGCCGCCGCGATCGTTCCGGCTGCCGCGATCGTCACGACCACCACGGGAGACCTCGGTGGGTCGAGCGGCGTCCTGGGTGGAGGCGGGACGGGGCCGAAGGGTCTCTCCCGGCAGAACACTGCCGCCGTCCCATGCGCCCGGCAGGCGAAACTCCGGTGTGGAGACCGGCGCCGAGGCCTGTGGCGGCGCTGACTCGCCTTCCGCGGAAGCGCCGCCGCGATACTTGGCCAGGCTCTCGCCGGGCAGAAGAATGGGCTCGGCGGGTGCGCTGTCCGCGGCTTCGGGCTGTCCATAGTCGGAGCTGTAGGCGGTGTCTCGGCGGCCGGAGCGGCCCCCCTCGCGACGATCGCGTCCCCGGTCGGAATCCCGATTCGAGCCCCGGTCGGAGCCACGATCGGAGCGACCGCCGCTGGCGGACTCGCGACGATCCGACCGGCTGCCGCGGCGATCGCGCGTGATCGCGGCGTCTTCTATGGGGTCCACGGCTATGGAGTCGAGGGCGACTTCGGGCGCGGCGCTGGCCTCGATCGTACCCACCAGAGCGGCGAAGGGGGGGTCGAAGAGATCGTCCGGGTCGTCGGCCGCGTCCTCCTCGGCGAGGTCGTAGCCGGAAGACAGGTCCGGGCCGGCCACGATCTCCTCGTCGCCGGCGGCAAAGCCGGTGGGTGCTCCCGCCTCGGCCTGAGTCTCTGGCAGGGTCTCACGAGCGCCCCCGCGTCCACCGCGGCGGCGGCCACGACGACCGCGCCACCGGCGGCTTCCTTCGGCGGCGGGCGCGCCCTCGCCCAAGGAGACGGCGTCGATCGGAGCCGGTTCGTCGTCTGTCGGCTCGGCGGCGACCTCTTCGTGGAAGGACAGCGCTGGAGGAGCGGCGGTTATCTCCGGGCGTCGACCGAGCTCCGCAGCGGCAGGACGCGCGCCACGGCCGTCCCGCCCGCCGCCGCGCTGACGCCGGCCGTTGCGATCCCGCGAGCGCTCCGAACCCGGTTCGCGTGACCGCTCCGAGCCCGGTTCGCGGGAGCGCTCGGGCATGCTCTCGGCGCTGCGCGGCTCCGCACCTTCGGCGAGCGCGGGGCGATCCCCGTCGGCGGGCGTCGCGTCGAGGGTGCGCGGGCGATCGCCGCGGCGACCGTCCCCGCGGCGGCCCTCGCCCGCGTCGAAGTCGGCCGACTCGCCGGCCTCCTCGAGAAAGTCCGTGATGTAGAGAAAGGCGTCGCGCTCGAGGCCGACATCGACAAAGGAGCTTTGCATGCCCGGAAGCACGCGGGTCACCTTGCCGTTGTAGATGGAACCGGCGAGGGTGTATTCGTTTTCCCGCTCGTAGTAGATCTCGGTGAGGTCGTCATTTTCGACGATGGCAAGCCGCGTCTCATGCGGGGTGGAGGAGATATAGATTTCTTTGGACATCGATTCCATGCTCTTTTCTGCCCGGCGCCACTGGTGTGGGCACGGACGGCAGACGAGTCAGGGATCTCTTTGTGGCGCGCGTCTGGCCGGTGCGGCTAGACGTGCGCCCGGTGGATCGGGCAGGGTCGGTCGTGGGCGACTTGTCGGTCGATGCTCGGCGTGGAGCATGTTGGCGCGTCAATCCGGCGTCTGCTGGAGACCAGCGGACGGGAGACGGTGCCGAACATCGGATCAGAACAAGACAACACGGGGGACATGGGCGAGCATGCGGAGTTTGTGACCAGATCGCGTCCGCTCGTGCGGGGCTGGGCCGTTTGCCATCCGGATGCCATCATTCGCCTGAGAACCTGCCCGGCCAACGGATTGGGAGATCGCTCTGGCTGGCCGGCCTTTGTTTGCTGAAGTCTGTTTGCTGCAATGTCTTGGTACGAAAGCTTGGGATTACGAAAGCCTTGGAAGTACTGCAAGCCTTGGGTCGCTTGCGGGATGCATCGCAGAACGCGCAATGCGGCAAGGTGAGGCCACGAAAGGGAGTGCCGCCTTTTCGGCTTATCGACAGTATTGCACATGGCAAGCGCGTGGGGGACTGGCTTGCGAGGCTCCGGGCCGGGAGGTGTGTGCTCGATGGCTCCCGCGAGCCGGAGCATCGGGTGGAAAGGCGCTAGTTGACAAAGCGCCGCATGCGCACGTTCATCACCATGCCGAGCGAGAGAAACGTAAACAGAATGGAGCTGCCGCCGTAGCTCATCAGCGGCAGCGGGATGCCGGTGACGGGCATCAGCCCGACCACCATGCCGATGTTGACGGCGATCTGAAACAGGATCACGGCCACGACGCCCATGATGAGAAAGCTGCCGGGCATATCGGAGGCGGTCTGCGCGTTGTGGATCAGGCGCATGAGGATCAGGAAGTAGAGCAGAAGCACGCCCACGGCGCCGACAAAGCCGTGCTCTTCGCAGAAGGCGGCGAAGATAAAGTCGGTGTAGGGGATGGGGAGGAAGTCGCCCTGGGTTTGGGTGCCGCGGTTGGCGCCCTTGCCCCACAGGCCGCCCGAGCCGACGGCGATCAGCGATTGGCGGATCTGGTAGCCGGAGCCCTTGGGGTCGGCGTCGGGGTTGATGAAGCTGGTCAGGCGCGCCTTCTGATAGGGCTTCAGCAGCTTGCCGCTGCTCCAGCCGATGCCGGCGACCAGAAGAAAGCCGAGCAGCAGAAGGCCGGCCTGCTTGGCTCTGAGGCCGCCGAGCAGCAGACCGACGATCAGGATCGGCACGTAGGTGAGCGCGGTGCCGAGGTCCGGCTGCTTGAGCACCAGCAGCATGGGTACGCCGACCAGAGCGAAGGCCTTGCCGATATCGGCCCAGGTCAGCTCGCGGTTGGCAAGGTTCCAGAAGAAGCGGGCGACGACGACGATGAGCACCAGCTTGACCCATTCCGAGGGCTGGAAGTGGATGCCGCCGGGAAGCTTGATCCAGCGGCGCGCGCCCATGACCCGCGTGCCCGCGACCAGCACGGCAAGCAGGGAGGCCATGCTGATGGTGTAGGCGGGTGTCGCGATCTCGATCAGGCTGTGGTAGTCGACCAGCGAGACCAGAAACATGAGCACCAGGCCGACGGCGAGAAAGCCGATCTGCTTGGTGTCGAAGCCGTGGAACTTGGTGTGCGCGGTGGCCGACTTGATCTCCAGCACGCTGATGACGGAGAGCACCAGCACAAACCCGAGCAGGACCCAGTCGAAGTCGCGAAAGGAGAAGAGCGGACGCATGGGGGTAGGTCCAGTGTAGCGCCGTGCGCCTGCATCGCCGTCCAAACAGGGGCACAGCAATCAGGAGAGATGCCTCAGTGCGAGGCGCTCCCGGAAGACGCGCTTCCGGACGCCGCGCTCCCGGACGACGCGGCGCGAGCGCGCCATTTTTCGGTGAGCTGCTTGTCCGCCAGCGCCTTAATGTAGACGCCGCCGACGACGGAGCGGGCCTGAAAACTCTCCTGCTTGCCGGTCTTGGTGTCGTACCAATCGGTGAGCGGAACGCGGGCGGGGGTCTCCTTGATCCACAGCGCGATCGGGTCCACGAAGGTGTTGAAGTCAGCGGGGCTGGTGGCCAGGGTCGCGGTCCAGATCTGCCAATCCAGCTTGGTGTAGTCCTTGCGGCTGTCGAGCGGCAGGCCGTACCTGTTCAGCTTGGTCTTGTAGAACGCGATCTCGCTGTCGCGCACCGACTGCGGGAACAGATTGTAACCAAGCAGGGTATCCCAGACGAGGTTGTACTTTTGGCTCCAGGTGTTGGGCGAGTCATAGGCGAGCTTGTAGTGATCGCCCTCCTTGTCCATGGTGATCCACTTTTCGGCGTAGCCGTGAGCGATCTTTGAGTAGTCGCGCGCGACCGCGTCCTTGTGCAGCAGGCGGGCGAGGTCGGCGTAGGCTTCGAGGGCGTCGATGGCCTTGAGGGCGAGGTTGGCGTTGTGTGTGACGTGGCCGGCGAAGTCATCCGTGGTGAGCTGGTTTTCGGGGTCGAGGCCGTGGTCGCGCAGGAACTCGGCCCACTGCGAGAGCTTGGGCCAGTACTGCTCGGCTAGGCGGGTGTTCCCTTCGGCACGGGCGACGGCATCGACCAGGATCAGCATGTTGCCGGACTCCTCGACCGGCATCTGGTCTTCCTCGGTCGTCTCGCCGCCGCCATAGGTCTGTCCGTTGGCCAGCGGATAGGTGCCGAGATCATGCGGGGCAAACGGAAAACGCCAGCGATTGGGCAGCGCGGTATACTCCATCAACGGACGGAGCTCGGCCTCAAGCAGGACGGGGTTGAAGAAGAGGAAGAACGGCGCTGCGGGGTAGAGCACATCGACGGTGCCGATGCTGCCGTTCGAGAAGTTCTCCTTGCCGAAGACGAGCGGCCGGCCGTCGAGATCGGCGACGAAGCCGTGCGCGGCCCAGGCCTGGCGATAGGCAAGGATGCAGAGGTCGGCGTAGTTCTGTCCGGCGGTTCGAACGAGGTCGGCGGTGAGCTCGGTGTCGAGCGCGGTGCCCTTTTGGTCGAGCTCGGTGTATTGCTGTTCGGCCTGGTCGAGCATCGCGGCGACGGTCTGGCCGTTGCGCTCCCAGTACGGCCGCAGATTGCGCTGGAGGAACTGGATGGCGTAGCCCTCGGTGTAGCTGACGAGGACGTGGCGGGTGACAGGCTGCTGGCCGACGGTGTGGAGCGGCAGTTCGACGGCAAGATGGGCGTCGCCGTGGCCGACCACCGGCGAGGCGTCCATGTCGTCGGCCTTGGGCAGAGCGCCGGTGGTGGCGAAGGCGCCGTTGAGCCCGACCGAGGTCTCGCGCACGATCGCCGAGGTCGACTCCTCGTTGTTCGGCACGGAAAGATGGAAGTAACCCCAGTCGATGCGCAGATCGTCGCCCGAGCGGTTGAGGACGCGCTGCTCCCGCGAGCCGACCGAGAGCACGGTCTGGGTCTCGGTCTGGTTGCGCGAGTAGGTGACTGCCTCGCCGGGAGCGTTTACCGCAATGATGGGCCCCACGTCCACCAGCACGGAGATGTCGTTGTGCGGCTGGCCGTCGATGGATTTAAGTGTGTAACTGATGTAGGTCACCGGCCGCGACAGCACATCGAGGTCCGAGAGAATGGTCGGCGTAAAGAAGGTGAGATCGAGCTGAACGCCGCCCTCGGTGAAGCTGTAACGGGTGTGCGTGGGCGTGACGGTATGCGCGATCTGCTGCATGGCCGGCATCTCTCGGGGGTATTGGCCCATGAAGCGATACGGTTTGCCGTCGATGCGGATGAGGCCGGCGATGGGCTGCGGCTTGCCCGTCCAGTGCACGGTGTTGGACGCGGTGAGGTCGTCGGTGTCCGACCAGATGGAGAAGTACGGGTTGTGCGTGATCAGCGGCGTCGCCGGCACGCGCTGCTGCGCCGGAGGCTGTTGCGCCAAGAGAGCCGGCGCGGCGAGCAGAAGAATCGACAGAACGAGATTGCGGGTCACGTGGGCTCCGGGGGGCGGTTTCGCTTCGTCCGAAATCATACGCACATCTGACGTGCGCGTGGCAGGATCGGAGCCGAGACCAGGATCGTGCAGCCGGCGGGCGGCTCGCGTAGCCTCTACTGTCTTTGTGGAGCGGTCGCGTCAGGCGCGTGTGGGTACGGCGGGGGCGGAGCCGGATGCGGCGACGATGTCTTGGCTCGGGCCGCCGCGTCTTGCGTTTGCTTTGGCGAGGCGCCTGAGGCGGGCAGGTCGGTGGGCGGCGCCACCTGCGCGATCTCGCGGACGTTGTTGGCGCGCGTGCGCTGCTTGTTGACGAAGGCCTCGACCACGCGCGCGGCCAAGAGCGCGGAGTTCTTGCCCCAGTTGCCGTGCTCCCACAGCACGGCGACCACGATGTCGGGGTTGCGGCGCGGCGCCATGCCGACGAACCAGGCGTTGGGCTCGGTGTTGTGCGCCTTGCCGATGCGCGACAGGGCATCGTGGCCGATGACCTGCGCTGTGCCGGTCTTGCCCGCGAAGTCGATGCCATCCAGATGGGCGGAGGCCGCGGTGTGAAAGAGGCCCGGTTCGGTCACCTGGGCCATGCCGTCGGTGACGATCTGCCAGTTTTCGGCGGAGAGCGGAATGGTGGTCTCGCCCGAGCCGGAGAAGGTCTCGTGCACGGCCTCGAGCTCCTCGGCGGGAACCTCGTCGGCAAAGACAACATGCGGCCGGTGCAGGACTCCGCCGGAGGCGATGCCGCCGATGGCGCGCGCGAGCTGCAGCGGCGTGGCGGCGATGGCGCCCTGCCCGATGCCGACCGAGATGGTTTCGCCGGCAAACCACTTTTCATGGAAGTTCTTCATCTTCCAGGCGCTCGAGGGCATGGTGCCGGAGACCTCGTCAGGCAGATCGACGCCGGTCCGCTGGCCGAAGCCGAGCGCGGTCGCATAGCGCGCGATGGTGTCGATCCCGAGGCGGTTCGCGAGGGTGTAGTAAAAAGTGTCGCAGGAGTACGGAATCGCATTGGCAATGGTGACGTTGCCGTGGTGCGCGTCGCAGGCAAAGAAGTGCCCGTAGAAGCTTGCGCCGCCGTTGCATTGCACATGCATGGTTTGGGCGACGTTCTCTTCGAGGCCGGCGACCGACATGACGATCTTGAAGGTCGAGCCCGGCGCGAGCTGCGCCTGAATGGCCTTGTCGAGCAGCGGATGATCGGGGTTGGACAGGATCTGGTTCCAGTAGGCCTTGGTCAGGCGGACGGAGAACTGGTTGGGGTCGAAGGTGGGGCGGCTGGCCAGCGCCAGGATCTCGCCGGTGTGCGGGTCCATGGCGACGATGGCGCCGATCTTGCCGTCGAGCGCCTGCTCGGCCGCGCGCTGCACATCGAGATCTATGGTGAGGCGAAGGTCCTTGCCGGGCACGGCGGCGGTCTGCCCGAGATCGCCGAGTTCCTCGCCGTGCGAGTTGACGATCACATCGCGCGAGCCGTCGGTGCCGCGCAGCAGAGCGTCGTAGGTCTGCTCCACGCCGGAGCGGCCGACCACGTCACCGGGCTCATAGAAGGCGTAGCGCGAGTCGTTGAGCATCTGCTCCGAGACTTCGCCGACGTAGCCGATCAGATGGGCGGCGAAGCCGTCGCGCGGATAGAGTCGGCGCTGCTCGTCGCGCGTTTCCAGCTCCGGCAGTTCGTTGCGGTGCGCCTGAATAAAGGCCTGCTCGTCCGGCGTGATGTCCTGTTTGAGTGGAATCGACTGATAGCGGGGTGAGCCGGCGAAGTGCCGCAGCGTGGTCTCAATCTGCTCAACCGGCAGATGCAGCCCTTCGGCGATCAGCGGCAGCTCCTTGTCCGGGTCGCGCACCTGGTCGCGCAGCAGATAGCAGGTGACCGAGGGGTAGTTATCGACGATGAGGCGGCCTTCGCGATCGAGCAGGCGGCCGCGCGGCGCGAGCACGGGGACCTTGCGAATGCGGTTGGCCTCGGCCAGCACGCGATAGTTCTCCGCGCTGACCACCTGCAGACGGTAAAGACCAACCAGCAAGATGCCGAGGACCAGGGCGACCACATACTGGCCGGCATGGAGCTTCGCGGGCGAGAGCTTTTCGTCCGTGCCGCGCGTGCGCCGGCCCGGTGCGCGGCGGCGCGGCGGCTGCGGCTGCGGCTGCGGCTGCGGCTGCGGCTGCGGCTGCGGCTGCGCGGGGTTGGACGAGGGCAGCGGCGGCTGTGCGGGGCGCCACGGTTTGGGGAGAGTGCGAGGAAGGCGCATCGCGGTGTGGGGAGGTGCACCTCCAGTGTAGACCGCCGCTGTTCAAGGCCCGGATCCTCTTCGCGCGAACCGGCGTCGTTATGGAGGCGCGTGGGGGCCCGCTCAGGCCGCGCGCTTCGCCCGATCCAGCAGATAGAACAGCGGCACGCCCACGACCGTGTTGACCACGGCGCGCAATAGCTCATGCCGCCACAGCAGGTGTTCCGCACGCAGCCCGAGCAGGTGGCGAACGATCGCATACAACAGCAGGCTATTGAGCAGCGAAAACAGAAAGGTGATGAGCAGGCGTGTCGGCAGCGCATCCACATCCACCCGCAGACCGATGGAGGCGCAGCCATAGCCGATCACCGTCTTGGCAAGGCCATGGACGCCGATCGGTTGCCCGGTCAACGCGTCCTGCAACAGACCGATGGTCGCTCCTGTCAGCGCACCGGCGACGGGCGAGCGGCGGCTGACCGCGAAGAAGATGGTGACCAGCAGCGGGAGATCCAGCAGCATCAGGCGCGGAAACACCCGGGGCAGCAGCGCCTGCAGCATGATGGCGGCAAGCGGGACCAGCAGGGTGACGGCCGGGTGGAAGCTGTGCTCCTCCAGTTCACGGCGCGAGCTGTAGCTGCGGGTCGTCATGATGGGTCAGGCAAGCGGCGCAGGCGCAACCGTGGAGGAGCTCCAGACGCGAGGCACTGGATCGCGGACGGAGCTATGTCGTGAGCGTACACGGCGGGTCGGATCACGGCTGTGAGGGTGGCGCGGAGGTGTCGGGGTTCGCCGGCGGCACGGCGTCGTGTGGGGCGCCGGTGGTGGCGGAGGTGGGCCGCGTTCCAGGCGCAAGACGGACGGCCGGCGGCGTCGCTCCGGGGCTGTAGCGGTCCGCGTGGATCGTCGGCAGCGGCTTGGGCACGGCGCCCGCTTTCTTCGGGTCGACGGCTGTCTTTGCCGTCGCCGCGGCCGCGTCCGCGTCGGTGACCTTTGACGGGTCTGCCGTGTTTGGATCGTTCGCGTCGTGGATGCTGGGCAGACGATCGGCGACGATCTCGGCGGCGGACCGCGCGGCCTCCTGATGCGCTGCCTCCTCGGCCGCGGCCCGATCGGCGGCTGCCTTGGCCGCGGCAGCCCGCGCCTGCTGCGTTGCCATGGCGCCATGCGCCAGGGTGGCCAACGTTGCCGGCGGAAGGGCGCTCTCGGTCCCGGTGACGACCAGGACCTCCTCGAGTCGTGAGAGATTCGCGGCAGGCCTGACGCGGGCAAGGAAGTACGGCGCATTGCCCGGATCGGGCGCAAACGACGCGATGGCGCCGACCGGCAAACCGCGGGGAAAGATGCCGTCGCCGCCCGAGGTCACGATGGCGTCTCCCGGCTTGAGGTGGTCGTCGTCGGTGAGATTGGTGATCTGCAACTCCCCGCCGGTGGCGCCGCGCAGCACCGCGCGCAGGCGGGTCTGCTGCAGAACCACGCCGGCGCCCGAGGTCTGATCGCTGAGCAGAAGCACCTGCGCGGTGTGCGGCGCGGCCGTGGGAAAGACGTCCCTCACCTTGCCGACGATGCCGTCCGGCGTGATCACGGCCATGTCCGGGCGAATGCCGTCGGCCGCCCCCTTGTCGATGTAGACGACGCGCGACAGATCGGAGCCGCTGCTTCCGATGACCTGCGCGGCGATCGTGGACCCGGCATAGTGCTGCTGAAACTGGAGCAACGCCTGCAGCCGATGACCCTGGATCGCGTCCTCGGCGATCGCGGCCTGCTCGATCCGCAGCTGGTCAAGATCCCGGCGCAGCGCGGCGTTGTTCGCCCGCGTGTGCCGCAGATCGAGATAGTTGGTCCAAGTTGAGCGCACCAGCAGGCCGGTGTTGTGCACCAGCCGCTCGATGGGCGAGACCACACCCACCACCCACGACCGCGCCAGCGTCACGCTTTCCGCCTCGGGCGGCGCCGTGGATGCGAGCGAAGATCCTCCCAGGGGCGCGATCGTCTGCGCCAGCGCGGCCGGCCGTCGCACCTGGATGGCAAGACCGATCGTCTGCGCCACCAGCAGCAGCACCAGCACCAGCGCGTTGCGGAAGCGAAAGAGAAAGGAGTCCATGCGTTCAGGGCCTGCTTTATTATCCCGCGAAGCGCGACGGCGAGAGCGGCGCAGGCGCCGGGAAGTCACCCCCGACGGCGCCGCGACGCCTTGGCGCGCTATGGCTGTCCTGTACTGTAGAGGCCGTATGTCACCCGCCCCTCTTTCCCCGACGCGTCTTCCAGCGCGCCCGCGTCCCCTTGGCCGCCGCGATTGGCTGATCGTCTTTCTGCTGGCGCTGGCCACCATCCAGACGGCTCGCGCCGACTTCTTCGTCAACGACACCTTTCTCGACTGGCGGCAGTATGCGCTGGGTCGGGCGCCGCTTCCCTACCAGGGGCGCGTGCTGCTGATGCCGCTGCTGCGCTGGGCCGGCGACAGCCGAACGATGCAGCACATCACGGAGCGCTACGCCTCGACCGTCCGCATCGGCACGCTGTACTACGAGCCGATCACGGTGGAGAAGTTCGTCAGCCTGCTGCTCGGCCTGGCCTCGCTTGCCGCGATGATGCTGGTCGCCTTTTGGTGGAGCCGACGGCGCGCGCTTGATCCGTGGTGGCTGCCCAACGTGCTGGTGCTTCTGATCATGGGGGTCACCGTCGCGCTGCGGGCCACGACCAACTACTGGTACGCCTACGATCTTCCCCATGCCACGCTGTTCGGCATCGGCGCCATTCTGGCGCTCGAGGGATTTTGGCCCGCGATGCTCCTTTGCTTCGCCCTCGACGTGCCGCTGCGCGAGACGGCCCTCTTTTCCATCGTGATGCTCGCGCCGGTCTTCTTCGTTCAGCAGCGCGATCCGCGCTCGCGTTGGGTGCGGACGGCCGCTTTGGTCGCGGGCATGGGCGTCTATTGGGGGATCGTTCGCCTGCTGATCGCGCGTCACTTCGCCGGCAACGTCAACGAGACCTATCCGCGGCTGTCGCAGAACCTCCACGAGCTCGTTTATCCGCATCACTGGCCGCAGCTCTTCAGCGCCGGCGGCTATCTCGCGATCCTTATCTGGCTGGAGCGGCGGCGACTCGACCGTGTGGAGCGCATGCTGCTTTACGGTTGCGCCGCGTGTGTGCCGATCACGCTCTGGTTCGGTGTCTGGACCGAGACCCGTGTCTGGATGGAGTGGACGCTGCCGCTGGCCGCGCTCGCCAGCGTCGAGAGCATAGGCTGGATGCGCACCCGGACATCGTCAGTCACGACGCACGAGCAGCCTCTCTAGGGAGTCGACCCCCTACTTGCTCACTTGTTGCTTGCCGTGGCTCACTGTTCCTTGCCTTGAAAGAGCAGCGGAGCGAAGTGCAGCAGGTTGTCGCGCCATACCATCCAATCGTGCATCCCCGGGGTCTCGATGACTGTGACCGGCATGTTTTTGCCCTTGAGAAAGCTGATGAACTCGCGGTTGGCGTCGAGCAGATGATCCTCCGTGCCGCACGCGATCCACAGCACGCGCAGGTTGGCCGACGTCGGGTCGAGCCCGGCCAGTTTCGCGCGATCGATCGACGCCGCCGCCGAGCTGAAACCACCGACGTAGGCGAACTTGTCCGGATTGTTGAGGCCGATCGAGAGCGACTCCAGACCGCCCATGGAGAGACCAGCGATCGCGCGATCTTCACGCTTGGTGGACACGCGAAACTCCGCCTCGACTCGCGGCATGACCTCGGTGAGCAGCGTCTGCTGATAGAGCGCCAGATTGCTCGCGATGGCCGCGGGCGACTGCCAGGAGTTGAACCCGTTGCGCACAAAGCTCATCTCGCCGTAGCCGAGCGGCATCACCACGATCATCGGCTTCGCCTTGCCCTGCGCGATCATGCTGTCGAGGATCAGGTTTGCCTTGCCGACCGCGGTCCAGCCGGAGGCGTCATCTGAAAAACCATGCAGCAGATAGAGCACGGGGTAGACCTGCTTGGCGCGCGGATCGTAGTTCGACGGCGTATAGACCCAGAAGACGTCCTGATTCTCGGGCAGACCGGTGACCACATGGGTGGTGTACGCGACGAAGCGGACCTCGCCATGCGGGACATTCTGGATCTCCCAGGGCTGGGGGCCATCGCCGGGGACGTCCATCATGTTTTCGATGCTGAGCAGATTGATGGTCGTTCGGGGATTGTGTGGATCGAGCTGTCGGCGGCCGTCCACGTCAAAGCTGTAGCCGTAGATCTCGGGCGCCTGCGGGGGCGTGGTCGCGCTCCAGACACCGTCCTGCCCCTTGGTCATGGGCTGCGGCTTGGCGGTTCCATCGAGCGCAACCGAGACGACGGTGGCGACCGGATCCACGTACTTGAAGGTGATGCTTCGGTCGGGGTTGACCACGTGGCTGTGAAGTCTCTGGTCCTGCGCGGGCGATGCCGCGGAAAGAACGCCGAGGACGAGAAGGCAGGCCAGCGAAAGGCGCAAGTCGCGGAAGCTCATGGGGGGCAGTGTAGCGCACGGGAACGCGCGCCGGCCCGCACCGGAACGCGCATCGGAACGCGCGCCGGCCCGCTACCGTGGGTGATACTAGCGGGATGGCTCTTCGCTCCGGGTTCGTTTCGATCATCGGCCGGCCCAACGCCGGCAAGTCCACGCTGCTGAACGCCCTGCTCGGACAGAAGCTGGCGATTGTGACGCACAAGCCGCAGACCACGCGCACGCGCGTGCTCGGCGTGCTGGAGGTGCCGGCGCGCAAAAAAGAAAATGGCGTGCCGAGCCGCTCCGCGGCGCAGGTAGTGCTCGTGGACACGCCCGGCGTGCACCGCGCCGAGACGCAGCTGGACCGGCGCATGATGCAGGAGGTCTATGACGCGCTCGAGGGTCGCGACGCCGTGCTCTTTCTGGTGGACGCGACGCATCGCCTGCCTGAAACCACGCTGCCCGCTGCCATGCCGGCGACGGGCCAGGAGAACGCGGGCGAGGCGCAGGTCGGCGGCAAGCGATTCACCGCGAGCAAGCGCGCCAAGAGCGAGGCCGAAGATGACTTCGCGCTGTCGCTGGTGCGGAAGCTCGAGTGCCCGGTGATCCTGGTGCTGAACAAGATCGACGCCGTCGCGAAGTCGGAGCTGCTGCCCATCATCGCGCACTGGAGCGCGCTGCACACCTTTGCCGATGTGGTGCCGATCTCGGCGCGCAAGGCCGAAGGTCTGGATCTGCTGCTCGATCGCGTGATCGCGCACCTGCCCGAGGGCCAGCGCTTTTTTCCCAAGGATCAGATCACCGATCAGCCGGAGCGCTTTCTGGTGGCCGAGCTGATTCGCGAGAAGATCCTGCTGCTGACCGGCGAGGAGGTCCCCTACTCATCGGCCGTGGTTGTCGAGCGATGGGAAGACCCGCCCGAGACCGGCCGCAAGCGCGCGCCCGGAGCGAAGCTGCCGGTCACGAAGATCGCGGCGGCGATCGTCTGCGAGCGCGCCGGGCAGAAGGCCATCCTGATCGGCAAGGGCGGCGAGATGCTGAAGCGCATCGGCACGGCCGCGCGCAAGGAGATGGAGCCGCTGCTCGGCACGCGGGTCTTTCTCGAACTCTTCGTCAAGGTCGAGGAGGAGTGGCGCTCTTCACGCGGCTTCGTCGAGGAGCTTGATTGGCGGCGCCAGCTCGACCACCTCGCCACGATGCAGCAGACGCAAGAAGCAAACGCGCGCGACCCGGACGTCACAGATGCCGGAGCGGCAGACTTGGGCAAGCCCGAAGAGTGAGCGGATGCATCGCCGTGCCTACTCCTTGACGCTGATGCCGAGCGACTTCATCTTGCGATACAGGTGGCTGCGCTCGAGGCCGAGCGACTCCGCGGCGCGTGTGATGTTGCCGCGATGCTCGTCGACCTTCTTGAGGATGTAGTCGCGCTCGTAGGCCTCGCGCGCCTCGACCAGCGTCTGCGGCGCGTCGGCGTTTGCGTCGCGGGCGGCGGCGCGCGTGGGCTCGCGGAAGACCAGCGTGGGCAGATGGCGGCGCTCCAGGCGCTGCGCCTTGGGGTTCAGGATCAGCACGCGCTCGACCAGATTACGCAGCTCGCGCACATTGCCGGGCCAGTTGTAGCCGCGCAGGGCGGCAAGCGCGTCCTCCGTCATCTCCGCGTGCTTGCGGCCGTACTGCTTGCCGAGGTCGGCGAGAAACTCCTTCACCAGCAGCGGAATGTCCTCCTTGCGATCGCGCAGGGGCGGCACATAAAAGGGGATCACGTTGAGGCGATAAAAGAGGTCCTCGCGAAAGTTGCCGCGCGAGATCTCCTCGTCGAGGTCCTTGTTGGTCGCGGCGATCACGCGCACATCCACGTGCACCGACTGCGTCGCGCCCACCGGCAGAAAGCGTTGTTCATCGAGCGCGCGCAGCACCTTGGCCTGCGTCTTCAGGCTCATGTCGCCGACCTCGTCGAGAAACAGCGTGCCGCCGTCCGCGCGCTCAAAGGTGCCGCGCTTTTCGACCGGCGCGGAGGCTCCCGCGGGCGACGCGCCGTGACGATAGCCGAAGAGCTCGGAGTCGATGTAGTCCTCCGGAATCGCGGCGCAGTTCAGCTCCACAAAGGGCCGATCGCGGCGCAGCGACTCGGCGTGCATCGACCGGCCGATAAGCTCCTTGCCGGTGCCGGACTCGCCGAAGATCAGCACCCGGCCGTTGGTCGGCGCCATGAGCTTGATCTGCTGCCGAAGCGCCTTGATGGAGACGCTTTGCCCGGTGATGCTGCCGCGCGCGCCAAGCTGTCGCGCGAACTCCTGGTTGTCCTCGCGCAGACGCCGCGCCTGCAGCGCGTTGTTAAGCACGATCAGCGTGCGATCGAGCGAGAGCGGCTTTTCGAGAAAGTCGTATGCACCGAGCTTGGTCGCGCGCACCGCGGCCTCGATGGTGCCGTGGCCGCTGATGATGATGACCTCCGGAACGCGGGCGGGATCGATCCGGCGAATGTCCGCGAGCGTGTCCAGGCCGTCGCGATCGGGCAACCAGATGTCGAGCAGCACCACATCGTAGTCGGCGTCGCGCACCAGCTCGAGCGCCTCGCCGGCCGAGGCCGCGGTCGTGACGGTGTAGCCCTCGTCGACCAGAATGGCGGAGAGCGACTCGCGGATCTCCGGTTCGTCGTCGACGATCAGGACATGGTTCATGGCATGGCCAGCATACAAGGCGGGGGCGCCTTAGGCGGAGGTCTCCCGCGCGCTCGCGACCAGGGCGGTCGCGGCCTCCGCGTCGTGCGGCGGGGCCGGTCGCAGCTCGATCAGAAAGCGCGCCCCCACCGGTTCGTTGGGTTCGGCGCGGATCGTCCCCTGGTGCTCCTGAATGATCTTTGCGGCGATCGCGAGACCCAGGCCGGTGCCGCGCTGCTTGGTCGAAAAGTACGGCAGAAAGAGGCGTTCGCGCATTTCGTCCGTCAGCCCCGAGCCGGTGTCGGCGAGCATGAATTCGACCAGGCCGTTTTCAAGCAGCGAGGTGCTGAGGTGGAGCTCTCGTCGGAGCGCCTGCTGCATCGCCTCAGCGGCGTTGTCGATGAGGTTCGAGAGCGCGCGCTTCAACGCCTCGGGATCGGCCAGCACCAGCGGCAGATCGGGTGCGAGCGAGCGCACGATACGGATCGACTGTAGACGACCGGCAAACAGCGCGAGCGCATTCTCGACGATGGTGTTGAGGTCCGCCGGTCGCGGCTGCGCCGTGGGGAACTCGGCGAGGGACGAGAACTGGTCGACCAGCGAGCGCATGGATTCGACCGACAGCGACGTCGTCTCCGAGCAGCGCCGAATGATGGCGATCGAAGGCGAGGTTAGACCGTGCGAGTCGAGCGTCGTCGCGAGGCGGTCAATGTGGCGACGGGTCTGCTCCGCCGAAAGCGCGATGGGCGTGAGCGGGTTTTTGATCTCGTGCGCCACGCGGCGCGCGACCTCCTTCCAGGCCAGCTGCTTCTGCACCTGCAGCAGCTCGGTCGCGTCCTCGAGCACGACCACGTAGCCGTGGTGCTCGCGCCCGCGCTCGGTGGCGGTTTCGAGCAGCGCCACCGTGCCCAGCAGGTTCAAGCGCGAACCGTCGCGGGAAAGCTCGATCTCAGCCGACGCGGTACCCATGCGGTGCGATCGCCGGATCAGCCGGTCCAGCACCTCCGCGAGCTCGGGCGGCGTGACCGCGTCAAGCGACGCGCCGAGAAAGGCACGCTGGCCGCCGGGGTCGAGCATCTCGGAAAACGCGCGATTCGCCAGCATGATCGATCGCTCCGGCGACAGGGTGGCCACGCCGTTCGGGATGGTTTCGAGCATGGTCTCGAGCTCGGATCGCCTCCCCTCGAGCGCGGCGTTGGCGGCGGAGATCTGCACCGTGGATTCGATCACGGCATGCCGGCTGCTTTCGAGGTCGGCCGCCATGCTGTTGAAGGAGCGCGCGAGCTCTCGGAGCTCATCGGTCGCCGAGGTCGCCACGCGGTGCGCGTAGTCGCCGGCGGCAATCTGGTCCATGGCGTCGGCCAAGGCCTCGACCGGCCGCGTGACCTGCTTGGCGAGGTGGAGCGCGAGCCAGCAGCAGGCAAACAGCGCGAGCGCCGTGATCATCATCAGCAGCAGCGTGTAGACGTTGCGGATCTGTCGGCGCGATCGGAACAGCGTCCAGTAGGCGTCGGCGTCGGCGCGCAGCCGATCGACCGTCGCGGTCATGCCGAAGGGCATGGGCAGACCCACCACCACGGTGCCGCCGCCCTGCAGCGCCGCCGTGCCTAGGGAGAAGTCGCTGTTCGCCGCGGAGAAGATCGGCAGGTCGTTGCGCTCGGCCGCGGCCAGAATCGCCGCGTCCATAGAGCCGGGCAGCCGCTGCGTCGGAGAGCCCATTGCCGGCGCATTCAGCGGCCGGTCCAGCACCCATGGCTTCAGCTGCGCCGAGCCGCCCCGACCATTGCCGGGAAGCTGAAACGAGGCCACCGCCCGACCGCCGCGGTAGACCACGGCGAAGCCGTTCTGCAACGTGATCTCGTGTTGCGCGAGGATGCCGGTGATGGTCTTCTCGGTTGTGACTGCCGACCTTCGGCCTGCGGCGGTCGGCCTTGCAGTCGCTCCTGCTGTCGGTCTTGCTACATGTCGGCGGCGCCGCACCGTGGCCCGCGCCGTTCGCCCGCTCGGCTCGGGTGCGGTCGGTACGGCGGCCATCGCGGTGGGCGCAAGCTCGGCGGCGATCGACACCGCCTCCGCGCGCGCGTTGGCCGAGGTGTACTCCGCCAGCTGCAGCGCAATGCGATCGCTGTCCTCGCGCACCTGGGTCACCGGCTGCGAAAACCAGCGATCGACCGCGCGGTTCATCAGCAGATAGCTGAAGGCGAACATAAACACGATGGGAACGAGCGCGACCAGGATGGAGCCCCACAGCATGCGCGTGCGCAGGCGAACCCCGAGCAGGCGGGTCCGCTGCTCGGCATAGAGCTTGAGCACGTTGCGCACCAGCAGCACCATGACCGCGACGAACAGCAGAAACGCGACCGCGGAGAGCGCGGTGTAGACGAAGATCTCGGGTGTGGTCGCCGGATTCAGGAAGCCGAGATGAAACGCGTTCAGGGTCGCGAGCGCGGCGAAGAGCACCAGCAGCAGCGAGGCAAGCGCGATCGAGACTATCTTGCGCCGGCGCTGGCTGAGGGTCATGGTGGAGCGCTCCTCGAAGCGTGTTACGGATGCGACTACAAAAGCTCGGCGATGGGCCGCCACGGCCGATCTTGCGCCTCGGCGACGGCATGGTAGGTCAACGCCCCGGCATAGGTGTTGACCCCCTCGGCGATGCCGGCGTCGGTCTGAATCGCGGTCTTCGCGCCGTCTTTCGCGAGCCGGAGCACATAGGGGAAGGTCGCGTTAGTGAGCGCCAGCGTGCTTGTGTTGGGCACGGCGGCCGGCATGTTGGTCACACAGTAGTGGACCACGCCGTTCACCTCGAACGAGGGGTCGGTGTGCGTGGTGGGTCGCGCGGTCTCGATGCAGCCGCCCTGGTCGATCGCGACGTCGACGATGACCGCACCCTTCTTCATGCGGTTGACCATCGCTCGCGTGACGATCTTCGGCGCCGCCGCGCCCGGAATCAGAACGCCGCCGATGACGAGGTCGGCCTCGGCCGTTGCGCGGCCGACGTTGTAGGCGTTTGAGGCAACGGTGAAGACCCGGCCATTGAAGATGTCGTCAAGCTCGCGCAGGCGATTCAGATTGAGATCGAGGATGGTGACCTTGGCGCCCATGCCGAGCGCGATCTTGGCCGCGTTGGTTCCCACAATGCCGCCGCCCACGATGCACACGTTCGCCGGAGCAACCCCGGGCACACCGCCCAGCAGAAGACCGCGTCCGCCGTGGCCGGTGGTCAGATACTGCGCGCCGATCTGCACACTAAGCCGGCCGGCCACCTCGCTCATGGGCGTCAGCAGCGGCAGCGCGCCGGTCCGGTCGCGCACGGTCTCGTAGGCGATGCCGGTCACCTGCTTGTCGACCAGCGCGTCGGTCAGCTCACGCAGCGGCGCGAGGTGCAGATAGGTGAACAGCACCAGCCCGGGGCGGAAGTAGCGATACTCCTTCTCGGTCGGCTCCTTGACCTTGACGATCATGTCCGCGAGTCGCCACACATCGGGTGCGCCGCCCACGATCTCCGCGCCGGCGTTTTGATACTCGTCATCGGGCATGGCGGAGAGGGCGCCGGCGTCGTGCTCGACCAGGACCGTGTGGCCGGCCTCGACCAGAGCGTGCACGCCGCCCGGCGTCACGCCGACGCGGCTCTCATGATCCTTCACTTCCCTGGGTACGCCGATGAGCATTGTGGAAACAGGCCTCCTGGCCTGGACCGATTGTAACTTTCAGCGGCAGATTCGCGCCCGGATGGCCCCACCCGCGGTCGCCACCCCGCGGCGCCTGTACACCCCTCCATCCCTGCGATAGCCTCGAGGAGCCGATGACAGGAGTTCGCGCGCAGTGACCGACAGAGTGCATGGGCATGAGGGCAGCACGCTCGATCACGCGAACCGCCGTCTGTTTCTTCTGTTGCTCGCCGCCACGGTCGTGCTCGCGCTTGTGGCGGTGCTGCTGTTCGACCGCGCCAACGCCCACAGCTCGGTGTTTCTGCTCGCGAACCTTGTGGGGCCCACGGCCGAGACACTGGCGCACGGTCAGGGTCTTTCGGTCTGCACCGAGGCCATGGGAACGGTAGGTAACCCGGTCTGCTTCCACGCCGCGCGCATGCCGCTCCCCTCCGCCGTGGTCGCGCTCGGCGCAACGCTCTTCGGCGATCAGTTTCTCCGCGTCGGCCTGTTCAAGGCGCTGCTCCTGTTGTTCCCGCTCGAGACCGCGGTGTGGCTGGTCTGTCGACGATTGCCCACCATGCGCCGGCGCCGAACGCTCGCCGCGTTCCTTCTTCTGCTGCCGTTTGTCCTCACGCCCTTTCTTGCCGACATCGTCAATATGCAGGTCGAGGAGGGCTACAGCTACAGCCTGCTCCCGCTCGTCTTTGCCCTGCTGCTCTTTCCCGCGCCGGCAGCTGAAGAAGGACAGGGCACAGCGCTTTTGTTCGGCGCCTCGGCGGCCGCACTGTATCTCGCGAAGAGCTCCATGGCGCCCGCGGTCGTGGTCCTCACGCTGCTGTTCGTGGCGCGTCGCCGGAGGCGGCCGGCACAGGCCGCGCTCGCGCTTCTGCTGGTGCTGGCCGCGCCGGTCGGCTGGGCGCTGTGGCAGCACCACACGAGCGGCCGCTACACCATCGGCACCAGCCTCGACGGCATCAACTTTCACAAGGGCAACGACGAGGAGTTCCTGGCGCACTACCCGCCGCCGCCCGGCGAGACTCTGGATGCCTTCGACGCCGACCTGAACCGCGGCCAAGGCTTCCCGGACGAGTGGAGCTTCAACGACTTTCACCAGCGTGCCGCCCTCGTCTTCATCCGCGATCACCCCACCGCCACCGAGCGCGGCCTCGGCCGCAAGCTCTTCGCCATCTTCTTCACCGTGCGCAAGCTCGGCTCGGAGCCGGCCCATGGGGCCATGGCGCTGGTCGAGACCGCGGGCCTGATCCTCTTCCGGCTGCTGCTTTGGGCGGCGATTTTGCTTTCGCTCGCCAGCCTGCGCCGGAGTGCGCCGACGGAGACTAGATTTGCCGCCGTCTGCTTTCTTCTGCTGGTCGGCGCGGTGGCATTTCCCTATCTGGCGGGCTTCGCCTACACGCGCCACATCAGCGTCCTGATCTTTCCCAGCGCCCTGCTCTGCTGTCGTCTGCTCGAGCGATCACCGGCCTGAACCGGCGCGGCCGGCCCCTTCCGGCAGGCGGTACACTACATTTAGACCCCTCGCAAACCCCCTCGCGGACAAGGAACGCTCCCCCTCGATGTCTTCCAACGGATTTCAAACGCGGTACAGCCGCATCCACAACATGCGGTCGCTGTTCAGCCTCTTCTCAAGCGACCTCGCGATCGACCTCGGCACCGCGAACACCCTTGTCTTCGCCCACGGCAAGGGCATTATCGTCAACGAACCATCGATTATCGCGGTCAATCGCAACACCAACGAGGTCGAGGCCGTCGGCAAGGAGGCCAAGGACATGCTTGGCCGCACGCCGGGCAACATCATCGCCATCAAGCCCATGAAGGACGGCGTCATCGCCGACTTCAAGCACACCGAAAAGATGCTGAACTACTTCATCCACAAGGCGCACAACCGCAAGATGATGGTGCACCCGCGCATCGTGATCGGCGTGCCGAGCGAGATCACGCAGGTAGAAAAGCGCGCCGTGATGGACTCCGCCTACCGCGCCAAGGCAAGCGAGGTCCATCTGGTCGAGCAGGCCATGGTCGCCGCCGTCGGCGCCGGTCTGCCCATCACCGAGGCGGGCGGCAACATGATCGTCGACATCGGCGGCGGCACCACGGACATCGCGGTGATCTCGCTCGCCGGCATCGTCTACTCGCGCTCGCTGCGCATGGCCGGCAACCAGATGGATGAGGCCGTCGCCACCTATCTCAAGCGCAAGTACAACCTGCTGATCGGCGAGCGCACCGCCGAGCAGATCAAGATCGAGCTCGGCTCCGCCTACCCGCTCGACCGACCCATCACCATGGACGTCAAGGGCCGCAACCTCATCGAAGGTGTCCCCAAGACCATCACCATCGAGGACTCCGAGATCCGCGAGGCCCTTTCGGAGTCGATCGCGACCATCATCAACGGCATCCGCGTCGCGCTCGAGCGCACCCCGCCCGAGCTCTCGGCCGACATCTCCGACCGCGGCATCGTGCTCACCGGCGGCGGCGCGCTGATCAAGAATCTCGACAAGCGCATCCGCGAAGAGACCGGCCTGCCTGTCTCGATCGCCGACGACCCACTCGCCTCCGTCGTCCTCGGCACGGGCAAGATGCTCTCGGACTTCAAGCTCCTGCGCAAGATCTCGATCGATTAAGGATCAGCTGCGTTCCCGTAGAGCGCCGGCCCTCGGCGTCCGCGTGTCATCCCCATCCACCAGCGATACCCGTACCTGCTCGATCCGCCGATCCGTCGCGCCGAGCACCTCAAAGCGCAGCCCATCCTGCTCCACCACCTCACCCGGAAACGGGATATGGCCCGACATCTCCGAGACAAGGCCCCCCACGGTGGTCGCCTCATAGCCGTCACCAAGGCGTTGCAGTCGATCTTCGCGTTCGTCAGCACGCTGCTCCTCGACGCGAATCTCCTCGGCGGTGTTCGCCCCGCTCAGCGCATTGGCGAGCGCGACCCCGTTCTCGGCCTCGTCGGCGGAAACGGCCCCCAGGCTATCCTCCGCCCTGTCCTGCTCGCGCAGCTGCTCCAGCATCACGTCGCGCAGCCGTGGAATCTCAAACGTGCCGCTGGCAATCACATCGCCCTCCGGCGTGATCACGGCGGCGTCCTGGTCTTCCGGCGTGTCGTGCTCATCGTGGATCTCGCCCACGATGGCCTCCAGCAGATCTTCGATCGTGACCAGCCCGGCAACGCCGCCGTACTCGTCGATGACCAGCCGCATGTGCTGCTTTTCTCGCTGCATCTCACGCAGCAGCTCGGCCACGTTCTTGGTTTCCGGCACAAACGCCGCCGGCCGTTGCATTGCCGCGACGGTGCGCGAGGCAGCTTCGGTGTCCGGCACCTGCAGCAGATCGTGCGCGAACGCGATGCCCGTTACCTCATCCAGCACGCCGTCGTACACCGGCACGCGGGAGAAGGCGTGTTCTTCGAGCGCGGCGGTGAAGGCTTCGAGCGTCATGCGACCGGGGACGGCGAAGACCTCGGGACGCGGCGTCATCACCTCGCGCACCATCTTGTCGCCGAACTCCACCACCGACCGGACCAACTCGCGGTCCGACTCCTCGAGGATTCCTTCTTCTTCGCCCGCCTCGAGCAGGGCTTCCATCGCCTCCGACGGATGCTCGTCCTCGGCCGAGACCTCCGGTTCCGCGAGGGCGGCAATCGAGAGCAGCAGGGTCAGCGCAAGCGCGACCGGCTGCACCAGCAGAAACAGAATCCGCAGCACCGGCGCCAGCCGCCCGATCCAGACGCCGCGCGTGCGCGTGAACAAGAGCTGCGGCACCAGCCGATCGCAGACCAGCAGCAGCAAGATCAGCTCCGCGACCGAGCGCAGAACCTCGACCCATGTTGGCGCATGGAGCACGCGGTACTGCGCCAGCTCGTGAATGTGGAGATGAAAGCCGAAGAGCAAGGCAAGCGCCGCGATCGTAAGCTGCCGCAGCAGCGACGCCGAAAGCGCGATCGACTCCCGCCCCGCGCGCAGCTTCGGCTCAGCCTCAAGCTCCCAGGCATCGATGTTCTCCTGGTACTTGCGGGCAAGGAATCGCCCCATCTCGGTATAGATCCGGTCCACATACGCCGCCAGGGTGAGCACGCAGAGCAGCACGGCCAGCGAGAGAATATAGGCAAGGCTCATGCGCGCGCTCGACGCGGCCGTTTCGCCGCGGCTCCAGTCTCGGCCGCGCGAGCAAGCAGACTCGAGGACAGCCGGAGCTCGGACCGCAGCGCCCGCTCGCGCGCTGCCATCTGCCCCGCATCCGTCTCGTGGTCAAAGCCGGCCAGGTGCAGCAGACCGTGCAGGATCAGGAGGCGCAACTCCGCCGCAAGGGTGTGCTCGAAGGCCGTGGCCTGACGCGCGGCGACCTCAAGCGAGATGGCCAGATCGCCCGCGGGTCGCTGCTCCGGCGGCAGACCGGGAATCTCCGGCGCGGGAAAGCTCAGCACATCGGTCGAATTGTTCTTGCCGCGAAAGCTCCGGTTCAGCCGGCGCATGGACGCATCATCGGTCAGCAGCAGCGAGATCTCGCCCGGCAAGCCGACCGCAGTCTGAGCGCGCCGAAGAAAGCGCGTCAGGGAAGACTTGGAGGGCGCGAGGTGGTGCGGCAGGGAGCTACTTGGGGGGTCGATGGTGATCATCGGGGGTAAAGCGGGAGCAGCCAACGGGGCTTCGCCGTCTGCTCCCATGGTACGCTATGCGGTTCCGCGCTGCTTCCAGTCCCCGCTACGGGGCCCCTCGGCGCGCTACTGCGGTTTGGACAGGTTGGATTTGCCCGTGAGCATGGGATCGCCCAGCGCTCCATTGCCGATCTCCAGCAGCTGCTGGTCCGCGCGACCCTGACCCTCGTACGCCCGGACGATGCGCTGCACCAAGTGATGCCGGACCACGTCCTGGTTCTCGAAGTGACAGAACTGGATGCCCTCCACCCCATCGAGCACCTGCACCGCGTCAAGCAGGCCGGACTTGCGCGAGCTCGGCAGATCGATCTGCGTCAGGTCGCCCGTGATGACCGCCTTGGAGCCGTTGCCGAGCCGGGTGACGAACATCTTCATCTGCTCGACCGTGGTGTTCTGCGCCTCGTCCATGATGATGAAGGCCTCGCTCAACGTGCGGCCACGCATGAAGGCCAGCGGCGCAACCTCGATCACATTGCGCTCGAGCAGCTTGTCCACCTTGTCGGCGTCCAGCAGATCGTAGAGCGAATCGTAGAGCGGCCGCAGATACGGATCGACCTTCTCCTGCAACGATCCCGGCAGAAAGCCCAGGCGCTCGCCGGCCTCGACCGCCGGCCGCACAAGGATGATGCGGGAGACGCGTTTTGCGACTAGCGCCGCCACCCCCATGGCAACGGCGAGATAGGTTTTTCCGGTGCCGGCCGGACCCAGACCGAAGGTCATGTCCGAGCTTTCGATGGCTTCAATGTACTTGCGCTGGTTCGGGGTGCGCGGCTGTACCATGCGCTTGGCGCCGGCGGAGCGCTGCTTGCCCGAGTCCACCAGCGAGCGCAGCGTGATGTTCGGATCGGCTACCAGAAGCTTCAGCATGGCGTGCAACTCGCCGTTGCCCAGCAGGCTGCCGGCTTTGCGCAGCGCCTCGAAGTCGGCGAAGATGCCTTGCACCCGCGCCACCTCCGCGGAGCCGCCCGTGACGTGGACGCCGTCGGACCGTAGATCGAGTGTCACGTGAAGGCCATCTTCCAGCAGCCGGAGGTTCTCATCCCGTGTGCCGAAGAACGATTCGAAGCCGGTACCGATTGCAATCACAGATTTAGTCAAGGGCGCGCAGACCTCCATCGGGGTTAGGTGGTTGGAAAGGGTTATCGGCAGAAGGCGGGCGAGGAACAGCCGCGGTCGGGGTCGCTTCGCAGGGGCGCTCCGTCAAGCGGAGGCTGGAGGCGTGCACCGGGATGGCGAGAGATGCCAAGCGTAGGCCGCAGATGGGAGCAGACTAGATCGCCCGCCGTGTGCCGTCAAGAGCACCAAGGTAAATTTCTTGACCATTCGATGGCTCGCGCCCGTTTCCGGATTTTGCTCGCGAAAGAGGATCGTGCTCGCCCCATCCCTTGGGACGGTGTCTGGGAGGATCCTTGCCCGGCCGCAACCGGCACGCCGGCCTTGACCTCGGCCCCGCCGTCTCCTACACTTGAAGGGTTGTGGACCGGCCGTCTGCCGCGGTCTTCCGTCGCCTGACCGCAGGCTCAGGTCCCCCGTCTCACGAAGTCTCCATCTCACGAACCCTCCGCGCCCGTGCGCGACACTTTCAGGAAGAGAGCACCAGAATGGCCAATCATGTTTCCTCGTTGAAGCGAGCCCGTCAGACCGAGACTAAGACCGCGGTCAACCGCTCCAATCGATCCAAGCTGCGCGGCACCCTGCGCGCCCTCCGCGAGGCGATCACCAAGGGCGACGCCCAGGCGGCTACCACGCAGTACCGCGCCACCGCGTCGATCCTCGACAAGAGCGTGCAAAAGGGCGTGCTGCACAAGAACACCGCCAGCCGCTACAAGAGTCGCCTCAATGCGCGCGTGAAGGCCATCGCCGCTCCCAAGGCCGCCTAGCTCGCCTTACAGTTTGCGTAAAGCCCGAGGCATCGCGCCGCGGGCTTTGCTGTTTTTACACGCCTGCCCGTGAGCCGATCAGCTACCGCGGTTTCGCGGTGGTGGCGGACGGCTCCGCGCCTCCGGGCTTCTCCCCCGGCGCATACAGGGTCGGCGGCTTTCGTCGGCCGCCGGGGTCTCCCGAAGCATCACCGACCGCATCGCCGGTGCTCTCAGAAGGGGCGGTCGCGGTTGGCTGACCTCCAGCCGGCGCAGTCTCCGAGCTTACGGCCGCCGCGGCGCCCGCGCCAGCCGCCGCGGCGGAGGCCGGCTTACCGATGACCGCCGCCTCGGCACCGCCGACCTTGCCCGGGGCCGTACTGCCCGATGTCTCCACCGGACTGCTGCCCGGCGTGTCCGCACTCGCCGAGACCACGGTCCTCTTCTGCCGGATGGCCTCCAGGCGGATTGGCGCCTCCGACCGTTCGGGAATCAGCGTCTCCGCCAAATGCACCGCCTGCTGCTCCTTGGGCGTGATGCCCGGCAGCGGGTAGATCTCGATCGCGCCGTTGTTGACCACGGCAAGCTGCTGCCCATTCGGCGAAAGCGCGAAGTTTTGCCCGGCAAGCAGGACCGGCGTGAGATTCATCGACAGCAGCACGCGCCCACTCTCGGTCTGGTAGACCGACACGTTCTCCGCCGTGACCTGCTCCTGGCTGATGGGCGACGTGCCATCGACCGGCACGCCCGTCACCATGCGACCCAGCGCGAAGCGGCCGGCGGCCGGCGCCGCGGCCAGCTCCGGGCGCGTGAAGCTTTCCAGAAAGGACTGCTCCCACATCTCCTCGCCGCGCAGGTTGAAGCCGCCGATCAATCGGTGATCCTGCCCGCCGTGGCAGCCGAAGGCGATGAACTCACTGCGGCTGACCATGAAGGGAAGCGGATGGCAGGTTGAGTCGAAGGGCGACAGCTCGTCCACCCTGCCATCGTGATGATGGAAGTCAAAGGCCCAGTGCGATCGCCCCTGGTCGAGCTCGGTCAACAGCCCCGTTCCGTCGACCGGCAGCAGAATCAGACCGTGGGCGCCCACCGTTCCGGCGTGCACCGGCCGGAGCTCGGCCGTGCCCGCATTCGAGACCAGGCGGAAGAAGTCCACCTGCACACGCGGTGTCGCCTCCTCCTCGGCGGCTCCCTCGCCCGCCGTCCCCGCCGCCGCGGCGGCATAGGCGCGCGTGCCCGGACTTGCGGCTCGCTCCTTCGGCGTCCGCACCTGATCCAGGGTCTCAAGTGTGAGCAGATCCCCGGTCGGCGACAGCAGCACCGCAGCGATGGATCGCGAACTCACCACAAACGGGTGCTGCTGAAAGGCATCGCCCGAAGCCAGCCCACGCAGCGGCGCGATGGTGACCAGGCGGTCGCGATCGCGCAGCAGGAAGTTACCCTCCGGCAGCGCCCACAGGTATTGTTCGGTGTCATGCATACGCCACGAGGTCCGCGCGAGGATCTTGCCGGTCGGCAGCTCCAGCAGCACCGCGTCGACGTTGCGGTCAAAGTCCGTGGGCGGGTCGTCAGGAAGTCGCGCCATCAGCCGCCGCCGGCTAAACGTCAGCAGCATATGCTGCGCGTCCACATAGTGCAGCGTGGTCGCCGAAACCCCGGCGTTCAGCACGGAGGCTGAGAGCGGCTGGTAGTCGAACTGCTCGAGCGGCAGCCGCAGCGAGGGCGGCGGGGTGCGGGCCAGGGCGGTCTCGGCGCCCACGGTCGCCATCCAGCCGAGCACGGCCTGACGACAGAGCGACTGCACGACACGCCTCGAGCTGTGTCCCATGGCAAGCGGCTCCAAGTAATAATCTTTCACAGACGGAAAACGGTCGCAATGCTCGATTCCAGCTACCTTCCGCGAACCGGCAAACCGTTTCACCGCATAATGCCTAGAGGGCCACGCAATCGCGGTGGCGAGGGAGCGAGATGCAGCGCACGATCCAGATAGGCCGTCCAGACGGCGCGGAGTCAACTCTAACGGCAGAGCGAACTGGCACACGAAACGGGGGAGCAGCCTCCAAGCGGCGTGTCCTCGGCGCAGGCGCGGCCCAGCTCTCGGGGATCGCGATGCTAATCGCAGCCGTCACAGGTTCCACCCATCTCCATGGCCAGGCCGCCACCCCGGCTCCGGCGCAGCCGCCTGCTGAGGTTTATACGTCGATCCCAGGCTTTGACACCGCCTCGATCGACACCGGGGTAGACCCCTGCACCGACTTCTACAAGTTCGCCTGTGGCCACTTTGCCGCCAACCACCCTATCCCCGCGGACCAGGGCGGGGTGGACCAGTTCTATGCGCTGGAAAACGTGAACACGCAGTCGCTGCGGGGCATCCTGGAAAAGACAGAGACCGGCGGCGGAACACGCGGATCGGATGAGCAGAAGATCGGCGACTTCTACCACGCGTGCATGGATCGCGAGGCGATCGACCGTAACGGCCTCGCGCCGGTCGAGCCCCTGTTCCGCCAGATCGACGGCTTGGGCAACAGTCTGCTCGCCAAGCGCGAACTCGCACCCCTGGTCGGCTCGCTGCAACGCGTCGGCGTGGACGTCTTCTTCGGTTTCGGCGAGCAGCAGGACTTCAAGGACGCGAGCAAGCAGATTGCCCAGGTCGGCCAGGGTGGCCTTGGGCTGCCCGAGAAGGACTACTACCTGCGCACCGGCGCCAAGGACGAGGAGATCCGCCGCCAATACGTCGCGCACGTGGCCAAGATGCTCACCCTCGCCGGCAGCACGCCCGAGCAGGCGGACAAGGACGCCGCCGCGATCCTGAAGTTCGAGACCGCGCTGGCCAAAGGCAGCCTCGGCGTCACGGAGATGCGCGATCCGGAGAAGATCTACCACCTGCAGCCGATCAGCACCTTTGAAGGCACACTGCCCGGCGTGGACTTAAGCGCCTTTGAGCGCGCCGTGCACGCGCCGCAGGTGACCGAGATCAACAACGCCACCCCGCAGTTCTTCCCCGCCCTTGTGCTCGCCGTACGCGACACCGACATGCGTGTGCTCAAGGCCTATATGCGCGTGCATGTGCTCCACACCTTTGCCGTCAACCTCCCGCAGCACTTTTATGACGAAGACTTCGACTTCTACCGCCGCAAGCTGCGCGGTGTGCCTGCCGAGCCGGCGCGCTGGAAGACCTGCTCGCGCGAGGTCGACACCTCGCTCGGCGAGGCGCTGGGCAAGGTCTATGTCGCGCAGTACTTCGCCGGCGACAGCAAGGCCAAGATGCTCAGCATGGTGCACGACATCGAGCACGCCATGGATCAGGACATCGACTCCCTGAGCTGGATGAGCGCTCCGACCAAGGTGCGCGCTAAAGAAAAGCTGACCGAGGTCGCCAACAAGATCGGGTACCCCGACAAGTGGCGCGACTACAGCGCGCTCACCGTCAAGCCGGACGACGCCGCAGGCAACGAGGAGCGGGCAAACGCCTTTGAGAACGATCGCGAGTTCGCCAAGATCGGCAAGCCGGTCGACCGCGGCGAATGGGATATGTCGCCACCCACAGTGAACGCTTACTACAACGGCAGCATGAACGACATCAACTTCCCGGCAGGCATTCTGCAGCCGGCCTTCTACGATCCCAAGCAGGACGTCGCCGTCAACTACGGCCATATCGGCGCCGTGATCGGTCACGAACTCACGCACGGCTTCGACGACGAGGGCCGCAAGTTCGACGGCAAAGGCAATCTGAGCGACTGGTGGACACCGGACGACGCCAAGCAGTTCGAAACCCGCACCGGCTGCCTGGTCAACGAGTATGGCGGCTTCACCGCGGTCGATGATCTCAAGGTGAACGGCCAGCTCACGCTGGGCGAAAACACGGCCGACAACGGCGGTCTGGTGCTCGCCTATATGGCGTATCTCGATCGCGCCAAAAAAGACGGCATCAACCCGGAGGCCAAAATCGACGGCTACACCGGCCCACAGCAGTTCTATATCGCCTTTGCGCAGAACTGGTGTGAGAACTCGCGGCCGGAGACGGTGCGCTCGCAGGTGCTCCAAGACCCGCACGCGCCCAATCACTTCCGGGCCAACGGCGCGATCGTCAACCAGCCCGGCTTCGCCGCGGCCTTCGGCTGCAAGCGCGGATCCGCGATGGCGCCAACCAACAGCTGCCGCGTCTGGTAGCTCGCGGTCGCCCAGGCGAACACCGATCAGAAGGGGCACGGCCGTCCAGCGTGACGCCGCGCCGCTCCCCGCAAGCTAACCCGCCGCGGCGCGTGCGAGAGTGAAGGAATGCCCAGCACACCCAGCAGCGGCGCGCGCCATCGCGGATGGGGCTTTGCCGCCTGCGCGCTCGCCAGCAGCCTTTGGGGCACGGGCTTCTTCTTCGGCAAGATTGCCCTGCGCGAGATGGCGCCGTCCTCGATGGTGCTCTACCGTTTCCTGTTCGCGATGCCTGTGCTCGTGCCCCTGCTGCTGCGGCACCGGCCACGCTTCAGCGCGCGCGAGTGGCGACTGCTGTTCGTCGGCTCCCTGCTGGGGGTTCCGCTGCAGTTCCTGATCCAGTTCCATGGCCTTACCCTTACCACCGTGAGCCACGCCTCGCTGATGATCGGCACGCTGCCGGTCATCCTTGCCAGCGGCGCCACGCTCTTCGCCGGCGAGCGCCTGGACGCGACCGGCTGGGTTGCCATGGTCGTCTCGATGGCCGGCGCAGGCCTGATCGCCCTGGGCGGGCACCACACCGCCGGCGCAGGCGCAGGCCCCTCCGTGCGCGGCGATCTGTTGATCGTCGCCTCCTGCGGCATTGCGTTGTTCTGGATTCTGCTCAACCAGCGCCTTCTGCGAGCCCACGACCACCGCACGGTAACGGCGTACGGCCTGGGCGTCGGCACGGCGATGCTGCTCGTCTGGGTGCCGCTCGTCGACGGCCTTCCACCCGTGCGGGACGTCAGCTGGCAGGCATGGGGCGCGCTCGCGGCCAGCGGGGTGCTCTGCACCGCGACAACCACGCTGCTGTGGAACTGGGGCCTGACCCAGGTGCCCGCGTCCCAGGCAGGCGTATTGCTGAACATCGAGCCGTTGATGGGCAGCCTGCTCGGCGTTTTCCTGCTCGGCGAGCATCTCGGACCCGCCGCGTGGGCCGGCGGCGCCATGATTCTCGGGGCTGCCGTGACCCTGACCACGCGACCGCAGAGCGCGGCAACGGCCGCGGAGCTGGCGGCGGAGCTGCCGGGAACGGTTTAGCCGCGAAGCTCCGGCACGACAGGTTCCGAGGGTCCGAGGGTGTGGCGCAGTCGCCGGCTGACCCTGGCCCACCGCATCAGCAGGATCGACCCGGCCAGCACAAGCGCGCAGCACAGGCCTGTCCAAAGCCCGCGCGCGCCCCAGTCACGGCGAAAGGCGAGCCAGATGCCCAGCGGCATACCCAACAGCCAATAGGTGCAAAGGTGCGTGAGCAGGCCGGAGTAGGTATCGCCCGCGCCGCGAAGCGCTCCCAGCGCCGTGACCTGTACCCCATCGAAGAGCTGAAAGACGGCCGCCACGCCGAAGAGCGGAACCGTGGCCGCGATTACCGCGAGGTCCGGCGTGAAGACGCGCGCAATAGCGTGGGGAAACAGCGCCAGCACGGCGGAGGCGACCACCATGACGGCGGCCGACAGCACCAGCGCCGCCCAGCCCGCGGCCTCTGCCCCGGCGGCGTCCCCGCGGCCGATCGCCTGCCCGACGCGAACACCGGCCGCCGCGGAGAGCCCGAGCGGGATCATAAACGTGAACGAGACCACATTGAGGGCGACCTCGTGGCCGGCGAGCGTGCCGGCGCTCATGGTGCCGATCAGAAACGTCACCACCCCGAAGATGCCGATCTCGACCAGCAGCATCGCCCCGACCGGCAGACCCAGCCGAAGTAGACGCCGCAGCCGCGCCGCCTCGGGCCGCAGCGAGATTCGGCGCAGACCATACCCCCGCCGCCGATCGAGCCAAAGGATGGCGGCCGTGAGAGCCACAGCCTGGTACAGCCGCGCGAGCGAGGTGGCGATCCCCGAGCCGACCGGCCCGAGCGACTGCCAGTGCAGATGCAGCGCGCTCGAGCCGCCGCCGAAGGAGAACCGCCAATCGTGGGGAAACAAGAGCAGCCAATCAAAGACGAAGTTCACCAGGTTTGCCGAGATCAGGGTGACGGCGATCACACGCACATGGTTGAAGGCCTGCAAATGCCGTCGCAGCGCGAAGTAAACCAACAGCGGCAGCACTCCCGGGGTGAGCGCCTGGAGCGTCCGGATGGCCTCGTGCGCGACCTCCGGGCCGGCAATCACCCGGTGCATGACCAACGGCGCCAGCAGAAGGCAGGCGATCAGAAAGCAGGCGATCGCGACGGCCAGCAGAAGCCCGTGCCACAGCCAGCGGCCAGCGTCCTCGATCCGGCCCGCGCCGTGCGCCTGCGCGATCACCGTGTCCAACGAAAGCAGGATGCCGCCGATTCCGAAGGCAAGGGTGTTGTGCAGAACCTGCGCCAGCGCGACGGCACTCATCGCCACGGCCGCGTTCGGCAGCCGGCCGACCATCACGGTGTCGACCAGACCCATGAGCATCCAGCCGACCTCGGCGATGACGATCGGAAGCGCCAGGGACAGCATGGGCGGCAGCTCCGCGCGCAACCGGTCGGCGGAGGTCGGTGGGGGAGCGAGATGGGTGGAGGCATGCATCGGACTAGACCGGGGTGATGATGCCGCCCACGGGCAGGCTGGTCGGCAGCTTGGGTTCGGCGCCGGGCCGGCGAAGCTCCAGGGCCGACGCGATCACATCGCTGTACTTGAGACCCGCGCCGGTATTGAAGAGCACGACACGGTCTGTGGGCCGCAGCTCTCCCGAGGCAAGCATCTGGTCATAGGCGGCGGTGGCGGCCGCGCCCTCCGGCGAAAGCAAGATCCCCTCGTGCCTGGCCCAGTCCAGCACGCTGGCGAGGATGGCCGCATCGTCGGTCGCGACAGCCCGTCCGCCCGACGCGCGCAGGATCTCGAGGACGATCGCATCCCCATAGGGCTTGGGCACGCGCAGACCGGAGGCAAAGGTCTTCGCCCCGGCAAAGAACTCGCTCGCTGGGGCGCCCTGCGCAAAGGCGCGCGCGATCGGCGCACAGCCGGCGGCCTGGAGCGCATACATGCGCGGTCGGCGGCTGCCCGGAGCGACCCAGCCGAGCTGCTCCATCTCCTCAAACGCCTTCCACATGCCGATCAGCCCGACGCCCCCGCCGGTAGGGTAGAAGACCGCCTCCGGATACTCCCAGCCGAGCTGCTCCACCAGCTCATACCCCATGGTCTTTTTGCCCTCGACGCGATACGGCTCCTTCAGCGTCGAGACATCAAACCAGGTCTCGTCAGCCGGCGTCTCGGCCTCCTGCTGCGCCCGAAGGCGCTCCCCGACCATCCGCGCACAGTCCGAGATCAGACCATCGACCAGCGTCAGATCCGCGCCATAGGCGACCGCCTCCAGATAGTTGGCGAAGGGCACGTCCCTGGGCACGAACAGGTGCGCCGCGATGCCCGCGGCGGCGGCATAGGCGGCGAGCGCACCGGCGGCGTTGCCGGCGCTCGGCACGGCAAGGTGGCGCAGACCGAAGTGCTTTGCCATGCTGACCGCGAGCGAGAGGCCGCGCGCCTTGAAGGTGCCGGTCGGGTTCGCGCCCTCTTCTTTCACCAGCAGCCCAGGGTACCGCCGTGACTGGACCATCGGCGTCCAGCCCTCGCCCAGCGAGACCGGCTCGACCGCTGGCAGCACATCGCGGTAACGCCACATCCCCAGCGAGCGCGGGCTCGCCGCGGCGTACCGGGCGGGGCTCTCGCGGCGTGTGGACCGGCGCAGCTCCTCCATGTCGTAGCGCACGTAGAGCGTGCCGGCGTCGACCGGGCAGACCGTCCGTGGGCTCGACGCGGAGACGTGCGCCCCGCAGCGCGCGCACGCAAGAAAGGCGATGGAGGGCATGGGTCGATGCTACCGGAGCCGGCCGGCGAAGACCATGCCGCGCGGCGCGCAGTCGCCGGACAACCAGGATTGTGGGCTAGGGACGGCTACGACGCGCCGGCACGTCGCTGCCCCGTCAACTCCAGGGCGACGCTGCCGACGAGCAGCGCGACGCTGGTCGAGACGACCACAGCGATCCAGCGCAGCTCCACGCGGTGACTTGTCAAAAAGCGCTCCAGAATGCCGAGCACCAACACCAGCACGGCTGCCTCCGCGAGAAACGCAGAGAGCCGATGGGTGGAGAGCCGCAGCAGATCCTGAAGGAGGCTGGGTCGCGGCATGCCGCCGGGACCGGGGGGCGTCCCGTGCGGCGACGGCGAGGGCTCACGTCGAGCTTCGCCGGCCGCGGGCGACAGGGACGGCAGAACCCGGAGCCGAGCCGTCGCGCCTTCGGGGGAAAGGCGATGCTCGCGGCGGGGTTCTATGCCAAGAAAGGGGGCAAGGGTGGGGGCAAACCCGGGAGCAGCCGAGAGGCCATCCGGGCGAACGAGGGGGCGATTGCGCAACATGAGACACCTTCCTACATGGGCGTGAGTATCTCCCGGCGCGCGTGGCGTGTCCAGTCAATTGTTCGCTAAAATACCCATAATGAGCCACTTGCGGATGATCATGCAGTGTGATGAGAGAATATGCAGGTGACCTCACCCGGCTGTTGTCCAGCTCCGCCCGATCCGCCTTCTGTCCGCCTGATCGCGCTCGACCTCGACGGCACCCTGCTCGCGAGCAGCGGCACGGTGAGCGAGCGCAACCGAAACGCGCTCGCGGCCGCGACGGCGGCAGGCATCGAGATCGTCATCGCCACCGGCCGCAGGCACACCTACGCCATGCGCCAGCTCCATGCGCTCGATCTCCCACCCGAGGCCGTCCTGGTCAGCTCCAACGGCGCGGTCGTCCGCACCCTTGCCGCCGACCTGCTCGAACGATCGCGGATGACACCCGCCTCCTGCGAGCGTCTGTTTGCTGAGATGGGCGAGTTTCGCAACGCGCTGGTGGTCACCTTCGACCGCGTCGGTCCCGACGGCGAAGACGAGCGCGGCGCCCTGGTCGTCGAGGAGCTCGCCGAGCTCCACACCAGCATCGAGCGATGGATGGCCGCCAACGAGCCCTACCTCGAGCGCATCAACCCCATCGAGGACTCGCTCCAGCGCGGCGAGCCAATCCAGATGATGCTCTGCGGCACGATCGAGCGCATGCGCCGCGCCGAAGAGAGGCTGCGATCGATCCTCGGCGTAAGCCAGCTCGATGACATGGATGCGAGTCAGCTCGACGACATGGACCTTGGCGGCGCGACCGGCCTCACTCCCGACGCGGCCGAGAAGACCGGCGCCGAGATCGTGCTCCACCGCACCGAGTACCCGGCGCGCGATCTCAGCATCGTCGACATCCTGCCCGCGGGCGCAAGCAAGGGCGCGGCGCTGGCCCGCCTTGCCGCCTCCCGCGGCTTCACCATTGACGCAGTGATGGCCATTGGCGACAACTGGAACGACCTGCCCATGCTCCGTGTCGTCGGTACGCCCGTGCTCATGGGCAACGCCCCCGCGGAGCTGCTGGAGCGGGCACGCGGCCGGGGATGGTGGCTGACCCGGACCAACGATCAGGACGGCGTGGCCGAGGCGATCGAGGCCGTGCTCGCCCGGCAGGCTCGCTCTCAGCCAGCGATCGGCGACGCCGACCCTGCCTCGGCGGAGATGGCGGTGGCCGCTGCTTTCTAACCCGCACTCGTCAACCTACCGGCGCTGGGTGCCCGCGCGCGGCGCTCTTCGGTGCGCGCTGCCGCTCCTCGCCGCCATTCTTCTCGCTGGCCTGTCATTCCCGGCACACGCCGCCGAGCGCGTTCTTCTCGCCAGCGGCTTCTCCGTCGACTGCGTGCGCCACGAGCCCTCCGGCGACCGCCTGCGCCTGGTGCTTCCACCCAGCGCCGACGACGCGGCAGACAGCGCGGACAACTATATGGAGGTCGCGTCCGCTGCCGTCGTATCGATCGAAAACGTTCCCGACGCACCCGCCACGCCTCGCCGCGAAGCGGCCAACACGACCCCGGCCACCATCCCCGAGCAGCTTTCCGCCTCCGCCATGCAGCCGTTGCTCGCCCGTGCCGGCGCACAGCACCGCCTCGACGAGGATCTGCTCGCCAGCATTGTGCGCGCGGAGAGCAACGGCCATACCCATGCCATCTCGCGCACCGGCGCTCGCGGCCTGATGCAGCTCATGCCCGGCACCGCGTCCGAGCTTGGCGTCCATGACGCCTTCGTCCCGGCGCAAAACATCGACGGCGGCTCCGCCTACCTCGACCGTCTGCTCACGCGCTATCACGACAACATCGCGCTCGCGCTGGCCGCCTACAACGCCGGGCCGGCGGCGGTCGATCGCGTTCACGGCGTTCCGCCCTATCGCGAAACCCGCCAGTACGTCGCGCGCGTGATCCGCGAGTTCAACCGCCGCAAGCTCGCCGCCGCACACCTCCCCACCCCTGCCGCGCCACCCGCCACGCTCCGCGCGGAACTCCGCTAGCGGCATGGCGCCCTCCCCCCGAGCTCACGGCGGCGCCGTCGCACCTCGCCCCGCCGCGTCCAGCCGCAGAGGGAACTCCGCTCGCGTGATCGCCCTCGCCGCCCTCGCCCTGCTCTCCATCCTCATCGCCCTCCGCCGCGCGCACTTCGATTGGACGACCTTCTGGGCCCAGCTTCGGCTGGTCACCTGGAGTCACATCGCCGCGGGGATCGCCCTCATCTACGCCACCTACTGGCTGCGCGCCTGGCGATGGGCCGAGCTTTGCCGTCCGCAGCGCCACGTCCGCACCGCCGAAGTGCTCGGGCCGCAGTTCGTCGGCTTCACCGCCGTCGCCCTCTTCGGCCGCCTCGCCGATCTCGCCCGTCCCTACCTCGTCGCGCGCCGCACCGGCCTCTCCGTCGCGTCGCAGATCGCCGTCTACACGGTGGAGCGCATCTTCGATCTCGGCGCCGCCGCGGTCGTCTTCTCGAGCGCCCTCGCCTTTACCCCCGCCGGGCTCCCGCACCGCGATCGCTTCGTGCGCGTGGGCATCGGCAGCCTCGCCGCGACGCTGCTGCTCGCCGCCTTCGCCGTGGCCATTCGCCTGCGCGGCGAGCAGGTGGCTGCCGCCGTCGGCAGGCTCCTCGGCCGCCTGTCCCCCCGGCTCGGCCCCGCCATCCAGTCCAAGATCCTCGGCTTTCGCGACGGCCTCCGCGCCATCTCGAGCGTGCGCGAGTTCCTGCTCGCCGCCGCCATCTCACTCGCGATGTGGGGCATGATCGGCGGCGCCTACTGGCAGACAACGCACGCCTTCGCGCAGGCCCCCGCGCTCGCCGGCCTCAGCTACTCGCGCGCCATGCTGCTGATGGCGGCCAGCCTGGGCGGCTCCCTGCTGCAGCTGCCCGGCCTCGGCTGGTTCACCCAGATCGCCGCCACCGCCTCCGCGATGCACGCCTTTTACGGCGCGCCCATCGAGGTCGCCACCGCCTGCGGCGGCCTGCTGCTCGTGGTCACCTCGCTCAGCATCGTGCCCGCCGGTATGCTGTTCGCGCGCAGGGAGGGGGTCAGCCTCCGCCAGACCGCAGACACCACAGACCCGAACTCCAACAGCTGACACAGAGCCTGCACCCAGCGCGCAGCCGGGTGCCCATTCATGGCAGCCGTATCGTTATGATGGGGCATCGCACGAAAGCGCGGCGCTCCAGCCTCATAACCCACACTGCTAAAATCAAGCCTCCCGATGCGATGCCCCTTCTGCGCCTACAGTCAGGATCGAGTCGTCGACTCCCGCGAAAGCAAGGAGGCCGACTCCATCCGTCGACGGCGCGAGTGTGAGCAGTGCCACAAGCGCTTTACCACCTACGAGCGCATCGACGAAATCCCCTACATGGTCGTAAAAAAAGACGGCCGCCGCGAAAGCTTCGATCGGCAAAAGGTCCTGAGTGGCCTGCTCCACGCCTGCTCCCGCCGTCCCATTCCCGCGGTCATGCTCGAGCAGATCGTCGATGAGACCGAGTCCATCGTGGTCGACTCGCCGGAACGCGAACGCTCCACCGCCGAGATCGGCGAACGCATCATGAATCGCCTGCGCGAGATCGACAAGGTCGCCTACATCCGCTTCGCCAGCGTGCACCGCGACTTCAAGGACGTCGGCGAGTTCCAGTCCGAGGTCGAAGGCCTGCTCGGCAGCACAACCAAGTCCCCGCGCGGCACCACCTAGCCGTCGTATGTGAGTTTCGGTTTTTAGTTGACACGTGAGTTTCAGTTTGTAGTTGACACGTGAGTTTCAGTTTTGTAGTCGATTGGTTGCAGTGACGAGCCGTCGCACGTGAGTTTCAGTTTGTAGTTGATTGGTTGCAGTGACGAGCCGCCCGGCGCTGCTACTCTGACCGCTGGCTGCCCACCTCAAACTGAAACTAACAACTGAAACTCAAAACAAACCAGCATTCTCGCCCGCGCCGCCTCTCCCGCGCCGCGAATGGGGCTACCCTCGAACAGTGACGAAGACCTTCCGCGATCTTAAGGTTTGGCAGTCGGCGATGGCGTTGGCGGAACTCACATACGGGCTTACCGCCGCATTCCCAAGACACGAAGTCTACGGCCTAAGCTCGCAGATGCGCCGCGCCGCTGTCAGCGTTCCAAGCAACATTGCCGAGGGCGCGGCCAGAGCGAGCCGCAAAGAATTTCGCTACTTTGTCCACATCGCCAAGGGCAGCGCCTGGGAGCTCCAGACACAGCTCCTCCTCGCTGCACGCCTTACCTACATCTCCGAAGCGCAACTGCTCGAAGCAGAGACGCTCGCGGTCAACATCGCGCGCATGCTGAACGGCCTCGCAAATTCCCTGAAGTCTCCACCGCTCCCACCACCAAACAAAACTGAAACTCCCAACTGAAACTCCCAACTGAAACTCTTACCAAGGAGCCCCGCCATGCCCTCCTCCACCCCCCACCGCATCACCCTGATCCCCGGCGACGGCATCGGCCCCGAGGTCACGGACGCCGTCGTCGCCGTCCTCGAAGCCGCGGGCAAACAGACCGGCGCCGCCTTCGACTGGCACCGCTTCGACGCCGGCGCCGATGCCTTCGCCCAGACCGGCGAGTACATCCCCAAGGTCCTCTACGAGTCGATCGAGCAGAACCGCGTCGCCCTTAAGGGCCCCGTCACCACGCCCATCGGCGGCGGCTTCTCGTCCATCAACGTCACCCTGCGCAAGAAATTTGACCTCTACGCCAACTTCCGCCCGGTCAAGAATCTTCCCGGGCTCGAGACCAAGTACCCCGGCATCGACCTGATCATCGTCCGCGAAAACACCGAAGATCTCTACGCCGGCCTCGAGGTCATGGTCGTCCCCGGCGTCGCGCAGTCGCTCAAGATCATCACCGAAAAAGGTTCCACCCGCATCGCCAAGTTCGCTTTCGAGTACGCCCGCAAAGAAGGCCGCAAAAAGGTCCACTCCGTCCATAAAGCCAACATCATGAAGCTCTCCGACGGCCTCTTCCTCGACTGCTGCCGCAAGGTCGCCAAGGACTTTCCCGAGATTCCCTACGCCGAGCACATCGTCGATAACACCTGCATGCAGCTGGTCATGAACCCCTGGCAGTACGACGTCATCGTCACCGAAAATCTTTACGGCGACATCCTCTCCGACCTCTGCAGCGGCCTGATCGGCGGCCTCGGCCTCGTTCCCGGCGCCAATCTCGGCACCGAGTGCGCCATCTTCGAGGCCGTCCACGGGTCTGCCCCGGACATTGCCGGCAAAGGTCTCGCCAACCCCACCGCCCTGCTCCAGTCCGCCGTCTTGATGCTGCGCCACATCGACGAGCCCGCCGCCGCAGACCGCATCCAGGCCGCCCTCGAGAAGGTCTACGCCGAAGGCAAATCCCTCACCCGCGACGTCGGCGGCAGCTCCGGCACCCGCGAGTTCACCGAAGCCCTTCTGGCCGCCCTTTAACCACTGTCCTCAACCAGCCACCTAAAGGGTTGCCCCACTCACGACAGCCGTATCGAAGTCCCGGCAAACGTGTTCGCTGGGGTGGATCGTCATGAGTGGGCCATCGACCAGGGCCGAACCTCGCTTCAGGCTGAAACCAGGCCCGGAGCCAACACAGCGCCCCGGGCCCGCCCATCCCCGTCACCGTCAGCTTGCCAACAATGCACCCAGCTTCTCGAACGAGTCCGTCCACCCTGTCTGATGGCCGCCCATCACCGACGCCGCCGAGAACCGGTCGTTGCGCAGCCGCAGCTCTGTTCCTTCCGCCACATTGCGCAGCGTGATGGTCACATAGGTTTCCTCGCAGCCCGGCCACGTTCCGTTGAAGGTGTACTCCAGCCGCTCCTCCGGCACGATCACCGCATAGGTGCCGAACGCCACGCCGACCCGCTCCGGCATTCCGTCCGCGCCCATGGTCACCCTGTACGCCCCGCCCGGTCGAAGGTCGCTTTCCACCTCCGTAGTCGTCATGCCCTTCGGTCCCCACCACATCTTCATCTCCTCCGGCTGCGTCAGTGCGTTCCAGACCTTGCTCCGCGGCGCCCGAAAGACCCGCGTCATCTCGATCGAAAGATCCTGTACCGCCCGTTCACTTTGCTCCATCACGCTTGCCATCTTCCGTCTCCTCTTCCAGGTGGTTCTGGAGCGCGTCCAGGCGACTCGTCCAGAACTGTTCATAGAAAGCCAGCCATGCCTCAGCCGGCAGCAGCGACTCCGCCTTTAGCCCGACCCACTGCGAGGTTCCCCGCCGCTCGCGCGAGATCAGATCCGCCCCCTCCAGCACTTTGAGGTGCTTGGAGACAGCGTTCAGCGACATGGGATACTCTCGCGCAATCTCGCCCACTGTCCGCCGGCCGCCTGCGATCGTCCGCAGGATCGACCGCCGCGTAGTGTCAGAAAGCGCGTGAAACAGCATGTCCAGGCATTCCGGTGTAGTATCAACCATGCGGTTGAATATAGGCGCGTTCATCCTTCCTGTCAACCATAAAGTTGAATAGCACTCGGCATCCAGTTCGTCCGCTAGAATCCAACCTGCAATCCACCTTCGGAGTTCTCCTTGCCGCAACGTTGCCTCCTTCTGGCCGCAGCCGCCACCACCCTTCTCCTGCTTACCGGCTGCAAACCCGATGCCGCGGTCCGCTCCGGCACCGACCTCAACCCGAAGACGCAGCCCGAGCCGCAACAGCCCGGCGGTGTACCGGTTGATCCCGCGACCGTCGGCACCGTCTCCGGCACCGTCCACTTCGCCGGCAAGCCGCCCGCGCGCGTCCGCATCGACATGAGCCAGGACCCGGTCTGCTCGGTCACTGGCGGGGACAACTTCTCCGAGCAGTACATCGTCGACAAGGGCCACCTCGCCAACGTCTACCTTTACGTGAAGAACGGTCCGTCCGCGGCCATGCACGCCGCGCCCACCGGCGTGATCGCGCCCGTGGTCCTTGATCAGAAGGGCTGCCGCTACACCCCGCACGTTGTCGCGGTCGAGCGCGACGAGCCAGTCGAGTTCCGCAACTCCGACCCCACCATGCACAACGTCCACACCATGCCCACGGTCGCCGGCAACGAGGTCATCGATGTCTCGCAAGGTCCCAGCGCGACGCCGCAGATTCGCCGCTTCAAAACACCCGAGATCATGATGCCCGTGCGCTGCAACAACCACCCCTGGATGAACGCCTTTCTCAACATCGCGCCTACCCCCTTCTTCGCCGTCTCCGCCACAGACGGCAGCTTCTCCATCACAGGCCTGCCGGCGGGCGCCTATACGCTCGCCGCCGTTCACGAGAAGCTCGGCGAGCAGGACCTCCAGGTCACCGTCCAGCCCCACACCACCGCGACCGTCGACTTCACCTACACGCCCGCCCAGTAGCCCCGAGGGAGACCACCGCGCATGAACCTCCAGATGCAACTCACCATCCACAACCTGCCGCTCTGGTTTCTCGTCTTCTCCCTCTTCCTCCCGCGCGTCGCTCTTGCCATCGCCTGGCTGCAAGGCGTGCTCGTTCCCTTCCATCTCGGCGGCATTGTGCCGCTGGTGATCGCGATCCTGCTGCCGCGCATCCTGATCCTCTTTCTGATCTACACCGACCAGGGGTTCAGCCTGTGGTTTCTGATCCACCTTCTGGCCGCGCTCCTGGTCTGGGGCGGCTCGGGCGGCTACAGCGCCCGGCGCCGCCGACGCACGGACTGATCGCGGGTGGTCTTGGGCATCACGTGTCTGCTTCGGCGCCGCAGGCACGATCGCGGCTGTCACCACGTTGGCATCTTCCGCCGGAGCTCACTTCGAGCCGCTCCCGCGCTATGCTTGACCAATATGGAACGGCGCAAAGTAGGCATTCTGGGCGCGACCGGCACGGTCGGCCAGCGGTTCATTCAGTTGCTCCACGGGCACCCCTGGTTTGAGATCAGCTGGCTTGCGGCCAGCGATCGCAGCGCCGGCAAGCGCTACAGCGAAGCCTGCCGCTGGAAGCTCGATACTCCCATGCCGCCCGCGATCGCCGGCATGGTCCTTCAGCACAATCTTCCCGAGCTCGCCCCCACGTCGGGTCCAGCCGAGGTCCCCAAGATCATCTTCGCCGCGCTTGATGCCGACATCGCCCGCGAGCTCGAGCCTAAGTTCGCTGCCGCCGGCTGTGCCGTCATCTCCAACTCCAGCGCCTTCCGCATGTCCACCGACGTCCCCCTCGTCATCCCCGAGGTCAACGCCGACCACCTCGATCTGATCGAGCATCAGGCCTGGCGACGCGACGGCGGCGGGTACATCGTCACCAACCCCAACTGCTGCGCCATCGGCCTGGTGCTCGCGCTCGCGCCCCTGCACGAGCGCTTCGGCATCGAGAAGATCTTCGTGTCGACCATGCAGGCCATCTCCGGCGCGGGCTACCCCGGCGTCCCCTCGCTCGACATCCTCGGCAACGTCATTCCCTTCATCAAGAACGAGGAAGAAAAGCTCCAGGAAGAGTGCGCCAAACTGCTCGGCACCCTCGCGTCCAGTCACATCACTCCGGCGCCCCTCGTCGTCTCCGCCCATTGCAACCGCGTCGCCGTTGAGGACGGCCACACAGAGTGCGTCTCCCTCCAGTTCCGCACCAAGCCCACCCGCGAGCAGATCCTCGACGCCTGGCGTGACTTCCAGCCGCTCGCCGGCGCGCATCTGCCCAGCGCCCCCGACCAGCCCGTCGCGTTCGACGAGGGCATCGACCGCCCGCAGCCCCGGCTCGACCGCATGCGTGGCAACGGCATGGCCTCGACCGTCGGCCGCCTCCGTCCCTGCAGCCTCTTCGATTGGAAGTTCGTCGTGCTCTCCCACAACACCCTCCGTGGCGCCGCCGGCGCCGCCGTGCTCAACGCCGAGGTCCTCGCCCGTTTGGGTAAGTTTTCGAGCCCCGCCAAGCTCGACAAACTAAGCCTCCCGCGCGTGCCTCGACCGCAGGCGGTGCCGGCGTGAGCGCACCGGGCCAAGGCAGCGCACCGGGCCAAGCCAGCTCGCCCCGCCCAGACATCGTCGTCATGAAGTTCGGCGGTACCTCGGTCGAGGACGCGCGCGCCATCGAGCGCACCGCCGCCATCGTCGCCGGCCGCCGAGCACGCGGTCTTCGTGCCGCCGTGGTCGTCTCCGCCATGGCCAAGGTCACCGATCAGCTGCTGGCCGCCGCCGCCGCCGGGGGCTTCGGCGACAAGCACGGCGCGCTCGCCATCGCGGGGCGCCTGCGTCATCGCCACCTCGAAACCGCCGCCGCGCTGCTGTCCGGCGATCCCCGTGCCTCGCTCCACGGCTCGCTCGGCCTCGAGTTCGACGCGCTCGACGACCTGCTCCGCGGAATCGCCGCCGTCGGCGAGCTCACCCCACGCACCAACGACCTCGTCGTCAGCTTCGGCGAACGGCTCTCTTCCCGCATGGTCGCCGCCGCCTTCGCCCAGCGCGGCCTCGCCGGCACCCACGTCGACGCGCGCGCCTGCATCATCACCGACGACCACTTCGGCAAGGCCACACCCATCGAGAGCGCCATTGAGCGCAAGCTCGCCGAGAACGTGCTTCCCATCCTCGATGCCGGCGATACCCCCATCATGGGCGGCTTTATCGGCGCCACCCTCGCCGGCGTCACCACCACGCTCGGCCGCGGCGGCTCGGACTACACGGCCGCCCTCGTCGGTGGGGGTCTCCATGCCGGCGCCATCGAGATCTGGACCGACGTCAACGGCATCATGACGACCGACCCGCGCATCTGCCCCGACGCCCTCCGTGTGAAGACCATCTCCTTCGAGGAGGCCGCCGAGCTCGCCTACTTCGGCGCCAAGGTTCTCCACCCCGCGACCATCCTGCCCGCGGTCCAGAAGAGCATTCCCGTCTGGGTCCTCAACTCCCGCGACGCCGCCAACGAGGGCACCCAGATCACCGCCGTCGCGCCGCACTGTCGCAGCCCGTTCAAGAGCATTGCCGCCAAGAAGCGACTCACCATCATCGACGTCGTCGCCTCCCGCATGCTCATGACGCACGGCTATCTCAAGGCCGTCTTCGATGTCTTCGACAAGTTCCGCTGCGCGATCGACATGGTCTCGACCTCCGAGGTCTCCATCTCGCTTACCGTTGACTCCAATGAGCGCCTTCCAGAGATCTGCGAAGAGCTCGGCCGCATCGCCGACGTCAAATACGAAGGCCGCAAAGCGCTCATCTGCCTGGTTGGTGAAGACATTCGCGGCCACAACGGCATCGCCGGCCAGGTCTTTACCGCTGTCTCGCACGTCAACCTGCGCATGATCTCGCAGGGCGCCAGTGAGATCAACATGAGCTTCATGATCGATGAGGATGATGTCGAGGAAGCTGTGCGCAGCCTGCATCAGAGATTCTTCGCCGACGCCGATCCCATCATCTTCGACGTCGAGGCTCGACCCGTGGCCATGGCTGCATCCGTTGCCGCGGCACAGGGATAAAGCGGCACAGGTGTACACCCGTCGCCGCGCGACAACAGAAGCAAGAAAGGGTACGTCGCAATGCGCATTCTCGTTCTCGGGCACGGCAAGACCGGCAAGCTGGTGGCGGAGGTCGCGCACGAGCGCGGTCACGGCGTCCACGTCCTCGACGCAAAGGAAAACCCCGGCGCGATGGCGCTCACACCGCCCTTCGTCGCCGGCTTCGACACGGTGATCGACTTCACCACACCGGATGCGGTGCTGCAGAACATGCGGGCCTGCCTGGCCACCGGCTCGCGCATGGTCATCGGCACCACCGGCTGGTACGGGCGTCTGCCGGACATGGAGTCACTCGCCCAGCGCAAGGGCGCGAGCCTGCTCTACGGGACGAACTTCTCCGTCGGGGTGCAGCTCATGCTCGAGCTCGCCGCACAGCTCGGCAGCTCGCTTAAGCACGCCGGTTATCGCTTTTCGATCGACGAAACCCACCACGCGACCAAGCTCGACGCGCCCAGTGGTACGGCGCAGACCCTGAGCGAGGTGGTCGCGCGCGCGGCGGAGCTCAAGGATCCCAAGGACGTGCCCATCGCGTCACATCGCGAAGGCGATATCGCGGGCGAGCACGTGGTCACGGCGGAAAGCGATGCCGATCGCATTGTGCTCTCCCATACCTCGTCCTCTCGCCGCGGCTTTGCCGAGGGCGCCGTGCTCGCCGCAGAGTGGCTCGTCCATCACCCCGGCGTCTTCGACTTCAAGAACATCTACAAGCAGCTTTAGCGTCCTGAATAACTACTCGAACGCTGTCATCTCGACCCGAACCGCAGCGAAGTGGAGGGGCCGGCTCCTCCCTCCGCACCACGAAAGGATCCCATGGCCACCACCGAAGTCACTCCCGCCCTCGCCGCAACTCCTTTCGCTAAGCTCTCCTTTGACGAAAAGCTCGACCGCCTCGCCGAGGTCGCCGTGAAGATCGGCCTCGGCCTCGAACACGGGCAGGAGATGCTGCTTTCCGCTCCACTGGAATCACTGCCGCTCGTGCGCCGCATCACCGAGCACGCCTACAAGGCGGGCGCCCTGCTGGTCACCACCTTCTTCGCCGACGATCCCTCGATCCTGGCGCGTTACAAATACGCGACCGATGCCAGCTTCGACTATGCGCCCGAGTGGCTCCAGCACGGCATCGCGACGGCCTTCAAGAGCGGCGCCGCCCGCATGGCCATCGCCGGCGCGAATCCCGCGCTGCTCGCCGGCCAGGACCCCGCCAAGCTTTCCCGCGCCAACGTCGCCGCCAGCAAAGCCTCAAAGCCGGCCATGGAGATGATCACTCGGCACGAGATCAACTGGACCATCGTCGCCTGCGCCACGCCCGAGTGGGCCAAACTCGTCTTCCCCGATGACTCCGAAGAGATCGCCATGGCCAAACTCTGGGAGGCTATCTTCAAGGCCTCGCGCATCGACGGCGCCGACCCCGTCGCCGACTGGAAGGAGCACGGTCGCCTCCTCAAGCAGCGTGTCGACCTCCTCAACCAAAAGCGCTTCCACGCGCTCCGCTTCCGCTCCCACGACGGCGCTACAGATCTAACGGTGGGCCTCGCCGATCAGCACCTCTGGGCCGGCGGCGCCACCACCGCCGGCAACGGCCTCCACTGCCAGCCCAACATCCCCACCGAAGAGTGCTTCACTACACCGCACAAGGACCGTGTCGACGGCACCGTCCTGGCCTCGAAGCCGCTCTCGCACCAGGGCACCCTGATCGAGAACATCCGCGTTCGCTTCGAGGCCGGCCGCATCGTCGAAGCCCACGCCACCGCGGGCGAAGCTGTGCTTCAGCGCCTGATTGCCACCGACGAAGGCGCGGCCCGCCTCGGCGAGGTCGCCCTCGTGCCCCACTCCTCCCCCATCGCCCAATCCGGCATCCTCTTCTGGAATACCCTGTTCGACGAAAACGCCGCCTCGCACATCGCCCTTGGCCAGGCCTACTCCACCTGCCTTCTTGGTGGAGAACACATGCCCGACGACCAGCTCGCCCAACTCGGCGCTAACTCCTCCCTCATCCACGTGGACTGGATGATCGGGTCTGGCTCGATGGATGTGGACGGCCTCCACGCCGACGGCCCCGCCGAACCCCTCATGCGCTCCGGCGAGTGGGCCTGACCCAATGAACCACGCCTCCCGCACGCACGAATCGCTCCACACCTCTGACACGTAAACTACCCTCATGCCATTCCGCGGCTGCGGCACCGCCCTCATTACCCCCTTCACCCCCACCGGCGCCCTCGACGAGCCCGCCTTACGGAAGCTCGTCGACTGGCAGATCCGCTCGGGCATCGACTTCCTCGTGCCTTGCGGCACCACCGGCGAGTCCTCCACGCTCCATGACGACGAGCGCCGCCGCGTTGTCGAGCTCACCGTCGAGGCCGCCGCCGGCCGCGTGCCCGTCTATGCCGGCTGCACCGACAACGACACCGCCGAGCTCGTGGACCGCGCGCGCGCGCTCTCCACCATCCCCGGCCTTGCCGGCATCCTTAGCGCGAACCCCTTCTACAACCGCCCCGGTCAGGAGGGCCAGTATCAGCACTTCCGCGCCCTCGCCCAGGCCACCCCGCACCCCATCCTGCTCTACAACATCCCGAGTCGCACCGCCGCGAATCTCGAGCCAGCCACCGTTGCCCGCCTCGCCCAGATCCCCAACATCATCGGCATCAAGGAGTCCTCCGGCTCCGTCATGCAGATCACCGACATTCTCGCCAGCGTTCCGCCCAGCTTCGCGGTTCTCGCCGGCGACGACGGCATGGCGCTCCCGGTCATTGCGCTCGGCGGCACCGGCCTCATCTCCGTTGCCTCCAACGCCTTTCCCCGGCAGCTCAGCGTCCTCGTCCACGCCGCCCTCACCGGCGACTGGCCCCATGCCCGCGCGCTCAACCTGCGCCTCTTCCGCATCATGCAGGCGCACTTCCTCGAGACCAGCCCCGCGCCCATCAAGGCCGTGCTCTGCATGCTCGGCCGCGCCGAAGAGCACCTCCGCCTGCCCATGGTCCCCGTCTCTGATGGTCTGCGCGAGAAGCTCCGCACCCTGCTCGACGATCTCCGCGCCACCGGCGAGCCCCTCGACTGAGCAGGCTTTCGCCCGAGTCGCCGCTCCCGACCCCCGCTTCTGCAACGTCAAGCCCGCGCAACAAGGAACCACACAGCACATGACCCAGCAGCACACACTGGAGCACAGGATCGACCACTGGTTCGCCCAGGGCTCAGCCGCCATCGGCAACTCCGACGCCCTGGCCGCCTTCCACAAGCTGCGCGACGGCCTCGAAGCCGGCGTGTATCGCTCTGCCGAACCCGACTCCGCCTTGCCCCTGGGCTGGCGCGTCAACGCCTGGGTCAAGCGCGGCATCCTGCTCGGCTTCCGTCTCGGCTCGCTCACGGGGATGGGCTCGCCCGAGGGCCTGTCCTTCGTCGATAAAGCCACGTTCTCGTTCCGCCGCTTTTCTCCCGAGCAGGGAGTCCGCGTCGTTCCCGGCGGCACTTCGGTCCGCTCCGGCGCCTATCTCGCTCCCGGTGTCATTCTCGCGCCACCCTGCTTCGTCAATGTCGGCGCCTTTGTCGACGAAGGCGCCATGATTGACTCCCACGCCCTCGTCGGCTCCTGCGCGCAGATCGGCAAGCGCGTCCACCTTTCCGCCGCCGCGCAGATCGGTGGCGTCCTCGAGCCGGTCAACGCCAGCCCCGTCCTGATCGAGGATGACTGCCTCATCGGCGGCAACACCGGTGTCTACGAGGGCACCGTGGTTCGTCGGGGGGCCGTGCTCGCCGCCGGCACCATCCTCACCCGCGGCACCCCGGTCTTCGATCTCGTCACCGGTAGCGTTCACCGCGCCACCGCCGAAGACCCCGACACTCCCGCCCAGCCGCTGATCATCCCCGCCAACGCCGTCGTCGTCCCCGGCGCCCGGGCCATCCGCACCGGCAAGGGCGCGGAGTGGGGTCTCTCGCTCACGACCCCCGTCATCGTCAAGTACCGCGACCAAAAGACCGAGCTCTCCCTCGCGCTCGAAGACCTTCTCCGCTAGCCCGTGCGGAACCGCGCACGGGCCTTCTGCGTACCTGCTCGCGGAGGGTCCTCTCGCCCATGAAGCTGCTTCTCTTTTGTATCCTTGCCGTTCTGTGCTGGCCCGCCGCCCTCGCTGTTCTTCTGCTTTATCCCCTTCTCTGGCTTCTGCTCCTCCCCTTCCGGATCGTCGGTCTGGCCGTCGCGGGCGTCTTCGGCATCGTCGCCCTGATTCTGCTCGCGCCGGTGCGCGTCCTTCGCGCGATCTAGCTTTCGTTGTCCCGGAGGTAAACTCCGCGGGCCATCACTGATACCATCAGTGGTTGAATGGCTAACGATAAATTACGCATTATCCCGCTCGGCGGTCTGGGCGAGTTCGGCATGAACTGCATGGCGATCGAATGGGGAAACGACATCCTCGTCATCGACGCCGGTCTGATGTTCCCTGAAGAAGAGCTGCTCGGCGTCGACATCGTCGTTCCCGACATCAGCTACCTCATCGAAAACCGCTCCAAGGTGCGCGCCATCCTGCTCACCCACGGGCACGAAGACCACATCGGCGGTCTGCCCTGGATCCTTTCCGCGCTCAAGGTCCCCGTCTACGGCACGGAGTTTACCCTCGCCTATGTTGAGGGCAAGCTCGAAGAGCATCGCCTGCTCGACGACGCCGATCTGATCGAGATGCTGCCCGGTCAGCGCTTCACCATCGGCCCCTTCACCGTGCAGCCCATCCGCGTCACGCACTCGCTGGTCGACTGCGTCGCCCTCGCCATTACCACACCCGTCGGCGTGATCCTCCACACCGGCGACTTCAAGGTTGACCTTTCCTCCCCCGATGGCAAGCCTTTCGATCTCCAGGCCTTCGCCGACTTCGGCAAGCAGGGCGTCCTCGCGCTGCTGCAGGACTCGACCAACGTCGACCGCAAGGGCTACACCCCGGGTGAGCTCGCCGTAAAGCCCGCCCTCGACGACATCTTTTCGCGCACCAAAAAGAAGCTCTTCTTCTCCTGCTTCTCGTCGTCGATCCACCGCATCCGCATCGCCATGGAGCTCGCCCACAAGCACGGCCGCAAGGTCGCCATTGTCGGCCGCTCCATCGATAACTCGACCGAGATCGCGCAGGACCTCGGCTACCTCGACCCGCCGCAGGGCCTGATCATCCAGCCCGGCCAGATGCGCGACTTCCCCGCCGAAAAGCTGATGATCCTGATCTCCGGCACCCAGGGCGAGCCCATGAGCGCTCTTTCCCGCGCCGCCGTCAACACCCATCGTTTTGCCAAGATCGACTCTGGCGACACCGTCCTGCTCAGCTCGCGCATCATCCCCGGCAACGAGCGCCCCATCGGTCGCGTCATCGATCATCTGGAGCGCCGCGACGCCAACGTCATCTATGACGACGGCTCCAACGGTCTCATCCACGTCTCCGGCCACGGCTCCCAGGAAGAGCTCCGCCTGATGATGAATCTCGTTCGGCCGAAGTTCTTCATCCCCATCCACGGCGACTATCGCCACCTGAAGCGCCACGCCGAGCTCGCCCAGACCGTCGGCTTCGTCCAGCAAACCATGATCGCTGAAGATGGCGACATCCTCGAGCTCAGCCCCGATCGCATCGCCAAGGTCGGCAAGGTCACCGTCGGCCGCATCTCCATCGACTCCGGCGGCGCAGCCTCCGATGTCGTCCACGACCTCGTCATCAAGGATCGCCGCAACCTCTCCGAAGATGGCTTCCTTATGCCGATCATCGCCATCAACAAGCAGACCGGCCGCATTGAACGCGAGCCCGAGATCGTCACCCGCGGCTTCGCGGTGGACGACCCCCGCATCGCCTCCGAAGCCAAGGCCGTCGCCCTGCGAGCCCTCGAAGGCCTCAGCGCCGAGGAACGCGCGGACTACTCCATCACCAAGGAGAAGATCCGCAACGAGCTCAAGCGCTACGTCCAGAAAGCCACCAGCCGCCGCCCGCTCATCCTGCCCGTCATCCTCGAACTCTAACTGCGGACAACACTCTGAACAGCCCGCTCCTATGCGGGCTGTTTTCTTTGCCCCGCCGCCCACGCCGGCAATCCATGCAGCACCGGCCTCAGCCCCAGCCCAAACTCCGTCAGCGAACCCTCCACTCGCGGCGGCACCTCGGCAACAGGCAGTCAGTTCCATTTGAGCGTGAGGTACATCCACGCGCGTCCTTCTCGAGCCCGTCTCCTTTAGTCTCACATTCAATGACATCGTTGCCCTACACCACCTTCGGCACCACTGGCATCCTCGTCTCCCCCTTCGCTCTCGGCACCGGCATGCTCGGCCTCACCCGCGAGGGCGCCATCGACCCCGCCCTCGCCCAATCCCTTCTCTCCACCTACCTCAACGCCGGCGGCAACCTCATCGCCACCTCGGATGCCTACGGCGGCGGCCGCTCCGAAGAGCTGCTCAGCGATCTTCTCGGGCCCACCCGCGATGATGTCGTGCTCATCTCCAAGTACAGCCGCACCCCCGATCGGTCCCCCGCCCCAGCCCGCCTCGGCAATCACCGCAAGAGCATGGTCCAGGCCGTCGAGGGCAGCCTACGCCGCCTCCGCACCGACCGCCTCGACCTTTATCTCACTCACGTCGACGACCTCACCACCCCTGCGGAAGAGATCGTCCGGGGCTTCGAGCACCTCATCACCTCCGGCAAGATCCTCTTCGGCGGCCTCTCCAACTCCCCCGCCTGGCGCACCGCGCAGGCCGCCACCATCGCCAGCCTCCGCGGCTGGTCTCCGCTGGCCGCCATCGAAATCGAATACCACCTGCTCCAGCGCACCGCCGAGCGAGAGATCCTCCCCCTCGCCGCCAATCTCCACCTCGGTGTCCTCGGCTACTCACCCCTCGCCGCCGGCATGCTCACCGGCGCCAAGCCCACCGCCGACCCCCGCCAGGCCTCGCGCATGGGCCTCGCCTCCGAAGCCGACCTCCCCGCCGTCCTCCAAACCCTCCACGCCCTCGCCGAAGAGCTCTCCGCCGCCCCCGCGCACATCGCCCTTGCCTGGATCGTCGCCAAGGGGGTCACCCCGATCCTCGGCGCCCGCAGCACCGCGCAGCTCGAAGATAACCTCCGCGCCGCCACCCTCACCCTCTCCGCCGACCAACTTCAGCGCCTCGATACCGCCAGCGCCTTCCCTCTCGGCTACCCGCAAAGTCTCCTCGCCGCCTTCGGGCAGGCAAGCTCGCGATAAGCGACATCCCTAGGCGATACCATAGCTCCTCGCATGGAACCCCTCGCCACCCTCGCTGCGCCCCAGCCCACCCTTTGGCAGTCCGTCCGCGAAGCCCTGCGCGGCTCCCACCAGGACTACACCGCCGGCTCGCTCAACCGCGCCATCCTCCTGCTCGCCATCCCCATGGTGCTCGAGATGGTGCTTGAGTCGCTCTTCGCCGTGGTCGATGTCTTCTTTGTCTCCCGCCTCGGCGCCGATGCCATCGCCACCGTCGGCCTCACCGAGTCCGTCCTCACGCTCGTCTTCGCCGTCGGCATGGGCCTCGGCATGGCCGCCACCGCCATGGTTGCCCGCCGCGTCGGCGAGAAGAACCCCGATGCCGCTGCCGTCTCCGCCGTCCAGGCCATCCTCCTCGGCCTCGCCGCCGCCGTCCTAATCGGCCTACCCGGCCTGTTCTTCGCGCCGCGCCTGCTCGCCCTCATGGGCGCCTCCCCCAACATCATCGCCTCCGGCAGCAGCTACGCCCGCATCGCCCTCGGCGGCTCCGGCGTCATCATCTTGCTCTTCCTCAACAACGCCATCCTGCGCGGCGCGGGCGACGCCGCCATCGCCATGCGCCTGCTGTGGGTCTCCAACATCCTCAACCTCATTCTCGACCCCTGCCTCATCTTCGGCCTCGGCCCCTTTCCCCGCCTCGGCGTCACCGGCGCCGCCCTCGCCACCTTCACCGGCCGCGGCCTCGGTGTCTGCTACCAGTTCTATCGGCTTGCCAAAGGCTCCGAGCGCCTTCGAATCCTCGCTCGCCATGTGCGGGTCGAGTGGGACACGCTTTCGCGCCTTGCCCGCGTCTCGCTCAACGGCATCCTCCAGTTCCTCATCGGCCAGGCTAGCTGGATCGGCCTCGTCCGGATTGTCAGCCTCTTCGGCGCGCCCGCCCTCGCCGGCTACACCATCGGCATCCGCATCGTCATCTTCGCTATCCTCCCCTCCTGGGGGCTCTCCAACGCCGCCGCCACCCTGGTCGGCCAGAACCTCGGCGCCGGCCACCCCGATCGCGCGCGCTCCGCCGTGTACCGCACCGGCCTGTGGAACATGCTCTTCCTCGGCTCCGTCGGCCTGGTCTTCATCGCCTTCGCGCCGGGTATCATCGCCATCTTCACCGCCGATCCCGCCGTTGTCCCCACCGCCGTCCACTGCCTTCGCATCTTCTCCTGCGGCAACATCGCCTTCGCCTACGGCATGGTTCTGCTGCAGGCGTTCAACGGCGCGGGCGACACCCGCACCCCCACCCTCGTCAACCTCGTCGGCTTCTGGCTGTTTGAGATTCCCCTCGCCTGGATCCTCGCCCGCCACACCTCGCTCGCCGCCAACGGCGTCTTCCTCTCCGTCGTCGCCGCCCAATCCCTCATCGTCGCCCTCAGCCTGCTCCTCTTCCGCCAAGGCCGCTGGGCCCGGCAACGCATCTAGCCCGCGAGGTCGCGCGCGCTCAGCTCCCCACCCACAACGATCCATCACCCTGCGGCATCGATCAAGCCGACGGCTTCATCGCCTCGATCCTGGCTACCCGAATGACCGCACCCGCTCGGGGCGTGGCGGACACGAGGCTGTCTACCAGCGCGCGACACTCTCCAATGCCTGTGGCGAGCAGCTCTCGGAACGATTTGAGCCGCGACATGAACCACAGCATGCCCGCCACCACCCATGCCGGGCTGCGATAGAGCCATAACTTCCCCGCTGGGTATAGCCGATACCCGAGCCGCTGAATCAGCGTGAAGCTCTCCTGCACTCCTCGCGCGATCACCATCGACTCACGCCAGGTCGCGCCGCCCCCTCGCCGCACGCCCGCGACCGAGACACTCTCAAACGCAACGCACAGCGGCACGTGGCACCGCAGCCAAAGCATCATCTCCGGCTCAAACACCGCCGGCAAACCAGCTCCGGCAAACAACTCAACCCATCGCCGATCGCTCATCTTGCTCTTCTGTCCCGCAGCCCCGATCTTCGCATCGAGCCTGCCGTTCCCGTCGATCTTCGCCTGTACAAAGGGCATACCGAACGAGCAGCGCGCAGGGCCGACGGCATCCCTAAGTCGCTCCGGTTCAAAGGTGTTAAACATGAACTGGATGCACTTCGCCGCACTCCGAGAAAGCGCGGGCAACACCGCACCAACCTGATGATCGAGCAATGTCACAATCACGAGATCATAGGGCGTCTGCGCGTCCAGCTCCTTCGCCACCCGCACAGCCGCTCGCTCACCTTGCACATTGACGATGCCGTTGTCGCGCTCGAGCTGCTGCAGCCGCAAAGACCCTGGGCGTGCAACGGCCGTGACCTCGTGGCCTGAGCGAGCCAATTGAAAGGCAAACGTGCTGCCAATACTGCCAACACCAACCACGGCGATCTGAAGAGTGCGAGACGACATTTAGAAGGTCCTCAGTAAGCATTCAACACGCTCCCGTAAACGCTTGCCTCGCTCATCTCCAGCCGGCACCAATCGAGTTAGCAACACCTCTGGACCGCCATGCTCTGCTACGGTAAGCCGAGATGCCTGCGAGTTCCGCTCTCTGCTCGTCGCATCCTCGGCGCCAATGACCTCCCCGCGCGACTTCCACGTGCGGTGATTTGCAGTACTCTTCTCAACCGCGATCGCTGTCCTTGCTGTCTTCCTCCGCCCTCTCGTCCCGGGCGCGCCTCCAGGCTCTCGCCGTGCTCGATCAGGTCAGCGGCTTGTCGCCCTCAGCTTTCTCCTCTTCCGCCAAGCCGCTGGGCCCAGCAACGCATCTGAACGTAACCCCGCAACGGAAGCGCCCAGTTGCAGCAGGTAAGTTCGTCCTAGCCTGTGCCCAAACGAAATCAGTTTCCCTTTGCACATCTGGCGGCCGCTCCTTACGGAAGACCACGACGCCGTCCAGGAAGTCGGCCCATGGAAGTGTCTGGTAGGCGTGCCGGAAGATCGCTCCAGGCACTGTCCCCATCGCCGCAAGCTGCGCTGACCCGACATAGACTGCGTCCGCTCCACTCCCGCGCATGGCTCTCGCTTCCAGGGAATCCGTCGGCGCTGCAGGCTGCTCGTGAACGTCGCGTCGTCCCTCTCGGTAGGAACCGGTAAGGGCGGAAAAGCCGAGAGAGAAGGCCCGTGCGCCATAGGCCTGGTGCACATGCAAACCAAAGTTCTCCCCTGTGTGGTCCGCCCATGTTGGGTCACCCTGCTTGGCGATATGGACCGTCGCTGCCCAGAGAATGATCTTTCTGCGCCGGGGTTGCTGTTGCCGCAGCCACTCGAAGTTCCGAAACATCGACCGGTCGCGTTCCACGATCATTTCTGCGTCGGACTTGAAGTCTCGATTGATCCAACGCTGAACCGCAGAGAGCATCTCCTGTCGTTCCGCCCTTCCAGCGATATCGGTCGTCTTGTCCGCCGCGACAGCGAGTTGCATAGCAGTAAGGCATGCGGTAATCCGGGTACGGTACGACTCGGAGTAAGGTGCGGCATTGCTGTAGTCGCTGTAGATACGACCATGCAGCGCAAGGCCGCAGTCCTGCCTTTGTCCCTGCGGGAGAAAGCTCGTCAACTCCGCAACCATCCCCACATTGGCGTAGTCCTGGCCCAGTTGCCCTAGCTGATCATCGATACCGCCGAGAAAGATCTGCCCGGCCTCTGCCTTCGCCAGCAGAAACGGAACGAGGGGCTGGAACTCTCGATCGAACTTCCACAGTCCACCCACCGCCGCGGAGACTTGATCGACGGAGACAGCCTGTCCCATGCGCAACCGTCTTGCGATGTTGATGAACTCGTCGTGATTCGCTTCGAAGAACACATTATCGAACCCACATTCATTCACCAGCCGCTCGACGAGCGCAACCTTGAAGGCCTCGGTGTGGCCATCTCCGTGCGTTGCGCTTTCTCCCAGCATTACGACCTCGCGTGAGCATAGGTCGTGAGTCACGGCCGTCAGAGCATCTTTATCTTCAGGTTCGGCAGGGGCGGAATCGGCAGCATGAAGAAACACAACGCTCAATAAAACCGCCAGCACGACTTTCACTGAGATTTCCATCGTTCCAGTATGTAACGGCGAGGGCAGCGCATCTGAGACTAGCCTAATTCACCCCTCTAAATCCGCCCCGCCGTCCGCAGCGCCGCGATCTCTTCCGCCGAAAACACTCGCGACCGAATGTGAAATCGCAGCCCCTCCGGCCCTTCCAGCGAAAACATCCCGCCCCGCCCCGGCACCACGTCCAGCAGCAGCTGCGTGTGCTTCCAATAGGCGAACTGCGGCCGGCTGATATAGAACGGCGTCCCCTCCACCTCGCCCAGCAGCACATCCCCATCGCCGGTTAGAAACTCGCCGCGCGCAAAGCACATCGGCGAGCTCCCATCGCAGCAGCCACCGCTCTGGTGGAACATCAGCGGCCCATGCACTGCCTCCAGCCGCCGGATCAGCGCCGCCGCCGCCGGCGTCCCCAGCACCTGCGGCGGCAACGCCGCGGCTATCTCATGCACCTCGCCCACGGCTAAAAGAACCCGAGCTTGTTCGGGCTATAACTCACCAGCACGTTCTTCGTCTGCTGGTAGTGGTCCAGCATCATCCGGTGGTTCTCCCGCCCGATCCCCGACTGTTTATAACCGCCAAAGGCCGCGTGCGCCGGGTACAGGTGATAGCAGTTGGTCCACACCCGCCCCGCCTCGATTCCCCGCCCAAAGGTGAACGCCCGGTTCATATCGCGCGTCCACACCCCGGCCCCCAGCCCATACAGCGTGTCGTTCGCGAGCGCGAGCGCCTCCTCCTCATCCTTGAAGGTCGTCACCGAGACAACCGGCCCGAAGATCTCCTCCTGAAAGATCCGCATGCGGTTATTTCCGGCAAATACCGTGGGCTCGATGTAGTACCCGCCCGCCAGCGCTCCGCCCAGCTCCGCCCGCTTGCCGCCGGTCAGCACCTCCGCGCCCTCCTGCCGCCCTATGTCGAGGTAGCTCAGGATCTTTTCCATCTGCTCGCTTGAGGCCTGCGCCCCCATCATCGTCGTCTTGTCCAGCGGGTTGCCCTGCTTCACCGCCTTCACCCGCTCAAGCGCGCGCTCCATAAACCGGTCGTAGATCGACTCCTGCACCAGCGCCCGCGATGGGCATGTGCACACCTCGCCCTGGTTCAGCGCAAACATCGTGAAGCCCTCAAGCGCCTTGTCGAAGAACGCATCATCCTCCCGCATCACGTCCGCGAAGAAGATATTCGGGCTCTTGCCGCCCAGCTCCAGCGTCACCGGAATCAGGTTCTGCGAGGCGTACTGCATAATCAGCCGCCCCGTCGTCGTTTCACCGGTAAACGCGATCTTCTTGATGCGCGGACTGCTGGCCAGCGGCTTGCCGGCCTCAAGCCCGAACCCGTTCACGACATTCAGTACTCCCGGCGGCAAGATGTCCTCGATCAGCCCCATCAGCACCAGGATCGAGAGCGGCGTCTGCTCCGCCGGTTTCAGCACCACGCAGTTGCCCGCCGCCAGCGCCGGCGCCAGCTTCCACGTCGCCATCAGGATCGGAAAGTTCCACGGAATGATCTGCCCCACCACGCCGAGCGGCTCGTGGTAGTGGTACGCGACCGTCGTCGCGTCGATCTCCGAGATCCCACCCTCCTGCGCCCGGATGCACCCGGCAAAATAGCGGAAATGGTCGATCGCCAATGGCAGGTCCGCCGCCAGCGTCTCCCGGATCGCCTTCCCGTTGTCCCACGTCTCCACCGTCGCCAGCAGTTCCAGGTTGTCTTCCATCCGCTGCGCGATCCGCTCCAGCATCCGCGACCGCTCCGTCGTACTCGTTCGCCCCCACGCCACCCGCGCCGCGTGCGCCGCATCGAGCGCCGCGTCCACATCCGACGCGTTTGACCGCGCAATCCGGCACAGCACCTCGCCCGTGACCGGCGTCACATTGTCGAAGTAGCGCCCGCTCTTCGGCGCCACCCATCGCCCGCCGATGTAGTTGTCGTACTGCGCGCGCAGAGAAAGCGGGTGCTCCCCGCTCGCCGGATTCAGTGCCGTTGTCGTCGCCATCACGTCGCTCCTCGATGCAAACTCGTGCGCTCCGGAACGCACACACAGCCCCGGCTAACGCAGCGGCGAATCTTACTCTCCCGCGCCATGCCCTGTCCCGGTGCCGTATCCCGTCCCGAGATCGTTCATGCCACCCCGCATCCAGGACCTAAGCCCCTCCTTCATGCGTTTAGCCCCAAAGTACGGGATAGAGACACTGCGCGGCGCGGCATGGACGCCTACAGGCTCACCATCGCTCCCTCCGGCAGCACAATCGCCGTCGACGGATAGCTGAAGCTATCCTTGGCCGGCGGTGTCGTCTGCCCGACGTTCGCCACTGTCGTAGTTACGCCGGAGATCGACTGCGCGCTCACCGTCAGCGTCATGTAGCCCCAGTTGGTGTCCTGCCCATAGACCAGCTTCGCCCCGGTCGCCGGATCCACCGCGCCTACCGCCGCATTCAACGTGTGAAGGTTGTAGTACCCGCCATTGCCACACACAAAAACGGCGTCAACCCCGCCGTCGTCGCACCCTCACCGTTGTGCGCGACCACCGCTCCGGTCGTCTCACCAGGCACGACCTGCTTCTCGATCCGCTGGTAGTCGTGCACATGGGCGCTCAGCACCATGTTCGGCACCCGCCGCGAATCGTTGATCGCCTTCTCCACCACGTCCGCCATCGCCGCGGACCCCGAGTGGTGGTCGTCGAACGAATAGATCGGATGGTGCAGCGCCACGATCAGCGCCTTGTTCATCGGCGCGGTGGCGAACTCGTTCGTCAGCCACTGCTGCTGCACCGAATCCACCGACCCACCCTCGGGCACATTCGTATACATCCCGATGATCGTTACAAATGGCGCGTTCACCGTGAAGTACGGATTCGGCAGCGAGAGCGTCACTCGCGGCGCATCCGCTGACTCCGGCTGCACCACCGGCTTCGCCTGCATGAAGTACCGCACCCACCCATCCAACGACATTTGTTGCGCATTCACCGGATCTCCGTCGTGATTACCCGGAATCGCTATGATCGGCAGATCGTAGTGGTCGTACGGATCGTAGAACTGCGCGTAGTAGTCCGCGATCTCGCCGTTGAAGTACACCACGTCGCCCAGGTGATAAAAGAAACGCGGCCGCACCGCATCCGGCAGCGAAAGATCCGCCTTCATCGCCGCCGCCACGCTCGCTTGAAACTGCGGGCTCTTCACGCCGCCCGTATCGCCCACGCAGTGAAACACCATCCGCCCCAACGACGCTGCCTCAACCCCGATCCCCGGCACCAGCGTCTCCAGGTCGATGTGGTACGGGGGATCTCCGAGCGGCACCGGCAGCGGCTCGAACTGCTGCGTCTGGTGCGTGAGCACCGACAGCGGGTATACCCCCGGATGTGCCTGCGACGCTCCTTGCGGCGGTCGTGCGCGAACCATTCCCTGCTGCAGCATGTGTGATCCTCTGATCCGCCAACTCTAGACCGCTCAGGTGAACAGTGTGCAACGAACGCACGCGCCAGTCTCGTTGGCCCGCGCGTCAACAGCCATCGACTTACTTGACGATCAGCCTCGACCTACTTGATGACCAGCAGCACCACACCGTGCTTCGGCACCATCCACGGCCCCTTGCCCGTGTCGCCCGGCGACCACACATTCTTCACTGACCCGAGGCTCGCCATTCCCAGCGCCGATGGCTCCGGCAACGACATCTGCTCCGCATCCTCTCCTCGGTTGAACAGCGCCACCGCCATCCCTTCACCCGAAAGCGGCTTCGACCAGACCTCGAACGGCCCGACCGCGCTCACCCGATCACCCTGCTTGCCCAGCGCATCCTGGTCGATCGCGATCACGTCTTTGTTCATTAGAATCGCCCGCGCATCCGCGTTCATCTTCGTCAGATCATTGCCCGCCAGCAGCGGCGACGCCAAGATCGCCCACAGGCTCATGTGCGTCCGGTACTCGTCCGGCGACATGCCGCCGTTGCCCACCTCCAGCATGTCCGGGTCGTTCCAGTGCCCGGGCGACGCATACTTCGCCAGGCCCGCCTGGGTAAATCCGTTCTCCGCCATGCTTCGGTAGTTGTCCTGGATATCTCCGGTCGTCCGCCACAGATTGGCGCCCACCGACGGTCCCCACGTCCACACTGAATCGAACCCGTACTGGCAAAGCGAATACACGATCGGCCGCCCCGTCGCCGCCAGCGCCTTGTCCATCTTGTCGTAGGCCGCGCGCATCATCTGGTACTGCTTCGCTTGATCGCCCGGTGCCTCCTTGTCCATCACCTTGCGAAAGCCACAGAGGTCGTACTTCAGGTAGTCAATCCCCCACGCCGCATACTGCTTGGCGTCCTGCTCCTCGTGCCCGTAGCTGCCCTCAAACCCCGCACACGTCTTCGGTCCCGGCGACGAGTAGATTCCGATCTTCAGCCCCTTCGCGTGCACATAGTCTGCCAGCGCCTTCATATCCGGAAATTTCTTGTTGGTCTGAATATTCCCCTGCGCGTCCCGCCCCGCCTCCCACGTGTCGTCAATGTTCACGTACACATAGCCCGCATCCTTCATGCCCGTCAACACGAGCTGATCGGCCGAATCGCGAATGTCCTTATCCGTCACCTTGCCCGCGAAGTGATTCCAGCTGTTCCACCCCATCGGCGGCGCCGCCGCCAGCACTTGCGCCCCAGCCACCGCACCCATCGCCCCAAACATCACCGCACCCGCTAGCCATCGCTTCATCGATCATCTCCCCCAGCAAAATTCAAATCGAGCCATCCTAGCCTAATGGCCCACTCCTCGCACGCACCTCCCTCATACAATCGTCACTGACGCACGTCCCCCTCCGGAGTAAGGTGTGCCATCTCGTCGCCTGAATCTACCGCTGGCCTGGCTAGCGTCCCTTATCGTGAGTCTGGCAATCGCGTTCACCTTTTATCGGGCTGGCGTAAACGCTGATTGCAAGCCGCATGAAATCGATGGTCAGTGCGGCCTAGGTACTTTCCTTGGCTTGATCTACGGAGTCGTGGCAGGATCGGGGATCCTTCTAGCGTCAACCGCTTACCTGCTCTTGCTCGCCTACCAGCGAAGACGAAGGCTAGTTCACGAGTCTCGCTGAGCGGCAAGCCTTCCAACCGCCGCGCGCTACCATCACCCATGCCCCCGGCCCCGACCGCCGACCCCGCCCCTCTCCTCCTCGCCCGCGACCTCAGCAAGCGCTACGGCTCGCACACCGTCGTCGACCGGGTTTCGCTCACCCTCGCCCGCGGCGAAACCCTCGGCATCGTCGGCGAATCCGGCTCCGGCAAGTCCACCGTGGCCCGCATGGTCCTGCGCCTGCTCGAACCCACTGGCGGCTCTGGTGTTCCAACACCCTCCGTCCACTTCGATGGCATCGACCTCCTCGCGCTCTCGTCCCGCCCGCTCCGCCGCCTCCGCCGCCGCATGGCCATCGTCTTCCAGGACCCGTTCGCCGCCCTCAACCCCCGCATGCGCGTCCGCGATCTCCTTGCCGAGCCCTTCCGCATCCACCGCGAGCAGCCGCCCGAGGGTCTCGACGCCCGCCTCCGCTCCCTGCTTGCCGAGGTCGGCCTCGACCCCACCGCCCTCGCCCGCTTCCCCCACCAGTTCTCCGGTGGCCAGCGCCAGCGCATCAACATTGCCCGCGCCCTCGCCCTCCGCCCCGAGCTCCTGGTCCTCGACGAGCCCGTCAGCGCGCTCGACGTCTCGGTCGGCGCCCAGGTCATCAATCTCCTGCGCGCCCTGCAGCGCACCCACGCTCTCAGTTACCTCTTCATCTCCCACTCCATGCCGCTCGTTCGATACCTTTCCGACCGCGTCCTCGTCCTGCAGCACGGCCGCGTCGTCGAAGAGGGCTCTGTTCTCGACGTCTGCGAGCGCCCGCGCGAGTCCTACACCCAACGACTCCTCGCCGCGACCCCCGAGCTGCACGCCCACTCCTAAAACCGTAGCGAAGGCCCATACAATGAGCATACTTCAAACCGTAGCGAAGGCCCATACAATGGGCATACTTCCGCCGTATCTGAGCGACGGATTCTAGGTGAGGAAACTTCTTGTGATGATTGGTCCAGCTGTCCTCGTCGAGCAGGGGCTAAGGCATCTTTACTTACCACCTTTAGTACGTCCTCCGGTTGGTCCTACTGATGCCCCAACTGAAGAATTAGTTCTTTGGGCGATCCGGCTCTACGTGTATTCCTCTATCGCACACACCCGGACCATTTTGGCTGGCTTGATCACCCTAGCTTCTATAAGAAATGAGCCAGCCGCAATTATCTTGTGCCGGCACAACCATGAGTGGGCTGTGCATAGCTGCTTTATGGTTGAAAACCTAGGCCCAAAGCTGCAGAATGCGGACTGGAAACGTGCTTGGGATGTACTTCGGGAGTTTGAGGCAGGTAACACATGGCTCAAGCGCCACGGGCCCCAGTATGACGAAGTCGCGGACATACCAGCATCAACCCGAGTGGTTAAACTCGTGGCTGCGTACGAGAAGTATCAGGAGCGTGTTTACGGACAAACTAGCGTGCAAGATGATTATGGCTACCTAAGCGAGCATTCGCATGCAAACTCTGCATGTCTGCTTCAATATCGTACTCTTGACGGGTATGAAGTCAGCTTCTCTGAGGCAGGTTCTATTCGCTCACTGCCGGGTCTGCTCCATAGAGCCACGCTTGATTGGCTTATGCTCATTTATGAGTTGCTTCGCTTGAGCAAAGAACGTTTTGTACTTCCAACAATCGTCAGTCTTCTCGAGGAAGTAGCAAGCACGTTTCATGTAACGCCGGACCGTTAGAACGGTCGCCTCCTCACTGTAAAACCTGCCTAGCTTGCCAATTCCCTCCAACTTAGGCTCTCGCCCCGCGATACACTGACCCCCACTTGGAGGTCTTCCCGTGCGCCATCTCCTGTTCGCCGTCACTCTCCTCACTGTAGCGCCACCCCTGCCGAGCGCAGCCCTCCACGCACAGCAGACCGCGACACGACCTGGCAGCTCCGCCGACAACCCCGCGCGCGTTTCAGGCGGTGTCATGGCCACCCTGATCAAGAAGCGCGTCGATCCTATCTACCCGGCCGATGCCAAAGCCAAGGGGATGGGCGGAACAGTCGTCTTCGCAGTCCTCGTCAACCCGCACGGGGCCATCATCAAGAGATCCGTCCTCGCCGGCCCGCCAGCGCTGCGCGACGCCGCCACCACAGCCCTCGACCAATGGAGCTACAAGCCCTACATCCTCAACGGCGAGCCTGCTTTCGTCAGCTCCAACGTAAACATCAACTTCCAACTCCAGCCCGCGCCGTAGCTGCCGAACTTCCGCTTCCGCACACGCCGCACGGCAGCGCTCACCCTTTCACCAAGACCGCCCGAACCTAACCCACGCGCGCCCTACTTCGCCGCCGCCTCCGGCATGTACTGTCTGAACCACTCCAGCGTCCGCAGCGTCACGTCCACCCGATCCTCCGCCTTCCAGAAGTCGTGCCCCTCGTCGGCGTACACCACCAGCTTCGTCAGCACCCCCAGCTCCTTGAGCGCGTGCCAAAACTGAAAGCTCTGCGCCGGCGGCGCCTCCCCATCGCGCTCGCCCACCAGCACCAGCGTCGGCGTCCGCGTCTTCGCGATATAGGTCATCGCCGACACCCGCGCATACGCCGCCGCATCCTCATAGGGGGTCGCCCCGAAGTACGGCTTCAGCCATTGGTCGATTGAGTTCTGCCCGTAGTAGCTGGACCAATCCGCCGCTCCTGCTCCCGTCACCAGCGCCGCAAACCGCCCGGTCTGCGTCCCCGCGAACATGGCCGTCGACCCGCCATAGCTCCACCCCAGCAAGCCGATCCGGGTCGCGTCCACCGGCTGCCGCGCCATTACCGCATCCACCCCGCGCAGCGTGTCGTTCAGATCGCCAAAGCCCCAGTCGCGCCGGTTCGCCGTGGTAAATGCCTCCCCCTCGCCATAGCTCCCGCGCGGATTCGGAAACAGCACAAAGTAGCCCATCTGCGCATAGATCGTCGTGTTGAAGTCCCGCGCCTTCCACATCGGCGTCGCAATCCACGCCGGCCCGCCATGCACGGAAACCAGCAGGGGATACCGCTTCCCGTTTGCCGCCGGATCGAAGCCCGCCGGATACAGCAGCCACCCCTGCACCGTGCGCCCCTCGCTGGTCCACGTCACGTTCTCCGCCCGTGGCAGCGGCAGCTTCGACCCCGCATTCACCCGGGTCACCTGCTCCAGCCGATCCGGCGCGCCCGCCCAGATCTCCGGCAGCGCCGACCACCCATACCGCACCATCGCCACCCGCAGCCCGCGTGCGCCCCCCTCATTGCCCTCCACAACCGCCGGAGCTTCCACAACTGCCGGAGCCTGGACAACCGACAGGCTCGTCGCCTCATTGCTCGCGTGCACCGTCGCATCCGCGCGCCACAGCGGCTCCACCCGCCCGCTCGCCGGATCGAGCAGCCCCATCGCCGTCGACCCGCCCACAAACTCCGTCATCACCATGCGCCCATCGCCTAGCCAGCAGAACCACGACGGCGTGGACGCTCGCGCCGGCGTTAGATCCCGCGCCGCTCCACCACCCTCTGTCGCCACGGTGTAGATCTCGCCGCCCGTCGCTCCCTGGTCGCTCATCAGCCCCTCGATAAACGCAATCTGCCTCCCGTCAGGCGACCACCGCGGAAGCGCAATCTGATCCTTCGGTTGGTACACCACTCGCGCCTCCGCCCCACCCTCTACGCGCTCGCGATACAGCCGCGCCACATACCAGTTGTCATCCCCCGGCGGCGCCGCCGCCGTGAACGCCAGCTCCTTGCCGTCCGGCGACCAGTCGAACTCAAACGCATACAGCGCCGCCGGCGTCACCTCGCGCAGCTCCCCACCCGCGCGCGCCACCACCGCCACCCGCTCGATGTCGTGGTTCACCCGCTCGTCGATCACCCCCACGGCCCGCGCCTCCGCGCTCATCGGACTTGGGGCCCGCGTCGCGTCCCGCACATAGAGAAACGCCAGCCGCAACCCATCCGGCGACCACCGCAGATGGGAGACCGCTCCCTTGGCCTGTGTCAGTCGCTCCGGCCGCGACGCCACCGCGCCCACCACGCGGCTCACATACACGTCCAGCTGCCCCGGCGCAGCGCAGTCCGACAAGAATGCAAGCTCCTCGCCCGTCGGCGACCAGCGGGGCTCACCCTCATAGCACGGCGCCGCAGTCCCCCCAGCGGCCGAGACCGTGATCGTCTGCCCACCGGCGCCCAGCGCGGTGACAAACACGCGCTGCGATCCGCCCTCCGCCGCGCTCCACGCCACCCGCGTCGCTCCTCGATCGAGCTCCACTGTCGCGATCGACCGCACCGCGCCCTGTTCGCGCACATACGCCTCGATCGCCGCGCGATCCCGCGCCACCGCCTCTGACGACACCGGCGCCTGGGCCGCCGACGCGCCGCCCACGCCCATCACCGCCGCACACGCGGCAAGACAAACCCTCCCTCGCATCCGCCCGAGCGAAAGCCACAAGAGTCCAAACATGCTGCCCACACTACCAGCTTCCTGCCACTCACTCGTCTCTCACAGAGATCGACTGTTTGCTTCGACCGAAAAACGCACAGCCTCACCGCGCGCCCGTCGTGCAGAACCTGCGTCTCCCCTCGCTCGGCGATCCGACTAAAGTCCTAACCTCGAGCCCGGCTACGCCTCTCGCTCTTGCCGCCGGCTTCCCCTTGCCTTCACCCTTCCTGCTTCACCGTCACCGCCTTGTCCAGCCGCTCCGCCAAAGCCGGAAACGCCGCCGTGGCCCCCGTCCATCGCAGCGCCTCCACACCGTCGAACAGATCCAGATCCGTCCGCAGCGTCGCCAGTTCGCGAAACAGCAGCGCCCGCTCCCGGTCTGCCGCCAGCACCTCGGCCAGCCCGCGCGGATTCGCCACCGCCACCCCCGTCCACTCCCGCGCACTCTGCGGTATCGTCTCGATGTGCCCAAACCGCGCCAGCACCGCCGCCGCCGACTTCGCGCCCCACCCCCGCAGCCCCGGGTACCCGTCCGCCGCATCCCCCACCAGCGCCAGATAGTCCGGTATGGACGCCGGCCCAACGCCAAACTTCTCGACCACCCCCGCCTCGTCCCGCGTCACCCGCTTGCGCCGATCCAGCTGCACCACCCGCGTGCCGCGCACACACTGCGCCAGATCCTTGTCCGGCGTGCAGATCACCACCCGCTCCACCCGTTCGTCCGCCGTCGCCGCCCGCGCCGCGGACGCCAGCGCATCGTCCGCCTCATACTCTTCCATCGCCCACACCGACACGCCCAGCGCCCGCAGCCCTTCCTCCAGCAGCTCGAACTGCGACCGCAGCGCCGCGTCCACGCCCTCGCCCGTCTTGTACCCCGGCCACATCTCGTTCCGGAACGACTCGATCACATGATCGGTGGCGACCCCCAGGTGTGTCGCGCCCTCCTGCACCATGCCCAGCACCGACGCGAGCACGCCACGCACCGCCGCCACCTCCCGACCCTCGCTGTCCCGCGCCGGCGGCAGCGCATAAAAGTGCCGAAACAGCTCATACGTCCCATCGATCAGGTACACATCCATGACTCTGGCGACCATCCTCTCCCTATGCGCACAATCTTCGTGCCGTAAAATATGGTTCCGCACCCGGTTCCCACGCCGCGATCGTTCAGGGTTACTTATTCCACAGTGAGAACGCCTGTAGCTAAATGGAGGGGTGGGCACGCAGTAGCAATTCAAGGTGCCCTGTCCGCGCCGCGATCACACCACGGTCCACCCCGGACGGCGGCTCAGCGGTGCGCGGCCGCGCCGAGCCATCGATCGAGTAGGTGGACCGTGACGCCGAGGAAGACCAGCGGCAGCAGCACAAGGATCAGCAGAACCGCACAGAGGCCGACAAAGAAGATCCAGCTGCGATGCTCCACCTGGGTCGGCTCGGCCATGCTGCCCTCGAGCAGGGCGTAGTTGCGCCGGTTCGCGCGCCATGCGATATCGAACACATCGCCCAGCACGGGCACGGCGCCGACCAGCACCTCGATGCCGACGTTGGAAACCATGCGGACCAGGGTCACCTTGGGCACGCCACGCGCCCAAGCCGCGAGGATGATGATGGTCGACGCGAGGCCGCCGAGGATGTCGCCGACGCCGGGCACCACGCCAAGAATGCCGTCGAGACCGAAGCGGATCGGCGTGCCGGGAATGCGGATGAAGTCGTCGAGCAGATGGCTCAGCAGATCGAGATTTTCGTCCCGGACCAGACCGCCCTGGGCCTTCGCGCCACCCTTCCAGCGCGGTGGAAGGATCTCGGGTCCGCCTGCGATCGCCATGGCTCATGCACCTCTTGGGCAGGGCGTTCCCGCCGTGCCGATACGCCCTGAGATGCTACAATCGCCCTATTGTGTGGCGGCTATAGTTCAGTGGCAGAACGCCGCTCTGTGGCAGCGGATGTCCTGGGTTCGAACCCCAGTAGCCGCCCCAATCCTCTCCCAAAACACATCTTCCACACCACGAGGGCGCTTTACGCGATCGATGCCAGGCCCATCCTCATCCCGGCCGGCTGCCGCGCGCCCGCGCAAGCCTAACTCAGCTCAGCCTGATTCTCAGATAACGCTCGATTCCGCGGGGATAGCAGAGGCGCGCCGCGCGCCGGCAAACCTCTTTGTCGGCACCTCCGGCTGGGCGTATCCCACGTGGAAGCCGGGCTTCTATCCGGAGGGGCTCGCGCAGAAGCGCTTCCTGAACTTCTACGCCTCGCAGCTCACCGCGGTCGAGGTGAACTATACCTTTCGTGCGCTGCCCACGCCCAAGATGCTGGACGATTGGCTGAGTGCGACGCCGGCGAGCTTTCGTTTCTCGTTCAAGACGCCGCAGCGCATTACGCACTTCAGCCGACTGCGCGACACCGCCCGGCAGATGGAGCAGCTGCTTGCCGCGCTCGAGCCGGTGCGGCTCGCCGGGCGCCTCGGCACCCTGCTGGTGCAGCTGCCGCCGAGCTTCAAGGCGGATGCCCCGCTGCTCGCGGAGTTTCTGGCGCAGCCGTTGTTGACCGGGCCCGAGGCGCCGCGTCTCAGCTTCGAGTTCCGCCACGCCTCCTGGCTCGGCGATCCGGTCTTCGATCTGCTGCATGAGCACAACGCCGCGCTCTGCATCGCGCACGCGGGAGACGAACCGGGCGACCTCGAGGTGCCCGAGGTCCACACCGCCGCAACGCACACCAGCTTTCGCCTGCGCCGCTCCGGTGGGTACAGCGCCGAGGAGCTCCGCGCGCACGCGACGCACATGCTGGAGCTCGCGCGTGATCGCGAAGTCTACATCGCGCTGCGGCACGAGGACGAGCCGACCGGCGCGCTGAACGCCCGGCAGCTGCTCGCCTTCGCCGCCGAGCAGAGCGTATGACCCTGAGCGCCGCAACCAGCGAAGCACCCGACGTGACGAGCGGGTCTGCCTTCCGCATCAGCGCCTCCGATTTCCATCCGCGACGTCTGCTGGCAAACGGCCACCTGCAGACGATCCTCGGCAACTTTCTTCCGCGCGCGACGCACCTGCCCGCGCCCGAGGCTGTGCTGGTCGAGGTTGCGCCGCCCACGACGATCCGTGGGGACGCGGAGCCCGCCGCGCAGGTGCTCTGCCACTGTCACTGGCAGCCTGCGGACCGGCGCTCGTCGGCGCTGACCGCGATCGTCGTGCACGGACTCGAGGGCTCGTCGCACTCGCAGTACGTTCTCGGCAACGCCGACAAGCTGTGGCACGCGGGCGCGAACGTGATCCGCATGAACATGCGCAACTGCGGCGGCACCGAGGCGCTCTCGCCCACGCTCTACCACTCCGGGCTGTCGGGCGATGTGCTCGCCGTGCTGCGCTTCTTTGCGGCCCGCGAGCGGCTCGCGCGGATTGCCCTGGTGGGCTATTCGATGGGCGGCAACCTTGTGCTCAAGCTGGCGGGCGAGCTCGGTACACACGCACCCGCGGAGCTCTGCGCGGCGGTCGGCATCTCGCCGGCGATCGATCTCGGCGACTCCGCCGACGCGCTGCACGAGCGGTGGAATCGAATGTATGAGCGCCGCTTCCTGCGCGCGCTGCTGAAGCGCTTTCGCCGCAAGACCGAGCTCTTTCCGCGAATTTACGACCCTGCACGCGCAGAGGGCATTACGTCGCTCCGCCTCTTCGACCACCGCATCACGGCGTTCTACGCGGGGTTTGATGGTGCGGACGACTACTACTTTCGTGCCGCGAGCGCGCGTGTCGTCGCCGACATCGCCGTGCCCACGCTGATCCTGCACGCGCTCGACGATCCGTTTGTGCGCCTCACCCCCGCAACGCGATCCGCCCTTGCCGCGAACTCGCACATCCGCCTGATCGAGCCCGAGCACGGCGGCCATTGCGCGTTTCTCGCCGACGCCGACCCTCGCTCCGGCGACGACGGTTACTGGGCCGAGCACACGTTGCTGCGCTTTCTGCAGGCGACTTGCGAGGCGGCGCACGCACGATAGGGAAGAGCGCGCGGGTACGATAGACCAACATGCTCTTCGACTGGTCCGCCGCATGCGCTGCTGATGATCCCGTGCTCGTGGTTCCCTGGCACGACGCCACAAGCGGTCTGCGCTTTATCGATCTGCGCGACGATCCGGATGCGCTGGACAGCATCGTGGAAGCCGAGGCGCATCCCGCGCTGCTGCAGAGTCTGCGGGCCTTGAACGGGCCGCGCTCGCCGCTGTTCACGGCGAAGTGCGATGTGTGGTCGGCGGACGAGGAGGAGCTTGCCGCGCTTCGTCTGGAGCTCCAGATCGAGCCCGAGGCCGCGATCGCCGGCCAGGTCTCCTATCTCGATCTGCTGTGCCGCGACCGCGCGCTCTTCGCCTCGTTCCACCAGCAGCAGCATCTGCTCGGTCGCATGGAGCGCCGTCTGGCTCAGCTTGACCAGCCGTTCGCGCTGGCCGAGGCGGTGGTCCGCCCCGCGCTGCTCGATCTCACCACGCCGCAGGAGGGCTTCTGTCTGTCGCTCTACCTGAAGGCTGTCGGTGTGGACGCCCCCGCCGCGGACCAGCAGTGGTCGAGTGCTCTGCTGGCGGTCACGAGCGTGCTGCGCAGCCGCGAGCTCTTCCCGCAAACCTGATCGTCCTGCGTGATTACGAGGACTCGCATCACTGCGATCCCGCGTGCAAACCCGCTACAATCGGCCAAGCGCGCCTGCCGGGCGAGTAGCTCAATTGGATAGAGCATCAGCCTTCTAAGCTGACGGTTGCAGGTTCGAGCCCTGCCTCGCTCACCACATCCGGCGCCGGCTCGTTCGCATCCTCTCGATGAATCTCCTCTGCGAAGAACCGCAACTCCTTCCCGGAGCGCACGTGCCCAGGCGTTCCAGCTCGCATGCCTGCCCAACTCGGGCCGCCTCCGCTGTTCCCCTGATCGTGTGCCACCAAAGTTTCACGAGCAAAAGGTGAAACTCTGGCGATAGCCTGGCGTCTAGGGATTCAGTAATCGGACCTAAGCCACAGTAAGGCGATCAAATGTGCCGTTTGCCCTTTCTGGCAATGCTTGTTCTCTTGTGCTTTCTCGCGGGCTGCGGAAGCGGCAACCCACCGACCGCCTCCATCTCAGCCGTTGTGCTGAGTACCAACAGCTTCGACTTCGGCAATGATCTTGTCGGGCACGCCCTGACCAATGTTGTCGTAACGATTGCCAATCCAGGCCGTTCTCCTGCGACCCTGGCTCCCGCGTTATCGGGTGACCCGAGCTTCACCATCGCGGCCACGGGCGGCACGTGCGGCGGATCGATTTCCGCCGGCGCCTCCTGCACGCTTGCGATCCAGTATCTGCCCACCGTCTCCGGCACACAGAGCGCCTTGCTGGATGTGGACCTCTCGACCGGAAGCGGCCACGACATCACGCTGACCGGAACCAGCACCACGCTTACCGGCACCGTGACAACGACCAATAATCCGCAGGTCGCGCTCTACTCCATCACGTTGCCGTCGGCCGGTTCCGTGACCGTAAGCTTCGGCCCGACCGTAAGCTACGGCCGACAGACATGGACGCGCTCGATCACCGCGGCCGGCCCGGTCAGCGTGTATGTGGCCGGCATGCTGGCGAACATGACCTATCACATGCAGGCCACCGTGACCCTGGCCAATGGCGTGAGCGCGACCGATGTCGACCACATCTTTGCGACCGGCGCGCCGAGCGCGATTCCCGTGATGACGGCGAGCACGACCAGTGGCATGACGCCACAGCCGGGCGTCGAGCAGCTCACCATTCTCGGAAATGCGCCGATCGGGCTCGTCATCACGGATCTGAAAGCGCAGGTGCTCTGGACCTACCTGGTAACCCCGGGAACAACCTCGGAGATCGAGGGGGCCAAGCTGATGCCGAATGGGGACTTCCTGCTCAGTATCGGCGAGGGGTCCAGTTACACGTTCTCGGGTGCTCCAGTGCCCTCGACCGCCGTCAAAGCGATCCGAGAGATCGACCTTGGAGGCAACACCGTTCGCGAGGTCACGATCGATCAACTCAATCAGAAAATGACTGCCGCTGGTTACAATATCCCGCTGCAACAGTTTCATCATGACATCACGCCGCTGCCAAACGGCCACTGGATCGTGCTGTCGAACACCTCGCAGAGCTTCGCCAATGTCGTCGACTACGGTCCGAGCACCGTGCTCGGCGATGTGATCATCGACCTCGACACGAATCTTAATCCGGTGTGGGTGTGGAACTCCTTCGATCATTTAGATGTGAACCGGCATCCATGGAACTTCCCGGACTGGACCCACTCCAACGCCGTGGTCTACTCGCCGGATGACGGCAACCTGCTCGTCTCCATGCGGCACCAGAACTGGGTGCTAAAGGTGGACTACAAGAATGGCACGGGCGCGGGCGACGTTCTCTGGCGGTTCGGCGAGGGTGGCGACTTCACGCTATACAACGGCACCGACCCCGCTGACTGGCCGTATGCGCAGCACTTCCCTACCTTCTTCAGCCCGAACACCGCGGGCAACTTCACGCTTGGCCTGATGGACAACGGCGACGACCGACAGTTTCCAAGTGACGTGATGTGTGACGGGCCCGGCCAGCCCTCCTGCGCCTACACCACAATCCCGGTCTACCAGATCGATGAAGGCGCGAAAACGGCGAGCCTGGCCTTTCATCAGATCCTGCCTGTGAGTCTCTACAGCAACTTCGGCGGCAGCGCCGACCTGCTCGCGAACGGAGACATCGAGTACGATCTCTGCGGTTTGACGATCAGCGGCTCCAGTGGCTCCGACATCTTCGAGGTCACGCCGACCAGCACGCCCGAGACGGTCTGGCAGATGCAGATTCGCGGATCTTCGGTCTACCGTGGCTATCGTCTGCCGAGCCTGTACCCCGGCGTGCAGTGGTGACGCGCCGCCGCTAGGTGCAGGCCGGCACTATCCAGCCTGTACCAGCCGGCCACGTCGACTCACAATCGAGAGCTTCTCCGTCTTCAAGGTTCGTCGTACCTGGCTGCGGGCGTGCGCGCTCCACGGGCCGACCGGGTCTAGCCGCACATAGGTCAACCAGTGATGCAGCGCTCGCCGTCGTTGGCCCTGACGTTCATAGGCCAGCGCCAGATTGTAGTGCGCGTCGGCATAGTACGGCACCAGCGTGACGGCGCGAAGATAGGCGGCCGTCGCCTCCTGCAGCCGGCCCATCTCGTCCAGCACGTTGCCGAGATCGAAGAAAGCCAAGGCATACCTCGGATCCGCCTCCGTTGCCAGGCGATAAAGCTGCTCTGCATGCGCGAATTGCCGCCGGTTGTAGTGCATGGTGCCGAGGTTAATCAGTGTCGGCGGGTGCTCCGGCCTCAACGCGAGGATGGACTCGTAGCTGGCGATCGCGTCCTCCACACGACCTTCCTCCTCCAAACGGACCGAGCGAAGAAACATCTCCTGCACCTCGACCGAGCGGCGTCCTTGAGCGGCCGCTCCGTTGCCCGCCAGCTCGAAAGGTTGATCGCGCGACCCCGACGCGAAGTCGAAGGCAAGCTGCTGGGTCAGGGGCTCCACCACCGAACCGCCATGACGGAAGTGCAGACGATCGCCGACCTCGGTAAGCGAGGCCTCTTCGAGGGAGAATCGAGCGCCAAGGAGCCGGTGCATGGCGACCATGGCGGAGCGAATCTTGCGGGCGGAGATGTGGCGCGCGCGCAGCTCGCGCAGCGTGCGCAACTCGCCCAATTGACTGAAGCTGTAGTCCTGTCGCACCGGCACCAGCTCGGCCCGCTCCCAAACGGCAAGCTCTCGCGGCCCAAGATGCAGGATCCGCACGACGTCCTGTCGGCTGAATCGGGTCACACCGTACCTCGCACGGCTTGCGAACACCGTGCCTGTCCGAAGTATGGTTGGAAACCTATCTGCTTTCAACCGTTTGCGGCACCTTCCCGGCGAATTCCCGTGGATATCGCGTACCAAATCAGATTCGCCTGGCGATCTCTGGCGCCACCTTTGCCGAACTCGGTCAGCCGATCGAATGCCTCTCCACTGGACCTCTGTAGAGATCGATGCGTACACTCACCGAGACACGATGCAAATCACATTGGGCCACGTCCGGCGTGCGATTTGCCTGGCCCTATCACGTTCGCCTTCCCGATCGCTCTTGTTTCCATCCATCAAGCCAAGGACATCTTCCATGCTGAAGCTTCTCTCCTCACTCGCTCTTCTCGCCGTGGTCGCCGCGCCCTGCACCCTGCACGCGGACACCTATAACTACAGCATCACGACCAGCAGCACGGGGACCACCCCGGGCAGCTTCACTGTGTCCGGCACAATCTCCGGGCCCGCCGATCCCTATGTTACCGGGGCCTACGACCTCAACGCCATCACGGGCGCCGCTTCGACCTACACCTTCTCCGGCATCGTCAACGCGGGCACCGACTCGCAAAAAAGCGCGACACAGGACGGCTTTACGTTTGACAACGTGCTCTATGCCGGGAGCAGCCACCTCGTTGACAGCAATGGCTTTCTGCTCGATCTGACAAGCCCGGCGGGTCTCAGTCTCGCCCATGTCTTCTACAACGGCGCCGCGACTCCTGGCTACGAGGTTGACGTCGTCGATCCTAATGACCCTGGAGCCGTCACGCCCTTCGCCGTGTCGACGTTTACCGTGACGCCCTCCAGTGTTCCCGAACCTAGCACGCTGGTGCTGCTGAGCACGGGCCTCCTCGGCGCGGCAGGCATCGCCCGCCGCCGCTGGCGACGCGCATAGCGCTGCATCGCGCGCGGCATGTTGCGGGGTTGACCGATGCAGACCCGCGGCGTTCGCTGCGCGACGATCTCTAGGATGAGGAAGGGTGTGTGGAGCCGACGAACGGACTTGAACCGTTGACCTGCTGATTACGAATCAGCTGCTCTACCAACTGAGCTACGTCGGCAACTCCGAACCTAATTCTAGAGCATTTCTCCCGATGCTGTGCCGCTGTTTAGCGGCGGCGGTAAACGCCGTTTTCGTTCAAGAAAATGGCACGGTCCCCATGTGTCCTCCTACCCCTTCAGGAGAACGCTTTAGGGGTAGGCCGCAGTCGCGCCAAGCTGCTCACGGAAGTCCTCTCACCGCGCCACGAGCGGCTTGCAATTCTCTTCGCGGTCGTGGCCGAAAAGCTCAGTCCATCTCCAAAGAGAAGCTGCGCGGTTACCGATGTGCAAGCGCAGCTTTGCCCGCGCAGCTATGGAGGAGTGCCCTCGTTCGCCTCTTCCGCGAGCACACATGGCACGAAGAACACTGCGGCAAAGATCAAAAGCGCAAACAGATCGAACATGCTCATCTCCGGAGTCGGCATCGGCGTGCATTCCTGCTCATGTAGCCTTTATCGGCGAGGATAGCTTGCCCATGAGGCGGTCGCTATCTGGGACAGCGGCCTGCGACACGCTTTGGACTGTGGAGGGACAGGGAACGACCCGGCGCACATTGGAGAGCGAAAAAGAAGAGAAGGCTACCCGGCAATAGGGGCAGCCTTCTCGCTAGGGAGAATAGCTCCGATGGAGGCAAAGCCACCAAAGCTTTCTAGGCGACAGAATATGGTCGGGCTTCCAGGCTGTCAAGCGATATCCAGCCCACGACTAATCCATGTAGAGTCAAGAGCTTACGAGAGATTCTCCATGCGGGCGCGACACTTCGGCTTCGCCGTATCTTCTCTCGAGAGGAACTGGCAAACTCTCTCGTTTGTGCCTTTTATAGGCACAAACGCACTCAGAATGGTGCACTCTGGTTCCCACGCGGATAGCGGACGTCATGCCACAAACCCGGGCGGGAGCAGGTCGGCTCACTGCCGCGGCAGATCGGCCCGCGTCGAAGCCGAGCGCAGATCCAGTCGAAGAAACTCGGGCTCCGTCGCTGCGGGTTTGCCCATGAGCACCCGAATCCAGGCTCGACCGAAGCCCAGAAACAAACCGAGCAACACCGCCGCCAAGCCGAGCACGCCGCTGAACACGATGATGCTGCTCAGCAGACTGGCGGTCTTGCGGATCTCCATATGGAACTCCGGCGGTACCGGCTTGTTCCACGTCACCTCGGTGCGGAGATGGATGGAGTCGAGCAGCGCCTTGGACTCGTCCGGCGTAAATCCGCTCGAGGCCAGGGCCAGCAAGGGGCCAACGCGCCGCAGCCGCACCGTGCCCAGATTGGAGTCTCCGGCGGCCGACGAGTTCAGCCAGGCTTCCAGCGCCCGCCCGCGATCCCCAGCAATCTCCGGCGTCGGCAGCAGCAGCAGCGTGAGTGTGCCCTTACCCGTGGACGATCCGCTGTACTGCGCGGCCGCCACCTCGCCCGCCTTATCGAAGCCGAGCAGATCCGGCGGCAGCGCGCCTCCCTCGGCCCGGTAGCCCGCCGGTCCAAGCGCGTACTCGACTGAGCGTGGGACCATGCCCTGCCCCGGCAGGTACGTCGGCAGCAACGGCGGCAATCCCTGGGGGCCGCTGATCTTGGGCAGGGTGTCGGCGAGTGCGCGCAGATCGTCCGGCCGAAGCGAGGCGCCACCCTCGGCTTCGATCACCAGGAGCGACGGTCCCTCGCGCAGCACCGTCTCCGGCCCGTGGCCGGCGATGTTGGTGTTGCCGTGTCGCGCGGGGTCCGCCGGGTGCTCCTCCATCTCGCGCCGGCGAAGATAGGTGTAGCTCGCCACGGCGCCGGTCGCATCACCAAACTGAAGCGCCTCGACTGAAAGACGGCCGGCCTGGCCCGGCGCGATATAGACGGCGGTCGCCGTCCGCTTCAGCCCGTCTTCGTGAGCAATCGCGCTCATCGCCGGATCCGCAAGCAGCTTCAGCTGCGGCTCGCCGGACGCGGCCGGCTCAGCCTCCTGCCACCGAGCAAAGCGCGCCGGCAGCAGCGGTCCCTGGGGCAGCGTGAGGTGCATGGTCTGGGGGGAAGCAGGCGCGGTCTGCGAACGGAGCGGAAGGGTCGGCAAAAGGCAGAGCAGGGCGACGGTCCAGCAAGCCCGGACGGATCCAGATCTCCGGACAGCTTCGTGCGACCGGGCAGATCCGTCTCCAAGACGTGATGCGGCAGCGCGTCGTTTGAGGGTCAGGCGCATACTCGGCAGACTACCATCGCCGCCGATTGGTGAGCGCGCGACGTTAATCCGGCGTGATCGCGCCAAAATTCTTGCACCGAGGGGCGCACCTCCCCCGCGCTATCGGCCCGTGGACGCGCGCTCCGTCGGCAAGTTCGCCGGCGCCGTGCTCGAAAGCGAGCCCACATAGCGGGCAATGCCGCGATAAAGAGACTCCGCCACCCGCTCCTTGCCCTCCGGCTGCCGCAGCTGGGCGGCATCGCGCGGGTTGGTCACAAACGAGATCTCTGCCAGCACGGAAGGCATATTCGCGCCGATCAGCACTACAAACGGCGCCTTCTTCACCCCGCGGTTCTTTAGCCCCTCATTGCCCCGCGCCAGCCCGGAATAGAGCGCATCTTCCACATCGGTCGCGAACTCCCGCGACTCGGCCAGCTTGTCCTTGAGGGTGATCTTGCGTACCAGATCCGAGAGCTGATGGATCGACTGGCCCGAGACGGCGTTCTCGCGCGCGGCGACCTCGAGCGCATCCGCCTGCTGGGTGAAGTTCAGGTAGTAGGTCTCGACGCCCCGCGCGCTCGGCTCGGGCGACGAGTTGGCGTGAATGGAGAGAAACAGGTCCGCCTGGGCCTTGTTGGCAATGGCCGTGCGCGTCTCGAGCGGAATAAACGTGTCGTCGGCTCGCGTATAGATCACCTCCGCGCCCAGACGATCGTGCAGCAGCTTGCCGAGCCGTAGCGCCACGTCCAGCACCACGTCCTTCTCCTCGAGCCCGTCGACGCCGATCGTGCCGGAGTCGTGCCCACCATGCCCCGCGTCGATCACGATCCGATTGATCTTGAGCCCGAGCGCCCGCACCAAAGAGGTCTCGCCATCCGCCGTCTTGGTCGCCGCACGCGCCGGCGTCGCCGGATCCCCGACCACGAGCGAATCGGACGGCAGCACGCGGCTGCGACGTCCACTGCGGCGGCTGTTTGCAGGGGTGGCCTTCACCGGCGGGGGGATCGCAGTCGCGGGCGTGACGGCGAGGGCGTACGGAACACCCATCGTGGAACCATCGCCTGACTGCGCGGTTGTGCTCGCGGCGGCAGTCTCCCGGCCTGCATTCGCCTGCGGGGTCTCGCGCACCACCGGCGCCCGTGTGCCCAACGTGCGATCCGCGGCATCGTCTCGCGCTGTGGAGAGACTAGTCCCGGCAACCGTGGTCGCGATCGGCTGCGAGGTCGGCGCCGGCGTTGCTTCCACCTTGCCCGGCTGGTCGGAAAGCCCGTTCACCTCTGCCGGGCTACCCGCCCGCATCGCGCGGGTGTTCGGCACCGTCGCGGCGTGCGCGGCGGGCGCGTCCATCGAAGGACCACTCGAACTCCCCGCCGCCTTCGGCCGGCCATGAATATCGATGATCAGCCGGTAGGGATTCGGCAGCAGAAACGCCGAATACTCCGTCACATCGTTCACATCGAGCACCACGCGGGTCACATCCGGCGAGCTCTGCGCCGCGCGAATGCGCTTCAAAAAGCCGCCGTCGGTCACGGCAAAGCTCTTGCCCATCAGCTCCGGCGCCAGTCGTGTGCCATGCAGATCGAAAAAGATGCGATCCGGCGAGGGCACGCGCGCCGCCTCATACTCGACCTCGCCCCCCAGATCGATCGCGACCCGTGTGTACGTCGGCGTTGACCAGTGGCGAATCCCGCTGACCGGCGCCAGTGGCCCACGGTGATAGACGGTCGCCATCGGCGCGGGAAGCGCCAGGGTGGAGCCACCGCTGCCCTGCTGCCGATCGGGCGAGATCGCGGTCGCCGGCAACGCGCCATTCGTCGCTCGCAGCGGCGGCGTCGCGCTGCCCTCCGCACGGGTGGCGTTGGCCCCGAGCCTCCGACCTTCGGAGGTGTTCGCCGGCAGCGTCGCGCTTCGAGCCGAGACCGAAGCGTCGCTCAGCGCACTCTCGCCCGCGCGTGCCTGCTCCGCCAGCGAACTGCGCGGGTAGCTCTTCAGGAAGAGCTCATACCTTTCGCGAGCCGCGGGCGCATTATGCAGGTCGTTGGCCTCGATCTGCGCCTCGGCCAACAGCGCGCCCACCCGCAGCGGACTCCCCGGATACTGCGTGCGAAAAAACTCATACTGCCCGATCGCCGCCTCGAAGCTGCGAAAGTCATGCAGCTCGCGCCCTGCCTCGGTCAGCAGCTCCGCCACGTTGCTGATCGCCTCAGGCGCATACGGATCGCGCGGATTCTCGTGATAGATCAGGCGAAATCCATCCATCACACGCGTGTACTCCGCGCGAGTGTGCGTTCCTGGCGGGGCGCCCTCAAAGGCGTCGCGCGCCCGCTCGGCCTGCTCCCACGGTGTCAGCGCCGTCGCCCGCCGACGCTCGGCAGCCGTGCGCTCCGATCGAACGATCGCGCGCGCCTCACTCGTGCCGACGCCCGCCAGAACAAGGCAGAGCAAAGCAGAGCCGCGTGTGCAGAGCCGCGGACGCCAAACACAGAGCCGCGGACGCCAAACACGAAACAACGTGCGGCGAACTCGATCCGGATGTGGGCGCTGTTCCCGCATGGTCCTCTCAGGGTAAGGGCGGCAGCCCCCTCGGTGGCCTTCGCCGCCGCGGTGTACTCATCCCGATACCCCACTCGCCACGGTTTGTTGCGGAAAGCGCCACGTCGCACAAGGATCGAGCTTGCGTGCTATCCCAAAAGCGATTGCAGTATCTCCGGCGCCTTCGCCAGCGCGCCATCGAGCGCCCCCGCATCCGCTCCGCCCGCCTCCGCCAGGTCCGGCCGGCCGCCGCCCTTGCCGCCCACCAACGCCGCCAACTGGCCGACCAGCTTGCCCGCCTGCACACGCCCCGTCAGGTCCTTGGTCACGCCCACAATCAACGAGACCCGGCCGTCGTTCGCCGCGCCCAGCACCACCACGCCCGTGCCCAGCTTCGCCCGCAGCGTATCCACCAGCGACCGCATCTGGGTCTTGTCCACACCGTCCACGCGCTGCGCCAGCAGCTTCACGCCAGCCACCTCGACCGCCGTCTCCGCCGCGTTCGCCGTCGACGCCGCCGCCGACTTCATCCGCATCTGCTCGAGCTCCCGCCGCAACCGCTTCGTCTCCTCATCCGCGGCCGCCAGCCGCGCCTCCAGCGCCGCCGCCGGGCTCACGTCCGTTCCGCCCGCAAACTGCGCCGCCACCCGCGCCACCTCGGCATCGCGCCGGAACGCCGCCAGCGATCCCATGCCCGTCACCGCCTCCAGCCGCCGCACACCGGAGGAGACCGAGCTCTCACCCGTCAGCTTCAGCAGCCCAATCTCGCCCAGCGCCTCCGTGTGCGTGCCGCCGCACAGCTCGGTCGAGAAGTCGCCGATCTTCACCACGCGCACCCGGTCGCCGTACTTCTCCCCGAACAGCGCCGTCGCATACAGCTCGTTCACCGCCACGTCGATCGGCACATCGACCAGCGTCTGCACCGGCGTGTTGGCGAGGATGTGCGCGTTCACGATCCCCTCCACCTGCTCGAGCTCGGGCTCGGCCACCTGCGCGAAGTGCGAAAAATCAAATCGTAACCGGGCGCGATCGTTCAGCGACCCAGCCTGCTTCACATGCGTCCCCAGCACCTCGCGCAGCGCCGCCTGCAACAGATGCGTGCCCGTGTGATTGCGCATCGTCGCCCGCCTGATCTCCGCATCCACCACGGTGTCCACAAAGTCGCCGACCGCGATCGCCTCGCGCGCCGTCACGCGATGCGCGAACAAGCCCTGGACCGGCTTGGTGCACCCCAGCACCTCGGCGACGACCGTCACGTGGTCGGCCGCCGTCAGCACGCCCACATCGCCGACCTGCCCGCCCGAGTCCGCATAAAAGCTCGTCGCGTCCAGCACCACCTCGCCCTGCTCGCCCGCCGCGAGGCTCGGCACCCCCACGCCGTCCTTCACTAGCGCCAGAACCCGGGCCCCATCGAGCCGCGTCGCCGTATACCCCTCAAACTCCGTCTTCTGGAGCTCGCGATACACCGGCGCCGCCGTCTTCTGCGCGCCACCCTTCCAGCTCGCCCGCGCCCGCGCCTGCTCCTCCTCCTTCGCCCGCTCAAACCCCTCCATGTCAAAAATGGCTTCAGCATCCCGGCAAATATCGATCATGAAGTCCAGTGGCAATCCATAGCTCTCATAAATGGCAAAAGCTCGGTCTCCCGGGATCCGTACCCTTTTCTGCCGGAGCAAAGTCCAGCGTTTGAGTATCGGCTCTCCGAGAACATCCCCATACTCCTGTTTGATTAGGGCAGGAATATCAGTTTTGTGCGGTGTGACAAGGACAATCTCTCCATATCTAGGACTAAAAGACTTTCGTTCGTCGATGAAAAGCTTTCCGACACCGGGTCGATCTTTTGCGAGCGCACGAAGAAAATTCGATTGTTCTTCGTGTACTTCAATCCACATTTCTTCCATGAGTTCCTCGAACTTGGAGAGGCCTCGGGCAATTACGCGGCTGAACTGCTCCTCTTCTTTCTGCACGACCTCGGAAGTTTGTTTTGCGGAATCTATCAGCTGTGGGTAAGCAGCACTCATCTCCTTTTTCACTGCAAGAACCATTTCATACATAAACGGGACTTCTGTACCCAACTCCCTCCCGTGCCTGATCGCCCGACGAAGAATTTTGCGCAGCACATAACCACGACCCTCGTTTGAGGGCATCACTCCATCCGAAATCAGGAATGTGACTGCCCGAGCGTGATCCGCGATGATCCGAAGACTGGCCCGATCCTCCTCCATTTGCTCCGAATAACCCTTACGCAGATCGGGGTGTCTGGAAAATAGCAACTGGTTCTTCAGCCGTTCCTCATACCCCACCAACTCGCCAGCGCGCGCGATCAGCGGCGTAAACAGATCCGTCTCGTAGTTCGAGAGCTTGCCCTGCAGCACCGCCGCGATTCGCTCCAGCCCCATGCCCGTGTCGATCGAGGGCTTCGGCAGCGGCGTCAGCGTGCCATCCGCCGCGCGATCGAACTGCATGAAGACCAGATTCCATATTTCGACATACCGTTGGTCGTCCTCAGGAAACGGCTTGTCGACTGGCTGGCCCTGCGCATCAACCGTCTCACTCGCCGCAAGCCCCAGGTCGTAGAAGATCTCCGAGCACGGACCGCACGGCCCGGTCTCGCCCATCTGCCAAAAATTATCCTTGCCCGGCATCGCGACGATGCGCTCGCGCGGCACGCCCACGCCAACCCACAGCTCCTCCGCTTCCACATCCCGAGGAACATAGGGGCTACTGCCCCCGGCGCTTCCCTCGCCCTCGAAGATCGTGACGTACAGCTTTTCCGGCGGAATGCCGAACCAGTCGGGCGAGGTCAGCAGCTCCCACGCAAAGGCGATCGCGTCCCGCTTGAAGTAGTCGCCGAACGAGAAGTTGCCGAGCATCTCAAAAAAGGTGTGGTGCCGCCGCGTAAAGCCGACGTTTTCGAGATCGTTGTGCTTGCCGCCCGCGCGCACGCACTTCTGCGAGCTCGTCGCTCGCGTATACGGCCGCTGCTCCGCGCCGAGAAAGACATCCTTAAACTGGTTCATGCCCGCGTTCGCAAACAGCAGCGTCGGATCATTTGCCGGCACCAGCGACGACGAGTGCACGCGCCGGTGCGCCTTGCCCTCAAAGAACCGCAGAAAATCTTCCCGAATCTGGCTGCCCGAACGATAGTGCATAGGCCTTGAGGATAGCAGCGCGGCCTCGCTGCCCAGACTGATGCCGGAACGAGTCCCGACCGGTGCCGGACCGCTCAGCAGGTCTCGTCGACCTCCGGTGCCCACGTCCAGCCCTCGATCGCCGCCGCCGGATCGCGCGGCTGCGGCAGGGTCGCGAAGCTCGCCCGCCGCGCCGTCATCACCATGCACGAGATCAGCGCATCGAAGGCGTCCTCGCTGCCGCGCGCGCGTTCGAGCACAGCGCGTGGCAGCGCCCCGTAGCGCGGATCGAAAACCTCGCTCTTCGGCGAGCACAGCCGCTCAAGGTACGCCGCCCGCTTTGCCGGATTCGCCTTGTGCACCGCGCCCGTCATCAGCCGCGTATACATCTCAACCACCAACGGCGCGGGTGCCTTGCCGGAGAGCGCCGGGGGATCAAACGGCCACACTTGAAATCCAGCCTCATAGAGCCGCAGCAGCACCGGCATCCCCCGCAGCGAGCCCGTGCCCACCGATCCCGACCCACCGATCTGAAACACGCTCTTCGGCGTGATCCCCTTCATGCGCGCCGCGCGCTCCGCCTGCGGAATCAGGGTCACGATCTTGCAATCGATATCGGTTGCCCGCAGCATGCGGTGCAGATGGTCGCCGGAGAACTCGGCCGGCCGCTTGTGCGGCTTACCCCAGAAGCGCCGATCGAGCTCCGGGTCCTCCGCTGCCCGGCGCTCGAGCCACCGCTCCCCATGCGTCTCCGCCACCAGCCGCCAGAACGCGGGCGCGCTCCCGATTCCAAGCTCGCCGCGCACAAACCACTCCGGAAAGCTGAAGCACATGTCGATCCCGACCACCATGCGCCGTGTCTCACGCGCGCGGTCGATCAGCCACTCGCCCATCTCCTCCCGTGTTCGCCCGTTTTCCAGCCGCACCGTTCCGCCCAGAGCCGCACGCCGCACTGCCTCGCGCGCACTCACGCGCCCCCGACCGCCGGCGATCCGCTCCTCCGCTGCGGTCGATGTCCAGATCCCCGCCCAGATATGCCGCCGCTGGCCTGCCACATCCTGCCGGCCGGACCAGTCGATCCCAATCACCCGCTCCGGCACGCCCGCCTTTGAAACCCGCCCAGTCACCTCATCGCGCACATGCATTCGATGCGCGACAATGCCGGGTCACTTGCGGCGGCACCAGTTCACCTCAGGTCGCGCTTCCGGAGCATCTCTCCTGAACCCGTACACAAGGCCGCGCAAGCTCGTTCCATTTCCTCTCAAGGAAAACGGCCTTCACTGCCGTCAGCGAGCGGTACAGCAGCAGGGGAAATCCTTACCCCGCCTCACCTCCAGCCTGTTCCAAGTGCTCGTCCGCCCCGGCGATCGCGGTCTCGTCCACCTCCACCCTCCAGCCGCGCAGAAGCTTCCAGATTGCGGTCGACCCGAAGCCTGCGCGCAGCAGGCGTCCCATGACGCGCGCCGTCTCCTTCTCGTTCACCGGCGGCTTGAGCCGCTTGCGCTCGGCATATCGCCGTACCAGCGCCAGTTCGTCCGCGTCATCGAATGCCGCCGCGACGGCCGTCGTCACCAGCTCCTTGCCCACGCCCTTGGCCGCAAGATCCTGCTGCACCCGCCGCCGCCCGTGCGAGGCATTCTCCTTGCGCAGCCGGACGAAGTCCGCCGCAAAGCGCTCGTCGGACAGATAGCGCAGCTCCTCCAACCGTGCGATCACGCGATCCATCGCCGCCTCGCCTGCCTCCCCCGGCTCGGCTCGGGGCTTCATCAGTCGTCGCAGATCCCGCACCGAGCGCATACGGCGTGCCAAGCTTCCCACCGCGTACACGAACAGCTCCTCTTCGCCGACCGGCTCGCGAGGCTTCGGTCGCGCAAAGGCGCACACGCTAACCGCCCCCGCCGACAACATATCGAACAGCACCGCACACCGGAGCAGCAACCAAGTTGGCCCCGCGCCCAAAGGAAGACCGACCATCACAGATCCAGCCTTGTCGTAGCACCGCCATCACGATTCCTCCGAGCAGATCGCCAAACGCAGTCTATCGCGCGCAGTTACACCGATTTTGCGGGCATCACGGCCAACTCCGAGCTTCGAGAGCTGTTATGCCAATGCTTGGCTGAAGGAAAGCCCGTCACCACGTTGCTCGGCGACTGCGTGCCCGTGGCTTTGTCCCTGCGTGCGATCTCGAGGAACTGCCGCGTGGCCACTTTGCCGTGGTCTCCCCATGCGGGTGCGGCGCCCGTGTGGTCACTGCGGCGACGGCCGCTTCGGGCTTGCCTCTCCTTGCCACGCTCCTGCGCTCGGGCCTGAAAGGCTTCGCCGTGGACCGCGGGAAGAACCGTGACACGCTCCTGCGTGAGTTGGGTGGTCAGACACAGCGCCAGCGCCTCGATCGGCTCCAGAAACAGCCGCAGGCTTGCCGCCGAGGTGGCTCGCAACGCCGGACGCGGTGTGGCGCAGACAACGATAGCACCGAGCAGGCCCTTGGACGTGCGCATGGGGGTGACGTGGACGCGAGCGCAGCCAAGCGCGGCCATCCTGTCCTCCGCGCGGGTCGTACGGCGCTCGAGCTGCACGGCGAAGCTGCAGCTTCCGACGCGCTCGATCGGCTCACCATCGGTAGCCGCATCCTCCGCGCCCAGGCTGGCCGCGGCGTCCGCTGCCCAACGATTCAAGGACTGAACGGAAAGATCGTCCATGCCCGCGCTTCCCGCAACCGAAAGCGCCCCGTCTGTGTCGCACAACAGCACCGCCGCACGGGCAAAGGAGCTTCGCGTCGCGATCGTGCGACTCAGCAGCCGGGCAAACTCGTTCCGCGGCATCGTTCGCGGAGACAGATCCAGTGTCAGATAGGCGGCCAGCTCCCGTCGTAGGCGAGTCTCCTGCGCCAGCCGCTGCTCGGTTTCACGCAGCTTGCGCGAGGAGGTCTGGAACAGTCCGCCCAGGCCGAGAAGACCCAGACCTCCGGCCAGGTACTTGCTTATTCCACTTAGGGAATCAGCCGTGGGCTGCAGATTGCCAACCACGTTCAAAGTCTGCTCTCCAATGTGAATCGCGTCTCCAGATCCAACGAACATCGCCTTTTTCCTCCGCCGCTGCGTCTATTAGAGGAGACTGACGGGTGCCAGGCTGTCCGGTCCCCGCTTGCCCTGGAGACACGATCATCCGATGAAGCTGCTGCCGACCCCGTCCGCCATCCTGATTGCTCTGGCTCTGCTTCCTTTATCGGCGGCGCACGCCAAAACTTTAGAAGCCGCGGCGAATTTATTGGAAGCAAGCGCTGTGCCAAACGATACCCAAACCGCCAGTCAGGACCCGGCCGGCTTCGGCCCGCTCGATCCGGCGCCGCCCTCGGGCGGCCTTACGCCGGAGACCATCGTCCAGAAGATGGGCGAGCGCGAAAGCGAGTTCGCCCACGCACGCGATGCCTACACCTTCCGCCAGAGCGTCAAGGTGCAGACCATCTCCGAAGACAACGGCCGGCCCGACGGCGAATACCAGCAGGTCACCGACATCGTGTTCAACAAGGACGGTGCTCGTGAGGAGCGCGTCGTCTTTGCCCCGCAGAATACCCTCGAGCGCGTCATGATGTCGCCCGCCGACTTCCAGGACATCGAACACCGCCTGCCGTTCGTCCTGACCACCCAGGACCTGCCGCAGTACACCATGACCTATCTCGGCCGGCAGAAGGTGGACGCGGTCGACACCTACGTCTTCTCCGCCGCACCGAAGGTGATCGAAAAGAACCACCGCTACTTTCAAGGCAAGGTGTGGCTCGATCAGCAGGACTTCGAGATCGTTCTGGTCAATGGCAAAAGCGTGCCGGACGATAAGCGCAAGGGCCACCAGGATCTGTCGCCGCCCTACACCACCTACTACGAGCAGGTCGACGGCAAGTACTGGTTTCCCACCTACACCAAGGCCGAGGGTGACCTGCATTTCGAGGGCGGCAGCGGCTACATGAGCCAGACGGTGCATCTGCGCACCATCGTGCGCTATACCGACTACAAGCGCTTCCACGCCACCAGCCGCATCGTCTCCGTCGGCGGCGTCGCTGAGGACACCCAGCCGGAGCAGAACCCGCAGCCCGCGCCGCCGAAGAAGTAAATCCCGTTCCGAGACAACAGAGCCGCCCGAGTTCGGGCGGCTCTGTTCTATGACGTCAGCAAGGATCAGGCTGCCGGCTCCCCCTCAAAATACAGATACTTGCGCCACGCCGCATCGGCTGAGCCGATCATCCGCATGATGTGCCGCGAGGTATGGAGGCTGAACGGTCGCGGCTCGCGCAGCAGCCGCATATCGGCCAGCTCATGCAGCAGTTGGTTACCCTTGCGCCGATTGCAGCTGTGGCAGCACGCGACCAGGTTTTCCCACGTGGACAGTCCGCCGCGCGAGCGAGGAATCACATGGTCGAGCGTCAGCTCGCTTGCCGTCAGCACCACCTGGCAGTACTGGCACATGTTGCGATCGCGCAGCAGGATGTTCTTGCGGCTCAGCGCGCGCGTCTGGTGCGGGATGCGCCGATACTCCAGCAGCCGAATCACGCTCGGCATGGGAATGCGCAGTGTCTGCGCATGCAGCGTCGCGCCCTGCTCCTCTTCGGTCCGCGCCACGCCCTTCAGCACCAGCACCAGCGCCCGCCGCGCGCCGCAGATATTGATCGGCTCATAGCTCGCGTTCAGCACCAGCACCGGCGTCTGCATGGCCGGCTGGCGAAACACACCCGACCGCACATCGAGCTCCGTCACCGCCGAGGGCAGAACCCCCTTGTGATGTCCGGGGTATCGCCCGCTGCCTGCTGTTCGACTGCCTGATCGCGCCCTTCGTGTCTGTGCCGAATGCATTCCGTCGTGCCTCCGTCCCTCGCTTTGCTGCTCCGTTCCGTTCCCGCCACTGCTGCCTCGATCCGCCTCAACCGATCCACATTGCGCCCGCCCAAATCTTCTTAGCTCGCGCCACCGCCGTCCGCGCCGCCACCGTCCCACAGCGCCACCGTCTCCGGCTGCGCGCGCGCGACCGTGGCGACAAAGATCGTTCGCGCCCCCGCCCGTCGCAGGGCCAAAGCGCACGCCCGCGCCGTCGCCCCTGTGGTGTAGATATCGTCGATCAGCAGAACGTCCCGCCCCGCGACCTCCTCCGGTCGCGTCGCCGCAAACGCGCCGCGCACATTGCGCCTGCGCTGCCGCGGGTTCAGCGCGAACTGGCTTTCCGTCGATCGCGTGCGCTCCAGCAGACTGGGCGCCGGCCGCAGGCGCCACTCCGTACAGCGCCGCCGCAGCTCCGCGACCGCCGCATCCATCAGCGCCGCCGCCTGATTGAAGCCGCGCTCCCGCCGCCGCGTCCGAAACAGGGGCACCGGCACCAGCAGCATCTCGCCGGCGGGGTCGAGCTCCCCGCGCAACTGCACCATCGCATCCGCGAGTCGCGCGCCCAGCGGCGCCGCTAGGCTGCGCACCCCCTCGTACTTAAGCAGGTGCAGCAGCTCCCGCATCGGGCCGTCATAGATCGTCGCCGCCACCGCGCGAACGAACTCCGGGGGTGCCAGCCGGCACGGCGTGCAGTGCCGATCCGCGAGCGCCAGCCCGCCCATGATCCGCTCATTTTCAAAGCCCAGCGCATCCCCGCAGATCCGGCAACACATTCCGTCCGGTGGACGCGGCGCCGCAAGGCATCGCTCGCACACGGGCACTAGTCCCGATCGCATAAGAGGCGCCCCGCAGACGCGGCAGTCCGCGGGAAAGATCGTGGCCATCAGGTCGTGAATCGGTTGCGACACGGTGTGCCGCACATGCGCGGACAGCGTGTCGGATGAAGCAGGCCGCGCACTTGGACGCCAACCAGCCGAGCCCTCGCTGGATCGGGTCAGCTCGCCGGAAGCCATCGCGGCAAGCCCATCGAGCGATCTGTCGTTCAAGCTTTCGCTGAAGACTCACCCCACTCGCATGGCGCTCCAGGCCGTTAGACCGCGCCAATGGCCGCAGTATACCCACTGCCGACGCGATTTACCAACAAGCTCCCAATTGGGATTCACCCGACCTGCCTGCGGCACACGCACCAAAGAATCACTACCTGCATGAGCGCTACACAAACGCGAGTTGCACGTTCTCAATCGCTTCGTCGATCTCCGCCGGGCTCTTATATCCCACCGTGACACAGTCCACACCCGCGTTGCGAAAGGCGAAGCGCATCGCCGCTTGGCGGTCGGCGCGGTTGAACACCCCTTCGCCGATCAGCTTCATGCTTACTACGCCCATTCCCTCGGCGCGCACCTGCCGCACATGCGAGACGACCTCGCTCACATTGCCCGGACCGTCGGTCTCATAGTTCTCCGCGTCCATGCGCGTGCCGTTGTGGTTCACCCGGATCATCGCCACATCCAGCCATCGCTGCCCCGGCATCTGCCGCAGCGCCGGCAAGCCATGCACCGACGCCCCATGACTCCGCACCACTTTGCGCGCCTTCGCCTCGCTCAGGCCGTCCTGCCAGTGCTTGGTCTGCTCCGGCCAGTCCGCGGTGTGCTGCCAGTGCAGCAGCATGATGTCGAAGTACTCCGTACGCGCTTGCCGTCGGAGTTCGTCCAGCTTCGCCTGCGGGTTTACCCCTTCGCTGGTCGTCACCTTGGACATTAGTTGATAGCTCTCCCGCGGCACACCCGCCAGCGCCACGCCCAGCATCCGGTGCATGTCGCCATAGCTGTCCGCCGTCTCGAAGAACCGTATGCCATGGTCGTAGGCGTAGCGCACCAGCCGCGTGAACTGCTCCTGTCCCAGCTCGCGCTGCACCGCGCCGCTCATGCTCCCCGTCCCGAAGGCGAGTCGCGTCACCCGCACATTCGCCCGCCCAAGCGTCACGAAGTCACTTGCTTTCTGACGCTCCGCCGCGAGCGGCAGTTCTCCCACACCGGCCAGCGCGCCCGCTGCCAAACCGGCCTGCAAAAGCCGACGTCGAGACAAAGAAGACATGGGTTCCCTCCCCGAGCAACGGTAGGCTAGCACAGCAAAGCTACGCGGATCAGCTTCCTAATCGCCCCGCCACCACCTCACACAAAGCCCTTTTCACCAGCCGAAGGTGCTGTGCCGCCTTCTCCGACCCGCTAGCTCCGCGTCCCCTTCAGTGGAGACAGGGCGCGATCCAGATCGGCAAGCAGATCCCCCACATCCTCCAATCCGATCTGTAACCGAATCAGGCGCCAATCATAGCGCGGCCGGCGGTCAGCTACCCCGCTCTCCGCCGCGCGCAGATCCCCGCTCTCCGCCGCGCGCAGATCCCCGGCCTCCGCCGCGCGCAGATCATAGTGCAGCGCCAGGCTCTCCACCCCGCCCCAGCTGTAGCCCTGCTCAAAGAGCTCCAGCGCATCCACCATCGCCCGCACCTGCGCAAAGCTCGGCCCAGGGCGCAGCACAAACGAGAACAATCCGGAAGAGCCCGAAAAGTCGCGGCGCCACAGATCGTGCCCAGGGCAGCTCGCGAGCGCCGGATGCAGCACACGCTCCACCTCCGGCCGGTCAGCGAGCCATTGCGCGACCGCGAGCGCCGAGGCCTCCACCGCCTTCAGTCGCACCGCCATCGTGCCCAACCCGCGCAACGCCAGCGAACAGTCGTCCGGCGAGACGCCGATGCCGAGCGTCGCCCGCGTCGCTGCCAGCCGCTCCACCAACGCCTCCTCGCGCGCCGTCACCGAACCGAGCAGAAGATCGCTGTGCCCCCCGACGTACTTGGTCAGCGCCTGCAAGGTGATATCCGCACCGTGCGCGAAGGCGTCAAACAGCACGCCCGCCGCCCACGTGTTGTCGATCGCGACCAGCGCGCCCGCCGCGTGCGCCGCCTTGGCGATCGCCGGCACGTCCGGCACCTCCATCGTGATCGACCCCGGGCTCTCGCACCACACCAGCCGCGTCGCCGGCCGCGGGGGCGTTGCAGGCCGCAGCCGTGCCCGCACATCCTCGACCGAGGCCGGATCGTAGATCTCCACCTCAACGCCAAAGCGCCCCAGCAGCGTGCGCGCCAGATGCTTGCCCGGCGCGTACGCATTGCGCGGCAGCAGCACATGATCCCCCACCGAAAGCAGCGTCAGGTTTACCAGCGCGATCGCCGCTTGTCCGCTCGGCACCAACACCGTCTCGAGCCCGCCCTCCAGCACGCAGATCCGACGCGCCAGCTCAGCCGTCGTCGGCGTCCCGTGCAGGCCATAGGTGTAGCCGTCACGCTCCGGCCGCGCCCCCTCGCGCACCGCCGCACCCTCCGGAAACAGCACTGTCGACCCGCGATACACCGGCGTCGGCAGCGCGCGAAAGTTCTGCGCCACCGTCGCAACGCCGCTCGGCTCCGGGTGCAGCAGACACGTGGTCCATGCAGGCATACGCGCCAGTCTATCCCCACCGCCCGTCCTGCCGGCAAGCTGCTCACTGCCGCACGCACTCAGCCTCCACCTCGCTTGGTACACTCAGCCCACTCAACTGCCTGAAGCGCACCCATGCGCCCGGAGATGTCCTCGTCCATGGCCACCGCCTCCCGCCCGACCTCCAAGCCCGTCTTCAAGCCCTTCGTCGCCGCGACCGAAACACGCCCCGAGCTCTCCGTTCGCGCCCTCCTGCTCGGCGCCGTCTTTGGCATCCTCTTCGGCGCCGTCACGGTCTACGTCGGCCTGCGCGCCGGCCTCACGGTCGCCGCCTCCATTCCCATCTCCGTGCTCTCGATCTCCATCCTGCGCGCCTTTGGCAAGGCCTCCATCCTCGAGAACAACATCGTCCAGACCACCGGCAACGCCGGCCAGTCCATCGCCTCTGGCGTCATCTTCACCCTGCCCGCGCTCATCTTTTTAGGCTTCGACCTGGAGTCCACGCGCATCTTCGCCCTCGCCCTCTTCGGCGGCTGGCTCGGCGTGCTCTTTATGATTCCGCTGCGCAAGCAGCTCATTGTCGATGAGCACGAGACCCTCACCTACCCCGAGGGCACCGCCTGCGCCGATGTGCTCGAGGCCGGCGAACGCGGCGGTTCCTTCGCCTCGCGCGTCTTTCTCGGCCTCGGCCTCGGCGGCCTCTATACCCTGTTCCAGAATGAGAACCTCTTCGCCCTCTTTCCCGCCACGCCCAACTACTCGCCCGACCTCGGCGCACAGCACCTGCTGAAGGGCTCGGCCATCCGCGCCGACGTCACCCCCGAGTACCTCGGCGTCGGCTACATCATCGGCCTCCGCGTCTCCGCCATCATGCTCGCCGGGGGCGCCTTCTCCTGGCTCGTGCTCATGCCCACCATCTACTTCTTCGGCTCGCACCTCGCCACGCCGCTCTACCCCGGCACCGTCCCCATAGCGCAGATGGCTCCGTCCGATCTGTGGAAGACCTACGTCCGCCCCATGGGCGCCGGGGCCGTCGCCGCTGCCGGCCTTATCACCTTATTGCGCACCCTTCCCACCATCGTCGGCGCGCTCACCCAGGGCCTGCGCAACACGCGCCGCCACAACACCGCCCCTGTCGCAGGCTCCCCCAACCTCAACACCGTGTCATCTCGACCGGAGCGCAGCGCAGTGGAGAGACCCGCGGTTGTCCTTGCCTCCAACGACTTCCCAAAACCGTCACGCGAAGCGGGTGCCCCATCCATGTCAGCCTCACCGTCATGGGTGGGTTCCCCCAGTGAAGTTCCCGGACAATCAAAGGAACCCCCACGAACCGCACACGACCTCCCGCCGGCCGTCGTCCTCGGCGGCTCCCTCGCCCTCATCGTTCTGCTGTGGATCTTTCTCCAGTTCCATCCCGTCCCCGGCGCGCAGGTCGGCGCCCTCGCCAATCTTGCCGCCGCGCTTCTGGTCGTCGTCTTCGGCTTCCTCTTCGTCACCGTCTCGGCGCGCATCGTCGGCATCGTCGGGTCATCCGCTTCACCGGTCTCCGGAATGACCATCGCCACCCTCATGGCCACCGCCGCCATCTTCCTCGTCAAGGGCTGGACCGCCCCCGCCTTCGGCGCGCTCGCCATCACCATCGGCGGCATCGTCTGCATCGCCGCGTCTAATGCCGGCGATACCGCGCAGGACCTCAAGACCGGCTACCTTATTGGCGCAACCCCCTGGAAACAGCAGCTCGCCATCATGATCGGCGTCATCATATCCACCGTCTCGATCGGCGCCACGCTGAACGCCATGAACACCGGCCTCGAAAGCTTCCAGCGCCTGCCCCGCCCCATCCCCCTCTCGCTTGCCGCCCTTCCCTCCGGCGTCGAAGATCGCGGCCACTTCACCCGCGACCACCTTCTGCTCACCACCCGCAACTCCATCGCCACACCCGCCGGCGAGGCCCCCGCCTCCGCCTCACCCGACAGCCGCGTGGAGCTGCCCGCCGCCGGCGCCTACCTGGTCCTCAACGCCATCGGCTCCTCCACCCTCGAAGACGGCAAGTACCTCTACAACCCCGCCACCCAGGCCATCGAGATCCAGTGGATCCAGGGCATCGGCTCGGAGAAGGCCGCGGCCCCCCAGGGCCGCCTGATGGCCACCGTCATCAACGGCATCCTCTCCCGCAAGCTCCCCTGGTCGCTCGTCCTGCTCGGCGTCGCCCTGGTCCTCGCCGTCGAACTCCTCGGCATTCGGTCGTTGACCTTCGCCGTCGGCGCCTATCTCTCGATCGCCACCACCCTGGCCATCTTCGTCGGCGGCGTCATGCGCTGGATGGTCGACCGCGCTCTGCAGCAGCAGGCAGCCAAGCAAGCAGCCCGCACTCACGAGAGCTATCGCCAACTCTGGATCAGCACCCGATCCGCATGGCTGGCCGGCCAGCATGGTCTGCCGCTCGCGCCCGGAATGGAGGGTGCCGAGGCCGATCTGCGGCTTCGCGCGGCAGAGCGGGACCACGTTGCCTTCCTCACCGCGCATCCGGAGCTGGTGCCCTTCGAAGGCTTCGACCCCACCAACCCCGACCACCTCGACCCCGCGACTGGCCTCCCCGTTCCCACCTCGGTCACTCCGGCACTCGATCTTGGATCCGAAGTCTCCCCCGGCGCCCTCTACGCCTCCGGCCTCATCGCCGCGGGCGGCATCATGGGCCTTATCGGCGTGTCGATCCGCCTGTATGAAAACTTCTTCGACCGCACCATGCCGCGCTTTGCCGAGACCAACCCGCTGCACCGCGACTGGCTCAGCGTCCTCGCCTTTGCCGCCCTCGCCTTTTCTCTCTATTACTTCGCGCGCAAGCCGCTCGAGAGTTGATTGCCCCAGCCGCTCCAGGCCGCGCCGACCCGTCAAGTTTGCCGGATGTAGGCAAATCACTTCACGCGAATGGGAACCGCCGTTCCCATCCCGGTGGCACTGTCCCGCAAAACCGTGGATTTGACGGCCAATCTCGTCTGGCTGTCCACGTGCATTCCTCCTCAGCGACGGCAGCTCGCTCTGCCGCATAAGGACACAACATGCAGATCCGATCCGATGTCCAAATTCGCCAGCACGTCGCCACCACAACCACCCACGCACTCTCCTTGTTCGATCTTCCCTGGCAGGCCCTCGCGCTCACCCTTCTGCTCACCCTGGGCGCCATGGTCCACGCCTACCCCCAGGCCTTTGCTCCCGTACTGCGCTACGAATACGGCCTGGTCCAGGCCGCGATCGAGTGGCACAACGCGCCCCCGGTAAACACGGCCGCGTACCTGGGCCGATAACCAACCGCTAGCGCCACGCAGCGTTCCCCTGCTGGCGCGCGAGCTCCCGCCCAAAGGCGGCCTGGCGCTCCGCCACCGCCGCCTGATACCCCGCCGGATCGATCCACACGCGTTCACCCTCCAGCGGCACGCGCCTGAGCTTGCCCAACATATCGAAGTAGCCGCCATGCGCCCCCAGAAAGATGTCGCACGGCAGACCGCGCAGCACCTCAAACGTGTGCGCATAGTCCGCCGCAATCCCCGGGTACGACGCCGGCCGCGCCTTCCGGCTCACCAGGCGATACTCGCTCAGCACGCTCCAGCTGCCCACGATCACCACGGCGCGCTCCCGCCCGCCCTCACGCACGCGCATAGTCCATGTGGTGCAGCCGCGCGTGTGCCCCGCGGTCCGGTGCGCCACCAGCTCCGTTCCGCCCAGGCTTACCGTATCCCCGTCATGCAGCACACGATCCACCTTGGCCGGAGGAAACAACATCGCGCGGCGCCCAAACGCGAAGTCCGTCCGGCCGCCGCTCTCGACCACATCCACATCCCCGTCCATGACCTCGTACCTCGCTCCCGTCTTGCGCAGAATCGCGGCGCTGCCACCTGCATGGTCCACATGCGCATGGCTGATCAGCAGCACCTTGATGTCGTTCACATGGAAGCCAAGCTGCTCCACGCTGTGCTCAATCTGCCGAGCGGAACTCGGTAGATTGGAGTTAATCAGCACATCGCCCGCGGGCGTCACCACCAGATAAGCCGCCAGATCCCGGCTGCCCACGTAGTACAGGTTTCCGGCGATCCGAAACGGCGCGATCGGCGTCGTCCAGTCCGGATTGATGGCCGCGCGCGCCGAGCCTACGCCACCGAGCGCGAGCACGCCCACCGCCCACCACCCTCGAACGCACCGCCTCAATCTCGCAAGCCTCTCACCGCGCCAGTCCTCGTCCTTCAGCCTACCTGCCCGACCGACCGGCTCCGCAATCTGCGACACTGCACAGAACCACCATGCCCCTTTCCCTCCCCACGCCCTTCGCCGCGCTGATCTTTGACTGCGACGGAACCCTGGTCGACACCGCCCCCGCGCACTACTACGCCATCTCGCAGGCGGTCGCCACCCAGGGCCACCGCATGGACCGCGACTGGTACATGGCCCGCGCCGGCCTCACGCCCGATGCCCTGCTCGACGCGCAGGAGGCCGCCGCCGCCGAGCGCGGCAACCCCGTCGCTCCGCTCGATCGCGCCGCCATCTTCGGCAACTACAACCAGCACTTCCTCGCCGGCCTGCCCCTGCTCAAGGAGATCGCCGTCGTCGCCGCCTGGGCCCGCGAGTGGCACGGCCGCGTGCCCATGGCCGTCGCCTCGAACGGCCGTCGCGCCAACGTTGAGGCCAGCCTTCGCGTCACCGGCCTACTGCCCCTCTTTGACCACCTCGTCAGCGCAGACGAGGTCGCCCACGGCAAGCCCGCGCCCGACGTCTTTCTCGAGACCGCCCGCCGCATGAACGTCGCCCCGGCAGACTGCGTCGTGCTCGAAGACTCCGACGAGGGGCTGCGCGGCGCCGCCGCCGCCGGCATGCGGTCGGTCGACGTCCGTCTCCGTTAGCCTGCTCCCTCGCACCGCCCCGGCGCTCGCGCTGCTACCATAAGAGACGGTGTGTCCTCCACCGAGCTCACCCCGGCACTATCACCGCACCGGCGCGAGACCGCTCCATCTGCTCAACCGCCGTCTGTCAAGGAGCTTCACCCCCATGAACAAGTCCCTTCTCCCGCTTGCGCTCGTGTCGCTGCTCGCCATCCCCGCGGCCCATGCCGATGACGCGTCCAAGCGCGCAAAGATCTCCGAGCTGCTCACCATCCTCAAGGTCGATCAGGTCCCGCAGCAGATCATCGCCGGCGCTAACCAGCAGACTGAGGCGCTCGGCCACCGCGAGTTCGGCGCCACCGAGACACCGGACCAGCAGAAGCAGGTCACCGAGCTTCACGACAAGGTCGTCACCCTGCTGCACTCCGCCGTCGACTGGAAGATCCTTCAGCCCGAGTTCGTCACCGCCTACAGCGCGGCCTACACTGAGCCCGAGATCGACGGCATCCTTGCCTTCTACAAGTCCCCCTCCGGCCAGGCGCTCTTGAACAAGGGGCCGGAGATGGGCCAGAAGTCCAACCAGATCGTCAGCCAGCACATGTCCGCCGTGCAGCCGCAGCTCCGCGAGATCGTGCAGAACTTCAGCAAGGCCAACGCTCCAGCTGGCAGCGCTCCCGCGGGTGGCGGCCGGACAGGCACATCGCCCAGCCGTCCCGCGCCCTCGCTCAACGGCGCACCCGCCAAGACGACCACGCCCCCACCGTCCAACTAGCTGCGCTCTACCCTTCTGATCCAACTTGACGCGCGCTGAGCTTCGGCGCGCGTCGTTCCCTAGGGGCAATCGGGGCCGCCGCGCATCTCACCAGAGTATGAGCGAACTCGCGCCGCGTCTCTGGTGGCAGAACGGCATCATCTACCAGGTCTATCCGCGCTCCTTCCAGGACACCACCGGCGACGGGGTCGGCGATCTCCCCGGCATTCTCGAACGCCTCGACTACCTCGTCGAGCTCGGCATCGATGCCGTCTGGGTCTCGCCCATCTATCCCTCACCCATGGCCGACTTCGGCTACGACGTCTCCGACTACACCGGCATCGATCCGCTCTTCGGCACCCTCGCCGACTTCGATCGTCTTCTCGCCGCCGTCCACCAGCGCGGCCTCAAGCTCATCCTCGACTTCGTCCCCAACCACAGCTCGGACCAGCACCCCTGGTTCATCGAAAGCCGCTCCTCGCGCACCAACCCCAAACGGGACTGGTACATCTGGCACGACCCCGCGCCCACGCCCAACCCGGACGGCTCCCCCGCGCCGCCCAACAACTGGGTGAGTCAATTCGGTGGCCCCGCCTGGACCTTCGACCGGCACACCGGCCAGTTCTATCTCCACTCCTTTCTCCCGCAGCAGCCCGATCTCAACTGGTGGAACCCCGAGGTCAAGGCCGCCATCTTAGCCGCGATGCGCTTTTGGCTCGACCGCGGGGTCGACGGCTTCCGCATGGACGTCCTTTGGCTGCTCATCAAGGACCGCGACCTCCGCGACAACCCGCCAAATCCGAAGTGGAAGCACGGCGACAACCCCGCCGGCCAGTTCCTTCCCATCTACACCATGGATCGGCCCGAGACCCACACCATCGTCCGCGAGATGCGCTCGCTGATGAACACCTACACCGAGCGTCTGCTGATCGGCGAGATCTATCTCCCGCTCGAGCAGCTCGTCACCTACTACGGCGCCGACCCCGTCACCCCCGACGCCAACACCACCCTCGGCCAGTCTCCCAGCCCCGTGCTCCGCGGCGCGGACATGCCCTTCAACTTCCAGCTCATTCTCACCCCCTGGCAGCCCGACCGCATCGCCGCGCTCATCCGCCAGTACGAGTCCCTGCTTCCCCCCGGTGCCTGGCCCAACTGGGTTCTCGGCAACCACGACCAGTCCCGCCTCGCCACGCGCCTCGGCGCCGATCAGCTCCGCATCGCCGCCCTCCTTCTGCTCACCCTTCGCGGCACCCCCACGCTCTACTACGGTGACGAGCTCGGCATGCCCGACACCCCTATCGGTCCGGACCAGATCCAGGACCCCGCCGAGAAGCGTCAACCCGGCATTGGCCAGGGTCGCGACCCCGAACGCACCCCGATGCTCTGGAACGCCTCCGCCAACGCCGGCTTCACCACCGGAACGCCGTGGCTGCCGATCAAGCCCGGCACCCCCGCCACCCTTTCGGTCGAGGTCGAGGACCGCCAGCCCCAAGCTCCCCTTATCCTTTATCGCCGGCTCATCGCGCTCCGCCGCGCCCGCCCTTCCCTCCACGCCGGCGATATCACCGAGGTCCGGAACGACCACGGCGTCCTCCGCTACGAGCGCCACGCGCCTGGCACCGACCGCCTTCTCGTCCTCGCCAACTTCACCGGCGACTACCAGACCGTCACCATCCCCCGAGCCCGCGTCCTCCTCACCACCCTGCTCGACGTCGATGGCAACGAAGCGGACGACACCTTCGTCCTCCACCCCCATCAAGGCGTACTCCTCCAAGTCCTTTAGATCGATCGCCATCGCTCGCATGTGTCGTGACGGCGTGCACCCCCAAACGCTGTCACTTCGACCGAAGAACAGGCAGCCTTACCCCCAGCATCGGTGAACCCATGCAGTCGAAAATAACTGTGTAACCTGTGGCGCGTCATACTGTCTCATACTGAAGTCGTCCCCGTTCCAGTTAACTCCGCGCGTGCGCCTCCACGCCGTCCGGCAAAACAGGATCGTCGTGTGACATCATCTCAGCCAGTAGCGAAAAGGAGCGACGCGCATGTGGATCGTCAAAATCGCCCTTACACGTCCCTATACCTTTATCGTGCTGGCGATCCTGATCTTGATCGCGGCCCCGGTCATCATTCACCAGACCCCGACCGACATCTTTCCCAACATCGACATCCCCGTCGTCTCCGTCGCCTGGCAGTACACCGGTCTCAACGCTGAAGAGCTCGCCGGCCGCCTCACCACGCCGTACGAAAAATCCCTCACCACGCTGGTCGACAATATCCAGCACATCGAGTCCGTCACCTACAACGGTCAGGTCGTCATTAAGATCTACCTGCAGCCCGGCGCCAGCCTCGCCACTGCCAACGCGCAGGTCTCCGCCGCCTCCGAATTCCAGCTTCGGCAGCTGCCTCCCGGCATCCTTCCCCCGCAGATCATCAACTTCTCCGCCTCGAGCGTGCCCATCCTGCAGCTCGGCCTTTCCGGCGACAACCTCGACGAGCAGCAGCTCAACGACATCGCCCTCAATCTGGTTCGACCCCAGCTCGTCTCCGTTCCCGGCGCCGTGATTCCCAATCCCTACGGCGGCAAGCAGCGGTCGATCATGATCAACCTGAACCCGCAGCTGCTACAGTCCAAGGGCCTGTCGCCGATTGACGTGCTGAACGCGCTCGGCCAGCAAAACGTCGTCCAGCCCGGCGGAACCGCCAAGATCGGCATGGATGAGTACGACATCCGCCTGAACTCCGCGCCGACCAGCATCGAAGGCCTTGCCAACCTCCCCATCAAGCAGGTCGACGGCGCCACCATCTACGTCAAGGATGTTGCCTCCGTCTCCGACAGCTCCATCCCACAGACCAACATCGTTCGCCAGGATGGAAAACGCAGTGTCCTCGCGGCCATCCTCAAAAGCGGCAACGCCTCCACGCTCGACGTCGTCAGCGGCATCCGCAAGCTGCTTCCACGTGTCTTGCTCACCGCTCCGCCCGGACTCAAAATCACGCCCCTCGCCGATCAGTCCATCTTCGTTCGCGGCTCGGTCCAAGGCGTCATTCGCGAGGCCGTCATCGCCGCTGTGCTCACCGGTCTGATGATCCTGCTCTTCCTCGGCAGCTGGCGGTCGACCATCATCATCGCCATCTCGATCCCGCTCTCCATCCTCAGCTCCATCATCATCCTCGGCTCCCTGGGCCAGACCATCAACATCATGACCCTTGGCGGTCTTGCCCTCGCCGTCGGTATCCTGGTCGACGACGCCACGGTAACCATCGAAAATATCGAGCGCTACCTCGAGGAGGGCCTCCCACTCAACGACGCTATCCTCGAGGGCGCCGCGCAGATCTCCGTCCCCGCTCTCGTCTCCACCCTCTGCATCTGCATCGTCTTCCTCCCCATGTTCTTCCTTTCGGGGGTCTCGCGGTATCTGTTCGTTCCGCTGGCCGAGGCCGTCGTCTTCGCCATGCTCGCTTCCTATGTGCTCTCACGCACCCTTGTGCCCACGCTCGCCATGTATCTGCTCAAGGCGCACGACGAGCACGCCGCCCGCTCACGGAATCCGCTCGCCCGCTTTCAGCGCGGCTTCGAACGCCGCTTCGAACAGGTGCGCGCCACCTACCAGAGCCTGCTCGGCCGCGCCATCGAGCGGCGCCTCTTCTTCGTCCCGATCTTCCTCGGCACGTGTCTCTGCGCCTTCATCCTGATCCCGTTTCTCGGTCAGAACTTCTTCCCCGCGACCGACAACGGCAGCTTTCTGCTGCATGTTCGCGCCCCCAGCGGCACCCGCATCGAGGAGACCGCCAAACTCTGCGATCTGGTCGAGCAGTCCATCCGCCGCACCATTCCCGCCGGCGAGGTCGACAACATCCTCGACAACATCGGGCTGCCCTACTCAACCCTCAATACGCAGCACGCCACCTCCGGCCTGATCGGCGCGGGCGACGCCGACATCCTCGTCTCGCTCAAGGAAGATCACCGCCCCACGGCGAACTACGTTCGCGATCTGCGCGCCAAGCTCGATCGTGAGTTCCCCGGCGTCGTCTTCTACTGGCTTCCATCCGACATCGTCACGCAGATCCTCAATTTTGGCCTCCCCGCCCCCATCGATGTCCAGGTCGAAGGCACAGACATGGCCGGCAACCGCAAGGTGGTCGACAGCATGCTCGAAAAACTGCGGCAGGTCCCCGGCCTCGTCGATCTCCGCATCCAGCAGCCAAACGACTACCCCGTCTTCGACATCAGCGTCGACCGCACCAAGTCCGCGCAGGGCGGCTTTACCGAGCGCGATGTGGGTTCGAGCATCCTCAACATCCTCGGCGGCTCCACCCAACTCACGCCCGAGTTCTATCTCAACCCCAAGAACGGCACGACCTACAACATCGTCGCGCAGACACCGCAGTACCTGATCGAGTCGCTCAGCGATCTGCGGAACATCCCGATCAGCTCGCCTAACGCCAAGCAGCCCGAGATCCTCGCCGACGTCGCCACCATCCACCGCGGCCAGGAACTCCAGGTCGTCACCCACTACAACATCCGGCCCACCCTCGACATTTACGGCAACGTGCAGGATCGCGATCTCGGCGCCGTCGCCCGCAATATCAAGCGCATCGCCGACGCCGCGCAGAAGCAGCTGCCGCGCGGCAGCTTTGTCCGCGTCCGCGGCCAGATCGAGACCATGCAAAGCTCCTACACCGGCCTGCTCGGCGGCCTCGCCTTCGCCATCGTCCTCGTCTATCTGCTCATCGTCGTCAACTTCCAGTCCTGGCTCGATCCGTTCATCATCATCACCGCCCTGCCCGCCGCGCTCGCCGGCATCGTCCTTTTTCTCTTTCTCACCCACACCACGCTGAGCGTCCCGGCGCTCATGGGCGCCATCATGTGCATGGGCGTCGCCACCGCCAACTCCATCCTCGTTGTCTCCTTCGCCAAGGAGCGTCTGGAGCACCACGGTGACGCGCTCGCCTCCGCGCTCGAGGCCGGTGCCACCCGCTTCCGCCCCGTCTGCATGACCGCCCTCGCCATGATCATCGGCATGATCCCCATGGCGCTCGGCGCGGGCGAGGGCGGCGAGCAGAACGCTCCCCTCGGCCGCGCCGTCATCGGCGGCCTGATGTTCGCCACCATCGCCACCCTGCTCTTCGTCCCCGTCGTCTTCGGTCTGCTCCATAGCCTCGGCAAGCAGCGCCCCGCGCCCGCAAGCAATCTCCCGGAGCCCCAAAGAGCCGTCGCCGGTGGTCGCCCCGAGCACATCACCACCGGAGCCTGATCCCCGTCATGCCAAACCTCACGATCCGCCGTACCTCCCGCGTCAGCCACCTCTATCAGGAGAGCGAATGCCCCCCGAATACAACGCCGCGATGACCTCCTCGACCGCCACCGAGCCGGCCGGCACCGCTCCACCCGTCACGCGCCGCATTCCCCGCGTCCTGATCGCCGGCCTCGTTATCCTCGGCGTCCTCCTTCTGATCGCCATCGTCGTCCGCTTGCTGGATCGCTCCCTCGCCGAGCACACCCTCACCCAGCGCACTGACGCCGCCGCGATCCCTACTGTCGCCGTGGTCCACCCCTCGACCGCGCACCTGTCGCCCGACATCGCTCTGCCCGGCAACACCCAGGCCTTCGTCGACACGCCCATCTACGCCCGCACCAACGGCTACCTGAAGGCGTGGTACTTCGATATCGGCGCGCATGTCCGCAAGGGGCAGCTCATGGCCACCATCGAGACCCCCGAGACCGATCAACAACTCCAGGTCGCGCAGGCGGATCTGCAAAGCGCGCAGGCCAACCTCAACCTCGCCAAGACGACCGCCGCCCGCTACCAGAACCTGCTCAAACTGGACTCCGTCTCCCGGCAGGAGACCGATCAGGCGGTCTCCGACGAGGCCGCCAAGACCGCCGCCGTCGCCGCCTCCGAGGCTGCCGTTCGCCGGCTCCAGCAGCTCGTCAGCTTCGAGCGCATCTACGCCCCCTTCAACGGCGTTGTCACCGCCCGCAACACCGACATCGGCCAGCTTATCGACGCCGGCGTCGGCTCCGCGCAGCCGCGTGATCTCTTCCGCCTCGCCTCCATCGGCATCGTTCGCGTCTTCGTCCCCGTGCCGGAAAGCTACTCGGCCGATATCCTCGACGGCGGCAAGGCCTATCTCACGCTCGATGAATACCCCGGCAAGCGTTTCGAGGGCACCATCACCCGCAACTCCTCGGCCATCGACCCCAACTCCCGCACCCTCAACGTCGAGGTCGACGTTCCCAACCCCAAAGGCCTGCTTCTGCCCGGCGCCTACGTCTTTGTTCACTTCGAGGTCCCCAGCCGCGGAAACAACGTCTCCATTCCCTCCGATACGCTGATCTTCCGCGCCCAGGGGCTGCAGGTCGCCGTCATCCGCAATGGCCGCGTCCACCTCGTCCCGATCACCATCGCTCGCGACGGCGGTAGCATGGTCGAGATCAACTCCGGCCTCTCTCCCCACGATGAGGTCCTCGTCAATCCGTCCGACTCCGTCTACGAGGGGCAGGAAGTTCACGTGGCGCGCAGCGCCACATGGGCCGTGGGTGCCCCGGGTACACAGGGTAGCCAAGGAGCACAAGGAGCCCAAGAGACCCAAGGAGGCGCGAGTTGAGCCCGCACCACACGCGCCTCCATCCGCTCGCCCGCGCCCTCGGCCGCAAAGCTGTCCATCGCGCGACTACCCTCGTTGTCTCCACGGCCCTGCTCGACGGTTGCATGGTCGGACCAAAGTACGTGGCCCCCACCACGCCCACACCGCCCGCCTTCAAGGAGCCGCAGCCAACCTATAAAGAGGAGGGTCCCTGGCGCCCGGCCCAGCCCCTCGACGAGCAGATCAAGGGCGACTGGTGGACCGTCTTCCACGACCCCGGCCTCAACTCCCTCGAGCCGCAGATTGACACCGCCAACCAGACCCTTCGCCAGGCCGACGCCAACCTCCAGGCCGCCCGCGCGCAGATCCGCATCAATCGAGCGGACCTCTACCCCACCATCGGCGTCGCCCCCTTTGTCGGCGCCGAGCGAGAGTCCGCCAACCAGCCCTTCCTCTCACAATCGGCCCAAAACACCATCGGCAACGGCGCAGGAAACTTCCTTCTGCCCGCCCAGATCTCCTGGGAGATCGACCTCTTCGGCCGCATCCGTCGCAACATCAACATCGCGCGCGAAGAGACCGCCGCCTCCACCGCCGACCTCGCCAACGTGCGCCTCTCCCTCCAGGCCGAGCTCGCGACCGACTACTTCGAGCTTCGCGCCGCCGACGCCCAACGCCGCCTCCTCAATGAGACCGTCGCCCAGTACCAGGAGGCTGTGCGCGTCACCAACAATCGCTTTGTCGGCGGCATCAGCCCCAAGTCCGACCTCACCCAGGCCCAGACCCAGCTCCAGGCCGCCAAGGTCCTCGCCTCCGACATCGAGGTCGCGCGCGCGCAGTTCGAGCACGCCATCGCCGTGCTCGTCGGCAAGCCGCCCGCCGAGCTCACCCTCGCTCCCGTTCCCCTCGCCACCGCCCCGCCACTCATCCCCGCCGGCCTGCCCTCTGAGCTGCTCCAGCGCCGCCCCGACATCGCCGCCGCCGAACGCCGCACCGCCGAGGCCAACCAGCGCATCGGCATCGCCCGCGCCGCCTTCTTTCCCTCGCTCGGCATCTCCGGCGAGATCGGCTTCCAGGGCACCTCCGGCGCCAACATCTTCAGCAGCTCCTCGCTCATCTATGCCGTGGGTCCAACCCTCGCCCAGACTCTCTTCGACGCCGGCCGCCGCCGCGGCATCCAGGAGCAGACCTTCGATCAGTACAACAACGTCGTCGCCAACTATCGCCAAACCTCGCTCACCGCCTTCCAACAGGTCGAGGACTCGCTCGCCGCCCTCCGCATCCTCGCCGACGAAGCCAATCAGCAGCATCAGGCCGTCACCGCCGCCCAAGAGTCCGAACGCATCTTCAACAATCGTTACGTCGGCGGCATCGACACCTTTCTCCAGGTCATCACCGCCCAAACCCTCGCCCTCAACAACGAGCGCAACGAGATCGACATCATGCGCCGTCGCATGGACGCGAGCATCCTCCTCATCAAAGCCCTCGGCGGCGGCTGGTCCACCGCCCAGCTTCCCAAGAGCTAGCCGCTCCAAGCCGGCGCACCACCGCAGCCTCACACCAACCAAAACACTGTCCTATCAACCTAAGCGGGGCGGGCGAGCGCTCTGTGTTTCCACCCAAACCGCCTTTCGCAGCACACCTTCGTTCTTACCCCAGACCGCGCCAGCCGACCTCACCGGCGACATTCCCTTTGCCTCCCCGGCGACCTCGTGTTTTCATGGCAGCACTCGCGCGCCAACGCCCGACATCAAATCACGCACCCGTCGCACCCCTGAGGAGCCCGCATGCAGCGTTACACCCTCTCCCGCAACGGCCAAACCTACGGCCCGTACTCGATGGACGAACTGCAGCGCTATCTCGCCTCGGGTCACATCCTGCTCACCGACCTCGCCCGCGCCGACGACGCCGCGGACTGGATGCCCGTCTCGCAGCTGCTCGCCGGCATGTCCTCAGGCCCCGGCGCAGCCGCTCCTGGCGCACCCGCCTACGGCGCCCCGGGCTATGGTGCGCCAGCCTACGGCACCGTTCCTGCCGTCGGCTATATGCCACCGGCAGGCTTCGGCCCCTTCCCTGACCCGCCTAACCTCCATTGGGCGCTGGTGCTGCTGCTCGACCTCTTCACCTGCTCGCTCTTCCAGATGGTCTGGAACATCGTCCTCGCCGCTTGGTTCCATCGCGTCATGCCCGCCAGCCGAGCCCTCTGGCTGTACATCGCTGCCGCCGTCCTCATCCTCGCCCAGGCCGTCTCCGGCCAGGCGCTCGGCCTCGTGTCCGGCCGCCACGGATGGGGCGGCTATGCCGGCATCGGCGCCACCGCGGCCATGGTTCACGGCGGCGACGTCGCGGGCTACGGCCTCCTCGCCCTCATCTGCTGGGTCGTCCGTCTCATCGCCCGCTTCACCTTTCGCGCCGAGCTCGAGCGCCACTACAACACCGTCGAACCTCTGGCCCTCAGCATTAACCCCGTCCTTACCTTCTTCTTCGGCGGCATCTATCTCCAATCCGTCCTGAACGAGGTCAACCGCCGCAAGCAATACGCCCGCATGGGCACACCGCCCAGCTTTCAGCCCGGCCCCTATGTTCCCCGCCAATAGATCGTTCCCCGCCAACAGATCGTCGCTTCTCCCTGCGCTCTATTGCTCCAGCTATGTCCCTCCTTCACCTGCTTCCGCCCTGCCCCATCCACCAGCTCACCGGCCTACTCTGCCCCGGCTGCGGCGGCACGCGCGCCGTGCTTGCGCTGCTTCACGGCGATCTTGCCGCCGCCTGGCGCCACAACCCCCTGCTCCTCCTCCTGCTTCCCTGTGCCGTCGCCTATGCGCTTGCCGCCGCACACCGCCGCGCCGCGCCGCGACTCCCCGCGCCCGTGCTCGCCGCCCTCTTCTTTGCGGCCTCCATCTTCACCATCGCCCGCAACCTCTAGGGCGCCAACGCAATAAAGCCCCGGCCTGAGCCAGGGCTTCGCCTCCACGAAGAACCGTAGAACTAGAACGGTATCCGGGCCGTAATCACCGTGTAGTGGTTCGCCGTGTGGAACTGGGTCAGAGCGATCTGCTCCCCGGCGCCAAACGTCAGACCCAGACGCCCCGGCTTTCCACTCGCGTCGTGTGTCAATGGAATGCGCCCGAGGATCAGGCCCGGTGTCCCCAGCACCTGTACCTTGCCGTCGTTTGCGCCGCCCTTGAAGAACATGGAGTTCACCTCAAACTCCGGCCAGAAAAACCGCGCCACCCCCGTCCTCGCCAGACGATACTGCGCGACGTTGTTCCAGATGACGCTACGCCCCAAGCCCTTGGTGTTCGACACCGGCAGCGATCCACCCGCCGTCGAGGTCCAATCGAAGTTCCCATACCCTTTGCCCACCGCCAGCGTCGGCGTCACCACCGCGCAGCAGCTCCCATTCCCGTTCTTCCCCGTCGGCACCGTCGCGCCGAAGAACGCCGTCACGATCGCGTCGCCGTGCTCCTCATTCCGTGCGTAGATCCGTTCCTTCATCAGAAACGAAACATCGCCGAAGCCATCCGACTCCCCATTCGATCGGTCAAAGAACGGCGGCAGATTGAACAGCAGCTCGGTGTGCTTCTCCGGAATAAGCTCCAGCCCCTTGCCGTTGTCGTAGTTCCAGATCTCCCGGGTATGGGTGTTGTGATAGTGCACGAAATCCGTCCGAAACTCCTGCTCCAACCTCGGCGTCACCGTCACCAGCGGCGTCACCCAGTGCGGCTGTTGGCTCTGGGTCGCTGTCACGCGCGCCTCATACCGCCCCCAAAACGTGTCCGGATACGCCTGTGGTGCAGGTTGCTGTCCCGTCGGCAGAGTCGTCTGCTGCACCCCCTCCGCGCTCGGCTGCGCAGACCGAAGCGACTCCCCGGCTCTGGCGACCAGATCGCCTTCACGAAAACGCTGCTCCGCTCCGAAGTTCGACGAGGATTGCCCCGACGCGACCGCACTCGAAACCACGACAAGGCCGCCCGCCAGAAAAAAGAATTGCGCCACAAACAGTCGAAGCAAGGAGGAAGGAGACCCAACAGCAAGCTCGTTCATTAGTCGAGTCTATACGAGTAAAGACGTTACATCGGCCGGACGCGGCAAAGCCCCGGTCGCCCGGGGCTCTGTCGTTTGCAGTAAGAAGCTGTCTTAGGCGTTCGCCGGAACCGGCTCCGGCGTCTTCGCCGGCTCACCCTTGCTGTCCATGGTGCCCGGCTTGCGGATGTCGATGCCGCCCTTGAAGAACGCTCCGTCCTCGATCGAGATGCGCGCCGCGATCACGTCGCCGGTGAGCGAACCCTCGCTGCGGATGTCCACACGATCGCTCGCCTGGCAGTTGCCGCGCACCTTGCCGAGCACCACGACCTCGCGCGCGACGATATTGGCCGCTACCTGGCCGTTGCGGCCCACGGTCACACGATTGCCCGGAAGATTGATCGCGCCCTCGACCTTGCCGTCAATGTAGAGCGACTCGGATCCGGTCAGCTCGCCTTTTACCACCAGCGACTTGCCGATCGTCGCCTGCTCGCCGGTAGCGGCGGGGGATGCGCCTGCAGCGGCCGGGGGTGTCGAAGCTGTGGGCGTCGGCGCTGGTCTCGCCGGGGCCGACTCAAAGTTGCTGCCGCCGGCGGGTGTCGCGACGCGCACGGGCTCCGGCGTCGAAGGGGTCGGGCTACCGTTGCCGGGCTGATTCGGTTTCCACATAGCTTGTGTTTCCTTTCCTGTCTGTCTGCTGAAGTGTCCGCTCTCGATGCGGGTCTAGGGCGGCGCCTGGTTCGTGCGAGGGGTCGCCGTTTTGCTGTGCTTCCACCATACTACCCGCGCGCCCTTGCGCCCATGCTGTGCGGTGAGTTTCTCGGGCAGAACCCGCCGGGGTTCCCAATCTCCCGCTAACTGAGCAGATCCTGCCCTCCCCACCGAAGCCCGGCTCTCGCACACGCAGTTTCTCCATCTCTGGACCCCACGCACCTAGCACGATTCAACCGCTCTCATTGTGACCCTACGCCCACCGCGCCTGCCGCAAAGGTCGCAGACATCTCGCCGTCGCGTGTCACATCACCACCCCGTCACCCACGCTACCCTCACCTCGCCGGCAACACACCGGCCCGAGGCTCCCGTGCGTCGCCGCCATCTCCCCCTCGCTCTGCTCCTGCTCACGCCCACTCTCCTCGCGCTCGCCGCCTCCACCCCCAAGGTCCACACCGTCACCCTCGGCCCTGTGCGCAAAGTCCCTTACACCCCCGCATTCGCCACACCCGACTCCAAAGACGACGACAGCACCACCCTCAAGGTCCGCCCCCTCTTCGTCGACGCCAAGCAAAAGGAGTGGACGGTCGGCGAGCTCCACAACATCTCCGACCGCACCTTTGCCGTCCGCCGCGCGCTCCACATCAATGACACCCTGCCCGGCGAACCCGGCGAGCGCTGGGTATGGCAACCCGCCTCCTGGATCCTCGTCGATCGCACCACCGGCCACATCACCGCCCTCCATTTGCCTGACTTCGACGCCGCCATCTCCACCGCGGTCTGGTTCCGCGACTACGCCGCCTACTGCGGCATCGCCTCCACCAGCAAGGGTTCAAGCCTGGTTGCCGTGATCGCGCAATCCAGTGGCCGCAAAGCCGTCGCCCAGCGCCCCCTCGGCAAGTGGCCACAGCCCGACCACACCGGCCCTGTCTGCGAAAGCGCCCGCTGGCAGCGCCTCCCCATGCGCGCCACCCTCCAACTCATCGGCGGCGAACCCATCACCTTCGACATCGTCGGCTCCACCTCGCTGATCGAGGAAGGCGACAACGACGGCGACTGACCGCTGTGGAAAACACCTCCGTAATGACCGGTGACGAACATTCGCACCATCCGTTACTGTGGCTTCGTCAAAGGAGCAACACACAGGAGACCCCATGCGGCTCGTTATCGCGTTCCTGCTCCCCTGGATGACCTTCTTCACCATCGGTCGGCCCATCGCCGGCATCCTCTGCCTTCTGCTGCAGGTCACGCTGATCGGCTGGCTCCCGGCCACCATTTGGGCTGTCTACGCGCTGTCACAATACAAGACCGACCAGAAGATCCGCCGCGCCGTCGTCCGCGTCTCCTAGGGGCCACACGGCCCACCGCGTACCCTGATCCCATGCCCACCGCCGCCCCCACCGAGCTCGAAGATCTCCTGAACGAGGCCGAGATCGCCCACGACCATCTCTGCGCTGGCCAAATCCTCGGTGTGCGCATGGCCATGCTCGCCTGCCGTCTGCTCGACATTCACAGTCCCCGCCTGCGCGCGAGCCCCGACCGCAAGCGCCTCGTCACCTTTGTCGAGATTGATCGCTGCGCCACCGACGCCATCGCCGTCGTCACTGGCTGCCGCGTCGGCAAGCGCGCCCTCAAGCTCCGCGACTGGGGCAAGATGGCCGCCACCTTTCTCGACCTCGCCCGCCCCCTGCCGTCCGCACAGGTCCCCGCCCCGCACACCGGCGAGTCGCACTTCTTTCGCGCCCTCCGCCTGGTCGCCCTCGAAAGCTCCAAGGACCGCGCCCGCGAGCTCTTCCCCACCCACGCCGACGGCGCCCCATTTACCGACAAGAATCAGCAGCAGATGCGCGCCTACCGCGAGCTCCCCGACGCCGATCTCTTCGCCGCCGCATGGGTCAGCGTCGCCCTCCCGCCCTCCGAGCTCCCCGGCTACAAGGGCGCGCGCATCACCTGCTCGGTCTGCGGCGAGGGCATCAACTTCGACCGCTTCACCCCGTCCCCCACCACCGCCGAGCCCCTCTGCATGGCCTGCACCGACGTCGCCCACCGCTACTTCCAGCCGCTCCCTGAGCCCGCCCCCGCGCTGTAGGTGTGTTGCCCCCACGACTCCTCAGAGTTAGATCTCATACCCACTACGCAAAACTGCCGTTTTGACCCAGAACGCACGTCTTCCCTGTGCCGTTCGCTGTGGAGAAATCTGCATTTCGCTCCGGGCTGCCATCCGCTTTCTCCGCCCCCTGCCACGGCACCCCGGCCTGCGATACAGTACCCCCATGGTCGATATCAACCTTCTCGTCGCCGAGCTTCGCTCCAAAGGACACGCCGTGGGCCATGTGGAGGTCCTGGCCCCCAACGCAGGCGACTACCAGATCATGGTCGACGGCAAAAACATCAACCTCGAAGAGGCCCGCGCCCTCCTCGAAGCCGACACCGCCGAGTAGCCGTCCTGCAACCTCCAGTCCTCACCTTCGCAAGCTCCTTCATGCAGGCAAGCCACCACGCAAAGCGCATCGCCGGCACCCTTTTGCTCGCGTTCGCAGACCTTTGGATCGCCTCAATCCTTCTGGTCCCCCTCCTCATGGGATCGCTGGGCATGGACATCCACTGGAAATCGAGTTCTGTCATCATGCCCCGCTTGCTTCGACCTCTCTTCTTCCTTCTCCTCCCGTGCACCTGCCTCTGGCTGGGCCTTCGCCTGCGCCGGCCAGCTCGCTAACCTCGCCCGAAAGCAAACCCATGCTCACTGAAGCCCCCCGCCAGCACGCCCGCATCGGCCCCGCCCCCGCGCAACCAGACGAGCCCAGCCACGCCGAGCGCGTCCGCACCCTGCTGGCCGGCGTGGCCGTCGGCACCCTTTCCACCCTCTCCCGCAAGCACCCCGGCCACCCCTTCGGCTCGCTCATGCCCTTCGCCCTCGACGCCGCCGCAGGCCGCCCTCTCTTCCTCATCAGCGGCATGGCCATGCACACCCAGAACGTCAAGGCCGACCCCCGCGCCAGCCTCTTCGTCACTCAATCCGACGCCGAGAACGACCCGCTCGGCGCCGCCCGCGCCACCCTGGTCGGCTTCGCCGAACCCGTCCCCGCCATCGACGTCCCTTCCGCCCGCGAGCTCTACCTCGCCGCCCACCCCAGCAGCCGCCATTGGGTCGACTTCGCCGACTTCAGCTTCTTCCGCCTCTCCCCCATCGACCTTTACTTCGTCGGCGGCTTCGGCGTCATGGGCTGGGTCCCGGCCGCCGACTACGCCGTCGCCGCCCCCGACCCGCTGCTCGCCAGCGCCCCCGCCATCCTCGCCCACATGAACGCCGACCACGTCGAGGCCATGCTCCTGCTCGCGAAGACCCACGCCCATCTCGTCGCCACCGCCGCCGGCATGACCTCCATCGACCGCCTCGGCTTCACCCTCCGCCTGTCCACCGCCGACGGCGTCAAGGGCGCCCGCATCAACTTCCACGCCGAAGCCCGTACCCCCTTGGCGGTTCGCCAGGCCCTCGTCGCCATGGTCCAACAGGCACGCGCCTCCGCCATCGTCTCGTCCCCTAGCGCCTAGAACGCGGGCACACGCCTTCGCTTCAGCTTCCGCCACAGCTGCCAGTTCCTGCCTGCACGGCTCTTGCCGCAGGCCGGAACTGGCGCGCGCGATGTGGACGATCTAGGCGGCGGCCGCCCTCTCAACAGGAGACGAAGGCTCGTCCGACAGATCTTCCAGGCTCTTGCCCTTGGTCTCAGGAAGCATAAAGATCGTTACCAACAGACCCAGACCGCTTACCAGCGCGGCCGCTCCCTCCGCTGCCGGCAGGCCGTGCCAGTGCAGAAAAAACGGAAACGTAAACACCCCGACAAAACCGCCGATCTTGCCCAGCGCCGCCGCGATCCCGTGAGCGGTCGTGCGGACCTTCACCGGAAAAATCTCCGACGGGTAAACAAACGTCGTCGCGTTCGGGCCAAACTCCGTAAAAAAATAACTCGCCCCGTAAATCAACAGAAACGGCCAGACCATGCTTTCTACGTTGGGTATCAGGGCAAGAAGCCCAAACGTCAGAGCCATCATCCCGAAGCCGAGGCCCTGGATCGTCTTGCGCCCCAGCTTGTCCATGGTCAGCGCTGCAACCGCATATCCAGGCGCCGCGAATACCGTGAAGATCCCAAGCTGCGTCAGCGTCTTCTGCAACAGCGTGTGATCGCCTCCCAGGGCGGAAAGCACCAGCGGACTCGACACGGTATTGCCGTAGTAAGCAAAGTCCATCAAAAACCACGCCGCGCTCGCACCCACCAGCCGCACCAGAATCAGCTTGTTGTCGATCAGGCGGTGGTAGCCGTCCCAGAATGAAACCGAGTGCGTCTTCGCGTCGTAGTGGCTCGCCTTCTTCAGCCTTCCCGAATCGTCCTCTTCCTGGCCAACCGCCTTCAAAAACCGTGGCGACTCTTTCAGGTGACGGCGTGCGCCGAACACCGCAAGCGCGGGAAGCGCCCCGAACGACACCAGGATCCTCCAGATAATGTCGTGTGACATGTGGGTCGACAGCAACGCAGCGGCCAGCAGCGGACCGACAATCAGGCCGGCAGCCTGCATCGCGAACACCAGCGTCACCAGCATCCCGCGGTGCGCCTTGCCGGCGTATTCGCTCATGATCGTCGCGGAGACCGGGTAGTCGCCGCCGATTCCGATGCCGAGAATAAAGCGAAAGCCAATCAGCCACCATATGTTCGGCGAAAACGCGCACGCGATCGCCCCGGCCGCAAGCACCAGCACCTCTACGCCGTAGATGCGCTTGCGTCCCAGCATGTCAGCGATCCGGCCAAACAGCAAAGCGCCGATCGCCGCGGCCAGCAGAGCCGTGGATTCAACCAGGCCCTCTTCCACTTTGCCTACATGCCACATCGGCTTGAGCAAGGCCATCACAACGCCGATGATGAATAGGTCATACGCGTCCGTGAAGAAGCCCATGCCCGAAATGAACATGATCTTCCAGTGCTCTTTGGAGATCCCCGCATTGTCCATCTCAGAGAAATCCTGCTTTGGAGCGTCCATCGGCGTGGCCATACGCTACCTCACAATCGAGTGGATGCCCGCAAAGGAAACGCTCGATGAACACCGCGTAAAAATGCAAACACAAGATGCCGCGCCAACCCTCGCGAACTCCTCGCCGAAGCCCGCACCCGCAAGCCGTCCGCCAGGCCATCGGCGCAATGGTCCAGCAGGCCCGCCCTCCGCCTGACTCACGCCGCTCTCGCGTCAGTCCGCGACGCCAGGCTGAAACGCCGCCGCACCCCGCCGCAACTCCGCCCGCACCATGCCCCACCCCACGAGCACCAGCACCACCCCCGTCGCCAAAAACACCAGATCCCAAAGCACATGTTCCCGTTCTGGTAAACGTGGTGGACCTGAAGAATCTCGTGATCGATCGTCCCCTCGACGACGTTGAACAACCCCCACCCCAGCAGCAACGAGCCCGCCAGCGCCCGCCCTGAGGGCACCGTGCGCTTGTGCCGCGCCGCCTCCCACAGCAGATAGATCCCGGCCGCCGTCGTCATCCACGTGAAGGCATGGAATAGCCCATCCCAAAACATGTTGATCTGCTCGTTGACCAACGTGTCCCGCACCACCCAGTTCGAAAGCATGTTGTGTAGCTGCAAGATCTGGTGAAACAGGATCCCGTCCACAAATCCACCCATGCCGATGCCCAGCAGCGTGCCCGCCGCAATCGACGCTCGCACCCCTGAGAGACTCTCCGAAGCGCTCATCGCGGCCACTGCCCCGGCTCCGTCCGCAGCCCCTCAGCCCCAATGAGTTCTTCCGTCACCGGCAGCTCCGCCGCGAGCGGCAGCTTGAAGCGGAGCCACAGCCCCACCCCCAGAAAGATCGGAAACGGAGCCGCCGTCACTGCGGCGGTGTGCAGAAAATGCCCGTCGAAGATCCCCGCGCGCACCGCGTCTCCCACCCGCGAGTGGCACACCGTGCACGCCCGCGCCACCGGCGCAAGCAGCATCAGCCCCGGCACACTCAACCACCCGAGTCCCCTCACAGCTTTCTCCGTTCTCTTGCGATCCAGGCCCGCGGCGACGCGAACGCGGCGGCGGCACTGCATCTCGCACAACGGTGATTCCCCGACCGCGACTCCCGGCGGAATCTTCAGCTCCGTTCTCGAGTTGGCTCGCCAAGCCCAAGCGGGCTGCACGCTCCACCGCAGCCCACCTTACCGCACCGCCAACGCCCCCACCTCCGCCATCGGCTCTGCCATCTCCTCCGCGGCCCGCGCCGCAAAGAACTCCTCCACCCGCCCCAGCACCGCCGCGCCCGTCTTCGCCTCGAAGATCGCTCGCCGGAGCCCTGCACCGCCCGGCACCCCGTGCGTGAACCAGCTGGCAAACTGCTTCATCTTCCCCACGCAGTCCCGCTCGACCGACCTGTTGGGCACCCCGCCCAGCACCGACCCCGATCCGCGCTCCTCCGCCGTCACCTCTGCCACCAGCATCTCGAAGTAGGTCCGGATCATCCGGTACCGATCCTCCTCGGTCGGGTCGTTGTAGGCGCCCGTCGCCGTATACTGCGCAATCTGGCGAAAGATCCATGGATTCGCCGGCGCCGTCCGCCCGATCATCACCGCGTCGCACCCCGTCCGCTCCACCATCGCCGCCGCGTCCTCCGGCGTCCGCACATCCCCGTTCCCGATCACCGGAATTCCCACCGCATCCTTCACCGCCGCGATCCACTCCCAGCGCGCCTGCCCCGTATAGCCGTCCTCCCGCGTCCGCGCATGCAGCGCCACCGCGTCTAATCCACACTGCTCCGCCATCCGCGCCAGCTCCACGCACACAATGTGCTGGTCATTCCACCCCATGCGAAACTTCACCGTAAACGGAATCGAGACCGCCGCGCGCACCCGCTCAAAGATCACCTGAATCAGCGGCAGGTCCTTGAGCAAACCACTGCCGCCATTGCAAGCGACAACGCGCTTCGCCGGACACCCCAGGTTCAGATCGACGATATCGAAACCCGCATCTTCGCAAATGCGCGCCGACTCCGCCAGCGTCTCCGGATTCGACCCAAACAGCTGTGCCGAGATCGGATGCTCATCCTCGTAGTACGTCAGGTAGCGCTTCCGCTTGGACTCGCGCATCCGGCTCAGCCCATCCGCCGACGTGAACTCCGTCATGATCAGCCCGCACCCCGACCGCTCATTCGAGGTCGCCCGTTCCACCTCCGCGACCATGTCCTCCCTCCCCACCAGGCTGTCATCCTGAGCGAAGCGCCGCACGTCGCGTTCGTTTTTGTTGTCATCCTGAGCGGAGCGAAGGACCTGCTTTAGGTTGTCATCCTGAGCGGAGCGCAGCACCTCACGGTAGTTTTTGTTGTCATCCTGAGCGAAGCGCAGCGCAGTCGAAGGACCTGCTTCTCTACCGCGACCCTCTACATTGCCACTCTCAGCCGAATGCTGCTCTGCCGCGCGGCCCGAAAACACACTCGCATTTTTGATAAATCGCCGAAACACGGTATCCGTCACGCCCGCCATCGGCGCCAGCACCGTCGCCGGCGCAATCCGCACGCTGCCGATCGCGAACGCCGCCGGCACCCGCACCCGCTCCGGCATCCGGTGCTCCACCGGGTCGTCCCATCGCTTCTGTTCCAGCGTGTACCGCTTCTTCACGTCACCCTTCTCCTGCGCTCAACGCAAAAGGCCCCCGCGCTGGCGGAGGCCTCCTGCTCGCATCCTGTCGCGTTACTTGGTGGTCTCAGCCGCGGCCTTGGCCTTGCCCGCGTCCGAGTTCTGGAACTTGCGGCGGAACCGCTCGACCCGGCCGGCCGTATCGACCAGCTTCTGCTTGCCGGTAAAGAACGGGTGGCAGGCCGAGCAGATCTCAAGCACGATTGCGCCCTTGTGCGTCGAGCGCGTCTCAAAGTTCGTCCCGCACGCGCACTTCACGGTGGTGGTGTGGTAGTCCGGATGAATCCCAGTCTTCGGCATAGCTAAACTCCTCGCAATCTCCTGATTGTTCGCCTTCTGCCTCGGCGCGGCCCGCTTGCAACCGGCTCCCTCACGGTCACATCGATCTCCTGTCGCGCTTCCCGGCCCGACCGCCTGTGATTTACATCGTCACAGAACGGCCGTCGGTGCCTTCCTCAGTCTAGTTTGGATTCCCACACCGAGCAACCGGATTCATCCCCTGCGATACTCAGATCGGGCCCGCCGCCCGCAACCCAAGCCGACCGGCCCCAACCTTATCCATGCCTCTCTGCCCCATCTGCGACGATGTCGGCCTCGTGATCACCCCAGACGAGCGGGGCAATCGCTTCGCCCGCGAGTGCACCTGCCGCGTCGCCGGACGTGTCGCCCGCACCCTCGCCCAGGCCCGCATCCCGCGCCGTTACCAGGCCTGCACCTTCGATACCTTCGACTACAGCCAGAACCCCAGCATCGGCGAAGCCTTCGCCAAGTGCCACCGCTTCGCCCATGTCTTCCTCGTCGAGGCTCGCGGCATGGGCCTGCTACTTACCGGCACACCCGGCCTCGGCAAAACCCACCTCGCCGTCAGCATCCTCCGCCAGGTCATCGCCGCGAACGCCGCCACCGGCTTCTTCTGGGAGCACAAGGAGCTGCTCGAGCGCCTCCGCTCCTTCTACGACCTCCGCTCCGCCGGCGCCGAAAATACCCTCCTCCGCACCCTGATCACCTGCGACCTCCTGGTTCTCGATGACCTCGGCGAGATCGCCCCAAGTGAATGGGCCTGGGACACCACCGCCTACCTCCTCAACGCGCGTTATAACGAAAACCGCTCCACCATCATCACCACCAACCGGCCCAACGCGCCCGCCCTGGCCAGCCGCCCCGGCGAAGAGTCCAGCCAGCGCGCCGACGCCCGCCTCGCCTACAAGCGCGAAACCCTGGGCGACCGCATCGGCGACCGCATGCGCTCGCGCCTGATGGAGATGTGCGTCCACCTCCACCTCCAGGGCGCCGACTTCCGCGAACACCGCAAGCGCGCCAGCTTCGCCTCCTAGCTCCGCCCGCCCCAACTCGCGCCGCCCCAACTCGCGCCCGCCTTGGCCGGCCTTGTAAACTAACCCCATGCCCGAGCCCACCGCGCCTCTCTTCTCCGCTCCCGGCTCTGCCCCCACAGACCGCGCCGATCGCGGCTTTCCCAGGGTTGCTGTTGGCATCGCCGCCGCCGTCGTCGCCTGTCTCCTGCTCGGCGTGCTGCTCTTCAGCGGCCGTCACAAAGTCGGCAGCCTCAACCAACCCCTGCCCCTTGATCCCTATGCCGCCCATCTTCCGTTGGGCAGCCTCGCCATGAGCGAGTCCACCTCGCTCTCCGGCGGCAAGAGCACCTTTCTGGACGGCGCCATCACCAACGATGGCCCGGCCTTCGTCACCGGCGTCACCGTTCAGGTCTTCTTCCGAAACGACGAGAACCTTCCGCCGCACCTTGAAACCCTTCCCCTATCGCTGATCCGCACCCGCGAGCCCTACGTCGACACCCAGCCGGTCGCCGCCGCGCCCCTCGCCCCGGGGGCCACCCGCCCCTTTCGCCTGATCTTCGAATCCATACCGGCCAACTGGAACACGCAAATGCCCGAGCTGCGCATCGTGCGCGTCGAGCATCGGTAACTTCCGCGTCAACGTTGCTTTGCCCAGCAACAGGAAAATCTTCCCGGACGGCGAAAATCTTACACGCAATTCCTCCATCTCCTACTTTGCGTGATTCCTCTGGCCGCAGATCATCTGCAACGCATCACACCACTTAGCAGCTTCGGCCAATTTGGCACGATAGCTGCTCTTGATCTCAAACAGCAGATAGCCGACGCCCCCTTGCGGCCACCCGGCAAACCGGGTGGGATGACAGAGGGGCAGAGGCGACAGGAGCACAATGATGGTGAAATCAAATCTGGCACTTTCGGCGGTCCTGCTCTCAGGCGCCCTCGTTTTTCCTGCTCTGGCACAGACAGCATCCCAACCCAACTCCCAGTCCACCCCGTCAACCGACCCCCAAGCCGCCGCGACCACCACATCGGAGACCTCGACGACCTCAAGCCAGACCACCTCAACCCAGCCCAACCCGGGCGACTCCAGCACCTACGCCACAGGTAAGCCCCTGGAGCAACAGTCCAAGGAAGGCTTTTGGGGGCACATGAACCCCATGGCGCGCAAGAAATGGGTCAAGCGGCAGATGGATCCGATCCGTGATCGCACCAACGAGCTCGACCAGCTGCAGTCCAAGAACGCCAACGACATCAAGGATGTGAATAGTCGCGCCCAGGCCGGTATCAGCAAGGCCAACGCGGCCGCCGCACTCGCCGATCAGCACGCCCAGGACGCCGCCACCCGCGCCAACGCGGCCAACGGCGTCGCCACCGACGCAAGCAACCGCACCAACACCCTCAACGGCACGGTGCAGAACCTCGACCAGTACCAGACAGTAACCTCGGTGGCCGTCCCGTTCGTCGCCGGCCGCACCACCCTCAGCACCGCCGCCAAATCCGATCTTGACCAGCTCGCCGTCAAGCTCGCCAGCGAAAAAGGCTACATCGTCGAGGTCCAAGCCTACAGCCGCAGCGGCGTCCCTGCCTCGCAGGCCATGGCCGATTCCGTCCAGCGCTACCTCGTCACCGAGCACCAGGTACCCGTCTTCCGTATCTACAAGAGCGGTCTGGGTCGGGATAACGCCAACTCTGCCCTCGCGACCGATCCGGATGCCAAGCCCATCCGCAATGGCGTTCGCGTCACCCTGCTGCACAACAGCTTGGCGACCATGAGCGGCACCACCGCGGCCAACACCACACCTTCTACCCCGGCAGCCAGCGGTGTTAGCAACCCGCCCGCCAGCCAGCAGTAGGCGCAACCTCAGGGCAGGCGAGACCACCCGCCGCCCACAAGTTTGTCGGAGCCGGCCTCAGAGCTCGCACGGCAAAACACTCTCCTAACCAGAGAGAACCAAGGCAGATTGGCCCCTCTCGCGAGGGGCCGCTTTTTTGCCCCACCGCGCATTCACCGCACCGGGCAGCTCGCACCAAACCTCCCGTCGCCATCTACACTCCAAGGAGACCAACATGCCGCAGGCGGACCAGAAAGGGACCATCGTCTTCGTTCACGGAGCTTGGTGTGACGGCAGCGCCTGGACACAGACCCTCCTTCCACTCGCCCATGAGGGCTTCCGCGTCCATACCGCGCAGCTGCCGCTTCAGACCTTCCACGGCGACATCGCCGCTCTCACCGGACTGATCGATCGCGTCGAAAGTCCCGTGCTGCTCGTCGGCCACTCTTACGGTGGCGCGGTCGTCAGTGCGACCGGCGATCATCCGAAGGTCAAGGCGATCGCGTACGTCACCGCGCTCGTACCCGAAGCAGACGAGATCCTCGGCGCTCTGCTCGCCATGAACCACGCTCCCGCCCAGCAACGCGAGCCTGATGCCCAAGGCTTTCTCTGGATCGATGCGGACTACATCGCCCGCGACCTTGGCCAGGACCTCCATCCCGGCGCCATGAACCTGCTGGCCGCCACCCAGAAGCCGACCCACGTCAGCATCTTCGGTGCTTCCCTGCCGGACCCCGCCTGGAAGCACAAGCCGAGCGCCTACCTCATCACCACCGAGGACCGCGTCCTCGCGCCCGCCACGCAGCACACGCTCGCCCAGCGTATCAATGCCCGCATCGAGGAGGTTCCCGCCAGCCACCTCGTCCTGTTCTCACAACCGGAGGCGGTCGCCAACTTCGTCCGCACCAGCGCCCTCACTCTCCAGCCCTGACCGCGGGAGCGGTGCGACCGCCGCATGCACCCGCAGCAGCTCAGCCAGCACACCCTCCAGCCGGTCCAGCCGCAGCGCATTCGCGCCGTCGCTCTTGGCGCACGCCGGCTCCTCGTGCACCTCCAGAAACACACCGTCCACCCCCACCGCGACCGCCGCCCGCGCCAGCACCGGAATAAACTCCGGCTGGCCCCCGCTCACCCCACCCGCCGCGCTCGGCTGCTGCACACTGTGCGTCGCGTCGAAGATCACCGGCGCAAACCCCCTCACCACAGGCAGCGACCGCATATCGACCACAAGATTGTTGTACCCGAAGCTCGCCCCGCGTTCCGTCAGGCACACCCGTGTCCCGCCCGCCTCACGCACCTTTTCGACCGCGTGTCGCATATCCCACGGCGCCACGAACTGCCCTTTCTTCACATTCACCGCGCGCCCCGTCTCCGCCGCCGCGATCAGCAGATCCGTCTGCCGACAGAGAAACGCCGGAATTTGCAGCACTGCCTCAACGTCCGCGCCCAGCAGATCGCTTAGTCGCCCGCACTGGTCCGGCGTGTGCACGTCCGTCAGCACCGGCAGCCCGGTCTCAAGCGCCACCGCCCGCAGCACCCGCGCCCCCTCCTCCAGCCCCGGCCCGCGAAAGCTCTTCACCGACGTCCGGTTCGCCTTATCGAAGCTCGCCTTGAAGATATACGGCACACCCAGCCGGACGGTGATCTCCGCGATCCCCCTTGCTAGCCCCAGCGCATGCGCCTCGCACTCCAGCACACACGGTCCTGCGATCAGAAACAGCTCCTGCCCCCCAACCTCAACGCCACCCACCCGAAACGACCGCGTCACTTCCCATCGCTCCGCGGCGGCCCATCCCCTACATACGGCACCGTGGCCACCTCACCTATTGCCTTCTCCGACGTGTTCAAGCTCTTGCCTACCTCCGCCAGCAGCAGCGTTCCCATCGACAGCACGCGCCGGCTGTCCTCGCTGAAGATCCTTCGCCCCAGCGTCAGCATCCCCGGCGTCTTCCGCTCCTCCGCATGCTTCCGTGACGCCGTCTCGATCGCCTGCGTCAGCGCCAGCAGCATGTCTGGATCGACCAGCATCAGCAGCTTCGCCAGCCCCATCAGGTTGCGGATTCCCGCCACCCCCTCCGGCAGCGCTGCGTACTGCGCGATCTTCGCCGCGATCTCGTCCTTCGCCCCCACCAGCCCGTGAATCAGGTCCAGCAGACCCTCGTCATGCGCCTTCTGCAGCAGGTCCCACGCCACCAGCATCGCCTCGCCATGCTCCACCGGCGCGGCCTCCAGCCGCCGCTGCAGCTCCAGCTTCGGATTCACCGGCTTCGGCTTGAACTCGATCGGATTCGCCATTGTTCTCTCCTGCCCTTCGCGGGCGACCCCTACACCGTCGTCGACTTGATCTGCACCAGCTTGTCGCCCGGCGACAGCCCGGGCAGCCGATAGTCGCTGCGCGCCCACTTCTTCTCGATCTCAATCCCCGGCTGGGGCGTCCGCTTGCCCCACCGGAAGTTCTGCCGCGGCAGCGGATTTCTCCCATTCTCCTCCAGCACCGTCATGTGCACGCTCACCTCCTTGTAGGCCGGCGTGTGGGTCGCCCGGTCCACGTGGGTCGACGTCACCTTGTTCACCGGCTGCTCGATCGAGTTCATCGGCATATACAGCTGCTTGCCCTGCACCCGATCGGTCACCAGCACCTGCACCTTCACCCGTCCATACGGCGAGGTCAGCTGCACCAGCATCCCATCCTTCACTCCGCGCTCCGCCGCCAGCTCCGGTGACACCTCCACAAAGGTCGTCGGTGTCATCGCCCGGATGCCCGCCGACCGGTAGGTCATCGACCCTTGCTCGAAGTGCTCCAGCAGCCGCCCGTTATTCAGGTGCAGGTCATACACCTCGTCCGTCTCCTCCGACGGCGAAAGGTACTCGAGCGGATAGAAGCGCGCCTTGCCGTCCGGAAAATGAAACTTCTCCTTGTACAGATATGGCGAGTCCGTTCCATCCTTCGCCACCGGCCACTGCAGGCTCTTATACCCCTCCAGCCGCTCATAGGTGACGCCCGCAAAGTCCGGCGTCAGCCGCGCCACCTCGTCCATCACCTCGCTCGGGTGCGTGTACTGCCAGTCCGCGCCCATCTTCTTCGCGATCAGCTGAATAATCTCCCAATCCGGCTTCGACTGCCCCAGCGGCTCAAACGCCTTATACAGCCGCTGAATCCGCCGTTCCGTATTCACAAACGTCCCGTCCTTCTCAAGCGACGGACTCGCCGGCAGAATCAGATCGGCATACTTGCAGGTCTCCGAAAAGTTGATGTCCTGCACGATCATGAACTCCAGCCGCGAAAACGCCTCACCCACATAGGTCGCATTCGCGTCCGAGGTAATCGTGTCTTCGCCCTTGATGTACAGCGACTTCAGCTTGCCCGCATAGATCGCGTCGATCATCTCGTGGTTATCCAGGCCCTTGGTTACCGGCAGCGTGCACCTCCAGTCCGCCTCGAACTTCGCCCGAACCTCCGCATCGTCCACCTTCTGGTAGCCCGAATAGATATTCGGCATCGAGCCGAAGTCGCTCGCGCCCTGCACGTTGTTGTGCCCGCGCAACGGATACCCTCCGCAGCCCTCGCGCATGTAGTTGCCCGTCGCCAGCAGCAGATTCGAGATCGCCGTCGACGTGTCCGATCCGCCGCAGTGCTGCGTCACCCCCATCGCCCACAGAATGCACGTCGACTTCGCCTTGGCGATCTCGTGCGCCACCTGGATCATCACCTCCTGCGTCAGACCCGTCACCTTTTCCGCGTACTCCATCGTGTACGGCGCAAGCGACGCTTGGAACTCCTCCCAGTGATTCACCCATTTATCAATAAACGCCTGGTCATGAAGATCGTGGTCGATCAGATACTTCGTCACCGCCTGCAGCCACACCTCGTCGGTCGAGGGGTACGGCCGCAAAAAAATATCCGATCGCTCCGCCATCTCATGCTTGCGCAGATCGCTCACAATCAGCCGCTGCCCGCGATGCTTGTGCGATCGCTTCACCCGCGTCGCCAGCACCGGATGGCTCTCGCTCGTGTTCGATCCGATGATGATCACCAGCTCGGCCTTCTCGATGTCCGCGATAGAACCCGCGTCCGCGCCGATCCCCACCGTCCGCTGCAGCCCCATGCTCGCCGGCGTCTGGCAGTACCGCGAACAGTTATCAATATTATTGGTTCCGATCACCTGCCGCGCCAACTTCTGCATCAGGTAGCTCTCCTCGTTGGTGCACTTCGAGGAGGCGATAAACGCCAGCGCATCCGGCCCATGCTCCGCCTTGATCGTCGAAAACTTCTCGTGGATCAGGTCGAGCGCCGCATCCCACGTGATCTCCACATAGGTGTTGCCCTCGCGCTTCAGCGGCGACACCAGCCGGTCCGGCGAGTTCACAAAGTCCCACGCAAACTTGCCCTTCACGCAGGTTGAAATGCCGTTCGCCGGGCCCTCCGCCGGCTCAATCTTCAAGATGTGCCGGTCCCGCGTCCACACATCGAAGCTGCACCCCACACCGCAGTACGTGCACACTGTCTTGGTCCGCTTTACCCGCTGCTTGCGCGCCTCCGCCTCAATCTCGCTCAGCGCCAGAATCGGCCCATACCCCGTGTTCGGCTCAAACCCCTTCACCACGTCGATCATTTTGTCCAGCACCTTGGGCGGCAGATTCGTAAAGTAGCCCGCGTGCCCGATCATCGACCTCTCCATCAGCGCATTGCACGGGCACACCGTCACGCAGTGCCCACAGCTCACACAGCTCGACCCCGCGATCTCGTGCCCGCCATCCCACAGCACGCGCGGGTGCTCGCTCGTCCAGTCGATTGACAGCGTCTCGTTCACCTGCACGTTCTGGCAGCTCTCCACGCATCGACCGCACAAGATGCACTGGTCCGGGTCATAGCGGTAGAACGGGTTCGACAAATCCTTCTCATACGGCTTGACCTTGTACTCACGCGCCTGGTGCTTGATGTCCATGTCCGCCACGGCGTTGTGGATCGTGCAGTTCTGGTTGTTGTTGTCACACACCGTGCAATACAGCATGTGGTTCTGCAGCAGGCGGTCGAACGCCTCGCGCTGCGCCACATCCACCCGCTCGCCCTCGGTAAACACCCGCATCTCCGGAGTCACCAGCGTCGCGCACGCCCGCACCAGGTCCCCATTCACGCCCACCAGGCACGTATCGCAGCTTTGGATCGGCCCCATCTGCTCCAGATAGCAGACCTGCGCCACCTTTTTGCCTGCAGTCCGCTCCGCCAGCCGGTTCAGCGCCTCGATCAGCAACTCGCCCGCATGGGCCTCGACCTCCCGGCCATTCACGCTGATGGTCGTGTCCGGAGTGGTCTCCGCCGGTGTGTTCAGCAGCTTCTTGGTTCCCATATGCCCTCGAGCTCTCTGATGCACTGCCTGTCTCCTCCGGAATCCGGACCGGCGTTCCCTTGGCCGGCATCCTACCTTCCGTCAGGCCCTTAGCGGCGCACGTCCCGTTCTATCCCATCCCCTTCCATCCCATCGAGGTCCCTCCCATGTCCCCTTCACCTCATCAGAACGCCGACCCCCGTGAGCTCGGCCCTAAGCCACCCTTTCCCGAACAAAAACAGCCCCACCCCGGCTCCGACCAGAACCTCGATCCACCCGCCGACCACGGCGAGCAGAGCTACACCGGCCATGACCGCCTGCTCGATCATGTCGCCATCATCACTGGCGGCGACTCCGGCATCGGCCGCGCCGTCGCCATCGCCTTCGCCAAGGAGGGCGCCGACCTCGTCCTCAGCTTCCTTCCCGACGAAAAGGCCGACGCCGACGCGGTCAAGCAGGCCGTCGAAGCCGCGGGCCGCAAGTGCATCCTCCACCCCGGCGACATCGGCGACCCCGCCTACTGCAAATCCCTCGTCGAAACCGCCATCACAGAGTTCAAGCGCCTCGACATCGTCGTCAACAACGCTGCATTCCAGATGTCCCGCGACTCCATCGAAGAGGTCAGCCCCGAAGAGCTCGAGCACACCTTCCGCACCAACGTCTTCGGCACCTTCTTCCTCACCCAGGCCGCGTTGCCCGAGCTCAAACCCGGCGCCTCCATCATCAACACAACCTCCATCCAGGGCTTCGACCCCTCCGAGCAGCTGCTCGCCTATGCCTCCACCAAGGCCGCCCTCGCCAACCTCACCAAGTCCCTCGCCAAACTCTCCAAAGACAAGGGCATTCGCGTCAACGGCGTCGCTCCCGGTCCCGTCTGGACCCCGCTCATCCCCGCCACGATGCCCACCGAAAAGGTCACACAGTTCGGCGCACAAACCGTCTTCGGCCGCCCCGCCCAGCCCGTCGAACTCGCCCGCCTTTACGTCTTTCTCGCCTCCGACGACGCCAGCTACGTCTCCGGCGAGATCATGGGCGCAACCGGCGGCCGCATGCCCGTCTAACCATGGCTATGCCCCGCACGCCCGCACTTGGGCTGCCAGACATACCTCGCTTATCTGCGTAAGAACTTCCTCTGGGGTCCTGCACACATAAGTGGTCTGTCATTTCGACCGGAGAACGTACAGCCTCATCGTGCGTTCTCCGCGGAGAAACTCTGCGGTTGTACAGGCTGCATCCCTGTCTTGGTAAACGGGCAGGCTCCGTCGAAAGCAGAGGACATGTCGAGACACTCCGTCAAGCACTCGCGGCCTCGGTCCTCCGAGGTCGCGGCCCCAACCGCCTCTCGTCAGCGCACAGGCGACCCCCCGCTCGCGTCCAACCACCTACCCGATCCCGCCCTCGCCCGCCCCATCCCACGCACCGCCACCCGCGGCGAAATCCGCATCGGCATCTCCGGCTGGCGCTACAAGCCCTGGCGCGGCGTCTTCTACCCGCCCAAACTCCCGCAACGCCGCGAACTCGAGTTTGCCGCGCAAAACTTCTCCGCCATCGAGATCAACGGCACCTTCTACTCCCTCCAGCACCCATCAAGCTTCCGCCGCTGGGCCGCCGAAACCCCCGCCGACTTCCTCTTCACCCTCAAGGGCTCCCGCTTCATCACCCACATGAAGAAGCTCCGCGGCATCGACGAGGCCTTCGCCAACCTACTCGCCAGCGGCCTGCTCGCCCTCGGCCCCAAGCTCGGCCCCATCCTCTGGCAGCTCCCCCCGCAACAGCGCTTCGACCCCGACCGCCTCGCCGCCTTCTTTGCCCTTCTGCCCCGCTCCACCGCCGCCGCCGCCACCCTCGCCCAGCGCTGCAGCGACCGCATGCTCCCTCGCTCCGTCCTCCAGACCGAAGCCGACATACCCCTCCGCCACACCCTCGAAGTCCGCCACGAAAGCTTCTGCACCCCCGCCTTCCTCGACCTCCTCCGCGCCCACGACATCGGCCTCACCGTCGCCGACACTGTCGAGTGGCCTCTGCTCCTCGACGCCACAAGCTCCCTCGTCTACATCCGCCTCCACGGCTCCGAGCAGCTCTACGCCAGCGGCTATTCCGCCGACTCCCTCGACCTCTGGGCCCACCGCATTCTCGCCTGGGCCCACGGCGAAACCCCACTCGCCACACCCACCCCGCTCGAGGCCATCAACCCCGCCCGCCGCCTCTCCGCCACACCAGCCCCCACCACACCCCGCGACGTCATGGTCTTCTTCGACAACGACATCAAAGTCCGCGCCCCCTTCGACGCCATCGCCCTCCAACACCGCCTTCACGAGCTCCTCCCCGCCCAGACCTAAGAGCCCCTCCTCCCCCACAATAAACACGTGTCATCTCGACCGAAAAACGCACAGCCTCACCGTGGGTTCGCAGTGGAGAGACCTGCACTTCCCACGCCGCCCACTCATTTCAAGACACGTGTCCTCTCGACCTAAGAACGCACAGCTCCACCGTGCATTCGCAGCGGAGAGACCTGCGGTTTCCCCAGCACCGCCCTCATTTCAAAACACGTGTCATCTCGACCGAAGAACGCACAGCCTCACCGTGCGTTCGCAGTGGAGAGACCCGCGGTTCCTCCACGCCGCCCCCCTCTCATTTCGAAACACGTGTCATCTCGACCGAAGAACGCACAGATCCACCGTGCATTCGCGGTGGAGAGACCTGCGGTTTCCCCAGCACCGCCTTCATTTCAAAACACGTGTCATCTCGACCGAAGAACGCGCAGCTCCACCGTGCATTCGCAGCGGAGAGACCTGCGGTTTCCCCAGCACCGCCCTCATTTAAAAACACGTGTCATCTCGACCGAAGAACGCACAGCCTCACCGTGCGTTCGCAGTGGAGAGACCTGCGGTTCCTCGCGCCGCCCCCCACTTCATCCGGCCGCTAAGCCTCCCCCAGCACCTGCCCCGCCGCCCGCAACCCACTCCGCAGCGCCCCGTGCACCGTCCCCCAGTGCCCCGTCACATCCGTGTGCTCGCCCGCAAAGTAGAGCGTGTGCTCCACCGGCTCGCTCATCCTCCGCGACGCCTCCACCCCGCCCACCGCCACATAGCTGTACGCCCCCAGCGCCAACGGGTCCGCGCTCCAGTCATGGGTCGCGAACCCCACCATCTGCTCCCGCACAAACTCCTCGCCGACCCCAAACAGCCGCCCAACCTGCCACACGGCAAGCTCGCGCAACTGCTCCTCCGTCATCTCGAGCAAGCCGCGCGCCCGCGGGCCACCTACCCACCCCGTCAACACCGCGCCCTCCTCCGGATACGTCGTCCACCAAACACTCGGCAACTCGCCAAAATCGAAAAGAAAGCTCAGCTCCCGCATCGCCGGCTGCGACGCCATCCCCTCCCACCACCGCTCCCGAAACACCATCGAGAACCGGCACACCGCTCCCATGCGCATCTGCCCCGCCGCCCGCAGAATCGTAACCGGCTCCGGCACAATCCTCACCGCGCCCGCCTGCAGCACACCCAGCGGCAGCGTCAGCACCGCCTTCGCCCCTACCACCTCCCCCGCGCTCGTTTCCAGCACCGCCCGCCCCACCCACCACCGCACCGCGTCCACCGTCACGCCGCAGCGCACCTCCCCGCCCGCCGCCCGCACCCGCGCCGCCAGAAACTCCGCCACCCGCGCATACCCCTCGCGCACATGCGCCAGCCGATCGCCCTCGATCTCCTCCTCCGCCGCCTGCTGCACGCCCAGCGCCCGCGCGCTGATCTCGCCCGCATCCGCCGCGTTGAAGCCCTCCACATACCCCAACACGGCCGCGCGCGCTTCAGGCGGCACCGCCTCGCCCTGCGCCTCGAGCCACGCTCGAAAGCTCACATCCTCCTCCGCAAACCCGCGCAGATCCCCAAGCGGCGCGAAGCTCCTCTCCTCGGCGTCGTCCACCACCAGCCGCCCGTCCGCAAAACTCACCTGCGCCCCGCTCCGCTCGCAAATCGAGAGCCCCGCCTCTCCGATCAGCCGCAGCAGCTCCACCGGCCGCCCATGCACAAATTCCGCCCCCAACTCGACCACCTGCTCACCCACGCGCTCCGTCCGCACCCGCCCGCCCACGCGATCGCGCGCCTCCACCACGCACACCCGCAGCCCGTGCTCGGCCAGCGCTCGCGCGCATCCCAGCCCCGCCATCCCCGCGCCCACCACCACCACATCCCACACCGCCGCCTCACTCACACCCGCACCGCCATCTCCGGCGCGCCAAACCGCTCCCGTACCAGCCGCATCGCCTCTCCCGTCGACCGCACCGTGCCCTCTAGCTGCGCGTCCTCCGCCGCCAGCAGCACCTCCTTAAAATGGGGCCCGGGTTTGTAACCAGCCTCGATCAGGTCCCGCCCCGTCAGCAGCAGCGCCGGCCGCACCTCCTCCGCCGGCTCCGCCTCGTACCGCCGCGTCATCTCCTCCCAGATCCCCAGCCGCCCATGGCACGACGTGCAATCGAGCCAGTGCAGCCGCAGATGCTCGTCGAACTTCGGCAACCGTAAAAACCGCCGCACCGTCGCCTCCCGCATCGTCGGCACATCCCCAAACCGCATGTGATGCCTCACCAACGCCACGATCTGCGCCGTCTCCTCGTTCGAAAATCGCAACCGGTTACAGATCACCTCCGCGATCCGCACCCCCACTTCCACGTGCCCGCTGAACCGGATCCGCTCGGCATGTCCATCCTTCCCCGAGCGATCCACCTGGAACGTCGCCGGCTTGCCGATGTCATGCAGCAGCGCCCCCCACGCCAGCGTCGCCGAACACCCCGGCTCCAGCTTCTCCAGCAGCAGCATCGTGTGCGTCCACACATCACCCTCCGGGTGCCACTCCGGCGGCTGCTCCACCCCGTGCAGCCGCGCTACCTCCGGCAGCACCTCGGCCAGCAGCCCCACCTCGTCCAGCAGCTCCATCGCCCGTCGCGCATGCCCCTCCGTCAACATCCGCGTCAGCTCATCCCGCACCCGCTCCGCGCTCACCTGCCCGATCTCCCCCGCCGCCGCCCGCATCGCCGCCGCGGTCGCCGGCGCCAGCGCAAACCCCAGCCGCGCCGCAAACCGCACCCCCCGCAGCATCCGCAGCTTGTCCTCCGCAAACCGCAGCGCCGGCGCGCCGATCGCGCGCACCACCCCCGCCCGCAGATCCGCCCGCCCTCCGACAAAGTCCAGCACCGCCCCCTCCAGGTCGTCGGTCTCCGAGAACTTCGCCACATCGAACAGCATCCCGTTGATCGTAAAATCGCGCCGTCGCACATCCTCCCGCGCATCCTCCGAAAACCGCACCGCGTCCGGCCGCCGCCCATCCGTGTACGCGCCGTCATGCCGAAAGGTCGCCACCTCGATCGCTATCCGCCTCGCATGCGACGCCCCCCCCTCAACCGGCTCCCCCACCAGCTCTGTCATCTCGAACGAAGGCGAAGCCGCAGTGGAGAGACCTGCAGCTCCCTCACCGGAAACTGGTGCCCCATCAACCATCACCAGCACCACACCGAATTGCGCCCCTACCGCCTCCGTCCGCGCAAACAGCCGCAGCACCTCCGCCGGCCGCGCACTCGTCGCCACGTCAAAGTCCTTCGGCTTCACCCCGAGCAACATGTCCCGCACACACCCACCCGCAAAGTACGCCCGATGCCCCGCCCCCGCCAGAGTATGCACCACGCCCCGCGCCGCCCGGTAGGCCGCACTCTCCAGGTGCTCGATCCTCATCCGCTCCGCCATGGAGGTTAGATGAGCCCGAACACAAGCACGACGCCCCCCTCCCTGCACCGATTCACCCCGTAACCACCATGCCCGCGCCATCGCAACCATGACGCCACGCCGAGCGGTGCCCCATTCATGGCCGTCTCATCGCCATGAATGGATTCTTCCGGCACCCTCGATGCCTGACCCATCACCAACGCTCGTTACACTAACCCTCATGCTCTCCGGCCTTATCCTCGGCATCGAGACCTCCTGCGACGAGACCGCCGCCGCCGTCGTCCACCACGGCACCGAAACCCTCTCCTCCGTCGTCGCCAGCCAGATCGACCTCCACGCCCGCTACGGCGGCGTCGTCCCCGAGCTCGCCAGCCGCGAACACCTCCGCAACATCGTCCCCGTCGTCCGCGAGGCCATCACCCTCGCCGGCATCTCCTTCGCCGACCTCGACGCAATCGCCGTCACCTCCGGCCCCGGCCTTGCCGGCGCCCTGCTCGTCGGCATCACCTACGCCAAATCCCTCGCCTTCGCCCTCGCCAAACCCCTCCTAGCCGTCAACCACCTCGAAGGCCACATCTTCGCCGTCCTCATGCAGCACGCCACGACCCTCCTCCCCCCACCCGAAACGCCGAATACCCACATACAGAAATCTGTCCCGTCGACCGCAGCGCAGCGAAGTGCAGAGACCTGCAGTTCCACCTCCAAAGAATTTGTCATCTTGACCGAAGCGAAGCGAAGTGGAGAAACCTGCAGTTCTCAACTGCCGCCTGAACCGTCCTTCCCCGAACCCTCCCTGCCCCTTGTATCGACACCCTCGCCCAAAAACTTTAGCCCCCCCTCCGCCCCCCTCATCGCCCTTGTCGTCTCCGGCGGCCACACCCACCTTTACCGCGCCGACCGCGACCCCGCCACCCAGACCCTCCACTATCAGACTCTCGGCCGCACCGTCGACGACGCCGCCGGCGAAGCCTTCGACAAAGTCGCCAAGCTGCTCGGCCTCCCCTACCCCGGCGGCCCCTGGATCGACGCCCTCGCCCCCTTCGGCAACCCCCGCGCCATCCCTTTCCGCTTCGCCGCCATCCACCCCCGCAACCCCATCCCCACTTCCATAACTGTGTCATCTCGACCGGAGCGCAGCGAAGTGGAGAGACCTGCGGTTCCCACCCCGATCCCCAGCTTCAACCCGCCACACGAAGCGGGTGCCGTATCCCCCATTGAAACCATGACGGTCCCATCGTCATGGGTGGGTTCCTCCGGGGGAGCCCCAGGCAAACCACGCGAAGCCTCCGCCCGTGCGGCAAGCACCAACCTCGACTTCTCCTTCTCCGGCATCAAAACCGCCGTCCTCCGCCATCTCCAAGCTCACCACCTTCTCGCCGCCGCCGACGCGCGCCGCGCCAAGATCCCCCAAACCGCCCGCCCCACCCCCGACCTCATCACCACCGTCCGCGCCCAAAACCTCCTTCCCCCCGACCTCCTCGACCTCGCCGCCAGCTTCCAGCACGCCGTCGTCGGCCGCCTGCTCAAACAAACTTTCGCCGCCGTAGATCAGACCGGCGCCCGCTCCGTCCTCGTCACCGGCGGCGTCGCCGCCAACGCCGAGCTCCGCCGCCGCTTCTCCGCTGAAGCCCAGCGCCGCGCCCTCCCCATCGCCTTCCCCACCCTCGCCCTTTCCACCGACAACGCCGCCATGATCGCCGCCGCCGCCTGGCCCCGGCTCCTCGCCGGCGACCTTGCCCCCCAAACCACCACCGACACCCTCACCGCCACACCCCAGCTCCGCCTGGACAGCACCCCTAGCCAGCACCGCCCCCAACCCGCCATCCGCTAGAATCAGGCAGCGACACACCTCACCCCCGAGCACCGCGCACGCGGCTCGATCACGCACCAAAGCGAGCCCCGTGGCCACCCTCGACCTTTTCAACACCCTTTCCGGCACCATCCAGCCCCTCACGCCCGTCGGTCGACCGGAGCTCCGCATGTACTGCTGCGGCCCCACCGTCTACGACTACGGCCACATCGGCAACTTCCGCACCTTTCTTCACGTCGATGTCCTCCGACGCTTCCTCCGCCAGCAGGGCCTCGCTCTCCAGCACGTCATGAACATCACCGACGTCGACGACAAGATCATCCGCCGCGCCGCAGAGCGCAACCTCTCCATCGCCGACTTCGCCCGCACCTACGAGCAAGCCTTCTTCGAGGACCTCGACGCCCTCGAGATCGAGCGCCCCGAGATCATCGCCCGCGCCACCGAGTGCATCCCCGAGATGGTCGCCCTCATCCAGCAGCTCGCCGCCAAGGACATCGCCTACCAAACCGAGGACGGCTCCTGGTACTTCCGCCTCGACCGCGACCCCTCCTACGGCAAGCTCTCCAAAAAAGACCTTTCCGAGATCGAGGACGGCGCCCGCGTCGACCTCGGCGAGTTCGACAAGGATGCCGCCCGCGACTTCGCCCTCTGGAAGGCCGTCAAACCCCTCCCCGACGGTACCGTCGAACCCTCCTGGGCCACCGCCCTCGGCGACGGCCGCCCCGGCTGGCACATCGAGTGCTCCGCCATGGCCGGCAAGTACCTCGGCCCCAGCTTCGACCTCCACGCAGGCGGCGAAGACCTCATGTTCCCCCACCACGAAAACGAGATCGCCCAGTCCGAGTGCGCCACCGGCCAAACCTTCGCGCGCCACTGGATGCACGTCCGCTTCTTGCTCGTCGAAGGCAAAAAGATGTCCAAATCCGAGGGCAACTTCTACACTCTCCGCGACCTCCTCCTCCGCGGCTACCGCGCCTCCGCCATCCGCTTCCTGCTCCTCTCCGTCCCCTACCGCCACCAGCTCAACTTCACCTTCGACGGCCTCGCCGAGTCCACCAACGCCATCGACCGCCTGCGCACCTTCCACCAGCGCATGCTCCGCTCCGCCGGGGTCAGCACCCCTGCCCACACCGCCACCGCCCACACCGCCAGCACCCCGGCCCACACCGGCATCGCCCCTGCCCACACCGGCACCGCCCACACCGCCACCGCCCCTGCCCACACCACAGGCTCCGCCACGACCGCACAGCTCTCCCCGCCCTTTGCCATCCCCAAAGATGTGTCATCTCGACCGGAGGCGGCGCAAAGCGACGCCATAGTGGAGAGACCTGCGTCTCTACCGCAACCCTCCACCCCGGAAAACGTGTCATCTCGACCGGAGCGCAGCGAAGTGGAGAGACCTGCGTCTCTACCGCCCGCCCCCACATCCGCCCCCGAGGGCATCGACCCCGACCTCCAGGCCCTCACCACAAAAGCCGCCGAACTCTACACCGCTGCCCTCGCCAACGACCTCAACACCGCCGAGGCCCGCGCCGCCATCTTCGACCTCGTCCGCGCCGCCAACACCGCCGCCGACCACGGCACCCTCCGCCGCGGCAACGCGGTGGAGATCCTCGCCGTCCTCGACCTCTTCGACTCGGTCTTCGCCGTCCTCCACGACCGCGACGCCGAACTCACCCGCGCCGCCCTCGCCTGGGCCGAGCGCGAAAACCGCCTCAACGAAGCTGCCCCCGAACTCCTCGCCACCCTCGCCCTCGCCGACGCCGACATCGACGCCCTCGTCGCCGAACGCACCCTCGCCAAAAGCCAACGCAACTTCGCCCGCGCCGACGCCATCCGCAACGACCTACTCAGCAAAGGCATCCTCCTCGAAGACAGCAAAGAAGGCGTCCGCTGGAAACGCAAGTAAGCCCGCTCGAACGCAAATAAACCCGCTCGAACGCAGGTAGCCAGTCTGATCGGGAAAGCAGGAGCTGCAGGCACCTGAACACTGCTCGTGCCTTCGATGGCACCACGCACCTGCAGCCAAAGTTCCTCGTCTGACAAGGACAAAGCGCATACTGCACAGAACAAACAGAGAAGAGGTCCACTTTGCGTGTCGTCCTGGAATTCCTAGCGTGTGTGCTGTTAGGAGTAGCCGGTGCAGGTCCACTCGCGGCGGAGAGCTCCACTCCCACATCGTCAACGCCGCAGACGCCTTCCTGGCAACGCTCAGCAACGACCAGCGACAGCAGGTCGTCTTCGCCTTCAATGACGAGCAGCAGCGCGCCCGATGGTCAAACTTCCCTACCGGATTCGTTCCCGGCGGCGGCATCAGCCTCAAGCAGATGAGCGCACCGCAGCGCGAAGCAGCCATGAAGCTGCTGTCAACCGTTCTCAGTCCCATGGGCCTGGAAAAGGTAAACGAGATTCGTCAGGCGGACGACGATTTCAAGGCGAACGGCTCTAAACGCGGACCCGGCGGTAGAGGCCAGCCACAAGGTCCGCCGCCGGGCGGCCAGGGTGGTCCTCCCCCGGGTGCTGACGATCGCGGTCCGGCCGGCCCTGGTCGTCCCGGTGCACGTCCGTCACTCTCCGGCGACGACATGTTCGGCAATGACCTCTACTTCCTCTCCTTCCTAGGAGCGCCTCCCTGACGAAGCCCTGGATGCTGCAGTTCGGCGGTCATCACCTCGCGCTTAACATCACCATCGCCGGCGACAGAGGCGTCCTGACCCCCAGCCTGACTGGGTGCACAGCCGGCGAAATTTACTCTCAACGGGAGGACGGTTCGCCCAGTCGGACGCGAGAGCGACAAGGCGCTCGCACTGCTGCAGTCGCTTGACGTGCAACAGCGATCCGAGGCCATCCTTCCCTATCAGGTGAGTGACTTGGTACTTGGCCCAGGACAGGATGGGAAAAGATCATTCCTGAAGGCATGAAGGCCTCAAGCATGAATCCTAAACAGCAGGCCATGCTGTTGGATCTCATCGCAAAATGGGCAGACATCATCAACGAATCTGCTGCCGCCACGCGAATGGCTGAGCTCAAAGCCGACCTCAACCAGACATGGTTTCCCTGGAGCGGCTCGCCGACCGCTCAGCCAGGCAACACATCACCGCGTACTACCGCATACAGGGTCCAAATCTCGTCATCGAGTACGCACCCCAGCGCGATGAACCCAACAATCACGTGCACACGATCTATCGTGATCCCACCAACGACTATGGGCGCGCCATGACGGCGCAATGAAGTGGAAGTCCGTCGCCGCCATCACACTCCTTGCTGTGCTGGTACGGCCTGCCTTCGCGCACCGCATCGACGAGTACCTGCAGGCGACGCTGCTATAGCTTGGGCCCGATCGTGTTCAGGCATCCATGCGGCTGATTCCCGGCTTATCGATCGCTCCCTCAATCATTGCGTCTATCGACGCAAATCACGATGGCATCTTCTCCGCCACACAGAAGCACGACTACGCCCGGCAACTGCTCGCGGACCTCGCGATCACCGTGGACGGGAAAAGCCTGCGCCCAACGCTTCTCAGCTGGACCTTCCCGCACCGCTTCTTGTCTGCCGGCGCCGATGGGCCGGGCCAGCCGGCGTACGCCGAAGTTGCCTCCATATCCTCGCCATTGTGACCGCCTTCACCGTCGGCCACTCCATCACCTTGACACTCGCGGCGCTCGGATTCGTTCACATCTCCGATCACCCGGTAGAAGTCTTCATCGCAATCTCGATTCTGGTGTCTGCCATCCATGCGTTGCGTCCTATCTTCCCCGGACGAGAGACCACCATCGCAGGAACCTTCGGCCTCGTCCACGGGCTGGCATTCGCCTCCACGCTGGATCGGCTGGGGCTCGCAGGTTGGAACCGGCTCGCGGGCATCGGTGCGTTAATCTGGGCATTGAAGCCATGCAGATGCTGGTCGTCGCGGCCGTTCTCCCCTCGCTGCTGCTCCTGAGCAGCACGCGCGCCTACCCCATACTGCGCATCACCGGTGCCCTGTTTGCCGTGCTAGCCTCCATCGCCTGGATCGCCCAGAGACTTCTCAACGTCGACAGCCCCGTCCATACCATCGTCAACATCTTCGGGCTACACGCGCACCTCCGAGAAGTCGCGTTTCGCCTGGTATCGCCAACGATCGCCTGGCCTTCTCACGTAATTCGCAAACACATAGCCCCAGGGAACCGCGAGATAGACGAGCGCAACCATGGAGACGGCAAAGATCGTCGGCTTAATCGCCTCATCCACGTGACCAGCTCGCCATTGCGGCAAAGGAACCAGGATCAGCCAAAGCGTTTTCCAGGTCACCTCCCACAAGAGAATGGGCAGCATCCGCAGCGGATACCGTAGCCCGAGTAAGCACAGCAGGGAAAAAGCGGCGAGCGTGCAGGAGGCTATCCCCTCCATCAGACCCCATTGCCTGTGATCATGGAGGACACCGGGCCAAAGAGACGCACCCAGGCCGACGACAATCAACAGATACATGGCGCGTAATACGTATAAGCGAAACAAGGAAACCTCGTTCATCGGAACTCCTTTCCTGCTGTATTCCTTTTTGCCAAAACAGGCCCCCGCCTACTCCACTTCTTTGAGAATCCTCTCGACAACAGCAAGTCGGGATTCAATCGTCCCGAGTGCCGAGCCGAACGACGAAAGCGCCGCGGCCGTTTCGGTTTGGGCGTTCGCGCTCTTCATCGCAACCTCGCGATACGCCTCATCCTGGCCGAGACGCACTCGCGCCTGCAGGACAGCAGAGACGTATTTCATAAAGAACACCAGAACCGCCGCGACGGACGGGAAGAAAAACGCTGCAAGAAAAATGCTTTCGGTGTGTTCAGGCATGCGGACCTCTAAGGTTCGGATTTTGTCGTAAGTGACATGGCCGCCGCGGCGATCGCAGCTGGCGTGAGTTCAAAGGAGAAGCTGCGGACTTCGAAGTAGTTCAGTGCCTTGCCATCCGCCGACAGCTCAAGTTGGCTGATGACCAGACCCGCATCCTCCAGCTTTTGCAGGTGCAGATGGAGCAGGGGCCGGCTCATGCCAAGCTCCCGGGCAAGCTGACTCACGTAGTTCCGGCCGCCAGACGCCAGTGCCGCAATGATCCGCAGTCGATGCGGGCTCGCTAGTGCCGCGAGCATCCCCAACAACTCATCTCCTTTCAGAGCAGCACTTTTATGTTTCACGTGTCAATCATATCTGACACGTATTATTAAGTAAATCACTCTCTTTGCGAGGCGAACACCTCAGGACTCAAAACCACGGGACTGCCCATCCCCACGGGACCGCCCACCCATCCAAAGCACTTTTCATCCGCGCACGATACGCGACACACTGCATCATCTATGTCCACACCATGAACCTCGCCCTCCTCCTCACCCTCGCCCTGCTCTCCCTCCTCCTTCTCACCCACGACCTCATCCCGCTCGGCCGCTGGAACAATCTCCGCGCCTCCGCCCCCACTCGCCCCCTCGGCACGCGTATCGTCTCCACCCTCCTCAACAGCCTTGTCGGCCTCATCCCCGCCTGGCTCGCCTTCCGCTCCCTCCACACCATAGGCCTCACCAACGCCCGCCAGACCATCTTGATCTTTCTCGCGATCCTCCTCCTCGGCGAGCTCTCCTCCTGGTGGATCCCCTGGGCCTTCGGCGCCTCCGCCTTTGGCGCCCGCCTTTCCTTCGAACGTCGCCGGCACCTCGCCGCCATGACCACCGGCACCCTCACCGTCGTCCCCGAGCGCCATGGCATCCAGCCCAACGCCCTCCACTGCGCCATCCACCTCCTCACCCTGCTCGCCTTCGTCGAAACCCTCCTCACCCTGCGCCACTGACCGGCAAGAAGGGCCGAGGCGCTCCACCAAGCACCCTCCCCACCCACCTAGGGCCCGAGGTATCCACCGCGGTTCCTTGCCCATCTGAGGGATGGCCTCCGTGCCCAGGTTGTAGCACCATGACTGCACACGGACCCGCCTCAGGCGGCCCTTCCGCCAGCAGCAAGCTTGATCTCATCCGGAGGCTCCCCATGACCATCTCCGAGTTTGAAAGCACCACAGGCAATCAGGCCACCGACAGCCAGCGTGAGGCAGGCGCCTTCCTCGACCTCATGGGCCTCACTTTCCTCACCGACTACGCCCTCGACAACTGCGAGGAGTGGGCCGCCACCCTTCTCGGATATCCCTCCCCCGCCTTTCTCGACTTCCTGCAAGCGCCGCGCCTGCTCTCCGCCGGCTAGCGCCTTCTCTCCGCCGGCTAGCGCCTTCTCTCTGAAGGCCTGTTTCCCTAAAGGCCTACAAGAGGGCTCATCGGCGCGTCCCGTCTTCTCTCAAGGAAGATGGCATGCAACCCGTCAATAGCGCCACACAGCATCCGTGGAAATGCTTCGCGCTGCCTCCACCGCCTCGCCCGACGTGCTCCAATAGACCGCGGGAGAGGTTGAGTGCGCGACACAGCATCATCCGGCACTCCAGACCACACAGCGCCGCCCCCTGCACGCGCCGCCTCCGCACCTCCCGAACGCCGGCCTCCCTCGCCGGCCGTCACCGGCGCCCGCACCCTCCTCTTCACCCTCCTCCTCCTCTTCCTCAACCTCCAGGCCGACGGCCTCCCACTCGGCCACGGCCGCGCCCTCCAACTCCGCCTCCTTCCCTTCACCGCGCTCTTCTGCGCAGGCTTGCTCGCCCTGCTCTTTCCCTTCCGCCTCGAGGCCCGGCTCCCGCCCCGCCTGCTTCGCGCCTTCGCTTCCTGGCAGACCCTCGTCGCCGTCATCGCCGTCTTTCTTCTTCTTGCCGCCGCCCTCATCTTCGCGGAAGCCCGCGTCTACGCCCGCTTCGGCTACCATCTCCACACCCGGACCCTCGGCGCCATGGTCCTCCTTAGCCTGCTCGCCCTCCGCTCCGTCCTTCGGCCACCCGCCTCCGCCGCGCGCCTGCTCGCCGTCCTCCTCGCCGCCTACACCGCGCTCGAGCTCTTCTTCCTCTGGAGCTTCCCGCTCGCCATTGAGCGTTCCGACATGCTCCCCCTCCTCGCCGCCGCCAACCGCACCCTGCTCCAGCATCACAGCCCCTACCGCCTCTATACCTTCGCCACCGAATCCGTCGTTCTCACCTACCTCCCCGGCACCCTGCTCGCCTATCTCCCCGCCACCCTGCTCCACCTCGATCTCCGCCTCACCAACCTCGCCGCCACCCTCCTCCTCGCCCTCCTCCTCTTCCGCGCCACCCGCCCGGAGCACCGCCTCCGCGCCTCCGCCCTCCTCGGCCTGTTTCTTCTCGGCCCCTACCTCCTCTACCGCCACGAGCTCTACACCCCCCCGCACTGGCTCGCGCTCACCGCCGCCCTCCTTCTCGCACAGCAGCAACGCCTGCGCGCCGCCGCCCTCCTCTTCGGCCTCAGCATCGCCATGTCGCAGTTCAGCTGGATCCTCCTCCCCTTCTTCCTCCTCTTCCTGCTTCAGGCGCACGGCCGTCACCGCGCCGCCGAAGGTCTCGCCCTCGCCCTTCTCACGGCCGCCCTCATCGTCCTTCCCTTCGTCGCCGCGGACCCGCCCGCCTTCCTGCTCGGCGTCTTCTCGCACTGGGGCGCGATCGGCCTCACCGCCCGCCCCGTCAACCTCAGCTTCTTCACCGCCGCGCTCATCGGCCCACGCCACCTCCAGCTCGCCCAAATGGCCGCCCTCGCCCTCCTCTTCGTTACCGCCCTCCGCACAAAGGCCTGCTGCACCTTCGCCGGCACCCTCCGCGTCATGGTCCTGGCCCTCGCCGCCTTTACCCTCCTCAATCTCCTCATCTGGGGCTACTTCTTTCTCCTGCTCGAGCTACTCCTGCTCCTCTACCTCCTCGCCGCCGACGACGCCCTCCGCCCGCCATCTCCTCCTTCATCTCATCGGCGGACCGCGCCAAACCTTTAGCTAGCGCGAAGCCCGTCCCGCTTCGCGTCACCGCGCGGTGGTAGCGTCAGAGCCATGCCCAAGCAACTCTTCGACGCCATCGTCGTCGGCGCCGGCCAAGCCGGCCCACCCCTCGTCGCCCGCCTCACCGAAGCCGGCATGAAGGTCGCCCTCGCCGAACGACATCTGTTTGGCGGCACCTGCGTCAACACCGGCTGCATCCCCACCAAAACCTGGGTCGCCAGCGCCCGCGGCCTCTTCGAAGCCCGCCGCACCGACCTCGGCTACACCGCCGCCAACGTCACCGCCGATATGCGCGCCATCAAGGCCCGCAAAAACGAGATCCTCGCTCGCTCCCGCACCGGGGTTGAAGAATCCCTCCGCGAAAACCCCAACTGCACCGTCTTCCACCAGGCCGCCCGCTTCCTCTCACCCACCGAGCTCGCCGTCGGCGACACCACCCTCTCCGCCCCCAAAATCTTCCTCAACGTCGGCGCCCGCGCCCGCGTCCCCGACCTGCCCGGCGTCCACGACGTCCCCTTCCTCACCAACACCACCATCCTCGAACTCGACATCCTTCCCAAGCACCTCGTCATCCTTGGCGGCTCCTACATCGCCTGCGAGTTCGCCCAGATCTTCCGCCGCTTCGGCGCCAAGGTCACCATCGTCGAAAAGGAGAGTCGCCTGCTCAAGAACTCCGACCAAGACGTCTCCGCCTGCGTCCGAGAGATCCTCGAAGGCGAAGGCATCACCGTTCGCACCGACGCCGAGTGCATCCACCTCCAACCCCATGCCGAGGGGGTAGCGGTCGGCACAAGCTGCGCCACCGGCGACCCCGACATCCTCGGCTCCCACCTCCTGCTCGCCGTCGGCCGCACCCCCAACACCGCCGACCTCGGCCTCGAGGCCGCGGGCCTTGCCACCGACCACCGCGGCTATCTCACCGTCGACGACCAGCTCCGCACCAACGTTCCCGGCATCTGGGCCATGGGCGAGTGCAACGGCCACAGCCCCTTCACCCACGCCGCCTACAACGATTTCGAGATCGTCGCCGCCAATCTGCTCGACGGCGGTGCTCCGGGCGCGGCCGACGCTCCCGGCAACCCAGCCCGTCATCCGCGCGGCCTCTCCTCCCGCTTCCCCTGCTACGCCATGTACACCGACCCGCCCCTCGGCCAGGTCGGCCTGACCGAAACCGAGGCCCGCGCCTCCGGCAAGAAGATCCTCCTCGCCCACCGCCCCATGTCCAAGGTCAACCGCGCGGTCGAAAAAGGGGAGACCCAGGGCTTCCTCAAGGCGTACGTCGACGCCGACACCAAGAAAATCCTCGGCGCCACCTTTCTCGGCACCGGCGCGGACGAGGTCATCCACTCCATCCTCTACACCATGTACGCCGACGCGCCCTACACCGCCATCACCCGCGCCATGCCCATCCACCCCACTGTCTCCGAGCTTCTTCCCACCCTCTTCGAGACCCTCAACTCCCCTAAGTAGCAATCCCCTACAACCTGTCACTTCTACTGAAGGCGCTGGGCAACAATGCCGCACAGCCGTGAAGAGCCTTCCATCTTCACGCATGCTGTCATCTCGACCGAAGGCGTCACAGCGCGGAGCCGAAGTGGAGAGACCTGCGGTTGTGCCGCCACACACCTGACAGCGACAACCTCGCATCCAAACCAGAGGGATCATCGAAAGGAACATCGCATGGCGAAGTTCGCATTATACGGAGAGATGCACGCAAAGCCCGGCAAGGAATCCGAAGTCGAAGCCTTCCTCAAGCAGGGCGCCGAGATGGCCCAGGCTGAGACCGGCACACTCCATTGGTACGCCATCAAGGAAGACAAGCCCGGCGTCTACGGCATCTTCGACACCTTCAACGACGAGGCCGGCCGCGATGCCCACCTCAACGGCGAGATCGCCAAGGCTCTCATGGCCAAAGCCGATGAGCTGTTCAGCGAACCCCCGAAGATTCGCAAGCTCGCTCTCGTCGCCCAAAAAGCATAACCCCGCTTTCCGCGCGAGCGGGGCCCTTCGCCGCTAGCGCGTCGCCTCCTCGACTCTTATCGCCCCGGCCAGCTCGGCCGCGACATCTCCACCGTCCAGCGCGGTCCACCCAAAAACGTCGGGCCCTCCAGCCGCGCAAACGCCGGCACCTCCCCACCCGACATCCACACCACCGTCTCCTTCGGCTGCATTCCCATTACCGGCGCCAGCAAACCCTCCACCCCGCCCAGCACCGGCTTCACCATGTACCGTGTCGCCGCGTGCCGCACCCCGCCCACTACAAAGCCCGCCTCGCCTACCCGCGTGATCACCATGTGAATCAGTCTCGGCTTCGGTGTCGCTGCCAAATACGACACCGTCGTCGCCGGCCTTGTGGGTGAAACGTTCTTCAGCACCATCAGCATCATGCCGTTGGCCAGATCAGCCGGCAGCTCCATGTGCTCGGTCTTCGCAGTCTCGTGCCCTGCCTGCCCCGTCCGCGTCGTCACCGTCCCGCTCGCCACGTCGAACGCCACGTCGATCGGGTGGTCGAACGAAGGCCCGCGCTGAATGTGCCGATCGTCCAGCAGTTGCAGATGACCTCGCTGGAGATACGTCGATCGCTCATCATCGATCGATCCATCTTTGAAGCGGAACACCAACCGCGTCGTCACCCGATCCCCCTTCGCAACCTCCATCAGATCGCCACCCGCGATGACCCTCCCATCAGGCGCGCTCAGCTGCAGAAAGCCGTGCAACGAACCCTCCGGAAACAACACCGGAACCTGATCCGCAACGGCGCATCGCGATACCATCGCACACGCCATCAGCCCACTCGCAACAGTCTGCCGCACACCGTATCCCGGGCACGCCCGGTGCCACATATTCCCTACACAGTTCATCGTTCTCCCCCTTGGGAGCTTGCGGCACACTGAACTCACCTTGACTCTGGTGTCAACACCCTACACCGCACGATGTTGCTCCACCTCTTCCGCCTTCAGCCGCGCATCGCGTAACTTGTCCCAGTTGCCTCAACCTGCCGGAGCCCCACCCCATCCCACGCAGATATTCGCCACCACACGGTGTAAAACTCCCCCATGCCCTACGCCGCCCTTCTTCGCGCCGTCAACGTCCTTGGCAGCGGCAAGCTCGCCATGACTGACCTCGCCGAGCTCTGCCGCGATGCCGGCTTCCACCACGTCAAGACCTATATCGCCAGCGGCAACGTCGTGTTTACCTCACCTTTGCCCGCGTCCGCCGTCCAGACCATCCTCGCGTCCCGTCTCGCGGCCCTCACCGGCAAACCCATGGGCGTCCTCGTCCGCACCGCCGCCGAGCTCCACGCCGTGCTCGCCGCCGATCCCTTTCCCCACGCTGCCGGCAACCAACTCCTCATCCTCTTCCTCGACACCCCACCCCCGCCCGATGCCGTCACTACCGCCCGCCACCGGACCGATGAGGAGATCGCCCCCGGCACCCGCGAGCTCTACATTCACTACCCACACGGGCAAGGTCAGAGCCGCCTCGTGCTCGCCGCCGCCGCCCGTGGCACTGCTCGCAACCGCAACACCGTCGCCAAGCTCGCCGCCCTCGCCGCCTCTCTCCCCGTCGACTAACGTCTACTGTCGCGCGTCCCCGATGGCCGGCTGCCCCCGTCCCTGGTTAAGACCTGACAGATCACTTATCAACCAGGATAAGAGTCCCAAATAGGCTTGTATCGCGCCAAAACATACCATTCGTACCCGACCAGTGAAGCTGCTGCTTCAATGGTCCTGACCCCAAATCGTTGTCGTTTACTGCAATATCAAACCCAATCGGACGTCCGCCCCGATCGATGGGGACCATCTTTGCTTTTATAAGACGCATTCGAACTTCCAGATTGTAGCCCGCGGGCGTCTTTCTAAATGCGAACGCTCCGTCGTACGGCCATTTGCCAAATGCATTTGTAACGTCATGTTTTGCCATCTCCTCACCCGGAAGGGACAGCGGTTCGGTGCCCCCGTCAGGAAGTTGAAAGGTGGCCGCCGGCGCCACGGCTTTCTGGATCCAGAAATTATCAAAGACAAAAGGATGTGAGCCGCTATATACAAAATGAAGTTCGTGGTGCGCCAGATCACCGATGTAGTAGCCGGCAGTGCAGCATCCGTCTTCGTCCAACATGACTTCGACGCCGTCGTCGTCCCACGAGCCCGTATCGTTGCTCTTCACAGTGAGCCATGCGGCTCCGTAACATGGTCGTCTGTGACCTCCACCGCCATGTACAAATACTTCTCATCCCATACCGCCTGAAAGACCGCGGAAAGATCGCTCGGTCCGCCCCACTTTGCTGCGGACATACCCTGGCCCACGAAAAAGAACTTTTTCTCGGCCATGGTAAAGCGCGGCACTCCGCGCCAGTTAGATAAGTCACCGTCGATCTTTATTGGGTTTCTTCTCTTGATGGCCCGATATGTTGCCCACGGATACGGCGAGGAGCATTCCCCAGCCGTTAGGCCGCCGCAGATCAAACATGTAACCACAACAGCGGATCGCAACATGCGCCGATAGCTCGCGCGAGGGTGTCTCATCGCATGCTGATATAAACCGCCGGATGTATGCCACCGGTAAATACAAGCAGGTATCATTGGCCCTCTCAGCTGTACCTTCCTACATTCATTCAATGCCATTCCGCAGGTTGAAAACGATCTTGAGCGGCTGGGCGATCACTTCAACGCGTCGCTCCCCCTCGAAGGCGCGCGAGCCCACTCTTGCCATACCGAAGGGTTGTTTAACACGCGGATGAAGACCGCGCCCACCACGGGGCGTGCACGAAAGCTGACCTCTTGCCCGTCCTCGTTGTACGTTACCGGTCGCCCACTGTCGACTTCGTACCAGTCGGTTAGCGGCACATCAACGGGCGTCCGATCGACAAAGTTGTAAACAGAAGCCATTAACCCGTCGAAATCAGACGGCGTGTCCGCGAGGTTTGAGCTCCATACCTCCCAATCAAGCTTTGTGTATGTATGCCGACTGTCCAGCGGAAAACCAAAGGCTTGCGATTTTAACTTGTAATACGCAACCTCTTTCTTTGTGATCTCCGGAGGAAAGAGATGGAAGTCTAGAATGGTATCCCAGACGAGGTTGTACTTCTGGCTCCATGTTCCTGGTTGATCGAATGCCAGAACCGAGTGGTTCCCGTCAGCTGCCATCCTTTGCCACTCGGTGGCGTACCTCTCTGCAACAGCCCGGTAGTCTGCCGCACTCTTTTCGTCGCCCCTCAGTTTGAGCAAGTACGAATAGGCCGCAAGAGATTCAATAGCTTTGAGCGAGAGATTCGCATTGTGAGCCATGGGACCTGCGAAGTCATCTGTACAGAGCTGTTTCCCCGGATCAGAGCCATTCTTTCGAACGTACTCAGCCCAAGCCGTCAGCACCGGCCAGTATCGGTCCAAAATGCTCGAAGCCGCTCCTGTTCGGGCTAACGCAGCCGTCATGATCAACATATCGGCAGATTCTTCGACTGGTTGCTGGCCCTCTTCTGAGGTTTCTCCGCCACCGTACGTCTGCCCATTTGCCAATGGGTAGGTTCCAAGTTGCGCCGGCGCAAATGGGAAGTGCCATTTGCCCGACGTCGCATATTGAAAGATCGGCTCCAGAGACGCTCTCATCAGCTCCGGACTGAAAAGAAGCAAGATGGGCGACTCAGGGTAGATAACATCCGGAGTCGCTATGCTGCCGTCGCTGAAGTTCTCCTTGGTAAGGAAGAGTGGTCTTCCATCTACATCTGCGACCAGCCCATTTGCAGCCAGCGCCTCTCGGTACGTCAGAGCACCTAAACTCGCATACTTTGTCCCGCCTGCCTTGGACAGCAACTTGTCTACCGCAGTGTCAAAGCTTACGCACCGTAGTGCCAACGTCGTGTAGTCCGCCTCAGCCTTCCGTAGAAGATCCTGGGGTTGGTCGCCGTTTCGCCGCCAATACGGCCTAAGACGGCGATGTAACAGCTCAACCGAGTAGATCTCATCGTAAGCCAACATGATGTGGCGTTCTACTTCGGTCTGACCGACATTCGCTGGGCTGAACGTTATTACGACCGCCGCCGTATGGTCGTTTGCAGACCTCGGCATGCGCACATCGTCGGGACCGCTGACCGTGCCATGCAGGGTAAAGTCCTGCTGAGCGAGCTTTTCCTCCGTCACCGACTGGAAAGAGTCCTGTCCCTTGACTGACGCGACATAAAGATAGCCCCAGTTTATTCGCATGTCGTCGGCCGCTCGCGCCAAAATCGATTGCGCCTGCGTACCCATGCTCTCCACTGCTAGATCGCCGACGTCACGCCGCGACCAGACAATCGGCTCATCTGGCTTATTAACGACTAACTCGGCGGTGTTATCGTAATATATGCTCACTACATGCTTGCCGGAATCTATAGACCGCAGCTTCCAAGTGATGTAGGTTACTGGCCTGGATAGAACATCCAGATCCGAGGGGAGCAGCGGTGTCATGAAGGTCAGGCTGAGCTGTATTCCGTGCCCTTGAAACGTGTAGATACTTCGGGTGGGTGTCACCTGAAGATCGGTTTGCGTGAGGGCTGGAACCTCCGCCGGTTGAGTTCCCATGATTCGATATGCGTGACCGTCGATCCTTAACAAGCTGGCCAGACGTTGCTTGGCCCCTGTCCAGTGGGTGGTATCCGATTCTGCTAGCTGGCTACCGGGCGACCAGATACTAAAGAACGGATCCGAGGTTACGAGAGGAACAGCAGGCGGATGCAGGGTGTTAGCATTTGCCCTCGACAAAAGCATCAAGAACACTGCCAGTAGCGGCAGTGTTCTTGACATACGAAGGGTGTGGACTTCCTTAGCGATGCGCATATTTTGCCCGTTCCTTAGGTGGCCCACGTTGTTCCTAATAATTAAGTTGTGACTTCGGCTGCTCTCGGCTGATGACCACAGCGCAACCTTGCACAATCTCCGTATGCTGACATGCTTCCCTAGAAAGCAGCACGCAACCCAAACTGGATTTCTCGCGCCGCATTCGCGCCCGTAACGTTTCCGAACCGGCTGTCCAATACACCAGTGTCCAACCCGTTGAAGTTAACTCGGTTGAATGCATTGAACATGTCCGTCCTAAATGTCAGATTGTACCTGTCGCGGTATCTCCATCCTTTGGAGAAGGACAGGTCCCAGACGGCGCTGCCCGGCGCGGAGATATTCTGTACAGACGCGTTTCCTTGAACGCCAACGGCAGACACTTGATGAACATTCTGAACATTGAAATATGGGCCGAGTCTTCCATTCTTTCCAAGGCCGCCGTGGAGCGATGAATTGTTTACGGGGCCGGAGACATTAGGCAGCCCATTTATAAACGTGCCTAGGTTCTGAGGACTCGTGAGCGTCTCCCATGGGCCAGAGTGAATCGATGCGATCGCTGCGACCTTCCAACCCCCAACAACGGCGTTCGTCAAGCCACCTTCGTTCAGTAGCCACTTTCCGCGACCAAATGGAAGTTCATAATCGACACTTGCCACGAGATTGTGGTTGAGATCGGTATAACAATGCCCTCGGTCGAGTCTCATATTGAGCGGATGCCATGAAAACACATCCTGCCAGGGCCAGCTCAAGCATTTGGAAAACGTGTAGGACCCAAGTAGAGAAAGGCCCGAGCTGTATCGTTTTTCCACACGCGCAATCGCGGCGTTGTATATGGAGCTGCCCGACTCTGTATTCTCCTGTACGCCGTCGAACGCGGGATACCGAGAGGTTCCATCCGGATTTAGAGGATCTATGTTTGGGCGCTCCTCGAAATGGTGAGCCGCGCTTCCAAGGTAGGCCACTTCGAGTAGCCAATTGGCAATCGTGTGGTCGACTGATAGGTTCCATTCGTATGTATACGGAGTCTTTGCGTTCGGATCAATGAAAGATAGTATCGGGCCGCTGCCCATTACACCGGGACCGTACAATTTATCTAAGGTGAAATTGACTGGCTGCCCAGCTGGAGAATTGTTATAGCCCTGGATAAGGTAGAGCTTTGTTGGGCAACAACATACTTGACACATCGGTAGAATCGGCATATTCTTTACTCATGGAAGCGCCTCACACTCTTCAGCAAGCCATCGTTTACTTCAGCGACGCAGACCGCGCTTTCCAGTACGCGCTGAATTTTCGTTTCCCTGATGGCCGCGTTGCCTGCCCTCGTTGCGGTTCCGAGAAGCACTCTTTCATTAAGACCCGTCGCATCTGGATGTGCTACGGGTGCAACAAGCAGTTCAGCCTCAAAGTCGGCACCATTTTCGAGGACAGCCCGCTCGGACTCGACAAGTGGATGATGGCGATCTGGATGGTTGGTAACTGCAAGAACGGTGTATCCAGCTATGAACTTCATCGCGCTATCGGCGTCACTCAGAAGTCGGCTTGGTTCATGCTTCACCGCATTCGCACCGTTATGCATGACGACTCCACCGTCAAGCTCTCCGGCGAAGTCGAAGCCGACGAGACGTTTATTGGCGGCAAGGCTCGGAACATGCACCTTGCGAAGAAAGCTCGCCGCATCACCGGGACGGGAACTAAAGACAAAACCGCTGTCATGGGCATCTTGGAGCGCGGAGGCAAGGTACGCACGACCGTTGTCCCGAACCGTCGCAAGACTGCTTTGCAGGCTGAAGTCAAGAAGCATGTCGAAGCGGGCTCGGCTCTCTACACCGATGCGCTGCTGTCCTACGAAGGACTCGCGGGAACCTACGCTCACGGCGTCGTGGATCATGCGGTCGAGTATGTCAACGGGCGCATCCACACCAACGGCCTTGAGAACTTCTGGTCCTTGCTGAAGCGCAGCATCCACGGCACATACGTCAGCATTGAGCCGTTCCACCTGTTCCGCTACCTTGACGAGCAAGCCTTCCGCTACAACAACCGGAAGAGCATGGACGACAAAGGCCGCTTTGAGTGCATCCTGAGCAACGTTGCTGGGCATTGTCTCACCTATAACGATTTGATCGGCGTTGGAGCCGCCACGTCTCACTAAGTCGCGGCAAGGACGGGGAGGGCGCAAACGCTAGTCCTTGCTGGGTTTCGGTTTTGGTTTACGCACGGGTTTCGCAGACTGTTTTCTTTCAGGTTTTGGAGCGCGGAACAGCTTCTCTGCTAATTTGTTGAATCTGTCCAAGGCCTCTGGACCCTCGTGGTATTCGTGTTTCATAGCAAATGCTCCGTGAATATCTTCCCGAAAGTGAGTAGGTCGCTGACTGAGTGGACGATGGGCAGCAAGGCAAGCAAACAGAAAACCGCCGCGACCCATTCTATTCCGGCGACGATTCGGTGTTCCTCTACGATGAGGCTAGCGGCATGTACAAGCGCTATAAAAAAGCCCAAGAGCATCGCCATCGCAGCAACCAAGACCGCTACATACATGTAGACGTGCGGCGAGATTGGTTTGTGTTCGGGATCACAACCGCTATAGCCGTCGCGACGTTCTTTGTTGTTCTTGTCTACACCATTTACGCAAAGAGGCAGGCTGTAGCCTCCGAAGGTGCGACTCGGGCTACCAGTTATGCAGTGACCGTAGCTAGTAACACCCTCGACCACACCATAAAGCGGGAAGCTGCTCAAGACATCATTGACCAGAACGCCAGGGATGAGGCCAAGAGAGTTGCCGATCAGTCTGCGAGGCTCGCTCAAAGTTCCCTTCGGGCCAATATCGGTATAGCTCGCCGCGATCAGAGGGCTTGGGTTGGCGTCACTAAAGTATCTGCCGGAAGGGTCAGCAATAATGCTGGCTTTTTGGTTGTCAATGAAGTTGAAACCACTCTGGAGGCAACGGTGGCAAACACTGGCAAATCTCCCGCCCTTCACGTTCGCAATGTCTTCAGAATGGAACTCTTGCCAGCAGGAGAAAGTTTGCATCCCGACTACAGCATCAGCCAAAAAGAGCAAAGCGACACGGTTATTCAGCCCACCATGTTTATCTTTCCAACTGCTACGTTTCGAGCCATGATGCCCGCAGAAGTAGATTCTCTTAGAGCAGGGCACACGCGGTTGTATTTCTATGGACGGCTTACTTACAACGACACCTTTGGCCGAAGTCACAAAACTGAGTTCTGCGCTTTTGTGCAACCGGACCTGAAAATTGCTGCCTCTTGCGAGAGCAACAACTACGCAAATTAGGAGGGCGCAAATCGATATTTTACATGTGCGCCAAGTATGTTGTTGCCCTCCGCAGGAGCAGGTCCTTGTAGGCGTCACCACACCAAACGTCCAAAATCGTACGCTAAGGTTTCGGGGCTGAGGACAGCCAACTTCCTGGCGGCGTTTCACGGGACTTATAGAACTGGTATTAAGTTTCCGGCGTTCCTTCGGCATGCTGCTGCATCTCTGCCGTCTACGGCCCTTTGCAGCCTCCAACGAGTGATCCAAATTCCCTTAGCGTACGATTTTGGACGTTTGGTGTAGTGACCCCGATCTCCTCTGACGTACCTGCTGTTGTCCTCTGGCGCCACCGGCGTGTATAAACTGCAGCCGTAGACCGCCCCAGCCCAAATACGACCTCAGCTATGAATTGTACGTACGAACGTCGAGCCCGTTCCAAGGCAGGATCAGGCCCACCCTCGGACGCACGGCGTAGGATCGCTTCGGCTTGGGCAGGGTTTTTCACCACCGAGCAGCAGGTATGCCGCCCGTTTAGGATGCGAAGGCATACAGCACCCGGTAAGGCCGTCCCTCATGCTGGATGCGCAGCTCACGCAGATGGCCTGAGATCAAATTTCGGATGCCGGGTATAGGTATACGGCAGACCCGGCCCTCGCTCCTCCAGCAACCCTCCCGCTAGGCTTCGAAGCAGCCTGCAAATATGCAGCTGCGTTTCGGAGATTCAGTATTGCGCGATTTCTTTGTGAAATCGCGCAGAGACCTGTACTGCACGTGGAGCAGTTGGTAGTTGAGGTGGCGGGCAGAACGGTTAATGTAGTCATACCGAGATGATCGGCAGATCCACGAAGAACTTTAAAATGCGGCATACCACTAAGGGGGTACAGGGTTGGGGTAAAGATTTCCCGTCGAATGCCGTTACAGGGCTTAGACGCCATGAAACTTCCTATTTCTAGCACAACAAGCCTGCCCATCGTTCTTCTCTCTGCATTTGGTCTTTTCGCCCTTGTTGGATGTGGCTCCGGCTTTGTAAAGGCTCCGGCGGCGACAGAAGACTCACCGGAAGCGCTGACAATCGCCGGTCCGAGCTCGGTAATATGCGGGCAGACGGCGACCTTTACGGCGACCAGCAATCTTTCCTCCAGCTTCGCCCCGGAATGGACGGTGCAGGGTGGCGGCAGCATCTCGGCACAGGGCGTCTATGCTGCTGCAACCTGCCCGGCGCAGGGAACGGTCACCCTTACTGCCACCGATCCCTCCACCTCCAAATCCACCAGCACCTCCTTGGCCATCACCACACCGGAGGCGCTGACGATCGCCGGGCCGAGCTCAGTGATATGCGGGCAGACGGTGACCTTCACGGCGACCAGCAGTCGTTCCTCCAGCTTCGCCCCGGTATGGACGGTGCAGGGTGGTGGCAGCATCTCGGCACAGGGTGTCTATACTGCGGCAACCTGTCCGGCGCAGGGAACGATCAACCTGACCGCCACCGATCCCTCCACCTCCAAATCCATCAGCACGACGATCGATATCTTAAACCCGTTAAGCATTGCAGCCATCAGTCCAAGTTCTTTCACGCCCGGAACATCGGTCCATGGAGTAGTTAAAGGATCGGGTTTCACCCCAGCCTCCGTAGTTACCTTTGCCGGTGTGGCTCTTCCAACGGCTTTCGTCTCCTCCCAGAATCTCACCTTCCAACTCTCGTCTGTCCCAACCAGCATCTCGGCCGCTACTTTGGAAGTGTCGAATGGAGCCAATCAGGTGACCTCTGTACAGGTCTCCGTGGGCATCAGCTACGACGCCGCTGCACGTTTTCTCCAACAGGCGAGCTGGGGAGCTACACCAGCATTAGTCGCGCACGTTCAACAGGTAGGCTTCCAGGGTTATTTGAAGGAGCAGTTTGCATCAGCTGAAGACAGCTATACCAATCCAGACCTCCAGTGGGTCCCCCAGATGTTCTGGTGGGCTGCATCCCTCCATGAACAATCACAGCTCCGTACAAAGATAGGCTGGGCTTGGTACAAGCTTTTCAATTCCCCTGGTACCACAGTGGCGGGAATGTTCTCGGCAGTTCCAAACCTGACGAACCGAGAGGCATTCGGGTCCTTTGCAGATCTGCTGACGGACGTTACTACCAACGTTGAAATGGGCTTTTACTTCAACTATTGCTGCTGGGATGTTGCTCAGTCCGTATCGGGAGCTCAACCTGACGAAAACTACGCTCGAGAGCTCATGCAGCAGTTCTCAATTGGCCCCTATATGTTAAATGCTGATGGCACATACCAGGTGGATCAAAGCGGCCAGCCCGTCCCCGCTTACTCTCAGGTTGACGTTCGAACACTCGCTCGCACAATGACGGGGCTCACCTACAACGGCAACCCTTGGACAAGCAGTGATCCCGAGGGTCTGGTTCCGATGGTGTCCGGGCCACAGGCCGATCACGACTCTGGAGAGAAGCAACTGCTTGGCCAGGACATTCCCGGCGGAATGGACGCAATCACTGAGATCAAGCTTGTGGTTAACCAACTGGCGAGTAATCCAAACACCGGTCGACATATGAGCAAGTACCTCATCCATGAACTCGTGACGAGCAATCCTTCTCCAGATTACGTTGCTCGCGTGGCCGGCGTTTGGGCGAATGACGGATCCAACAATCAAGGCAATATACAGGCGGTTATTACAGCGATCCTTCTTGATCCGGAAGCCCGCGCGGGTGATGACCCAACCTCTTCCACCCCTGATAACTTGATTCGCTTTAGAGACGATGTGAATTGGGAGACGAACGTCCTACGCCAGTTTGGAGCGACTCCAAGATCCGGTATCCCTTTGATGGGACCAGCGCTCGTCACTTCTCAGCTGGCGCACGAGGCTGTGTTTGCCGCTCCTTCGGTATTCGGCTACTACAGCGATTACAGCACGATCTCCGGCAGTACTCTGTTAGCTCCCGAAGCTCAGATCTACACGAGCGATGCCATCTTGCAAAGGGCGCAGTTTGCCGCTTACGTCTTTGGGCTACCCGGAGTTGCTCTGCCCACTCCTTCCAGTGTGGATTGGACAGCGTGGGAACCGCTTGCACAAGCAGATGGAGCGCCACTGCTCGACGCCTGGAACCACCTTTGCTTTCACGGCAAGATGTCGTCTGCCCTCAGAGCAGTTCTTTCGAACAATCTTCAATCAGTTCCCTCTGATGACTTGCAAACGAGAGTTCAGCAAACCGCCTACCTCATCGTCATGTCTCCCGAGTACATGACTGAATACTGAGTGAGCTTTCTTATCACATTCTCTGTTGTTGTCATCTCCCCCAGAAGGGGGAGATGAAAGCGGTAAAGATCACGCTCAGTTTGCCGATATAGAGAAAAGAGCGCAAGAAGCCTGGCACGTTTACAAGGCTGCCTCGGGAGGCCATCATGAATCGTCGACTCTTTCTTCGTAACCTTGGACTGCTTGGAACATCTCACATGGTGAGTAGCTTCATTAAGCCTTCACAGCTTCTCGGCGCCACCCAAGCGGCAGGTGATTTCAAAGCTCTCGTGTGTATCTCCCTAGATGGAGGCTGTGACGGGAATAACCTCTTCATTCCTCTGTCGTCTTCCGGTTACGCGGCTTACGCTCACGCGAGGCAGACTCTGGCCCTTAACCCATCGTCCCTTCACGCGTGCAACGATGGAAGCGGAAGGCCATATGGATTTCATCCTGCTCTCACCAACATTAGCGCTATGTATAACGCAGGAACTGCTGCACTCTTAGCCAATGTTGGTACTCTTGTCAGTCCAGTCTCAGCTTCTGACGTTCTTTCAGGCGCAGCAACCGTTCCCACTGACCTCTACAACCACGAACGGCAGCGTTACCAGTGGGGCACATCTCAAACAGAGACGGGAGCGACCCTGGCAGCTAAGGGATGGGGAGGCTTAGTCGCCGACGCGATGGCCTCCTACAACTCGGGCTCCTTACCAACGGTGACGTGCTTAGCTCCTGGCATGACTGAGCAGGTCTTCTGCTACGGCAACAACACCTATCCCCTAATAACCTCAGCTGGCTCGGCAGGTCTATTTCCGTCAGATGCGAACGCTTCACTTCAACTCATTGCTCGACTACAGAGAGGTAGTGCGATGATGGCGTCTGCAGCTTCTGGACTTTCCTCGTCCTTGGAGCAAAGCACGGTACTTAATGGAGTGATCCAAGCAGCGCCTCAGTTCGCAACCACGTTCCCCTCTTCTTCCCTGGGAATGCAACTTAAGCAGGTTCTTCAATTGATACAGGCTCACTCTAGCCTTGGAATGAAGCGCCAGATCTTTCAATGTGTGTTGCAGGGATTTGATAATCACGAACAACAGCTTGCTAACCAGAACCATGCACTTCTCGATCTAGACGCCTCCGTTGGTGCTTTCCAAGCCGGATTAGCAGAGATAGGGATGCAAAACGCCGTTACAACTTTCACTACCTCTGACTTTGGCCGTACACTGTCCGTAAACGCTACAAGTGGGTCAGATCATGCATGGGGAAGCCACGCTATGATTATGGGTGCAGCCGTACATGGGGGGAGTGTCTATGGCAAGTTTCCTAATCTCACCTTGGGGGGTCCGGACGACCTCGGCCAGGGGCGTTGGGTTCCCTCCACAGCTGTTTCTCAATATGGTGCCACATTAGCTTCGTGGTTTGGTGTTCCATCTGGAGCACTGCCCGGCATCTTTCCACATCTAGCAAACTTTGCTCAGTCTAATCTCTCCTTCGTGTGAGCCAAACGAGGCTGGTCTGCGACGTTAGCGGGATGGCCATTTGTTACCCTAGACAAATATCCTGTCTTCGGGTATACACCGAGGATTCCCGAAAGAACCGATGTTAGGTAAAAGTGAGGTGTCATGAGAGAGCAAACACCAAAGCGCTATTTATCAGAAGTCCTGCAGCCTACAGATGCTAGCCTCGCAGAAGATGACTGCAATATTGTGCGACCCTGGAAGCCAAGCCGCGCTGCGTCGCTCAGTGCTACTTCCAATGCACCACAACAAGCACGTCCTTCATCTGATCTCCCTAATGCTCCACATGCTGATGCGCTTCCTTTCAAACGACTTGTCGATGCTGATCGACGATTTCCGTTTCTGGGGAAGATTGGGAAGTCGGAGCTGAGTCTGAGGCATTACATCGCGCCACTTCTAACCGAGAAAGGCAAGGCTGCAGCCAGGAAATAGAATTAGTCCGGGTCAGCCTCTTTCAATATACGGCGGACGATACTATCAGCAACGTGTGCTGATGGTACGTTATATGTTCCTTGTACGATACTTGCTCTGAGGCCAGCAAGTATCTCCGCTCTGCTTGATGAGCCTGTATCCGTTGCGTTAGAGCCGAGACTCACGGTGTCGTCCATTACATCCGATGTCTTCATCGTCTTGGAGCTAGGGGTATAGATGTCAACTGGAACCTCCGAAGTCGCTGTCTGTTGGTCTGTCGAATGCTCATGATAAGGGCGCGTCGCGGCATTCTTATCTGGCACCCTTACATCGGAAGTAATGGAAGTAGGTACGTACCTGATAAGCATTGTTCTTCCTCTAAAGCCAAGCGTTGCGAGCGTGCAGGTATTCGTGTTGTACCCTTGATAGATACTTGTACAAGCAGGCTAGATGAACTGTCCTACACCGTTTGTGTAGTAGACAGGCTCCTTTCAGACTAAGGAGAGGTCCCCTTTGCGGGCGGCGGCGAAGGCGGCTGAGGATGGTGAACTGCCGCTGTGATTCGTTCCAACTACTCTGGGAATGCTCATTGCTAAGCGACGGGAGGCATACTAAAGTCTCCTACCCATTGCGTGAATCTGAGGTCAGGTACTCATGGCAAGCCTTGCGTGAAACAGTCTTGGCGAACGTGCCGGACTTCTGGTTAAGGAGGTAGTCGGCGGTCACCATCACTGTGTTCACGAATTCGCGATGTCAGTAGGCTGGCCGGATCATCAAGATTGTAGCGTGAGGTGATCGTTGACGCAGGTTGGTGTAATTATTTGTCGCCTCCTCGTGGTTAGGCCTGACCGATGACGAGGCTGTCGCGAGCAGCTTCGACGATCTGGACTGAGACTTGGGGCATTTCATTGACGCTGAGAACGCGCTCTATCTGGGTCAGAAGTCTTGTGAGAAGCCGAAGATTGCCGCTGGTGATACGGATCAGCCGTGCGATGACCTCTGGCGTGAGAGCCCCCTCGGGCAAGCTGACTCCGGCGGGTGTCCACCGATGCTCGAGGAGTTCCTGCATCTCCACGTCACCCAAGGGCCTGAACTCATGCACGAAGCCGATGCGGGAGTAGAGCTGCGGAAAGCGGGCAATTCGCTTCTCGATGCCAGGCATGCCGATCAGGATCATGCCCATGGAACCGTCGTCGAAGATCGAGCGCATCTGTTCCAGGCTGTTCATCTGAAGCCGGTCGGCTTCATCGACCACGAGGAGCAAGGTTGGATCGGCGACCTGCTTCTTCTTCGTCTTGTAGGACTGGTAGGTTTGAAAGTAGATGGGATCGACTGGCGGCCGATCGCAGGGTGAGCTTCCTGGTTTCTCCAGGATCTCGCGCCGTCTCGCTTCGTCACGAACGCGGATCTCTTCCAACGCAATACGTTCTTCTTGCTCGATAGGCCGGACCGCGATAGCGGTCAACCTTGATCTGGCCTTCAACAGGTCAGTCGCGATGCGCCCGGGAGTGTTGATGACCTCAGTCGTGTAGAAAACAGTATCAGGCTCAGGCGATGCTGGCGGCGGATCGAGCCATGGATCGATAGCTGCAAAGGCGTCGATCCGGCTGTATTGGCGTGCGGAAAGTGTCTTGCCGACACCGGGTGGGCCGTAACACAGACCTATGTAGCGATACTTCTTACAAGCGTCGCAGAACTCGACGAATCTACGGTGCTCAGACGTTTCGACGAATGCGGCGTCACTCGTTCCGGTATCGTTTGATGCGGACTCCGGAAGGGGCTTCTGCGATTGCACCTGGGCTCGCTTTGACAATGTTCTCTCCTCGCTTGAGCTGTAGCAGGACATCGACTGTCTTCTGTTTCTCTTCAAGCACCTTACGCAACTGCTTCCTCCGACTGTTGCGGACGCGAATGATGTCGCGGAACGGAACCGTCTCGCCGGCCAACTCGGCACAAATCGCTCGGCAGAGGAAGCGGTCTTTATAGAAGACGCGGATTTCAGCCATATCCCGCGGGTCATACCGGATGGTGATGTCCTCCCCGACGTACGCGGCGAGGGTGAGGGACAGATAGCGGAAGCCTTGGAAATGAATGCCATCGCGGCGGATGCGGCGCGAGCGAACCTCCTCGATCAGCAGCAGGTCGAGCTGTTCCAGTGAATCGGGCATTCGCGGCAGAAAGCCTCCGCGTTCCCACATCGCCGATGGCGAGAGCACCGCTTTGGCGACCGGAGTTCGGCTGTAGACCTCGATCAGGAAACTGCGGAACTGCTCTTCAAATTGGCCGAGCGACAACGTGGGTTTGCGGCGCCCTCGCCGCGTGTAGCCTTTGAGATCGCACAGAAACGACTCATTCACGGTTCGAAAGAACCGCTCGATCTTACCCCGACCCTGAGGCTTGCCTGGGGTGGAAAAGACGAGTCTCATTTTGAGATCGATCGCCACTTGTTCTAGGTGTTTCGAGGTAAAGTCCGCGCCATTGTCGGTATAAAGAACGTCAGGGATTCCGCAGATCTGCCAATGCGGCTCAGCCTTTCGCCAGATTCCTTGCCGAAGCGCGAGCGACGTTCGGAGTGAGGACGGAGGGTCGAAGCCGAGGTAATACCCCGCAACGGCACGGCTGTAGTCGTCGATGATGGCGGTAAGCCATGGCCGGGCAGTCGCGCCATCTTCTCTGAGCAACAGAATGTCTAGTTGTGCGTGATCCGCCTGCCAAAGGGCATTCGGTCTGGACTCTTCCCGCCGGTGCACGAGGTCATAGAGTTCGCCGTATCTGCGTGCACCTTGTTGAGCCAGGGTGCGAAGGTCATTCGGGATGCTCAGAGCAATATCGCGCACAACCCAATAACTGGGCGCAGCTTCACCGATCATTTGCGCGAACTGCTTCACTTGGCGGTGAACGGAGGTAAGCGGCAACGCTGGCTTTTCGAGCGCAAGTCCCTCGATCGCGTCGCGCAACCTTGGCGAGATCGCGCGTCTCTCGCCCTTATCTCTTCGCCCTTTCTTGATGAGCCCGGCCAAGCCGGCTTGCCTATAGCCAACGACCCACCGCTGAAGCGTTCGGACGGAGACCTGAGCGCTCTCTGAGATGGAGCGAAGGTCCTTCTGGCGTCACCACACCAAACGTCCAAAATCGTACGCTAAGGTTTCGGGGCTGAGGACAGCCAACTTCTTGGCGGCGTTTCACGGGACTTATAGAACTGGTATTAAGTTTCCGGCGTTCCTTCGGCATGCTGCTGCATCTCTGCCGTCTACGGCCCTTTGCAGCCTCCAACGAGTGATCCAAATTCCCTTAGCGTACGATTTTGGACGTTTGGTGTAGTGACCCCAGATCGGTTGATGGCATCCCATCAACCGGCCCCAGAGATATAAGCGTCTGGCGTCCCTCACAGGTACGCATTTTCCAGGAGGCAACATGCCAATTTACGACGCGAAAACAAAATCCCGAGATTGCTGAATGGATGAAAACTGGTCCCGTCCTTGGTGCTCATAAGCCGATCCATGTGCAACGACGTGAGCATGATGCGTTCATCGACAAGAATCCACCCCCAGTAGGCCGAGTCGAACACCTTGGCGTTGCTGGCCCGCATGGAACGATCCCGATTCGCGTCTACCATCCTTCCAAGCCCGGCGCCTCACCCGCCGCAGCTCTGATTTACTTGCACGGTGGCGGATTCATCGTCGGCTCACTGGACCAGTTCGAAACGGCCATGCGCAGGCTCTGCGAAGGAAGCGGCGCGCAGGTGTATGCGGTAGATTACAAGCTCGCCCCGGAGTATCAATGGCCCGTGCAGATCGAAGAGGGTGAGTTCGTAGTTCGCTGGCTGTTTGAGAATGCAGCCGAGCGTGGCGTCGATTCAACGCGAATTGCCCTCGGCGGCGACTCTGCTGGGGGTAACCAGACCTGCGTCATCGCGCAGAAGCTGCGGGACGAGAAAGGACCGCAGCTCGCGCTGCAGATGCCCTTGTACCCAGAGGCAAAATGCCTTTTGAGACACCAGCGGGCGTCGAGAATGTATCAGGTGGATATGTTGACACTGCGGGCGTACTGCTGTTTGTCTGGTGTTTGCTCCCGGAAGGAGTGGACTATAGTCAGCCCTACATCACTCCTCTTAATGCAACCGATTTCTCCAACCTCCCCAAGGCATTGTTGGTTACATGCGGCTTCGACATGCTGCGCGATGTGGGGCATGCCTATGCCCGAAAGCTCGCCGAGGCCGGCAATGACTTGACATACGTACACTATCCCGACTTGCCTCACGGGATCATTCAAATGACCATGCATTCCAAGCGCTGCCTTGAGGCAACCGAGGAGATTGCACGTCTTTTGGGCGAGACTCTCTACGTATAGCCGTTGAAGCCGTCCACTCATCAACTAAGTCTGCGTGGCTGAGGTTCACTATGCTTTCGCCACGCAGACCGAGCAATGGACGATTATTCTGTTTTGGCAAGCCAGTCCTGTATGCCCTGAATTGTCCGCAAATCCTCCGCAGAACGAACCCGACTGTCGGGAAATTCTTTAGCAGCCATGTGGGCAAGAGTGCTACCGGGACCTAGTTCCAGCATGGTGGTCGCTCCCAGCTCATGACAGGCCTGCATACATGCCGACCAATCGACGGTCCGCGAAAGCTGCATCGCCAAATTCTCAGCAACCTTGCTGAACACTGCGGATCGAATCGCCATCAATGCCACTCAAGACGCGCCACCCCTCGCGCGGCATGACCGGTTTGGCTTCCAGGCATTCTCTCAGGAACGGCGGGCCTGCTACCGCCAACAGCCGGGTATGGGATGGAACGGAGACATGGAGGAGCACGGCTTTGCTTGCGCCATTTCGCTTTGCTTGATCGCACATCTCACGCAAACATCCCAGGCGACCACCTATGACGAAACTCTCCAGCCCATTACGAATGGCAACGTCTACCTGATACCTGTCTAGAAGCGGCTGGAGTGCGCTAAGGGGAAGCCCCGTAATTGCACTCAGCCCCGCATCTGCGGGCGCCGCCTCGTCCATGAGCTGCGCGCGACGGCTTACCAGCTTGAGCAGCGTCGCTGCGTCCAGCATGGACGAGCAGCCCCAGGATGTAGGCGGATCCACGGGCGAGGCGGCGCACCAAGAAGGTGTTTGGGCAGGCCATCCTTGGCCTGGAGACGCGAAGCAGATCACTGAAAGCCCGGTGGATGGCGGCTGGACGATCATCTACGAGAGCAATTGGTGACACGATTGTTGTTGTTGGGTCTGCCCCTACCGTCCGTTCCCTGACGGGACCCCTATCGCACCCCCTTTTCCAGCAGTATGCTGCGTTGGCCTCCCCAAATCGCCGAGCAGATGCTGCTGCTGTTCGGGCGCGTGCTATCCGGCGGTCGGGTCCGCTCAGGGTTTCTTCATTCACCGGACTCTACCCTGGCTTGATCGCCAGTTCAGCGAAGACGACCAGCAGCAAGCATTTGAGTTGGTGCTCCATGTACGGACACTCCCTAGCCGGAACAAGTGCTGGATCGGGACGAAGGCTCGCGCTGGATTGAACGCCTCCGTTCACGCAATGTCCGCTCAAGGAGCAGGTGTATTGACCCACTGGATCAAACCTTTTAAGGTGCGGAACTCGGCTACGCTGAGGATGCTCGCATCCGGAAGTGCGGAACTCGCCATGCGGGCGAGGGCGCTTCCGGGCCCAAGTTCCAACGCCTTGGTAACGGCTGCGCTCGCGCACGATTCCATGCAGGCTTGCCACTCCACGGTTCTTTGCATCTGTTGTGCCAACTTCGCCAAGCCCGCGTCGGCTTCGAGGACCGCGCTGCCGTCGATGCTGCTCAGTAAGCGCATGTCGGAGGGCACAGCCCCCGCCAACGTACGGCGCTTGAGGCTGCGGCTGAACTGCTCGGCGGCTTCGCTTAGTAAGGGTGTATGTGACGCCACGGACACGCGTAAAGCCGTTGTACGCGTCGCACCGGCAGCTTGAGCCGCGGCAACAACGGCGAGAACAGCCGGGCATGTACCGCCGACCACCATCTGGTCCTCCGTATTCACGATGGCGATATAGGCTCCATGGAGCGCGCATAACGGTTCGAGCTGCTTTTGATGTAGGCCGCGTATCGCAGCAAGGCCGGAGGGTTCCTTTGTGAATGCATCCATGACGGCCGCACGCTCTGCGGCAAGCTCCAAAATATCCGTAAGCCCGAACATGTTTGTAACGCCCCAAGCTGCCAACTCGCCGACGCTGTAGCCGGCAACGACCCGAGGCCGCGGAACAAAGGGCGAGAGAACAGCCCAAGCTGCCAGGGCAGCGGCACAGCAGAGGATTTGACCCGTCTTGTTTTCGTACAGGCCGTCTCCGGCTTTTACGAGCTCACGAGGATCCTGTCCGTTCAGCAGCCTGGTCGCAGCCTCAAAGACGGGAGCGGCTTCCGGTGCTTCCGCCGTAAGCGCAAACATGTCGGCATTCTGAAATCCTTGACCGGAGCAGAGGATGGCGAGGCCGCTCATCGCAGGGTCTCAAAGGCATCGACGAAGAGTGAAAAGGTCAGCAGGTCGGCACAACCGCCGGGACTGAGCCGCCTGGTCACAAACCCGCGATGGATTGCCGAGGCACAGCCCCTCCAATCGGCCCGGCCAACGCTACCCCCTCGGAGAAAAGCCGAAGCTTCGCCTTGCGCATACAGCAAGCCTTCGGCTCCGCCGCGGTGGAGAAGATTTGTGTCTTCTGTGACCGCCATCAGGGCGAAGAAGCTATGAACGCGCGCGGCCTCTTCATCGCCGGAAACCATCGTCCGACCGAGACGCAGGGCCGGCAGGCCCACCTCGAAGACTGCCGGAAAGCCAGCGGCTGCTTGTGCGCGCGCACCACCGGCTCCATAGCGCAGCAATACCTCTGTCCCATGACTGCGGAGTGGGATGGGGCCGCGCATTATGGCTTCGCCCCAGCGCCGGTGTACGATGTCGCCGAGTGTCGCGCCCCGGCTCGCGACGCCCCAGGCACAGCCAGCCGCGGCGCATAAGAGGCCAAGCCCGAAGATGGCGCCACGATGGGTGTTGACCCCGCCTGTCGCATGCATCATGGCCGCCTCGGCCTCCATGCCGCTACGGCGAAGCTTGTCGATGGGCGCCCCGGCTGCACCCGCAGTGGCGAGCGCGCCGAGAAATGGCCGGATCGCCGTCGCACTTGCGTGGAACATCGCTGCCGTCATGTCGTGGTGGCTACCAGAGTCCACATGGCTGACGAGACCCGGCTTGGGCCAGGTTTCGAGCTCGTCGCGCATGGCGGACGCTCCCATTTCAGCAATGCGCGTAGCCGCAACTTCAGGCAGGGCCGCCTCGTGCCGGAAATCAGCGGCGGCTTTCATGCGGGTACCGGTGCCGGAAAGAGTTCGTGGAGGAAGCGCATCTCGACACCCCGCATGGACTTGACGAGCATTCCACGATCGGGCTCCTGTAGGCTGCGGGCCACCTCCTGCCAATGCACGCCGGCACCGTTCTCCAGCAAAAGCTCGCCGTCAAGGCGGACGGGGCTGGCCACTTCTAAGCGGCGGAGCTCTTCAACCAGGAGAGTGGCATCGTGCAGGTCTGTTACCTCCCACAGCAGATCGAGGTCGGAGTGCTGTGTTATGTACGGCAAGCCCGTCACCGCTTGCCACAGTAAAGCTCCGAAGACGTGCGGCAGCCTTCCGAGCGTTTCCCCGAGCGCAAGAGTGTCTTGGATCGTTGCTCGCCACGGCCGGGGCGCAAAGCTCGCTGCATCGCAGAGCAGTACGGGAGGCCTCTTCACCACGTGCGCTTCAGCGGTCAGGACAAAGGTGAGGCGCCGCTTGCCCTGGCTGGGCGGAAGCGGCAAACCCAACGTCAGCGCTCCGAAGGGATCGCACTCCGCCGGCCTGCGAGCTATCACCGGCCAGCGGCGCGCCGCCCAGCTCGCCACAATCGGAATATTGTGGAGGTCGGCGCGTTCCGCAAGCATGGTTTCCCAAGCACCTTCGGAAACTTCGAGGAGGTCATGCCGCTGCAGCATTGGGTTTTCCTGACGCTTCGGCGATCACTCGTTTGGCCACGTCGGCCGCCATCGGCCGCCCCTTGCGCTCTTTGCCTAATACATCGCGCACGTCTTTAGCTGACGTTTGCGCCAGCGATGCCTCCAGCTGCTGATTAAGCGGCTTGTTCGCATCCCAGATCTCGGCGATCGCGCCCATCTGCGCCAAGTGGTCCACCCCGGGGGCAAAGACGGGCGTGTTCTTCGCAAGCTCCTGAAGTTTGTCCTCGGGCAGCTTGGTCACGCGCGCGATCGAGGGCATGTCCATCACCACGGGCTCGGCACCGGGCAAGGCGACCAACGAATCTGTAGCGAGCGCCGTGGCAAGAAACGCGCCCGCGGCCGCTTTGCCATATTCGAGTCCCAGGGTACGGTGTCCCATGTGGCTGGCCAATAGCAAACATTTAGCCAGATGTGCAAGGTATTCATTTAAGCCTAGCATTTCATCGCGACGCGCCATCAACTGACCTTGCGTGTCTACAAGCACGAGAATGGGGGTGTCACCGCCTGCTTTCAGAACATCCAGCACATACTGCGCTAATGGCAGAACCCCGTCGATGCCCAACGCTTCGCCGTTCACGACACCGATGACAGCCAGCGGCTTGCCGTCCCCAAACGTCGCTGTGCCGGTAAGCATATTGCTCTTGCTCACTACGATCTTGTGTCCCTGGGAAAACAAACCAGTTAGTACTTCATCGAGCGTCATGGTTGGCTCCTTCTGTGCCGTTCGCTATCGCTAGAAAATCGGGCAAGTTCATGTCGCGGATGGCCTCGGGTTTTGCGATGCCGAGGGTCTTCCACATGGAAATCGCATCCTCGCAACGGCCGAGTTCCTTCGCACGTGCCGCGAGCCGGTCCTGCTCGGCCTGCATGAGTTCCAGCGTGAACGGCGGCAAGTTGGCCAGAACGCTCTTGGTGGCAGTTTGAAAACCGCGCATCGTGCCGTCCGCGTAGGCATCGGCACCACCGATCAGGCGACGGTTTCTGCCGCCGTCGACGCTCCACACGAGCGCCTTGTTGGAGGCGTCGAACTCCTCGACACCCTTGTTGGTTTGAATCACCTCAGGCCCGGTCACCCCGGTACGGCCTTGCTCGCTGATCACTATGCGTGAGCATGTCGCGGTGGTCAGGCCCCCGCCTCCGAAAGCTCCGGACTTTCCACCCACCAGCGCGATCACTCCGACGCCGGCACAGCGGGCTTCCACCAACGCCCGCATCACCTCGGCTACAGCCAACTCGCCTGCGTTTGCCTCTTGCAAGCGGACACCGCCGCTGTCCATCAGCAGAAGCACCGTTCGGGGAAGTTTGTTGTTCTCCCGCACCGCGCGCAGCAGACCCACCAGCTTCGCGCCGCTCACCTCGCCGAACGTGCCGCCCATAAACTGCCCTTCTTGGGCGGCGATGAGTACATCTTCCCCTCCGAACCTGCCGCGTCCGATGACGACCCATCGTCAAAGGCCGAGGGCAGGTCGAACAAGGCCAGATGTGGGGCTCTGCACGCGCTCGGCGGGGCCGATGTACTCGGTAAAGCTGCCCTCATCGAGCAGACCCGCGATGCGTTGCCGGGCCGTGGACTGGAACCAGTTTGCCGTTTCCACTTGCATCAGCTGTTCCATTACTGTTTCTCCATGAGTGCACTGCCTTGCATTAGGCGCAGCATGACGGTGTCGGGTCGTGCACCGCCATCGTTGATGGAAATGCGTAGGCCTCCGGGTGAGAACCGGTCGATAAAGTTGCTGATGACGGCCTTCCAGATGTCGTCGTACCCTCTGGTCGAGGTGGAGATGCTCACCTCGCACGCTTGTCTAGGAAGCACGCGTTCCAGCAGCACCTCGAGATTACCGGAGGCAACTACACCCACCAGGTCCAGGGACTTGCTGCCGGGCAAGCGTTTCTTCGCGGTGTACTTCAGTTGCAAATTCTCCATGGTCGTCCTCCTTTACCAGTTGCGGAACTTGTTAGGCGGGTCATACAAGTTTCCGGAGGCATGCATCAAGTCCTTGATGGACCGAGCGGCCAGTAAACTCGTCTGTGCATCCAGCGGGTTGATTCCTAGGTCTTCGGGCCGGCGGATGATCTTGCGCTCGCGCAGCTTTTCCACCATCTTGAGATCCCGTGCCCGGCCAACGTCTGTAAAACCGGCGATGCCTCGGATGGCCTGTTCGCGCTCTTCAGGTGTCCTGCATAGCAGCAGGTTGGCAATGCCTTCCTCGCTGATGATGTGCGTCACATCGTCGCCATAAATCATGATCGGGGCCAAGGGGAGGTTCAGTTTCTTACCCATCCCCACGCAATCAAGCGTTTCGACAAAGGTGGGTACCATCTTCTCGCTGAAGCTTTCTACCATTTGCACGACCAGTTTGCGTCCACGGACTAGATTCGGGTCGCTGTCGCTAGCCTCCTTGCCCGCTTTCAACCAACAATCGCTGCCGTGCCGCCGTCCATGCGCGTCCGACCCCATGTTGGGCGCTCCACCGAAGCCGGAAACGCGGTCATTAGTCACCGTGGAGCTGTTGCCGTTCAGATCGATTTGCAACGTCGAGCCGATGAACAAATCGGTCGCGTACAGTCCGGCCACTTGGCAGAACATGCGATTTGAAGCCATTGACCCGTCGGGCCCGGTGAAATAAATATCTGGCCGGGCGCGCATGTACTCATCCATGCCAACCTCGGAGCCGAAGCAATGGATCTGCTTGACCCATCCAGCTTCGATGACGGGAATCATGGTGGGATTTGGGTTCAACGCGAAGTGCGTCGCGATCTTTCCCTTGAGGCCAAGTTTTTCAGCAAACGTCGGAAGGATGAGTTCGATCGCAGCCGTGTTGTACCCGATGCCGTGATTCAGCGTCTTGACGCCGTACTCGGCATATATCCCGACAATGGCCATCATCGCTTGGAGTATCTGCGTTTCTGTGATGGCCGCAGGATCCCGGGTAAACAGCGGCTCAACGTAGAACGGCTTATCCGTCTTCACGATGTAGTCGATACGATCTCCAGGAATGTCCACGCGAGGAAGGGTGTCGACGATCTCGTTCACCTGGGCAATCACAATGCCGCCTTTGAAGGCAGTGGCTTCAACCACTGTGGGCGAATCCTCGGTGTTGGGTCCCATGAAGAGATTGCCTTGGCGGTCGGCGCTGCGGGCCACGGTGACGCCCACATGCGGCGTAAGGTCCACGAAGTAGCGCCCAAAGAGTTCGATATACGTGTGAATCGCTCCAAGCTCGATCTTGCCGGCGTTCAGCACACGGGCAAGCTGATCGCTTGTGGGGCCGGAATAGGAATAATCCAGCTTTTTCGCTATGCCCTTTTCAAATAGATCGATATGCTCCGGCAAGACGACGCCTGATTGCACAACGTGCAGATCATGCAGAACTTTGGGATTGGCCTTGGCCAGGCTCGCGGCCACAAAATCTGCCTGCTTCTGGTTGTCGCCTTCCATGCACAACCGGTCTCCGGGTCGCAGAACCGCCTCCAGAAGCGCGGTGACATCTTTGGGCTGAACGACTTTGTCCTTCGCAAATTTGTTGCCTGCTTGTAAGCGCTCATTGCGAGATTTCTGCTGCGTTTGCCAATCGGCCATATCGTCACTCTTTCCCGTAAAAACCTTGTGAATGGACCGGCAAAGGGCCTAGCGCCCCATACCGGCTGTAAGGTACACAGCGGCCGTAACTGTTGCCGCACTCAACGCGGTACTTGCGATCATGGTGGTACCCACAACCGAAGATGAGCGCTTGTCCTCTAAGCCAAAAGGATGCCAAAGAAGCCGGCGGGAAGTGCAGCGAGCACGATGGCCTCACGGGTAATCAGCGGCGAAAGATGAAAGAGCAGCGCAAGCCCGGCAACTAGTAGCGGATGCACGACGTTTGAAAGCAAAGTTTGTATGCCTACATTCACGTTCCATTCCATCGTCTGTGCAGACAGGATGATCCCAGTGAGGAACAGTCCCGCTCCACCGGACACCTCACCGATTAAAGCTAGAGCCTTTGTAAGCGGTACGGGAAGCGTCAATCCACACAGCACCAAAGCGACCGCAACCAGCGGGGCCAACACGATTGGTTTTGCAAACGTGTGTAGTATGGCGCTTGCAGTGCCCGATTTGTGCTTGCCCGTGGAACGTGCTTTGGCGCCTTTCTCTCCCTCGTCCTGAAGAAGGAACAGCGTAATGGGTGAAACGATAATGGAGCCGCACGCAATAGCGACGGAAACGGAGATCAGACCCGGAGGTCCAAGCAGGGCGGAGATGAGAGGTATGCCCGCAGAGGCATAATTGGGAAGAGAGGTCGTAAGTGCCTGAAGCGAAGCCTCCTCAGTATCGGCTTTGAATTTTCGCCGCGCCATCCAATACGTTGCAGCGTACAAGAGCAGCATGGTGCTGGAGAGAATGAGGGCAAGCGGAATCTGGCTGCGCAGGCCCGCACGCGTTGTTCCCACGATGCTGACGAAGATTGCGGCCGGAACGGCAAACGTCATCACCAACGCGTTCAGGTTCGCTACATTCTTATTGTCCACAGCATGCATCTTGCCTGCGAGATATCCTAGGACAATGCCGAAGAACACAGGAGTAAGCGCGTTCAAGATCTCGGCGTGCATACTTGTCCACCTCCGATGTCTGCATACTGCAACTTGAACAGGATTACTTCAAGCATCTAATGGCGCAGAAAAGGCGGACAAGGATGGGCGGCCAGCACCAAGCAGATTTCAGATTGCTGCGTACACCAGACCTTCCTTAGCGTGCTCTATCTTCCGTTCCCTGACGGGACCCCTATAAGTGCTTGTTTGGTGGCTTCCACGTGACAGTAGATGGAGGGAGACTGCCCCTCGTTGTGCTCAGCAGTTGCAATACAGACTTGCCACATTTGCAAGCCTGTGTTGCGCCTATCTACGGAAGATGGCAACGCTGATGCCCAACGCGACAAGTGCCATCTGTCCCAATGGCTGCGATCCGTTTGATCGCTGTTGTGTCATGACGGACCATAAGTAACGGTAAACGCCGTTTTCGTCAGTTGAGCGCAAACGCGTCCGCTTCTGTCCAGGCGTGCCGATATGCTGAAACGCGGTCGTCCGAAGCCTGACATCCGCAGCATGATTCGAGAAACGGGAGAGATCCATTGGCGACGAAGAAAGCAGCAGCGACGAAGACGGCTGTTCCAGCGAAGAAGACAGCACCAACCAAGGCTCCGGCGGGTGCGAAAGCACCTGTCCAGAAGATGACCAAGACCCAGCTAATTCGATACATGGCCGAGCAGATGGAAGCACCTCCCAAGCAGATTGCGGCCTTCTTCGATCTACTGATCGAGACCGCGACCACGCACACCCGAAAGAACGGCGAGTTCACGATTCTTGGCCTGGGCAAGCTGGTCAAAGCGCAGCGTGCAGCCCGGATGGGCCGCAACCCGGCGACAGGCGAAGCGGTTAAGATCAAGGCCAAGACGACCGTGAAGTTTCGGTTGGCAAAGGCCGCCAAGGATGCCGTTGTTCCGTCCAAGCCCTAGTGGTACCATCGGGCGTGAGCTGTTCTGGTTGAATGGCTTACGTCCGATAACCAAGATTATGTCTACAGCGCCTGTAAGCGCAAAGCAATAATGTCGTAGCTCTGCAAAGCCAAAGTGTCGCTGCCCCATCCTGAGTCTAGGGTCGGAGGCGGCAGATGGGTTGGCTGAAGATGAGCAAGCAGGAGTTACGACGGGTTGAGGTCTTGACCGAGGTACTGGGGAGCCGTCGCACGACGGAGTCGGCGGCGGGCGTGCTGGGTGTGAGCTTGAGACAGGCGCAGCGACTGGCGGCCAAGTACCGCGACGGCGGCGGCGGAGCGCTGATTCACAAGAGCCGCGGTCGACCAGCAAGCAACAAGTTAGGCTCAGGCGTTCGTGAGCTGGTTCTGGAACTGGTCCGGCAAAGCTATCGTGACTTCGGGCCGACGCTCGCAGCGGAGGTCCTGCTCGAGCGCCACGGAATCGAGGTCTCACGCGAGACCTTGCGCAAGTGGATGGTCGAGGCTGGTGTCTGGCTGTCACGCAAGCAGCGTCGCAGCTTCCATCAACCAAGGCTACGGCGTGAGTGCGTGGGTGAGCTGATCCAGATCGACGGCAGCGAGCATCGTTGGTTCGAGAGCCGGGGTGAGCCTTGCACTCTGCTGGTCTTTATCGATGACGCCACGAGCAGCTTGATGCAGCTCCGGTTCGTCCCCAGCGAGAGCACGAGCTCGTACTTCGAAGCGTTGCAAGGGTATCTTGTGACCCATGGGTGCCCGGTGGCCTTTTACTCGGACAAGCACTCGGTCTTTCGGATCAACCGCGATGCACAAGGGGGCTCTGGCATGACACAGTTCGGACGTGCGCTGGCCGAGCTGAACATCGAGATTATCTGCGCTAACTCCAGCCAAGCCAAGGGTCGCGTGGAGCGAGCCAACCGCACGCTGCAAGATCGCCTGGTGAAAGATCTCCGACTTGAGAACGTATGCGACATCGACACCGGCAACGCGTTCCTGCCCGGGTTCCAGGAGCGCTTCAACGAACGGTTCGCGCTGCCTGCTGCCAAACCTGAGAACCTGCATCGGACACTTAACTCCAAGACGGATCGGCTCAACGACATCCTGTGCCATCGCGAACAGCGCTACGTCAGCGAACAGCTCACGATGTCCTACGATCGCAAGCAGATCATCCTCGAACGGAATGAACTATCGGAGGGTCTGGGCGGCAAGTACGTTGATCTTTATGAGTTCCCTGACGGCAAGCTTGGGGTCCGATCGAAGGGGCACTCGCTTCCCTATCGCCTCTTCAGCAAGGATCAGCGTGTGAGCCACACGGCGATCGTCGAGAACAAGCGGCTCAGCCATGCGCTGACGATCATCAAGGCGCAACAGGAAGTAAAGCGCGAGCCGAAGGTGCAGACCAACAGCGAGAAGCTCGGCTACAAGAAGAATCCGCGTCAGCTTTACGGACCGAATTACAAACCGAAAAGTGCGCCGGCGCCCGCGGTGGAAATGACGGCCTGATGGAAAGCGTGGAACGATAAGACCGTCCCACTCTTCCCACAGCGCTTGGAAACCGCCAAAAGCGGCGGTTCCCACATTACGCACCGCACGACGACTACGACGCTCTATGATGACAAAACCGCTTTGCAGAAACAGCGACGTTATCGCTTTGCAGCAACAGCCGATCGCGGAGAGTGTTATCAGATGCCTGTAGCGGCAGCCAGATTTTTGGTAAGACCTCAAAGCGCCATATCACGAGGCTGCAAGTTTAAGACGTCTTTGCGACAATCTACAGCGCGCTCGCAAGGAGCAACCAAGCCATTCACTTAGAAGATCGGGCCGTCGAGATACCTGTAAATGTAGCTTTTCGATTTCAGCGCCGTCGTCATTAAGGTGAACAGTGACTTGGGAGGCATAAAGGGAACGGCAAATACGGCATCAGCGACATCTCGCGTTTTTACCGTTCTCAGAAACTCCATTGACCAATCCATCGACGCCATCGCTTCACTTTCATTTCCGAGCTTGATGAAGGCTGATTTCAAGCTCAAATGTGCAAGATTCGTACGGCGCTCCAACAGACGCTCATACGTGCCAACGATGCGAGTTAGCCGTGCGATATTGCTTGGGTGATCCGACCATTGATGAAGAGTGCCTACACCCCCCAGTTCGACCGCGACCTGCGCGTCCCTCGCGAACCAGAACCAGCACAGGGACATGATGGCCGCCAAATGGACGAGCAACTGATCAGCCACAGGGAGCGCTTTAATTGCTGCCGGCATAAACTTGTCTTCGTGCTGCAGCAGACCCCTCAGTGATAGCTGGCAGGCCACACTGTCCGCAATTATCTCAAGGGCACGGAGTTCCGCATCTTTGTAAAGCTTTTCTGCACCGTCAGAGCTATGAAAGCAAACATGCGACAGTTTGAGCTCGCTGACGGCGTACTCGAGATGCCCGTCGAGAATATGCGCCATCTCGTGAAACCATAGGAAGCGTAACGCAACGTGCATCATGTAAAACGCTGTCTCTTGACGAATTGCATCCCTCGGCAGGAATCGCGGAATAAGGTCACCCCAATAGCGCAGCTTAACTTCATCAGTCCAGTGCTGAAACCCGGGTGGGTTTGTGCCCGCATAAAATGGTTTGGCCTCCTCCAAGGACGTATCCCCGAGCAATGCCAGCACCTGCGGATTGCTCATGATGATTCCGAAGCACTCCAGAAGACAGATCGGATAGCTGTGATAGAGGCCGGCGCACCCGACTTCGCCCTCTTTCGCAACAACGCCTTGAGGAAAATCTTTAACTTCGATATAGGCGAACTCTGCCTTCGGTGGCGAGACGGACGGTGGCAAACGCAAAGGAAGTTTGAGAACAACCTCTCCGACAAACAGCAGGTTGGGAGCAATCAGGGCTTCGAAGCCCGCACGATCTGCGGAAAACACCTTACCGTACCGAGCCGCGAATCTTAGGAAATCTGGCGAGTAGTCCGCAAACATGGTGCCCTCGAAGAGACCATGCTATCTTAGGTACCAAAATCATGAGTGATCTAAGTTCAACCGGAGATTTCTCAGCTCTAAGCGAATCATCAGAAGATGATCTGCTCTTTCGCCTAGGTTCAGGTCTGGACGCGCATGATTTCGGTGCTGGACGCGCCGCGCGCGGTGACATCATCAGGCGGGCACGGCACTGGCTCACGGAAGAACTGCCCTTGATGGCGGAACGAGTTTGCGCCGATCCGCGCGTTGTGGCCTTCCGTTCCAAGAAGACGAGCGATCGCCACGAGCTGTTCGTCGTCCTTTGCGACATCGTAGGTTCAATGCACGGCGGCTTACCAGTTGCAACGATTGCAATGCTCATATTGCGCATGGGTCTCAAGACGTTATGTGGAGAGATCCCTACCGATAAGAGTTTGTAACATCGTTCAGCAGTTGCGCACGCCAAATAAGCGTCCTAACGATGAAAAGATTGTTCCGTCTGGTGAAGGGAGAAAGAGCCTTCACTGGTCCAAAACCTTAATCTCGAATAGGGTAGTTTGCTCATGCCCTTTCGGATGCTGCTCTCGCCAGAGCTTCAACAGAAGCGGAGGCATGACCCAAATCGCGGCCTTCGTGCGATGCACCTTCGCATGACAGCCAGGACAGGGCGAGATCCTCAGATTCAGCTCAGATTTGCCTAGAACCCCTCTTTCCAAGGCCCGGTACGGTCTTCGTCAAACGGGAGGCCATTGGCTCTCGCTTCTTCCCCCGAGTCGAAGAGATTGCCCCAAGGTTTCCTCAAAATGATCTTCCCTGCCTTCGGCAATCGCCCTCTTAGGGTCCGGTCAGGAAACGGACAATAAAGCACGTTAGTGATTTCTGGGCTCGTTGAGCCGTTCATCAGCTGGAGCCCTTCTCCGGGTCTGAGTAGCAACGGAACAGAAAACCTATATAAGGATGCCCGCAGGCATCGGGGTCTTCCAAGGAGCGGAAGGGCGGGACCGCTTTACCGTTCCACACTTTGCACGGTTCCGGCATTTCCATGGTCATGCTTTAGCAGCGAGGCAAATGAGTAATCCGACATTACTCGGTTAAGGAAGCGGGAGCGAAAGAAACAAACCGCTCAGGTCGAAGCCGTAGCATCCCCGGAGGTCGAACAGCTTAGGAGCCCGTATCAGGGCTGAATGCTTGATTTTGCAACCGGAAAGCCGTCATTCTGCAGTGAGGCAAGTCCGTGTTGTGGCTGCCTCGTCTGCTGGAAGTGCCATGGACGCGCCCAATCAGGCACCCCATCCTTCGGCGTATAGCGGTGGGGGCAAGGTTGAGAGCGTAACGCCCAACCTATCGAGTCCCGTCCACGGGAGAGTCTCTGCGACGAGTTGAGGCACGATGTTCTAGGTCGTGCACGACTCGTTCTGGCGGCGATGGAGCGGATACAAGAAGCGAAGGCGGGATTCCGCAGCCTCACAGAGGCGATCGACACTACAACACCGGCAGGCCGAATGATGATGCAGATGGGTTGGCTCGTTCGCAGAATTCGAACGGGCCATGCTTCGAGAGCGAACGCGGGCGGGGCTGGAGTCGGCCCGGGGTGAGGGCCGGGTTGGTGGGCGGCGTCCAAAGCTGCTCCTCAGCAACAGACTGAGGTCCTCAAAATGGTCAAACAGGGCAAGAAGACTGCGGCGGATGCAGCTCGACTCTTCAATGTCCATCCCGCAACGATTGGTCGGCTGCTTGCACGTAAGAGCGGCGATGCAGTTTCCAGCAAGAGGTAGGCCACTCGTATGGCGCTGCGTGAACTTCTCTCATCCTCGCAGCGTGACGCTCTTGAAGCGATCCCTCTGGACCGTGCCGGTCTGATCGAACATTACGTCCTGAGTGATCAGGATCTCAGCCTCATCCGGCGTCGCCGAGGAGCTCAGAATCGCTTGGGTCTTGCCGTACAGTTGGCACTCCTCCGGTATCCGGGACGCGCGCTCCTGCCTGATGAGACCCCTCCCCCAGAACTTCTTACCTTCCTGGCACGTCAACTTGGGCATTCTGCAGGTGCATGGACAAGCTATGCAGAGCGCGATGAAACTCGCAGGGAACACCTCGCTGAGTTGCAGCTTCACTATGGGTTGCGCTCCTTCGGCATCGGACATTATCGCTCGCTTGCGACCTGGCTGATACCGACCGCTCTGCAAACCAATCGAGGTGTCGTCCTCGTTCGGGCAGGAATCGACGAGCTGCGGCGGCGGTCCGTCATCGTTCCGCGATTGGCGGTCCTGGAGCGGCTTTGCGCGGAAGTCATCGTGCGTTCCGAACGCAAGCTGTTCGAGATTCTTACAGCCGATCTGAGCGAAGACCAGCGTTTGGAACTCGACGCCCTTCTCAAACTCCGGGGTAGTAGCAAGGTAAGCACGTTCACATGGCTGCGCTCGCCTGCAGGCGCACCGACTGCGCAGAACATCCTGCTCCATATCGAACGGCTACAACACATTCGCAATCTCGAACTGCGCTCCGAACTCGGCCAACTCATCCATCAAAACCGTCTCTTACAGCTCGCTCGCGAGGGCGCGGCGACGACCTCTCAGCACCTTGCCCGCTTCGACGCTACGCGCAGGTACGGAACTCTCGTTGCGGTTCTGCTCGAAGCAAGCGCTACGCTGACCGATGAAATCCTCGATTTTCATGATCGGTTCGTCGGCTCTATCTTCAACAAAGCCCGCCGGAGACGCGACGAAGCGTTTCAGTCTTCAGGCAAGGCCATCAACGAAAAGGTGCGCCTCTACGCCCGCATTGGACAGGCACTCTTAGGGGCCAAAGAAGACGGGAGCGATCCGTTCGCTGCCATCGAGAGAATTGTCTCGTGGGGTGATTTCGCGCGGACGGTCTCGGAAGCGGAGCAGTTGGCGCAGCCCGAAGACTTCGATTTCCTCGGTCTCATCTCAAATGGCTTTCCGCAGATGCGCCGTTACACGCCTGCCATGCTCGACATCTTTGAGTTCCGTGCGGCTCCCGCAGCTCGGCCGCTGCTGGAGGTAGTCGACATCCTGCGGGCCATGAATCGGGACAAGAGCCGTTCTGTTCCTCAAAACGCGCCTCTGGAGTGGATCAACCAGCGCTGGCGCCCGTATGTGGTCGCCGATGATGGAATAGACCGCCGTTTCTATGAACTGTGTGCGTTGACGGAGTTGAAGAACCGTCTCCGCTCAGGCGATGTCTGGGTAACGGGCAGCCGCCAATTCAAGGACTTAGACGCGTATCTTCTTGAGCCTTCACGCTTCACCGAACTGCGGGCGCAACAGAGCCTGTCACTGCCGGTCGAGCAAGAGGGTGACGCCTATGTGGCGGGGAGGGTCGCGTTACTCAAACAGTCTCTCGATGAAGTGGACGGCATGGCCGCGCGCGGCGAACTGCCCGACGCGGCGGTCAGCGAGAGCGGGCTGAAGATAACGCCTCTCACCAACGCTGTGCCCGAAGAGGCGAGTGTGCTGATGCGCCGAGCATACGCTCTGCTTCCGCACATCAAGATCACCGACCTGCTCCTGGAGGTTGATCGCTGGACAGGATTCAGCAAGCACTTCACTCATCTGAAGACGGGCGAGCCGGCTAAGAATCAGATCTTGCTGCTCACCGCTATACTCGCGGACGGCATCAATCTCGGCATCTCCAAGATGGCCGAAGCCTGTCCCGGCACGACGGCGCGGAAGCTCGATTGGCTTGCCTCGCTGCACATCCGGGATGAGGCGTACACGAAGGCTCTCGCCGAACTCGTCAACTATCATCATCGCCACCCATTCTCGGAGCACTGGGGCGAGGGTTCCACGTCATCCTCCGATGGACAGCGCTTCCGCGCCAGTGGGCGCGGAGAACAGTCCGGGCAGGTGAACCTGCGCTATGGGAACGAACCGGGTGTGCTCTTCTACACCCACATCTCCGACCAGTACACGCCCTTCTACACCAAGGTGATCGCCGCGAATGCCCGCGACGCCACGCATGTCCTTGACGGCCTGCTCTACCATGAGTCCGATCTGCGGATCGAGGAGCACTACACCGACACCGCCGGCTTCACCGATCATGTCTTCGCACTTTGCCACCTGTTGGGCTTCCGATTTGCGCCGCGAATCCGCGATCTCGCTGACAAACGGCTTTACGTGCCGAGCAAAGAGCGTGACCACCCAACGCTCGTTCCGCTGATCGGCGGCAAGCTCAATCTGAGGCTGGTCCGAACGCAATGGGAGGAGATTCTGCGGCTCGCCGCATCCATCCGGCACGGCACGGTGACCGCGTCGCTCAGCATCCGCAAGCTCGCCAGCTATCCCCGCCAGAACAGCCTCCACACCGCACTTCGCGAAGTAGGACGCATCGAACGCTCGCTCTTCATGCTGGAGTGGATAAAGGATCCCGAACTGCGCAGGCGTGTCCAGGTTGGCCTCAACAAGGGCGAAGCCAGGAACGCTCTCGCCCGTGCCGTCTTCTTCAACCGCCAAGGCGACCTGCGCGACCGCTCCTTCGAGAATCAGCGCTATCGCGCCAGCGGGCTCAATCTGATCGTCGCCGCCATCATTCTCTGGAACACTGTCTATTTGGAACGCGCTGTCGCCGCTCTCCGAGAACATGGGATCGTCATCGACGACGAAGCTCTGGCCCATCTCTCACCCATCGGCTGGGAACACATCAACCTGACCGGCGACTACACTTGGCAGGCTGCTGGACGCCTCCGCAAGGGCTCCTTCAAGCCCCTGCGACTCTTCGCAGCCTCGAACGAGACGGTCTAAATTCCTTAGCGTACGATTTTTGACGTTTGGTGTAGTGACCCCCAGTACATCGGCATGGGGTACGGGAAGCCATTCAGCAGGACTGCGATACGCCCATCAAGGAGTCGTTTCAAGGCCCGATCGCAAATCTCGAACGGGCGACGAGGGAAGCCAGGAGTGTGATGACGGAGGTCAGTCAGGCGACCCGATTCCATGCCGTGAGCTGGTGGGGTTCGGTCCTGGGTCTGGGCATCCTGCTCGGAGCGCTCGGCTATCACTTTCTGGAGATACGCAAGTTCGACGACATACAGACCCAGCTCAACACCATCCAGCAGCAGATCGCGCCGGCAGCACAAGCCAAGGATGCAAAGTCTCTACCTGGCGGTTCAACGAAAGGGCGTCACGGACATCCCGTAGCCCCACCAACCGCCCCTTAGCCTGGAGAGCAGGCTACGAATTTGACGCTCGCCAAAAAGGCCGGTCCTGCGACGAGCAAAATCGCTCGTCCCACGAACAAATGTTTTTATATTTGGCCCATGCGAAGCCGAATTACAAAATGTTCGCTTATGTAGACGTGAAGGCTGTTCAGATGAGCTTGTCCAACGTGATTGGCAGATCTCTCACGCGTTTGCCTGTGGCGTTATAGATCGCGTTGCCAATAGCGGCGGCTACGCCGACTAAGCCGATCTCACCTAGACCTTTCACGCCGATTGGATTGACGATGCTGTCCTCTTCCGTCACGAAAATCACCTCGATATCGTGAACGTCCGCGTTGACCGGCACGTGGTATTCCGCAAAGTTGTGGTTCATGATGCGGCCGAGTTGATGATCCGTTGCAGCTTGTTCCTGGAGTGCCATGCCGATGCCCCACACGATTCCGCCGATGATCTGGCTGCGGGCTGCCTCGTGATTGATGATGCGTCCGCCGGCGATCGCACTGACAACGCGGCAGACCGATACAGTGCCGAAGTCCTCGTCCACTTCGACCTCTACAAAGACCGCAGAGTGGGTGTAGCTCTTGTAGCCGTGCTGCTTCAGCAGGTTCGGTCCGCTCTTTGCCTGATCGGCGATGGGCTTGCCGTCTCCTGCAGCGAGCGCTGCCCGCAGTGTGACGAACTTGGAAGGATCTTCACGCAGGGAGATTCGTTCGTCGGCGAACTCCACCTGCTTGAACGACGCATGCTTTAGTGGAGATCCATCGAGCTTCGCGGCGAGCTTGAATACCTTTTCGGCAACCATTTTGCACGCCTCCGTGACCGCTGTCCCTACGGAGGCGACCGTCCACGAACCGCCTTCGAGCGGTGCGACAGGGAGCTCGGAGTCGCCAAGCTTCACCACCACACGGTTCAGCGGAAGGCCGAGTGTCTCGCCGGCGAGAATGGCCATGGCGGTGTACGTGCCGGTGCCGATGTCGGAGGTCCCGCTCGCAACGGTGAGTGTGCCGTCGGGTGCGAGGGTGGCCTTTGCGGCGGCGGGCATCTGCGGTGCTTCCCATACACCTCCCGCCATACCGCGGCCCACAAGCGCGGTCCCGCGACGCTCCGTGCGCGGCGTGGCGCGGCGTTCGTCCCAGCGGAACCGTTCCGCGCCTTGTCGGTAGCATTCCCTAAGCTCTTTGCTGGAGTACTTCTTGCCGTGGTTCTGATCCTTCTCCGCATAGTTCTGCAGCCGGAGTTCAATCGGATCACGGTCCATAGCAACCGCAAGTTCGTCCATCGCCGTTTCGATGGCCCAAACGCCCTGCGCCGCACCTGGTGCACGCATATCGCCCGGCGTGGAGGTATCCATGGAGACCGTTTTTTCCTCCATGGTAACCGCGTCGCAGTGGTAACTCAGGCCGCTCCAGTTTGCGATCACTTCGAAGTAGTTCTCATAACGCGAGGTGGCCTGCAACGTCTCGGTGTGCACCGCCTGCAGAGCACCGTCGGTGTTTGCTCCCAAGCGAATCTCCTGCAGCGTTTCCGGACGGTGACCGAGCGTAAACATCTGGTCACGAGTCAACGTGAGGCGTATTGAACGCTTAAGCGCCTTCGCCGCAAGCGTGGCCAGGAAGAGTTGGTACTGCGGGCGAAGCGCGGACCCGAACGCGCCCCCGACAAACGGCGACTCCACGCGAACCTCGTCCTTGGAGTAGCCAAAGGCCTTTGTGACATAACGCTGGCTGTTCGATACGCTTTGCGTCTTGTCGTAGATGGTGAGCGTGTCATCGGAGTGATAGACAACTGTGGTCGTGAAGAGCTCCATGGGGTTATGGATCTCGCTTGAGGAGTGGTACTCCTTGTCCAGCTTGATGGCCGCCGCTCCGTATGCCTCGGCCGAGTTGCCGCGTGGCTTGGGCGGGGCCTCGATGCCATCACGATTGGACTTTTCCACCTTGCGCGCCTCTTGGGTGGCCAACCTCATGTTCGTTTGGTGCGTGAGTGCCTTGTACTCCACCGTCACCAAGCGCGCCATGTACCGCGCTACCTCAAAAGTCTCCGCGACGGCAAGCGCGACAGGCTGCCCACTAAAGTGAATCCTTTCGTCGTACAAGGGGCGCAGCGGGCTGCCGTCTTTGGGCGCATCTTCGTCGAGGTACGATTTGTCGAACCACGGAAGGTGCGGTCGATGTTTATGGGTGAAGACCTCGATGGCACCGGGCACTTCCATCGCCTTGTGCGTATCGATCGAGGTGATTTCACCATGCGCTATGGAACCCGACACCACGACCGCGTAGAGCATGCCTGGTGCAAAGAATTCACCCGCATACTTTGCTGCTCCGGAGACTTTGGCAGGACCGTCGATGCGGTTGACATCGGTGCCAATCAGGTGTGTGCTCATGCGCGGTCTCCTTCGTGGGCTGCTTGGTCGAGTGCTCGCACCAGCGTTACGGGCGCGAGTTTAAGTTTGAAGTCGTTCTCGCCAAAGCCCTGAGCGCCAGCAAGTAGGGCGATCTGGAAGGTGTGCCACGTGTCACGGTTTGCAGGCTTGCCCACAAGAAGATCCTGCTCAAGCTGGATGTTGCGCCACGGTTTGTGCGCCACCCCGCCTACGGCAACCCCGGCCGCGGTGATGACACCATTCGCAACTTCTAGCCCAACCGCGACGGAAATGAGCGCAAACGCGTACGACTGACGATCGCGCACCTTGACATACGCGGAGTGCCCGGCAAAGCCGGCCGGGGATAGGTCGACCGAGGTGATCACCTCACCTGGCGTGAGAACAGTGTCCAGTTCAGGGCGGTCGCCGGGCAGGCGATGGAACTCCGCAAACGGGATGCTGCGCTTACCCGCCGGACCTGTGACCTGGACCACGGCACCGAGCGCAGCCATCGCAACACACATGTCGGAAGGGTGCGTCCCAATGCATTGCACACTTGTGCCCAGGATAGCCAAGGTACGGTTGACGCCCTCTTTCGCGGGGCATCCGGTGCCTGGCTCGCGTTTGTTACAGGGCACGGCCGTGTCGTAGAAGTAGACGCAGCGCGTCCGCTGCAGCAGATTGCCGCCTGTGGTCGCCTTGTTGCGCAGCTGCGCGCTGGCGCTTGCAAGAATGGCGCGCGACAGCAACGGATACCGCGACGAAATGATCGGGTGGTAAGCGACATTGCTGTTGGTAACCAGAGCTCCGATCCGCACACCACCATCGGGGAGTTCGATGATTTCACGAAGGTCGAGCCGATTTAGGTCTACAAGTGCGGTCGGACGCTCGACCGCGTACTTCATCAGATCGACCAGGTTGGTGCCGCCACCGATGAACTTCGCCCCATGATGACTGGCGACAAAGCCCGCGGCACCGCTTACATCTTTGGCCCGTACATACTCGAAGTTATTCAACGTGCGCCTTCCGCTGTCGCAGCCGTGGACAGCATGACATGCTTCACTGCCGCAACGATATTAGGGTAGGCACCACAGCGGCAAACGTTGCCGCTCAGTTGCTCACGGATGTCGCCTTCGGATTTCGCGTGCCCCTCGCGCAGCATGCCCACGGCGGAGCAGATCTGCCCGGGTGTGCAGTAGCCGCACTGGTATCCGTCGTGATCGACAAAGGCCTGCTGCATTACTGAAAGATCTTTCTCGCTTCCCAGACCTTCGATGGTCGTCACCTCTGCGCCGTCGTGCATGACGGCAAGGCAAAGGCAACTGTTGACCCGGAGGCCGTCCAACAGCACGGTGCAGGCGCCGCACTGGCCGTGATCGCAACCCTTCTTACTACCGGTGAGCCGCAGGGTTTCGCGAAGGAGATCGAGCAGGGATGTCCAAGGCTCCACGTACAGGATGTGTTCCTGATCATTAACTCGAAGGCGGGTCTCCACCGCATGCACTGAATGCGTCATGATTGCTTCCTGTTTAGTCATGCTTCCTCGTGGCTGAGCCTGATCGATGTCGGAAATCTACTACCGACATCCACTTTTCTTGATTGTGCCAGAATCACTAAGAAAGAAGCCTCTTAAGAAAACTCTGGCTTGGACCGTCAAATGCTCTGACGGTTCTTTCCGCAGTGCTACGAGCGCTGGCTGGATTGGTTCCAGTGATGATGCGGCCAGCGGTCACAGAGTAGTCGTCAAATGCCGACATCGGAGAACTGTAATCTGCTCCAACTTTGCTGACAGCTTCCAGAACCGTGGACACGCCATCCGACTTTAGCCTGTCGAGAATGCTCAGAGCCATCTCCCCTTCCGTTGTAAAACCAGTCACCGTCTTACCCTCGATTACGGATTTCCCGGTCTCGGGGTCGATGATTGCCGGAAGCAGCACTGGACCGTGGCAAACGGCGCCAAGGATGCCACCACGAATCCAGATATCCCGGGCAATGGCTTGCAGCCCTTTAGCCTGCGGGTAATCGTAAAGGGCGGCATGGCCAGCCGAAAGCAAATGCCTGGCTTACAAACCATCGCAGATCCTACGAAGCCTCGATGAATGTCGGCCGCACTCGGGGCTCACGTCGAGCTCTCCGATACCGCTGGAAGCGCCTGTAATGAGAATGACCTGCTCATAGAATTCTTCCGTTGATCGTTTGCTGTGGTTGACCCAGTTGGCCTGCTGTATCGGCACGGGAGAAGGATGGTCACCCTGCCCTCATAGTGGCGGCGGTGGTGACCAATGTCTATCCCATGAGCGGAAGAGGTCGGCTAAAGAGCAGCGCCTCCCGAGACTTCGATCCGCTGCGCGTTGACCCAGCGGTTCTCGTCGGAAAGCAGGCTGGCGATCATCGGGCCGATGTCGTCGGGCAGTCCAGCGCGGCCCAAGGCCGTAACGCTGGCGACGGCCTTGTTGAAGGTGGGGTTGTCGCGCACCATGCCGCCAGCGAAATCTGTCGCAATGGCGCCCGGAGCAACAGCGTTGGCAGTGATCCCGCGAGAACCCAGCTCTTTAGCAAGGTATCGTGTGAAGACCTCGATGCCGCCCTTCATCATCGCGTAGGCGGAGAAGCCGGGGGTACAGAACCGTGCGAGGCCACTCGAAAGATTGATGATGCGGCCCCCATCGGCCATCAAGGGCAAGAGTGTTTGTGTCAGGAAAAACACACCCTTGAGTTGGATGTTTACCAATCGATCGAAGTCCTCCTCCTTCGTCTCGCCGATCTTGGCCATCACGCTCACTCCGGCGTTGTTGACCAAGTAGTCGAAGGTGTCTCGATGCCAGGTAGCCGCCAGCACCTTGCGCAACTGGCCCGCAAAATCCGAAAAGCCGGCCACAACTCCTGTATCCAGCGGAAGCGCTACTGCTTTACCGCCCCCTGCTCCGATCTCCTGTGTAAGTTGTTCAGCCTCGATCTTCGAGGACTGGTAGGTGAAAACCACGCCCACGCCCTTGTGCGCGAGGTTAATGGCTGTACTGCGGCCGAGGCCGCGACTTCCTCCGGTGATAACAGCGATCTTGCTTTCTGGCACAATGGCCTCCTTGTTTCTAAGCAAGATTACGGAAGATCGCCAACAAACAGTTGCTCGGTGTGACAAGAAAGTTGCTCATTCCTATAAACCAGGTAGAATTTCGAAGAGTATGGATGCCCGCGCAGAAGAGTTGAAGTATGCAGTGTTGCGGTGTGCTGAGGAGAACCGTGGCTACATCCAAACCCCGGTATCGGGCCTCTCCATCATGCGTTCTGATGGGCCGAGCGGTATCCTTCACGAGATCTACACCCCGGTACTCTGCCTCGTTTTGCAAGGGGCTAAGCAAGTTGCAGTAGGCGGCTACGTTCAGCAATTTGAGGCGGGCCAGGGTCTTATCGTCTCCGTCGAAATCCCTGTGGTCAGCAAGGTCACACGCGCCAGCCGTGAGAAGCCCTACCTCGCTCTGGCTTTGGACCTGGACTTGCTCCTGCTGCACGAACTTGGCGCTCAAGTGCCGCCAGCACATGCGCTAAGTCTGCGATCCGGGCCACTGTTCGTCGTGGACGAATTGGAGGACGCCCTGATCGATTGTGCAAACCGTTTGATCGGACTTGTCGGGCGGCCCGAGGCCGAGCCTATCCTACGGCCCGGAATTATCCGGGAGATGCATTATCTGCTTCTGGTAGGGCGACTCGGGACGACGCTACGGCTGCTGGCAAGACCGCACAGCAATGTCCAGCGTATAGCGCGTGCCATTGGCATGCTGCGGCGGGAATTCGCCCGACATCTCTCCGTCGAAGCTCTGGCCACCGCAGCCGGGATGAGTTCGTCTTCATTCCACCAGCACTTCAGAACGATTACCTCCTATTCGCCGCTGCAATTTCAAAAGCAGCTGCGGCTACTTGAGGCGCGACGGCTCATGGTGAGCGAGGCCACGACCGCTAGACACGCCGCCTTCGCGGTCGGCTACGAAAGCGTACCGCAATTCACTCGCGATTACGCCAAGCGGTTCGGTATGCCCCCGCGTCGGGACACCCGAGGCAGCAGACACTCAGGAACGGCATGGATGGCATCGTGTCCGTCACAGTCTTCTTAAATCACCACTTCAAAGCCAAAGGTTCGCTTTGTTACCTTGTAAGGAAGTCCGTTCGTCGCCTGTAATTCTTGAACCCGAACTGGCTCTGTGATCACGTAAAAGCGGATTGCCCCTGGCAAAAGCGGAGGTCGTTGGCCTGCTTGCACAGCGGCATCTTCCTTATTTCGAAAGCGGCGCTGAAAGACCAAGAAGAATAGACAAACCGCGCATGATAATGTCCTTTATCATGCGTGGTAGGAGAACGAGATGAGCGAGCCAATACAGAAGTTGTTCACCACCCGTGCAGAGCAGTACCCGGAGCCAACAGCCGCCGATGTCGCTCAAGGAACCACCCGAGCCGCGCTTGCCGCCATACCGTTTGTGGGCGGCTCTATCACCGAAGTTTTGTCACTCGTCCTCGCTCCGGCCGTTGCGCGTCGGCGGGACACCTGGTTCAAGGAGCTCGCCGACGGCCTTGAAGAGGCCGAACGCAAGATCGAGGGGTTCAGCGTCGAGAACCTTAGCCAGGATGATGCTTTTGTCTCCGCAGTGATCGAGGCCACGCGATCAGCGATTAGCACTCATAAAGACGAGAAGCGGGATGCACTGCGGAACGGGCTATTGAACATAGCCTTGCATCGCTCCACAGACGAGGACCAGCAGCAAACCTTTCTTCGGTATATCGATGAGCTGACTGTCTGGCATCTGCGCATCCTTGTGCTCTTCCAAGATCCACCCAAGTACCTCGCCGCCAAAGGCGCTGGCTCCAACTACTATGCCGGTAGCGCCTCGCAGGTCTTGGAGGATGTTTACCCAGAACTTCGAGGTAAAAAGGACCTCTACGATCAGATTGCTTCCGACCTGAGCGCCCGAGGACTCGTCAGTTCTCCGGGGTTCCTGCATGGGATGATGAGCCCTCAAGGCATGGTCGCAAAGCGCACCACTTCCCTTGCCGATTCGTTCCTAACTTTCATTTCGAGTCCAATCGACTGACCAGTGCGCGTGATTTGACCGTTTCGACCCGATGCCCTCAGTATCCATTTCGCACCCAAGGAGGGTGCGAAACGATGGAAAACCCGCTAACCATATATCTACTTAATTGCCGCCTGTGCGGCGAGCACTTCAGTCTTACCGAACATCCTGGCCAGGAATGCTTTGTGGACGGTGAACCCGGTTGGATCGTCACCTGTGAGCGGTGCTTCGAAACGACCGTTTACAGCAAACCTGAGGCCCGGATTGCGCAAAGCAGTTGGAGTGCGGCATGACCACTAACGTTCAAATCGAGAGGGCAGGTACTTCCCTGCCCTCGATCTTCACGGCGCGGCCTGAAGCCCGGAAACGGATGCGCGACTTCTTCAGCTCGCATATCCGCAATCCCAATACCCGCCGCGCTTATATGGAGGCTGTCCGGCAGTTCTCCGCTTTTTGTGCCGAGCATGGCATCGAGGATCTCGCTCAGGTGGAACCGGTCCATGTCGCGGCCTTCGTTGAGCTACAGCTCAAGCTCCACTCCAAGCCCACGGTGAAGCTGCGGCTGGCCGCTTTGCGAATGCTCTTCGATTGGATGGTGGTCGGTCAGGTTATACCCACGAACCCGGCCCACGCCGTGCGAGGTCCGAAGCACTCGCAACGGCGTGGCAAGACCCCAGTGCTCCAGGCCGACGAAGCCCGGACCCTAATCGACGCGATCGACACCACTTCCCTGCCCGGCCTGCGCGATCGTGCCCTGATCGGCCTGATGGTCTACACCTTCGCCCGCGTTGGCGCGGCAGTCTCAATGCGAGTCGAAGACTTCTATGTTCAGGGACGGCGAGGCTGGGTGCGGCTCCACGAGAAGGGCGGCAAGGAGCACGAGATGCCGACCCACCACAATCTAGATCGCTACCTAGAGGAGTACATCGCGGCGGCCGGCATCGGCGAAGACCGAAAGGGGCCACTCTTTCGGACGACCAGAGGCCGTTCCGGCGAGCTTACCGGCAATTCCTTGCTTCAGTCCGACGTGTGGCGGATGATTCGCCGGCGAGCTCTAGCGGCTGGTATCAAGACTGAGATTGGCTGCCACACCTTTCGCGCCACCGGCATCACCTCCTACCTCAAGAACGGCGGCAGGCTGGAGATCGCGCAGCAAATGGCAGCCCATGAATCAGCCCGAACGACGGGGCTCTACGACCGCAGAAGCGATGATGTTTCCCTGGATGAAGTAGAAAGGATCGGTATTTAAGTTCTTAGACTCCCACCGAATGCGTTGTATAAGAGCCGCATTAGACCCTAATGCAACGCTTCTGGGTTGTTGTATAATGCCGCGTTTTGGGTATACCCAATTGGTACGAACGCAAATGGGCTGCAAGCGCAGCGTAACTATGCAGTGTGCGTCGGTACAGTGCAAAACGTAGAAGATGCCAGCATTCGCTGGCATCTTCACGTGTAAGCAGCTTTAGTGGAGCCTGCACACGAGGGCTCACCGCAACAACTATTGGTTGTTTCTGATCTTAATAGCTTCCTCAACCCAGGCCTCAAGATTGTCCGCGATCTTCTTGTATGTAGCCTTGCTGTCCGATACCGCAGTCGGATCGTACAGCTTCACAACGCTGGACAGCTTCTTTTTGTTTGTGCCCGAACCAATCGAGACGTAGTCGAAAGGGTTAGAACCCGCTGTAGACGTGCTCCCAGCCAAATTCTTGAGACCGTGGATTCGAACGCCTACTATTCCTTTACCTTCATTCCATGTTTCAAGGATTTCGTGATTGATCCACTTCCGGTTAGCAGTTCCGTTACCGACCAGCAGGACTGCCGCAGATCGGCCGTAGAGTTGATCTGCGATCCAACGCTCAACAGCCGCGTCTCCCTTTTTCTTCAACGCTTCCCAATCATTGTCGTTGATAGGTTTGTTATCTTCGAGCGACCCAATGTTTCTCACCTGAGAGGCCCGCTGGCAATCGCCATCAAAATGGAAGCTGTAAAACACTTTACGTGCCATATTCCCTCGCATCAGTTCAAAGCGATGTTTTTGATGCAGATGATTTTACCGCACATCAGCCGAGTCTCTTTCGTCAGGCTAAAGCTTCAAGAATAGTTTGCGACAGTCGGGCGTAGTCCAAGCTGCTGGCGAGAGCGTCGTTGAACTCGGCAGGCATTCGGCTTAGCCCAGCTCGTTGAGTTGGTGTTGCTGCGGCACTTAGCTCACTAGACCTGCCACCCACAGAGCCAAATACAAAAACTGGTAGTTTCGCATTCCGTGCAAACTGAATCTCTTCGTCAACGCCCGGGGTATGGCCGCCGCGCGCCGTTTTTCCTCCAATAACTACCAGCGCTCCAGCTTCCGAATCTTCCAGCATTGCTTTCCTCATGAGCGTAAGACTTCGCGGTCGGTCTCCACTCACGGCCTCCGTTGGTATCACCTGAACGATGTTCTGGAATTCCGTAATCGTGGCATCCGTGACGAAGTACCGTGACACGTACATCCGTACGGCTTCTTTGAAGTCTTGCGGGCGCAATCTCTTCGCAAGATCGAAGATCATGAATTGAAAAGTCGGGTGTGCGCCAAAGGAAATAGCACGCCCAGCCCTGAGGCTTGTCTCGACAATCGCATGGACAGCATTCGTCATGTTCTGCTGGAACTCGGGTTCGCAGTCAGCAAATGCCCCAGAGATCACGATCCTTTTTGATTGCGGTTTTGGAGGAGCTGTTCTGCGGTTAATCTCCGCTACGTAGTCGCTGATGGAATCAGTATGCAAACCACCTTCATCAATCCCAGCCGTCGGCCGTGATGGGGTTGCGGCAAGCAGAATAGCGCTGTCATAATGCTCGCCGTGTTTCGGATGAGTCTCATAACCACCATCTTTGGCGCAGGCAGGAAAAGCGCTATAGTCCTGACGACTCGGGGAACGCCCAAACAATTGAAGAAGGTGGGTTAGCGGCCTCTCTCGGTATCGATCAGATTTCCTGGGCAGAGTCAAACTGAACAGCATCCGACGAGAATCCACATTCTTCAGCTCAAGGTTGTGCACGTGAGCGATGTCTCTTAGCCTCCCAAGCTCATCGAACAAGCGGTCAACGTAGTCTCGATGGTGGATGCGGAACGCTTCCTGAACGATATTTTCAACTTCCTGCGCGTTCACATCGTCCCCGGAAGGAGCCCATTCGGGAAAGTCAAAATGTGGTGCTCCAGCCGGCACGACTGCGAGAGGCTTCCTATCTTTCAATGATCCGATCCGAATCCACACGATAGGAAGCTGTAGGCTCAAAGCTAACTGAAGCTCTTTCGCGATCCATTCGGACTCCCCTGTTTTGGGAGTATCAAGAAACAGCACTGCATCACTCGTTCGCAAACGTTCTTCAATGATGTTCTGAGCGTCTTCGCCCACCTGCACATCGAACAGGTCTCGGAACGATTTCTGGGCGGTCGCGCGCAATACCCGATCAAACGCTGCAGTTATTTCTTCTCCGTCGAAGCGACGATGGCTTAAAAAGAGATGCATCGGTTCGGCTATGAGGGTTGGTTTGAGTATCGCCATCACCTGGCGAGCGAACACAATAGCGATTGTGGCAAGCTGGCCGTTATCCAAAGCGCGTTGTCTTAACTTTTCATGCACGTCGAAGCTCTGACGATCAGCAATAATGGCAGGTGGATGGCGCTCTGCGAGCGTCATGGCAACGGGTAGAACCGTGGCCCGGTTCCGAAGCCCCTTTTGAAGAAAATCTACGAACGGCGTCTCATATTGCTGATCGGCCCGGTTCAGAAAGACAATGACGTCTCCCGCATCCGGCTCTGCCATGCGCAACGCTGCTGCCGATTGCAGGGGTGAGACAGTACAGAACTCGCACAAGGTGCTTACGCATTTATCAAGGAAGGTGTCCGCGTCAGCTGACCTTCGTATCGTCAGCAAGGGTGACACAACGTACACGATGTTCATCTGCTCTCCTATAACCGTCTGTCTCGAACCCTTTTAACGCTTGCCAGTCATGGAAGCACAAGCCAGCTCTTCCCTTCCTTGTAGTGGCATTCGGCGGTTGCAGCCGCTGATGAGTCCGCCCGATATCCTTTAGAGAATCGACTCAAATCCTTTGTGACGAATGACATTGAGCAAGGTCAGCGCCGGACCCTTCGGCTGTTTGGTGCCACGCTCCAACTGCGAGACATAGCCCACGGTCAGATTGAGGTAGCGCGCAAACACCGCCTGGCTCAGATGTGCTCGCTCTCGCAATGTGCGGATTTCTTCGCCACTAATTGGCTCCGCCGTGCTTAGGGGTTTCTGACCCAAGTGGCGAATGGTGATCTTTTCATGCTCCGTCTTATCAATTATGCCAAGGCGAAGTTGATCGTCCGCCATTTCAATGATTGCTTCGATCACCCGGTTAGCTTTCTTCGTCATCTTTGATCTCCTGTAAGGCCCCGTCTTCTAGGGCCGCTTGAATTGTGGCGGCGTCGGCCATAAGCCACCCCTCTGCTTGAGACCGTAAGGTGAACAACTCATCGTCTTGGATATTCTCTCGTTCGCTTTTGGCAAAGCCCAGGAGCAATACGGCCCGATTCTTCACGCGGTAGCCGACGATCATTCGGTATCCTCCTGATCGTCCTTGCCCCTTGCGTGACACACGTTGTTTGATGAGCCCTCCTCCAAGATCCGCATCGATCAGACCCCTCTCGGCTCGTTCGATGGCCTCACGTAAACTCCTGTCGGCTATGTCCTCGCGTCGCGCAAACCGCGCAAGCCATTTCGTTTTGAAAATTTGCACTGAACCGCCCAATCAACTGCTACTATGAACTATAGCACCATAAACTATGGCCTACTTCGTCGAATTGAGTGCTTTGAGGAATTACTCATATGAGTTTATGCGCTAATGTGTATATAAGTAAGGACAAAACACCATGCGCGTAATCTCACTATTGAACCAAAAGGGCGGCGTGCGCAAAACGACCCTTAGCGTCCATCTCGCTACAGCTCTTGCAAAGACCGGCAAGGTGCTCCTGATTGATGCCGACCCGCAGCACTCCGCTCTCGACTGGTCGGCCCAACGCGAGGCTGCCAGCACATTCAACGTCATTGGACTTCCAAAGCCGACGTTGCATCGTGATATTGCCACCCTCGGCGCACCCTACGACTGGGTCATCATCGATGGGCCCCCACGGGTGAACGAGTTGGCCCGGTCTGCGATTGCAGCGAGCGACCTGGTGATCGTGCCCGTTCAGCCCTCCCCTTATGACGTATGGGCTGCTAAGGACATTGTGGACATCATCCGCGAGTGCGAGATCAGCCGTCCGCAGGTGCTGTCTCGCTTTCTTATCAACCGCCTCGTGCCAAACACAACATTGGCCGGAGAAATCACTGACGCACTCTCGGAATTTGATGTGAAGAGCTTTGCGACGATCATCCGTAACCGGACCGAGTACGCGAAATCGGCTCGTATGGGTCTAACGGCGCTCGAAACGGAGCCGAGCGGCCAGGCAGCAGCCGAAATCCAAGCCCTGGCACAAGAGGTCTCATCCCTACTGGAGAAGACGCATGCCTGAAACAAAAGGATGGGGCAAGCGCCCCACGAGCAAACCGACAAATGTCGTGCCTTCTATGGATGAGTTCGTGACCGGAAGAGCGGAGAAGCCAGCCCGCCTCAACTTCGTTATCCCAACCGAACTTCACAAGAGAGTGAAAGCGGCCTGTGCCAGCGAAGGTGTCAGCATGACGGATGTAGTAGTCGAGTTTCTGGAGACGAGATTCCCAAAAAGATAGTAGGTTAAGGCGTAAATGAGTAAGTGAGTCTATGTGTAATTATGTCTAATGGGAAGGAGGCTGCCGGCCCTCATTCTGGTCGAACGTGCTCACCCGCACGTAGCCGACTCGCTGCCCTTTCGCTCGGTGTGTGGCAATAGGCTTATAGGCTCTTGGCATTGGGTGTAGCATCACCCGAGAACCACCCCTGTAATCTTCAGCGATAAGTGGCGGGTCTTCTTCGGCGCTATTTGACGGCCAACAGTTGTAACTGATTGCCGCACGAGCCGGAGCTCTGAGGTTTTATCTCCGCCTCAACGAGTGATTCGGTCTGTTGGCAACAGTTAATTCTCATGCACAAAGCCATGCGTTATCCCTCCCAACGATGAAGCGTGTTTCGTTTAGGCATACCCTATTCCGGCTGTCGGAAGTTCTAAGTTCCGTATTCCCGATGTATGATTGTCTGGAGCTTTTCTGCCTTCGGCCATGCAATCGTAAGCAGGAACGCCGATTCTTCCATCGCCTCAACTTCGTGCTTAATTGAAGCGCCAAGCGCTGCCAGACCGTGTGCCTTTAGGGTATGAGTCTCTCCTTGCGATTCAAAGCGGATCGATCCCTTGAGAACCTGCACAGAGATCGTGCCGTCAGCATGATGCTCCTTGAGGAAGGAACCCTTCTCCATCGAGATCAGGACTATTCGGAAATCCGGTTTCTTGAACAGCACTCTGGCAGTGTGGCCCGCCTGCCAAGGCTTTGTCTTCTCGGAGGTGAGCACCTCTTGGCTAAGATCGAGTTGTGCATAGTCCTTGAGCATCGTTCCATCATCTGCAAAGCCTTCGGTTGTCATAGATTCCTCACTGCTGGTTGGTGTTTTCTAAGCGTTGACTCGAAGCGAGAACACGCTTCATGTTCATAGCGATCAGATTTGCCCTTTGGGAGACAACTTCAGCGTGTGGGGCGGACAACACTTCCTTTGCCGATTCTGTGAACAGCGTCAGCCAAAGGGCAAAATGTCTTTCTTCAATCGGCAAGCGAAAGTGCGCTAGGAGCGGATTGCCTTTGTACCGTCCCGTTGTCAAAAGAACGCTTGACCAGAAGTCCTTGAGGAGCGCCGAATGGGCACTCCAGTTCTGCACGACGTCGTTGAAGACTGGGCCGATCTCGGGGTCCACACGCACCTTTGCGTAAAAGCTGTCCACAAGAAGCGCGATCTCCTCCTCGGTGATGGGAGTTGTTGCGTTCAAGGATGACCCCCGACAACTGGTGTCTGGCTCTTCCATACGGGGTACGGCAATCCCGCGAGCCGATTGATGACGAATGCCTGTAGGGCCAGCAGCCCGACGGCGATTTCGATGACCGGTAAATATCCAGGTTTCGCGAGAATCCCGAGTGAAACGATCATGGTGGTCGCCCCTGCAGGTGGATGACTGACGCGGAGAAGGACCATGATCGCGCCGGTAAGCGAAAGAGCCAGGGCAGAGGCCAAGATGCGCGGCCAATAGACTTCACCGCTAAAACCTTCCGGGAAAGGATGCATTCCCGGGACCTTGTAGGCAGCAAAGCCACAAATCAGTCCAATGGCGTGGCCGAACAAGGCGTTGCGCGGGCTTGCGGATTCAGCGAGCGGGGTAAAGAAGAAAAGGTAAGCCGTTGGACCAAGCGAGGGAAACACAAAGGGGCTGTGAGTCAGCAACGCCAGCAGCGTCGGCAGGGCGATTGTAATGAAGCTATTGAGGGCCACGTACGCCGCCCAGACAGACTTAGCCGGCAGGTGCGCCAGCAGCCAACCGAGCCGAAGCCGTTCGATAAGTGAGAAGACGTGGGCTTCGCTATTGTTCGGTAGAGCGGTGGGATTCGGCTTCTTCATCTGAGCTATGTTCGGAAGCAAATCGAAGTATTCGTCGTCTTCGTTGATCCCGCCTTCCCCTTCACCCAGGGTCTTTTCCGAGGTGACGAACTCAATGCGCTCAATCCATTTCACCATCTTGTAACCAAGCTGGTTTTCCACCCGAAGACGCAGCGGCGCTCCATATTCCAGGGAAGTGGAGCACCATTCATCGATAATGCCAGCATGCACTCTGGCTTGAGCGAATTGAAAATGGTCTGTGTGTCGTAGTAAAGATCCCCATAGAGCGACCCGCCAAAGGAATAGAAAGCGACGACGTTGGCGGATGGTAAAGGCTTGACGTGTTCGATGAGCTTGCGCATGGAGACACCGCCCCATTGCGCGATGCCGGACCAACCCTGAATGCAATGATGCATCGTGATGTTCTCTTCGATTCCCAGGCTGCGAAGGTCATCCAAGGAGAGCTCGACCGGATTCTCAATCAGGCCGGAGACCTTAAGCTTGTAGCTCTTGAAGTCCTCCGCGGCTAGCTGCTTCCGATCCTCCCGCACCGGCATCTTGCCGTTCGGCCAGAAGTGGGGAGAAAGGTCCTTGGCAGTGTAGTGCTTACGCGGAATGAATCGGTCTAGCGTGAGAAGCATGGCGGGATGCGTAACGGCTTTCTGAGCGTGCTGAAGCCCACGGGGAAAGAACCAGGAAATGTAATGCGCGCCAATCCACGACAGCAGCACAACAGCGATCCCGATGAACCCCAGGATCATGCCGGACGATCCAAGATCGTCCGTACCAAGGACGATGTGGTTCATGTTGCGCTGAAAGCCTGTCAAAGCAACGAGCGTGACATGGACTACGATAAAGCCGATAAACCCGACCAGAACCAGGAGATGGAGTGAGCGGGCTCCCTGCCGGCCTCCAAAGATCTTCGTATAGAGCGGAAAACGGTTCACAAGTGCCGGCGACATCGCCATGCCGGTAAGGATTGCCAAAGGAGCCATCACAAAGACAGTCGCAAAATATGCGAGTTGCTGTAAGGCGTTGTAGCCATAGAATCCGTTGGGCTCAGGCGGAAAGTGAAAGTTGGCATAGAGAACGAAGGTGTTCCAGGCCTGCACGAAGACACCTGGCGAAGTGGGCACAAGTCGCTCCCATTGATTGCTCGTCAGTAGACCGATGACGAAGAAAATGCCCGTGAGCACAAAACCGTACACCGTGATGAAATGCCATGAGCGCGCGATTCCCACTGTGTGGCGATAGCCGGGAGTAGAGACGAGCGGGGAGAGATAGCGAGCGTCATCCTTTGCCGTCCAGATGCGGTCGTTCGGCACTTGTAACGGAGTGAAGCGCATCCATTCCGTTCCTGGTGTACAGTGATCGTTCCAATAGAGCCGAGGATGATCCATGAGGATCGAAAGACCGCTGCGGATCAGCATAAAAAGGAAGAAGAGGTTAGAGAAGTGGCTCCATCGTATCCAGAAGGGAAAGCCGTGAGGACCGCTGGGAGTTCCTTCGGCAGACGCTGACGATGGAGCGATATACGGCAGGCCAAAGGTGGCATGTTGCAACCAGGCCAGCACAATTGGACCCAACAACGCCACGGAGATAAGCAAAAGCGTGCGGGTGCCGATCCAGATGCGGAAGCGCCGATCTTCTGGATAATGCACCGCCTTATGCGCGGCATCGAAAGCAATCATTGAGCGAACCGTTCACGTACGACGCGAAGCAGCTTGCCTCTCTGGATTTCGGGTTGATTCCCAGCCGCTTTCCGTACCTGCTTTTCCTTCCTCAAAACGAAACGGAAGAATTGCTGACGGCTAAACTGCGGTCACTGGGAGTCGAGATCGAACGAGAAGTGGAACTGATCAGCTTCAAAAACACTATCAATGACGATCGGGTCCGAGCCACACTGCGGCATCCAGATGGCCGGGAGGAACGGGGGAGCTTTCGTTGGATGGCGGGGTGCGACGGAGCCCATAGTACCGTTCGCTCCGGGATGGATGTGGCTTTCGAAGGCTCCACATCAAGCCTAAACTTCCAATTGGGTGACCTTCGTCTTAGAGGACAGGACGTTCCCGGCGATGAGCTCCAGGTCCATTTGCATCGGGGCGGGGACGTGGTGGCAATGGGTCGGTTGCGTGACGGTATCTGCCGGGTTGTACTGGCTTTGCACGGGCAACAGACGTCCGATCAGCGGCGTGTGCCTGACCTCCAAGACTTCAACAAAGCATTTAAACAGAGCGGTCTAGATATCGTTGCCGAATCCGCGATATGGATGGCACCCTTCTCGGTCAATCAGAGGAAAGCCGCACAATATCGCCAAGGAAGCGTGTTCCTCGTGGGGGATGCTGCTCATATCCATTCCCCTGTCGGTGGCTAGGGAATGAACACCGGCGTTCAGGATGCGGCGAACTTGGCGTGGAAGCTTGCCGCCGTGGCGAAGGGCGCAAATGAACGGTTGTTGGATAGCTATAACGAGGAGCGCGGTAAGGTTGGAGAGGAACTGCTGCGGGGCACCGCGCGTGGTCTGAGGCTTGCGACCGCTTCGAATCTTCTCCTCGGGCGGATGCGCGATTTTGTCATCCATCGTGCGACTGAGTTTCAAATGATTCAGACCGCGATGGTACGAACCATTTCCGAAGTTTCAATTAGCTACCGTGGATCTTCCATAGTGCGCACGGAGGGAGTCAATGGAACACTCCGTGCTGGAGACCGAATGCCGGATGCAGTGTGTAAGGAAACAGGCCACACGTTGTTGCGAGCTTTGCGCGAAGCGAAGCACCTACTGATTACACTCGATGATTCCTTTCCAGTGATCACGAAAGGCCTGAGGCAAGTAACCACTGTGGCACTCAACTCTCATGGGCAACAATGGACACCATCTATCAAGCGGCTCGTGGGCACCGGACCTGGAATTTACCTGGTTCGTCCGGACGGTTATATCGGATTCGCCGGTAAGAGCACGGAGGCTCTACGGAAGCATGCCCATGAGGTCGGCTTGCTCTGAAGCTGTGCCAGGATAGAAGACAAGACGCCCTTTCAGTTGGGCGAAGGGGGTCATGCGATGCGATTTCCGCGATGATCTGCCGTCGGGTGAGACAAAGACATCTTCGACAGCCCCACCCTGAACGAGAACTGCATCGGCGATGAGTGATCGATGGCAGCGCCATGGAACGGCTTCTGCGCACATAATCGCCAAGGCGCTCGGATCTGGCAACCCCATGAGCCAGTCGATCTGCTTTGCAAAGACCGGCGTTTGCATGTAGTCCGTATATCCCCGGAAGCTTTCATTTCGCCAGCCTGTATTAATGCTATTTTTTATCGCCGGACGCCTGCCGCCTTTTCAGTGAGGATCGTTGCGTCTGTTCCATGCCGATAACCAAGCGATTCAATGAGGGGCCTGACGATGGTCTCTCGAACATCGGTCTCATTCATTGTGTCGAAGTTTGGATGCTTGATCATCGTTCTCTTTTCTTCAAGGCCCTGTGCTCTTGGGGTATACCCCAGCGATACGCCACTCGCGTTACGGATTCCCGTCTCACATGGGTTCGTTTATGATCTTCAGAGATATGTGGCGGGGTTTCTTCAGCGCTAACTGACGCCGATCACAAGTGTACTGCGAGCGGCGTTCACGACGTCATCGGTGATGACGGTCAGCTCGTTGACCTGGAGGACGCGCTCGATCTGTAGGAAGAGTCTGCGCAAAAGCCGGAAGTTACCTCCTGTAATCCTTGCGATGCTCGCGACCGCCTGTGTGTCCGTGAAGTCTGCTCCATCAAGCTGCAGGCCGAGTTTTTGCCAATGGTGGGCGAGCACAAAGGAAAGTTCATCTCCCAGGAGCGGCCGGTAATGGTGGGCGAAGCCGACTCGGCTGTAGAGCTGCGGATAGCGGGACATGCGCTTTTCAATGCCTGGCATACCGATCAAGATAAGGCCGATGTCGTTGCGATCGAAGAGATCACGCAGATAGTCCAATGCAATGGGGTTGAGCCGTTCCGCTTCGTCGAGGATGACCAGTTCCACGTATTCCCAAGGGAGGGTGCGCGTCGTCTTGCCCGTGTGCTGATCGATGCAGACATTGATCCGGCCGAGCAGATCGTCGATCTGATGCCGAAGCGCACCGAAGTTGGCGCGGACATCGGGCGTGAAGAAGAGAACACGCGACCGGGCGAGCGTCGCATACACCTTTTTGTCTGCTTCCTCGCGAGGCCCCAGCGAATGAGCAGCGGCTCCACAGCCTGCCAGTGAGCGTACCGTCTGGCTGATTTTGTTTTACCGACTCCTGCAGCGCCGTAGCAGAGGCCGATGTAGCGCTCTTTGCGTACGACATTGGCAAATTCTGCGAACCTGCGGTGTTCTTTGGTGACAATGAAAGGCTCTGCGCTACGGGGCGCTTTGGTTGTTCTCATTCCAGATCCTCCCGATAGGTGCGTAGTTTTACCTTCTTTGGCTGCGCGGCTGAAGGTTCCGGTGCATCCGGTATCGTGATCTCGACGTGTGGAGACAGGAAATCTGCTACTGGAGTCACGCGCTCCCTGATTTGACCGCGAAGCGCGCGGCGGTGCCTTGAGCGCGCCGCCTGGATGTCCTTCAATGTGATTGCCTGGCCACTGTGCTCGGGACTCACGGCGCGGCAGAGGAAACGATTGCGGTAGAAGACACGAATTTCAGCCACATCGCGTGGGTCGTAACGAATCGTCACAGCTTCTTTTACGTATGCGGCAAGTGTGGGGTCCATATACCGGATGCCCTGGAAGTGAATGCCGTCACGGTGAACGGTGCGGGCTTTTGCAACCGAGATCAGCAGCAGATCCAGGTCTTCCAGACTGTTCGGCATGCGAGGAAGCCAGCCGTTACCTGACCAGGCGGCTTGCGGTGTAGCGCGGATCTCGCGATGAACTCGGGCGTTATAGGTGCCGACGAGGAAAGTGCCAAGAAGTGGTCGAGTTCGGCCAGGGACAGCTTCGGTTCAGTTGTCGGCTTTCCGTGCTTGAGGTAGCCGGGCAGCTCAGGCAGCAGTTCGGTATTCAGGGTTCCGAACAGACGCTCGATCTTGCCTCGCCCTTGAGGTCGAGCAATGGTGGAGTAGACGATTTCAAAGTGCAGGTCTACAGCAACCTGCTCAAGGTGCTTGCTTGTGAAGTCGCTTCCGTGATCGACATAAAGCACGTCTGGAATACCGCACATGGCCAGAGCGGGTCCGCTTTGCGCCATATAGCTTGCCGGAGCGCAAGCGATGTTTGGAAGGCCGAGGGTGCGTCAACGAAGACCGAGTATCCGGACAGAGCGCGAGAGTGGTCGTCAAGGACCGTGGTCAACCAAGGTCTGACTGCTTTGCCGCTTGCGTCTCGAATGAGCACGTCGAGTTGAGTGTGATCGGCCTGCCAGATTGCATTGGGGTGGCTCGCGCGGTGGCGATGCACCAGCTCGAACTGGTCGCGGAAGCGAGCAGGACCTTCGTGAGCCAGCGTAGTCAGGGCCGGGTCAAGCCGAGCAATGATGGCGTACACGGTGCTGTACGAGGGCGAGAGCCATTCCTGCTCCTTGCAAAGTGTGAGAACGCGACGGTAAACGGCCGCGGCAGAAGGGCGCGGCTTCTTGAGAAACAAGCCTTCAATCAACTCAACTGCTTCGACCGGCAATTTGCGATGCCCGCGGTCCTCACGAGTCCGGCGAACAAGTCCAGCTAGACCGTCGGCACGGTATTGAGCGAGCCATCGTTCCACGGTTCGCAATCCCACGCCGGCCGCTCGTGCCGCTCTTGGAAGCGGAACTCCCCTCTCCATGTGAGAACGGAGTACACGGAAGCGATCCATCGCTTGCTCACGCTGCACCTCGGTGAGTTCCGCCAACGTTGGTGATTTGTCTTCCAAGTGCATAGCTGCACCTCTCAAACACGCCCTGTACCGTGTCCGTAAGACGATCCCTCAACGGACGCCTCGGAAATGAAGACGAGATCACCGGAAATCCGGCAATCAGTGTCTCATATACTTGGTACGGGTGATATTCTCACATGAGGCCCGTCAAACGTGTCATCTCTCATGCCAAAAAACCTGATCGGCTACGCACGTTGTTCTACAGATAAACAAGACCTCTCCGCCCAGCGGGCAGCACTTGCGGAGTTGGGCGTAGCAGCCGAACGGGTTTACGTTGATCACGGTCTTACCGGGACGAACCGGGCCAGGCCAGGGCTAAACCAAGCGCTTGCCGCTGTTCGCAAGGGCGATACGCTGGTCGTGCCGAAGCTGGACCGGCTCGCTAGGTCGGTGCCCGATGCACGCTCGATTGCAGATGAGCTGGCAGCGCGGGGCGTAACGCTGGCGCTCGGCCAAAGCCGCTACGACCCGGCCGATCCCATGGGCAAAATGTTCTTCAACATCCTGGCCACTTTCGCGGAGTTTGAGTCCGACCTAATTCGCCTGCGCACCCGGGAAGGCATGAAGATCGCCCGCGCAAAAGGCAGACTCCGGGGCAAGCAGCCTAAGCTGTCAGAGAAGCAGCAGAAGGAATTAAGCCGCATGCATGGAACAGGCCAATACACGATCAGCGACTTGGCCGAGCTGTTTTCCATCTCTAGGCCGACGGTCTACCGGACGCTCCTTCGCTCTGCTCGACCATAATGTTTCTCTATTAGGCGGAAGCACATTGCCGGTTCGTTTGAGAGCTCGGGGAGTGCATGGGCCGATGATGCGCTTCACGAGAATCGGTATCGCTATGTACGAGCCAGTAAAGCGTGGACTGCTTGGTTGTCGAATCCCTTTAGATTTGTGACACGAGTTTGGCAGTACAGTGTTTGCTGATCGGATCTACGTTCAAGCGGAGTCCACAAAAAGTAGACATAATCCCATGATGACCATTGGACACTCGACCCTTCCTATCGCCTCTTTTGTTCGCGCCCTGGCAGAGAACGACTGCAAACTTCTTATCGATGTGCGCCGGTATCCGGGATCACGTAGATATCCACAATTCGGACAGGATCAGCTTTTCGCGTCCGTCAATATGCAAGGCATTCATAGCGTGTGGCGCGAGGAATTGGTCGCTCCGCTATGAGCGCAGCTTTTTGGGACGCAAGAACCCTCGCAAGGACCCCCTCTTTTAGGAAGGGCTGACTACATCTGCGATGTCATCTCTTATGGAAGATGGGTCGTCGAAGTGAAGTCGCCTTCCGAACAGCTCTCACAAGACGTGGTTGAACAGGCCCACACCTACGCCGCTCATCCAGAGATCGCAGCAACCTTCTTCCTTGTGACCAATGGACGTAGCTTCCGATTGTTTGAAACAGCTAAGCTTGATCGAGCAGCACTCGAATGGTCGTTTGAGAATGCGGATGACAACCTGCTTCGTGTCTTCAACGTTCTGAGCCCCGCAGCGTTTCGGAAAAGAGCCGCCATCACGTTAGTAGACCCAGGTAAGCCTCTTGGAAAGGGCCTGGCCTCCCGACTCGGGCTACCAGTTATGCAGTGACCGTAGCTAGTAACACCCTCGACCACACCATAAAGCGGGAAGCTGCTCAAGACATCATTGACCAGAACGCCAGGGATGAGGCCAAGAGAGTTGCCGATCAGTCTGCGAGGCTCGCTCAAAGTTCCCTTCGGGCCAATATCGGTATAGCTCGCCGCGATCAGAGGGCTTGGGTTGGCGTCACTAAAGTATCTGCCGGAAGGGTCAGCAATAATGCTGGCTTTTTGGTTGTCAATGAAGTTGAAACCACTCTGGAGGCAACGGTGGCAAACACTGGCAAATCTCCCGCCCTTCACGTTCGCAATGTCTTCAGAATGGAACTCTTGCCAGCAGGAGAAAGTTTGCATCCCGACTACAGCATCAGCCAAAAAGAGCAAAGCGACACGGTTATTCAGCCCACCATGTTTATCTTTCCAACTGCTACGTTTCGAGCCATGATGCCCGCAGAAGTAGATTCTCTTAGAGCAGGGCACACGCGGTTGTATTTCTATGGACGGCTTACTTACAACGACACCTTTGGCCGAAGTCACAAAACTGAGTTCTGCGCTTTTGTGCAACCGGACCTGAAAATTGCTGCCTCTTGCGAGAGCAACAACTACGCAAATTAGGAGGGCGCAAATCGATATTTTACATGTGCGCCAAGTATGTTGTTGCCCTTTGTTGTATCGACCTCAACCTGGTATTGGTCGGTATTCGCCTGAAGGTAGTAAATTCCAAAGCCACCTTTCACATCCGTACCGCCCTTCTTAAAGGGGCTCAAGTTGAAGCCGACCCTCGGCGAGAAGTTGGTGTAAACCGGTTTCACCATGGCCCGCCCAAGGCCCAACACTTTCGTCTCCGGATACGTAAGATCCTGACCGGAGGAAACATCGAAACTCCCAACCCGATTCGCTGTTTCGACGGGCTGCTGGGTGTGTTCCCATCGTCCACCAAAGGTTATATTGAGACGATCGTTTACGCGCACATTATCCTGCACATAGTAAGCCTGGTACCACATTCGGAAGTTCTCAAGAGGGCTTCCGGTGGCGGCGAAGCTGGAAACGGGAATACCCAGAAGCAGATCTGCGACAGGATCTCCCGTGTAGCTGCCATTAAACGTGATGCTTGGCGCGGCCCAGTCCTCGTACAAATAGATCGGTCTGTATCGTATGTCGACCCCCGCTGTTATCTGGTGCTTCCCCTTTTGATACGTTAGCGACTCAGTCAACATATTAAGTCCTTCACGAATGAACTGGGTTCCTTCCAGTGATCCGGGATTCGCGTAATTGGTCACGTAGATGGAAGGCGGTCCATAGGATCCAGGCTGCACATCCGAGTTCACCAGTCCGAGGGGATTCGCTTGTGACACGTCGTAGCCATCTGCCCGCTGGACCCCGACCTGCGTGTGAGACCAGCCGTAGCGAACGTTGTTGACAAGGTTCGGTGAGAACGAATGAGTCCAGCCAATCGCTAGGTTCTTTGGATTCGAAGGATAGGTAATCTGCATCGATGGAGTGATATCTGTAACGTTCGTACTTTGAGATTGGTAGGTGAATCGAACGAAAGCGCTGTCCTTGCTCGAAATGGCATAGTCGAATCTGCCGTTGATTTGATTCCAGTTGTCCGTCGTATCTGACACGTCGAAGTAGTTCAGACCACCCGCGTAAGAGCCGTTAGGTAAGGGATATAAGGCGAGTATCTTATGACCTACAGCGTTGAAAGGCTGACCCGTAATCTGGTTGCCCGTGAAAGGCTGGTAGTGATCGAAAGGATTTAAAAGCTGCTGCGTATCGGCGCTGAAGTCGCCGGAGCGCTGCTGCAGCGTAGGAACGTTGTAGAACTGATCCGTAGGCTGGATTTGACGGAAACCTTCGTAGTTGACAAAGAAGAACATCTTGTTTTTCTTGATCGGTCCGCCAAGGCTCGCGCCGAATTGATTTTGATGGAACGCGGGCGCCGCCCCCACATCGAAATAGTTGCGGGCATCAAAAGCGTTGTTTCGGAGGTACTCGTACAAGGTTCCATGCACCTCGTTTGTGCCGGACCTCGTAACGACGTTGATGAAAGCCCCGCCGCTTCCGTACGCAGCCGATGACCCCGACTGCTCAACCTTGAACTCCTGAATATTGTCCAGAGAGGGTAGCAGGCCTGCGCCACCGTACCACGAGTTACGGGTCTCGATCCCGTCATACAAATAGCTCGCGTCATCTTCTCTCAAGCCGGCGATCGCAACCGCCACCGTGGTAGGACCGCTCCATTGGCTGGCAGGCGAACTCATACCTGCGATGATTGGCGTTACACCCGCCGATAGTTGTGCCAACTGCAAGTAGTCCCGGCCGTTGAGTGGCATGTCGTCGATCTGCTTATTCCCAATGACCTGTCCCTGATTAGAACTCTCCGTGTCCAAAAGCAGGGTACTAGCATCAACAGATACCGTCTCTGTCGTACTTCCAACGAGGAGCGTTATGTTCTGTTGTAGCTGTTGATCAATCACCAGCTGAAATGGAGGGCTCACCTGAGGGGCGAAAGCAGGGCTAACCACCTTCAGGGAATAACTCCCGGGTGGGAGTTGTGAGATCCGATACACACCATGATCATTACTTGACCCACGATAGAGGATGCCCGTTGCGGTGTTGCTCACCGTGACCTCTGCTCCTACTACGGCGGCACCAGTACTATCGGTCACTTCACCACTGACGGCGCTGGTGGTGCCTTGTGCGTGAAGCGAAACAGCCATGGAAAGAGCCAGGAGAAGCGCAATCGGCCAGAGTCCCACGACTCGCGCAAGTGAGGTCCATAAAGATTTAGTACGGTCGGTTTCCAGCTCCATAGGATTACCCCTCAAAACGATCTCGTGGACGAGGAAGTGCGCACGGCTGCTGAAGAGCTCTGTAGCTTGCCGGAGTGCCGACTAGAGCGGGACTGTCAGGTACCTGCCTATTCTTTCGAATACAGCGCTACGGGCTTCGGGGAGATTGCGTATTATTACGAAGTCGTTCGTTTCGTGTCAATATAAAAGTGAGGCATAAAGAGACGGCGATATCGAGAGGATGATTGATCCTGTTGGCTCAGGACATCGTTATTCATGTCCCCCGGTCGCTGCGAGAGCAGCGACTAACCGTCTACCGTCGCGTCCCCGATCGCCGGCTGCCCCGTCCCCGGCTTCACCTTGGAAAAGATCACCAGCGCCACCGCCGCCACGATCGTCGCCATCCCGATCACCTCCGCGCCGCTCAGCCGCTCGCCCAGCAGCAGTACCCCCAGCAGCACCGCCACGATCGGGTTCACAAACGCATACGTCGTCACCTTGGTCACCGGCACACGCTGCAGCAGATACGTCAGGCAGCTCAGCCCCACCAGCGACCCAAACACACTCAGGTACACGATCGCCAGCAGACCGCCGCGCGTCCACACCGCCGTATGCAGCGTTCCTCCCGCGGTCGCGAGGACAAGATTCACCAGACCCGCCGCCCCGATCTCCCACGTGGTCACCACGAAGCTGTCGCGGCGGAACGCAAATCGTCGGCTCAGCACGGCGCCCACGGCAAACGCCAGCGCCGCCACCAGCAACACCCCATAGGCCAGCAGGTGCCGTCCCCCCGCAGGCGTCCCCCGGCCCAGCGAAGGCGACACCAGCACCACCATCCCAGCCGTCCCCAGCATCACCCCCAGCCATCCTCGCCAGGTCATCGATTCGCCCCCCGGCAGCACCGCCTCCATCACCGCCACCATGATCGGCATCGTCGCCACCAGCAGCGACGAGATCCCGCTCGGCACCATGGTCTCCGCCCACGTCAGCAGCACGTTGTTGCAGGTCATGAACAGCACGCCCACCAGCGCCAGCCGCCACGCCTCCCCGCGCGTCACCCGCAGACTCCGCCCCGTTGCCAGGCAGATCCCGACCAGCAGCGTCGTCGTCAGCAGCGAGCGCGTCGCCGCCACCAGCGGCGGAGCCAGGTGCTCCCCCGCCACGTGAATCGCGGTATAGGTCGACCCCCAAAAAAAGTACAGGCAGGCAAACGCCGCCAGCGTGCCACGCGACAACGCGGCAGCCTCCGCTGTTGTCGGCTGATCTGAAGAGGTAGCGGGCACGGTATCCCCTCCCATGCTAAACGTTGCCGTACGCGTCCCTTCCGGCAGCTTCCCGACCCATGTCGTGCATCCAAACCTCTACCGCGATTTGGACGCCGTGAACATCCTCTCGCCTTCGAGTGTTCCGCCTTGAGCCAAGGAGAAACAGCAGCGATGGCAGACACCTGCCCCCGGGGCTGGCCCCTCCTCGTGACCCTTTTCAGTCTGGCATTGTGCCTCCATGTGCAGGCACACGCCTCCCTCAGCGTCTTCATCGGCGAGCCCTTCGGCAGCTTCGGCACCATGATGCCGCTCGGCCACACCGCGGTCTACCTCGACCACGTCTGCGCCGATGGTCCGCTCCATGTCCGTCCTTGCCGACCCGACGAGACCACCGGCGTCGTCCTCGCCCGCTATCACGCCATCGGCCGCTATGACTGGCTCGCCTCCGCCGTCACCGAGTTCCTCTTCGCCCTTCCGCCGAAGCCGGCCGCCAACGGTCCGGGACTATCCATCGAGCGCGTCAGCGCCACGACCACCGCGGCCCCGTCCGGCCTCCCCGCCTTTGCCACCCCCGACCTCGTCTGGACCCTTCGCGAGCGCTACCGGCGGCAGTTCCTTCGTTCCATCGTCCCCGACGGTACACAGGGCGTCGAATTTGGCGATGGCCGTTCCCTGGGCGCCGGCAACCTCGAAGAGTGGTGGGAGTCCGCCGGCATGGCCTACAACCGCCGCGTCTGGGCCTACCAGGTCGCCACCACCCCCGAGCAGGACGCTCGCCTCATCGCCTTTCTCAACGCCGGCGAAAACCGCCACCTCTACCACCTCAAAAAGACCAACTGCGCCGACTTCGCCGCCCAACTCGTCAACGTCGCCTTCCCCGGCGCCGTCCACAACGACCGCATCGCCGACTTCGGCCTCATGACCCCCAAAGAGGTCGCCCGCTCGCTGGTCGACTTCGCCGCCTCCCGCCCCGAGCTCAACCTCCGCCTGTGGGAGATCCCGCAGATCCCCGGCTCCCTCGGCCGCTCCCGCCCCGTCCGCGGCGGCGCCGAATCCGGCCTCAAGACCAAGCGCTACCTCCTCCCTCTGCTCGTCCTCCAGCCCGAGATCCCCGCCTACCTCGCCGTCATCTACGTCTGGCACGGCCGCTGGAAGCTCGGCGTCGGCGCGACTACCCTTCCCCTCGGCGTCCCCCCGCCGACCGAAGCCGCGCTCCCACCCACCTCCCTCGCCTCCACCACCCCACCCTCGCCCACCCCCTCACAGTCCACACGCCCGCACAGCGCCCGTTCGCAGATTGAGTCTTCCCAGCCCACGCGCCCGCAGACTGCCCCCGGCGGCAGTCCCGTCACCAGCCTCCGCTAAAGCAGCCCCGCGCAGGACCTGCATACAAACAATGCATGAAACGGGTTACCTTCCTTCACACTCTAAGAGCGAAGGAGAAACACATGCCTCTGAACTCCTACCTCACCCTCGGCCACTCCGGCCTCCGGGTCAGCCCCTTCTGCCTCGGCGCCATGACCTTCGGCGGCGAAGACCGCACCTGGGGCTCCTCCGTCCCTGACTCCGAAGCCATCCTCAGCCACTTCCTCGACGCCGGCGGAAACTTCATCGACACCGCCAACTTCTACACCGTCGGCCACTCCGAAAAGATCCTCGGCGACTTCTTCGCCCAGCGCAAAGCGAAGCGCGATCGCGTCGTCCTCGCCACCAAATTCTTCTGCAATCTGTTCGCCGGCGACCCCAACGGCGGCGGCGCCAGTCGTAAGACCATTCTCGCCCAGTGCGATGAGTCCCTCCGCCGTCTTCAGACCGACTACATCGACCTCTTCTACCTCCACAACTGGGACCGCTTCACTCCGGTCGAAGAGACCATGCGCGCCCTCGACGACCTCGTCCGCGCCGGCAAGGTCCGCTACCTCGGCTTCTCCGACGCCCCCGCCTGGAAGGTCGCCGAAGCCCAGCTCATCGCCCGCTTCCGCGGCTGGGCGCCCCTCATCGCCCTCCAAATCGAGTACTCCCTTATGCAGCGCACCGTCGAGGGCGAGCTCATCCCCATGGCGCAGGAGCTCGGCCTCGGCGTCCTCCCCTGGAGCCCGCTCAAAATGGGCGCGCTCTCCGGCAAATACACCCGCGCCAACGGACAGCAGCTGCAAGGCCGCCGTGCCTCCTTCGTCGGCGATCTCTCCGACAAGCAATACGACATCATCGAAGCCGTCGAAGCCGTCGCCAGGGAGCAAAACACCACCGTCGCCGCCGTCGCCCTCGCCTGGGTTCAGAACCAGCCCGGTGTCTCCTCCACCATCATCGGTGCCCGAACCCTCCAGCACCTTGAGGACAACCTCAAGGCACTCGACCTCCAACTCACCCCAGACCAGATCGACCGACTCAACCAGGTCTCCAAACCCACCCTCAACTTCCCCGCCGACTTCAACCGCGACCTCTCTCCCACCTTCCAGCACGCCGGCGCCACCGTCAACGGCGTCCCCAGCAAGCTCCTCCCCAACGTCCCCAAAGACGACGCCTCCCGCTGGTAAACCAACGAGCAAACGGCAGTGCGGCGCACCCCGTCGCCGCACTGCCCAAACCCTCAGATGTGATAACTGTTTATTTCATTCAACTATTGTCATCTCGACCGGAGCGCAGCGAAGTGGAGAGACCTGCTTTTGAGTTGAAGTTAGCGGGAATGTTCACTGCTTGAAATATTGCCCAAACTCCTGACTCACCACGCTTCACCGCCGGATCGCGATCTCCTCCACCCCACCCTCCGTCATCCGCGCGCGAAACATTCCCGCCGTATTGAAGCTCCACACCGGCTCCTGCCCCGGCGCGATTACGATCACGCCACCCTCCCCACCCTTCAAACTCGGCAGCACATGGTGCAGCTCCTCGTCCGCCGCCGCCTGCACGCTCATCCCCTTGTACTCGACCAGATCGCAGATCGAGCGCGCCAGGTTCAGCCGGATGAAGTACTCCCCCACCCCCGTCCCGCTCACCGCGCAGCTCGCATTGCTGGCATACGTCCCCGCCCCGATGATCGGCGAATCCCCCACCCGCCCCGGCATCTTGCCCTGCATCCCGCCCGTCGAGGTTCCCGCCGCCACATTTCCCCCGCGATCCCGCACCACCACCCCCACCGTCCCATGCCGGTGCCGCGGCGAGATCTCCTCCGCCCCCGCCTGCAGCATCTCCGGCGTTACCCCCGCGGGCAGCACCGGCACCGGCCGCCCACTCTTCTCCAACACCTCCACCAGCTCCTTCCATCGCTGCGCCGTCCAGAAGTAGCTCGGCGGCTCCTGCGGCAAGCCCGCCCGCGCTGAAAACTCATCCGCGCCCTTGCCCACCATCATCACGTAGGGCGTCTTCTCCATCACCGCCCGCGCCAGCGAGATCGGGTTCTTGGTCGTCCGCACTCCAGCCACCGCACCGGCGCGCAACGTCGCCCCATCCATGATCGCGGCGTCCATCTCGTTCTCGCCCCGCTCGTTGAACACCGCACCCCGGCCGGCGTTGAACAGCGGGTCGTCCTCGAGCACATGGATCGCCGCCTCCACCGCGTCCATCGGCGCCCCACCCCGGTCCAGCACCGCCGCCCCCGCCTTCAGCGCCCTATCCAGCCCCGCCCGGTACGCCGCCTCCTTCGCGTCCGGCATGTGCTCCCACTCGCCCGAGCCCGCACCCCCATGCACCGCGATCGACCACTTGCCCGCCGTCTTGCCGGACAACGGTCCCGCAGCCCCACCGGCAGTCTGCGCCTCCCCAACCCCACAAGCCAAAGCACCCGCAAGCGCAAGAACACCCACCTGGACTGATCGCATGGAGGCCAATCTACCAGAGCCGCTCCACGCAACCCCTCTCGTCACCTCTTCACCCGACGACCGCCCTTTGCCGACCTGCTCTTCGGCCATGCCAGCACGGTGACCTGCACTTCTTCTCACGTGGGAGGCACGGGACAATGGCGCAACCAGTCCCACAACCCGCTATCCTTCTCAAAGTGTGTCCGCAGGGGGTGTCCGCAGGCCAGAAACAAGCTACTGGCTTCGCAAAAAGGAATGTGCTCACCAGGCGCGGATGATGAACCCCGCAGCCCCGGACAGTGCCTGATCCGGTCTAGGGCGCCATCGGTCGCGGCGTTGGAACAGGGTGCCTTCGGTAATGAGGCTGCAACTACATCCAGTTGCACCCATGGCTCCCTTTTGCTATCTATACACATGTCGACGGCGGACAAAGCTTGCAAAAGGCTGATGTCCAGGCCTAAGGACTTCACCTGGGAGGAGCTCGCCACGGTGATGAAGTCCTTCGACTATGAACTGAAAACGGGATCAGGCGGGTCAGGTAGAAAGTTCATTCACAGACTCACGCAGGCCACGTTCATGGTCCACGAGCCGCATCCGGCTAAGGTGCTCAAGGCATACCAAGTGGCAGGCGCGATCAACTTCCTGAAGCAGGAGAAGCACATCAAATGAGCGCGACACTCGAATACAAGGGATATAACGGCTCCGTTCTCTTTAGCTCCGAGGACAAACTCCTGCACGGCAGCGTCCTTGGCATTCGAGATGCCGTGATGTATGACGGCCAGGATGTTCAAACGTTGGAGCGCAACTTTCAAAACGCTATCGAGGAATATCTTCACTTTTGCAAATCAGAGGGCAAAACTCCGGATACTCCCTACAAGGGGTCGTTCAACGTCCGAGTCGATCGAGACCTTCACAAGAAAGCGGCGTTGTACGCCGTTGAGCATGACCGCAAGCTGAATAACGTTGTCACCGAAGCTCTTGAAGAATACCTTTCACACGTTTAGCCTATTCTCGTACAGGGGCCCCTCCGAGGGGGTCTTCTTCCCGCTGTGTGAGCTCCCCTGAGATAAGACACATTACCCAAGTCCGCTCCTAAGCCTCCATTTTGGGAGTCTTAGGAGACTCAGGTACGCAAGGGGAGGGTACCCCAAACGTGCCGCAAAAGCTGCAGAGCCTAGAAGCCGTCGCCGCTAAAAGCTGCCGCCCCTAGAAGCTGCCCGCAAAGATTGCCTTCAGCTTCGCCCGCAGCCCCTGCTCCTCGCTCGCCCGCCGCACCTGCGTCCGATGCGTATACAGCAGCATCCCGATCGCCGCCGCGAACTCCGGCCCCGCCAGCTCCGGCGGCATCCGGCTCAGCGGCACCGGGTGCCCCACCCGCGCCGGCACCCGCAACAAGCTCTCCGCATGGTCCAGCAGCCCGGCCATCTTCGCCCCGCCGCCGGTCAGCACACACCCCGCGCCCAGCGCCTCCAGCACCCCGCCCTGCCGCAGATTGTCACGCATCATCGTGAACAGCTCGCGCGCCCGCGGCTCCAGTATCTCCGCCAGAAACCGCTGCCGAATCAGCCGCGCCGCGTTCCCGTTCCCCAGGTTCCCCATCGACAGATCGCCTCCGATCTCGATCTCATTCGACTGCGGAATCGCCGTCACCACGCAGTGCCCATACATCTGCTTCAGCTGCTCGGCCTCCTCGACCGACACATGCAGCCCCACCGCCAGGTCGTTCGTAAAGTGGTCCCCGCCGATCGGCAGCACCGCCGTGTGCGCGACCGAGCCCTCAAAAAACACCGCCAGCTCCGTCGTCCCGGCCCCGATGTCCGCGATGCACACGCCCAGCTCCCGCTCGTCCGCGCTCAGCACCGCCTCCGCCGCCGCGATCCCCTCATACACCGTGTCCTCAACCTCCAGCCCCGCCCGGTTCGCGCAGGTAATCACACTCTGCGCCACACCGCCCGAGCAGGTCGAAATATGCAGGTTCACCTCCAGCTTGTTCCCCACCATCCCGATCGGATCATGGATTCCCGCCTGGTCGTCGAGAATGAACTCCTGCGGCAGCAGATGCAGCACTTCGCGGTCCGGCGGCAGCGCCACGCTCCGCGCCCGATCCACCGCCGCCTTCACCTCTTCGCGCGTGATCTCCCGCATCCGGCTGCCCATGCTGATCCCGCCCCGCGAGTTCACCCCCCGCACATGCGCCCCGCCGATCCCCACCACCGTCGACTCGATCGTCGCCCGCGCCACCCGCTCCGCCGTCAGCGCCGCCTGGTTGATCGCCTCCGCCGCCGGCCCCAGCTCCGCGATCAGCCCCTTGCGCATCCCGCGCGAGGCCTCGATCCCGTGCCCCCGGTACCGCAGCACCCCATCCGTCAACTCCCCCACCAGCACGCAGCTCTTCTGCGAGCCGGCATCGAGCACCGTGATCAGGTTCTCCGGCTTCGGTGTCACCGCGTCGCCGCCTTTGCCGCGACGTGCGCCACCGGCACCCCGCCGATCGTCGCCGGCCCCCGCCCCGCCAGCCCCCGCCCCGCCGGCCCATGCCCCGCGCTCGCACCGTGCGTCTTCATCGGCGCAGGCGCCAGGACCGCCGCAGTGTGCCCTGCTCCATGCGCCGCCGCCGGCGCCCTCGCCTCGGCGTTCGTCTCCCCCGCCGTCCCGTTCACCGGCACGGCCGTCCCCGGCGCCATCTCCAACACCGCTTGCCGTTCATACCGCATGTCCACGCTCGCCAGGTGCGGGTACTGCTGCCGCCACTCCGGCAGGTGCGCCTCATACATCCGGTACCGGTTCAGAAAGTTCACGTCGCCGAAGTGCACCAGGATCTCGCTCCCGTTGTCCGGAATCAGCGCCCGCACATCCTCCGGATTCGACAGATCGATCTCGCTCAGCTTGGCCGAAATATGCTCGCCCGTCCCGTCCAGCGCCCCCACAAAGTCGCTGAACTGCCGCATTCGTGCCGCCCGCACATTCACCGGGTCCGCCTCCCCCACCCCCGTCACCACCGGAAACGAGTAGCTCCCGCCACCCGCCGGCTGCCGCAGATCAAGCAGCACACCCTGCGCATCCACCAGCCCGATCTTGCCCTTCTCCCGCGCAAACGCGATCGGCGTCCGCTCCGTCACCGTCGCCCGCAGCCGCTCCGGCAGCAGCCGCATCACCGTCGCGTGCTCCACCCACGGCAACCGCTCCAGCGCCGCGCGCTGCTTTTCCAGCGACAGGCTGAACACATTGCGACCCACATCGTCGCCCAGCACACCGAGCAGCTCGTCCCGCGTCAGGTGCTGGTTGCCCACCGTCTCGATCGCACCCGTCCCCGGAATCAGAAAGCGCTGATCCCGCTGCATCAGCCGCCGCACCGCCGATCCGCCGAACCCCATCGCCGCCAGCAGCCCCAGCGCCGTCACACCGGCCAGCACCCGCCCTACCAGCGTCTCCGGCAGCCCCCCGTGAAAGGTCAGCCGCAGCCCCGTCCGCTTGCGTCCCCGGCGATATCCACCATCTCCCTCGGCCACCTCGGGCACGACGCCGGAAAACGCCGCCGCCCGATCCGCCACCGCGGACCCCGCCAAGCCGCGACGCGGCGCAACCGTCTGCGGCCCCTTTCGTCGTCCCTGCGCAAACCGTTCCTGCGGCGCCGCAATCACCCGTCCCAACCTGTCCGCCTCATCTCTCGCCTGAACTCACTCCGACGCCCCCGGCCACCTTCGCCGCGGTCCACGGGCACACACCGCCGCCCGCATACGTCGAATAGCCCGACTATACCGCCGCGCCGTCCATCCCCATCCCCTACGTATCTGCGGAGGAACGTCCACCCGCCCTCCGCCGCGCCGGCACGAGGCGCCCTATCCGCTCCGGCAAAGCCCCGCTAACCCCAACCACCAGCACCGAAACTCTTCGACCCTCTCCGCCACACTCCACATAATGGCGTTTATGAGGACTAATCAAAATGCTGCGGCCAGAAATCCAGCTCGATTCTTCATTCTATGAATGATGCATGTCATACAATCTCTTTAGGATTGGTTCGGGGCCATCACCTAGTCTCAAGATGATGTCAGCGCACGACCGAGGGTCATGGTCGCGCTGATAGGACTGCGCGGCTGGTAGGAACTCGTTGGCCCAATGCTGCAACATGTGCCCCCCGTCCCGCGCGGCAACCCGCTCAAGCTGGGACTCGCTCGGAGAATCTAGCCAAACCATGATTTCATAAAATTCTCGCAGTTCCTTGCGAAGCGAGTGAAGCCCTTCGACGATCAAGAATGAGCCTGTTGGTTCGATAGGAGGTGCCCATTGCAGGGCAAAGTCGTCCCAATCAAGCCTTTGGTATCGGATGGCCTGAGCACGCTTGGCTGGCAAAAACACCTGGTCCCGGCACCTCTGGACGTCAACGCCGTAGCTTTGAACACCATCGCCCCACCATTCCCCTTGGAGCCCGGACGGGGGATAGCAGAAATCATCCATGCAGATGACCGGGCAGTTCCCTAATTCAACAGATAGAACCCCTGCTAACGTCGTTTTCCCTGCCGCACCAGCCCCATCAATAGCAATGATAAGCGGCACTACATTCATCATTGCTGCCCGCCTCCTCTCTCATAGCTACCTTCCCTTAAAGCTGCGGGTCCCTAAGGTCGGATCTCAAACTCTTCCATGTCGAAGTCCTATTTGATCCTGGCTGTCCCGACAAGACCTATTTGTTGATTCGTAGAATTGCTGCAGCTAGGTGCGAGGAGCGCTTGCGGCAGCGAATTCAGCAAGCGAGCGCAGACCGGTAACGGGATGTGCATTCTCGGAAGTGACCCGCTCCCACTCAAACAGCATTTCAAACCCCTGCCCTTACAACGCCCCGGCTCTCATCAGCCCTAGCCCGCCAGCTCCGCCAGCAACATCCCCCCCGCCGCGCTCACATTGCCCGCGCCCAGCGTCATCACCAAATCCCCCGCGCGAGCCTCCCCCACCAGCCGCCCCACCGCCATCTCCATCGACGGCGCATACGCGACCGCGCCATCCCCCCGCTCGCCCGCGATCGCCGCCACCAGCGCCTCCGCCGTCACCCCCGCGATCGGCTCCTCGCTCGCCGCGTAGATATCCACCACCTCCACCCGATCCGCCGCCCCAAACGCCCCGGCGAACTCCCGCATCAGGTCGCGCGTGCGTGTATACCGATGCGGCTGGAACAGCACCAGCACCCGCCCCGCGGTCGACTCCCGAGCCGCCGCCAGGGTCGCCAGCACCTCCGTCGGATGGTGCCCATAGTCGTCCACCACCGTCACCCCGCGCGCCACACCCCGCACCTGAAAGCGCCGGTCAACGCCCCGAAAACTATCCAGCCCCGCCGCGATCTGCTCCGGCGCCACCCCCAGCTGCACCCCGATCGCCACCGCCGCCGTCGCGTTCAGCACATTGTGCCGCCCCGGCACATGCAGCGCAAACGGCCCCATCTCGCCCTCGCCCACCGTGGTCACCGTAAACCGCGACCGCGCATCGTCCGCCCGATCCGCCGCCAGCCGTCGCAGCCAGAACTCCGCCTCCGCGCTTTCGCCATAGGTAAACACCCGTCGGTTCACCCGCGGCAGCACCGCCCGCAGCAGCGGGTCGTCCACACACACCGTGGTTGCCCCGTAAAACGGCATCCGGTCCATGAACTCCACAAAGGCCGCCTCAATGTCCGCCATGTCCCGGTAGCAGTCCATATGTTCCCGATCCAGATTCGTCACCACCCCCAGCACCGGGCTCAGCTTCAGAAAGCTGCGGTCGCTCTCATCCGCCTCGACCACCAGGTACTGCGACGTCCCCAGCCGCGCATTCGACCCCAAGGCGTTCACCCGCCCACCCACCACCACCGTCGGGTCCAGCCCGCCCCCCGCCAGCACCGCCGCGATCATGCTGGTCGTGGTCGTCTTCCCGTGCATGCCGGCCACCGCGATCCCGTACTTCAGCCGCATCAGCTCGGCCAGCATCTCCGCCCGCCCGATCACCGGAATCCGCCGTGCCCTGGCCTCCATCACCTCCACGTTGCTCGCCTTCACCGCCGAGGTCGTCACCACCACGTCGCACGCCGCGACATTGGCCTCACGGTGCCCCTCAAAGATCCGCGCCCCCAGCCCCAGCAGCCGATCCGTCGTCGCGCTGCGCCGCACATCCGATCCCGAAACGGCATAGCCCATCGTCAGCAGGATCTCCGCGATCCCGCTCATCCCGATCCCGCCGATGCCGATAAAGTGCACCCGCTGCGACGCCGCAAACAGCAGGTGCCCCGGCGCTCCGCCAACCCTCACTCCGCCCTCCACATCCGCTTCACGCCGGCTTCTCCGCCCGCATCAGCAGCGCTCCAACCGCGACCGGGAGCAGCGCTCCACCTGCGACCGGGGCCAGCGCAACCATTGCCGGCAGGCTGTGTCTAATCTACTGTGCGGACGGTTGGATGTTCTTTCCTACCCGCCCCACCGCCGGTCACCGCGCGATCTCCGCCCAAAGCGGACGCGACGGGAATCCGGCAGGGGTCAGATCGATGAAGATCGCAAATACAGCACGCACTCTTGTTGCAGGACTTGCGGTCGCGGCCGCCATGGCCGTCGCTCCCGCCACCGCCCACGCCCGGGTCTTCTTCTCCGTCGGCTTCGCCCCGCCCGTGATCCCCGTCTACGCCCAGCCGCCCATCCCCACCGAGGGCTACATCTGGACGCCCGGCTACTGGGCCTACGGCGAGGAAGGCTACTACTGGGTCGACGGCGCCTGGGTCGAGCCGCCCTACACCGGAGCGCTCTGGACCCCCGGCTACTGGGGCTACGGCGGCGACGGCTATCTCTGGAACGCCGGCTACTGGGGCAACTCCATCGGCTACTACGGCGGCATCAACTACGGCTTCGGCTACTTCGGCACCGGCTTCTGCGGCGGCTACTGGAACGGCGGCCGCTTCTGGTACAACCGCGGCTACAACAACTTCGGCGGTTACGGCGGCCGCTTCAATCACGTCTACGATCGGCCCTTCGCCGGCGGCGGCAACCGCTTCGGCGGCCAAAGCTTTGCCCGCGGCGGTGAGGTCGGCTTCCGCGGCTCCAATATCGGCGGCCACAACTACGGCGCAGGCTTCAACAACGGCGGTCGAGGCTTCAGCAACGGCGGCGGCTTCAACAACGGCGGCTTCAACAATGGCGGTCGAGGCTTCAACGGCAACCAGGCCTACGGCGGCAACGCGCAGCGCGGCTTCGCCGGTGGCAACCAGACCGGCTTCGGCAATCGCGGCGGCGGCTACGTCGCCGGTGCCCTGCATGGGCCTGAAAGCGCCTATGGCGGGGGGCAGCGCGGATTCGCCGGCGGCGGCTCCTACGGCAGCAGCCAAGCCTATGGCGGCCAGCGTGGCTTCACCGGCGGCAGCAGCTACGGTGGCGGCCAGCGTGGCTTTACCGGAGGCGGCAGCAGCTACGGCGGGGGGCAGCGTGGTTTCACCGGCGGCGGAAGCAACAGCGGCGGACACTCCTTTGCTGCTCCGTCCGGTGGAGGCCACTCCGCTCCGTCCGGCGGCAGCTACGGCGGCGGCCATGCCTCCAGCTCTGGCGGCGGTGGTGGCTTCCACGGCGGTGGCGGTGGTGGCGGATCCCATGGTGGTGGTGGCCATCGCTAAATCCACACCAAGACCCTGAAGGCAACCCAAGGGGCGACGGCCACCACCGTCGCCCTTTCCCTTGCCGCCATCCTCTCGCCGTTAGCTTTGCCCTTAGCTGTTCTCCATCTTTGGACGAGCCGCTTGTCCAGCAGCTAACCCCTCGCCAGCTCCATCACCATCCGCCCAATCCGCTCCGCCGCCTGCGGTCGCGCCAGCGCCCGTGCCGCCCCGGCCATCTCTCGAAGCCGCTCCGGCGCTCCCATCAACCCCACCAGCCGCTCGAGCAGCACCCCCTCCGTCAGCTCCCGCTGCAGCACCAGCTCCGCCGCCCCCGCGCGCGCAAACAGCTCCGCGTTCCGCCGCTGATGGTCGTCCGCCGCCTGCGGAAACGGCACCAGCAGCGACGGCCGCCCCGCCGCTGCCAGCTCCGCCAGCGAGCTCGCCCCGCTCCGGCACATCACCAGGCTCGCCTCCGCAAACCGCGCCGGCATCGCCTCCAGAAACCCCTCCACCCGCCACCTCCCCGGGTCCGCGCCCGTGCCGGCAAACGCCGCTCGCGTCGCCTCCGCATGTCGCGCACCTGCCTGGTGCAACACCGTCAGCCCCGGCACCCCGTCCAGCAACGCCGGCAGAATCGCCGCCATCCGCTCATTCAGCGCCCGCGCTCCCTGACTCCCGCCAAACACCAGCAGCTGCGGCGTCGCCACCGCCTCCCGCTCCCCTGGCAGCGCAAAGAACTCCGTCCGCACCGGCACCCCCGTCACCGTCGCCCGCCGGAAGTATCGCCGCGTCTCCTCAAAGTTCACCGCCGCCGTCGACACCACTCGCCCGATCACCCGGTTCGCCAGCCCCGGCACCGCGTTCGGCTCAAACGCCAGCGTCGGCACGCGTGCCGCGATCGCCGCCGCCATCGCCGGCCCCGACGCATACCCGCCCACCCCGATCACCACCGCCGGCCGAAACTCCCGCAGTAGCCCGAGACACCGCCGCACCCCGCGCGGCAGATCGCCCATCGTCCGCAGCCGCGTTCGCAGCGACACACCCTTCAGCTGTCCCACCTCGATCAGCTCCAGCGCAAACCCGGCCTCCGGCACCAGCCTGGTCTCGAGCCCGCGCGCCGTCCCCACAAAGCGCACCTCCGCCCCATACCGCTCGCTGAGCTCCCGCCCAATCGCCAACGCCGGCATCACGTGCCCGCCCGTCCCCCCACCCGCGATCAGTACGCGCATCATCTCCCGGCTGCAGTGACTTCTAGTTTCTAGTTTGAGTTTTTAGTTTCATAACTTCCAACTCCCAACTCCCAACTCCCAACTCCCAACTCCCAACTAATCAATCTCACGCGTAATATTCAGCAGCACGCCCACGCTCGCAAGCGTAATAAACACGCTTGTTCCGCCCGATGAGATAAACGGCAGCGGGATGCCCTTCGTCGGCAAAAGCGCCAACACCACGCTGATATTGAAGAACGCCTGGATCAGCACCGCCGTCGTCAGCCCAAACGCCAGAAAGCGCGCAAACGGATCCGTCGACAGCACCGCCGCCCGCAGCCCCCGATACCCCAGCACGCAGAACAGCGCCACCACGCACACCGCGCCAATCAGCCCCAGCTCCTCGCAGATGTTCGCGAAGATAAAGTCGGTGTGCGCCTCCGGCAGGTAAAACAGCTTCTGCCGCCCCTCCATCAATCCCAGCCCATGCAGCCCGCCCGAACCCACCGCGATCAGCGACTGCAGAATGTGAAACCCCGTCCCTCGCGGATCCGCCTCCGGATCGAGGTACGCCAGCATCCGCGCCCGCCGCCACTTCACAAAGAACAGCATGAAGTAGAGCACCGGCGCCGCCGCCACCGCCGCCACCGCGAAAAACTTCTTCTGCGCCCCCGCCAGGTACAGCATCAGCATCATCACCGCGCCGCACACCAGCGCCGTGCCCAGGTCCGGCTCCTTCAGGATCAGCAGAATAAACAAGAGCGGTGGCGCCACCGCTCGCGCTATCGTCCCCTTCCAGTCGTCCATCGCGTGCATCCGCGTCTGCAGAAAATACGCGAGAAACAGCACCACCACCGGCTTCGCGATCTCGGACGGCTGCAGCGTCGTCCCGGCAATGCGGATCCAGCGATGCGCGCCGTTCATGCCGCCCATCACAAACACCCCCATCAGCAGCAGCATCGTCACCACCACCGCCGAAAACACCACCTTGGGGTTGTTGTACCGTCGGTAGTCCACCTTCATCAGCACCGCCAGCGCAACCATTCCCAGCAGCGCCCACAGCGCCTGCCGCGCCACATAACTGTAGGGCGAGCCCAGCGTCGACTGCGCCATCACCGCCGACGCAGAAAACACCGTCACCAACCCAAACAGCACCAGCAGCAACACCGTGCCGAACAGCCATTTATCAACGCCAACCCGCTTCGCCATCCCAGACCTTCAGCCGTTCCGCTGTACACAAACTCTGTTTGTCGTTCTGCGCCGAGCGAAGCCGAAGAAGATCTGCCTCTCGCCCGCCGCGCCACATCCGCCTACAACGCCTCCACCAGCTGCCGAAACACGCGCCCCCGATGCTCATAGCTTTCAAACTGATCAAAGCTCGCGCACGCCGGCGCCAGCAGAACCACATCGCCTTTCCCGGCCGCCGCCGCCGCCGCCGCGACCGCGTGCTCCATCGTTCCCGACTCCACCATCTTCACGACTCCGCCCAGCGCTTCGCGTATCTTTTCCGCCGCCGAACCAATGGTGTAAACAACGCGCACCCGATCCCGCAGCAACGGCGCCATCACCCCATACTCCGAGCCCTTGTCCTTGCCGCCCAGAATCAGGTGAACGCCCCCCGCAAAGCTCTCGATCGCCTTCATCGCCGCATCCACATTGGTCGCCTTGGAGTCGTTATAAAACTCCACCCCGTCGCGCACCCGCACCAACTCCAGCCGGTGCTCCACCGCGCGAAACGCCCCCACCGCCGCCCGGATTGTCGCCGCGTCCACCCCCGCCAGCCGGGCAATCGTAACCGCCGCCAACACATTCTCCACGTTGTGCGCCCCGCGCAGCGCAATCTCCGCCACCGGCATCACCGGCTCCGGCGCGGCCCCCTCGCGCGCCGCAAACAACACGCTCTCCCCATGCACAAACGCCCCCTGCTTGATCGGCCGACACGCCGAAAACCAGAAGATCTGCGCCCTGGTCGTAACCCCGGCCCGCTCCTCCGCCCCGCCGCCGCCCCCCGAAAACCGATGCGCCGCCACCATCTGCGACGCCTTGTCCTCCCCGTTCAGCACCAGGAAGTCCGCCGCGTCCTGCTGCTCGGTGATCCGCGCCTTCGCCGCCGCGTACCGCTCAAAGCTCTTGTGCCGGTCCAGGTGGTCCGGCGTAATGTTCAGCACCGCCGCGATCCGCGGCCGAAACGTCTCCACCGTCTCCAGCTGAAAGCTCGACACCTCCAGCACATTCCACGTCGCCGCCGTGCTTCCCCCGATCAGCTCGATCACCGGCGTCCCGATATTGCCGCCCACCAGCGTCGCCCTCCCCGCGCGCCGCAAAATCTCGCCCACCAACGCCGTCGTCGTCGTCTTCCCGTTCGACCCCGTGATCGCGATCGTCTGCCCCTCTAGGAACCTGCTCGCCAGCTCCAGTTCCCCGATCACCGGCATCCCCAGCGCCCGCACCCGCGCCACCTCCGGCGTCTCCAGCGGCACCCCCGGCGAGATCACAATCAGATCCTGCCGCCGAAACGTCAGTAGCCCATGCCCGCCCGCCTCGACCATGATCCCCGCGTCCATCAGCGCCGGAATCTCCCCCGCCAGCGCCGCCGCGCTGCGCGCATCACTCACCGTCACCTTCGCCCCACGCCCCAGCAAAAACCGCGCCGCCGCGATCCCGCTCTTCCCCGCCCCCACCACGAGCACCCGCTTACCCTTTAGCTCCATCGCCGCCATGCTACGAGCCTAATCCATCACCTTCAGCCTTGGCCTACCACGCCGTCTCCGATACCCTGATCAGCACATTCCGCTCTCTACCTTGAGTTGACGGGCACGCAGATCGTGGATACAAATAAGTTGTGTCGGTCACGTTCGATCCCGCGAAAGACGTGATCAACCGCACAAAGCACGGCATCTCTCTCCGCCGGGCAGACGGTTTCGATTTTGACTCCGCTTTCTACACTGTCGACAACCGACAGGACTACGGCGAAGTTCGTTACCTAGCCATCAGCTTCCTCGATACGCGCCTCTTCGTCCTTGTGTTCACCGACGAGCAAGAAGACATACGAGCGATCAGCCTTCGCAAAGCCACAAAACAGGAGCAAATCCTATATGCCGAATCGCACTAAACCTGGCACTCCAGACGATGACAATCCCGAGTGGACGCAAGCCGACTTCGCCCGGTCGATTCCCTTCAGCGGCTTGCCCGCCTCCCTCCAACAAAAATTAAGAAAACACACCCGCGGCCCGCAGAAGAGCCCGACCAAGGTCGCCATCTCCATCCGACTCTCGAAAGACGTCGTCGACAAACTCCGCGAAACCGGCGACGGCTGGCAGTCACGCGTCGATGATGCCCTGCGCTCCTGGCTCAAGCGCCAGTCCAAAGCAGCGGCCCGCCTTCGAAGTTAGCCGACTAGCTAGGGCATCGATACGCCTTGAAGCATCAGCACTCGTGTTACCCGAAACCCTCGACCTCCAACTACGCCCGTACGACCGACCATCCTCTTCGCGATTTTATAGAGACGTCCTTTGCTCTGGCGAACAGCCAGCACCGCATCATCTATGTCCGCATTGCACATACCGTGCCCGTTCTGGAGCCACTGTCGAGTTACGGTATTCTCCGACCTGATTAGGCGTTTGAGGAGCCACCTGCGTGTGTATTCAGCACTCCAAGCCTGACGTTGCGTCGCGCTCATACGTGGCCACGCGTCCGGATTCTTCGGATGCTTCTTCCGAAGGTCGATGACCATTGGAGGTATGTCGGAAACGTCTACGGCGCTGAAAAGAGCGGCTTCTTGCTGTTCACGCTCAGCTCTCCAGACTCCTTCATCGGTGTAATGAACGACATCGTGGCAACCCTCACAAATCGCAACTAGCTGAGAGATGTCAACACCACCGAGATTCTCCAAGGTGTACTCACGATGGTGGACTCGGTCAGCCAGGCCAACACAACGAAAGCACTTCTTGCTGTCTCTTTCAAACACGCGGGCCCGTGTTCGCTTCCGAGTGGCGCGACCCTCGATAGTGAGGGTAGTTGTCGTATCCCAACTCCATGCAAATTAGGTCGGCAACGGTTGGGAAATAATCACGTAAGTCGTGTCCGAATGGCTTCGTCATAGTGACGGCCATACTACCTCAGCTTCAAGGTCGTCACCGCAAACAGTGCAAACACCAACGCCATAATCCAAAACCGCGCAATCACCTTCGATTCACTCCACCCAACTAACTCGAAGTGATGGTGCAGCGGCGCCATCTTAAAGATCCTTTTTCCCCCGCGCAGCTTATAACTCCCCACCTGCAGCATCACGCTCAGCGCCTCGATCAGAAACACCCCGCCGATAAATGGCAGCAGCAGCTCCTGCTTGATCACCACCGCGACCGTCCCGATCGCCCCTCCCAGCGCGAGCGACCCCACATCGCCCATGAACACCTCCGCCGGATGCGCGTTATACCAAAGAAAGCCGATACTCGCCCCCACCATCGCCCCGCAAAAGATCGTTAGCTCGCCTACCATCGGCATCCGCTGCAGCTCCAGATAGTCCGAAAACACCGCGTGCCCGCTCACATACGTCAGCACCGCCAGCGCCCCGAACGCAATAATCGTGCACCCGATCGCGAGGCCGTCCAGCCCATCCGTCAGGTTCACCGCATTGCTCGCGCCCGTGATCACCAGCATCACAAACACCGCAAACGGCAAAAAGCTCAGCCAATACAGGTGCGGCACGTGCGACATCGAGCCCACAATCAGGTCCGGCCGGAACTTCTTCAAAAACGGCACCACCAGCCGCGTCGAGTAGCTCCCCCGCGACTGCATCCACACCAGCACCGCCGCCACCACGCCACTGGTCAGAAACTGCAGCCCTAGCTTCTGCCGCGCCGTCAGCCCCTGGTTCCGCTTGTGCACCACCTTGATGTAGTCGTCCGCAAACCCGATCCCGCCGAACGCGATCGTCGACAGCGTCACCAGCCACACAAACGGATTCGACAGATCGCTCCACAAGAGCGTCGGCACCAGCACCGAGATGCAGATCAGCACGCCGCCCATCGTCGGTGTCCCGCGCTTCTTCTGGTGGCTCTGCGGCCCCTCCTCGCGGATATACTGCCCAATCTGAAACTCGCGCAGCCGGTCGATCACATACGGCCCGATCAGCAGCCCGATCAGCAACGCCGTCAAGCTGGCAAACACCGTCCGAAACGTCAAGTAGCGAAAGATGCGAAACAGGCGAAAGTACGGGAACAGCTTCTGGTAGAGCAGCCAATAGAGCAAATCACCCGCCTCGCATCGCACCGGCCCGCCACGCCAGGTATCAAGCGCAGCCGCCGCAAGTTACCCCCATCCTACAAGCGCCCAACCCACCAACCAGCCGCACGAACCTCCGCAGAGTCCCAGAACAACGGCGTCATCTCGACACCCCGGCGAGCGATCTCTCGACCGCGGAGCGGCGTCGGCGACTTCCGCAAGGAGAAACCCTCCCTTCAACAAGCCAAGACACCCACCCCGGTACCCTCGCCTTTACGCCGTCATCCTGAGCGCAGCGAAGGACCCCTGTAGTGCCCCTGCCTCCCTTCGCCTCACGCCGTCATCCTGACCCTGAGCCTGTCGAAGGGGAAGGACCCATGTAGTGCCCTACCTAGCTCTGAGCCCGGGCTCCAGCCCTTAGCCCCGCAATAAGCCGGTTAGCTCGCCCTCAGTCTTAGCATTGCCATTAGCTTAGCTGCCTCCCAACCCCGCCAATGCCCGCTCCAACCCAACCCCGCGCGACCCCTTCACCAGCACCGCATCCCCCTCGCGCACATTCTCCCGCAGCCATCCTCCCGCCTCCTCCGGCGTCACGAAGAAGAACGTCGCCGCTATCCCCTCCTCCATCGCCTCCTCCACCAACGCGTCCGCCAGCCCGCGCACCCCCACCACCACATCCACCCCCGCCGCCGCCATGTGCGCCCCGCACAGCGCGTGCATCGCCGCCCCCTCCGGCCCCAGCTCCAGCATCTCCCCCGCCACCACAATCCTTCGCGTCGCCGGCACGCGCATCAGCGCATCCACCATCGCATCCAGCGCCCGCGGATTCGAATTGTAACTATCGTTGATCAGCGTCGCCCCTCGCCACGTCACCACCTGCCCGCGCTTGTTCCCCGCCCGCATCCCGCCCAGCGCCTCCGCGCACACCCGCAACGGAATCCCGCTCGCCACCCCCACCGCGATCGCCGCCAGCGCATTGCTCACATTGTGCCGACCCAGCAGTCCGAGTCGCACCTCCGCCCGCTCCTCCGTCGCCACCAGCTCCACCTCAAACCGCACCCCCTCCGCGCCCAGATCCTCCACCTCCTGCCCACGAATCTGCGCGTCCCCGCTCACGCCCCCGCCTAGTCCGTAGAACACGGGAGAGACCCCGTGCACCAGGCCAAACTCGCTCACCCGCTCATCATCCATATTCAGCACCGCCACCCCGCCCGCCGGCAGCGCCTCCACCAGCTCCCGCTTCGCCGCCGCGATCCCCGCGATCCCCTCCGCGAAGTGCTCCAGGTGCACCGGCGCCACATTCGTCACCACCGCCCAGTCCGGCTCCGCGATCTGCGCCAACGCCCGCAGCTCGCCCGCGTGATTCATCCCCATCTCCAGCACGCACATCTCGTGCTCCGGCTCCAGCTTCAGCAGCTGCAGCGGCATCCCGAAGTGGTTGTTCAGGTTCCCCTCGCTCCGCAGCACACGGAACCGCGCCTCCAGCACCGTCGCCACCATCTCCTTGGTCGTCGTCTTCCCCGCCGACCCCGTCACCCCGATCACCCGCCGAGGCTCCCCCGTCGATCCCGGACCCAGCTCCCGCCACGCCCCGCGCACCCGCCGCGCCAGCGTTCCCATCGCCTTCAGCACGCAGTCCTCGCTCTCCGGCACCCGCAACAGCCGGCACGCGTCCAGCTCGTCCGGCGGGAGCCAGTGCTGGCTCACCACCGCCGCCACCGCCCCGTTCCCGAGCGCCGCCTCCACATAGTCGTGCCCGTCCACCCGCTCGCCCGTCACCGCAAAAAACAGCTCCCCCGCCCCAATCGTCCGCGAGTCGATCGAGTACCCCACCGCCTCCAGCCCCGTCGCGAAGTCCCCCTCCGCATGGATCCAATCCGCTACCTGTCCCAGTGTCAGTTTCACTTCGCTATCTCCCGCAACACCCCCGCCGCCACCGCTACATCATCAAACGGCACCGTCTCCGTCGCAAACTGCTGCACCTTCTCGTGCCCCTTGCCCGCCAGCAACACCACATCGCCCCGCCGCGCCGCCCGGATCGCCATCCGGATCGCCCCCGCCCGATCCTCCTCCACCATCACCTCCGCCCTCGCTCCTGCCTCCCGCACCCCCACCATCACCTCCTCGATAATCCGCTCCGGCGGCTCCGACCGCGGATTGTCACTCGTCACCACCACAACATCACTCCCCTCGCCCGCCGCCCGCCCCATCTTCGACCGCTTCCCCCGGTCCCGGTCACCCCCACAGCCGAACATCGTGATCACCCGCCCGCCCTGCTCCCGCACCAGTTCCTGCGCCAGCGCGATCAGATTCCTGAGCGCATCGTCCGTGTGCGCATAGTCCACCACCACCGTGATCCCCAGCGCCTCGCCCCCCCGCACCACCTGAAACCGCCCCGGCACCTGCTTCGCCCAAAGCGCCGCCCCCCCAATCTGCTCCAGCGTCATCCCGCGCGCCAGCGCCGCGCAGCTCGCCGCCAGCAAATTCTCCACATTCACCCGCCCAGTCAGCGAGCTCCGCAGCTCCACCGTCCCCACCGGCGTCTTCCACGCAAAGCACGTCTCCCCCGCCCGCACCTCCACCCCCTCCGCCCGATAGTTTCCCTCCCCAATCCCGTACCGCATCACCTCGCTCTCCACCAGCCGCGGCAGCAGCCGCTCCCTCGCCCACGCATCCCCCACATTCACCACCGCCACCCGCGGCGCCCGCGTCCCCACCCCCGCGAACAGCCGCGCCTTCGATTCGAAATACCCCTCCATCGTCCCGTGAAAGTCCAGGTGATCCTGCGTCAGATTCGTCCACATCGCCACATCCACCGGCATCCCCCACACCCGCTCCTGCTGGAGCGCATGGCTGCTCGCCTCGATCACCGCCTCCGTACACCCCCGCTCCACCCCGTCCGCAAACGTCCGCAGCAGATCGCGCGACTCCGGCGTCGTGTGCGGCGACTCCCGCACCTCTCCCGCCACATGCGTCTCGATCGTCCCCACCAGCACCGTCTTCCGCCCCACGCTCCCCAGCATCTGCTCCAGCAACCACGCCGTCGTCGTCTTCCCGTTCGTCCCCGTCACCGCACACAGCGCCAGCTGCCGCTCCGGATGCCCCCACACCGCCGCGCTCACCTCGCTCAGCGCCCACCGCCCACCCTCCACCAGCGCCGCCGCCCGCCCCTCACGCACCAGCGCCGCATACACCTCCGCCGAGTCCGTCACCACCGCCGCCGCTCCCCGCGCCAGCGCCCCCGCCACATACCCGTTCCCATCCACCGAGCCGCCGCGCATCGCCACAAACACATCCCCCGCGCCCACCCGCCGCGAGTCATACTGCACCCCGCTGACCTCCACCGCGCCCTCTCCCACGGCCTCCCCCACCGTCGTCAGATCCCCTAAAACATCCGTCCAAAGCATCCTGTGATTCTATGCGCCGCGCTCTCCAGGCACCTCCATCTGCACGTCGCCCGTCGTACAGGCGTACCCTCATCGCTCTATGCTCATCACCCTGCCCGAGATCGAAGCCGCCCGCGACCGCATCGCCGGCGTCGCCGCGCACACCCCGCTCCTCCGCCTCGCGCCCGACCGTCTCCGCGCCGCCGGCCTCGCCCCACCCCCCTTCGACCTCTTCCTCAAGCTCGAATCCGCCCAGCCCATCGGCTCATTCAAGCTCCGCGGCGCCTACAACATGGCCACCCAGCTCCCGCCCGAAGCCCTCCAGCGCGGCCTCATCACATACTCCTCCGGCAACCACGCCCAGGGCGTCGCCTTCGCCGCCCGCGCCCTCGGCGTCCCGGCCGTCATCGTCATGCCGGACAACGCCCCGCAGGTCAAGATCGACGCCACCCGCGCCCTCGGCGCGGAGGTCGTCTTCGTCGGCCCCGCCTCCTCCGCCCGCAAAGAGCGCGCAGAGGCCCTCGCCGCCGAGCACGGCTACGCCATCATCCCGCCCTACGACCACCCCGCCATCATCGCCGGCCAGGCCACCTGCGGACTCGAAATCATCGAAGACCTGCCCGAAACCGACCTCGTTCTCGCTCCCGTCTCGGGCGGCGGCCTCCTCTCCGGCATCGCCGCCGCCCTCAAGCTCGCCGACCCCAACCCCGCTATTCAGGTCTTCGGCTGCGAGCCCGAACTCGCCGGCGACGCCGCCGAAAGCTTCCGCACCCGCACCCTGGTCCGCTGGTCCGCCGCCCTCACCTCCCGCACCCTCGGCGACGGCCTCCGCACCGAGTCCCTCGGCGCCCTCAACTTCGAACACATCCTCCACTTCGTCGACGGCATCGTTACCGTCTCCGAAGACCACATTCGCGACGCCCTTCGCCTTGCCCTCCGCACCCTCGACCTCCCCGTCGAGCCCTCCGGCGCCGTCACCCTCGCCGCCGCCCTCTTCACCCCCCATCTCCTTCCCCCCGCTCGCACCGTCGTCGCCGTCCTCTCCGGCGGCAACATCGACCCAGCCCTCCGCGCGTCCCTCCTCACCGCCGCAACCGTCTAACGAATCGACATGCGCCTTTTAAGAATCGACATGCGCCCCCAAGCCATCCTCTTTCTCGCCACGCTCACCACCTCGCTGCTTGCGCAAAGCCCCAACAAAGCCGGCTACGACCGCTCCGCCCGCGCCACCCTGGTGCACGCCGCCAACGTCTACGTCTCCGCCGACGCGAACGCCCAGCGCCTGACCGAGGTCACCCCCGGCCACGAGGTCGTGCTCAGCGAGCACTCCGGCGAGTGGGTCCGGGTCTTCGCCAACACCGACATCCCCGACGCGCGCAACGAAGACCAGGAGGCCGAACTCACGGACACCCAGGCGACCTCGCCCCTGGCCGGCTGGATCCGCGACAAAGGCGTCGTTACCCCGCAGACCCCCAACGGCGACGCCATCCTCTTCGGCGCCGCCGCCACCGCGGAGACCGCCGCCGCCGAGCCCCACGCGCCCGTCGACGCCGCCCAAACCGCGCATCTTCTCTATCGCCGCGTCTGGGAGTACTTCCCCCAGTCACCGTTCGCCGCCGAGGCCGCCTGGCGATCCGCCGATATCCGCTGGCAGATCGACCAAAAGGACGTCCGCTCCCTGCCCTCCGCCAAGGAGCAGGAGGCCTACCTCCGCCCGCAGGTCTACGAGGGCGAGCTCAAACGCGTCATCAAGGCCTATCCGGGCAGCAAATACGCCGCCTTCGCCGCCTACGACCTGCTCGACAACAAGCTCTGCGGCGACTGGCAGGGGCTGCCGAAGTGCCCCGAGATGGAGGCCGGCCTCTACGAAAAATACGCCAAGCAGTTCCCCGACGGCCCCCGCACCGCGCAAGCCCTCTACAACGCCGCCTACCGCGAGGGCGTGGCCGTCACCATGTGGACCGTGCAGGACGACCGCAAACGCGCCGAGAACTCCGCAAAGCGGGTGCAGGAGCTGGCGGACCAGGCACACCAGCACTTCCCACAGGCCGACGACACCGCCCGTGCCGTCAGCCTCGCCTACAAGGTCCAGCAGGGGATCGCCGTCTACGGCACCGATCGCGACTGACCCCCGCGGCGGCACCGTTTTCATCCCCTCCGTACCGCCACCTGCCTCCGTTCTAAACCGCCCCGTCCATCACCTCCTGGATGGCAGCCGCGATCTCCTCCACGTGCGTCTCCAAAGCGAAGTGCCCGGTCGGCAGCAACCGCACCGTCGCCCCAGGCACATCCCTCCGAAACGCCTCCGCTCCCGCCGGCAGAAAGAACGGATCCTTCTCGCCCCAGATCGCCAGCAACCTCGGCGTCCGCTCGCGCAGATACGCCTGAAACCTCGGGTACAGCGCAACATTGCTCGCATAATCCAGAAACAGATCGAGCTGGATCTCGGCGTTCCCGGGTCGCTGCAGCAGCGCCTCGTCCAGCGTGTACGCCTCCGGTGCAACCGTGCGCCCCTTCGGAATCCCATGCGTGTACTGCTGCTTCACTCCCTCCATCGTCAACATCCCGCGCAGCGCCTCCCGGTTCTCCGCGGTCGGCTTCTTCCAATACCTCTGGATCGGGTTCCACGCCTCGCTCAACCCCTCTTCATACGCATTCCCGTTCTGCGACACGATACCCGACACCCGCTCCGGATGCGCCACCGCCAGCCGAAATCCCACCGGCGCTCCGTAGTCGAACACATACATCCCATACCGCTCGATGCCCATCTCCTCCGTGAACCGCCCAATCGTCTGCGCCAGGGAATCGAAGCTGTAGCGGTACCCTCGCTCCTCCGGAACAGCGGTAAACCCAAATCCCGGCAGGTCCGGCGCAATCACCCGAAACCGCGTCGCCAGCAGCGGAATCAACTCCCGAAACATGTGCGACGACGTCGGAAATCCATGCAGCAGCAACAGCACGGGTCCATCCTTCGGCCCGGCCTCGCGGAAAAATACCTCAACCCCATCCGCCGTGATCGATCGGTACGCGGTTCGCGGTATCAGGGAAACCACCGGGTTCAATGCAGCAGCCATAAATCCTCCTTCGTGAAGGAACGCACAAGCGTTCGCGGTACGGCAGGCGCGGGAAAACACTCCCACGCACAAAAATCGTGCATCCAGACATGACACCTGTCTAGTACACAGAACAGGTTACACAAAGTCTCAGACAAAACTAACCTGTACTGGGATACAAAATAGTTACACTAACGCTATGGCAACCTCCTCCCCATCTCCCCCGCTCCCATCTCCTGACCCACCGCGCATCGCTGACCACCCAGCCCTCGACCTCCTCAACACCGTCATTCGCCAGGACGACGCTCTCCTCGATCTTTGGGCCACCGATGCCGACATCCTCCGCTGGCTCGAGGCCGCGCACCTCCTGCAATCGCCCATTCCCGGCAACGTCGCCCCGGGTGCCCTCCTCCGCGCCGCCCATCGCCTCCGCGCCGCCGTCCGTCAGGCTGTTGAGGCCAGAAGCGCCGGCAGACCACCTGCGGTCGCCTCTCTCAACAGCTTTCTTGCCCTCGGCAGGCATACCCTCCAGCTCCACCCCACACCCTCCGGCGCTCTGGATCTGCGCCGACAACTCACCGCCCCCATGCCCGAGCAGCTCCTTCTCCCCCTCGCCGAATCCGTCGCCGAGCTCCTCGCCTCCGAAGATCCCCAGCACCTCCGCCGCTGCGAAGGCAAGGGCTGCGTCCTCTGGTTCCTCGACCGCTCCCCATCCCAGCGGCGGCGCTGGTGCAGCATGGAAATCTGCGGCAACCGAGCCAAGGTCGCTGCCTTCCGTGCCCGCCGGCCGCCTAACGCCTAAGTCGCACTCCGCCCCTACATCCTCCCCACCCTGCCATGTACCATGGCACCCATGCCGATCCTGAAGGTCATCCTCCTCGCCATCGTGCAGGGCCTCGCCGAACTGCTTCCCGTGTCCAGCTCCGCTCACGTCGTCGTCGCCGAAAAGCTCATGGGCCTCGATCCCGCCGCCCCCGCGATGACTCTGCTGCTGGTCCTGCTGCACACCGGTACCATGTTTGCCGTCATCGTCTACTTCTGGAAGCAGTGGAAGAGCACCTACTTCGCGAATGCTGACAGCTTCCGGCGCGTCGCCGTCCGCCTTGTCTGGGCGACCCTGCTCACCGCCATCATCGGCGAGATCCTCATCAAGTTCATCGAAAAGCTCGCCACCACCGGCGCCTCCAAGGGTGAGATCGAGGCCTTCTTCGGCCGCCTCGATCTGATCGCACCGGCGCTCCTCGCCGCCGGCATCCTTATCCTGATCGCGGGCCTGCGCGAGCGGGCGGCCATCCCCGTCGCTCACCGCAGCGCCGTCAGCCTCACGCCCGACCTCCGCACCAGCGTCACCATGAACCAAGCCGCGGCAATCGGCGCCGTGCAAGGCTTTTGCCTTCCCTTCCGCGGCTTCTCCCGCTCCGGCGCGACCATCTCCACCGGCATGCTCGCCGGCGCCGCCCGCGAACGCGTCGAACGCTTCTCCTTCGCCCTCGCCGTCATTCTGACGCCGCCCGCCATCCTGCGTGAGGCGCTCCGCCTCACCAAAGCAAATCACGCGGCCACCCGGGCCGGATCGCCCCTCGATCTGCACGGAGCCGTACTCAGCGGACTGCTCGGTGCCGTCTTCGCCTTTCTCGCCGGCCTGGTCGCCCTGCGCTGGCTCTCAAGCTGGCTTGAGTCCGGCCGCTGGTACCTCTTCGGCATCTACTGCGTCCTCGCCTCGGGCGTGGTCTTCTACCTCCATCACCTCGGCTACTGAGCCTCGGCCTCCCACGCCTCGCGCCGCGTATACCGCCAGGCCCACCACAGCAGCGGCAGCTGCAACGGCAATCGTAACCACGCCGCCCAAAGCGGCACGGACGGAAATCGTCCGTGCTCCGTCACCATCGTCACGTTCGCCGGAAACACCGCCACCAGCAGCGCCACCAACCCCCACGCCGCCGCCCGCCCCGGCTGCGCGGCACTCGTCTGCGGCAGAAGCAGACCGAGCCCGCCCGCAATCTCCGCCGCCCCGCTGAGCAACACCAACTCCCGAGGCGCCGGCAGATACCCCGGCATAATCCGCGCATACGCCGCCGTCGCGACGAAGTGCATCACCCCGGCCCCCACATACAACACACCCTGAAGCACCCGCCCAACGCGCATCGCAAGCCCCACAAAGAAACAGGGCAGGGACCCCTAGCCCCCCGCCCCATCCCCAACCTGATCCCTCAACCTGAACCTACTTGCGCTCGTCCCGCGCCCGCTTCACGTAGTCGTGCGAGATCAACACATGCGACTGCTGCTCGGTCAGCAACTGCTTCACCGGCAGCGGCAGATCGCGGTTCAACGCATCCGCATACCCCTTCTTCGCCGTGTCCTCGCCTTGCTCCGCCGTCTCCAGCAGGGTCTTATCTCCACCGCCCAGCTTGGCCTTCAGATCGCCCCAGACACGATGAATCGTGCCCGCCGTCGTCCCACTCTCGTTCACATCCGCCTGGCCGAGCCGGTGCAGCTCGTTCTCGAGCTCCGCGCGGAAGTTCGCTCGCTTCAGGCTCTCCGCTAAAAAGTAACGCTTCAAGGTCTCGTCCTGCAGATGTTCGCCGATGTCCGCAAAGCCCTTCTGGCTGTCGTGCAGCACGTCAATCAAACCTCGCAGCGCCAGCTTTGTCTCGTTCAGCTTGCCGTCATCCGTTGCCATACACTCCCCTTACGTCGTGTTTCGTGTGCTTCGTTGTGGTGAGATCCGGCTCCATGGATGGGCCGGAGATCCGCGGTGTGTCAGGCGATGGGTCTAACTTCCTGTCGGATGCCGCGACACCGGCCGGGTTTGCATCCTGATTCCGACCGGCACGCCGTCCCGCGATTCCGGCGATCTCTCTGGGATAATCGGAGTCTGCTTCGGTGGACCCGGCCTCCGGCCAACGCGCACACCGCGCCGGCTGCGCGCGATCCGCCCGCCCGAAAGGCTGCGCCGCCTATGCGAAATCTCCGACCCGGCCTTGCGCCTACCCGAAGCCGTCGCCTCAACGAGCTGCTCGGGCTCGCCATGCTGGCGCTTGCCGCCCTTCTGCTGCTTGCCCTCGCCACCTACACACCGTCCGATCCCTCGCTCGACACCGCCGGCGCCTATGCCGCGGGCCGTCCCGCGCACAACTGGGTCGGCCTCTTCGGCAGCTACCTGTCCGACGCCATGCTGCAGGTCTTCGGCATCGCCTGCTTCTTTCTTCCCCTGCTCGCCGCCCGCCTCGGCCTGCGCTGGATGCAGTCGCGCCCCACCGGCTCCGCCCTCGGCAAGGTCCTCGGGGTCGCGCTTTGGCTGCTCGCCGCGCCCGCCCTCCTCGCTCTGCTCCCCGGCAATCTCCTTTGGCGTCACGCCCTGCCCATTGAGGGCGTCACCGGCCGCCTGCTCGCCGACGCCCTCGTGCAATATCTCAACCTTCCCGGCGCCGTCGTCGTCGTCGTTCTTCTGGTCGCCGCTTCGCTCTACCTCTCCACCGCCTTCGCCCTCGGCAGCGCACGGCACTGGTTGATCTCGCACATCAGCTTCGTCCGCCGTCTGCACGATCGCTGGTCCCAGTGGCGGCTCGACCGCGCCAACGCTCGCGCGGAACGTACCGCCACCCGCTTCGCCCAGCGCTTCCCCGATACGTCCCTTGACCGCTCGGGCTCACCCGACCGGCAGCCGAGCTCCACCTCGCCCGGCGCATCCGCCCACCAACCGATCCCCGCGACCGGCGCCTCGCCCGACCGCTCCACCCTGCTCGGGGGCCTCTTCGCCTGGCTCTCCCGTCGTCGCGGCCATGCCGCCGCCCAGCCCGCCCCCACGGAGGTGCAGCCCGCCCCCGCCCCCGAGCCCGCCAGCGTCTGGGAGGCCATGCCGCGCACCCTCGTCGACGCCCCGGAGCCCACCTCCCTCTCCACCGCCCAGGCCGCCGCCGCGCCCTTCGCTGAATCCCTCGCCCGCGCCGCCGCTCCCCTGCCCTTCCACTCCGAAACCTCCCACTCCCCAATCGACCCCGCCACCCCCGAATCCGCCGAAGAATCTGTACAGGAGCCCGCCGAAGACCCCGACTTCGCCTTCCTCACCCCCAAACCCCCACCACCCCCATCTCCCGCACCCCCACCACCCGCGCCCCTGCCACCAGCGCCCGCCCCAGCCTCCACCGACGGCATCGCCTTCGGCCGCCGCGCCGACGCCAACCTCAAAGCCGTCGCCATCACCCCCAAATCCATCCGCGGCTACAAACTCCCCCCCTCCGCCCTCCTCTTCCGCTCCGAAGAGCACGCCTCCGTCCGCGAAGGCGCCCTCCGCGAAGAAGCCCGCATCCTCGTCGAAAAATGCGCCGAGTTCGGCGTCGACGGCCAGGTCACCCAAATAAACCCCGGCCCCGTCGTCACCACCTTCGAGTTCAAGCCCGACGCCGGCGTCAAATACTCCCGCGTCACCGGCCTCGCCGACGACCTCTGCCTCGCCATGGCCGCCGAGTCCATCCTCATCGAACGCATGGCCGGCAAATCCACCGTCGGCATCCAGGTCCCCAACGGCGAGCGCGAAACCATCTGGCTCCGCGACGTCATCGAGTGCGACTCCTTCGTCCACTCCAAATCACGCCTCGCCATCGCCCTCGGCAAGGACATCAACGGCCGCATCGTCACCGCCGACCTCGCCTCCATGCCCCACGTCCTCATCGCCGGCTCCACCGGCTCCGGCAAGTCCGTCGCCATCAACGCCATGATCATGAGCGTCCTCTTCAAGTCCACACCCGAACAGGTCCGCATGATCCTTGTCGACCCCAAGCGCGTCGAGCTCGGCATGTACGAGGGCATCCCCCACCTCTTCACCCCCATCATCACCGAGGCCAAACTCGCCGCCAACGCCCTACGCAACGCCGTCCGTGAGATGGAACGGCGCCTCAAACTCCTCGCCGCCCACCACGTCCGCAACATCGACCAGTTCAACAAAGCCGTCGAGAACATGACCCCCGACATGTTCGAGGACCCGCGCGACTCCGAGCCCCTGCCCTACATCATGATCATCATCGACGAGCTCGCCGACCTCATGATGCTCGATCGCTCCAACGTCGAAGAAGCCATCACCCGCCTCGCCCAGATGGCCCGCGCCGTCGGCATCCACCTCATCCTCGCCACCCAGCGCCCCTCCGTCGACGTCATCACCGGCCTCATCAAGGCCAACGTCCCCACCCGCATGAGCTTCCGCCTCGCCACCAAGGTCGACTCCCGCACCATCATCGACTCCAACGGCGCCGAATCCCTCCTCGGCCGCGGCGACATGCTCTACCTCCCGCCCGGATCCTCCCGCGTCCAGCGCGTCCACGCCCCCTTCGTCACCGAAAAAGAGATCTCCGCCGTCACCGACTTCTGGAAGTCCCAGGGCGAGGCCGAATACGCCGAAGGCTTCCTCGAAGGCCCCAAGGACGACCTCGTCGATGGCGATGGGGCCGCAGGCTCCGGCGAGGACAACAACGACGAGCTCTACAACGACGCCGTCCGCCTCGTCTTCGAGTTCGGCAAAGCCTCCACCAGTCTGCTCCAACGCCGGTTACGTATCGGCTACGGCCGCGCCGCCCACCTCATCGACCTCATGCACCACGACGGCCTCGTCGGCCCCGCCGACGGCTCCAAACCCCGCGAACTCCTCAAACCCGCCACCTGGCTCAACGAACTCGACACCACCCTCCGCTAGGATATCCGGGCTGCCCAGAATTGGACTACATATTTTATGTGCGCGGCTCAGAAAGGCTTCTCTGTGGGCTCGAAGCTTTACTCTGCACTAAAACTGCACTTTTGGAGAATGACATGGTGGCGAACCAGGATAGTGGACTGCATGGAGAGCGCATCCTAACAAGCGCATTATTCGACTTAGCCGAAAGTGATAAACAAGCACTCGAAATAGCAATCGAACTTACCAGCTTACTAAACGGCTTTATTGCCCTTTTCCAGAGCTCCTTCTTATACGAGCGTACCTATAAGCCAGAACATTTATCTCCCCTGACACTAGGCTTGGCCAGCCTACCTATAAGCTCCGAAGTCGGCATGCCCCCCTAAAATTAGGGCGAGCTTATAAGGGTAACGGAATCCTTGATATCCACGACATACACGAGAATGACAACTTATATCTACTCGAGGTATCCGCAGACCCTGCCCCCACGCCGCAAATACATATGTGTCTTGCGTCCAACATACTTGCTCTCGCCCTTCAAGATGAAGGCGTGTACCTATTGCTTCGGCTATTTGCCTTCGAAGTAAACTGGGTGAATCTTTACAGAATTCTCGAGAGCCTTGAAACATTGATGATGGATGACTCGTTTCCCTCACCAATTGGTTCAAAAAGCCGTGAGGCCATCAAAAATTCTGCAAATAACTTTTCGATTACTGGCCTACGAGCACGACATGGCAGGAAAAGAGCCGGGAAGCCAAACAACAGTCCACGTGCTTCGCTCACCGAGGGCTTCGAAGTGCTTCAAAGTGCAACAAGGACCTACCTAGAATTCACCTTAGGCCAACGCCGGGTGCCCCATGCATGACACCCTCACTGTCATGCATGGGCTATCGGCCGCAAGGCTGATCCCGCCCAACTGGCCCACTTACGCATGCAGAAATCACCGTCGGCCACGACCGCCAGCCCACACCCGCTCCCAGGGCCAAAGGCCCGACACATAAAAGCGTAGGCCGCAGGCCTAGGTAAGCCACCAAACAACCACAAAGCGCTGAAAGCCCGACACAAAATGCGCCACAGCCGAACGCCGGGTTGGGCCGCAAGGCCGACCCAGCATCTGGCGCGCACGGCAAAGGTCAGGCTTCGGGGCTCTGGTAGGCAATCCGGTCGGGATGGCGCCACCAGGCCACCGCCGCGTCACGACCGGGATCCGGCCCTTTGCCCCTGGCAAGCCGCGAAACAAAGTCGGCCAGCGGTGTGCGCAGGCGCGCGCCGTCCCTGATGCAAAACACCCCCGGTTCGTAGATCCCTTCCTCGCTCGTGCACAGATTGCACCAGTTCCATGAGCCCAGCAGAGCCCAAACGGTCACCGCCGCCACCTCCACGCCGGAGGCGCGGGCCTTTGCCGCATCCGTCCAGATCTCGGAAAGCCAGCGCACCTGGTCCTCGCATCCTCCGCCAAGGTGAGCTTCGGTGACGGCAACGGGAATCCGATACCTATCCCAAGCCTCCCGCAACACCGGCCCGACCCCCGCGATGCCCGCCGGGGAGACGCGCACGGCTTCAATATCGACCAGCGGCTCCACTCCCGAATCCCCGCCGCGAAAGTACTCGGGGTAAAGATCAACGCGGTGATCGAGAAAACGATCGCTCGTCGGATAGTAGTTGAAGCCGAGAACCGACGGTGGACAGGGATTTTCCGCAAACCAGCCGATCTCGGAGGCAGAAAGCCCGTGCTTCAGCAGAAACGAATACAGCGGGTGCGAGGTCGTCACATACCCGCAGATAAGGTCGGTTCCCAACCAGCGGCGAGCCTCCCGCTCCGCCCGGAATGGCTGAAGTTCAGCCGTTCCGGAGAAGCTCCCGCCATCTTCGGTATAGATCAGCTTCGCTTCGGGCTGGACCGCGCGAATCGCGCGCATCGCCAACACCGTTCCCTTGACCTCGTGAAGCAGGGCTCGAAGATAGCTGGAAATGCTGCGATGGTGTGGGTACCAGTGTCCATACAGGCACGAGAAACGGCTGGTCGTATGCGGCTCGTTGACCGGCGTGTAGCGGGTGATCCACGGATATCGCTGCGCCACCTCGGACGCAAACGCCGCCAGCTTCTCCGGAAATCCCGGGTCCAGCAGATCCGTCCCGATCGGCCCGCTGCCATGGTGCAGCAGACCGGCAATCGGCTCTAAGTTGAGCCGACGCATATCGCCCAGCATCCGATCAAAAAATCCCCAGTCCCTGCCCGCCTCGAGGTACTCCCAGTGCAGTGCGGTCCGCAAGGTGCTGATGCCAAGCGAGGCGATCAGCTCCAGATCTTCACGAGTGTGAAACCGGTGTCCAGACCACTCGTGCTGGTCAAAGAACCTGTCGTGAACACGATTGATGGTGCATTCAATGCCGCCCCAGAGTTGCATGTCACTCTTCCCACTAATTGATTCGGCGCTGAGTACCTGCCGTGTGTTGATGCGCGTTCCTGGAAGTTAAACTCCACTTCCTTGGGATGCACGCCGAAACGTTTTTGTAGTGCTCCCGTCTTGATGACGTCATGCTGCGTTAGGCATTTCTCTGCTCCATCTCTCGTCCAAGGGCCCTGAACCCTCTCGTGCGGAAGGCCCTGAACCGCTGGAAAGGGGTTAAGCCGGTGCCGAGTGCCCCATGCCTGACATCCTCACCGCAATGCCGGGGTGCCGCATGCTGACATCCTCACCGCAATGCCGGGGTGCCGCATGCTGACATCCTCACCGCCATCGGCCGGGGTGCCCCATGCATGACAGCCTCACCGTCATGCGTGGGCCATCGGCCGCAAGGCCGATCCCGCCCAACTGGCCCACCTCCCGGGATACCCCTGCAGAATCCACCATCGGCCATGACCGCCAGCCCACACCCGCTCCCCAGGGCCAAAGGCCCGACACATCAAAGCCTAGGCCGCAGGCCTAGGTAAGCCACCAAACACCACAAAGGGCTGAAAGCCCGACACAAAATGCGCCACAGCCGAATCCACACCACGCCGGGGTGCCCCATGCATGACAAGCCTCACCGTCATGCGTGGGCCATCGGCCGCAAGGCCGATCCCTCCCCAACTGGCCCACTTCCCGGGATACCCCCTGCAGAATCCACCGTCGGCCACGACCGCCAGCCCACGCCCGCTCCCAGGGCCAAAGGCCCGACACATCAAAGCCTAGGCCGCAGGCCTAGGTAAGCCACAAACAACCACAAAGGGCTGAAAGCCCGACACAAAATGCGCCACAGCCGAATCCACATCACCGCCGGGGGGCCCCATGCATGACAGGCCTCACCGTCATGCGTGGGCCATCGGCCGCATGGCCGATCCCACCCACCGGCGCAACTCCCCCCACCGCTGCCCTATCCTGAATCCGCCACCGCAATCAGCAGCTCACCCCACACGCACCGCAGAGGATACCTGCCCTCCGAGGTCCAGACCTAAGTCCCAATCTTCGAAGACTTTGCGCAAAAAGTACGGGGGGGAGGGTACCCCCCTTCACCCCAGCAACACCGCTATGGCCGCATCTTCCCCGAACGCAGCACCACCACCCCACCCAGGCACACCAGCAGGATCAGCCCAAGCGAGAACAGCCGCGGGTGGCGCCGAGTCAGCGAGCGCCGGTCGAAGCCCCCCGTAAATCGCCGATTCACCTCCTCCGGCCCGATCGTCGCAAGGCCGGGCGCCCCGCTCAATCGAAGCTCCGCCCCACGACGCTCCGCACCCAAGCGCGGCTGCGGATCGCCATAGAACAACGTGAGCGACGCTCCGTCCGCGGGTGCCTCAAAACACAGCCGCCGCTCCCGCGTCTCCAGCAGCACCGACCGCACCGGAAGCGCCGGCGCCCCGCCGTTCTCAATCTCGACCTCAACCTCGGCCGCCGTCTGCAGATTCGCTCCCAGCGTCGCCGGGGCCGACAGGCGCTCGTCTTCGAGCATCACCCCATCGCGCCTAAGATGCAGGGACGCCAGGGTACCCGTCAGCACCTCGCCCTCCCCCCCGGCCCCACCGACCGGCCACGCATGGATGCGCAGCGCACGGCTGAAGTTCCCGTGATACCTCGGAGCGAGCACAACGCGAACTCGCTCGATCGGCACACGCGCCGGCAGGGTCAGTCGCGCATCCGTCTCCCCGCCCCGCTGCACGAAGACGCTCGTGCTCACCGCCGCGGTATACAGCGTCTGTGCCTCGCGACTCGGCGGCACCACAGCACCCCGCACCATCTCGGGCAACAGGGCGCGACTCCCCGGCGCCGCCCGCAACTCCACATGCAGCAGCGCCGCAGTCGACTCCCGCAGATGCAGCACCGTGCTGCGCGGCAGATGCTCCGCGCTGAGATCGAAAATCGCGAACTCCCCCATCGGCAGCAAGCGCGCGTTCGCCAATCCATCACCGCCCGTCACCCGCGCCGTCGCCACGAAGTTCGTTGTCGCCAGATCCAGCACCACATCCGTGTAGGGCCGTGCCGGCATCGCCAGATCGAACGACACCATCCCCGCCCGCTGCCGCACATCGCGCGCCCCCACGGTCTCGCTCTCGACCCCTGCCGTCCCACTCAGTGTCAGAACATACGGCGCCTCGACGCCATCGGCACGCAGCAGATGAAGATCGCTCAGCGAGGCAGCCGCGTGCGCAAACAGCAGCGGATCGAGCACGGCACAGCTCTCGCCCACACCCTGCGCCCTGACCGCGCGTTGGTAGCGCAGCTGCGATCGCGGATCGGCGCCGGCCCCCACGACATGCAGCAGAAGCAGGCTCAGCCCCAAGGCCCATCGGCTCAAGCCCATCGCGCTCCCCTCTCCTAGCTACTCTATCGTTCCCTTCCCACCATCTTTCGCCGCGACGACATCCACTCTTGTTACCCTTGCGACGAGATGCCCTCTCCCACCCGCACCGTTCTTCTCATCGACGATGACGAACTCAGCCGGTCCGTGATCGAGCTGTATCTCAGCGACGCAGGCAACACCGTGCTCGAAGCCGACTGCGGAGACGCCGCCCTCACCATCCTTCGCACCGCACACCCCGACATCGACGCTGTGCTCTGCGACATGCAGATGCCCGGTCTCCACGGTCCGCCCCTGCTCCGCGAGCTGCGATCGTTGCTCGCCCCCGGCACCCCGATCGTTGCCATGAGTGCCCAGCAACCCCTGCCCGAGCAGGTCGCCGGCTTCGATCTGTTTCTATTGAAGCCCTTCTCTGCCGAACGCTTGCAGGCGACCCTGGAGGCGCTGCTCGCAACCTCCATGACACCCGAGCGCCGCCACACGCAGCCGGAGCGCCCGCTTGCGGACGCACGAGAGCCCGCCACGCTCCCTGGCCACGCCCCGGAGGAGACGCCGCCTGTACTCGACCTCACGGTCTTCGATCAGCTGCAGCGCATGTTGCGGCCGGAGCAGCTCGCCGAACTCTTCCAGCTCTCCTTCAGCGAGCTCGACAAACACCTCGCGCGCATGCAGCAGGCCATCGACGCAAGCGATCGCGAGACCCTGCACCACAGCGCCCACACGGTAAAGGGGGCGTTCGCCATCGTCGGCGCGCGCGAGCTCCAGCAGCTCGGCGCCCTGCTCGAAGCTGGTTTTGGCAGCCCTGCTGATCAGGCAGAGACACTCGCGCAGATTCCGCTGGCCGCCGATCGTCTCCGGGGTATGCTTACCTCGCACGGGATCCACCTCGAGCAGCGCTCCCCAAGCGAGTAGGAGACTCCATGAATCAGCCGCAACCCCGGCGTCCCGGAGCAGGCTTCGGCTCCGCCAGCAACCCCATCCGCATCGTGGTCGCCGACGATCACGTCGTCGTCCGCAAAGGTGTCAGCGCCATGCTTGCCAGCGAGGCCGGCTACGAGGTCGTCGGCGAGGCCGAGGATGGCGATGACGCCATCACCCAGACGCTCGAGCTCGATCCCGACATCCTTCTGCTCGACCTCGCCATGCCCCGCCTGCCCGGCCTTGAAGCCATGCGCGCCATCGTCGGCCGCTCCTCCGGCGTCAAGATCATCCTGCTCACCGCCACCATCAACACCCAGCAGATCATCGAGGCGCTTCAGATCGGCGCTCGCGGCGTCGTCGAAAAGGCCTCCGTGGCCGGCGAGCTCTCGCGCGCACTCCGCGCCGTGCAGTCCGGCGACTACTGGATCGGTGGCGAGCGGGTCGCCAATCTTGTTGCCAAACTCCGCGAACTCACCGCCAAGGCCGCCGCCGGCAACGAGCGCAAGACCTACGGCCTCACCCCGCGCGAGCTCGAGGTCGTCAACTCCATCGTCGAAGGCTGCTCCAACAAGGACATTGCCAAGACCTTCACCATCTCCGAAGAGACCGTCAAGCGCCACCTCTCCAATATCTTCGACAAGACCGGGGTCTCCACACGCCTCGAGCTAGCCCTCTTCGCCATCGCCCACAAACTCGTCTTGCTGGATACCTAAATACTCGGGCGCAGGATATTCGGTGCTTACTGCAGCAAAGTCCAGTACCGCCTTTGCTGCAGTAAGTAGGAGTACTTACGCCGGCTTCCAAAGAAGTTCTATACAGAGCCATACTGCACTTGCTTCCGGTAAAACGGCTTCTCAGCACCATTACCGAACCGGCCTGGGTCCCCGCTCGCTTCTCGACATAAGCGCCTGCTCTCAAGCAGACGGTCATCACACAAATACGTCCGGCTAGTTTGAGTCGGAGCACCAGCTCGTGCGCCAGAGATGACGCGCGAAGCGGTCGTCGCCTGCATCCTTTCCCCTTTTCGCCCACTCTGTAAGAGCATGGCCTCTTCTCTCAACGGGCACTCCCATCCCACCCTCGACCTGCTCGTCATCGGCGCCGGCCCGACCGGCCTCGCCTGCGCCATTGAGGCTGGGAAGGCCGGCCTCTCCGCCCTGATCGTCGATAAGGGCTGCCTGTGCAACTCCATCTTTCATTACCCGTCGCACATGACCTTCTTCACCACACCGGAGCTGCTTGAAATCGGCGACATCCCCTTCTCCAGCCCGCACCCCAAGCCCACCCGCACCGAAGCACTCGAGTACTACCGCAAGGTCGCGCAACACTATGCCCTCGACATCCGCCAGTACGAGACGGTCGACACCGTCACCGGCGCGGACGAAGACTTCGCCGTCCATACCACCGATCGCTTCGGCCGCGCACACATCTATCACGCCCGCAAGCTCGTCGTCGCCACCGGCTACTACGATCTCCCTAACCATCTCGGCATTCCCGGCGAGAACCTGCCCAAGGTCCAGCACTACTACGACGACCCGCACCCCTTCTTCGGCCTCAACGTCTGCGTTATCGGCGGCAAGAACTCCGCAGCCATCGCCGCCCTCGAACTCTGGCGACACGGCGCGCATGTCACCCTCGTCCATCGCGGCCCGGAGATGCATCGCCACGTCAAGTACTGGATCCTGCCCGACATCAATAACCGCATTAAAAATGGTGAGATCACCGCCTTCTTCCACTCCAACGTGGTCGATATCACCGAGGACGCGGTCACTATCGCCACCCCGGAAGGCAGTGTGACCATCCCCAACGACTTCGTCTTCGCCCTCACCGGCTACCACCCGGACTTCGGCTTCATCGAAAGCCTCGGCATTCGCCTCGACCAGGACAACGACCTCAGCCCCATCCACAATCCGGCGACGCTCGAAAGCAACATCCCCGGCGTCTACCTTGCCGGCGTCATCGTTGCCGGCAACCGCACGCACGAGATCTTCATCGAGAACGGCCGCTTCCACGGCCGCCTCATTGCGGACCACCTCCGCGGCCTCGCCCCCGACCATGACCCCGAGGCGCTGGTCGGCGCCCGCACCGCCCCACGCAACCTGGAGTAGCTTGTCTCTTTCCTGATAATTAGAAGTTCTGTGTCTCTGCTTTAGCTGCGCCATTCATTGGCGAGTTAGATAGGCCCTGAGACACGCCTCTCTGCTGCTTCATGACCCGAAGCAAACTGCGCGGCGGTTTGTCCCGCAAACGCACGGAGGCCGCCGAGCAAGCCTCGACGGCCTCCGTCAGGACCCGCCCAGCTTAGCGAACGTAGGTCCGGTACGGTGCTCCGTTGTTCATCACCACCACCGGCGTTCCGGGAGGCGGTCCGCCAGGGACATACGCCGGCGCATACGGGCCGGGGTAAACCCGCGGCGCATAAACTGGCGGCGTCGGTGCGTAGGCGACGGGTGCAGGCGGTGGCGCATACGCGACGGGCGGCGGCTCCACATACGACACCGGCGCGCGCTGCTGCAGGCCGGCCGGCACCTGCTGCTGCTGTTCGGGCACGGGAACGCCGATATCGTCCATCACCTTCAGGGTCAGCCGTGTCTCTTCGCGTAGCGTCGGCCGCGGTCCCCGTCGCGGCAGGTTGATCAGATCGATCGGCCACAGGATTGGGATCGACCACTCCACGATGTCCCGCACCGGATGGCCCTTGCCCAGAATCCGACCCTGCCGATCCACGTTGTAGCCCGGCACATTTACCACCTTCGCGTCCACTGGAACCACTGTGTCCGGCTGCACGATGAGCCGATCGAACTTCAGCTCCATCCATCCCTTGCCGACCAGGTGTCCCGGATCCTTGTAGTCATCGAAGCGCCCGACCAGATAGCTCCCGTACGGGATCGTCGATCGCCCGTACAGCTCCACATGGCTCACCCGGCACAGCACAGGATCGCCGACGTTGGCCGTCTTCGACGAAAGTTTAGGCTCGGAGAGTGTGCACTGCAGCAGCGAGCCGGCCGGAATCAGCTGCTCACCCGCGCGCGCAACCGCCGGCGCCGTCATCAACATAGCCAACATCGCGAACTGTCCGGTCTTCGTCATCCAGGGTCTCCCATCCAAAAACACCGGGTCCAAGCGCACAAGCTTGCCTCGAAGCCCGTCGTCCGCTTAGCTCGTGTCCCGCGCACGCACGCGGTTTACCAGCCTTGCTGCCCAAGAACGCAACCAGAATGCGCCGTGTTAACGCACTCGTCAACCACAATCTGTCGCGGCTTCTCTGTTCCTTCAGAACATGAATACACCGCGCGCCTGCTCGCACCCCGGATCTGCCACCGGCGCACCCACCCCGCACCCGTCCCTACCGCTCCTCCTCCGGGCGGCTAGACCTACCCGATCACACGCCGCAGAAATCCCCGAACCCCTAACGTCGTGAGCAGACACAGGAAGACGCACAGCATCAGCAACACCAGAGCCTCCGGCATGTGCGGCAGACCAGTCGTCAGCGCACCTCGCAGCCCCTCGCTCATGTACACAATCGGGTTCACCAACACCGCATACTGCAGCCACCGCATGTGCACCAGCGCCGCCCACGGATAGTACACGCAGCCCAGAAACGTGATCGGCATCACCACCACGCCGAAGATCAACCCGATCTGCTGCGGCTTCACGCTCGTCCCGATCGTCAGCCCGAGCGCCCCCGAGCAGAGACTCGCGAGCACCACCACCACGATCAGAAACGGCCAGCTCGAGACATGCGCGACCACCGGTGTTGCCGGAACATAGTATGCCAACGGAAACACGATGGCCGCCGCCACCATGCTCTGCAGCGCGGAAAAGACGATCTTCTCCACCGCGACCGCCGCGACCGGCAACGGACACATCACGCGGTCATCGATCTCCCGTGTAATGCCAAACTCCTGCGCCAGCGGCAGCGCCACGGCCGCGATCCCCGAAAACATGATCGCCACCGCCATTAACCCGGGCAGCAGCACCGTGCCGAAGTTCGCTCCGGCCATCCCCGCCGTCGGATTCATGCCGGACGCACCCGCTCCCATATGCGGCATGATCACCGTAAACACAAACAGGAACAGCAGCGGATTCATGCAAACCCGGATCAGAAACGGCATGAACTCCCGCCGCAGCACAAACAGATCGCGGAGAAACAGACCGGCAAAGGCTTGCAAATAGCGCTGCTGCCCTGTAGCGCGGCTCACCGGTGTAGACATCGCCCCAACACTTCCCATCACCCTAGCCTACAGCCCTCCTCACCTCGCCGACTCGGCCTTCTTCGGCCCAGGATGCAGGGTAATCAGACCCCAGTGGTCCCGCGCCTTCACTGGCCAAACCTCCCTCACAGTCTCGCCACGAACCGAAAGCTCTGCACCAGGGCCAGAAATAACGGCACCAACTCAATCAGCAACCCCGAAGCAATCACCGCGCCGTTAGACATCCCCTCAGCCCTCGCCAGCTCAAGCGCCCCCAACGCCAACACCACCGTAGCTACCCCGGCATACACCATCGCTCGCCCGCAATACCGGTTGGCTGGGTACCACACTGCCGCATTGCCAAGCGTCTTCGCCGTCCGGTACCCGTACACGCTATTCGGCGCCACCCGCCCAATCGCCAGGGGCACCCCAAGCACAATCAACACAACCCCAATCCCCACGGCGCTCAACAGAGGGAAAAATCGCACCATACGTTCACCTCCAACGAAGAGCCGCCAACCACGCCATCCTACTCGCGCAGATCCCGCCCCGTCAGGCGGATGAACACCGTCTCCAGACTTGGCTCCGTAATCGACAGATCGCGCAGCCCAAACAGATCGGCTGCGCGCACCACCTCCGACAGCAAACCATCAGCCGGTTGCGCCAGCACGCGCACGCCGCCCTCCGTGGTCTCAACCCCCGTCACACCCGGAAGTGCCCGCAGCCGCTCCGGCAAAGCCTGCTTGCCCTCCGCCTGCACCAGGTCGAGCTCATAGATCTTCTGTGCGCCAAGCGAAGCCTTCAGCGCCGCCGGCGTGTCCTCAACGAGTATCCGACCATGATCAATAATCGCCAGCCGCTCGCACAGCTCATCGGCCTCTTCCATGTAGTGGGTGGTCAGCACCACCGTGATCCCTTCGGCCCGCAGCGCCCGAACCGCATCCCACATCGCGATACGGCTCTGCGGATCGAGCCCCGCGCTCGGCTCGTCAAGAAACAGCACCTTGGGCCGGTGCGCGATCGCCCGCGCGATCTGCACGCGTTGCGCCAGACCGCCTGAAAGCTGCTGCGGGCGCGCGTCGGCACGCTCGGAAAGAAGAAACTGCTTCAGCAAGGACGTCGCCCGCGCCCGCGCCTCCGGCCGGGAAAATCCAAAGTAAAGACAGTGGAAATAAAGATTCTCGAACACAGTGCACGCCCGGTCCAGCGTGTTGTACTGCGGCACCACGCCGATCTCCCGTCGCGCCAGCGCCGGATGCGCGACCACGTCGATTCCCGCGATCTGCACGCGTCCCGACGTCGGCAGCGCCCGCGTGGTGGCAATCGAGATCGTGGTCGTCTTGCCGGCGCCGTTCGGCCCCAGCAGACCAAAAATCTCGCCCTCTCCCACTTCCAGATCAATCCCATCGACCGCAACGACGCTCTGCTTGCCCGCGTAAATCTTACGAAGGTTCTGCACCGAAACGATCATGGCTCGAGCTCCTGACCGGCGCATCGACCTGCACACGCCCAACTGCGCCGCCTAAGCCGGCTCCTCATTATAAGGAGCGGTATTTCTCCCTGTCGTACACTTCAGTCATGTCCAGAGGTTGGGAAAGCAAATCCGTCGACGAGCAACAGGCGGCGCGGCAAACCGCCCAAGAGCACGCAGCGGCTTCTTCCACGGCACGATCGACCGCTCTGGACGATCAGGACCGCAAGCGTCAGCGCCAGGCACTTGAGATGCAGCGCGAACGCATCCTCTCCGAGCGGACCGCGAACCCTCATCGCCGCTCCGCCCTTGCCTCCGCCCTTGCGGATATTGAAGAAAAGCTCGCCGAGCTCGGCTGGTCCATCCACCTCTAACTCCGGCCAGACCTCCTTCTCCGCGTCTAGGTTTTGTCCCCAGGCTGTCGTCGCACCAGGGTTGTTGAATTCGCCTGGTCGATCGTCGTCAGCAGGATGCTGTGAATATTCACGCGGGCCGGTCGCGTGACTGCCCAGACGATCGCATCCGCCACATCGTCCGGCTCGAGCGGGATGATGTTCTCGTACACCTTGGCCGCCTTCTCCTTATCGCCACCGAACCGCACCTTGCTGAAGTTGGTCTCAACCATGCCGGGATCGACTGACGTCACCCGCACCGGTGTACCCATCAAATCCAACTTTAGCCCCTCGCTGATCACCCGCTCCGCGGCCTTGGTCGCGCAATAGACGCTTCCGCCGGCATAGGTCTGGTGGCCAGCTGTCGAGCCCAGGTTCACCACATGCCCCCGACGCCGCGCCACCATACCGGGAACCACCGCCCGGGTCACAAACAGCAAACCTCGCACATTGGTGTCGATCATCTCGTCCCAGTTTTCAGGGTCGTCTTCGTACAGCTTGCCCAATCCGCGGCTGAGCCCGGCATTGTTGACCAGCACATCGACCTCTCGCCACTCTTCGGGCAACGACCCTTTCCCGCCCAGCAGTGCCTCAACTGCCGCGCGATCGGTGACGTCCAGCGTTTCGGACCGCACCTCCGCCGCTCCAGCCTTTGTCAACTCGGCAACCATCGCCTCCATCGGACCGAGCCTGCGCGCACAGAGCAGCAGTCGCGCTCCCTCCGCCGCGAACGCGCGCGCGGTGGCCGCGCCAATTCCCGAGCTCGCACCTGTTACCAGAACAAGCCTTCCCTTAGTCGACTCTTTGGCCATCGCTCTCCAACTCTCGCTGCCTTCTTTCCTCCGATGCAAGCTTCATCATCCCAGCCAAGACTCGTCTGTATAGCAGGCACGGCCGGAGTCCATAGTTCTCCGGCCGTGCCTTTATTGCTCCTTGCTTGCGAGCCTTACTGGGGGTTGGAGGTCCCGGTCGGGTTAGCCGGTGCCGTCTGGCCCCCCTCGGGCTCCGCGGTCTGCTGAATGCCGATCGCGTCGCCCGAAACCACCAGGTTGACGCGTCGGTTCTGCGCCCGACCCGCAGCCGTCGAGTTGTCCGCTACTGGCTGGTTTTTGCCGAAGCCGGTCGCCGAGATGTTGCCCATCGACACGCCCTGCCCGACCAGAAAGTCCCGTACAGCGGCCGCCCGATTCTCACTTAGCTTCTGGTTATACTCATCGCTCCCTACCGAGTCCGTGTAGCCCTCAACCTGCAGCTTCAACCCCGGATACGCCTGCAGAATGCCAGCTACCTTCGCCAGAGCGATCTTCGTGTCCGGCTTCAAGCTGTACTTGCCTGTGTCGAACAGCACGTCCGACATATTTACGATCAGGCCGCGAGCCGTCTCGCTGGTGGCAAGCACGCTGTTCAGCTGATTGCGCAGACGCTCTCGAATCGAGTTCGCATCTTGTGCGCTCTTCTGCGCCTGCGCCGCCTGGGATTGCGCCTCAGCCGCCTGCGCCTCGGCTCTCGCCCGCTCCGCATCCGCCTGCGCCTTGGCCGCATCTGCTTGCTGCGCCGCTGCCTGCGCCTGCGCCGCCTGGACCTGCGCCTGGGCCGCCTGCAACTGTGCCGCCTGCCGTGCGTCGACCTCCGCCTGCTGTCGCTCCGCCGCCTGCTTCCGCAGTGTCACCAAACGAGCGTCTTCGTAGCGCTGCACCGCCTGCCGCGCAAAGGTGATCTCCATCTTTTCGTTGCGGTGCTTGTTGCGGTCCATGTCCGCGGCGTTTTGAAGATCCTGGTTCGCCTGCGTCATGGTGTCGGCGGCGTACTTGTCCGCCCCGGTCGCCACTGCGATCCGTTTGGCGTTGTAGGCCTCATAAAGCTCGAGCGGGCTGTGCTCATTGCGTGTGATCGGATCCGGGTTGCTCTTGGCGCCATCCGTGTCGGCGTATAAACCGCGCGGCAGCAGGGCATAGTGCGCGTTCACCGTCTCGAGCACGCCTTGCGTCTTGTCCTGAATGATCTGGTTCTCGAGCACCACCACATCACTCGGCTGTGAGACCGAAAAATAAGGCTCTGCCGTGACGATCAGGCCAAAGGACTGCAACGAGGTGGTCACGGTGATGTTGTTCTTCTTGCCGTCGGGAAGGATCTCTCCCAAGTTGTTCGGCCGACCGTCGGGCGTGATCGCCCACAGAACATACGTCAGGTACTCCGGACCGAAGCCATTGGCCGGAGTCAACCCGTCGAAGCGTGCATCAATGGTGATTCCGCCGCGCTCGCTCGTGACCTTGGCTTCACCCTTCGCGCCCGGCAGCAGTGTGGTGCCCCGGAAGGCGATCCGCGTCGACCCGCTGCGATGTATGTAGTTCACCGCATCCAGATTTCGCTGCACCACCTTGACCCGGTAGAGATAAACACCATCCCGCACCAGCGTTCCCTGTTTCGCCTCATTATCGGTGAGGCCTGACGTCGGATTCGGCTCCTGCGCACGGAGGGACATCGGTGCGGTGAGCATCAGGCCGGTCAACAACACGGCCGAGCCGCCCCTAAACAATGCTTGCGTGTACTTCTCCACGTTGTTTCTCCTGACAACCGGCAGCGATCCCCTCGAAACAACCCACATGGGAGTTCGCCATCCATAGAATGGATGCGTACCGCGTCAGAAAGTTAGTCCTTTTGGCTGTCTTTCGAACCGTTCGTACCAGTGACAAGGTCATTAAGGGCGTCCGGACCGCCTGACACACCACGACGCCCGGCGGCAAAGCCCGGGCCTTACGCAGACAGGGGCGAGGCTATGCGCAGGGCTGCGGATGACCGCTGTTGCGCTGCACGAAGTGATACGGCGGCCAGGGGCCGGAGAGCTGCATGCTGCACTCCTTCATCTGCTGGGTGGCCGAACTGTACTTGTTCTGGTATCGCTCCACCGTCTTGCCATCGATCAGGTGCGCAATATCCAGCAACATCTTGCCCGATTCCATGCGCTTACAGGTGATCTCCTCGGCCAGAGGCAAAAACATCCTGTGCATCTGCACCGAAAGCGCCCTCGCCCGCGACTGTCGTTCGCGCTGCCGTGTCGCACTCTCCCGCAGGCTGGTCAGGTACTGCTGTCCTACAGTCATATCGCGCAGCGAGTTGCCGGGCGACGTGTCGTCCACCAGGACCTTCAGGTGCATCTCCGCCTTACCGCGCAGACGCTCCATATTGGCCTGGAACTGGCGCTGGTTGGATCGCACCGACCGCCGCAGCGCGTCATCATCGGCAAAGCTCGTTCCAAAGCGGAACGGCAAAACCGTTGCATGCTGAAAACATTCCGCGATCACCCGTGCGTGATCCCGTTGCGTCTTTTGGTCCATCCGCGCGGCGTCCTCCGGTGTGTGCTCCGAGACGATCACCGCAAGCTCACTTGCTGGGAAAAGAAATGCCTGGTTGCCGAAGACCCCGGACAAACCTTCAATGGGGGTCGGTCGACGATGCCGGCAAAGCCCAGGAAACGCCTGTCGCTCCGCAATGCAGTACGCGTACCATGCCATAACGTTCTAGCCTTCCTCGAAACGCTCTCCGCTCTCGCCTAACCGTCCGCGATCCCGGGAACACAACTCAGCCCAGATTGCTTTGCTGCCTTCGCGACCTCTGGCGCGCACGCTAAACGCACTGCACCGAACGCGAGGGCATACTATGCCCACATAAAGACCATTGGCAATCGTTTGTTCCGGAGGGGTATATTCATCCCCGTAGCGCACCGCGCAGAATAACGGAAACCCTATCCCTAGTTCAGCAAGACAACGTGCAGCCTCTGTAAGGAGATCATGACGCCTTCTTTCTCTCCGGTGTCGTTACCGGTGCGCCTCGCTCTTCTGCTCGGCGCCTTGATCCCGATCTTCCACCCCGCGCCGGCAAAGGCGCTCCCGATCCAGGACACGGCCGCATCCCCTCAGCCCGCCCCCGATGTCGTGGTCTTCACCAATGGCGATCAGCTCACCGGCAAGCTGTTGCGCGCGACCGGCGGAACCGTCACCTTCCACAGCGACATGGCGGGTGACCTCGACATTCCCGTCGCCAAGATCAAGGAGCTTCGCTCCTTCGAGAACTTCGCCGTGCTTCGCAAGGACCAGAAGGTCATCGGCGCCCTGGTCCGACCCGGAAGTGTCCGCATCGAGAACAATCAACTCACCATCGGCACCAGCGCCAGCACCATTGACACCATGCCGGTCAGTGATCTGGGCTTCATCATCGATGAGCCGACCTTCCGCCGCGAGACCAACCCCCGACCCAGCATCTGGTACGGCTGGACAGGCAGTGTCGCCGCCGGTGCAACGCTGGTCCGCTCCACCCAACGTGATACCACGCTGACGGCGGGCATCAACCTGGTTCGCAACTTCCCCACCGTGTCCTATCTCCCAGCGCGCAATCGAACGACCTTCGACCTGACCGAGACCTACGGCACCTCACGTTCGCCCGGCGCCATCCCGCAGACCGTGCCCCCCACGCCCGACTCCAACGTGAAGACCAGCATCTTCCACACCGACGCCGAGCAGGACGAGTATGTCAGCCGCCGCCTCTTCTACTTCGGCGGGGTCAGCTTCGATCACAACTACTCCCAGGGGCTGGACCTCCAGCAGCTCTACGGCGGCGGCGTCGGCTGGACGGTGCTCGCCGAACCGAAGCAGCAGCTGGACCTCAAGGCCGATGTCCACTACGAACGCCAGAGCTTCTTTATCCCGACCAACAACACAGAGCTGGTCGGCTCCGTCTTCTCCGAAACCTACCGCCGCGATCTTCCCTACAAGGTCGTGTTTACAGAATTCGGCAACTACATCCCAAGCTGGAACGACACCACCGCGTATTCGGCGAATCTCACCGGCGCGCTGGCGCTTCCGCTGTTCAAGAGCTTCAACGCCAATCTTGCCGCGACCGACAACTACTTGAATAACCCGTCACCCGGATATCGCAAGAACAGCTTTCAGTTCGTTACCGGCATCAGCTACACCTTGAAGTAGCGGCGGCGTCGAGCGCCGAGCTACCGCCGTCAACGCGAGCGCGCCTGCGAAGCGCTCAGACACGCGCCCAGACGCGCCCGCTACCGCCCGCTACTCAGCAAATGCAGCACCGGATCCGGAAGCTCCTGCCCGGCGTTGCGCAGCAGCAGCGTCAGATCCCAGATCTGGGTCTCGGACAGAATGTGCCGGTACCCAGCCATGCCCGGCACGCCGTCGGCAATTTCGAGATAGATCGCTCCCGGCGACCGCGCCACCCCTCGCGCTACCGCCGAATCCTGCGCGTGCCAAAGCTGTATGGCGGGCGTGTCCGCGCCGCTTCGAGCGACCGCGTCACGTCCCGGTAGCCCATGGCAGCTCGCACAGTGCGCCACGTAGACCCTTGCCCCAGTCTCAAAGACATCTTCGCTCTCGCCGAAGGGCGCCTGCGGCAGCGGCCGTCCTCGCGGCGCGGCCTCCGCCCCGGAGCCGGGAAGCGCCGATGAAGCCGCTCCGGCCTGCACCCCCTTGGCTTCCGCCGAGCCCTGCGCTCGACTCGCCGACCCCGGCGTACGGTCCAGCCCAGGCTCTATGCCGGTCGACGGCGAGTCGCTCCCCGGCGCATATCGCGTTGCGGCGCCGCTCTGCGGATACCGGGAGGTGTGCTGGTACAGCAGAACGCCGCCCGTCGCGATCCCAGCCAGCGCCACCAGGCCGAGCACGGTTCGCGTCCCGCCACCACCGCCACGCCCTGCTGCTGCTCGCCGCCGCCTCGCCATCGCCACCCGCTCTCGTCATGCCACGTGCCCAGGCAACGCACCCGCTTCCAGGCAGGCAGCCGCTCCCGGTGTTCTAATACATCTGATCGGTCCGCGCGTGTCGCACGCGCCACCCCGATCAAGTCTTCACCTTAGCAAAGCCTAGATACAGGAGCACTCTCGCTTGCGTCGTTTCCCGTTTGGTTGGAAAGCAGCCGCCTTCGCGCTGCCGCTCGTCGCCCTCGCCGCACCCCTCGCCGCCCGCGCCCAGTCCTCTTCCCGCACCCGCCGCGAGACCAACGCCAACCGCCGCGCCCGCATCGCCCGCGAGGTGGCCGAAACCTACGCGCATCGCTATGAGTTCTCGGGCGGCGGCGGCTATCTCCGCTTCCACACCGGTGAGTACCTCCGCAAGAGCAACGAGATTACCTTTTACGGCAGCCTCAACTACCTGCTCAGCCCCAAGCTCGGTGTGCTGGCCGATGTCCACGGCGCCTTCGGCAACGCCAAGATTGAAAACAATATTTACAATTTGCCCGGCAATCCGCAGGTCTCCGAGTACACCTTTACCGCCGGCCCAAGCTACCGCTTCTTCGCCCAGCGTCGCGTCGCCGTCACGGCCTTCGGCACCGGAGGCATCGCCCTCGGCAACTTCGCCGGCTCAACGAAAGGCATCTTCCCCGATCGCCTCGGCATCTGGTCCACCACCACACGACCGGTGATGACCGCCGGCGTCAGCTTCGACTACAACTTCTTTCCAAACCTTGCCGCGCGCATCACGCCAACCTACATCGGCACCTTCTTCGACGGCGCGCCCATCAACGGCGTTCAAACCGTTCACGGCACAGTCCAAAACAACCTCGGCTTCAACATCGGCATCGTCTACCGCTTCGGCCAGCGCCACTAAACATCTCTCGCGACCTACGTTGACCGGCCGGCCATTGCGCATCGCTTACCTCGTCTTCGCCGTCGCACACGCGATCCCGCCGTTCGGCCGCAATCGCTCCCGCAGCCTGGCTGTCTGCTCGCGATGGCAGAGCAGGCAGAGTGTCCTGAGATTATCCAAATCGCACTGGCCTCCGCCTTCCGCGACCGCCACGATGTGATCGGCGTCCCACAGCGATCGCCGCGCCGCGAGGGTGCTCATCCCGTACAGCCGCAAGCCCTCCGCGCGTGCCCGGCCCCGGCTGCGCTTCAACGCCGCAAAGACCGCCACGGTGTCTGCCGCGCAGAGCGCGCAGATTCCCCGATCGCGCGCAAACACCTGCTCCCGCAGATATCCCGGATCCGACCGCAGCCGCCACTGGTGCACACAGAATGCAGAGCAGAAGGTCCGCCGCCGGCGCGCCAGGATCTCCAGCTCGCACCATCGGCAGAGCGGTCGCCCATTCGGTCCAGTCGGTAACCGATTCCGTCGGCCCAGCCGTCCCGCCTCCGCCAGCACCCGCCCGGGCGTCGTCCGCTCGCCTGATCTCCCCGTCGTCTCTCTTCCAGTCCGATCCATCACTCGATCGAGCCTACCCTCGCCCGCGACCTCAATGGAAGAGGCATCGCGGATACCTTTGCCACCCGCTTATCTCGGTTCATCCCCATCCGCGTCTTTTCAGCTACCCTTGCTGGCAACATCACATTGCGGAAGTCACGTGATCCGATCTTCGGAGCCAACGAGCCACGGAGCAACGGAGCAACGGAGTCAACACCATGAGCGACACCCTTAAGCGCCTGAAGGCAGGCGTCCGCCAGTTCCGCACCGAGATCTACGAGAACAACGCCGAGGCTTATCAGCGCGCGGCCAGCATGCCGCAGCAGCCGCACACCCTCATCATCACCTGCGCCGACTCGCGCATCGACCCCGAGGCGCTTACCCAATCCGGCCCCGGCGACGTCTTCGTCACCCGCAACATCGGCAACATGGTTCCCGCCTACGGCGAGATGCTCGGCGGCGTCTCCGCCGTCATCGAGTACGCCGTCTCGGCGCTCAAGGTCAAGCACATCGTCGTCTGCGGCCACTCGGACTGCGGCGCCATGAAGGCTCTCCTGCACCCCGAGGCCGTCGAAGACATGCCCACTGTGAAGAGCTGGCTCACCAACGGCCGCGCCGCCCTTTCGGTAGCCGAAAGCCTGCAACACGACGACGGCCGCGAACTGATGCCGGTGCTCACCGAGCAGAACGCGCTCATGCAGCTCGCCCACCTCAAAACCCACCCCTCCGTCGCCGGCGCCATGGCCCGCGGCGAGCTCACCGCCTCCGCCTGGGTCTACGATATCGGCTCCGGCCGGGTCCGCATCGCCGAAGACGGCTCCTCGCGCTTTCACCACGTCACCGAAAGCGAGGCCGAGGCGGAGCTCGAGGGCATCGCGACGCAGACCTCCACCGCCTTCACGCAAAGATGATCGTCCCCAAGGCGCCGCAGCTTGGGCGCATGATCGTCTACGTCGGCTGGCCGCTGCTCGCCCTCGTCCTCTGGGACGTCCTCATCGTCGTCGCCTATCAGGTGCTGCACTGGAGATGGGTCGGCTCCAAAAATATCCCGCTCGCGCTCTACGGTTCCGCCATCGGCATCATCGTCGGTTTCCGCAACAACTCCGCCTACGGCCGGTGGTGGGAAGCGCGCGGTTTATGGGGACAGATCGTCAACAACAGCCGCTCGCTCGCGCGGCAGATCTGCTCCACCATGCACCCCGCTCCCCACGCCCACGGCATCGACCTCACGGACCGCGCCGACCTCGACACCATGAAGCGTTCCCTCGTGCTCCACCAGATCGCCTATGTGCATGCGCTGCGACAGCATCTGCGCCAGCTCAGCCCCTGGCAGGAGCTCTCCGCCCTTCTGCCTGCGGAGGTCTGCGCCCAGCTTGAAGGCTCAAAGAACGTCCCACTCTCCATTCAGCAGCGCATGGGCGGAATGCTCCGCGAAGCGAAAGATCGCGGCTGGATCGATCGCCTCGAGTGGCAAAGCATGGATAAGAACCTGGACGATCTGGCCGACGCCCAGGGCGGCACCGAACGCATCAAGAACACGCCTTTGCCCAAGCAGTACGACTTCTTCCCCATGCTCTTTGTGCAGATCTACTGCCTTCTGCTGCCGGTCGGCATGGTCGAAAGCCTCGGCTGGTTCACACCCCTCGGCTCCACCCTCGTCGGCTTCATGTTTCTCGCGCTCGACAAGATCGGCCGCGACCTCGAAGATCCCTTCGAGAACTCTATCTATGACGTGCCGCTCACGGCGATTACCCGCACCATCGAGATCAACCTCCGCCAGCTCCTCGGCGACACCAATCTCCCAGCCGCCGAAACTCCTATCCAGGGCGTCCTCTGGTAGCGTCCATGAAAAAGGGCCCCTTTGCGGGGCCCTCTCACATCCTGCACGCTCACCCAGATCTTAGGATCCTGTTGCCGCATCCGATCCGTGCTGCTTGACCATCTTGTTGTACAGCCCGAGGAGCAAGAACGGCGCCGCCCACTGCCCGACAAACAACGCGTTCTCATCCTTCCTGGATGTAAACTTCAGCGTCAGCGAGATCGCCATGGAAGCCAGCGAAAGCGCCAGAAATAAGCTCGATGGCACCTTGGACGTGTACTTCTCAATCGCTGCCGTTACCTGATCCTCTTGTGCCTCGCCCTTCGCTACACGAAAGTCCGCCATAGATAATCCTCTCCTTGCGGCGATGCCGCGTTCTAGCTGAATGGATGCACGCTTTGCCCCACATGCGGTCCAGCTGCTCCAGCTTTTAAGCGATCTCCACCTCACGCAAACTCCTCCTACGTTCCTTTCACCTCTCAATCCCGCAGGAGCTGCCCTCCATGCCATCCTCCCCCTGCCTTCTTTCCGCGCTTCTCCTGCTCGCGCCCACGCTGCTCGCGCAGCAGCCCCCCGTTACCCCGCCGTCCTTCGACCCCGTTCAGACCTTCGCTCCGCTCACCCTCCCCGACCCGGTCAACGCCTTTCGCTCCGCCAACGGCGCACCCGGTCCGCTCTATTGGCAGAACCAGGCCGACTACGACCTCCACGCCACCCTGGACACCGAGGCCAAGGTCCTCCACGCCACCGAGACCATCACCTACACCAACAACAGCCCCACCGAGCTCCCCAGCCTCTGGCTCCAGCTCGACCAGAACATCTATCGCAAAGACTCCCGCGCCAGCCTCATCACCGGCGGCGTCCGCCCCTCCCGGAAGCCCGTTCCCGACACCGAAGACAACCCCAACGGCCGCTCCAGCGAGGGCTTCGTCCTCGAATCCATCGAGGTCGAGCACAACGGCGCCCACACCAAACCCGAGACCCTCACCTCCGACACCCGCCTTCAGATCCGCCTCGCCGCGCCCCTTGCCTCACACGCCCAGCTCAAATTCCACATCGCCTTCAACTACCAGATCCCCGGCGTCTGGGGCGGCCGCAACTCCTGGGGCATGAGCAAACAGGGCCCCATCTTCGACACCGCCCAGTGGTACCCCCGGATGTGCGTCTTCGACGACCTCCGCGGCTGGGACACCCTGCCCTTCCTCGGCAATGAGTTCTACCTCGAATACGGCCACTTCGACTACTTCGTCACCGTCCCCTCCTCCTACCTCGTCGCCGGCTCCGGCGAGCTCGTCAACCCCGAAGACGTCCTCACACAAACGGAGCGGGACCGCCTCAAACAGGCCGCTAACTCCGACAAAACCGTCCTCATCCGCGGCGTCGACGAGGTCTCCAACCCAGCCTCCCGCCCGTCCGGGAAGGGCAAGGCGGACGGCACCCTCACCTGGCACTTCCGCATGGACCGCACCCGCGACGTCTCCTGGTCGGCCAGCCCCGTCTTCGTCTGGGACGCCGCCCGCATCAACCTGCCCGACGGCAGACACTCCCTCGCCGAATCCGTCTACCCGCCCGAGGCCGCCGGCCCGGACGCCTGGGGCCGCTCCACCGAGTACGTCAAGGACGCCGTCGAGAACTTCTCCCGCCGCTGGTACCCCTACCCCTACCCGGCAGCCATCAACGTCGCCGGCTTCTCTACCGGCATGGAATATCCCGGCATCGTCTTCGACGGCATCGACGACAAGGGCAAGACCCTCTTCTGGATCACCGCCCACGAGATCGGCCACGACTGGTTCCCCATGATCGTCGGCTCGAACGAGCGCCGCCATGCCTTCATGGACGAGGGCTTCAACACTTTTATCGACATCTTCGAGTCCGACGACTTCGACCACGGCGTCTACGGCCCCAAGCGCGACAGCGAATACTCCGCCGGCGGCGAACCCGCCGACACCATCCTCAAGGTCCTCGACAACCCCGCGGCTCCGCCCATTCTCATGCCCGCCGACGCCTATACCGGTGCCCTCACCCATCCCGTCTCCTACTTCAAGGGCGCGTTCGGCATGGTCCTCCTCCGCGACGACATCCTCGGCCCCGAGCGCTTCGACTGGGCCTTTCGCAAGTACATCCGCGACTGGGCCTTCAGGCACCCCTCCCCCTCCGACTTCTTCCGCGAGATGGCCTCCGAGGGCGGCGAAGATCTCGACTGGTTCTGGCGCGGCTGGTACCTGAACAACTGGCGCTTCGACGTCGCCCTTACCGCGATCTCCGGCGACCACGTCACGGTCCGCAACCTCGGCCAGCTCGTCCTTCCCGCCACCATGCGCGTCACCTTCACCGACGGCTCCACCACCCTCGTCCCGCTCCCCGTCGAAACCTGGCTCAACAAATCCGAGCTCACCTGGACAGGCCCCAAGCCCGTCCGCTCCGCCACCCTCGATCCCAACCACCAACTCCCCGACGTCAACCGCGCCAACAACTCGCTTCTCTCGAAGTAGGCTGGAGCCAAATCAAATACCATCCCGTGCACCAGCGCATCTCGCCTGAAGCTGTGCCGAAGGTCGCATGAGCCGATGCCATCTTCTCGCGAAAAAGGCCTTCATCGTCGTCAAAACAGCGGCACAGCACAGGAGAAATGCCTTGGCGGTGCGTCTCCGCCCGGCAGCCGCCCATCTCCGGCAATATGCTTGAAAGATGGCTACGCGCACGATGTCGACCAAGGCGAACGCCCTCCCCCGTTCTCATCGCCGGCCCAGCCGCTCCGTTCTGTGCCTGCTGTTTACCGGAGGTGCCCTTGCCGCCGCCGCCCAGACCGCATCGCCCCCCGCGCCATCGTCGCCTCAGCCCGCACGCGACCAGGAAATCTCCCAGACACCCGGCAGCATCCGCGGCACGGTCGTCGACCCCGAGGGCGCGCTCGTGCCCGGCGCGCGGGTCATTCTGCGCTCCCACACCGTCGACGCCGCCGCGCGCGAGATCACCTCAGGCCTCGACGGCAGCTTTCTCCTGCGCGACGTCCCCGCCGGCGCCTTTACCCTCACGGTCACCGGCCAAGGCTTCGCCGAGACCTCCGTCGCGGGCACGCTGCTCCCCGGCCAGGCCTACCAAGCCCCGCGCATCGCCCTCGGCCTCGCCGCCGTCCACATCGCCGTGCAGGCCATCGACCTGCCCACCGCCGTCGAACAGATGCACGCCGAAGAACAGCAGCGGCTGCTCGGCATCCTCCCGAACTTCTTTGTCAGCTATAACTGGTACGCGCCGCCGCTCACCCCGCGTCAGAAATACACCCTCGCCTACAAGAACGCGAGCGACCCCGGCAACCTGTTTCTGGTCGGCGTCACCGCCGGCGTGCAGCAGGCCGACAACGCCTTCGCCGGCTACGGACAGGGCGCGCAGGGTTACGGCAAACGCTACGGCGCCGATCTCGGCAACCTCGTCGTCGGCACCTTCATGGGCGGCGCCGTGCTCCCATCCCTCTTTCATCAAGATCCGCGCTACTTCTACAAGGGCACCGGCTCCGTTCGCGCCCGGCTCGGCTACGCCCTCTCCCGAGCCGTCATCACCCGCGGCGACAACGGCCGCTCCCAGCCGAACTTCTCGGGCGTCCTCGGCGATCTCTCCGCCGGCGCCATCTCTAACCTCTACTACGCTCCCTCCGACCGCCAGGGCGCCCGCCTTACCATCATCAACGGCTTCCTCGGCGTGGCCGGCGACGCCATGAACGGCGTCTTCCAAGAGTTCTTCCTCAAGAAGGTCACCCCCAAGGCCGCCAAACAACCCACCATTCCCGCCCCGTGAAGCAGTTGGTTAATTTTAGTTGTTAGTCTGCGAGGCGCTCTGCTACTCAAGCGCACCGACTGATAACTGAGACTTACAACTACGAGCTAGACCGCCGCCAGCCGGTGCCCCTGCTCCTCACGAATCATCTCGCCGTCCCGCATGTGCAGAATGCGGTCGGCGATCGCCGCCGCCTCCGGATTGTGCGTGATCATCAACACCGTCTGCTTCAACTCGCGCGCGCTGGTCTGCAGCATCCGCAGCACCGCGTCCGAGTTCTTGGTATCCAAATTCCCCGTCGGCTCATCCGCCAGCACAATCGCCGGCCGCGTGATCAGCGCGCGCGCGATCGCCACCCGTTGCTGCTCGCCGCCAGAAAGCTCGTTCGGCCGATGCCCCAGCCGACCCGAGATCCCCAGCAGGTCGGTCAGATGGTTGAGCAGCCCCCGGTCCAGCGGCTCCTTCGCTCCCGAAATCCCGTGCGCGATCTCGATATTGCCCATCGCGCTTAGCGTCGGCAGCAGATTGAAGCGCTGAAAGATAAACCCGATCTTCCGCTTGCGCAGCACCGTCCGCGCGCTGTCCGACAGCGGCGCAAGATCCACGCCATCGATGATCACCGAGCCCGTGGTCGCCGGCGTCAGGCCGCCAAGAATGTGGAAGAGGGTAGACTTGCCGGAGCCGGACGGTCCGACAATGGCGACAAACTCGCCCGGCGCCACGCGAAAGCTCACGTTGCGCAGCGCCGGAACCTCGACCTTGCCGGTGCGGTAGGTCTTTCCCAGATGATTGGCAACGATGATCAATTCCATTGGCTCGCCCCTGAGTCTACCAGTCCCGGCCCTCCGTTCTTCCGGTCCGGCAGCCGCCGCAGCAGAGCCGTGCCCCAGTCTCCCTCCACTCAGTCTTTATAAGGAGACCGCGTTCCCATGACGACGCTCCTGTCACGTTGGCTGCTAGACGGAGTCGCGCTTTGGATTCTGGTCGGCTTGTTTGGCGTCGCCGTCTCGGCCAGACGCGGCGAGCGGCAGCGCGTGCGTCGCGGTCTCATCACCATCGTCCTCGTGGTCGTGCTCTATCTCGGCGCCCTGCTCGCGGTCTCGCTCGCCCAGCCGACGCGCCTCCTCGTCGTTGGTCAGTCGCGCTGCTTTGACGACGTCTGCTTCGCCGTCGCCGGCGCCCAGGAGATCCAGGGCTTCGAGGCCCGCGGCCAGCAGCGAGACCGGCTGGTCCAGGTCAACATCGCGATCCGCAATCGCAATCGCAACCACGCCGCCGGCGAAAGCGAGCTCTCCGCCTATCTGCTGGACGCTGACGGCCATCGCTGGGAGGTCGTCCCCGGGCTCGCCGGGGTTGCTCTTTCTGTCCGCGTGCAGGCCGGCGGCATGACGATCAGTGCTCCTGTCTTTCGCGTGGCGAACGACGCCACCGGCCTTCATCTTGTGCTCGCCCACGTCGGCTGGCACTCCGGCCGTCTGATCATCGGCGACCCTGAAAGCCTGCTGCACCGACCCACCGAGATGAACCTGCCATAGCCGCCGGTGCGTGAAAAGTCTCTTGCGCATGCGCTTGCATCCCATGATACCCTGCTCACGTTCAGGGACGCGCCGGGCAGGGAGACCGATCCCCTGCTCACGCCAAGCCTCTTCTTCGGCAGTTCTTTCGCTCGGAAGTCTCTCCGCTGCTCGCGGAAGCCGGCTCGTCATTGCAGCATGGGCCTGATCTCATTCGTCTCCCGCCCTACCCGGCCCTGCTTCGCAGCGTGGCGCCTGGCACCCGACCGCCCGCGTATCCGGAGATCGACTATGTGGCCCACCGCCCTGGACATGCACACGCTGGACGTGGAGCACGCCGCCCTGCTCGGCGCGTTCACCGTGCTGACCACACTGAACGCGCTGCTGTACCGCGGCGAACGCGGCGCGCGCTGGTTTCCGGTCTACACCTTTGCCGCCTTTCTCGGCGCCATTCTGATCGCGCTGCGTGACGGCGCGCAGGCCACACCCTCGTTGCCCCTCGGTGCGGTGCTCTTTCCTGTCGCCTACGTCTTTCTGCACCTGGCGCTCATGGAATTTTTCGGCCGCGGAGCACGCGCCTGCAACCTGCAGCTCCCCTTTGTCGCTGCGTCGGCAGCGGCGTTGATCCGTTGGGGCCTGATCGCCCCCCACCCTGCTGTCCGCGTCGCCATCTACAGCGGCTTGCTCGCCCTGCAGCTGGGCTGGACCACCATCTTTGTGCTGCACCACATAGCGCGTGTCGAGGGCCCTGTCCGCTGGGCCGGCTCGATGATGGCCGGCGTGCTCGCGCTGCTTTCGCTCAACAACGTTGTGCGCACCGTGGTGTTCGCGTTCTACGGTGGGTCGGCAAATTACCTCGCCGGCGGCCGACAGCTCAGCTGGACCCTGCTCTTCACCTCCGTCCTTCAGGGTGCGGCCGCCATCGCCTTTGTGTGGATGACCGCCGCACGGTTGCAGCAAGAGCTTCGCCTGGAGGCGACCACCGACCCGCTCACCCGCCTGCTGAATCGCCGCGCCATCGCCGCTTGGGCCGAGCGCGAGATCCGCGCCAGCCGGCAGAACGGTTGGCCGCTCTCCGCCATCCTGATCGACCTGGACGAGTTCAAGAGCATCAACGACGTCTGGGGCCATCACTGCGGCGATATCGTGCTGTTCGAGGTCGCTCGCCTGCTCTCCTCGCGGATGCGCCGGGATGATCAGCTCGGTCGGCTCGGTGGCGACGAGTTCCTCGTGCTGCTGCCGCGCACGCCCGAAGAGGTCGCCATGGAGGTCGCCGAACACCTCCGTCGCGGCATCGGGGAGCTCGAGTGCAGCGCCGAAGGCCTCGGCATCGGCGTGCGCGCCAGCTTCGGCGTCGCCGAGCTCGGCGGCTTCGGCCTCACCTGGGAGCAGCTCGTTCAGCGCTGCGACAAAGCCCTCTACGCCGTCAAAGCGACTGGCGGCGACCGCGCCCTGGTCTAGCTTTGCTGTTGCTCTGGTATCTGGCTGGCTGCTTGCCTCGCGCCCGGCCTTTGCCTTTCGCTCGCCTTTGGTTTTAGCTGGTCTCCATGATCCTCGGCATCGGCACCGACTTGATCGAGATCGATCGCGTGGAGCGCAGCCTGGCACGCTTCGGCGATCGCTTCCTCGAGCGCATCTTCACCCCCTTCGAGATCCGCTACTGCCAACGCAAGCGGCACGGCGCGGGCGAAAGCTTCGCCGCCCGCTTCGCCGCCAAGGAGGCCGGCGCCAAGGCGCTCGGCACCGGCATCAGCCGCGGCGTGCAGTGGACCGAGATCGAGGTGCGCAACCTGCCCGGCGGCCGCCCCACCCTCCTTTGGCACGGCCGCGCCGCCGATCGCGCCGCCTCGCTCGGCGTCCGCGCCACTCACCTCTCGCTCACCCACAGCCGCGGACTCGCCATGGCCATGGTCATCGTCGAAGACACCCTCACCCAACCCTCGCCCTTTCCCTCCGCCTGAATCCTCCGCTCGTCCCGGACATCCGAAGTAACACCTCCGGTAACCGATCTCCGCTCTGGAACCAACGCCCTGCGGTATCCTCGACGGAGCCGGCCGTCAACACTGCGGACCAAACAAATCTCCGGAATCCGCCGCAAGTCTCCGGTGCACGACCAGGACCGCACGCAACGCCGCCGCAAGGCAAAGCACACGCCAGGAGATCTATGCCGAGTCAGCAGGAGGTTCGATGGTCGCAGTTGAAGGTAGGGGTAATCGTTCTGATCGCGACCATCGTCCTGGTGACGCTGCTGTTCCTTATGACCAGCTCCTCCGGCCTTGGCCTTTTTTCCCACAAGATCCTCGTCACCACCTACTTTGAAAACTCGGCCGGCCTCAAGACAGGGGCCGCCGTCAATCTCCAGGGCGTCACCATCGGCGTCGTCAAGGACCTCAGCATCACCAATGACCCGGCGCGCAAGCTCACGCCCGTCAAGGTGGTCATGAAGCTTGACGACAAGTACATCAAGGACCTGCACAAGGACTCCAAAGCTTCGCTCAGCACCGTCGGCGTCCTCGGCGACACCGTGATCGACATCAACAGCCAATACGCCGTTGGCCCCGAGCTGCAAAACGGCGACGAGATGAAGACGCTCGAAACGCCAAACCTCCAGGACGTCGTTAAGGCCAGCCAGGGTACCATCGAGAGCCTCAACGTCATCCTCGCCAAGATGAACAACATCGTCGACAACCTCCAGAGCGGCAAGGGCTCGGTCGGCCAGCTCATCAATAACCCGGATCTCTATAACAAGGCGAACTCCGCCATCGACCAGGTCCAACAGCTCACCGCCAAGCTCAATCGCGGCCAGGGCACGGTCGGCAAGCTCATGAACGACGACGCGCTCTACAACCGGATAAACGACACCATGGCTCGCCTGGACGCCATCGCGACCGACCTGCAAAACGGCAAGGGCTCCGCCGGCAAGCTGCTCACCGACCAGACCCTGTTCAACAACCTGAACGCGACCGTCAACAACGCTAACCAGCTGCTCGCCGACGCCAACGCCGGCAAGGGCGCGCTCGGCCTGATGGCAAAAGATCCGCAGTTCCGGCAGCAGCTTCAGGACACCCTCACCCAAATCAACACGCTCGTCGCCGGCGTGCAGCAGGGACGCGGGACACTGGGCAAGCTCGCCACCGACGACCAGGCCTACACCAACCTGAACAAGCTCCTTACGGAAAGCACCCTGCTCGTCACCACCATCCGGCAGGATCCCAAGAAATACCTCACTATCCACCTCAAAATCTTCTAGCCTCCGAGACCGCACACCGCAGTATCCTCAAACCATGGCCGCCGCCACCACTACGCTCGCCCTCGCCGAGTACCTCCAGACCAGCTATCGGCCGGACCGCGAGTACATCGACGGCGAACTCAGGGAACGGCACGTGGGCAAATGGGAACACGCACGAGTACAGCTCCTGCTGGGAGCCTGGTTCTTCAATCACGAGGCGGCCTGGAATGTCATCGGCAGCACGGAGCAGCGCCTGCAGGTCGCTCCCAACCGCGTCCGCATCCCGGACCTCGTCGTCCTCCGCCCCGGTCCGCAGCCCGACGTCCTCATCGACCCACCCCTGCTTGTCATCGAGATCCTTTCGCCCGACGACACCTTCTCCGACACCGCCAAGCGCGCGGAGGACTACCGAGCGATGGGCGTTCAGGCGGTCTGGATCATCGATCCCACGACCCGCTCCGGCCGCATGTGCCTCGGCCCGCAATGGCTCGCCGGCTCCCGCCTCGAAGTCCCCGGAACCCCTCTCTTCGTCGAGCTCGATGGCATATTCCGCGAGATCGGCGAGCGCCGCTAGACGGCCCGCGAACGCTCACGACCGCCGATACACGGCTATGGCACACTGAACAGACTCCACCTGAGGTCTCTTCGATGTCGCTGCGCCCCCTGTGTCTGCTTGCCCTCGCCACCGCCTGCACCGCCCAAACGCTCGCACCGGCTGACATGGCGCCCGGCCCGGCCAAGGTTCCCAAGCAGCAGATCAGCTTCGACCTGTCCTCGATCGACAAGACCGCCGACCCCTGCACCAACTTCTACCAGTACAGCTGCGGAAACTGGATCAAGCAGAACCCCATTCCCCCCGACCGCACCCGCTGGAGCCGCTTTGATGAACTCGGCGAGCGCTCGAACTACCTCCTCTACCTCGACCTCAAAGCCGCCGCGGACGCCCCCAAATCACCCCTGCAGACCAAGTACGGCGACTTCTTCGCCACCTGCATGAACGTCGACCTCGCCAACCGCCTCGGCTCCCGCCCCATCGATCCCGCGCTCAAGGCCATAGCCTCCTGGGCGGAGTCCCCTGCGCAGCTCGACCCCAAAGCCCTTGCCGGCCTCGTGATCAGCATGCAGCAGAGCTTCGGCACCGGCCTCTTCTTCGACTTCGGCTCCGACCAGGACCAGAAGAACTCCTCCATCCAGATCGGTGAGGTCGACCAGGGCGGCCTGTCCCTTCCCGATCGCGATTTCTATGTTGTCAAGTCCGATCGCATGGAGAAGATCCGCACCGCCTACGTCGCCCACGTCACCAAGATGTTCACCCTGCTCGGTGACTCACCCGAAGCCGCCGCCGCCGAGGCGAAGGCCGTCATGAGCATCGAGACCGCCCTCGCTCAGGGCAGCATGACCCGCGTCAGTCGCCGCAATCCCGCCGACATCTACCACGTCATGACAATTGACGCGCTCGAGGCCGAGACCCCCGCCTTCAGCTGGAAGACCTATCTCGACGGGCAGGGCGAGGGCTCCCTCCAGACCGTCAACGTCGTCGCTCCCGACTTCTTCAAGGCCCTCAACGCACAGCTCACGACCGCCAGCGTCCCCGCCCTCACCAGCTACATGCGCTGGCACGTCGTCCACACCTTCGCTCCCAACCTCAGCGAACCCTTCGTCAGCGAGAACTTCGACTTCTTCCGCAAGACCATCGCCGGCCAAAAGGAACAGACGCCGCGTTGGCGGCTCTGCACCCAGGCCACCGACCGCGCCCTCGGCGAAGCCGTCGGTCAGGACTGGGTCAAGCAGAACTTCCCGCCTGCCGCCAAAGACAACATGGAAAAGCTCGTCCACGCGCTCGAGGCCGCCATGGCCACCGACATCCAGCAGCTGCCGTGGATGAGCGACGCTACCAAAGCCGAGGCCGAAAAGAAGCTCGCCGCCTTCCGCGACAAGATCGGCTACCCCGATACCTGGCGCAACTACGACACGCTCGCCGTCAAACGCGACGATCTCGTCGGCAATGCCGCGCGCGCCACCGAGTTCCTCGAACGCAGAGACATCGACAAGATCGGCAAACCCGTCAACGAACGCGAGTGGAGCATGTCGCCGCCCACCGTCAATGCCTACTACAACCCCGCCCAGAACGACATCAACTTCCCCGCCGGCATCCTGCAGCCGCCCTTCTACTCCTTTTCGGCCGACCCCGCCGTCAACTTCGGCGGCATCGGCGTCGTCATCGGCCACGAGATGACGCACGGCTTCGACGATGAAGGAGCGAAGTACGATCTCAACGGCAATGTGCGCACCTGGTGGACCCCCGAAGACACCAAGGCCTTCAACGAGCGCACCGAGTGCACCGCCAAGGAGTATGACAACTTCGAGGTCGCCCCCGGCCAAAAGCTCAACGGCCATCTCACCCTAGGCGAAAACACCGCCGACAACGGCGGCCTCCGCCTCGCCTTCAGGGCGCTCCAAGCCACGCTCAAGGAGCAGGGCAACGCCGGCGCCGGATTTGTCAACGGCAAAGAAGACGGCTTTACCCCCGACCAGCGCTTCTTCATCGCCTTCGGCCAGGTCTGGTGCACCAGCCAGACCGAACAGGAGTCTCGCCTTCGCGCCGTCACCGATCCCCACTCCACCGGCCAGTGGCGCACCAACGGCTCCGTGCAAAACTTCGAAGAGTTCGGCAAGGCCTTCGGCTGCAAGGTCGGCTCACCCATGCGCCCGGAAAACGTCTGTCGCACGTGGTAGCACGTTTCAGGCAGCCGTAGCCGCGACCCGTCGCCGCCCGGCTGCTCCTCCTCTCCGGCCCGCTTTCACCAACCGCACATCGCGCTCCATTGGCGCAAAGCCGCGCGGCCTCTTACAATGGCATTAAGCGTGACGCCCGAAGCGTAAGAACGTCTATTCAGCGTCGTCCCTGACGCGGGATCCTCGTACGAGGGTAAGGAAGCAGATGAAGTTGAGCAGAATCGGCCGCCTTTCGATGGCCCTGGTAGCCTCCGTCGCACTTGGTCTCAGTATGACGGCATGTGGTGGCGGCACGGTCGGATACATGTGGGTCGCCGGAATACAGAGCACCTCGACCTCGGCAAGCCGCATCGTCGGCTTCAAGATCGATAACTACACCGGCAATCTCACCGCCTCGCCGAAGTCGCCGTACAACTCCGGCGGCCTCGACCCGGTTACCCTTCTGGTGCGTCCCGGCGGTCGTTTCGTCTATGCGATCAACAAGGGAACGATCAATCAGCAGACGGGCGCGAGTAACCTCGACGGCAACATCTCGGAGTTCCTCGTCGGCGGTGACGGCAGTCTGACCTACGAGGAAAGCTACCACTCGCTGGGCGCAACCCCGATCTGGGGATCGATGGACAGCTCCGGCAGCTACCTCTACGTGCTCGACAGCCTCGCACCCGCCGGCACTACCTACAACGCCGCCGGTCTCGGAGACATCACCGTCTTCGCCATCGCCAGCGACACCGGCCGACTTTCGCTTGTGACCAACGCGCAGATCAAGGACGCGAACGACGTCAACCTGAACTACTTTCCTGTCGGTCCGGATCCGATCATGACCAAGGTCACTGGCGCCGGCTGCCTTTTTGTGCTCGACAAAAATCAGGCCACAGACGCGCACCCGACCAACATCTTCCCGTACACCATCACCAGCGGTCAGTTGGTGCAGGCCGTCAACACACAGATCTCAACCGGCGCCAGCAATCTCTCGTCGATCAACGTCGGCGGCGGCAACGGAACCGGCACCTCCAACAGCGGCAGCAACGTCTACCTGACCGACATCGGTCCCCAAGACGCCGGCGGCACCCCGACCACTCCGGGACAGATCTATGCCTACACCGTCGGCACCAACTGCTCGCTCAACGCGGTCTCCTCCAGCCCGTTCCCCAACGTCGCCCCGGCGCAGAATCCCGTGTGGGCGCAGACCGAGTCGCGCGGCAAGTTTCTCTACGTGCTCAACCAGACCAACAGCAGCTCCTCCCAGCCCAACAGTTCGATCACGCTCTTTGTGATCGACACCACGGGCAAGCTCACCGCTTCCACGGACGCGAGCAACCCGTATCCCATCGGCTCCGGCCCGACCTGCATGGCGGAGGATCCGAGCAACCAGTACCTCTATACCTCCAACAGCATCGACGGCAACGTCACGGGCAAGCGCCTAAACTCGACCAACGGGCAGCTCGGCGATCTATCGCGCGGGAGCACGTTCACCGCGGTCACGCACGCAAGTTGCCTGGCGATCAGCGGCTCGGTCGACTAGAGGCCCGGCGCCGGGCATCGGGTTCCGACCTAACGACATAACGCAGCAAGCCGCACCGCTGGGCAACGCAGGGTAAGGACGACGAATGAACTGGAATCACATCAGCCGCAATGTCATCGCGGCAACCGTATCGGCGGGTCTAGGGCTCGGCGCAACCGCCTGCAGTCGGGACTATACCGTCGCCTTCGTGTACGCCACGGCCTCGACCCTGACCACCACCGGCGTTGTCGACGGCTATCAGGTCGACTACCAGTCCGGCGCCCTCACCCAGCTCGCCAACTCGCCCGTCTCCTCGGGCGGCCGCAACCCCGTCACGCTGGTCGCCACGCCTAGCGGCAAGTACATCTACGTCCTCAATCATGACGACAACAACGTGGTCGAGTTCGCCGTCGGCACCGATGGCAAGCTGTACGCCCAGCACACCTATAACACGCTCGGCAGCTTCCCCGTCGCCGCCGCCGTTGATCCCACCGGCGCCTTCCTCTACGTCGCCTCCACCTTGCAGCCGGGCTTCACCAACGCCCTCACGGGCCCCGGCAACATCACCATCTTTCCCATCAGCACCGCCGACGGCTCACTCGGCACGCCCACCGCGGTCAACGTCGGCCATTCCCCGGTCGGCATCACCGCGACCCAATACCTCACCGGTGCTTCGACCAACTACATCTACGTGGTCGATCGTGAGACGGTCCAGCCGAACGGCGTCTCCTCCCCCGCCGGCTACGTCCAGACCTTCAGCCACGCCACCGGCAGCGCCACGCTCACCAGCGTGACTACCGGCGAGACGATCCCACCCGGCCTCACCGCACCGCTCGGTACGCCGGCCGGCGTCACCCCGACCGCCCTCGCCGTTGACCCGACCGCGCGCTTCCTCTACGTCACCGACGCGACCTCGAACCAGCTCATCGGCTACGGCATCGGCGCGGGTGGCGTCATCTCCGCCATGACCAATGGCCCCTTCGCCACCGGTTCCTACCCCTCGAGCGTCACCGTCGACCCGCGCGGCAAATACATGTACGTCACCAACTTTAATTTCGCAACCATTTCCGCCTACGTCATCGATCAGGCGACCGGCAACCCCACCGCGGCCAACAGCGGCACCGGCGGGACCGGCACCAACCCCAACTGCGTCACCATCGAGCCCGCGCTCGGCATCTACCTCTACGCCTCCAACAACGCCGACCAGACCATCACCGCTCTCCAGCTCAGCCCCAACAACGGCACCCTCAAGAATGTGCAGAACACCCCGTTCCTCGCCTCCGCGCTGCCCAGCTGCGTGGTCGCGGTCGGTAACGGCTCCCATGCCACCCAGGTCGTCGACCGCTAGCTCCACGACCCACCCGCTTTACCGGCAAAGGCCTCCCACCCGGGAGGCCATGCTTCTTCCCGGGCGCACTAAGGCAGGGGCGCCGGTTCCAACCGGGGCTGCTTACGCCGTCCCGTCAGCGCCAGAATCCGCCTTCGCGCCGGCTTCTCCACCCACCGCACCGTCGCGTAGGCCATGGCGATGATCGCCACATACGAGATCCACGGATCGAGCGCCACCGCGTGCAGCCGCTCCGGCAGCTTGAAGTCGTGGATCATCTCAAACACATTGAAGTGCAGCAGATAGAGCGCGAAGGTGGCTTCCCCCAGCACGACCAAGGGCCGCAGCCCAAAGACGCTCGCAATCGGATTCGGCCCGCTCAGCCCCAGCACCAGCAGGCAGAATAGCGGCAGCAACAGCGCCCCGTGCACGATCACATACGGAATGTGCGGCGCCGCCACATAAAAGAACAGCATCAGCGCCACCAGCGCCACCGCGCTCGCCCAGAATCTCTGCCGCGCGCTCAAGGGAAGCAATGCGTGCAGCTTACCCAACGCCAGCCCCGCCAAAAACGTGCACAGGTACACCGGCGGCGTGTACTTCAGCACCCGCATCCAGTAGGTCCCCGTGTAGCGGTCCGCCTGTGCCGGCAGATGGTCCGGATTGAACAGGAAGTACAGCGTGTGCGGCAAAATCCCCACCATCCAGATCAGCAGCAACAGCCCGATCACACGCGAAGGCCGGTCCAGCCAGCCACCGCGCCGCGCCCACCACAGCAGCAGGTACGGAAAGGCGAGGTACAGCAGAACATCCGCCGAAAGCGTCCACGCGACCGTGTTCCAAAACGTAGCAAGCGACGGGCTCCAGCCCTGCAGCAGCAACGGCGTCAATACCAGCCCCTGCCAGAACTCCGCGTGCGGTCGTGCATGCCACTCCGCCACCAGCATCGGCAACGACAGCAGCAGCACAAAGGCATAGGTCGGATACAGCCGCGCAAACCGCGCCATCCAAAAATCGCGCTTGACCAGCGTCTCCGCCCGGTCGCCGTAGTTGTAGGTCAGAATGAAGCCCGAGATCAGAAAAAAGCAGCCAACAAAGATAAAGCTGTTGTCGAGCAGCGGATGCAGCCACTCAACGTGCGGCGGCGTGAAGTGAAACAGCATGATGCTGATCGCCAGCAACGTACGCACCCCGCTCAGCGCGGGCAGCGCGGGCTTCCGTGGCACAGGCTCCGGTCGCGGCGGGGACACGGAAGCGGCCGACATGGGGGAGGTCGTACTCACACGGGTTCCACTCAGATGAGTCTACCCAGCTTCTCGACCCGGGTATTCACCGCGCCACGGCTTGCCATGCCGAAGCCGACCTGCTGAGCTACTCAGCCTCCGCCGGTACATGGACCACCGCCGAAATCGGCGAGGGCAGCAGCGGCATCTTGTTACCCGCCTCGTCCACCTCATTCGACTCCACATAAAAATGCGTCAAATTCGCCGTCCCGAAGCTGGTCGTGATCGCCACATCCGTCGCATCCCGCCCCGTTGCCATCAGCACCCGGCCATACCGCGGGTTGTTGTGCCGCGCGTCCATCGTCCACCACTGCCCATCCAGAAATACCTCGTACCAGGCGGAAAAATCGCCGATGCCGGAAAAGTGATAGCGGATGTCGCCCAGGTAGCCCGTCACATAGCGCGCCGGAATATTCATCGCGCGCGATAGCGTGATCGCCAGGTGCTGAAAGTCGCGGCACACCCCCACGCGCTCGGTAAACACATCAAGCGCCGTCTTGGTCGAGCGCGCGGTCTTGTAGTCGAACGCCACATGATCGTGCACCCAGTCGCGAATATAGGTGGCGCGCGGCCAGCCCGGCGTCGTGAACCCAAACAGATCACTCGCAATCGCGATCATCTGATCCACCTGGCAGTAGCGGCTCGCCAGAAGAAACTGCAACACCTCCGGCGGCAGCTTCTCCACGGGCGCCTGCGTCAGCCCCGGCATCCACGGATCGGGCTGCGCCTCCATCTCGAGCAGGCTATGCCCGCTAAGCCGGATCGCCCCGGCCGGCGCCAGAAAGCGCGTGCACCGATTTCCGAAGCTGTCCAGGTACAGCGTCGGCGCAAGCGTCGTCGTGCTGCTCTCATCCACGTGCTCGACCGACAGCGTCTCCGGCTCGATCATGTACCGATCCAGCGAGGGATGGAGGTGCAGCATGGCGATCATCGCCGTCGGAGACGGAAGGTGAAACTGAATATCAAACTCTGAAAGCAGTCGCACGTTAACCTCATGAACAAAGTTCAGGCGTTTGGCGTTGCATTGACCTGGTGTGGTCTTTCAGAGATGCAACCCTGCGGAGGAAGGTTGCGTGCGCGCTGTGTACTCGCCTCGCCGCTCAGAACGCCCCGGGCCCACGTGCCCCTGTGTGGCGCGTTTCGTAGTGTGTGACGTAGCGCAGCAGATCGAGATAGCCGAAGCGCCCGGGAAAGATCCCCACGGCCGGCAGCGTCCACGCCGTCGCATACAGCAACAGCGCGGCCCCTGCCACAAGCCGTCGCGGCCGCTCCCGCGCAAGCTCCAGCGCTCCGGCATCCTCCCGCACACCTTCATCCCTCCCCATCCACTCGAGCGCCAGCAGCAGCAGCAGCAGGCACGTGGCATGGAGGTGTACCCACCGGCCCCAGTCGCGTGCATACACAAACAGCGGCAGCGAGCCGAGCAGCGCCACTCCCGCAAAGCCGATCAACCACCACGCGCGCCTTCGCTCCTCCGCCCTCCCCCGCCGCAGACGACCCCACAGCAGCAACGCCGCCGGTGCCAACGCGAGCGCCATCGGCAGCGGATAGCGCGTGTCATAGCGGTAGACCAGCGCCGCCCGTCGCGTCTCCTCCCGCGCCGCCGGCCGGCTCATCCCCAGATAGGCGATCGCTCCACCGCACGGGCCGGCGATGTCATCGACCGAGAACCGCGTCCCCACCGACGCTCCCACCGAATCACAGATGCGCGACGCCTGCGCGCGGTCCCCCGGATGCCCGACCACCAACGCCGCCGCAATCACAGCCAGCAGCGCCGGCACCGCCACCAGCCGCAGCGCCGTCCGCCATTGCGGCAGCAGCAGGAACGGCGCGGCAAATAAATACGGCAGATAGCACAGCAGCGCCTCGTGCGTAAGCACCAGCACCGGCGCGACGACGGCCAGCAGCACGCCCGTCGGCATCAGGGGCCGCACCGCGCCGGCGCCGGACCGCACAGCCCTCCGCAGCAGCAGCAGCACCACGGCCAACGTCGCAAACAGCAGCGCCTCCTTGCGCACCGACGAGGGCGGATCGAGCACGGTAAATGCCATCGTCGCCGGCGACACAAGCGCCGCCACCAGCGGCAGGCTCCACCGCACGCCCGCGCTCAGTCGGTACACTCCCCCGTAGAACACCGCATAGATCGCCAACTGCAGCGCCAGCGTCAGCCCAACCAGCGGCAGGTGCAGCCCGCGCGACGCGACGAGCACAAGCTCCCCCAGCAGACCGCGGCGCACCGGCCCGGCGCTGTAGTTGATCAGCCACTCCCCCAGAACCCACGGGTGCAGCGCGCGCGCATTCCGCACCGCATAGATCGCCACCACAGCGGCGACCCCAACGAGATAACCCAGCAAAAGCTGACGCAGACGCTTGGAGGAAAGTGTCACAGCCACACGCGGCCAGCCTAGCAGACCGCCCTTAGCCCGCCACACCCCACGCAGCGGCGCACTACGCAAAAGTAATCGGCGACCCAAGGGCCGCCGATTTTCCTTCACCAAGAAAGCGTCAGTGAGCCGCGCCCACCGGCTCGGTCTTCCCCGCCGCGATGCCCGCGCCCGCCTGCAGCGCCTCCACCTTGTCCGTCTGCTCCCAACTGAAGTCCTTGCCTTCCCGGCCAAAGTGCCCATACGCCGCCGTCTGCTTGAAGATCGGCCGACGCAGCTGCAAGGTTTCGATGATGCCCTTCGGGGTCAGCGAAAAGTTCGCCCGCACCAGATCCTCGAGCTGCTTCGGCTCGATCGTCCCCGTGCCCATCGTGTCGACCAGCACACTCACCGGCTCCGCGACGCCGATCGCGTACGCCAGCTGCACCTCGCACCGATCCGCCAGCCCCGCCGCCACAATGTTCTTCGCGATGTAGCGCGCCATGTACGCCGCCGACCGATCTACCTTGGTGGCATCCTTGCCGGAAAACGCGCCCCCGCCATGACGGCCCATGCCGCCATAGGTGTCGACGATAATCTTGCGCCCGGTCAGGCCGGAGTCGCCCATCGGTCCGCCGATCACAAATCGCCCTGTCGGGTTAATGTGATATTTGGTGTCGGCATCCAGCAGGTTCTCTGGAATCACCGCCTGAATCACGTTCTTCAGCACATCCGCCCGCAGCTGGTCGTTGGTCACATCCGGGTCGTGCTGCGTCGAGATCACCACTGCGTCCACGCGCGTCGGCTTACCCGTCTCCGCATACTCCACCGTGACCTGGCTCTTGCCATCCGGCCGCAGATACGGCATCAGCCCGGACTTCCTCACCGCGGACAGCTTCTCCGACAGCCGGTGCGCCAGCGAGATGGGCAGCGGCATCAGCTCCGGCGTCTCGTTCGTCGCAAAGCCGAACATCATGCCCTGATCGCCCGCGCCGCCCGTGTCCACGCCTTGCGCAATGTCCGGCGACTGCTTGTTGATGGTCGAGATCACTGCACAGGTGTGCGAATCAAACCCATAGTCCGAGTGGACATAGCCGATTCCCGCCACCGTCGACCGGACCAGACCCTGAAAGTCCACATAGGCCTGCGTCGTGATCTCTCCCGCGATAACCACCAGGCCGGTGCAGGTAAGCGTCTCGCAGGCCACGCGACTCATCGGATCCTGTGCCAGGCAGGCATCAAGAATCGCATCGGAGATCTGGTCGGCGATCTTGTCGGGGTGGCCCTCAGTGACAGACTCACTGGTGAAGAGAAAACGGTCGCGTGTCGCCAAAGAACTTCCTCCAATTGGGCATTGCCATGCTCGCAATGCTGTGTTTACGGGTGTGACCCCGCTATTCTACGCACCGCGCCGCGTGCTGGGCAAAGCGCTGCACCAGCCGGCCGCTGGCGTGGTGTGAACGGTCATTCGCCGCAGCGAACGGCGCTTCGGCTCACCCTGTCGGCGATCCGGCGTCAGCAGATGCCGCGCAGGTCAGCGGGACGACGCCGGACCCAGCGGACCCACGTCGGTCGCCCGGGCCACCATCCACCGTTGTCGGCGTCAAAGAGCCGGTTACAATCGGCCATGCGCCTGCCCGTCTCCGGCTCTCCCTTGCCGTCCCGACCCGCCGCCGTCCGATAGCCCCCATGCGCCTTTCCCTGCCGGAACGCATCCCCCTCACCTACGGCTTTCTCTTCGCGTCCGCTGTCTTTCTGCTGCAGCAGATCGAGCACACCGCGCTCTACTTCAGCGCCTGCTGCTTTCTGTTCATTGTCGTCTCCGTGATCGGCTTCAATGCGGCCGGCGGTCTCAGCCGCCCCTCCGGCGGCTATCTCTTCTTCTTTTCCACCCTCACCCTCATCGTCGGTCTGTGTGTGAAGATCGTGCTCGGCGAGCCGGCGGACTCCCATCTGCTGCGGCCCCACCTCACCATCACCGTCTATCTGCTCGGCATCTGCGTCCTGTCGCTCGCCGCGGCCGCATCGCGCCGGTTCAGCCGCAGGCGACCCTTGCTCGAAACCGCGGTGGACGACCGAAACATCCAGACCGCCACTGCCGGCTGTCTGGTCATCGGCATCCTGCTCACCATCGCGACCCACACCCTCAACCGCGGCTCCGGAACCGCCTTCAGCGCCCTCGCCCAAATCAATCGCTTCTCCGAGCTCGCCATCATCCTCGGCGTCATTCACAGCATTCGCTCCTCCGGCGGTCAGCGAAGCCTCAACATCTTCGTGCTCATCGCCATGGGCACCCTCTTTGTGTTCAACGGCGTCCTCGCCTACTCCAAGGAGGGCATGTTCGCCCCCTTTGCCTGTTGGACTATCGCCGCCGCCTCCGAGCGCTATCGCCTGTCTCGCAATCAGATCCTCTTCAGCATGGCCGGTCTCGCCTTTCTGGGCTACTACATGGTCCCCTACTCCCAGTACGGCCGAACGCAAATCGTCCCCACCTTTGTCGGCAACCTCCAGGTCGCCGTTCACCTCTTTCAAACACTGCCGCAGGTGCGCCTGCTTTACGAGGATCAGCAACGGCAAGCAAGCGAGACCTCCAGCGGCGGCTACTTCGACAAGCCCGAAGGCCTGTTCGATCGCCTCGAGATGATCTCCGTCGACGACGAGCTGATCGACGCGACCGAGACCAAAGGCCAAGAAGGCATCTTCCCCATCATCGTAGACTTCGAGGGGCTTGTTCCCCATGTCTTCTGGCCCAACAAGCCGGCCATCCTTTGGGGCAACGTCTACGCCCATGAGGCCGGCGTCAACATCTCCGAGGACGACGTCAGCACCGGCATCTCCTTTTCGCCCATCGGCGAGGGCTACCACCTGCTGCAATGGACCGGCCTCTTCTTGCTCTGTCCCGCCATCTGGTTGATGGCCTTTCTCTTCTTCGACTCCCTGTGCGGCGACGCGCGCACCTCGCCCTGGGGCCTGCTCGTGCTCATCTACTTCATCCACGTCGCTCCCGAGGGCTACCTCGGCGGCCTCATCTACGTCACCTTTTACGTCGGCTTCGCCATCATCTTCGCCGCGCTCACCGCCGGCTACATCATGCCGCTCATCGGCGCCCTGTTCATCGGACAGGGCGACTCCGGCCTGCGGCGCGCCGTGCCGCTGCAGATTCGCGTCCGCGAGCAGCAAACCCCCGCCTCCGACCTCTAACCCCATCTGATCCCAACTCCCGCACCCCGTCCCACCCTGATCCCACCCTGATCCCGGACTGCTCCCGCTACACTGGAGAGGTATGAACAGCCTCGTCATCGGCAACCTCGTGCATCGTCCTCTCCGCTCGCTCATCAGCGCCGTCGCCGTGGCCATCGAGGTGACCATGATCCTCTCGATCGCCGCCATCATGCTCGGCATATTGAACGGGTCGAAGGAGCGCACCAGCGGCATCGGGCTGGATCTCTTTGTGCGGCCATCGAACGCGACCAACTTCGCCGCCATGAGCCCCGCTGCCGCCCCCATCAAGGTCGCCGACGTCCTCGCCGCCCTGCCCCATGTCACCGTCGCCTCGCCGGTCAACGTCCAGTTCACCATGGGCAAATCGGTCGAAAACATCTACGGCATCGACTTCCCGAGCTTCAACGCCCTCAAGCCCTTCGTCTTTCTCTCCGGCGGCCCCTTCAAAAACTCGAACGATGTCCTCGTCGACGACTTCTTCGCCGCCTCGGATGGCGGCCACAAGGTGGGCAGCAGCATCAGCATTCTCGGCCACCCCTTTCGCATCGTGGGCATCGTCGAGCACGGCCGTGGCGGCCGCAAGTTCATCCCCATCCTCACCATGGACGAGATCACCAACAACCCCGGCAAGGCCAGCACCTTCTACGTCAAGGTCGATGACCGCGCCAACGATAACCTAGTCCGCCAGGAGATCCTCGCAACCCCCGGCATGCAGCAGTACACCGTCCAGACCATCGACGAGTGGATGAGTCTCATGACGCCCGACAAGATCCCGGGCTTCAATATCGCTCTGCGCGTCGTGATCGGCATCGCGATCGTCATCGGCTTCCTCGTCATATTCCAGTCCATGTACACCGCCGTGATGGAGCGCACCCGCGAGATCGGCATCCTTAAATCCCTCGGCGCCTCCCAGACCTACATCGTCTCCGTGGTGCTGCGCGAGGCAGGCCTGCTCGCGGCCGCCGGCATCGCGCTCGGCGTCGGCCTCACCCTGCTGATGCGCGCCATCTTCCGCATCAAACTGCCAAAGCTCGACTTCTCCGTCACGCCGCACTGGATCGCCGCTGCCGTCGTTATCGCCTTCGTCGGCGCCATGCTGGGCGCGCTCTACCCGGCGCTCAAGGCCGCCCGCAAAGACCCCATCGACGCTCTCGCCTACGAGTAGGCCTCGCCTGCAAGCAGGCCGTTCGAGGAGTAGCCCCGCATGAGCCACACCGAGACCTCGACGCGAGTCGCGCCCGATCCCGTGGCCCACGCCTCGCGCCATCACTGGGCCAATGCGGTCACCGCTCTCCTTCTTGCCCTCGCCGCCACCCTCTTCGCCCTGCACTATCTCCACCTCGCCGCCGACTTCCCGCTCGGTACCCCCTGGATGGACTGGGCCAAGTACACCGACGAGGGCTGGTACGGCAGCGCCGCCATCCGCTTCTTTACAGATGGCGGCCAGTGGTTCGTCCCCGGCGACTTCAACCCTGCCGTCGCCCTGCCCGTCTGGCCCGTGCTCGAAGGCCTGCTCTTCCGCCTCACCGGCGTCGGCATCGTCCCCGCCCGCGCCCTTTCCGTCAGCCTCTTCGGCCTCAGCGCCCTGTGCGCCGCCCATCTAGTTCGCCACGCCCTCCGCGATCTCGCCGCCGCTCGGCCCAGCGCCGCGTCCTCCCCCGTCCCCTCGCTCGCCGCCGCCGGCCTGCTCGTGCTGCTTGCGGCGAGCCCCTTCTGCTTCGTCTTCAGCCGCATGGCCGTCCTGGAGCCGCTGCTGGTCTTCCTCGGCTTGCTGGCCCTGGTCGCCGCCTCCACCCTCCAGCCGCCGCTCCCCGGCCGCCGCTCCCTCCGCCCCGCCTTCGCCGTCGGCGTCCTTCTCCCGCTCATGGTCCTTACCAAGACCACCGCGCTCTTCCTGGTTCCGTCTATCTTGTGGATGCTGTGGGCGCGCTCCGGCGGCCGCGTCCGCTCCGCCCTGCCCCCCGTTCTCACTGCAGCCACCCTCGGCTTGGCCCTGTGGCTGCTCTACTTCGGCCTACTCATCCACTCCCGCTTCCTCGCCGACTACCGCTATCTCTTTACCGCCAACGCCTACACCGGCATCACCCGCGCCACCGCTCTCCAGGTCCTCGCCGACACCGTGCGGGACGGTCGCTGGATCGGTCCCGTGCTCTTCCCCGTCACCCTTTTCGCCGCCCTGCTCGCCGTCGCCTTTCCGCCACTGCGCCGGCAGCCTCTGGTCGCCTCGCTTCTGCTGTGGATCATCGGCTACGGCGCCTTCCTCGCCTATCACAACAACCTCCAGCCGCGGTACTACCTGGTCGTCGCCGTCCCCCTCCTCACACTTCTGCCACTCACCCTCGGCGGCCTTTGGATCGGCAGCGGCGTGCGGCACGAAGAGGTTCGTCGTCCCCTCCGCGCCGCCGTGCTCCTCGGCGGCTGCCTGCTCGCCCTCATCTGCGCCCGTGAGAGTGCCACCACCCTCGGCTACGCCCGTACCCCCCGCTACACCTTTCTTTCCGCCGCCCGCGCCGTCGCCTCCATCATCAACAGCGACCCCCACCACAGCCGGCTCCTGCTCTCCATCAGCGGTGCCGATATCTCACTCATGACCGGCATCCCCTCCCTCTGCGACGACTTCGGCACCTTCGATCTCTACGATCGCATCGATCTCTACAAACCCGGCTGGTACGCCGCCTGGAACCACATCGAGGACGACAAGATGGACGCCCTCGCGCCCCAGTTCCACCTCAAACGCATCGCCGCCCTACCCGCCTACGATGACCCCGAGCGCAACCTGCTGCTGCTCTATCGTCTGGACACCCCGGGCGAGCATCGCGCCCAGCGTCCCCACACGCGCCGCCCCATCCCCCGTCGGCTGCTCACCCGCAGCGGGCAGCAGCCCAGCACCAACCAGCTCCAGCACTAGGCGGTATCCACTATAGCGGCAATCTGATCCAGGTGCAGGCGAGTGCGGTTGAGGAGCGAAAGCCTCAAGGATGCGGCAGAAGCGTGTGCTGAAGCGGCGGAACTGTTTGAGGCGGGTGAAGCAGCGTTCGATCTGGTTGCGTTGTTTGTACAGCTCGCAGTCATAGCTGCGGGGCTGCTTGCGGTGCCGCCGCGGAGGGATCACGGCGACCGCGCCCAGATCCTCCATGGAGGCGATGATTGGGGCCGAGTCGTAGCCCTTGTCGGCGATCACGGCTTCGGCCTGTTGGCCTCCAGCGACGGACCGCCGGGGCATTTCGGCGGCCTGCCCAGGCGTGATGCGGAAGGCTACGGGCAGCCCTGCTTCGTCGGTCAGCAGATGGATCTTTGTGCTCAGTCCACCTCGGGAACGCCCCAGAGCCGAGCCTGCGCCCCCCCTTTTGCGGGCCGCCGCCGCTTGCTGGTGTGCCCGCACGATGGTCGAGTCGATCATCAGGTACTGGTTCTTTTTGTCCGCCACCAGGTCGGCAAAGATCCCGTTCCCATACCCCCGGCGCGCGCCCAGCGCATGAAACGCGTGTGCACGCTCTTGTGCTTGCCGTAACGCTCCGGAAGGTCGTGCCAGCGCGCGCCTGAGCGCAGCACCCACAGCACCCCGTTGACGAACTGCCGGTTGTCCGCCGCTGTCCGACCAACATGCTCCACCCGGCCCCGAAGTGTGCCCTTGATCCGCTCCCACTGCACATCGCTCAACTCATATCCACTCGCCACACCCCAAGTGCAACAAACCTCAGCGCGGCCGCAAAGACGATATGTGGATACCTAGGTTCGCCGCCGCAAAACCAGGGAGGGCTGAAGCCCCGATCGATCTCCAGCCCCCCATGAACCATACCCAGCTCCAGCAATCAACGTGGATCTCTACGGCATCTCCCCCGCGCGCGCCTTCGCCATCGCCTCGCTGAACTGCGCATAGAACGCGTCATACCGCCCTTCGCGCTCGGCAAACCGCTGCGGCTTCACCCGCTCCACCAGGATCTCCGCCGGCTCCGGCTCACTCGCCAGCAGCTTCATCGTCTCGGCAATGTAGTCCGTCAGCGGCATCGCGTTCGGATCCTTCGCCTGCCGCGCCCCCATCAGCTCCGTCTGCACATACGGCGGTACCAGCTCGATCACCTGCACCCCCGCCTCCCGCAGCTGATACCGCAGCGACTGCGTCCACGAGTGGATCGCCGCCTTGGTCGCGCAGTACGTCGGCGTCATCCACAGCGGCACAGACGCCAAGCCCGACGACACCGTCAGAATCGCCGCCCCTGCCTGTCCCTCCAGCAACGGCAGCAGCGCCGCCGTCAGCCGGATCGGCCCCAGCAGATTGGTCGCGATCGTCGCCTCCGCATCCGCCGTCTCGCCCTTGCGCACATCCTCGTTCCGCATGATGCCCGCGTTGTGGATTACCACATTCAGCTTCGGGAACTCCTTGCCGATCCGCTCCCCAAACTCCTTGATCCCCTCCGCGCTCTCAATGTCCAGCGTCAGTGACCGCATCCCCGGGTTCGCCGCCGTCACCTCGTCCAGCGCCGTCTGCCGCCGCCCCGCGATCACCACCTCGTTCCCGGCCCTCTGAAACGCCTCTGCCAGCCCCCGCCCAATCCCCGACCCGCCGCCCGTGATCAAAATCGTATTCCCGCTCATCCGCATCTTCTGTTCACCTCAACCCCAGCCTACGGCCTTCTCACTCCGCTCGGAAGTAGGCTCCCGAAAGTGCCATACTTACCCAAAGGAGACTCAGCGTGCCCCATCCCATCCTTCCCTCCCCTCCCCTCGGGCCCACCCGCTCCGAGCGCAACGACCCCGAGCTCGACACCCTCGTCCGCGAGATCATCGAGCGCGTCGCCGACAAATGGACCATGCTCGCCCTCGAAACCCTCGCCGAACACGGCCGCCTCCGCTTCACCCGCCTCGGCGAACTCATCGGCGGCGTCAGCCAAAAGATGCTCACCAAGACCGTCCGCCAGATGGAGGCCGACGGTCTCATCTCCCGCACCGTCTATCCCGTCGTCCCCCCGCGCGTCGAGTACGAGCTCACCCCCCTCGGCCTCTCCCTCGGCGAAGCCTTCTGCGGCCTCTGGATCTGGGCCGAACACCACCGCGAAGCCGTCCACACCGCCCGCCAAGCCTTCCGCGACCGCCCCCCCGCTTAGGGCGTATCGACCTGCTTAGGGGTTTGGACCCGCCTAGACCTATCCACCCACTCGCCACCCCAGGAAGCTGTCATTCGACCGAAGAACGCACAGCACAGCACCATCGTGCGTTCGCTGTGGAGAAACCTGCGTCTCGCTTCGGCCTGCGCACCCGCTCCGCGCAGCCATGCACTTACGGCCCCGCCACCGTCCCCGCCGGCAGCGTCCGCGCAAACGCCCGAAACTCCCCCGCGATCACCCCCGCCTGCGACGGATCCGCCGCGAAAAACAACACACAGCGATCGCCGATCGCCGTCACCCGCCGCTCCAGGCACATCGACCCCACCCGAACCCAGCTCGCCGGCGGCCGCAGCAGCTCCGGGTACATCATCACCAGCCCCACCCCGCGCCGCCGCACAATCCCCTCCGCCCACGCCGGCGTCTTCTCCCGCTGCCGCGCCGCCTCCACCGACGACAGCCCAAACAGGTCCAGCACATACGCGTCCCCGTGCCGGTAGCTCACCTCGCCCAGATCGTTCACCGCAAAGCCGCCATGGTAGAACTCCGTCACAAACCGGTGCATCTGCGCCTGCTGCCCATAGATCTCCGCCGCCGCCCGCGGCGCCTCCGGCAGCCCGCGCGCATACACCGCCGCCAGCGCCAGCGCGCCCAACCCATACATCGCCGCTCCCACCCGCACCCGCTCCGTCACCAGCCGCAGCAGCACCACCGTCGCAAAGATCGTGATGTACACCTCGTAGCGGTAAAACCAACCAAATCGCCCAATCACCAGGTGCAGCCCCGCCGCCGTCGCCACCGCCCCGGCCACCACCCGCCGCAGCCCCGGCCGCTCCCGCCACGCCACCCACACCAGCGCCGCAAACACCAGCAGCAGCGGCCACCGCAGCGGCGCCCGCGCCGCCCCCACCACCCCCGCCTCCACCACCTGCCACCCCCGCGCCGCCACCCCGCCCACCGCCGCCGCCGTCTCGCTCTTCACCAGCACCGAAACCGGCAACCACGGCAGCCCCAGCCGGTGCAGAAACACCGAAAACCCCACCAGCGGCAACACCGCCCCCACCACCGCACCCACCGCCGTTCGCCTTCGCCCGAGCGCCCACAGCATCACCACCACCGCCATCGTCAGCGTCAGATCCTCATACCGCAGCCACGGCGCCACCACCGCCGCCGCCACGCTCCACCACGGCATCGCCCGCCCGCGCAACACTCGGCACATCCCCGCCGCGCACGCCACCGCCAGCATCACCTGCAGCGTGTGCTCCATGCTCAGCAGCGTCAGCACCACCAGGTTCGCCAGCATCACCAGCGCCGCCACCCCCACCGGCCGCCGCCACCGCTCCCCCGCCGCCCCGCCCAGCAGACCCGCCGCCGGCCACTCCGCCACCACCCGCGCCAGCAGCCCCGCCGCCACACACCCCGCCAACAGATTCCACGCCAACGCCCCGTCCAGCCCCCACGCCGTCCCCGCTAGCGGCAGCAGCAGCACCGGCCACAGCAGGCTCGACGACGGCGACGACGCCTCCCCCAAATTGATCCCGTAGTGCCCCTGCCGCATCCGCTCCGCCATCGCCAGATGGATATACGGATCGTCCTGCGGCGCCACAAAACTCCCGCCCGTGCGCGCCCGCGCCACCAAGAACAACATCCCGGTCAGCCCCAGATACAGCCCCAGCGCCAACACCGTCAGCCGAGATCGCGACCCCCACCCCATCCCGCGAGCCTAGCCCACCCCCACCCCACACACAACCAGCCCCGCCTCTCAACCGCTCAACCACCCCACCCCCCTCTGTCATTTCGACCGGGGATCACACACCTGTGCCGTGCGCTCGCAACGGAGAAACCTGCATCTCGCTTCAGGTCGCACCACTTTCGAAAAGGTGCGCGAGCAGACCGTCGGCTCCCTCGCAAAGACGTATAGGGGCCGCCCCGTTGAGCGACCCCACACGTTCCTTAACCCCTGCGTGAAGCTACTCTGCGCTCGGCGCCGAGCCCGTCGTCGTCAACGACACGGCAAGCGATCCCGAAAGCGCCGTCGCCAGACTGAATCCCGCGCTGTTCGACGAACTCGAGCTCAAGAACGGTCCCAGGGCCGCCGCAGCCGTCGTCGCGCTGCTCGATCCCACGATGAGCCCTGTGAGCCCGGCATCGCTCTCGTAGTTCAGATTATCGGCCGGCAGCACGGTGATCCCCGCAAACATGGGCGATCCCACCGTCACCGACGGGATAGCTCGCGCCAACGCCCGGTGCTCGGACTCAACACCCAGGATCGACGCCGAGACCTTGGCGAAATTAATCAGTTGCGCCTGCGTGTAGTTCGTTCCGCTCGCGGCCGGGTTGGCCTGCGTCGCACTGAAGTTGTTGTAGCCCGCCGCCATCGAGGCAAACTCCTCGACCGCCGTCATGTACGCGCCAATAAACGCCGTCTCGAGCGCCAGCAGAATCGGCAAAAAGCCCGACAGCGTGTCGAAGGTCCCTGTTGGGTAATAGAACATCGCCGGCACACCCGCCGCGACATCGCCACTCCCGTCCGTCGCTAGCCCCAGCAGCGTCCGCAGCAGCACCGCGTGCGATACCTCCTCGGAAAGAGCCGCCCGCAGATACGCCACATTGACCGCGCTTCCGCTCGCGCTCACGTTGGTCGCCGACCCGCCCGACCCAGCCAGATTCGAGTCCTGAATCACCGCACCCGTCAGCGCGTTAAAGTACGTCGTAATGGCAAGATTCTCGGCGATCAAGGCCGCCGTAAAGATCTGTGCCGCTGTATCCGTCGTAGCGGCCGCCTGCACCGGCTTCACCAGCTGAGTTTGCCCGCTGCTGCACCCGATCACAGTGCCCGCCGCTGCTCCCAGACCGAATAATCCAACGCTGCTCAGAAACGAACGGCGATTCACAACACTCTCAATCATCTCCTGCGTTACGGCACGAACGGGCATGGAACTCCTTCATCCAAGAATTAGGAACACGACGAAAACAAAGCGAGAAAAGTGAAGCCCAATGGCCCCATCTCGTTCTACGCAGGCCTGACAACTATGTAGACGCAACACGGCTTCCCTACTCACGAGATCGGCAGGCTGCGGGTTCTAGTTCACGAGAAATTATCCCGCGGTGCGCGTGAACCTGTCATACAACTTCGGAGCTATGTGATAGCTCGAAGCTGTCCCACCTCGAAGCTGTCGTTTCGACCGGAGAACACATATCTGTACTGCGCCTCGCAGCGGAGATATCTGCGGCTTTCTTCTACGTGCAATCCCGACTCAGGCCGCCTGCTACCTGGCTCTTGGTAGCGAACAGCCACTACCTAAATAACGCAGCTTGGCGAAGGTTGGATTGAATTAATCAAAGATATGTAACTCCGCGAGGTGGGCTGTGCGGCCGAACAGCTCACACGCGATCGGCACAAGGCTGGTTCTAAGTGCATAAAGTGTTATGTAACTCCACCGAGATCACTCCTTCGGCGAGGAGATCGCTTCGACGCGATGTTACTGAAGCACCTGCATCTACAGCGAAAGGCGGGCCGCCCGTCGCCGCCGCAGGCGCCTGATTTTGGGAGGGAACTCCTCACGACCAACGACCCCGCGTCTTCCGCGGAGCGCCCGCGCCAGAGATCGCCAGCCTCTCACAACACTCGGCCCCGGTGCCGACTACATCATCAACACCTACGCGGTCGCCCCCAAACATGCCGAGGAACTGCTGAATATGCTCGTCAACCTGGTAGCTCAGAACCGCCTGCTTGCGCTGACTCTCGTCCAACGCTTGCAACAGCGCAAGCGCCTTGTCGCTTTCCCGGCCGATTGGACCGCCTCACCCGAGGCAAAGTTTGTACCAGCGCTTGTCAATGCCTGATCCGATCCCATGATGTCGAGGAGCTTCTGGTAGCCCATCGGGCTGAGGACGGTCTGAAGCAGGTGCATTATGGCGTTCCGTTGTGCCGTTGCTAGAGAACCGAGACGGAGGCCTGGACGGAGCACATCGCTAACCGGGTAGTTCGACCAAACGGCCTGACCGTACTGCTCCCCGACAAACCCACCGGGCGGTCCCATGCCGGGTCCTCCGCCTAGACCTCCGGGTCCGCGTTGCTGCCCGCTGTCGGGACCACCGTCTTGCTCCGCGGTTCACCACCAGGCCCGCCCTGTTGACCACCGGTTGGAGCACCCGGAGCTACACCTCCGTCTGTTGTTCTATGAAACCTGGCTATTGTGCCGGCTTTCTGAGGCGTGAAGTTAAATTGGACTTCCTGGCGTTGGTCTGTAGTAAGCATCTTTAGGAACGCTGTTGTGGTAGCTACGGCAGCGCGCGTTTGATGGTCGGAGGTCGGTTCTTCCGCCGTCTTTCCTTCGACCCGTCTCATGCCCACATATTTAAACGCTTCCGTAAGGGTGAGCGCAGACATCAAAACGGCCAGTCTTCTCATCCGTGTTCCTTTACTTCGGCGCCGAGAAGCGATCTCAACTCCGACTTCCGGCTCGTAAAGCTTGTCAGGTGATACTGAGCGAGGCCTACGTCGTCGTTTGTACGGCCCGTCATTTATATGACCTTACATGTTGCACGATCTCTTCAGAGTCTCACGTGAGTTCTCAACCTAGCCAAGCATTCCGAGAGCAGGTAGCGTGAACGCGCTTGTATCGAAAGCTGGCGCTGCTCCCGGGTTTAGTCCTACATAGGAGCGGCGCGATGGCGATAGATGATGTCTCATCTGTCGCCTCGGCCTGCAGCGCAGAGCCATAAGGGAGGGAGCGAATCTCCTAAATTTACAATGACCCTGTTTCCTGAACGAACCGTGCCAGCAGATAGTGAGTCCGACGAACGTCTCCGCTTGGCACTTCAGACCGCGCCATCGTTCCTAACAATAGAGCTAGTTGCCTGTGCGAACGGCTAAACGCGCTGGAGCTAGGGCAATCGCGACATCCGGCGGCAACACTTTATGTTGCTGTAAAAGCCGGCGCGTCAATGCATCGCGGAGTCTGCCGTCGGCATGCAAGTTTCCAACGATCGCTGAACGGCACGATCAATACACGACCACCGTAGGGTCGAAACCAGCCCAAATTGTCCTAGAGCGTCCTAAACTCCAACTGGACCTAAGCCCCTCGTATTTCGTCACTTCCACTGATTTCAAGCCATTTAGCTGCATTGTCCGGCAGCCCTGAAAAGGCCGGCGTCGGCGGTTCGATCCCGTCTCCGGCCACCATCTTTTCAAGACTTATACTGGATAAGAGTTGAAGTTTTAGTCGCACGACCATTACACGACATCGCTCAGGCAACGTCGTCGATCGGTCTGAGCAACCTTTCAAGACTCGCTCGCCTGCTTCGCCGGCTTCACCGCACCAAACCCTTATCTCGCCTGCGGACCAACGCCCGCACGCGTTCTTCCCATCCCAAGACTCGAGGTGACCGCCCCATGAATCCCGGAAACACTCCCGACACAAAGACCACCGGCCCCGTCCAAACCACGCCGCACACCGAATCGCAGGGAAGCCGCGATGCCGCCGAAAGCGATCTCGAGCCCAATCTCGCTCGCGCCGACGTCGGCCGCGGTGACGATGCCGACTCCTTCGAGAATCGGGACGGCGCCCAGACCGGCTCCAATCGCTCCTTCGCCCGCACCGGCTCGCAAGGCCCTCAGCACAACACCGAGCCCTTCACCGCCGCCGAAGACAATCCCCACGCCACGCGCACCCCGCACTCCGACAACCAGGGCGTCACCAACCACAGCGCCGACATCGAGTCAGAAGGTCAGCAGAAGGTCGTCAGCCAACGCCCCGACTCCCAGGCCGGCGTCAGCCAAGGTGATAAAGTGTAACCTCTGCACCTAATCCAGTTACAAAATTAAAGGGCGTCGCGGCAAGGTGACGCCCTCACTGCCTTAAACGAACAGCTCAGCCGTTCTTCCGCTGCGGCTCATCGTGCCGTCGCAGCCGGTCTGCCTGCGGCTGCCGCAGCTCACCCGTCCGCGATCCACCCGCCTCATTGTTGGTGTGCGTCTTGTCCGTCTCGCTCTCGTGCGCGGCATGCGAGTGGGCGTGCGCCGCGTCATCGCCCGGCACCGCATCGTGCGAGTTTGACTTGCGGTTGTGCGCGTCATTCTCATGCATTGCCTGCTCGCTTGCCTTGCTTGCGTGCTCTTCGTGGCCCTTCGCCATCACTGTCCCTCTTCCTTGTCATCCGCTGCGTCGTTCGTCTTGGAACCCGTCTGGGAACCCGTTGCGGTGCTCGTTCGCTCGCCGCCGGCCTGGGTCGTCGCACCCAGCGCCTTTTCCATGGTCTTCTCGAGCTTGCTGTCGACCCCGCTCGTGTCCGCCGGTTCGTCGCCGAAGTCCCGCGCGCCGTACTCGTAGTCAGTGCCGCCGTCACTGGGTTGTCGGCCTTCGGGCAGCCGTGTTCGCTCCGGCTCGTTCAAGCCCCAGCCCTGTTCGTGGGCGTACTCACTCGCCAGCCCGCGACTGTGCTCGCCAAAGCCGCGCGGCTCGCTCTCCCGCGTCTCCTGTTCCCCCTGTATCTCCTGCTCCTCCGTCGAGCTCCGTGTCTGTGCCATCCGATCACCTCACTGCGTAGGATGACCGCCGGCGGAACGGAGTTAGCCTACTTCGCCGCCTCGACCGCGCTCTGCTCCTTCTCGATGACCACATTCTCGTGCTTGATATCCAGCCGCAAACGGTTATAGGCGCTCATGTAAAAGTTCGCCACCCACACCAGAGCGAACCACGCCACCAGATAGCCGCGCCATCCCGCGTAGAGCATCTGAAAGTGCGTCACCAGCAGAAAAAACGCCGCAACATAGTGGCTGAAGCAGTACTCGCAGGTGAACAGGTAAAAGAACTTCCGCGCCGCCGCCGGCTTACAGTCCTGGCTCTGCCGCTTGCAGAACTCGCGCGGCTCGCGAAACACCTCCTCGTGCGTCACCGTCCACGCGGCACACGCCACCGGCAGCGCCAAAAGCGCCAGATAGCCGAACTGGCGGGCAAGTGCCATCGACTGCAACTCCGGTACCATGCGCGCACACCCTTTCGTGTCTTGAATCCGATCCGGCCCGAACCGGGCTCGATCCGGCCTGGGATACCGATCCGGGTACCCATCCGGATTCACGGTCTGATTCACAGTCTGGCGATAAGATGCATCTGTGCCCCTCCGTGGCCCTCGCCCACCATCGCGCGGGCGCACAGAATGGTCCTCACCTCCGCGCGCGGCGGTCATCGCCTCCCGCACAGGATGCTCGTATGGATTGGAAGAGCAAGCGAATCCGCTCGGTGGTTGAGGCTGCCCTCCTCGAGGACAAGGCGGCCTGCGATATCTCTACCGAGCTCACCGTCGACCCCGGCGCGCGCGGCGCGGGCACCATCGTCGCGCAGCAAAGCTGCGTCGTCGCCGGCCTCGGCGTGATTCCGGTCGTGCTGGAGGTCTTCGCCCAGCTCAGCACCGCCGCGGCCCCCTCCGCGCCCGCGCCGCTCGGCCGCTTCGAGGTCATCAGCCACCCGGAGATCTTCGACAGCGTGCGCGTCCGCAAGGGCCAGCCGCTCGCCGTCATCCGCTACAACGCCTCCGCCATCCTCGCGACCGAGCGCACCGTCCTCAACCTCCTGTCGCGCATGTGCGGCATCGCCACCCTGACCAACGCCTATGTGCGCGCCATCGCCGGCACCGGGGCCGAGGTGCTCGACACCCGCAAAACCATCCCCGGCCTGCGTCTGCTCGACCACTTCTCCGTCTGCTGCGGCGGCGGCCTCAACCACCGCCAGGACCTCGCCGACGGCGTTCTGCTGAAGGCCAATCACGTCGCCCTCGGCGGCGGCCTCGCCGCCACCCTCGCCCGCGCCCTCGAGCGCCGCAAGCCCGGCCAAAAGATCCAGGTCGAGGTCCGCTCTCCCGCCGAGCTCACCGAAGCCCTCGCCGGCGGTGCCGACTCCATCCTGCTCGACAACATGACCGCCGACGCCGTGCGCGCCGCCGTCCAGCAGATCCGCGACCAATCGCCCAATCTCCCCATCGAGGCCTCCGGCGGCATCTCGCTCGAAAACGCCCGCGCCTACGCCGAAGCCGGCGTCAACTACCTCACCGTCGGCTCGCTCACCCACTCCGCCCACGCCGCCGACCTCACCCTCCGCCTCACCCCCGACGCCTCCTAGGGCCTCTTCTCTCGTCCCCTCCTAGCGCTCCAGGCTTCCACCATGTCGCCTAACTTCCGACAATGAGACATATTATGACCGATCTCGACCGACAACTTAGCCCCACTGAGAGCTGCCAGACATCGCAGATCAGATCCGGACCTGCTCACATCGTCGGGTAAGCGCCTTTGCACACCGAGATCACCACGTGCTTTAGCGAGAGCTGTGCAGGGTCGGCGTCCACTCGCGGATGCCACAACGCAGAATCAGAATTTTTTGGCGTGTGAACCGAATCTCGAGCTGCTGGATTCCCATTGTGGCGACTCGGTTCGCGATAAGAGTGTTTCCCGGGCTTGCGTGCGGTACCAGCGCGATGAGATCGGAACTGGCCGCTATCACCCGTGTCTAGGGCTGATTCGTAACTCCACAGTCCTCCCAAGCTCGGATCGAGTGTCCCAGCGCTACTATACCGGAGGTATACCTTTACCATTGGTGCTGCGTCCGGGAAAGCTGGACGTAACCTTCCCATGTGCAACAAGAAATTCGAGTGAAGGAGATCCCGCCGCATCTACCAACATTCTAATACGTGGTTTAGACTGTTTGTCCATCAGGATCACGGCAGCCGCATCATTTTCAGCTAAGTGTCCTACAAACAGCCTTTGTGCAAAAACTAACTCGGCGGCGTGTTTGGACGTGAGTTCCCTAAGAACTGCAGCCTTATCCGGCCCCTCTTTCATTTGTGAGATCTCGTTGTAATTCCGCAAGAAATCTGCTGTGAACGGGGCACCCGCGTCAGTTACTTGCAATCCCGACCTGCTTCCGCCGCCTCCTTCGCTGTGCATGATGGCAACAGCTTCGTTCTGACGGTATTGGTCAAAGGAAAGATAACCGACGGCGTTAGCCTTGCCATCGACTATTTTGCTCCCGTAAGTAAGTCCACCACATTCGTCGCCGTCGTCGTTAAAGAACAGCAGGCCAGCCGTCGGAGCGTTACCTGGTCCCATGGTGCGATTGCCTTCGCGGCTGGTGAAGTCTACCCCGGCCATCTGCCCTCCGGGCATCCGCTGCTCGTTAGCCAGGGTGAGACGCACTTTACCGTCTCCCTCGACAATGTTGATCCGCTCTGCGTCAACCTCCTCAAACTTCACCTTTTTGGTTGGGCTCTTAGCGGCTAAGAAGATTGACACTGCCAACAGAACGGTCAAAAACAAGGCATAGGCTTTGAGTAGGTGTAATTCCTTCTGGACCTTATCCACGGTTTCCTCCTGCTCGTAAGACAGAAGCGAAAGTTCATCGGCACTATGCTTGGGCGGCATATCCGCAGTGAGGGTCTCTAATGATCACTAGATGCTCTTGGGCTGATCCACTCAGGTTCCCGACTCTAAGCCCCCGCAACTGGATAGGTGACGAGAAACGCCGTTAGCGGAAGCAACCGCCTGCCCGCTCCCAGGCACGTCGCTCAGGCTGGATACTACAGAGAATCCGACCTGCAACCCGTCGTCAACCCATGCCCAACCCCCATCCCCCCTTCGACCTCGCCGCCGTCGACCGCGACCTCGCCGGCACGCAGTTCGCCGGCTATCTCCTCCACTTCCCCTCCCTCCCCTCCACTCAGACCCTCGCCCTCGAAGCGGCCCAATCCGGCGCACGCCACGGCGTCTGGCTCGCCGACCAGCAGACCGCCGGCCGCGGCCGCGGCGGCCACACCTGGCACTCCGCCCCCAACGACGGCCTCTACCTCAGCGCGCTCGTCACCCCGCACCTCCCGCTGCCCAGCGCCATGCGCCTCTCGCTCCTCACCGCCCTCGCCGCGCAAGCCGCCATCGTCGAGGTCGCCGGCTTCCGCATCCCCGGCGACAGGTCGCGTGCGACCCCAGGCAGCCCCGCCATTCCCGCCGAGATCGACATCCGCTGGCCCAATGACCTCCTGCTCCACGGCCGCAAGGTCGGCGGCATCCTGATTGAATCCGCCGCCCTGCCCGCGAGCGCGCCCAACCGCCCGCCCATGCTCCGCTACGCCGTCATCGGCGTCGGCATCAACTGCAACCAGACCAGCTTCCCCCCCGACCTTGACGTCCTCGCCACCTCGCTCCGCCGCGAGTCGCCGCCACCCGCCCCCCCCATCTCCCGCGAAGCCCTTCTCGCGGCCTTTCTCCGCCACCTCGACGCCGAACTCCGCCAACTCGTGCAAACCAGCCGCGACCCCACTCTCACCCCCGCGCGCGACCTCGATCAATACAGCACCTGGCTCCGGGGCAAGCCCGTCCATGTCCCCGAGGACGGCGGCTATACTGGCGTGACCGCCGGCCTTAACTCCGAAGGCTTCCTCCAGGTCCGCCTCGCCGACGGCAGCCTCCGCCTCGTCCGCTCCGGCGGCGTCCGCGAATTCCCAAACTGAAACTCCCACCCCCAAAACTGAAACTCCGCCACCCCCAACTGAACCTCCAAACCCCCAACTGAACCTCCAAACCCCAAACTAAAACTCGCAACCCCAAACTAAAACTCGCAACCCCAAACTGAAACTCCGCAACTCCAAACTGAAACTCCCACCCCCATGCTCCTCACCCTCGACGTCGGCAACACCAACATCGTCGCCGGCCTCTTCGACCTCGCCGCCGACCCGCACGCCGACCCCATCGCCACCTGGCGCGTCACCACCCGCCGCGAGCAGACCGCCGACGAGTTCGGCCTGCTCTTGCAAAGCCTCTTCGCGCTCGGCGGTCATCGCTTCGCCGACGTCACCGGCCTCGCCATCTCCTCCGTCGTTCCGCCCCTCGACGGCGCCCTCCGCTCCATGGCCGACCGCTTCTTCCATCTGCGCCCCATCTTCGTCGAGCCCGGCCTCAAGACCGGCATCCCCATCCGCACCGACAACCCCACCGAGGTCGGCGCCGACCGCATCGTCAACTGCGTCGCCGCCTGGGACCGCTTTCACACCGGCTGCCTCATCGTCGACATGGGCACCGCCACCAAGTTCGATGTGCTCTCCCCACAGGGCGAGTTCCTCGGCGGCGCCATCGCCCCCGGCCTCGGCATCTCCGCCGAGGCGCTCTTCAGCCGCGCCGCCAAACTCCCCCGCATCGACATCCGCAAGCCCGCCAAGGTCATCGGCACCAACACCGTCGACAACATGCAGATCGGCCTCTACTACGGCTATCTCGGCCTGATCGACGGCATCCTCGAGCGCATGCTCGCCGAGCTCGGCCCCAGCACCCGCGTCCTCGCCACCGGCGGCCTTATCCGCCTCATCGCCGACGGCTCAAAATACATCCATGAGGTCGACGATCTGCTCACCCTGCGCGGCCTCCGTCTGCTCTTCGACCGCAATCAAGACCGCAACCAGCCCCGCCCGCGCCCCTGACTTCGTCGACAGCGTTCCCGCATACCCCATCACCCGTCATCTCGACCGAAAGCCACCCCACAGCGGCGCCGCGGTGGAGAGATCTGCTTGTTGCTTCGGTCGCGATCTCTCTTCCGGTCAACAGCAGTTGCTCGAGTTCCTCCATCCAGAGTCTGACCCTTAGGAGAGCCGCATGAGTCTGGTTCCATTCCTGGCCGCCGACAGAAGGTCTGGTGGTGTGTCACCGGACTCGTTGCCGTTTGCGCGCTCGTCGTGACCGCCAAGGCGAAGACCCGTCGTGCCGACCTGCTGGCCACCTATCTGAGCGACCTTCTCGTCCTCTTCATCGTCTTCGACATAGCCAACCCAAACCCCAAGCGTTCGGCTTCAGCATCCTCGGCGCCGCCGCCAAGGCAGCTATGACGCTCATGCGCGCTCACAAACTCCCCAAGAACGACCTCGCCTCCCAAGCAGCCGGCCGGCCGTGAACGCTGCGTTCTAAGCTTGTCCCGGCTCTGGTAGAGACGCGGCTCTGGCAAAGACATCTCGACCTCTTCCCGTGGCAGGCGGCGAAGCCCGGCGGAAGCGCACACGGCAGCCGGTAAACTTGCACCAGGCGCCATGCGCAACTACTTCAACTACTTCACCGAGATCGAGGAGCGCTTCCAGCAGCGGCGCGGCTCCCTCCTGATGCTCTCCACGCTCGACTGGGTGCTGATCGAGACCTGGCGCGAAGCCGGCTTCCCCCTCGAGGTCGTGCTGCGCGGCATCGACACCGCGTTCGATCACTTCGAAACCCGGCAGCAGCGCGCCCAGGCTCGCGGCAAAGGTCGCCTCCGCCGCGTCAACGGCCTCGCCTGGTGCGCCCAGGCCGTACTCGAGTCCGCCGAGCAGGCCGCCCGCGCCTCCCTCGCCGACCCGGACGGCTCACCCGCCCCCGCCTCCAGCACCGAAACCGGCTTCGAGCAGGACCGCGTCGCCCGCTTTCTCCGCGCCAACGCCGACCGGCTCACCGTCCCCGGTCTCCCCGAGCCCGCCGCCGCTATCCTCGCCGAGACCGCCGTCCGCCTGCGCGCGCTCGCCGACGATCGCGACCCCGCAAGCCCGCCAGCGCGCACTGCCACAACCGCCCACGCCGCCGCAACCACAACCGAAACCATAAACAACAACCTGCTGCCTCACCGACCCTCGCTCGAAGAGCTCGACCGCACCCTCTCCTCGCTCGAGGAACGCCTGGTCGCGGCGCTCATCGCCGCCACCCCCGAGGCCGCGCTCCACGCCCTCCGCGAGCAGGCCGCGCTCGAGCTCGCGCCCTACCGCGGCCGCATGGGCGCCGTGCAGATCCGTCAAGTGCAGCAGCAGTTCCTCCACAAGCGTCTGCTCGAGCAGCACCGCATCCCGCGCCTCAGCCTCTTCTACATGGGCATGGCATGACCCACCCAAACACGCCCCAACCCATCAACCCGCAAACCCTCGAGGTCGGCCAGCCCCTCTACGGCGGCACCTTCACCACAACCGCACCTGAAACTGAAACTCCCCACCGAAACTCCCTCCTCTTCGTTCTCCCCGGCGAACGCGTCGAGCCACCGCCCCCCGGCACCGACCTCCCCGCTGCGATCCTCGATCCCTCGCCCGACCGCGTCCCCCCGCCCTGCCCGCACTTCGGCCCCTGCGGCGGCTGCCAGTATCAGCACGCCGCCTACCCCGCCCAGCTCGCGCTCAAGCAGCGCATTCTCGCCGACCTCCTCGCCGAGCTCCCGCAGCCGCTCCCGCCCCTCCACACCCACGCCGCCGACCCCTGGGCCTACCGCAACCGCATCCGCCTGCGCGTCGAGCCGGCCCCCGAGGGTGGCTTCCTCCTCGGCTACAACCGCCGCGCCACCAACCATCTCCTCCCCATCCACACCTGCCCCATCGCCGCCCCCATCCTGCTCCATACCGCCCAGCAGCTGGTCGCCCTCGCCGCCGCCGACCCCAACGCCGCCCGCTGGCTCGCCACCACCGCCGAGATCGAGCTCTTCACCCTCCCCGACCAGACCGCCATCGCCCTCCAGCTCCACCTCCGCGCCATCCCCTCCACCACCTCCCGCACCGGCTCCTCCACCACCTCCCGCGCCGGCCGCGTCGATCCCCTGCCCGCCGCGCAGCACGCCGCCTCCTTCGCCACCCTCTGCGAAGCCCTCCGCGAGCGCGTGCCCGAGCTCACCGGCGCCGGCGCCGATCCTCTCCGTCCCACCCGCGCCAACTCCCTCAACCACCCCGGCCAACCCGCTCGCCCCGCCAAAGCCGCCGCCCTCAAACTCGCCCCCATTTCCTGGGGCAAACCCGGCCTCCTCTACCCCGTCCCCCTAGCCCCCACAAGCCCCACACCCGCCACCTTCCCAACCCAAACCGATACCCCAACCTCAACCAAAACTAAAACCCCGTCCTCAACTGAAACTCCTTCCTCAACCCCAACCGAAACCCCGTCCTCAACTGAAACTCCTTCCTCAACCCCAACCGAAACCCCGTCCTCAACTGAAACTGAAACTGAAACCACCCTCTGGGTCAGCCGACCCTCCTTCTTCCAGGTCAACCGCCACCTACTCCCCGAGCTCGTCGCCACCGTCCTCCACGCCGCCATCCCTGATCCCCCCGAACAAATCCCCCTCGCCTGGGACCTCTTCGCCGGCGTCGGCCTCTTCGCCCGCGCGCTCCTCCCCTTCGCCCGCCGTCTCATCGCCGTGGAATCCGCCCCCACCGCCGTCGCCGATCTCCGCTCCGCCCGCCTCCCCTTTGTCCAGGTCGTCGAGTCCACCGTCCTCGACTTCCTGCGGAAGGCCGTCGTCGGCCGCGACCGCCCCGACCTCATCCTGCTCGACCCGCCCCGCGCCGGCCTCGGCCTCGAAGCCGCCGGCCTCCTCGTCCGCCTCCGCGCCCCCCGGGTCGTCTACATCTCTTGCGACCCAACAACCCTCGCTCGCGATCTCCGCGCAATGCTATGCTCCGGCTACAACCTCGCCGAGCTCCACCTGGTTGACATGTTTCCGCAGACCTTTCACCTCGAGACCGTCGCCGTCCTTGCCCGCGCCGACCTCCCCCGATAGGCCCGCCGCCAACATCCACCACCCCGTCCGAGCCCCCGTCGCGGTTGAACTCCCCAGCCCGCCGTTCCCCAGGCGTGCCGATACCCCGGACTCCGCACGCCCGATGTCCTCCCCTCCCCTGCGTTCCCGCCCCACTGCCCCCGCCATGCCGCACGCCGCGCCCGATCCCGCGCTCTGGCCGGAGACCCATCGCCGCCCGCAGCCGCTCCAGCTCCGCCACCTCCCCCTGCTCTTCGCCGCCGTCTGCTTTGCCGTCGGCGAGCTCCTCGCCCGCCTCCGCCCGCACCCCTTCGCCCTGCTTCTGCTCGCGCTGCTTCTGCTCACGGCGCTTGCCATCCTCGCCCTGGCCCACGCCGGCCGTCACCCCACCCGTCGCCCCGCGCAGCGCGTCGCCGTCCTTCCCGTCGCCGCGCTGTGGATCGCCGTCGGCACCCTCGCCCTCCATCTCGCCCCCGCGCCCGACCCCCAGCTCACCCTTCGCCCCTTCACCGACAATCTCTCCCGCACCGTCGTCGGCAGCGTCGTCCGCGCCCGCCCCCTCCCGCCCCGCGCCTCCACCAATACCGCCGACGCTGAACACACCTGGCAACCCGCCGAACCCGAAGAGCTAGCCCCCACCGCCGAACAGGTCGACCTCGCCCTCTCCGCCGCGGAACACCTCACGCCCGACACCTCCACCCTGGTCCCCGTCGCCGGCGGCATCCGCCTCACCCTCTTCGCCACCCCCGCCGCCCTCACCCTCCCCGACCTCCACTGCGGCGATCGCGTCGAGCTCCCCGTCCGCCTCCGCATCCCCGAGCGCTACCGCGATCCCGGCGCCTGGCAGTACGCCGACTATCTCCTCGCCCAAGGCATCTCCGCCCACGGCAGCGCCCGCGTCGACCAACTCGAGCGCCTTCCCGCCCCCTCTGCTCCGAGCCTCCACTGCCGCCTGCTCGCCGCGCAAAGCTGGGCCGCCAACAGCCTCACCGGCCTCGTCGCTTCCACCCCCAACCGCCACCTCCCTCGCCTTGTCCGCCTCACCCCGGATGACTCCGGCATGCTCGCCGCCATGCTGGTCGGCGACCGCTCCGGCCTCAACCGTCAGCTCCGCCTCGGCTTCGAGCGCACCGGCTCCTTCCATCTCTTTGTCGTCTCCGGCATGCACGTCGCCCTGCTCGCCGGCCTCGTCTTCGCCCTGCTCCGCCGCCTTCGCGTTCCCGAGACCGCCGCCACCCTCATCACCCTCCCGCTCATCGCCGCCTACGCCGTCCTCACCGGCTTCGGCGCCCCGGTCCAGCGCGCGCTCTTCATGACCACCGTCTTTCTGCTCGCGCGCCTGCTCTCCCGCGACCGCTCCTCGCTCAACGCCCTGGGCGCCGCCGCCCTGCTTGCGCTTCTGCTCTCGCCCAACGCCCTCTTCGAGGCCAGCTTCCAGATGACCGTGCTCGCCATCATCGCCATCGCCGGTATCGCCGTCCCGCTCGGCGAGCAGAGCCTCCTCCGCTGGGCACGCCCGCTCCGCCAACTCCCCGAGCGCCGCCTCGACCAGAGCTTCGCCCCCGTCGCCGCCCAGCGCCGCCTCACCCTCCGCCTCTGGTCCGACTCCCTCGCCGACCTCCTCGGCCCCCGTCTAGGCCCCCTGTTTGGCCGTCTCTTCCTCGCCATCCTCCGGATCGCCGTCGCCGCCCTCGAGTTCCTGCTCGTCGCCATCGTCGCCGAGCTTGTCATGGCCCTGCCCATGGCCGTCTACTTCCATCGCGCCACCCTCTTCGCCCTCCCCGCCAACCTCCTCAGCCTGCCGCTCATCGGCATCCTTCTGCCCGCCGCCATCCTCACCTTCGCCGGTGCCCTGCTCAGCCCGCTTGCCGGATATTGGCTCGCCATCATCCCCGGTGTCGTCACCGCGGCGCTGCTTCACCTCATCACCGCCGGCATCGGTCTGCTCAGCCGCCATCCCCTCGCCGACGCGCGCGTCCCCCCGCCCTCCGCCGCCGTCATCGCCGGCGCGATCCTCGCCTGGGCGCTCTGCTGCTGGGCCGCCCGCCGCAGCCGACCGTGGGCGCTCGCCACCGCCGTCCTCCTTCCGCTGGTCACCGTCGCCATCCTCTGGCCCGAGCCCAGCCTCCACACCCCAGGCAAGCTCGAACTCACCGCCATCGACGTCGGCCAGGGCGACTCCCTGCTGCTCGTCGGCGCCGAAGGCCGCACCATGCTCATCGATGCCGGCGGACCCACCGGCTCCCTCGCCGAAGCCGCCTCCGCCACCGCCGCCTTCGACGTCGGCGAAGAGGTCGTCGCCCCCTATCTCTGGTCGCGCCGCATCCGCCGCCTCGACACCCTTGTCCTCTCCCACGCCCACTCCGATCACATGGGCGGCATGCCAGCCGTCCTGCGCGACCTCCGCCCGCGCGAGCTCTGGGTCTCCCTCCCCGCCCACGCCAACGCCTTCAACGCGCTCCTAGACGAGGCGAAGTCCCTCGGCGTTCCCGTCCGCTTCCTCCACGCCGGCCAAAGCTTTCCCTGGGGCGAGCAGCAGATCGACGTCCTCGCCCCCGAACCCTCCTATACCAACCCCAATGCCCCCAAAAATGACGACTCCCTCGTCCTCCGCGTCCGCCTCGGTCGCGCCTCCGTCCTGCTCGAAGGCGACGCCGAAGCCCCCTCCGAGCAGGCGATGCTTCGCTCCGGCAATCTCCGCCCCGTCACCCTGCTCAAGGTCGGTCACCACGGCTCCCTCACCTCCACCACCCCCGACTTCCTCGCCGCCGTCAGCCCCGCCGACGCCGTCATCTCCACCGGTCTCGGCAACCGCTTCGGCCACCCCCGCCCCGAGATCCTCGCCCGCCTCGCCGCCACCCACGCCCGCACCTTTCGCACCGACGAGTTCGGCCTCACCACCTTTCTCCTAACCCGCGACGGCCACATCACCTCCAGCACCGGCGGCGCCATCACACCCAGCCCCAATCCCTAGCGGTTCCTACCGTCTGCCTTTTGTTGTCATCCCGTAGGGATCTGCTTCTGCTCTTCCATTCCCGAAGGGGGATCCGCATTCCGCCCGCCCCAGCAGAAAACCGCCACCCAGTTCACCTTAAGTAGCGCAAAGGCGTAAACTTTCGGAAGGGTAATAGTTCAGAAACGTGGCCCAAGTCGGGCACGAAGGCAATCCTCTCTACGAGGTGGCGACAGTGCATTCCACAATCTGGCTTTTACTTCTGGTTCCGCCGTGTTTCGCTTTCGTGGTGTGGCAGGTCGTTCGCTACAGTCCCAGAGTTGGATTCCCGCGATTCCGTTTCGATTGGGCAAGTATGGCTTTTGGACAGTGCTGACCATCACCTACGTTTCCTTGTTCACAGCTGCTCTGATCGAGCGCAAGATCTGAATTGCTTACAGAACTTTGGACGGCCCATCTGTCGTGCCTCTGACAAAGAGCTAAGAACTCATCACAAACATTCCGTGCTTAAAGCACGCGACCGCCAGGAGCCAATGCCAGCATCCCCGGCAGCCCCGACGCGTCCAATCTTCACGGCGCATCCAGGCGCACGTCGGAGGGCCACACCATGACCGAGCAAAACCGCGACGACCAAACCAGCACAGAGAGCAAACTCCAGGCCGATACACCCGCCATGTCCAGGGAAGAGCGCGAAGAGGAGCAGAAGCTCATCCGCCGCCTTCAGATGATGATGAACATGGTCATGCAGGTCATCGCCCAGGATGGCAGCCTCACCATCGACGACGCCTCGCAGATGATCGCCGACTCCCGCAAAGCCGCCCTCGCCATGTTCCCCGGCAAAGAAGTCGCCTACGACCTCATCTGGCGCCCCCGCTTCCAGCGCCTCCTCCGCGAGCGCTTCCGCATCATGTAAACGGGCGCACCGGCACCCAGCCGGTGCGTCCAAACTTTCGCAACTGGCGCAACCCCTACCCGCCAGCCCCTATCCTCAACGCATGATTTCGCGGCCTGCCGCCACCGCAAAGCGGGTGCCCCATTCATGACAGCTTCACCGTCATGAGTGGGCCATCGACCAAAGGTCGATCCGTCCTGCCACCCACCAGGACGCCCTCACCTCAACTCCCAGGCAAAGGAGACCCACCCGGTACCCATCCCTCCCCCACCAGCCGAATGAAGGCTTTGGTACCCGAGGTACAGGGGGGAGGGTACTACGGCTGCGCCACCGGCCCCAGCAGCGGCGTCCGCACCGGCGCCGCTACCCCCACCACCTCCGTCACCGTCCCCGCCGCGAAGTTCGACACCCACACATCCCCGCTCGCATCGATCGCCAGCGCAAACGCCTGGTTGAGCCCCGCATCACTCGCCCAACCCGCTGCCGGCGACATCACCGCCCCGCTCATCCCGTTCAGCTCCGTCAACCCCGCGCCGCGAAAGCTCGCCACCCACACCGCGCCCGCGCCATCCACCGCGATGCCCTGCGGCCCTACCAGACTCGGCGCCGTGTACGGCCCGCCCGCGTCCGCCAACCCCGCCGCGCTCACCCGGCTCACGCTGTTGCCGAAGTAGTTCGCCACCCACACCGCGCCGCCCGCGTCCACCGCCACCCCCGCCCCGCCGTCGCAGCACGCCACGCTCGCGAGCGTGCCGCCATCCGGCGAGACGTGCGTCAGCAGCGGCCCGCTCGCGTTCGCCACCCACGCCCCGCCGCTCGCATCAATCGCCAGCGCCTGCGGAAACGCCAGCATCCCCGGCCCATAGCCGCTCGCCCCGGAAAGCGCCGCCCCCGATCCGCTCAGCACCGTCACCGTCGCATCTCCGTTATTCGCCAGCCACACCTCACCGACCGGTGCAATCGCCACCCCCACCGGATGATCGAGCCCGCCCGCCGTGTACCCGCCCGCACCCGACAGCACCGCCCCCGCCCCGCTCCACACCGTCACGCTGTTCGCGTCCGTATTGGTCACCCACACGTCCTCACTCGGATCAATGGCCAGCCCATAGCTGTCCCCCATGCCCCCACCCGTGAGCCCGCTCGCGAACAGCGGCGCCCCAACCGGCGAAAACGCCGACAGCACACCGCCGTAGTTCGCCACCCACGCCTGCCCCGCGCCGTCGATCGCCAGCGCCGTCGGTCCACTCACACCCGCTGCCGTCGGGGCGATCAGCCCCCCGCCCGCATACGTCACCGCCAGCGTCCAGTCCGGCGGCTCGGTCGCGAGCGCCGGCGTGTACACCGGCGTCGCCGCCGTCCCCAGCGTGTAGAGCGCCTGCACCCCCGTCGCCGGCGCGTGTGCCAGCCCAATCGCCAAAGCCAGCATGTCCGTCGGCGCCGTCCCCCCGCCTGCAGCCCCCGCGCGCAGCACCGCGCCGCACGCGCTCGATCCACCATCCCGCGCGCACACGCTCAGCAGATTCGCCAAGGTGTTCAGCTTCGCCGTCGGCGCGGTCGCGCTCGGGGCAAACCCCGTGCCCGGCGAAGTTCCCGCCCTCCCGCTCACCAGCGCCCCGGCCATCGCCACCGCGTTCGCCAGCCCCGTCGCATTGCTCACGCTCGCCCCCATCGTCCCGCTCGCGCCCAGTGTCCCGCTCGCGCCCCCGTCCCCGGCGAGAAACTGCCCCGCCGCCCACGCCGCCGCCACCGTCGTCGCCTCGCTCACCGCATACGTCCCCGCGCTGCTCACCGTGCCGCACGCCCCCAGCAGCGCCATCTCCGCCAGCGCCACATTCGACCCCGCCGCACCCACGGCCCCGCCCCGCGCCACCACGTACAGCTCCGCCGCGCTCGAGGGACAGCTATACCCGGTCGGCACCTGAAAACTCCCGTCCGTCCCCGTCATCACCGCCGCGCCCAGCGCCGTCGCCCCCACGCCGTTCCCCGTCGCCCCCGCCGCATACAGCTGCACCGCCGCCCCCACCACCGGCAGCCCCGCCCCGCGCACCACACCCACGATCGCCACCCCCGAACCAGACCCGCCAGACCCACCCCCAGACCCGCCCGACCCGCCCCCAGACCCGCCTGACCCGCCAGCCGCCACACCGGACCCGCACCCCACCAATCCCGCCCCCAGCAGCGCCAGTCCGAGCAGTGCCAGCCCCACGAACACACCTGCCCGCGCCCGCCACCCCATCGGCCACTGCCGCATCCCAGCCCCGAAACCGTCCAACGCACGTCCCATCCCCGAAGACAATCACACCCCACCCGCCACGCGCAACGCCGCCCGCCGCACCGTCCTATCGACCGTACCGTAGCGAATGCGCCCTTTCCCGAGCTATCCCGCCGCAAGGGGCAGTATCCTGGTTAAACCATGTCCGAAGTCATCACGGAACGGCAGGCCAGGACCCACGAACCCGACTTCGAGTCCTGGGGCCGCTACCCGAAGTACGACGCACACCTGATTCCGCTCCAGTGGCAGGGCGACTTTCCCGCGGTCGCCGCCAATCTCCACGACTGCTCGCTCCCTGTCGGCATGGGCCGCAGCTACGGCGACGTCTGCCTGCTGCGCGGCGGCAACCTCCTCGTCACCACCGGCATGAACCGCCTGCTCGCCTTTGACGAGCACACCGGCGTGCTCACCGCCGAGGCCGGCATTACCCTCGCCCAGATCCTCGACTTCTGCGTGCCCCGCGGCTGGTTCCTCCCCGTCACCCCCGGCACCAAGTACGTCACCCTCGGCGGCGCCATCGCCAACGACATCCACGGCAAGAACCACCACGTCGCCGGCACCTTCGGCGTCCACGTCCCCGCCTTCGAGCTCGTCCGCTCCGACGGCTCGCGCATGCTCTGCTCCCGTACCCATAACCCCGAAATGTTCGCCGCCACCGTCGGCGGCCTCGGCCTCACCGGCGTCATCACCTGGGCCCAGCTCACCCTCAAGCCCATCGTCAGCCGCAAGATCGACTACGAGGGCATCCAGTTCCACGGCATCGACGAGTTCCTCGACCTCACCAACCAGAGCGCCCACATCGAGTACACCGTCAGCTGGATCGACTGCACCTCCACCGGCAAAAACTTCGCCCGCGGCATCTTCATGCAGGGTGACCACGCCGAGCGCCCCAGCCCGCTCACCCCCTCGCCCGAGCCCAAGCTCTTCTTCCCCATCGAGGCCCCCGGCTTCGCCCTCAACAAGCTCTCCGTCTCCCTCTTCAACACCGCCTTCTTCCACAAGCAGATCCACAAGCGCGTCGTCGCCCTCCAGGACTACGAGCCCTTCTTCTATCCGCTTGACAAGGTGCTCGAGTGGAACAAGCTCTACGGTCGCCGCGGTCTGCTCCAATTCCAGTACGTCATCCCCTGGGAAAGCGCGCGCGAAGGCACCATCGCCATCCTCGGCGAGGTCGCAAAGTCCGGCCTCGCCAGCTTCCTCGCCGTGCTCAAAGCCTTCGGCGACGTCCTCTCCCCCGGCATGATGAGCTTTCCCAAGCCCGGCATCACCCTCGCCCTCGACTTCCCCATCAAGCCCGATAAGAGCTTCCCTCTCTTCGAGCGTCTCGCCGACATGACCCGCGACTTCGGCGGCCGGCTCTACCCCGCCAAGGACGCCGCCATGACCGCCGCCCAGTTCCAAGCCTTCTATCCCCAGTGGCGCCAGTTCGCCCGCTTCCGCGACCCCAAGCTCACCTCCAGCTTCTGGGAGCGCGTCACCGGGGAGGCCGCCTGATGGCAGGGACAGAGGCAGGAACACAGGCCGCATTCACCTCCGCCCTGGCCGGGTCGAACCCAGCTTCATCCGCGCGCGCCCACCGTGGCGAGCGAGCCCCGCGCAAGATCCTCGTCCTCGGCGCCACCTCCGGCATCGCCGAGGCCACCTGCCGCCTGTGGGCCGCGCGCGGCGATCAACTCTTCCTCGTCGGCCGCAACCCCGCCAAGCTCAACGTCGTCGCCGCCGATCTGCGCACCCGCGGCGCCCTCGCCGTCTTCACCGCTGTCTCCGACCTCGACGACACCGACGCCCACGCGGAGCTGCTCGCCCACGCCGTCAACTCGCTCCAGGGCCTCGACATCGCCTATCTCGCCCACGGCATCCTCGGAGAACAGAAAGAGGCCGAGCAGGACTTCACCGCCGCCCGGCAGATCCTCCACACCAACCTCGACGCCCCCGTCTCCCTCCTCACCTGGCTGGCCAACTTCTGCGTCGAACGCCACGGCGGTGTGCTCGCCGTGCTCAGCTCCGTCGCCGGCGACCGCGGCCGCAAATCCAACTACGTCTACGGCGCCTCCAAGGCCGGCCTCTCCGCCTTCCTCTCCGGCCTGCGCAACCGCGTCGACCGCGAAGGCGTCACCGTCCTCACCATCAAGCCCGGCCCCGTCCGCACTGCCATGACCATCAACATGCCCGGCTCGCACAAGTTCGCCGACCCCAACCAGGTCGCCCAGGCCATCGTCAAAGCCATCGACAACCGCCAGGACCAGCTCTACGTCCCCGGCAAATGGGCCCCCATCATGTGGGTCATCCGCCACGTCCCCGAGCCCCTCTTCAAGAAAACCAACCTCTAGCCCCTCGCCCACGCCAAGCTCAACCAGCCTGCAAGCAGCGCCGGGACGCGTTGCGATTGAAGGAGGACCTTGTTGACAGGGCGCCGCTTGGCGCGCAAAGTTCCAATCAACCATCAGATCGAGGGCTTAACGATGCGCATTCTTCCTCGGGGCCCCTTTTGCCATCCCTGCCGCGCCAAAACCCCCACCCTCTCTCTCAAGTTAGGGGTAACCCTTGCGGCCTTGTGCTGCGTGGCGCCGCTTCGGGCGCAGACCCTCGTCTTCTCCGGGGCGCAGCCTTCAGTGGACTTCGGCAACGTGAATCTCTGCCGCGCCGGTGCCACCACCCCTGCGCCCTGCAGCGAGGTCGTGCCCCTTACCTACAACGTCACCGCCGGCGGAACCCTGGGCACACCCAAAGTGCTCACCCTCGGTAGCCCCAACCTCGACTTCACCCTCGCCGCCGGAACCACCTGCACCGGCGCCGTAACCGCAGGCGCCACCTGCGTGGTGAACGTTAAGTTCGCTCCCCGCTTTGCCGGTGGCCGCGAAGGCGGCGTCCTGATCATCGACGCGACCGGCAACGTCCTCGCCACCACCTTCCTCCGCGGCTCCGGACAGGGCCCACAGATCGAGTTCGACCCGACAAACATTCCGCTGAGGGTCCCAGGCAATACGGCATTCCCCACCGATTCTGTGCTGGACGGGGCCGGCGATCTGTTCGTGTCGATCCTCGATAACGATCTTGGGCCACTTCATGGATCCACCCTCTACAAGGTGCCGGCCGATGGAAGTGCCCCGGTCAAACTGAATTTCTACCCTGAAAACGACATTATGGCCCTGGCCCTGGATGGCGCAGGCGATCTGATCATCTCGTTCTTTGGCACACCTTCAATGCCTAACGGCGTCTACGAGATCCCGTCTGCCGGGGGGCCACCTGTCCGGCTCCCCCTGCCCTTTGGCCTCAGAGGTCACATGTTTGCAAATTCCCTTACGGTCGACGGGATGGGCGACGTCTTTGGGTCCGAGAATAGTGCCAACAAGGTATTCAAATTGGCGCCCGGCGCGAGCACCCCCTCCAACGTGACCCCCTATCCGCCAGGGAATCAAACGTCTATTGCCGCCGATGCTGCGGGAAACCTCTTCGAAACCGACGATTACTACGGTCTAGCAGAGCTACCCGCAAATGGCGGTCAGCTGATCAAGTACCCGTACCAGTTTCCGCACGCGTTTGAGACCCTAGCCCTCGATGGCGTCGACAACATCTTCTCGCAGGTGACCGAGGCCTCGTCCCACTACACCTTGGCCACAATCTATCAATTTCCTGTAACGGGTACGCCCGTTGCGTTGGCGTCGGGGTTTCCGGCGGACACGAACTTCGTCTACCTCGCAGTCGACGGTGGCGGAAACATATATGTCACGGTCCCCCACTCGCTCCTCAAGCTCCAGCGCGACCGCCCCACCCCGGTAAACTTCGGCACCGTCCCCGTCAATACCACCGCCGCCATGTCGGTCAGGATCTTCAACGGCGGCAACCAGACGCTGGTGATGACGCCAACCTTCAGCAACCCCAGCTACCAGATCGCAAGCACCTCCCCGGCCAACTGCCTCGACGGAACTCCACAGGGCCAGTACTGCACCCTTAACCTCACCTTTCTACCGGCCGTCAGCGGAGAGCAGGACGCCACCCTGCACTTGATGAGCAACGCCCTTACGGATCCGATCCTCAGCCTCGCGGCAAATACCGTCGGTGTCGCCGCCCCTGTGCTCAGTGTGCCCACCGGGGTGTATGGCAGCGCATTTCCGTTGTCCCTCACCGAAGGCACGCCCGGTGCAAAGGTCTACTACACTACCGACGGCTCAGCGCCCTCCGCCGCCTCGACCCCCTACACCGGGCCGGTTCTCATCGAATCGACCCAGACGTTCGAAGCCGTCGCTATTCTCGGCGGCGTGCCCTCCACGCTGACGACGGCAACCTACACCATTCCCGCACTCACCGGCTTCCAAGGCGGTGTCGTGGATCTCAGCCATGGATTCGCCGTACTTTCCTCCGCGTTCCGGTTCAACGGCAGCGCTGCTCTGAACGGCTCTCGCCTGGAGTTGACGACCAACAAACCGACTCAAGCTGGGTCCGCGTTCTATGAGAATGAGCTGCCCGACTATGTCTTCAGCACAGACTTCACGTTCCAGCTCACCAACGCTGCTGCCGATGGATTCACGTTCACCTTTGGAAACGTTGGGGATTACCAGGTTGGGGGTAGCGGAGCATCGCTTGGCTACTCCGGAATCCGCAACAGCGTTGCTGTGAAGTTCGACCTTCACAGCAACGCGGGAGAGGGTCCCAACTCGGTCGGCGTCTACACCAACGGTGTGCTGCCAACGCTTCCCTCCGTGGACCTGACCGGCAGCGGCATCGATCTGCATAGCGGTCACGTGATGCTCGCCCAGATCGTTGCCAACACCACCTCCCTCAACCTGACCCTCACCGATACCGCCTCTCTGGCAACCTGGTCCCATGCGTTTCCCGTGACCATCCCGCCCAGTGAGAACTATTTAGCTGACGGATGGTTCGGCTTCACCGGCAGCACGGGCGGCGCGACCGCTGTGCAGGACATCTTGAACTGGACCTACGTCTCGGGCGACCCGTATCCGCTCCCTCCACCTCCCTCCATTCCCCCGCTCCCCAACTTCCCGACCGCTCTCAATGCGCAGGGTCTCTTCTTTAACGGCAGCGCCGCCATCTCCGGCGCGACGCTCCAGCTCACCGATAATCAGCCGAACGAGGCTGCCAGCTCCTTCTTTGCCAAACCCGTCAACATCCAGGGCTTCACCACGGATTTCACCTTCCTCGAGACCCACCCGTTCGTCCACAGCTACTACGACACCGTCTACACCGTGCAACCCCCACCCGCCGACGGCTTCACCTTCACCATCCAGAACGCCGCGCCCACCGCCCTCGGCAGCAACGCTAAAGGCTTGGGCTACGCCGGCATTGCCAAGAGCGTCGCCGTAAAATTCGACATCCACGACAACGCAGGCGAAGGCCCAGACTCTACCGGTCTGTACGTCGATGGAGCTCTGCCCACAGTACCCGCCATCGATCTCACCGGCTCCGGCATCGATCTGCACTCGGGCAATCCCATCGCCGCGCACGTCACCTACGACGGCACAACGCTCCATCTCACGCTGACCGACACTGTCACCCTTAAGACCTGGGCCCACGCCTTCACGATCGACATCCCCACCACCGTCGGCGGAACCACCGCCTACGTCGGCTTCACCGGCGCTACCGGCGGCAAGACCGCAACCCAACAGATCCTCACCTGGACCTTCACCAACCCGTAACCCAGATGGCGCACAAAACTATAGCTGCGGTATTTTCAAAAGTGAATGCGGCCTAACTGTTATGTATTTCAACAACATTGACCTTGGAGAGTACCTCAACATGTACCAGGGGAGCGGGTTCGTTTGTATTAACGAAAACAACCCAAATGCATGCACCAAATCAAAAGCCCACAAATGGCACGGGCAACCACGTATAATACCAAGCTGGTAGTCACCTCCGGAGTAGTTCTGAGCACCTCGCAGTGGACGGGGGGCAGGCTCACTACCCATACGTTCTAGGAGAGTGTATGCGCAGCGTTACTTTGGTTTTGGCAGTCCTTATCGGAACCGCGCCCAGCTATGGTGAGGCTGCAAGAGAGTCGTTGCTGTTTTCTCAGTTATCGGATCCGAGCAATGCTGCCGCTGCCGAACAGAAGCTCGAGTTAGACGCTCGAAAGGACCCGCAGTTGCTACGCCAGATCGAGTTGCGATTGCCTTCGTTGATCCTTGAGGCAAAGCAGCGCTCAACGCTCTATCAGTTGGCTGGTTTGGCAGCTAACCTCAAGGCTGTCGGCTCAATTCCAGCTCTGGCTAGCCGGCTTGAGGATAGAAACGAGATCTTCATGTCGGTCACTTTCACGCAATATGCGACGATGCAGGATGATCCCATAGCGCGTGCGCTGGTATCAATTGGGGATGCGTCCGTACCCGCACTTGCCAAGATGTTAAGATCTCAAAAGGAATTCGCGCGAGTGCGCGCGGCAAGAGCCCTGAAACTCCTAAACACGCCCAGTGCACATGAGGCAATTGGAGAATATATCGAAAGCGGCGCTAAGGACGATGCCGTGAGGGCCGTCCTCCAAGACCAATAACCTTGATCCCTAGAGGATCGCTTCCTAGTCCTGCCACATTCAAATATGTCGCGCTTCGACTCGCGCCTATGCAGTAGCCTTTTGGGGGAGATGGCAGGGATCTGGCGCAACGCACCCTCGCCACCCGTTACCCTGACTCACGGCCTACGGCTGACGATCACCGGCAACCCAGCCGGCAGTTCAATAGGCTTTACGGATGGCACGGTGAACTGACATGAAGGTGGTACTTGGCTTCTCGTTGACATTAATCACCCTTGTAAGCCTGGGTCAGGTAAGTGCTCCTTCCACGCCCGATCCGGCTAGGGCAAATGCAGTCGTCGAGACTGTCATTCAACGGTGCCTTGCGCGCGACATCACCATGACGGATACGGGGGTCAAGCTGATTAGATGGGTACCGCCTAGCGCTGAAGACTATAGCGATATCAGTAAGATCGACCATTTAGCTCTTAGGCCGCTCACGGCTAACGTAGAGTCTCGGGATGACTTCAAGGAGCTTCTCGCGGTGAAGTTCTTGGAGTACATGGGAGATAGCGCAACCACGCAACCCTTGAGGAGCGCAACGGCACCCAGCAACTGGGTTGTGGTCAGACTTGCGGCACTCAGTGCGCTCTGGAATACCGCGACTGATGAAAACCGTTCATGGGTAATGCAGATGAGAAACGATTCTGATCCTCTTGTGGCTAAAAGAGTCAACGAACTAATTGCACTGACACCAGTCCACTAACTCGGTCTCAACACCCGGCCATGCTCCCGCCCCACTCGGGTGCCATGCCGCTCTCCGAAAGCTTTTTGACCGCGGCGGCAGTGCTCATGAAGAAAGATGTGAAATACAGCCTGCATCCCTTAATGGATCGTTGGCGTAACGCACCCTCGCCACCCGTTACCCTGACTCACGGCACAAACTGCAGGACGCTTACAAGCACCGATCCATCCACGCCCGCAACCAACCAAAGGTGCACCGGAAGTCCAGACTCAAACCCTGTGTATCGAAGACTTTAGTACCTAAGTACGGCGGGGGGGAGGGTACCCCTACCGCTCCTGCTGCTGCTGCGCGATCATCTGCTGCCGGGTCAGCGCCGGCGGCTGCTCCGGCAGCTGCGTCGCCTTCTCCACCAGGATCGACCAGTCCTCCGGCACCGGCATCTCCTGGTCCAGCGAGAACGTCCCCTCGCTCGGCGTCACCCGCACCGCGACCGACAGCTCCGAGTCCGCGCGACCGCGAAAGATGCCGTGCGTCGGCGGCACATCCGCATAGTCCCGCCCGATCGCCGTGCGGATGTGCCGATCGCCCGCATACAGCCAGTTGGTCGGATCAAACCCCACCCACCCCAGCTGCGGAATCAGCGCCTCGATCCACGCGTGCGTCGCCGACGACGCCGACCGGTCCGCATCCGACTCCCCGTGGTACAGGTACCCCGACACATACCGGCACGGGATGTGCAGCTTGGACCGCACCAGCGCGATCATGATGTGCGCAAAGTCCTGGCACACCCCTTTGCGATTCGTCAGCGCCACATCAATCGGCGAGTCCACCTTGGTCGATCGCGGCACATACTCGAAATACTCGTAGACCTGCTGGTTCAGGTGGTGCAGCACCATCAGCGGGTCATCCCGCCGCCGCACATCGAAGGTCCTCGCCAGCTCCTCGAGCTTCGCCGTCGGCTGCGCATACTCCGACGGAAACAGCATCTCCCAGTAGTCGCCCTCGGCGATGATCTGGTCCAGATCCGCCCACGCCTGCGGTGCCAGAAACGCCGGCACCGGCGGCATCATCTGCATCTCCACCAACGACTCCGCCACGATCACCAACTGCCCGTGCGGCCCCGGAATGTCGAAGTGGTGCACATGATTCTGCAGGTGGTCGCGATACGAGAACACCCGGCAGCGCGGCGACACCGACAGGTGAAACGTCAGGCAGCGCTGCGACGCGTCCGACCGCGGATGCATCCGCGTCTCCATCATGCTCTCGCTCACAGGGTTCGAATAAAGAAACTTCGTCAGGTGACGGATCGAGTAGTGCATGAAGTTTGCCTCGCTTTCGCGCAGTGTACGACAGGCAGGTGTCGGACGCTTCACGGCCTCCGAGCAAGCGATCCCCCGTACGCTGGACGGCCTCCGAGCAGGCGATCTCCCGAGCCCTGCTCCCGGCGCCAGCTCCAAGCGCCCAGCTCCTACATGCCGCGCAAGATGCTCCCCACCACGCCGCCGATCACGCCACCCTCCGCCGACTCCGCGACCCGGTTGTCGCTCGGCAGATACGGCACCAGCGCATGCGCCAGCCGCGACAGCGGCAGCGTCTGCAGCCACACCCGCCCCGGCCCGGTCAGCGCCGCCAGAAAGATCCCGTCCCCCCCGAAGATCAGATTCTTGATCCCCGGCACCCGCGTGATCTGGAAGTTCACCGAGGTCGTAAACGCGCCCACGTGGCCCGGGTGCACCCGCAGGGTCTCGCCCGGCTGCAGATCCTTTACCACCAGCTCGCCCGAAAGCTCCAGCCATGCCGTGCCGTGCCCCGTGATGCGCTGCAGCAAAAACCCGGACCCGCCGAAGATGCCCGCCCCCAGTGACTGCTGAAAGCCCACCCCCAGCTGCACCGCTGCTGTCGCGCACAGAAAGCCGTGCCGGTGCGCCATGTACTCGACCCCGGGGCCTACCGTCACCGGCACAATGTGCCCCGGCACCTTGGCCGCAAACGCAATCTCCCCGCGCGCGCCCATCGCCGTGTACTCCGTCATGAACAGCGTGCCACCGCCCGCCACCCGCTTGATCGCACCCAGCAGACCGCCGCCGCCCGCCATCTGCGTGTGCGTGTTCATCCCCACGCTCTGCGACATCCAGGAAAGCTCTCCCGCCTCCGAGATCACGCTCTCATTCGGCTCCAGCAGCAGCTCCAGCACCGGCATCGTGGTTCCAAGAATCCGACTCTGCATTCCATCCTCCAGATCGCCGGCATCGCGATCCTATCGTCGCCCGCCGCCGCCCAAATCAAGATACGCCCCCGCTCCCGGGAAGTTCCGGCCCTTGCCCCGCCAGCCGAAGCAGCGCACCGGCAGGCCCCGATCCAGACCCCATGCGATACTGAGCCATAGCATGTACAAGCGAGTCCTCCTCAAGCTTTCGGGCGAAGCCCTCGCGGCAGGTCGCGGCTTCGGCATCGACGCCATCTTCATTCACAAAGTCGCCGAGGAGATTGCCGCCGTCCACGCCCTCGGCTGCCAGATCGGCATCGTCGTCGGCGGTGGCAACTTCTTCCGCGGCGTCGCCCAGCAGGCCATCGACATGGATCGCGTCGCCGCCGACCACATGGGCATGCTTTCCACCGTCATCAACGCCATCGCCCTCCAGGACGCCATCGAAAAACGCGGCCTCTTCTGCCGCGTCATGTCCGCCATCGAGATGCACGAGGTCGCCGAGCCCTACATCCGCCGCCGCGCCATCCGCCACCTCGAAAAAAACCGCGTCGTCATCTTCGCCGCCGGCACCGGCAATCCCTACTTCTCGACCGACACCGCCGCCGCCCTCCGCGCCATGGAGATCCGCGCCGACATCCTCCTCAAAGCCACCTCCGTCGACGGCATCTACAGCGCCGACCCTAAGCTCGACCCCACCGCCACCCGCTTCACCACCATCACCTACACCGACATCCTCCAGCGCAACCTCCGCGTCATGGACACCTCCGCCGTCTCCCTCTGCCGCGACAACAAGATGCCCATGATGGTCTTCTCCATGCGCGAGGAAGGCAACATCACCCGCGTCGTCTCCGGCGAGCAGCTCGGCTCCCTCGTCACCGCCTAACCCGCCCGCCCTTCGCTCGGCGCGTCTCCCCGATACGCGCGCGGTCTTGTCTTTCTTGTTGTCATTCCCGAAGGGAATCCGCGTCTGCCGTCGTCCTTGCCGTTGCCTGTTTTCACGCCGTCATCCTGAGCGCAGCGAAGGACCCCTGCAGCCGCCCTTGTTATTGCTCTCTTGTTGTCATTCCCGAAGGGAATCCCCGTTTGCCGTTGTTCTTGCCGGGTGCCCCACATCTCGCTTCTGAGATGTGGGTTCCACCAACCGCCCATACAGCCGCCCCCCGTCCTGTGTGGCCACCCTAACCGCCCCATTGTTGTCATCCCGCCGAGACCTGCTTCTCCCCCACCGGGTGCGAGCGATCGTCCTCCCAACCCCACCTCAAGCCCGCACAATCGGCCCTCAAGCCCGCACAATCGGCCCACCCCTCGTCGTTCGCGGCTCCCGATAGCGCAACCCCGCATGTTCGGCGCTCGGCCACCGCACCTTCGAGACCCGCCCCGTCTCCCGCATCCGCCGGTCCGCCTCCTCCCACGTCGGCAGCTCCGCCCCCGCCTGCTCCCAGTGCGCCACGCTCGCCTCATCGCACCACGCCATCAGCTTCGGCATCGCCCGCTTGTGCGCGCCCGTCATCATGTAGCCCCGCATGCTCGCCTGGCTGTCCCACGCGGTCATCGTCCAAAACGTCCATCGCCGATCCGCCAGCAGCGCTCCCGTCACAAACCCATCCGCCCGCCGCACCTGCCGCAGCGAGGCAAACGTCTCCAAACCAAACAAAGGCACAAACCGCAACGACCGAATCCGCAGGCGCGTCAGGCTTACAAAGGTCATCGTCTCCGCCTCGCTCATTCTCTGGTAACTTTCTCGCCAAACTTCCAGCGCTAATTTTCACCCCGCGCCCATCTGCCCCGGCCCCACACATCTACAGTGAGTCTATGAGCGCGAACGACGCCCCGGTAGACGCCCGCGCGCTCTACTCCCGTAAGATCTCCTCCCCCAAGATCTATTCCAAGATCAGCCGGCGCCTGATCCCCTACCTCTTCTTCCTGTACATCCTCGCCTACCTCGACCGCGTCAACGTTGGCTTCGCCGCCCTCGAGATGCACCGCGACCTCGCGCTCTCCGCTACCGTCTACGGCACCGGCGCGGGCATCTACTTCCTCGGCCAGGGCCTCTTCGACCTCCCCAGCAACCTGATCCTCGGCCGCGTCGGCCCCCGCCTCTGGATCGCGCGCATCATGATCTCCTGGGGCATCATCGCCACCTGCATGTGCCTCATCACCGGCCCGCGCAGCTTCTACCTCCTCCGCTTCCTGCTCGGTGTCAGCGAGGCCGGCTTCTTTCCCGGCATGATCCTCTACCTCACCTTCTGGTTTCCCTCCGCCGAGCGAGCCCGCGCCGTCGCCAAGTTCATGACCGCCACCTCCATCGCCGGCGTCGTCGGCGCCCCCATCTCGAGTGCGCTGCTCCGCCTGGATGGTCACGCCCACCTGCACGGCTGGCAGTGGCTCTTTCTGCTCGAAGGCATACCCACCATCCTCGCCGGCATCTCCGTCCTTTTTCTCCTCTGCGACCGCCCCGACGACGCCCCCTGGCTCTCCGACGAGGAAAAACACTTCCTCGACGCCGAGCTCGAGCGCGACCGCGCGCAAGGCGGCGCCGCCGAACGACACCAGCTCGCCGACGCCTTCAGGCTCCCCCTGGTTTGGCTGCTCGCCGTCATCTACCTCTTCGATCAGATCGGCATGTACACCGTCAACCTCTGGATGCCGTTGGTCCTCCACAGCGTCGCCCACCCCGCCGCCACCGCCGCCGCCAGCGCCGGCCGCATCGCCGCCTGGTCCACGCTCCCCTACCTCGCCGCGGCCGCCGTCATGGCCTTCGTCGGCTGGTCCTCCGACCGCACCCGCGACCGCCGCTGGCACATACTGGCCAGCATGGCCGTTGCCGCTGTCGGCTTCGCCTGGGCCGCCTTCGCCCACTCCCTCCCTGTCGCCCTCGCCGCCTTTTCCCTCGCCGCCATCGGCTTCTGGTCGCTGATGGGGCCGTTCTGGGCGCTGCCCACCCGCGTCCTCGGCGGGCAGGCCGCCGCCGGCAGCATCGCCCTTATCACCATGGTCGGCTCGCTCGGCGGCTTTCTCGGCCCCTACGTCACCGGCCGCCTGCGCGACCTCACCCACAACTTCACCGCCGGCCTGCTCACCCTCGCCGCCACCACCGTCGTCGCCGCCCTGCTCTGCCTGTTCCTACCCGGCCGCGATCGACTGCTCCCCGGCGCCACGCCTCCATAGACTGTCGCCCGAACCAAGACGACAGGCCGCTTCGTCGCGCAGTCAAGAGACCCGCCGTCGCCTTGCGCAGTCTGCTCACGCACCGGAATGTCGCGCCCGCTACCCCTGCAACGCCGCGATCACCTCATCGGTCGACCGCACCCGCCCGATCAGCGGGAAAACCGACTTCACCGCGAACTCCTGCATCTCCGGCGAAAGCGTCGACATCGCATCCTCCGCGAACACCACCGCATACCCATGCTCCACCGCCGCCCGCGCCGTCGACTCCACCCCCATATTCGTCGCGATCCCGCCCATGATCACCGTCTTGATCCCGCGCCGCCGCAGCTGCTGATCGAGCGACGTCGCATGGAACGCACCCCACTGCCGTTTCGCAATCAAGATGTCCGTCTTCTCCTGATACCCCGCCTCCGGCACCAGCTCGCTCGCCTCCGGCGGCGGCTTCGGCCCGCCGGACCGCCCCATCGGTTGGTCCGCCGGCAGGCGCAGCATGTCATGCAGCAGCACATGCACATACACCACCGTGCCGCCCGCCTTGCGTACCGCCTCCGCCAGCTTCGCGCACCGCGCCACTACATCCGCGCTCGTGTGCGGCTTCACGTCCATCCCCACAATGCCGTGCTCCAGATCAATCAGCACCAGCGCCGTCGTCTTCGCATCCAGTTCCAAAGCCATCTCTTCACCTCGCTTCAAACAAACAGATGCATCCGGTCAGCCCCTCGACCTCCACCCTGCCGCAACGCTCCGCGATGCTATCCTTGAATCGTCAAAAACAATCGAAAAACGAAGGGAAACACACCCCATGGCGACCGCAACCATCGGACACGAACCCACCGCAACCAAGAGCGTAGCCACGGAGTACAAGGTCACCGACCTTTCCCTCGCCGACTTCGGCCGCAAGGAAATCGACATCGCCGAGCAGGAGATGCCCGGCCTCATGAGCATCCGCCGCAAATACGCCCCCGGCAAACCGCTCGCCGGCGTCCGCGTCACCGGCTCGCTCCACATGACCATCCAGACCGCCGTCCTCATTGAGACCCTGGTCGATCTCGGCGCCGACGTCCGCTGGGCCTCCTGCAACATCTTCTCCACCCAGGACCACGCCGCCGCCGCCATCGCCGCCGCCGGCGTCCCCGTCTTCGCCTGGAAGGGCGAGACCCTCGAAGAGTACTGGTGGTGCACCGAGCAGGCACTCGCCCACCCCGGCGGCCTCGGTCCCCAGCTCGTCATCGACGACGGCGGCGACGTCACCCTGCTCATCCACAAGGGCGTCGAACTCGAGCGCGGCGACACCTGGGTCAACACGCCCGCCGAAAACCAGGAGGAGGGCGTCATCAAAACCCTCCTCAAAAAGATCCACGCCGAAGATCCCCAGCGCTTCACCAACATCGCCAAAGACTGGCGCGGCGTCGCCGAAGAGACCACCACCGGCGTCCACCGTCTCTACAAGATGATGGAGCAGGGCAAACTCCTCGTCCCTGCCATCAACGTCAACGACTCCGTCACCAAATCCAAATTCGACAACCTATACGGCTGCCGTGAGTCCCTCGTCGACGGCATCAAGCGCGCCACCGACGTCATGATCGCCGGCAAGGTCGCCGTCGTCTGCGGCTTCGGTGACGTCGGCAAAGGCTCCGCCAAATCGCTCCGCGGCCTCGGCGCGCGCGTCATCGTCACCGAGATCGACCCCATCAACGCCCTCCAGGCCGCCATGGAAGGCTACGAGGTCACCACCCTCGAAGAAACCCTCGGCCTCGGCGACATCTACGTCACCTGCACCGGCAACCTCGACGTCATCACCCACGACCACATGCGGCAGATGAAAGATCAGGCCATCGTCTGCAACATCGGCCACTTCGACAACGAGATCCAGATGGACGCGCTCAACGCCGACAAGAGCGCCACACGCCTCAACATCAAGCCGCAGGTCGACAAGTACACCTTTGCCGAGACCGGCAACGCCATCTTCATCCTCGCCGAAGGCCGCCTCGTCAACCTCGGCTGCGCCACCGGCCACCCCTCCTTCGTCATGAGCAACAGCTTCTCCAACCAGACCCTCGCCGCGCTCGATCTCTGGGCCAACCGCGACACCTACCAGATCGGCGTCTACGTCCTGCCCAAGCGCCTCGACGAAGAGGTCGCCCGGCTTCACCTGGAAAAGATCGGCGTCAAACTCACGGTTCTGTCACCCAAGCAGGCACACTACCTCGGGGTCAAACCCGAAGGCCCCTACAAGTCCGACCAGTACCGCTACTGACCCCCACATCACACCCAAACAACAAAGGCCGCCGGCATAGCTGGCGGCCTTTGTTTTTGCAACGGAACGCCTTAGCTCGTCGAGGTCGGTGAAACATAGTCCGTCGCCGAGATCACCTGCAACCCCGGCGTCGTCACCAGCTGCTGATTCACCAGCACGATCGTCGTCGCCGATCCGCCCGAGTAGCTCACCTGCGCCCCCGTATAGGTCGCCACCGTGCTGCTCGTCGGCAACGTTCCCGTCGGCACAATCACGATCGTGTACGCGCCCGTCGGCACATTCAGATACGTCGGCGTGTTCCCAAACGTCAGGTCCGTCAGCACCGGCGTCACCGACGTAAACTTCGCCCCCGCCGGCACCAGGTATACATCGAGCGCCCCAATCACCGATGCCTGGTCGATAAAGCGCAACGCGATCTGGCCACTCGGCGCCGACTGCGACTGATCCTGCAGGATCAACTCCTGCAGATTGGCCGACGCGCTGCCCAGCAGCACCGTGTACTGGCTGCCCGTGGCCAGCGTCGACTTCGCGTTCGCCAATGACTGCTTGGTGCCCGCCGTATCCGCCGATACCATGTACGTCCCCGGGTTCACCGGCACATACGACGTCACCGATCCGTAGCCCAGGTTATAGGCCAAAATGCTTGCGTTCACGTACATGTCGATCCCGGTCGCATTCGGCGCGGCCTGGATCACGCGCACCTGCGATCCGTTCGCCGAACTCACCACCGCCTGGCACCCCGACAGCAGCAGCATCGCCGACCCCAGGGCAAGCAGCCCGGGTCGCCCCATCTTGGGGAGGATCCATGTCCGGAACATTGGCAGAACAGCAGATGGTGGGTAGCTTGGCATCACAGGTTAAAAGAAACTATGCCTCACTTTATCCGAAGTCGCCGGACGTTAAGAGCCACAAAGGTTGTATGGACCGAACACATCTTGCCTGCCCTGCGCAGGCCCGTGCTCTACGGTGCGGTCTTCGGTGCGGTTCCCGGTGCGGTCTTCGGTGCGCTCCTTTGCTCTACCCCAACCTCGCCGGCCCAAACCCCGGCCCCCACAGCACCGCCGGCGCTGACTGCCGCCACCCCTGCCGTGCAAGCCATTCCCGGCATCGGCAACGCGCAGCTCTCCCCCGACAAGCCCGACAAGCCCGCCGAAGGCAAGGCCGCCGCCGACAAGCCCGCCGCCGCTCCCACCCGCAAGTCCACCACCCTCACCCTCGACGGGGCGCAGTGGCTTGATACCGGCGTCGTCGTCTCCGGCGGCGAACAGGTCGCCTTCACCGCCACCGGCACGATCACGCTCGCCGACGGCCGCGGCATCGCGCCCGCCGGCCTCGACCGCGGCTGGAAGGACCTGCTCCGCCAGTTCCCCCTCAACTCCGCCAACACCGGCTCGCTCATCGGCCGCGTCGGCTCCGACGCCGCCTCCGTCCCCTTCGCCATCGGCGACACCGCCACCGTCACCATGCCCGTCACCGGCACGCTCTTTCTCCGCGCCAATCTCTCGACAGACCTTTCCGTCTCCGGCGGCGGCTTTCATGTGGTCGTTCGTCCACTCGACGCCACCGCGTCCGCGCCCACCACCGGCGCCGCCGTCCTCACGCCCGCGACCCCCGTCGCCTCTCTCGTCTCCCCCGCGCTCTTCGCCACCATCCCCCGCCGCGTCGCCGACCAGGCCGGCGACCCCGGCGACATGGTCAACTTCGCCATCCTCGGCGCCGAGCCGCAGGTCAAGGCCGCCTTCCGCAACGCCGGCTGGGTCTCCGTCGACAAGACCACCCAGGACGCCGTCCTGCACGGCCTGCTCTCCACCCTCCAGCACCAGGCCTACGTCGAGATGCCCATGAGCACCCTCTTCCTCTTCGGTCGCGCGCAGGATCTCTCCTTCGCCCGCGCCGACCCGCTCACCGTCGCCGCCGAGCGCCACCACCTGCGCGTCTGGAAGACCACCCAGACCATCGACGGCCGCCCCCTCTGGGTCGGCTCCGCCACCCACGACATCGGCTTCGAGCGCGACCAGCGCAACGGCGGCACCACCCACAAGATCGACCCCAACATCGACCTCGAGCGCATCTTCCTGCTCGACAGCTTCAACGCCGCCGGCAACCTCACCAGCGCCGCCTACGTCCTGCCCGCCAACCCACTGCTCACCGCCCGCACCGCCACCGGCGGCAGCTTCCACTCCGACGGCCGCATCGTCGTCCTCGACCTCGCCCCCAGCCTCAAATGACCCACCAGCATAGAAACTTTCGCCCAGCCAGGAGCCGAGTCGTTGAGCGCCGTGCTACCTCGACGAACGCTGTGCTACCTCGACGAGCGCTGTGCTACCTCGTTAACGCTGTGTCATCCTCGACCGAAGGCTGACCGCAGGTCAGCCGCAGTGGAGAGACCTGCTTCTCTACCCAAATGTCCAGCCCCGCCCAGACTTGGTTGTCATCCCGTAGGGATCCACTTCTCTACCAATCCTCTCCGCCCGCTAGTTCTTCTCTCCCACACACAGAAAACTCTGTCATTTCGACCGGAGAACGCACAGCATCACCGTGCGTTCGCAGTGGAGAAACCTGCATCTTGCTTAACGCTATAAGCCCGCTGCCGGGAAAACGGCAGCTCTCACAGAAGCCGACAATCCATCGAGAGACGCCGGGGAACAGCGTCACTCACTTCTTCGCGTGCGATGCCACAATCTGGTCCTTGATCTTGTCGTAGGTCGCCTGCGGAAGCACGCCTTTGCCCACCAGCTGCGTCTTGTTCGCGTACGGCCGCCCCTTCACAATCCGCGCCGCATATGCGTCCCCGATCCCCGGCAGCGACTTCAACTGATCCGCGCTCACCGAGTTAATGTCCATCTTGTCGCCCGCGTTCGCCGCCGCCACGGCCTTCGTCTGCGCCGCACTCGGCGTCTGCGCCAACGCCACTGAACCCGTCGATCCAATCAGCAACACAGCAGCCGCAAGCACCCGACGAACGAACATGGCACATCCTCCAGCGCCGGCCGTAGCCGCGCGCGTGGCCAGCCTACCACTCCCCCACACTCGGTCAACACTTCGTCTCCTGCGATCCTGCATTGTCGTAATCGCCGCTCGCTCACTGCCAGTGCGCCTCAGGGCAGAGCGATGAGCAGACCAGCACTCAACCCAATGGACTGTGGATGACCACGCCTAAACCCATAGTCGTAGGCAGGTTCCAAAAACCAGCCGAAGCGGTGCTTGCGGGCTGGCCAGAACATAAAATCACCGGCTACCTCGGCCGCCGCCGTGTTGCTCGTTCTCCCGTTCTGTCGCAGGTGAACCCACTCCGGGCCAACCCCCAGCATGAACTCCGCTTTGCGCGAGATCGTCCACGGCTTCTTGAACAGCAGATCCACGTCCCATTCGGTTGCTGTGCGGGTAAAGAAGGGCGACACCCCAGCCTCGAGCTCGAGCCAGTTCTCTATCGGTGTCGTCTCGACCGCGACATTCGGCGCATACGTCGCCGCTCCTCCGGTCACGTTCCAGCTCGTGGCCGCGCCGATCTCAAGAATGGCGGCGGCCTCCTTTTCTTCGATCACCGGCTGTGACGGTGCGGCGGTCCGTTCCGGCGCGGTCTGCCCCTCGGCAAGCAAGGGAAGAAACATAAGAACGCACGCTCCCGCGAGCGCGAGTACACGAATATCCATGGGGTCTCCTGGTCAAGCTGCAGCGGGCGCGCCGGTGGGCGCGAAGACGACAAGCTACGCGGAAACTGCCATGCGAGGTGGTCTAAAGAAAGGCGCCGAAGGCTTGCGCAGCGGCGAGCGTGCTTCCACCGGAGGCCCCTCCGCCCCCGTCGGAACCATGCCCAGAACTGGCCGCGACTTCGGAACCCAGAGAACTGCGCAGCACCAACACACACCGTTACAGGTGTCCGGCGCGACACAGCGAGGAGCATGGACCCCGCCGCGCCCTGCAGCCGAGACGGCGCGGCCTGCGGCAATGGCCGAACCCGAGGAAGAAGGCACGCTCGCCCCATCGCAGAGATCGCAGTGCAACGAACTCACGGAAAGCAGCGCCAAGGCGACACATACGAGCCATGCACCGACGCCGGTTCCTGCTCTAAGAGGACGCCTCATTCTGAGCCATCATCCCTGCTGGCCGTCACTCCGTCAATCGCTGCCTCGCCACCTCCTCCCGTTTGACACCGCACCGCCAAGCCGCTAGCCTCAACAGCAGATGAGCGCCCTTCTCCACCATCACGGACACCCCCACCACACGCATCTCCATGGCGTGCCTGAGGCGTCCGGTCGGTCCAAGTAACCACTCGCTCCCTGCCGATCCTGAAAGGCCCGCCACCGCGATCTCCGCGAGCGGGCCTTTCTTCTGTCCACACCCGCAACCGCCATCACAGCCAGCGAGACCATGACCACCACCAGCGCCCCCGCCCAGCCCGACACCCCCGCCGTCAGCATCGACTTCGCCAAAACGGACGGCCTCGTCCCCGGCATCGTCCAGCACGCCCGCACCGGCGAGCTCCTCATGCTCGGCTTCCTCAACCCGACCAGCTACCGGGAAACCCTCAGCTCCGGCTACGTCACCTTCTGGTCCCGCTCCCGCCAGACCCTCTGGAAAAAGGGCGAGACCAGCGGCAACCGCCTCCGCATCGTCTCCGTCGCCACCGACTGCGACAACGACGCCCTGCTCTTCCGGGTCGAGGTCGAGGGCGACGGCCTCGTCTGCCACGAGGGCACCGTCTCCTGCTTCACCAAACCCATCGCCCTCGCGCCCACCACGAACGAGGCCCCACGATGAGCACCCCGCAAAAGCTCAAGCTCGGCATCCCCAAGGGCAGCCTCCAGGACGCCACCCTCGCCCTCTTCGCGCGCGCCGGCTGGCGCATCTTCGCCAGCGGCCGCTCCTACTTCCCCACCATCGACGACGACGAGATCGAGTGCATGCTCGTCCGCGCCCAGGAGATGGCGCGCTACGTCGAGCACGGCGCCCTCGACGCCGGCCTCACCGGCAACGACTGGATCCTCGAAAACCAGTCCGACGTCGAACGCGTCACCTCGCTCACCTACTCCAAGCAGTCCCGCACCCCCGTCCGGTGGGTCCTCGCCGTCCCCGAAGACTCGCCCTATCAGCGCCCCGAAGAGCTCGCCGGCAAGATCATCGCCACCGAACTCGTCGAGTTCACCAAACGCTACTTCGCCGAGAAGAACATCCCCGTCAAGGTCGAGTTCTCCTGGGGCGCCACCGAGGTCAAGCCCCCCACCCTCGCCGACGCCATCGTCGAGGTCACCGAGACCGGCTCCTCGCTCCGCGCCAACCGCCTCCGCATCCTCGAAACCCTCATGGAGTCCGAGACCCAGCTCATCGCCAACCGCGCCGCCTTCGCCGACCCCTGGAAGCGCACCAAGATCGAAAACATCTCGCTCATGCTCAACGCCGCCATCGCCGCCCAGGACCGTGTCGGCCTCATGATGAACGTCATGAAGACCGATCTCAACGACGTCCTCGCCGTGCTGCCCGCGCTCAACTCCCCCACCGTCTCCCAGCTCTCCGAGCAGGAGTGGGTCGCGCTCAACACCATCCTCGACGAGCGCCAAGTCCGCACCGTCATCCCCAAACTCAAGAGCGCCGGCGCAACCGGCATCGTTGAATACCCTCTGAGCAAGGTCGTTCTGTAACCGCCATGCACACACATCCACTCCACATCGTCCTCTGGGTCCTCCTCGCGGTCGTTCTTGTGCTCGCCCTCGTCGGCGCCTTCAACTACCTCCGCCAGCGCCGCGCGCAACAGAAGGCCCAACGCGAAGGCCTGGTCCTCTACGGCGCCGTCCTCTCCACGACCCCCGTCGGCGGCCTGGGTAAGTACCTCAACCTGCAAAAATTCAACCTCCGCATCCAGGAGCCCGACCAGCCGCCGCGCGAGGTCACGCTCAGCACCCGCACCCCGCCCGGCCAACGCATCACCCCCGGCGCGCGCCTCGTCATCGTCGTCGATCCGCAAAAGCCCGATCGCATCTACCCCGCCGGCCCCGAAGCCGCCAAGCGCGTCACCCTCACCGGTTCCAGGCAGGAAAAAAAGCTCATGCAGGCCCAGCTCAAACACCCCCGCCGCTTCCATCAGCGCACCCGCACCGGCTACATGCCCCCACCCGACAAACTCCGCTAAAGCAAACCGCCTCACGCTCAATCGTCCTTGTTTCTCTTGTTGTCCTTCGCGAAGGGAATCTGCGTCTGCCTCTTTGTTGTCATTCCCGAAAGAAATCTGCGTCTCGCTCTTTTGTTGTCATTCCCGAAAGAAATCTGCGTCTCGCTCTTGTTGTCATTCCCGAAAGAAATCTGCGTCTCACGACCACACAGTCCCGAGGACCAGACAGCAATCGCCCTCGCTCCAGGGCCAACGGTCCGACACATAACAGCCTAGGCCGAAGGTCTAGGTAACCGCCCGAAGCCCACCCAAGGGCCAAAAGCCCGACACATACCAGCCTAGGCCGAAGGCCTAGGCACCACACGGAGCCGCATGAAGCTCATCCCCACCTTCGGCCCCACCCGCGACCCCGCCGAAGCCGCCATCCGCTCCCTCGAACACCGCGGCGATACCTCGACCGCCACCGTCGCCCCCGCCGTCGCCGAGATCCTCGCCGCCGTCCGCGACCGCGGCGACGCCGCCCTGCTCGAGCTCGCCACCCGCTTCGACGGCTTCACCGGCGAGATCCCCTCCGCCCACGGCAATCCGCTGCGCGTCTCGCGCGACGAGATGGAAGCCGCCTGGGACTCCATCCCCGACGACCTCCGCGCCGCCATGCGCCTCGCCCAGACCAACATTCGCGCCTTCGCCGAGCGCCAGCTCCCCCGCTCCTGGAGCTACGCCCAAGCCGACGGCGTCGAGGTCGGCCAGGTCGTCCGCGCCCTCGCCTCCGTCGGCTGCTACGTCCCCGGCGGCCGCTACCCGCTCCCCTCCACCCTGCTCATGACCGTCACCCCCGCCCAGGTCGCGGGCGTCCCCCGCATCGTCGTCTGCTCCCCCCGCCCCGCGCGCGAAACCCTCGCCGCCGCCTACCTCGCCAACGTCACGGAGTTCTACCGCGTCGGCGGCGCGCAGGCCATCGCCGCCCTTGCCTTCGGCACCGAAAGCCTCCCCCGCGTCGACAAGATCGTCGGCCCCGGCAACCTCTTCGTCACCGCCGCCAAACTCGCCGTCTCCACTCTCTGCGGCATCGACATGCCCGCCGGCCCCACCGAGATCGTCGTCACCTCCCACATCGATCCCCAAAACGAATCCCAGAACGAATCCCACACCGGTTCCCCGGCCGGCATCGCCGCCGATCTCGTCGCCCAGGCCGAGCACGACCCCGAAGCCCTCCCCATCCTCATCACCTCCAATCGCGCCCTCGCCGAAGCCGTCCTCGCCGAGGTCGCCCGCCAGGCCGCCGCCAACCCCATCGCCCAGCAGTCCCTCGCCGCCCAGGGCCACATCTTCCTCACCGAATCCGTCACAGAAGCCCAACAACTCACCAACCGCCTCGCCCCCGAGCACCTTTCCGTCGACGACGGCGCCGACGTCCGCTGGATCCAGAACGCCGGCTCCGTCTTCATCGGCCCCCACACCCCGCAGTCCCTCGGCGACTACCTCTCCGGCCCTAACCACGTCCTGCCCACCGGCCGCAACGGCCGCATCCGCGGCGGCCTCTCCGTCCTCGACTTCATCAAGATCATCACCGTCCAGCGCTACACCCGCGACGCCCTCGCCACCATCGCCCCCCACGCCATCCGCCTCGCCGAAGCCGAAGGCCTCACCGCCCACGCCAACAGCATCCGCGTCAAACTCGACCAGCCCACCCCCGCCAAACCCACCACCTAGCCCACGCCCCACCTACAACGCCCCACCCACAACGCCCCACCCACAACGCCTCACCTACAACGCTTCACCCACCGCGCCTCACCCGCAACGCCCATGCCCCCCAACTTCTCCACTACCCCCGCCACCCAGCTCGAAGACCACATCCCCGGCCACACCGCCGACCCCAGCCCCACGCTCCCCCAACCTCGCCGCCGCGTCCTCGCCGCGCCCGAATACCACCCGCCGCTCGCCGATCGCACCGCTCTCCGCCTCGACTTCAACGAAAACACCTTCGCCCCCTCGCCCCGCGTCCTCGCCCGCCTCCAGCGCGTCACCGCCGCCGACCTCACCGTCTACCCCGAGCGCGAACACGCCGAAGCCCTCGCCGCCGCCCACTTCGGCCTCGCCCCCGACCAGCTGCTCCTCACCAACGGCGTCGACGAGGCCATCCACCTCCTCTGCCTCGCCTTCCTCGAAGAAGACGACGAAGCCATCATCGCCACCCCCACCTTCTTCATGTACGACGTCTCCGTCGCCATCATGTCCTCCGGCCTCCGCCGCATCCAGGCCGACCCGACCTTCGCCTTCCCGCTCGACCGCTTTCTAGCCGCCATCACGCCCGGCACCAAGCTCATCCTGGTCGCCTCCCCCAATAACCCCACCGGCACCACCATCCCGCGCGAGCACCTCCTCCAGATCGCCCGCGCCGCCCCCCACGCCGTCCTCTTCGTCGACGAGGCCTACTTCCACTTCCACGGCGAAACCACCCTCCCCGACATCGCCGACGCCCCCAACCTCATCGTCGGCCGCACCTTCTCCAAAGCCTACGGCCTCGCCAACCTCCGCCTCGGCATGCTCGCCGGCCCCGCCCCGCTCCTCCACGCCGTCCGCAAGGTCGCCAGCCCCTACAACGTCAACGGCCTCGCCCTCGCCGTCCTCCCCGAAGCCCTCGCCGACACCGCCTACCTCGCCTGGTACGTCGATCAGGTCCACGCCGGCCGCGCCCGCATCGAGCAGTTCTTCACTAACCACAAGATCCGCTTCTGGCCCTCCCACGCCAACTTCGTCCTCTTCGAAGTCGGCCCGCGCCACGCCGACTTCGTCACCCGCATGCGCGCCAAGGGCATCCTCCTCCGCGACCGCTCCTCCGACCCCGGCTGCGACGGCCTCGTCCGCATCACCGTCGGCATCGACTCCCACGTCACCCAAGGCCTAGCCGCCCTCAGCGATACCCTCCACGAAATGAACTGGCCCCACCCCTGACCCTCCGCGCCGCACAACCCGTCGATCAAGCCATACCAACCAGCTCATTTCGATCCATCCACAAAAGTGTCCTCTCGACATTCGGCCCTTTCACAAGGTGTCATCTCGACATTCGGCTCTTTACAACGGTGTCATCTCGACCGAAGGCAGACCGCAGGTCAGCCGCAGTGGAGAGACCTGCTTCTCTACCACCGCACCTCGCACCACCGAACTCACTTTGGTGGTCATTCCATAAGGATCTGCTTCTCTTCACACCCGCCCACAACGCTCCGCGGTCTAACCACCCACCCCAACCCACCGCAACTGAAACCCCAAACTGAAACGCCCACGCAACTAAAACTCAAAACTGAAACACCCCAGCAACTGAAACTACAAACCTCGCACCCCCAGCAACTGAAACTAAAACTGAAACGCCCCACCCCGAGACCGCCCATGCCCACCCCGAACACCACCCCCGCCCCGCGCACCGCCACCATTACCCGCAACACCACCGAAACCAAGATCCACCTCGAGCTAGTACTCGACGGCCAGGGCACCTACCAGGTCTCGACCGGCATCCGCTTCTTTGACCACATGCTCGAGCTCTTCACCCGCCACGGCGGCTTCGACCTTACCCTCAAAGTTCAGGGCGACCTCGACGTCGACCAGCACCACACCGTCGAAGACACCGGCATCGCCCTCGGCGAGGCCTTCCTCGAGGCCCTCGGCGACAAGCGCGGCATCCTCCGCGCCGGCTACTTCGTCATGCCCATGGACGAGACCCTCGCCGTCGCCGCCGTCGACCTCTCCGGCCGCACCGCCTACGCCGTCGAGACGGAAGTCAACGTCCCCCTCGTCGGCGACCTCCAAACCGAACTGGTTACCGACTTCTTCGAAGGCTTCGCCCGCGGCGCCAAGTCCAACGTCCACATCAAGGTCCTCTACGGCCGCTCCAACCACCACAAAATCGAAGCCTCCTTCAAAGCCTTCGCCCGAGCCCTCCGCGGCGCCTGCTCCCGCGACCAACGCATGGCCGACCTCCTCCCCTCCACCAAAGGCCTCCTCTAAATACGATCGCTCTGCCGTGCTATCTTCCCGCTATGCTGGTTAGCACCTTCATGCTCGCGGTTCTCGCTTCCGCGCCCTCCACTGCCCAGCAGAGCGTGCACATCCGCATACTCAACGGAAGGACCGGAAAGCCGATCACGAAGGCTCAGGTGACCATCACCACTTACCGCAACTATGCAGTAAGCCAAATTCAGGCAACCGAAGCAGGAGATGGCTATACAGTGCCTCTCAGCGGAGAAACGTCCATCGGCTTGGGCAATATCTCGGGAAGCAGGACTGCCTGGAACGAATTTGATCTGTGCGCACACGGAGAAAGCCTGAAGCCGCTCTTCTCGGTTGCTCAAATACGTTCAGAAGGCATCGTTGCTCCTAACGAATGCAGCCCCAAGGTCGGCTCTTCGCCATCGCGAGGTGAGATTACCTTTTTCGTGAGGCCCAGAACGCTGTGGGAGAAAATCCGCGACTATCACTTCGACTAAACAGGCTATGCAGCCAGAGCTACAACAACCTTGTTGGCCTCACACAGTCTCTTCCTAGAGACGGGCCAAAGGCCCAAAACATAAAGGCCTAGGCAACGCCCTAGGTCTCCGCCAAAATAGAGCTCATGGGCTGGAGGCCCTCCCCATCCACCCCGGGGCAACGCCCCACTCCCCGCCGAATAGGGGGCTTATGAACGCCGCGAGCATCCGCCCCAAGCTCTTCAGCTTCGCCATCGCCGCACTCGCCACCCCTGGAGCCGTCTTAATCGGAGGCTGCGCCCGCCATGTTCAAGCAACGGACTACTTGAAGCAAGGAGCCGAAGGCGTGCCATGGGTACGATGGGGGTCAGCAACAGCGGTCACCGGCTTTATTCTTTCCTTCTTTGGCAAACGACTACCTCGAATCGCGTGCATCACCGCGGCATCCCTGCTTATCGTTTACTGGTACGTGACTGGGCTTTCACTCTTCTAAGGGCTAAAGCCCGCCACATAACAGCCTAGGCCGAAGGCCTAGGTACCGGTCCACATAGCGCCAAGGGCTGAAAGCCCGATACATAACATCCTAGGCCGGAGGCCCAGGACCACCATGACCCGCAAAGAAACAATCTTCGTCACGATCGGCTTCTGCATCACCATCCCACTCTCTTTCGGCCTATACCTCCTCTACTAGATCTCCTTGCTACATCACATGTTCATTGTCCTCTGGACTCCCACACCGATGACCATCACCCTCCCAAACAAACCCGCAACAACGTCAGCGCCTCCCTCCACCGCTACACCGACACCAACCTCCCCGATCCCCTCGGCAAACTCCCGCGCCATGCTCCTCGACTTCTCCCTCGAAGAGATCGCCCCGCCCTCGGCGCCCAATCCAGCGCCTTAGCTTAGTCTATACCGTGGTATATACTAGGCGCCGGAGGAGACCATGCCCCAGACCGCCAAACTTTTCATGAACGGCCGCAGCCAGGCCGTCCGCCTGCCGGCAGAGTTCCGCTTTGAGGGCAACGCCGTCGAGATCCGCAAAGATCCCGAGACCGGCGACATCATCCTCTCCGCGCAGCAACAGGCAAAACGGCAGGCGCACTGGGAAGAGTTCTTCCGCCTGCTTGACGAGCTTGGCCCCATCGACGAAGACCTCCTCCCGGATCGGGGTCGCACGCCGCCAACACCGCGAGATCTCTTCTGATGGGTCGCTTCCTCCTCGACACAAACATCGCGAGCTTTCTCGCAAAAGGCACATCTCCCGCGCTGCTGCACCGCGCGCGCTCCACCCACCGCACACACCTCATCATCTCAAGCATCACCGAAGCCGAGATGCGATTCGGCCTCGAGCTCCTTCCCCCCGAGGCAAAACTCCGTGTAACCGTGCCAAAGTTCCTCGACAGTATCGAAAGCCTACCGTGGGATACACTCTGCGCACAAAAGTACGGGCAGCTTGCGGCAGCGCAACACAAATCAGGCCAGCCGCTCAGCCTCGCCGACACCATGATCGCCGCCCACGCGCTCGCGCTCGGCCTTACGCTGGTCACCAACGACAAGGCATTCGCTCGCATCCGCGGCCTTCAGGTAGAAGACTGGACCACGGACCCCCACCATCCATGATCGCCATCATCGACTACAAAGCCGGCAACCTCACCAGCGTCGTCAAAACCCTCCGCTATCTCGGCGCCACTGACCTCGTCATCACCCAATCCCCCGCCGACGTCCGCGCCGCCGACAAAATCATCCTCCCCGGCGTCGGCCACTTCCGCGCCACGGAGCTCCTCCACGACCTCGAACTCACCCAAGCCACCCGCGACAGCATCGCCGGCGGCACCCCCTTCCTCGGCATCTGCGTCGGCCTCCAGTGGCTCTACGAAGGCTCGACCGAAGCCGCCTCCACCGACGGCCTCTGCCACTTCGCCTCCCGCTGCGAGCGCTTCCCCACCCATCACGGCGACGCCCCCCTAAAGTCCCCCCACGTCGGCTGGAACTCCCTCGACGACATCCGCCCCGACTCCCGCCTCCTCCGCGGCATCCCCCCCGGCAGCTTCGTCTACTACACCCACTCCTTCCGCGCCCCCGTCAGCGAAGACACCGCCGCCACCACCACCTACGGTGCCCCCTTCACCGCCGTCGTCGAACGAGACAACGTCTTCGGCGTCCAGTTCCACCCGGAAAAATCCGCCGAAACCGGCCTCCATATCCTCCACAACTTCCTCGCGCTCTAGCATCCTCTCCTGAGAATGTCGGCAGGGGCCACAACGCTCAAGTCATCTTCTCTCAAGGAAGAGGACCTCCATAATCGTCGAACAGCGCTCAGCATCAGGAGAGATGCTTTAGCATCCAATGCCCAACGGAGACACCGTCATGGCCGAAAGCGCGATCCAAACCCCAGCCCCACCGCAGACCTCTGTTCTTGACCCCGATCAGCCGCAGACCCAGCCGCAGGACCAGGCCCATTCTCACCCCCTGCCCGAGATCAGCCATGACGTCATCCTGCTCACCCCCGATGCCGCCGCCAACTGGACCGGCCTCGACCAGCTCCCGTTCGAGATCATCTCTGAGCGCGAGCTCGAACTCGAGCACGAGGGCCAGCAAGGCCCCCTCGTCATCTCCTTCGGCAAACCCACCTACATCGACGGCAAGGGCTGGTGCTGCCTCTTCCGCCTGTCCAGCATGGGCCGCACCCACATCATCCCCGCCGGCGGCGCGGACTCCGTTCACGCCATCCAGATGGCCATGCACATGGTCCACACCCAGCTCTCCGGCATGGCCCGCGCCCACAAAATCACTTTCCTCGGCGAGCCCGATTGGGGCTTCGGCCGCGTCGGCGGCATCGAGTCCGGCAGCGCCGCCGCCGCCCGCTGCCCCGTTATGGGCATGAGCCTCAACTCCTAAGCGCACACCGCCTTTCGCGCAGCCGACTTAAGAACTGCAAGACCGAAGCGCTCCATCAGGAAAGCAAGCCGCAAACCTCCGCGATGGAGCGCTCCTAGCTTCCTAAAGCTTCCTCACTCTCCCATAGGTCAACCCCCAGCAGCTTCCGCCCTAGTGGCGTAAGCGATGCCGTCCCATACCGCGTGCGCTCCCACTCCCGCGGGTCGCCTGGAAACGCAAACCCCTCCGGCGCCCGGCGCTCCTTCCACGACTGCACCCGACGCTCCCGCAGCTCCTCATTACTCTCCGTCGCCGGCGTCATCGAGATGTACTGCGCCATCCGCACCTTGTTCTCCGACGTGTTCGGCCGTATCCCATGGGCCAGCAGGCTGTTGAAGATCAGCAGATCGCCGGCCTTCATCGGCACCGGATACACCTCAAATCCATCCACATCCGGCTTGAATCCGTCACGATTCTCCGGCTGGCGCGCCTTCCACTCCGCAAAGGTCCGGAAAAGCTCCGGCACACATTGAAATCCACCCGTCTCCCCATCCACGTCCACCAGCGAAAGCACACCCTGCACGTTGACCGGCAGCGGATCAAGCGTCGTATCCACATCCGTATGGATAAAGCCGCCAAACGCCCGGCCACTCCGGTTCGGCGTGTTCAGGTTCGCTCGATCGATCGTCACCCAAAGCCGTTCCTCATCCCAGATGTCGACAAACGCATCGTAGACCCGCTGCTCCTGCCGGTTATCCCACAGCGCCTGGTGGTTGTAGATCTCCACCATCCCGCTGTTATTCAGCTCCTTCATCGCATGGTTCCGTAGTTGCGCCGCGTTCCAGGTCGACATATCGTGGGGATCCATCTCCTGGAACTCCCAAAGCAGCTTCCTCAGTGCTTCCACATTCGCCGCTGGAACAGCCTGCCTCACCACCACAAAACCGTACGTCTGCCAGTGCTCGAAATCGGCCTGCGACAGCACACGCAACGGCAGCTTCTTCTCAATCAGGTGAAGCGGCTCCCGCACAATCGCCGGTGTGAGCTTGTTGTCGCCGGGCTTGCCAACCACCGTCTCTTCCATCACTGTCTCCTTCACGAACATTTCGTTCATCGACCGCCCTCGCATGCGCTCTTGCGCACACAGAAACCATATCCAGCGCGGCCATCGCCATGTTTGCTCCGTGTACCAAGAACTGATACTCAAATCTCATGTAGCGCTGCCGGACAGGTACAATCGCACCATACAGTTCAGGCAATGAAGCCCTACCACGAACACATCGCGGCCTCAAACGAAGGTTCGTGGACCCTGTTCGATCGACGGCTGCCGGCTATCCCCTTCGAGTGGCACTACAACAGCGAGTACGAACTAACCCTCACGTTGAACAGTCGCGGGCAGCGCTTCGTCGGCGACAACATGGCGCCCTACACAAGTGGGGACCTCGTCCTTATCGGCCCGAAGATCCCTCACACCTGGTGCTCCAGCGAAGACTGCGGCGCAGGACCCACCCACCAAGCCGTGGTCCTGTGGTTCAGTGAAGCCTTCGTGCAGAACCTCATCCGATCGCATGTGGAGCTTCGTCCCATCCAGCTCTTGCTCGAACGCTCGACCAGGGCCCTCGAGTTCTCCGACCAGGTGCGAGCGAAAGCTCGACCGATCATCTGCGCTATGCTGGACCAGACAGCGGAGGACAGGCTGCCGACCCTGCTGCAGCTCTTGCTCCTGTTGTCGCGCGATGCAAAGGCGTTACCCCTGTCGTCCGCCTCGGTCCAGGCCACGCCGGATGCAGCCGAGGAGCGAATCGGTCGCGTCCTCTCCTTCCTCCACCGGCACTATCGGGAGCAAAATCCGGTCGCCCAACTAAGTCAAATCGCCGCACTGAGCCGCAGCTCCTTACACCGGATCTTTCGGCGCCAAACGGGAATGACCACCACGGAGTACGTCACGCGGCTCCGCATCGGCAATGCCTGTGCCCTGCTCATCAACACCGAAAAGCCGATCTCCCTTATCGCGGACGACGTCGGATATGGCAACCTCGCAAACTTCAACCGGCAGTTCAAGAACGCGAAAGCTCAAACCCCGAGGGAGTTCCGCTCCGACTTCAAGACCCGGCATCCAGACCACAAAGCCTGAGCACGAATCCGGGGCTTCCCAGACCGCCTTCGCCCCGCGAATGTTGTCTGAACCCTTCCAAGAACTTCCTATAGGCCAACATCGACGCCGCGGAGCGCCGAGCAAGCCAGTCCCGATCGCCGCCGCCCTGGCGCGCCCCACCGCCCAACTCCCGTAAACTCGACACAGCACCTCGCCTGGACCGGGGTGCCGGTCTCGGCTAGGTGGCACGTACGCCGTACCCAGGTCCGGACCTAACTGCCCTCAATCGAATACTTTGGACCAAAAGTACGGGGGGGGAGGGGTACCCTAGCAGCAGCATGCTGACCAAGCGCATCATCGCCTGCCTCGACGTCCGCGCCGGCCGCGTCGTCAAAGGCATCCAGTTCGTCGACATCATCGACGCCGGCGACCCCGCCGAGCTCGCCCACCGTCACGCCGCCGCCGGCGCCGACGAGATCGTTCTGCTCGACATCACCGCCACCCACGAGGGCCGCGGCACCCTGCTCTCGACCGTCCGCCGCACCGCCGCCGAGCTCTTCATCCCCTTCACCGTCGGCGGCGGCATCCGCTCCGCCACCGACGCCGAGGCCGTCTTCAACGCCGGCGCCGACAAGGTCTCGCTCAACTCCGCCGCCATCGCCCGCCCCGCGCTCATCTCCGAAATCGGCTCCTCCTTCGGTGCCCAGGCCGTCATCGTCGCCATCGACGCCCGCCGCGCCACACGCCCCCGCGGAAGGGCAGCTCAGGACGGATTGCCCGCTAGCGTGCCAACGAGCGCGCAGGCCGGCGACCTTGGAAGCGGGCCGCTGGATGCCGAGCCGTTAGAGGACGACGAAGCCGTCGCCAACGCCGAGGTCTTTGTCGCCGGCGGCCGCACCCCCACCGGGCGCCGCCTCCTCGACTGGGCCCGCGAAGCCGAAGACCGCGGCGCGGGCGAGATCCTCCTCACCTCCATGGACGCCGACGGCACCCGCGCCGGCTTCGACTGCCCCCTCACCCGTGCCGTCGCCCAAGCCGTCAGCATCCCCGTCATCGCCTCCGGCGGCGCCGGCAACGCCCAACACTTCGCCGAAGTCTTCGCCACCAACCCCACCGGCGGCCACGCCGACGCCGCCCTCGCCGCCAGCATCTTCCACTTCGGCATCACCGACTCCCGCTCCCTCAAGCAGGAGATCGCCACCCACGGCCTCCCCATGCGCCTCCCCTGCTAACCCCACAAATCCAAACCTGAAACTGCAAACTGAAACACGGACCCCATGCTGATCCCCTCCATCGACCTCCTCAACGGCCAGATCGTCCAGCTCGTTCAAGGCGAGAAGCTCAAGCTCGCCTTCGACGACTTTGAGCCCTGGATCGAGCGCTTCGCCAAATACCCGCTCGTCCAGCTCATCGACCTCGACGCCGCCATGCGGCAGGGCTCCAACGCCGACCTCATCGAGCGCTTCACCTCGCGCCTGCCCTGCCAGGTCGGCGGCGGCCTCCGCACCGCCGAGGACGGCCAGCGCATGCTCGACAGCGGTGCTAGGCGCGTCATCTACGGCTCCACCCTCTTCGGCGGCGACACCCCCGCCGACCGCGCCCGCCACCCCGTCCTCAACCTCGACTTCGCCGCCTCGCTCCGCAGGGTCCTCGGCGAGGAGCAGCTCGTCTTCTCCGTCGACACAAAGCATGGCAAGGTCGCCGTCAAGGGCTGGAAGGAGTCCGTGGACCTCACACCAGAGGAGGCCGTCACCTGGCTCGAGAACGACTGCGCCGCCTTTCTCTACACCCACGTCGACACGGAAGGCACCATGCAAGGCTTCCCGCTCGACGTGGCCGCTATCCTTCGCGCCTGCACCGCAAAGCAGCTCATCGTCGCCGGCGGCATCCGCGAGCAGGCCGAGATCGACGCCCTCGACCAAATGGGCGTGGACGCGGTCGCGGGCATGGCCGTCTACACCGGCGCCATCGAGGCCTGAAACAGCAAGGGCGCGACGTCAATCGTCGCGCCCTGCATCTCCGTCCTGCCCATAATCCCCGCTCAGATGACCCCCCCTCGGCTAATCCCCGCCTATCTAGTCATCGTTCGAGGACATGGAGTCCGGCAGCGCGTAGTAACCCTTGCGCGCCTGCACCTTATACCCCTTCTGGCAGCTCACGCTCAAGGTCCGAAACGTCCCGTCCAGCTTCAGGTTGGTCGGCGTATAACTCGCCAGATACTGTGTCCGCAGCTCGTCCTGGATCTGGTCGAAGGCCTCCTGCAGCTTCTTACCGTTGTTGCCCACGTTGATCACGCGACCGCCCGTATCCGTCGCCAGCTTCTCCATGTCGCGGTCGCCCGTGTAGCCCATCTGGAAGCCGCCGTAGAACCCGCGATCCGCGATCAAGATCACATACACGATCGCATTCGACTTCTGCGCCGCCTCGGTCGCCGTCTTCAGCGTCTCCTGCGATCCCTGGTCGCCGCCGTCCGTCAGCATCACGATGATCTTCCGCCCTGCCTCCTGCCGCAGCTTGTCGTGCGCGGCCAGGTACACCGCGTCATACAGCAGCGTGCCGCGTGGCCGGCTATTGCCCGTCACTGAGCCGGACCCCGTGCCCGTGTTGATGACCGCTTTATCGATCGCGCGCCGCAGCTCGCCGGCAGAGTTCGTATAGTCCGACAGCAGGTCAACGTTGATGTCGAACGAGATCAAAAACGCTTCATCCTTCTTCTGGAGCACGTCCTTCAGAAACGCGGCGCCTGACTCCTGCTCGAGCGGCAGCACGTTCTGCTGCGATCCGCTCGTGTCCAGCAGAATGCCGATCGTCAGCGGCAGGTTCTTCTCCTGGGTGAAGCGCTTGATCGTCTGCGGCGATTTGTCCTCGCTGATCTCGCAATCGTCCTTCTTCAGGTTGGTGATGTAGCCGTTCTTGTCCCGGACAGAGAAGTACAGGTTGACCAGGTTCGCATTCACCTTGAAGGTCTGCGTGTCCGCGTTCTCCACCACCTGCGCGGGCGCATCGCTCTCCGGCGGCGGTCCGCCGGGTGTGGGAGCCTCTTGTGCGCCGGCGTGGCGCGGCGAGCCGAACAACGCTATGCCTGTGATCCCGACGCTCAGCAGCAGGGCTGCCGAAGCCAGAGGACGAAGGCGCGAGGAGAACGAAGAAGAAGGGGCAAAGGAGGGCCGGAACCACATATCCGCTTAGACGAAGAAATCCCCCCAGAAGTTCGCATGGGAGCGCTTCTCGAACCGATGTCCCCGGTCTGGGCGCCCAGCGCAACGTACCCGTATGGTTGCGCGTCCAACACATAGGACGTTGGTACCTAGTTAGGCCGTGACAGGGCTCGCTTTGCGCGCTGATACCCTGTAGAAAGGTACCTTGTAGGGCTTCTAAGGAAGAAGAGCGTGCGTAAAAGAAGTGTGGGGGCGGTCGTGCTGAAGCAAAGTGTCGTAGCAAGTGTGCTCGCGATCTCCGTGCTCGGAGTCCAGGCCGGAGCGGCGCAGGACGGGGCCCTGCCCAACGCGCCGCAGCAGCAGGCGACCGTGCCGGACGCGCCGCACCCGCAGACCCTGCCATCGCTCGGCCCCGTGACTCCCGGTAAGGGGGCCGGTGTCGAAACCCCAACCTCCACCTCCGGCACGGACGAGGTGCAGACCGAGGCGCCGGGAACCTCGCTTCCAGGCTCCGCGGCAACCCAGACCACCACACCCGGCGCGGACGACCAGGCAGCCCCCGAACTGCCCGCCGCCGGCCAGGGTGCCGCCGCGATAACCACCTTCCGCACCCAGACCAACTTCGTCGAGGTTCCCTTCACCGTCAAGGACTCGAAGAATCAGCTCGTCCCCGGCCTCAGCTGGCGTGAGGTCCGCGTCTACGAGAACGGCCTGCGACAGAAAATGGCTCTCTGGACCGTCGATCCCTTCCCACTCTCCGTCGCGCTCGTCATCGATCAAAGCCTTACCTACGACGAGATGACCAAGGTCAACAACTCGCTCTCCGCACTGCAAGGCGCGTTTACCCCCTACGACGAGATCGCCGTCTTCACCTATAACAACGGTCCCCGTATGCAGACCGACTTCACCGCCGCGCAGAGCGCCCGGCTTTCGGCCGTGCTCGCCCAATCCAAGGCCACCGGACGCGAACCTATGTTCTACGACGCCGGCAGCGCGCTCGGTCAAAACATCAATCTGAATAGCGGCGCGGAAGATCACATCATGCCGCTGGTCAACTCCAACCACGGCACCACCACGAGCAATACCATCAACGTGCCCAGGGAAGCCCACACGCTCAACGACGCCATCTTGGAGGCTGCCAAGGCGACCACCCACGCCGGCAAGGGCCGCCGCCGCATCGTCTACGTCATCTCCGACGGCAAGGAGTACGGCTCGACCGCCAAGACGAAGGAAGTCATCAAGTACCTTCAGACCAACAAGATCGCGGTCTATGGCACGCTGGTCCATAGCCTCCCCAACCTCAAGGGTGAGGGCTTCGTCGATCGCTTCCACCTGCCGTTTGAGATGCGCGACAACATCCTTCCCGTCTACGCCTCGGCCACCGGCGGCCAGATTGATCCCGAGTTCCGCCAGCGCGGCATCGAGAACAGCTTCGACAAGATCGCCGAGCAGGTGCGGACGCAGTACACCATCGGCTACTACACGCATGAGCCCTTCATCGACGGCAAGTACCGCAAGATCGAGGTCAAGGTGATGCGACCGGACCTGAACGTGATCGCCAAGCAGGGCTACTACCCGACAGCGGCCGATACCCGCCCCACCACGGCAGCGCCGGTCGCCAGCGCGAAGTAGGGTGATCGCCCCCCGCATCGGGCTTGCACGCTGGGTCACCGGCTATCGGGGTGCAGCAAGCGACCTCCCTCCCGCATGACGTTGCAGCCCTTGCTGCCCGGCAACGTCAGCCTGGCGCTTGCCGCCGCCGTCACCTGGGGCGGCGGTGACTTCTCCGGCGGCATGGCGACCAAACGCGGCGGCGGCTCGCTGCGCACCGCGTTGCGTGTCGTCTTGACCGTCCATCTGTCGAGCCTGATCGGCTTGCTCGTCGCCGTCTCGCTCCGCCATGATTCCGCACCGACCGGCCGTCTGCTCCTGTGGGCGCTCGTGGCCGGGGTCTGCGCCGGCACCTGCATCATCGCCTTCTACGTCTGCCTCGCGCGGGGCGCGATGGGAGCGACCGCCGCCATCAGCGGCCTGCTCGCCGCCGCCATACCCACTGTCGTCTCGATCGTGCGCGAAGGCTCACCCGGCGCGTCGCCCTTGATCGGCTTTGCGCTCGCCGCGGCCGCCATCTGGCTCATCGCCGCCGCCCCGCGGCATGCGCCCACCCCCACCAGCACGCTGCTGCTCGCCGTGATCTCCGGCATCGGCTTCGGTCTGTACTTTGTCGCGCTTCGCCTTGCGAGCCCCGCCGGCGTCCTTTGGCCGCTTGCCCTCAGCCGCTGTGCCAGCATTGCCGTCTGCGTCCTCGGCCTGCTTTGGGCGGCACTCGCCTCACAGCGTAGGAAGGTCCACCAAGCAGAGGCCAAGGCCCCAGCCACCCCGTGGCTGAGCGCCGCCTCTCTCCGCTGGGCAGCGGCCACCGCCATCCTCGACACTGCAGGTAATCTCTTCTACATCGCCGCGACCCGCGGCGGCAGGCTGGATATCGCGGCCGTGCTCGCGTCACTTTATCCCGCGTCGACCATTCTTCTGGCTGGCGTGATCCTGCGCGAGCGGGTCAACGCCCGTCAGGGGATCGGCATGGCGCTCGCCGCCACCGCCGTTGTCCTTATCACCCGCTAACACTATTCCGCACGTCGGTGGCACAACGCGGCAGGGATCCGCCCGAGGGCGGCTCAACCCGCGGCTCCGCGCTTTATTTCAAGCTCTCTTCAGCCTTCGGCGTCACGGTGTGCGCCGTCTCGCCCGGCTTGCTTGGATCTTCACTGATCCCCTTCATGCCGTCCTTGAAGCCCTTCAGACCTTCGCCCAGCCCCTTGCCCAGCTCCGGCAGCTTTTTGCCGCCAAAGAGGACCAGGGCCACCACGGCCAGAACCATCAGATGAGTCGGTGTGAATAGTTCGCCCATACGTCCCTCTCCTGCTGCCGCGATCCGACCGCGGCACGCACCATTGTCGCATGGCGCAGTCTTCTGAGTACGGCGCCGCGTCGCCTGCGGATGGCCGCCGAACGTTATATCGTGGAAAGAGCGCGGCTCGTGCACCGCCTGTTTCGCCGGCCTTCAAAGCCGTCGAGAGGTGGGCTCGAAGACCGGCTGGAGTGGGCCCATGCCGGTCCAGGTCTTTCCGGTGCCGCCTGCTTAGGAGAGAAGATCAACTTGCAAGGTTCGCCCTCGATGTCTCCCCGCGTTCGCCGCACCCTCGGCCACCGCGCGCTCGCCGCCCTCGTCCTGCTGCCGTTTGCCGCCGCCTTCAACACCTTTGCGCAAAACAACGCACCCGCGGGCAGCCAGACCGGCACACCGGCCGGCTCGCAGGGCACCACGTCCACCGGCTCCCAGGCAGGCTCCACATCTGGCGCCCCATCCGGCACGCAGACAGGCACTCCCGCGCGCCCGCGTGCCGACATCTCGCAGAGCGGCAAGCTTTCGCTCGCGCCGGTCGCCACCTACGACAACAAGTACGAGGTCTTCGGTGGCATCAACTTCGAGAACTTCCAGGCCGGCCAGAACCTGCCCAAGCGCATGAACTTCGCAGGCGCCGAGGGGCAGTTCACATATTGGTTGCGCCCGCGCCTCGGCCTCACGGGAGACTATCGCTTCGAGGGCGGCACCACCCCCGTCTTTCCCAATCGCTACTACAACCGCGTTGGCGTCTTTCAGAACAACTTTTTCGGCGGTGTCACCTATCGCGGCCCCAAGGGTCGCTACGCCGCGATCGACTACCACGCACTCGCCGGCGGGTCCTACGGCATCTTCGACCACTCCATCAACGACTACCCTGGCGGCAGCCCCATCTCCGCCACCGGCATCGGCCTGTATAGCAACCGCACCGCGTTTATGGCTGCCCTCGGCGGCTCGGTCGACTTCAACTATTCGAAGAACATTGCCGTCCGCCTTCAGCCCGATCTCATCCTCGAGCACTACGGCACCGAGCTGCGCGAGTTCGTCGCCATCTCCGGCGGCATCGTCTATCGCTTCGGCAAGCGACGCTAGACACATTTACCCGCCGCTGTCATCCTCATCTTGCGTCGCACTCCGACCCAAGGCGTCCTGAATCGCCGGCTCCAGCATCGGCAGATCGTCCCTCACCACGCTCCAGATCAGGTCAGCGCCGACGCGATCATACGCATGTCGGAGCCAGTTGCCGATGCCTCGTATGTTGTGCCACGGCAACCCCCGGCGCCAGCCGCTCCGCATCGTCTCCCAAACGCTTGGCCGCCTCGCTGATCACCAACAAATGCCGCTCGACCGCGGCCTGCGTCTTGCGGTCCCTCTTGTACTCCTCGATCGTCATCGACCCCACAAACTCGCGAATCAGACGGACACTCTCCCTGATGTCGCGAAGAGGCAAGGCGGGATCTCCCCTACAAGGCAACAATCGCCTCTCGCAGCACTCGCTCCCGCAGCCCTTCCTTCAAGGACTTTGCGGAAGCAAGATCCACCTCGGTCCGCAAGATATCGCTCAGCTTCGTGTGCACGCCACCTAAAGAAAAAAGGGTCCACCGACGTGCCTCGTCTAAGTCCGCCAGCAGATCTACATCGGAGTCCGCGTTCTCTTCACCACGCGCCACCGACCCAAACACGCGCAGACGAACTATCCCAGCTTCGCGCACTCCACCTCATGCTCTCTCAACACACGAAGCACCGTCGCGCGATCCATGCCAGAATTCTGGCACGGTCCACCACGCAACTCAACATCATTGCGGTGGAATCGTGCCCGCTCAGAACGTATTTTGCATGAACTCCGGCGACACCGGGTTCTCGTACACGGAGTAGTCCCGCGTCACCACGGTCAGCCCGCTCGTCGACACGAAGTAGTTCTTCTTATCCTCGTGCGGATCGTAGCCGATCACCGTCCCGTCCGGGATGTGAACGTCGCGATCGATGATCGCGTGCCGGATTCTGCAGTGTCGGCCAATGTTGACATGCGAAAAGATCACGCTTGAGTCCACATCCGCGAACGAGTTCACGCGCACATCGTGCGACAGCACACTTGATCGCACCACCGCACCCGAGACGATCGACCCCGAGGAGATGATCGAGTTGATCGCCATGCCCGTCCGCCCCGGCTCGCCGAAGACGAACTTCGCCGGCGGATACTGATACGGTCGCGTCCGCATCGGCCAGCTCTTGTCGTACAGATTGAAGATCGGCGAGACGCCCGCAACATCCATGTTCGCCTCGTAGTACGCCTCGAGCGTGCCCACGTCGCGCCAGTAGAGCGCCTCCTGCCGCTTGTTCTCGTCGACGAAGTTGAAGGCCTGCACCTTGAATCTGCCCAACAGACTGGGCAGGATATTGTGGCCGAAGTCGTGCTTGGACTCCGTATCCCCGGCGTCGCGGATCAGCTCCGGCAGCAGCACATCCGTGTTGAACAGGTAGATGCCCATGGACGCATCCACCCGTTCCGGATTGAACGGCGACCGCAGGCTGGTCTCCTTGGGCTTCTCGATAAAGCCCGTGACCTCACCGTTGCGCGCCACCTCGACCACACCGAACTGCGAAACCTCGTCGGGCCGGATCGGCAGGGTGGCGATCGTCACATCCGCTCCCGAATCGCAGTGCTGCTGCATCATCAGGCCGTAGTTCATCTTGTAGATGTGATCGCCTGAAAGGATCAACACGTACTTCGGCTCCTCTGCGCCGATCGAGTAGATGTTCTGGTACACCGCGTCCGCCGTGCCCGTGTACCAGTTCTTGCTGACCCGCTGCATCGGCGGCAATATCTCGAAGAACTCTCCTAGCTCACTCGCGACCACGCCGCCCCATCCCTCGCGGATATGGCGGTTCAGGCTCAGCGCCTTGTACTGCGTCAGGATGTACACGTGGCGAAGGTCGGAGTTGATGCAGTTCGAAAGTGTGATGTCGATAATGCGGTACTGGCCGGCAAAGGGAACCGCCGGCTTTGCCCGGTCGCGCGTCAACGGAAAGAGGCGCTCTCCAGCGCCCCCTGCAAGTAAAACCCCAAGCACGTTTCTCATGCCACCGACCTCGCGAGCTCTTCTCTGAGGGCTTGAGACTACAAGCCCTCCCGCATGGGATGCAATGCAGGACGAGAACGCGCAGTTGTTACAGACCTGTCACAGATGCTCATCCCTGTCACAGGCGCTCATCGCAACGCGCCAAATCGCAAAAGAAAACACCACCTCGGCCAGGAGGTGGTGTTTTGCTCGCATAGAACGTGCTATCGCCATAGGTTGGCCCGGTCGCTTCATCGGCGTCTCAGCCCAAACTCGATTTTTTTGTTCGGCCGGCAATCGCGTGAATGCAGAATCGCCGACTTGGTCAGCGCGGGGCGCCGCGCTGCGCACTCGCCCCGCACCTCGCTAGACGGCAGTTCGACTGCCCGTGACTAGCCGAATCAGCAAGGTCAAAAGGACCGCGCCGACGACTGCCACGATGATGGTGTAGATCATTCCGCCCTGACCCGCAAAGCCCAGCGCCCGCATAATGAAGCCGCCGACAACCGCACCCACAATGCCGACCACAATGTCCATCAGCGCTCCGAAGCCGCTGCCCTTCATCAGCTTGCCCGTAATGAAACCAGCAATCAGACCAACGATAATCCACCAGAGAATGTACATATGCTTCTGCTCCTTGCCGTGCGAGTTTTCTGCGGTTAGCCACCCCGGATGGACCGCGTCTCTTCGGTCGCCGGGCCCTTCGGGGGCGGATGTTGGATAAGGTGCACACCCCCTAGTCTTCGGATCGGTACCTGCAACCGGAGGTAGTGCTGTTCTTTCATCAGAGGCAGTTCTCACATCCTGGGGTTGGATCACACGCAAAAGGAATTGCACACACGCAATCCACGCGCGCCTCTCACCTGGACAACATCACCCAGAACGGCCAAACCCGCGCTGCCGTCTCACACCAGCGTGGCAAGCGGCCGACTTCGATCCGTCCTGAGCGTCGGCACAGACGCGAGCAGGCGGCGCGTGTACGCGTGCTCCGGCGAGCTGAAGACCACCGCCGCCGTTCCCTGCTCCACCACACGTCCGTGCTCGAGCACGGCAACCCGCCCCGCGACCTGCCGCACCACCGCCAGATCATGGGAGATAAACAGCATCGCCAGCCCGTGCGACCGCTGCAATGATCGAAGCAAATCGAGGATCTGGGCCTGCACCGTCACATCGAGCGCCGTCGTCGGCTCATCCGCGATCAGCAGCCGCGGCCGGTTCGCCAACGCGATCGCGATCACAATCCGCTGCCGCTGCCCACCCGAGAACTGGTGCGGGTAGTCGCGCTCGCGGCGCTCCGGCTCCGGCAGCGCCACTTCGGCCAGCGCCGCTATCGTCCGCTCCCGCAGCTCCTGCCGGCTCATTCCCGGCTGATGCGCACGGATCGCCTCGGCCACTTGCGCGCCCACACGCATCACCGGATTGAGCGCCGTCATCGGCTCCTGAAAGATCATGGCGATCTCACGGCCGCGTCGCCGCCGCATCGCCGCCTCGCTCGCCCCCAGCAACTCGCTGCCGTCAAACCGGATTCGCCCCGTGCACCGCGCCTCCGGCGGCAGCAGACCCAGCAGCGCCAGCGCCGTCAGCGACTTGCCCGAGCCGGACTCACCCACCAGCCCAAGCGTCTCACCCGCCGGCACCGCAAAGCTGATTCCGTCCACCGCCGGCGTCGCCGCCCCGGCGAAGCCGATGCGAAGCTCCTCTACCGCAAGCAGCGGATCCTCCTCGCGCACCCCGTCGCGTGTCCCGCGCCGCTCCCGGTCGCCGTCATCAACAACACCATTCATTCCCCAATGCTAGACCCGGCCGCTAGACCAGCGCCGGCTTCACTCGGCGTGGGCCAAAAGCCGCCGACGCTGCGTCTAACACCGCAGCATGTCACGCGTCTCCCAGCGATGGATCACGGCCACCACGGCGATCGGCAGCCTCGTGCTCGGCATGTGGGCCGTCGCCCAGACGCACCGCGTCGAAAAGCCGGAAGCGGTCGTTCGCGCCGTCGGCGTCTATGAGTGGACCGGCGATCTCACCAAAGCGGCCGCCAGCCGCCTTATCCCAGTCACTGTCTTCATCAATGGCGAGCTTGAGGACGGCGCCATCTTCCAGCCCCGGCCCATCCCCTTCGCGCTCACCCCGGGCAACGCCTACGAGCTGCAGCAGGCCGGCACGCCCCAAGGCCTGCTCGAGCTTCGCTCCGCCAGCAAACAGCCCGACGCCGACACCGGCAATGTCGACGGCTGGTGGGGCTACGGCAGCGTCACACCCGAAGCCGTCGTGAAGGCCACTCAGCTCCGCGCCTCGCTCTCCCTCAGCCGCATCACCACCGCCGCCGACGACGGCAAGCCTACCCTGAGCGATCGCGGTCGCTCCGGCAAGGATGCAGACGCGAACTCCGGCAGTACCGCCGACCCCGACCGACCCACCCTCCGTCGCCGCAGCACCACCGGCGCCAACAAGACCCCGACGAGCACCCCCGCTTCGACCGACCCCACTGCCACGCCGGCCGACGACCCTGACCGTCCAACGCTGAAGCGCCGCGACCCCGCCCCGGCTTCCGGCACTGCCTCCAGTTCCAAGAACGGCGCCGACAACAGTCCCGACCAGGAGGTCGCGACCGACGCACTCAACAACGACCCCAATCGCCCGGTGCTTCATCGCGGCAAGCCCACCGGCTCCGGACCGGCGGATACTGACGCGCCGGACCCCAAGGTCCTGGCCAAGCTCGCCGGCTTGCCCGAAGATCTGCACCAGATGGTCGCCGTCTCCGACCCGGCCAACCGCCCCGAGCACGACTTTGCCCGTCCCTGGGCGGACGAAGCCGAGCACAAGGCCGTGCTTACGAGTCTCGAGGCGATGGCCCGCACCAAACTCGCCGCCTACAGCGCAACCGCGCCTTCCGCAACCTCCGCCCCGCGCAGCGGCCGCTTGGTGGGCCAGACGGCGGGCGAGGGCACACCGGTCAACCCCACCGCCGGCCCGAGCTTCAGCCCCACCGCCGGATCCGCAACGCAAACGCCTCCGGCGACCACCGCACCTCGTCCCACCACGCCAGCCGCCCGGCCCCGCGCCGCCACCACCCCGGCCGCCCGCCGCCGTGCCGCCGCCGCGAAACGCAAAGCCGCCGCACAACCGCCGCCTATCCCGCTCGACGGCGAAGATCTTCGCGGCTTCACGCTGAGCTACGGCGGCGCCCCCACCTACGTCCTCACCGCACACACGGCCGCCCCGGACGGTACCCTCCGCTACGTCACCGTCGTCGCTCAGCAGGACACCTTCGGCAAGCTCCAGACCGCCTTCTCCAGCGTCACCGACTCCGCCCACCTCGATCGCACCCCGTGGATGCGCCTGGTCGGCGTCGTCGACGTCGAGGCCTCCAACCGCGCCAGCCTCCTCTTCGAACTTCGCGAAGGCACCAGCCGCCAGTTCGCCCTCTACCGCGTCCTGAGCGGCCGCTCCGAGCCGCTCTTCACCACCGGGACCACACAATAGCGCCCGTCTTCGCTCACCAGCAGGCGCGCGACAGGGCCGCTCGAGCCAAGGTCGCACCCCGCATCCAGGCCGCCATCTCGCGCCGGTGATCGGACCTCCTCTCCCTCGCCATCACCTGCTCGCCCGCGGTGCACAACAGGCCGACCGCCTCACGCGTGGCGGTTGCGCTCCTGCCACGCCCCGCCATCTGCTCCAGGACCAGGTACTCCGCGGCGCGCGCCAGCGTCCGGGATACCCTCGTGAGCTCCGGCTCACCCGACCGCCGGTCCAGCGGCTCCACAACCTCCCAAACGACCGATCTCCCCAAAGCAGCCGACGCGGGAGCAGCAAATACCGGAGCAGTAAATACCGGAGCAGCAACTACCAGAGCAGAAGATGCGGGAGCAGACGACAAAGGGCCTAACGAAGTGCACATACCCTCTGTATCGGCACGCCTTCCGCAACCTTTAGACCTCCGCGGAAAAAGAAAAGGGTGGCACGCCACCCTCCCATCTTGCCGCTCTCTGCAAACGCCTTAACGTGCCAGGCTCGGCTCGGCCACCATGCTGGGATAGTCCACGTAGCCCTCCCCTCCATGGGCGTAGAACGTCGCCGGATTGGGCGTGTTCAGCTCGGCGCGCTCCGCGAACCGCTGCACCAGGTCGGGGTTCGCGATCCACAACTTGCCGAATGCCACCGCGTCCGCCTCACCGCTTTCAATCACGGCCTCGGCAGTCTCATGCGTAAAGCCCTCATTGGCGACGTACACGCCACCGAACTCCCGCTTCAGCCGCGGCCCCAGCCAACCCGGCGCGCGGTGCTCCCGCGACATCAGAAACGCCAGACCGCGGCGGCCCAGCTCCCGTGCCACATAGCCAAAGGTCTCCGCCGGATTCGCATCCGAGATGCCGTGCATATCTCCGCCGGGCGATAGGTGCATCCCGACGCGTCCCGCCCCCCACACGCTGATCGCCGCGTCCGCCACCTCGAGCATCAGCCGCGCCCGGTTCTCGACCGACCCGCCGTACTCATCCGTGCGCCGGTTCGACCCCGTCTGCAGGAACTGGTCCAGCAGATAGCCGTTTGCTCCGTGAATCTCAACCCCGTCAAAGCCCGCCTGTTGCGCATTCTCGGCGGCGCGCCGGAACTGCTCCACAACGCCCTTCACCTCGCGCATCTCAAGTGCACGCGGCATTACGAATTCCTTTATCGGCCGCAGCAGCGACACGTGCCCGCTCGCCGCCAATGCGCTCGGCGCTATCGGCAGCTCGCCATGGAGAAACGCCGGATCCGAGATCCGCCCCACATGCCAAATCTGTTGAAAGATGCGGCCACCCGCCGCGTGCACCGCCTCCGTCACCGGCCGCCACGCCGCCACCTGCTGCTCGCTCCAGATGCCGGGCACCTGCGCGTAGCCCACGCCCATGGGCGCCACCGGCGTGCCCTCAGAAATAATGAGCCCCGCCGACGCGCGCTGCCGGTAGTACTCCACCATCATCGGCGTCGGCACATGCTCCGGCGTTCCACGAAGCCGCGTGAGCGGCGCCATCAAGACACGGTTCGGCAGCCGCAGCTCGCCGACCTGCAAAGCATCAAGTAGATGAGGCAAAGAAACTCTCCTGGTCCAACAGATTTCGGTATAACTCCGATGAACCAGAACGCCCAAGGATGCTGCCGAAGACCGGCTCCCTCTCACCACGTCCGACCGCCCGGCCCGAGCTGACCGTATACTGCCGCCCATGAGACCCGATGCCTCGCTGCGTCGACCCGCCATCGCAGCTACCCTCCTTCTGCCCACCGTTGCCGTCGGCCTCACCCTCGCGCCCGCCACGCTCCCCGCGCAGGACCAACCGGGGCCCGGTGCCGTCGTGCGGGCGCCCAACCTTCCGCCCGGCACCGTCATCGGCCACGTCACCTGCTCGGACACCAACGGCCCTGCCCGCTTTGCCTCCGTCTTCCTCCAGCCCGTCGTTAGCCCAAAGGTTGCCACGGACCGCGACAGGCCCGACTCCTCCGGCCCGGGCTTGGTTAATAAAGTCGTGCAGACCGGGCTCGACGGCAGCTTCACCCTCACCAACGTTGCCCCCGGCGACTACTACATCCTCGCCGACGCCTCCGGCTACCGCTCCGCTGCCGGCGTCCTTACTCGCGAGCAGATGGACCACCCGACCGAAGCCCAGGCAAAGCTCATCGCACAGCTCCTGACACCCGTCTCCGTCGCCTCCAATCGCACCTCGACCGCGGAGGTCCGTCTGCTCCGCGGCGCTGCCCCTCGCCGGCACCGTCCGCTTCGACGACGGCACGCCCTTTGCCGGCGCCAACCTGAGGATCTGGCGCAAGAACGATAGCGGCAACTATGAAGAGTTCGTCAGCCACTTTATGGAAGAGTTCGTCAGCCACTTTATGCATCCGGCGGCGCAGGCCAACGATGCCGGTCAGTTTCGCTTCAGCGGTCTGCCTGCCGGTGAGTACCGCGTCAGCGCCGCACTCGAGATCGACGAAACCTCCACGGATGCGGTCTTCGGATCGACGCACAGCTATTCCAGTTACCCGACCTACGAGCTGCCGATCTTCAGTGAGTCCACAGCTCGTGCCAAGGATGCCCAAACCATTAAACTGGCCGACGGACAGACCGAGAGCAGCATCGGCATCGAGATCCCTCTTTCCAAGCTCCACGGCATCTCCGGCATGCTCGTCGAGGAAGGCACCGCCCACCGCATCAACGCCGGCAAAATTACCCTCGTCTACGCTGACGACAACACCCAGCTGGCCAGCGCCGATGTGAGCCCCGAGGACGAAGCCTTTCACCTGCCGTACGTCCCCGAAGGCACCTACACCATCAAGGTCAGCGAGGCAAAAGAAGTCAGCCGCACCGTGGTCTCCAATGGGCCAGGTTTCTTTCCACCCACCCACATCGAAACCAAGGTGATCCGCACCTTCGGTGACACCACGCAGCCCCTCATCGTCACCACCGACGTCCAGGGCCTCATCATCAGCGTGCCCGCGGCGAAGCCCACGCCGACTCCCTAGCCCACGTCGGCGCGGCGCTGTTACACAACAGTCTCCATTGCAAACTCGCGGAACCGCGCCTCCGTGCCGCCCGGCCCCTCGATCATCAGCCCCACCCGCAGTCCGCGATCCCACGGTGGCAGGGTCGCCGCATCCACCGGCTGCCCGGCCTCGCGCCAGCTCTTCCCATCGGTGCTCATCGTGAAGGAGAGCTGCGCCTGCCCCGCCGACCTCACCTCAAGCCACACCGTCTCGACCGACGGCGAGAGCGTCATGGTCCACAGCACCTCAGCCCGCGCCCCCGCGCGCCGCCACAGCTCCAACACGGCGCCGCGCAGACCCAGACCCACCGTGTTGAACGGATCGCCCACCACCGCGAGCCCCGTCCAGGCCGCCGTTCTCGTCACCGCATCCGGGGGCGCCTCCAGCGCGACCGATGCCCGGTACTCCGGCGCCCCCGGCGCGGGCACCGCCACCATCGCCGACTGGCACGCCGCCGGCACCCGCAGCCGCAACTCGCCATCGCCCGTGGTCACCGAGGGATGCGTGTTCACCGGCCACTGCCAGGACGCGCCCAGGCCCTTCTCCCGAAAGTCGTCTCGAAAGCGGATCTCCGGGTGCGGCTCTGCCCTCTGTTTCTCCCGCTCTAGCCCTTCCACGCTTCCCGCGCTCGGGCCGTGCCCGGAGTTCACCACCGGCCAGCCGTCCGCGCTCCACTCGATCCGGTCCAGCACCGCCTCGCGCCCCACATAGATCGTACCTCCGGCAGGGTACGCGTGGTACAGCAGATAGTCTTCGCCGCGCAGCCCGTGCACCGCCGTCCCATGCCCCGGACAGCGCCAGCGATCGTTTGCGTTCACCAACGGATTGCCCGGAAACTTCTCCCACGGACCCAGCAGGTGGGTCGCCCGGGCCACGCCCTCGGCGTACTGGCACTCCTGCCCGCAGCAGCTGTTCCCCGCATAGAACATATAGAAGCGGTGCGCGTGCCGGATGATCGACGGCCCTTCCACCAGACCCGCCTCCCACGGCTGGTCGTTGGTGATCAGCAGTGTCCGCTCGCCCAGGAGGTGCCGCATATCCGGCGCCAGCGCCTGTGCCCAGATCGGCGTCGGCCGACCAACGGAGTTGCCGTCCTCCTTCCATAGCAGAAACGGCGCCCCATGCTCGTCGCGCGCAAAGCACGGATCAATCGACCCCAGCGCATCGCACACCACCGGCCCATGGTCGGTGTACGGTCCACCCGGCGCGCTCGCCGACCCCACCGCGACACACAGCGGCCCACCCCGCTTGCGACCGACATAGTACACAAAGAAGCGGCCGCGATCGTGCACCAGCTCCGGCGCCCAGAAGGCGCCCTCCGCCCACCGCGGCTGTTGCGGGAAGATCACCCCCGCCGGCGCCCAGTTCACCAGGTCCGACGATCGAAACAGCGGAAACTGCGGCGACCACTCACTCGATGTCGCGGCCGCCCAGAAGTGCTTGCCCACACGAATGATCGACGGATCCGGATGGTCGCCCGGAATCACCGGGTTCGTCCACCCCCGCACAATCTCGCGCGTCAGCGGCACCTCCTCGCGAAGGTCCGGCTGTACCGAAAGATCGAGCAGGGCAGAACGCATGGAGACCGGGAACGTAACTTCTGTGACAACAATGGTTACAATAAATTACAGCGGATAACTCTTCAGCCACTCGCGAAACTTCGGCCCTAGGTCCTCGCGCTTCAGCGCAAACTCGACCGTGGCCTTCAGAAATCCGAGCTTATCACCTGCGTCGTGCCGCTTGCCCTCGTACGAGAACCCGTACACCCTCTCATACCCCAGCAGCGCCTTGATCGCATCCGTCAGCTGCAGCTCCCCGCCGGCGCCCGGCGTGATCGTCTCCAGCAGGGAAAAGATCCGCGGCGTCAAAATGTATCGGCCGATGATCGCGTTCTGCGACGGCGCCTCGCCCGGCTTCGGCTTCTCGACCATGTTCTTCACCGCCAGCAGCCGAGGGTCGCGCGCGTCCGGCGTGCAGTCCAGGCAACCATACGCCGAGATTGCCGCGCCCTCGACCACCTCCGAGCCGAGAATCGAGCAGCCCGTCTCGTTGAAGGCCTCGACCATCTGCTTCAGGCACGGGACCTCGGCATCGACCACATCGTCCGCAAGAATCACGGCAAACGGCTCATCGCCCACCAGCTCCTTCGCCATCAGCACCGCGTGCCCCAGCCCCAGCGGCTGCGGCTGCCGCACATAGCTGATCTTCGCCAGCTTCGTCACCGACCGCGCGATCTCGAGCAGCGCCTTCTTTCCCTTCGCCTCAAGCGAGCACTCGAGCTCGGGGTTGCGATCGAAGTGGTCCTCCATCGTCTGCTTGCCGCGGCTCGTGATAATGATGATCTCGTCGCACCCGGCCGCTACCGCCTCTTCGACGCCGTATTGGATCAGCGGCTTGTCAACCAGCGGCAGCATCTCCTTCGGTGTCGCTTTGGTTGCGGGGAGAAAGCGCGTGCCCATGCCTGCAGCGGGAAAGACAGCTTTACGAATCTTCTTATATGCCATGGGAGAGCTCATGGTCCTCGGCGCAGATGCGCGACATCACCACATGCTAGCAAGTCAGAGACAGAAACAAATCGCACGGATGTGGGAGTCGGGTTGCCCTTACGTTGCTCCCTAATTCTGCGATCGCGTCGTTGCAAGTCACAAAACGGGGCTGTTGTCTCCGATCATCGCCTTCCGGATGACTTTGATCGGAGCCGGCCCCTGACGCATGAAGTTATCGTGAAATTGCTCCAGCGTGAACGCCGCGCCCTGCTTCGCCTTCACATCCGCGCGCAGCTTCAAGATCTCCAGCTTACCCAGCGTGTAGTAAAGGTACGTCGCGTCCGAGGTCCCGCGCTTGGTTTCGATCAACCCGATCGACGGCGACTGGTACCCCTCCTTGACGAAAAACGCCGCCGCCTGCTCGGTCGTAAAGCTCGACCCCGTCAAGCTCGACCCTGTCGGCGCCGCGCCGTTCATCATCGCTGCCGGAGCGTCGCCCTGTAACGCGGCATCCGTGTGCATTCGCAGCGCCACCACAAAGCGCGCATCTCGCAGCAGCGCGTCCTGCAACTGCCCTAGACGAATCAGCTTCGCTTCCCTCGACCCCGCCTGCACCCCGGGCGGCAGATATCCCTCGTCCAGCATCATCTGCTCGCAGTAGTGCGCCCACCCCTCGATGTTCGTACTCGCGCCGATCAGCTTGCGCACCTTCGAGGGAAACTGGTCCTGCCAGAGAAACTGCACATAGTGCCCCGGATACGCCTCGTGCACCGCAGTCGACGTGATCGTGCCCACGTTGAACGCCGCCATGTGCTCGGCCACGTGCGCGGGGGTCCAACTCTTCTCCGGCAGCGTCACGTTGAAGTAGGCCTTGGTCGAGTGGGTCTCAAACGGTCCCGGAGGATCCATCGAGGCTTGCGTCGTCGCGCGCATAAACGGCGGCGTCTCCTCGAGCACTGGCTCCGTCTTCGCCGGAATCGTGATGATCTGCTTCGCCGTGATGTACGCGATCAGACTCGCAAACTGATCCTGAAACGCCTGGAGCAGCTTGTCCGGCGCCGGATGCACCGTCGCCAGCTCGGCCAGCACCTCCTGCGGCGTCTTGCTCGCGTCCACCTCTCTGGCAACGCGCGCGAACTCCGCCTGGTTCCGATGCAGATCGTCGTACGCCAATTGCAAGAGCTGCGGCAGCGGCGTGTCGACCATCTCGTCGTACGCCAGCTTCTTCCGGAAGGTCTCCGTGCCCAGGCGAAAGTCCCCGTTGGATCGCGGCAAGAGATCCGTCCTCATCCACACGGCATAGCTCTGCAACGCCGCGATCACCGCCGCATTCGACATCGCGAACTCCGCCTTCGTCGGCGCATCCTTCGCGTCGACAAACGCCGCCGGCACGTCGTTCTGGAAGAATGAGACGATCCCGTCGATCTGCTCCAGCGCGATCTCGGTGAAGATCTTCGGTGGGTTCTTCAGATTCTGCCGCGCCGCCGCGAACACCGCCGGCATCTGCCGCTCACGCGCCACCACTGCTCGCAGCCGCACATCCGCCGGCGCGAACGGCCGCTCCATCAGCACAAAGACCGAGTTCGTGATCCCCGACGAGTAGTTGTCCGGATTCTTCTGCCAGTTGCGAATCGTCTCCAGCGAGAGCAGCTGCGATCGAATGCTGTTCAGCAGAATCTCGCGGTCCGCCGCGGACGACGCATCGAGCGAGTCCGCCGAGATCGCCTCGATCTTTGCCTCATAGGCGTGCAGCGCCGCCGTCTCGCGCGTCACGCTCGCCGCGGAATAGTCCTCGAGCGCCGTGTCGTACTGGTGAAATCCGGCCGCCGTCCCGGCCGTCGGCGAGAACCGAAAGAATACCTCGCTGAAGTACTGGTCCGCCAACGCACGCAGCGTCTGCTCGCCACCATCGACGCCGGGACGCTGCGCGGCAAGCGAGATCGGACACACAGCAGCGACGGCTACAAATAGGATGGCGCGTGCGAGAGATGACTTCATAGGTGGCGCCAGTGTACGACGAGCCTCCCGCCGCAGGCACGCGCGCTCAGTTCCGCGTCACGGACACCGAGCCGAACCGCTTGAAGACTGAGTCCATCCCGCCCACGCGAGCCTCGCCCTCGCTCTGCTCCGCCTCGTGCAGCGCTTCAAAGAAATCGGGCGTGATCACCGCCGGGGAGTAGATGCACAGGAAGCGCGCCGCATAGCTCTGGCGATTCAAAAACGCGTGGGTCGTGCCGCGTGGAATAAACAACCGCTCCCCAGGTCCGAGAACAAGGTGCTCCGCGCCGACCGACCACAGGAGAATGCCCTCCATCCCGACCACGGTCTGGTCAAAGGTGAGGTGCATGTGCGGCCACGGCCACGTCACCTGCGGTCGAACATTCATCTCGCAAAGGCAAAACTGCCCGCCCGTTTCGGTGCCGTCTTTCAAAACAAGAACAGTAAGCTCATCCAAGCGGATGATCTGGCGCATGCTGGCTCCCGGTGTATCCAAAGGGGACGTAAAGGCCAGATTTTACCAGAACACTGGATATTTACGGGGTCGCGGCCACCGCGGGGCGCGCCAGCTCAAGCGCGGCCAGCAGATCGCGTGTCTCCCGCAGCACGTCCTCCGCTTTGCTGCCGCTGAGCGGCCAGCGCAAGACGCCCTGCGGCGTCAGCGACGCGCCCGACTTCGCGTGGCGCGACACCAGCTTCATCAGCGCCGCGGGATCGGGTCCCAGGGCAAAGTGCGATCGACCCGCATTCGCGAAGCTCTCGTTCGCCGCCTGATCGACAAACTTCAGGTGCAGCATGTCGCGCATCGCCTTGATCTGGCCGGCCTGCGCCCGCATCGGCGAGTTCGCCGGTCGCACCGCGACCGTCGCCCGCGCGGCCAACGTCGCATTCGTCACCTCGCGCGTGGTCACCGCTCGCGTGCCATGCTCAAGCGGTCGCACCGCCGCCGCGGGCCGCGCGATCTGCCCCGGCCGCAGCGGCTGAAGATACCCCGATCGCCCATTCGCCGGCGTCGCCACCCGCATCGGCGTTGCAGGCCGAGCCGCCGGAGCCGGCACAACCTCCTCCACCGCCGTTCGCTTGCGCTCCAGCATCGAAATGCCAAGCTGTTCGCAGCGCAGCCGAATCTCGCCCGCCGCCAGCAGATTCTTCACCGAATCCGGCAGCTCGCCATATCGATCCTTCAGCTCGTCCCGACACTCCGCCAGCTCCGCCTCGCTCGCCGCCGCCGCCACCCGCTTATACATACGCAGCCGCTGATTCTCCTCCTGTATGTAACTGTCGTCGATACGGATCGAGATCCCCAGGTTCACCACCGTCGTCTCGTGCGGCCCCGTGTCCTCGCCCTTCAGCTTGCGCACCGCCTCCTCGAGCATCGTCGTGTACATCTCAAAGCCGATCGCTTCGATGTGCCCGGACTGCTCGCCGCCCAGCATGTTGCCCGCCCCGCGCAGCTCCAGATCAAGCGCCGCGATCTTGAACCCCGCGCCCAGATCGGAGAACTCCTTCAACGCCGCCAATCGTCGCCGTGCCACCTCCGTCAGGTGCTGCTCCGGCGGAATCAGCAGATACGCATACGCCCGTCGGTTCGATCGCCCCACACGCCCGCGCAGCTGGTAGAGCTCGCTCAGCCCATGCCGATCCGCGCGGTTCACGATAATCGTGTTCGCCATCGGAATGTCGAGCCCGTTCTCGATGATCGACGTCGCGCACAGCACGTCGTACTCGCCGTTCATGAACGCCAGCATCACCCGCTCGAGCTCCGCCTCCGGCAGCTGCCCGTGTCCCACAACCACCCGTGCCGACGGCACCAGCTCGCGAATCTTCGCCGCCAGCTCATAGATCGTCTCCACCCGGTTGTGCACGAAGTACGTCTGCCCGCCGCGCTCAAGCTCCAGCTCGATCGCCGTGCGCAGCAGCTTCTCGTCGAACTTCGCCACAATCGTCTGAATCGCCATCCGGTCCTTCGGCGGCGTCTCGATCACACTCATATCACGTAACCCGATCAGTGACATGTGCAGCGTTCGCGGGATCGGCGTCGCCGACATGCTGAGCACATCGATCGCCGCCCGCATCTGCTTCAGTCGCTCCTTGTGCCGCACCCCGAAGCGCTGCTCCTCATCCACCACCAGCAGTCCAAGATCCTGAAACTTGATGTCCTTGGAAAAGATCCGGTGCGTGCCGATCAGAATGTCGACCTTGCCCGCCGCCGTCCGCTCCAGAATCTCCTTCTGCTCCTTCGGCGTGCGAAACCGCGAGATCATCTCGATGTTCACGGGAAAGGGCGCGAACCGCTTCTTGAAGCTCTCGAAGTGCTGAAACGACAGCACCGTCGTCGGCGTCAGCACCGCGACCTGCTTTCCATCCTGCACGGCCTTGAACGCCGCGCGCATCGCGACCTCCGTCTTCCCGTACCCGACATCGCCGCACAGCAGCCGGTCCATCGGCCGAATATTCTCCATGTCGCGCTTGATATCCGCGATCGCGTTCAACTGATCGTCCGTCTCGGTAAACGCGAAGCTGTCCTCGAACTCGCGCTGCAGATTGTTGTCCACCGAAAACGCCGTGCCCACTGCCGCCTCGCGCTGCGCATACAGCTTCAGCAGCTCGGCCGCCATGTCCTGCATGGCCTTCTTTACGCGCGCCTTGGTCTTCGCCCACGCTTGATTGCCCAGCTTATTCAGCTCCGGCGCCGGCCCGCTCTCGGTCGAGCGATACTTCTGGATCAGGTCCAACCGCGTCAGCGGCACATACAGCTTCGCGCCCTCGGCAAACTCCAGAATCATCAGCTCGAGCGGCGGGTTCGCGTCGTTCTTGTTCTCGTCCAGCACACGCAGACCGCCGTACTGCGCGATCCCGTGCTCCACATGCACCACATAATCGCCGACCTTCAGGTCGCGAAAGTCCGAGATAAACGCCGCCGCCTTGGACCTCTTGCGCACCACCGGTCGCGCCGAAACATCCGCGTCGTCCGACAGGTCGTTCGCTCCAAAAATCACAACCTGCGCCGCCTGCGAGCTCCGCGCCGCCGCGCTCGACGGATCGTGCAGATCGAGCACCTGCACCCCGCTCGACAGACTCGCCCGCACGATCACCGGCGTGCGCAGATCGCCCGCCAGATAGCTCGACTCCGAGAACACCGTCTCCGACCCCGGCTGCGGGTTGCGCGAACCCAGCCGATACGGCACCTGGTACTCCTGCAGCATCGTCGCCAGCCGCTCCACCTCGCCCTGGTTCGGCGCCGCCAGCAGCACCCGCGCCTCCGCCTCCATCAGCGACCGCAGCTGCTCCACCATCGCCGGCACCGAGCCGTGAAAGCGCATCGTCGGCCGCGTCGCAAACTCGATCTCCGTCAGCTCGCTCGAGTTCCCCTCCAGCACATCCACCGCGCCCAGCTGATCGAGGTCCGCTCCCGGGAACGCGCGAATCCGGTCTTGTAACTCCCACGGTGACAGATACAGATCCTCCGCCCGGATCAGCGAGCCGATCCCCGATCGCTCATGCCGCTGCTCCACCTTGTTCCACCAACGCTCGCCCTGGTTCTCGACCATCGCCGGCTCTTCCACAAACACGCGCGTCTTCGGCCCCAGCAGGTCCAGCAGCGACGACCGCGCGCCCGCCACCGGTGCGAAGAACTCCCACCCCGGAAAGATCGTCGCCTCGGCCGACCGATCGCTCACGTGCGTCTGCAACTCCGCCGGTAGTTCGCCACCCTCGAGCGCCGCGCCCGCCGCGGACCCGCTCCGCGTCAGCCGCGCATTGATCGCTCCCAGCAGCTTCTCCGTCACTGGCGTCTCCGTCAGCGGCAGCAGCAGCGCCTGGTCGGTCGTCGACGCCGATCGCTGCGTATCCGCATCGAAGCGCCGAATCGACTCGATCTCGTCGCCGAAGAAATCGATGCGCACCGGCCGCTCGCTTTCCGGCGAAAACACATCCAGAATGCCGCCGCGCAACGTCACCTGCCCGGGCAGCTCCACCACATCCACCCTCGTGTACCCGACCGAAAGCAGATGCTCCACCAGCATCTCCGGCAGGTGCTCCTCGCCCACCTTCAGCCGCAGCGCCAGCCCGGCGTAGTGGTCGCGCGTAAACAGCCGCATGCACGCGGCTTCGACCGGCGCGATCACCAGCCGCGCCTCGTCCGCTCGCCCCAACGCGATCTTCCATAGCGTCGCCGCCCGCATCTCCTGAATCTCGGTGTGCGGCGACAGGCTCTCGAACGGCAACACATCGTGCGCCGGCAGCCGCAGCACCGCCCACCCCGATAGCGCGCCCGTCAACTCGCACGCTGCCAGCACCGTCGCGTGCAGCGTCTCAGCCGCCTTGTTGTCCGCCACCAGCACCAGCGCCGGCGCATTGCCCGCTCGCGCAAACAGCGGCAGATACATCCCGCGCGCCGTCGCCGTCAGCCCTGAGATGCGTCGACGCCCAGACCCGCCGGACAAGTGACGACGCGCCCGCTCAAAGGCCTGCGAGTGCTCGAGACCTGCCAGAAGATCGCGCACAAACGGAAGAATCATCACCCTCTATTCTATCGGCCGGCAATCCTCCGCGTGCGCTCCCGACGCCGTCTGCCAACCCACGCCGCGTGTGTCTCTTTGCCGCATGGAAACAGCAACGGCACCGCTCCACAAAAGAGCGGCGCCGTCCGATGATGCAAAGTCGCTTAGATTGGGCCTACGTACCCTCACGTCCGGAGAGCACCGATCTACTCTTCTTCCTCGTCGTCATCCTCCTCCTCGTCGTCATCGTCGTCATCGAGATCGTCGTCATCGTCTTCGTCCAGGTCGTCATCTTCGACGTCGTCATCCTCGACCTCTTCGTCATCCTCATCGTCATCGTCTATATCGTCATCCTCGTCGTCCTCGTCTTCGTCCTCATCGTCATCGTCAGCAACCGCGGCGCGTAGGTTCTCGCTGCTGGCTACGGGGGCGACATCGGCGCGGTCAAAGGTCGCGGTCGCATCGGGTCCAAGATTGTCAAGAATGTCGTCATTCAGATCGCTCGGGGTCACCACAACAGCCATGTTCTCTCCTCCAGGTGTGCGTTCACCGCGTTGGATGCGCGAGACACAGAAAAGTGAGGTGTTAAATTTTCCGCACCACGCTGACACGAACAGATGTTGGCCCAGCCAACGTGACCTCCGGCGCTCTCCTCAAAACCGCCCGATCGCCCATGCAGCCGGCAGGGTCACGGCTTATCTCACGTTCCGCTCACCCCGCCGTCACACCGTGTCTACCGCCTGCATGTGCGCCAGGTCCGGCGGCCGCGTCAGCAACGACACCATCACCAGGCACAACAGCGAGACACACAGCGCCGGCAGAATCGCATCCCGATCGGCGATCAGCCGCGGCAGGTGGTGCCGCGTCGCGTCCCACAGCACCGTCACCAGCGTCCCCGCCGCGATCGAACTCACGGCCGCCGGCGCCGTCGCGCGCCGCCAAAAGAACGCCGCCAAAATCACCGGCGTCAGCGCGGCCGAGTAGATCGTATATGCGTATAGCGCCATCTTCAGCACCGACTCGGCATGTAAGCCCTGATAAAGCGACCACGCCCCCAACCCCACCACCGCCAGTCGGCTCACCAGCAGCACGCGGCGATTCGATGCATTGGGCGCCAGATACCGCACATAAATGTCGTTGATCAGGTTCGTCGCCGGGGAAAACAACCAGTTGTTTGCCGTCGAGATCACCTTGGCAAAGATCGCCCCCATGAGCAGCGCCCCCAGCAAGCGCTCGAGCGACGCTCCAAACGCCAGCGGCCCCGTCGCCTGCACCTCGTGAAACGTCGTAGGCCCGCTCATCGTGTACCCCGAGACCACCGCCGGTCCCTCGCCGCCAAACGCGTGCAGCCCCACATACGCCAGAATCTCGCGCGGCGCCCGGCTCACCTCCCCCGTCGGAAACATCGCCGAGCCCGTCACCGCGATCGCCACGATCACCGTCTCCAGAATCACCGTGCCCACAATCCAGCCAATCACCGCCCGCGACGCCGCCCGCTCGCTCCGTGCCGAAAAAAACTTCTGATACATCGATTGATTGCCCAGCAGCAACAGGCAGGTCGGCAGAAACAGCTCCACCGCCCGCATCGGCCTGATGTTGCCGAAGACCTCGAAGTGCGTCGCCGGCAGACCGTGCCGTATCGTGCCCCATCCGCCCGCCAAATGCAGCAGCACCGGCAGCGCCACGCACAGCGTCGAGGTCGCCAGCAGCCCGATAAACAGGTCCATGTACGCCACAGAGCTCATCCCCGCGATCGCCGTGAACACCACCACAAACGCCGCGATGATGCACCGCCCCGCGATCGGCGACACCGCCTGCGGAAAGATCAGGTGCAGGATGTCCCCGCCGCCGATGAACTGATAGCTGGTAATCGCCGTGTAGGTCAGCAGAATCGCGATCACGCCCAGCACCCGCGCCGCCTGGTTGTACCGCGCCTCCAGCAGATCCGGAATCGTGTACTGAGCAAACTTCCGTGCCCGCGGCGCGATCCAGATGATCAGCAGCAGCCCGAACCAGCCCCCCGCCGGTTGCCACAGCGCCGCAAAGCCATTGCGATACGCGTTCTCCGCCCCGCCCAGCAACGAGCCCGAGCCGATCCACGAGCTCAAGAGCGTAAACACCAGCACAAACGCCGACAGCGACCTTCCCGCGACCAGGTAGTCGGCCTTGGTCTTGATCGACCGCAGCCGCCCCAAAGAGACGATCAGCAGCGTCAGGGTAATCAGCGCGATGACGACGGCATAAAGATTCATGGGCGTGCCGCGATTCTACTCACCCCGCCGTCCTCGCTCGCCCACGCAACCCGTCGCACGCTCTACACTGCGGAGATACCGTCGCAAGGCAAAAGGGGATTCATGGGTCTTCGCAGAGTCGTCGAAGCAGCAGTCGTGGTCGTCGTTGCGGTCACACCATGGGCAGGCAGCAGCGCCCAAACCACTACCCAAACCGCCATCCAGACTGCCCCCATCACCCTCGCCGTCGATCTCCGCGACGCCCCGCGACGCATCCTGCACGCCGTCGAGACCATGCCCGTCACCCAAGCCGGGCCCATCACCCTCGTCTACCCCAAGTGGGTCCCCGGCGAGCACGGCCCCACCGGCCCCATTGACAACCTTGCCGGCCTCATCTTCACCGCGGACGGCACACGACTCAAGTGGGAGCGCGATCCCGTCAACATGTTCGCCTTCCACCTCAACGTCCCTGCCGGTGCTCACCAGCTCGAGATCAAGCTCGACTTCCTCGCCACCAGCGCCGCCGCCGGCTTCTCCTCCGGCGCAAACACCAGCGCCAACCTCGCCCTGCTCAGCTGGAACACCCTCGTCCTCTACCCCGAAGGCGCCACCGCCGCCGACGTCCAAATCACGCCCAGCATCACCATCCCTGAGGCGTGGAAGTTCGGCACCGCCCTGGTCAGCACCGCCGGGGCGCAGACCCCCGACACCGAGACCCCGCGGACCACCTTCCAGACTGTCTCTCTCGAAACCCTCGTCGACTCCCCCGTCCTCGCCGGCCGCTGGTTCCGTGAAGTTCCCCTCGCCCCCACCGTCACTCCCAAGCACTTCCTCGACATGGCCGCCGACGGCCCCGAAGACCTCGAGCTCTCCGCCGAACACCTCCAGGCCTTCGCCAAGCTCGTCGACGAAACGGGCGCCCTCTATAAGAGCCGCCACTTCGGCTCGTACCACTTCCTCGTCACCCTTTCCGACCAGGTCGCTCACTTCGGTCTCGAGCATCACCAATCCTCCGACGACCGCGTTCCCGAAAAGACTTTCACCGACGACAAGCGCTTCATCGTCGAGGGCGACCTCCTTCCGCACGAGTTCACCCACAGCTGGAACGGAAAGTATCGTCGCCCCGCCGGCCTCGCCACACCCAACTACCAGGTGCCCATGGTCGGCGACCTCCTCTGGGTCTACGAGGGCCTCACCCAGTACCTCGGCGACGTCCTCGCCGTCCGCTCCGGCATCTGGACCGCCGAGCAGTACCGCGGCTACCTCGCCGACTCCGCCGCCACCCTCAACCACCGCCCCGGCCGCACCTGGCGCGACCTCCAGGACACCGCCACCGCCGCCCAGATCCTCTACTCCGCCGGTGGCGGCTGGGACAACTGGCGCCGCAGCACCGACTACTACGCCGAGGGCGAACTCCTTTGGCTCGACGTCGACACCACCATCCGCGAAAAAACCCACGGCAAGCGCAGCCTCAACGACTTCGTCGCCGCCTTTCACGGCCTCGGCGGCAGCACCGCCCCCAAGGTCGTCACCTATTCCTTCGATGATGTCGTCGCTGGCCTCAACGCCGTCGCCCCCAACGACTGGGCCGCCTTCCTGCGCGAGCGCCTCGACACCAATCGCCCCGAGGCACCGCTCGGCGGAATCACCCGCGGCGGCTACGAGCTGCTCTACGGCGATAACCCCAACATCTACGCCTACGACGTCAACGAGCTCAGCGAGAGCTTCAGCTTCTGGTACTCCGTCGGTATCGAGGTCGGCAAACTCGGCATGATCTCTGACGTCCTGGTCGGCGGCCCCGCCGATAAGGCCGGCCTCGGCCCCGGCATGCGCATCGTCGCCGTCAACAGCCGCGCCTTCACCCCCGATCTCCTTCGCCAGGCGGTCCGCCAGGCCAAAGGTACCGGTCCAGCCGTTGAGCTCATCCTCGAAAACACCGGCTACTACAAGGTCGCCAAGATCGACTGCAACACCGGCGAACGCTTCCCCTACCTCGACCGCACTGGCAACAGTCCAGACCGCCTCGACGATATCCTCAAACCCATGACCAAGTAGCCCGCCGAACGCAGAACTCCGCCTAGAGGGAAACAGGCGACCTGCTCGACCGTTCCCAGCAACCGCGCTTCGCTCGACCTCCAGCAACCGCACTTCCGCTCGATCACCAGCTACCAAGTGTCATCTCGACCGAAGCGAAGTGGAGAGACCTGCGGTTCCTCGCGCCCACAAAAACCCCTCCAGCTATAAAGATGTGTCATCTCGACCGAAGCGAAGCGAAGTGGGGAGACCTGCGGTTCCTCGCGCCCACAAAAACCTCCTCCAGCTATAAAGGTGTGTCATCTCGACCGAAGCGAAGCGTAGCGGAGAGACCTGCGGTTCCTCGCGCCCACAAGATTTCATACTTCCTCAGTAACAACAAAAGAAGAGCAACGACGCTCCACGCCTGCGTTGCGAGCTTCCTCAAGCCGCCTGTCCCGCCGTGTCGTCCTTACCTGCCTGCGCCGCCGCCGGCAGCTGTCCCTCGTCCCGCATCTTCTTCTCGATCACCGACGACGCGATCTCCGAGTTCAGCTCCGCCCCCAGCAGCAGCATCAGCCCCGTCACGTAGAACCACGTCAGCAAAATGATCACTCCGCCCAACGACCCATACGTGACCGAGAAGCTATGGAAAAAGTGCAAATAGAGTCGCAGCGCCACCGACGCGATCAGCCACGATAAGATCGCCAACGCCGCCCCCGGCGTCAGCCAGTGCCACTGCTTCTTTTGCACGTCGGGGGCAAAGTAATAGATGGTCGAAAACAGCAAAATCAGTAGACCCGTCGCAATCACCCCACCCACTACCCGGATCGACACCGCGGTCGCCACCGCCAACATACGCGGGGCGAGGTGCGACTCCAGAAACCGCGCCGTCAGGTCCCCACCCAGCAGGGCGGTTGCCGTCAGCACGACAACAACCGACAGCAGAACTGTGACCAGGATCGCCGCCCCCTTGACCTTCCAGTACGGCCGCGTCTCCTTCACCTTGTAGACGATATTCAGCGTGTCCTGGATCGCCGCGAAGCCGACCGAGGCCGACCACAGCGCCGCCACCAGGCCAAACGTGATCTTCCCCCCCGAGCTCGCCTTCGTCGTCTGATTGAAGGTGTCCATCACCAAGCCCATCGCGGACGACGGAATCACCAGCGCCAAATAGCCCAGCAGCCGCACATAGAGCGTCGTCGATCGCGCAACCAGACCAAAGATCGCAGACGCACTGATCAGTGTCGGAAACAGCGCGAACAGGAAGTAATACCCGAGCTCGGCCGCCCGCGACAGGAGATTGTCCTCCATGAACGAGTTGTACGTTCGCTTAAACACCACCTTCACCGGCACACCCTGGAAGTCCCACAGGTTATGCAGCGGCGAACGCGACACCCGTTCCCAGATGTGCTGCTTCAGCGGATCGTTGTCCGGAGTATGGTCGAGCTCCGGCGAAGTTGTCGACATCAGCTCAGCTCCTCGGCGCGCTCATCAGCACAGGGCCCAATAAAAAGCATAGGCTGTCGGTGCGCTCTGCTCAATGAAATCTTTCGTCTATAGGATGACCAACGTCACCGCGGGGCTGTAAGCCACCCCTCGCCCAGCTCCACGTTTCCAGGCGCCCGCACGTCGGCGCATCTTCCCACATAATTCGCACGTCAGATAGGAAGAGGTTTCCCGTTTTGCCCCAGGCCGTACGTCGCCCCCACCCAGCCGTCACCGCAAAGCTTCGCCAGCTCTGGCGCCTCGTGCGCGAAAGTCATGAGCGGCCCATCAGCGGCGCCCCCCGCCCCTACCGCCCCGCCGGCTTTCCCGCCGACGCCGTCACCTTTATCGGCCACTCTTCCTTCCTGATCGAGCTCGGTGGTCGCGCGGCTCTCGTCGATCCGGTCTTCGCCAAGCGCCTCGTCGTCCTCCGCCGTCAACGTCACCCCGGCCTGGACTGGCGCAGCCTGCCCGCCATCGACCTCGTCCTGCTCACCCATGCCCACATGGACCACCTCAACGTCAGCTCGCTCCGCCGCGTCATTCGCCGCACCCTCCGGCTGCGCGGCACCGCGCCCGAGGTCGTTGTCCCGGCCGGTGTCGAGGACCTCGTCGCCCACCTCGGCTTCGCCCGCGTCCACAGCCTCACCTGGTGGGAGCACACCACCGCCGGCGGCCTTGACATCACCATGACCCCCGCCCAGCACTGGGGCGCGCGCATGTTCCGCGACACCCACCGCGGCTTCGGCGGCTACGTCCTTCGCTCCGCGCACGGCAATGACCAGAACAGTGTCTACCACTCCGGCGACACTGCCTACTTCCCCGGATTTCGCGAGATTGGCCGTCGTCTCCACCCGCAAACTGCGCTGCTCCCCATTGGCGCCTACTTTCCCGATAGCTACCGCGCCGTCCACACCAGCCCCGAAGACGCCCTCCAGGCCTTTGCCGACCTCGGCGCCGAGCAGATGGTCCCCATGCACTTCGGCACCTTCCGCCTCGGTCGCGAGCCCATGGACGAGCCCCCCGTCCGCCTCATCGCCGACGCCGAACGCCGCCACGTCCGCGACCGCATCCACGTCCTCGCCGAAGGCGACAGCCTCCCGCTTCGTCACGCCGATCACTAGCCTTCCGCCTAACCATGCACCTCCCCGCAAGCCTGTCATTTCGACCGGAGAACACACAGCCTTCCCGTGCGTTCGTAGTGGAGAAACCTGCATCTCGCTTCGGCCTGCGCTCTAGCTTCCTGCATCATCGAAACCACTTCAATCGCATCGCTACGGCCCAGCTTCCCTGCACCGCCTCGCCGCCACCCTCATCTCATACGGTATGGCATCCACATCGAACACATCGGAAGTGAACGCAGCGGCAGCCGGAACCTTCCGGCTCGGCGGCGACCTCGAAGTCAATCGGCTCGGCTTCGGCGCCATGCGCCTCACCGGCGAAGGCATCTGGGGTGAGCCGAAGGACACCAACGTCGCCAAACAGGTCCTGAAGCAAGCCGTCGAGCTCGGCGTCAACTTCATCGACACCGCCGACGCCTACGGCCCGGAGGTCAGCGAACGCCTCATCGGCGAAGCCCTCGCCCCCTACGCGCCCGGCGTCGTCATCGCCACCAAGGGCGGCCTTGTCCGCACCGGCCCCGGCCAGTGGCTGCCCGTCGGCCGACCCGAGTACCTCGAGCAGCAGGTCAACATGAGCCTGCGCCGCCTCAAGCTCGAGCGCCTCGACCTTTGGCAGCTTCACCGCATCGACCCCCAGGTTCCCGTCGAGGAGTCCCTGGGCAAGATCGCCGAGCTTCAGAAGGCCGGCAAGATCCGCCACATCGGCCTCAGCGAGGTCAAGCCCCACGAGATCGAGCAGGCCCAAAAGGTCGTCAAGATCGTCAGCGTCCAGAACCAGTACAACCTCAGTGATCGCCGGCACGAAGACGTGGTCGATTTCTGCGCCAAAAACAACATCGCGTTCATCCCCTGGTTCCCCGTCGCCGGCGGCAAGCTCGCTCAGCCTGGAGGCCCGCTCGATACCGTCGCCAAGCAGCACAACGCCACGGTCAGCCAGCTATCGCTCGCCTGGCTGCTCCACCGGTCGCCGGTCATCCTGCCCATCCCCGGAACCTCCAGCCCCGCCCACCTTGAGGAAAACATCGGCGCCGCCAGTCTCGAGCTCAGCCCCTCCGAGTGGGACACCATCGAAGCCGCCGCCAAACAGTAGCGCGCTCCACTTCTCCCCAGGACACCGTTCTCAGAACACCAAAGGCCCGGCATCTGCCGGGCCTTCCTTTTGGCCCCATTCCCTACACTCGCGACGTGATACAAACGCGACACCTGGGAGGTCGAAGATGTTCTCCATCAGACGCGCCACCCTCGACGAGGCCAACGCCATCGCCCGCGTGCACGTCGAAAGCTGGCGATCCACCTACGCCGGCATCGTTTCCGCTCCATTCCTCGACTCCCTCAGCGAAGCCCCCGGGCCGAGATGTGGCGGCAGCAGCTCACCGCCGACCTCCAGATCTTCGTCGCCGTGGTGGAGGAGGAGATCGTCGGCTTCGCCACCGGCGGCCCCATCCGCGATCCGCTGCCGCCACACGAGGCCGAACTGTTCGCTATCTATCTGCTCGGGGCTTGCCAGAACCAGGGCATCGGCACGGCGCTCCTCCGCTCCGTCGCCAAGTCTTTGCAAGCTCAGGGCTTCCGCGGCATGCTCGCCTGGGTCCTCGAAGACAACGCGTCTTTGCGCTTCTACGAGCGATCCGGGGCCCTGCGCATCGCCTCCAAGTCGATCGAGATCGGCGGCGCCACTCTGCCCGTTTTCGCCGTCGCCTGGCCCGACCTCGACACTCTCGTCAGCCGATCCACTACAGCACCGGCAGCCGCACCGCGTTGCGAATCCCCAGCACGTTGAAGCCCTTCAGCCGGCTCTTCACCACATAGATCAGCCGATTGTTCCCATCCGGGTCCGTCGGCAACATAAAGAATCCATTGCCCAGGACATACTCCTCGGTGTTGCTGATGAACCCTTCAATCTCCTCCCCGTCCTGAAACCGCACGCGCACCCAAAGTCCCGGCAGAATCGGCGCATGCTGGTGAAAGTGCAGCGCCTCGTGCCGCGTATCGCCGTCAAAGGTGCTGACAAAGAAGATCGCCTTCGCGTCCTCGACCGAAACGTCCCGTGCCGCGCCGCCCTCGACCGGGGTCAGCCGAATCGCCTTAAGCGACGACCGCGATCCAGCCCGCACCATCTGCTCGACCGAACCCAACTCCGCCGCGCTCGCATATCCGCGAACCGCATGGTCCACAAAGCGCACCACCACCTTGTATCCCTGCGATGCGGCCGCAGAACTCAGGCGTGCCCCGGTGGCGTCAGCTCGTACTGCTTGATCTTGTACAGCAGCGCCTTGTAGCTGATCTTCAGGTCGTTTGCCGCTGCCTTGCGGTTCCATCCCACACCCTCCAACACCTGCTGGATCGCGGTTGCCTCCGCCTCTCCCTTGAGGCTGCGCACCATCTGTTTCAAACCGCCCGCGCTCGACCCCACCTCGCTCGAGGCAGGGGTCTCCCGCTCATCAGCATCTTGCACCGCGAGCTCGTCCAGAATCGCCCGCTCCTCACCCATCACCAAATAGCGATTGATCACATTCTCAAGCTCGCGAATGTTGCCCGGCCACGGATAAGCCGTCAACGCCTGGGTCAGCGCGCTCGAAAACAGCAGCGCCTCCCGCCCATACCGCTTCGCCGCCCGCCGCATGAAGTACTCCGCCAGCACCGGAATCTCCTCCTTGCGCTGCCGCAGGGGCGGAATCGCCAGCGTAAATCCGTTCAGCCGGTAGTAGAGGTCCTCGCGAAACGTCTTGTTCGCCATCGCCTCCTTCATATTGATGTTGGTCGCCGCGATCACCCGGACATCCACCCGCATCGGCGCTCGGCTTCCCAGCCGCATAAACGTTCCATCCTGCAGCACCTGCAGCAGCTTGGCCTGCAGCATCGCCGGCATCTCGCCGATCTCGTCCAAAAAAATCGTTCCGCCGGTGCAGATCTCAAACTTGCCCGGCTTGGTCTTTACCGCCCCGGTAAATGCGCCCTGCTCGTAGCCGAACAGCTCGCTCTCGAGCAGATCTGCCGGCACCGCCGCGCAGTTCACCTTTAAAAAGATATGCTGCGCCCGGGATGACATCTTGTGCGTATACAGCGCCAAGACCTCCTTGCCCGTGCCGCTCTCCCCTAGAATCAGCACCGGGATGTCCGCCCGCGCCACCAGCGCCGCCTGTGCCTCGATCTCCCGCATTCGCTTCGAGGAGCGAACAAAGGAGTTCGTCTCCGTCAGCGGAATCTCCTTGGGCGAGTCCGCGACCGGCTTGCGATCCGTCAGCGCCAGCTGCTCCTCAATCACGACCTCAATGTCGTCCGCGATAAACGGCTTCATCACGATCGCCCGGACACCCATCCGGATCACGCTCTCCACCTCGCGCACCTCCGCCGAACACGACAGCACAACCACCGGCAACTGCGGTCGCGTCGCGCGCAGGTGCGCCAACAACGGCCCGTGGTCCCGCGTCGCCTGCGTCGCCAGCAACAGAATGTCTGGATCAAGCCCCTGCCGCAGGCAATCCCGCAATCCTTGCTCGTCGGAAAAGGCCGTTATCACGTACTGCCGGCCCAGCGTCGACCGGAGGTAGTTCATCACCGCCGTATCCGGCTCGAACAGCAACACCTGATGCTTCAATCCCGACGCCTTTGCACCCACTGGCCCAGCGTAGGACGACAATGATGCGGACATTTGACACCCCTGTTGCTCCCGGAGACCCGTCTCGCGGGAGCTACGGCTTCAACACCGGATCGCGGTGCAAGGGACAACACGTGCTATCGGCCGCCAGGATCCATCTCCAACAACTCAGGCGATCCGTCTTCCGATCGAAACGATTGTAGAGTGCCTTCGGAAGAAAGCGAGAAATTTGTTCTTAAGTTTAGGGTTCTTGTGAGAAAAAGTTTATCCCGTTCATCCTTGGACGTGCAAGATTTTGCACCCACTCTGCAACCTTAGCGCACTTAACTTCAACAGCAACACCCATCACCTCCAGCCGTCTCACCCTCCCTGCTACGTAATGCGAGATCTGGTCACAAAACATGCCACTTGCCCCCGTTCCGCCTTCGCTCCGTCAACTTCGAATACATTCCCCGCGCCCACTCTTCGGTACCGAAAGTGGCGCTCCACGTGCTACACGTAAGTCCATCGCAGGTAAGAATTGCGCGGACTCCTCCCATTCAGGACGTGACCTTGGCACAGCAGAGCACCAGCACCCACCTCGCTTCCCCGCCCCTCGATATCGTCTTCGGGAAGTCGGCCGTCATGCTCGCCGTCCGGAACCGCCTGGAACGGGTCGCCGAAACCGATGTTCCCGTCCTGATTCAGGGAGAAAGCGGCACCGGCAAAGAGATCCTTGTCCGCCTGCTGCATTCGCTCTCCCTTCGCACCCGCGGCGCACTCGTTAAGGTAAGCTGCCCCGCCATCCCCCACTCCCTGCTCGAAACCGAGCTCTTCGGCTATGAAAAAGGCGCCTTCACCGGTGCCTCTACCACCAAGCTCGGACGTGTGGAGCAGGCGCACCAGGGAACGCTCTTTCTCGATGAGGTCGGCAGCCTCGACCTTTGCGTTCAGTCCAAGCTCCTGCAGGTCCTCCAGGATGGCACCTTCACCCGCGTCGGCGGTCATGAGGCGCGCTCCATCAACACCCGCCTGGTCTCGGTGGCCAACACCGACCTTCGCGCCCAGGTCGAGGAAGGCACCTTCCGCCTGGACTTCCTCTTCCGCATCAACGCCGTCACTATCACGTTGCCCTCGCTCCGGCAAAGAATTCAGGATCTGCCCATCCTGATCGACTACTTCATCGAGCACTACGCCCGCGCCTTCCATCAGACCCCCGAGCTGCTCTCCAAAAGCGCCATGCGTCTCATGCAGAGCTACGCCTGGCCCGGCAATATCCGTCAACTCGAAAATCTCATCCGCAGCTATGTCCTGATCGGCTCCGAGGAGGCCCTGGTCGCAGAGCTCATGCCAGAGGAGCAACGTGGCGGCATCACCACCGAGATCGATCTCAACGAGCCCGTCTCGCTCAAGCGCATCACCAAGAAAGCCACCCAGGACCTCGAACGACAAATCATCCTCAAGGTCCTCCAGGCCAATAGCTGGAATCGCCAAAAGACCGCCAAGTGGCTCCAGATCAGCTATCGCTCCCTGCTCTATAAACTCAGCGAGGTCGGCATGCCCGAGGTCCCCTCCCGTCCGCTGCGCATCCCACAGCTTCTCCGCAAGGACACTGAAAAGCCCCGCGCCCCCGTGCTGTCCCGCACACGCATCTCCTGAACCGCGGCCTTCACGGGAGAGACCTCGACCCGCGACCACCACCGATTTGTTACTGGCATGACGCGCTCACCTCCCGTGCTCGGTTCCGCAAGGACGCCGTCGCTTGCGTCTCCATGTCCTCCGCGCCGATGTTTCGCACGCCGCTCCGTGCCACGGCATAACCAAACTCCGGAAGAAAAGCGAATCGCGTGGGCATCTCGCACACCGCGGCCGGCAGCGCGCTCGTCCCCGGCTCCGCCATCGCCAACAGAAACGTGGCACTGTCGAACGGCTCCGTCGATGTGGTCACCAGATCACCGGTGTCGAAACCCGTCACGTGCAGCGCTAGGTTGCTCGCTCCCTGATACGCCGCCGGGTTCGCGTCGTCATTCCACCCATCGCCCACGCCGCTCCTCTTCGTGTTCAACCCCCATCCCGTGGGCAGCAGATTGCTCCCACCGACACCGATAAAGCCGTCAAAGTCATTCCACTGGAAAGGAATCCCACCGTCCGTCCAGACAATATTGTTGAACGCGACCACGGTCGGGAACTCCACCTGTGTCAAATACGTCCCCCCCGCGCCGCTCTGGTCAAACAGCGTCCACGGCCGCCCATGGCAGGTCGGGCACTGCGTCTGATGAAAGGTGTTGTTGTACCAATAAAGGTCGCCTTTCCTCGCACGCTCTCCGGCGTTGCCGTCGTACCCGAAGTGGATCGGAGCGGCCGAACTTCCGTTCACGTACGTGTTGCCGTAGACAAACTCCGCATGCAGCGCCTCCTGCCACGCCGCCACGCTGTCCGCTGTCGTTCGGCCTAACCACGCGTCCTCCAGAAAGCTCTCAAAGGACAGGTATGGCGTTCCCGCTTGCACCTCCGTCAAGTCCAGAGTGCGCGCCGCGCCATCGCCCAGGTAGTTGTATCGGATCACGTCCAGCACACCGTCCGACCGCAGGTTATCTCCCGCGCTCTTGCTGGCCATGCCGTCGATCGTATTGAACTGCACCACCTCGCCCCAGCCCTGGAGCGAAAGCTGATGGTTCAAATTCGACCCCGCGGAGCCGTTCCCATGGAGGTAGTTGCCCTCCCACAGGTGGTTCAGACTCGACCCGCTCCACTGTCCCACCATCCACACGCTCTGCCCGCCCCTGGCGCAGCCCTCCATCTCCACGCCCGTCACGCTGATCTGATGTCCTCCCTGCACCAGCACGCAGGCTGCGGCCCCCGACCACGCCGACGTGCCGGCGTCCCCTGACACACTCAGCCCCGCACGCGCGTTCCGCAGATGGACGCCCTCAATGGCCACGTTCTCCACCGCCCGATAGCTCGAACCGGCGTAAACCAGCGCATTCCCGCCAACCGCGACCAGCGCCCGGCCGACCGTCGGGCCGCCCACCTCCGCATGGGCCACAGCGTTCGCTCCGTCCAGAATCGGCAGATTGCCCACGCTGTCCGGAACGCCGCACAACCGGATCGGCTGGTCGGCCGTTCCCGCCGTCGTGATCTGCACCGCCGCGTGATACGTCGTGGGCGCCTGCCCCGTCGTGTCCTCGTTGTGCACCCGGATCGTCGATCCCGGCAGCAGCGTCGCCATCGGCACATCTTCCAGCCGGTGGTAGGCCTGCGACGGCCCCACCTCGTACGTCACGCCTGACAACGCCGGGTCAACCGAACAGTCCACCGGCTCCGTGCGGCTCTTCGTCACCGGATACGGCATCGGATTTCCCGTCACATACATGGTGGTCGAGGCCACCGTGCTCTGATCCGCCTTGCTCGTGGCCGTGATCCCATACCGCCCAGCCACCGACGCCGAAAATACCGTGTCCCGGAACCCCGTGTCCGCCAACACCCCGTCGCCGCCCTCCGGGCCGGACGTGATCGCCCACGTCACCCCCGTCGTCACCGATCCGACCACCAGACTTTGCAGATCGGCCAGCTGTCCGGCATAGAGCGTTCGATACGCCGGAACGATTGACACCTGCACCTTGGGGTTGCACACGTTGAAGGTCACATTCGCAATCTTGCTCGGATCGTCCGCGGAGCTCGCCTCAACCACAAACTGCGTCGCCGACGTGATCGACGGCACCCCCGATCGTTGCGCCACACAGCTGCTCGCACTCGCCGGCGCCGTGACATCGATCCACGCTCCCGTGCTCGCCGAGACCGTCGCCCCGCCCGACTTCACCGTCCAGCTCACGCCGTTTGTCGTCCCGTTCGTCACCTTCGCAAACACACGCCGCACCGATCCCGGAATCACATTGAAGCCATATCGCGGCTGCGCGACCGAGATCGCGACCGTCGATGGCGGCGCAGGCGTCCCAGGTGTCACCGTCAGCGCCACGCTCGACGCCGTCGTCGCGGCGAAGTTCGTGTCGCCCCCGTAGCTCGCCGTCACCACATAGCTGCCGGCCACGAGCGAGTTCGTCATCACAATCGCCGTGCCCGTTCCGTCAAGCGTCGCCGTTAGCGTCGAGCCACCCGCCGCAAAACTCACCGTACCCGTCGGCGTCGTGCCATCCTCCGTCCGCGCCACCGCCGTCAACGTCACTGTTCCGTTCGCCACCGCGGGATTCGGCGTCGCCGCGAGCGACAGCGTTGTGTTCTCTTTGCCCGGTGGAGTTCCCGTCCCACCTCCGGCCACCTCCACCGCTCCGATCGACGGTGGGCTATGCCGCTCGGTCCCGAACTGATCCGTGCTCAGCACATTCGCCAGCGCCACCCCCGCGCTCCGAATGCTCAGCGGCGGCACGACCATCCCCGCGTACTTCGCCGGACTCGACCCCGTCAGAACGAAGCTGAAGTCGTCCAGACTCTTGTCCGACGTTCCCACCGTAAGCTGCTCCTGCAACAACCCCGGATCGGCGCAGATCTCGCCCACGTTCAGCGTCGGGCAGCCATGCCGAAAGTTGTAAAACAGGTTGTGGTCCCGCACCGCCCACCCGCCGTTCGGCGGCATCGCCGAAATTTCGTCATAAAACAGCCCCGGCAGCTGATCCGCGTACGAAGGCTTCGTGAGCGCGACGTTGAGGTTGTTCCGGAACGTCGACTTCGACGTCAGGCAGCTGTCGTACCCGTCTTCGCAGAACAGGTCATACGCCGTCGCGCCATACCCGACATAGGTATTGTTCACAAAGGTGTCGCTGCCCAGCGCCGACATCGACAGCAGAATCCCGTCGCCTGCCGCCCGACAGGCGCTCACCCCCGGCACAATCGCCGAAGCCGGCTCATCCCCAAAGGTCTCCAAGATCCGTTGGCAGTCGTGCAGCGCGATATTGTTCGCGAAGATCACCGTCTGCCCGGAGCCGATCTTGTACTGCTGCCCATCGTTGCCGTAGCTCTGCGAGTTCGTCACCGTCAGCGAATGCATCCCGGAGTGCAGCAGATCCAGCCCGTCCTGGAAGTTGTACCGCCACACATCGTGATCAAACAGCCAATCGCCGTTCGTGCTTGCCGTGCCCAACCCGTCGCCATAGCCGCCCGTGCTCTGATCCCGGCACTCCACATACGGGTAGTTGTGCACGATCGGGTACTCCTCCACACATCCCGTGAACTCCGTCAGCGAGTTCGTCAGCGCCAGCCCACCCGCCACCGAGATATTTCCAGTGCCCCACGGATCGTCGTCCATGTTGATGCCCGCCGACGGCATGGCCCGCAGATGCAGGTGATCGATCACCACCCCCGCGCCCAGCGCGCCCTGAATCCCGTCCGCCGCGATCCCATGAATAAACAGATCCGACAGATTGTCCATCGACGACAAGGCACTCGTCAGGACACCCAGAGTGCCAAAGTGCGTCTTGGTCGAGCAATTGTTCGTGAAGTTGCCCTCCGCGCACTGCTCCGTGTCCGTGATCTCCAGGCAGGACACGTCCACAAACTGCGACTGCTTCACGTTGACCGCCGCGTACACGCCATAGTCCATCAGCAGCTTGGTCTTCGCCGCGTCCGCATGGCAGCTTGCGTAGTTTTCCCCTAAAAGCCGCGTGTGCCGCACCGCGCTGCCCGATGGAATCGAGGGCATATAGCAGTCCGGCGCGTCGCCCGGGCAGTTCGGCTGGCCATTCGCCTGCGTCGCGCCCACCGCATACCCGCCCGCCTTCTGCCGCACAATCACCGTGTCCCCGCCGGAGATCATCCAGCCGACCTTGCCGTAGCTCACCTGATCCAGATACAGGTACGTCAGCTCTCCCATCGCGCAGGGCTGGTTCACCCCCGTGCCGGGGTACGCCGCATCGTGCTTGCCGTCGCACTGCCCCGTCGGCGTCACGCTCGCACTCACAAACGGCGTTCCGCCGTCCGGCCGCACATACCACGTCGCGTTGCTCGTCCCGCCGTTCACCACCGTCACCGTAAGCACATTGCCCGGCGCCACCCAGCCTCTCTGCGAGCTCGTTCCGAAGCGCGCATCCCCCGCCCGCCCGCACGTGATATCCGCCGTCCCCGAAGCCACCGCCGTCACATGCCCCTGCCCGTCCACCGTCGCAACGTTTGCCGCTGAGCTCGTCCAGTTGCAGCTCTCCTGGATCGGCTGCCCGGTGTTCCCGCCTCCGTTGAAGTTGAACACCACGCCCGCACCCACCGAGATCACCGACCCCACCACCTCCGTCGTCGGCTGCACCGCCCCGCCAAACGCCGTGAAGCTCCGGTAGTCCGGCGTCATGTACTCGTACCAGGTATCTCCGGCATGCTGCGTATACACCGTCGCCCGATCCACCTGCGACCCGGCCGCCACCATCACGAACCCCTTCTGAAACGAGTTCGCGCCCGGGTCCGCCGTGATCTGCGCCGAGCCTGTCGAGCTCACCGCCATCGACGACGGCCGCGACACACTCCAGCGCACACCGCCCGCCGCCGTGCAGTCATCCGTGCCCCCATCGCTGTACCGGCAAACCGCCGAAAACTTCAGCGACGAGCCGTTCCGGAGCACCGCGCCCCGTGGCGAAATCGCCACCGCGGACAGATCCTTTGCAAAGGAGGAAGGAGCCAACAAAGAAGAGGCCAGGAAAAAGAAGGCCAGATGCAGGAAAAGAGAAAACAGGATCCGCTTCATTAGTGCGTCGTCTCCGAATGCTGCTGACAATGGCAGCTGGTGAACGTGGATCGCAGCCGCCGCGATCCACTGGTCCGTTGACGAAAGGCTGACAGGAGGTAACCAAATCGGCTCTACCACCCCCGTCTGCCACCCTGCGGCTTCGGTACACGGAGCTGCCGCCTTCGGGGCAGACCCGATCCGGGACGTGGTAGAGCACACACGCGACTCCGCGCGAGCGGCTCAACACCGTCCCAAAATTCCTTCAGTTATGCACTGGCAGGGGGAGCAACCACAGGCGCCACAACGCAAACTCACGCGCCTGAAAGTCCTACTCCGCCATATTGCCTTGTTCCACGCGTTCTGAACGCCGGGCAAAAGTAACCTGAACCAATTTCCTCCACCACGCACCCGCCTCACCCGCGAGCGGAAGCCTTTCTCCTCATGCTGTGCCTCTATTTTGGGCAGGCGGCTAAGGTCCAAACGGCCTCTACCCCTTCAGGAGATCTGCTCTAGTCCCCGATAGACCGCCATCGTCTGTGCTGCGATTGCCATCCACGACCGCTCCCCAAACTCCATCGCCCGCACCCTGGCCTCCATCTCCCGCCGCAGCTCCTTCCGCTCCAACAGCTCCAGCAACGCCCCGGCCAGCGCAAAAGCATCCGTCGGATCCACCAGCCGCGCCGTCACCCCATCCGTCAGCAGCTCTCGAAACACCGGCAGATCGCTCGCCACAATCGCCTTGCCCAACGCCAGCCCGGTCGCCACCGCCCCGCTCGTCGTGATCGCCCGATATGGATACGCCGCCACCGCCGCCAGCCGGTACAGCGCCACCAACTCCTCGGTCGACAAAAATCGCGGATGCAGCCGCACCCGCTTCAACCCCAACCGCCCAATCTGCTCCTCAACCGCCCCCACCAGCTCCGGCGACCCCGTCCCCGCCACCACCAAACATGCCGTCGACGACTCCGCCTCCACCCTCGCCCACGCCTCGAGCAGCAGATCCACGCCCTTGTACGGAAACAGAATTCCCTGCCACAGTACGACCTCAGCCCCGGCCGCTACGCCAAACCGCTTCCGCGTCGACGCCTCCCCACCCCCCGAGGCCAAATCACCCGACGACCGCAGGTCACCTGACGGCAGATCGCCCGCTCGCACATCATAGAAAAACGGCCCATGCGGAATCACAGCGATCCGCTCCGCGGACACCCCAAACTCCGTCCGCAGCCGCTCTTCCACCGTCGCCGAATGGCAGATCAGCCCGTCCGCAAACCCGTACAGCCCTCGGTACAGCTCGCGGTACCGGTCCGCCGTGTCATGTGGCAGCAGATCATGCACCGTCAGCACGATCCGCGATCCCCGCCGTCGGCAAAGCCTGAGCAACCAAAGATCCAGCGGCAACCTCCACCGCAGCATCGGCAGGAACTGCACATGCACGATCTCCGGCGGCTGCACCGCGAACCGCATCGCCAGCGCCGCCAGATTCACCAGCGCCTCCGGCAGCTTCAGCACCCTCCGCGGTAGCCGTGGCAGGCGAAACCGCCCCACCACATCCATCAGTCCCGGATCGAGCCGCAGCCCACGCGACCGAAAACACGTCGGATCGAGGTAGTAGCTGATCGAACCCACCGTCACGTCGGCGCCTTCCGCTCGCAGCGCCCGCGACAGGTACGCCGTGTAATACGGCACAATCGCCAGCAGGTCCATCATGAACACCCGCGGCCCCCGCTCCGTCGCGGTCTTCGTTCTCGCCGGCGATCCCTTCCACGCCCCCTGCACCGTCGCCTCCCCAGCCGGCGCCCTCACCTTCGCCCCACCTTCATCGCCGACCCAGCGATCGCCGTCGCATACACCTCCCGATACCGCCCCGTCATCGCCTCCGCAGAAAAGCGCTCCTGAACCTCCTGCCGCGCCGCCTCGCCCAGAACTCGCCGCCGCTCCGGCCGTCGCAGCAGATCTTCAATCGCCGCCGCCATCGCCGCCACATCCTCGCTCCCCACCAGCACCCCCGTCCGCTCGTGCGCAAGCACTGTCGGCACCTCGCCCACCGCCGTCGCCACAATCGCCCGCCCGCTCGCCATTCCCTCCAGCAGCGCCATCGGCAGCCCCTCCTGCCGCGACGCCGACACCATCACATCCATCGACGCAAACGCCGCCGGCATGTTCTCCTGCCGCCCCGATAGCGCGACCGCCTCCCCTATCCCCAACTCAAGCACCAACGCTTCCAGCGCCCCGCGCCCCGGCCCCTCGCCATACACCACAAACCGCGCCTCCGGCAGCCGCGCCCGTACCAGCGCCGCCGCCCGCACAAACACATCTACGCCCTTCTCCGGCGCCAGCCGCCCCACCAGCCCCACCACCGGCCCACCCCCACCCTCCCCAGACCCCGGTGCCGCCGCCGCATACGGCTTCGGGTCAATCCCGTTCGGAATCAGCGAAATCCGCTCCGCCGCAACACCCGCTGCGAGCAGCCGCTCCCGCACCTCCGCCGAGACCGCCACAACTCCAGCGAACCCGCGCAGCACCGCCCGATCGAGCACCCCATACACCCTCAGCGCCGGTCCGTTGTCGTACCACGTATGGCACGTGGAAACCAGCGGCACCCCTCGTCCCCGCAGCCCCGCCCAGCAGTAAAGGTCCGCCTTGTACCCATGCGCGTGCACCACATCCGCCCCGGTCGCCTCAGCGACCGCCCGGATCCGAGCTGGCACCGTCCGGTCCACCTGCCCCCGACACACGATCGGCTCCACATTTAGCCCGGCCCGCACCGCCACCAGCCGAAACTCCTCATTCGGATTCGCCCGATTGTCGAAGATCCCCAGCGTGCTTTCGTCGCCCGGACCCCATCGCGTCATCGTCCCCGCCAGCTGCAGAATTACCGCCTCCGCCCCATACATCCCGCCGCTGCTGATCACGTGCAACACCCTCACCGCCCGGCGTCCCCCGAAGCTGTGGCCTCCATCGCATCCGCCTCCGTCCCATCTGCCCGATTCATCAGTCCCCACACCCGCCGGTATACCGCATCCCCCAGCACTTGCTTAGCCATTCCCTTCACCCGGTCCGCCCGCTCCAGCCGCCGGAGCACCCCCGTCGCCGGGTCCAGCAGCCGCTCCATCCACTCCGCCGTCGCGTCCCCTCGGATATTCACCCGCCCCACCTGCTCCAGTCCGTCCCGCGCTGAGTCTGGCGTCCAAGCCCGCGGCTCCGACGTAAACACCCGTTCGTACCCCGCCGCCCGGCAACCCTCCATCACCCGCCGGTCATACCGCCCACCCGGCAACGACATCGTCGTCACCGCCTGCCCCAACCTATCCTCGAGCGCCCGCCGCGCCCCGCCAAGCTCCCGCTCCAGCCCCGGCGCATCGCAGTGCGTCAACAACGTGTGCGTCATCCCGTGCGCTCCGATCCCGTGCCCCGCCTCCGCCAGCTCCCGCAGCTGTCCCCATCCCATATACTCCGGCCGCACCCCCGTCCATCCCGCCGTGATAAAAAAGTGCGCCCGCACCCCATGCCGCTCCAATACCGGCATGGCCTCGCTCGCGTGCGAGACATGCCCATCGTCAAACGTCACCTCCGGCATCAGCCCCGCCCCGTTCTCCAGCTGCAGTCGCCGCACCAGCTCCATCTGCCGCTCAAACTCCGCCACCGCCATCGCATAGCCATACGCCGACAGCAACGCCCGCAGCTCGTGATACAGCAAAAACAGCCGCGCGCGCCCGTCCTTCCTCGTCTCACTCTCGACAGCAGGCATGGCACACTTCCCCGAAGAGGGTATGGTTGACCCGGACATTGCCCTCCATACTAGAAGAGTGCCGGCAGCCGAGATATCACCCAGGAAGGGGACCCGCCACAGCGTGAGCACCTCCGACACCTCCCTCCTCCCCACCCAGCTTCCCAGTCCAACCTCGTCGTCGCCGCGCGTCAGCGTCATCGTCCCCGCTTATAACGTCGCCCGCTTCCTTCCCGAAACCCTCCGCTCCGCCCTCGCCCAAACCGTCCCGCCACATGAGATCGTCGTCATCAATGACGGCTCCCCCGACACCCCCGAGCTCGAGCGCGCCCTCGCCCCCTTCCGCGACCATATCGTCTACCTCGTCCAGGAAAATCGCGGCCTCTCCGGCGCCCGCAACACCGGTATCCGCGCCGCCACCGGCGACTTCATCGCGCTGCTCGACGGCGACGACCTCTGGGAGCCCACCTACCTCGAATCCCAGCTCGCCTTCCTCGCAGCCCACCCCGCGCTCGATCTCGTCTACTGCAACGCCCGCTTCTTCGGCGACTCTATCTACGCCGGGCAGGACTACATGACCGTCTGCCCCTCCACCGGTGAACCTACCGCCGCCGCCCTCCTCTCCCGTCGTTGCCACGTCTTCGTCTCCGTCCTCGCCCGCGCCGCTGTCCTCAAACAACTCGAGTTCGATGAAAGCCTCCGCTCCAGCGAGGACTTTGACTGCTGGCTCCGCCTCACCGCCGCCGGCCACCGTATCGGCTACCACCGCGACGTCCTCGTCCAATACCGCAAGCACCGCGCCAGCCTCTCCGCCGATCCCACCTGGATGGCCCAAGCTAACCTCCGCGTCCTCCGCAACGCCGCCTCCCTCTGGCTCGCAGATTCCGAAGAGGGTCGCCTGCTCGCCGTCGCCACGGCTCGCAAGTCCGCCGAACTCGACACCGTGCGCGGCAAGCAGGCGCTCGCCGACCGCGACATCCCCTCTGCCATCACCCACCTCCAATCCGCCAACAACTTCTATCGCAGCCCCAAACTCCGCGCCATCCTCACCGCCATGCAACTCGCCCCCGGCCTCGTCCGCGCCCTCTTCACGCTGCGTGCCCGCCTCCTGCGCGTCCACCGCGATACGAACTGACACCGCCCATGCCGCCGCTCGCGCCCTCCTCCATAGCCTTCTCCACCCCCCCGGCCCAACCCTCCGCCGCCCCGACGGAAGCCCAGATCGCGACCCCGCGCGCCCCAAAAAGCGGATACATCCCGACCCTCGACGGCTGGCGCGCCATCGCCGTCACCGCCGTCATCCTCTTCCATGCTCACCGCATCACCCTCTTCGGTTACAGCCTCCTTCCCGTGCAAAACTGGGGCGATCGCGGCGTCAATCTCTTCTTCGCCATCAGCGGCCTGCTCATCTGCACCCGCCTCCTCGAAGAGCAGCGAGTCTGGGGCCACATCTCCTTGCCCGGCTTCTATCTGCGCCGTCTCTTCCGCATCCAGCCGGCCGCCTTCGCCTTTCTCGCCGTCGTTGCGCTCCTCGGCCTTATCGGCATCCTGCACCTCACCGCCTCCGCTACCCTCGCCTCTCTCCTCTGCTACCGTAACTACTTCAACGCCCTCGACTTCGCCAGCACACCCGACGACCGCTACACCTCACACTTTTGGTCACTCGCCGTCGAAGAGCACTTCTATCTCCTGCTCCCGTCCTTGCTCGTCCTCGCCCGTCGCCGTGCCCTTCCTGTTCTTGCCACGCTCTCCGGCCTCGCTCTCCTTTGGCCGCCAATCGCCCATCATCTCGGCCTTACCAAGGGCCTGCTCGCCTACCAGCGCACCGACATGGCACTTCAAGACCTCGTTGTCCCCGCTCTCCTCGCTGTTCTGCTCACCCGTTCCACCTTTCGCGCGCGCCTCACCGCGCTGGCCCGACACGGCAAGCTCATCCTCCTCGTCCTCTTCGCCATCATCGCCTCCGAACGTTTCCTCGGCGGTCATATCACTCACCAGATCACCTGCGTCGGCTTTCCCCTCCTCCTCGCGAGCACGGTGCTGCACCCCGGAGAGTGGCTCGGCCGCCTCCTCGAAACCCGCCCTTTTCTCTTTATCGGCCGAATCTCATACAGTCTTTACCTTTGGCAGCAGCTTTTTTTCATCCGTCGCCCGGAGCTCTCCGCGCTGCGCCACCTGCAGGCCGCGCCCTGGTGCATTCTCGCCGTCCTCGCCTGCGCCATCGCCAGCTACTACCTGATCGAGCGCCCCATGATGAAGCTCGGCCATCGCCTCGCCCCACCCCCCACACCCGGCCGCCCAGACCTCAAAGGTGACCTCGTCACCACCCCGATGCACGCCTGACGCCGACCCGCGTCGTCTCAGCCCGCCGCCTCCACCAGCTCGAACAGCTGTCGCGACGGCGTGTAGATCCACGCGATCCGGCGCCCCTCGAACGCCACCGCCGGCGCCGGCTCGGCCACCACGATGCACTTTAGCCGAACGGCATGGGCCAGCGCCGCATCCAGATCCGTCGTCTCAAAGCACAGGTGGTACGCCGCGCCTCCACCCTTCGCCAGGGTCGCCTTGATCGGCGAGTCTTCCGTCAGCGGTGCAATCAGCTCGATCTCCGTCCGATCAGCCGCCGACGCCGTCAAAAAGTTGACCGAAACTCGCTGGATCGGATCATCAAACGGCCCCGAGATCACCCGATACCCAAACAGCGACGTCAGCAGCTCCGTCGTCGGCCCCAACTGCGGCACCGCGACCCCCACATGCCGCAGCCGAAATCCCAACGCCTCGGCCACTCCACCCCCGCCCGCGATCTCCGCCTCCGCCGCACCCTCGCTCACAGCGCCGCGCCTTTCTGCGCCAGCGCCTCCTGAATCTTGCGCACGCTGGTCAGCTCCGGAATCCGCTGCGGATCGAACTGCACTCCATACTCACCCTCGATCGCCAGAATCGCTTGCAGATGCGCAAACGAATCCCAACCTTCGGTGCTGGCGGACGACATCTCCGGCGTCACCTCCTCCGGCGTCACACCGAACGTGTCAGCCAGCAGGTTACGAAGCGACGTCGGCACGGTCTCTAAGCTCATCAAGCAGAACTCCTTCCAGGGTTATCCACGCAGGCATCGCGGGAGATACATCGGTAAGGTCGAGCGCAAATCGCTGCAGACTCTCCTCGGCAAAACCGGCCGACGCACCCTCGCTCTCGGCCGCAAATCCATGATCTCGGTAGAACGTAGCGCACGGCTGATTCTTCTTCGTCGCGATGTACTCCCCTACCAGCCGAGTCGCCCCGTCCCGCGCCGCCGTCGCCGCGATCTGGGCAAGCAGTGCCGTCTCCACCCCGCGCCCGATCACCCGGCAGGACAGCAGCAGCGAGTCAATCACGCACTCCGTACCCACCGTTCGCGCCAGCGCCAGCCCTACCACGCCCGCATCGCCAAACCGATCTCGCACCCGCACCGCGATCGCCTGCCCGCCCCGCTCGGTCACAAATTGCTCGATCTCTCCCGCCGACCGCCGCCGGGTCGTCAAATTGAACTGGTTCGTCTTGCCCATCAGCTGCACCGCACGCGCTAGCGGTGCATCCAGCGCACTCCCAAACGTGCACACAGTCTCCAGCGACGCTAGAAAGCTCTCCCGATCGCCGCCCACCGTCGCCTCAAGCTCCGCCCGCTGCGCCTGCGCCTTGTAGTCGCCCAGTCGGTTGCGATCGTCCTCCGTCACCCGCACCACATCGAAGAACGCCTCATCCGCCAGCAGCTCCAGCAGCCGCCACGGCTCCTCGACCGGCGCCTCCACCACCGCCACCTCCGGCAGCCGCTGCCGGATCGCCTCCGCCTCGACCGGATTGTCGTCGACAAAGACAAACGAGTCCAACCCCAGCGAAAGCTCCTGCGCGAGCTCCCGCAACGCCTCCGACTTCTCGCCCCAGCTGATCTTGAGCGCCGCGAAGTCGTCCAGACCCACGGCCAAATCCGCCGATCGAGCCGCGAACGCCTCGCGCACATCCGCCTCATTGTTCTTCGACACCGCCACCAGCAGCACACCGCGTGACGCCAGCTGCTTCAGATAGCGCTGGTACAGAAGATACGGCGTCCCCGGAAACGTGCTCCCCGTCACGATCCCCCCGACACCCTCCTCACCCAGCACCCCGCCCCACAGTGTATTGTCCAGATCCGTGCACAGCACCTTGCGAGGCGCCCGCGCCATCGCCGCCACCGACCGCACCACCCCTCGCGCGTACAATACGAAGTTCGCCGCCGCCACCGGCAGCCGTGATGCCAGAAACAGCCGCGTGTCCGACCACCTCCGTCGCCCAACCTGCGCGGCCAGCCGATCCACATCGAAGAACACGCAGTCCGCGATCCCCGCGCACACCCTCGCCAGCCCCGTATTCAGCCGTCCCACGGCATTTGGCAGGCTGTTTAGCAGGTTCGCCTCCCCCACCAGCCCCAGCGACGACACATCCGGCAACACAAACCCCTGCACCATCACACGCGCCCGGCTTCCGGCACGGAAGCTCCGCAGCAGGTGCCCTAGCCGCGCCACCGCCCCCGCGATCTCCTCGTCAACCCTCGCGCCCACACCGTCCGCGCACATCTCCGGCAGCCGCCCCGCTACATCCTCCACATCCAGCACCAGCAGCAGCAGGTCGGTCTCCACTCCCGTCGCCTCAGGATTGAGCAGCTCGTCCATCCAGGACCCGAACCCGCCGACCCGCATCTCCAGCAGCATCCCCGCCAGTGCGCCCTCGACCACCACCTGCGGCAGCATCGGCTCCACCGTCACCGACCGCGCCACAAACGTCCGCAGTCGTCGCATCCCGCTCAGTTCGCCGATCTCTCGCCCAAGCTTTCCCAACGCCGAGGCGCACACAAACACATCTCCCGGCTTCGCCTCCGATCCGCCCGCCAGCGCGCGCACCGTCCCCAGCGCCGCCGCCGCGTCCCGCGCCGAGACCGCGAACCGCAACGCCGTCCGCAGCTCACCCCGTCGCACCTCGTCAAGCATGCGTCGCCGCCTCCGTCGCCGCGTCCACCTCTGCCGCCGTCACCACGACGGCTTCGCTCCCCTCCGCTGACGGAGCCACCACGACCTTTGCCGTCAACGGCGCCGCGCGCATCACCACGCGGCCCGGCACCCCCATCACCGTCGCCCCCTCCGGCACATTCGTCATCACCAGGGTGTTCGCCGCGATCTTCGCTCCGGACCCGATCCTGATCCTGCCCACGATCGTCGCCCCCGTTCCCACATACACCTCATCCCCCAGCACCGGCGCGCCTTTGCGCCCCATGGCCGAAGTCCCGATCGTCACCCGGTGCGCAATATCGCAGTTCCGGCCCAGCGTCGCCTCCGGATTAATGTGCACCCCGCCGATGTGGGCGATAAACAGCCCCTCCCCGATCGTCGCGCACGGGTCGAGGCACATCTCCATGAACACCTCACAGAACTTATTCGCCACCAGCGACACCGCCTTCAACGGAATCCGCACCAGCACGTTCGGCGGACTCACATTCAGCCAGTTCCCCATCCGATAACACGCAATCGCCCACACCGCCGGATTCAGCCAGATGTCCTTGGAGCTGTTGCCCTTCTGCCGGTACCGCCGGATATCCGCGGCAAAACGACCCATCGCTGCACCCTTCCCCTGAGCGGCCACCTGCACCGCGCCTACCCCAACAGCCTACGATCCGACCCCGCCCAAATCAATCGAAGATCGTGCGCGACACGTTACGGATGGAACTGAAACGCACCGACGTCCGACGCCGTCCCGCTCGGCCGCGCCCCTCCATCGAAGTCCGTCGTCCCCTCCGGCGCCGCCGTCCCCGCGCCGCGCGCCGGACTCTCCGCCGTCAGGTGCAGATCCACATGGTCCAGACTTGCCTCTCCCGTCCACGCCGGCAGATTCACCACTCGCGGATCCACGCACCGGTCCGCCACCCCCGTCGGACACGTCCGCATCCGGAAAAAGATATTGTGGTCCTGCGCCCGGAACGGATTGCGCGGCAGAGTCTCGGCATAAAACACCGCCGGCGGCTGCCCGTCCCGCGGGTTCTTGTACCCCGCGTGCAGATTATTCTCAAACACTATATTGGTCGCCCCACAGTGCTCCGCCCCGCACGAGATGTCATAGCTCGTCGTCCCATACCCCACATAGCTATTGTTCTGCAACACATACGACCCGCCGTCCACCACCGCGAACGTGATCCCATCGCCCGCCGCCCGGCAGAACAACGACAGGTGCCGGTTATAGTCCGCCGGCGCGCCGTCCATCGCCGCCGACAGCCGGCTGCAGTTGTGCACCGTCACATTGTTTCGGAACACCACGTGCTGCATCGCACCCATCTTCCACTGCTGCCCCATGTTCCCCACCGAGGTCGACCGCGTCACCGCGATCACGCTTCCGCCCACGTGCAGCAGATCAAACCCGTCCTGCGTGTTGTAGCGAAAGGCGCAGTGGTCGCAGGTGAAGTTCAACGGCGTGTCCGGTGTCCCGATCCCGTCCCCATACCCCCCGTTATCCTGGTCAAAGCACGTGTGCGCCGGCACCGGGTGCGTAATCGGATACTCCTCGTTGCACCCGTTCCACTCCACCGTCAGGCCTTTCGCGTGCACAAACGCCGCGCCCGTGCTCTTGGTCCCCTTGCCGTCATCGAAGTCCCATCCCGCCTGCCCGTTGAACGCGATCCGCACATCCTCCGCGTACACATCGCCCCCAATCGGACCGATGATCCCGCGCGACTGAAATCCATGAATATCTAAATTCTTCAGCAGAATGTTCGCCGTCCGCTGGTTCGTCCCGATCCCCGACCCCGCGAAGTCCGACAGCGGATACGACGTCGAGCAGCTGTCCGACGCCGGCACTCCCGGCGCCCGCGTGCACTGCCCATGGTCCGTCAGCTCCAGGCACTCCACATCCACATACTGCGAGTCGCTGAGATTCAGCACCAGCCCCAGCGCGTAGCCGCCGAAGAGCTGCGTCTTGGGGCCGCCGCCGGCGCCGCCGCAGCTCGCGAAGTGCTCGCCCAGCAGCCGCGTCGGCCGCTCCTTGGTCCCCGACGGCACCGGCGGCATGGTGCAGTTGTACGGATCGCCCGGACACATCCCCGGCGCATCTTTCGCGTCCGGCCCCCGATACCCCATCCGGTACGGTCCACCCCGCACCACCACCGTGTCCCCGCCCGCCACCACCCACTGCTTGTTGTTGTACTCCTCGTTAGAAAACAGCATCTGCGGATGCTTCAACGCGCACGGCTGGTTGGACCCATGCCCGCGATACGCCGCGTCCACCCGCCCCGTGCACTGCTTCCGATCCCCCCCATCCGGCCGCACATACCACGTCCGCTCGCCCGCGCTCGCCTCCGTGCCTGGCGCACTCGCCTGCACCGCCCGCGTCACAAATGCGCCCCAAGCCAGCGCCCCCATCACAACCACTAGCGCCGGCACACCAACCGTCCTGCGCGCCGACCGTCCCGCCACCCCCCTCCTGATCGTCATCCGCGCCTCCTCCAGCCGTGCCCACACCGCTCCCACCTCCAGGCAAAGTCGAGCATACCGCGACCCTCACCCACACTCCTCCAAACGGGTCACCTCCCATCCCTGCCCCGTCGTTTAGGATGGCGTCGAGCGCCGTCCTCCGCGAAGGCCGCCCTCGCCCGATCCCATGCCCACCCTCGACGTCATCGTACCCACCTACAACCGCGGCGACCTCCTCCGCGAAGCCCTCCTCAGCCTCCTCCGCGCCACCGTCCCCCCCGGCCTCGACATCGCCATCACCGTCGTCGACAACAACAGCCGCGACCACACCCGCGCCGTCGTCGAAGACCTCATCGCCCAGACCGCCCCCACCGGCAAGCCGCCCATCCGCTACCTGCTCGAAACCCGCCAATCCTCCTCCTTCGCCCGCAACGCCGGCATCGAATCCAGCCATGCCGACCTCATCGGCTTCATCGACGACGACGAGCAGGTCGACCCCCGCTGGTTCGAGGTCATCGCCCGCGAGTTCGCCGATCCCACCACCGACTTCATCGGCGGTCCCTACTTCGCCGGCGACGATCTCCCCCTCCCCGCCTGGCTCCCGCCCGACTACCCCGCCGTCATCGGCATCATGAAGCCCCGCCCCCGCGGCATCTTCGGCTCCACCTTCACCGGCAATCTCAATGGCGGCAACTCCGTCTTCCGCCGTGCCGTCTTCTCGCGCGTCGGCCTTTACTCCCCGCACCTCGGCCGCAGCGGCAAGGGCCTCCTCTCCGAAGAAGACGCCGAACTCTACAGCCGCATCCGCGCCGCCGGCCTCCACGGCGTATTCGTCCCCGAGCTCGTCATCTTCCACCACATCCCCGCCGACCGCCTCACCCATCACTACCACCGCCGCTGGTGCTTCTGGCGTGGCGTCTCCCAGGGCCTGCTGAGCCGCTCTTCAAGCGGTTCCGACCGCCCGCGGGAGCCCGTCCCCCACCTCCTCGGCATCCCCCGCTACCGCCTCGGCCGCGCCGCCCATACCGCCGTCGGCCTCCTCACCCGTCGCTGGCGCACCGACGCCTGCCGCCGCTTCAACGCCGAACTCAGCCTTTGGGACCTCGCCGGCTTCCTCTATGGCCGCTTCTTCGTCCGCATAAACCGCTTCTACCAGCCCCTTTCCCCACCCAAATCCACCACCCCCTGACCCTCAGCTCTTAACTCAAACCCCGTCGTTTTGCCCGAAGAACGCATAGCATCGCCGTGCGTTCGCAGCGGAGAAACCTGCGGTCTCGCTCCGGCCTGCAACCCGCCCCATTAGTGCGCCGCGACCTCGGCCGTCTCCAGACCTCGCCGTGATGCTCGCCACTCCCGCACCCGCCGCAGCACCGGCTCCCGAAACACAATCCCCACCGGAATCACATACACAGGCAGCGTCACTGCAATCTGCACGAAAAACATCGCCAGATTTGCCGGATGCCACATCCGGTCCACCAGCCAGCACACCCCCCCGTACGGCACCGCGCACAGCACCGGCTTCGCCCACCCCTGCCACAGCATCGTCCTCACTGGAATCTCCAGCACCTTGCGGAGATACCCCGGCCAGAACCCGACCGACACCACCGTGATCGCGATCGACGTCCCCCACGCGACCCCATACAGCCCGATCCGGCGCACCAGCAGCAGCGTCAGCGCCACGTTCACCGCCGCCTCCACCACCGCGAACTGTGCCGGCCGCTTGTGCTTGCCGATCGCCATCATCACCGCGCCCGGCGTCGACGTCGCCGTGCTCATAAAGCCCGCAATCAACAAAATCTGCAGCACCGTCCCGGAGATGTGGGCGTAATTCGGCCCCATCCACAACCCGATAAACGTCCGACCGCGAAACAGCAGCGCCAGCGTGATCGGCAGCGACAGCGACAGCGTCGCCTGCGTCCCCCGCATCAGCAGCCGCCGCACATCGTCCATTCGCCCCGACGCCTCCATCCCGCTCGCCATCGGCGTAAACGTCGTGGACAGCGCCGAGACCACCTGACCGGAGTACGTGACCAGGCTTCCCCCGATCGCATAAAACGCCGCCAGCTCCACAGAGATAAAGTGCCCGACCATCAGATTGTCGGAGTTGATAATGATCTGCACCGCGACGATCCAGAGAAACGTGACCAGGCTGTAACTCCAGATCGTCCGCAGCAGCACCGGATCCGGCCGCCGCACACGCACCCGGCAGGATGGCACCGTCTTCAGCGCCGTCACCGTCACCGCCAGCCCCGCCATGAAAAGAATGGTCAGCTCCCAGTACGCCAGCGCGATCAGACCGCCGCCCCGCGACAGGATCACCAGCACGCCGCTTGCCCGCGCCACCGTCTGCAGCATCGTGATCGTGCTCAGCCGGTCGAAGCGATTCATCGCCGCCAGCACCGCGCCGAACACCCCCGACACCAGCGACACCGCCACGCCCAGCGCGCACAGCAGCACCGTCATCTGTGCCGCATGGTGCAGCTCCGGCGGTATCTTGAACAGCCGCGGGAAGTTCACCGCCAGCACCACGCTCAGCAGCCCCACCGCCGCCGCGATCAGCAGCCGAAACCACAGCGCCGCCGCCACCACCGCCCGCAGCTCCTCGATCGCGCCCTGCGCCCAAGCCTTCGACACAAAGCGCACCACCGCGCTCCGCATCCCTAAATCCAGCAGGTTCAGGTACGAGACCGTCGCCGCCGCCAGGATCCAAACCCCATACGCCGCCGGCCCCAGATGCCGTACCACCACCGGCGTCAAGAAGAATGGCACCAGCATGCCCACGCCCGTGGCTATCCAGTTCATCAGGACGTTGAGCGCGAATCTGCGGGTGCCTGCCATGTCAGTCCCTCCGGCAAGCCCATATCAGCGCTCCCAAAGGCACGTCGATGGTAGCAGGCACACCCCCATGGCAGAAGCACAGGTCTTGCGCTCCAGCAGCACTAAAGTGCTGACAAACACTGCACCGGAGCTACCCCGCCGCTCCGTCGATCACTCCCCCGCGGCGAACTACACCTTCGTGGCAGATGCAAGACCCATCTGTTCGCCGGCCGGCTGACCCAACCGCTTATGATGAGGCGATCTTGTTCCGCGCCTTCTGCTAGCTACAGTCGCTACCGATAGCTTCCGGTCACTCCCTGAGCCGCGACGACGCCCTGTCGCCCGCACCATCGGATACACCTACCCACCCATGCAGCCCTTGTTCTGGATCGCCCTCGCCTTGGTCGCCTACGCCTACGCCGGCTACCCTCTGCTTCTCTCTCTGCTGCCGCGCCTTCGCCCGCGCTCCCTCGCTCCCAACACCCTCGACACCTCCACCCTCCCCACCGTCTCCATCGTCATCGCCGCCCGCAACGAGGAGCAAAACCTCCCACGCAAGCTCGCGAACCTCGCCGATCTCACCTACCCCGCCCACCTCCTCGAAATCGTCGTCGTCTCCGACGGCTCGACCGACCGCACCGCCGCCATCCTGGAAACCCACGCGGCCGCCGTCCCAATGCCCCGCCTCGTCCCCGTCCTCCTTCCCGCCAGCGGAGGCAAGGCCCTCGCCCTCAACGCCGCCGTCGCCCACGCCAGCGGCGACCTCCTCGTCTTCCTCGACGTCCGCCAGACCGTCGACCCTCGCGCCGTCAGCGCGCTGGTCGACAACTTCGTCGACCCCGCCGTCGGCGCCGTCTCCGGCGAACTCCATCTCCACGACGCCGAGAAATCCGGAGACGCCCTCGGCCTCTATTGGCGCATCGAAACCCTCGTCCGCCGCCTGGAATCAGCCACCGGCTCCGTCGTCGGCGTCACCGGCGCCATCTACGCCATCCGCCGCGAGCTCTTCAGCCCGCTGCCGGCCGGTCTCATCCTCGACGACGTCCTCGTCCCCATGCAGGTCGCCCGCTCCGGCCACCGCGTCCTCTTCGAGCCCCGCGCCCTCGCCTCCGACCGCATCTTCCCCGAACGCGGCAAGGAGTTTTCCCGCAAGGTCCGCACCCTCACCGGCAACTACCAGCTCCTCCAGCTCGCCCCCTGGCTCCTCGTCCCATCGTCAGTCAGCTCCAAATCCCGCTCCAACACCGGCAACCCCCTCCTCTTCCGCTTCATCTCGCACAAGCTCCTTCGCCTCGCCATCCCCGCCCTGCTCCTCGTTCTGCTGCTCACCTCCGCGTTCGCCGGCGGCTGGTTCTTCCACACCGTCTTCGCCCTGCAGGTCGTCTTCTATCTCCTGGCTGCCGCCGGCTCGCTTCTGCCGCTCACCAAGCGCCTAAAGCCCGTCGGCATCGCCCACACCTTTGTTCTGCTCAATGCCGCCGCCGCCGTCGCCCTTTATAACTTCCTCACCGGCCGCGATCACGTCTGGACCTGAGCCTCCATGCCCCACCCCGCCCCAAACCGTCCAACCTCCAGCCGCCGCCATCACGCGGCCGCAAAGGAGGCGCCGTGGGAACAGGCATAGGCCACTACATGCCGCTGGCCGCCTATCTGGTCAGCGTCCTCGCCTGCCTCGTCGCGCTCCGCCGCCCAGACCTCGGCCTCTACGCCCTGATCCCCATCCTCCCCTACCGCACCCTGCGTGATCACTTCCTCAACTACCCGCTCGGCGGCAACGTCGTCACCCTGCTCGTCCTTTGCATCCTCGTCGGCGCCCTCCTCCGCGGCAAACGCCCCCCACGCTCGGCTATCTATCTCACCTGGCTCGTCTATGGCCTGTACATGTACCTCTCCATGTGGCTCGGCGTCGCCATCTCCAGCGCCCCCCTCCCTCTCTGGGTCGACGCCATCAACTTCGCCAACTGGAAGGACTACATGCTCCTTCCGCTCATCTTTCTCGCCGCCGGCATGGTCATCGAAGACCGCAGAATGATCCGCAACGTACTCATCCTCGCCGCCGTCGCCGTCTTCCTGATCGATAAGTCCTCGCTCACCAGCAGCCTCTCGCACTCATGGGGCCACTTCGATGAGAACAAGCGCGACGGCGGCCCCCTCGGCTTCGCCGGCTCCAACGGCCTCGCCGCCTTTCTCGCCCAGTTCTCCCTCTTCTTCTGGGGCCTGCTCCAGTTCATCAAGCGCAAGAAAGCAAAACTCCTCCTCTACGGCCTCGTCGCCGCCACCCTGCTCGCCACCATGTACGCCTTCTCCCGCGCGGCCTATATCGCCGTCGTCGCCGGCGTCCTCCTGCTCGGCATCCTCAAGGACCGCAAGCTCATCCCCATCGCCATCGTCTTCCTCTGCGTCTGGCAGGCCGTCGTCCCCACGGCCGTCACCGAGCGCGTCAACATGACCCATACCCAGAGCGGTCAACTCGAAGCCTCCGCCCAGGAGCGCGTCGATCTTTGGACCGCCGCTCGCGACACCATCGTCGCCAACCCCATCTTCGGCACCGGCTACGCCACCTTCCAGCTCGCCCAGCACGTCGACAACCTCCGCGACACCCACAACTGGTACGTCAAGGTCATGCTCGAAACCGGCATCATCGGCATGCTCATGGCCGTCACCCTGCTCGGCCAGCTCCTCCTGCTCTCCTGGCACGTCTTCCGCCGCGCCCGTGATCCCCTCTTTCGCGGCCTCGGCCTCGGCCTCTTCCTGCTCATGTGCTGCTCCGTCATCCTCAACTGCTTCGGCGACCGCTGGACCTACCTCGAAATCCAGGGCCTCACCTGGGTCCTCTTCGGCGCCGCCGCCCGCGTCCGCCACACCCTTATGCCCACCGAAGCCGTCGCCGACGCCCCAGCCCTTGCCGAGCCCGACCCCGTCCCCGCCTACCTCGCCTATCGCTAAGCCGTCGCTTTTGAACTTGGCCGTGTTTTTGCCCTTGCCCCTCTGGTTGTCATTCCCGAAGGGAATCTGCTTTGCCGATTCTCCTGCTCCTGCCCTTGCCGTTGCCGTTGCCCCTCTGGTTGTCATTCCCGAAGGGAATCTGCTTTTGCCGTTGTTCCTGCCTACGCTTGTCATCCTGAGCGAAGCGAAGGACCTACTTTCCCTCTGCCATCCTCCGCCGCAAACTCCCAGGTAAACTGCCCTGGCACCACCTCCCTCCATGCCCTCCATCACCCTCCTTCATCCCGGCCCCTCTACCCCGCCCCCTCCCTCCCTCCCTCACATCCTGCTCGTCGTCGACCAGCTCCCCCACCGTCTCGGCGGCGGCGAGCGCATCGTCCTCCGCCAAGCCCAGCACCTCCCCGCCTTCGGCTATCGCGCCTCCATCCTCACCTTCGCCGCCCACCCCGAATCCCCCGCGCTCCACAACCCACCCTGCCCCATCTACCTCCTCCCCCTCACCCGCACCTGGGACCTTCGCGCCCTCCGCGGCTCCCTTGCCCTCCGCCGTTTCCTCCGCCGCGAGCGCGTCCGCCTCGTCGAAACCTTCTTCGAGTCCTCCGACATCTGGGCCGGCGCCGTCGCCCGCCTCCTCTCCCCCGCCCGCCTCGTCTGGAACCGCCGCGACATGGGCATCCTCCGCTCTCCCAAGCACTTCGCCGCCTATCGCCGTCTGCGCCGCCTCCCCCACCACGTCTTCGCCGTCTCCGCCGAGGTCGCCCGCTACACCACCGAGGTCGACGGCGTCCCCCCCGACCGCATCACCGTCGTCCACAACGGCCTCGACCTCGCCGCCTGGCAGCACCTCACCTCCACCCCGCCCCCGCCCGACCGCCCCCGCATCGTCACCCTCGGCAACCTCCGCCGCATCAAGGGCCACGACACCCTCCTCCACGCCTTCGCACAGGTCCTCAAAGAATTCCCCGAAGCCACCCTGGAAATAGGTGGCGGCACCCTCGAACCCGACTTCCTCGCCGAACTCCACCAGATCATCGTCGATCACGGCCTCACCGCGGCCACCCTGCCCTTCACCTCGTCAGACTCTTCCGAAGCAAGCCCCACCCCCCAGCCCAGCGCCCAGCTCCCCGGCAGCACCGAAACACCAACCCCGCAACCCAACGTCCTCTTCCGCGGCAGCATCGACGGCGTCGCCGCCCAGCAAGCCTTCCTCGCCCGCGCCACCCTCTTCGTCCTCCCCTCCCGCTCCGAAGGCTTCTCCAACGCCATCATCGAAGCCATGGCCGCCGGCCTTCCCGTCATCGCCACCCGCGTCGGCGGCAACCCCGAAGCCGTCCTCGACACCACCACCGCGCCGCTAGCCAGCACCCCGCCTGTCAACCTGGCAAAGCCCATCTCCCGCACCAAACCTAATCAGGAGAACAATTGGATCGCTAAGGGAAACAACGGAATCGGCAAGGAGAACAACGGGATCGCTGAGCCAACAGGAGAGGTCGAGCAGGAAACCGGCCTCCTCATCCCCCCCGACGACCCCGCCGCCCTCACCCAAGCCCTCCTCACCCTCCTCCGCAACCCCACCCGCATGGCAAGGATGTCCACCAACGCCCGCACCCGCGTCGCCACGCACTTCACCACCGAAGCCATGCTCCACACCACCACCCAAACCTTCCACCACCTCCTATCGGAGGCGCTTACCTAGCGCACCTAGAGGACATCCAGATGAATCCTTCGAGGTTGAGTCGTCAACCCAGAATTACCGTCCCGTTTTAAATAGCATCCGTACGCTGCGCACATCGTGAATTGGACGATCTCCGGAAGTGGTGATAGCCCACAGCAAGCCAGACAAGTCCTTGAAGAAAACTTCGGCAAGGCCAAAGAGAAGCGAGCACTCGACGGGAAAGAGCCAGCGCGTCCGGGCGTCAAAGTACTGATCGAGTTCGCATCCCAGGGGCCGAATCGATGCCCATCAGGAGCTGAGTCAGGATTTCATTCAGCGTTCTGGAGCTTGACTGGGCATGGATCTCCGATGAGTCCAGCCTGTGGGACTTTCACCAATCGGAAACGAACAATCTCCTGTTTTCTAAAATCCAGCAAGTCTATGGCGCAGACGTCTCTGACATTGAACATGCCAACTTGGCAGATATCCTCGACAGGATTGCTGCGGGTAGACGTTTAAGAGATGCACGAAATTCAGATTTGCCGCTGGACGTGTCGTGTACGTCCGATCTCTAGCCCCGATCAGATACTTCAGCGAACAAAAACCAAACGCGCCTAGAAAGGCAGCACGCATAGGATGCTACGACCAACTTAGCCAACACCTAACCAACAACTGAAACGGACAACTGAAACCAACAACTAAAACCTAAACCCGCCCTAACACCGAACCACCTTCTCCGACCGAATCCCCTTCGTCGCATTTCGCGTATCCACCACCAACTGCGACTTACTCACAATATCCGCAAAGTCATAGTCCGAGTGATCCGTCACGATCAGCACGCAGTCATACTGCCCTAACTCCTCGAGCGGCGTCGACTCCATATTCAGGTTATAGTGCCGACCCCGCCCTACCTTCGGATGGTACGGATCGTTATACAAAACCTCCGCCCCTTCCGCCCGCAGTAACTCGATAATCGTCAGCGACGGGCTCTCGCGCAGGTCGTCAATATCCTTCTTGTAACTCATCCCCAGCATCAGAACCTTCGACCCATTCACCGCCTTCTTATGCTGGTTCAACGCCTTCCCCACCTGCGTCACCACAAACTCCGGCATCGCCTCGTTTACCTCGCCCGCCAACTCAATAAACCGCGTGTTGAAGTCGTACTCCTTCGCCTTCCAACTCAGATAGAACGGATCGATCGGTATGCAATGCCCGCCCAGCCCCGGCCCCGGATAAAACGGATGAAAGCCGAACGGCTTGGTCGACGCCGCATCAATTACCTCCCAGATATCCACGCCCATCCGCAGCGACAGCACCTTCAGCTCATTCACCAGCGCAATATTCACGCACCGGTAGATATTCTCCAGCAGCTTCGTCATCTCCGCTACGCGCGTCGTCGACACCCGCACCGCGCGCGTAAAGATCGCCTCATAGAGCGTCGCCGCCAACTCCGTCGCAATCTCCTCGTGCCCGCCCACCACCTTCGGAATATTGTGCCGCGCCACCGTCGTATTACCCGGGTCCTCGCGTTCCGGCGAGAACGCCACATAAAACACACCACCCTCCGCCGCCTCGCCCCGCCCCTGCACCTTCAGCCCCTGCCGGTTCTCCGCCTCCAGAATCGGAATCAGCACATCCTCCGTCGTTCCCGGATACGTCGTGCTTTCCAGCACCACTAGCTGCCCCGGCTCAATCCACGGCGCAATCGCGTGCGCCGTATTCTCGATATAGCTCATGTCCGGCTCGCGATGCCCCGTCAGCGGCGTCGGCACGCACAAGATCACCGCATCCATCTCACTCAGCTTGGCAAACTCCGCCGTCGCCTGGAACCCTTGCCCCCGCGCCCGCTGAATCTCCGTCTCCGGGATCCGGAAGATATACGACCGCCCCGCCGTGAGCTCCGTCACCTTGCGGTCGTCAATATCAAACCCCGTCACCGGAAATCCCGCCTCGGAAAGCAAAAGCGAAAGCGGCAGACCCACATACCCCAGCCCAATCACACCCACCTTGGCCGTGCGATTCTTCAACCGATCCATACGTTCGGCGGCAAGCTTGGGCAACGGAGCAACAGCAGATGGCGGAGGCGTCTCGAGTGTGGCGGTCAACATGCCGCTATTATGCACCGCCATCTCCTGCCTCAGATCGGTCGACGTATGCCACAAACGTCGTAGAATCCCCACAGCCGCGCACCCAGCCGGGCCGCATCTCTGCCCGGCGTCCACGCCGTCACCGCCCCGGGAGGCGCCGCACAGAAAGTTGCATTCTCATCCCAGCCGGAGCCCGCTACAACAAGAGTAGATCGCAATCGAAGACGGCTCGCGCCCGTTCCTCACCCCACCAGACACGACCCGCCGGCGCCCACCCCGGCCGAGGAGAAATTCAGTGGCCCGCTATCTCATCACCGGCATCGCCGGCTTCATCGGCTCCTCCATCGCCCACGCCCTCGTCGAGCAGGGCCACACCGTCTCCGGCATCGACAACCTCTCCACCGGCCGCCTGGAAAACCTCGCCGACATCAAGGACCACGTCGACTTCGAACTCGCCGATCTCCGCGACCTACCCGCCATGCACCGCGCCTGCCAGGGCCAGGACTTCGTCATCCACCAGGCCGCCCTCGCCAGCGTCCCCCGCTCCGTCAAAGACCCCCTCACCTCCCACGACTCCAACATCAACGGCACCCTCAACCTCCTGCTCGCCGCCCGCGACGCCAACGTCCAGCGCGTCGTCTACGCCGCCAGCTCCTCCGCCTACGGCGACCAGCCCACCCAACCCAAGCACGAGGAGATGCCCCCCAACCCGCTCTCCCCCTACGCCGTCCAGAAACTCACCGGCGAGCTCTACCTCCAGGCCTTCTGCCGCGTCTACGGCATGGAAGGCGTCTGCCTCCGCTACTTCAACATCTTCGGCCCCCGCCAGGCCGCCGACTCGCCCTACTCCGGCGTCATCGCCCACTTCATCTACAAGATGATGGCCGGCGAAACCCCCACCATCAACGGCGACGGCTCCGTCAGCCGCGACTTCACCTTCATCGCCAACGCCGTCCAGGCCAACCTCCTCGCCTGCCAGGCCCCCGCCACCGTCGCCACCGGCCGCGTCTTCAACGTCGGCACCGGCCACTCCCACACCCTCAACGACCTCTTCCGCACCCTCGCCGAGATCCTCGGCTTCCCCCACCAACCCAAGTACGGCCCCACCCGCGCCGGCGACATCGCCCACTCCCTCGCTCAGATCACCCGCGCCCGCACCGAATTGAGCTACACCCCCCAGGAAGACTTCCGCCAAGGCCTAGAACAAACCGTAGCCTGGTACCTCGCCGAACACGAAAAACAATACGCCGCCACCACCACAGCCTAACTCGCACGCTACAACCACGACACATACCGACAGCTACGACCGGAATGGGGGTGCCCCACATCTCGCATCTGAGATGTGGGTTCGCAGGATGCTCGATGTGGCTACGATGGAAGAACGGACGGCTGACCTGCATCTCCCTTAGTTAAGGGGGAGGAGGGTGCCCCACATCTCGCACTTGAGATGTGGGTTCGCAGGCGGATGGCCCACATCTGCCTTAGTTAAGGGATGTGGGTGCCCCACATCTCGCCTCTGAGATGTGGGTTCGCAGAATGCTCGATGTGGCTACGATGGGACCACGGCAGGTGGCCCACATCTGCCGTGGTTAAGAGGGAAGAGGGGTGCCCCGCATCTCGCACCTGAGATGTGGGTTTGCAGGAGGTCCGGGTGTGGCTACGATGAAGCAATGCCAACAGGTCTGGTGCGATACCAGCAGACCACGAACCTCCACTTTGTCACGTTCTCATGCTTTCACCGACTACCGTACCTCGCCACCCCAGACGCCCGAGACCTCTTCGAGACCTCACTGGAAGTCATGCGCCTCCGTTATGACTTCTTCGTCACAGGCTACGTCGTCATGCCGGAGCACGTTCACTTTCTCGTGAGTGAACCACAGCGAGCCGTCCTGGCCAAAGCGCTCCAGGCCCTCAAGCTGTCCATCGCGGTACAGCTTACCGAACGGCCGTTCTGACAAAGGCGATACTACGACTTCAACGTCTACTCCGACGCCAAACGAATCGAGAAGCTTCGCTACATGCACCGCAACCCGGTCACCCGCGGCCTCGTCCACGAGCCGGAGCAATGGCCCTGGTCCAGCTTCCGCCACTATGCTACGGCGAGCCCGGCCCCGTCGAGATCGAGTCGCAGAATGTCCGAGTGGCTACGATGGAACTACGGGCGGGTGCCCCACATCTCGCACTTGAGATGTGGGTTCGCAGAATGTCCGAGTGGCTACGATGGAACTACGGGCGGGTGCCCCACATCTCGCACTTGAGATGTGGGTTCGCAGAATGTCCGAGTGGCTACGATGGAACTACGGGCGGGTGCCCCACATCTGCCTTAATCTAGGGATGTGGGTTCGCAGGATGTCCGATGTGGTTACGATGGAACCTCGCGGATGGCCCACATCTGCCCGTCGCGAAACACCAGTTTGACTTCGGCAATCGATCAACAGGCGTCGCAAACTATCAAGATGGAGCCCAAACTGCAGCCTGCTCTCCCCATGACGCCTATCCCAAAACATACAAGAGATCTGCAATTACCTCTTGTCCGCAGGTTGCCTTGCATCGCTTTGGTGTAGTTCTCTTTTGGGTCAGAGAACCTCATGTTCCTTCTCCCGAGAAATAAAGTCAGATGAAGTGTTTTTAAAGGCACAGGGCGGCGAACCAATGCTGGACATCGTAGAGCAGGTGCGGGCCGAGCACGGTTGGCTGGTCAGCTACGAGGAACCCATTCTTGCCGATGCGCATGTCGTCGGCTTCGCGGTTCCTAGCTGGCGCCGCGAGCACCCGCATAGCGGTGCAGGCCTGGTCCCCCGCGTGCAAACCCTCACCGTGCATTTCCAAGTTCCCGTCCCTGGAAGCCGCGACGAGGCGAGGGCTCTTCAAGCAATCGTCGCCCAGGCCAATGACGCGCACACCTTCCTTCACTATGGTCTGGTTCGCGGGGCGGGAGATCGCTACACGATTTTATGCAGAAGACTCCTACCCAGGGATGGGTGGTGTCACCGGCGCAACGATCCAGATCAGTGACAAGCCCGGAGCTGGACCTGAAACAGAGGGAGCCAAAGTTCTTGAAGCCTGCTCCTAGAAGAGCCCGATCCCGCTTGAGTTTGGTACTGCCGACCCAAATGCGCTAGGCCATGTCCCCAGCCCACCGAAGCACGTGGCAGAGACCTGCCGGCAAGCCATTGAGCGACTCGTCAACGCCATGAGTCCCCTAGCGATCTACGAACTCCGCGAGGACATGGTAAACAGGGCCATGGCATTGAACATCGCAAGCTACAGCTACCGCGACAGCAGCAGAGACTGCCCCGCAGGCGCCACGCCAGGCAAACCGCAAGCTGATCCAAAAACCACATCTGGAGTTGTGGCCCACCCCTGACCAGCTCCACCGACCATTCGTCGCCTCTCCTGACGCAATCACCCCCGCAATTCGCGTACCGTGGAGCGCAGGGTGCGCCACAATCGACCCAGCCTGGATCGCGGCCCGTAGTCCTCGGCCTCCAAGTCCGGGTAGTGTCCTAATTAGGACACCACTCAAGTCCGGACCTATCCCATTTAGATCGAAGACTTTGGGTACTTAAGTACGGGGGGGTAGGGTACCCCTCCCGGACCAAACCGGGCTGGCGTCCCCTTCTTGACCAAACCCTTGACAAACCCTTGACACCGCCCCAAACCCTCCGCTACCGTTCTCCCTCCCGACAACTCACCCCGGAGCCCGCCCATGCCGCGCAGCGCCCGCCTCCTCCTCACCCTCTGCCTCACCCTCCTCGTCGCCCTGCCCGCCTTCGCCGGCGTCGACCAGTACACCTCCATCGTCGTCTTCGGCGACTCCCTCTCCGACACCGGCAACGTCGCCATCCTCTCCGAGCTCAAGTACGGCATCCCGGTCCCCGGCCCCTTCGCCGACTACACCCTGGGCCGCTTCACCGACGGCCCCGACACCCTCCCCGCCGCCCGTGCCTACTTCGGCCTCTGGATCGAGCAGCTCGCCGCTCTTCTGCCCGCCCACCCCCAGATCCGCGCCTCCCTGGCCGGCGGCACTAACTTCGCCTACAGCTTCGCGTACACCGGCCCAGGCACCTCCGTCCTCACCCTCAGCACCACCCCCCCGGCCACCGTCACCATCGACAACATCGGCCGCCAGATCGCCACCTACCTCGCCACCCACCCCAAGATCGACGACCATACCCTTTTCGTCGTCTGGGGCGGCGCCAACGACGTCCTCAACGCCGCCTCCCCCGCCAAGGTCTCCGCCGCGGCCCTCAACGAGCTCCTCGGCATCCAGCAGTTGATCAACGCCGGCGCCACCGACTTGCTCGTCGCCAACCTCCCCCCGCTCGGCGCCATTCCCCGCCTCAACGCCTCCCCCCTCACCGCCACCCCCGCCACCGAGGCCTCCGTCCTCTTCAACCAGACCCTCGCCTTCGGCCTCGACATCCTGCCCTTCCTCAACCAGCCCCGCCGCCTCAGCCTCCACCGGCTCGATATCTTCACCCTCTTTGAGCTCGTCCTCGCCGCCCCCGCCACCCGCGGATTCAGCAACGTCACCGCCGCAGCCCGCGGCCTGCCCGCCGTCGACCCCGACACCTTCCTCTTCTGGGACGACCTCCACCCCACCACCCGCGGCCACAACCTCATCGCCCTCGCCGCCTGGCGCTCCCTCACCACCAACGAGCAGCCTCCACGCCCTGCCGAACTCACCCGGTAAACCGCCTGCCAGGCAAGAACTCCTCGCTAGACGTCCTTTGTCAACTTCAGAATTTCGTTTACTCCAGACATCTTGGCTACGGTGAACACCGCTCATCAAGCTGGATCCGAGAGCAAGGACCAGCGCTTCACAGGACTATCGTTATCGCGTTTACACTGGCGCCAAAGGGAGCATCCAGGATTGGCCCAATATCGCGGCAGAGTGAAGTGGTTCAATAACGCCAAGGGCTTCGGCTTCCTTGGCCGCGCAGATGGCCCCGATGTCTTTGTGCACTACCGCTCGATCGAACAGGAGGGCTACAAGGGCCTGAAGGAGAACGAGGAGGTCGAGTTCGACATCGTGCAGGGCGACAAGGGCCCGCAGGCCGACCGCGTCGTCCGCATCACGCGCGTGCACCCTATTCCTCCGAACACTGACGCAATCTGACAGCGATCGGCTTCCGCAGGCAAGCCTGGCGCGCAGCATCTTGCCGAGCGAGCACCGACGATCGCGGCAAAGTAACTCGCAGCCGACCTATCTACTTACTGTTAGGACCTCTTCCCTTCGAACCATCCTTCGGTCCGTTCCTGGTCTGCGCCACATTCGTTATTTCCGTCCTGCTTTTCACCCCGTATCCCTCAGCCGCAGACTTGCCCTTGGTCGCTGGGGAGGCCTTGGCAGGAGCCTTGGTTGCAGCCGGAGATTTCGGTGCCACTGACGCCTTCTTTGCAGCCGTTGCCTTGGTCGCAGCAGGCTTCTGCTTTGCGGTCGAGGACGTCACCTTGGCAAGAACCTCTTCGGCCGCGGCCACCACCGTCGCGACGACTGACTTCGACGACGCCTTGCTACGGTTCGCCCCTCTGCCCGGCGCCGTTCCCGCGCTGACGAGCTCCGGAGCTTTCTGAGCGCCGCTCTCGGGATCGAGCATCAGACCTAGGTCATACCCCGCGGCCTGTGCCCGCAACACGGTGGCAACGAGCGGCTGCTCCGTCTGCTCGATGGTGCTCGCCCGCTCTAGGCTGCGAGACCACAGCAGCGTGGGTAGCTGGAAAAAGGCGACGAGCTGCTCTAGGAGCTCGCGATTGACGTAGGTGTGGCCGGAGGCATCGTTTACTCCGGCGAGCCAGCGCACATCGGGATCGCGCCAGAAGAGGACCTCCGCAGGCAGCCCTGAGGTTATTCCAAGCGCGGCTCTGTTCGGGAGCAGGTCGCCGCCGCGCAGCAGATCGCTCCACAGCAGGAGCACACGCACCCGTGCCGAGGCGCGCCATGCCTCCTCCCCGGCGATGCCTATGGAGGAGAAGATCTCCGCCAGCGCGGACCGAAGCTGCAGCGTGTCAAAGGCCTGCACGCCGCCGCTCTCCCCGGTTAGGCTGCGCAGCAGCACCCATGCGAGCAGGGGCGCCCACACCACCTCCGGCTGCACGCCGGCCTGCGCGCTCGGCAGCATGGCGCGGAGATGCATCGGCCAAAGCTCGACGGCGTGCCGCGCATCCGTGATCACGCCCACGGCGGCTTGGCTGAGCGCACGGCACTGCTCCCCGTCGGTGAGACCGGTCGTGGTCTGGCTCGCGGACGCTGCCAGCTCCACCTCGGAGCTGGCGATGAACTGGCCGGACATCGTGAAGAAGTGAGCGGCCGCGTCCTGAAATCCAATGAGCGACTCCGGCAACGGCGGCAGCACCCCGGCCTGCTTCGCACGCGATCCATTCGCGGGTGTCATGCCGGTGGCGGGCGCGGGGCCGGCGGCACGCAGCTTTGCCGGGCGAGACCACGCGAGCGCCTCTCGCGATGCCTGGTCGAAGGCAACCACATACTCGTGGCGCAGCGCCTGCCGCAGCGCATCGTGCAGCGGTTGCAGGCGCAGCTTCGAGAGCGCCTCCTGCAGGTTATAAACGCCGGCGCCGGCGAGGGCATCGCACAACCGATCCCATGGCTGCTCAGCGGTGGAGCGCAGCTCACGCCAGTCCTGCAGCACGACATTTTGATAGCCGCGGAGCTCGGTGAAGAAGCCGTTCTGGTCAAGATCGTCTACGCGGCGAAGGTATTCGAGTCCACGGAGAGCGTCGCGGTACGAGACCACAAGAGCGCCGTCGACGGACAGGCCGAGCGCTTCGTTGAGCCGGCGTTGCCGCAGCTCGCCCGAGCCCTTGTCCATGGAGGCGGCGGAGAGGTGTATGGTACCGCGCGTGCTCGCATAGGCGTTGTTGTAGAGCACCAGCGCCCGCTCCTCACCGCTGCGGTTCGAGTACGCGAACACATTCTCGTCGACGGTCCCGTGCACGTTCCAGAAGTCGTAGAGGACAAAGTTGGCGCTTTCGGCAAAGACGTGGCGCTTCTTCAACAGCGGCGCGATCTCGCGCTGATGGCGCGCCATCAGATCTTCGCTCGGTGTCTCGTCCATGCGCGCCTGCTTGTACTCCATGCCGTAGCGCTCGGTGAAGCCTTCGATCTGGCCGTGGCCGAACATGGGCAGGCCGGGCAGGGTCGCGAGCATCGTAGCCACACCGAAGCACTTATCGCCGGAGCCGAACTGGTCGATGGTGGTGCGCTCGTCCGGGTTCGACATGAAGTTGACGTAACGCTTCAGGATGTCCGGATCGAACTCGATGGTCTTCTTCAGGTACGAACGGTACTTCGCGTTCTCCTCATCGCGCAGCATGTTCATGAACGCCGAGTTGTAGACGCGGTGCATGCCGAGTGTGCGCACGAAGTAGCCTTCGAGCAGCCAAAAAGCTTCGGCCAGGAGAAGCGTGCCGGGAACCTCGACGGCCACGCGATCGACCACCTCGCGCCAGAACTCAAGCGGCATGAGCGCATCGAACTCCTCTTGCGTCATCGCGTTTTCAGCGCGTGACGGGATCGACCCGCCCTGGCCGGGCAACGGGAACCACAGCCGCTGCACGTGCCGCTTGGCGAGCACCATGGCCGCGTCAAAGCGGATGATCGGGAAGAGCCGCGCCACATGCAGGATGGTTTGCATCACGTGCTCGCGGACAAAGGCCTTCGAGTAGTCGAGCTGGGCCGTGTCGTTCCAGGCAAAGGTGGTGCCGTCGTTGCCGTGATAGATGAAGCGCGTATCACCGCTGCCGAGTTGGCGCATGCGAAAGACGACGGCGGCATCCGTCTGGTTGAAGTAATGATCCTCGATCTTGATCTCAACCCGGCCATCGGTGGAAAGGTCCGGGCCGTTGAAGTTGTAGCTGGGGAAGGGGCTGACCGGCCGCGAGATAAACCATTCCGGATGCTCGATGACCCACGGTGAGTCAATGCCCATGTGGTTCGGCACCATGTCGCTCGCGAGCCGGATGCCGAAGCGCGCGGCGCGGTCCCGCAGACTTTCATAGGCTGTGTTGCCGCCGAGATCCTCGGCGATGTTGTATTCCTTGAGCGAGTAGGCAGAGGCGACGGCGTCGGCTTGGCCGCGTAACCGCTTGATGGTGCGCGAGGCGACGCTGCGCTCCCACAGACCGATCAGCCAAAGCGCCGTCATGCCGCGGGCCGCCATGAGCTGCAGCTCATCGTCTGGGATCTGATCGAGCCGCTGGATGTGGCGACCGTACTTCTTGGACAGCTGTTCGAGCCAGACAAAGGTGCTCTTGGCCAGCATGACGACGGTCGGCATCCAGTCCTGGTCCTGGCTGAAGGCCTCGTACTCGTTGAGCGGCGCCTGATGATCGGAGGCATAGCGCTGTCCACGTCGGCGGAGTACGCCGTCGAAGCCGATGTACTCGTCGCCGTCAAATCCCTCGTCGTCCCAACCTTGCTGCCCGGCTCCGAAGCGGCCCGGCACGGGCGGGTGAAACCGCATCCAGATGGCGATCTCTTCCTCGCGCAGTACATCGGCGGCGAGCAGGGTGCGCTTGATCTGTTCGCCGAGGGCGTCGGCCCAGTGCTTGCGAATAAATTCGAGTTGACCGACCAGCGAGTCCGGCGAGGCGAGCATGGGCGCGCGCAGCACGTCGAGCAGCGTGCCATCTTCTGCGCTGAAGGGCGGTCGGGTGGCGAAGAAGGCGGCGAAGCTCGCCGTCACCTCGCGATAGACCGTGGTCTGAGCAAGCTCGTTCGCGTCAAACAGGTCGGCGAAGGGAGCGAATGCGGGGTTTGTGTTGGCGAGCCAAAGGAAAAGCAACTCCTCGAGCGCGATCTCGCGATGCGAGATGCCGTCGGTCTGCTGCGCCAGCCACACGTCCGGCGTCAGCAGGCCGTGAAAGACCTCCGTCGTCGGGAAGTGATCGACAAAGGTGAGTAGGAGCTGATCGAGCTTGGCCGGCTCGACGCGCTCGGCCATCCAGCGGATCCCCTCGGCAAAGACGGCCGCATCGATCCGCGCGCGATACTGCGCCACCATGGCGTGGCTGAGTTCGTCGATCAACCCCATTGCGAACAGGGCACCGGCGTTGACGATCTCCTTGCTTGGGCCCTCGGCGGCACGCAGTTCATTCATGCGCTGAGCCAGGGTGCGGCTGGCCGCAACGTCGGCGAAGAGCACATTGCCGGAGAAGCTGAAGAGAAGGTCATCGACGCCGAAGCGTTTGCGGGATGCGCGGGAGATGTGGAATTCCATCGTCACTTACCTCTAACTTAATGCCGCTGGTGGATGTCACCATAAACCGCACGCAAGTAGCCCAGGTCCTGGCCGTGCCATTTGGATGCGGCGCGCCACGCGACCGCACTACGGATCAGGCGTATCGCCGTTCTCGAAGTTGATTTCCAGGCGCTTCACACGCGCGGCCATGCCTCATCCACAGACCAGCCACAGCATTCGTTTGATCTATTGATTATCTCAGACACCTCTCGGCAAGCGCTTGCAAGGTTGTCGCGCGGAGCGGGTGGAGTGCATGCTTGAGGTCACCTCCACAGCTTGCCAAAACCGTGCCGAGCGGCGATGAGCAGTGTGGGTTGGCCAAGCCCAGAGGATGCCCGAGGTCTTGATCGCTAAACTTTGAGTTGCGAGGCGAGGCTATTGAATTAATTTCGTGGCGTGCAACAGCGACCTCAGGAATTGGATCACACGCAGCAGGTGAAAGCGTGACGATCGACCCTGAACGAAGGCGGCGAAATCAAGAGGCACTGACAGGAGCAAAGCTGGACGGCATCATATCGCCGTACGCGTCAGAGGTTTTGCTGCTCACGGGCTACTGGCCGGTGATGAATGCGAGCGTCGCGATGAGCACGGCCGCGGGAGAGACGGTGGTGGTCCTCCCGGAAGACGAAGTCGAGCTGGCGAAGGCTATGTGCGATGCGCGCCTTATCCCTTACACCGCGACGACGCTCGATGTGATGCGCTCAGCGATTGAGGGCTTCGCGGACCCGGTCGAGCATGCCCTCAAGGAGTTGAGACTCGATCGAGGAAGACTGGGCGTGCAGACTCACCAGAACCTGGAGCCGGTCGCTTACTTGGCCAGCACGGAGTACCGCCGCTCGTTTTTGGAGCTTCTTCGTCATCGCCTGCCCGATTTGGAGTTGGTTTCCTGCGACGATCTTGTGGAAGAGCTGAAGGGGACGAAGACGCCGGGAGAGCTCGGGCAAATGCGCTTGGCTTCGCGGATCGTCCAGACCAGCTTCGAAGCCGTGCCCGGCCTTTTGCGTGCCGGCCTGCGCGAGGCGGAGGTGGCCGGGGAGCTGCAACGTTTCTTCGCCTCTGCTCCCGCGGCGGAGGAAGCCCAGCGCAGCTACGGGTTCTTCTTCTGCATGTCCGGTCCGAATGCCGCATCTGCCTCCGCCGCGTACGCCCGCACGCGGCAGCGCCGACTGGAGGAAGGCGATCTGGTGATGATCCACGCCAACACCTGCTGTGATGGCTTCTGGACCGATATCACCCGCACCTACACCGTCGGCGACCCCTCGCCGAGGCAACAGGGAATGCGCGCGGCTATCGACGAGGCTCGCGCCGCGGCGTTCGCCGCGATCCGTCCAGGAGCGAAGGCCGCCGCGGTCGATCACGCCGCCCGCTCCGTCATGGAGAGTCGCGGCTTCGGCAAGGCCTTCCGCCACGCCACCGGCCACGGCGTCGGCTTCGCCGCGGCCAATGGCGCCGCACGTCCGCGCATTCATCCAGTCTCGCCTGACCTGCTGGCCGAGGGCATGACCTTCAATATCGAACCCGCCGCCTACTTCAGCGACTACGGCGGCATGCGTCATTGTGACGTGGTCGCGGTCACGGACAGAGGAGTCGACGTCCTTACGGACTTCTAGCGCGATGACCTCTCAAACCCCGATTACGAAGAGCAACGTTCGTGTCTATACCGTGCCGACCGATGCACCCGAGGCGGACGGCACCTTTGCCTGGACGAGCACCACCATGGTGTTGGTGGAGCTTGAAGCAGGCGGGAAGCGCGGTCTGGGTTACAGCTATGCGGACCCGTCGACCGGCGTACTCGCGCGCACCTTGCTGAAGAAGGTCGTGGACGGCGCGGAGGTGTTCTCACACGCGGCTATCCGGCAGGGCCTGCTGCACGAGGTGCGCAACCTGGGCGAGTGCTCGATCACGCACATGGCCATCGCCGCGATCGATAATGCGCTCTGGGATCTGCGGGCGCGCCTGCTTGACACGCCCCTGGTAAGCCTTCTGGGCTCCGTGCGCGAAGGAATTCCGGTATATGGCTCGGGCGGCTTCACCAGCTACGACGACAACCAGCTCACGCGGCAGCTGGGCGGCTGGGCGGCTGACGGGTTCACGATGGTGAAGATGAAGGTCGGCACACATCCCGAAGACGACGCGCGCCGCGTCGAGGTCGCCCGCCGCGCTATCGGCGAAGAGGTCGGGCTTTTTGTGGACGCCAATGGCGGATACACCGTCACACAGGCCTTGCGGCTGGCACGTGAGTTCGCCACAAACGACGTGCGTTGGTTCGAAGAGCCGGTCTCCTCCGACAATCTCGTCGGACTGAACCAGGTGCGGCAGCGCGCGCCGATCGGCATGGACATCGCCGCCGGCGAGTACGGCTACACCGCCTGGTACTTCGGCCGCATGATCGAAGCGCAAGCTGTCACCGTGGTGCAGGCTGATGCCACCCGGTGCGGCGGCATCAGCGGCTTTCTTGAGATCGCGGCGCTCTGCTGGGCGGCAAACCTGCCGCTCTCCGCCCATTGCGGCCCCAGCATGCATCTGCACGTGTGCTGCTCGGTTCCGCGCGCGATCCACATGGAGTTTTTCCACGACCACGCGCGCATCGAGCGACTCTTCTTTGACGGCTTTTGCGAGCCGCAACGCGGCGTCATGTCACCAGACCGAAGTCGGCCTGGCCTCGGTCTTGAACTGAAGTCCGACGCATCACGGTTTCTTGTCAACACCTAAGTTGCGGCCCCGATTCATACTGGCTATCATCGCTTCGACCAAGCGCAGCCAACAACAGAACAAGCGCAGCCAACAACAGAACAAGCGCAGCCAACAACAGAAAAGGACGATACCAACATGGCAAAGCAGGTCTCAGATCTCATCGTGGAACGGCTTCTGGATTGGGGTGTGGACACGATCTTCGGTTTTCCCGGAGATGGCGTGGACGGCTTCTTCGAAGCGCTTCGCACGCACAAGGATAAGCTCCGCTTTATCCAAGTTCGGCACGAGGAGGCTGCCGCCTTTGCCGCGGTCGGCTACGCGAAGTACACGGGACGCATCGGCGTGTGTTGCGCCACGTCCGGCCCCGGCGGGATTCATCTGCTGAACGGCTTGTATGACGGCAAATGCGACCAGCAGCCCATACTCGCCATCACCGGGCACACCTTTCACGACCTGATCGGCATGGACTACCAGCAGGACGTTGATCTCGACAAGCTCTACATGGATGTCTCTGTCTTCAACGAGCGCGTGATGGGCCCGGCGCACGCGGTGAACTGCGTCGACATGGCGATCCGTTCGGCCTACACCAAGCGCGGTGTGGCTCACATCTGCATTCCCAAGGATATCCAGGAGTGGAAGGTCGAAAGCAAGGATCGCAGCAGCGCCGACCCCAAGGGCCACAGCGGAGATTGGAGCGCGCCGTCGACTGCCAAGCCGGCGCAAGCACTGATCAAGCAGGCCGCTGACCTGATCAACGCGGGCTCGAAGGTGGCCATACTGGCAGGCGCCGGCGCGTTGCATGCCGGCGAAGAGGTGGCCGCGCTGGCGGATGTCGTGGGTGGGCCGGTCGTCAAGCCACTGCTTGGCAAGGCGGTGTTGCCGGACCGCAGCCCGTTTACGACCGGAGGCCTGGGTCTCTTGGGAACATCGCCGTCGGTGGACGCGATGGAGGAGTGCGACACGCTGATTATGATCGGCACCAGCTATCCTTATATGGAATTCCTGCCCAAACCAGGTCAGTGCAAGTGTGTGCAGATCGACATCGACGGAACGCGCATCGGCCTGCGGCATCCGGCCGACGTCGGCCTGGTCGGCGACTCCAAGACGATTCTTGCCGCGCTGCTGCCACTGCTCAAACGCAAAAATAATAAGTTCCTGAAGAAATCGCAGGATCGCATGAAGGACTGGAACAAGCTGATGGTCGAGCGCGGCACGCGGACGGACATGCCGATGAAGCCGCAGGTGGTCACCTACACGTTGAACAAATTGTTGCGCGATGACGCGATCATCTCCTCCGACTCCGGCACGATCGCAACCTGGACGGCACGCTACGTCGAGATGCGCGGCACGATGAAGTTTTCACTCTCCGGCTCGTTGGCGACGATGGGGAACGGGCTGCCGTACAGCATCGGCGCCTCGGTCGCCTATCCCGGCCGGCAGGTCGTCTGTGTGGTCGGGGACGGCGGTCTGACCATGCTGATGGGTGAACTGGCGACTCTCGTTAAATACAAGCTCAACGTGACCGTCATCGTAATCAAGAACAACGTGCTCGGGCAGATTAAGTGGGAGCAGATGATCCTCGAGGGTAATCCGGAGTATGGCGTCGAGCTTGAACCGATCGACTTCGCCAAGGTCGCTGAAGCATGCGGCGTGCGCGGCTTTACCATCGAACGTCCACAGGACGCGGAGAATATTCTTCGTCAAGCGCTCGCCGTGCAGGGGCCGTCCCTGGTGCAGGCGGTTGTCGATCCGAACGAGCCACCCATGCCCGGCCAGATCAAGACCGAGCAGGCAATCAAGTTCGCCGAGAGCCTGTTGCGCGGGCAGAAGGATGCGATGAAGATCATCCGTGATGTAGGTGAAGATAAGTTCCGCGAGGTGATCTAGTTCATGCCGTCCGAACCTATGACTCTGACGACGCCGGTGCGCGATGCGGAGACGCTGGCAAACTACCTCCGCGAAGGCCGCTTCCAGCGCTCGCTCTCTCTGCTCACGGCGGTGACCAGCATCGTGAGCGGCCTCGAGGTCGCGTACGAGCACTACCGCGGCTCGTACAGCAGGCGTGTGATGTACACGCCCGTGATCTTGAGTGTGCTTCTGGCGGTCGCCGGCATCGCGGCGTTCTTCAGCAAGCGGGCGGCGCGCACCGTTCTGCGCTGGGCGGCGTTCGTTACGTTGGTCGATGCCGGCGTAGGCTTCTACTTTCATGTACGCGGCATTCAGCGTAAGCCCGGCGGCTGGCGGCTGCCCATGACCAACATGATCATGGGACCGCCGATCTTTGCGCCGCTGCTGTTCGGCACCAGCGCCTACCTCGGCCTGATCGCCTCTTACCTGCAGCGCGAAGACGGCGATGAGGTTATCGATCCGGAAAACAACGACACGTGGCTGCGCCGCCTATTGCCCTCGAGCGCCAGCCGCGAGATCCTTTCGACCGAGCAGGACGTGCGCGAGGGTCGGTTTCAGCAACAGGTCGCGATCGTTACCGGCATCAGCGCTCTGCTGAGCGGCTTTGAGGCGTACTACTCTCACTACAAGAACAACTTTCAATATTGGGTGCAGTGGACGCCGATTTATATCGCGCCGTTACTTGCGGGCGCGGCGTTCGCTTCGGTCAAGAGCCGCAAGGTGGCGACGACGCTGTTGCCTGCCGCATCCGCGCTTGCCTCGGTAGACGCCGCGGTCGGCTTCTACTACCACGGCCGCGGCATTCTTCGCAGGCCGGGTGGCACAAAACATTGGCTCTACAACATCCTTTACGGACCGCCGATCTTCGCGCCGCTGCTGTTCGGCGCGGCCGGTATGTTGGGCGGTCTGGCCAGCCTGCTCCGACGGAGGCGCGCATGACACGCACACGCTATCCCGCGGACAACGAGGATCCGTCACTGCAGCCGCGCGATCCTCGGACCGGTGAGCCGCTCGCGCCGCGCACACAGCCGGGCTACTATGCGGGTTTTAGCACACTCTCGCAGAGTCCGTTTTGGGAAGAGGCGACGCGCACGTTGGTGATGAAGCGCGTCAACGAGCCAGTGCCGCGTCGCTTCTTCTCTAAGGCGCAGTGGCGCTTTTGGGAGGTCGTCTTCGAGCATCTGCTGCCACAGACCGATCGCATCCCAGAGCGTCGCATCCTGCTGCTTCCGCCGCTCGACACGAGGCTGCTGGAGAACCGCACCGGCGGCTATCGCTTTGAAACCATGCCGCCCGATCGCGATGTCTATACAGACATCGGCATTCGCGCCATCAACAGCGTGGCACAGGAGCACTTCGGCGGAGACTTCCTCGACCTCAGCTATGTGCAGCGAGACAAGACTCTGGAGGCGATCCACGATGAGAAGGTCTCCGGTGAGATATGGAAGGGCATGGCTGTCGACCGCTTTTGGTCGTTGATCACCGGCGATGCGATCGACGCCTACTATGCGCATCCCTGGGCGTGGGATGAGATCGGATTTGGCGGGCCAGCATACCCGCGCGCTTACATCCGCCTAGAGCGCGGTGAACCGGAGCCGTGGGAGGTCGAGGAGCAGCGATACGAGTGGCTTGCACCCGCGGGCACGGTCTCCGACAAGGTCGAGCGATCGACCGAACCCCGCTCGGAGTCGAGCCAGCACGGGCCGACCGCAACGGAGCGAGGCGCGGGAGAGTCGAGCAGTGAAGACGCCCCCGCAAAGGAGAAGCTGTGAAGAAGCCGCTCTTCGGAATGTTCGGAAAAGACGGCGCGGGCAAGCACATGCTCGGCGCCATGCAAAGCCTCCATGCGCCTATGCGGGAGTTTCGTGACACCGACGAGGTCGACTACGTCGTCGTCGGTGTCGGCTCGGCAGGGGGTGTGCTGCTGCAACGACTCGCGCGCGCGGGTTTCAATGTGGTGGGGCTTGAGGCCGGCCCGTTCTGGGATACCGAGAAGGACTGGGTCTCGGACGAGGCAGGCTCACACAAACTCTACTGGGAAGATCCGCGCGTGACCGGCGGCGCCGATCCGTTGGCGCTTGGCGCGAACAACTGCGGCAAGGGTGTGGGCGGGGGTTCGGTGCACTGGGCTTCGTTTACGCCGCGGCTGCATCCCTCGGACTTCGATGTGCTCACGCGTGAAGGCTTGGGCGCGGACTGGCCGATAAGCTATGACGATCTGCTTCCGTACTACGAGCTGCTCGAGCTCGAGATGCCGGTTGCCGGTCCGGCCTACTATCCGTGGGGACATCCGCACGGCTACACCTACGGCCCGCATCCGATGGGCGGTGTGGGGGATGCTCTCATCAAGGGCTGCTCCGCGCTGAATATTCCTGTCTCGATCGGCGGTCCGGTCGCCATCCTCTCCGGCTCGCGGGCAGACCGGCCGCACTGCATCTATCGCGGCTTCTGCATTCAGGGCTGCAAGGTTGGCGCCAAGGCGAGCACGCTGATCACGCACGTGCCGGACGCCGTGGACCGTGGCGCAGAGGTCCGCGCCCACAGCATGGCCTCCCGTATCCAGATGGGCACACCCGGCACTGCCGCCGAAAATCGCGTCACCGGCGTGCACTACTTCGATCGTGACGGCGAGTCGCACTTCCAGCGCGCCAAGGCGGTGATCGTCTCCGGCTATGCGATCGAGACGCCGCGCCTGTTGCTGAACTCGGCCTGCCGTGGTTACGAGAACGGGCTTGCCAACTCCAGCGACACGGTCGGGCGCTACCTGATGGCGCAAGCCGGCAATGTCATCCTTGGCCGCTTCGATGAGCCGGTGCGCATGTACAAGGCGCCGCCGGCGCACGCGCTGACCGAGGAGTTCTACGAGACCAATCCGAAGAACGACTTTATCCGCGGCTTCGCGATCCAGACCGTGGGCCCGCTGCCGCTCGCCTTCGGTAAGCAGATGGTCGCCGCCCGCAAGGCCTGGGGATGGGGCCTGCGTCGCGAGATGATGGACTACAACCACTGGGCCGCGTTCGGTGCGCTGGGCGAGATTCTTCCCTGGCCCGAAAACCGCGTCACCTTATCCGATGAGACGGACCACTTCGGCCTGCGCGTGGCGCACGTCTCCTTCAACCTGCACGAAAACGACAAGCGCGTCATCGAGGCAGGCAAGAACAAGACAATGGAGGTCATGCAAGCGGCAGGCGCGACCACCGTGGTGCAGGAGGCGAGGTATGCCCATCTCGTCGGCGCGTCCCGCATGGGCTCCGATCCGCGATCGTCCGTGGTCGACAAGTTCGGTCGCTCGCATGACATCGCCAATCTCTTCGTGTGTGACGGCAGCATCATGCCGACGCAGGGCTCGGCTAACCCCGGCCTGACGGTCCAGGCGCTCGCCGCGCGCACCGCTGATTATCTGATCTCGCAGGGCGATCGCATCTTTAACTCGAACCAGCGCGACATGACAACGCCGCCCATACGTCGCGAGCTTGCACCGCCAGACACATGGGGCCACGGCGCACCACGGCTTGTCTGATTCGCCAAGGCGATCTAGCGGCCGTCCACGCTCTCTTCAAAGGTCGACGCAGGTAGACCTTCGCCATTGCTCAGGTTGGCCTCGGTCGCGCTCGCCCAGCCATACCGCACCACAGCGGGCTCCACCACCGCGGTGTTCTCGATGATGACGCCCCTGCCCTCGATGCGCGCGGTTGCCGGGGAGAAGACACCGTCCCTGCCCGCGACTTCGAAACCCTTCACCTCATTCATAGTTTGGCCATCGGCTCTCGCGGCGTGCAGACCCTCGGCGTGATCGAACCAGACGTGCACGGTCCTGCCTTCGCGATACACGGTCTGAGGCAACGGCCCGCTCCAATCCACGTGCTCGCCATAACTCTCCGCGCGTGCGCCAAGCGCGAGCCGATGGCCGACGGTCTGCTTGTCCGGTGGATGGACGTTCTTCGGCGTTCCCACGTCCAGCGTGACCGCCATCGCCGTTCCCCGCACGTCCAGAGCGCGTCGCTGCGCATCGCGTACAGCGCCCCAACTCTCCCGGGGCGAATCGAAGCTCGAGATCTGCGCATAGAGAAAGGGCAGGTCGCCCTCTTGCCACTGCGTTCGCCAGTCGCGTATTAACGCTCGCATCTCGCGCGCGTAGAGCAGTGCCCGCTCCGGATCGCTGTTGGCCTCGCCTTGGTACCAGAGAAAGCCGCGCAGCGTGTAGGGCGCGAACGGTGCCACCATGCCATTGTCGAGATACCCGGGGTTCCACGATGCCTCATTGCCGGGGTGCCAGGGAAACCACGGCTCCGGCTTACCGGCCTGCCTTGTCGCCGCAATCTCCCGCTTTTCCGCCGCAATCGCCGGCTGGTTGTCTGCAAATCGCTCAGCGAAGAGCGCGCGGCTGGTGAAGAGCGGCATCAGCCCGGCGTCCTGTCCGATCGCCTCCAGGCTGATCCACGAATCGATCGGTGTGCCGCCCCAGCTGGAGTCGATCAGACCTACGGGCACGTGTTCCCGCTCCTCGATCTCGCGCCCGAAGAAGTACGCGACCGCGGAAAAGTCCTTGGCCGTCTCCGGCGTGCACTCGGTCCAGGTCGCGCCGATGTCGTCGAGCGGCGTTGCGCTTGCCGTCTTCTCGATGCGGAGCAATCGAATGCGCGGATGCGTCGCCGCCGCGATCTCCTTCGCGCTGTCCTTGACGGGCGTGTCCGCTCCGAAGCCCTTCAGCGGCATTTCCATATTTGACTGCCCGGAGGCAAACCAGACATCGCCCACCAGCAGATCGTCAACGGTCAACTTATCCGTGGACGGGCCGGCTGACAGGCCCTCTCCAACTTCGACGACAGTCAGCGTGTACGGTCCGCCGGCCTTCTCCGGGTCGAGATAGACAGACCATCGCCCCAGCCGGTCCGCGCAGCCCTGTTTCGTCTGTGCGTGAAAGCTCACGCGCACACATGTGGCCGGCTCCGACCATCCCCAGATGTGGATCGGCCTTTCCCGCTGCAGCACACCGTGCGCACTGATCAGCTTCGGCAGCCGCACCTCCGCTCGCGCCATCACCGAGCTGACGCCGATCGCGATCGCCAGCGCACCTACCCACCCCATGCTCACACGCATGATTACCTCCCTCGAGCGATCGCCGCTCGCGTCTGAAGAATAGCCCTCAAGGCGCCACCGCCAACGTAGTATCCGCGATATTAAAGCCGCGCAGCCCGACCTTGACCGGGCCGCGCGCGCTCGCAACCGGGTAGACGATCGTCACCTGCCGGCTTTCGCCCGGCAAGAGCGAGACATAGTTGTCGGTGTAGTAGGCCGGCAGCACGCGTTCGCCGCTCGTTGCGTCCTCGAGTGTCAACTTCGCCTCGATCGCTGCCCCTGATCCGTGGTTCGCCAACGTCACCTCGACCTGCCGTTCCTCGGGCTTTGCCGCTGTTGCTTTCGGTTCAGTCTCAGCGTGCACGGCGCCGATGATTGCGCCCGCCCTGGCCACTGCCGTCAGGGTCGCCTGCGGCATCGCCTGCAGGCGCTGGTACTCGCTCCGCCGCGCTGCCTGCCAGTAGAAGTTGTCGCTGACCAGCTTGCCGGCTGCATCCCGGAGCTCAAGTCGCGCCAGCACCGTGCCGGCTTCGGCCAGCGCCGGCCCGAGCTCCAGCGGCATCGCGATCGTGGTTGCGTTCGCCGCCGCCGTCACGGTCTCGGTCTTTTCCAGCAACAGTTTAGAGTTTGTATCAAACACACGCACAATTGCTTTATAGCCCGCCAGGACCTGCTCGGTATTGTTAACCACCGCGATCGCATGATCGGGCAGATTCATCTGAATATGCACCGACTCCCCCGCTTTTTTAAAGCCGTAGAAGGAAGCCTGGGTATCGTAGTCGTGCGAGAGAATCTGCCAATTTGAGCTCGGCCACGCCGGCTGTGTCATCCATAACAGCCGGCCGCTGTTCGGCGCCCACAGATGGGCGTTCATGCCCTCAAAGACGGCGCGATGTCCCTCGTAGTTCAACATCTGCGCCTTGCGGTCGAAGTCGTCCAGGCTGGTTGGCGCGCCGAACTCTTCGACCAACGCCTCCATCCAGGGAGCGGTGTCCCCGTTCCCGCCCTGGTGCCAGTCGTGGTAGGCCCACGCATCGCTGATCGGCCACTGGTCCGGCTTCGCCAGCCAGGCCTGCCACACCTCCCGCGTCGGCGGCGAGAGCAGACCCACCTCGACCGCGAACCCGAGCGACAGCTTGGTGAAGTAGTCCTCCGGATCCTGATACTTATACGGGCCGGAGTCATGGAGGTTGATCTTGTTCGAGTCGGCCGAGTAATACCGCGTGCCGTCCTCGTCCGCGATCAACTTCGCCAAACCCGCGTTGATCGTCGGCTGCGGCACACCCTCATTGCGCCCGCACCACACCACAATGGATGGATGATTTCTGTAACGCGCAATGGTCTCTTTCGCATTTTCGAGAAACAGCCCCGCGTTCGTCGGCTCCAGATTCCAGTCCTGCGTGGAGTCCCAGAAGTCGCTCCACACCATCAGGCCGTACTCGTCGGCAAGATCGAAGAAGACATCCTCCGTGTTCTGCCCCATCCAGTTGCGGATGATGTTTACGTTGCCCTCGCGATGGAGACGAAAGAAGGGCTCGAGACGCTCGCGCGAGACACGCTTCATCATATCGTCCATGCCCCAGCTACCGCCGCGCGCCGCGATGCGCACGCCATTCACCCGAATCACCAGATCCGGCTCCGTGCGTCGGTCCGACATCTCGCGCACTGCGGCGCTCGTCTCCATACGGGGAGTAAAGCTGGTCACCCATCCCTCGGGCGTCTCCCGAAATCCCTCATGCGTCTGCAAGACGATCGGTCCTGTTCCGTTGAGTTCGCTCACCGTCGGAGCAACCTCCGCCCGGCGCACGTGCCCTGCCGCGTCGAAGGCACTCACCTCATAGGTCACCTCGCGCATGCCGAAGCGGTCCGTGCGCGTGTCCGAGATCTTGCCCTCCGCGCTTACCGTGATCTGCATCGTGTGCAGCGCCGGGTCGCCGTAGCCGTTCGGCCACCACAGCTTCGGATCCACGATGATCAGCTGCTTAAACTCTGCCGGCGTCATCTCCGCCAGAGCTTCGCCCATGGCAGGAACCGTAACTTCTTGGGTTACGAGCACGTCGTCAAATGCAACCCTCACTGCGGTGCGTACGGGTGCGTTCGAAGTGTTTCTCAGCGGCACCTTTACCGTGATCTCGGCGCGGCCGCGGTCGGGCTTTTCCCGCAGGATGCCGGGCAGGTGCGTGATGATCTGCGGCGTCTCCGCCGTGACTGGTCCGGCGGCCTCAAGCGCCACATCCTGCCACAGCCCCACGTTGCGATCGCGGATGGCGGGAATCCAGTCCCATCCCTCGGTCGCGCCGAAGGTGGGCCCGTCGAGCATCATCACGCCACCGTTATCGCCGGCGCCTGCCGCCAGACTCTGCTCGTACGGTATGCCGGGGTGAGGCGGACCGTCGATCTTCACCGCAAGGACGTTTGTGCTCGACTCATGCACAAATCCGGTGACGTCAAAACCGCGGTGTAGAAAGGCGCCGGTCACCTCTCCGACGCGCTTGCCGTTGACCCACACGGTCGCATGATAGTTGATGCCCTCAAAGCGCAGCGTGAGCCGTCGCTCATGCATCGACGCCGGAACGGCGAACTCCTCGCGATACCACCAGCTCTTGTTCTTGAGAGACTCCGGGATGACCATGTTGTTCAAACCGAACTCCGGATTTGGATACACCCCGCGATCGACCAGCGTCGTGAGCGCCGTGCCCGGCACCGTCGCCGCCATCCATCTGTCCATGTCGCCCGCAGTCGCCGCCCTTGTCTTGAAGCCGGCCATCGACACGGTCTCCCCATCTGCTGCAACAGTTGCGGCGTCGGCCATCTGCCATCCGCGCCGCAGCACCAGCCGCGCGCCATCCTCCGTGGCACGATCTGTTCCCGAGAGAGGAGCAATTGACCTTGGCGCCTGCGCGGCCGCGCGACTGTGGGGCAGCGTCGACGGATCCTGCGGCGCCTTGTAGCCACTCGCGCCGGCATGCGACTGCACCGGCCACTCCTTTGATCCCTCCTCGAAAGGCAAGTTGTCGAGCCCAGCGACGGGCGTCTTCATGGATTGCAGATCCGCTGCCGTCAGCGCGCCGACACGCAGGCTCACCTGGGCCAGTTCCCCACCGAAGTGATGGATGTCCGCCATCGATCCAAGTCCGGGCCTTGGCATCACCGGCGCCATCTCGATGGCATCGGCAGCCGCTCCCAACGGCATCGCGCCACTCGCAATCTCCACGCCGTCAGCAAAGAGATGCGTCTTTCCCTCGGCATCCACGCTCACGGCGAGCGCGTGCCACTCGCCGGGCCTCAGTGCCGCCGAACCGATCAGCGTGTGCGCCCCCGCCCCCGTGCCGCCTACCCAGAACGCCGGTCTGCCATGACTCAGCTCCAAGAAGCGCGGTGCCGCCCCATCCAGATGGCCCACACCGGCGATCGGTGCGGTGAGATCGGCCTCGCTGGTCTTCAGCCACAGGCTCATCGACCAGTTCGCCTGAGCCACGGCCAACGGCTCATGCTCGTGCAGCGTCTTGGTCAGGCCGATCCCGCCCTCAAGGAAGCGCGCGTTGTATGGACCGTACGCGACCGCTGTCTGCTCCACGGTCAGCACGGGCGGAACCTCCACGGCGCTGGTCGGCGGCGCCTGCGCAAAGGCCGCGCCCACAAGACCCAGCAGAGCCGCCGTGACCATCCATCTATGCCGCAACCCGTCTTCATGCTCACCCGACTTGCGCACTTTTTCTCCTCCGAAGCTGTCGCCCGCTTTCAGGGCGGTCACCGTTCAGTCTGTCACAGCGTCGTCGGGTCTCGTGCGAAAGCGCCGACGCCGGGTGCGGTCGCCATAGCGCCCATCGTCCGGGCCTTGTCACTCGAGCAAACCGGAGAACGCAATGGCTACACACAGCGCGCGGTCGAGCACGTAGGACAACTCCCTTGATCTGCCCTGCACACGATCACTCACGCCGACAGCATTGCTCCGCCTTCGCTAGTGGTCATCCGCACCGGCGCGCTGAGACGTCGACAACGCTCGCAGGCTCGGCGCCGTCTGGCCAACACGGGCCTCCGAGGCGCCCCCATGCCGCTAAAGACGACGCCCGGAGCAGCTTCGCCCCGGGCATCCTCGATCTATGTTCGTAAGCGCCTGCGGTTTGCGGGAGCGCTTGCGGTTGCGGGAGCTACCCGCGGCGATGATGAATGCGTGTGCTTCCATGGCGCCGTGCACTTGCGGTCCGAAGACGCACGCGCCGCCCACCGAACTGCCACTCGCGCACCGGCCCCACATCCACATGCACAAAGTGACTGGACGGGTAATACCCCACGCCACCCGCTCCGAGCGAAAGTGCGGCGTTACGGATCGCCAGCGTTTGGACGCCGGGAATCTGAATATCAATGGCCTTGCTCAAGATGTGCTGCGAGTGCTCCGCTACGCCGGTCACCGAACTGCGGGTTCGCAGATACTCGTTCGACTCCGGCGTGCGATAGCCACATACGATGTCGATCACACCGTTCGGCTTGCGGAGCTTCGCCATCAGGGTGTGGAGCAGATCAAACTCGGTGGGATCGTAGTTCCCCACATCCTGCGTGCGGTGATCGCGCAGAAAGTAGTTCAGCCTGTCCAAGGCCTCCGGCAGGTACATGTCGCCGATGCGGTAAACGATGCTGATATCTTCGCCGGTATGGGTGTGGTGCAGGCGCAGAAAATAGCGCTGGCCCATGCGCGCGATGCGTCCGGTGGCTGCTTGATCTTCCGCGGCCTCCTCCGCCGCCTCGGCCATGTGCATCGATGTGGGCGCAACCAGTTCCCTATGACCGATCGCGCCGACAGGCGGCATGCCGCTTGCGAGGGCGCGTGGGCCACAACTCAATGCCGACAGCAGTCCCGCCGCGATTACCGCTCTCCCCACTCTGCTCAGCCCCACTTCCATCGGCAATCCTCGGTTCCTTCGAGATGACCACCAATGCCGCACGCCAATGACGATCGGCGATCGGCTTTTACTCTACTAATACTAACGTCAGAGGTAGCCGAACGGACGCTCCGGAGGGTACTCGCTATGTAACTTTTGTGTCATGGGAGGCAGCCGCTCGCAGGCCCAAGATAGATCGTCGATCAGCTTTGACGACAGTGGTCCGGGTGGTGATTGCAGCTTTGCCTGCACTCCTTTTTCCCCGCAACAACACAGGCGCTGAGCTCCGCCGAGCGCCCCATCTTCCTTCTACTTTCCTAGGCTTGCCGGTTCTGAGATCTCGATGATTCTTTCCCCTCCGCAGATCCGCGTCCTTGGCGCGCTGATCGAAAAAGAGATCACCACGCCCGAGGTGTACCCGCTTTCGCTCAATATGCTTCAGGCCGCAAGCAATCAGCGCTCGTCGCGCGATCCGGTGACGGACCTGACGGAGGGCGAGATCCGCACAGCGCTCCGTCAACTCGAGGATCTCGGTCTGGCCGGACCGGCACGCGCTTCGTTGCATGCGCCGGCTGGTCGCGTCAGCAAGTTCGAGCACCACGCCCGCACCGCGCTGAACCTTCGCCGCGACGAGATCGCCGTGCTTTGCCTGTTGTTGCTGCGTGGTCCACAGACTCCGGGTGAGCTGCGCTCGCGTGCCGAGCGGCTCTTCGCCTTTGAAGATCTTGCTGCTGTGACCGCCACCCTGGACCGTCTAGCCGCGGCTGCACCGGCGGCGAACTCGTTCCCTGAACCGCTTCGTCCCTTGGTCGCTGCTCTGGCGCGGCAGCCGGGCTCGCGCGAGGTTCGCTATACCCATCTGCTCGGCACCCAAGAACTCTCTGCATCCGTTTCCGTGCCGAGCCCGTTCCTAACTAAGGCAGAAGACACCTACCCCTCAGCCACGGCGATGCAGGAGCTCACAGCACGTCTTGCCGAGCTGTCCGCCCGCTTCGCCGCATTGGAACGCCTCGTCGAGAGCCGGGCGGCGGAGCTGGAGCACAGGATCGCTCAACTTGAAACCAGCCGTGGCCCCGACGCCCGCAAGCCGCTACAGTAAAAGGCAGTTCTCAGGCATGGCTTTGCGAGACCCCACCCCGAGCGTTCCGATCGTCGCTAACCCGGCACTAGCCTCAAAAGGGGTGCCCGCCGACTGCGATCCGCAAGAACGTCGGGCTCCGTCGTCAGCGAACCCTTCCGCCGACACACGCGATCTGCTCGAAATCACGCCCGATGCCGCCGTCCTCATCGACCCAGACTGGAAGTTCAGTTTTGCAAACCAGCGAGCGATCGATCTGCTGGGAGTCGGCTCCTTTGTCGGGGAGAACCTCTGGACGCTTTTTCCCGGCAACTGTGAAGAGCCCTTTCAAGCCAACTACAGGCGCACCATGGCCGAACGCACCCCCACCACGTTTGAGGCTTTCAACGGCGCGCCGCTCAATCGCTGGTACCGCGTGCAAGCCCGGCCGTTCTTGGACGGTATCGTCGTCTTCTTCTCCGATGTCACCGACCGTCGGGAAGCCGAGATTGCACGCGACCGACTTTCCGCGCAGCTGCAACAAGTCCTGGACGTCACCACGGACGGGATCCTCTCGCTCGATCGCAACTACGTGGTCACCTTCGCCAACCGGCAGGCGGAGACGGTTCTGGCGAGCGCTGGATCGCTGCTCGGACGGACCCTGGAAGATGTATTTCCCATCACCCTTGACGAGACCTCGGACTGGGCGAAAGCGTACCGCCGCGCGATGGAAGATCGCCTCCCATCCACTCTGGAGGTCTTCTATCCTGAGCCGCTCAACCGCTGGTTCGGAGTAGAAGCTTTGCCCAGCGAGGAAGGCCTCACGATCTTCTTCCGCGAGATCACCGCGGAGCGCGAGGTCACCGGGTTTCTTCGCGAGCAGCAGCAGGCGCTCGCGTTTGTGCAAGCCGCGGCGCGCGTGGCCACGTTGCACTTCGATCTCGGCACCGGCGAAATCACCTGGGGTCATGGCTCGCCCATCATCCTTGGCCGGCCCTGGGCCGAGCTGCCCACGATCGACCGCCTCACCGAGGTGATGGACGAATCCTCCCTGCCCTCGCTTGAGGCCGCCATGGCTCGTTGCTTCGCGGGCACGGAGGTGGTGGTCCAGGATCTGCAATTTCGTGGGGCGGACGGCTCCGTGTGCTGGGTGGAGTTGCGCGCCGTCGCCGATCGCGACTACGGCCATCCCGTGCGCATCCGCGGCGTGCTGCTCGACATCTCCGCGCGCAAGGCGGATGAGCAGGCGCTGCTTGCCAGCGAGAGTCGCTACCGCGTCCTATCTGACCTCAATCCCCAGGCACTCTGGAGCGCTGAACCAAGCGGCCGTGTGACCTACGCCAACCAGGGATTTCTTGACTACCTCAGCCTCTCGGCCGATGAACTCGACGACTGGCTCCAGCGCTTTGCCGAGCAGGATCGCGAGCACGTCCTGACAGCCTGGATGCACTCGGTTGATAGCGGAGAGGAGTACTCGGTCGAGGCTCGGCTGCTCCGCGGCAAAGACGGCGCGGCGCGTTGGTGGCACCTTCGAGCGCTGCCGGTTCGCGATGCAGCCGGCAACATTCTTCAGTGGCTCGGCCTCGCCAGCGATATTCATGACAGCCGCACCGCCGCCGAACGGCTGCATCAGGAGCAGATCGAGACAGAGCGGCAACGCGCGGAACTCGAGTCCGTGTATGAAAATACTCCGGTCGGCCTCGGTCTCTTCGATCCAGTGGCGTTCCGCTATCTGCGCGTCAACGACGAGCTCGCTCGCATCATCGGTCTTCCCAAGGACGAGATCCTCGGCCGCACCGTGCAGGAGGTTAGCGGCATTCCCGCCATGTCCGAGCTCTTCCAGCAGGTGGTTCGCGGCGAGCCCGTTCGCAACTTCATCCTGCGCAACGCCGAGCTCAAAGGCAGATCCGGGGAACTTCGCTCGTTCAACCTGAACTACACCCCCGTCTACGACGTTGACGGCCGGATCACCGGAATCTCCAGCGCCTCGCTCGAGATCACGCAGCAGCAGCGCACGGAAGCCGCGCTGATCCAGAGCGAGAAGCTGGCCGCTGTGGGACGCCTGGCCTCCTCCATCTCGCACGAGATCAACAATCCGCTCGAGGCCGTGACCAACCTTCTTTTTCTGATCGCGAGCGATCCTGACGTCCCCGCGCCCACGCACGAGTTCGTGCGCTTCGCGCAGGCCGAGCTCGCCCGCGTCTCGCAGATCGCCACGCAGACGTTGCGCTTTCATCGTCAGGCGGTCAGCCCTACGGCCGTCACCCCAGCCCAGCTCATCGATGCCGTCCTGAACCTCTATCAGGGCCGGCTTGCCAACTCCGGTATCCGGGTCCAGGCCGTCTATGCAACCGCCGCAACGGTCGTCTGCTTTGAGAACGACATCCGCCAGGTGCTGAATAATCTCATCGCCAACAGCATCGATGCCATGCGCTCCGGCGGTATCCTACTCGCCCGCGCCCACGATGCCGTCGACGTTCCAACAGGCCGCCGCGGCATTCGCCTCTCCATCGCCGACACCGGTCATGGCATGGACGAGCGCACCCGTCAGCGCGTCTTCGAGCCCTTCTTCACCACCAAGGACCTCAACGGCACCGGCCTCGGCCTGTGGATCTCCGCCGGCATCATCGAGCGCCACCACGGGCGCCTGACCGTGCGCTCCTCACAGCACCCCGTACACCACGGCACGGTCTTCTCCCTCTTTCTGCCGCATCCACCCACCGATCTCTCGCCTGGCCCCGAACGCTCTGGTCGCTAGATCGCACCTGCTCCGGGGCGATGTCCTGCGCTGTGCTTTCATCATCCCTGGAGTGCCCACGCCCACCCGTGTCCCTTCGTCGACGCCTGCTTCGTCCCACCCTCCATTCTCTGGCGCACCGGGGCGTGCCGACGACCGTGCGGGCTCTGGCCGGCGCCGCGCTCGCTCGCCTCGGGCTGCGCGTCGCCTCCCCGCCGCTCGATCCCTATCCGGCCGCGGTGCCCGCGGTCGCTCATCCGTTTGATTGCGCCCACGGCGTCGACACCAGCGGCTATCTGCGCGGCGACCAACTTCACATCGCGCCAGGTCGGCGTGAGGGGCCGCTGCACGGCTCCGCCGTCTGGAGCACGGCCTACTACGCCGTTGCCCCGTCCATCTTCAACCGTGCGCTTGCCTTTGCCGAAGACGCCATCTCGTCCAGGGAAGCCTCAGCCCACGCTTCGCTCCGCTCGCTTGACGCTCCGAGCCCGTTTGCCCGCTTCAGCTTTGTTGACCTCGGCTGCGGCAAGGGCCGCGCCCTGCTGCTCGCGGCACGACATCCATTTCGCGAAATCCTCGGCGTCGAGCTCGACCCGGTTCTCGCCCGCATCGCAACCACTAACGTGCACACCTTCGCCGCGCCCTGGCAGCTTTGCCATCACCTGCGCGTCGTCCACGACGATGCCTCCAAGGCCGATCTCCCGCTCACGCCAACCGTGCTGTTCCTTTACCATCCCTTTCTTGCTCCCGTCCTCCGCCGTGTTCTCCGCCGGCTCGAGCGATCGCTCCGTCAACACCCGCGCGAGCTTTGGATCGTGTACATCAACCCCGAGGCCGACTACGTTCTGCGTGCCATGCCGTGCTTTCAGGAGCACAGCCGGACGCTGCTCCATGTCACCCCGGAAGATGCGCTTCCCGATCGGCTCGGCATCCACACCGAGGAGGTCGCGATCTTCTGTTACACACCTCTTTCTCTTCACTCCTGATGCCATTTTGATCCGCGCTATCGCTCCTTTCCGTCCCCACCACACCACGGAAGTGCCATACCTCCGCGCGCCGGCCGGCGCTATCGTCAGGGCGTCGGCACTCCGGCAACCTGATGAGCCTCCGCGCCCGCTTGCACTCTCACCTCCGTCGCTTCGCCGTCCTTGCCGCCGCCCTTCCCCTCCTCGCTGCCGCTGGTGCTGCCCAGACCACCCGCCGTGTTCCGCAGGACGTTTCAACCGTACAAGCCGCCATTGACGCCAGCACCTCTGGCGATACTGTCCTCGTCTCCCCGGGCACCTATACCGAGAATCTGACCATCAGCCGCAAAGCCGTTCACCTCCGCAGCAGCGGTGGTCCCGCAACAACCATCCTTGATGGCGGGCAGGCCGGCCCGGTGCTCACCATCAGCGATGTGTCCACCATGGAGAACAGCCTCATCGGGTTCACCATCCAGCATGGCCTCGCGACCTCGAGCAGCGATACCGGCGCGGGCGTTGTGCTCGCCGAAGCCGGCGCTGTCCTCAGCGGCAATCTCTTCCTGGATAACTCCGGCAACAACATCGCCGTCTTCTACGGCACCGTCTCTGTCCTGAACAGCAGCTTCTCCACCGCGCCCACGGACTTCGGCTCCGGCTGCGACGGCGGCAGCGCGGTCTTTGCCTACGGGTCGAGCCCGGTCTACGACACCGCCGGCCTGACCGTACCCTTCACCGTCACCGGCAACACCATCTCCGGCGACAGCACGCGCTGCTCCGGCACCGCCATCGATCTCACTACGACCAACTTCACCGCGCCGCACCTCATCGCCGACAACATCATCCGCAACAGCGCGCTCGGCCTGAACCTCGCCGTCGACGAGGTCGTCGGCGGCGGTACTATTCTTCGTCAAAACCTCATCTACGACAACGCCAATGGCGCGGTCGTCGTCACCAGTCCGACCGGCCATCCCAGCACCGATCCGGCCGTCGTCCTCTTCGTCAACAACACAATCGTCAATAATCTCAACGCGCCCGCCGCATCACCGCTTACCGAGATCGACCTCGCCGGCAGCGTCGCCCGCGTCGCCTTCGTCAACAACATCCTGGTCGGCACAACCGGGCATCCGGTGCTGACCTGCGACGCCGGCTCGCCCACCTACAACGACACCCCGCTCATCCTCGACCATACGGATATTTACAACACGACCCAGAGCGCCGGCGGCCTCGTAGTGGGCGACTGCGCCACCGGGATCTCCGGCCAACTCAGCAGCAACGGCAATCTCTCCGCCGATCCGCGCTTTAACAGCTCGACGGACCTCCACGTCGCCGCCGGCTCCCCCGCGCTCGATATAGGCACCAACTCTGCCCCATCGCTCACCACGACCGACCTCGACGGCAACCCACGGGTGCTCGACGCCACCGGCGCAGGCACGAACACCGTCGACCTCGGCGCCTACGAGAGCGCCGGCGCAGGGGACTCCGGCGTCGCCGCCGTTGCGCTCTCGTCCAGCAGCTACGACACAGCACCCACCACCATCACCCTTTCTGCCATCAGCACGGCGCCTGACGGCACGCATCCTGCAGGCACGATCACCTTCGCCGAGAACGGCGCCACGCTCAGCGCCGTCCACACCGACAGCAGCGGCGCGGCGACCTTGCAGGTTCCACTTACCGCCACCGGCATCGTCCGCTTCACCGCCGCGCTCGCGCCCGATGCGGCCTACGCTCCGACGATCAGCCCCGTCCTGTACGTCAACGTCACTGCAGGCAGCATCGCCGCCACCTCCACCCTCACTCTCGCCGTCAGCCCCTCCACCATCACCACCGCGCAGTCGACCACGGTCACCGTCCAGCTCGGAACAACCCATGACGGCGGCGTCATCCCTTCCGGCGCCGTGCTGCTCACCGATAACGGCGCTTCCATCGCCACGCTTCACCCGGGCGGCACAACCGGCATCGCCACCCAGGTTCTTGCCAACCTCGCGGCCGGCACGCACACGTTGGCCGCAACCTACACCGGCAACACCGGCTTTACCACGGCGACCGCCGGCACAGCCGTGACCGTCAACGCTCTTCTGCCATCCACCCTTACCCTCAACGCCAGCTCGACGACCGAGCTCGTCGGTCAACCAGTTACCCTCACGCTCCACCTCGGCTCCTTGACCGCCGGCAACGGAGTCGGCCCCACCCCGCCCGGCGCCGTGACGCTCTATAACGGCACAACCCTGCTTACGACACTCCAGCCCGACAGCCTCGGCAACGCCATCTATACCATCCCCAGCCCGGCCTCCGGGACCGTGATCTACAAGGCCTCTTACGCCGGAAACACCGTCTATAGCGCCTCCAATGCGAGCAGCACAATCGCGCTCACCGCGCCCGCCTCCACCGTCACCGCGGTCTCTGCTAATCCAAGCCCAGCCATCTTCGGGGCGGCGGTGACCTTTTCCGCCACCGTCGCCAACACCGCCGTTCCCGCAACCGCACCCACCGGTTCGATCACCTTCACCGACGGCCCTGTCCTTCTCGGCACTGCCCCGCTGATCGGAACGGCCGCCAGTCTCACAATCAACAGCCTGAGCCTTGGTCCGCACACCATCACCGCGACCTTTGTCCCCTCCACGAGCCTGTCTTCCCCTAGTCATGCGGCGGTGACCATCACCGTCCCCGGCACCCCGACCACCACCATCCTGACCAGCGCGCGCAACCCCGGCCTCACCACCGACCTCGTCGCCTACACCGTCATCGTCAGCCCCGCTGCCAGGGGCGCCTCGCCCGCCGCGGCTCCCCCCGGCGTCGTCGCCATCACCGATGGCTTCACCCTGCTCGCCTCCGGGGCACTCACACCAGCCTCAGCGAATAGCAGCACCGTCACGCTCACCCTGGCGGACCCCAACGTCGGCAGCCGCACCCTGACCGCCACCTATACCCCCTCCTCGGCGAACTTCATCTCCAGCACCGGCACATGGGTCGAGAGCCTTTCCGCAGCTCCCGTACCCTCTGTCACACTCGCCGCCAGCCCCAACCCTGCCTCTGTCATCGACTCGATCCATCTCGCGATCAGCCTCACCAACGTTCCATCCGGGTCGACACTCAACCTACTCGACGGCGCGACCGCCCTGCCGGTCACCTCGAGCGCGGGGCCGACTGGCAGCAGCTCGGCCGCCAACACCATCGCTCCCGACACCCTCGCCGTCGGCACCCACACGCTGTCGGCGGTCCTCCGGGATCCCCATGGGGTCCTGCTGGCCACCTCGACTCCGGTCGCCGAGCGCATCCTCGGTCTCTCCTCCACGCTCGCGCTCAACGTCTCTCCCGCTCTGTCCGTGTCCGTTGGTGCCCCTGTCACGCTTACAGCCGCCCTCACCTCCGCGACTCCGACTGGCCACACCCCGACCGGATCAGTCACCTTCCGTGACGGCGGCGCCGTCCTCGGCTCTGTCCCGCTCGACGCCACAGGGCACGCCGCGCTTCCGATCAGTACCCTCTCCGTGGGTTCCCACGCCCTTACTGCAATTTGGAGCGGCGACGACCTGCTCAGCGCCGCGACCTCCGCCGTCTTTACCGAACAGATTCTTCTCAATCCAACGACTACGAGCCTCGCCGTTTCCCCTATGGGCCCATCCAGCGCATTTCAGGCCGTCACGCTGCTCGCGCAGGTTACTGCGCCGACCAGCCTTGCCCTCGACACCGCGGTCTGCAATCCCGCCTGCGCGCCCACCGCCATCACCTTCTTCGCCGACACCGTCGCCGGCCACGCCGCGCTGGGAACCGTCTCCGTCGACAGCGCGGGCCGCGCAACACTCCTGGTCCATCCTGAGGCCGGTGCCATCGCGTTCTCCGCCGCGTTCTCCGGCAGCCCCCTCTTCAGCCCGAGTACCTCCAGCGCCATCGCCGACACGGTGCTCGACGCACCCTCCTCCCTTTCGCTCACCGGCAGTCCCAACCCGCTGTACGAGCACGGCGCCGTCACCCTCACCGCCACCCTGACTTCCCCGGTCAGTGTTCCGGCCAGCGCACTCGCGCAAGGCTCGATCACCGTGCTCGAAGGGACAACCGTGCTGGGCGCCATCGCCGCACCCTCCGGCACGCTCGCGTACACGCCGTCCACTCCCGGCACGCACACGCTCAAGGCCATCTTCGCCGGTACAGCGGACCTCGCTCCTGCCACCACAACACTGGTCGTCACCGTGCTTGCGTCTGACTTCTCCGTTTCGGTGAAAGACACCGCCCTGACCATACCTACGGAGCATCACGCCCCCACGACCGTGACCGTCACCGCCTCCGGCGCCTTCTCCGACACCGTCGATCTTTCCTGCGATAACCCGCCCGCCCTCGTCACCTGCACCTTTACCCCGGCCATCATGGCCGTCAGCGCGGACGGTAGCCAGGCCGGCCCCAGCTCCGTAAATGTTCAGCTTGTTGTCGATACCGACTTCATCCAAAACTGGGCCGACGCCCGCCACGGTCCGTTACAGCCCGGCTCCAACAGCTCAGCGACACAGGCCTATTTGCTTCCGGCGGACACCTCTTCGAGTGACCGATCCTCATCCGCCACATTGTCTGCCGCTCAGATGCATGGGCCAGATACGACCGAGACGATCGCGCACATCCACGCCCATCGCAGCCGTGCTACAAGTCATCGCGGTGCAATCGGTTCAATCGCCTCCGCGGTTCCAGCCTTGGGGACCGTGCTCGCTCTATCACTTCCGACGACGTTTCTCTTCACGCGGCGACGTCCCAAGCATCCAAGAACGCCGCAGCCGGCGGCAACCGGTTGGCTTAGCCGGATCTCCCACCTGCGGCATGGGCCTCAAACGCTCTCCGGTGTCGGAACTTGTAAGCTCTCTCGGTCTCCCAACCTCCTTGCCGCTCTCCTGCTCTCCGCCGTCGCGCTTGGGATCTCAGCCTGCAGCGGTCTCCAACCCGGCCACACACCGCCCGGCTCCTACCTCTTGACGATCACCGCTCACGCACGAGACCACAGCTACACCCACACAGCCACAATCAACCTCACCGTTGCGCCCTAATCAAAAGTGGACGGTTCTCGATAGCTGTTCTTCGCAGAGCACCGTAGCCGTGAAGAGCGCACTTTATTGAGGTGAATATATTCATACTGCGAACCGCATAAAGCTCATCGCCAATACGGAGCCCTGTGCCTTCAGCAAGTATTAGCTTCCAGAAGCTGGCACGAAATTGGTAACATCAGGAACATCTGTTCCAACTTGGTTTAATCGCAAAGCGACGCGCGATTCATCGGAGATCTTCACGAATGCGCTTTAACCTTCCGCCCGCAGTAACTGCCCTTGCCCTTCTTTCTGCCTCCACTACTTCAGTCTTTGCTCAAACGGGCACTATCACGGGCCAGGTCTTCGATCCGACCGGAGCCGCAGTACCCGGAGCAAGGATTACGGCCATATCCGAGGGAACAGGCATCAGCACAACAGTCAGCACGAGTTCGGCTGGCGTCTACAGCTTCGGTGCTCTTCCACCCGCGATCTACGACGTGACCGCATCCGCAACGGGCTTTCAAGACCAGACGCATAGGGGCGTGATGCTGAACGTCGGAGGCACGCTTCCCCTTCGCTTCAATCTAGCGGTCGGCGGCAACAGTTCCACGGTCGATGTCTCCGCCGTAACGGTCGCGCCGGTCGAGAGCGATAGCTTCCAGCTCTCCACTGTCGTCGACTCCAAGCAGCTCAATGGTCTGCCGCTTATTCTCCGCGACCCCTATCAGCTCGTCTTGCTCGCCCCAGGTGCGGTCACCGCAACCAACAACGTAGGTGGTTTCTCCATCAATGGCCAGCGTGACCGAAATAACAATTTCATGCTGGACGGAGCGGACAATAACGACACGTCAGTGCCGGGCACCCAGGGCGGTATTACCTCGGCCAATCCGGATTCAGCCCAGGAGTTCCGCATTATCACCAACAACTTCGATGCGGAGTTCGGCCGCAATACAGGCGCGATCATCGATGTCATCACACGCGGAGGAACCAATCAGTTCCACGGGGACGCGTACGAGTTCGGCCGCTACAACGCCTTGGGCGCCCGCGACTACTTCAACACCAAGGCCAATGGACCGCAGGACCCGTATGTCCGCAACGACTTCGGGGCTTCGCTTGGCGGACCGCTCTGGAAGGACCACACCTTTTTCTTTCTGAATGGAGAGGTTCAGCGCTTCCGTACGACCCGGACCGAGTTCAACACCACACCGACAGCCGCCTACAAGTCAGGCAATTACACCTACATTGACGCGACCGACGGCAGCCAGAGTCCGGTCAATCTCACCATTCCCAACGCCGCGAACCAGACAGGTCTGGGCGTCGATCCGGTCGTGTCAAAGATCCTATCCGTTGTTCCCGTAGGACAGGTGGATAATGGTGACGGTGTCACCACCACCTATTTCTTCCCTTCCGAAGATGCCCTCAACGCCTACCAACTCACCGGCCGCTTCGACCAGAAGCTCAGCGATCGGCACCAGCTTACCGTGCGATACAACTACAACCACTCCAACGAGTCCGATCCTTATCACGACGAAGTGATCCCGGGTTACGGCCAGACTGCCGTACCGGCGACCACGCATAACGGCGTCGTCTCCATCGCCTCAACCCTCTCCGCCAATACGACGAACCTCTTTCGTGGAGGCTACAACCAGAACAACGCCGGGTTTACCTGCAATCACGCACCGTTCGACGCGCTCACCGGCGTTGACGGCTTTGGGAACGGCAAGGATGTGCTCTTTCCCAGTCTCTTCGTCGGCAGCTACGAGACCGCGAACATCTTCGGCTGTTACGACCTGGGCGGCAGCAACGGTCAGGCGCGGCTCAGCTCGACCATCACCTTCGGCGACACCTTCACCATCGTGAAGGGCGCCCACTCTGTGAAGTTCGGCGGCGAGTTCCACAGTGTTAAGGACAACAGCTTCGATAACTTCTATTCCCGCGAGCAAATCGCGCTGAACACCTTCAGCACCTATACCTCGGCCGCCTACAACTTCGCCGGCAACCAAAGCTCACCCAATTACCTCACCTTCGAAGACCTCGCCTTTGCGCGACAGGGTGCCGTCGCAAACGTGAACGAGTACCAGTTCTTTACTCGCTCCGGTGTGCGCCGCCCGCAGGACCTTACGCGCTTCCGCCAACATGAATGGGCGATCTTCGCTCAGGACACCTGGAAGGTCAATCCTCGCCTAACGCTGATCTACGGCCTGCGCTACGCCTTCAACGGCGTTCCCTATGAGAAGGACAGCAACTTCGCGAACTTCTACGGCGATGCCGCCGCTCCGCTTGCCGATGGCCAATCGTTCACCTTCACCCCTGTCGGTCCCGGCACCGGCCGACAGCTTTACGCCGATAGCTGGAAGCTCTTCGAGCCGCGCCTCGGGTTCTCCTTCGACCCTACAGGTAATGGCAAGACGGCAATCCGTGGAGGCTTCGGCATCTTTCACGACCGTATCTTTGACAATCTTTTCGGCAATGCCAAGTCCAATCCGCCCTTCCAGGCGCAGGTCAATCTCTTTCCTTACAACTCGAACGCTCCGACAACGTCGCCAACCCTCGCCAGCGTCCCCTACCCTGACACACTTACCCCCTCGGCGAGCATCCAGAATGGGGCCCTTAACGAGCCGGTCATCATCGCTGGAAACCTGAAAATGCCGACCGACAACACCTGGAACATCGGCATTCAACATCAGTTCGGCGGCCTAACCCTGGAAACGAACTACGTTGGCAGCCACAGTTTGCACGTGCTTCGCGAGATTGATGGCGCACCGCCACAGCCTGGCCTGGTCGGAGCCGCCCTCGCCGCCGGGGTTCTCCCTTCCGCTCTCCAGCGGGAGGCCTTGTACAACGGAGGTACGGATGCGAATGGAACGGCTTTCAATCCTGTAGTCAACAACACTGCCTTCTTTCACGAGCTTCTACAAAGCTCCATCGCCAGCAGTAACTACAACGCCCTTCAAATCAAGATTACGGGCCGCCTCGCCGGCCTTCAACTCACCAGCAGCTACACCTACGCTCACTCACTCGATAATGGCTCCGATCCCATATTGCCGGGCGCCGGCAATGGCGGCCTGCCTCGAAACAGTTTTGACCTGGGACCCGAGTACGGCAGCTCCGACTTCGATGTGCGGCATCGCGCGACCATCGCCGCAACCTATGATCTTCCGCTCGGCGTCGGTCAATCCTTTCTCAACCATGGCCTGCTCGGCCATGTCTTCGAGGGCATCGAGCTCTCCGGAATCGAGACCGCACAAACCGGCCTGCCGTTTGATCTTCGTGGAACCGTGGACAATCTCCATACTGGTTTTAACAACCGCCCTGAGCTCGTCGGTGCACCTTACCCCTCAGGACGGGGGACGAAGGTGGCCGCTGGTGTAATTACGGGTCCGCGCGCGGCCGCCTTCGCCAACGCGCCATTTGACCAGAATCTCTCTATTCGCCGAAATTCGTTCCATGGTCCGGGCCTCGTCAACACCGACATTGTCTTCCAAAAGACGCAGACAATATACGAGAGGGCAAAGCTCGTCTTTCGGGCGGAAAGCTACAACGTCCTGAATCACCCCAACTTTGCAACTCCCACCGATCTCACCTTCAGCGACGCGAACTTCGGCATCTCCCAGTCGCAGCTTGGCCAGAACGACGGAACCACCGGGGCTCGTCAAATCCAAGGTGCGGTCAAGGTCGTCTTCTAGCCAGACATGGCCTGTCCGAACTCTTTTTCCCGTACTCTTGAAGGAAGCTCAAGAGATCACCCACACGGCATACATCTAGTCGCGTAACGGGAGGTCCGGAGTCAAACTGTCTAAATTGAATACTTTGCACAAAAAGTAGGGGGGAGGGGGGTACTACACGCCACCGCTCCGGCACGCAGAAGAGGCGCCCGGTAGGGCGCCTCTTCTGCGTACAGCTAAGCTGGTACTTACTTCTCCGCCGGCTGCGTCATGCTCTCGTGCATCGTTGCCTGCAGCCCTTCCGGCACTAGGCCCAGCAGCTTGCCTTGAATCTTTGTCTTCAGGCTTGCCGCGTACACATGCTCGTCGCCATTCATCAGCGCTTCGTAACCCTGCTTGGCCACGTCATACGGTTCGGACTGCTTCTTGCCTTCCTGGCCGACCTTGGTGTCGCCCATACCCGCCTTGTTGAAGAACTCCGTGTCGGTCGGCCCAGGCTGCAGCGCCGTTACTGTCACGCCCGTGTCCTTGAGCTCATAGCGCAGGCTCTTCGCGAGCGATAGATCGTACGCCTTCGAGGCCGCGTACGCCGCCTCTTTCGGGGCCACCATCTCGCTCGCGATCGATGCCGTGATCAGGATCTTGCCCTTGCCCTGGGCCACCATCTTCTTCGTCGCATGCCACAGCACATGAGTCGTGCTTTCCACGTTCACGCGCACCAGGTTGATCGTCTTCTCGAGATCCTCCTCCCAGAACAGGCCGCCTACACCGAAGCCGGCGTTCACGGCAATCGCGTCTATCGGTCGGCCAACCGCTTCAACCTCACGCCAGAACGCCATCACCTCGTCGAACTTGGCGAGATCCTTCTGCACGGCCTTCACCTGCACACCCAGGCCGCTGAGGTCATTTGCCGCGGTCTGAATTCCCGCGTCCTCGGCCACGATCACGAGGTCATATCCATTCTCCGCGAATACCTTCGCCAGGTTGTAGCCGATTCCGCTCGATGCTCCGGTCACCACTGCCAATTGATTCGCCATCCGTCTCTCCTGAAAACTTCCTATTCCTACGGATGCGGGCCTGCAAGGCGCAGGGTGCCATCGCATTGCCCAGCCATGCAGAGCGATTCGATCTGCTCAACGCGACTGCGATGAGATTGTCAGTGCCCGCTCCAGCGCATGATGGGCAGCAGGCTGGAGTCGTCATCTGTCCAGGCGCGAACCCCGGCCCTTGCGGGAATCGCCATGGAGCTCTCCCATAATGGGGTGCCTTCCTCGAGCAGGCCACCTGGTACCGCAACCAGCACCCATGTCGCGGCAAACTCGCCGCGGGTGTCCACCTTGGGTGACTCGACTGCGCGCGCGACCATGCCCTCCGCCTGCGCGACCGCGCCCACCACCGGTGCGAGATCGAGGTACTGGTTTGAAACATGAAACGCCAGCACACCGCCCGGACGAAGATGCCCGCGAAACTCCGCCATAGCCTGGCGTGTGAGCAGGTGCACCGGGATCGCATCGCCTGAAAACGCATCCACCACCAGCATGTCGTACTCGCGCGCCGCCGGCTCCCGCCCGAGCGATAGCCTGGCATCGCCCGTGACTACCTCAATCCGTGCCCGGCTCTCCCGCGTATAGGTGAAGAGCTCCCGCGCCAGCCGCTCCACCGCCGGATTGATCTCATAAAAGCGCATCACGTCGCCCGGCCGGCCATACGCCGCCATGGTCCCCGCCCCGAGACCGATCACCCCGATCCGCCGACCAGCCGGCCGTCTCTCCGGTGTCACCGTCGCATCTGCATTCCCCTGCGTGACCGCCCCACAGCACAGCGTCATCGCCAGCCCCACACCGGAGTCCCGCGCATAGTAGCTCAGCGGCTCGGTCCGAAACTCCGGTGCAAACCACTGCATCCCATGTTGGATCTGTCCGTGCAGCAGCACGCGCGAGGTGCCTGCCTGCGGCGGCAGCAAGGTCTGCTTCACCCGCAACGGGCCGTAGAAGTTCCGCAACATCACCAACGAATCTCTTCGATAGCCGTTCACCAGCGCGCCGGTCAGCAAAAGGCAGCCCGCGGTCGACACGGTCCACAGCACGCGTTGCGCCACGCCGTCCTGCCACGTCACCCAGAGGGCGACGGCGGCGGTTGCCGCAAAGGCCAGCGCCAGATCGTAGTTCGCACGAAGCAGCAACGGGAAGCCGACCGCAGCGATTGCGGTACCAGCCGCGCCACCCGCAGCCAATAAAAGATAAAAACGCGCGGCGGCACGCGCCCCCATAGGACGTAGCCGATAAAGCTCCGCGTGGCAGAACCAGCAAGCGATAAACAGCTCAAACAGAAAGAACATGATCGCGAGCCCGATGGGCAGGCTTACGTCCGTCTTCGACAGCAAATAGCCCAGACTTGCCAGCATCACCACGAGCAGGCGCACGACCAAGCCCCGCTGATAGATCCCCGGCAACTCAAAAGCCGTCATAAAACTCAGCAGATACACGATCAGGGGAAGCACCCACAGCAGCGGCAAAGCCGCGACATTCTCCGTTAGGTGCTCGGTTACGGCGACTAACTGCAGCGCGCCCACCGCCGCCAGTGCCACACACATCCAGGCCCGGCGGCGCCCGATCTCGTCTTCCACGACGGCAATACTCGGTTCGCGTTCGCCCGTGCCTGTGCGCGTTCGCTCCACAGTTCCCTCACCGTTCCCCTTAGCCGATGTAGAGGTCTTCGCCCCGATCCAAAACAGCAGCCCGCATAAAACGGCGTACACCGCAAAGCCGGCCGTCCACCACCCCCTCTGTTCGGGCAGGGTAAGCCTGGGCTCTACCAGCAAGGGATACAGCACCAAGCCAAGCAGGGAGCCGGCGTTCGACAGCGCAAACATGCGGTACGGCACTCGCCCCCACTGCCGTGCCATCATCACCTGCAGCAACGGCGAGCTCGCCGCCAGCAGCCAGAACGGTAGGCCCACACGCCCCAACAGCGTCCCGAATACCACCGCGAACGGGTGGTTCCCGGTCCAGGCCCCACCGGCCAGCGAGCGCCGTTGCCCCAGCAGCACGAGGACCGTTAACAGCAAAAAGCCAGCATGCAGGACCCGCGCCCGCCGACTTGCGAGATCCCTCGTCAGATCCCAGGTCAGCCCGTACGCATAGGCATACCCGCCTAAAAGCATCACCTGAAAGAAGCACAGGGATGCCAGCCACACCGCCGAGGAGCCGCCCATCCGGGGCAGCAACTCCTTGGCGGCCATCGGCTCCACTCCAAAGAGCAGCAAGGCCCCAAGAAAGATCGCGGCCCCATACGCCGCTCGCAAGCTCATCCGCTACCCCTCTCCGCGACGCTCAGCAATTCTAAAGGGATGCGATCAGCCGCCACGCTTCCGCGTGAGACGCGAAGAAGGCGGCGCTCCTGGAACAAGGGACAAGACGTCGACCGGCTGCAACGCGGATTGATCGGAATGGGGCGGAAAACGAAAGGCCGCCCGGAGAGCTCTCCAGGCGGCCTTTGTCGGTGGTTCGGGTGGGCTAGAAGTTCAGTTTGATCTGGAACTCCGTGGTGCGAGGCGAGCCCTGGGCGAAGGTTCCAGAGCCGCGCTGCGTACGGGGAGTGCCATCCTGGATAGCCGGTGTATTAGGACCGTTCAGGAACTGACTGGTGGAGCCGATCGTGCCACCCGCCGTGTCCACGTTCGCCAGCGTGCCGCTGAGTGTGCCGAAGTTGCTCATGTTAGCCACGTTGTACATGGCAACGCCAGGTTCAATGCTGAGACCTTCACGAATGCGACCCAATCGGATGGGATAGGACGCATTGACGTCAAAGGCACGGAAGGCCGGATTGCTGACCGCGCGGCCAGGGGCAAGAGCGATCTGTTGCTGCACGCCATTAAGCGCAATCAGTTGCGCATTGCTCACAAGCCCGGCATTGATGAGAGCCTGACCTGCCGGCGTAACATGTCCAGCGTTCGTCGAGTTGTATCCATTGATCAGATTGTTGAGGTTTCCGGCCTTGTATCGGTGCATGTAGTCACCGGGGAGTGTGCCGGGAACAAGATCGCCGGTCGTACCGTCACCGGTGACATCGGTACGAAAGATCTCACCGGGGTTGCCGGACAGATTGTCCAGCGTCAAGGAGGTCGGCGGTGCGGAGTAGAAGTGGCCGATCACGCCGACATTGAGCCCGTATTTGACGGCTGTGGTGCCGCCAAAGCTGAGTTCGTTTGTGTGATCGAGAATGGAACGCCCCATGTATTCATTGGGGTTGTCGTAGTCCCAGGGTTCGGAGTTGAAGAACTGATCGCTTGAGGTTGCAGCCGATGTTCCTCCGATTGGGTTGACGATGCGCGAGAGCGAGTAGGAGATCTGCAGGTTGCTGGAGATGATGCCGGGAAGTGGATGAGCACGCTGTTGCTGGAGCACAAGCTGCAGTGCATCGTAGCCGGACCGTCCGACGGGGAGGATGAACTGCCCGACACCGACATTGGGGTTCCGGCCGCCAAAGGCGGCACCAGAGTCGGGTGTAAGACTAGAATTGCTCGCCGACTGCCCGCCTAAATAGATGCCCCCCGAGTCTAGCCCGTTGTTGGCGAAGTCGAGGATGGACGCGCCCAGGGAGATAGCGCACTGGATGGCGGCCTGGCTGTAATTTTGCGGGCAGGACGCGTAAGGGTTACCTACGGGCTTGCCGTTATTGGTGATGGTGTTGAGGATGGCATTCTGGGCGGCGGTGACGTTGAGGTAGCGGGCTGCACCAACATGGTTGACGTCAATCAGGAGTGGGATTTTGATGGTGGCGTTGTGCACGTAATCGGCGCTGACGATGAGACCGCGGCCGAACTCGTGCTGGACACCGCCGTTGAGCTGAATGGAGTACGGGGTGACGTAGGGTCCACCGTAGATGCCGGCGGCATAGAGTCCGCCACCGGTGGAGCCGATGTAGGCGGGGTTGGGGCCGCCGGTGCTGGATGCTGCCTGATATTGGGTTTTGAGCTGGGCGATCTGTGGCGCGGCCTGCGCGATGGATTCCGCGCAGATGGTTGCAAGCGGAACGCCGTTGATCTGGGTGACGGTGCCCTGGCCGGGAATGGTGAATTTGTTTGTGCCACCGCAGACGCGGGCGTCGTTGAAGTAGTTTCCGTTGGCGTTCACGACCGAGCTGCGGGCGTTGGAGGTGTTGTTGAAGATATCGGACTCATAGAAGATGCCGCCACCACCGCGAACCGAGGTCTTGTGATTTCCCGGGGAGAAGACGAAGCCTGCTTGGGGCCCAAAGTTGGCATAGGGCTGGTGGGTGCGCTTGCCGAGACCCGCCTGGTACTGATCGAAGAGCGGCGTGTTACCGGTGCAGCCAGAGAACTGCAGGGTTGGATCGACACTGGAGCAGAGGGGGGTCGCGAGATCCTGGTTGGCGCGGTCGGTGTCCACGCTCCAGCGCAGGCCAGCGAGCACGGTGAAATAACTGGAGACCTTCCAGCTATCGGCGACGTAGGCACCGGAACGCCAGTCCTCCAGACCACCGCCCGAAAGATTGAAGCCCGGTTTCTCCGAGAAGAAGCCATTGCCGTTGCCCAGGGTGAAATGCCCGACCTTGTAGCCATTCAACGGATCGCCGGGAGCGATCGGATTTCCGGCGCTGTCTTTGAGCACTCCAGCCGGATTGAAGCTGGCGAAGAGCGAAGGCCCATAGAACGCCGCGAAGCCACCGCCCAGAAGCCGGTTCATGCTGGCGCCGAACTTGATGGAATGGGAGCCACGCGTCCAGGTGCCGTCATACCGGAACTGCTTGTCGGACTGGTAGGTACCCTGGGGAGCAAGACGGTTTGGACCGGCGAAGAAGCTGTCCGTGACATCGTAGAGAGTCAGGGGGAGGCCGACCAGAGAGCTTGGGTTATAGATGGAGCTTCCAGCCGGCCCAGTGCCGTCGGTCAGCAGATTGTGGAACTTTTCATAGCCGCCGCGGAAGGAGTGCGTGAAACGGCCGGTGACAAAGTCCACACCGCCCACGATAGCGGGGACGTTGTTCCGCGTTTGGTAGAGGGAGTAGAGCTCGATGAAGTTGGAGAAGTCGGAGTTGACGTCGTAGGCGCCGCGGACGAAGAAGTGTGCGGCGTGCGGGCCGTTGTAGTCCAGCCGAATCGTGGAATAAGTCTCGCGGTACGGGGAGGGTATGAAGGGGTTCGCAGCCTGGATGGCGGCGAAGGTGGGGCTGGTTGTGGCAGAGCTCTGCTGATCCTGCTTGATACGCTCCAGATCGCCGAAGAAGAAGAGCTTGTCCTTGATAATGGGTCCGCCGAAGTCGCCGCCGAACTGGTTCCGCTGGAACGGTGCATCAAAGCCGCCGGTTGTGCGGGCGAAGCCAACTCTGTGATCCTGGAAGTTATAGAAGCCTTGGCCGTGGAAGGCGTTGGTGCCGGAGCGAGTGGAGACCAGGACCTGGCCGGTTGAGGTGACCTCGCCGGAGACGTCCTGGGTGGAGCGGTTAAGCTGGAACTCGTCAATGGCGCCAGTGGTGACGTTCATGATGGTGGTGCCGACGGTCTCGTCGGTGATGTCCTGACCGTCGAGCAGGATGCGGGTGGTGCGGCCAGAGACGCCGCCGACGGAGATGGCCGAGTAGCCGGCCTTGGTGGGGTCGAATGTCTCGCCGGACTGGAGGATGACGCCGGGCTGAATTTGGGCGACGTCGAGGAAGTTGCGGCCGTTGATGGGGAGCGATTCGATCTGCTCGCGGGTGACGACGCCGGAGACGCCGGGCTGGTCAGTGTTGACCTGGATCTGGCCGGCGTTGACCTCGACGGTCTCGGAGGACTGGCCCACGGTGAGCTTGAAGGAGCCGGAGGTGGCTGTGCCGGTGCGGATGACGGTCTTGACCGCAAGGGTCTGGAAGCCGGGCGCCACGATCTTGATCTCGTAGTTTCCGGGGTTCAGGGGGCCGACACTGTAGAAGCCGGCACCGTCGGTGGTGAGGCTGCGGGTGGCACCGGTTTCGATGCTGGTGATGGTAAGCGGGGCCTGGGGAACGGCGGCGCCGGTGGAGTCCGTGATCGTGCCCTGGATCGAACCGCCGTTGACCGAGATGGCCTGTCCGTAAGCGAGCGCACCGAGCGACAGTGCCGCGAGCGGAAGTCCGAGAAGCTTCTTCATTCTGTCTCCATAGGAGCTGACGAGACGAGGCCCGTGGGAGAGCCTCGCGATCCGCCCCTGAATGTTGTATGTGGGCGGAGACTGCACGTAGAGGGCCAAACTAGTTTGTCGGAACGTATATGCAGCTACTGCAGGCTTTTGGTGCCAACCGGCGGCGTGTCGCGTGTTGCCTCGTCCTGTAAGGGGCGCTTTGGCCAGTAATTCAGGTGCGGATGGTAATTCTGTTTTTGGGACGAAGGGCCGCCTGGATACAATCTTTCGTAGGCAAACTCGGTACTGTCTTCGGTTAGGAGTGTTGAGGCGGGTCGGTGGGGGAGTGACTAGAGCGGGTTATGGGCGGCGGGCGGGTGACCGGCGGCGAGGGCGGCGCGGAGTTTGGCGATCTTGGTGCCGTGGACGCGGATGGCCTCATGAAGTTCCTGGCCGGTGACGTTGAACTCCTTGGACCAGTGGGCGATGTCGGCGGCGATCTTGGGATTGATCTCTTCGGCGTCGTGGGCGTGGGGAGGGGTATGGGCGGTGGGCTTGGTGGACATCGTGTCGGTCATGGGAGCTTGGATGCGGGTACCCCTCCCCCCCGTACTTTTGCGCAAAGTCTTCGAAGGATTAGGAATAAGTACCCGGAGGTAGGGGGTACTTCTGCTCGGGGCGAGCAGGGGAGGCGGGTGAGTTCAGGGTACGGGAGGGAGGGTTGGGGTAGCGCCAGTGCCGCCCTGCTGCGGTGGCCGGGGTCGCGGGGCCTAGGCGGCAAGGGTGTGGGGAGAGGTGGACGGACGACGGCATGAGGCTCGCCTGAGAGGTAATGACGGCAGCTGGAGTGCAACCAGTGTTGCGGTTCTAAGACGAGGCCGCGCGTTACGGGGTTCTGGTGCATGTACAGAAGCTTCTCCAGGCGTTTCTCCCTGCTGAAGACGTTGAAGTCGTAGTAGCGGGTCTGCCAGAAGGGTTGCGTGGGGGCCTGTTTCGACACCGACAGCTTGAGAGCCTGGATGGCTTTTGAGAGTGGATCGGTGGCGGGTTCACTCACGAGCAGATGGACGTGCTCGGGCATGAGGACGAAGCCGTGGACGTCGAGGCGGTAGCGCCTGCGGGTTTGCTCGAGTGAGTGCTCGAAGGTGAGGAAGTGGTCGGGGAGGATGGGTGCGCGGCCGTGGGTGCTGAAGGTAAGGAAGTGGAGGTGTCCTTCGTTCTGGTAACGCTTGAACACCCCACGAGCGAAGCTCGCGGGGACCCCGTTAAGACCGCGTGGCATAAGGGAGTGTATGGATTTCCGCTGCCGCGGAAATACCCCGCCTTAGCCATGATGAGACTGTGGCGAAGGTGGGGCAACCGGTTTCGTCGGAGACCTGGGCCACCCGTCCCACCCGAAGCAATGGACGAAATCTTGGTGGAGAGCGATCCCGGGCGTACAACCTCTTGCGTCATACTGTTCAGGGAGGTACTCTTGATTCCCGATCGGATATGATAAATGGGAGCGTTACTAACGAGGAGAATGTTCCCTCGATCCATTTCTTTATGCCAATTATGTAAGAGAATGGGAACCTCGAAGACGGTTGCGGCGTCTACATAGGAAGCACTGTCCTGCACAGCGAGAAAGCATTGCCCGATCCGAGACGAGACGTCTCCGGAACTCAATCCGTTGAAGTTCGGATGAAAGCATGGGGAAATCGTGACACACAACGCACAGCAAATTGCTTCCCTACGTGAAGCGAGACAAACAGTCGAGCTTTTCGAACAGACATACAAGATGACGAGCGAAGAGATGCTAATAGCTCCGCAGGGCGATCCTCGACTCGCGCAGATTGATTCCTTCGAGATGATGGACTGGCACTATGCTCTTGAACAGGTAAAGGCACTTTTCAATGTGTTGCCGTCGGTTCATGGCGTTGCGTCAGGGCATGTGCATATTCGCGCCTCCTGCTACTCAAACAGCTCGCATGCTCAGCTGGAGAACCGCTTAGAGCATGAACTTGACTTGGTCGCCTAATCTGGATGAGGCCAAGTGAGATTCGGCGAGTACAAGTCCACTTTCGAAGGCCGGAGGGCTTCCTTTGAGTGGCCTTCCGGCACTCGTGAACTTGGGATTCGTTGTGATACTCGAGTCAATCCTGAGATGCCGCCGTGGATTTTGGACTGGGCCATCATTTATCCCAATGGACATCACTTTCGGGTCAAAGAAACGTACCGACCTCGAAAGCATCCTCGCTCTATGGAAGGCGAGCGGATGCACTTCTGCTTTCAGTATGGGCGTACAACAGGATTTGACATTAAAGGCATGCCGCGAACAGTGTCCGACTTGAACACTGTAATCCGCATAGACCATGACAAACATGGACCACACATGCACTACAAAGGAATTGATCACATATTGCAAGAGGAGATTGGAGGCGATCTAATCATCGACGATGTCCAAGTGTTCGACTTCGTCACTGCGGTAGAAGAGCATCGGAAGTTAGGGTGCAGCATGGATGAGATTCTTCGGTTCAGCTTGAGAGAGCGCGTCCGGATATGAACTCAATAGTCGAATCTATCACGTACTTTCCTTCTGAAGGCAAGGCTAACCTGACGGATTGTCTCCGGCTGTCATTCGAAACGCTCGTTACCTACGGCCTTAATACCCTGGTTATTCTCACCGGAAGTGGGGAGGGCGTACAAAAAGCAATCGATGACTACCTGTCAGAACCGAACTACTCTCATATCCATGTCGTTGGCGTGACGTTTGCTCAAGGGTTCGTGTTCTCTCATGAAGGGGAAACTCGCGTGCATGTTTTCCCCAGTGAGCGTAAGCGAATGTTTGCTGAGCATGGCATTCCTATAGTTCAAGCTAATCTGCCATTCAACGCGATCGCTACCCAGCACCAGAGAAACGCCGTTCTCGCACAGGATCTGAGCATTATCGGAAACGCGCTAAATGTCTTCTGTGGCAGTATGAGCCTTTGCATCCAGGCGGTCCTGACGGCTTGCGACGCGGGGGAGGTCCGTCTTGCTGAACACCTAGTCGTTATGACGTCAGATACCGCTCTGTTAGTTCGAGCGGCCCCGACCAGTCAGCTTCTGACAGACTTAATCGTTCGACAAATAATCTGCAAGCCGGCATTCCTCACAATTTCGAAAGCTGAAGAAGTTCAGGCCGAACCAACTACTGATTCTGCAGATCCTAACACCCTTGAAGCGGCCGCCACTGAGGACTAGTGGGTCCCCTACTGAAGTAGCGTGCCGTCTTCGGGTTGGGACTTGGGGTCTTCGGGGGGGATGGTCATGGCGGCGGCGACGCGGTCGTCGTGGTCGAGGTTGAGGAGTTTGACGCCGGAGGTGGAGCGGCCGGCGGAGCGGATGGTTTTGGTGTCGATGCGAATGATTTTGCCGAACTGCGAGATGAGCATCATTTCGGTGGTGTCGTCGACGAGCTGGATGGCGGCGACCTTGCCGATTTTGGGGGTGGTCTTCATGTTGATGACGCCCTTGCCGCCGCGGGACTGGAGGCGGTAGCGGTCGCAGTCGGTGCGTTTGCCGAAGCCGTTTTCGCTGACGGTGAGGATGAGGCAGGGGGTGAGGCCGAGCTCGCGATCGAGTTTTTCGAGTTTGGCGAGGGTCTCGGGGTCGATGGGGGCGTCGGAGCCGAGGACCTCCTGGCCGTCGGGGGCGTCGGGGTGGTTGGTGAAGTTGGCGCGGGAGCTAACCGCAGGTCTCTCCACTGCGGCGCCGCTTTGCGGCTCCTCCGGTCGAGATGACACGGTATTGGGGGGTGAGCTGTCCGGTCGAGATGACACAGTATTGGAAGGTGAGCTCTCGGGTCGAGATGACGCCGTATTGAAGGGTGAGCTGTCCGGTCGAGATGACACGGTGTTGGATGGTGAGCTGTCCGGTCGGGATGACGACGAAGGGGCGGTGGCGGAGGAGGTTCCCGGTAGAGAAGCAGATCCCTCCGCTTCGCTGCGCTCCGGTCGGGATGACAACGAAGAAGAGGCGGCCGACGGAGGGGTTTTGGGGAGGGTGAAGCCGGCTTCGTCGATGAGGTGCTCGACCTTGTCGGTGAGGCCTTTGAGGCGGGCGGCTTCGAGGCGTTGCTGGTTGCGGGCTTCGTTGGAGGGGGTGACGGCGGCGCCGACGACGAAGTCGCCCTTGCGGAGGTTGATGCCGCGGTTGCCGGTGGCGGGGCGGCCCATGGGGCGGAGGTCCTGCTCGTTGAAGCGGATGGCGAGGCCGTCGCGGGTGGCGAGGAAGATGACCTGCCGGCCGTCGGTGATTTTGGCGGTGACGAGCTCGTCGTCCTTGTCGATGTTGATGGCGATGATGCCGCGGGCCATGACGTTGGAGAAGTCCTTGAGGGGGGTCTTCTTGACGGTGCCGTTGCGGGTGGCGAAGAGGACGTGGTGGGTCTCGTCGGTGAGGTCGCGGGTGGGGAGGATGGTGACGACTTTTTCGCCGGGCTGGAGGGCGACGAGCGAGGCCATGGCCTTGCCTTTGCCGGCGGCGCTGATGTCGGGGATCTCGTAGACCTTGAGCCAGTAGACGCGGCCGGTGTTGGTGAAGCAGAGGAGGTAGGCGTGGGTGGAGTTGATGATGAGCTGGGCGACGAAGTCTTCTTCGCGGGTCTTCATGCCGAGCCGGCCGGTGCCGCCGCGACGCTGCTGGCGGTAGGTGGTGATGGGGGTGCGCTTGAGGTAGCCGGTGTGGGAGACGGTGACGGCGACCTGCTCGTCGGCGATGAGGTCTTCGAGGGTGAGCTCGGTGGTTTCGTCGAGGATCTGGGTGCGGCGGGGGTCGCCGTATTTGTCGCGGATGTCTTCGAGCTCTTTGATGATGACCCGGCGAAGTTTGCGCTCCGAGGCGAGGATGGATTCGAACTCGGCGATGTTGTCGCGGACGGCGCGGAGCTCGTTGAGGAGCTCATCGATGGAGAGCTGGGTGAGGCGGTAGAGCTGGAGCTCGAGGATGGCGTCGATCTGGCGGTAGGAGAGGATGAGGGTGCCGGTATTTCCAGCTGCGGCGCCGGAGCCGGCGGTGTTGGCGGCGGCGGAGATGCCGACGCCGTTGGCGGCGAGCTGGGCGGAGACGGAGCCGCCGAGGAGGTCGATGTTGTACTTGGCGGCGTCGAGGGTGACGCCGGCGATTTCGGCGCCGCGGAGGTTGATGCGGCGGCCGGAGAAGAAGGCGAAGAGGTTTTCGCGGGCGTCGGCGCGGGAGGAGGACTGGCGGATGATGCGGATGACCTGATCGAGGTGGTCGAGGGCGATCTGGTAGCCGAGGAGGGTGTGCTCGCGCTCGCGGGCGCGGTTGAGGAGGAAGGCGGTGCGGCGGCGGACGACATCGATGCGGTGATCGAGGAAGGCGTGGATGGCCTGGTCGAGGGGAAGCTCCTTGGGCTGGCCGTTGTGGACGGCCAGGAAGATCATGGAGAAGCTTTCCTGCATTTGGGTGTGCTTGAAGAGCTGATTGAGGACGATTTGGTGCTCGGAGCCGCGCTTGAGCTCGATGACGACGCGCATGCCGTCGCGGTCGGACTCATCGCGGACGTCGGAGATCTCGTCGATGACCTTTTCGGTGACGAGCTCAGCGATGCGCTTGATGAGGGTGGACTTGTTGACCTGGTAAGGGATCTCGGTGGCGATGATGGCCTGGCGGCCGCCGGAGATCTGCTCGACGGAGCACTTGGCGCGCATCATGAAGCGGCCGCGGCCGGTGCGGTAGGTTTGGGCGATGTTGGCGCGACCGTAAAGATAGCCGCCGGTGGGAAAGTCTGGGCCTTTGACGTGCTCGAGGACGAGTTCGAGGTCGGTGCGGGTGTCAGACTTTTCCTTGGAGATGAGGGCGATGCAGGCGTTGACGACCTCGGTGAGGTTGTGGGGCGGAATATTGGTGGCCATGCCGACAGCGATGCCGGTGCCGCCGTTGATGATGAGGTTGGGGAGGCGGGCGGGGAGGACGGTGGGCTCGGAGGTGGACTCGTCGTAGTTGGGGGCGAAGTCGACGGTGTCGGAGTCGATGTCGGCGAGCATTTCGCCGGCGAGGCGGGTGAGGCGGGACTCGGTGTAGCGCATGGCGGCAGGTGGGTCGCCGTCGACGGAGCCGAAGTTGCCCTGGCCGTCGACCATGGGGTAGCGCTGGGAGAAGTCCTGCGCGAGGCGAACCATGGTGTCGTAGATGGCGGAGTCGCCGTGGGGATGGTAGTTGCCCATGACGTGGCCGACGACCTTGGCCGACTTGGTGTACTTCTTGTTGAACTGGAGGCCCATCTCCTGCATGCCGTAGAGGATGCGGCGGTGGACGGGCTTGAGGCCGTCGCGAACATCGGGCAGGGCGCGGCCGATGATGACGGACATGGAGTAGTCGAGATACGACCGGCGCATCTCGTCTTCGATATTGATGGAGATCAGATTGAGGGCGCCGGGGCCAGTGATGCCGGGACCATCGGGCGGAGAGCCCGCGGGCGGCGGGTCGTTGCCGGCGGCATCCTGGGGCGAGGGTGGCGCGGGATCGTTGGGGCCGTTGTCCGGGCCAAGAGGGAGATTGCTCTGATCGTCTGCCATGGGTTCAGCACCCATTATAGTGCGTTTATCGGGCGGACAGGGGGATGCGGGCGGACCGAAGCGGGTGCGAAACGAGGTGGAGCGCTAAGCAGACCAACTCAGGCGCGGGGCGTCTTCTTGGTCTGTGGATGAAGCGGGTGCGGAGTGGGACGGGGTGGGGGCGAGAGGGCGCGTTCCGATGCTGAGCGCTTCTTTTTGCTGCCACGCGGCGCGGGTCTCACTGACGAGGCGAGCGAGCTCGTGAAAGGCCTCGGGCTGGGGCTTTGCCTGAATGGTGAGGGTCTGTGATCGCAGATAGGCGTAGAACTGCCCGAGGCTCGTCTGGAGCACGGGATCGTCCACGGAGTTCGTCCAGCTCTCCAGATGGCCGAGCAGCAGCAGAGCGTGGTTGGAGGCGTGACAGCGGGCGGCGATGTCGTTGCGCGCGGCTGCCTCGCCGGCGCGACGAAGATCTTCGGCGAGCGAGTCATAGACGACGAGGAGAAGGCCGATGTAGGTTGCGCCTTCAGCGGCGGCCCGGCGATAGAGCGTTTCGCTGCGAGTGTTCACGGATTTAGCCGCCTGAGTTGGTGGTGAGCTCAGCCTGAAGCTGTTTGAGCGTGGTGGGAAGGGACTGCAGGGCGATCTCGGCCTTGCTGTACATGGCGGTGAGGACGGTCTTCTGGGAGGCGATGTAGCCCGACTCGTAGTCGTCGACTTGACTCTGTAGGTCGGTGTAGGTGGTGTTCAGGTTCTTGATCCCGAGCGCGAGCGAGCCGGTGGCGGTGTTGGTGAAGCTGTTGAGCGAGGACTCAAAGGTGTGGGCGAAGCCGTTGAGCGCGGTGCCCTGGAAGAAGTTTTGCACGGTGGCAGGATTGCTGGTGATGACGTTATTCAGAGTGGTGCTGTTGAGGGTGAGCGAGCCGTCGTCGCCCATGGTGATGCCGAGTGAGGCAAGGCTGAGCGTGGAGTTGCCGGGCGAAGAAGAGGAGGTGGGAGAGGGGGTCGATGTGGTGTATCTGGCGATGCCCAGCAGTGTGCTTTGCAGCGATCGAAGGTCGGCGTTGCCGCTGAGGACACCTTGCGAGCTGCTGCTCGTGCCGCTTGTTGCGTTGGTTGTGGAACTCAAGGCGAACTGAGCGTTGACGAGCGAGAGGGCGGAGTTGTAGTCGGTGACAAATTGGGAGACAGCGCTGGTCATCTGCGAGCTGTCGGCGGCGACGTTGAGGGTGGCCTGGGTGTTAGGGGCCGTGGTGCCGAGGAGGTTGAGGGTGAGGCCGCTGACGGCTCCGGAGACGGTGTTGGAGGCGCTGGTGACGGGGATGCTGTCGACGGTGAGGGAGGCGTCGGCGCCGGTGCCGGCGCGGGTCATGCTGAAGGCCGGATCGCCGGTGACGGTGAGGCTGCTGCCGGTGGCGGCAAGCGCGAGGTGGGCGCCGGAGCTGTCAGTGACGACGCTGGCGGTGACGTTGAGGCCTGCGGCGTTGACCTGGTTGGCGACGCCGGCGAGGGTTTGGCCGGCGGCTACGGTGATGGTTGCGGTCTGGCTGCTGTCGCCGATCTGGAAGCTGCCTGCGGGGAGCGGGGTGGAGGCGCTCGCGACGGCGGAGGAGGACCAGTTCGCGCCGGAGACGGAGCCGTAGGAGATGCTGAAGTCGTTGGCGGCTCCGGAAGCGGCGGCGACCAGCGCGAGGCGAGAGCCGCTGGAGTCACTGACGACGGACGCGGTAACGCCGGAGTTGCCGGCGTTGATGGCGTTGGCGAGGGCGGCGAGTGTATTCACGCCGCTGCCGGTGGTGTAGGTGGAGGTGGTTCCGCCGGCGCCGACGATCTGAAGGTTCATGGAGCCGAGGGAGGCGGTTGCGCTCGCGACCGACGGGGAGTACCAGGAGGCGGTCTGGGCGAGCTTGCTGACGGTGATGACGTGCGAGCCGACGGCGGCTCCGTCAGCGGCGGTCGCGGTGACGACGCCGGCGTTCGATGAGGTCGCGGTGCGTGCGGTCAACGGGCCGCTGAGATTGTTGAGGCTGTCCAGATCGCTGGTGACGGTGGTGAGCGCGGTCTGGATGGAGGTCAGCGCGGTGATCTGTGCCTTCGCGGTGGTCTGCTCGGCCTGCCATTGGCGTTCCGGAGCTTGCGCGGCGTAGATCGCGGCGGAGACCGCGGAGTTTACGTCGATGCCGGTCGACGTCGAGTTCGTGGCCGCGGTGAGCAGCGAGCTCAGATCGATGGAAGACGTGGAGGAGGTTGCCGTGGAGGAGAGCAGCGAGTTAATGGAAGAGACAGAGCTCATCGATCAGGATCTCGGTTGATGGAACGACGGCGGGTGTTGCATACGCGAGAAAGGAGGCCGGGCGGCGCGAGAGCACGCCGCCCGGTCAGGGGGTTACTGGACCAGCTTGAGGACAGCTTGCTGGGCCTGGTTGGCTTGCTGCAGGGCGGCCATGCCGGTGGACTGGAGGATGTTGTACTGCGTCATGTTGGCCACCGTCTTGCCTACATCGGCGTTCATGATGCCGTTGGATGCGCTGGTGAGGTTGGAGATCTGGTTGGTCATGACGGCGGAGGCGGCGGTGAGCCGGTTGACCGAGGCGCCGATCGCACCACGCTGCGCGGAGACGACGGAGATGGCGTTGTCGATTGCGGTGAGGGCACTCTGCGCATTCGTCATGCTGGAGAGGTTGCTGTTATTAAGATTGAGGGTCGTGGCCGAGAGCGCGGTGATCGCAGTGTTGATCTCGGTGTTGAGCGTGCCGGTCTGGGTGGCGTCGCTAATGAAGGTGGTGGAGTTGTTGTTGCCGGCGGCCGGAACCATCGCGCCAAGGCCAGAGGTGGTGTCGCTGACGGAGAGCGAGTTACCCGTGCCGCTGGTTGCGATGACGAGACTACCGGTTGAGACACTTGCCGTCACGTTCGCGCCGAGGGTGCCAGCAGTTACCGCGTTCGTGATCGCGGTCTGGAGATCACCCACCGTGGAGGTAGCAGTGGAGGCGAACTGGAATGTTCCGTTGGTGGACGGATCGTTGATGGTCAGCGTACCCGCGCCGAGCAAAGACGTGGCGCTAAGGCTTCCCTGGGTGGAGGTGAACGAAGCCGGTGCGTTGGAGGAGAAGACGTTCTCGCCATTGAAGTCCGTGGTCTGACCGATCTGGTTGACTTCAGACAAGATGGACTGGAACTCGGTGTTGAGCGCGGCAGCCTGGCCGTTGGGGCCGGTGGTGATGTCGCCATTGCCTGCTTCGGTCGCGAGGGTGACCGCGCGATTGAGGAGGTTGGTGACCTGGGAGAGGGCACCGTCGGCGGTCTGCAGCATGCCGACGCCGTTGGTTGCGTTCTGCACGGACTGGGTCAGGGCGGAGATGTTGGCCTGCATGCCGTTGGCGATGGAGAGGCCGGCGGCGTCGTCGGCGCCGGTGTTGATGCGGAGGCCGGTGGAGAGCTGGGTGAGGGTCTTCTGGAGGTTGGCTTGGGTGCTGGAGAGCGAGTTTTCCGCGCTCATGGCCGAAAGATTGTTGAGGACAGAGATCATGGTATTGGCGAAGCTCCTTTGATTTGGTGTTTCTGTTGTGAGCTCTCCACTTACCTTGGGGAGGAGTCGCTCGTCCGTCTGTTACTTCTCTTATCGGCTGGGTTTCGGAAATCTTTAGCGCGATGGAGAAACTTTTTTGGAAACGCTGGGGAGGCCGGTCTACTTCAGGTAGTCGAGAAGAGAGGCGGGCAGAACTTTGGCGGCTGCGGCGAGGATGGCGGTGTTCGCCGTCTGTGCCTGGATGAGATTGGTGGCGGCAGCGGAGAGATCGATGCCGGTGAGTGAGCTCTGTTGCGAGCTGAGCGAAAGGGTCTCCTGAGAGAGGAAGCTTTCCTGCGCGTCGGCCTGGTTGACCGTATTGGCGTAGAGCACGCGCTGCTGGCTGACATGGCCGATGGCGGTGTTGACGGCGGAGGTCGCGTTGCCGATGTCGGTGGTGGAGCCGCTTTGGAGGGCGGTGGCGAGCGCGTTGAGGGAGCCGAGCACGTTGCCGTCGGCGCTGAGGAAGATTTCGTCGCCGGGGACGTTGACCGCGACCTGAAGGCCACCGCCAATGGTGGTCTGGTTGACGCCGCTGTTGCCGTTGTAGGTGAAGCCGGTGGCGGAGGTGGAGTCGGTGGTGAAGGGCGTGGTGGTGGTCGCGGTGCCGCTGAAGAGGGGCGAGCCGGCGTAGCTGAGGTTGGCCTGCGCGAGGACGTTGGCCAGGATGCCCTGGACCTGTGTGGCGAGCGCGGCCTTGTTGGCGGAGGTGAGCGAGCCGTTGGCGCCTTCGGTGCCGAGCGAGACGGCTTGGGTGAGCGAGGTGACGACGCTCGAGAGCGAGGAGTCGGCCATCTGCGCGCGGGAGACGGCGGACTCGGCGTTGGACGTGTAGCGGTCGACGTTGGCGCTGGCGGCGAGACTGCGCAGATCCTGGGCGAAGGCGGTGGGATCGTCCGAGGGCGTGCTGACGCGCTTGCCCGACGCGAGCTGGCTAACGGCGGTCGAGAGTGCCTGTTTGCTCTGCTGCATGTCGGCGACCAGCGCCGCGGATTGGTTGGAATCGACGCGCATGGCTAGGCTCCTACCATGTTCATGACGGCGGTGAAGAGGCTGTTGACGGTGGAGACGACGTTGGCCGCAGCGGTATAGGCCTGCTGGTAGCGGATGAGGTTGGTGGTCTCCTCATCGACGGAGACGCCGGACTCGGAGGAGTGCTGGCTGGTGAGCTGGGAGAGCGAGAGATTGGTTGCGGTGAGGCTGTTCGAGGCATCGGACGCGGCTGAGCCGACCCTTGAGACCAGGCTGGTGTAGGCGTCGGACGGGGTTGTGCCGGAAGGAAGCGCGGTGGTTTGGACAGCGAGCAGGTTGGAAAGATTGCCGCTGCTGCCGGCGCTGGCGCTGTCGGAGCTGGCGGCGATGCCGCTCGGGTTCGAGAGCGCCACGGCGAGGCTGGCGGCTGGATCGGCGGCCGAAACCGAGAAGAGGGGCTGGCCGGCGGCTCCGGTCTGGTCGTAGCCCGCAGCCTGCGCGGTGTTGAGGGCGGAGGCGAACTGGGAGGCGAGGGTGTTGAGCTGCGTTTGAAACGCCGGTAGGGTGGTGTCGCGCGTGGTGAGCGCGCCGCCGACGCTGCCGCCGGAGAGCGAGCTGGTGATGTCATTGCCGGTGGCGTCGAAGATGTGTCGCAGGCCGTCGCTGCCGGTGCCGACGTGCAGGGCATAGCTCTGGTCGCCGACGACGAGGGCCGAGCCGTTGCCCGTGGTCAGGGTGGGCTGTCCCTCGGTCTGCGTCTGCGAGACACCGGTGAGGGCGGCCAACTGGTTGGTGAGCTGATCGCGCTGGTCCTGTAAGGATCCGCCCTCCTGGCCGGACGGCTGCGACGAGAGCTGGGCGTTGAGCGCGGCGATCTGTTTGGCGAGGTCGTTGATCTGCGAGACGGTGGAGCTGACGGTCGCGTCGGCGTTGGACTGTGCGCCGGTGAGCGCGCTCGATGCCTGATTGAAGGCGGAGGCGAGCTGCGTGGCGGAGGAGAGCACGGCCTGTCGCGCGGAGGCGTCGGCCGGGGAGGTGGAGAGCGCGGAGAGATTGGAAAAGAAGGTGGAGAGGGCCGCGCCGATGCCGGTGGTGGTGCCGGAGAAGGAGGTTTGGAGGGCGGTGAGCGCGGTGGACTGCGCGTCGAGGCTGCTCTGGTCGGCCGTCTTATTGTTGATGCTGATGGAGAGGACCTGATCGCGGATGCTGGTGTAGCCGCCGAAGGAGACGCCCCCGTCGACGGCGCCGGCGCCGACCTGGGCGAGGGCCTCGGCGCTGAGATCGACCACCTGCCGGGTGTAGCCGACGGTGTTGGTGTTGGCGATGTTGTTGTTGGTCACGGCGATGGCGCCGGACTCGGCGTTGAGGGCTTCGGAGGCGATCGAGAGCGAGGTATTCAGGCCGTACATGCGTTATGCCTCACAGGACCAGGCCTGCCGGGTGTCGGACAGGCGAGGGGAAGAGGTGGAGGACGAGGTTTGCTCCTTGTAGCCGCAGCAGAGGCGATAGAGGAGGTCGGCCGACTGGCTCGACTGCTGGATCAGGAGCGAGTAGGCGCGATTGAGTTCGTTGAGGGCGAGGCTGGCTTCGCGAATGCGCGCCGTGAGGGGGCCGTGGAGGTCCTCAGGAGCAAAGGTGTGCGAGAGGTGTTTGAGGCTGGTGCAGAGCACCTCCTGCCGCCAGAGGCTGCCTTCGAGCACGGAGAGCGAGTTGCCGGCGATGGCGAGCATCGCGGACTGAATCTCATTGCGGAGCTCGTCTACCTGATGAAGGTAGACGGCTCCCGCCGAGATCTGCTCTGGTGCGATAGGGGCCTGGGTGTTCATGGGTTGCCGTGCTCTGTCCCGAAGTGTGCAAGGTGTTGCTGTGTGCTCCACACCGTGCGTGTCTGGTGAGGTGCTTGACCATGTTGTAGCGGAGGTGTGGGGCGCTCCGCCATCCGACTTATGGGTCACTTGCTCGGGGTGTGGGTCGTTTTGCCGGGGCCGGGGTCAGTTTGCTGGGACGGCTTTGGCGTTGCGGAGCTAGCGTTGGGACTGTTTGCGGTGTGAACGCTGTCGGCCTTTTCGAGCGCGCGTTCGACCAGCTTGGCGATGCCGAGGCCTCCGCGTGAGGCGATGGCATGGGCGAGCTGCTGGGTGGCGAAGCCGAGCATCTGGTCACCGCCGGCGTCCTCGCCTTCTTCGCTGCCCGGCACGGTGGCGAAGCTTTTCTGGGCGCTTTGCAGCCATTGACCGAGCAGGACGGACTCGAACTCGACGGCGGCGTGGCTGAGTCGGCTGCCGTCGCTTGCGGCGCCGCCGGCATTGCCGCGGCCGAGGGATGCCGCGCTCGGTTGGAGCGACGAGGGGTCGAAGCTGGTGGGGAGTGAGTTCGGCATTTAGATGACCTCCAGTTCGGCTTCGAGGCCGCCGGCGGCCTTGATGGCCTGGAGGATGGCGACGATGTCGTGGGCGGTGGCGCCGATGACGTGGAGCCCCTTGACGAGCTCGTCGACGTCGGCCCCGTTGGCGAGGTGAATGGACTGGGCCTGCTTGTCCTCGACGTTGACCTGGGTGTTGGGGACGGTCACGGTTTGGCCGCTGGAGAACGGGCCGGGCTGCGAGGTAGTGAAGACGGTATCGACCTGGATCTGCAGGCCGCCGTGGAGGATGGAGACGGAGGAGAGGGTGACGTCGCCGCCGAGCACTATGGTGCCGGTGCGCTCGTTGATGACGACGTGCGCGGGCGCCTGGACGTGGACGGAGAGGTTTTGGACGCGGGAGATGAGCTGGGGAACGGAGCGCATGCCGGTGCGGGGAACGTCGATGTCGATGCGGCGGCTGTCGAGGGCGTTGGCGACTTCGGCGCCGAACTCCTTGTTGATGGCGTCGGCGATGTCCCGCGCGGCGGTGAAGTCGGAGTTGCGGAGGAGGAAGGAGACGGTGTGCAGGTCGCGGAGGTCGACGGCGACGGCGCGCTCGATGATGCCGCCGTCGGGGACGCGGCCGACGGTGGGGTAGTTGACGGCGCGGAGGTTGCCGTTGCGGGATTCGGAGTAGCCGCCGGTGGTGAGGGCGCCCTGGGCCTCGGCGTAGACCTGGCCGTCGGTGCCGCGGAGGGCGGTGAGCAGAAGCACGCCGCCCTCGAGGCTTTTAGCGTCGCCGACCGAGGAGACGGTGATGTCAAGCTTCATGCCGGTCTGGGCGAAGGCGGGCAGCTGCGCGGTGACCATGACGGCGGCGACGTTTTTGACGACGGCGTTGCCCGCGGGGATTTGCACGCCGAGGCGCTCGAGCATGTTCGCGAGGGTCTGCACGGTGAAGTAGGTCTGCTGGCGATCGCCGGTGCCCTGGAGACCGACGACCAGACCATAGCCAAGGAGCTGGTTTTCGCGGACGCCCTGGATCTCGGTGATGTCGCGGATGCGCATCTGGCGCGGGGTGGAGGCCAAGGCGAGCGCTGGAAAGAGGCTCAGGAACGTCGTGAGAAGCAGCGCGAGCCGGCGTGGGAGCGAGCGGTGCGTAGAGGAGGGGGAGGTGCGGGAAGGGGGCATGGTGTGTGGACTCAGAAGCCGAAGAGCCAAAGGACGGCACGGGTGAGGGGGTTGGGCGAGCGGACGCTGTCGGAGATGATGCCCTTGCCTTTCATTTCGATTTCGAGGTTGCCGAGGGCGGCGGAGGGCACGAGGTTGGCGGGGGAGATGTCGCCCGGGCGTGCGACGCCGCGGATGATGATGTTTTCGTGCTGGTTGTTCATGAAGATCTGGCGGTGGGCCTCGACAACAAGATTGCCGTTCGGTAGCACGGCGATGACCTCGCCGGTGAGGTCGGTCTGGAAGGTGGTGTTGGAGCTGGTCTGACCGGCGCCCTTGAGCGCGGTGGAGGAGTTGGCGGTGAGCAGGGGGTTGACGCCGTGAGTGGAGAGCGCACCGACCAGGCCGGAGATGGCGGAGTTGGTGGAGAAGTCGCGCGAGCTGTTGACGGCGCCGCTCTGGGCGGCGGTGGTCTGGACGGAGACCTGCACGATGACGGTGTCGTGGAGGGCGCGGGCCTTGTAGTCGGCGGAGGGGTCGGCGAGGACGTTGTCCGGGGCCCAGAGGCTGCCGGCGGTGTGACTGGCGGGAAGGGAGACGGAGCTTTGCATGAGGCGGGTAAGGTACTCGTCGCGGAGCTCGGCGTTGGTCTTTTTGGGCGGCGGCTTGAGCTGCTTGATGGAGACGGCGGGCGCGGCGACGGGGAACAGACCGAGGGCGAGGACAAGGAAAGAGCGCGAGAGAGAACGACCGAGGATCACTGGAGGTCTCCCTTGACGGTGCCGGCGTCGACGACGACGCCACGGTAGGTGTGTTTGCGATCGAGGCTGGCGACGCGGACCTCGGCGCCGGGGGCGCCGGTGTCGATCGCGATGGCGGGCAGCTGGATGTGCATGCGCTGATCGGCGAGCTGCAGGGTGACATGGGCGCCCACGGCGATGCCGGAGACATGCGGCGACGCGGCAGCGGCAACGGAGGAGGTGGCGTGCATGCCGGCGAGCGCGGCGATGGAGGCTGCCGGATCGCTCATGGCGACGATGGCGAAGAAAGGCATGCAGTCGGCGCTGTTGCGGCAGACGACGCGGAGCAGGAGGGAGCCGTCGTGACGCAGCTCGGCGCCAGCGATGTGAAGCGCCGGGGCGGCGGTGGCGGCGTTCAACGGCATGGGCAGGCGCAGGCGATCCGCCGAGACGGCGAGGCCCTCGGCCGCGAGCGCGGCGGCGACAACGGTGGCGGGGATCTCGTAGCGGACCGCAGCGCCGGAGATAGATGCCGGCAGAGGCTGCTGGGCGATCCCCGCGGACGCGAGCAGCGCGGCGCCTACGACGGCGGAGCCGATCTCGATTTGTAACCGGCGACGATCCGGTGTCGCATGCCGAAAGCGCATCTCTTCCCTCCTGCTGTGGTTGCCTGTTTCCTGCCGCACGGTGTTTGGAGCGCGGCGACAGCTGATCTAAGCGTGGCGACAGCTGATTCACGAGCGGCTGACGTCTTGCCTGCTCCCCGCGCGGTGGGGTTATTGCGAGAGCTGATTGAGCTGTTGGAGCATCTCGTCGGCGGCTTTGATGACGCGGGAGTTGGACTCATAGGAGCGCTGCGCGACGATCATTTGCACGAACTGATCGACGACGCTGACGTTGGACTGTTCGAGCGCGTTCTGCTGCAGGGAACCGAGGCCCTCGGCACCGCCGGGCGCGCCGACGATGGGCTCGCCGGAGGCGGCGGTCGCGAGAAAGATGTTGTCGCCCGCACTGTTCAGGCCGCCGGGGTTGATGAACATCGCGGTCTGGATGACGCCGACCTTGGAGGCCTGGGTCTGGTTTGGGATGCTCACGCTCACGGTGCCGTCCGAGCCGATGGAGACGTTGGTGGCGTTGGCGGGGATAGCGATGGCGGGCTGCAGGGCGTTGCCGTCATCGGTGACCATGTTGCCTTGCGCGTCGAGGTGGAAGTTGCCGGAGCGGGTGTAGCCGGTCTGGCCGCTGGGCAGAAGGACCTGAAAGTAGCCGGCGCCTTTGATGGCGACATCGAGCTGGTTGCCGGTGGTGGCGAGATCGCCCTGGGTCTGGATGATCTCGGTGGAGCTGGGGCGGACGCCAAGGCCGACCTGCATGCCGGCGGCGACGGTGGTGGAGGAGCTGGCGGCGGCGCCGGGGACGACATCACTCTGATAGAGCAGATCGGTGAACTGGACACGGCGCTGCTGAAAGCCAACCGTGCTCGAGTTGGCGAGGTTGTTGGCGATGTTGTCGAGGTTCATCTGCTGCGCGGCCATTCCGCTGGCGGCTGTGTACAGGGCACGAATCATGGCTGTCTGGATTTCCTTTCGGTGACGTCTTCGGAGGACGTTCTTGGGGTGCGACTGTAGGAAGCGCTCTAGCTAACGCGCGGCAGATCGGTGGCGGCGGTTTTGTCCATCTCGGCGTCGAGCATGGAGAGGACGTGGCGCATGGACTCTGCCGAGCGCTGGGCGCTGATGAGCTGGACCATGCCTTCGACGGGGCTGACGTTGGAGCTTTCCAGCGCGCCCTGACGGACGGCGACATCGGTGGCCGGCTTCTCGGCGGTTGCGGGAGCGACATAGTTTCCGGCGCCGCGGCTGGTAAGCGCGGCCTCGGGAGCGAAGGTGGCGAGCTTGAGCTTGCCGGCGATGGCGCCATCGACGGAGACGGTGCCGTCGGGGCTGATGGCGACCTTGCCTTGCGCGACCTGGATGGGGCCGGCTTCGCCGAGGACGGCATCCCCGGTGGCGGTGGTGAGCTGGCCGGCGGTCGAGACCTGGAAGGCGCCATTGCGGGTGTAGACCGGGCCGGTCGCGGTCTGGACCTTGAAGTAGGCCGAGCCCTCGATGGCGACGTCGAGGTCGTTGCCGGTGCGGGTGATGGTGCCCTGGGTTTGGTCGAGTCGCGAGCCGGCGAGGACGCCGTAGCTGTTCACGACCTGGTTCATCGACGAGAGGCGGTGGTGCTCGGCGGTGGCGAGCACGGTGCCGAAGACGTTCTGCTCGCCGCGGAAGCCGTTGCTGCTCGCGTTGGCGACGTTGGAGGCGATGGTGTCGAGCGCCTGGGTTCGGGCGACCAGGCCCGCACAGGCCGCGTAGAGTCCACTATCCATAAGAGAAACTTCCTTTGCCGGAGCCGGTGCGGTCTTCGCCCGACCCGAACCTTCGCCTGAGGATGTTGCATTCGGTGGGCCAGCGTTGGATTGGAAGGAGCGCCCGAGCTACACCGAATGGGGAACGGAACGCAGTATCGCGGGTTGCCGTCGATGAGGAATGGATGTGAAGCGATGGGAGCAGCGCGTGTACGGGTGTGGCGCTCTCATCTTGAGGGGTGTTGAGGCGGTATTTGGGCGAGAGGCAATGCAGCGCCGAGCAGATCGTGCGCGGCGGCGATGACGGCGACCCAGACCGAGCCGGGCAGAGCGCGGTGGAGGGCGTCGAGCGCGCGGCGAAGATCGCGGGGGAGACCATAGCGGCGGCCGAGATCTTCGCAGCGCAGGACGGCTTCGCGCTCGGGCGGCAGAAGCGGGCTCCAGCCGAGCACGGAGGGCAGCGAGCCGAGCTCATGGAGGGCGCCGACGAGCATCGCTTGTTCGCGCGGGAGGCCGAGCGAATCCGCGACCGGCAGGGCGAAGCGAGCGATGGCCGCGGCGTGGTGGGCGAAGTGAGCGAAGCGGGCCTGCTCGCGGCGGGCGCCGCCGGCACGAGCGAGGGTGCGCAGAAGGCGATCGGCGGAGAGGCTGGCGATGCAGTCTTCGAGGCGCGTGGGGCGATCGGCTGCGTCGGGGAACTCTTCGCTGATCATGGCAAAGAGGTGGAGCAGCGCGCCGGGATCCTCGTGCAGGAGATCGCGCGCGGCGCGGAGGTCGAGGGCTGGGCGCTGCAGCAGCAGTTCCAGGCCGAGCAGGGTTCCGGGAAGGACGGGGACCGAGGGGAGCGCCGGCAGGGAGGGCGTTGGGGTCGACTCGGTTGCCCATGCGAAGGGCGCGGGCAGGAGATGGAGAGGGACGGGGGTGCTCATGCGGTGGCGTAGCTGAGCGGACGAGGCCGCTCGCGGCCGTGCTGCGGACGGGCGTGATTTTCGAGGACCTCGGTGATGCGCATGCCGTAGTTGCCGTCGACGATGACGACTTCTCCGCGCGCGATCACGCGATCGCCGAGCATGAGGTCGACGGGCTCTTCTACCTGACGGTCGAGCTCGAGCAACGAGCCGGTGCTGAGGCTGAGCAGTTCGCGGAGGGTGAGCTGTCGCTGGCCGAAGCGCATGGTGACGGCGAGGGGGACGTCGATGACGCGATTCATGGGAATGGGCGGGGACGAGAGACCGAGCGGCGCGCCGACCTCGGCCGTCTGTGGCTCGGGCGTGTCCGGGGCTGGGATGGTGGGGGATTCGTTCATGGTCGCTCCTGTGATTTGCGGGACTATGGTTGCGGATCTGTAATGGTGGTCGATGTCGCGTGAGCGTGCCGGGGTTACGCGGGTTCGGCGAGCTCTTTCTGGCAGCAGCGGTCGAGCTGGGCGGTCTTGCGGTTGCCGTGACGGACGGGGGTGACCTCGAAGAGCTCGAGGCCGGACATGGTGAGCTTGACGGGCGTGCTGACGGGGGCGTGAAGGTTGATGACGTCGCCGGGCTTGAGGCCGACCAGGTCGCCGACGGAGAGGCGCAGCGCGGAGAGCTCGGCCGAGGTGGCCATCGTGCAGTCGAGCAGGCGATCGCGCAGGCGCAGCCCCGGCGTGGCCTGGCGGGCGACGCGTCGGGTGGCCTCGGTCTGGCTGACGCGGATGAGCGCATTCGAAAAGGCCATGGGCAGCACGATCTCAAAGACACCGGTGGTGGAGGCCACGGACATTTCGAAGCGTATCAGGGTGACACGTTCTTCGGTCGCGAAGAGTTGGCCGACGAGGGCGGGCTTGATGGATGGACCGACGGTAAGCGCGACCTGAGAGGACTTCCACGCGCGCTCGAGCTGGTTGCCGACGAGCTCAGTAACGCTGCGGATGAGCTCTTCGTCGAGTTCGGTGAGCTCGCGGGCCTGATCGTCGGGCTCGCCGGTGCCGCCGAGCAGCAGATCGAGCAGAGGAAAGAGCAGCGTGCTACCGAAGCGCGCAAGGATGCGGCCCTGGACGGGCGCCATGGCGAAGGGAACGAGATAGCTGGACCCGGCGAGCGAGGTCGTGAACTCGCGGGAGCCGATCTGGTCCACGCCCACGAGCTTGATCTCAAGCGCGGACCCGAGGAAGAGATCGAGCGAGTGCGAGAGATTGCGGGCGAAGCCCTCATGGACCATGCGGAGGTGGCGCGCGCTGTCGTTGGACAGGCGGCCGGCGGAGCGGAAGTTGCAGGGAATGATGGATCGCTCGGGCCGCTCATTTGTAACGGAAGGCGTTTCAGTTGCTGTATCGGGTGTACTCATCGTGTTTCCTTCCCTGCGGCGTTCGGTGCTGTTGCTCATTTGCGGTGGGGTTAGCGGACGACGCCGAGGGTTCGCACCTGGGTGAGCGGCGGGATCTCGGCGGGGGAGATGACGACGATTTTGGGCAGAAAGGGCTCGAGCAGGCGGCGGAGGTAGAAGCGACCGGGCGAGGCGCAGAGCAGCACGGGCGGAGCGCCGCCGACCTCTTCGCCGAAGCTGGACTGCAGGCTTGAGAGCACACGGCGGGCGACCGAGACCTGGAGCGCGCTGGAGCTGATTTGGCTGGGCTGGAGGGAGCTCGCGCGCTGGCACTCTTCCTCGATGCTGCTGTCGAGGGTGACGACCTTGAGTTCGCCGGAGTCGGCGAGGAGCGGGCGAACGAGGGCGCGGCCGAGCGACTGGCGGGCGGCCTCGACGAGCGAGACAGCGTGCTTGTTGACGGCGGCGGCCTCAACCAGGCTTTCGAGGATGGAGCCGAGGTCGCGGATGGAGACCTGCTCGCGGAGGAGCTGCTGGAGGACGCGTTGGAGCTCGCCGAGGGTGAGGAGTTTGGGGATGAGCTCCTCGACGAGCTTGGGGTGCGAGTCGTTGAGGCGATCGACGAGGCGCTTGGTTTCGGAGCGCGAGAGCAGCTCGTGGGCGTTCTGCTTGATGACTTCGGCGAGGTGCGCGGCGAGGACGGAGGTGGGCTCGACGACGGCGCAGCCAATGGAGATGGCGCGCGCCTGGAGGTCGGGCGTGATCCACTTGGCGGTGACGTTGAAGGCGGGCTCATAGGTGTCGACGCCGGGAAGGTTGATGGCGCCGGGTTGCGAGCTGACGGCGAGCAGACAGCCGCGGCGGAGCTCCCAGCGGGCGATCTCGATGCCGCGGAGATAGATGACGTACTCCTGGTCTTTGAGGGCGACGTTGTCGGTGATGTGGATGGAGGGGACGAGGAAGCCGAGCTGCTGCGCGAGCTTTTTGCGGAGCGCCTTGACGCGCTTGAGGAGCTGGCCGCCCTGGGCTTCGTCGACCAACGGCACGAGGCCCATGCCGACCTCGAGGGTGAGCTCGTCGAGCTTCATGACGGCGTCCATGGGGTCGACGGCGGGGGTGGCGGCGGCGGCTTTTTTGGCGGTAGCTTGGGCGTCGGCGGTGGCTTCCTCGACGGCGGGCTTCATCTTGTAGGCGGCGAACATGAGGCCGCCGCCGAGCGAGAAAAAGGCGAGCTTGGGCAGACCGGGGATGAGGCCGAGCGCGACGAGCACGCCGCCGGCGATCCACAGCAGCATGGGGCGGCGGATGAGCTGGTCCTGCACATCGAGGCCGAGGGTGCGGGAGGAGGCGGCGCGGGTGACGACGATGGCGCCGGCCATGGAGACCAGAAGCGACGGCAGGATGGAGACGAGGCCGTCGCCGACGGTGAGGATGGTGTAGGTCTTGAGCGCTTCCTCGAAGGGCACGCCCTGCTGGAAGACGCCGATGAGGAAGCCGGCGACGATGTTGATGACGAGGATGAGTATGGTGGCGAGGGAGTCGCGCTGCGAGAAGCGCGCCGCGCCGTCCATGGCGCCGCAGAACTCGGCTTCGCGGGCGATGGCTTCGCGGCGGGCCCGCGCCTGCTCCTCGTTGATGAGGCCGGCGTTGAGGTCGGCGTCGATGGCCATCTGCTTGCCGGGCATGGCGTCGAGGGTGAAGCGGGCGGTGACCTCGGCGGTGCGCACGGCGCCGTGGCTGATGACGAGGAACTGGATGGCGACGAGCGCGAGAAAGAGCACAAAGCCGACGATGTAGTTGCCGCCGACGACGAACTGGCCGAAGGCCTGGATGACGGCGCCGGCCGCGCCCGGGCCCTCGTTGCCGTGCAGCAGGATGCGGCGGGTGCTCGCGAGATCGAGCGACAACCGCATGAGCGTGAGCAGAAGGATGAGGGACGGGAAGACCGAGAACTGCACGGGCCGCAGGACCTGGATGGCGGTGAGCAGGACGAGCACCGAGGCGGCGATGCTGAGGGTGAGCAGGAGGTCGAGGATGAAGCTCGGCATGGGGACGAGCATGACGAAGAGCATGACGACGGCGGTGACGGGGACGACCCACTCGCCGGCGTTGCGCATCAGTTTCATCAGAGCTGCGGTGTTCATCATTGCCCTTCCACGTCGCCGGCGGCGTTCTTGCGGCGTCGTATCTGTTCCTGTTCGCGCACCTCGGCCTGGGCGCGGAAGACGATGACGAGGATCTCGGCGACCGCTTGGTAGAGCTGGGCGGGGATGGCGTCGCCGACCTCGACCGTCTTGTAGAGGGCCTGGGCGAGGGGCTTGTTTTCCATGAGGGTGATGTCGTGGTCGCGGGCGATCTGCTTGATCTGCTGGGCGATAAGATCCGTGCCTTTGGCGACGACCTCGGGGGCGGCCATGCTGGGCTCATAGCGCAGGGCGACGGCGTAGTGGGTTGGGTTTGTGACGACCAGGGTTGCGGTTTGCACGGCCTTAAGGTTCTGCTTGCGGCGCATGGCGCGTTGCAGCTTGCGGATCCGGCCCTTGATCGCGGGGTTGCCGTCGGTCTGCTTGTGATCCTGCTTAACCTCTTCCTTGGTCATGCGGAGCTGGCTCTCGTTTCGGCGCCAGGTGAGGCCGTAGTCGACGCCGGACCACGCGAGCAGAACGAGGGCCGCCTTCCAGCTGATGTTGAGCGCAAGCGAGGCGACCAGCGAGGCGAGCGCCTGGACATCGAACTCCGAGGAGCGAACGAGCTCGCTCCAATGCGAGCGAAGCGTGCCGATGCCGAGCAGAAGGATGATGGCAAAGGGGATGAGTGACTTGAGCAGGCTGCTGAGGCTGGTGAGCGAGAAGATCTGGCCCATGCGGCTGGCCGGACTGAAGCGATCGAACTTGGGGGCGAGCGCGGAGGGCGCGAGGTTGAAGCCGCCCTGCGCGAGGCCGGCGGCGCCGGACAGCAGCAGAGCGACGAGGAGGATGGGGACGATCCAGCGGAGGACCTCGAACGAGCACCAGAAGAAGAGCGGACCGGAGGCGGAGAAGTCGTCCGCGCCGGCGGCCTCGAGCGAGCTGCGGTAGAGACCACGCCAGTGCTGCGCCATGTTTTCGGTGAGCAGGAGCGAGGTGCCGGCGACGCCGACCAAGGCGAGCACGGCGGGCAGCTCGCGCGAGCGGGCGATCTGCCCCTGCTCGCGGGCTTTTCGGCGGCGCTGGGGTGTGGCTTTTTCGGTTTTGTTGGAGTCGGCCATGGGTGTTAGTGAGCGAGCTGCAGCAGGTGGTCGGAGAGCTCCATGGAGCCGGCGAAGAAGCGATCGAGCATGGAGGGCCAGTACTTGAGGGTGGCGAAGAGGACGGAAAGGCCGAGGAGGCTTTTGACCGCCGGGCCGAGGAGCATGAGCGGCGCCTGCGGGGAGGCGCGGCCGAGCAGGCCGATGATGATGTCGGTGAGAAAGGTGGCGGCGAGCACGGGCGCGGCCATGTGCAGGCCGAGCGAGAAGACGCTGCCGGCTCCGCGCAAGAGCGCGGTGGTGAAGGCGGCGGAGAGGCGCATGCTGCCGGGCGGAAGAACGGCGAAGCTGCGGGCCATGGCATGGAGGAGCCAGAGATGGACGTCGAGCCGCAGGAAGATGAGCATGGCGATGGTCTGGTGAAAGGTGGCCATGACGGTGGAGTCGACCTGGGTCTGCGGGTCGAGGATGTTGACGAGCGAATAGCCCATCTGCACGCTGAGGACCTGCCCGGCCATCTGCACGGCGTCGAAGACGAGGTTGGTGGCGACGCCGAGGGCCGCGCCGATGAGCAGTTCGCCGAGCACGAGCACGGGCCAGTCGCTGAGGTCGTGGTGGGGCAGCGAAGGCGAAAGCATGGGGTAGAGCAGAAGGCTGAGCGCGACGACGAGCGCGGCCTTGACCTGCGGCGGGATCGCCATGCTGCCGAAGAAGGGGGCAAAGAGCATGAGGCCGGAGAGGCGGACGGTGATGGTGAGAAAGCCGAGGATCATCGCCTGGAGCGAGATGGCCGTGATCGAGGCGGGAAGGGAGAGCGCAGATAGAGCGGTGGGGAGCGGGAGGACGGTCATTGCAGCACCGCCTGAAAGTTCGACAACAAGTTGGTGGTGTAGAGCGCGAGGTGGCGCCACATCCAGGGCATAAGGAAGAAGAGGGCGAGACCGGTGGCGAGCAGGCGCGGCACGGCGGCAAGGGTTTGATCTTGGAGCGAGGTCAGCACCTGCACGACGTTGACCAGCAGGCTGACAAAGACGGTGATAGCGAGAACGGGCGCGATCAGGAGAGCGACCTCCTGCAGCATGAGCCGACCGAGGGTGATGACCTGATCGGTGCCCATCAGTTGAAGCTCCGCATGAGCGAGCTGATGAGCAGGTGCCAGCCGTCGACCATGAGAAAGAGCAGAAGTTTGAGTGGGGTGGAGATGACGACCGGCGGCAGCTGCATCATGCCGACGGAGGTGGTGATGGAGGCGACGACCATATCGACGACGAGGAAGGGGAGGAATAGGACGGCGCCGATCTGGAAGCCGGCCTTGAGCTCAGAGACGATGTAGGCGGGCAGGAGCACGCGCATGGAGAGGTCGTTGATGGTGCGCGGGCGGGGCTCCTGGGCGATCTCGAGGAAGAGCGCGGCGTCTTTTTCGCGGACGTAGTGGGACATGAACTCGCGCATGGGCTGCTCGCCACGGGAGATGGCTTCGAAGGCGGTGATCTGGCCGCTCTGGAGGGGGACAAAAGATTGCTGATAGATGCGGTTGCCGACCGGCTCCATGATGAAGAAGGTGAGGACGAGCGTGAGGCCGATAAGGGTTTGGTTGGAGGGCGTGGTCTGAAGGCCTAGCGCCTGGCGAAGGAAGTGGAAGACCACGAGCAGACGGGCGAAGGGCGTCATGCAGATGAGCAGCGACGGGATCAGGGTGAGGAAGGTGAGGAGGAGGACGATGGTCCACGGCGCGGAGCTGCCGCCGAGGCCGGTGATGCGGATCTCGTTCGGCGGTGGCGCGGCCGGTGTGGGCGTAAGCGCCTGCCGCGCGGAGGGTGCGGGCGGAGGCGTCGGTTGCGGTGTGGGGGTGAACTGAGGCGCAGGCGTGGGGGAAAGCTGGGAGGTGAGCGGCGGCGGCGGCGCGAGATCAGCCGGGGCCTGCATCTGCGGCGAGCCGGCGATGGGGGATGGCGCTGCCTGCGCCACTCTCGAGAGGATGGCGAGCGCTGCCGCGAGCAGGAGTCGCCGCGCGCGGGGGCCGCTCATGCCTGGTCTCCGTCGTGGCGGTGTGCGGCGAGCACGGCGCCGAAGCTTGTCCCGTCCTCGTGCTCAGGCCATGCAGGAGCGGGCTCGGGTGGCGAGGATGGCGACGCCGGGGCGAGGGATGCGAGCAGCGAGACGCCGCTTGCGCTGCCTCCGATCAGGAACTGCTCGTCGTCGACGCGGAGGATGGCGACAAAGCGCTTTTCGCCGAGCTGCACGGTCTCCTGCAGGTGCAGGCGACGGCCGCGACCCTGCAGGCGGCGCATGCCCTTGGAGACAGGGGACGTGAGCTTCAGAAGACCCCCGAGCAGGCCGCTCACGCGGCGAAGGCTGTCGACGAGCGAGCGAAGGGATTGCACGGTGCGGAGATCGAGGGCCCCGGTCCGCGATGAAGTTTGCCGCGCCGTCGACCGGGAGACTGGGTCGCTGGGGAGCGTCTCCGGGAAGATGGCCGGAGCGGCAGCGATGGCGGCAAGGTCTAGGCCGGCCGCTTGCCGGCTAGGCCTGCGGCGGGTGGACCTGCCGCGCTCCGCGCGACCGGCGCGCGTTCGGCGGTTCATGCGATCCCCGTGAGCCGAACGGCCAGGTTGTCGCCCATGACCTCGATCTCGACCAGGCCGACGAGCTGGCCGTTGACCTGTAGTGGAAGATCTTCATTCTGCTGGGTCAGGGTCTCGACAATCGTGCCCGGAGCCAGGCGCATGAGGTCGCCGACGGTGAAGCGCAGGACCGGGATCTCGAGTGTCAGGGTGCAGGGCAGAGCGAAGCCACGGGCGAGCGGGTCGCGCGCCACGAGCTCGATCCTGGGGTCATGCCCGTATTGCGCCGCCCCGTGTTGCGCTGGCCCGTGTTGCGCCGGAAGGATCTCCGGCGTGGGCGATGCGCCGAAGGGTGGGGACACCGATGACATCAACCGACCTCATGGCGATCTCCCGTCGTGCACGATGCCCTTGGGAGACGCAACGCAAGGGGTCATCCGGGAGACTGCACATGTGGTCTTCGCAACTGCCTTTCCAATGCGGCGAGGTTGCGCGCCGCCTTGCCCGGTAAGTTGTACCTGCCCACGAAATCAGCGCAAAACGACGGAGACCTGGGCGGGGCGCAAGGGAGACCTTGAGCTTGGGGTGAGCGTTTGCCGCGCACCCGGTCCGGTCGAGGATGAGATGTGGATGAGAGTGGCGTCTCGCTCGCCTGCGACGCGGAACGGCAGACGGGGCGACGGCGCAGATCCTCATGGGAGGCTAAGCGACGCCGCTCCGTGCCGATGTCGATCAGCTCTTCATGGCGATGGTGGCCTGCTCGATCTGGTCAAAGGCGGTGATGGCCTTGGCGTTCGCCTCATACGAGCGCTGGGCGACGATCATGTCGGCGAACTCGGTGGCGACGTCGACGTTGGACGCTTCGACGTCCGCCCCTTTGATGGTGGCGCGGCCGCCAGTGCCCGCGGTGCCGACGACGGCGGCTCCGGAGGCGGAGGTGACGTTGTACTGGTTCTCGCCGTTGAGAGAGAGGCCTTCCGGGTTGGCGAAGTTCGCGACCGCGACCTGGCCGATCGCGCGATTCTGGCCGTTGGTGAAGGTGGCCTGCACGGTTCCGTCGGTCAGCACGGAGAAGCTCGCAAGCGTTCCGGCGGCATAGCCGTCCTGGGTGGTGGCACTGGTATTCGCGGTGCTGGCGGTTTGCGTGATCAGACCGGTATCGCTGCTGTTGGCCAGAGTCCAGGTCGGGTTGAGCGCCGCCGCGCCGTCCGCCAGCGGACCGATGGAAAGGTTTTTGATGGCGGTGGTCGAGGTGAGCGCGCCGGTGTTGTCGAAGTTGAGCGTCCCCGAGCCCACCGTGGTTGTGGTTCCGGCGCCGTTCGCGATATCGCCCGAGGGAACAGTGGCGGTGTAGCTCCACGTGTTATCGGCTGTCTTGGTGTAGCTGACGGTGAGCAGGTGCGATGCACCGAGCGAGTCGTAGAGGGTGATGGTCGAGGGCGTGGTGGTGCTGCCGACCGCGGTCGTGGAGTTGAGGTTGGCGGTGAGCGAGAAGGTGGAGGTGGGGTTGGCCGGCGTCGAGGTGCCTGCGCCGACGTTGAGCGACTGGAGGGGGGCGCTGTTGTTGACCACACCACCGACAGCCGGGTAGCCCATGACCTGCTGTCCGTCCTGGGTCACCAGCTGGCCGGAGGTGTTGGTGGTGAAGTCGCCGGAGCGCGTATAGCGGAGCGCGCCCGTGCTGTCGCTGGTGACGAAGTAGCCGCTGCCGTCGAGGGCCATGTTGGAGCTGATGCCGGTCGCGGAGATGGCGCCGTTGCTGAGGTCCGAGGTGGTGCCGTCCACTTGGACGCCGAGGCCGGACTGAATGGGATCGCCGCTGCCGCTGGTGCCGTAGTTCTGATAGAAGACATCGGCGAAGTCGGCGGTCTGCGCCTTGTAGCCGTCGGTGTTCATGTTGGCGAGGTTGTTGGAGATCGCTTGCAGCGCGGCCGAGCTTGCGCTGAGACCAGACAGGGGAGTGGAGAAGAACGACATGGGTGCAGCCTCCGAAGAAGGTTATGGAGAAACGAAGATGGGTTAGAAGGCGGGCAGGCTTACGGACGTGCTTACCGCCGGATAGGTGCTGGGGCCGGCTCCGTTGAGGAGCCGGAGCGCCGCCTGTGTCGCCGACAGGGCGTGGGACTGCGTTCCGGTGGTGCTGCTCTGGGCGGGGTAGGCCGTGCTGAGGGTCTGGTTGATGCTGGTGAGCTGGTTGAGCTGGTTGAGGGAGATCATCTGGCCGACCATGGCGGTGCTGTCCATGGGCGCGGTGGGGTCCTGGTTCTGCAGCTCCTGGACGAGCAGGCTGAGAAAGGTGGTGTCGAGCGAGCTGGTGCTGTTGGCGTTGGCGGTGCTGGTGCCGTTGGCGCCGGTCGTGGGGGTGGTAGCGCGCGCGCTGAGCTTCGGGCCGGCGCCGGCGGTTTGGCCAAGCAGGCTGGAGGTGATGGACGTATTCGGAAGCGGCATGTGGAACGACATCGGGACTCCGTTTCTGCGCGCGAGTGGCCGCGCGGCGAGGGGACTAGATTCTGATATCCAGCCGATACTGCGTCGGCTGTGGACTGTGTGGTGTGAGGGCAGCGACGGGGGCGCCCACGACCGAGAGATTGGCTGCCGCGGTGAAGGATGTTCTCCGTTGCTGGTGGCCGGTGGAGGCTGAGTCACGCGATCCGGCGCCGTCGCCGTTGCCCATGCGGCTGCCGGAGGTCTGAGGCGAGCTGACCGGTGTGCTGCCCGCGCGCTGGTCCGCAGTGTGGTCTGAATTGTGATTGGAAAGGGTGGCGTTCGCGGTCGCAATGCTGACCGAGGCCTTGAGGCCAAGGCTTTGGCCGAGCTGCTCGGCGAGCGAGTCCTGGAGAGAGAAGAGGCGGTTGGAGAGCGCCGTCGCGCCGCCGTTGGCGCTGTCGAGCGAGATGTGGGCGGAGATCTGGTCGCGGCCGAGCGCGGTGTGGATGGTCATCGTGCCGAAGTCGTCGGATCGGACGCCGACGCGCAGCTCGGAGCCGGTGGCCGTCTTGAGGAGGCGTGCGACCTCCACGCGGCCCATGGGAGCGGCGGCGGGCTGGTCGGTCTGGGATGTCGGCGCTGGAGACGCGGTGGTCCGGCTCGCGCCGGTCTCCGCGGCCGAGGGGATGGTGGTCGAGGTGGGGGCGGTCGAGGTGGGGGCGGTCGGGACGGCGATTGCCACCGGGGCGCCGGAGAGGGCAGAGGTGGCGGAAGCCGCAGCCGATGCGGTCGGCGGCGCGGTGTCGGCCGGCGCGCCCTGGGCGGCTGATGGATCGGCTGCCATGGAGTTCTGTAAGCCGGCGTCGTGCTTCGGGCTCCGGTGTTGCTGGGAGGTGTCCTCGCCGGTATGCGTTGCGATCGGAGCAACGCCGGTGGGGAAGCTTGTGGCGGTCCCGGGAGCTTCCGTCGTTGCGAAGGCCGTGCCGGTGACCTTTGATGTGGAGGTAGAGCTGTGCTTTGCGGAAGCGAGGTTGGCCGCGGCTAAGGGCCTGGAGGTCGACGTCGCCGAGGCCTGCGGCGCGCTGGGCGGAGGGGTCAGGTTGGGCTGGAAGACTGCGCCGGCTGAGGAGGGGACGCCTGCAAGGAGGTCGGCCAGGCTGCGCGGATCGGCGGCGGCGGTGGTCGTGGGCGGCACGGGGCTTTGCGAGGCTAAGGAGCCTTGCGGCGGGGTGGCGGCCGTGGCGCTTACGGGCGAAGCTGTGGAGGCTCCCGGCTTCGGAGCTTCGGAGGGCGCTTCCGCAGGAGTGCTATCGACTGAGGACGAGGCGGCGTCGGCTTGGGCGAAGGCGGGTGCGGCTTCGGAACCGAGGGCGGCATCGGGGTACACGGTTGCCGAGGAGGAGGAAGGCGCGATGTCGGCGGCGAACGATGCGACCGGAACGGGCGAGGCGGGGATGGGTGAGACAGGGATGGGCGAGACAGGGATGGGCGCGAGTTGGGCGGGTGCCGCGGCGGTCGGGGCGGGGCTGACCTGCGGAGGGCCGGGAGTGCGGGCCGAATCGCGGGGGGCAGGCTCTTTCAGGCTTCGGCGCGGCGTGGAGCGCGGGCTGCCGCTGTCTGTCGCGGACGTGGGCCTTGCCGTGGGTGCTCTCTCGGGCGTGAGCGCCGCGCTTGTGCCAGGGTCCAGCGAGGATGATTTGGTTGCGTTGGCCGACAGGACGGTGCGCGGGTGGAGCCCGATGATCTCCGGGGAACGGAGCGCGGCGTTCCGTTGGGGCGGGGTCTCGCGTGGGTTTGCGGTGGACCTCTCCTCAGACCCGGCGTTGGTGTTCGCGGCCGCGGATTGCTCACGGAGCACGGTATAGAAGCCGCCGCTCCCTGAGGACGATACTGCTGCGGTGCCCCCGCGCGCCGGCAGCGGCGGCGTGGGAGAGTTCGCGGACGGCGACATGGCGGGCAGGTTCACGCAACGGGATATTGCACGTCAGCTGCCAACCTCCTCCGCAGTGTAGGAAGCAGATTTCTCCAGCAATCCTGCGCATGTGCGGGTCGAATCCATGGCGGTGACGGCGTGCGGTGAAAGCAATAGGCAAGAGCTGCCGGGCGGCAGGCGGCAGCGGCTGCCTAGCTGTTCCATGAGGCGGGGCTTGGTCGGGGTCAGGGGCGCAGACGACGGGCGAGAAAGAGGTCGTCCATGCGCTTGGCTTCGCGGCGCAGCGCTTCCGTGGCGAAGCCGGCGCGCTGCTTCGCTTCGAGCTCGTCGAGCAGCTCGCGGTCGCGGCGGGCGGCGAGGTAAAGCTGCTGCTGAGCGTCGCGTTGCGTGGTGAGGGCAGCGATGTGCTGGAGCATCTCCGCGCGGCCCTGTTCGAGCACGGCAAGGCGCGCGTAGCGCTCGTGCAGCGCGACGGCCTGGAGGCGCTCAGGCGAGCTCTGCGCGTGCATGGAGCGTATGTTGCGCAGCTCCACTTCGATGCGGCCGAAGGTCTCGTGCGCGGCGGCAAGCTGGTGAAGAAGGGCGGTGAGGGCGCGCTCTTCGGCGGCTTCGCGCTGCTGACGAAAAGCGAGCACGGCGGCGAGCGAGAAGGCGAAGGGCATGGGGGCTAGGTGGCGAGGCCGAGCAGCGCGCGGGTGGCCTGTTCAAAGGAGCACGGCTCCTGGGAGCGCTGCTGCAGCAGGATATTGAGGTTGGGGAGGGCGGTGACCGCGCGATCGAGCAGGGCGTCGTTGCCGCGCTGGTAGGCGCCGATGCGGATGAGGTCCTCGGACTTGGCGTAGGCGGCGAGCAGGGAGCGGAGCTCGCGGGCCTTCTCGAGGTGCGGGGCGGAGACGATGCTCGGCATGAGGCGGCTGAGGCTGTCGAGTACGGAAATGGGCGGGTAGTGGCCGCGGGTGGCAAGCGCGCGGTCGAGGATGATGTGGCCGTCGAGCAGCGAGCGCACGGTGTCGACGACGGGATCCTGCTGGTCGTCGCCCTCCATGAGCACGGTGTAGAAGGCGGTGATGCTGCCGGTGCGGAAGTTGCCGGCGCGCTCGACCAGGCGAGCGAGCTTGTTGAGCACGGAGGGGGTGTAGCCCTTGGCGGTGGGCGGCTCGCCGGCGGCGAGGCCGATCTCGCGCTGGGCCATGGCGAAGCGGGTGAGCGAATCGACGACGAGCAGGACGTTTTTTCCCTCGGCAGCGAAGGCCTCAGCGATGGTGGTGGCGGCGAGCGGGGCGCGGAGACGGAGCAGCGGCGATTGATCGGAGGTGGAGACGACGACGACGGAGCGACGGCGGCCCGCTTCGCCGAGCACCTCGAGAAATTCGCCGACCTCGCGACCGCGCTCGCCGACCAGTGCCATGACGATCACGTCGGCGGCGGTGCCGCGCGACATCATGCCGAGCAGCGTGCTTTTGCCGACGCCCGAGCCGCCGAAGACGCCGAGGCGCTGGCCGCGGCCGCAGGGGATGAAGGCGTCGAGCGCACGGATGCCGCAGCCGAGCGGCTCGCGAATGGGCACGCGATCGAGGGGGAGCGGGGCGGCGCCGTCGATGGGAAACGCGGTGCGCGAGCGATAGGGGCCGAGGCCGTCGATCGGCTGGCCGGCGGCGTCGAGCACACGGCCGAGCAGACCCTCGCCGACCTTGATCGAGGGACGGAGGCCCTGGGCGACGATGCGATCGCCGAAGCGAATGCCCACGGCCTCTTCGGCGACCATGGAGAGCACGGTCGAGCCGCGGAAGCCGATGATCTCGCCGCGGTAGGCGACGCCGGAGGCGCCGTGGATGTCGCAGGACTCCCCGACGGCGCCGGCGGGACCCTCGGACTCAATAAGGTTGCCGGTGACCTGCAGGACGCGGCCCTGCCAGCGCACGAGCGAACGATCTTCGAGCTGCTGCTCGAGCTGGGCGAAGAGGCTCATGCGGAGCGATCGGGGCGACGGCCGAGCAGATCGAGGAAGCCTTGCTCGACCTCCTTGAGCTGGCGCTCGAAGCTGAGGTGGGCGGAGCCGACGTCGGTCTCGACGACGCACTCTTCGGCGGTGAGCGAGGGGTCGGGAATGATCTCCGCGCGATGTCGAGCGCTGAGGCTTTCGCCGCGCGCCTGCCAGGTGGAGACGCGATCCGGTGCAACGCGCAGACGGGCCGCGGGACCTGACTGCATGCCGTCGAGCGCGATGCGGACGAGACCGGCGAGCAGCATGGGATCGAGCTGCGCCTCGCGGGAAAGGATCTTGCGCGCGATGGCGAGGGCGAGGTGGACGAGCTCGTGCTCGACCTGCGTGAAGTAGGCGGAGCGCTCGTCGGCGAAGCGACGGAGGGCGTCGGCGATGCTGTCGCGCAGAGCGGACTCGCGAGCATCGGCTTCGCGGCGAACGCGCTGCTCGACAGCGGCACGCTCTGCGGCGCAGGCGGCGAGGATGCGACGTTCGACCTCGACCTCCGGGACGCCGGGTTGTGGGGGTTCGGGCAGCTCCGGGATGGACGTAAGGGCGGGGGCCTGAAGCGGCGGGCGCGACACATCGGAGTAGAGGAGCGACGTGACGGAGACGAAGGCGGCGCTAGACATAGGCATCGCCGCCGTCGCTGCGCAGGGTGAGCTTGCCCTCTTCCTCGAGCCGGCGTGCGGTGCTGATCATGTCGCTCTGCGCCTTGCCGACGTCCTTGCTCTTGACCGGACCGAGCGAATCGATGTCTTCCTTCATCATCTCGACGGCGCGCGCGCTCATGGTGCGGAAGAAGTGATCGCGGACGTCGGGGCTGGCGCCCTTGAGCGCGACGGCCATGATCTTTTTATCGACGGCGGCGGAGAGCTCACGCAGCTGCACATCGTCGACGCGCAGGAAGTCCTCAAAGGTGAACATGAGCTCGCGGATGCTGGTGGCCAGCTTGGCGTCCTGGCCCTCGATGATCTCAAGGATCTCGCGCGAGGTTTCGGCGTCGACGCTGTTCATGAGGGCGGCGACGTTCTGGAAGCCGGAGTAGGTGCGCTTGTTGACGTCGCCGAAGGAGCGCAGGCGGCGCTGGACGGCGGTGGAGATGCGCTCGGCGATAGCGGGGGAGAACTGGCGGAGATTGGCGAGCCGGCGCACGGACTCGGCGCGCGTGGTGCGCGGCAGATGGGTGAGGACGGCGGAGGCCTGGCGCGGTTCGAGGTGGCCGAGCACAAGGGCCACGGTCTGCGGGTGCTCGCCTTCGAGCAGACGCGCGAGGTGTTTGGGATCGACCTTCTGCAGCGATTCGGCGCGGCCAGCGTCGAGCTCGTCCACGCGCATGAGCTGGTGCAGCATGGATTTGGCGTTGGTTTCGCCGAGGGCTTTGACGAGCAGGCGGTGCGCGGTCTCGTGGCCGCCCTCGGTGAGATAGTCGCGGCCCATGGTCATGCGCTGGTACTCCTCGAGCACCTGCTGGGAGACGGTGGTGGGGACGCGGCCGAGATGCGAGATCTCGCGCGCGACGCGCTGCACATCGTCGTCCGGCAGATGGCGGAAGATGGCGGAGGCGGCATCATCGTCGAGGACGGTAAGGAGGATGGCGGCCTTCTGCGGGCCGGTCAGTGTGGCGTATTCGAGAGCGGTGTTCATGCGGGATCCTCCCGGAGCCAGGCCTGGACGGTGCGCGTCATGGTGACGGGCTCGGCCTGGACCAGCTCACCGAGCTGCTTTTTGAGTGCGCCGCCGTGGGCTTCGGCGAGCGCGATGGTCTCCGCGGTGGGGGCGAGTTCGGGCGCGGCGGTCGTGGCATCGAGCGTCCCGACGGCAACAGGTTTGCCCGCCGCGAGCTCGCGCATGGACGCCACCATCTGCTTCTGCGCGGGCCGGAACATGAGCGCGTAGACGAAGCTGAAGAGGAGCAGTAGCGCGCCGTAGCGGACCGCTGTGCTGTAGTCGGTAAGGCCGTCGCGGACGCGGGCGAGCATGGTGGGCGGGGTGTCGGGGATGCGACCGTCGTCGAAGGTCATGTTTTGCACGCTGATGACGTCGCCGCGTTGCGGGTCCATGCCGAGCACGGCCTGCGCGAGGTCCTGAATCTGCTTGAGCTGGGCGGGCGAGCGCTTGCGCGCAACCTCCTGCCAGCGACCGTTCACCTGCTTGTGATCCATGGCGTCGTTGACCAGAAGCGCGGCGGAGATGCGCTTGATGCGTCCGGCCGGCGAGACCGTGTGGCGGACGATCTTGTTGACGCCGAAGGTCGCGTTTTCGGAGGACGAGACCTGCGAGCCGTCATCAGCGACGGCGGCCTGGGTATCGGGCTTGCCGGTGCCGTTGGCGGGCAGATTGCCGGTGGTTCCAGCGACGCCGCTCGCGCCCGCGCCGGCGCCGATCTGCTCGGAGGTTTTTTGCGAGTTGAGCACGGCGCTGACGGCGGGGTCGTACTTGTCCTGGCTCTCTTCGCTGGAGCTGAGGTCGTACTCAACGTTGACGCTGGCGCGAAGATTTTCCGGGCCGAGCGCCGGGCCGAGGGTGGCGACCAGGCGCTTCGAGAGCTCTTCTTCGAGCTCCTGGCCGGCCGCGGAGCCGCCCTTGCGGCCGAGCGACTGATTCGAGTCGGCGTCGATGATGGCGACGTCGGCAGGCTGGAGATTGTCGACCGCGCCGCTGACCAGCCGGGAGATGGCGTCGAGCTCCTCGGCGGACAGGGCACCGTGTTTTAGCCGCAGCGTGACCGAGGCCTTGGCGCCGCGCTCGCGATCGAGAAAGACCGAGCTGCGGGGCAGCACGAGGTGCACGCGCGCGCTTTTGACGTCGCTCATGGTGCCGATGGTGCGTTCGAGCTCGCCCTCGAGGGCGCGCTGGTAGTTCACCTTTTCGTCGAACTCCGTCTGTCCCCAGGAGACCTTGTCGAAGAGCTCGAAGCCCATGCGGCCGCTGTGGGTGGAACCGGCCGAGGCGACCTCGAGGCGGGCGGCGTCGAGCTGGTCGGCGGCGACGTTGATACCCTTGCCGTCAGGAGTGAGCTGGTATGCGATTTTCTTTGCGGCGAGCTGCGCGGAGATGGCCTGCGCGTCCGCGGGCTCAAGCCCGACCATCAGCGGCTTGTAGTCGGGAGAACCGAGCATCCGCGTCATCACACCGAGGAGCACGACGGTGGCCACCGTGCCGCCGCCGACGATCATGCGCTGGCGTGCGGTGAGCCGGCTCCACAGCTGCTTGAGTTGTTCCAGAAACTTCACGGTTGCGTGGCCCCTTGGTTAGAACTGCATCTTCTCGATGTCCTGGTACGCACTCACGATCTTGTTGCGGACCTGCATCATGAGCTGGAAGGCGATGTCGGCCTTTTCGACCGAGGCCATGACGCTGCCGACATCCGCGGTTCCCTGCCCGTGCAGCATGCTGCCGATCTGCGTGTCCGCTCCGGCCTGCAGCTGATCGACCTGCTGAACGGCCGACTTGAACGCATCGCCGAAGCTGCCTGTGGCGTTGTCGCCAGGGGCCGTGGCCGGCGACGTGAGCTTCGAGGTCAACGACGAAAGGTCTGTGCCGAATCCGGTTCCAATTCCTGGGATCATCTGCGGTGCTCCGAAACGTCTGTGACGGGCTGCTAGCTTTTGAGCAGATCGATGGACTGCTGGATCAACTGTTTGGAGGCGGTGACGGCCGAGGCGTTGAGCTGATAGGCGCGAACGGAGCCCATGAGATCGACCATCTCCTGCACGGGATTGATGGCTGGGTAGGCGACGTAGCCGTCCTTGTCGGCGTCGGGGTGGCCGGGCTCATAGCGGCGGACGGCGGGTGCGGTGTCTTCGACGACGCGGGTCATGCGGACACTGCCGGGCTCGCCGCGGCCGGTGGAGGCGAAGGTGGACGCACCGCTGAGCAGGCTGCGAAAGCGCGCGCCGGCGGTGCTGGAGAGCACGACCTCCTTGCGCTTGAAGGGACCGGCGCCGTTGGTTCGGTGCGTCGTGTCGACGTTGGCGAGGTTGGTGGCGGCAACCTCGGAGCGCTGGCGTTCGGCGGAGAGCGCGGAGGCGCTGATGTTGAGTGCGTCGAAGATTCCCATGGCTATGCCTCGATGTGTTGCTAGCTTCCACTGCCTGAGTTGATGGCGGTGATCAACCGATGAAACTGCTGCTTGAGCAGCTGCGTGCCGACCTGGTATTGGAGCTGCGTTTCGGAGAGGAGCAGCGACTCGCGATCCATGTCGACGTTGTTGCCGTCGGGCCGCTCCATCAAACCGTTGACCTTGTGCAGCGCGACGTGGAGATGGCCGTCGGCCGGGCCGGCCATGGCCTTCGACAGCTCCTGCTCGAAGTTGATGTCCTCCGTGCGATAGCCCGGTGTATCGATGTTGGCCATGTTGCTGGCGATCACGGTCTGGCGGCAATTGGTGAGGCTGAGAAAGCTTTCCAGTTGGGAGAGTACCGGCGGTGTTGCCATATCAGGCATACCTCCTTGGTGGGAGATCGTATTGGCGAATCTTGTTGCGGATGGTGCGCACGCTGAGACCGAGCATCTCGGCGGCGCGGGTGCGATTGCCCTCGACCATTTCGAGGGTGCGTTCGAGGTGTGAGCGCTCGAGCTCGTCCATGGAAAGCGGCGCGAGGGAAAGCGGCGCGAGGGAGGGCGACGCGGCGGCCTCGGGCCGGGGCTCGCGGGCGGCGCTGACGCGGCTAAGGGTGAGCTCGCGAATGGGCTGGCGACGGCGCGGCGGACAGTGCTCGCTGTCGAAGCAGGTCGCCGTGAGTTCGGCGCCGGGATGGAGCGAGAGCACGCGTTGCATGAAGTTGGCGAGCTCGCGGACGTTGCCCGGCCAATGATAGGTGGCGAGGCGCTCGAGGAAATCGGGGTGCAGGCGCACGGGGCGCAGCGCTTGCTTTTCCGCGAAGAGGCGGGTGAAGTGTTCAGCCAGCAGCGGCAGATCTTCGAGGCGCTCGTGCAGCGGCGGCAGCGTGAGCGGGATGACGTTGAGCCGGTAGAAGAGATCGCTGCGGAAGAGGCCGCGGTCGACGACGGCCTCGAGCTGGACGTTGGTGGTCGCGATGACGCGGATATCGGTGTGGATGGGCCGGGACTCGCCCAGGCGCTCGACGACGCGCTCCTGCAGGACACGTAACAGCTTGGGTTGCAGATTGAGCGGCATGTCGCCGATCTCGTCGAGCAAGAGCGTGCCGCCGTGGGCAAGCTCGAACTTGCCGGGTTTTGCGGCGGTCGCGCCGGTAAAGGCGCCGCGGGCGTGGCCGAAGAGCTCGCTTTCGAGGAGCGACTCGGGCAGGGCGGCGCAGTTGATGGCAATAAACGGGCCATTGCGCCGCGCGCTTGCGTCATGGATCAAGCGCGCAAGCAGCTCCTTGCCGGTGCCGCTTTCCGCCTCGACGAGCACATCAGAGTCGGTCTTGGCGGCAGCGCGGGCGCGGGCGAGCGCGGCCTCGAGGGCGCGGGAGCGGCCGACAATGCCGCTGGGGCAGGGCTGCTCGGGGTGGAGGGCGGACTTGCGGGCGGCCATAACCTTTTCCGCGAGCGCGCGCAGACGGTCAAAGGAGGCGGGTTTGGTGAGGTAGTCGACGGCGCCGCCCTGCATGGCCTCCACGGCCTCGGGAACGGAGCCGAAGGCGGTAACGAAGAGAAAGGCGGCGGGATCGGCGGTGGCCTGTGTCGCCCGAAGGACCTCGAAGCCGTCACCATCGGCCATGCGGACGTCGCAGACGACAAGGTGGAAGGCTTGGCGGTCGATGAGCCGATTGGCCTCGCGCACACCGCTCGCGACCTCGACGGCCCAGCCCTCGCGGGCGAAGTGCGCGGCGAGCGCAAGGCGGATGCCTGGCTCGTCGTCTGCGATGAGGACCGAGGGTCGAAGGGCGGCGGCGTTGATGGCGAGCACCGGATTTGCAAGGCTGCCGGGGGAGGTAAGGGTTGAGGTCATAGGGCGGGGAACTCCAGGGTGAAGGTGCTGCCGTGGCCCGGCCGGCTGTGGACCGTGATGGCGCCGCCGTGCTGGCGCATGAGCCGACCGCAGACGGCGAGGCCGAGGCCGGGCGAGGAGCCGGTGCCGCTGAAGCGATCGTGAAAGAGCCGTGGGAGATAGTCGGCCGGGATGCCGCAGCCGGTGTCGGCGACGTGGACGGCGACCGAGCTCTCGGTAGGCACGGAGCCGTGCACAGCACGGGGCTGGCCGGCGGCCGGGGATTGGCCGGCGTGCTGTCCCGTCTTCGATCGATCGAGCGACAACCGCACCGAACCGCCCGGTGGCGTGTGGCGCAGCGCGTTGGAGCAGAGGTTGAGCACGATCTGGTGCACCGCGCTTTTGTTGCCGCGAATCATGGTGCGTGCGGCGTTTACACCGGCTTTGTTCTGTGATTCCGGCGCCAAACTGATTGCGACCTCGGCTTGTCGCGCGAGCGGACCGAGGAAGTCGATGGCGAGTTCGAGCTCGCGCCGGAGGTCCAGGCGGTCGAGCGCGGGCGGCGCGCCGCCGTGGAGCGTGAGGACGTTATCGACCGTGCCCGAGAGCGAGCGGACGCCGGCGCGCAGGTGCGATACCCAGTCGGCCCACTCGACGGTGTGCTCGGGGCCCTCCGCGAGGAGGCCGGCAAAGAGTTCCATGCTGGCGAGCGGGTTGCGGATCTCGTGCGCGAGCATGGCCGAGACCTCGGCGAGGGCGACGGCGGAACGTGCGGCGTCGCGCTCCGCTTCCATCCGACGGCGCGAGGAGACATCGCGCAGGATGAGCACCGCTTCCCTGCCGCGGCCTGCGATCGACTCGGCCGTCTGCAGGGATCGCCGGCGAACGGCCAGCCAGCGCTCGCCGGTGGGACTGTTGACAGCCAGTTCCTGCTCGGGTGCGTCCTCGGCTAGATCGCTTTGGCCGAGCGAGAGATCGATACCGCGCTCCGCATGGACCTCCGCGAGAGAGCTCATCTGGACCGATGGCATGGCCAGAAGGCGGGCGGCTTCGGGGTTGGCGAGGCGGATCTCGCCGTCGCTCGCGAGCACGATCACACCGCAGGGCATGGAGTCGAGGATCTGCTCCAGCGACTGTCGCATTTCGCGGTTCTCGGCGAGGCTGGCTTTGAGCGCGAGATTGCGGTCGGCCAGCTCGCGGCTGAGCTGCTGCACCTCGGCCTGGAGATCGCGGTAGGAGAGCTCCAGGCGGGCTGAGGCCGAGATGAAGTGCGAGAAGGCCTCCGCGAGCAGATCCGGCGAGGCGGGAGGCGGGAGCGGGAGCCTGGTTGGAGATTGATGAGAAGTAGGCAACATTCGCCTACCAGGTGTGCAACCTGCTTACCAAAGCGAGGGTGCAGATGTTGCCGTGACGCGGAGGTTGTAGCTGTGCGCCATGCGAGAGGAGGCTAGAGGACGATGTCCTCGGCGCGGATCTCGCCGGCGGATTCGGCGAAGAGGCTGGCGCGCTCGAGCACGTTGCGCAGCTCGCGGACGTTGCCCGGCCAGGTGTGTGCGTGGAGCAGCTCGCGCGCCTCCGCGCTGAGTCCGACGCCCGGGGCGAACCGGGCGAGGAAGCTTTCGATCAGGCTGTCGAGGTCCTCCATGCGCTCGCGCAGGGGCGGAAGGCGGATGGGAAAGACGGCCAGGCGATAGTAGAGATCTTCGCGGAAGAGGTTCTGCGAGGAGAGCTTTTTGAGGTCGGCGTTGGTCGCGGCGACGACGCGGACGTCGACCTTGAGCGTGTCGCTGCCGCCGATGCGCTGCACCTCGCCCTGCTCGAGAAACCGCAGAAGCTTGCTTTGGAGGGCAAAGGGCATGTCGCCGATCTCATCCAAAAATAATGTGCCGCCGTGCGCGGCGTGGATGCGGCCGATGCGCGACTGGACGGCGCCGGTGAAGGCGCCCTTGGTGTAGCCGAAGAGCTCGGCCTCGAGCAGCGCCTCGGGAATGGCGGCGCAGTTGATGACGACGAAGGGCTGTTTTTCGCGGGCACTGGCGAGGTGCACGGCACGCGCGACGAGGTCCTTGCCGGTGCCGCTCTCGCCCGTGATGAGAACGCTGGTGTCGCGCCGAGCAACCAGGCGCGTGGCGTGATAGACGCGTTGCATGGCAGCGGAGGCGCCCACCATGCCTTGCCACCCCTGCTGCGGCACAGCGGACCCTGGACGCAAAGCGCTGAGCGGCGACGCCAGATCGTGCGCCGTGCGTGCCCCGGCCGCGCTTTGCAGGCGCAGCGCCTCACTGAGCTCCGCGAGCAGGCGGTTGGGCGTGGAGCTTTCAAGGTGCAGCCGGCCCGGCGGAGCGAGCGATCCTGTCTGGCGGCCGCCCCCGAGTGTCTGGCCGCCCCCGAGCGGCGCTGCCGCTGATGGCGGTGGATTGATGGTCAGCATCTGCAGCTGGGGGAACTGCGCCTGCACCAGGCCGCTGAACTCCGCCGGACGAAGATCCGGCAGCCGCGTGTCGAGCAGCAGCACATCGCTTTCGTCGGCCAGGAGCTGATCGAGCGCATCCGCGCCGCTTTGTGCCTCGCGCACCGCCCAGCGCTGGTGGGACAGCCGGTCGCGCAGCGATCGTCGCAGCTCGGGGCTGGAGCTCACCAGCAGCACACGCACCAGGGGCACGGCATCTTCGGACAGCGGGATCGTCAAGCAGCTCCTGGGTTCACGCCGAGGGATTCAGGACGAAGTTGCCAGGTCGCGGGGAGGCAAACTGAAAAGAGGAGGAGTGCGATCATTTCCGTGGCCGAGGAAGGGTCATGCGCCGGGGAGCTCGATCGTGGCGCGAAACGGTTGCAGGTTGTATACCACACGGCCGCCCTCGGCTTGAAGGAGAGCCTGGGCCATGCGCAGAGCACCGCAGATCGTGGGCGGCGGCGGGCTCAGCTTGGGCGATATGGGCGATACGGTTGGCGATGTTGTGTCGATCAGGCATCTGACCGTCACTCCATGCTCGTCGTTGCCGGTCTGCGAGCAAGCTTCGGTCGCCAGGATGCGTATCTGGCTGGTGGCCGGCGTGCTGGCCAGCGCGGCTTGAACGATGTGGTCGATGGCTTGCTGGGCGCGCCGGGACAGGCGTCGCGGGATAGGGGATTCTGGGAGGAAGTTGGTGATCAACGTCACGTCGTGTCGCGCTGCCAGCCGCTGCCACTCCGGCTCGAGTGTGCGGAGGGTGCAGCCGGGGCCCGTGCTGGTGTCAGCGCGGGAGCGCTCCGCAGCGAAGAGGCTGCGGAGATCGCGGTAGAAATCCGTGACCCGCTCGACCTGTTCGGCCATGTCAGCGATGAGGTCGGCGCGCTCGCTTGCTGGGAGCACGGGCAGCAGCCGGTAGCCTTGAAGGGTGGTGAGTGGCTGGCCCATGGCGTGCAGGAGCTCGTCCATGAGGTCCGCGACGGGCGCGGACAGCTCGACGACGGGAACGTTACTCGACGCCGACGACATAGCCCACCCCGCGTACGGTGCGTACCAGCTTGATCTCGCCTGGAAGGTCGACCTTGTCCCGGAGGTACTTCATGTACACATCGACCACGTTGGTCGAGGGGTCGAACTGGGTTCCCCAGACCTCCTCCATGAGCGTTCCGCGCGAGATCGGGGCACCGGGGGTACGCATGAGGAATTCGAGCAGATCGAACTCGCGCGGCGTGAGCTCGACTCGACGCCCGGCGCGCTCGACCCGGTGCTCTTCTCGGTGAAGGACGAGATCGCCCACCACGGAGGATCGTGGCAGGACGCCGGAGTTGCGGCGCAAGAGAGCAGCGACGCGCGCCAGCAACTCTAAGTAGGAGAAGGGTTTCGTCAGGCAGTCGTCCGCGCCGCAGTCGAAGGCCATGACGGTGTCTTCCGTGCGGCTCAGCGCGGTAAGGACAAGGACGGGGAGCTTCGGGTAGAGCGGGCGAAGGGAGCGCAGGACGCTGAAGCCGTCGAGGCCTGGGAGGTTGATGTCGAGGATCAGCAGGTCAAGCGCGGGCCGCAGCATTTGGAGCGCGGCCGACCCGTCATGGGCGAGCTCGATCTGATGGGATGCCGCAACGAGGGTACGGGACAGAAAACGCGACAGCGGCTGGTCGTCTTCGACGACCAGGATTCGCCCGGCGGCGGAACGTGCGCGGCTGCCTTGGAAGGAAACCGGGGGTGGGGAGAGTGTCTCCCGGCTCGGGTGCTCTAACGCCAACGCGACCTCGGCCGACGCAAGCTGCTCCACTGCCGGCGAACGCCATGCTAGCACGCCGCGGGGGGTTGCCGAAGCGCGGTATTGTCCAGCCTGCCCTCACTTAGCGGCTCTATGTGTTTCATTTCATTTGCTCCTGGCGGGAGTCTCGCGAGTATCTACCTCGGAGGTTGTAGGCGATTGCGCCGAAGGTGACGTAGGGTCTACGGAAGCGGGCAAGGAGCTCGTCAGGTCACTCTATGACGTCCATCAGCGCCTTTCTGTATCGGCTGCCTCGATTCGACATTATTTTTCCGATCGAGTTTGCCCACGATGGGCAGGCCGGCGATACAGCTGTAACCGCGGGCCGATGCTTGAATCTGAGCAACACCGGCCTTCTCGGCTCCTTTGCCTACCCGCTAGGCGCGGATAGCGTTGGAACGCTTCGGCTGAAGCCGGCCAGTCGCAGCTTTGCGCTCCGTGCGGCCGTAACGCACAGTGAGGGTCTGCGCTCCGGGCTCAGCTTTGTGTTTGCGAATGATCAGGAGAGACAGGTCATTCGGGCGCTGGTGGATGCGATCGCGAACCAGTCCACCCAACCACGCTGAGCGCGGCCGACAGCTTGCGAGCTACTCCTTCACCTCGCTGACCGGTTTGCCGGCCGAGGGCTTGATCTGCGCCACGAGCTTGCCGAACAGACCTTTGCCGGCGGTCGCAGGCGTGGCAGGCGATGGGATGATGGCAGCCACGGCTTTTGCGTCGGCGACGGGCGTGCCGGTGGGGGTGGGCTCACTTGCGACTTTACTTGCCGCAGTGGACTTCGCGTCGCTCGCCGGCTTGCTCTTGTTCGCGGCAACGGCCTTGGTTTCGTCCGCTGCTTTGTCGTCACCTTCGGCGACTTGCTCCGGAGCGGGTGTGGGTTCGACAACTGGAGCAGCATCCACAATGACGGTGATGCGGCGGTTGGAGGCGTCCTCGGGTTGATCCGGCTTGCGCGGCATCTGATCGGCGAAGCCTCGCACCTGCGCGATCTGACCTGGTCCCACGCCGCTGCTCTGCATCAGCCGTCGCGCCGCGTTGGCTCGATCGGCCGACAGCTCCCAGTTGCTATAGCCGCCGGTGTTGCTGTAAGGGCGGGAATCGGTGTGGCCTTCGATGGAGATCTTGTTCGGCATCTTGCCGAGTTCTTTCGAGATGAGCGTGAGGAACTCCTGGAGCGCGGGGGTTGGCTGCGCGCTGCCGCTCTCGAAGAAGGTGCCGCCGGTGTCTTCCATCAGCTCGATGCGGAGGCCGTCGGGTGAGGCGCTGATCTCGACCTGCTTGCGCAGCTTCTCGAAGTTCGGGAGCTGCTGGGCTGACTGCAGCAGCTTTTCCTTGAGGGTTGCCATGTCCGCTCGGCTGATGGGCAATGCGTGGCCCACGCCGGCCTCGCTGCTGCCCTCGAGCTTTGCCGTTCCCTTGGGGTCGTTGAAGTAGCCGGCGACCGACTTCTTGACCTGCTCGTTGCTGCTGCTGAGCAGCCAAAGGACGATAAAGAGGGACATCATGGCGGTAACGAAGTCCGCGTAGGCTACCTTCCAGGCGCCGCCATGGTGCCCGCCCGCGACGACCTTCTTTTTCTTGATGACAATGATGTTTCCGGCCTGATCTGACATGGTGTTTCTCCCTTTTCCTCTCCTTAGCTCGCCGCTTCGGCGCCCTTCTCACGGCAGGCTTTTTCCATCGCGGCGAACTTCGGTCGCACATGCTCCGGGATGGCGCGGCGGCCGAGTTCGATGGCGAGGATAGGCGATGTGCCCTTGATGAAGGCGAGCAGCGTGACGCGGAGCACGTGGTAGAAGGCGTGTTGCTCTTCAAGGCCCTTGGTCATGTTGGAGGCGACGGGTCCGATGACGCCGTAGCAGAGCAGGATGCCGAGAAAGGTGCCGACCAGGGCGGCGGCGACCTTGTGGCCGATCTCGGCCGGTGGACCGCCGAGCGCGCCCATGGTGACGACGATACCGAGGACGGCGGCGACGATGCCGAGACCCGGAAGCGCGTCCGCCATGGAGGTGAGCGCATGGGTCGGCTCCATGGAGGTGTGGTGGTGGACCTCGAGATCAAGCTCCATCATCTGATCGACATCAAAGGCGTTGACGCCGCCGGTGACGGCCATGCGCATGGTGTCGCAGACAAAGGCGGTAACGTGGTGGTCCTTGAGGAAGAGTGGGTACTTGGAGAAGATGGGGCTCTTTTCCGGCTCCTCGATGTCGGCTTCGATGGCGATCATGCCTTCTTTGCGGGCCTTGCTGAAGACATCGAAGAGCATCTTGAGCGACTCGGTATAGCGCTTTTCGGAGACGCCGCCGCCCTTGAGAACACCCATGAGACCGGCGACGACGCCCTTGAGAACATGGATTGGATTGGCCGCGAGGACCGTGCCGATGGAGGCGCCGGCGATGGTGAGGAACTCCGATGGCTGGATCAGAACGGGCAGCTTTCCCTTCTCCATGAGAAAGCCGCCGATGACAGACCCAAGCACAACCAGAATGCCGACAATTGAAAACATCCCTCACCCCGTCTGCGCCCGTTGTCCCACTTTTGTGTGGCGCTCACAGACTGTATCGGCGGTGCGCGACGAAACTTTAGCGAAAGCAAGATCGAGGGTTTCGGATGCGCGGGCTACGACGGGTGGAGAGTCCCGAAAAAGTGGCACGCGCATCAACATGTCTCGACCTCATACTGAAGCCAGGCCCAAGTCGGGCTGAGCGAAGGAATACTCCAATCAGCTGACGAGCCGAGCTGAGAGTAGATTGCATGCAGAGTTACGCTGGGCCTAGGCTCCGAGCTGCATAGCCGGAAGGAGATCTGTGACTGTTATTCGCGCCCTGCTTGGCGCTTTCAACACCGGACTGCACTCGGCGACCGCGACGCTGCTGATCCTGCTATCGGTGGTTCTGACGGCCGTCGGCGTGCTGGCCGTGGTCGGGTTTTTCGGTGTGTCGCTCACCGGCATCGTGAGCCTTCGACTGCGCCGGAGGTCGGCAGCACGCCGACCGTGAGCGAAACGGCGGACCAAAACTAGAAGAAGACGGGGCGGATGTGGCGTTCCCAGAGATTCTCGGTGACGTTGCGCGCGATGACCTCGCGGTTGGCTTTGAGCGCGTCGGTGTAACGGCTGCCGAGCTTGCCCGCGATCTTGAAGCCGACGTGCAGGAGTTGCCGGAGATCGGCGTTATAGGCCGGGTCGGTTTCGTCGTGGCGGAGCGCGTGGACGAACTGCTCGTTGCTCCAGGAGGCGACGTCAGAGGGGGATGGCAGGCGATTGGGTTCGATTGAGATGACGGAGCGGTAGGGGGCGCAGAGCTCGTCGGCGTGGGCGAAGGCCTCGGCATAGATGGTTTTGGCGAGCGCGAGGCCGTCGCCGTTCGCCTCGGCGAGGCCGATGAGCTCCTCGAGCCACGTGGTTCCCGCGGTCTTGAGATGAACGCCGGCGTCGAACTCGGCCAGTGCGGAACGGATGGGTGCGTAGATCGAGAACTTGTCCGAACCGGAGTGCACGCTGAGCTTGAGGTTGCGCGGCAGGCCGTAGCGCTCGACGGCGAAGGCGATCGTGGCCAAGTCGTCGCGAAACTCCTTTGCGAACTGCGCGACGTCGCCGGCATAGTCCACGCCCTTGTTGAAGCGGCCGGTGAACTTAGGCGCGATGGTCTGGATGGGGATGCCCTGGTCGGCGATGGCGGCGAGGATGAGCAGCAGCTCGGGCGGGGTCTGCGGGCGGTCTGTCTCGTCCATGGAGATCTCGGCGACGAAGTCTTCGTTGCCGCGGGCGGCCACGAGGGCGCGGTAGATCGCGCCAGCCTGCTCGACTGCGGCGAGGAAATGCGCCGCGGTGCGGTCGACGAAGTCGCGATCGAGTGGGAAGGGCTTCGGAATGCTGGGGATGGCGAGCTCCGCGGCGAGCTCGGGGTGGCGCTCGGCGAAGCGCTGAATGGCCTGCTCGCTCGATGGTTTACCGATGCGATCGGCGACGTCGATGGTGAAGAAGTCGCACGGCTGGACGAAGCGCGGGAAGGTGTCGAGGGTGATGTGATCGGCGTCGACGAAGTACGGATGGGACCAACCGAGCTCACGGACGGCAGCATCTGCTGCGGCGCGGGTCTGCTGTGGCTCTGAGCGGAGGAGGAGGTGCTCGCGGTTAGACTTGTTCCAGACGGGCGCGATGAGGACGCCGGCCTCCGCGGCGAGCACGCAGGCGCGCAGTTGGGCGGCGGCCTGGTGCGCGAAGCGGTCACCCACGCCGATCGAGTGCTTGGGCAACTTCCGTATTGCTTTCATGTGCCCTCTCCGTGTTCCGCGCGGCCTAGCCGCGGCTTTCGCCGGCGGTGGCGAGCTCGCGGCGGGACTCGCTTTGGAGGCGCTCGCGAGTGGACCAGAGGCCGGCGGAGGGCGTGCTGATGTAAAAAACCACCTCTCCATCGGGCATGGTGTTCCAGCCCTCCTGCATGGTGGCCGGGTCGTAGCGGCGCTGCATGGTGGCGAGATCGGCGTAACGGTAGCCAACCTGCTCGATCTCCTCGCGCGAAAGGTGGCCGGGGGCGTAGGTAATGGTGAAGCGGCCTTCGCTCGAGCCGTGGATGAGGTGGGCGACGCCGTGTGGGATAGCTTGCATGTCGGGCTCGGTCTTGTAGAGGGCAAGGGTGCGCTCGGTGCCCTTGTAGCCGTACTTGCGGATGAGCGCGTCGACCTCGGGCTGCTCGCCGAAGCGCTCGACGCCGGGGGCGAGGATGAGGAGTTCCCCGCCATCCGCGAGGGCCATGCGGGTGCGATAGACGGCCTTGTTGGCGACCCAGGTCGCGCGAAACTCGTCGGGCTGCATGACGGCGACGATCTTCGGCACGGGGCGGTCGAAGAGGGTGATGTTCTGCTCGCGGGAGAGTCGCGCGGCGGCGAGGTAGGTTTCGAGGTCGTCGCCGACGAAGAGGCCGGAGGTGACGAGATGCCCGTGCTCGTCGCGGCGCATGACGATCTGCAGATAGACGTCGGGCAGGTGCGCGAGCATAGTGTCTTCGGCCCAGTTGTAGCAGGCTCGGAGCGGCGTGATGAGGCAGCCGAGGTTGTTCTCGATGCCGTAGACGGCAGCGGCGATGTGCGAGGCGCAGATGGTTTCCTTGCCGCCGAGGCCGATGAAGTAGTTCTTGTTGTGATTGGCGAAGCCGAGGACCTCATGCGGGACGACGTGGCCGATGTTGATGATGAGATCCCAGGGTTCGTCGATGAGCTTGGCGTTGAGGTCGACGGGGATGGGCCAGTTGGCGACGCCGCCGGTGGTCTCGGCGACGAGCGAGGCGGGGATGGCGCCGATGTGGGTGCAGCCGTTGCGCCAATCATGGGGGAAGATGCGGTCGTTGGGGACCGAGCCGAACATCCACCTGTTTTCGGCCTCGGTGTGCGGAATGTGCTGGCCCAGGGTGGGGATGACCTCGACGTGGGCGTCGGTGGCGGTGAGTTTCAGGTAGAGGAGCTCGGTGATGCGGCCGGCGCCGGAGTGGGCGCGGGTGAGGTCGGGCGGTAGAAGGAGGACGCGCTTGGGGTCAGGGCAGATGCGGGTGCGAGCCTCGGCGAGGAGGCGGTCGACGGCCGCCTCGATCTGTTCGGCGGAGATGTGCGGCGTCTCGATCTCGAACCAGGGCATGGCGATGTACTCCGTTCGGCTACAGATTCTTGGGCTACTGGTTGACGCCGCTGGCGAGGAAGCCGCCGTCGACGACGATGGTCTGGCCGGTGGTGAAGGAGGCGGCCTCGGAGGCGAGATAGATGGCGGCGCCGACGAGCTCTTTGGTTCGGCCGAAGCGGCCGATGGGGGTGCGCATGCGGAGCTCTTCGCCGCGCGGTGTGCTGTCGAGCAGCTTGGCATTGAGCTCGGTGCGGAAGACGCCGGGGGCGATGGCATTGACGACGACGCCGTGCTTGGACCACTCGACCGCGAGCGAGCGCGTAAGCGAGACGACAGCGGCCTTGCTGGCGGCGTAGGCGGCGACCTCGTTGAGGGCGACAAAGGAGTTGAGCGAGGCGATGTTGACGATGCGGCCGTAGCCGCGCGGAAGCATGTGCGCGCCGAAGACCTGGCAAGCGCGCAGGGTGCCGGTGAGATTGGTCTCGAGGATTTCACGCCATTGATCTTCAGCGACGGTGAGGGTGGGTGCGCGGCGGATGATGCCGGCGCAGTTGACGAGGATGTCGACGTGATCGAACGCGGCGAGGGCGGCGGCGAGCAGGGCCTCGATCCGCGTACGGTCGGCGACATCGGTGGGCTGGCGCACGGTGCGGCGGCCGAGGGCCTCGATGGCGGTGGCGACCTCGTCGACGGGCTCGGGACGGCGGCCGGTGGGGACGACGTCCGCGCCGGCGGCGGCGAGGCCGAGTGAGAGCGCGCGGCCGATGCCGGTGGTGCCGCCGATCACGACGGCGACGCGGCCATGGAGGCTGAGCGGATGATGTGCGGTGGTCACGGTGTCTCCAGGGTATCCGGTGTGTTCCGCCGAACGCGAGGCAGGCCGGGGGCGATGATCGTCAGCCACACGAACGCGAGGAGGTAAACCGACCCGGCGAGCGCGAAGAGCGGCGTGTAGCTGTGCGTCACCTCGAGGATACGGCCGGCGCTGATGGAGAGCAGCACACCGCCGACCGAGCCTGCCATGCCGGCGATGCCGGTGACGCTGCCGACGGCGCTCGAGGGGAACATGTCGGAGGTGGTGGTGTAGAGGTTGGCGGACCAGCCCTGGTGCGCGCCGACGGCGAGGCTGAGCAGCGCGATGGCGCCCCACTCGGAGTGAACACGGGCGGCAAAGAGCATGGGCACGGCGCAGCAGGCGCAAAGGAACATGGTACCGAGGCGCGAGCGCACAGGGGAAAGACCGAAGCGACCCAGCAACGAAGGCAGCCAGCCGCCGCCGATGCTACCGACGGCGGACATGTTGTAGATGAGGATGAGCGGCAGGCCGAGGCGGCTGAGGCCGAGGTGAAAGCGGGCGTCGAAGAAGCCGGGCAGCCAAAAGAGATAGAACCACCAGATGGGGTCGGTAAGGAACTTGGCCCCGGCAATGGCCCAGGTCTGGCGCACGGTGAGCAGGCGATGCCAGGGTGGGCGCTCGCCCATCTGCTCCGCCGCGTGCTCGTAGATGTAGCGCAGCTCCTCGCCGGTGAGGGTCGGGTGATCCTGTGGCTTGCGGTAGTTGGTGTACCACCAGGCGATCCAGAGGAGGCTGAAGATGCCGGTGGACAGGAAGGCGGCGGGCCAGCCGAAGCGCAGGGTGACCCAGGGGACGAGGGCGGGGGCGAGGATGGCGCCGACGTTGGCGCCGGAGTTGAAGATGCCGGTGGCGAGCGAGCGCTCGCGCTGCGGGAACCAATCGGCGATGGTCTTGATGGCGGCGGGGAAGTTGCCTGCCTCGCCGAGGCCGAGGAAGAAGCGGGCGATGCCGAAGCCGAGGGCGGTACGGGCAAGGGCGTGCGCCATGGCGGCGAGGCTCCATGTGCCCATGATGAGGGTGTAGCCGAGTCGCGAGCCGAGGCGATCGACCAGGCGACCGGCAGCGACGAGACCGACGGCGTAAGCGACCTGAAAGGCGGCGATGATGTAGCCGAAGTCGACCTCGGTAAGGCCGATGCTGTGCTCGAGCGTGGGCTTCAGCAGGCCGATGACCTGGCGGTCCATGTAGTTGATGGAGGTGGCGACGAAGAGCATGGCGCAGATGCGCCAGCGCACGCGACCGAGGCGCGTTTCACTGAGGACGTTTGTCGCCGCGACCGGCATTTCTCTGCGCCTCCTCTTAGAGCCGGTAGGCCTGGCGCACCAGGGTGGAGGTGAGGTCGACGATGGTTTCGAGCGCCTCGTCCATGCCGAGGCGATGCTCGGCGACGAGACGGGCGAGAAAGGCGGCATCGACGCGGCGGGCAACATCGTGGCGAGCGGGAATGGAGAGAAAGGCGCGGGTGTCGTCGTTGAAGCCGACCGTGTTGTAGAGGCCCGCGGTCTCGGTGGCCTGCTCGCGAAAGCGCATCATGCCCTCCGGACTGTCGTGAAACCACCAGGGCGGACCGAGGCGCAGGCAGGGGTAGTGGCCGGCGAGCGGCGCGAGTTCGCGGCTGTAGGCGGACTCGTCGAGGGTGAAGAGGATCAGGGTCAGGCGAGGCTCGTTGCCGAAGCAGTCGAGCAGGGGCTGGAGGGCGTGGACGTAGTCGGTGGGGGTGGGGATGTCTGCGCCCACATCGCGGCCGAAGCGGGCAAAGAGCTGCCGGTTGTGGTTGCGCGCGCTGCCCGGGTGAAGCTGCATCACCATGCCGTCGTCCAGGCTCATGCGCGCCATCTCGGTCAATATCTGGGCGCGAAAGAGTTCGGCGTCGGCGGGGGTAAAGCCGCCGGTGCGGATGAGATGGAACAGATCTTCGGCTTCGCGGGGGCTGAGATTGGCGGTGAGAGCTGTGGGGTGGCCGTGGTCGGTGGCGGTGGCGCCCATCGCACGAAAACGGGCGCGCTCCTGGCGCAGGGCGGCAAGATAGCCCTGCCAGGCGCCGGTGTCCTGTGCAGTCTGCGCGCCAAGGCGGTCGAGGTTGGCGCTGAAGGCGGGAAGGTCGGGGTCGACGACGGCGTCCGGGCGGAAGGTGGGAATGACGCGGCCGGGCCAGCCGGAGGCGCGGATAGCAGCGTGATCGGCGAGTGAGTCGAGCGGCGAGTCGGTGGTGGCGAGGAGCTCGATGCGGAAGCGATCGAAGAGGGCGCGCGGACGGAACTCCGGGCGCTGAAGGTGCTCGGAGATGGTGTCAAAGTAAAGGTCGGCGGTGCGGCCGTCGAGGCGATCCTCGAGGCCGAAGAGGGTCTCAAAGACGAAGTCGAGCCAGAGGCGGGTCGGCGTGCCGCGAAAGAGGAAGTAGTGCTCGGCGAAGAGACGCCAGACAGCGCGCGGATCGCGCATCGCGTCGACGCCGATCTCGAGCGCATCGAGGCTGATGCCCTGGCTGTAGAGCATGCGGTGGACGTAGTGGTCGGGTTGGATCAGCAGCTTGGCGGGGTCGGGGAAGGGCTCGTTGTTCGCGAACCACGCGGCCTGGGTGTGGCCATGCGGGCTGAGGATGGGCAGGTCGCGGACGGCGACGTAGAGCTCGCGTGCCAGCGCGCGCGTGACCGGATCGGCGGGAAACAGCCGGTCCTCATGCATCAATGCCATGCCGCCTCGATGAGGTATCTGGTCTCGTCCTGCAAGCGCGCCGCGCGTTCTGAGGATCGCGGGCCGAGTATTCTTGCCCACGCGCCAGTTCCACAGATAAGCGTTCGGGCTTTGCGCTGTCAACTCTGTCCGTGTGTCGGCTTGGGCAAGCACTACGGCGCGCGGCGCGGCGGCAGATCGAGCGCGTTGCCGCCGGGATGGAGGGTGAAGGGCTCGCCGTTCCAGCGCAGCGTGCCCGAGAGCGTTGGCGGCAAGGTGAGCGCGGCGTGCACGCCGGACGGGGTGACGGTGTACTCGGCGGTGATGTCGCCGTGCGGGGAGGGGTAGGTAACCGCGAGATGGCGCAGCGGGCCGAGCGCCGGCGCGACCTCGACGGTGCGGAAGTCGGCGGCGGCGGGGCGGATGCCGGCAACGGTGGTGAGCAGGTCGATGTTGGGGTGGGCGCTCCAGGCGTGCGAGTCCGAGCGCGTGGGCTCCGGCTGCTCGGCCCAAGTGGTGAGGCCGACGCCGAGCATTGCGCGCCAGGGGCCGAGGGTGTCGAGATAGCGGTCCGCCAGACCGGCGTGGACCAGCGCGCGCGTCAGATAGAAGCGGAAGTAGCTGGAGGCGACCGACATGCCCGCGGGCGGCGGCCGGGTGGCCTTGAAGGCAGCGTCGGTCGCGCTGTAGATGCGGGTCATGAGCTCGACCTGCTGCGCGCGCGGGATGACGTCGAGCCAGACGGCAAGGGCGTTGGCCTGCTGGCTGAAGTGATCGTGGGCCGGGGTATCGGCGAGGAGTTGCTGCTCGGGCGACCAGAAGCGGGCGTAGATCGTCTTCGCCACGCTGTCGGCCTCAGCGACGTCTTCACCCGAGAGCGCGCTGTCGCCGAGCGCGGCTTCTATCTCCGCCGCGTTGCGCAGAGCTTCGAGGTAGAAGAGGCTGCCGGCGGCGCTGACACCCTTCGCCGTGGCGGGCGAGTCGCCGCCGGGAAAGCCGGTCGCCCAATCGACAAAGGGCCACCAGTCGCGCAGCTCGGGCAGACCGTCGGGGCCGCGGCGCGCGCGGAAGTAGCTCAGCTCGCTGCGTATGGCGGGCAGCTGCCCGCGCACGAATACCGGGTCGTCGCGATACCACCAGAAGTCGTGCACCATGCCGATCCACAGCAGGGAAAAGTTCTGGATGACCTGCAGGTGGCGGGAGGGGTAGCGGCTTTGGCTGATGCCCTCGGGCAGGAGCGAGCTGTGAAAGGCGGTGATGGCTTGCCGCGCGAGCCGGTCGTCGCCGGCGTTGGTGTAGGAGATCAGGGTCTGGATGCGGGTATCGCCGACGTACTGCAGCCGCTCCCAGTAGGGCGTGTCCATATAGGCGTCGTGGGCGCAGAGCCGCGCGGTGCGCCAGCCGACCTCCCATACCCGCGCGAGCGTGGGATCGTCGCTCACGAAGCGCGCGCGATGAGCGAAGGGAAAGGCGGTGAAGGTGGCGGTGAGCGCGTCCAGGCGCAGCGGCTCGGCGGTGGTGGTGATGTCGATCTCGAGGAAGCGCCATGTCCGCCAATCGAGCGGCGTAAAGGCGCGGTGGGCTGTGCCGTCCGGCATAAACTCGTCCACGACGCCGACCATGTGCTTGCCCGCGATCTCGTTGCGGTTGCCTTTGTCGCCCTTGCTGTCGAGCAGCGCCTCGGCATAGCGCATGGTCACGATCGCGCCCTTGCCGCCGGAGAGGGTGAGCGTGGGAAAGGCGGTGGTCATGGTGTCGTGATCAAGCAGCAGCGTGGCGTGCGTGGCGGCCGGAATCTGCAGCGGCACGCTGGGAAGCTGCGCCGCGAAGTCGATGCCCGTGGCGCGCACGACGTGGCCGACGGAGGTGGGGGAGAATTCTATGGGCGGTAGCTGCTGCACATCTCCGATGGCCGGGCCTTGGCCGATACGCCGGCCGTTGACCAGCAAAAGGTACTGGTTGTCCGCCGAGACGTGCACGACGAAGTGCGCCGGCACGGCGGCGAGCTCGATTTCTTTGCGCAGACGGAGCACGGCGGGATCATGCCCGGGAGCGCCCGCGGCGGTGATCCACTGGGCCGAGAAGCTGTGCGGTGGGACCTGCGAGATCGGCTGCGACGGCGAGTTCACGGCGGGCGAGTCCACGGCGGGCGACAATGCGGGATGGTCGCCGGCCTGCGACCATCCCGCCACGGGCAGAAGCGCGGCGAGAACTAAATGGGCGAGCACAGCGATCGATCCGCGACGTGGGCGCATGGAAGGCATTCCATTGCGTGCGGGCTGCTTTGTCAAACCGCGCACCATCGACAGCGCGAGAGGTTTAGGCTGGCTCCATGAGCACAACACCGCTATCTCTGAATGATCTGCATGGACAGACTGCCTTGGTGACCGGAGCCGCTCGCGGGCTGGGCCGCGCGATCGCGATTGCGCTGGCGCACGCCGGGTGCGATGTCGCGCTCGGTTTACGCGATGTGGCCGAGGACAGCGGCCTGGCGGAGGAGCTCCGAGCCGAGGGGCGGCGGGTGCTGCCGATGCAGATGGACATGACGGATCTCCAGCAGATCCGATCCGCCGTTGAGGCCACGGCGCAGCAGTTCGGGCGGCTGGATATCCTGGTGAATAACGCCGGTATCGCGTTGGGCGGGCTTGCCGAGGAGGTGCGCGAGGACGACTTCGACCGCACGGTCGAGATCAACCTGAAGGGGACGTTCTTTGCCTCGCAGGCGGCGGCGCGGATCATGATCGCGCAGCGCTATGGGCGCATTGTTCACCTGAGTTCGCAGGCTGGGTTTGTGGCGCTGCCGACAGAGTCGGTGTACTGCATGACCAAGGCGGCGCTGGTGCACCTGACGCGATGTCAGGCGGTGGAGTGGGGGAGGCACGGCATCAACGTGAACGCTGTGGCGCCGACGTTTATCCACACACCGGGCACGGAGACCGCACTGGCCGACGCGGCGTTTCGTGCGGATGTAGTCGAGCGCATCGCGGCGCTGCACCGGATCGGCGAGCCGAACGAGGTCGCGGGCGCGGTGGTGTTTCTTTGCTCGCCCGCGGCGTCGCTGGTTACAGGGCAGACGTTGGTGATCGATGGCGGCTGGACCGTGCGCTAACGGCTAAGGTTTGAGGTGGCGGCAGTCGCGACGGCGGAGGTCGGCTCGATCTCGATGGCGGCGCCGCCGGCGAGACGCATGGGAAGATCGATCGAATCGCCGGCTGTGACGTGCTGGGTGGCGGTCGCGAGTGCCTCGTAGTTGGCCGAGGGATCTTTGGGGTCGGCGTAGATATGGGCGATGTAGTCGCCCTTGGGCAGAAAGGCTAGCGACAGCTTGTAGTCGTAGGGTGCGTCGCCGGTCATGCCGCCGATGAACCAGCGCTGTCCGCTGCGGCGGGCGATGACGATGTGCTCGCCGACCGCGCCATCGAGCACGCGCGTCTCATCCCAAACGGTGGGCACAGCGCGGAGGAAGTCGAGGCCGGGCTGGTCCTTGTAGTTGACGGGGTCGTCGGTGACACAGGTGTACGGGCTCCAGTAGACGACGAAGAGCGCGAGTTCCTGGGCGCGGCTGCCCATGACCTCGGTGGGCGAGGTCTTCTTCCAGTCCGCCGGGCTGCGATTGCGGAAGCCGCCGGGCGTGAAGTCCATGGGACCAGCGAGCATGCGCGTGAAGGGCAGGGTGACCTTATGCAGCGGCGTGACGCGGGTGCTGAATTTGTTGTATTCGTTGCCCAGTACACCTTCGCGCGTGAGCAGGTTGGGGTAGGTCACGCGCAGGCCGTCGGGCTCGAAGGCGCCGTGGAAGTCGACCATGAGCCGATATTTGGCGGCGAGTTCGACGACCTCGCGATACCACTGGACGATACCCTGGTCGTTGCTGTCCATGAAGTCGATCTTGACGCCGGCGATGCCCCAGCCCTGGTAGGTGGCGAAGGCGTTGTCGAGGGTGCCTGCCTGCTTGGCGCGATTGACGTCGCCGGAGTGCAGCCAGATCCACTCGCGCACGTGGTGATCGGCGGCAAAGCGCAGGAGGCCCGGCATGTCGATCTGCGGCGCGGGCTTGGTGATGTTGGCTTCGGGCTTGTTGAATGGGCCGTACCACTGCCAGTCAATCAGTTGGTAGGGGAAGCCCATCTCCGACGCAAAGGTGATGAAACGCCGATTGGTCTCGTTGTCCATTTTTACGTCGCCACTCCACCAGTTATCCCAGGCGGACTTGCCGGGCTTGATCCAGGAGGTGTCGGCGATCTTTGACGGCGGATTAAGATTCTCGATCAGGTTTGATTCGATCAGCGCGCCGGGCGTGTGGCCGAGCATGAGCACACGCCAGGGCGTTGCCTCCGGGGTCTCACCCGTGACCAGGCCCTGGCCGTCGAGCCGCGGGGAAAGATCCGTGACCAGCGTAGGCGCGGTGGTGTCGGACGCGGACGCGGCGGGGGTCAGGTACATGCCTGCCCAACTGTTGAGATCGGCCTCAGCGACCGCGGCGTAGGTGTTGGGGTCGATCTCGGTGAGCATGGGCAGAATGACGTGGACGCCGGCGGGGATGGCGGAGATGCGCTGTTTGACGTACTCGTGCTCGAAGGAGTGGTGGTAGGTGTCGGTGGAGCCGGCCCAGACGGTCACATCAGTTGGGAAATGGAAGGCGGTGAGCTCCTTGGTCACGACGAAGTGGTCAATGCCGGGCTGCTTGGGGAGCATGTAGCGGAGGGCGACGCCATCGGGGTAGGCGCGGACGATCAGGTCCATGCGGCGGTGGGACCCGGCGCTCTCCTCAAGGTTGAGGGTGATCTCGGTGTAGCGGTCGCGAATGCGGCTGTCCTTGCCCCAGACCGGCGTCCAGGTGCGATCCGCCGTGCGCTGCTCCTGGTGAGCGACGCGCCAGGGGCCCATGGGCGGTTGATCCCGCAGCGTGAGGCCGAGTGCCGACTCGCTGACGATCGGCTTGCCCGACATGGTGACCGAGTAGGTCAGGGGATCAGCCTCGACCGTGACCTGGATCGCACCGTCGGGCGAGCTTACGGTCGTGCCGGCGTGCGGCACAGCGGCGGCCGCGGTGGCGACCCAGAGCACCGGTCCTAAGATGGCCGCGAGAGGGCGCATCCACCTCACACAACAGCACACACCCCAAAGCTCGCTCTTCATCGCGTCACCCGCCTGTAATCGGCAACAGCATACATCGCGTCAGGGTCTTCGGGCCGCTGCCGATCGCCCATCAGCGAAGCTGGATCGGAGGCTTGTCGGCTTCGTTGCCCTCCCGAGCGAGATCCTCCTTCCAGGCACCTCGCTTGTCCACGAGGCGGCGTAGCGCCTACAGTGGAGGCCGCTCGTCGATGGTCGATGCACATGCTGTCTGCAGGCTTGAACCGTCGACGGATTTCTTGTGAGGAATGAATGACTTCACGTCCGATCTTAAATACAGGTCACACCCTGGTTCGATCTTTGCAGTCTGTCGTCTCGGTGCTGCTTCTCACCTTATTTGCGGGGCGGGGTACGGCCTCTGCCCAGGAGCTCGCGCCCACGCCGCCGATGGGCTGGAACAGCTGGGACGCGTATGGAACGACGGTTCGCGAGAACGAGGTTAAGGCAAACGCCGATGCGATGGCGGAGAAGCTGAAGCCCTTTGGCTGGCAGTACGTGGTAGTGGACATTCAGTGGTACGAGCCGAATGCGCAGGCACACGGCTATCGTGCCAACGCTAAGCTGGACATGGACGCGAACGGCCGGCTGATTCCGGCGGCGAACCGCTTTCCTTCCGCCGTGAACGGCGTGGGTTTCAAGCCGCTGGCCGACTACGTGCACGCGGAGGGGCTGAAGTTTGGCATCCACATCCTGCGCGGGATTCCGCGGCAGGCCGTGGCCCAGAACGCGCCCATTCTCGGCACGTCGTTTCACGCCGGGGATGTCGCCGACAAGACCAGCCTGTGCGCGTGGAACACCGATATGTATGGCGTTGACATGTCGAAGCCCGGGGCGCAGGCGTACTACGACTCGATCGTGGCGCAGTACGCGGCGTGGGGCGTGGACTTCATCAAGGCGGATGACATGTCGCGGCCGTATCACAAGACCGAGATCGAGGGGCTGCACAAAGCGATTCTTCACTCCGGCCGGCCGATCGTGCTGTCGCTTTCGCCAGGGCCGGCGCCGCTGGCCGAGGTGGAGAACCTGCGGACGAATGCGCAGATGTGGCGCATCGAGGACGATCTGTGGGACAACTGGGGCTCGGTCAAGAACATGAACAGCCGGATCGAGGGCTGGGCGAAGCTGGTCGAACCGGGCCACTGGCCGGACGCCGATATGCTGCCGCTGGGCCGGATCGGCATTCGGGCGGAGAACGGCGATGATCGGTCCTCGCGACTGACGCATGATGAGCAGCGGACGCTGGTGACGCTGTGGTCCGTCTTTCGCTCGCCGCTCATGTTTGGTGGCGACCTGCCGTCGCTCGATGCGTTCACTCTTACACTGCTTACAAATCCGGCGCTGAGCGCGCTGGACCAGCACACCACGGGCAACCAGCTTGCACTGCGCGACGGCGACCTGCGGGTGTGGACGGCGCACACGACTACCGGGACACCCCGAACCTATGTTGCCGTCTTCAATCTCGGGGATGCGCCGTTGGCGATGCAGCTGCCGTGGAGCCGGCTGGGGCTTTCACAGCCGGAGGGAGGTGTGGAAGACCTGTGGACGGGCGCGTCCACGCCGTCAGCGGCGGAGCTTCCGATCCAACTCGCACCGCATGCGTCGCTGCTCTATGGACTGGCAAAGCACTAACGCTGGAAATGTTCGGCTGAAGTCACACGCCATTGCAAACCGCGGCGTGTTGCTTGCACATCAAATGCAGCATGACTCCCCGTAAGCCGGCAATCCAACCGACCGCAAGAGGCGCCCGCACGGCAGCCAAAACTCAAGGCAAATCTAAAAAGGCAGCGAAGAGCAGGTCCGCAGGGCGGTCCAAGACCACGGCCAAGGTGGTTAACCATGCTTCGCCGCAGCGTTACCCGCCCGTTGTCTACAGGCTTCATGCCCTGCTTCACACCATGCAGTCCATCGAGCACCATGAGGAGCAGGTCTGCACGCTGATGACCGAGATTCAGCGGACCGGAGTGGTTAGCGTGGCGGTTCGCCGCGAGTTGCGCCGCCTGCTTGAGGAGCTTCCGGCACGCGCCTACCAAACCGACCTCGATGCGGTCCGCGATGCCGTGCTCTAAGCGACTCGCGCCTGAAACGGGAGCGGCAGTAGGCGCATCTCGGCCGGCCACCCCTGAACTTACTCATCCTCGCGCAACCGCAACGAACGGAGCCTCCCATCGTCATCGCCAGCTGGAACGTCAACTCGATTCGCGCGCGCATGCTTCACCTGACAGCGTGGCTGGCGGCTCGCCGGCCGGATGTGGTGCTGCTACAGGAGCTGAAAGGGACCGACTTCCCCGCAGAGGCCCTTGAGGAACTCGGCTACCAAAGTGTTGCGGTCACGCAGAAGGCCTACAACGGTGTTGCCATTCTGTCGCGTTTCCCAATCGAGACCATCAGCACCACACTTCCCGGCGACGCGACGGACAGCCATGCGCGGTACCTCGAGGTCGTGATCGAGGGAGTGCGCATGACGAACATCTATTTGCCCAATGGAAATCCTGTGGGAACGGACAAGTTCAGTTACAAGCTGCTTTGGATGGATCGCCTCGCGCAGCATATGGCTGGATGGCGCTCGGTTGGAATGCCGTCGCTGGTGGGCGGCGACTTCAATGTCATTCCCGAGGAAATTGACTGCCACAAGCCTGCCTCGTGGGTTCGCGACGCCCTATTTCAGCCCGAGTCACGCGCCGCCTTCCGCGCGCTGCTTGCGCTTGGCTACATGGACGCGTTTCGCGCACTTAATCCCGGCGAGCCCGGCCGGTACACCTTTTGGGACTACTTCCGGCAGTCCTTCGAGCATAACCGCGGCATTCGCATCGACCACTTTCTGCTTTCGCCCGAGCTGGCAAGCCGGCTTGAACGATGCGAGATCGACATGGAACCACGGGCCCAGGAGCGGCCGTCGGATCACACGCCCATTCTCGTCACTCTTCGCTAGAGCTTAGGAAGACCGGCGGGTGGGCGAGTCGCTCAATTGACTGACCTCCGTCAGACCCGGCTCATCAGCAATCTGCTGACCTCACCCAGGCTGGCAGTGACGCGAACGATCTCGTCGATCGACATCCCCTTCAGCAGCGGAAGGGACAGAATCCTTGACGCGACGTCGTCGGTCACGGGGACACCACCATTCACCGCGCAGCGCCGAAACAGCGGCTGTTCGGCAAGGTGTGGGCTGAAGTACGCGCCGCTGCCGATGCCGCGCTCGCGCAGTAATGCGATCACCTCTGTTCGCCGTGACGCGAGCTCGCGCGGCAGCAGGATGGATTGGAACGAGCGCACCTGCCGCATTCCCTGCTGCTGCTGCAGGGTGAAATCGGTTCCGGCAAGCACCTGCTCATAGCACGCGAGCAGAGCCTGTTGCTGCTCGATCAGGGTGTCAAAGGCGCGCAGTTGCAGCAATGCCGTCAGAGCGGCCACCTCGCTCAGCTTTGCATTGATGCCGACGATGCTTGCGGTTCGCGGCTCCTCGAACCCAAACGAGCCCATGGAACGGAGATGGCTGATGCGTTCGGTATCGCCGCTGTAGATCACGCCGCCTTCACCGACCGAGAACAGCTTGGTGGCGTGCATGGAAAAGACCACGGGCCAGGAGAAGCCGGTACCGAAGCCGCGCCCGCAGCCATCGATCGAACCCAGCGACGCGGCCGCGTCCACCACGATCGGCACCTCGTGCTCCTCGGCAATTGTCTGGTAACGAGCGAGGTCGAGGTTATTGCCGAAGGTGGCGTAAGGCACCACCACCGCGATCTGGCCGGCGTACTGCGCGAGCAGCGCTTGCTCGCTGGCAACACTGGGCAGCCAGGTGGCGGGATCCATATCACAGAGCAGTGGCGTCAGACCGCACCAAAGAGCAGCTTGGGCGGTGGCGGCAAAGGTGAAGGACGGCATGAGGGCGAAGCGACGCTCGGGCGGCGGCTGCTCTCCAATGACCGAACGGATTGCCATCATCAGACCGATCGTTGCGTTGCACACCGTGACGCACGCCCCGGCGCCGCCGAAGGACGTGGCGACCAACTCCTGTTCGAAGCGCGTGTTCACCGGACCGTAGTTTGAGTAGATACCCGAAGATTCGATCTCGAGTAGATCGTCGAGATGTGCGCTGAGGCGCGGCGGCTCGGAACGGATGACGGGGAGCAGCTTCTCCTCCGTTTCCGCGTATCTGTCGCATTCCAACACAGGCACGACCGGCGTAAAGGCGTCGACTCCAGAAAGCGATGCGGCGTTCTCCGCTACCAAGTAGTTCATCGGTCGCCTCCCGCACCCAGCGCAGCAGCTGCACCGGCTGACGTTGACTTCACATACCGCTGGGTTCCGCCAACGATATCGTCAGCCTCCGCGTCCTCGGTATCATCGTGTTCCGCCTCGGACAGGATCTCATTCACAATGCGGAGGCCGAGCGTGTGCTGCCAGAGCCACAGGCTATTTACCTGACCTTGAAATCCATGCTCGCCCCCTAACTCTTCGCTCGCGGCCGGACCGACGGAGAGGCCGATCGCAAAGAGACCGGCGAGCGGTTGGCCATCGCTGGTCAGCGCACGGCAGCGCTGATCGATGACGGCCCATGCGCCCCGACGCGGCGCCAGCAACGGGATCGGCCGTCCGGAAGCGGCCTTGACGGGGAGCATCTTCGCCTGATAACCCAAGGCGGCGACGATCAGATCCGCCTGTTCAAGTTGCGCGCAGGCTGCCGCTTCCTCGCCCTGCACTAACGGAAACAGCGCGAGCCTTGCCTCGCGTGGGCGTCCGCCGATGCCGCGCGCGCGCAGAATCAGAGCGCGGGACTCTAAACGAAAGCCGGAAAGCCGGAAGACGCGCCCGGTCAGGCGACAGACATCTTCGGGAAGGAACTCCGTGTAGCCATCCGCAAGGGCCTCGTCGGCGGTCTCATAGAAGATGCGCAGCGGTCGGCGATGCAGAATGGTGACGCCGCCCTCGCCGAAGTCGACCCCCGGCGTATGGTCGAGCAGCGTAGTGGCGACGGCACCGGCGCTGGTTGATCCGCCGACTACAACTACCTTGGGGTTTTTGCGCCCACGCAAACGCTCGGCGACCAACGTTGCGCCCCCGACACTCAACAGGTCACTAGATTGCAGCAGCTTGTGGGCGAAGTGCGGCAGCAGGGTCGTGCCCGCGACTTTTTCGGTGCGCAGTCGATCGATTGGCTGGTGCGCTCCGGTCGCCAGCACCACGGAGTGCGAGCGCACGATCTGCTCGATGCCTGTCGCGGTATGGACAAAGCGCGTCTCCCAACGGGAGTTGCCGGCGGAGAGCACGCGGGTCTGCCGCACGGCGATGGCGGACGCTCCGGTGATGACATGGCACCGAGGCGACTCGGCGACCATCTCGCAAAGTGTTTGCCCGGCCACCTGAAGAAAGGCAGCGACAGCCTGAAGTGGGACCGCATCCTTGCCCAGCGCGAGCAGCGGTTCCGCGGCCGGGTGCGCCCGCAGGGCTGCCAGTCGGGGCTCCCGGGTGCGCACCACTACATCCAGAAAGGCCTCGGCTGCGCTGTCGGAGGTGATGCCGTAGCCGTCCAGGGCACCGCTGCCGACGGTTGTCGATCGCTCCAGAATCGTGACGCCACCGCGCAACAGCGCTGCGAGTTCACCGGCGCACGCCGCCGCGAAGAGTGGCGCCAAGCCCGCCGGCCCGGCTCCGACGATGACGAGTGACTGATCTGTTTGCTGGTTCAATGCGTTCACCGTTTCGGCTTTCGCCACCCCTTGCCTGCGATGGGGAGCCGCTTTCTTCTTGTACCCCAGAGAGGGGTCTACCCCTCTAGCTCAATGGGGTCATTACCGTTCCTTCGGTAACCCCAACAGCCTGGTTACCCTGACGTTCCTTTGTCGATACGGCGGCGTCCAAATCGTTCAGCAGCTCCGGCTCAAAAGGGAACTTACGAGCGAAGTGATCATTCGACTGCAACACCCTGGGGAAGTCCGCCCGGCCCAGAACGCGTGGATGCGCATAGCAGCCCGTCCAGTCGGTGTATCGGCGATTGAACGGCGAGATGTGAAAACCGGGTGTGTTTCCCAGCAAGGTGTGGAAGAAAGCTTCCTCCGGTGTGGATCGGGAGCGGAAGTGACGGTACAAGCGCTCCCACAGCGGCGTCCGCTCCAGCAGGAAACGCGCGATCCGTCGATTTGCCGTGATCCAGAAGTCACCCCCATAGCAATGGATCGTGCCGTCAAAGGGTGTCACGCGCCGGATCAGCCGCTTCGGGCGCCAGACCCACGATTCGATGGGCTGCTTAATGCGGCGCGCCATCCTGGGCGTGATCAGCGGCAGCGCCACATAACGGTTGTAGGCGCCTTGCGAATAGCGTGGGTGCTCGAAGGCGAGCTCGCCCAACCCCTCATTGACATAGCGCTGGCCCAGGTCTTCGACCCGCCGGTAGTCCAGAAAGATGTCGGTCTCACTTGTCCGCAGCTCGTCCAGGATATGCTCGGCCGTTTGGATGGGGTAGTCCGACGTGCTGAGCGTGATGAACCACTCGGGATCCGCGGTCTGGTAGAGAAGATCGAGGGCACGCAGTTGCGCCTCCACAACAGAGATAGACCCCCAACCGGTGCGCACCCAATCTTGCACAAAATGAACGTTGGCGGGGAACTGGCCTATTTCGAGGGCGGTCTTCGAGAAGTCGTGATGGATCGCGATCGGCGGGTCACCGAACATGGCGTTCAAGCGCCTGCAGAGCCAAAGCGTCTGGGCGGGTTGGTGGTACGTTGCGAGCACAAAACCAAGGAAGGGCCGGCTCATGCTAGACCTCCGGGATAGTCAGTAAATGCCATGCACGTCTATTGCCAGATCCACGGTCACACGGCGCCGGGCGGAGTTCAGCTGGGCGCACCACGGCGCACAGCGCTGGTCGCTGCTGAAATATAAGGCTAGGGACGTGGCGAAGCGACTTTCTCCCGCATAGCCGCAAGTCTAGAGGAACGGTTGCGATTTGGCGCCAACTTCGAGCTCCAGCGAGTGCCGAAAGTCACGTTTTCAGGTGGCGTCAGAGTTCAAAGGTGGACTGTGTCGCCTGGATTCGCGCCGTGCGGGTCATGACCACGGCGAACACCGCCACGACGAGATACCCGAAGAGCGGGATCGCGTACGCGATGGCGGTGCTTCGGCCTTCCGCGAGCAGGCCCATCAGCGGGGTGAGCACCGCGCCACCGATGATGGTCATGACCAGCAGCGATCCGCCGACGTTGGTGTTTGCGCCCAGGCCTTTGAGGCCGAGCGCGAAGATGGTCGGGTACATGAGCGACATGAAGAAGCTGGTGGCGAGGATGGCCATCAGACCCCACCAACCCGGCGCGAAGACGGCGAAGAACAGAAGCGCGATGTTGACGACGGCATAGCCTGCCATCAGGCGGCTGGGCAGAATGCGCTGCATCAGGTAGGCCGACGAGAGTCGTCCCAGACCGAAGGCCGCGAGCGTGCCTGTGAGCAGGAGACCGGCGGCGCGCTCGGTGGTGTGCGCATACTCCTGCGCATACTGGATGAAGTAGCTCCATGTGCCGACCTGCGTGCCGACATAGAAGAACTGCGCCAGCAGCGCCAGAACAAATGGTGGCGAGCCGAGCAGCGCTCGCCAGTTTCCGGTGTGCGCCTGATGGTGGAGGGCTTCTTCGCGGGCGGCGGCTTCGCGGGCGCGCAGAAACGCGGGAAATCGCTTCAACAGGATCATGACCGCCCACAGCAGAGCGCACACGCCGAGGACCATGTACGGCGTGACGACGCGCAGCGTCTCCTGATGAAGATAGGCGGCGTAGGTTCCTGCCGCGCGCATGGCTGAAACCTGCGCGGGGGTGAGCTCCACCCCCGAGAAGATGAAGCGCGTGCCGACGAGCACACCGAGAATGGCGCCGATGGGGTTGAAGGCTTGGGCCACGTTGAGTCGGCGCTCGGAGGTGGCGCAGGGGCCGAGCTGTGCGACAAATGGGTTGGCTGCCGTCTCCAGAAAGGCGAGCCCGCTGGCGACCACAAAGAGCGCGAGCAGGAAAAAACCGTAGCGGCCGGAGAGCGCCGCCGGCCAGAACAGGAAGCAGCCGCCGCCGAAGAGGACGAGGCCGATAAGAAAGCCTGCCTTGTAACCCCGGCGCCGCATGAGAAGACCCGCGGGAAGCGCGAGCGAGAAGTAGCCAAGGTAGAACGCGGATTGCACCAGACCTGCCTGAAATCGGGTGAGCGCGAAGCTCTTCATGAACTGCCGGATCAGGACATCGTTAAGGTTATTAGGCACACCCCACAGCAGAAAGAGGCCGCTTACCAGAACAAAGAGGCCGCCGACACCCGGCGGCAGAAGGGTGTCGGCGGAGCTCTCTTCCGGTGGGACGTTGGACGAAGGCGCGGCGATGATCATGAAACACCCCGCCCCATCGTATGCGAAGAAGAACGCAGAGCGGACTACCTCAGGTGACGTTCGGCGATGGTGCTGTGTAGCTTAGCTGGCGAGAGGCCGGCGAGGGCTGGGTCGGCCGCGATCTCGATCACGCGCTCGCCGTCACGCGCCCTCATCCCGAACTCCTTTGGGCCGCCGCGACCGGACTGGCTGTTGCTGACCGCTAGCGTGCCGAGCACCTCGTTCTTCCCGTTTACCAGGACCATGAGTTTGCTCGCCGCGTTCAGATGACGCTCGGCGATGGCGGCGTGAAGATCGTCCGGTTCCATCGCCAGCAGAGATTCGTCCACGTCGATCTCGAGCAGGCGGGTGCCTGGCTGGGACCGGATGCCAAAGCTCTTCGGGGCGCCGTTGGTCCGCTTCGTATCCGCCATCACCAGCGTGCCGAGTACGTCGTTTGTTTCACTGACAATCACCATCATTTTGCTCATTGTCCTTGCCTCCCTGCTGTTGCGCGCGCTCTGTTCCTAGAAGCTGCCGCCACGCCATTGAAAGGCGACAGCATTTGATCCAGCGTTGTTCACGGTGGCGTAGTAGGTCAGGAAGCCATTGCCATCAAGGCTTTCCCCGATCTGATTGGTCCACATGTAGCCGGACGCGCCGAGTGGCTCTGCCTGAATGAGCTGGGGACCCGCGTCCCCATTGGTTGAGCCGAACGTGAACCAAGAACTCCAGTTCGCGCCGGGAGCGATTGTTCCTGCACCTGCTGTCCATGCCATGGTGTTTCTCCTTTTTTGCTAAGGCTGTATCGCTGTGTGAAGCGGTGGGGCCATTTCCTTGAGAGGAATGGCACGGGCTCCTGCGGTCTCCTGTACAGCTTCAGGAGAACCGATTTAGCGGCCGCCTCCGCGCCATTGGAAGGCGACCGCGTTCGATCCTGTGTTGTTTACGGTCGCGTAGTAGGTGAGATTTCCGTTGCCGTCGGAGCTTTCGCCGAGCTGATTGGTCCAGAGATAGCCCGAAGCGTTGTTGGGTTGGGCCTGCACCAGCTGTGGGCCGGCATCGCTGGGGTTGAAGGTGAACCACGAGCTCCAGTCCGCGCCCGGAGCGACGGTTCCCGCGCCCGCGAGCCAGTACGGCGCGTTCTGGTACCAGAGATAGGCAGAGCCCTGCCCGGTTGAATCGTTGTCGAAGATCTCCGCGTGCTGGCCGCAGTCCGTCACCAGGTTCTGGACGGTCCACGCCACATCCGCCGCATCGCTGCCGGTCTGGATGTTTACGGAGGTCATGAAGGTATTTGCTGTGTTTGGGTAGTCGGAGCACTGGGTCATGCCGTAGCACTCCAAGGTCAGCACCGCTTGCCACATCTCGGGCACGTTGGTGAGGTCGTACTCGGAGTTCGCGATGCCCTGGAACAGGCCGCTGTAGCTGAACCCGAGCGTGGATTGTCCGGTCAGGTTCATGACGCCGACCAGGACATCGCCGGAGTTGACGGTGACCGGTACAGAGTGATTCGCGACACCGCCCTGACCGTCGGCGTACCAGGTGGCGACGCACCAATAGCTGCCGCCGAACGATCCGTTGTTGCCCCACTGCAACACGGGCTGGTAGATCATCGTCGAGCTTTGCAGCCCGTTGAAGAGATAGATCAGCTGCCCGGAGTCGGTGGATGGCGCTGGTGGAACGGTCCACGTCGTCGAGAAGGAGGAGATCGGCGTGCTGGGCCGATTCCAGGAAAGGTCGGCGATCCACCCGGAGCCGAGCGCGGGGGCGGCCAGCTTGGGGACGACCGTGTTGGCCGGCATCAGAGGCTGGCCGGCCGGCTTGGGACGGACGACGCCGAGGTCAGCGAGCCTCTCGCCCGAGCGCCGCCGCACCTGGTAGTGTCCACCGCTGCCGTCGATGATCGCGCCTCGCTCGATCTCGTGGACCATGGATTTGAGGCGCACGCCGCCCGGTGTGATGACCACTTCGGCGCCGGCTGGTGCATCGCCGAAGACGTCCGCCACGGGCGAGTCGCGAAGAAGAAGGTAGCGGCCGTCAGGGGTTCGTTGCACCGCCTGTGACGCTGGCCGCGTCTTTGCTGGGGACGCCAGGTTGAGCTCTCCAGAAGGTGGAACTGCTTTCGTGTTGTCCATGGCTATCTCCGTGGAAGGTATGTTCTTGGTGACCGATTCTGTCGGTGGTTTATAGCGGTTGCAGGAGGACGAGCCGAAGTAGCTCCGCACTCTGCCGTGCTCGCGTCGTCGCCGTACGTCTCTGCATTCGGCGCACACTGAGATACGCGGCGTGGGCTGCCGAAAGGTGCCAAGCTAATTTGGTGAGCAACCCTTGTGCGGCGTAGGGCGACGCGCTCTTCACCGGCAGGATCATGGACGCCCGCGCTCGAGGTGCATTGGCGTGGGCAGCTATAGTGTGAGGGGCGACCCCTTTGCCGACCCATGACCACCGCAGCCTCCCCTTTCTCGATCCTTCCGCAGTCGACCGCGCCCCATCCGCATGAGCACTTTGCCGCTGCTCGCGAGCTCGAAGCGCGGCTGCGGGCGACGGTGCGGGGCGAGGTTCGCTTCGACGATGCGGCGCGTGCGCTGTATGCGACGGATGCCTCGAACTACCGGCAGCTGCCGATTGGCCTGGTTTGCCCGCTCGATACCGAGGATGTGATCGCGGCGGTCGCTGCATGTCGAGCCTTTGGCGCGCCGGTGCTCTCGCGCGGCGCGGGCACCTCGCTCGCGGGGCAGTGCTGCAACGTGGCCGTGGTGCTCGACCTCTCGCGACACATGGGCGGCGTGCTCGCGCTGGACGCCGCGGCGCGCACGGCCCGTGTGCAACCGGGCGTGGTGCTCGACACACTGCGCCACGCGGCCGAGCGTCATGAGCTGACCTTTGCGCCCGACCCCGCGACCCACAATCGCTGCACCCTGGGCGGCATGATCGGAAATAACTCCTGCGGTGTACACGCGCTAATGGGCGGCAAGACCGTGGACAATATCGAGTCGCTCGAAATCCTGCTCTACGACGGCACGCGCCTGCGCGTGGGCAAGACGAGCGAGAGTGAACTCGCCGACATCATCGCCGCTGGTGGGCGTCGCGGGGAGATCTATGCCGCGCTCCGATCGATACGCGACACCTACGCCTCGCTCGTGCGGCAGCGCTTTCCAGCGATCCCGCGCCGTGTGTCGGGCTACAACCTCGACCAGCTCTTGCCGGAGAACGGCTTCAATGTCGCGCGCGCGCTGGTTGGGTCTGAGGGCACGTGCGTCACGGTGCTGGAGGCGACCTGCGTGCTGACACCGAGCCCACAGTTTCGCCGGTTGGTGGCGCTCGGTTTCGCGGACGCGTTTACTGCCGCCGACCATGTTCCCGCGGTGCTGGCGCATGGTCCGATTGGCCTGGAGGGCTTCGACGGTCTGCTGGTGGACTTTATGCGGCGCAAGCATCTGGTGGTCGACGATGTGAAGCTGCTTCCCGCAGGCCGCGGTTTTCTGCTGTGCGAGTTCGGCGCCGACACAGCCGAGGCTGCGGATCGCCAAGCGCTGGGTCTGGTTGCCGCGGCCACGCTTTTACCCGGTTCGCCGAGCACCGCGCTCTATACCGAAGATGAGGCCGCACGGGTGTGGCATGTGCGCGAAGCAGCGCTCGGCGCCACTGTCTTTGTTCCGGGCGAGGCGAGTGGATGGGAGGGATGGGAGGACTCGGCTGTGCCGCCGGAGCACCTTGGCGCCTACCTGCGCGAGCTCTTTGCACTGCTCGATCGTTTCAGCTATCGATCGCCGATCTATGGCCACTTCGGTCAGGGCTGTGTGCACCTGCGCATCAACTTCCATCTGCGCACCGTTGAAGGTGTGGCGGATTTCCGCCGCTTTATCGATTTGGCCGCGGACATTGTGTTGAAGTACGGCGGCTCTTTTTCAGGCGAGCATGGCGATGGGCAAGCACGCGCCGCGCTTCTGCCGAAGATGTTCGGACCCGAGCTGATGGAGGCGTTCCGGCAGTTCAAGGCAATTTGGGATCCGCTGAACCGGATGAACCCCGGCAAGCTGGTCGACCCTGTGCGGGTCTACGATCCGACCGAAAATCTCCGCGTCGGACCCACTCTCAAGACGGGCGAGGCGGCAGATGCCGCGATGTGGTTCCAGTTTCCCAACGACGGCGGCTCTTTCGCAGAGGCGACGCATCGCTGTGTCGGCGTGGGCGCGTGCCGTAAAGAGGACCGCGGCACGATGTGCCCCAGCTACATGGCAACCCGGGAGGAGACGCACTCGACCCGCGGGCGCGCGCACCTGCTGTGGGAGCTGCTGCACGGCACGTCGCTGGAGCATGGCTGGCGTAACACCGCCGTTCGCGATGCGCTCGATCTTTGCCTGTCATGCAAGGCGTGCAAGACCGAGTGTCCGGTCAATGTCGATATGGCGATGTGGAAGTCGGAGTTCCTCGCACATCATTATGCGGGGCGATTGCATCCGCTGCACCACTATGCCTTCGGATTTATGGATTGTTGGACCGGGATCGCCTCGCGCCTCCCGCGCTTAGCCAATGCTCCGTTGCGCGTTCCTGCCGTGGACGCGCTGGTGAAGAAGCTGCTCGGGATCGCGCCACAGCGCACCCTGCCTAGGCTTGCGCGGCGGAGCTTTCGCGACACCTTCAACGCCAAGGCCGCAAACGCAACCGCTGGCAGGCGTGTCTTGCTCTGGCCGGATACGTGGAACAACTACTTCCACCCACAGGCGTTGGAGGCGGCCCATAAATTACTTGGCTCGGCCGGTTGCTCGGTCCGTATTCCGCGTGAGCCGATCTGCTGCGGTCGACCGTTGTATGATTTCGGCTTTCTGGATCAGGCGCGCGCTTATCTTTCGCGCATCCTGGACACCTTCGAGGCTGAGATCCGCGACGGCACTCCCGTCGTGATGCTTGAGCCGAGCTGTGCCACGGTCTTCCGCGATGAGCTCCTGAATCTGCTGCCCGACGATCCGCGCGCGCAAAGGCTGAGTCGACAGACGATGCTGCTGGGCGACCTGCTGGCGGATCCGCCGACGCCGTGGTCACCGCCGCGGCTTGATGGTCGCCGCATCGTGGTGCACGGCCATTGCCACCAAAAGGCAGTTCTGTCGATGGCCCCCGACATGGCGCTGCTTCGCGCGACCGGGGCGATTGTCGATCTGCTGGACTCCGGCTGTTGCGGCATGGCCGGCCCCTACGGCTTTGAGGCCGACAAGTTTGCCATCTCGCAAGCGCTCGCCGAGCGCGTTCTGTTGCCTGCGGCGCGGGCGGCCAGGCCCGAGGACCTTCTTGTCTCGAACGGCTTTAGCTGCCGCGAGCAGATCAGCCAGAACACCTCGCGGAGGGCTCTGCACCTTGCTGAAGTGCTGACGCTGGGTCTGTAAGCTTCGGGCCGGCGCTGAAGAAGCGGGGTCGTGCCTCCGTTTGTCCCTGATTGCTCGATCTATCACCAAACGCGCGATCTGAGGTATGGTGGGCAGGCCCGGACGACGCACGGTGGCGAGGCATTGCGTCACGACGTCGCCGCACCCGTGATTCCGTGCGGGTTTAGCCTGCTCACCTGTGTGCGCGCAAAAGGAGGAGAGCCTGTTGACATCTGCTCAACCAAAAAAGATAGGCAGCATCGTGCTTTGCGTCGTGGCGGTCATGGCCACCGCGGGGACCAGACTCAGTTCGCAGACCACAGCGAAAACTGGGCCGGCGACAACTACTTCGGGACAGGACGCGGCGGCTCGTGCCCTCGCCAACTTTCCATCCATCCTTTATGGCGCAGCCTACTATAACGAGTACGAGCCTACGGACCATCTCGATCAGGACATCCGACTTATGAAGCAGGCAGGCCTCAACGTCGTCCGCATGGGGGAGTCGACGTGGAGCTTGTGGGAGCCGGAGGACGGACATTTCGAGTACGCCTGGATGGACCGTGTCGTCGATGCCATGAGTAAGGCCGGAATCAAGGTAGTTTTGGGGACACCAACTTATTCCATTCCCACTTGGATGGCGCATGTGCATCCTGAGGTCTTCGCGGTTGGTCCGGATGGCAAAGCATCGACCTATGGCATGCGGCAGAATATGGATTTCAGCAGCCCGGCTTTCCGTTTCTACGCGCAACGACTTATAACCAACATGGTTGGCCATTATCGCGATAACCCGAATGTTATCGGCTGGCAGGTGGATAACGAGACCGGCTCGAACCAGGCTAACAATCCCGAGGTGCAGATAGGGTTCGTCAATCACCTTAAGGAAAAGTTCGGGACCACAGATGCCTTAAACAAGGCCTGGTCGCTGAACTATTGGGGCGAGACGGTGAATGGGTGGGAGAACTTTCCTGTTCGCGAGGGTGCTACGAGCACGGCCTACAAGCTCGAGTGGACCCGCTGGGAACAGATGCGCGTGACGGACTACCTTAGCTGGCAGGCCGCGCTGGTGCGGGCGTACCGACGCCCCGACCAGTTTATTACCCAGGACTTCTCCAATCACCTGCACGAGGATGTTAACGAAGCGGCGGTGGCCAAGGCGCTTGATGTGGTAAGTCTCAACCCTTATATCGCGACAGAGAGCCACATGGATGGCGCCTCCACAGCCGAATTGGGAGATTACTATCGCTCCCTGAAACACACGAACTATTTTGTAACCGAGACCAATGCTCAGACGACAGATTGGACATCCTCTTACCAGTTTCCACCCTACGATGGCCAGCTCCGGCTCAACGTTTACTCGAATCTTTCGAGCGGCGCCAACATGGTGGAGTACTGGCATTGGAACTCGATCCCAGCCGGACAAGAGACCTACTGGAAAGGGCTCCTCAGCCATGATGGCGAACCCAACCGAGTCTATGCCGAGTTCTCCAGGACGGCTCATGAGTTAGAACGAGTCGGTCCGCAGTTAGTTAACCTTAGAATTCATAATGATGTCGCGATTCTTTATAGCGTCGACTCTTTGAATGCCCTTAGCTTCATGCCGTTTGCCGATCGCGGGCCGCAGTGGACCTTCGGTCGCCCCAAGGTCGACTACACGGCGCTTGTCGATCAGTTGCATAAGGCCCTTTATGAGTTAAATACGGGAACGGATTTTGTCACTCCGGAGAGCACAGACTTCAACGACTACAAGCTGCTGATCGTGCCGGCGCTTTACATCGCGGATGACGCTTTACTGACACGTATCTCGGAGTATGTGAGGCACGGAGGCCACGTTTTGATGACCTTCAAATCCGGCTTTGCAAATGAGAACTCGGTCGTGCGCGGCGTACGCGCCCCCGGACCTCTGCGCGAAGCGACGGGAATGAGCTACCAGGAGTTCGCCAACCTGGAGCAGCCGCTCTCGCTCAAGCCGGGCGTGCTCGATGACGTAAAGGATCGGACCGTAAATTATTGGGCTGAGTTTCTTCTACCAGAGCACGCACAACCGATCGCTTTCTATAACGACCCCTTCTTTGGTCGTTGGCCGGCGATCACGCATAACAGCTTTGGCACGGGAACACTGCTCTATGAGGGAACCTGGCTTTCCGACGACTTGCAACGCGCGATGCTCGTCCGCATGCTCGGGGAGAGCGGCATCCCGCGCGTAGGCGTAAACCTTCCGGACTCCATTCGCATCAAGAGCGGAATCAATGGCAAGGGCCGTTCCTTGCACTATCTACTGAACTTTTCCTCGGAGGAGGAGACCTTTCCATCTCCTTTTGCCGGCACGGATCTCCTGACCGGCAGACGAGTCGGCAACGATGCTCCGCTGACTTTGGGTGCCTGGGACGTAGCCATCGTTGAGGAATGATGCTTCCTGGTACCTCGGCAAATCTGGTGCGTCGTTGTCTAGCGTCGTGGTCAAATGCGGTGTATGCAAAGTGCGCCAATGCGTTCGACGACCACCGTTGCGGCTCCGACGCAACGAATCCTTTCCGTTGACATCCTCCGTGGCCTGACCGTGGCTTTTATGATCTTGGTCAACGACCCGGGAGACAGCAGGGTAAGTTATCGGCCGCTCGACCACGCGGACTGGAATGGCTGGACGATTACTGATCTCGTCTTTCCCACCTTTCTATTTTTGGTTGGCTGCTCGATCGTGTTTTCCGTCGGTTCACGCCTGGCACGCGGTGTGTCTCGCTCCACCATTGCTTCGCAAGTGGTAAAACGTTCTTTCTGGATACTGATGATTTCGTACGGCCTTCGGCTGCTACCCGACTTCCGCAATTTGCACCACGTTCGGCTCTTTGGCGTTCTGCCGCGAATCGCGCTAGTTTATCTGGTCGCGGCCATGCTCTATCTCATCTCACAGCGAGTACGCAACCTAGTGATTGCTGTCGTCGTGTTGCTGGTTGGCTACTATGTGCTGCTTCGCTATGTGCCGATCCCTAGCGCCGGTCTGCCGGGTCGGGATGTCCCCTTCATGGATGAGTACAACAACCTGACCGCCTATATTGATCGCATGTTTACTGTCTTCACGCAGCGATATTTGCACACCGGGTATTTATATGTGGGCTATCGCGATCCGGAGGGTTGGCTGAGCACCTTGCCTGCAATCGGCACGGGTCTGCTCGGCATTTTAGCGGGAAAGCTCGTTCGCTCGGCTGGAACTGCGAAGAGAGTGTGTGCCACGCTGCTGGGAGCCGGCGTGGTCGGCTTTGTCGCCGGCTCACTTTGGGATCTTTGGTTTCCGATCAATAAGAACCTGTGGACGAGTTCCTTTGTTCTGCTCGCGGCGGGCATCGCAAGCCTGCTGCTCGGTGTCTTCTACTGGATCTTCGATGTAGTCCAGTGGCAGAAGCGCTCGCATGCTGTACGTGTGCTCTCCTGGCCATGGCTTGTCTTTGGATCGAACGCCATAGTAGCCTATGTCATCTCCGGGTTATGGGGAAAGATCTTTAATTACGTCCACATTCAAGACCGCGGGCGGATTACGTCGCCGTTGGGCTGGACATACAACCATGTCTTCGCCCATTGGGGCTCTACCGCGAATACCTCGCTGGCCTTCGCCATCTTTTATGTCGTTCTATGTTTTCTTCCGGTCTGGGTTCTCTGGCGCCGAGGCATTTTTCTGCGAGTCTGAGCAGCGCCTTTGTCTGCCGTGGCACAATATTGACCTCCTTGCGCGCTAGGATGAAGCATGGAACCGACGGAGATTCAGGAGTTTTCAAATCAGTTGAAAGAGGCCGGGGAGCATAAGGGAGGCGAGTCGCTCACTCGCATCTCACTCGCGATCTCGATTCTGGCTGTGCTCGTGGCCATGGTCACCGTTCTCGGTCACCGTACCCACACGGAGGCTGTGCTTTCGCAGTCTCGTGCGGATGATACCTGGAACCAGTACCAGGCTAAGCGGATCCGATCGGACCAAGCGACGCTTGCCATTGACCTTCTTTCGCTCCAGCCCTCCTCTGACTCCGGCGCAGTACAAGCCAAACTTATGGAATATCGCGCACATCGGGATAAGTGGGCGATCGACCTGGCGGCTGCCGAAGAGCATGCGCGCGAACTGGAGAGCGAGGTCGTTCGCGCCGAACGCAAGGCAAGTCGATTCGATCTTGGAGAAGCGCTTCTCCAAATCGCTGTCGTCCTTTGCTCGGTGACCCTCTTTACCCGCCAGAAACTTTACTTTTTCACAGGCCTATCTCTTGGCGCTGTCGGCTTGTTGATCGCCGCAACGGGTGTGCTTCTCCGCTAAGGAGGAACCCACGCGTGAAGCACAGCGTGTAAGTGGGCGCGCGGGTTACACAGTGCAAGCTATCGCTTAGAGGCTTCCGGCGTTACGCAACATGCCACCGTCAATGAAGTGCGTGCTGCCGGTGATATAGGATGCTTTATCAGACGCGAGAAACACCGCGAGGTCACCGACCTCGGAGGGCTGCCCCCAGCGATGCAGAGGGATCTCCGCGAGTATGGCGTCGTTCAGAGTCTTATTTTCTTCAACATCCTTATCGATCGGTGTGTAGATGGCGCCCGGGCCAATATTGTTCACCGTGATTTTGTATTGGGCAAGCTCCACGGCGATGGTACGCATCAACATGCGGAGACCACCCTTGCTCGCACAATATGGCGCGTTGGTTGGCATCGGCAAGTCTTCGTGGATGGAAGAGATGTTGATGATGCGACCGCCATTTCCTTGTGCAATCATCTGCTTTGCCGCTGCCTGAGAGCATAAAAATGGTCCCGTGAGGTTGACGGCTATTATCTTCTGCCATTCCTCCAAAGGGTAATCTACGAACGCCACCTTCTTTTCGACCCCGGCGTTATTAACAAAGATGTCCAGCTTGCCGAACTTTTCGACGGTCTTCTGGATAAGGCCATTGACGGCATCGGGCTGCGTGACATCGGCATTGACCCCGAGTATCTGTCCTCCGAGTTTGGTGATTTGATTGACTGTGTCCTCTACGAGAGAGGCATTACCGACGTAGTCCGCCACAATCTTGGCCCCGGCCTTTGCCATCGCGACCGCGATGCCCTGCCCGATGCCCGTGGCCGCCCCCGTAATGCAGGCTACTTTACCTTCCAATTCCATGCACGCTACTTTGCCGTCCAGGTCCATAGTGTCCCTCTCAGTTCGTATGATGCAAAGTTGCAAGCTGTCGACAGCCCCTGGAGCTGATCCTGTACTACGCTCTTGGCGCACATAGAAGGATGCTGCTATACACTTCGGGGGTCGACGGAATCGGTCTCACTGACCAGGAGTTCTGCTTGCAAGCACACGTTTCTAAACTCGTTCTCTTCAGCTGCACCCTTGTTGCGGCACTGTGCGTGCAACCCGTGCACGGGCAGCTATTCGAGTCCGCGCACGGGACTGGCGACGCGATGCGACTATCGCCCGCGGAGCAGACAACCCTTAAACGGCTGGATGCACTGCAGACACTGCCTGACGGCCCGTGGCGGTTTCATGCGGGCGATCTGCCGCACGGTGAGTCGCCGACGCTCGACGACACTGCGTGGCCGGAGGTCAGGGCAAAGTCCGTGGCGGGCAAGGAGGCCGTTTGGTACCGCCGCGTGATTGAGGTGCCGAAGACGCTCGACGGCTACGATCTGACGGGCGCGAGCGTGAGCTTCCGCTTCAACGCCTACGCCAATGGTCCGATGCCGGAGATCCTCTACTTCAACGGACGTCGTGTGGCCATGGGAGACGACCTTGAAGGGGTGGAGCTGTTTTCGGATGCGAAGCCCGGCGAGAAGGTCCTAGTCGCGGTGAAGCTGCTGCCGACGGTGGACGACAAGCGCTTTGATCATGTGGATCTGAAGATCACGTTCGCACCCTCGCGACCGAACCCGGAAGATCTACGCGAGCAGCTGGTCAGCGCCGCGGCTCTGATTCCTTCGCTCGCGCCCAACTCGCAGACCGATCGCAAGACACTGACGGATTCGATTGAGCAAATTGATATTTCCGCGCTCGATCATGCCAACCAGGCCGCCTTTGACACCTCGCTGCGGCATTCGCTGACGACGCTTTCGGCGCTTCGGCCGACGCTGCAGAAGGCGACGATGCACCTTACCGGCAACTCGCACATCGACGCTGCATGGTTGTGGCCCTGGACCGATACGGTCGATGTGGTGCGACGCACGTTCGGCACGGCGATTCAGCTGATGAGTGAGTATCCGACGTACACCTACACGCAGTCCGCGGCGCAGTACAACCAATGGATGGCAGACAAGTACCCCGAGCTGAACCAGCAGATCGCGGATCGCGTGAAGGATGGCCGGTGGGAGCTGGTGGGCGGCATGTGGCTCGAGCCGGACCTCAACATGCCGGACGGCGAATCGCTGGTGCGCCAGATCCTGGTGGGACAGGCGACCTTCCAGAAGCTCTACGGCAAGACGACCCGCATCGGCTGGAACCCGGACTCGTTTGGTTACAATTGGCAACTTCCGCAGATCTACAAGCGCTCCGGTATCGACTACTTTGTCACGCAGAAGATGACGTGGAACGACACGAACCAGCTGCCGCTGAAGCTCTTCTGGTGGGAGTCACCGGACGGCAGCAAGGTGCTAACGTATTTTCCGCACGACTACGCGAATAACAACCTCAACCCAGTGCGATTGGCAAAGGACATGGTTGTTGCGCGAGAACGTGCGCCGGGCATGACCGAGATGCTGGATCTTTACGGTGTGGGCGACCACGGTGGCGGACCGACGCGCGGGATGCTGGACCAGGGACTGCACTGGATGGAGTCGGACAAAGTCTATCCGCGCGAGGAGTTCGGCACGGCGCAGCCGTACTTTACCAAGATTGAGGGTGAGCTCGCTTCCGCCTCGCCGACGTGGAATTACGAGTCGCTCGCCAAGGGTGATACCAAGTTGCCCGAGCCGACCGCCGGCCAGATCAGCGTGCCCACATGGAAGGACGAGCTCTACTTCGAGTATCACCGCGGCGTCTTCACCACGCAGGCCGACCACAAACGCAACATGCGCGAGAGCGAAGAGTGGGTGCTGAACGCGGAGAAGTATGCGTCGCTCGCGTGGCTTGACGGCCAGAGCTATCCCGCGACGCAGCTGACGGATGCGTGGAAGCATGTGCTCTTCAATCAGTTTCACGACCTAGCGGCCGGCTCCGGTCTGGGACTGATCTACAAGGAGGCGCAGAAGGACTACAACCAGGTGCGCTGGTCTACTGATGAGGTCACGGCAAACTCGCTCAAGACGCTTGCCGCGCGCATCGATACTCGCGGCAAGGAGGGTGTGCCGGTTCTTGTCGTGAACCCTCTGGCGTGGAAGCGCGGCGGCAACGTCGAGCTCTCGGTTCAGATGCCCTCGGGGCCGGCCGACACCGCTTACGTGGTCGATGGGAGCAATCACGTGGTGCCGTCCGAGATGCTGTCGCATGATGCGGCCACCCACACGGCGCGACTTCTCATCCATGCCGAGGACGTTCCCTCGATGGGCTACGTGGTCCTGCATGTCATCAGCGGGGAGAAGAGCTCTCCGAGTGACCTGAAGAGCGCAGGCAATACACTCGAGAATGCGAATCTGCGCGTGGTGGTCGACCCGCAGACCGGTTGCATCACCTCGCTGTATGACAAGCGCGCGAACTTCGAGAGCTTGGCCAAGGGCGGCTGCGGCAACGAACTGCAAGCCTTCAAGGACACGCCCAAGGAGTACGACGCATGGAACATCGATCCGGGCACGCTGGACGCTGCGCCAGCGCTGCTGCACACCGTGGACTCGGTGCAGATGACCGAGACTGGACCGCTGCGATCGACGATCCGCGTAACACGTCACTGGCAGAGCTCGAAGTTTACGCAGGACCTTACGCTGTTTGCCGGCAGTGATCATGTACTGGTGTCGAACGACATCGACTGGCATGAGACGCATGTGCTGCTGAAGGCGGCATTCCCGCTGGCAGCATCGAGCGGCAAGGCGACCTACGAGATTCCCTATGGCAGCATCGAGCGGCCGACCACGCGCAACAACAGCTTCGAGAAGGCGCGCTTCGAGGTGCCGGCGATGCGATGGGCCGACCTCGGCGACAACGAGCATGGCTTCAGCCTGATCAACACCTCCAAGTACGGCTATGACGCGGTGGGCAATACGCTTCGCCTCACGCTGCTGCGCTCGCCGACTTGGCCTGACCCGGTGGCGGATCGAAAAGAGCACCAGTTCAGTTACATCCTCTATCCGCACGCAGGAAGCTGGCAGCAGGCGGGGACGGTCGAGCATGGATATAACGCCAACTACAAGCTTCGAGCGATGCAGGTCGAGGCGCACGAAGGCGAGATGAAAGCGGAGCACTCGTTCGTGTCGGCGGACACGGATCATATTGTCGTCACAGCGATCAAAAAGGCCGAGGACGGCAATGCGCTCATCGTGCGGTTTTATGAATGGGCCGGCAAGGGCGGCAATGTGACCTTGACTCTGCCGCCCGGCGCCACGGGCGCATCCGTGGCGAATTTGATGGAGAAGCCGGAGGGATCGGCGCTCGCGGTCGCCAGGGAGCATGTGACTGTGCCGGTGGCACCGTTCCAGATTCAAACCGTGCGCGTGGAGTACACGCCTGGAGGCTCGATGTAACGTCATCGTGCGCGATTGACACACCTGCCCTTGATCAGTAGCGTGGAGCATCGCGTCAGTCATTTGTGAGAGACATGAGACACATCGCCCTTCGCATCGTCACGGACAGTCATTTTCTGGTGCCGCTTCTGGTGCTGATCCTCGGCATTGTTTTATTGGTCGTCATTCATTAGGCGAGGATCACGCATGGCCCATTCCAGCCCAGCCGGCCGCATGTCCCTGCACTCGCTCGGCGTTGTCGTCGGCATCACCGCGGGCATCTGGCTCGGAGCGGCCGAGGCGCCGACCAAGCTGGTCAACATGGGGCTCTCCCCATTTGCCGTTTCGCTCTGCATGGTGGCGGGCGTCTTTACGGCACGTTGGACCTTTCCCACGTTGCTCAAGGGAACAGGGTATGTCTTTGCCGATCTGCGCGAGAAGAAGCACCTGGTGGTGTGGGCGCTGATGGCCGGCGCTCTGTGGGCGGTCGCGAACACACTGACCGTCTTTGCCATTCGCGACGTTGGGCTGGCGATCGCCTTTCCGCTTTGGAATGCGAATTCTCTGGTGGGGCTGCTGTGGGGCCGTGTCCTGTTCGGTGAACTGAAGGGAGCGAGCGGCAGCGTAATCGCGCGTGTGCTTCTGGGCGCGCTGGCGATCGTCGTTGCCGCAGTCATGCTGGGCCTCAGCAGCATGCACATGGCCACGGCAACGAACCACCGGGCCGTGCAGGGCATTGTGACGGCGCTCGGGGCAAGCCTGATGTGGGGCACGATGTATGTGCCCTATCGCAAGGCGTATCTCAGCGGCATGAATCCGCTCTCCTTTGTTACCGCTTTCACCGTTGGCGAGCTCGCCACCGTGTTCACGCTTGCGGTCACGCTGGGTGGCGGCCTTCCTGTGCTGGGGGCGGAGCTGCACCATGCACGGGGCATTCTGTTCTGGCTCTTTCTCGGCGGCTTTGTCTGGGTGGTCGGCGATCTGTTTCAGCAGTTCGCCGCGAAGTATCTCGGCATCAGCCGCGGCATTCCACTGTCGAACACAAATCAGCTGTGGGGCCTTGCCTGGGGCGCGCTGGTCTTCGGCGAACTCGCGGGTGCGGACCATGCGCACCTTGTGTTGGTGCTCGCCGGCTCGGCCATCATGATCGCCGGCGCGGCGCTGATCAGCTCGGCGGCCGCCACGGGAAAGGAGCACACCTCGCGCAACGATGCTCTGCTGCGCGAGTGCAGCCGCTATGGCCTGGACTACTACCGAACCCTGTCCGCGATCGGCGGCGAGGAGTTTGACCGCAACGAGCGGCATCGCTGGTGGGACTACGCGATCGTGATCGCGGCCACTGGCATCTTTTTCTATCTCGGCGCGCACGCCGCCAAGCCCGCGCTTGCATATAGCGGCACATGGATAGGTGTTCTTTCGGCAGTTCTGCTGATTAGCCTGGGTGTAGGCACATGGGCGCTGTACCGCACGACTCGCTTCACGTAACCGCGATAGTAAACCAAGGTGCATGAGCATCTTGCGTTCTGCTCCTGAGCACACGCCGCAGGCTTGTAGCATGGCGAAAGCATGCCAGTGCGCCTGAAGGACATTGCCGAGGAGCTCGGGGTTTCGACCGTCACCGTATCCAAGGTGCTGCGCGGCCACGCCGATGTGGGGCCAACCACGCGGGCCCGTGTGCTGGAACGCATGCAGGCGCTGAACTACCGGCCGAATATGCTGGCGCGCGGGCTGGCCGGCGGAAAGACGTACACCGTTGGGCTCGTGGTGCCGGACCTGCTGCAGCCCTTCTTTGCCGAATTTGCCAAGTCCCTGGGCGGCGTGCTTCGCGCGCACCACCGCGCTCTGCTGCTTGCCTCGTCGGAGGAAGATCCACTGCTCGAAGAGCAGGAGATCCGCACGCTGGTGCAGCGCGGGGTGGATGTGGTGCTGCTTGCCTCCTGCCGGGACGACGTGCGTCTGATGCCGGAGCTGGGCGATGACCCGGTACCGTTGGTGCTGGTCGATCGCCGTTTCTCCACGATGGAGACTAACTTCGTCGGTTCAGATGATGTCTGTGCGGGCGAGCTGGCCACCGAACATCTGATCGAACTTGGACGAAGCCGGATTGCGCACATCGGCGGCTCGCGCACCAGTCCCTCGATAGACCGTGCCGCGGGATATCGCCGCGCACTGCAGCGGCATGGCCTCGCTGTGCCGGAGAGGTATCTTATTGTGCGCGAGCGTGTGGAAGAGCACGGCGACCGGATCGGCTTCTCCGCGATGCAGCATCTGCTGAGCCTCTCGGCGCCCCCGGACGCGGTGTTTTGCTACAACGACCTTACGGCCGTGGGCGCCATGCAAGCCGTGCTCGAGGCCGGTCTGCGTATTCCAGAGGATGTTGCCCTCGTCGGCTGCGGCAACTTTCGTTATGCGGATTACCTGCGTGTGCCGCTAAGTTCGATCGATCAGGGTACGGCCGAGCTTGGCCGTGCTGCCGGCGAGCTGGCGATCGACCTCGTCAACGGTCCGAGAGCTGCATCGCGATCGGTTGTGCTCGAGCCGAAGCTTGTTGTTCGTTCCTCTTCCGCCGCTCCGCAATAAAACGGGGTACCGGGGCGGAGGTTCTCCTTGCCAGCGCTCATGTTCCCACCTATAGTTATCGGTAACTAGGCCGTCACACGTTCCATTTGCGTGAGGAAATCCATGGCACCCACAACACTGTCCGCCGACCAAGAGTTTCACAACCCGAACCCCCTCGCGACCGACATGGAAGATTGGGACGAGTTTCTCAAGGGCCGCTACAAGGAAGGCAAGAGCGAAGAAGAGTTCCGGCAGTACGACAAGCAGGCCAACCCCGGAGTTGCGGACTTCTATCGCCTGAACCATGAGAACCAGTGTATGGAGTACGTGCTGCGCAAGGAAAAGGAGTACTTCAGCCTGAACAAGGGAGAGAAATCGATCTGGGAGGCGGCCGCGTTCCTGAACACCCTGGTGGACGACAGCGACCCGGATACGGACCTCACCCAGATCGAGCACCTGTTGCAGACCAGCGAAGCGATTCGCGCCGACGGTCACCCACGGTGGTTTGTGCTCGCCGGCTTTGTCCACGATCTCGGCAAGGTGCTATGCCTGTACGGGGAGCCGCAGTGGGGCGTGGTGGGGGATACGTTTCCGGTCGGGTGCGCCTTCTCCGAACACATTGTCTTTCCGGAGTACTTCGCTAAGAACCCGGATCGTCACCACCCGGTCTATTCCACAAAGTTCGGCATCTATGAGCCGAACTGCGGTTTAGACAAGGTCCACCTGAGCTTCGGACACGATGGATACATCTACGAGGCGATGAAGAACTATCTGCCGGAGGAGGCGCTCTATATGCTGCGCTATCACTCGTTTTATCCGGCTCATAAGCATGGCGCCTACCGATACCTCATGAACGACCACGACGTTGAAATGTTCCGTTGGGTTAATGAATTCAATAAGTACGATCTTTACTCGAAGGGACATGCCAAGCCTGACATCACCGCGCTAAAGCCCTTCTATGATGATCTTTTCGCCGAGTTCTTTCCCGCGAAGATCTCCTGGTGACGGTTCCAGAGCAATGAGCGCAGATTGCTCAAGTTGAGCGCGGACGCCAGTAGTTCGGCTGGGCAGACAAGCGCTTTTTGAGCGCCATGGGTAAACGATTCTCATGCAAGCCCAGCTTATAGCTGCACCACTTCCCAACATTTCGTACCATGGCGATCGGAATCAGCTGGGGACTTGTCTGTCGAAGGTACTGAAGCTCCGAACGAAGAAAGGCCAGCCCTTCCCCGCTCGCTCCACCGAACGTTTCCAACAGCCAACGATCCACGCTGTGCTGCACACCGATGTCGAAGTAACGACGAATCTCCTCTAACATCGTTAGATTGTGCGAATGGATGACCGTCGCATCTGCCTGGTAAGCGACCCGCCAGCCGGCGACCAGCATGCGCCCTACGACAGCCATGTCCTCGGAGACGATGGCTGCCTTAGGAAAGCCCCCGACCTCGTCAAAGGCCGTTCGCCGGTAGGCAGCAAAGCTGTTAGAGAAGAAGGTGGCCTTGAATCCGCGCTCTGCCCTGCTGTCGAGGTCGCGAATCTCAGGCTTTGGCGAGTAGTTGAAGAGCCGGGCGTGCCGTTCCACTGGATTCGCGCCCTCGCGCGGAAGTTGCCGACCATACGCCGCGCCGATTGTAGGATCGTCAAAGGCTTGTATTAAAGAAGGAATCGCATCGTGGTTCGCGGGAATGGCATCCTGCGTGAGATACACAAGAAACTGCGCCTGCGGCAGCAGATTGGCGGCCATCTGCCGCGTTGCACCGTGCAGAAAGTCTCGCTGCAACACCGTTTCCACACGAAACCCCGCTTTGCGCGCGAGCTCCGCCGTGTTATCCGGCGAGCTGGAGTCTACGATAAGCACCTGCTCCCGGTCAAGTCCCTGCTCTTCCAGGGCGCGCTGCATGCGCGACCAATAGGGTCGAGCGTTGTAGGTTGGAATGATTAAGCCGGTCTCTTGAAGATGGCGTTCGCAGAGTCCTTGAGTTTGTGATCCAACAGCAGTGCTCATCATGTTTGATCCCGATGTTCTCTTTCGAAGCTCTGCACTGGGCCCGATGCCAGGAAAGGAGCCACGCGAAGGATACATACTACTTCGAAAACCTTTGTCTTGGCCAGCACTCTTGGGTGCTGAACTCGGTCGTGCAACTCCTTGCACCACCGTGACTTTAGGCCGAATTCGACGGCGCGGGCTTTCGGCCAGCAGACCCTTCCATGTTGACGATTCGGACACCATTCTCAGGAGAATGTCGCTATCGGACAACATTGATGGCGGCGGCGGCGAGACCGAAGGACGAGAGAATCTGCGAATAGTCGATCAGGTTTCGTAGCGCACTCGGCTTGATCAATTTCTCGGGAATCACGATGGCATCTCCCGGGTTGATCCGGGCGGAGTCGAAGCTGTTGGACAGCACGCCCTGTGCGCGCTCCCGGCTGTAAATCGAGCCATCCGCGCGAATGATAAACGCGTGCTTACGATCGGCGATGCGGTTCGGTTTGCCCGCGAGCGAAATGTAATTCTCAAGCTTACGGCCCGGGTCGTAAAGAAAGACGTTCTGGCCATAGACCGCACCGATGACGCTGACCGTGTTCGGGCGAGATGACACATGAAAGACGTCGCCGTTTTCAAGCGGAATCTTCGGGATACTCGACACGCCGACGCTGTTCGGACCAAACTCCAGAACCACCCGGCCGGTCGCGCGTAGCTGGCGAAGCTGGGCGATCAAGCTGCGCTGCTCAGCCAATGAATTCGGGTCGAGGATGCCCGTGTTCGAGGACGCGGCACGCACCGCCGCGGATCGCTCCATGTCCGTCGATAACGATGAGATGTACTCGTCTAACCGCTGCTGCTGGAAGATGCGCGCCGACTCCCGCCGAAAGCTGCTGCCATAGAGGTAAGCCTTGGTCGTAAGGCCGCCTGACCGAGCGACCAACTCATCCAGCGTCTCATTCGGAGAGACGCTATAGACCCCGGAGGAGACGAACTCGCCCTCGAGCCGAACGTACTTGGTCTGTGCGTCCTGAGGGACAAGGACATCATTTTGTGACAGGATGGTGACCACGTCGCCCGGCCGAAGCTCAAGGTTCTGCGCCAGGTCATGATCCTCGACCAGTCGCCCCAGATTGAAGGGTACGAGCGAGCTCTTCAGCGTCTTCGGGTCGAGCCGCTCGATCACGGCATACGACCAATCGATCTCCGGAGCCGGGATCTCGATCTTGTTCTTAACCCTTGCATTCAGCTCATCGGTCGGCCGCTGCGCCGGGAGCGACTCCGGCGAGGCCGGAACAGTATTGCCATTTCCTTGCAATGGAACGGCGTTATTTGTATTCCTGGTTGAGCCCAAAAAAATGCCGCCCAGCAGCGGATCCACCTGTGTCTGAGAGAGATCGGTCGGAGGGAGCTGTTCCAGGGTGTTTCCCTGCACATCGGTCTGGCCGTCGCTGTTGTTCTGTTGTTGCTGTTGCAGGTTGCCGGTCTGGTCGTAGGCTCCTGCGCGCCCGTTTGCTTGCTGCTGCGTCGATCGGCGATCGTTGTTGAACCCGTTGTCGTTCTGCAGCATCATGCGGTTGTTCGGCTCCAGAGGCTCAAAGAGCGGCACGGGAACGCCGAGACGATTCCGCTCACGCCAATAGTCGTTCGTCAGCAGGGACATGCGATCGGGAATGATGTCGCTGAGATGCATACCCTCATGCCACGAGAAGCGGCCGGGGTTCGCCAGATTGCCGCGGATGGTCACCGATTGCTCGTAGCCGGCGGTGATGTGGCTGACATAGAGCACATCACCGTCGCGCAATGTCATACCGCGCCCCTCGGCATCGAGCGCCACGCTCATGGCATGTCGGGCCAGGTCAGGTTCAATGCGTTCAAGCCGGACCTGCGCCCGCGCGGCGGTTGCGGAGAAGCCGCCCGCGAGCTTCAGGACATCCTCGAGCGTCGTCTCGTTCGCCAACTCGTAAATGGCCGGGTGTCGCACACTGCCGCCGAGCGCCACCTGGGCACCGACCGGCGGGATGACGATCGTGTCACCCTGCTCCAGCGGGATATCGTGTGATTTATCCCCGCGACGAACGAAGTCGTACAGATCGAACTCCGGAAGGCTCTGCCCAACGCGCCGCACCTGGATATGTCGCAGCGAGCCCTGAACATTGGGACCGCCGGAGGCGAAGAGCGCATTCAGCACCGTGCTGAGCGAGCTGACAGTGTAAGCACCCGGCTGCTGCGCCTCACCGACCACGTAGACCTGGATTGAACGCAGCCGACCCAGGTTCACGGTGAGATTGAAGTTACGGTAGGTGCGACTCAGCTCTTTGGAGACCTGGGCCTCCAGCTCATCAAAACGCAGTCCTGCCACATGGATCGCGCCCACACGCGGGATGTAGATCGAGCCGGAGCGATCGACCGTGAGCCGACTATTGAAGCTCTCCGGCCCCCAAAGGCGCACCAGGAGATCATCCCCCGGGCCGATGATGTAGTTCGGGGTGACGGCGATCTGGTCGCCCGGAGCGAAGGTTGAGGGCGCTTCGCGAAAGAGATCGCGGCCAAAGATGTGCAGCTGCTCCCCGATCGACGCCTTCGCGAGCCGCTGCAAATCAGTGATCGGATCGGGCGGGAACGTTGGTCGGCGGATGTCGCGTGTGGTCTGCGGCGAGCGAATCACATTGCCGGCCACATCGACGTACGGCGTGTCGTCCTGGCTCATTCTTTGGACCGAGCGCTGGTCGGACGTGTTGCCCATGGTCTGTCGAGACTGTGTTGCGTCCGTGCCCATCGTGGGCGAAACGCCCTGCAACGTCGTATCCCGGCAGACGCCAAGAGAACCATCCGAGCAGGCGCCCTGTTGATCGGACGGTGGTATCGTCGTCTGCGCACAGAGCATGTTTGCGTCGACGGCAAGCACGGCAAGGCCGATAAGGAGGACGGCAAATCTGGTCCAACGTGTAACGATGAGCGGCCCTTCTTTCCCGTCTTCGGCTGCCGTACGTCGCACAGCAAGCGGACTTTTACATACTCACATCCGTGGCACCCGAACGTCCTTCACAATACCAGAATGTCGGGGAAGGCACGTACCCGGACCACCTGATGCGCTTCGCCGGGACCACTCACGTCCTTCGTAAGAGATCTCCTGAGGCCCAGGCGCGATCTAAGCACACCGCCGAAATCGGCCTTCAGACAACGTATAAACTGGAGAGGGCGCGAGGGAGTACGATGCCGCAGCAGATGCAGACTACCGAAGCGTACGACGAGCGTATACCGGCCGCCTTCCATACGAATGATGCGCTCTCCCTGCCGACTGTTCTGCGCATTCTGCGTCGGGGTAGGCGAACCATCTTTCTCGCGGGTCTCGGCCTTCTGGTGCTCGCGACGATCTTCGCATTTTCACTGCCTCTGAACTACACGGCCACGACCTCGTTTGTGCCACCAGGCTCTAATAGCAGCATGTCGAGCGCTGCCGCCATGCTGGGCCAGCTCTCCAGCCTTGGTGGGACGAGCTTGCTCGGCGGCGCAAAGAGCCAGGGCGACCTTTACGTCGGCATCTTGAAGAGTCACACCATCTCCCGCGAGCTTGTCCAACGTTTTGATCTGCAACATGTCTATAAGGTCAAGAAGGTAAGCCAAGCCGAACAAATCCTCGGATCGAAGAGCCTCTTTGAGAGTGGGACGAAAGATCCAATCGTCATCATCAGCGTGACGGACCATAACCCGCAGCGCGCACGTGATCTCGCCAACGGCTATCTTCAGGCTTTGCAGGCGACCTCCGCCAACCTTGCGCTTAGCGAGAGCTCGCAACGACGGCTCTTCTTCGAGCAACGGCTCGCCAAAGAGAAGGACGATCTTGCCAACGCCGAAGTCGAACTAAAGCAGGCGCAGGAGAAGACGGGCCTGATTGCGCCTGTCGGACAGACCACGGTGGAGATCCAGACATTGGCGCAGTTGCACGCGCAGATCACCGATCGGCAGGTCCGGCTCGCGGCCCTGCTGCATGATGAGACGGACGAAAACCCAGACGTGCTTCGCATGCGATCGGAGATCAGCAGCCTCCAGGGCCAGGTGGCCCAGCTGGAAAACGGCGCGGGGGAGGGACACTTCGGCCGGTTTTCGACCGCACAGGTTCCGGAGCTTCAATTGGAATATATTCGGAAGGCGCGCGACGTGAAATACCATGAGGCGCTCTTCGACATCATTGCCAAGCAGTATGAGGCGGCGCGCCTGGACGAGGCAAAGGACTCGCCTCTGCAAGTGCTGGACCGGGCAGTCGTGCCCGATATGAAGTCTGGCCCTCCCCGCTCTGTGATTATGGCCATCGGGCTGCTCTTTGGACTGGCCGGCGGCGCGGTCTGGGTTCTCTTCCAAGCCTCCCGGCAAGGAAGCTTAGTAGCTTGAGCAAAATGCCCGGGTTGAGCCCGATTACGGCGAGCGAACCCACGATGGAAGATGTGCTTCGTACTGAATTCGACAGTTGGGGTACTGCTCTTCCACGCGCTCTCGACCGCGCCTTCGATCTCCTGCTATCGCTCTTCCTTTTTATAACTGTCTTTCTACCGGGCGGATCCATCTACGGCTATAACTTCAAATATCCGGTCTACTTTCTGCTGCTCCCTGTGGCGGCCTACACCTTTTTTCAGCGGAGACAAGCGACCACGGCGCGCCTGGCGCTGCTTGTCGCCGTACCTACGGTCCTTGCTGGATGGGTCCTTCTTGGCCTGTATAACGGCTTCGGCCTGCCAAGCGTACTGCGCCAGTATACTGACATCCTTCTGACGCTGCTGCTCTGCTGGCTCGTGCTGATCTTCTGTGGTCAAGACGAGGGCCGCCGTCTACGCCTGCTGCGTCTGGTACTTAATGCCGTCCTAGCTACAGCTCTGCTGAAGATTGGGCTCATCGCCTATGCGGTTCTTCGCGGAATTCCGGTGGTACAGATGGTCCTCTGGCTCAGTGACGTCTTCGGTGTCGAACTGATGACAATGGATCTCGGGTCGCTCTTCGGTAGAGTTCAGTTCGTCTCCGATGCTCTTATCCCAACCTCTATCTTTATTATTCTGCGTCATCGTGACCGCTTGCGGATGAGCAGTGGACGCGCTTCGTTATCGATTCTGCTGCTTCTAATCTCGGTGATTTTTAGTTTTTCCCGCTATTTCTGGGCCTTCACCGCCATTGCCTTTCTGCTTGGTTTACTGCTCGGACCCCGCAATCGTTTCGCGGCAGTCCTGTTGACCGTGCTTGGTGTGACGATATTGGCTTCGCTACCCATGCTGATTACGCTTTATCAGCTTCGATTTTCCACGGACGTGGCTGGGGAGTCAGACTCAGTGCGGGCAGAGCAAATCCCCGCCTTGAAGGAACTCTTTCTAAGTGCTCCACTGCTCGGGCACGGCTTGGGCAGCTATTCGACCGCTGTGGTGCGCAGTAACATCACCGAGACAGGGCGATATGCCTACGAGGTTCAGCTTCTTGCGTTGCCGGCGCAAATCGGCGTAGTCGGCATCTTTTTTTTCGTCCTTCTTGGCGGCTTCTACTACAGCGATCTCTGGTGGCGAAGCTCGCTGGCGTGGTCGGATCGACTTGGCATCGAACTCCTGCTGGCTTGCTGGCTCTCGGCCGGGCTCACCAACCCACTGCTGTTTCATCCTGTAGCCGGAGTCAACTATGCCACGCTCGCGACGCTTGCCGGAGTGGCAAGCAAGGAACGCGGGCGCCTTAGGACGTTGACTTTTGGTAAACCTGTCAGCAGCTAGACTCTCGTAAACTTGGAGGGCGATCTAGAACATATCTGCAAGTCAGGGCAGAAGGTGCTCCGGTAGAGCTCGGTAAGGGGTGGAGGAAAGGATCTTGCCCCCGTACTGGACAGCGACGATTGCGCCCCCTGCCACGTCGCTCAAGGTATCGACGTGCCCGTCAGGCCAGCGAACTTCCACCTTGTCCGCCCTAAGGACGTTTCCAAGGCCAAAGCGAAGGCGCAGATCGTTTTGCGAGAGATAACTACCCCCGCTGCGAACCTCATTTGTCATTAGATGCCCCTGCACGGTTACTGAGACGCGCGCGCCGATTGCCATCTGGTTCGGCGACTTTCCCATAAGTTGCAACGTGAGACTTTGCGCCTTATACACCATCCGGTTACAAAAAAGGCTGGGCTGATCGGCTAGGTTGTTAACAACAATGTCAGTTTGCCCTGTGTTGAATAGGTCACCGAAGGCGACCCCACGGGAGGAACGATTCTGCAAGAGACCGCCCCCCCCTCGCAGGGAAGCATCTTCAAACGTTCCGTCGCCCTTGTTGTGATAGAGAATCTTCCGTTGCTGAAAAGAGGTGTCGTGCAACGCGTCCACCTCCTCGTAGATGTGGCCGTTCGCCATAAATAGATCGGGCCAGCCGTCACTGTCGAAATCTAAGAAGCCTGTTCCCCAACCGACAAAACTTGTGTTGACTCCAAGTCCGCTCGGATAGGTCACGTCATTAAAGATATTCGATCCGCGATTGCGGTAGAGTGTGCTCGTATCCTGCTCGAAGTTAGTTTTGACGATGTCTAATAGACCATCGCCATTATAGTCTCCCGCGTCCACTCCCATACCACTCTGCTCGCGACCGTCGTCATTGTAGGCGACGCCACTGAGCACCCCTGTTTCTGTAAAGGTGCCGTTGCGATTATTCTGAAACAGAAGCGAAGGAGTAGAGTCGTTTGCGACGTAGATGTCTGGCCAGCCATCGTTGTTGAAATCAGCCACCAACGGCGTGAATCCATAGTTCAGGTCGGTGGTGATACCGGCTTTTGCCGTAACATCCTCGAAGGTGCCGTCTCCCCGGTTTCGATAAAGAGTATCCTTGGCGCCCTTTAGACCACGCGGCCCACAAAGCACCGCTAAGCCGCGCCACCTGCAGCTATCACCACGCTTCGCATCATGAGATATCGCTTCATCATAGGCGACGTAGTGTGCCACGAACAGGTCCTGATGCCCGTCACGATCGAAGTCTAGGAAAGCAGACCCAGTGCTGTAAAGATCGTCATGAGTAAGCAGTCCAGCTGCGTTTGTAAAATCCGTAAAGGTACCGTCCTTATTATTTCTGTAGAGCACATTCTTGCCGTAGTACGTCACAAACAGGTCGGGCCAACCGTCACCGTTATAATCTCCTACGGACACTCCTTGGCCCCAACCATGTCTGACCAACCCCGATTTTTCGGTGACATCTGTAAAGGTGCCGTCGCGGTTATTTCGGTACAGATGATTTGTAGAGGGTAAGCCGGTCAGCGCATCTATAGGACCGCCATTAATCAAGAAGATGTCGAGCCAGCCATCCTGGTCGTAGTCCACTAATGCAACGCCGCCGCCGGTCATCTCGCTGAGATGGTGATTAGAGCGCTCCCCGCCAAGCGTCGATCGCGCGCTCAGCCCCGCGCGCTTCGCAACATCGACGAAATCAGCAACCGGTGATCCCGGCTTGGGTTCAATTTGCTGCAATGGGCGACTGGAGCCCATCTGCGCAACCAGCGAAAAAGGACCGTACGTCACCCATAAGAGAAGCAGCAGCCTGCGATGCGTGTGGCTCACGGGGTACCTGCTCCTTCAGCGTCCAACGAGCTACCATCAAGCAGAGTGGAAGACCGAACGGGCGCAGCCTCCTCCTTCTTTTGCAGTGAGAACGCGGTCTCATGACGCTGCTTCAGGGCGCGCAGCTTGTCACTCCACTGGGTCGCCTGCTGCCGATCGCCCATTTGCATATAGGTTCGAGCAAGCAAATAATACGCGGAGTCAAGCTCGGGATTCATCTCTGCCGCGTGTCGCAATTCGCGCACAGCGTCTTGGTTGCGGCCACTTGCAGCATAAAGTTTACCGAGCAACGCATGATCTTGGGCGCTTGCACTCGCTGCGGCACTCGCTCGCTCGGCAAAGTGCAAAGCCTGTGCGTTCTGGTCGGCCCGCTCAAAGGCTAGGGCGGCATCATGTGCGTAGAGGGAGCGTCCTGGCTCAAGCTCGGAGGCTCGCCCGTACGCCGCGGCAGCTTGGACGTACTGCCCCTCCTGAAAGAGGCAGAACCCCAAAACATTTTGTGCCAACGCCAACTTCGGATCTTCCATGACAACCATTTGCAACTGCGGCACCGCCTCAGTGACTGCGTGCGTGGCGGCCAGCGCAACCCCGATCAGCATATGCCGCTCCGACGTGTTCAGAGCCTTCTCAGGCATCTTCAGAAGCAGGTCCTTCGCTTCCTCCGCGTGGTCGTCCGCAAGCAAAACTCGTGCGAGTGCAAGCGCATATTGTTCGTTATCGGGCTCCAGTTCCATTGCGGACCGAAATAACTTAGCAGCCTCACCCTGTTGTCCCGGCATGTTGGCTATGATGAGTCCTAGGTGGTACGCAGGACGCGCATCCCTGGCGTCGAGGTGGCGGGCTGCCTTGAACATCTCCGCCGCCTTTAGCGTATCGTGTAGTCCCAAATACGCAAGCCCCAGCAGATAATCTTGCTCGTCGCCAGCTTGCTCCTTCGTGATTTCTAGCAGAGCTGCCGCCTCGCGATTCATGCCATCTCCGAGATATGCACGAGCCAACAATAAATCGATATCGGGCGCGGTATCCTCGCGCTCACGGCTGGCTTCAAACAAAGAGATTGCATCAGAAAATCTGGCCGAGGTAAGCAAGGCGAGGCCTGCTTCGCGCTCGACTGTGGGCGGGGTCGAAGGACTTCTAAGGTCACTCACGAGAGATGGAACTGCTGAGACGTCCTTCGACTTCAAACCATCCATGAGTAAGTGGAGGGTAACACCCTTATCTTCGGGCTGAAGCGCGTGTGCCTTTTTGAGCTGCTCTTCAGCAGCGGAGAACAAGCCCTTACTCTCTAAGAGAATAGCCAAGTTGTAGAGCGGTGGAACGGCTCCTGGCTGCGCTGCGATGACCACCCGAAGTTGTTCGATAGCAGCGTCCGTCTCGTGCAGGCGGATTAAGCTGAGTGCTAGGTTGTAATGAGCAGCTAACGCTGCGGGAGCGAATCGAAGAGCGGCTCGAAAGTCGGCCGCAGCCGACACGTACTGCTGTGTCTGATTTTCAGAGATGCCGCGCCATGTCAATGCATCTGCTGACCGCGGGGCCGCTTGGATTGCTACATTGAACTTTGCTTTCGCTGCATCTGCCTGACCGCTCCGCAGAAGTTGCACACCTTCCGCAATCTCAGCTTGCGCTGATGCATCGGCACTCTGCGCCGGAGCTTCTATGCCGGCTGCCGCTAACCACAGAGCACCGGCAAGTACAACGCTGCAGCTGTGCCAGTCAAACACGACCCGCCTTGAGGGCCGATCTGGCCGCAAGCAGCCCTTGCTCCTCATGGCGCCACCTCTAACTCTCGCGGCGCAGCAGCGTCGTTGCCTTACCGCCCTCGACAACACGAAGAAATTGATTGCCTGGTATATTGCGCAGGCGATCCACCGCTCCACTCGGCCACATAATCTCAAGCAGATCCACCTTCGGTTGCTCCCGTAGACCGAAGTGCACACGCAGATCACTTTGCGAAAGGTAGCTTCCGCCACTGCGCACCTCAGCTATCTGCGAGAGGCTTCCGCTCACACAGCGAACGCGCGCGCCGAGAGCGCTTCGATTTGACTTAGTCCCAACAAGCTTCAGGTTTATCCAATGATGGTGATTTTCGGCGTGAAAGCAAAGCAGCGCAGGCGTTGCTCCCTGATTATTGATCACAACATCCACGCAGCCATCGTTGTTGAAGTCGCCAAACGCGCACCCTCGACCCGTCGCGGGTGTCTGGAACGCCTCTCCGGCCAGTGCGGACACGTCCTCGAACTGGCCATTCCCCAGATTGCGGTAAAGTACGCGAGGTTCGCGATACATTGTATCGGAGTGAATGCGATCGAGCTCAGGGTAGACGTGTCCATTGCAATAGAGCACATCCGAGAGCCCATCATTATCCGGATCGAAGAATCCGCAGCCCCAGCCGACAAAGTGCGTTCTACGATTTAGACCAGCCGCCTCCCCCATATCCGTGAAGTTTCCCTTGCCTGCGTTGCGGTAAAGGTTCGGCGACTCGTCCGAGAAGTTTGTCTTCAGAATATCGAGCCAGCCGTCATTATCATAGTCTCCCGCCGCGACTCCCATACCAGCCTCTTCCATGCCTTCGCCGCTAAACGCCACCCCGCGCAGCGTTCCTTCTTCGCGAAAGGTTCCGTCATGATTATTCATAAAGAGCTGACTTGGAGTGGAATCGCTCGCTATGTAAAGGTCGGGCCAGCCATCGTTGTCGAAATCACCCACCAGAGTGCCCATGCCGAAGAGGTCGCCCTTGGCGCCTATACCAGATTTGGATGTCACGTCGAGAAAGGTACCGTCTCGATTGTTATGGTAAAGCGTGCTCCTTTCAGATTTGAGCCCGCGTGGTCCACACATGACCGGTAGACCGCGATAGACACAGTACGGATTGCTTCCGGGGTCCTTTGCGTTCTCGAGTGAAAAGTCAACATAGTGAGTCACGAGCAGATCGAGCCAGCCATCGCGGTCGTAGTCCACAAAGGCGCACCCTGTACTCCATCGGGTAGGAGGACCGGCGACATTGGCTTTCTGTCCAACCTCGGTGAAGGTACCGTCGCCATTGTTGTGGTAAAGCAGGTTCTCGCCCCAGTAGGTAACAAACAGATCGTCGAAGCCATCGTTATCGAAGTCTCCGATACAGACACCCTGCCCCCATCCGGCCTTCGTCAGACCCGCCTTCCGTGTCACATCAGTGAATGTGCCGTCTCGATTGTTATGGAATAGCTTGCTCCCCTCTTGGTCTGCGGAGGAGTGATCCAGCCGCGAACTATTTACTAGAAAAATATCCAGCCAACCATCTCCGTCATAATCGAAGAAGGCTACTCCGCCTCCTGTTGTTTCGAGGATGTACTTCTTTTCGTGGTCGCCACCCGAGACCTGGAGGAACTCAAGACCTGCCTGCTCTGCAACATCGCGAACCGAGTAACCCAATGGCTTACTCGCAGGCTCGGAAAGTAAGAAAGCGGACGCCTGCGAACGCGGTGAAAGCATCGTGGAAAGAAATCCTCCACCCGCAAGCTCAAGAAAGAGGCGACGATCTCGTGAAGCTGCTGACGCTGTCTTCGCTTGTTGGCCACGGACCCTTACGTCCCTTCTCACTGCGCAGGCCCCGCGGATGACGCGCTAGTGGCAGGAGTTGCATTTCCTGTCAGCAATGCATTGAGCTTGCTTCGAAACTGATCTACGCTTCCCTGTTGCAGGTGTTGAAACGATGCTAACTCAGCAGCCGCCTCGGGCAGCTTACCCTGCCCGCGGTAGGCCAGCATGAGCGCATAGTGCGCCTGGGCGTTGTCGGGATGTTCTGCAATGACAGCGTGCAACTGGGACTCCGCAGCGTCCACCTCGTGCTGCGCAAGCAAGGTCTGTGCCAGTCCAACACGCGCCTCGGTAAGCCCGAGTTCGAGATGTATCGCCAAGGTGTAGTCAGCCGTAGCCGCCGTCAGCTTATTTTGCTGGCGTTCGATCTCGCCCATGGCGAGAGCCGAGGTGGCACTCTGCGGATTCACGACGAGCTCGGCACGAAACTCGCCCATAGCCTCCTCGTCCGCGTTCGCATCTCCGATGCGAAGGATTAGTTGACCGATCCGGTAGTGCATCTGTGTCAGCTTCGGATTTTCCACGAGAGCCAATCGATACTGTCGGATGGCCTGCGGGAAATTTCCTTGCGCCTCATTCACCTCAGCCGCGAGTTGGTGCACGCGGTAGGAATCCGGATGCGCGGTGAGCAGCTCGTTGGCTGTCTCGTTCCACATGCGGGTGTAAAGCTCGGCTGCGGCATAGAGCACATCCGCATTGCCGGGGTAATCTTGCTTTAGCTCATTCGCTACCGAGAGCGCGGAAGCAGCATCGGTGCTTGAGGCGGCGCAGCCAAGAAGAGTCAGACCTACCAGTCTGTGCAACTTTCCCTTTGGTTCACTTCCGAAGTACCGCTGCAGAACGGGTGCGGCCTGATTGCACTGCTGCAGGTCAGCTTGACTCAGCGCTAGAAAAAGGTTGGCTCGCGGAGCTGCCTGGTTCAGGCGCAGTGCATGAGAAAGCGCATCTGCCGCCTCCGCAGCCTTTCCCGAACCATAAAGAAGAACGCCTAACCCAGTCCACGCCTGAGTATTTTGCGGGTTGGCCGCAAGCATGGCATGATACTCCGCGATAGCGCCCGTTGTATCTTGCGCGCGCAGCCGCTCCTCGATCTTCGCCGTTTCCGCCGAAGTTGGGGGTGGCGGCGCTTGCTGTTGCGCCGTCGCCGACGTTGCCGCGCTCAACCCACCGACCAACAACCAAAGCAGCAGAAAAGCTCTGCCCATTTATGGCCTCGTCTGCGAACACCGATTAGTAAGAACGCCGGGTCCGATCTCAGCCAACATTCCACACTATCTCGCCTACAGCGTGCAAGGCCCCGAACACCACATCGCGAAGCAACTCATGTAAATGTGTTGTTCAAGAAAGGAAAGAGCACCCGCTTCTCTGCGAGTACCCCACCCTTGTCTGCCTAGAAGAGATACTTCAGGGCGAACTGAGCGATTCTCGGATCCCGTGCACTGGTGATCCGTCCGAGCCCTCCACCGATAGTGTTGGTCGGATTGAAGAAGTTTGGATGATTGAACAGGTTGAACAACTCGCTGCGAAACTGTATCTTGCCATGCTCGTGAACCGGAAATTCTTTAAAGAGCGACATATCCACATTGACGAGGCTGGGGCCGTTCAAAAGATTGCGGCTCGAGTTCCCGACGGTACCCGGTGCAGCATTGGTGAAGGCAGCGGGATTGAAGTACTGTGTGATGCTGCGATTTGCCGGCGTTATGCGTTGTCCAGGAACAATGTCCGCCAACTCGCCCCCAACGCCAGTTGCGGCGGAGTTTACGCCGGAGTTGATGGAGTAGGGTGCACCCGTCTGCGCGATGATAATGGCCTGGTTCTGCCAGCCATTCACGACGCCCCCGACCAAGGCATGGGAGGTGTTGAGCTTCGGCAACTGATAGATGTAAGTCGCCGTGAATCGGTGACGCACATCGTTGTCAGACGGACCGTAGCTCTGGGCGAAGTTCTCCGGATTGCGCGGCCCACCCCCGCCTTCCGCCGTGTACGACACAATATCCAGGTACTTCGCGTAGACGTAGGAGGCGGCCAGGCTGAAGCCTTGATTGAAGCGATGGTTGAGCTGCACCTGCACCGAATTGAAGTTCGACCAGGCAGCCGGATCTAGCTCCTCCACCTGCCCGTAGCATGGGCCGGTGATAGCGCTACCGGAGGCAACAGGGCACTGAGACGCACTGCTCAGCCGGCGGCGAGCGGATAAAATATTATCCTGATTGTTGTAGGAGATTGGGTCAAAATTTGCAACAGGTAAGCCAGTTGCTGGGTCAATAGGTGCGGTCCTAATATAGCTCTCGAGGGGCGCGTAGTTGTACTCTCGCGAGATAAATAGGTGAGTCCCCTTATTTCCGATATAGGAGAGGGTGACGGTATCGTTCTTCGATACCTGCTGATCGATGGTGAGGTTGAACTGCTGCGTGTACCCCTCGTTGAAGTTCGGCGCGAAGACGGTCTCGGCCGATTCCGTCGGCCAGAGAAACGACGCTCGCTGCGCCGGTGTCCTCGGAATGATGAACGGGAACGGATTCGTTCGCCCGCTGTTGGTGTAGATGTTGGTGCCCGTGAGACTCGGCGCCAGAGTGGTAAGACCGCCGATGGTGATGTTCGAATCGAACGGCTGTGCCGTCGAGAAGCGATTCCAGGCGATAAGTCGAGCTTGATCGTAGAAGATGCCGTATCCGGCGCGGATGGAGGTCTTCCCGTTCTTGAAGGGATCGACGTTGACGCCGATGCGCGGGGCAACGTTCTTGTAACGATTTGGAACGCCGCCGTGCGGGCACCCAGGGTCGCCTTTGCCGAGCGACCCACTGCCGACCGGCGGCCCAGGAAAGGTGATTCCGGCTGGCGCGGTCGGATAGTAGCTTGACTTGGCGGTCAAGGACGGATCGAAGCAAAGCTGATCGTTAAGATTGTCAACCGGCAGGATAAACGGCTCCCAGCGGATACCGGCATCGATGGTCACCGTCGGCGTAATTTTGTAGTTATCCTGGGCGTACGCATCGAAGGCGTTGTGGCGAAGACGGCTTTTGACCTCTGTCTGCTGGTTGTAGTTGTTGGGCAGTCCCAGCAGCAGATCGACCAGCGCATTGCCGGAGTATTGACCGTTGAAGTTGAAGTTTGGATCCGTCGCATAGTCTTCGGTTCGGTTGGAGGCCTCTCGGCGATAGTCTCCGCCGAAGGTCATCGTGTGCTTGCCGCGGATGATGTTAAGGCTATCGGTGTACTGCCAGGTCTGGCGATTCTGCACAAAGACACCATCGCCGCCCGCGTTGAGCGAGTTGTTGACATTTACGAAAAGATCACTCAACGCGCCGGGGGCGGCCTGATTTGGAGGACCACCAAACACCTCCCAACCAACACTGGCCGTGGGTCCGCGGTGATGGGCGACACGCGTAAACCCGAAGACGGCAGTGTTGATCAGGTTCGGGCTAAAGGTATGCGTCTCATCGAGAGCCACGTTCTGATTGCGGAAATACTTCAGGTGGGGTCGGTTCGGCACGTTTCCGCCGCCGATGCCAGTCGACGTGTCCTGGTTATAGAAGTACCTGCCGAAGGCGACGTCGTGCGTGCTGATCGTGCGATCGATGCGACCCAGGTACTGGTCTTCGTTCAGATTATCCTGATTGTTCGCGACCGGAGTGTTGAAGGAGTATCCGCCGGCGCCGTTGTTCGGTAACGGCATGAGGGTCTTAATCAGGTTGAGTGCCGTCGGATCGATGCGGGCCGTGGGAATGATGTTGTTCGGAAATGGTATTCCAGTTGTCGGATCGATCGGCGGCAGGTTCGTGCCTGCCGGCGCATTCGAATTCGTCAGACCGGAGATGTTCGCCACTCCCCCGTTCAGATCCGGTCGTTGTGCCGAGGTCAGCACCTGCGGAATCGTTAGTGTCTCGTCCCTGCGCTGCCGCGTGCCCTGGTAGTAGCCGAAGAAGAACATCTTGTCTTTCTGGATGGGGCCGCCCAGAAAGCCGCCGAACTGGTTGAGCTTGAAAGTCGGCTTTGGCGAATCTGCGCTGGAAAAGAAGTTGCGCGAGTCAAGCACGGTGTTGCGGAAGAACTCGAACAGGCCGCCATGAAAGGAGTTCGAGCCGGCTCGGGTAACCACGTTCACCAGCCCGCCCGAGTTGCGACCGTACTGCGCGGTGAAGTTGCTGGTCTGGATGTCGAACTCCTGCAAGGCATCCGGCGCGGGAAACACGGGCGCGGTCGAGAGATAGTTGTCTGTGGAGTCGACGCCGTCCAGCAGGTAGTAGTTCGACCCCGGGCGGTTGCCGTTGACCACGACGCCTTCGTGCTGGCCCTGGCCGTGCGAGACGTTGTTGTTGTCGTAGGAGACGCCGGGCATGATGTACTGCAGCGCCAGCGGATCGCGGCCGTTCAGTGGAAGATCGACCACCCGTTGCTGATCGACGACGTGGCTGACCGTGGCATCGACAAGATCGACGGCGGGTGGCGCCGAGGAGACCTCGACCGTCTCTGAGACAGACCCCACCGTCAGCGGCGCCTTGACGGTCACGTTCTGATCCACGTCAAGGACAATATTTCGCTGGACGTAGGATTGGAAACCTGTGTTTTCGACGCGAACCGAATAAGTGCCCACTGGAAGCGTGGGGAAGGTGAAGTTCCCTTGTCCATCGGAGGTGTCTACGCGCGCCTCACCCGTCGCATCGTTCGTGAGGGTCACCTTCGCTCCCACGAGCGGCGATCCGCCGGCATCGACGACCGTTCCGACGATTCTGCCGGTCGGACCGACCGCCTTCCCCATGCGGGGAAAGGCAAACAAAGCGAGAACCATGACTAGGGTTGCGGTCAGCAACGTTCTGAGCGTGTGCGGCATGGTTCGACCTCGAGTGTGTCCTGCTCTAGCTTTTGCGGCTCGTGTAAACGTATTCAGACAGCCCTCGAAAGAGGGGGCTGCTTTTCGGCTTCGCTCTCTGAAACTCTTCAAGTACTTGTTTCGATCTTTGCGCGGAACACTATGCCTTTGGGCATCGGCTTGTCAATCGATTCCCTTCAGCGCTAACGGACTATTTAATCCATCTTCACAAGGTGGGGGAAGCCCCATGTCTTCTGCTGCGATTCGCGGAGATCGGTGTCGGAAGAGGGTCTCACCCGCTTGAGAACACCGCGTCTTCGTCGGTGGACTGCAGACTGTGCTATCTAGGGTGTGCGTTTCAGCGGCAGGGATGGCTCAGATGAATCGACGAGAGGTCGGCAAAGGACTTGCAGCTGGACTTGCAACCCTACGCCTCGGCGATGCTCGCGAGGCACGCGCTCTATCCCCAGCCGGGATCAGGGCAACGGCCAAGTGGGAGCGTGTGTGCCCCGGCGTTTGGCGGGCGACCCTCGGGCAGCCGGAGGCGTTCACACCCGTAGGCCTGCGATCGGTCCCGCCCCTGGAACAGCCACTCCGCACTCTGCCCACCGTAACCGATCCGCCGCTTGCGGTTCCTGAGGCAAACGCCACCCCGCGCGGTTTTTTGCTCTCTCTTCCGCTCGCAGGCGGTGAAGGCCTTTATGGTTTCGGCCTGCAGTTCTTTTCGTTCAACCAACGAACAGAGAAGCGCATCATCCGCGTCAACGCCGATCCCAAGGGCGACTCCGGCGACTCCCACGCGCCCGTGCCATTTTTTGTGAGCACACAAGGTTATGGCGTTCTGGTCGATACCCTGCGCCAGGCCTCGTTCTTCTGTGGCGACACCCATCCCAAGCCCAAGCAGCCGATCAACCCCGACAGTGCAAAGCTGAATACACCGGCGCAGACCCGTGAGCGTGAGCAGCAGACCGCCGGGCAGATTCTGGTCGAGATCCCTCGTGCCGCTGGAGCAAGTGTCTACCTCTTTGCCGGTCCGACGATGCTCCAAGCGGTGCAGCGCTACAACCTCTTCGCTGGCGGCGGCGTGCTGCCGCCGGAGTGGGGGCTCGGCTTTTGGTACAGGCCGGAGATGCACAGCGACCATGCGGCGGCGATCGCGCTGGCGCGGGAGTTTCGCAATCGCGACATCCCGTGTGACGTGCTCGGACTCGAGCCGGGCTGGCAGACGCATGCCTACTCCTGCACCTTTGCGTGGAACACCGAGCGGTTTCCCGACCCAAAGCAGTTCCTGCGTGAGGCCGCAGCGTTGGACTACCGCGTCAATCTTTGGGAGCACGCCTTCACCCACCCGAGCTCGCCAATCTTCGAGCCCCTGGTCTCGCACGCGGGCGACTTCGCCGTTTGGGACGGTCTGGTGCCGGACTTCGCCGGCGAGCCCGCACGCCGGATCTTCGGGCGCTATCACGGCCGGCAGTTGATCGATGCGGGCGTCTCCGGCTTCAAGCTCGATGAGTGCGATAGCTCCGACTACACCGGCGGCTGGTCGTTTCCTGAGATGAGTCAGTTTCCGTCAGGTCTCGACGGCGAGCAGATGCATGCAACTTTTGGTCTGCGCTATCAAGACGCGATCTGGCAGCCGTTCCGCGAGCGAACGCTGCCCACGTACAACCTTGTCCGATCGAGTGGTGCGCTCGCAGCGCCTTATCCGTTTGTGCTCTACAGTGATCTCTACGATCACCGTCAGTTCATCCGCGCGCTGGTGAACTCCGGCTTCTCCGGTCTGCTCTGGTGCCCGGAGGTGCGCGATGCGGCGAGCGAAGAGGACCTGATCCGGCGGCTCCAGAGCGTCATCTTCTCGCCGCTCGCGATGGTCAATGCCTGGTACATCAAGAATCCGCCGTGGAAGCAGCTGGACCGCGCGCGCAACAACCAGGGCCGGCTCGCACCCGACTGGGAGGCGCTCGAGGCGCGCTGCCGCGAGATGATCGGCTGGCGCATGCGGCTCGTGCCGTACCTCCGGTCCGCCTTTGGTCTATATGCGGCCGACGGCACGCCACCCTTTCGCGCGCTGCTGCTCGACTACCCGAACGCAATCGAGCTCCGCGAGGTCGACGATCAGTACATGATGGGCGATCGCATCATGGTCGCTCCGCTCTTTGCCGGCGAACCGAGCCGCAACGTCGCGCTACCGGCAGGCGAGTGGTTCGACCTGTGGACGGGGCAGTCGGTAGGCGGCGGCCGAAGCTTCGAGGTCCCCGCCTCCACGCGAAATATTCCAGCCTATGTCAAAGCCGGTTCGGTGCTTCCGCTGGCAGCTGTCGGCGCATCGAGCGAGAGCGCGGAAAGCCGCGAGCTGACGGTGCACGTCTTCGGTGACGGCCGCGTTCCCTTCACTCTCATAGGTCCAGCCGGTGCGGAGCTGGAGCTCTCATGGAATGCGGTGAGCCACACCGGGCAGATCAAGGGAGCATCCTCTACCGATCGCCCCTACCGCGTCGTGGCCTGGACGGAGCACGCCGGAACAGCGGCTTCAGAGGTCTTCCCGACAACGAGATTCGTCCCCGGAGCGAGCACCCTATGACTTCCAAGCAGACGTCGATCGACCGACGCGAGTTTCTCCTTCGAGGCACGGTCGCGGCCGCCTCGCTCGCGTCCTTGACCGCTCTCACGTCGCAGGCAACGGCGCAATCGACCGAGCGCCGTGTGATTCACATGATCGGCCATTCGCACATCGACGCCGCCTGGCTATGGCCGTGGCGCGACGGCGCCGACACCGTGCTCAACACCTTTCGCAGCGCGCTCAACCGCATGAAGGAGGATCCGCGGTTCTGCTTCAGCCACTCCTCGTCACAGCACTACCGGTGGGTGGAGCGCACGGACCCGAAGATGTTCACGGAGATCCTGACGCGCATTCGCGAGGGCCGGTGGGAGGTCGTCGGCGCCTGGCCAGTCGAGCCGGACTGCAATATTCCGGCGAGCGAAAGCTTCGTCCGGCACGCGCTCTACGGCAAGCGCTACTGTAAGCACGTGCTCGGCGCCGACGTCCGCATCGGCTTCAATCCCGACTCCTTCGGCCACGCCGCGGGTCTGCCGACGATCCTCAAAAGCACGGGCTACGACGCCTATGTCTTTATGCGCCCGCAGGAGCACGAGATGGACCTGCCACTGCTCTTCTGGTGGCAGGCGCGTGACGGCGCGCGGGTGCTCGCCCTGCGCATCTGGAAGGGGTACGACCTCAACGCGGAGACGATCCCACAGGAGGCCCCGCACCTCTTCGCCCCCGGTATGGACCACGGCGCCTTCTTTCTCGGGGTCGGCGATCACGGCGGCGCGGTCACGGCGGAGCAGGTGCGCAAGGTCGCTGCCATGCAGAACGACAGCACGCTGCCCGAGCTCCGCTGGAGCACGCTCGCGCAGTTCTTCGCCGCCGTTCGCCGCTCGCCCAACTTCGCCAAGCTGCCCGTTATCTCGACCGAGCTGCAGCATCACTCCCGCGGCTGCTACTCCGCCTACGGCGAGGGCAAGTTCCAGAACCGCCGTGCCGAGCGATCCCTCCTGCAAAGCGAGTCGCTTTCGCTCATCGCACAGCTTGCGGCCGACCATCCCTTCCCTGCCGAGCCGTACGAGGCCGCGTGGTGGCGCGTGCTGTTTTGTCAGTTTCATGACATGCTGGCGGGCACGTCGCTCTTCGCCGACTACCAGGACGTTCGCGACAGCCTCGGCTCGGCGTGTGATCTCGCCCAGATCGCCAAGGTCGAGGTGCTCGAGACCATGGCCAAGCGCGTTGATCTCTCGTCCGTAAAGGAGAGTGCCGTCTTTGCCTTCAACACGCTGCCCTGGCCTCGCAAGGCGCTTCTCGAGTTCCACATGGAGCAGAACCCAGACCACCTCGGCTTGATTACTCACCTGAAAGGCAAGGATGGCGCCGGTGTTCCCGTCCAGTTTCGCCCGCCGGACAGCATGACCAACTCCATGCCGCGCTTGACCGCCTGGGTGGACCTGCCCGCCTTCGGTTACAAGGTCTTCGAGCTCGCGCACGGCGTCCCGCCGGAACCGCTTCCTTACGCGAACCGCATCACCGTCAGTCAGACGGGCTTCGGCATCTCCTCCCTACGCGCGGAGGAGGGCACGGAGCTGCTCGCGGGCTCGATCGGCCTCGTCGCCCTCAGCGACACAAGTGACACGTGGTCGCACGACGTGCGGCAGTTCCGCCAGGAGATGGGTCGGCCGATGCTGGTCTCGGCAGCGGTGGTCGAGAACGGTCCGGTCACCCGCGTCACGCGCCATCGCGCGACCTGGCTGAACTCCGAGATCATTCTCGACATCGCCGAGTACGCCGGCTTGGACGCGGTTGAGCTCCGCTTCACCATCGATTGGCGCGAGCACCAGCAGATGCTCATGCTCGAGATCCCCACCGCGCTCGCACAACCCAGGATCTTCGCCAAGGTCCCCGGCGAGGTCCTCGAGCGCGCCACCAACGGCGAGGAAGAGCCTTATCAGGACTGGGCCGCCGTGCAGGGCCGCATCGGTCAGGCCGACTACACCGTCGGCTTCATCAACGAGCAGACCTACAGCTACGACTGCCTGGGTGGCCTCTTCCGCACCGTGGTCATTCGATCGGCTCCCTTTGCGCGTCACCAGCCCTCGCCCGTGACCTACTTCGACACCAACGCCTGGCAGGATCAGGGTAGGCAAGAACGCCGCTTTTGGCTGGTCGCCGGCTCCGGTCCGTACACCCGGCTCGCGCTCGATCGCGCCGCCGAGGAGCGCCAGACGCGAGCGGAGTACGTGGTCGACTCCGCGCACCAAGGCCAGGAACCGTGGGAGCGATCCTTCCTCGAGGTCCTGCCCGGCAACGTCTGGATGCTTGCGCTGAAGCGGGCGGAGGGAGGGGAAACCGATACCATCCTCCGCCTGCAGGAGCGCGCCGGAACCGCCACGCAGGCCTCGCTTAAAAGCTCGCTGCTCGGGCTCGATCACACCGTCTCCCTCCAGCCCTGGGAGATGAAGGCGCTGCGCATCGGGCCGCCATCCAGAGGAAGATCGACTCTTCGCGAGGTCTCCTCGCTCGAGACCTAACGGCGCGGCGGCAAGCCCGAGCGACGGCGCTGCACGGAGAAGACGAATGCGATTCAGCCGGCGAACCTTTCACCGATTCCTTCTTTTGGGCGCCTCCGAGGCATGGCTCCGTCCGTCTCCGCTATCGGCGCTCACGCCACAGGACTGGCACGATCTGGCCCAGCCCTTCGTCGCGCAGATCCAGCGCCTCCTGAGCGCGCTCGCGTGGATCGGCGAGCCCCTGCCGCCCACGGATGCGGTCGCTCTCAAAGAACTACTCGCGGCGCCCTTGCGGGAGGACACGGTGCAACGGATCGAAGCGGTCCTCAACCCGCATGTCCTGCTCGACGTCACTATCAATCCGGAGAGCCGCATCAGCATGACACGTGGCGCCGCCAAGGCGGACCTCGTCGAGCACGGCTGGCGCAGCTTCTTGGTACGCGTCAACAATCAGGCGCGAGACACCTCCATGCTGCGCATCCTTTCTCCGCAGGCGCTGCCCATGGGCCGTCCCTCCGGCAACGACACTGGCGGCGTGCATGACTTCACCATCGGCGCAGTCGACGCCATCCTCGCCGAGGACCGCTGGCTCGCGCTCAACAACTGGACCGATCCGCCGCTTGCGCCCGCGCTCTCCGGCCTCGCCATCGAGTACCGGATCGTGCAGCTCTATAGCCGAGATCGCGGCCGGCGCGAGGCCTCGCTCCAGGCGCTCACCGGACAGGAGCTTCAAGACCTCGGCTTTCGCAGCAGCATCGCCCTTCTCTTTGACTGCCGACCCGCGCAGGCGATGCGACTCAATCTCCGCGAGGGTGGCCGACCGGTCGCGGCGGCGTCCCTGCGCATCACCGACACGCTTGGCCGCGTCTTTCCCGCGCAGAGCAAACGAGCGCTGCCAGACCTCTGGTTTCAGCCGCAGGTCTATCGCCTCGACGGCGAAGACCTGGTGCTTCCGCCGGGGTCGTACACCATCACCTACGGCCGCGGGCCGGAGTACCTCGAGAAAACTCTGGCACTCGAGGTCACCGAAGTATCGTCCGCGCCGCTCACCCTCGATCTCGAACGCTGGATCGTGCCCAGCGAGCTCGGCTACTTCTCCGGCGATACCCACATCCACGCCGCCGGCTGCTCGCACTACGAGAGCCCCAGCGAGGGCGTCACCCCGGAGGTCATGGACCGGCAGATCGAAGGCGAGGCGCTCGACCTCGGCGCCGTGCTCACCTGGGCTCCCGGGTTTCTCTACCAAAGCCAGTTCTTCAGTGGACACGTGCACACGATGAGCCCGGAAAGCATTCCCCACGTCAGCCACACGGATGTCCAGCACGCGGCGGCATCGGCGCCGGCCAAACCGACGCTGCGCTATGACCTCGAGATCTCAGGCTTTCCCTGCAGCCACTGCGGGCATCTCGTTCTGCTCAACCTCAAGCAGCAAAACTACCCCGGAACCGTCATGCCCGAAGACTGGCCGAGCTGGAATCTGCCTATCCTCGAGTGGGCCAAGGCACAGGGCGCCGTCACCGGCTACGCACACTCCGGCCACGGCATGGTCGTTGACAGCACCGATCTGCCGAACTATGTGCTGCCTGCTTTTGACAGCTGCGGCGCAAACGAGTATCTCGTCGACATCACGCACGACGGTCTGCTCGACTTCATCTCCGGCTCCGACCTGTGGCCCTTTACCGAACTCAACCTCTGGTACCACGTGTTGAACTGCGGCTTCGCTCTGCGCTTCGCCGGCGAGACCGACTTCCCTTGCATCACCGATCACGCCGTTGGCGGCGGCCGGTCGTATGTGCAGCTGGATAGGCCGCCACTCGGCGACGCGGGCTATACGGCGTGGCTGCAAAGCGGCCTGCAGCATGGTCGATCCTACTTCGGCGATGGCCGAAGCCACATCTTTGATTTCCACGTGGACGTCCCCGGCGCACGCGGCGTGGACGGCACGCTCGACGCTGATCATCCCGCGACGGCGCAGGTGACGGCACGCGTCGCCGCTCGGCTTGAGCCCGCGATCTCCGCAGTCACCGAGTCCATTCGCCGCCGGTCTCCGTACGATCAGCCGTTCTGGCACCTGGAGCGAGCTCGTATCGGGAACACGCGTTCCGTCGCCGTCGATCTGATCGTGAACGGCGAGCCCACGCAGCGCCTGACTATCGCAGCGGATGGTGCGCTCCACGATGTGCACTTCACCGTACCGATCATCCGCAGCAGCTGGATTGCGCTGCGGATCTTCCCCTCAGCGCACACCAACCCCGTGACGGTGCGGGTTGCAGGCAAGCCGGTGCGTGCCTCGGCCGAGAGCGCGCGCTGGTGTCGGGCGGGAGTCGACGTGCTATGGCGACAAAAATCTCCGCGCATCCGCACCGCCGAGATTGCCGCCGCCGCTCGCGCCTACGATCATGCGCGGGCGACCTATGATCGAATTCTCGCGGAGTCTGCCAGCTAACCCAACACTCTTGTTTGCGCGCCAGGTTGCGCGCAGGTGGCGCGCCGGCTCGAACCCGCGCCACGTAAAATGACGCGCGCGCGAAGAAAGTCGACCGGCGTATCAGCTCACGCGGCACAAGGTCCGCACCCAATGGCTCGGAGGAGTTCTATGCAAAGCGCACCGACCATCCTCTACAGCTTTCCCATGCTGAATCGAAACCTCGGCGCCGCGTGAACATCCAAAACTCCACCCTCGCCGTCATCGTGATCCCGGAGGAGGGCGGCCGTATCAGCTCCTTGGTGAGTCGGCGATCGGGACTTGAATTCCTGACACAGGCACGAAGCCATCTCGAAGGTGTTCAGGCCGGTCTCCGTGCCTCGTTCGAGAACGGGCCCTGCGCCGGGATCGAAGAGTGTCTGCCCACCGTGGGAGCCTGCCAAGCGGAGGGCGGACCCGTTCCGGACCACGGCGACTTCTGGCAGCTAGCCTGGCAGTTGCTGGATCCACCCACCGGCACGCGTGTGCGCTTGCAGGCGGACGGCTTCAGTCGACCGCTTCGGTTCCAGAAAGAGCTGCGGCTCCAAGGCGGCTCTCTCGAAATCCGATACCGGCTGGAGAATGTCGGTGCCGAACCCACCTCGTTCCTCTACGCCGCTCACCCGCTCTTGGCAGTTGATGCGGGCGATCGCATCGTTCTGCCGCCGGAGGTCGAGGCGCTCACGCTGCACTACTCGCGTCAGCAGAAACTCGGTCGATCCGGTGCGCAGATCACGTGGCCTCGGCCTGACAACACAGCCACGGATCTCAGTGTGACCGAGGCCGACACGGCACACAGCGCGGAGATGCTCTACACCGCGCGCCTCGAGCAGGGACGATGCGGCCTATACCGCGCACGCGAGCAGCAAGGGATCATTGTGTCCTTCAATCCGGAACATCAGCCGTTTCTTGGCGTCTGGCTCTGCTATGGTGGGTGGCCGGACATCGAGAACATGCCCTTGCAGTATGCGGTCGCGCTTGAGCCGACGCTGGCGCCCTGCGGCACCTTGGCGGAGGCGCAGCAGAGATCGCTGGCACGTCGTCTGCTGCCGGGTGAGGTTGTCGCGTGGCAGATCAACTTCGAGATCACCCCATCGCTTCTCTCCTACCCGGCGTTTATGGCTCAGGTACATCGGCGGCCACCTCACCCCTGAGCCTCTCGCAAAGCGCCTCAAGCAAGGACCTTTGACTTATTAGGATGTACGCAAAAGCCTGCGGCAGCGGAAACCAGGCGCCTCGATCTACCTCGGCAAACTGCACCAAGCGCTTCGACCGGGGAGGCCATTCCATCTCAAAGGCATTGCTGCGGAGTTCGGTCGGATCGCAATCCCCTTCAAAGGCCCAGGCAGAGACCTGCTTGCCGCCCGCCTGTTTGATCGTGCCCACGGCATGGAACGGCCCCCGCGGCACGAAACCTGTCTCCTCTTCGAATTCACGTCGAGCCGCCGCAAGCAGCGCCTCTCCCTCTGTGGGCTCTCCCTTGGGAATCGTCCAGGCGCCCTTGTCCTTTTGCGCCCAATATGGCCCACCTGGGTGCACCAACAGAACCTCGAGCTCGCCTGCGCGCCATCGGTACATGACAAGCCCTGCACTCAGCTTCGGCATGGCCTGTTGGATGACATCCACCAGTACGCTGGTCCACCCAACGTCAGACCACCGGCTTCCAAAGCGCCAGGATGAAGGTAAAGATGATGGCCAAAATGATGACAAACAACGGCCACCACTGATCCAACCAATACTGTGTCCTACCCGATGCACTCATCCGATACGCCTCCCGCTCGCAAAACATACCTCGTCTGTTCTGACTCAACCTCATCTCTGCTGACGCCAGATAGGCTTGAAATAGCCGTACGACAGCTTAGGCCCTTGCGGAGCGGCCTCTGACCAGCCGATAGATTCCGAGTAGCACCAGCGCTCCCAGCAGCGACATGAGAAACCCTGCACCCTGGCCCTCCTGATACCAACCGAGAGCCTGGCCGAGGTAGCCGGCCAGCAGAGAGCCCGCGATACCGAGCAGCATCGTGATAAAGATCCCGCCTGGATCCTTGCCTGGCATAATAAGCTTCGCCAACGCGCCGACGATCAGACCAATAACAGCTTCCCATATCCAGTGAAACATATTAACCCCTTGATCGACTAGGTTCGAGAAATTCGTGCGGGCTCGAGATGGCCGCAATGATACCGTACATCCGTGCTCCGCGGTATAACTTTACCTTTGTGCCGCCCGTGCAACGAGGGTCTTCAAGACAGCGTCTCTTCCATCCGATCCGGATCGCGACCGTCGCCTATATATCATATCGCTGTGGTCGGCAATGGTCTTACTTCCTTCCTGGGGCAAGCGGCCGCCGAATTCGTGCCATACCTCGCCGAGCAACCAGGACGATTTTCGAGCTGACATTCCATTTTTTCACCCTACCCTGCCGCTCACAACAGCATGCGCCACCTGAACATGCGCGCACTTGGGTCAGGACGCGCGACAATACGCACATGAGTGACAGCGCGGTCCTTCTGATCACCTGCCCGGATGTGCGCGGTCTGGTCGCCTCGGTCTCCACTACGCTCTACGAACACGGTGCCAACATCGTGCACGCCGATCAGCACCAGGATGCGCCGGACGCGCTGTTCTTCATGCGTGTGGAATGTTTGATCGAGGGCTTCGATATGCCGGGCTTTGTGTCGGCCTTTGTGCCCATCGCCGAGCGCTTCCAGATGTCTTGGCGACTGCACCGAAGCGCGGACCACCCGCGCGTGGCAATCTTTGTCTCACAGCACCTGCACTGCTTGGCGGATCTGCTGCATCGGCACCAGCAAGGCGAACTGCGCTGCAGCCTCCCCCTGATCCTCAGCAATCACACCCAAGGTGAAGCACTGGCGCAATTTTATGGAGTGCCCTTCCACCACACACCGATGACGCCCGAACACAGAACCGCCTCCGAAGCGCGGCAGATACATCTGCTTGAACAAGCAAACGTTGATCTGCTCGTGCTTGCACGCTACATGCAGGTGCTCCCGTCAGTCTTTGTTGCGCGATACCCCTCCGCAATCATCAACGTGCACCACTCGTTTCTGCCTGCTTTTGTTGGAGCGCGGCCCTACCATGCGGCGTTTCGTCGCGGCGTGAAGCTGATCGGCGCCACCAGCCACTACGCCACGGCGGAGCTCGATGACGGCCCCATTATCGAGCAGGACGTAGCGCGCATCTCGCATCGCGATGCCGTCCAGGATCTCATCGCACGCGGCCGCGATCTGGAGCGCGTCGTGCTGTCACGCGCCGTACGCTGGCACCTCGATCGGCGCATCGTCACTTACGGCAACAAGACCGTAATCTTCGATTAACTCGAGCATCTGCCTCTTGCGCTCGGACGGATCGCGACGCGCACCCTCGCCCATGTAAGGCCGTATTATAGGTCCGTGATCCCGCCCAAGACATATCGTGACTACCTGCGGGGTGTCGTGGCGGAAGAAGCTCGACCGCCTCACAAATACGGCCATCAGGTCAGGTTGTATGAACTCGCGGTATTGATTGGCGCTGATCTGCAGTACGACGATGACGTCGTCTTCGCGGCAATTTGGCTGCACGATCTAGGGGTGTTTGAAGGCAATCGGCCGTCAGACCTCGCTGCGCTGGAGCGCTGGGACCATGTGGAGTATGCCGTCGCGCGCTGCACTGCCTTGCTGGCGGAGACAGACTTTCCAGCGCAGAAGATAGCGCACGTCTGCGCCGTCATTCGCGAACATCAGCCGAAGGACCGACCCACCTCTCTAGAAGCCACTATGGTTCGGGATGCCGACATCCTGGAGCAACTAGGTGCTGTGGCCGTGCTTCGGACCGCTGCCAAACTTGGATCTGACACTCGGTTTACACGCTTCGTCGACGTGACGAACTACCTGCGCCGGCAAGGAATCGAACTGCCTAGGCGACTGGAGCTGCTAAAGTCCCGCGACCTTGCCATCCCGCGTCAACATGCCCTGAACGCCTTCCTCGATCAGCTTGAGAAGGAAGGAGTCACAAAGCCCAGCGAATCCTGACGGGTGATGGGAACGGCCTAAGATCGCGAAGGAGGACGGATCGAGTCCCTTGGTCAGAGCGGGAACCTTCTCATGCCAAGCGTCTGCATCATTGTGAGCCAGATAAACCGGGGGTTGTTTGCCAGGTATCGCCTCCATAGACGCCTCGGTTCCATCATCAGCCTGTACAGCCATTGCAGCCCCGATCGTTTCATCCAGCCAGGCGCTTCTTTAAGGTTGCCGCTTAACAAATCGAACGCAGCTCCCACACCAACCATCAACTTCACGGGAAATTTTCCTTCGTACGTCGCCATAAACCGTTCCTGCTTGGGCGTACTTAGGCCGCACCAGAGTATATCCGCCTTCGCCTCCTCCAGCTGTGAGCGAAGCGCGTCCTCCTCGGCTTGATTGAGCGGGCGAAAAGGAGGAGTGTACGTCCCGACGATCTGCAATCCAGGAAATCGCCGCATGAGCACACCCCGCAGCTCCTCCGCCACGCCCGGCTTGCCACCGTACAGAAAATGACGGTAGCCCGCGTCGACCGACCTTTGGCACAGATTCACCATGTAGTCGGGGCCGTAAACGCGGGTCATCTGCTTGAACCCCCGCAAATGGCCTAGCCATACGGTTGGCATCCCGTCCGGAGTTGAAAGAAACGAACGATTAAGTATTGCCCGAAAGCGACTATCTGACTGCGCTTCGATGATGCCGTGGACCCCGGTTACACAAACGTAGCCGTTACCGCCTTCTCTGATGAGAGCTTCACTCATATCCAGAGCGTTCGTCATCGAAACAGCACTTATTCCCACACCAAGAATGTTAACTCGTTGTTCAACGTGGTTCATATCAGCCCTTACATAAACAGAGATTAGAATATAGATTCCAGGAATGTCCGTATTACAGCCTTACCACACGCATAACAGACACAAGGGAGCTTAGCTGCAAAGGAAGTAGATTCATCAACTTACTCTCTCCATGCGTCCGTTTGCAGATACGCTGCAAGAAAACACGGGCAAGAAAAGCATCCTCCCAGCGGCGGGTTCGAATTACCGGGTCGCTGGCACGAGCATCTGACTTTCGATCCAAGCGTATGTCTTGGCCATGCCGTCACGAAGCTTTATCGAAGGCTCCCAATGGAGGTAATCGAGAATCTTCGTATTATCGCTGTTTCGACCGTTCACGCCCTTAGGCGCATTGAGGTTGTAACGCCGTGTCAGCCGCAGACCCGCGATCTCTTCAACAATGTCAACCAGCTGATTGATTGTCACCAGCTCACTTGAGCCAAGATTGATCGGCTCGGTGATATCGCTCTCGAGAATCGCTCGAGTGCCGCGAACACAATCGTCAATATACATAAATGATCTCGTCTGGTTACCATCTCCCCAGATCTCGATCTCATGCTTCCCGCTCAGCTTTGCCTCAAGCACCTTGCGGCAGATAGCCGCCGGCGCCTTTTCACGCCCACCCTCATAGGTTCCGAGTGGACCATATACATTGTGGTATCTCGCCACACGCGTCGTTAGACCGAAATCCTCTTCAAAATGCCGGCACATGCGCTCAGAGAAGAGCTTCTCCCATCCATATCCGTCTTCCGGCAGAGCGGGATACGCGTCAGCTTCCTTAAGCGCCACCACGTCTGGACTTGTCTGCTTATCGCCGTTATAAACGCACGCCGAAGAGGAGAAGAAGAATCGCGAGACACCCGCCTCACGCGCAGCCATCAGCATGTGCGTGTTGGTCAAGACACTCAGCATGCAGAGAGCCTTATTATTCTCAATAAAACCCATCCCACCCATATCTGCCGCAAGCTGGAAGACAATATCCATGCCTGCCGCGGTCGTTCGGCAGTTTGCCAGGTCCCTGAGATCAAGCGACAGACTCTCGACATTTGGTGAGACCTGGTACCACTCCGCCAAGGGCTTTACGTCAACCGCTCGCACCACATTGACACCGTCGGCAAGGAGACTTCGAACAAGATGACCGCCAATAAACCCACCAGCCCCACACACAACGACCTTCTGTCGTTCCAGCACCATACGATCGATCCTCCTCAACTCTCGTTGACGGTTTATATTAAAATTCACTTACCAACTCGACGGCTAGCCAGAAAGGTGGCGTTTAAATGCACCGTAGTCAACCTTTGCTGAAGTCAATGCCTTGAACAACCCAATAGGTACGCTAAGACGAACTGTTGTGCCACTTGCGGGTAGGCTACCAGACGTGTCATAGTAAGTGCAAGAGCTTGCCGCCTCTAAAAGCCTAAATTTATGGAGCCGCCTTGCCCAGGAATGTCGATCGCGATCCAATGTTCCGTTCCCGACAGAAAGATAGCAGCACCGCAGCACGCGGACCATCCCTCACCTCACCTGCTTCAAGACCTTCCGTAACGTAGCTCGACTGATCTGTAGCCCCTCGAAAGTGAACGCTCATTTCCTACAAACAATGCGGCGCAGTTTCGGGTTGCGACTGCGTTGCGCTGAGGTATTCTGCCTGACGAAGTCGGAAGTGGCGATGCGGCACGCATTCCAGGCCATCTGTCCTTCTATGGCTGGACAAGTTAGCTTGAGTTAACGGAAACAGTCGAAGCTCTGATTCGGCAGCTGCAGGCAGAAATGATTGCACATAACAGGCTGGTTGGACCAAAACGTCCATGGAGTCCACCCCCCCCACGCGTGAGTGGTGGATGTTGCGCAGTTTCTGTTTACCTCCTGGGTGGTTGCGACAGGACCTCCTTCCGAGTCGTTTCAGCAGGATATGGACCGTACTGCTTATTCGGAAGGGTGATCGTGCGAACAAAGCACTATAGTAACCCGCTCAGAACGAGTCTGGGGCGGAGTCAGCTGGTCTGAATCGAGATCGCGACCGCTCCGTTACGGACAGGCTTGTTCATCAGATTTGCGCTTCAGCCAGAATCGCAGCTTAGCTACAACTTTCGCGCCCGAACATGCAACCTATTGTCTGGGACATAGCGGCTGCAGGTATCGACCCGAAGGCTACTACCCTCCTCAGAAGCTCACTGAAGCAGACGAATGCGTCAGCCGATGCTCCCTCTATTGCCTTCAGCTTGCCGGTTCCAAACAGAAAACAATCAAACTTTGTTGGAGGACTCATGTCTCTGCAGGATGATCTCACCACGCTCGTGTGCCTCTTCCACCATCAGGATCGGGCGCAGGCCGTTATGAATGACCTTAACCAGGCTGGCATACCTCAATCGGCGATCACGCTTATCGGAGGTCCGAACGCGGCTGTCGATGCCCTCGACAAATCCGACCTCGCCTCGCTTGGCATGCCGGACAAAGATTACGACCATTTGAAGAATGGGATTCGCGAGGGTGGTGTGGTCGTTGCTGTTGCCGCTCCAGGCACACACGCAAACACCATCGAAGATATTTTTAAGAAAAACAGCGCCACCAAGATCGATGAAGCTGACAAGACTTCCCTGGCCGGTGCGGCCGCTGCTGCGCCGCTGGCGGCAGAGGCTGTAAATGCGGAAACTGCAATTCCAATTGTTGAAGAGGAGTTGGTCGTCGGCAAGCGCGCCGTCAACCAGGGAGGCGTGCGTGTTTATCGGCGAGTCGTCGAAGTTCCGGTAGAAGAGTCCGTCAATCTGCGGGAGGAGCATGTGACGGTGGAGCGGCACGCGGTCGATCGCGCTGTAACGGGCACGGACGCTTTTCGCGACCGCACGATCGAATTGACGGAGACGGCGGAAGAAGCGGTAGTTGGAAAGAACGCCCGTGTTGTTGAAGAGTTGCTTGTGGGGAAGACGTCGTCGCAGCACACGGAGACGGTCCGCGATACGGTGCGCAAGACCGAGGTTGAGGTCGAGGAGATACCGGGTTCGGGCCGGGATGTGGACGCTACCCGCCGCAACAGCTAAGTAGCTGACCCTTCACGCGGCCCCACTTAAGCCAACTCTCACCCTTCCAGGAGAAGAAAGAATGACCGACAAAGTAAAAGTGTACGAAGAGAAGAAAAAAGGATTGCCCATTTGGGCGTGGCTTTTGCCACTTCTGCTGGTACTTGCATTGCTTGCTTACTTCCTGACCCGTCACAAAGACGAGCCAGTGGTGACTCAGGCACCCGTATCTCAGATGGCCCCTGCGGCAGCGTTCCCGGACCTTGGCACGGTGCACTTCGATACGAATAAGGCAACCCTAACCCCGGAAGATCAAGCCATACTGGACAAGGCTGCCGACGCGATGAAGAGCAATCCTAATGCACACCTTCGCCTCGAGGGATACACCGACAGCACAGGCACAGACACGCACAACCTCACGCTTTCGCAGCAGCGGGCAATTGCCGTCGCTGACTACCTCAAGAGCAAAGGTATCGACGGATCTCGCCTTACCGGCAACGGCTTTGGTCCAGGTAATCCAGCAGACACTAACGCCACCAGCGCAGGCAAGGCCGACAATCGCCGTGTCGAACTCTTCTCGCAACAATAACTAATCCAAGGAGATTCTTATGTCGAAGACAGTTGTTGGACTCTTCAGCAGCATGGCGCAAGCCGAACAGATCAAGACATCGCTTCTTTCTCAGGGGTACGCCTCCGAGAACATCAACGTGATGGCAAATAGTTCCGGCACCGGGACGGACCTAGCCGGTTCAGGACAAACCGAATCGTCTGGCGAAGGTATCGGCCAGAAGATCAGCAACTTCTTTCACGGCCTCAGCGGCGGTGACGAAGACGCTCACCATCATTATGCGTCCGGCATTAACAGTGGAGGGGTACTTGTTGCGGTGACCTGCGCTGACGATGCTGCGTCCTCGGTTGCTTCCATGCTGAAACAGTATGGCGCGCGGGACATTGAAACCGAGAGCGGAAGCACGACGAATGCCGGTTCCGCTAACGCTGCTTCAGGGGAAACGGCGATTCCTATCGTCGAAGAACAGCTCGTCGTAGGAAAACGCGAAGTGGACCGGGGCGGCGTGCGGGTCTACTCGCATGTCACAGAGCGGCCTGTCTCGGCTGATGTCACGTTGCGGGACGAAAAAATCCTTGTTGAACGGCGCCCCGTGAACCGCGCCGCGACCGCCGCAGATTTCAACATTGGCCAGGGCTCGATGATTGAGCTGAATGCGACGGGCGAAGAAGCTATTGTTGGCAAATCGGCACGTGTTGTTGAGGAAGTGCTTCTCGGCAAAACCAGCAGTCAACATACTGAGGTCGTTCAGGACTCAGTACGAAAAACGGAAGTCGAAGTGGAGCAGATTCCAGGTTCCACGACCACAAAGGATCGTTACTAAGCGCGTTGTAAGACGAAGCAGGCCGGACGCATCGTCGTCCGGCCTGTGTTGTCTAAAAAGGAGTTCGCATGCCCACTTCTGAACGTGAGACAGCCAATATATTTTCCGTGGAGGGGAGCTTCGACCCTCTCACAACGATCACCGAGCTTCGGCTTTCAGATGGACGTATCTTTCGCATCCCGACGGCTTTGCTCAGCGAGGCTGTTAGCGGTAGCTCCCCCAACGCTGAAACATTCGAGGACGATGGAGCATTTGAGACTGGCGATTCAACAATGGTCGTTCCGATAATCGAAGAGAGCCTTGACGTTTCGAAACGCACTGTGGCGACTGGCAAAGTACGTATTGAAAAGACCGTTCAGGCATATGACGTGGTTTTGGATGAAGCACTTGCGGTACACACCTGGACAGTGGAACGAATTCCCATGAACCTACCGATCGATGTGGAGCCTGCCGTTCGGCAGGAGGGCAACACCACAATCTATCCTTTGCTGGAAGAAAAGCTTATGGTGACAAAGCAGCTTATCTTAAAAGAAGAACTTCGTGTGACGCGAAACGATTTCGAACGACGCGATACCCAGACGGTCACGCTCCGGCGGGAGCAGCTAAAGGTCGAACGCGAGACGTTGGGCTGAACAGGCCAATTGTGTGGATCGATCACAGAAGCTTCTTTGATCCCGTACGGTATTCGGCCCATGTCTTCGAGCCGAGCTTGCCGTACCAGTCCACCAAGCCGGTCCACTGGATGTAGCAAACCCTACACTGGCGTTCTCTAAGTATCTCCATGGCCTTTGCAGCAAGCGCAATCCCAATTCCTTTGCCTTGCTGACCCGCAGCTACCCCCAAGACGTTCAGGGTCCCGAAACGGGTGCCGAGGTCAGCGTCCCAGATAGCTGGGACGTGTGCTCTCAAGATGGCAGTGCCCACCACAGCCTGCTCAGAGTCTAGTGCCAGGAGAATGTTGTTATACTCCGACTCTGCCATGGCATTCCTGAAAAATTCGGCCCATGCGGGAAACCATGACTCCTCGAAGGCCATGATCTTCTCGCGAAAGACCGGTTCCGCCAAGCGGAGGTGAACGGCAGCAGTTGCCAGGCGACTGTACACCCAGTATGGCGTGCGATACACGCTGAGTTCCAGTAGCAGATCGAAGCTGGGCTGGTCATATTTCCAGCCGCGATTGCTGAAGAAATGCCTGGCTGACACGGCATCTGCGGGGACGCCTGGCCAAAAATAATTGCCATCGTTCCCGAAGCCGATGTTAAGTTGCCTGATCCCACTGGCCTTAAGGTAAGCTTCCTGCTCTTCTAAGAGAAGACTTCCAATTCCCTGCCGCTGAAAGGCCGGCTCAACCAAGATGATCAAAATACCAGCTGGTCCTTGCTCCCTGTAAGTCACAGCACAAAACCCAACTGGTATTCCCGCCCGCTCGGCAACGAGGCTTAACGTAGCTCCCGAGAGTTTCTTCCGTAGTTCTACCGAGGAGATGGACCAGCGTATACCCATCGCTCGTTGCCATAGCTCATGAAGCCAGATGAAATCAGCACCGGGATCATAGCGTCGCGTGGTTCTTATGAGAGTCGTTTCAATGTTGCACCTCTTCTCTAGTTCTGTCTGCTCGCCTGCCATCTTCCTTTAGATGGCGTGCTGAAAGTCGAGCACCACAAAACGTGAAAATCGCACGACAGCGTCTTCGCGACCGGTTGGATGAGTTATCCCATCCAAGCATTAGTCAGGCCTGCTGCGCAGGCTGCAGTCTTCGTCAAAACTGAAATGCCTGTCTCGTCGTGACACCGCGAAATGTACGCAGTATTTTCAGGCCGGATCGGATGCTGTTCCCCACTGATCAACAAGAAACTTGACAATACAGTTTGGCTCTTGCCAAATTATGGTAATTATAGACTTGACGAATCAAGCCAAGTGGCTGATGATTCGCCAAGGTGGCCTACCAGTTCTTTGGGGCGCGCGCTGCCTAAGAGCTCGGTCTTAGGGCACGAGGTTATCGTTTCGGTGAAAGCCTTCTTCGACAGCAGTGGGAAGATCGACGGAAGCAAGTTTTGGGTTCTTGCGGGAGTCGCGGCCTCAGAGAGAGTGTGGGGGGAGTTCGACGTGAGGTGGGATGAGATTCTGAAGGCCCGCACCCCTGTCGCGCCGTACCTACACATGAGAGAGCTGGTGTCTGCCAGCGGAGCGTATACCGAAGAACTTGGTTGGGACGACACCAAGCGACAGAAGTTGCTGAACGACTGTTTCTTATACGCCTACAACCTAGATAAAGAACAGTTTCGTTCTTTCGTCGCAACTTTGGATATGACGTGTCTCCGCGCTTTACGTCTAGGCAAGAGTGCCATGCCGTCTGCCGTCGAGCTGTTGAACTACTATGTTCCATCAAAGGTTTTTGAGTGGTTCTGCGACAACATCAACACTCAAAAACTTCGGGAAGCGTACTTCTATTTCGACCAGGGAGAGCCCTTTCGTGGCCCCTTTGAAAACCTTGTGCGGCGGCGGAAGAAGAGTTCTAGGATTAGCAACGCGTGGCACATGGTGAAAATTGTTGCTCCCCTAGACATGAGGGATGCGCCGCAGCTTCAGCTTGCAGACCTCGTTGCATGGTCACACTACCGTAAACATAGTGCCAGCCCTGCAAGCAAGTGGCATAGCATGAGCGTATTCACTGACGCGGGATTGCCCTCTACTCGTGTCGAACTTGATCGAAACAACCTTCTACTAATTCTGAAGTGGGTTCGCTCAAACCCAAAGTTAGGAGAACTATTCAAATGACGGAACGTGAGACGTTTGACGAAGGCATGGACAAGCTGCTCCGAGCGAATCCAAAGATTGTGAAAGCGGCGATGGAGCAAGAGAAGCAGGAGCGGGAAGCCGAGCGCAAAGCTAAACGCGCTGCGGCTTCCGTCCCCGCTTCTTCCAACCGCGATGCTTAGTTCGCTGTTTCTCCCACCTTGCCGGTGACTTCGGCAAAGGTAAGGCGCTTACCAGCAACCTGCGACATAACGGCAGAGAATCGGTCAGCATCACTCATGTTCTTCCGATTGTTGTAGCGGAAGGTTTGTTCGTCCAAGTAGCGGAACAGGTGGAACGGCTCTAGCTGATGTAGGTTCCGCCGATTCCGCGCTTTAGCAGCGACCAGAAGTTTTCGAGACCATTGGTATGCACCCGACCATTCACATACTCGACAGCATGATCGACAACCTGATGAGCGTAGTCGGCTGCGAGGCCGTCATACGAGAGCAGGAAGTCAGTGTAGAGGGCCCCACCCGCCTCGACATGCTTCCGAATCTCGGCTTGCAGGACGGGCTTGCGGCGGCTGGGAACGATGCTGGTACGAACCTGCCCGCCACGCTCAAGGATGCCCATTACAGCTACCTTGTCTTTGGTACCAGTTCCGGTGATGCGGCGGTTACGGACGCTCACATGCATGTTCCGCGCCTTGCCCCCAATGAAGGTTTCATCGGCCTCGACTTCGCCACCGTTCCCGCCGATTTTGAGCAGCGAACCCGCCTGCATCGCGAGACGAATGCGGTGGAGCATAAACCATGCGGACTTTTGAGTTATGCCGAGGGTGCGGGCCAACTCACAGGAGGAAACCCCATTCTTGCTGTTGGTGATAATCCAGACGGCGGGAAGCCACTTCTCCAGTCCAAGGGGAGAATCCTCGAAGATGGTTCCTACCTTTGCGGTGAACTGGCGCTTGGCGTGAGCACTCTTGCACTGCCACTTATTCTGCTTAGCGAGGAAAGTTACATCGTTCCGCCCACAGGTGGGGCAAACGATTCCATCGGGCCAACGATGCGCAACCATGTACTCGCGGCAATGGTTCGCATCGGCGAAGTGGATGATGGCTTCCTGAAGGGTGCGAGGGCTTTCCATAACCAAAGAATAGAGGTTCTATCTTGATTCGTCAAGTAAATAATTGCCCAAATTATACGTTCTCAACGCCTTGTTGTTACGGCTTTCCAAATGGAAACAAAAGCATGCTAAGCACCCTTGCGGAACGAATGTGTTACTTCTTTCCCGGAGTTTCGCGCCGGGGACATCTGCTCGACGCGTACTGGACCCTCGACAGCCAGAGATACAGCCTGACCGGGGCAGGGAACGTCATCGCCAACCTCATCGATCTCGGCGGCGCTCTGAGGAGAATCGACGTCGAAGCCAACAATCGGCCTTGAAGACGTCTCCGCGGCAACAATCTCGCGGACACCGAGTTCGCCACCTTCGGTGATAGCCGTGTCTCGGAAGCGGGGCGGCTTTTGATAAAGGTCGCCAACGACGAGGCACAAGGCGGCGCTTCGCACTGGCAAACTTAACCCCAGGTTTCCATGCAAGGACCAAAATGGCACACACCCCAGTCCCAGCAGACACAAAGAATCTCGGGCCGGAGCTAGACGGCCTCCTCGACCGGACGGGCGGCATCCTCCCGCTCCGGCCAAACTACGTTCGTCGCTACTACCGCGACGGCGGCAGGCTTCTCGCCGACACCCACGACGCCGTCCCCGCGCCGAAAACAGATGGACCCTGGTCGCCCGAGCGCTGGATCGCCTCCACCGTCACCGCCTGCAACCCCGTACCGATTCCCGGCGAAGGCCTCAGCTTTCTCAAGCTCCCCGGCAGAGACATCTCCCTCCGCGATGCCCTCTCTCTCTGCGGAGATCGCATACTCGGCCCGGCCATGGCCGCCCGCTACGCCCCCAACTTTCCCCTGCTCAGCAAGATCTTGGACCCCTTTGATCCCATCGGCCTCCACTTCCACTCGCGCGACGCCGACGTCCAAAAGTTCCCGGAGCGCTTCGCCCCCAACACCTGCGGCAAGGAAGAGGCTTACTACTTCCTCCGTGCCCCCAAGGGCCGCATGCCCTACACCCACGTCGGCCTCCGTCCCGGTGTCACCAAGCACGAGCTCAGCCGCGCCATTGAGCGCGGCGACGATGATCTCCTCGACCTCTCGCCCGCCTTCGCCCAGGCCTACGGAGAGGGCTTTCACGTCCCCGCCGGCATCCCTCACCGGCCCGGCACCGCGCTCACCCTCGAACTCCAGCAGCCCTCCGATGTCTACACCTATCTCGAGTGGTACTCCAACGGCAAGCGGATGGGGCCCGAGGAGACCCATCCCGGCTTCTCCAGCTTGGAGGAGGCCCTCGACTTCATCGACTGGGAGACCTCCGAAGACCCGGACATCCTCGAAAAATACCGTCTCATTCCGCAGCCCATCGCCGACCGGCAGCAGCGCGGCGAGGGAGAAGAGGCCTGGATCTTCCCGCCCACCGTCACGCAAAAGTTCAGCGGCAAACGCGTTCGCGTCACTGGCATGTTCGAGATGCTCGAACAGCAGCCCTACGCCATGCTCATCTGGCAGGGCGAGGGAGAACTCAACGGTAAGCCCGTCCGCGCCGGCGAAGAGTTCTTCGTCACCGAGGCCCAGGCGCGCGTCCCCCACCGGCTCAAAAATACTGGAACCGATCTCCTCGAAGTGTTCAAGTTCTTCCCACCGGAGCCCTGAACCCGGGCGCCCTGCCTCCTCCGACGGAATCCGCAGTACACCAGAGAACTACGCGTCCGCAAGCTGCCCTCCTGCACGCCCACCCATCACCTTTGAGGTTCAGGATGCACTCATTATCGCTAAACCGCACCCGAGCTTTCCGCCGGTCGATACACGCTCCAGCCTCCTTCGGCCCTCGCCAACGAAGACCGCTCGCCCTCAGCCTTTTTCTTCTCGCCGCTGTCCTTCTCGCCTCTCCCCTCCTGCGCGCGCAAGCGAAGGAACTCCACGTCACGCAGCAATACCTCAATATTCCTATTGGCCGCCAGACGAAGCTCCGCGTCTTCACCATCAACGAAGGCGGTGCTGCCAAACGCACCTTCCCCCTGCAGCTGGCCGAAGACACCGTCGACTACTGGATCTACCTTGACATCAGCGAGTTCAAGGGCCAGACCGTCACCCTCTCCGGCCCGGCCACCCAGCCCGCCCTCGATCGCATCTACGAGGCCGCGACCATCCGCGACGCCGCCACCATGTACAAGGAGGCCAACCGCCCCCAGCTTCACTTCACCGTGAAACGCGGCTGGAACAACGACGTCAACGGGCCCATCTTTTTCAACGGCCAGTACCACCTCTTCTGGCAGGCCTTTCCCTTCGGCGTTCTCTGGGACAGCAGTTTCATGTACTGGGGCCACGCCACCAGCAAAGATCTCATCCACTGGACCGAGCTCTCTCCCGCCCTCATGCTTGACCGGCTAGGGTCGGCATGGTCTGGCTCCTCCATCATTGATCACCACAACAACGCCGGCTTCGGCAAAGATGCGCTCGTCCTCGTCTATACCGCCTTCGATCGCAAGACCGAAAAAGAGGTCCAGTGCCTCGCCTACAGCACCGACAACGGCGTAACCTTCACTCACTTCGATGGCAATCCCATCCTCGATACCAACGCCGAGGTCGGCACCAACCAGACCCGCGACCCTCACGTCTTCTGGTATGCCCCGACCCAGCACTGGGTCATGGTCCTCTTTGAGAAGGATGGCATGTCCATCTTCAACTCCACCGACCTTAAATCGTGGACGCGCAAAAGCCACCTCAAGGGTCTCTTTGAGTGCCCCGACCTCTTCGAACTTCCCATCGACGGCGATAAGAGCCGTACCAAATGGGTCATGCACGGCGGCTCCACTGCCTATTACATCGGAGCCTTTGACGGCATGACGTTCACCCCCGAATCCACCGAGCTGCGCTACGCCGAAGGCAAAAACGCCAAGGGCGAGGATCTCCTCTACGCCGCCCAGTCCTTCGCCGAAATGCCCGACGCCCGTCGCGTTCAGATGGCATGGGGACGCATTTGGGAGCAAGACATGCCCTTCACCCAGATGATCCTCTTTCCCACCGAGTTCCGTCTCGTCACCACCCCCGATGGCCTCCGCATGGTCGCAAACCCCATCCACGAGATCGACCTCCTCCACGCAAAACAGCACACATGGTCCGAGCTCACCGCGGCCGACGTGGACACGAAACTCGGCTCCATACCCCCTGGCCCGCTCGATGTCAACGTGGACGTCACCCTGCCGCACGACGGTGCGCTCACGCTCCGGTACCAAGGCACGGACCTCGTCACCCTTCACCCCGCCGATCTCCCACAGGGCCACGGCTCCGTCCATCTGCTGATCGACAAGGCCGTCGCGGAGATCTTCGTCGACGGCGGCCGCCGCTACATTATCCGCGAGCTCCCCGCCTCCAACAGCTCTTCCGGCCTCGGCTGTCGTCTCGAAGGTGCCGGCAGCACCCTCAACCACCTCGACGTATACGAACTCAAATCCATGTGGGGGGGCAAAGTGTGATCCGCACTCCGGAATCCATCGCTCATACCCCCATAAACAAGCACCTCCTCTCCATCGCTGCCATCGCCTCCGCCGGCGGCCTGCTCTTCGGCTTCGACACAGCTGTCATCGCCGGAACCACCACCGCCCTCACCTCCGTCTACGGCCTCACCGCCTTCACCCTCGGCATCACCGTCTCGAGCGCCCTCTGGGGAACCGTCGGCGGCGCCGCCGTCGCCGGCGCACTCAGCGATCGCTTCGGCCGCCGCTCCTGCCTCCGTTTCGTCGGCCTGCTTTACCTTCTCTCCGCACTCGGCTGCGCCTTTGCCTGGAGCTGGGACGCCCTGCTCGCCTTCCGCATCCTCAGTGGCCTCGCCGTCGGCGCCTCTTCCGTGATCAGCCCTACCTATATCGCCGAAATCTCCCCTGCACGCCTACGAGGCCGCCTCGTCGGCGCCTTCCAGTTCAACGTCGTCTTCGGCATTATGCTCGCCTACATCTCCAACTACTTCGTCCACCAGCTCGCTCCCGGACCGCACGAATGGCGATGGAAGCTCGGCATCGCCGCGCTCCCCGCCCTGGCCTTCTTCCTCTCCCTCTTCTTCATCCCCGAAAGCCCTCGCTGGCTCGTCGCCAAGGGCCGCGATACCGAAGCCCTCGACGTCCTTCGCCGTAACGGAGACGTCGACCCCGAACGCGAACGCACCGAGATCGCCCAGTCCCTCGAGCAGAAGAAGGGCTCCGCCGCCGACCGCGTCTTCCAGTGGCGCTACCGATTGCCCATCTTTCTCGCCATCTCCATCGGCATGTTCAACCAGCTCTCCGGCATCAACGCCATCCTCTACTACCTCAACAGCATCTTCGAGCGGGCCGGCTTCACCCAGGTCTCGGCCGACGAGCAGGCCGTTCTCATCGGTCTCGTAAACTTGGCCGCGGTCACCCTAGCCATGCTCGTCATCGACAAGATCGGCCGCCGCCCCCTGCTTCTTATCGGCTCCGTCGGCACCACCCTCTGTCTCGCCGGCGTCGCCCTCAGCTTCCAGCTCAACCGCGGCCACGGTGCCCTGCTCTGGCTACTCATGGGCTTCATCGCCTTCTTCACCTTCTCCCAGGGAGCCGTCATCTGGGTCTACATCAGCGAGATCTTCCCCAACCGCGTCCGTGCCAAAGGCCAGAGCATCGGCAGCTTCTCCCACTGGTTCATGAACGCCGTCGTCACCTTCCTCTTCCCCATCCTTGCTACCCGCTGGGGCTCCGCCGCGCCCTTCTATTTCTTCGCTTCCATGACCGCGCTGCAGTTCTTCGTCGTTATGTGGTTCTATCCGGAGACCCGCGGAGTCAGCCTCGAAGACATGGGATCCAAACTCCACATCGAGACCGAGACCCACTGACCTTCCGATGGCGGCGCGATCCCACCTCCTCCGCCGTCATCTCAGTTGCAGGACAGTGGAGAATCCTCGTATCAGCCCACCCATACCGCCACGGACCCCGGCCATCTCCACGCTGACATTCTGACAATCTGAGCCGGAATCAAGCGGAACTGATCCCTGGAGGATCCTCTCCTTTTGCGGTCCCACGTGATCTTAGCTAAGTCGTCCACCACCATGTAACAGTTGTGTGTGAAACTGTCCAGCCAGCTCTCCCGCTGCACGTCATGCATTGCCGATCCGCTCACGAGATTCGTTTAGATGACACGTGATACTGAAATCACCCAATTGGGGTATACATGCGCACCAGCATGGTATAGAACCCCGCCGAGGCACCCTGTAAAAAGGTCAACAAGAGATGGACAGCCTGCACCCAAGTGCAAGTGGTACATCTTCTAAGAAGATTGTTCCATTCACCTAGAACTAATGACGTTGTTTTTGAAAGAACAGATTTGGTTGGTTTTTATTTTCATGCTTTGCTTGCTATAGATCGATGCACGTGAGATACATTAAGCAATCCTTTGCATAGGAGGTGGAAGGTTTCGGCGGCACCCTGTCGCCTAGCGAGAGATGTCCGCGATCCCAGCTAAACCATGGGTTCATTCGAAACTGGAAGCCTTCGCCCTGCTCCACCGCTTACTGTAACGCAGCTTTTTTGTACCATTGCCGAAAACTGTAATTATTGCTTTACCTGTCTCTGCCAACTACTTATTAAAGGGGACTCAGATGTTTGATTATAAGTCAATCAAAGTACTAGCTTTGGCCGCTTCTCTCTTGCCCGCGGCTAGCTTCGCCGAAACAATCACACTTCACCCGGGTGACAAGGTTGCCCAGATCGTGGCTGCTGCTCCTGCGGGCACAAGCTTCGTCTTCAGCGCTGGTACCTATCGGCTGCTGCAGATCAAACCAAAGACTGGTGACTCCTTCACTGGGCCAACCTCCGGTAAGGCCGTTCTTGACGGAGCTCTGCCGATAAAATTCTCGCCCGTCCCGGGCTCCTCCCCACAACTATGGTCTTCGAGCATCGGCGCGATGCCTCTCGATGAGCCCAACTGCATGAAGGGCCATCCTCTCTGCGTCTATACACGAGAGTTGTTTGTCGATACGAGCCTCATGATGCCGGTGAGCAGCACTAAAGAACTCACGAACAGCACGTGGTATTACGACGCGGGCAAGGGTACCGCGGTCATCAACTTCGATCCGGGAACAAATTGGTTTCAGATCGGCACATCACTCTGCGCCTTCTGCGGCTATGCCAACGACGTCACGATCCAGAATCTGACAGTGGAACGGTATGCCGCACCCGCGACCAGCGGCGCAGTCGGCGAATACGCTGCGGGCTCCAACTGGACTCTGACTAATATCGTGGGCCGCTACAATCACGGCGGAGCGGCTATGGTTGGGGATCACAGCACCGTCACGAACTCCTACTTCCATCACAATGGCCAGAAGGGCCTGGGCGGTCATGGAAGCAATCTTCTAATTCAGAACAATGAATTTGCTTACAATAACTACGATTGGTTCGGCTACTCCTGGGAGTCTGGCGGCATGAAGTTTGGCCACCTCAAGAATGCAGAAATCCTGGACAACTATTCACACGACAACAACGGCGCTGGGCTATGGGACGACACGTACTGCATCAATGTCCACTACAAGGGAAACCGTGTAGAAAATAACGCGGGCGCCGGCATCCAGCATGAGATCGGCTATGCTGCCACCATCGAAGACAATACTCTTATCCGCAATGGCAACCCACCCCGTATCTCGATGTGGAATGGCCAGGTATCGGTACAAAACTCCAGCAACACCATCGTGCGCGGCAATAAGGTAGTCGTAGCTGCTGACTACGGCAGCGGTCTGGTCATCGTGAATCAACAGCGGGCCACCACTGATCTCTATGGACCGACCGTTGGCACCTATGACACGATCGAGAACAATGACATCACCTTTGAGGGCACGAATGGCGCGGGCGGCTTGATGGGCATTGGTTCTACTGGAACAAACAATGTGATCGACTACAACACCTATCACATCAACCCTGCACTCAACAAACATCACTTTGAGGCCTTTGGCGTCAAAACCTTTGCACAGTTCCAAGAGGCAGGCTATGACGCTCATGGAAAGGTTGTGTGGTCGAAGTAGACGAAGATGTAAAGCAACAAACACAAACGACGGGCTGCCTCACCGCAGCCCGTCGTTTTTTGCGTGCGAAGCCGGTGAGAGATACTCAGCTCAATGGACATGAAGACAGCAATCGAAGTCGCCGAGCGCTTCTGCTTGAAACCGCCACACTGTTCCGGTTGTTCCAGCAAGCTCGATTTGATCAGAGCCTACATGCATTCAGCAGCACCAAGCGGTGGAGTGAGTACGATCAGGTGACACTTTCCCAATGTCGGCAGATCTGAACTGTTCCAATGTGTCGCTCGACCAAGCCCCTGCAAAGGACTACCCCCATCTAAACTGAAGGGGGCACTCGTCCAAGAAGGTTTGCCTAATTGTCGTTGCGACTGTACCCTTTGATCAGCTCCCCAACGCGCACTATGGGGTTGTCCGTGCCCAGAGTCGGCCCTAGGCCACATGCCGATGCGGCGTACATTGCAGATGCGAACGGAGAGTTGACGTGAGTAAGTGCGTCTGGAGGACAATGTACGGACGGTCCCTGACGTGTGACTTCACCACGAATGAGGATCGGTCCGCTTATGAAGTACGTTCGCACACACGCGGTTGGAGTGGCACCCGGGTTGTGAGTGTGCAGCCATGAAAATTCTTATGGTGCACGACTACTATGACTCCAGCTCGCCAAGCGGAGAGGGTCGCTCATTTGAGGAAGAGACCCAGCTACTACGTGATTTCGGCCACGACGTGCTCACCTACGTGGTGCACAATGACGAGATCCGAAATTACGGCCCCCTCCGCCGCGTGCGTCTCGGCGTTGAGACGGTCTGGTCGTGGACCGCATCGGCGGAACTGGAAAAGATTGTACGCGAGACCAAGCGCGAGGTCGTCCACTTTCAAAACACCTTGCCCCTGATCTCGCCGGGAGCCTATTGGGGTGTGCGTCGGGCTGGAGCCGCAGTTGTACAATCCTTGCGCAACTTTCGACTTGTCTGCCCATCGGCGAATTTGTTCTACGACGGCGCCCAATGTGAACGCTGTGTGGGTCGCTTCCCTTGGCCAGGACTCAAGCGAAACTGCTACCGAGGATCGAAGGTCCAGACTGCGGCTGTAGTCGCTATGAACAGCGTGCACCACCTTGCGGGAACCTGGCAGCACAAGGTCGACCGTTACATAGTAGCGGCCGAGTTCACTCGTGAGCGGCTTCGTGCCTCTGGCATTCCGAGCGAGCTGATGGCTCTGAAACCAAACTATGTGCCCGATCCAGGCACGCGCGCAAGTGGCCAGGAGTATGCCCTCTTCATCGGCCGGCTTTCCGCCGAAAAAGGAATTTCCACACTGATGCAGGCCTGGGAAGGCCTTAACGTCCCTTTGCGTATTGTGGGCAATGGTGTCCTTGAAGAAGATGTAGCTCGCTGGGCTGCCAATAGACCTCACATCAAAATGGAAGGGCGGAAGTCTCCATCAGAAATTGAGCAAATACTGAGCCGCGCTGCCTTCGTTGTGATGCCTTCCTCTTGGAATGAAACCTTTGGACGCGTCATCCTGGAAGCCTACGCCTCCGGTCTGCCCGCTATTACGACCAGAACGGGTGCGCAGCAAGAACTTGTGCGAGAGGGAACGACTGGTTGGCTGTTTGAGCCTGGAGATGCTGCGGCTCTGAACGGCATAGCGCGGGGGGCGTGGAACGACCTTGAGGGCACGGCCGTTCTGGGACGACAGGCGCGTGCCGAGTACGACCGGCATTATGGTGCTGGGCAGAATCATGCAAGACTGATACAGATTTACGAGGAGGCGCTCGCGCATCGGCTAGGTGAAACAAAACCCAAGCTCGTCTCACTTAGCTCCTAAACTGGCGCCGCTCACATACATGCTCTCTGCGGCAAGCTGCTTCACCGTTCACGCTCTGCTCTGCGCTTGTAGAGCGCAGAGCAGAAGAAACAGGATTCCTGTCTCACGTGATTTCTCACGCCACCTATTGGGAAACAGGTCTGCCGGAAGCATCTACGAGGCGACTGTTGGCATCGTTTCCGAGAGCGCGAAACTCTCCCCATGTCTTCTTTCCACGATTCTCAAAGTGCTGCCCTCCGGCCTTGAGAATATACGTATTATTATCGAAAATGTTGTTCGTTCCTGAACCGAGCGGATCCATCAACCCGCTTGCACCCCCAGAGCCCTCATAGGTAATCGTATTATGAGTGACGGAGTTGTTGACTCCCAGCCTTGAGCCCAGGTCACCGGTACCACGCTCCTGGTTGATAACGGCAATGCCGTTACCCGCCATTGCAGGCACAACGACAACGTTATTGCGAACAATTACATTACTGGAATTCTGCACGCTGATCTGCGCTTGCCATAGCGAGGAGCGCGGCGGAGTGCCATTCCAACGCACAGTGTTTTGCTCCACCAAGGCTCCATAGCTAATCTCATACTGGATCCCTGATCCGCCGTTGTGATCGACTCGATTCAATCTGAATGTTGCGTTTTGATTATCGATATCGGCCCAGAGCCCGCTACCTGCGTTATCGTGAACATAGTTGTTCAATACACGTAGGTTAGTGGTACGAGAGAACTTGGTTCCGCCAGCCTCCCAACCGTAGTCATAGCCGGCATAATTGTTGAACGCGATCTCGGTGTTTTCGACCAGAACATTTGGCCCACGCGCGCCGACACCCTTCTGCCCGTTATGGTGGACGTTACAGCGTTCTACTGTGGAGCGATCTGACAGCTGAATACCAGTCCCATGCGACAGGCGTACCTCCGTGTCCGTCACCGTCCAGTCCTGAGCACCACCTTGACCATTGTTACCTCCTCCCTGTCCTCCAATCGCGCCGAACTGGGGCGGAGAAGCGTACTTCTCTACAATCAGGTGCGAAATGGTGACGTTCTGTGCGGTGTTGTTAAAGGCCCATTTAGCCTTGGCCATTTCGAGCTTGTGCCCGGACGGATTAAACCCGATCAGAGCTTGGCCACTCGCTTGGTCATAAAACCACGTGCCCGGCTGAAGTGCATTGGCATTTGCAACAGGCATAAGAGGTTTATCGTCCTCATAGAGATCCCGCTGGATATTGCAGAGCGGGTGATCGCTCACGCAACGAGCATTGCCCACCTGAATGGCGCCAACCGGAGCTGACCAGGTGCTGCCGGCCGCCGTGAAGCTCAACGGCTCCGCACCATCCAGAACAACTTTCCCCTCTCCGGTAAAACTATCTCCGTTTTTCGGGTTGATCTGCTGAGCAATGTAGACGCCAGGTGAAAAGATGAACTTTGTCCCGGGCGCGGCAGCGGCAACCTTGGCGGCCACATCCACCCCGGGCGCAAGCGTTACGGACTGCGCTAGTAATTGGATCGTGGGGGCAACCGTCACAAACGCTGAGCATGTGTATAGGACACATCTAAGATAGTGCAGCATAAGAGCCTCGTTACCGAACTACGGTTGAATTACGGACGATCGTGCGACTTCGCCAGATTGCATAACAAAACAGGCCAACCCGTGAGCGCGGCGTATGGGGTCTACTAGAGTAGACGCCTAAACACACGAAAAAGCCAGACCGGGCGACTCAATTTGCCTTGGAACCAGCACATAATAGAGACGGACACTTCCTCTAGGAGCAGCAAACTGGTACCGCCTGCTAACACGAGCTAGGTATTATACCGGGGTCTCTCGGCTCCATTAGAAGGAGATTGTGCAGAGGAGCAATGTACACAGCGCTCCCATTAGCATGGGAAGAAAGTGTCGGTCATGGCGAGCAAAGGCAATCAGTTTGCTCAGATTAGGGCCGGTACCGCCTGTTGAGACTTGAGTGGCATTGCCTGGCGCTGATGTGCGTGGGCAAAGCGCTCTTGATAAACCTTCTGTAAAGCCACGCCGAATCCCATAAGTGACCAGAACCAAATACCGAGCTGCGGACCCTCGAGAGCCACATCGAAACAGGAATCAACTACCATGGCCAACCAGTAAACAAGACACCATAGCGCGACGCGAGACCAAACTGGATGATTCTGCCTACGAGCGTGTAGAACGAACCGGATCATCTGGACAACAAACGTTATAATTATTGCAATCCAGAGTGTAAATCCGGGGACTCCCGAGCGCGCCAGTATTGTCATACTCGAGTTATGCGGGGCGCGCAACATGTTATCTCTCCCGAGTCGGAAGCCGTCCGAATCAGCGAGGTTAATCCCGTAACCCTTCCCCGTCCAAAAGTAAGGACCTTCAAACGTATATCCCACTATCTTCTTCCACCACTGTAATCGCCAATGCGCCGTGTTGCTGGTAACTGTGTTGGCGGACTGCTGCGGGTAGAAGATGCTGCTGATGTTTGTCTCTATCTGATCAAGCGAAAGCGTGCGGCCCGCACTGATGCGAACCTCAGCACCAGCTGCGCCGAAGACCAAGAACACCGCAATGACTCCAGCTGCAAAGATTACCCCAGTGCGACGCCAACTTAGCTTGGGCGCCAAGATTATTACCAGAACCACGGCCGTAATCACCGAGAGCATGCCACCACGGTTAATCGAGGACACAAAAAGCATTGCAACGAGTGCAGCTGAAGCCGTAACCACATACCGTACTGAAGCACGTGGTCGTGCACTGCCCCTTTGCCAAAGCAGATCAAGCGAGAGCAGCAAAAATGCAAATACTCCAGCTAAATGTGCCCCCATGTCTCCCATCTTTATCGAAAAGAAGCGAGTTCCACCAGCGGTTTCATCGTTGGCATGGAGCAAGTAGCGCAGAGCAAGAAGAATACAGAGAATAGGCGTGTACCAGAGCAGAAATCTGCCATATGTGACAGGAATACGCATGAGCACACTTGGTCTACGGACAAGCAGACTTGAGACGAGAAGAAAGAAAAGCCCATAGATCCATATCGCGGAGTCGCGGAGTGTGTCGACGCCGTAAAGGCTGACGTACGGCATAGCGCTACTCAAACTCACCAGCACAAAGGCTACATACAAAATCCCTAACGGTGTCTTCAGCGCCGGCGAGATAGCACTTGGCACCAGCGCCATCAAAAAACCAGGCAGGAAGACCAGTTCACCAACGTAGATTGGAGAGACCCCGAAATGCGCGAAGCCGCGGTCTAAAGTCATGTATCCAACTAGCAGACCAGCCAGCATCTTCAACCAAGTTTTGTACATACCGTGTATATCCCAATCTCCTCGAAAATGACTTCAAGACTCTTCTCGGAGGATCTCTGGCTAGCGGACAAGACCTGCATAGATCGCAGCGCCTGAAGCCTGGAAGGCAAGCTGCTTCGCGTTGGCAAAGGTCACCTTCACCTTACTATTTGGTACATAGACGATGTCATCAGGTTCAAGTGCCTGTGGTGATACCTTCCCATCGACAATGCATTTATACTTGACGGGGATGTCAAGAATCCCCTCATCCGTTTTTCGGATAATCCGCACATCTTGAGTGGAAGCATAAAAGTTCGTGTCGAGCGCTAAAGCGATTGCTTGAATCACATTCATTGAGCCATCCGGCTGCATCAAATACCCACCGGGACGATTAACCGCACCCAGTACGTAGACGATGCCCGCGCGCTTTACAACCACCGTGTCGCCTGCACTCACCGTGTATTTCTGCAGGTTGCTGGTATCGTCGCTGCGGACAAACCTGATCACTTGGTCTTCCCTGCTACCAGCGCGTCGCAACGTTATGCGATTGCCCGCGTCGATGGTTGCGCCACCGGCCATGGTTAGTACGGTTAAAAGGTCCGTTGGCGCTATCAACTCATATTCCCCCGGAGACTGCACCTGACCCAGTACTGAGATCTTCGGCGAAACGTATTGGAGAATCGACAGGGACACCTGCGGGTTCTTGAGCATTTCAGATCGCCTGTAAGCCGCAGCGATCGCCTCCTGCGCTTCCGCTTCATTCATTCCCTGTACATGCACTGGCCCCGCCAATGTCATGTTGATGTCGCCCGTGTCACTCACGCGGACATCTTGGTTGAGTTGCGGTTCATTGAAGAGCGAAACATGGAGAAGAAAGTTGGGCTGAATCCGCAGCTTCTCAAAATTAGGAGGAGAGGTTACGATACCCGTGGCTCCACTCCCCACACCAGCACCAAGCGCTCGCGTTGCCGGTGTGGATAGCACGTTGGACAGAGGACCAGCCTGCTGCTGTGGAATGAGCGAAGGGATTTGCGCTCTGCCGGTAACGCCAATAAGCGCGTCTACGGCCAGCACGGTAAGAAGAACGGCGTGATGATAAGCACTAGACTTTGGCATAGGAGCGAGCAAAATCCTTTCCACGATACCCGTAGTAGCCATAGAAGTTAGGCGAGTCGAGCGCCAAGTCATTCACAATCACGCCCAGCAACTTACTGTTCGCATCGAGCAGGGTTCGACAAGAGCGGCGGAACGCCTGTCGTGAGGTGACACCAGCACGCACCACCAGCACCGTCGCGTCGGCGTGGGGGGCAATAACGCTGACATCGGCAAAGAAGGAGATTGGAGGAGAATCGATAAGAATAAAATCAAAGCTTTTCTTTAATTCGCCGAGGAGCTCCTTGAAGCGGGGCGACTCCAGCAACACAAGCGGAGACCCCGTCAAAGCTCCAGAAGAGAGAAAGAAGAGATTCGGGACGGAGCTGTCCGGCTGTACATACTCATTTGGGTCGCCCCCCTGAGCCAAAAGATCGCTCAGGCCTTTGCGAGACAACTGCTCAGAACCTGAAAACGTCGCCTGATGGCGCAAGTCAGCATCGAGGGCCAGCACCCGAGCGCCGGCAATGGCAAACGCAGCCGCGAGCTCACCCACAATACTAGATTTTCCGTCCCCATTGAGCGGGCTTGTGATTAGAATCGTGCGCGGCACAGCCCCCGCAGCATTCAGCAGGATCGAAGTACGAATCTGACTGTAGGCCTCTGCTGCCAGTTTGTCTTCACCTCCGTTACGTCCGAATCGCCCCCTTATTCCCCGCTCACCAAGTGTGCTGGTAAGCACCTTGGGCGACGAGGAAGGCTTCAGCCGGCTCAAACGGGGCACCGCTCCTAGAATAGGTGCTGGTGCTAGCGCCTCCAGAGCCTCTACGTTCTCGATTGCCTGGTCCCCGCGCGAGCGAGAAACGCCAGCACCCAACCCAAGAAGTAATCCACCCACGAGTCCGATAGCGAGGTTGAGCGGGTAATTGGGCGAGCTTGGCGTCGGCATCGGCGTCGCCAGATCTACCGGAGTGATGTTGGCGCCGCGCACGCTTGCGGCCACTTCAGCCTCACGCAGCTTGGTCACCAAGCCCTGGTACAAATTGCGGTTGCCTTCCGCTTCCTTGCTCAGAAGCTGAAACTGCGTGGCCTTGTCGTTCAGCTTGTTCGCCTCGGCGACCTGCTCCTCAAAGCTTTGCTTGAGCATGGCCTCGTTCTTGGCAGCAACAGCGTAGTCGTTCTGCGCTCGCGAGCGCAGATTGTTCACCGTTCGCGTGATTGAGCCTTCGATAGAGGTCAACTCATTCTTAGTCTCGATCAGCGCAGGGTAGCGCGCACCATACTTGGTCTGCATCTCAGAGTAGTCCGCCTGGATCTGCGCCTCCCGCAAACGCAAGCTCTGGAGCACAGTGAGATCGGTGCCGGTCACACCGTTGGCGATCTGCGGATTTGATCCCAGACCCACAATCACCTCGGGATCGCGAGTGGCAAGCAGCTTGGCGATGGCTTCTTTCTGGATGCGCTCGGATTCAGCCTGAACCACTGTCTGGTTGAGGGTTACAAGCTTCTGCAGCAACGGGCTCTGGGTCGCATCCGAACCCGTGCCCACAAAGCCGAAAAAGCCGTTCTGCTTTTCAAAGTCGGTCACCCTGTTTTCTGAAGACGCTACCTGCTGCTTAAGATCCGCTATCTGCTTCTGTAGCCAGTCGGAGGCTTGCACGGAACCGAGATAATGACGATGAATGTAATCAGTTGTGTAGTTCGCAACCAGGGAGTTGACCACTGCTGCGGAACGCTTGGAATCCGGGTCGGCGAAGCTAATCTGAACCAAGCGCGTCCCGGGCACCGGTTCGATCCTAAGATTCGACTCAAAGCGTTTGAGAATGCGAGCCCGGCGCAATGGCGCATCCGCCAAGGGCAACTTGGCCTCGGCAGCGTACTTGGCACTCTTTGGCAGGCGGTAGGACGCTTCCGCCTCCAGGTTATTCTGCCGGATCACCTCGAGTGCAAGTGAATCGCTGCGCAGCATTTGTACCAGCGTAGAGAGGTTGGTGCCGAGGTCCTCTGCGGAAGAGCCTGGATCCGGGCTAAAATCGCTCAAGCCCAGCTTATTTCCCTCCGCCGGGTTCAACTCCACATTGGCCGCGGAGCGATACTTCGGCGTCATGAGCAGCGAAACCAAAAGCGCCAGAACAACGCCGCCCAAACACGCAATCAGAATCACTCGGCGCTGCTTGCGCAGTACGCGGCTGACATCACTGAACGACATCTCATCGCGCGGACCGGAGGCAAACCCCTCATAGCGCTCCACGGCCTGCAGCCTGGATTCGGAACGGGGGACAAGCGGATTCGTAGCCATAAAGAAAATCCTTCCATTTACAGGCGCACGGGAGTGAGACGATCCTGCAGCCGTTAAGGACGAAACATTCGAGCGTTGCGTTTCCTATTTTAGGCAACAATCGCGGCCTGAGCATCCTTCATTGTGGGCGAGCACCACCCAAAGTAACGTTCTTTACCGCCTCAGGCTTATCTTACAATGAAGCGGTCACGACAAAGCTCTCGGGAACAGCAGGCCCGGGAACTCTTTGCACGGGTCGGCCGTTTAGAACGACGCTAATCTGGACGCTAGCACAGGGCAGTGAGGCGAGAAAGAGAGGGCTCCTCCTGTGGAAGCTCGATGGCATGCCCTCACGCCACATGCCCAACACGTTCTCGCACCGCGAACCGGAATCCCTACAACACTCCATCCAGCTCTCTCACAACGTTAGCCAAAATCTACCACAGCTTGCCCCGTTTTAAGCCAGACTTATTCAGCCGAGGGGCAAAGCTCCGATCGTGACGCATTTAGCGACTTGAGGCTTCTCAGGCCGTTAGGGATATCTGCATACTGCGGATGTGCGATGCTCTGCTCCAAAGTCTTATAAATTCTCCTGCCACCAAAGGCGATGCCTAAGCAAGCTGCCTCCGCCAGATCACATTCTAAAAAGTAGGAACCACATCCCTTCCTAAGATCAAGACTCTTTAGTCACGAACGTAACTCGGAAGCCACTCTCCCGGGTCGAGTCAACTCCGTCGTGTACAGTCATCACCTTGCAACAGAGGTGACACGCATATAGATGGTATGCTTATCGCGTTGGGAAAGATGGCTCCCTCGCAACAGGGATCGAGTTGGCAGACGCAGTGTCGCGCCAAGTACCGTGGAGATGAATTTGATCAACCGCAGCAACGCGGATGAACTTAGCACGCGCGCGATGGAGGCGTGGCTCTTTCTACTGAGGCATGAAACGAAGTACACCAAAATTCTTCTACGCCGTCTGGCGCTTCGCAATCAACACTCGACAACCCCTGTCGTTGCTGCCGGTGGCCCGGTGCTCTGCTTAACCTCGTACGGAGAACGACTCAGATCGGTTCACCTTGCCATAGAGTCCATTGCCACAGGTTCTTCCTTGCCTTCACGACTCATCCTATGGGTGGATACCTGTGAAGCACTAGACCATCCGGTTCCGGGCCTCGCTCGATTAGTAAAGAGGGGCCTCGAAATTCGGCTGACCTCCAACTACGGGCCTCATACAAAATACTTCCCGTACGTTCAGTCCACAGATCTGTTCGAGATGCCACTTGTAACGGCGGACGACGATTTGCTTTACAACGAATGGTGGCTGGCAGACCTGATAGCAGCAAACAAAACCTTTCCTCATGTGGTCAACTGCTTCCGCGCGCATCGCATCGGGGTCGCTGACGGGCGTATCGCCCCTTACCAGACATGGAAGCGTTGCCATTCGACCGAACCGAGCGCTCTGCACTTCGCCACCGGAGTCTCCGGCTGCATCTATCCTCCGTCTCTCCTCGATGCGTTGAAACGTGCTGGGACTGAATTTATTGACATCTGTCCGAAGGCCGACGATGTCTGGCTTCATGCCAACGCACTGCGGGCAGAAATACCTGTGCGCCAGGTGCGAAGTAGACCACTTCGCTTTCCTTTCGTGCCGGGCACGCAGAAGAGCGGCCTCTACCATGAGAATGTGCTGCTTTCGCGTAATGATGAGCAGATCCAACAGACTTATACTGCAGCGGATATTGCAGCCCTCGAAGGAGCATCAGCGTATGGTCTATTCCTTGCAATGCGGCCCTAAGCAAGCCAAGCCAACTGCAGGTTCCATTCGACTGCGTCTTTCACGACTCGTGAGTTACAGCTGTACAGCATGGAGCCTTGCTTCCGATCGTACCCATCTCACTCGTAAGAGAAGCGCCGCTCCGATAATGCTTTGAAAGATAATCTGCGTCGCGCATAGGCCCAGGATCACCCCGTAGAGACCTAGAACGCGCGCGAACGGACCCGCGAGCGCCACAGAAAAAGCGACCAGTGCGGGGTAGGCCCAGAAGATGGGCTTCGTATACTCCAAGGCCTGCAACGCCGCCCGCAAAGGCCCTGCCACGAACGTAATCAAATAAAACAAGGCGTACAGACGTAAAACGGACCCATTACTCGCGTACTTGTTGCCATAAGCCAAGCGGAGCCAAAAGCCGGGGAACGCCGCAATGATCGCCGTGAACGCAAGCGTGACTCCTCCCCACCGCAGAAACATACGTTTGACATACGACAGCATTCCGTCCAGACCCTTGAGCCGCATCTGCCGAGCTGCCTCCGCCGGCACGACATTCTCCAGGCCAAGAAACCAGACGTGGGATACCGCAACAATGTTCTGTGCCGCTCGCAAAATAGCGGAAGCGGAGGCTCCATAATAGAGTACCGCAGCCATTAAAAAGAGATTTCCCGCACCCCACTGCATGAACGCAGACGGCGCCAGCCACCGTGCGATCCGCCAGTGCCGAAGAAATACCTGGCGAAACGATAATGCGCTGATCGTGACACGTTGGTACCAGAAAATGCAGCCGAGAAATCCAATGAGAGACGTAATACCAATAATCCAGAGGGCGCTTGATGGCGACGCTTTGTGAACCCGCGTCATCCAGAACAACATCGGCAGTTGCGTGATATAGCTCACCGCGTCCGTTGCAAGGGCCAGCTTACTTTGACGCGTGCAGAAAAAGTATCGCCGAAGAAAGTCCTGCAACAAATAGGCGAATGTCGCGACACTGATCGGAAGAGCCAGGTACGCCACGCCCCACTGCGGAAAGAAACGAGCCGAGAGCAGCACGCCAGCGTACATCAACAGCGCGAGAAAGAACGAAAAAGCCAGCTCCTGTGTAGCAACCGCACCGTAGTAGGCCGGTCGCTCCGCATCGTCCTGCTTCGGCCCCACGCTCATCATCGGCGTGACAATAAAAGCGTACTGAAGGCTGTTGGCAAAAAGAACAGCGATCCACGACAGAGCGAAGACACCGTACTCGTGAACGCCAAAGGCACGAGCTAGCATAACGTTGGTTGCGAAGTTGGCTCCGCTGACCAGCGCTTGGTCGAAGAGCGCTGCGGGGGTACGCCCCCCGCCCAAACGCTGCAACAAGCTCCCAGGAAACTTACCTGGCGGTGTAGAAATTTCGGAGCTCAAAGGTTAATCCTCACGTACCCTGGTCGGCGCTCGTGTGCGCCACTTTCTAAAAAGCTCTAGAGCCGTCCCTGTCGATCTCGCATGGAACGGCGCTCCGTTACTGAACATAGCCTCAACTTGACCGAACCCCCACTTTATTGAAGGCCCGCGTGAGTACATAGATCGGACGCATCAGCGTTGCCAGCCCAAACGCATACATCAGCGACAGCCACTTCCCCTCGGAGTAGTGGCGAGCTGCCCGTCGAAAGTTCACCCCCGCGCAAACTCGCCGGAACTCCTTGACTTTCTCCGTTGCAGGCCTAGAACGATACCACTGCTCCACCTCCTCCGCCGTAAGTTCCCGCTCTCCCTTCAGTCTGCGAACGATGTTCATATCAATGCCGCGACGCGCAAACGTCTCGACTGTATTCAGCTTTCTGGTCGTCTCGGAACTTCCATGTAACCGGTACTCCACAAGCGGTTTCGGATTACATCGAATCATCATGCCCGCAGTAACAACTCTTCCCCACAGATCCCTGTCTTCGGTGGTAATGGGTCGGTACCCCCCCACAGCCAGAACGTCCTTCTTACGCATCAGCACACTGGAATGGATAAGCTCGAGAAAGAGACTGGGATTGAGCTCCCGGCGCCCTTTTTCTACATCCACGAGATTTCGAGACACGCCGAAGCGCTTCCCGGAGGTATTAATAAAATACGCAAAGCTCGACACCACGCTGCACTCAGAATGCTGTCGCCAAAAAGCCAGCTGTCGCTCGAGCCAGTTCGGGAGAGCTCTATCGTCATGATCAATATGGGCTACTAAATCGTTCTTTGCCTCCATCAGCCCGCGATTCAACGAAGCGGATATGCCAGAGTTCTCCTGCGAGATGAGAACAATGCGAGGATCCCTGGCTTTGTACTCATTAATGATCTGACTGGAACGATCCGTGGACCCATCGTCGACAATCACGAACTCGAATTCGGTAAAGGTTTGACTAAGAACGCTCTCGATAGCCTCAGCGACGAAACGCTCTCCGTTGTACACAGACATGACGATCGACAGCTTCGAAGAATTTATCTCCGTCAGATCCGATCGGACTGATTCCGAAGTCCCCGAGCTTCCCGAAGGCCCGAATACGTGTGCAGTCGATTCGCGCCTGAACACTTCCTCCATAGCCCCTCCCTCTATCTCTCTGCGAGATTGCTAACAAGATTCGATCTAACTTCCCCTCGGCAAGCGGTACTTCTCGCACGGCCATCTTCTTGTCGGAAGCAAGTGCGTTCCTGGAGATAAGCGCGCTTTCACCCCGTGACTCATCGAGCAGCCAATTCACATCTACTTTGCATGTACAAAGAGTACACGGTACTGCACGCCGGCGTACAAGAAACTAAACGGATCAGTCTCTTACCGCTCCTCCCTGTATGGCTAAACTCCGCCATTCAGTCCAGCTGACCGCAATGTACAGAAAACTCGAGGCGATCGGCATGATGTGTTTCGCTTAGCCAGGCCACCGCCGCGCGCTTGTTGGGACGCATACGATAATAGAATCTTCCCATCCAGCGCCTTTCCCGCCAATCACACCTTGTCAGTTCTTGAAGCAAGAGAGGCTCCTCCCACGGGGTATCCACGTAGATATCCTGGGCCGATACTGGACGCTGAAGCGACGATGAGCATCGAGGAAAGAAGGTGATGATCTCCTCGGAGATACCACTCCGATCCTCGGACCTCATGCCGAGGGGATCGCTGCACAGAAACCCCGCCAGATCTCCCTGACCTGCAATCGGCAGGTGACCAAGCTGCGTACATCTCGGATTCATCTCAATGAGATATGCGCGCCCCGTGCCGGCCTCGATAATAAAGTCCAGGCCATGAAATCCGGAGAGCTTCAAACTGGATGCGATCTTGTCCGCCGCCGACCGTATCTCCTGATTGTGTATGACACGCACGGCCAAGGCAGCACCCGTTACGCCCTCCGTGGATAAGACCTCCACAGTTACCTCTGCAAGCACCTCGCCCTCACGACAAACAAACATGATATTAGCTGGCTGACCCACGATCAATCGCTGCAACACTGTCTCCGGTGGATGCCTCCGGAGATCCCAGAAGACCAGTGGATCGCGGATCGCCAGCCAGCGCAGCGCCGCGCCAACGACGTTCGCGGGACGGCTCAGACTAGCCCACGCTTGTTCTGCATCAGCTAAAGAATGGACGATCCGTACTCCCTTGCCACCGAACGTACCATCCCGCTTCAACACCGCGGAGCTTCCTTCCCCCTGAAACCACTCCCGTAAGCAGCTCTTGTCCACCACGGACTGCGTCACCGGGGTACGAATGTCCAAACTCTCCGCCAGTTCGGTTAGCTTCGCCCGGCTAGTGAGAACCGAATAACCCGCAGCCTCGCCCAACGAACGCTCAATGAGTGGACGTAGCTCAGGCCTGCTCTCGTGCAGTTCGTGCAGCTGGCACACAGCACCATCGTCACAGGGAATTAGAAGGTCGGCATGACTCGATGTAACCGCTTCGAGGAGCGATCGAAGCGAGTTAATACACCGATACGGGTAACATCTCTTGATCTTGCTCACAAAAAAGAATGGATGATCGTCCGGACAAACGGCCTCAAGCTCCCATCCGTGACGCGACAAAGCGATCGCCAACTTTGCCGGACCCGACCACCACGTTGTAGTGATCAACAACGCGCGCCTTGTAAGCAGGTGGTCCATAGATTAACTCAGTTGCGTCGGGTCATATATTAGCCGAAGCAGTCAAGCAAGGCGAATCACAAAAGACGCACTGATCGAACTTTCGTGTTAGTGTTCCGGAAGCTGGTGGCAGAAGCACCCCAAGAGATGAGCTTTATCATAAGCTTCGCTCAGCAACGCTAGACACTCTAAAAGAGCGATGGAGATTGTGTGACAATCCTCGGAAGACGAAGTGTTGATGTCGCTATCATCGGCGCCGGCCCCTACGGTCTCTCCATCGCCGCTCACCTTCGTGCTGAAAAAGTTTCCTTCCGTATCTTCGGAAAATCAATGTCAAGCTGGCAGGATCACATGCCGGCCGGCACCATGCTTAAATCCTTCGGCTGCGCCTCTAATCTCTACGATCCACAGGCTGCGTTCACGCTGCAAATGTACTGCGAGGAGCAAGGGTTTCCCTATGCCAACGCAAGCGGATCCATCCCGCTCGAGATATTCGTTTCGTATGGCTTAGAGTTTCAGCGACGCTTCGTTCCAGAGCTCGAGCAGACCGAGGTCATCGGCCTCGAACGAACTTCCGATGGCTTCTCGCTGCTTACAAAGGAAGGCGGAACGATTGCGGCCCGACGTGTCGTTCTCGCCGTCGGGATCACACACTTCGATCACACCCCACAGGTGCTGACAAGTTTGCCGAACACTCTGCTCTCCCACAGCTCGCAACACAATAACGTCCGGAACTTCAAACATCGCAGGGTCGCCGTCATTGGCGGCGGCGCCTCCGCCACCGATCTCGCTGGTCTTCTTCAGGAGGACGGCTGCGAAGTCCACCTGATCGCCCGCCGCGACGCCATCGTCTTCTACTCCCCGACCGCCCCACAACGCTCGTTATTTCATCGCGTTCTCAAGCCGCGATCGGGCCTGGGCGACGGCTGGCGGGGCCGGCTCTGCGCTGACTACCCACTCGCCTTCCACATGATGCCGGCAAAGCTTCGTGCCTCCGCGGTCCGCCGCGTGAACGGCCCGGCCGCGGTCTGGCACACTAAAGATAAGATCGTCGGCAAGGTCACCATGCACCTGGGTACACGAATCGTCGCTGCAGACGATACCAGCACCGGGGTGCAACTGGAGTTGGCGACCTCCGAAAGCCACAAGACAGAGCTCTCAATCGACCACGTCATCGCCGCCACCGGCTACAAGGTAGCCCTCAAACGCCTCCGCTTCGTCCATCCCAACCTTCTCGAGCAGATTGCGAGCTTTGATGAAAATCCGGTTCTCAACAGAAACTTCGAGTCCTCTGTTCCAGGCCTGCACATGGTTGGCCTCGCCTCTTCCAACAGCTTCGGACCCCTCTGCCGATTCGCCTACGGCGCAAAGTTCACCTCGAATCGCTTGTCGCGCTATCTCGCATCGACAGCTTAGATAGTAAACTCTTCGACCTTCCTGGCCATTTAGACATGACAGATGGAACATACTACTGGCTGCGGAGTCATATCTAACCTTCAAGGTAGGCCGCGCCTTATCTTCACGTAGGCTCGTCTTACCTATAAGCTAGGTCGACAGCTATCGATTGAGTACACCTGCTTCGGTACGCTGCGTACGTGCGCCCGCGTCTTCTGCGCCGGCGCGCCCCTCCGAGATACTCCGCCCCCCGCTCAAAACGTGCTGCAAGCCTTGCCCGGAGCATCCATGCACCGAATCAATCTAACGACCCCATGCTTCGCGCGCCGCGGTCGCCGCAAGCGACACGGTCTCACGCTCGCCGGCATCATTACTGTGCTCCTCAGCACCGGCCTTTGCTTCGCCAGTCGCGTTGTCACCGATGAAGCAGGCCGCCGCGTCGAGCTGCCCGACCATCCTCACCGCATTGTCTGCCTCGTACCCAGCGTGACCGACGCCGTCTTCGCCCTCGGCGCCGGTGCGGAGGTCGTGGCCATCACCGATTACACCAAATATCCCGCCGCGGCCCTCACTAAACCCAGCGTCGGCGACCCCACCCAGCCCTCGCTCGAACGCCTCGTCTCGCTTCATCCCGATATCGTCCTCGGCATCCAGACCAGCAGTCCACTCAACTCGCTTCTCGAAATCGAGCGCCTCGGCATTCCCGTCTACCTGCTCAACCCACGCGGGCTCGACGGTCTCCTGCATTCAATTTCCAGCCTCGGCGAGGCCCTGCACCGCGAGCGCGATGCCGCTGCTCTGGTCGCCACACTCCAGCGCCGCATCGACGCCGTTCGCACGCGAACCCGCGGTCTGGCGCGCCCCTCCGTTTTCATGCCCATCTGGTACGACCCCATCATGACCATCGGCAAACACGCCTTTATCACCGAGATTATTGCCGCCGCCGGAGGCCGGTCAATCACCGACGACCTCACCCCAGAGTGGCCTCAGATCAGCCTCGAAGCCCTGATCGCCAGGGCGCCTCAAGCGCTCCTGCTTATCCAAGGCGGCAAGCCCACCCTGGACACGCTTGCCGGCCGGCCCGGCTGGGACGCGCTTCCTGCTATCCAGCAGCGGCGCGCCTTCTTCGTCGACGACCGCATCGAACTTGCAAGCCCAGTCGCCATCGATGCCCTTGAAGAACTCGCGCGCGAGTTCCATCCCTAAGCCAACGCACGCCCCCTTCCTAGCCCTGACCTTCCGCGCCGGCGTTACGATCAGCATCGAGGAGAATCATGGAAGCTCAGGTACATCCGGAAGGGCCACCCTCGCTGCCGGGTATCGTCGAACCGGAAGGCCGCGGCGACCTACCGAAGCGCTCCTTCGTCGAGCAGGCGCCCCACGCGCCTCTGCCCTTTCTTGCCTCGTCCGTGCTTGTGACCGTCCTTGCCGTCGCGCTGATCGGCTCCATGCTGCTCTCGCTCTCGGTTGGCGTCGTCCATCTCCGCGCCTCGGACCTGCTGCGCGCCGTCTCCCCTGCCCATCCACTCACCGCGACCGAGCAGCTGATCCTTCTTCACATTCGACTGCCGCGCATTCTCTCCTCCGCCGTCGTCGGCGCCTCGCTCTCCGTCTCCGGCCTCCTGTTTCAGGGGCTCTTTCGCAACCCCATGGCCGACCCCTACGTCATCGGCGCCTCCGGCGGCTCCGTCCTCGGCGCCTGCATCGGCATCTTCCTCTTCGCACAGACCTCCTTCTTCGGCCTCAGCATCACCGCTCTGCTCGCCTTCGCTGGATCCGTTGTCACCATGCTGGTCGTCTACTCCCTCGCCCGCTCCCGCGGACGCACGCACGTGGTAACACTTCTGCTCGCCGGCTTTGCCGTCAGCACCATCCTCACCAACTGCACCTACTTCTTCGAGGTCCTCGACACCTCCAACGGCCATGAAACGCGCATTCTCCTCTCCTGGCTGCGCGGCGTCATCTCCACACCGCCCTGGAGCGAACTCGCGATCACTTCGCTCGCGCTCGCGCTCGCCATCCTCGCCGCCCTTCCCCTCACCCGTCGGCTCAACACGCTCGCCCTCGGTGACGAGTACGCGCACCAGCTCGGCCTCAACGTCGAACACACCCGCATCGGCATCATCCTGGTCGGGTCGCTGCTCACCGCGATCGCCGTCGCCCTGGGCGGCCTTATCAGCTTCGCCGGCCTCATCATCCCGCACATCGGTCGGCTCCTGCTCGGTCCCGACAACACGCGCCTTCTGCCCGTGACCGCCCTCGCCGGCGCCATCTTTCTTGTGCTCGCCGATACCGTCGCTCGAACGCTGCTCGCCCCCACCGAACTCCCTGTCGGCATCCTGATGGCCCTCATCGGCGGCCCCTTTTTCCTCTATCTCCTGCGCCGGCCGCGCCGCGATCTGCTGTCATGACCCCTCCGCCCCCCCTGCTCGACCTCCACCGCGTGAGCTTCCGCTACGGTCACCGTGAAATCCTGCGCGACGCTACCTTCGCCCTCCATCCCGGCACCGCCACCGCGCTGATCGGTCCCAACGGCATCGGCAAGACCACGCTGCTTCGGCTGGCCTCCGGCGTCCTCAAGCCCTCCACCGGCACCATCGCTCTCGACGGCCGGCCCCTCGCCACCCTCTCCGCGCGTCACGCCGCCCGCCAGATCGCCGTCGTGCCCCAACATCTCGAGGTGCCCTTCGACTACACCGTCCAGCAGATCGTCGCCCAGGGCCGCACACCCTATCTCTCGCCCTTTGCCGGTCACTCCGCTGGCGATCGTCGCGAGATCGACCGAGCCCTCGACCTCACCGACACCGCCCCCCTCCGACACCGTGTCTTTAACGAGCTCAGCGGCGGTGAGCGGCAACGCGTCAAGATCGCTCTCGGCCTTGCGCAGCAGCCGCGCCTCCTTCTGCTTGACGAGCCGACCCAGAACCTCGACATCGGACGCCAGATGGAGCTGCTGCATCTCCTCCGTCACCTCCGCGAGCTGGGCCTCACCATCCTCGCCGCCATCCACGATCTTCACCTGATCGCGGGAAACTTCTCCGCGGTTATCCTCCTCCGCCCCGCGGTCCCCCCGCTCCACGGCCCGCCCTCTCGCATCCTCGAGCAGTCCCTTATCGAGGCCGCCTTCGACTGCCCCTCCAGCGATCACCCCCTCTTCGCCCACCTAGCCGCAACACGCGCACCGGCCCCGAAGCACTCTGAACCCCTCGCAGGAGATCCATCATGAGCATCGCAACCAAACGCGGAGACGCCGGCGAGACCGGTCTCATCGGAGACATCCGCATCTCCAAGGGAGACCTCCGCGTCGAGACCTACGGCTCCGTAGACGAGCTGAATGCTGTGCTCGGCTTCGCTCGCAGCCTCTGCTCCACCCCCGAGGTAGCCGGCTGGACCGAGACCATTCAGCGCACGCTCTTTCGCGTAGGATCTGCCCTCGCCATGCCGTCCGACAGCCAGGCGCCCTCCGTTCTCACCGCGGAGGACGTCGCCTTCCTCACCGACCTTGTCTACAAGATCGAATCCATCGAAGGCATCCTCTCCGACTGGTCGCTGCCCGGCGCCCACACCGAGTCAGCTGCCTTTGAGATCGCGCGAACTACCGCCCGCCGCGTCGAACGCAACACCGTGCGCCTCATGGAATCCGGAGAAGCCGTCACACCCGAGGTCCTCGCCTATCTCAACCGGCTCTCCGACCTCCTCTGGCTCTTTGGTCGCCTGATTGAACACAACGCCGGCATCGATGCTCGCCTCCGCGATCAGACCAAGCCCGCCACCCCTTGGTCCCGCGCGTGGTGAGCTCGCCCTTCTCAACCGGAACACGCTGTTACGCGCTCCAAGCGCGCACCAGCTCCCCGCCCGCTCCCGTCACCGGATCGCTCTTGGGAAATCGCAATCCACGCATTCGCTCCACAGCTTGGGCATCCGGCGCCGAGCGACAGATATCCCAGTGCTGGTCCACCGGATATGCCCCAACCACAAGAAAGTCGCTGTCCGCCTCCATCCGGCAATGACCGGTTCCCGTGGGCAGAACGGCCACATCCCCGGCCTCAACCGTAACCATGTGACCACCCTCGCCGCCCAGGATCAACCTCGCCCGCCCGCCGGCAAAACCGAGCACCTCGTGCGCCGTCGAGTGATAGTGGTGAAAGCTGTAAACGCCGTTGCGCCATTGCGCCGGCCATTCGTTGCGCCCAAATACCGCTTCCATCTTTCCAGCCGCGCCCCCTGCGTCAAACGCTCTACGGTAGAGCAGCACGGGAAGCCGCTCGTTGTTGGGCATCCATCCGTTGCGCGAAAGCTGCAAGCGTTCCAACTCCACCTTGCTCTCGCCCCGAGCCGCCGCGCTCAGCCCCAAAGCAGCCATCGCCACACCGAACCGCCTTCTATCCATTCCCTGCCCTCCCCTGCTCAGATGCACGGGCCGTCATAGCGTTCGGCAACTGCCGACAGCCACGCAGCGTGTCCGAGGACGCGCTCCTCGAACACGCCACCCGCAGCCGACCACATCTCACTCTCAGCGGCTGTGGAAGAAAGCGCCTCTGCGTGATTGACCCGCGTATCCTGCCCTCATCGACCCGCCGCGCAGGCCCACGCTGACAACAGCCTCCATCTCGCCCCCGCACCCACGCCGTCGCTGGCGCATCGCCTGGCTGCTCGGCCTCGGCGTCCTCGTCAACTACTTCGACCGCGTCAACCTCTCCGTCTCCCATGCCGCGCTCGTCACCTCCTTCGGCATCTCCAATATCGCCTTCGGCTATCTCTCCGGCGCCTACAACTGGACCTACGCCCTCTGCCAACTTCCCGTCGGCGTCCTGCTCGATCGCTTCGGTGTCCGCCGCATCGGTCGCCTCAGCACCCTGCTCTGGTCCGTTGCCTCCTTCGCCGCCGCCCTCACACCCACCCTCGGCGGCTTCTTTGCCGCTCGCCTTCTGCTCGGTGTCGGCGAAGCCCCCACCTTTCCCGCAAACGCCAAAGCCATCGGCCTCTGGTTCCCCAGCCGCGAACGCAGCTTCGCCACCTCCATCTTCGACGCCGCGGCAAAGCTCGCCTCCGCCATCGGCGTCCCCGTTCTCGGCATCCTCCTGCTCAAGGTCGGCTGGCGCTGGAGCTTTGCCGCCACCGGCCTCATTTCACTGCTCTTCTTCGCTCTCTTTACCCGCATCTATCGCGACCCCGGCGAAGACCCCCTGCTCACCGAACAGGAACGCCTCCTCATCACCGAGCAAGCGCCCCCCACCAACATCCCCACCGATCTCTCGAGCGACATCCCAGCCCTGCCGCCGCAATCAGAGCCACCCGCCGCCTCGCTCGGCTATCTCCTCCGCCGGCGCAAGGTCCTCGGCCTCGCCCTCGGCTTCGGCTCCTATAACTACGTCTTCTATCTCTTGCTCACCTGGCTGCCCAGTTATCTCTCCGCCTCGCTCGGCATCGATCTGCTCCACTCCTTCCTCTACACCGGCGTCCCCTGGATCGTCGCCACCTTGACCGATCTCACCTCCGGCCTCCTCTCCGACCTCCTCATCCAGCGAGGCTGGAACGCCAGTCGCGTGCGCAAGACGATCCTCGTCTGCGGCACCGCCTGCGGCCTCGCCATCCTCGGCGCCGCCCACGCCCGTACCGCGACAAGCGCCCTCCTCTGGATCAGCCTCTCCATCGGTGGCCTCTCCGCCGCCGCCCCCATCGGCTGGTCCATCCCCTCCATGATCGCGCCGCGCGGCAGCGTCGGCAGCGTCAGCGGCATCGTCAATCTCTCCAACCAGATCTCCGGCATCGCTGCGCCGATCATCACCGGCTATCTCGTCGCCGCCACCAGGTCCTACACCTGGGCCTTTGGCGTCTCCGCGATCTATCTGCTCATCGGCATCACCAGCTACATCGTTCTGCTCGGCCGAATCGAACAGCTTCCCCCCGACCCCGCCAAAGCTGTCGCCTAGCGCCTCTCTCCGGAAGGTGAACATCAGGCCACATGAGTTCGTGCCATTCTCTCAAGGAAAATGGCCTTCACGTCTGTCAACACAGCGACCCAGCATCAGTACTAATGCTTTAGCGCGCTCCAGCCGGATACGCGACCGTCTCGCCCGTCCGCTCATTCCGCACCGCGAAGCTCCCGTCTGTCGACCCCAGCAACTCGAGCGTGTGCCCCGCATCGGTCCCCAGCGGATTCGCGATATACCGCACCGCCGTGTTCTTCTTCCCGCCCTCGGCCGATCCATGCAGCTGCCACCATGCCACAAGCCCCGGCGCCTTTCCCAGCGTCTCCAGCGTCGGTGTCGACCCACCCTTCTTTTCGCCGTTATCCATGATCGCCACCCGCGCCCCGATCGCGTCTACCAGCGCGGGACTCGAACTCTGATACCACCCATGGTGCGACACAATGTACACGTCCACCTTGCCCAGCTTGTTCACCGGGCACATCAGCTCCATCTCCTTGTCCCACGTCAGATCGCCCAAATCAAGCAGCCGCAGCTTTCCAAAGACCAGCTCCACCCCGAGCGATCGCGCGTTCTCCGTCTGGTCCGCCGGCCGCTTCTCGGAACTCGCGCAGAACGCATTCGCCTCTCCCGCACCCGGCAGCGGCTTCGCGATCAGCTGCCCGTCCGCGCTGATCACCGTCGCCGTTATTCCGCCGATCCGCAGCTCCTCGCCCGGATGCATCACCCGTCGCGTCGCCCCGCTGGTCTGCAACGCCTTCAGATACTCCGCATACCCATGCTCCGTGATCCCGTGATCCATCTCCCGATTCTCCCCATGATCGAGAAACGTCCCCACCGGCACCCGCGCCAGCAGCTGCGGCACCCCGCCCACATGGTCCTCATGGAAGTGCGTGATCAACACATAGTCGATCCGCTTCAGCCCCATGGCCTTTACCGCCGCCGCGATCCGGTCCGCATCCCGCCCGCCGTTCTCCTGCCACCCCGTGTCGATCAGCAACGACTCGCCGGTGGGCGCCACAAACAACGTCGCCTGCCCGCCCTCCACATCCACAAACGTCACCCGCAGCTGCCCCGAGCCCCCCGGCGTTTGGCCCAACGCAGCACCGGCCGCAAGCCCCGCCACCACTGCCACCGCACTCACCCCCCGCATCGCTCCAGCCCACAGTCCTCGCATCCCGCCTCCTCAGACTCTTGGCTGCGCACTCGCATGCGCCGCCGGTTGCAACTCACCCATCCACCATCTCGACCCGCGCCGTTCGCGTAGAGCACGCAATTCTGCGCGGTCCCCACCACCCTTGGCAAGCGTCGTAATCTCAGCTTTCGACAGACAAGCGGACGCAACTCCACAATTGCAGTAAGCTTGGGCGGCACCCGCAACCCGCACCGCACAGTGTTCCACCGAGACGAGCCTTTGCGACTTCCTAGCCTGCTCCTCCTTCTCCCGCTCACGTTTCTCTTCGGCCTCACGCTCGCGCACGCCCAAACCACGATCACCATCGCCACCGTCAACAACGGCGACATGATCATCATGCAGCGGCTCTCAAAGCAATTCGAGCAGCAGCACCCCGAGATCCGCCTCGATTGGGTCATCCTCGAAGAAAAGATCCTGCGCGAGAAGACCACCATCGATGCGGCCAGCCACGGCGCGCAGTATGACGTTGTCACCATCGGCCCGCTCGAGGCGCCCATCTGGGGCCGCCGCGGCTGGCTCCTTCCGCTCAACGACAAGCTGTCCCCCGCCTATGACGTGGACGATCTGCTCAAGCCCATCCGCGATGGAGCCTCCGACAACGGCAAGCTCTACGCCCTGCCCTTCTACGCCGAAAGCTCCCTTACCTACTACCGCAAGGATCTCTTCCAGCACGCTGGCCTCAGCATGCCGGCACAGCCCACCTACGACGACATCTCCCGCTTCGCCGCCCGGCTCAACGACCCGGCGAAAGACATCTACGGCATCTGCCTGCGCGGCAAGCCCGGCTGGGGCGAGAACATCGGCTACATCTCCACCGTCGCCAACACCTTCGGCGGCCGCTGGTTCAACGAGGCCTGGCAACCGCAGTTCGATTCGCCCCAGTGGCATAGCGCCATCTCCCTCTACGTCAATCTCCTGCAGAGGTACGGCCCGCCGGGCAGCAGCTCCAACGGCTTCAACGAGAACCTCACGCTTTTCGAAAACGGCCGCTGCGCCATGTGGATCGACGCCACTGTCGCCGCCGGCACGCTCTCCAACGCGAAACAATCCATGGTGGCCGCAACCGTCGGCTTCGCTCCCGCGCCCATCGCCGTCACGCCGCGCGGCGCGCAGTGGCTCTGGTTCTGGGCGCTCGCCGTGCCCTCCGCCTCACGCCACTCCGCCGCTGCCCTCGAGTTCATCCAGTGGGCGACCTCCAAGGAGTACATCCGCCTCGTCGCCCAAACCAACGGCTGGGCCAATGTCCCGCCCGGCACACGGGCCTCCACCTATCGCGAACCCGACTACCTCGCCGCCGCCCCCTTCGCCGGCCTCACCTATCGCAGCATCCTCGCCGCCGATCCGCTCCACCCCACCGCGCTCCCCGTCCCCTACACCGGCATCCAGTGCATCGTCATCCCGTCCTTTCCCACCATCGGCAATCAGGTGGGTCAGCTCTTCGCCGCCGCCCTCGTCGGCAACATCACAGTCGACCAAGCGCTCAGCGAGGCGCAAGCCGCCACGATCCGCGTCGAAGACCGCACCGGCCTGCCAAAATGAACGCCACCGCTCAATCCACCCCGCCAGCCCAATTCATCCGAGCCGCAAAACAATCCCGCAGCCGCGCGCGGCTCTGGCTCAACACCCCCGCCATCGCCTCGCTCCTTCTCTGGTCGGTCGTTCCGCTCGTCATGACGATCTGGTTCTCCTTCCGCCGCTACAACATGATGGATCCCGATCGCACCGGCTTCGATGGCCTGGGCAACTACCGCTATCTCCTCAGCGACCCCTCCCTCGCGGAGGCCATCGGCAACACCGTCCTCCTCGTCGGTGCCGTCCTCGTCCTCACCATCGGCCTCGGCACACTGCTCGCCGTCCTCTTCGACCAGGAGTTCTTCGGGCGCTCCATCGCCCGCGTCCTTGTGCTCGCGCCCTTTTTCGTCATGCCCACCGTGAGCGCCCTCCTCTGGAAGAACATGATCCTGCATCCGGACAACGGCGTCGTCGCCTTCCTCATGCGCTCGGTCGGCCTCAAGCCCATCGACTGGTTCGCCGTCGCCCCGCTCGCCTCCATCATCGTCATCGTCGCCTGGCAGTGGCTCCCCTTCGCTCTGCTCACCCTGCTCACCGCCGTGCAGTCGCTCGACGAAGAACGCAAGGAGGCCGCCCGCATGGACGGCGCCGGCCCCATCGCCCTCTTCCGCTACATCATCCTCCCGCACCTCGGCCGCGCCATCGCCGCGACCGTCATGATCGAGACCATCTTCCTCCTCGGCATCTTCGCCGAGATCTACGTCACCACCTCCGGCGGCCCCGGCTTCGCCTCGACCAACCTCTCCTTCCTCATCTATCGTTATGCGCTGATGGAGTACGACGTGGGCGGCGCCTCCGTCGCCGGCCTCGTCGCCATCGTTCTCGCCAACATCCTCGCCTTCTTCCTTATGCGCTCCTTCGCCAAGAATCTGGACGCCTGATATGCGCGCATCTCTCCGCCGCAAGCTCCTCATGACCGCCCTCGGCTGGGCCGCCGCGCTCCTGTTCTTCTTCCCCGTCTTCTGGATGATCCTCACCAGCTTCAAGACCGAGACCGACGCCATCTCGCGCGTTCCGCATCTCTTCTTTCACCCCACCGTCGAGAACTACATCGCCATCCAGGAGCGAGCCAGCTACCTCCACTTCGCCGCCAACAGCGTCATCGTCGCCGTCGGCTCCACCGTGCTCGCGCTTCTGCTCGCCATCCCCTCGGCCTACGCCATGGCCTTCCATCCCACGCGCCGCACCCGCGACATCCTCCTCTGGATGCTCTCCACCAAAATGATGCCCGCCGTCGGCGTCCTTGTGCCCATCTACCTCATCTGCCGCGACACCCGGCTGCTCGACACCCGCACCGGCTTGGTCGCCATCGACTGCATGGTGAACCTGCCCATCATCCTCTGGATGCTCTACACCTTCTTCCGCGAGGTCCCCCGCGAGGTCCTCGAAGCCGCCCGCATGGACGGCGCCAATCCCCTGCGCGAGGTCTACCATCTGCTGCTCCCCCTCGCCCGCCCCGGCATCGTCTCCACCTCCCTGCTCGCCATCATCCTCGCTTGGAACGAGGCCTTCTGGAGCCTCACCCTCACCGCCGCCAAGGCCGCGCCCCTCACTGCCTTCATCGCCTCCTTCTCCAGCCCCGAAGGCCTCTTCTACGCCAAGCTCTCCGCCGCCTCCACCATGGCCATCGCACCCATCGTCATCCTCGGCTGGATGACCCAGAAACAGCTCGTGCGCGGCCTCACCTTCGGCGCCGTCAAATAGGAGATCCAGCGACCTTGGCCACCCTCGAGCTCCAACAAATCCGTAAGAACTATGGCACGACCGAGATCATCCGCGGTGTCGACCTCACCATCCGCGACCGCGAACTCACCGTCTTCGTCGGCCCCTCCGGCTGCGGTAAATCGACCCTCCTCCGCCTCATCGCCGGTCTCGAAGAGATCACCTCCGGCGATCTCCTCATCGATGGCCTTCGCGTCAACGACGTCCCCCCGGCTAAGCGCGGCCTCGCGCTCGTCTTCCAAAGCTATGCCCTCTACCCGCACATGTCGGTCGCCGAAAATATGTCGTTCGCGCTCAAGCTGGCCGGCGTCCCCAAAGCGGAACGCGAGGCCAAGGTCCTCGAAGCCGCCAACATCCTGAACCTCGAGACCTATCTCGAGCGCAAGCCGCGAGACCTCTCCGGTGGCCAGCGACAGCGCGTCGCCATCGGCCGCGCCATCGTCCGCAACCCGCGCGTCTTCCTCTTCGACGAGCCGCTCTCCAACCTCGACGCCGCCCTCCGCGTCCGCATGCGTCGTGAGCTCACCCTGCTCCATCGCAAGCTCAACGCGACCATGATCTACGTCACCCACGACCAGGTCGAAGCCATGACCATGGCCGATCGCATCGTCGTCCTCCAGAGCGGCATCATCGAGCAGGTCGGCACCCCCATGGAGCTCTACCGCTCCCCGCGCAATCGCTTCGTCGCTGGCTTCATCGGCTCTCCCAAGATGAACTTCCTCGAAGCGACCGCAACCGCACCAGACACACTTGCTCTCAGCGACGGCCTCACCCTCACCCTGCCTACGCTCCAGGCCACCCCCGGCGATATCCTCGCCCTCGGCATCCGCCCCGAACACCTCACCCTCAGCCCCGCCGGCCTCCCCGCCACCATTCAGACCGTCGAGCACCTGGGCAGTGAAAGCTTCCTCCTCGCCCAGACCGCCTCCGGCACCGCCCTCACCGTCCGCGTGAGCGGCGAAGCCCAGATCCAACCCGATCAGCGCATCCACCTCGCCCTCGACCCTCAACACCTCCACCTCTTCGCCTCCAACGGCGAGGCCCGCGATCCCGGCGGCGCTCCCTCCCACATAGCCTGAACGCGTTCGCCTGGACATCAACCCGCCCCCGCGTCAAAGGAAGCCCCGCCCATGACCAAACTCAACACCGCCGCGCTCCCCACGCTCCCTTCCGAAGTTCGCGTCCCCTCCTACGATCGCAACGCTCTCCTCCAACACACCGTGCATCTCGGCGTCGGCGGCTTTCACCGCGCCCACCAGGCCGTCTACCTCGACGATCTCCTCGCCATGCCCGACACTGAACGCTGGGGCGAGTGCGGCATCGGCGTCCTCCCCAGCGACGCCCGCATGCGCGACGCCCTGCTCCCCCAGGATGGCCTCTACACCGTCGTCGAACGCAGCGCCGCCGCGCCCTCCGCCCGCATCATCGGCTCCCTCGTCGACTACCTCTTCGTCCCCGAGCAGCGCGAAGCCGCCATCGAGCGCATGGCCGCCCCTGCCACGCGCATCGTCTCCCTCACCATCACCGAAGGCGGCTACTACATCGACGACACCACCGGCGCCTTCCTCGCCCACCACCCCGACATCCAGCACGACCTCGAACACCCCGACGCCCCGGCCAGCTCCATGGGCCTCATCGCGGCCGCTCTCGACCGCCGCCGCCAGCGCGGGCTCGCCCCCTTCACCGTCATGTCCTGCGACAACCTCCAGGGCAACGGCCACGTCACGGAGCGCGTCCTGCTCGCCTTCGCCGGCCTCTCCAACCCCGCGCTCCAGGTGTGGATCGAGCGCAACGTCGCCTTCCCCAACAGCATGGTTGACCGCATCACCCCCGCCACCACCCCCGCCGACATCGCCTTCGTCGCCGAGCGCTTCGGCATCGACGATGCCTGGCCCGTCGTCACCGAGCCCTTCCGCCAGTGGGTCGTCGAAGACACCTTCTCCCAGGGCCGTCCCCAGTGGGAAAGGGTCGGCGTCGAGCTCATCTCCGACGTCCTGCCCTACGAACTCATGAAGATGCGTCTGCTCAACGGCAGCCACCTCGCCATGGCCTACCTCGGTGCTCTCGCCGGCTTCACCTTCGTCCACGAGATCCTCGCCGACCCCCTCTTCCGCGACTTCATCGCCGCCTTCATGGAAGAGGTCACCCCCGTCGTCCCCATCATCCCCGGCACCTCGGTCACGGCCTACAAACAGACCCTCATGGAACGCTTCAGCAACCCCACCATCAACGATCAGGTCACCCGCATCTGCTCCGAAGGCTCCGCCAAGATTCCCAAGTGGCTCATTCCCTCCATCGCCGAGCTTTTGGAACGGGGTGGCCAAGTCAAACTCCTCGCCCTCGTCATCGCCAGCTGGATTCTCTACCTGCGTCAAGACCTCGACGAGCGCGGCCGCCCGCTGGAAAAGATCGACGCGCGCGCCACCGATCTCATTGTGCTCGCCCGTTCACCCGCCGCGGCGGCCGATCCCCTGCTCGCCATCACCTCCATCGTCGGCGACCGCCTCGCCTCCGATCCAGCCTTCAAACGCGCCGTCTCCGACGCGCTCGGCGCCCTCCAGCAAACCGGCGTGCGCGCCACTCTGCGGCAATCCCTCGCCACCTAAGGCATCTCTCCCGATGCTGTATCTGCTCCATCCTGAGCGCAGCGAAGGACCTCTGTGCTACAATGACAACTCCGCGCCCGCGAAGCGTTGTGGCGAAAACAGCGCAAACTCCGACCTCTCCCCCGAAACCATCTCGCTGATCATCTCCCCGATCGCCTGCGCGAACTTGAAGCCGTGACCTGAAAACCCCGCCGCCACCGTTACCGCCGGATGCTCCGGGTGCGGCCCGATCACAAAGTGCTCATCCGGCGTCATCGTGTACAAACATGTCTCCGCCCGCAACAGCCGCCCAGCCAGCGTCGGCATCACCTGCTCCAACCGCTCGCGCACACTCTGCTCATCCGACGCCCGAATCTCCCGGCAGATCGTCTCCGGAGAACACACCTCGTCGCTGCCGTGAAACGCCACCTTGACCCCCTCACCCTCCGGCCCAGTCAGCGGAAACCCATAGATCAGCCTTTCCCCTGCATCACCCTCAATCAGGAAGACCGGCAACCTGTCCTCCCGAAACGGCTCCACCCCGCCCTCGGGCGCAAACCAGCACAACACCTGCCGCGTCACCCGCAGCGGCACGCCCATCTCCGCCAGCATCCGCGGCGCCCATGGCCCCGCGCTCACCACCAGCCGCTCCGCCTGATACGCCCCGCGCGTCGTCCGCACCCGCACCCCGCCCGGCCCAGCCTCCCAGTCAAGCACCCGCTCGTCCAGCAGCAGCTCCGCCCCCGCCCGCGCCGCCTGCCGCAGCTGCTGCTCCACGCATAGCTCCGGTCGCAGATACCCTGCATTCTCTTCGCGCAGCGCGCACATCTCGGGCCCAGCCTGAAACACCGGATACCGCCGCATCAGCTCCTTGGCGTCCAGCAGCTCATGCGCCAGATTGAACTGCCCCGCGCTCTCCGCGCTTCGCCGCACCAACTCCCCATCCCTTGGTCCGATCACCAGACCGCCCGGCAGCTCCAGCAGCCGCTCTCCCGTGTCCCGCTCCAGCCGCCTCCACAACTCCATCGCCCGCACTAGCAGCGGCACATATCGGTGGTCCTCGAAATAGGCCTGGCGAAAGATCCGCGTCAGCCCGTGCGACGACCCATGCGCGTGGGGCGGCGTGAACTGATCGATCCCACGCACCCTATGCCCGCGCTCGGCCAGATGCTGCGCCGCCGCGCTGCCCATCGCCCCAAGCCCAACCACAATCACGTCCATAGCCCGCCTTGAAACTGCTCTCCTAGCTTTAAAGCCAGATCGTGGTGCTCCCCCAATCGTGTCACCTCGACCGAAGAACGCCCGGTCAGAAGCTCAGCCGCAGCCCGGCCTGCATCTGCCGCCGCGCCCCCTGTTCAAACGTGCCCGATCCCCGCTGCCGTATGTTCGTCCGGTTCGCCGGCGTCGTCCCATTGATCGACAGCGCCGATCCTGACAGGTTGCCGTTTAACAAATCCTCAGGCGCGTCGTACGAGCTGCGATTGAACACATTAAACACATCCCAGGAGGGCTGGATCGATAGCTTTTCGCCAAACAGCTTGTGGTTGTACTCCAGCCGCACATCGGTTAGCAGCAGCAGATCCAGCCCCACCTGCTTCGTCGGAGCAAGCGGCAGCGTCGGCAGGCCCGCCCCCAATTGCGTCAGCTGCGCGGCGCTGAACAGCCCCTGCCCCATCACCAGCTTGCCCGCCGGCGTCAACTGCCCGGCCATGGTGGCGTTGTACTTCGCGATCGCCGCGTTCTCGTTCTTGCCCGCCTTGATGCTCCTGCCAAACGCCCCCGGCTTGTAGCCCGGCAGCAAATCATTCACCGTGCCATCCCCGGTCACGTCCGTGCAGAAGATCTCCTCCGGCCCACCCCCGCAGCCGTCCGCGAACGCCGTCGGCAGCAGCGTGTTATTTGATAGCGGCGAGTACCAGTGCGTGATCTGGCTGAACGTGAACCCGTGCTTGATATCGGTGATCGTCCCCGCATTCAGCATCGACGTGCGATCCAGCCCATCCGGCCCCACAAACCCATTCGGGTTCAGATTGTCCCACGCGGTCGGCGAAGCCGACACATCGGCCGCCCCGGTCCCACCCGTCCGCAGGTTCCCCACGTTGCGCGCCAGCGTATAGGCGAACGTCACCGTGTTGCTGTTCATCCAGCGAAACGCCCGCATCGACGGCTCGGCAAACCGTCCGTCCAGCCGCAGATTCAGCCCGTTATACGTGTTCAAAGCGCGGTGCTCGTAGAAGTTCATCGGGCCGAAGCTCGGGTTCATCCCGCGAAATGCATAGCCGTTCGCGGCCGACCCCGAGCCCAGACCCGCTGCCCCGTAGTTCGAGATCTTCGCTCCGTTGGCGATCGCGCAATCGATGCCGGCCAGCGTCGCCGGGCAGTTCAGCCGCGCGTTCGCTGCCCCGATCGCCGCCGTCGCCAGCGCCGGATCCAAGCTCCCCGTCGTCGCCGAGCCCACATGGTTCTCGTCAACGACCAGCGGAAACTCGTAGCCATGCACAAACACATACTCGCCGGTAAACACCAGCCCCTTGCGCAGCTGCCGCTCCAGCGCCACGTTGAACTGCAACACCCGCGGGTTCTTCGTCCCTGGTGTCCAAGCCGGCGCATACAGCGCCTGGTTCAACGCAAACGTCGACGCCGGCGACGTATTCGCGGCAGAGGCCGCCACATAAAGCTGGTTGAGGTTATTTACCGCTGTGGACGCCTGCCCGATCGTCTCCGCGAACAACGACTGCAGCGCCGCCCCCGATGTTCCGTTCGGAAAGCCGTACTGGGTCGCCAACGGATCGCCCGCCGCAAACGCCGTACCCGACCGCGGGTCGAGCACCGGACTGCCCGCGCTCACCGTCGTCATCTGCGACGAGATTCCCGCCGGGATGAAGTCGCTCGGATCGCCGTAAAAGCCGTCCAGCGTCAGCTCCTCGTAGTAGATCCCAGCCGCCGATCGAATCACCGTCTTGCCGTTGCCGCCCACATCCCACGCCACACCGAGCTGCGGCGCGAAGTCCGTCTTCGGGTCATGCCGATACCCGCCATATCCCGGCTTGAACGCGTTGATCGCCGTCCCGTGATCCACATGACCAAAAGTGAACTGCCCCGAAAAATACACATACCGCACCCCGGCGTTGATCGTGACCGTGCGTGACGCCTTCCATGCGTCGTGGATGTACGCTGCCGGCCTCCACTCCGGAAACGCCCCGTGCGGAAACCCCAGAGCTCCCTGCACCGTGTAGTACCCCAGCCCGTTCCCCATGCTGATCGAGGTCAGCGGAAACGCCGTCGGATCCGTCAGCCCCGCGCCCAGATAGCTGTCGCTGTCCAGCTCCGGGCTGTTCAAACGCAGCGGGTAGTCCGTGCCCAGAATCCAGTACGTCAGGTCCGCGCCGAAGCTCAGCGTGTGCCTGCCCAGCTGCAGGTCGCCGTCATACTTCACCTCGGTGTTGTGCTGCTTCTCAAACTGGCTCGAAAGCCAGTTCACACCGTAGGACAGCGTCGATCCCCCATCGATCTGGATCAGATACCTGCGCCCATTCGCGTCCACCGGCGCCGGTGCCAAAGGGTTCGGCAGCAGCCTCTCCGAATAACTGTCGAAACCATAGGAAAACGTGTGCGTGGCATGCCCACCCGCATACGTCGCCCCTCCCCCGAACACGATCGCCTGCGTCTTGTTGTTCAACGAATCCAGATACGTGGACCCCAGCTGCGGATACCCCACAACGCCGTGGTTCGGCGAGTAGCTGTACCGCGCAAACGCCTTCCACTTGTCCGAGATCACCCCGTCCAGTCGGCCAAGCACATATTGCTCGCGAAACGGCTTGCCGTAAAAGCCGTTCACCACCGGAAACGGCGTGTTCGCATAAAACGAATCGCGCGAGTCCGTCAGCTCGTAGTCAACAAAGTAAAACAGCCGGTCAGGCTTCAACGCCCCGCCCACGCTTCCGCCAAGTTGGTTGCGATCATACGGCGAGCTCACCGGCCCCACCCGCGCCCCCAGCCGTGAATCGCGAAAAAACTCAAACGCCGACCCGTGCAGCGCATTGCTGCCCGAGCGCGTCAGGATATTCACCGCGCCGCCCGAGGCCACGCTCTGCGCCGGGCTCAACGTCGACTGCGCGACCTGGAACTCCTGCACCGCATCAAGCCCCGTGTTCTGCACCGGGCCGCCCACCGTATGGTCCTGCAGAGACAGCCCGTCCAGCTGCACCTGCGTCTCACGCCCCGACCGGCCTTGAAACGCCGCGATCGTAAAGTTGTTCTTGGTCGGGTCGATGTCGTTCCCATCCCGCAGCTGCACCCCCGGCGAAAGCTGCGCCAGATCCATCGCGTTCCTGCCCACGATCGGCAGATCCTGAATCTGCTTGCGCGTAATCACCTCGCCCGACTCGGTCGAGACCGTATCCACGTCCGTCGCGCCGCCTGATGACACCGTCACCTGCTCCGACGCGCTTCCCGCGGTCAACGTCAGGTTCAACGAGCTGGTGCGCGCGATCTGCACCAGCACGTGCGGCGCCGTCTCCCCCTTGAACCCTGTCACCTGTACCGTCACCAGATACGTGTCCGGATGCACCTCCAAAAACCGATACGCCCCCGTTCCATCCGATGTGGTCTGCAGCCTCTCTCCCGTGGCTTCGTCAGTGGCCGTCACCCGCGCATTCGGCACCACCGCGCCGGACGCATCCGTGATCGTGCCCTCGATCCCGCCCGTCGTCTTCTGTGCGACCGCAGTCGCGCTCACCGCCAGCAAGGTCAACGCGGCAAACTCCCGCGCGCATCGTTTCATCTTGTTCTCTCGGTTGTTCATCAGGTCCTTTGAATTCGGCAAACACTGGGAAAAGAACTGCGCGTCGGGGCGGATGGTGCCCCTTCCTACCACCCGGCGCTCTTTCGCGCCTGGATCGAACACGAGGGCCATGCAGCCAAACAGACAGCGCCGCAACGACGGGACTCCATCGCCTCCTCAACAAATCGAGGCGCGTGCGGAAACACCAACACTATGCGTTGCTGCTTTGTAACATCTCCCAGTGCCGCAAACAAGAAATCAGCAAGCGTTTGCGCGATCCCATGAAATTTTCTTCGCCCAACTCCCGCCAGGAACGAACATCAGCCCCCTCTCCGGCGATCAACCGCCCCCAGGCACGAACTCCCCGCCGCACCACTCCACGATCAGCAGCGCCAGCACACTCGCGCAGGCAAACACCTCCGCGAGCTCCACATGCTCCTCGACCGTGTGCGCAAACGCAACATCGCCCGGCCCATACAGCACCGCCGGCACCCCGCCGTACTCGGTAAACAGCCGCAGGTCCGATCCATACGGCACCCCCTGCACCCTCGGTTCGGTCCCCATCACCCGCGCATGCGCCGCTGCCAGCGCGCCCACGATCGGCTCCCCGAGCGTTGTCTGCCCCGGCTCAAACTGCCCTTCAATCCACTCCAGCGTCGGCGGATGCTCCCGCAGCCACGCGTCCTCGGCCGAAACCGCCGACAGACACTCCGCCAAGGCCGCCCGCGCCTCCGCGGCACGCTCCCCGGGAAACACCCCGAACCGCCCCTCCGCCACCACCGTCTCCGGCACCGTCGACAGCCAGTCGCCCGCCGCCACCGTACCCACCGAGATCGGCGCGATGTTGTCCGCGAACTCAAAGATCCGATTCTCGTACCGCCCATGGCGCGCCCGGTCCAGCGCCTCGATTGCCGCAAAAACCTGCGCAAACTTCTCCACCGCGCTCACCCCGAAGCGCTTCATGCTGGCGTGTATCGCCCGCCCGGTAATCTTGATGCGAAAGCTCAGCGCGCCGGCGTGCACCGGGCACGAACGCAGCCGCGTCGGCTCCATGATTACCGCCGCATCCGCCCGCACCCCGCGCACCAGCGTCGTCAGCGTGCCCACGCCCCCGCTCTCCTCCCCGATCACGCTCTCGAGCACCACCGGTCCGGCAGGCCGAAACCCCAGATTCCCCAGCGCCTCCACAGCAAACACCGCCGCCGCCAGCCCCGCCTTCATGTCGCACGCCCCGCGTCCGTGCAATCTCCCGCCCTCCACCGCGCCACTCCACGGACCGAACTTCCACAACGCCGGATCGCCGATCGGCACCACATCCATGTGCCCGTTCAAGATCAACGACCGACCGCTCGCGCCCGCACTCACCGCCTGTTCCCGGCCCGTCCAGACCCCCACCACATTCAGTCGCTCCGCGAACGAGACCCCATCATCCGAAAACGCCGGATGCCCCTCCAGCTCCGCGCGCTCTGTCTGCATCACCTCCACCCCACAGCCCAGCCGCTCGAGCTTCGCCGCATACATCCGCTGCGCCGCCTGCTCCTCCCCGGGAAGGCTCGGCAGTTGCACCAGCCCCTGCAAAAACTCCGTCATCGGCCCTCGCAGCCGATCGATCTCGGCCTGTATCCGCGCCGCCGTCGTGCCCTCAACTCGCATCACCACCTGCCTCGCCTCCGCTTCCATCACAACCGTCCTCTCTCCGCCTCTGGGAGCGCAACGCCCAGCCCTCGCTCCGGCACCGCGCGCTCCCGCGCAATCCAAACCCACAGCAGCACGCAACCCATCGCCACCACCGTCCCCGAGCCCAGCGCCACCAGCCAATTAAACCGCGCCACCAGCACCGGCACCAGCGAGGTCGAAACAATGCCCCCCACGATCCCCGCCGTGTTCATCAACCCGGAGACCGCGCCCCCGTGCGCCCCCGCCAGGTACGTCGCCGACACCCAGAACGAGGCCTCCGCCGCCATCAGAAAGCCAACACTCAGGCACAACGCCGCCACGCACACCCCCCGCGCCGGCGCGTACGCCGCGACAAACAAAAGCGCGCCGGCAACGCTGTACCCCACCATGATCACGTACTTCGCCCCCACCAGCCGCCCCCGCCGCATCGCGATCCGGTCCGCTACCCATCCGCCCACCGGCGTCAGACACAGCCCGCTCAGCCATGGCAGCGCACCCACCAGTCCGCCGTTCATCATCGAAAAGCCCCGCACCTCCACCAGATACGTGTACAGCCAGAAGACATAGATAAACAGCAGATATCCCTCCGCCACATAGCTCACGCACAGCATCACAATGCGCGGATCACGCAACAGCGCCCCCCACCGCACACCGCCCGCCGCCCGCCGCTCCTCGGGAGTCTTCCCAACCTCTGCCTCCGTGTTCAGCAACGCCAGCTCCGCCGCGTTAACGCCCCCATGCTCCCCCGGCGTATTCCGGCTCCAAACCCACCACGCCAGCCCGATCACGAACGCCGGCAGCGAGGTCACAAAGAAAGACCATCGCCATCCCACCCGCAACATCAGCCAGGAAACAAACAAACTCGAAAAGGCCGCCGCGAACGAAGTCCCGGCCAGCATCAGCGAGTTAGCGAACCCCCTCTCCGGCGCTCGAATCCACCGGTGCACCGCCAGCGCGCCCACCGGATACGTCGTTGCCTCCGCGCTCCCTAGAAGAAACCGCACCAGCCACAACAACGCGAAGCTCACCCCCACCGCATACCCCGCCGGCGAGGGCACGAACCCGGTCAGCACCGTGCACACGCCCCACAGCCCCGCGGAGACCGCCAGCGTCAGCCGCGTCCCATACCGATCCCCAAACACCCCGCCCGGAATTTGGAAGATCGCATACCCAATCAGAAACGAGCTGAAGATCTGCCCCATCTGCACCTTGGTGAGGTGCAGCTCCGGCCCCATCAGCTCCGCGGCCACGGAGATATTGATCCGCTGCAAATAGCTCACAAACGCAAACCCGAACAGCATCAGCAGAGTCCACCAACGCACCCGCGTCGGCCTCTCCGCCATGCTCCCGCTCACGACCCTCATTTAGCCTTCGCCGGCATGTAGGTGGCAAACCAGTTCGCCGCGCGCTCCATCAGGTCCACCCGATCCTCATAGCTATGAAAGCTGTGGCCCTCCCCCGGATACACCACCAGCTGCGTCGGCACCCCAAGCTCCTTGAGCGCGTGCCAAAACTCAAACGACTGCGGCGGCGGCGCCTCCTCATCCCGCTCCCCCACCAGCAGCAGCGTCGGCGTCTTCACCTGCTTCACATACGTCAGCGCGGAAACATGCATATACGCCGCCGGATCGTCATACACCGAGACACCAAAGTACGGCAGCATCCACTTATCAATCTGGTTCTGCCCGTAGTAACTCTGCAGATTACTCGCCCCCGCTCCCGCCACCACCGCGCCAAACCGGTCCGTTCGCCCGGCGGCCATCATCGCCGTCGATCCCCCATAGCTCCAGCCCAGCATCCCAACACGCCTCGGATCGACAGGAACCTTCCCGATCACCGCGTCCACCCCCGCCACCGTGTCGCGCAGATCCCCAAACCCCCAATCCCTCCGGTTGGCTGCCGTAAACGCCTCGCCCTCCCCATAACTCCCCCGCGGGTTGGGCAGAAAGATAAAATACCCAAGGTTAACAAACGCGTTCGCATTGAAATCAAGCCCCGCAACCCTGGGTGTCTGTATCCAAGCGGGCCCGCCATGCACTGACACCAACATCGGGTAGCTCTTGGCAGGGTCGTACGGCTTCGGATACAACAGCCACCCCTGCACGTGAAAGTTGTCGCTCTGCCAGGTCACACTCTCCACCCGACCCGCGCCGGCCTTCGATCCCGCATTCACCTCCGTCACCTGCGCCCACTTCCCCACCGGCCCCGCCCACACCTCCGGAGCCGCCGTCCACGACTCCCGCACCAGCGCCGCCGTCACCTCTCCCGTCCCACCCTCCTTCGCGACAAGCGACAGACTGCACTCCTCCGCCCCGGCGTGAATCGTGTCTCCGGCCTCCCACAACTGCTCCGTCCTGCCGTCAGTCAGATTCAACGTGCTCAGCGAAACCGACCCGCCCTTGTACTCCGTGAACAGCATCTTGCCCGGCGTCAACCACCGCAGCCACGAGGGCGACGAGCTCCGCCCGGGCGTCAGATTTCGTGCCTCACCTCCCGTGCTCGGCACCACATAGATCTCGCCACCCGTCGCTCCCTCATCGCTCATCAGCCCCGCGACAAACGCGATCTGCCTTCCATCCGGCGACCACCGCGGCACCGCCATCTGCAGCTTCGGCTTATAGATCACCTGCCCCGCCGCATCGCTTACCCCCTGCCGATATAGCTGCGCGATATACCAATTGTCATCGCCCGGCGGCGGCGCGGCCGTATACGCCACCGCCCTGCTGTCCGGCGACCAATCAAACTCAAACACGTGCAACCCCGCCGGAGACAGCGCCCGCGTCACCCCCGTGCTCGACGTCACCAACACCAGCCGCTGCGCCTGCTGCTGCTGCATGTCGTCAATCACGCCTGTCAGCGCATCCCCCGCCGCCATCGGGCTGGGCGCCCGCGTCGCATGGTCCACAAACAGCAGCGCAAGCGTCCCCCCGTCCGGCGACCACTTCGGCGACTCCACATGCCCGGTCAACCTCGTCACCGGCCGCGCCGCGCTCAGCAGGCCCCCACCGCCCGCTTGCGTCATCGCACTCACGTACACCTGCGCCTGGCCCTTGCTCGCGCAATCCGACACAAACGCCAGCTCCCGACCATCCGGCGACCACGCCGGCTCCCCCGTCCGGCACTCCCCAGCCTCCCCGCCCGCTCCCGACACCGAAACCCGCTCCGGCCTCCCCGGCTGCGCTAACATGACAACAAACAGCGCCTCCGTCCCGCGCTCCGTGTCCTCGACCGAATACGCGACGCGCCTGCCATCCGGACTCAGCACCGCCTCCGGAATCTCCTTCACCGCCGAAACCTCGCGCACAATCTCGGCCAACTGCTTCCGCAACGGGTGCGCCTCCGCGCCGCTCTGCCCCCGCACCCCGGACACCCCTCCGCAGAGCAGCACCAAAGCCGTACCCCAGCCGGCCAAGAAACGCCCGCGAGTCACGGAACAAAAGACAACCGCCATGCCTCTCCTCACACGGGGCCAGCCCGCAACCATCGCTTGAGTCGTAGTAGCAACCTATAGCACAGTTCGCCCCCTCTCCCGTTCCAGCCCGCGGCCGGGCCCGGTCAAGCAAGCAAGGCCGCCCCTTGCTGTCGCGTCCACGCTCTCCCACCTGTCCTCGGGCGCTCCGGTACCCTGCGAAAGACCACGCGCCCGCACCGGCAACATCGCTCGGTCATCCGCGCTCGACGACTCACGGAGCCGATGCAGTAAAAGAGGACACAACAGGGGAGCTCTCACCATGGCAATCGCACCGCACCTCGAAACGCACCTGCTCCTTGCCGCAACCCTTCTCTGCGGCTCGATAGCACGATCACAAGGCACGATCCCCCCTGCGCCGCCACCTCCCTCCGCCCCTCCAGTCAGCATCTCGGTCGACCTCAATAAACCTCTCGGCGCCTACAAACCGATCTATAGCTGGTTCGGCTACGACGAAAGCAACTACACCACCGCGCCTGGCGGCAGAAAGCTGCTCCGTGAGCTCCATGACCTCAGTCCCGTGCCCGTCACCATCCGCGCCCACCACCTGCTCACCAGCGGCAACGGCACGCCCGAACTCAAGTGGAGCTCCACCGACGTCTACAGCGAAGACGCCCACGGCAAACCCATCTACAACTTCAAGATCCTCGACGCCATCTTCGATGAGTTCAAGGCAGCCGGCGTTCGACCCATGGTCGAGCTCGGCTTCATGCCCAAGGATCTGGCCGCGGATCTCCCCGATCGGCACGAGCCCTACCAGGTGCACTACCCCCAGAGCACCATCAGCGGCAAAAGCAACAACCCACCGAAGGACTATGCCAAATGGGGTGAACTTGCGCGCGTCGTCACCGCCCACCTCGTCGAGCGCTACGGCCGCGACACCGTCAACCAGTGGTTCTTCGAGGTCTGGAACGAGCCCGACATCGACTACTGGCACTCCACGCCCGAAGCCTATTGGAAGCTCTACGACTTCGCCGTCGCCGGCGTGCGCGCCGCTCTGCCCACCGCAAAGGTCGGCGGCCCCGCCACCACCAGCCCCGGATCCGAGCAGGCCTACACCTTCCTCAATAAATTCCTCGCGCACGTCGACACCGGCACCAGCGCCGCCACCGGCCGGCCCGTGCCCCTGGACTTCATCTCCTTTCACGCCAAGGGCAAGCCCACCATCGCCGAGGGCAAGGTCACCATGGGCATCCACCGCGAGCTCACCGACGCCGACCGCGGCTTCTCCCTCGTCGCCACCTTTCCCCGCTTCCGACCGCTGCCCATCATCCTCAGCGAAGCCGATCCCGAGGGCTGCGCCGCCTGCTCCAGCAAGGTCAACCCCGCGAACAACTACCGCAACGGCACCCTCTATCCCGCCTACACCGCCGCCGCCTACAAGCGCCTCTTCGATCTCCAGGACCTGCACCAGGTCAACCTGATCGCCATGCTGAGCTGGTCCTTCGAGTTCGAAAATCGCGACTTCTTCGAGGGCTTCCGCTCCCTGTCCACCAACGGCGTCGACAAACCCGTCCTGAACTTCTTTCGCATGGCCGCCCTGATGAACGGCACACGCGTCCTCGCCACGAGCGACGGCATGGTTCCACTCCAACAAATCCTCTCGACCGGCGTCCGCGACCAATCTGACGTCGCCGCGCTCGCCACGGAAGCCGCCAATCAGGCCGCCGTCATGCTCTGGAACTACCACGACGTCGACGGCCCCGGCCCCGTCGTCCCCACCTCCGTTACCATCTCCGGCCTGCCGCCCACCGCCACGCGCGTGCTCGTCACCCACTACCGCATCGACGACACCCACAGCAACGCCTACACCGTCTGGAAAGAAATGGGCTCGCCCCAGCAGCCCACCCCCGAGCAATACGCCACGCTCCGGGCGCGCAGCGGTCTCGATCTTCTCTGCTCCCCCGCATGGAGCGATGTCGTCGAGGGCAGACTTCGGCTCACGACCGATATGCCGCGCCAGAGTATCTCCCTGATCACCCTCAGCTGGTAGATCTCGCGTATTCCGGACAGCAGGCAGAAACAGGGCAAATCTCCACGCACGAGCGCCATCCCCCGAAAGTGGGGGGACACACGCCGCGATCCGCCAACTTAAACGCTGGAAGTGGCCGATTGTGCTCCTATACTGGCCGCAAGCAAACGACCTGAGCCCGCCTTAGGCCTTGCTGGATGCCACAGGCAAGAACCGCATCGCCCCTAGATGCATTGCTTTGCCCGGAGTGGACCTCCCCGGAGTTCGTCTTGAAGAGACTCATCGCACGCCTGTATTTACTTCTCTTTTGCCTCTTGTCCCTAAACGCGGCGCTGCGAGCCCAGCAGGTCGTTCGCCTGTCGGGAAAGACCGCGCTCGGGACCACAGCCGCCGTTCGGCCGGTCGAAGTGACGCTTCCCCAGGGTGGCACGGTCGATCGGGTCAGCGTGGTCACCCAGGGCAGCGAAGGTCTGGACTTCCAGAGCGCCGGCGATACCTGCGCGTCGATGACCTACGCCGCCGGGCAGACCTGCGTCGTTAACGTGCTGTTTCGGCCCACGGCGCCGGGTGAGCGGGTAGGCGCGATCGTTCTCCTCGATCGCGATAAAAATAGGCTCGCGCTCCGGCCCCTTTTGGCCGGCGCGACCGGTCCGATCGCAACCTTTATTCCCGGCCTGGTCACCACCGCCGCCGGCAACAGCTCCACCTTCTTCTTCTCAGGAGACGGGGGGCCCGCCACCAGCGCCTCGCTCTTTCTCCCCTTCGGCGTCGCGTTCGATGCCGCCGGCACTCTCTACATCGCCGATACCATTAATAACCGCGTTCGCACAGTAAATGCGGCCGGGGTGATCACCACCATCGCGGGCGACGGGACGGCGGGCTACACCGGCGACGGTGGATCGGCCCTGAACGCCCGCCTCAACAATCCTTCGTCGGTCCAGGTTGGCCCCGCGGGCGACATCTACATCGCCGACACCGGCAACAGTGTCATCCGCGTCGTCAACGCGACCACCCACATCATCTCGACCTTCGCGGGCAATGGAACGGCAGCCTACGCCGGAAACGGCGGCCCGGCTACAGCAGCCAGTCTCAACCTTCCAAACGGCATCGCCCTCGATGCGGCCAACAACCTCTATATCGCGGACACAGCCAACAACGTCGTTCGCCTGGTGAACGCCGCGACCCGCGTGATCTCCACCGTTGCCGGCAACAACGCGGCTGCCTATCGCGGCGACGGTGGCCCGGCCACCTCGGCCAATCTGAACGCCCCCTGGAGCGTAGCCCTCACCAGCGCCGGTGGATTCCTGATCGCCGACCAGAAAAACAACGCGGTCCGAAGCGTCAGCGCGGCCGGCATGATCACCACCCTCGCCGGCAATGGAACGGGAAAGCCGGGCTTCGCAGGGGACGGAGCGGTCGCGACGAGTGCGCAGCTTAACACGCCCTCCGGCCTCGCCATCGACGTCGCGGGAAACACCTACGTCTCCGACACCGGCAACAACCGGATCCGCAAGATCAACCCGTCTACCGGCATCATTACGACCATCGCCGGCTCAGGAAACTCCGCCGACGACTACGCCGCAACCCGGGTCTCGCTCTATGGACCCTACGGCCTGGCGCTCGACAGCAAGGGAAATCTCTTTATCGCCGATGCCTCCCATAACCGCGTTCGCAAGGTCTGGAGCAACGCCACCGTTCTTGACTACCCCACCACGCGAATCGGCAGCGTCTCCGCGCCCCTCAACGCCATCATCGAAAACGACGGCACCACCACCCTCGACCTGACCGATATCTATGCCGTCTCCAACGCGCAGGTCGATCCCGCGTCCACCTGCGCCTCCACAACGATGCTCGCGCCGTTAGCGCAGTGCACCATCGCCGCCGACTTCGCGCCCACCGTCGTCGGCACCCCCATCACCGGCTCCATCATGATCAACTCCAACGCCTCCAACGCTAACAGCACGCTTCGGGTACGCGGCTACGCGCAACAGACCTATCCCACCATCGTGCTGCTCTCGTCCAACCCTAATCCGAGCATCGTGGGCAACCCTGTCGTCTTCTCGGTGCAGGTGGTGAGCTCGGGAGGCATCGTTCCCACCGGCGCCGTGACCTTGCTGGACGGCGCCTCCACCATCGGCAGCTCCACCCTGACCAACGGCGTGGCAATGATAAGCGTCTCCGGCCTGGCCGTCGGTCAGCACAGCATCACCGCCTCCTATGCAGGCGACGTGAACGATAGCGCAGCCGTTTCGCTCGCGTTGCTGCAGATCGTTCAGCCCATTCCTGCCAACGCGAGCACGACCACAAGCCTCTCCTCCAGCGCGAACCCCGCCTCGGTCGGTCAAGCGCTCACCCTGAGCGCGACCGTCGCTGCCGCGCCCGGCCAGGCTTCCCCGACCGGCTCCGTCGTCTTCCAGGAAGGATCCACCGTGCTCGGCACCGGAATCCTTGCCTCGGGCGCGACCAGCATCAACCTTTCCACGCTGGCCGTGGGCACGCATCTGATCACAGCCATCTACAGCGGCAGCGCAAACTACACGACCAGCACCTCGGCCGTATTGACGCAGGTGATCGTCCCCGCCGGGCAGTCCACGAACCTCTCCTTTACCGTGACCCCCGCCTCGCTCTCGCTCAAAAGCGGTGCGCACCAGACACTCCAGATTGCCCTCACCACCGCCGCCACCTACTCTGACACGCTTTCGTTCGGCTGCGCCGGCCTTCCCGCCTCGGCCACCTGCACCTTCTCCCAAGACCAGCTCGCCGTCTCGGGCGGCGGCACCAAGATGCTGACCGTTGTGGTCGACACCGGCAATCCGCTCGGTGCCGGCCCATCCGCTCACCTCGCCTGGCCGGATCGCCTTGCCCCCCCGCCGTCCACAGAGGGCCGCAACATCCTCGCCTGCATGCTGCCCGCCGGTGCGCTGCTCGCCCTTGTGCTTGGCCGCTACCGCCGTCGTCTGCGCGGCCTGGACCTCTTCCTCGGCCTGGTCCTGCTCGGCACCCTCGCCACCCTGTCCGGTTGCTCGTCGACCTTCACCGTGAACGCAACCACCGCGGGCGCCTACACCTTCCAGGTCGTCGCCGGCGGCGCCAAAACCGGCGCGAGCTTCGCCGTTCCCGTCCAGCTCACGGTGACCAAATGATCGGTCGCCGTTCTCGTTCGCATCGCGGTCCCCGCTTGGATCGCCGTCTTCGCTCGCTGCTCGCCGCTCTGGCCGCGATCGTCCTGGCGGCAGACGCGCCCCGTCTGTCTGGCCAGGCCCTGCCCGCCGCCACCGGCCCGGGAAGCGCCATCACGGTCGGCGCCACCGCCTCCGGATTCCACGTGCCCTACGGCCAGCAGAATAACTTCGGCTTCACCCTCTACGCCGATGCCAACCTCACCCAGCACCTTGGCCTCGAAGCCGAGGCCCGCTGGCTCCGCCTCCACACCCAAGAAGACACACGCTCGTCCAATTATCTGATCGGTCCACGCGTCTCCGCCCGTGTCGGTCCGTTTCGACCCTACGGGAAGGTCCTGTTCGGCTCCGGCCGGTTCACCTTCCCATTTGCCTTCGCCAAGGGCTCGTACTTCGCGATCGCGCCCGGAGCCGGCCTGGATCTGCCTCTGCTGCACGGCCGCGCCGCCTTCCGAGTAATCGACTTCGAATACCAGGACTGGCCCGACTTCACCTTCGGCGCCGCCCACCCCTACGGCATCAGCACAGGGCTCAGCGTCCGCGTCTGGTAACCCGCCCACGAGTCCAACCGCGGCCTTAGCTGGCTCTTGTTCCCGACAGGGGTCACCTTCCGCGGTGATCCGGCCGCGCGTTGTGCGTCACCGCTCAACCTCGCCGTCGGCTCCGACCTGAACTCCACCGAACGTGCGGCTCTTGCCCTCGACCGGCATCGTGCCGCAGCTCGCTTGTGTTATGGCTTCGTGGAAACGCATTACACTGCACAGAATGTTTCCAGCGGGCCATAGCCGAAACTTTGGGAGACCGATCGTCTCCCCTACCCAAACTCCTGTCGGCCAGCGAACGCAGGCCTACCGCGTTGGTCGCCTCGTTCTCCTTGTAACGACAGTCGTGCTCTGCTGGCTGGCCTGCACCGTGGCCCAGGTAGAAAAGTACCTTTCCCTTCCTCGGGCGGCAGCGGTCTGTGCGCTCGGGTGTGCCGGCATCGTCACTCTCCTGCTTCTACTTCGGCGCTGCTACCATCGCAGGCAGGATGTCCGCCTCTGGAGCTTGGCCGTCGTCTTCGGCCTTTTGGTCCTCTCCTTCGCCGTGCTCTACCCAAAGTCTCAGAAGCACCTTTCCGGCAAAGGTTCCGACAGGGAAGACGCACTCCGCGTGGAGTTGGTCGCTGTCACGCATCATCAATACCCGTATGACGCGCGCACCTACCTCAACCACCCTCCCAGTCCTCTGCCCGGCGCCATGTGGCTCGCCTTCCCCTTCTTCCTTGCTGGCCGCATCGCTTTGCAAAATCTGCTTTGGACAGCGCTTTTCTTCATCTTTCTCACGCACTTCTTTCGCCGACGCGTGACCGCGCTCGTCTTACCCTCTTGTTTCTAGTCACTGCCCTGGGAAACCTCAACGATCTTGACGTCGGCAGCGACTATATGACGGACATCATGTACGTCAGCATCGCCCTCTTCTTATTGGCGCAGGCGGTCACCCGTCCCGCCTCTACCGTCAAGGTCACCCTAGCTGTGGTGTTTCTAGGCGTTGCCCTCTCCTCACGTGTCTTGTATTTCGTCGTTATTCCTCCCGTTCTCGCCCTTACACTTCAACGCACCTCAACCCGACGCGCCCTGGTCATCATCGGTGGGGTTCTCCTTACCTGCGCCATGGTTACCCTGCCCGTCTTTCTTCCGCATGCTTTCTCGCTGCTACGGGCTCAGCTCAATCAAAATGCCGACAAGCTTCGACTGCTACCGCGATTCCTCTCCGGAAACACGCTTCCTGCGACCGCTCTGCTCCTGTCTTCCATTAGCTTTCTGATCCATATGAACCTCCTGCGAATCTTCCTTCTTGTCGGTATGGCCACTTTGGTCCTAGTTCTTCCACCGATGTTCTTCATCATTCAAGCTGAGGGCGGCTTCGCACGTCCGTTGACAACCGACATCGAGTACTTTGCTGTGAGCGCCGTCTTCCTGGCGATCTGGGCGATGGCCGCCTGGGAGGACATTGGCCTGGACCCCCAGAAGAGCCGGAGCTGATCCGAAACGACTAGTAGCTCGCACTGGACATCCGCTGTCTGGAAATCAGTAATCTAGTCCACGAAATCACTCGGTCGGCAACTCGCCTCGAGACCGAGAGTAGGTTGCCGTCAGCGAGCCGCACTCAGGTGCGGAGTCCATGTGATCTGCACTCGCGCGCTCCCATTCGATTGACGCCCTGCCAGGTACGACGGAACCAGAAAGCGCTCATACTGCCCAAACACCTCGGCCGTCCAATCCTCGCTGAACCCCCAGCGCGCTCTGACGAATCCATCCGAAATATCGCTGCGCCCCGGCAGAAAGGCGCCGCCCCTCGTCTCTCGATATCCGCCTTCCACCTGCGTTCGCGAAGAGAACCAGTACCCTAACCGCCCCTCAAACGCGCGCGCATCCCGTCCTACCGCATTGCCGAGCAGGAACCCTTTATTGGTGTTGCCGTCACGATATTGGTTGTTGATGTAAAAGCGCGTTCCGCCCTCATCTTTGCCCATCTCCTCCGTGCTGGCCACCTCAAACCGGAAGTCCATGTGCGAAAGGTAGGGCAGCCGTGCCACATAGATCCCTGGACTCCACGCCACCCGGCGTGGCGCGGAAAGTGGGTTCGGCTCATCGTCTGAGTAGGAGTCCGAGTAAATCGTGACGTAACGGCTAACACCCGGCACATGCAACCGAAAATCGAAATCGCTCTTGCGATCGCCAGGATCGCTGCGATCTCCATATTGAAAATTAGAGCCGGTGGAAGTAGCACTGAAGAAGTTATTCTTCAGGCTTCCCAACGTCATCGGGTGGCCCACACCCCACAGGATCGACCAACGCGTAAAACTGACCTCTAAATTCTGACCGAAGGTGAAGTCGATCTTCTGCCCGTTGTAGTAAGGACGCGCCGGATGGTGATGGCCTGAAAGCTTGCCGAACACGAAGTCAAATCGGTAGGTGCCAAGCCCGGGAACAAGAGGAAGCGGGTGCGGCCGCGTTGCCACGAGGCGCAAATTATAGGTGGGCTCCGCATTACTTGAAAAAGAGAGTGGTCCCATCGTCGTGGGACCCCAATAAATCTCCTGCTTCCCGAACGACAGCGCGTTGCCGGCAAAGGCCACCCCCGCATACAGCTCCAGCGGCCGCTGCCTTACGTAAGCGGAACGCACCGGCGCCGGTAAAATCAACGCCCCCGGCGGAGTCACCGCTCCAGGAAGCTGGAATGGGACATTGTCCAGCGAATTGAACAGGTCCGCGCGCGCTTGGGTCACAGCAGGAAGCCCCGGATCCGTCTGCACCTCCTGTCGGTCGAATAAGAAAAAACGGCCCGCGACCGCCCGTCCCGTGAAGCCTTCAATAGAACTTGTTCCGCGTCCCAGGGGTCGACCGAAATCGTTCCACCACGTCTGTCCGAAGTGAAATCCGTCCGTCAGCGCGGGTCCCGCAATCGTGCCCACACGGGCGTAAACAGTGTCCAGTACCGCCGTTGCGTTGCCATCCGGTTCCTTGAGCTCCTGCTCCAGATCCGGCAGCATCCGTTCCGCCTCCGAACGGGCGCTATCGTCGTCCGAGGTCACGTCCAGGCTTCCGAATCCATACAGAATATCCTCCGCCTCCCGCACTTGACGGCGACATTCTTGCCGTGTCCATGGACGAATGGCCACACTCTGCGAAGGTATCAGCCCCATCGATCCAAGTCGCTCCAGCGCGGGGTAGATCCAGCTATCCATCGGAACATTCGTGGATCCCATCTTGTCGCTGTCCATTGCCGGGCTTACCGCACCCCAGGTCTTCCCTATCTCGGGCGCAAAGCCACTTATCCCGGCGCCCTTGACCACCAGCAGATCGGAGCCGGTTGGGAAGGATCGCAAGGAGATATGCTCCGCGGCAGCCGGCTCCTTTAACCAGGCCTTAGCCTGCACCTGTCCAAAGCCGCTGGAACCGGGAGCGAGAAGCAGCGCTACCCATACCAAGGCCGCCGTTACGAGGCGATACACCACCACAGCTTGTTCTTGCAGGCTAAGCTCCCCTGAGTTCAACGCAGTCCCCATGGTGACCGCCTTGAACCGATGAGTCCGCGGAAACCTGAGCGATGCCTCGCCAAATGGCTGCGCAAGGCCATCGGAGATCGTCGATGAGCAGCATATGCCTATGACGATACGTCACTCGTGTCCGACAGCAAAATTCCTCCGCCATCCACCGCGTAAGCTTCGACGGCTGGCATCCGCGCCACCCCATAAAGGATGTTGTTCTGTCGGCAGCCGGCAGCTTCTCCACCCGGCTCGCATCGAAAAGCCATAGCCGACTCATCCTGACGGCCCGAGAAATCCCAGCGCGAAGCTACCGGAGCACCGCCTCTATCTGATCTAAACCCCAAGCTAAATCAGTGTGTTGAATCGTAAGCGGCGGTGCGATGCGAATGACGTTCTCGTGCGTCTCCTTGCAAAGAACACCGCGATCCTGCAGCGCCTCGCAGAACGGGCGGGCTGCCCGATTCAACTGCAGCGCGATCCAAAGCCCCTTGCCCCGCGCTTCCACCAGATGTGGACTGCGCAACCGCTGCAAGCGCGCGAGTGCCTCGGCCCCTAGAGCAGCGGATCGCTCCGCGAGTCCCTCGTCCACAATGACCCGCAGCGCGGCGCGTGCGATGGCGCACGCCATCGGGTTCCCCCCGAAGGTGCTGCCGTGGTCTCCGGGAGCGAAGACGCCCAGCACCTCACGCCTCGCCAGCACAGCGGAGATCGGGTAAAAGCCGCCGGAGAGCGCCTTCCCGATCGCGACTACATCCGGCTGTATCTCCTCATGCATGTACGCGAACAAGGCCCCAGTCCGGCCAAGCCCGGACTGAATCTCGTCGCAGATCAGCAGCACATTATTTTCGCGGCAGATCGCCTCCACCTCGCGCAAATATCCCGCGGGCGGAAGAATAATTCCCGCCTCGCCCTGAATCGGTTCTACCAGGAATGCACAGGTATTTGGGGTAATCGCCGCGCGAAGCGCAGCAGCGTCGCCGAACGGAACGTGGCGAAAGCCCGAAGGAAATGGGCCAAAACCGCGACGGTACTGTGGGTCCGTGGAGAAACCGACGATGGCAATCGTGCGGCCGTGGAAGTTATTAGTGCAGACGATAATTTCCGCTCGGTCCTTCGGAATACCCTTTACGGTTTCTCCCCATTTCCGCGCGGCCTTCAGCGCGGTCTCGACAGCCTCAGCCCCGGAGTTCATGGGCAGCGCCATGGGAAAGCCCGTGACTTCATGGAGATCCCGTAGCAGCAGCGGCAGTTGATCGTTGCGGAAGGCGCGCGACGTGAGCGTCACTCGTTGCGCTTGTTCCTGCATGGCCTTCAGAATTGCCGCATGACAGTGGCCCTGGTTTACCGCGGAATACGCCGCGAGCAGATCAAGATAGGCCTTCCCTTCAACGTCATACACCCACGCACCTTCGCCACGGTGGATGACGACGTCTAGCGGGTGGTAGTTATGCGCGCCGAAGCTCTCTTCCATCTCGATTAATTCTTGCGCGGTCCGCGATCCTTCGACGGTAAGCAAATGCTCTCTCCTAGACCACGCAGGCTGTGTTTCGTTCCATCCGTGCCAGGTGCGGCCTCTCTGCACAGTGCAGTTCAGGAGTCAGCTGCAGCACCAGGCATTTGGCGGCACCTCCCGCCTTCAGGAACTCGCTCAAAAGCACCTGCACCGTTTGAAAGCCTCGCATCCGTAAGGTGTGGTCCAGCTCCGCACTGATCTGGTTCAGCACCACCGTGCGACCGAGGTTGACCGCGTTGCATGCGAAACGCAACGCATCGGCTTCCGTGACGGGGATGCGTTGTTGCGGCGAGTAGAAACCCTCGATCTTGCCGAGGGCCTCGGCATCAAAGGCCGGCGGATAATACAAAAGCGAACCGTCCGACAAAGGGGCAAAGCACGTGTCGAGGTGATAAAACCGCGGATCCACCAGGCGCAAACCTTCGATCTCGGCGTCCCACAGCATCGCGAGCCGCGCATGGCTGCTCTGCGCGGTTCGCGTTCCATACCCAACCCAAAGCCGCGACCTATCCCCGGAGAAGAGGGCATCTCCTTCGCCCTCAAACGGTGTGTCTTGCGGCACATCAACGACTCGGTAACCGGCATCCAGAAACCATTGCCTGAAATGCGGCTCCTCCCCTTGCCGCTCCGCGTGAAAGAAGCGGCTCACGGCAACAACGCCGTCGCGAACCAATCCGGCATTTGCCGTGAAGACCATGTCGGGTGAACCAGGCACCCCCTCAATCAAATGCACCTGCGCGATCTTCGTCAGCGCCTCATGAAGAAGATGCCACTGTTGCATGGCGAGTGGCGGCGAGCTGTTCCCAACCTGATCGCGCATCCATGGATTGATGACGTAATTCACCGCGTACTGGCTTGGCACGCACATCAGCAACACGGGACGCAAGCTGCTATCCGACTCGATTACCTTCTTCGCTTCAATGTATTTAGTCATCCGGCCCGGTCCCTTGTTGTGCCCCAGGAGCATGGCAGGCCGGGAAAGCTACGTCAACACGAATGATTATGCAGAGCCACTCGTATGCATATGCAGACGCTTTGTAAGTTGTCCTGACGCAGCCTTCACTAACTAACCATCGAAATTTAGTCAATTTCGATCTACCTGTAGAAGGTGTGTCCAGTGTGCTATTTAGCACCGAGCTCGTCTGCCGAGAATAGTCGTGGCTATAAGTAGTTTGAGACTCGCCCTAAAGCTCATCTTCATGCCGAGGGTGGCAGCGTAAGGACGTATCGAAGGGCAGCTTGCGCCCGGCGATTCTCTTCGGGCAGGCCGATACTGATGCGGGCCCAGTTGGTAAAGGGTGGGTGGGCTCGGCCGATATTGATGCCCTGCGCCAGCATCGCCTCGGCGATCTGCGGCTGGGGGCGGCCCGCGTTGAAAAAGACAAAGTTGGCAACGCTGGCGGTATGGGGTAGCTGGAGGTCGTCGAGGGTGCGGAGCCACAAGGTGCGTTCGCGGGCAACGGCGTCCCGGGTGGAGGTGACCTGGGCGGTGTCGGCGAGGGCAGCCTGGGCGGCGGCGAGGTTGAGACGACCCAAAGATTCAGGATCGTCGGCACCCTGCCTGCGGAGCGCTTCGGCCAGGGCTTTGGGCGCGAGGACATATCCGATAGGGAGCCCGGCAAGGCCCTGAATCTTGTCGAAGGTCCGGAAGACGGCGACGTTAGCGCCGGCGCGGGTCAGGTTGGCGGCGGTGCGGGTGCGGAAGTCGACGATGTACTCGAGATAGGCCTCGTCGACGATGGCCACGGCGTGGTGCGAGGCTTCGCTGAGGAAGCTCTTAAAGGCGACGTCATCGTTCACCGTGCCGGTGGGGTTGTGGGGGTTCACGAGGTAGAGGGCGCGGGTGCGCGGGGAGATGCGGGCCAGCAGAGCGGGAAGATCGTTGCGGTATTCGGCGTTAAGAGGAACACCCACGCCGATGCTGCCGACGTTGGCCGCGGAGTCGATCAGGGCGAGGTAGCCCGGCGTGGAGTAAAGAAACTCACCGCCCGGTCCACCTTGCGAGCCGAGGTACAAGCCGAGCAGGCCGAGGATCTCGCCCAGCACCACCTGGTCAACCGAAATCTGTTCGTGCGCGGCGATCTGCTCGGCAAAGGCCTGGGCGGTGGCGGCGTCGGCGTAGCGGTTGACCTCGGGCAGCTCGCGGGCGATGGCCCGAGCGACTGCGGGCGAGGGGCCGTAGGGGTTCTCGTTAAAGCAGAGGCGGATAGGCTTCGTGGATGTGTCGACTTCCGCGGCGAGGGTCGGCGCGAGCGCCGAGGCGAGGGCGAGAGTGGAGGATTGGAGAAGCGTTCGGCGGGAGAGGTGGGGAGACATGCAGGGCCTTCCGGTCGGTTGAAGGTTTCTATCCAGGGGTGAGCGGCGGCTCACCCCTGTGGCGGTCTGCTCCGGCCGCTCAGAAGGCGACTCGCATGCCGAGTTGGAGGTAGCGGGGAAAGTTGGCTTGGGAGGTGATTTGGCCGAAGGACGCGCTGCCGAAAGAGGTGTTGGGGCCGGCAAACCAGGGGGTGTTGAAGGTGTTGAAGGTTTCAACGCGGAACTGCGCATTGACGCGTTCGCGAATCAGGATGTTCTTGAAGAGGGAGATGTCCCAGTTGGCCTGGCCGGGGCCGCGAAGAGAAAGGGTGCGGGGGGCGTCGCCAAAGGTGAGGGCTGTGGAGGTGGTGAAGGCGGCGGGGTTGATGTAACCGTTGAGGCGATCGAAGATCGTGCCGTGGGTGCCAAGCGCGACGCCGGGGTTCAGGTTCGGGCGCTGCACAGTATTGCCGACGATGCTGGAGTTGGGGTTGCTGCTCTGGCGAATGGCGACCGGGAAGCCGGTCTGGATGGTCGGAATGACGTTCAGCTGCCAATGCCCGAGGATCTCATCGGACCAGCGGGCGCCGGTGGAGAAGCGCTCACCGCGGCCGACGGGAAGGTCGTAGATAACGCCCGCGGTGAAGCGGAAGGGGACATCATTGACGGCGCGCGAGTACTCGGCATTCAGATCGTAGACATTCTGCGGGGCGGCGATGCCGGAGCTCTGGATGTTGTTGGTGGTGGCGAAGGAGCTGTCCATGTTGCGCGACCAGGTAAAGGAGCCGACGAGGTTGAGGCCGTGTGCGGCACGCTTTTCGGCCTTGATCAGCAGCGCGTTGTAGGCGGCGTGCGAGGAGCTGACGAAGAGATTGACGGAGGAGAACTGCGGGAATGGGCGGAGAAGCTGCGACTGCGAGACCGTGGAGCTGCCGATGACGCCAGTCCCGCCGTTGCCGAAGTAGGGGTTGGCGACGGAGGCGCCGAGGGCGGCAACACCCTGCGAAAAGTTCGAGGGGTTGAGCTGGTTCACGTTCACGGCGCCGCCGCCGTTGGGCGCGGGCGAGAGATTGGTGGAGCGGCTGCCGATGTAGCCGGCCTGGAGGGCAATGTGACCGGGGATCTCGCGCTCGATATCCACCGAGAACTGCTGGACACGGGGCGCGTGGAACTGCTGGTCGAAGCTGGTCACAGGGGACCCGACACCAGTGAGCAGGCCGGCGGCGTTGCCCGTGGGCTTCAGCAAACCGGAGGGGAAAGGATTGTCGAGGGTGTTAGCCGGCGTCTGGTCGCCGTCGTTGCTGGCGACGTAGGAGGTGTACTGGGTGTAGCCGGGAGCGAGGGCGGCGATCGGGTCGTAGCGAATCGGCGCATAGAGAATGCCGTAGCCGCCGCGAATAACAGTCTTGTCCGTCAGCTGATACGCGGCGCCCAGGCGGGGAGCGAACTTCACGCGGGAGAGGCTGCCGATATCGCGCGGATTGCCGTTGAGGCCGGCAAACAGGATCCCGCCGGTGACGGTCGTGTTGCGGGCGAGCTGTGCCTTCGCGGTGCGGTCAAAGCCGACGGCGAGCTGGTTGTGGTCTTCCTTCAGGCCGGTCTCGCTCTCATACCGCAGGCCGAGATTGAGGGTCAGGCGGCGGCTGACGCGGAAGTCGTCCTGGGCAAAGACAGCGTCGTAATCGAAGTAGGTATGCAGGAACGTCGAGGTTTCGACCTCGCCGGAGGCGGGGAAGCCGAGGAGAAGATCGGCGAGATCGGAGCCAGTCCCGTCGCCGGACACGTTGGGATTGTCCTGGGTGAACACACCGGTGAAGGTGTAGGTGCCGGGCGCGTCGCCCAGATCCTGGAAGTTCATGCGCAAACGACGGTACTCCGCGCCGAAGGTGAGATTGTGCTTGCCGGCAGTCTTGGCAAGGGTGCCGTTGACGATCTGCGACTTCCAGTTGTCAAGCGACGACGTGTCTTGCCCAAGCTGTGAGAACCGGCTGAAAAACACCGTGGGGAAGAACTTCGCCTGAAGCTGGCTGGTGAGCGAAGTCGGAAATCCCAGCGCGGCGGGATCAAAGCCGTTCGAGACCTCGGCGATCAGGTTGGGAAAACGGTTGTTGCCGTAGCGCGCGGTAAGAACCGTGGTGGGGTTCAGGATCCAGGTGCTGTTGACCTGCGTCGTGTCCACCTGGCGATGGTAGGTGTAGGAATAGCTTCCGGGCAGGGTGCCGAGCGGGTTGCCGAGCGGCTGAAGCGCCTCGTAGAAGATGTAGGACCCGCTCACGGTCCACCAGGGGCGGATCTGCTGGTCGAGCTTTACGGTCACCTCCTGCGCGTGGTCGCGCACATTGTCGGTGCCGGTGAAATTATTCTGGCCGGTGGCGGCGGCCGTCTGCGGCAGCGGGAAGTAGGAGGCGATGTTCCTGCCGACGGCGCTGAGACGTATCGAGGGAATCTGGTTGTTCGGAAACGGTGTCCGGTGAACGGCGCCGGAGCCGTCAATGTAAGTCTGGGTCGGATCGTAGATGGTGTTGAGCGTGCCATCGGGGTTGAAACTCTTCGAGAAGTCGCCGCCGCGTTCGAGCGCGGTGGGCACGGCGAAGGTCTCGGTGTAGGGCGAGGTCTGGATGTAGCCTTCCGAGCCGATAAAGAAAAACGTGCGCGCGTGATGCGTGATGGGAAGAAAGCCGCCCAGGGACGCGCCCCAGTTGTAATACGGGCTGTCCGGGCGCGGAATGCCTTCGCGGTTGGCGAAGAAGTCGTTCGCCAGCCACGAGGTCTGGCGCGTCTCCCCGAAGATGGAGCCGTGAAATTGGTCGGAGCCGGAGCGGAGCAGCGTGTTAAAGACGCCGCCCCCGGTGCGGCCAACCTGCGCGTCGTAGGTATTGGCCTGCACCTTCACATCCTGGATCGACTCGATAGTCGGAATGACGATCGGGCGGTTGTTGGTGTCGGTAATGGGAACGCCATCGACGAGATAAAGGTTTGCGGCCACCGGACCGCCGGCCACCGAGGTCTGCGAGGTGCCGTTCTGGTCGGCGAAGCGGACAAACTGCTGGTTGCCGGTGTTGACGAACACACCGGAGACCTTGGCGGTCATGTATGGATTGCGGCCGAGAATGGGGATGTCTTCCAACTGGCGTTGCGAAAGGTCCGTGCTGACCGAGGCGGTGGAGGGGTCGACCAACGGAGCGTCAGCATTGACCTGCACCACGTTCGCCTCGGAACCGACCGTGAGCGGGACATCGAGGGTCAGAAAATCCTGGGTCGCCAGCGCGATGTGGGTACGATCGGTCGGGGCGAAACCGGTCGCCTGGATATGCAGGGTGTAGGTGGCGGGACGGACGGCGTTGAAGACGTACGTGCCGTCCGATGCGGAGAGGGTGCTGCGCGTCTGCCGCGTGGCCTCGTCCGTAAGGGTGATCGTCGCGTTCGGCAACGCCGCGCCGGTGGCGTCGGTGATCGTGCCGCGCAGGCCGCCATTGAAGGTCTGCGCGTGAGCCAAAGCAGAGACAGCTACGAGGACGAGGGGGCAAAGGCGCGATGAGAACAAGGATTTCTCCGAGGGAAGAAACTACGATAGACAGCCGTGGGTGTCACGGATCTGGTATCACGGATCAGGACTATGCGAGAAGGTCTAGCGACAGCAACGCGCGTGTTGGCTCAACTCGGCAGGGGTAGCCTGCGAGGAACGACAACAACAACAAAAGGCAAACTGTGCCATGCGCATGGGCTGAGCATATTCGCGAAGCCACCAGGCGTCAACGCCGACCGCCACGGTGAAAACAAAGTTCGCTGGTGTGCAGTATCGCTCCAACCACAGAGAAGAGCCTTGCTCCTAAGCGAACATGACGTAGTATCCCGACGAACTCACACGTCCGGCGAAACTTATGCGGGGGTTGAACCTTCTCTCTAGGGGCGCGAGCAGGTGAGAAACTCACAGAAAGCTTTTAGAGAGGCTGGATGGATCTGCATACTGTCGGCAATAGGCAACCTTCGGACGGTGCGCGCTTAGGAGCCTCCTTCGAGGCCATGAACTCAGCAACGACCGGCGGGGAGCTGGGTGAGGCCTTTGCCGCGCAAAACCGAGTTGCTCCGGAGCAGAAGGCGACCGCCATACAGGCGCAACGGGTAAAGAGCCGGCGACGGCGCTGGATCTGGATCTTCACCGCCGTGGTTCTTCTGGCGGTGGTTCTGCTCTTCGTGCTCCACGGTCGGCCCTCCGGTGGCAAAGGCTCGGCCGCAAACGGTGGAACGCAGCAGACTGGATCGGCGGCCGGTGGGGGCGGCGGCGCCGGCGGTCGCGGCGGCGCCGGCCAGGGTCCGGCGGCCATCACCGTCGCACAGGCCAAGGCCGGCGATATCAACGTCTATGTCGATGCGCTCGGCACCGTTACGCCGACCTATACCGTCACCGTCTATAGCCAGATCACCGGCCGCGTGATGACGGTCTACTACCGTGAAGGCCAGCTCGTTCGAAAGGGCCAGCCACTGATCGAGATCGATCCTCGCCCCTACCAGGCGACGCTCCTCCAGGCGCAAGGCAACCTGGCGCACGACCAGGGTCTGCTCGCCGAGGCGCGCATCGATCTGCAACGCTACCAGGCGGCGTTCGCCCGCAACGCCATTGCGCGCCAGCAACTCGAAGACCAGGAGCAGGCGGTCAAGCAGTACGAAGGCACCGTGCAGGCGGACCAGGGCGCCGTGGACTACGACAAGGTACAGCTCAGCTACTGCCATATCGTCTCCCCCATCTCCGGCCGCGTTGGCCTTCGCCTGGTCGACCCGGGCAACACCGTCTTCTCCGGTACCGGCTCCACACTCCTTGTCATCACGCAGCTCCAACCCATCACCGTGGTCTTCAATGTCTCCGAGGATGATCTGCCGCAGGTGCAGTCGCAGCTCAAGACCAGACGCAAGCTCGAGGTCGACGCTCTCGATCGCACGGGCACAAGGCAGATTGAAGCAGGCACCCTCGGCGCTCTGGACAATCAGGTCGACACCGCCACGGGCACCATCAAGTTCCGCGCAAACTTCGCAAACCATGCGCTCGAGCTCTTCCCCAACCAGTTCGTCAACGCTCGCCTTCTCGTCAGAACACTTCGCGACGCCACCCTCGTGCCGACGGCTGCCGTGCAGCACAACGGCACGGCCGCGTTCGTCTACGTCGTCAAGCCCAACAAGACGGTCGGCGTGCAGCCGATTCAGACCCAAACCGGCAATGATCAGGTCACGGCCGTGACCGGACTCGCCTCCGGAACAGCGCTGGCCACCAGCGGCTTCGATCGCCTGGAAGACGGCGCCACCATTCTGGTGCGCCAGCAGAGTCAGGGCAACACGCAGGGCCACGGATCCAATGCCAGCCCCGGCGGGAGCACCGCTCCATGAATCCGTCACGGCCCTTCATCCTCCGGCCCGTCGCTACCTCTCTCCTCATGGCCGCCCTGCTGCTCGCCGGCACCGTCGCGTATCTGCAGCTGCCTGTCTCCGCCCTGCCGGAGGTCGACTACCCCACCATTCAGGTGCTCACGTTCTATCCCGGAGCCAGCCCGGACGTCGTCGCCTCCGGCGTCACCGCCCCGCTTGAGCGCCAGTTCGGCCAGGTCGCCGGCCTCAGTCAGATGACCTCCAGCAGCTCCGGCGGCCTCTCGGTCATCGTCATGCAGTTCCAGCTCTCGCTCAATATCGATGTCGCGGAGCAGGAGGTGCAGGCGGCCATCAACGCGGGGCAAAGTTACCTGCCCGCGAACCTGCCGACGCCCCCCATCTACAGCAAGTCCAACCCCGCCGACGCGCCCGTGCTGACGCTCGCGCTGACCTCGAACGAAGTCGCCCTCTCGCAGGTCGAGGATCTGGCGGACACGCGCCTGGCGCCCAAAATCTCGCAGATCACAGGCGTCGGCCTCGTCAGCATCTCCGGCGGCCAAAAGCCCGCCGTGCGTATCCAGGCGAACCCGACCGTGCTCTCGTCCTACGGGATCAATCTCGAGGACGTCCGCAACTCCCTCGTGGGCAACAGCCTCAACGCCGCCAAGGGCAACTTCGACGGCGCCGCGCAGGACTACACCATCAACGCCAACGACCAGCTGCTCACGAGCGGCGCGTATAAGTCGGTCGTCGTGGCCTACCGTAACGGCGCACCGGTCATGCTGAGGGATGTCGCGCACGTCGTCGACGGCGTCGAAAACACCAAGCTCGCCGCCTGGAAGAACACCACGCCCGCGGTCATCCTCAACATCCAACGGCAGCCCGGCGCCAACACGATCCAGGTCGTCAACAATATCGAACGGCTGCTTCCACAGCTTGAGTCCACCCTGCCGAAAGCGATCCACGTGGAGGTGCTTACCGATCGCACAACCTCCATTCGCGCCTCGGTCAAAGACGTCGAGTTCGAACTCCTGCTCACGATCGCGCTCGTGGTCATGGTCATCTTCCTGTTTCTGCGCTCGCTCGCCGCGACCATCATCCCTTCCATCGCTGTGCCCCTTTCGCTTGTCGGCACCTTCGGCATCATGTACCTCGCGGGCTACAGCCTAAACAACCTAACCATGATGGCGCTGACCATCTCGACCGGCTTCGTGGTCGACGATGCCATCGTCATGATCGAGAACATCAGCCGTTACATCGAGGAGGGCGAACCGCCGCTCGAAGCGGCGCTCAAGGGCGCCGAGCAGATCGGTTTCACCATCCTGTCCCTCACCGTCTCGCTCATCGCGGTGCTCATCCCCCTGCTCTTCATGGGCGACATAACCGGCCGCCTCTTCCGCCAGTTTGCCGTCACGCTCGCGGTCACCATCGTGCTCTCCGCCTTTGTGTCGCTTACCTTGACGCCCATGATGGCGGCGCGCCTGCTCAAGTACAAGCCACCCCAACAGCAGAGCCGCTTCTACATCTGGTCCGAGCACGTCTTCGAGCGCATCATCGCCTTCTACGGGCGAACGCTGCGCTTTGTCCTGGGCTATCAAACCATCACCCTGCTGGTCGCGCTCACCACCCTGATCCTGACCGTGGTGCTCTACATCACCATTCCCAAGGGCTTCTTCCCCACGCAGGATACCGGTGTCCTCCAGGGCATCTCACAAGCCCCGGCGTCGATCTCCTTTGCCTCCATGAGTCAGAAGCAGGACGCTCTGGCCAAAGTCCTGCTGGCCGATCCCGCCGTCGAGAGTATCTCGTCGTTCATCGGGGCGGATGGCGTCAACACAACACTCAACAGCGGACGCTTCCAGATCAATCTGAAGCCCATGGCCGACCGCAAAATCTCCGCGACCGACCTGATCGCGCGCCTCGATCAAAAGCTCTCACGGGTGGAAGGAATCAAGCTCTACCTGCAACCCGTGCAAGACCTCACCGTGGACGATCGTGTCAGCCGCACCGAATACCAGTACACCCTCGAAGACCCCAACCAGGGCGAACTCGACGTCGTCGTTCAACATCTGCTCGGAAAGCTCCGCAAGCTGCCGCAGCTCGCCGATATTGTCACCGACCAGCAGCTCGGCGGCGCGGCGGCGCTGCTGAACATCGATCGGCCCACCGCCTCACGCTTCGGCATCACGCCCTCCGCTATCGACAACACGCTCTACGATGCCTTCGGCCAGCGCCAGATCAACACGCTCTATACCCAAGTCAACCAATACCACGTCATCCTCGAGGTCGACCCAAACTTCCAGACCAACCCGCACAAGCTCGACGACATCTACCTCCAATCCTCACAAACCAGCAGCTCGTCCGCGTCCACCGCCTCCAACACCGGCGGGTCCTCGTCCGGGGCGGGCGCAGGCACCGCGGCAACCACAGGCACGTCTCTGCTGTCCCCGACCTCCACCTCCGGCGTCTCGACCGGCTCGAACGGTTCGGCCATCCTCACCAGCGGAACCACAAACGCCGTCACCACCAGCGCCAACGGAACCTCCGCGCTGTCATCCCCGTCGAACAACGCCGCCAACTCCAACGCGCTCACCAACTCCGGCAACACTGCCGGCGCCTCTTCAAGCGCGAACACCTCCGTCGGCGGCACCACGCGCTCCTCCGGCACATCGGCGAGCGGAAGCAGCGGCGGCGGAGGTGGCGGCGGATCCTCGTCCGGCACGGGAACCCTGGTCACCGGCACGCCCGTGCCCTTGAGCGCCTTTGCTCAGTTCGTTCCCACCAGCGAGCCCATCTCCATTCAGCACCAGGGTCAGTTTCCCGCCGTCACCGTCTCGTTCAATCTGGCCAACGGCTATTCCCTCGGCGCCGCCCTGACGGCCATCGACAAGGTCATCAAACAGAGCGACATCCCTCCCAGCGTCGTCGCCAACTACCAGGGCACCGCCGCCGCCTTTGAAGGCTCGCTTACCAATGAGGGGCTGCTTATCCTCGCCGCGCTGGTCACCGTCTATATCGTCCTCGGCGTGCTCTATGAAAGCTTCATCCATCCCATCACGATTCTCTCCACGCTCCCCTCGGCCGGTGTGGGCGCGCTGCTGGCGCTGCGGCTCTTTCATATCGATCTCAATATCGTTGCCATCATCGGCATCATCCTGCTGATCGGCATCGTGAAAAAAAACGGCATCATGATGGTCGACTTCGCGCTCGAAGCGGAACGCAACGAGGGCAAGAACGCAACCGAAGCGATCTATCAAGCCTCGCTGCTGCGCTTCCGCCCTATCATGATGACCACCATGGCCGCCCTGCTCAGCGGTCTCCCGCTGGCCTTCGGCACAGGCATCGGCTCTGAGCTGCGTAAGCCGCTCGGCATCGCCATGGTCGGCGGCCTCATCTTCTCGCAGGTCCTCACCCTTTACACCACGCCGGTCATCTACATCTTCTTCGACAACCTCGCCGCCCGCCTCACCAAACATCGCCCAAGCAAGCAGACCATGGCGCAAGGCGAGACGCCCGCGCACGCCGAGGCCGAGCACGCATGAACCCCTCGCGCCTGTTCATCGACCGGCCGATCGCGACCACGCTGCTGACCATCGCCATCGCCATCGCGGGCATCATCGCCTTCGTTGTCCTGCCAGTCTCGCCGCTACCGCAAGTGGACTTCCCCACCATCACCGTGGCGGCCGGACTCCCCGGCGCCAGCCCAGACATCATGGCCTCCTCGGTCGCCACACCGCTCGAACGCGAGTTCGGCCATATCGCCGGCGTCACCGAGATGACCTCCGCCAGCTCGCTCGGCACCACCAGCGTCACCCTGCAGTTCGACCTCAGCCGCAACATCGACGGCGCCGCCCGCGACGTCGAAGCCGGCATCAACGCGGCCCGCAGCTATCTCCCCGCCAATCTGCCCGCCAATCCGACTTACCGCAAGGTAAACCCGGCAGACTCGCCCATCCTCGTCCTCGGTCTGCAAAGCGAGACCGCCGATGTGCCCACCCTCTATGACGAGGCGTCCACCGTCGTCGAACAGCGCATCTCGCAGATCACCGGGGTCGGCCAGGTCACCGTCGTCGGCGCCTCCCTGCCGGCCGTCCGCGTGGAGCTCAACCCGGACCAACTCGCCTCCTATGGCATCGGTCTGCCCACCGTGCAGTCTGTAATCGCCGGCCAAAACTCCAACAGCGCCAAGGGCCAGCTCGTCGACCGCAACACCACCGTCGACATCCTCGCCAACGACCAAATCTCAAAAGCCGCCCTCTATCGTCCGCTCGTGGTCGGCTACCACAACGGCGGCGCCGTTCGCCTCCAAGATGTCGCCGACGTCGTGGACTCACAGCAAAGCATCCGTCAAGCCGGCTACCTGAACGGCAAACCGTCCGTAAACATGCTCATCTTCCGCCAGCCCGGCGCCAACATCATCACCACCGTGGACGCGATCAAGGCGGCCCTCCCCTCGCTGCAGGCCACCATCCCGGCAAATCAACACATCATCACCATCCTCGACCGCACGCTGACCATCCGCGCCTCGGTCAACGACATCGAGCGCACACTCGTCATCTCGGTCATCTTCGTCGTCCTGGTCGTCTTTCTCTTTCTTCGCAGCCCACGCACCACGCTGATCCCCGCCGTCGCTGTTCCTGTTTCGCTCATCGGCACCTGCGCGGTCATGTATCTCTGCGGCTTCTCGCTCGATAACCTGTCGCTCATGGCGCTGGCCATCGCCTCGGGCTTCGTGGTCGACGACGCCATCGTCGTCATGGAAAACATCTCGCGGCACATCGAAGACGGAAAAACGGCCATGCAGGCCTCGCTGCTGGGCGCGCAGGAGATCGGCTTCACCGTCTTTTCCATCTCCATCTCGCTCATCGCCGTCTTCATCCCCCTGCTGCTCATGGGTGGCATCATCGGCCGCCTCTTTCGCGAGTTCGCCATCACGCTCTCCGCCGCCATCCTGGTCTCGATGATCATCTCCCTCACCACCACGCCCATGATGTGCTCGCGCATCCTGAAGCGCGAAAAGGGCGCCCAACACGGTCGCCTCTACAACTGGAGCGAACGCGTCTTCGATCGCGTCCTGAGCTTTTATCGCGTGACGCTCACCTGGACGCTCGACCACCCTGCCCTGATCCTCACCGTCTTCCTCCTCACCGTCGCCCTCAACGTCTTCCTCTTCATCAAGGTTCCCAAGGGCTTCTTTCCCCAGCAGGATACCGGCGCCATGCAGGGCGGCCTCCAGGGCCCGCAGGATACCTCGTTCTACGCCATGAGCGCTGCCGTCCAGCAGGCGGTCAGCATCGTCAAATCCGATCCCGGCGTCCAGAATGTAATGGCCTTTACCGGTGGCCAGGGAGCCGCCAACAGCGGCTTCATGTTCATCGCGCTCAAGCCCCTCGGCAACGCCAAAAACGGCGATCGCAAGGAGAGTGCCGCTGACATCATCAACCGTCTGCGGCCCAAACTCGCCCGCGTTCCCGGAGCCGCCACCTTTCTCCAGCCCGTCCAAGACATCCGTATCGGTGGCCGCCAGTCCAACGCGCAATATCAGTACACGCTTGAAGCCGAAAATACCGCCGACCTCCAAACCTACGGTCCGAAGCTGCTCAACGAGATGCGCCATGCCCCGGGCTTTGCCGACGTCAACACCGATCAGCAAAACCGCGGGCTGCAGGCTCTGCTCAACTACGACCGACCCACGGCCGCACGCCTCGGCCTCACGCCCCAGGTCCTCGACTCTTCGCTCTACGACGCCTTCGGCCAGGCCGAGGTCTCCACCATCTACACCCAACTCAACCAGTACTACGTGGTCATGGAGGTCGCGCCGCGCTACTGGAAATCCCCCGAAGGCCTGAAGCACACGTGGCTCCTTCCCGCCACCGGCGATGCCCCGGTTCCACTCGGCGCCGTGGCCACCTACCAGCCGTCCACCTCCCCGCTCTCGGTCAACCACACTGGCCTGTTCCCCTCCGTCACGGTGTCGTTCAATCTCGCACCGGGCGTCTCTCTCGGCGACGCCACAAAGACCATCCAGGACCTGCAGCAAAAACTTGGCATGCCGCCCTCCATGCACGGCCAGTTCGCCGGCACCCTCCAGGCCTTCCAGGCCTCGCTCAAGTCCGAGCCCTATCTCATCCTCACCGCCATCCTCGCCGTCTACATCGTTCTCGGCATCCTCTACGAGAGCCTCGTCCACCCGCTCACCATCCTTTCCACACTCCCCTCCGCCTCCGTCGGCGCCATGCTCGCCCTCCTCCTCACCGGCACCGAACTCGACGTCATGAGCATCATCGGCGTCATCCTGCTGATCGGCATCGTCAAGAAAAATGCCATCATGATGATCGACTTCGCCCTGAACGCCGAGCGGATGGAGGGCAAGAACACCCGCGACTCCATCTATGAAGCCTGCATCCTCCGCTTCCGCCCCATCCTGATGACGACCATGGCCGCCCTCTTCGGCGCCATCCCGCTCGCCCTCGGCACGGGCATGGGATCGGAGCTCCGCCGCCCGCTCGGCATCTCCATCATCGGCGGCCTCCTCGTCAGCCAGGTCCTCACGCTCTACACCACACCCGTGATCTACCTCTTCATGGATCGTCTCCGCCTCCGCTTTGCCCGAGGCAAGCACACACCTCCCCTGGCCACTCCCTCCGCCCATGGCCGACAGCCCAAGATCCAAAGCGTCGCCTGAAAAGGAACACAACCATGCCCACCCACCTCCTCCATCGAGCAGATCGCAACCCACGCGCCGGGCGGGATCGCAAACCGACCGCGCGCCCGATCACCGCCGCGACGCTGCTCGGGCTTGCACTCGTCGCAGCCGGCTGCCGCGTCGGCCCGAAATACACCGCCCCGGTCACGCCCGCGCCGCCCGCCTATAAAGAGATCGCCCCGGAGGCCTACCAGGGCGCCGTTCCGGGAACGTGGCAGCCGGCCAGTCCGCAAGACGCCATGCTCAAAGGCAAGTGGTGGGAGATCTTTCACGAGCCGGAGCTGAACCAGCTCGAAGACCAGCTCGATATCAACAACCAGAACATCGCGCAGTACTTCCAGAACTTCATGGCCGCGCGCGCCCAGGTCCGTGAGGCGCGGGCCGGCTTCTACCCCACCCTCACCGCCGCGCCCAGCTACGACCGCACCCATAGCCCCAGCACGCTGGGCGGCGCCGCTGTGAGCTCCGGCGTCGCCAACACCGGAACCGTCTCCACCAGCGGCGGCAACACCTCTACCGATCTCTCCCTGCCCTTCGACGTCTCGTGGGAACCCGATCTTTGGGGGCGCATCCGCAACACCGTTCGCGAATATCGCTATGCCGCTCAGGTCAGCGCCGCCGACCTCGAAAACGAGCGCCTCACCGAGCAGGCCGACCTCGCCGCGTACTACTTCGAACTCCGCGGCCAGGACACCTTGCAGGACCTCTATAACCGCACCGTCCAGATCGATCAGCAAGCCCTGGAACTGACGCGAACCCTCGTCGAGACCGGCATCGACTCGCCCGAAGCCGTCGCCGAGGCCGAGGTCACGCTCCAAGGCGCACAGTCCACCGGCGCCGGCATTGCCACCAATCGGGCGGTCTATGAGCACGCGATCGCCACGCTCATCGGCCGGCCCGCCTCAAACTTTTCACTCCCGGTACGTACGCTGACCACGCCCGTCCCCACTGTCCCCGTCGGCATCCCCTCGGTTCTTCTCCAGCGACGGCCCGATGTCGCCGCCGCCGAGCGCGCCATGGCGGAAGCCAACGCGCTTATCGGCGTCGAAAAGGCCGCCTACTACCCCACCCTCAGCCTCACTGGCAGCGGTGGCCTCGAGTCCTCCGCCATCACCTCCCTCTTCTCCGTGCCCGCCCTCTTCTGGTCCGCCGGGGGATCGGCCAGTCAGATCATCTTCGACGGCGGCCTCCGCCGAGCGACCGTCGCCCAGTTCACCGCGCTCTACAATGCCGATGCCGCCGCGTACCGGCAGTCCGTCCTGATCGCCTTCCAACAGGTGGAGGACTACCTCTCCACCCTCCGCGTCACCTCCGGCCAAATCACCCGACAGGATGCCGCCGTCAAGTCCGCGCAGCGTTACGTCGACATCGCCACGGCCCGGTACCAGACCGGCCTAGACCCCTACCTGAACGTCATCACCGCGCAGAACACCCTTCTCATCGATCAGCAGACGCAGATCACCCTGCGGATCACCGAAATGACATCTGCTGTCGAACTCATCCAGGCCCTCGGTGGTGGATGGGATATCTCGCAGCTGCCCTCTGCCGCCGAGATCACCAGCGACAAGGCAGCGCAAACCCTCGCCGCGCAACCTTGACCTATCCCCGCACCCCTCAGGTCGGACCCGGCCAGAGACTCGCCGTCTAATCCGAGCAGCTATCTCCGACCCGGGCCTCCCCGCGCGGCCTCACCTCCATCGCCGCGCCCTCCGCCGCATACACCGCGGCCGTTCGCGCCGCCGTCCGCTGCCAGGTAAACTGCGCCGCCTGCCGCGGCCCCGCTTCGCGCATCTCCGCCCGCAGCTCCGGGCTGCCCAGAATTCGCGCCAGCGCCTCCCGCAGCGCCGTCGTATCGGTCGGGTCCACTAGCACAGCCGCCTCGCCCACCACCTCCGGCAGCGACGACGTATTGCTCGTGATCGTCGGCGCGCCGCACGCCAACGCCTCCAGCGCCGGTAATCCAAACCCCTCGTACAGCGACGGATACACAAACACCGTGCACGCCCCCAGCAAGATCGCTTTGTCCTCCTCGGCGATAAATCCCGGAAACACGATGCGCGCCCCAAGATCGAGCCGCTGGATCGTCCGAAACAGCTCCTCCGCCATCCACCCCGGCCTTCCCGCAAGCACTAGCTGCAGCGCGGGATCGCTCGCCGCAACCGCCGCGAACGCCTCCACCAGCCGCGGCAGATTCTTCCTCGGCTCAATTGTGCCGACATACAGCACAAATCGCTCCCCCAACCCATACCTCTCCCGAACCGCGCGCACCCGAGCAGCCGAGGGTCCGGGGCGAAACTCCTCTCCCTTCCCGTGAGGAATCACCGACACCCTGCCCCGCGGCGCGCCCAGCTTCGCCGTGTAATCCGCAAGCGCCGATCGCGAGATAAAAATCATATGGTCGGCTAAGTGCCGCGAAGCCCGCATAAAGGCGCGAAAATAGATCACCTTCACCCGCTCATGCACCTCGGGCATCGTAAAAAACGTCATGTCGTGAAACGTCACCACCCGCCGCGTGCCGAAGCTCACAAGCGGAAACGCATAGTGCAAGGAGTGCGCCACCGATATCTTCTTCCGCCACAGCAGAAACGGCAGATAGATCTGCTCCAGCAAAAATCGCATCGGCAAGACACGAAAGACACGCGCTCGAACCCACAGCATCCTTACCTGCGGCGACCAACTGAAATCCATCTCCGGGTCGTCATCCTGCGCCAGAACATATATCTCCAGCGCGGCGGGAGACCTCGCGAGCGATCCCAGCAAATTCCTCGCGTACACGCCCACACCGGCCTTCTCCTTCGGGACCGCTGTCGCGTCAATTAGTATCTTCATGGACCCGATCGCCAATTCTTCTATTACCCATTCTTTTCTTTGCCCACAGTCTATCGTCTGCGCAATAAGTACATCCGGGAGGGGAGCGAATTCGCGTGAACGATGCCGACCTTCTTCCCTCACGTCCTGACAACTCCCACATGCCCGACCGCCCTGCCAGTATCTTCGCCGTCGTCGTGCTGTATAAGTTGCTCCCCTCGCAAGCCGTCACCTTGCGCTCGCTGCTTCGCGCCGCCGGCAAAGTCACTCCCACCGCGCTCCGACTGGCGATCTCCATCTACGACAACACACCCGGCGGCCAGGATCCCGGGCCCTTGCCCGACGGCATCCGCTACACCGCCGCACCCGGCAACCCCGGTCTCGCCGTCGCCTACAACGCCGCCATCGCTGCCGCCGCGTTCGAACAATACGATTGGCTGCTCACGCTCGATCAGGACACCGATCTGCCGGAAAACTTCTTAGAAACTCTGTTGACTTATATCAAGCGCTATAGCTCGCCTAACGCCGAGCAGCACGTCGCCGCGATCGTTCCGCATATCTCCGATCATGGCAGACACCTATCTCCCCTCCGGTTTCGCGGCGGCTTCCTTCCTTCCATCCTCGTGCCTGACTTCACCGGCATCGCGGAACCATTTACCTCCGCGCTTAATTCGGCCTCCCTGCTCCGCCTCTCCGCGCTTCGAGCGATCGGCGGCTACGACGAGCGATTCCCACTCAACAACAGCGATACCAGCCTCTTTCATCGTCTCGGCCTCGCTCACTTTCGTGTCGCCGTCGTCGGCGATCTCACCGTGCAGCACGAGCTCGCTATCTTGGATCCGCAGGACCGCATGACCAAGGAACGCTATCGGCAACTCTTGGCCGATGAGCGCGCCTTTTGGGATCTCCACATGAACTCTTTCGCGAGAACCGAGCGCCTGCTTCGCCTGATAGCTCGCATCGCCAAGGATCTTCGCAACGGGAGAAATCGCGAGTTTCGCCGGCTTTCACTCGACGAAATCGCGCTGCGGCTCTTTACGCGTAAACCAAACCGCCTGCGGCAGTGGAAGCAGACTCACCTCCGACCGCCTGCCCCCGGCCCGCGCGATCGCGTCTCAGGCTCATAGCAGCGCACCAACCTCCTCATTGCCTTCACGGCCTCACGCTCCTGTATCCTCAGCAAACGCCCGCAGGAGCCCTCGCCCATGCCCCGCCGCCCCCGCGCCGCCGCCGCTCTGCTTGCCCTCGCCGCCGCAACGCTCGCCCCCGCGCAACCGCCGCCCGTCCCCGCCTACGATCATCCGGACGAAGAACCCACACGCGCAAAACACGCCATGGTCGTCACCATCCAGCATGACGCCACCGACGCCGGCGTCAGCATCCTCCGACAGGGCGGCAACGCCGTCGACGCCGCCGTGGCCGTCGCCTTCGCCCTCGCCGTCACCTACCCCCAGGCCGGCAACCTCGGCGGCGGCGGCTTCATGCTCCTCCGCACCCACGCCCACGCGAGCGATAACAATCCAGCCCACGACCGCGGCGGCCGCTTCAAAACCCACTTCCTCGACTACCGCGAACAAGCCCCCGCCGCCGCCAGCCGGGACATGTACCTCGACCCTGCCGGCAACGTCATCGCCAGTCTGTCCACCGTCGGTTACAAATCCTCCGGAGTCCCCGGCACGGTAGCCGGCCTCGTCTACGCCCATACCCACTTCGGCCGCCTTTCTCTCGCGGTCGACATGGCCCCCGCCATCCGCCTCGCTGCCGAAGGCTTCGTGCTCTCCGCAGAAGAGGCCGCCAACCTCCACAACGCAACCCTCGCCCAGTTCCCCGCCTCCGCCCGCACCTTCCAGCGCGACGGCAACTTCTATACCGCCGACGAGCGCTTCGCACAGCCCGTCCTCGCCCAAACTCTCCGCCGGATCGCCGCCAACCCCGCCGACTTCTATCACGGCGCCATGGCCGACACCATCGCCGCCGAGATGCAAAAAGGAGGCGGCCTCCTCACGGCCGCCGACCTCGCCCGCTACCAGGTCAAGGACCGCCGCCCCATCTTCGGCAACTACCGCGGTTACACAATCATCTCCGCCCCGCCGCCCTCCTCCGGCGGCGTCGTTCTGGTCGAGATCCTCAATATCCTATCCAGTTACAAACTGCCGCGCCTCGGGCCCGGCGGCTCGCCCAGCCCCGATCGCTCCTCTGCCCAGGTCTCCCTCATCGCCGAGGCCTTCCGCCGCGCCTACATGGACCGCGCCGACTTCCTCGGCGACCCCGACTTCACGCCCATCCCCGTCCACCGGATCGACAGCAAACGCTACGCCCGCGCCTGGGCCCACACCATCCAACTCCTCCACCCCACACCCTCCAAAGAGCTTCACCGCCCCGCCGGCTTCCTCCCCCCGCCACCCACCCTCGCCTCCGCCGCGCCCGAGTCCCCCCAGACCACCCACTTCTCCATCGTCGACGCCGACGGCAACGCCGTCGCCAACACCTATACCCTCAACAACACCTTCGGCTCCGGCGTGACCCTCGGCCCGCTCGGCTTCCTCATGAACGACGAGATGGACGACTTCGCCGCCAAACAAGGCGTCCCCAACCTCTACGGCCTCATCCAGGGCCCGGCCAACAGCATCGCCCCCGGCAAGCGCCCACTCTCCGCCATGACCCCCACCCTCGTTCTCGGTCGCCGCTCGCTCTTCCACCCCCGCCGCCACCTTCGCCTCGTCCTCGGCACCCCCGGCGGCTCCACCATCATCACCACCGTCGCCAACGACCTCCTCAGCACGCTCGACAACGGCCTCAACATCCAGCAGGCCGCCGACGCTCCTCGCTTCCATCACCAGTACCTGCCCGACCGCCTCGACCTCGAGCGCACCTTCCCTAACGCCATCGCCGACCAGCTCGCCGCCCTCGGCTACCACACCAACCGCCAGATGGCCGCCGACGAGCACTCCCCCGGCGCCTGGGGCGACTCCGAACTCATCGCCATTGACCCCCGCACCCACGAACTCCTCGGCGGCCACGACAACCGCCGCCCCTACGGCAAAGCCGCCGGCTACTGACGCTTTCCCACCGAAGCACCGATCAAGGGTTAAGCTGGCCCACCTTGGTTAAGCTGGCCCCACGCGGCTAACGTCAAAGCCGTGCACCCGACCGAAGCCTTGCCCGCACTCAATGCACAAACCAGCTGACCACCAGCGCCGTGGAGGCGCAAAAGATCACCGCCGTCGTGCTCCAGCCCAGGATCTTGACCCACACACCATTCACCCGATCCCCCATAATGGACCGCTTGCTCGTCAGAAGCACGATAAGCAGCATCAAAGGCGGTGTCGAAAACCCCTGCACAATGCCCGAAAGTACCAGCGCCCGCATCGGATTGACGCCGACAAAATTCAGTGTCAACGCCACCAGCGTGGCGATCGTGATCACCGCATAGAAGCCCTTCGCCTGAGCAAACTTATACTGCAGGCCATTCTTCCATCCCACTACCTGGCAGATGTTATAGGCCGCTCCCGCCGTCATCACCGGCACGGCCAGGAAGCCGACACCGATGATTCCCACCGTAAACAGCAGACCGGCCGCGCGTCCAGCCAAGGGCGTCAGCGCCTGCGCAGCCTCCGCCGCCGTCGTTATGCTGTGCTTGCCGGCCGTAAACAACGTCGCCGCCGTGGCCAAAATAATGAAATACATCACAACGTTGGAAAACAGCATGCTCGCGCCGATGTCCCAGGCGCTCTTGTCCAGCTGCGCCTCGGTCACCCCCCGAAGCTGATCCGGCGTATGCTTGCCCGCCGCTTCCTTGTTCTCCACAACCTCATTCGACTGCCATGTGTACAGGTACGCCGAAAGCGTCGTTCCAATGATCGCCACCAGAATGGAGATGGTCTGTTTGCCCAAATGCAACGAGGGCGCCAGCGTTCCGCGCACCACCTCGCCCAGCTTGGGATGCGACAGAAATCCCGAAACAATGTACGCCAGCAACGACATGGCCAGAACCCGGAAAAGGTTGCGGATGTGCCGGTAGGAGCCCCATAACTGCAACACCAGCACCGCCGCCGCGATCACCAGCAGAATGGCCCAATGCGGCACATGCACCAGAATGCCGATCGCCGCGGCCATCGCCCCCAGATCCGCGCCCGCCTCGATCGTGTTCCCGATCGTCACTCCAACTAGCACCAGGCAAACAAGCCAGCGCGCGTAGTGCGACCGAAGCACGCTGAACAGGCCCTTGCCTGTCACCTGCGCCAGCTTGCCGGAAAGGTACACCACCGCGATCATCATCGGAAACGTAACCGGCGCGGTCCACAGAGCCTTGTATCCAAGCTGCGCGCCGGCCTGCGCATAGGTCCCAATTGCCGAGCAGTCGTCGTCGGCCGCCCCGGTGATCAGACCAACACCGAGGGACCGTAGGAAAGAGTGTTTCTGTCGAGATTTCCCGTCACCCATAGCGACATTTTGATGCAAGGAATCATCTCTGGCCAAGATTCTTCTCCCGTCCATGCCACTCCGCCCACTTCACAAATGCCCGCCTACCGCCCGCATCTCACGGAATCGAAGCGCAAACCGAACATCCTAATCCGGCCTGCCCACCCACCGGCGCGCCCGCACTCCAGAAGGAACCTCATGCCCACAGCCCAAAAAAAACAGCCCAAGAAGTCCAGTCAGCCTGCTGGTCCCGCCACCCACATCGTCGACCGCATGTACCCCAACCGCGTCGCCCTCTCCGACGACGTCAAGGCACAGGTCTGCTCCGTCATGCAGGAGGCCCTCGCCGAGTCCCTCGACATGTACTCCCAGGCCAAGTTCGCCCACTGGAACGTAAAGGGAGACAACTTCTACCAGCTCCACCTCGTCTTCGACTCCGTCGCCAAGCACATCGGCAAGCAGACCGACCCGATCGCCGAACGCATCACCCAGCTCGGCGGCGTCGCCAACGGCACCGTCCGCCAGGCCGCCTGCATCTCCAAGATCCCCGAGTACCCCGTCGACACCGTCAACGGCATGGATCACGTCCGCGCCCTCGCCGACGCCCTCGGCCACTACTGCGCCAGCCTCCGCGAGTGCTCCGACAAGATCGACGACATCGGCGACGAGCCCACCTCCGACTTCTTCAATCAGCTCATCGTCGACGCCGAAGAGCAGCTCTATTTCCTCGAGTCACACCTCGAAGCCGGCGACGTCCAGTAACTCCCCTCCTTGTTCCAAAACAAAAAGGGCAGCGCCCACCGGCGTTCCCCCTTCTAGCTCCATCTACTAGCTCCTAGGCTCGTCTTAGCTTCTTCTCCCGACTAGCTCCTAGCGTCTAGGCCCGTGATAGTTCTGCGTATACGTGTCCCCCGGCATCCCGTCCCGACGCGCCCTTTGCTTGAGCGCCTCCGCCTGCGTCGCCGTCATCCATCCGCCCAGCGTCACCAGATAGGGCGATCGTCCCTTCGGCGCGAACACCTCCGGATGCAACTCTCCGTGCCGCGCCCCAATCAGATTCGCCCGGTGCTGCGCCTGCTCCTGCCGCGCATAGGTAAACGACACCACCCGCCAAGACTCCGCCGCGCTGGGCGGCGCCGCACCCGATCCTTCCTCGGCTCCCGCCGCCGCCGACATCCGCCCGTCCGCCCGCGACGACCCGCTCGCCGCGGAGGGCTTCTCCGGCGCGGGCGCCGGCACTGCGCCCGCACCCGGCAGACCCCCCGTTGCCGCGCCCGCCGGCACACTCCGCACCACGCTGCTGTTGCCGCGGCCAAACTGCCAGATCAGCAGCAGCAGAAGCGCGATCACCCCCGCGATCGCCAGCGGAATCAACCACCTCCGCCGCGCCACACCCGCGTCCCCGCTCGTCGGCCGGTCCATGACCTGCCCGCGGCGCGTCGGCATCGGCGCGGTACCCGCATCTCCACCCAGCGCCTGCGCCACCACCGTCGGCGAAAAGCTCCGCGGCTCCGGCTCCACTGCCCCAGTCGCCCCCTCCACCTGCGGCGCTCGCTCCGCCGACCCCATCGCCTGCCCAGAGGAAGCCACACTCGCCCGTGCCGCCACGGCGCCGCTGCCGTTCGTCCGCTCCGCTGCCGCCCCCATCCGCTCCGGCGCGCTCACCCCCACCGCCACCGCCGCCACCCCACTCCGACCCGTCTGCGGCGAAGCGATCGCCCCGCGCGGCCCCACCAGCATCGGTCCCGCCGCAACACCGCTCCCAACCCCCACTGCTGCTCGCGCTTCGCTCGCCGTTCCAGCCGTCGTCCCCGCCCCAACCGCCAGCCCAGCTCCGGCCCCATTCAGCGCCGCCAGCACACCCGGCTCTGTCACCACCACCGGCGCCGGCCCAGGCCCAGACCCCAGCCCAGACCCAGACCCAGACCCAGACCCAGGGACCGGACCCGCACTCGCCGGCCGCGGCGTCCCCACCGTGCCTCCCGGCTTCGGCGCGCTCGGCAGCGGCGCCGCCGCTGGCCGCAGCAGCGCTCCCATCTCCTTCAGCCCCCACGTGCCGCTCATCCCGTTGCGCACCAGGTCCTCAAACTGCCGCGGCAGCGCCACCTGCCCCGCATCCCGCCGCTGCGTCAGCGCATACCCCACCAGCATCGCCAGATCATGCGCATCCCGTCGCCGCAGCGTCTCACCCGCCGCGCCCGCCGGCGCCTCCCGCACACAGTCGCTGCGCAGCTTGATTACCTCACCCTGCGCCAGCACGTTCGCCGCCTCCACGTGCTCATGCACCAGCCCCGCCTTGTGGATCGCCTCCAGCCCGGCAAGGACCGCCGCCGCCATCGCCCGCGTCTCGTCCGCCGTCAGCGGCCGCTCCCGCAGCACCTCCGCCAGCTCCGCGTCCGTCGGCTCCATCGCCGCATACACCAGGTGCGTCCCGTCCAGCACCGTTCGCCCGCACGCCAGCAAACAAACTAGATGCGGCTCCCGCAACTCCCGCATCGCGCGCCATCGCGCCAGGATCTCGTCCTCGTCGTTCAGCGACTCAATCAGCCGAACCGTCACCGGCTCCTGCCTTGCCCCTGTCGCCGTGAAAAACGCGCTCCGCCCCTTGGGTGCAAGCAGCCGTCCAAGGCGGAACTGATCGTCCACCACCTTGCCTTCAAAATCGTTCCAAAGTTCCATGTTCGTTCCAGTTCCCGGAAGTTCCGTGCAGAGAAAAAGAAGAGGCAGTCAGAGCCACACCAGACACGCAGGCGATTCACTCGCACAAGGGAGCCCGAGCCCAAACCTCAGCGCTCCCCCAAGTCTCGACCATTATCCTCCATCGCGCCCCTCTCGCGACGACACACCGCGTACCCCCAAAGGCACCCGCAACCACCCGCAAAACTCCCCAACACCCGGCTGCCTCGCGCCTGTCCCTCAGCCTTCACACGGCCGACCGCCTCAAGTCTCCCGCAAACACCGGCCCCACCCACAGCCGCCCCGGCACCACCCATGCGTACCCAAGACCTCGTGTCCGTCGTACCCAGGATCAGGCTCGCAACCGAGCCGTCTCCCGCGGTTCGTGATGTACCGTGGAGCAGCATGATCCCCGGCCTCTCCAGCTTCGTCTTCTTTCCCGAGCGCCTGAATCGTTACCTGCTTGAGGCCCTCCGCCGGGCCGGCGCCCAAGCCATCGAGATCCCCGCCGCCCGCCACCACTTCGACTACACCGACCGCCCTGCCGTCCGCGAGCTCGCCGCCTGGTTCCGCGACTCCGGTCTCCTCGCCACCCTCGACCAGCCCCGCTTCGCCGACGCCGAGTGGAGCCGTCACGTCGCCCCCACCCTCAACCTCCTCGACCCCGACAAAAGCCGCCGCATCCTCGCCATGGACGAGACCAAGCGCGCCCTCGAAGCCGCCGAACACATCCCTTTCCGCGCCCTCACCCTCTACCTCGGCGACAAAGGCGACCCCTGGAGCCCACGCGCCCTCGAGTTCTCCCTCACCGCCATCGAGCACCTCAAGGCCTTTGCCACCCCCCTCGGCGTCCAAATCCTCCTCGAAAACATCGACAACGAGATCACCACCCCCGAGCACCTCCTCGAAGTCCTCCGCATCGGCCACTTCGACACCGTTGGCATCACCCTAGACCTCGGCCACGTCAACCTGGACACCGTCCGCGAACGCTCCACACTACGCGACGGCCAGCCCCGCTCCGACCGCCGTACCCCACCCGACCCACAGCAATCGCAGCAGCCCCGTGGCCTCGGCGACCGCCGCCGCGCCCCTGCCGACTCCTGGACCACACCTCCGCGCCCCTCCCACTCCACCGCCGAGCCTGGCACCCCCGAGCACGCCCTCGACCTCCTCGCCCCCCGCCTCGTCCAGCTTCACCTCCACGACAACGACCGCACCCGCGACGCCCACCTCGCCCCCGGCACCCTCACCCCCGGCACCGCCGCCAAGGCTGGCCTCGACTGGCCCGCCCTCGCCCCCCGCCTCGCCGCCCTGCCCAACACCGTCCTCGGCATCATCGAGCTCACCGCCGACCCCGCCGCCACCCCAGAAACCATCACCACCCGCGCCCAAGCCGCCTTCGACCTCCTCCATCGCCTCACCGACCAGGCTCGCGAATCCGCCAGCATAGAGTCCCTCTAGCGCTCGCATCCACCGACAGAGGAGCTCCCCTGCTCACCACATGCCAGACCCCGATCTTCGCTCTCCTCACCTTCGCCCTTCTCTCGCCTGCCGCACGCGCCACCCCGCCAGACCCGGCAACGCTCGTTAGCGTCGGCCCGTACCGCCTCTTCCTCGACTGCACCGGCAACGCTCCTGGCCCCACTGTTATTCTCCTCGCCTCGCTTGGCAGCGATACCTGGAACACGGTTCAGCCCGCCGTCGCCCCCTTCGCCCGCGTCTGCCGCTACGACCGCATGGGCATGGGTGACAGCGACCGTATCGTCCCTCCCGAACAGACCGTAAACGAGATCGTCACGGACCTGCACACCCTCCTCGCCAACGCCGGCCTCAAGCCACCCTTCGTCCTCGTCGGCCATTCCATCGCCGGCCTCTACGCCCGCAAGTTCACCTCCCCCTCTACCCAAACGAGGTCGCCGGCCTCGTCTTCGTCGACTCAGCCAACGAGGAGCAGGTGTGGCGGTTTGAAAAAATCTCTCACTCTCTGCTCTTCGAGTACCGCGACTGGCCCAACACCTACAAGCTCGGAGAGCAGGGCTGGCTGCCGCCCGGCAGCCTTCTCACCTGGCATGCCGACGTTCCCCTCATCGTCCTCGAACACGGTCTCAACTGGCCCCGTGGCACCTTCAAGGGCCTCACGGAAGAGCAATATCAAGTCCTCAATCAAACCTGGGACGCCATGCAGCTCGATCTCTCCCATCGCTCCAAATACGGCGAACTCCGCATCGCCGAAAAGGCTGGCCACTTCATCCAGACCGACCGTCCCGATCTCGTCATCCAAGCCATTCACGACGTCTACAACCGAACCACGCACTGACCCACTGCCGCGTCCCACCCCCCGCGTAAACTCGTCATAGCCATGTCGAGCCAGCCCGCAACTCCCTCTTCCACCCCCGCCGCCCCTCTCACCACCATCCGCAACATCGGCCGGCACCAGAGCCAGCCCATCACCCTCCACGGCTGGCTCTACAACCTCCGCTCCTCCGGAAAACTTCTCTTCCCCACCTTCCGCGACGGCACCGGCACCATTCAGGGCATCGTCCCCAAAGCCCAAGTCCCCAAAGCCCTCTTCGACACCCTCAAATCTCTCCAGCTCGAGTCCTCCGTCATCGTCACCGGCACCGTCCGCGCCGACCCCCGCGCCCCCTCCGGCTTCGAGCTTGACGTCACCGACCTCCGCGTCGTTTCCGCCGTCTCCCCCGAAACCCCCTTCCCCATCACCCTCAAAGAGCACGGCGTCGACTTCCTCATGGAGCATCGCCACCTCTGGCTCCGCACCCCCCGCCAGTCCGCCATCCTCCGCGTCCGCGCCACCATCATGCGCGCCGCCGCCGAGTACTTCGACACCCACGGCTTCGTCCGCACCGACCCGCCCATCCTCACCCCCAACGCCTGCGAAGGCACCTCCGAGCTCTTCGAAATGGTCTACTTCGAGGACGACAAGGCCTACCTCACCCAGTCCGGCCAGCTCTACCTCGAAGCCACCGCCCTCGCCCTCGGCAAGGTCTACTCCTTCGGCCCCACCTTCCGCGCTGAAAAATCCAAAACCCGCCGCCACCTCACCGAGTTCTGGATGGTCGAGCCCGAGCTCGCCTTCGCCACCCTCGACGACATCATGGACCTCGCCGAGGCCTTCCTCACCCACATCCTCGCCCGCGTCCTCGAACACCACCGCGCCGACCTCACCACCATCGGCCGCGACCTCTCCAAACTCGACGCAATCCTCACCCCCACCTCGCCACACGACACGCACGAAGCACTCACCATGCCCTCCGTCGCGCCCTCCCAGGACGTGTCATCTCGACCGGAGGCATCGCGCAGCGACGCCGTAGCGGAGAGACCCGCAGTTGGCCCCGCCCAAGCCCAAGCGGGCGCCCCACATCTCGCCTCCAACACCGTGTCATCGCGACCGCAGGCAGCGCAGAGCGATGCCGTAGTGGAGAGACCTGCGTCTCTACCCACACCACCCAGCCCGCCACGCGAACCGGAATCCTCCGGCGAACCCCAGGGCCCACCAGTCCAGGCCAGCCCCGCCACGCCTTCCACTGAAACTCCCAACGCAAACTCCCAACTGCCCCCCCGCCGCTTCCCCCGCCTCTCCTACGACCAGGCCCACGCCATGCTCGAAGACGCCTACAGCAAAGGCCTCATCCCCCACCCCCACATCGTCGGCGACGACTTCGGCGCCCCCGACGAAACCTACCTCTCCTCCCAGTTCGACACCCCCGTCCTCATCCACCGCTACCCCTCCGCCATCAAGGCCTTCTACATGCAGCCCGACCCCGACAACCCCGCCCGCGCCCTCTGCGTCGACGTCCTCGCCCCCGAGGGCTACGGCGAGATCATCGGCGGCTCCCAACGCATCGACGACTTCGACCTCCTCAAATCCCGCATCGAAGAGCACAACCTCCCCCTCCACGCCTTCCAGTGGTACCTCGACCTCCGCCGCTTCGGCTCCGTCCCCCACGGCGGCTTCGGCATGGGCATCGAACGCGTCGTCGCCTGGATCTGCGGCCTAGACCACGTCCGCGAAACCATCCCCTTCCCCCGAACCCTCAACCGCATCTACCCGTAACTATGCGATCCAATCTAGGTAGACGACTGATTGGCAATTCGGCTCGCTTTAGTGCAGATGGCGAGGTGGTCGGGATCGATGTTCCTGGGCTTGTCAGACGATTACTGCTTTTCGACCAATACGTTCTCTTTTCCGTGCGCCTTGAGGAATTTCCATATTTAGCAAGCGAGCTGGGCTTTGAGGGACTTAGGTCACTCTTGGAAGCAAGAATCTTGGAAGTGCGATGCGAATGCGTGCAGATAGCTCAAGTGGGACAGTCAGGATTTTTCGGCGACAGAATTCTTCCTCACTTCAGCTATAAGTTCAATTGGATTGACAGTCATGATCGCAAGAAGTACATCTCCGGCTGTTTGAAAGGTATGAACGAGGTTCCCTCCTTCCGCCTTAAAGAAATCATGGTGCTGAAGCGGCTCATCGTCGATTCAATAAAGCCTCTCACTCAAGCAGTTCGTCTGAACTTTTGGCCAAGCGTTCGGTCCGACTTACTGAATTCGCAATACGTCAAAGAAGCGGTGACATTTTTACTTGACCACCAATTTGGAATTACAGCGCGAGAGTTCGAGCTCAGAGTAATAGAGGACGATGACACGCAATTTCGGGTAGAGCATAGTCTTGCATCATCGACTACACTCGCACCGGAAAAGATTCACCGGCTCATCGAGTCTGCTCTGCTAGGTATAAGCTCGGTAGCCCAATCCATTCTCGAGATGGATTTCTACTCTGCACTATCTGGTTTCAATGCTGCAGACTTACCGCTCTTCCAATCCAAGCTAAAAGGATTAGCGAGACAAGTGTCAACCGAGGCGAACGAAAGTGCTTTCACCCGTGTTATTGAATTGGCGGGCATAGGGATTGGAGCCGATCAGCGCCTTGACGTTGAAAAGCTCTTGGAGGTTCGTCAATCGTCGGAAGCTAGGCAATTTCGGGATTGGTTACAGTCGTGTGGGACCGCCGAAGATCGTGAACTTCTAGAGAGGGTGAAATCTTTCCGGGCGAGAATCGGGCTGTTTGCTTCAAGCGGCACAGGGAAAGGTCTCCGGTTCCTGCTAAGCAGCGGAATCGGACTGGTACATGGCCTGCCGCCCGCGGTGGGAGTTGGAGTTAGTGTTGTTGACGCTTTTGTCATCGATAAAATATTTCCAAGGTGCGGAATCGCAGCATTTGTGAACGAGTCTTACCCATCCATCTTCGAAAAATGAAATCGGGACAAGAAAGTGGGCGGGTAGCCCACATCTAGCCCAAGCCACAAACCGGGGCGCCCCATCTTCGCGACAGCTTCACCGTCGCTAAGTGGGTTCCGCTCTGCCGAAGGCAGGAGCACAGGCGCAACCGCAACGACCCACTCCCACTCATCCCGCTTGACCCAACGCCATCTCAGGCGCATCATCATTCCCTCTCCCCACGGGCCCTATCGCCTCCACCAGGGACAACACCGTGACCAACCGCCTCCTTCTCCTTGCCCTCCTCCTCGTCCCGTCCGCCCCCGCCCAGACCACCTCCACCAGTAACGGGGGCTTCTCCCTCAAGGGCCTCGGCCCCAGTGGCGCCCAGGTCTCCGCCGTGCTCATCCCCGCCGCCGTCCTCATCGGCGTCGGCATCTACTTCCTCGCCCGCCACCCCAGGATCACCGGTTGTGTCGCCCCTGGCCCTGGAGGACTCGATCTCCACACCGACGGAAGCTCCCCGCGCACCTACGCCCTTACCGGCCGCACCACCGCCCTTGCTCCCAATCAGCGCGTCAAGGTATCCGGCAAGCGCGGAAAGAAAACCGCCGCCAGCAACGAGCGAACGTTCACGGTCGAATCCCTGAAACACACTTACGGTCCCTGCACGCTCTAGAACACCGCTCGGCCGTTGCGCCGGAGTGCAGGCGCAGCCGCAACAACCCTTTCCGCCTTCCCGCCGGGTGCCCCACATCTACGGCAGCCTCACCGCCGGAGATGTGGGCTCCGCTCTGCCGAAGGCCGAAGTGCAGGCGCAGCCGCAACAACCCTTCCGCCTTCCCCGCCCAGCCCAAAAACCCTCCCAGCCCGCCCCCAGACTCCCCTGGCGCAACGGCCCCCCACCTCCCTCCTACACTGGGCCTATGCCGTCCCCCCGCAACCACCCGACCACCCGGAAGTACCCCTACCCGGTCCAGACTTAACCCGCTTCAATCGAAGACTTTAGGATGAAAGTACGGGGGGAGGGGGTACCAGCTCCCTACCGCACCAGACCAACCAGCCGGGTGCTCCACATCTGCGGCAGCCTCACGCCGGAGATGTGGGCTCCGCTCGGCCGAAGGCGGAGTGCAGGCGCAGCCGCAACAACCCCTCTGCTCGCTCACCCTCCCCGCCTGAGCTACTGCTCATGCGGAGACCACCGCAAACCACCTCCGAAGGTCGGCTTATAAAACTCCCGCTGGACGGTGTTGTTGACATTTCCTTGATAGAACCCGAAGACCTCGTTATTCAGGTTCAGACCGTACGCCACGGCTGTGATCCCCCTCCACAACCGGTAGCTTCCTTGCAAATCAGTCTGCAGATGCGCGTACAGATACTGATCGCCATTCGGCCCCTTGATGCCTCCACCCTTTCCTGTGGTGTAGTTGAAAGGTCCGCCCGCGTTGCTGTCGCTGTAGTTGTACGCAAAGATATTGGCCGCGTTATAGCTCATGCCGAGCCGTACCGATAATCGCCTCTTGTCATAGGTCGGGCTGAAGTTCCAGGTGTGAGGCGCCTGACGCAGCAGCCGCGGGCTGTCCGTTCGGTCGATATTCAGCGATCCATCGGGGAGCGTCACCTGCGTCGGCCATGTCACACGCGACGACGTGTACCCGTAGTTCGCCGATACTCCCAGGCCGTTCAGCAGGCCCGGCAGGTAAGTGAAATGCTGCTGAAAGGCGATCTCAAATCCATAGTCGAAGGCGCTTCCGGCATTCTGCGGCTGCGTCTGGATCGTCTGCTGCGGCGTGCCCGAAAAGAGCGTCGTGTTCAGCGCAAGAATCGGACTGGTCAGCCGCTTATAAAACACCCCCGCCTGCAGCAGTCCAGACGAGCTCAGGCTTTGCTCATACAGCAGGTCAAGATTGTCCGCATGCTCCGCCTTCAGGTTAGGATTGCCGATGCTCGATGTCGTCCGCACGCCACCAGGAGATATGCTGGCAAAGGAGACCAAGTCGGAGAAGTTCGGCCGAGAGACACCCCGCCCGTACACGAGTCTTAGGCCGGTTGTGGGCGTGAAGCCGTAGCGAACCGAAGCGCTGGGCAGCGGACTTAGATAGGAACCATTCTTTACAATGTTCGGCGAACCCGGAACCGTCGTTCCGTTATCCGTGTCCATCGTCTCTTCCAAGCGAATACCGCCGACAATCCTGAACTTATTCAGGTTGATCGTGTCCATCACATACCCGGCCGACACCTTTTCGTTGAAATCGAAGTTCTGCCCAAACACATCCGGATTATTCGGGTCAGCTATCTGCGGACTCTGCCGCGTGTACGCGTTCACTCTGCTGTAGTCGACAGTGGGGCCAAACGTGTAGTGGTTGCCGTAGTAGTGCGGATCCGTAAATCCGCCCAAGAAGTTCGCCATCGAAAGTTCAGCACCCGTCGCCGTGGGAACCGTGTACTGCATGTCCTGATTGGCAAACTTGTGCACGTTGCGGAATCGTCCCCCGATCTCAATGGTCGATGCGTGGCCACCCACCGCGTAGCTTGCCGACGCCGATCCACCCAAGCCCAAGTCAACCTCCGGATCATAGTAGTTATTGATCCGCTGGCCGGCATAGACATACTGTGTCGGGTCATAGATATTTACCCCGTTGAGGGCGGTCAACTTCGGAATCTTTGGAGTGGAGTTATCGAGCGAGTAGGTGAAGCCGGCGCCGAGCGCGCTGGTCGCCGCGGGCAAAAAGTTCGCATCGGAGTAGCCCTTGTCCCGCGTCCGCCCGACCGAACTCTCCACATCCCAGGCCAGCAGATAACGTCGAACAGCATGCCGACCGCCAAGCTGGATACTGCCCAGATCCTGGATCGGCCGGCGAACCTCCGCCCCGAACTTAACTGCACCGGTCCCTGGCGCAGGCGTTCCATCGGCCAGAAACGACGTCGACTGGTTGTAGTCCCAGCGATTGCCGTAGTTATGGAACAGCGCGTACAACCCCTTCAGGTAGATATTCGATGTGTCGTTGAAGCGATAGTCGATGGTTCCACCAAATCCCAAGCGACTCCGGTAATACTGATAGTCCCGTTCATCGTAGCCGCCGAGTTCTACTGGACCGGGCTCAACGTCATTGATGCCGCGCCCATTCCAGTCATAGGATCCACTGCCGATCAGGCCCAGCTTGTTTTGCTTGAAGCGTTTCCCCAGCGTTCCATCAAACTGGTAGACCGGCCGACCTCCAATAATCGGCGTATAGCCTCCGGTTGAATCTAAGTAGATCGTCGGCCTCTCCACCGCGCTCTTCGTTCTCAGATCGACCGAGCCGCCAATGCCGTCGCCCTCCATATTCGCCTGGAGCGTCTTATTGATCTGCACCGACTCCACAAGGTCGGCCGGAATAATATCGAGCTTGACCTGGCGCACCGTCTCCGCGGACGCTATATCCACACCGTCGATGGTCGTATTCGTAAGTCGCGGCTCCGTCCCGCGCACCTGCACATACTTGCCCTCGCCCTCATCTCGCTCGAGCGTCACGCTGGGCAGCCGCCCCAGGGCATCGGCCACGTTCGCATTCGGCAGACTGATAATCACGTCCGCCGGCAGCACCTGAATAATGTTGTCTGCGTTGAACGTTCGATTGATCGCCTCCAACTCGCCGCCGGCGCGCCCTGCATACACCTCGACGTTCTGTTGGTTCGACGCCACCGCCAGCGTCGTCGAAAGGCGCGCCCCCTGTGTCGCGGTAAGGCTCGCCTTCTGCGTCGACGTTGCAAAGCCGGAGTAGGTGATCGTCACCGTGTAGTCGCCCGCCGCCAATCCGGTAAAGGCGAACTGACCGGTCGCGTCGGAGATCGTTGAGGCGCCGCCCGGGTCGAGTGTCACCTGAGCCCCCTGAAGGACCACGCCCTGAGCATCGGTAACAGACCCGGTCAACGTGCCGCGCCCAGCCTGGGCAAGGGACGGTGCAGCAGAAAGGACGAGGGAAGAAATCGCCCAAAGGGCACGAGCAGTCATCAGTGGCTCCAGATGGAGAAGCAGCTTGCACACCTCTCTCCGCGACTTCAGCGCATCGCAAACAAGGTGTGACCTAAAGCTATGGCTCGTCCGTTAACGGAGTGGCGCTCCTCGATGACTGGACGATGAATGATCCCTCCCAGCGTGGCGGATCGCTGGAAATCTCACTCCCAAAATCACACCGTGTTCATAAACTCTTCAGCGCGCCTTAAGCTGCACTCAGGCCATTGCAAGCTCCTGCCATCCTTCCCTCGGCAGATCGTCCGGCGGACGGGACACCGCAGGCATCCGTGCGCCCTCTGCCGCCGATCGCGGGATGACAATGCGTGCGCTGGAGAGACACCCTCCTCTAACCGCGGGCCGATCGCCTGCGCGACCCGCCTCCAGTGATTTACCCTTGCCTCACCGCAACATGACCACCGACACCATCCCCAATCTCCCGAGCTTCGACGAGCCCGCCCTCGACGCCGCCTTCCGCTCCCTCACCGAAGAGGTCCACGCCGGCGCCTCCTCCCTCACCAGCCCCGAGACACAGGAGGCCTTCCGCCTCCATTGGCTCGGTCGCAAATCCGGCCGTCTCAAGCTCGTCTCCGACGCCTGGCTCAAGTCCGCCCCCGCCGAAGCCCGCAAGCCTCTCGGCATCCGCTTCAATCAGCTCAAGACCGCCATCGAGCAAGCCCTCGAAACCCCCGCCATCGCCCCTGCGCCCCCAAACCAACCAACCGCGCCAACCCTCGACCTTTCGCTGCCCGGCCTCGTCCGCGCCCCCGGCATCCCGCATCCGCTCCTCCAGACCACCGACCGCATCGTCCGCGTCTTCGAGCAGCTCGGCTTCTCCGTCAACCTCGGCCCCGAAGTCGAGACCGACTTCCTCAACTTCGAGGCGCTCAACTTTCCCCCCAACCACCCCGCGCGCGACACCCAGGACACCCTTCTGCTCGCGCGCCAAGCCGCCAAGCCCTCGCGCGACCGCCTGCTCCTGCGCACCCACACCTCGCCCGTGCAGATCCGCACCATGCTCGCCGCCGATCCGCCCCTGCGCATCGTCATCCCCGGCAAGGTCCATCGCAACGACGCCGCCGACGCCACCCACTCGCCGATCTTTCACCAGATCGAGGGCCTCGCCATCGGCCCCGACGTCACCTTCTCCGACCTCAAAGGCACCCTCGACCACGCCATGAAGTCGCTCTTCGGCGCCGACGTCCGCACCCGCTTCTTTCCCTCCTTCTTCCCCTTCACCGAACCCTCCGCCGATGTGCAGATCTCCTGCATCTTCTGCGGCGGCGCCGGCTGTCGCAAGTGCAAGCACTCCGGCTGGATCGAGCTGCTCGGCTGCGGCATGGTCGACCCCGCCGTCTTCGCCGCCGTCACCGCCGAACGCACGCGCCTCGACCTCGATCCCACCCCCTACGCACCGGGCAACGTCCGCGGCTTCGCCTTCGGCATGGGCGTCGAACGCATCGCCATGATCCTCCACGGCGTCGCCGACATCGGTCTCTTCTTCTCCGGCGACATGCGCTTTCTCGAACAGTTCGCCTAACCCCTCCCACTGCGTCATCTCGACCGAAGGCGTCCCGCAGGGGTGCCGCAGCGGAGAGATCCCTTTCTTCAAAGGCCACCGTCGCCATGCCTTCCGACACCCGTGTCATTTCGACCGAAGAACGCACAGCTTCATCGTGCGTTCGCCGTGGAGAAACCTCCGGTTTGCTGGCGCACGTACTCCCGCTCAGGCAAACAGTCCCTCGCCACAACTCTCGCGAACCTCGGCTCACCCCAACCGTGTCATTTCGACCGAAGAACGCACAGCCTCTTGTGCGTTCGCAGTGGAGAAACCTGCGGTTCGCTGGCGCCCGTACGCCCGCTTCAGGCAAACACCCTTCGCCACAACTCTCTCGCCCGCTGTCGACACCCGCATCTCTGCTACGCTCGCCGGCATGTACTTCCCCCATCCCGGCCGTCTTACTTTCAGAGGTCTTCGCGTCCTCCTGCCAGCCATTCTCTGCGCCGGCGCACTGGTGGCCGCCGTAGCGCCACAAACGGCCACCGCACCCACCTCCGCCTCGCCGGATCGCGCACGTTTCCTGATCCAAAATCTCCACCTCCATGTGCTCCCTGGTGAATCCGGCTACCTGGGCCTTATCGGGCGCTCAACGCAGGTGGTCACAGCGGAAGATGGTCGCAAACTCGCCGCCCAAAGTCAGGTCTACTACATGCTCACGCGGGAGCTCCCCATCAACTTCCTTCACTATCTTGCGTCCGACGACACACACATTCTGATCGAGGGAGGCCCGGTCGACTACGACATCTTCTGCCCGGGCAGGCCCGCTCGTCGCGAGACCCTTGGCATGGATCTCGCGCATGGCGAACGACCCGTGGTCGCGATCCCCGGCGGCTGCTGGAAAGCGCTCGAACTGCGACCAGGGGCCGCCTACGCCCTCATGGCGAACGCGCTTTCACCCGAGTTCACCCCCGACAGAGTTCGCATCGGCGCCGGCGCCGACTGGATCGGACGCTTTGCGGGGACCGCCCCCTGGGCCACACCCGCCCACCTCCGCAAGCTCATCGGCCCAAACTGGACCACCTCTCCTTAATTCGCTGGATCGCCTCTCTTATTCGATAGACCAACCCGCACGCCAGCTGCTGCCTCTGCCCCCACCAGCAAAGGGCCTACTGTCCGCTCGCTACCGGGCCGAGCGCGGTCCCAGGAAGGGCTACGCCCATCAATGCGACCCTGAAACTTTGCAGGCTTTCTCTCGATCGCGCAGATCCTCAAGCAGCTCGGTCACGCTCCGGTTCAGGACCGTGTGCCGAAGCGAGCCACCGATTTCGGCCAGCGGCTCCAGCACAAAAAGCCGCTCGTGCATGGCGGGATGCGGTAGCGTGAGCGCCTCCGTGTTGAGGACCATGTGGTCATAGAGAAGCAGGTCAAGGTCGAGCGTGCGTGGCCCTTTGTGGGCGACTCCCTCCCGCACGCGACCGAGCTCGCGCTCGAGCGAGAGCAACGACTGCAGCAACTTCGCAGGTGGAAGATCGGTGAAGAGCAGCGCGGCGCCGTTGGTGAAGCGCGGCTGGTCGACCACCTCCACCGGGTCGGTCTGCCTCAGCTCGGAGACGCGAACGACTTGGCCGAGCGCTCCCATACGACGCACAGCCTCACGAATCGTCGCCGCCGGAGAGCCGAAGGCGGTGGAAACATTGGAGCCGAGCGCAATGGCGGCAAGTGGCATGCGTCACGTGAGCCACCAGCTTAGACCCTTGCCGGCCAATCCGCGAGCAAGTTACGGCTTAGCATAGTAGCCGTCGCGCGTCCGAGCCGTCAGGCTCGGCTTGTTCACCGTGACATCAACATGGTGGTACTCGTTCGGTCGCTCCGGAACCGGCGCCTGGAACGTGATCTCGTACCAGGATTCGGTATCCTCAAGACACCGCTTCAAGGCCGCCGCCACATCGCTGCTGCCCACCAGCGCAAGCCCTCCACTCTGGACCGCGAGCACCTGGAGGCTGAGATCGGCGAGATCCGTCTGGTCCGGCTTGCTCACACCCTTCACAAACGCCCTGTAATAGTCCGCGCGAAGTAGATTCTCCTCCGGGCCAAGCGGATTAATGTTGTATAAGACTAGGTTCGCCTGCCGTAGTTGCGTCGAGAAGCTTACGACATCATTGAAGATCTGCTGCTGTTGCTTCCTATCTAGCTGAATGTTTGGACCTGAGAGCAAAGGCCAGCCCGGTGATGCCCAGAGAACAATCTTTCGGCCAGGGGTACTTGCCGCGTACGCCGTAAGCTCGCGGACCGCGGTCAGAGAGATCTGCACACGCTCGTTCGCACCCCAGATACCGGCGCCAGGAGGGATGTCTCGAAGTCCGATCGTGTAGTGGTCAAGTGAAGCGCTTAAAGCATTCCCTTCGATCGTGAAGGATTTCTGCATCTGCAGGCCCTTGTCCGTCAGAACAGCGATCGTCGTGGGATTAGAAAGGTGGCCGCCGTTCGCACGCAGAAACTTCTGCATCTCTTGGCGCACATAACTCACCCTATTGAAGTCTATGTTGACGGCGTCGATGAGCAGAATGACCTGCACAGTCTCCTGGCCTGAGCTGACCGCCTTGAAGGACTCGATCGTCCGGGGCGTCTTGTTATCAACCAACGTAAAATCCTGCCTTTGCAGGCCGGCGATCGGTGGTCCGGACCTCGGCGCAACGACCACGTCAAGCCGAATCTCCCGAGAGGTCGCAGGGTTCGCTGCGGAAGAGATCTGTTGGCCGGAGACTCTGGCCACCGTGCCCGTGAGGACAACCGCGACAACAAGGGAGACGCGCATACCGATAAGCATGAAGCCTATTTACCGTTCAGCTCATAAGCTCTTGCATGCATTTAGATGCGAACCGACCTGCGGCGCGTGCTCGATAAACCGCGCGTTCCGAAGAACGGAGCCATCCGGATAGGCACTGCTTCCGGCTCCGGCCGCGGAGAGCCCTTCAAGTCGCTTCTGAGAGCGCTAGACAGCATTTGGCGGAGGGAGAGGGATTCGAACCCCCGTTACCTGTTAGGGTAAAGCGGTTTTCAAGACCGCCTGTTTCAACCACTCACACATCCCTCCGCATCGGGAGCACGTCACCTACATCCAAAGCGTACCAGCGTCGTCGCTCTCTCGCGAGTGCTGCGATACTGTACGCAGCCTCAAGTGGAGCAGGCACACGACCCACGCCGACCATGGCCACCCTTAGCCCCCCTATCCGCAAGCCGTCCACCTTCGACGCGACCCTCGCCGCGGCACGCACCACCATGGTCTTCTCCGAGGTCACCCGCCTCGCCATCGACAGCTTTCGCGCCTCCAAGATCCGCTTTCTCCTCACCATGCTTGGCATGGTCATCGGCTCCGCATCCATCATCCTCGTCGTCACCCTCGGCCTCACCGGCAAGCAGTACGCCCTCGATCTCCTCAACTCTATCGGTCCCAACATGATCGAAATGCAGTTCGTCGGTGGCACCCGCGAGGGCCCGGACAACACCGTGACCAACGACTACATGACCCGCGAGGACATGGCTGCCGTCCTTGAAGCCGTCCCCGGCATCACCGCCGCCTCTCCCATGCTCGAGGTCCACTACACCGTCTCAATGGGCTCCGGCATCACCCGCGACGCCATGCTGCTCGGGGTTAGTCCACAGTACAGAAACATCCGCAACCTGCTCGTCGTTGCCGGTCGCTTCTTCGACGATCAGGACGCAACCCAGCATGCCAAGGTCGCCGTCATCGTCGAGCCTTTCGCCCGCGCACTCTTCGGTAGCTCCGCCGCTGCCGTCGATAAGACCGTCACCGTCCAGGGCATTCCACTCACCATCATCGGCGTGTTCAAAATGCGGGTGGACGTCTTCGGACAATCCGAAATCTCTGACCAGACAATCCTCATCCCTTATCCCGTCGTACGCTACTTCACCGGAACGGACACCGTCAAAGAAATCTTCTTCTCCATGGCGAATGCGAAGGATGTTGTCCCCGCGTCAAAACAGGTCCTCACTGTGATCCGCAATCGGCACCGGCCCACCTCGGTCTACAACCCCTTTGTCATGACCTCCATCATCGACGTTATGGCCAAAATCGCGAATATGCTCACCGTTGTCCTGACCCTCGCCGCAGGCGTCACGATGATCGTCTCGGGCGTGGGCATCATGAACTCCATGCTCGCCAACGTCCAGGCCCGCATCAAGGAGATCGGCATTCGGAAAGCACTCGGGGCCACCTCACGTGAGATCCGCCTCCAATTCCTCACCGAGTCCGTTCTTCTTTCGCTGTCGGGAGGCATCATCGGCGCCGTCATCGGTCTCGCTATCCCCTTGTCTGTCTCCCTGCTCACGCCCTTCAAGATCCCCATCTCACTCTGGTCCGCCGTCATCGCGCTCTCCACCTCCATGCTCGTCGGTGTCCTCTTCGGCACCGTCCCCGCAAACCGCGCCGCCCGCCTCGACCCTGTCGAGACCCTGAAATACGAGTAGCCGGCAAAGCCATTAGCTCATCTCACATCCGCGTCGCACGGAGCGCACCCATGCCGGCCTGCCACCACCTCGATCAGATTCGTGACGTCAAGCACAACACCAAGGGCTGCGAAGAGTGCCTGAAGCTCGGAGACACTTGGGTGCACCTGCGCCTGTGTCTGGAGTGCGGTCACGTCGGCTGCTGCGACTCCTCCGAAAACAAGCACGCCACAAAGCACTTCCACACCACGCAACACCCCATCATGCAATCCGCGCAGCCCGGCGAAAGCTGGGGCTGGTGCTATATCGACCAGGTCATGCTGGGCCTTTCCTCCTGAATCTTCCCACAGCCCTCAATGTCTTCGCCGTCTGTTCACCATCATCGGCCCTCATCGCGGCCGAGGCCAGCAGAAAACACAGCCCGCGCGCACAACAGTAATGGGCCACCCACCCAACGCAACGACGCCCGGCAAGCATCGCTCACCGGGCGCCATCCTGCATCCAACTCCGCCGAATCTAGGCAGTCGCCTCGACCGGCTGATCGCTCAGCACCGTCACCTTAACGTGCGCGGTCACGTCGCGAAACAGCTTCACCGGCACGTGATACTCGCCCAGGCTCCGTAACGGCTCCTCCAGCGAGATCTTCCGCCGATCAATCGAGTACCCCTGCTGCTCCAGCCCCTGCGCAATGTCGCCCGACGTCACCGAACCGAACAGCTGCTCGTTTTCGCCCACCTTGCGCTCAAAGGTCAACTCCACAGCCGACAGCTTCGTCGCCTCCTGCTCCGCCTCCGCCCGCTCCTTCGCCGTCTTGCGTACAGCCGAAGCCTTCATCTGCTCAATCACCGCACGGTTCGCCGCCGTCGCCTCAATCGCCAGCTTGCCCGGCAGCAGGTAGTTGCGCCCATAGCCGTCCGCGACCTTGACCACGTCGCCCCGGTGTCCGAGCTTGTTCACATCTTCCTTCAGAATCACTTCCATAGCCGATCTCCAAATCTCGTGTAGGCCTAACCGTGAGGTTAGGCAAAGCCGTTAGAAGCGCGCCGCAAACGGCAGCAGCGCGATGTTCCGCGACTGTTTAATCGCCGTGCTCAGCCTCCGCTGGTGCCGTGTGCAGACGCCGGACAACCGGCGCGGGATGATCTTTCCCCGTTCCGCCACAAACTGCTGCAGCAGTCGCACATCGCGGTAGCTGATCGCATCGATCTTCTCCGTGCAGAACTTACAAACCTTCTTGCGCCGGAAGAACTTCCGGCCTCCAGGTCCGCCGCCAGGTCGCGGTGGACGTGCCCCGGCAGCCCGTGGGCCGGAGTGACCGCCCGTGGCCGCGCCGCCAGTGGAGCCTTGAGGGACCGCGTTCGGCGCCTCAGCTGGTGTGTTCGATGATGTGCTGCTGGTCTCGTCCGCCATAATGTATCCCTTCCTTCCGATCGTCTGTGCCTCGGCTCGCTCCAGGCATGCATGGATGCCTCTGAACACCCGTCCCCTGCTCCAGGACGGTGGGAGCGATCCTCCGCGGTTTGCTGCATAGGCGCCGCATGGAACCCTCGGTCGCCGATCTCCCTCTTCCGTTCCAGCCCTACGCCGTCGCTGTTTCCTCAACCGGTGCGGGCTCCGCGGTCGCCGGGGCCGGCCGCGGCGTCTCCACCTCGCTCGCCACCGGTGGAGCAGCCTGGGGCGGCGCCTGTGTCGGTTGCGTGCTGCGCTTCACCTTGCTGTCCCGCAGCTTCTTCACCTTCGCCAGCCGCTTCTCTTCCTCGTCCATCCGCACCGTCAAGAACTTGATCACCGGCTCCGAGACCCGCAGCCGGCGCTCGATCTCACCTACCAGCGAGCCGTCCGCTGAAATCGTCATCAGCACATAGAACCCGTCGTTAAACTTGCCAACTTGATAGGCCAGCCGACGACGACCCATCTTCTCCGTGCTCTTCACCTCGCCGCCGCCCGCTGTCACATTGCCCGTGAAGCCCTCGATCAGCTTGTCCAGATCGGCCTCTTCCACATCCGGCCGAACCACAAACATCACCTCATACGTCCGCGTAAACTCACTCATGCTCGTCTATCCCTTCTGCGAAGTTCTGCTTCGCACCGCTCTGCCCCGCAGAGTCGGTCTGGAAAATAGTTCCTATCGGCTCGCCAACTGCACGGCCGTGCCTGCCTCTGCTCCGGTTCAGTCGGCCGCCTTGCCCGACCCTCCCCGGTCCTTCTTGCCCTGCCCGTTCACCTCGGACATCGCCGCTGCCGCGCCCCTTCGGATCACCGCCTCGACCGCGTCCCGCGCCCGGTCCAACACCTCGTCCAGCACCGCGAGCTCCGCCTTGCGAAACGGCGTCAGCAGATAGTTCGCTCCACCCGCCTTGATCTCCCGGCCATCCGCGAGCGCCGGCTTGCCGACGCCGATCCGCACCCTCAGCCACTCCTCCGTCCCAAGTGCCCCGGAGATCGACCGCACTCCGTTGTGCCCGTTCGCCGATCCGCGCTCCTTGATCCGAAGCTCGCCGAGCGGAAAGGCAAGCTCGTCATACAGCACGATCAGCCCATCGCTCGGAATCGGCACCGCGAACTCCCGAACCAGCGCGGCCACCGAAAGCCCGCTCAGGTTCATAAACGTCTCCGGCTTCGCCAGCAGCACCTCCTCGCCCGCCAGCCTCGCTCTCGCCGTCAACGCCCGGCCCCGACGATTGCCGAGCACCGCGCCGCAGCTCTCCGCGATCCGATCGATCGCGAGAAAACCCGCGTTATGCGGCGTGAGCTGGTACTCAAAGCCAGGATTCCCCAGACCGACCACCAGCCGCACGCCGCCTCGCTCCTACTTCTTCGCGGCTCCGGCGTCGGCCGCGGGCGTCTCGCCCTTGCCCTTCTTCGCCACCTCGGGCTCCGCGCCCTCCGGCGCCGCCACCGCCTCCGCCGCTGCCTCTTCCTTGATCATCGAGACCTGCGCCACAACCGCGTCCTCCTGGCCCAGGAACTTCAGCTTGCCCGTGTGCGGCAGGTCCGAGATGTGGATCGCGCCGTTCAACTCCAGACCCGAAACATCCACATCCAGGTGGCTCGGAATGTCCGTCGGCAGGCACTCGATCTCGACCTCGCGCAGCACCTGGTCCAGCACCCCGCCCTGCGTCCGCACGCCCACCGGCACGCCGACCAGCGTCACCGGCACCGACACCGTCATCGCCTTGTCCATCGCGATCCGCTTCATGTCGATGTGCAGCAGCTTGCCCTTGATCGGCTCGTTCTGCCAGTCGACGATCATCGCCTTCTGCGTCGCGCCGCTAGCGCCCGCGGCCGAACTAGCGCCCGCGGCGGAATTAGCACCCGCGGCCGGATTTGAGATCGCCAGGTCGAAGATGGTGTTGTGCCCCGTCTCCGAGTGCAGAATGCGCGTGATCGCCTTCGGGTCCACGGTGACCGCGATCGCCTCCTGCCCCGCGCCATACACCACAGCCGGAATCAGCCCGCTCACGCGAACCCGCCGCGCCGCGTTCTTGTTGAACCTGCCCTCACGTACCGTTGCCTGCACTGCCTCTGCCGTCGTCGTCGCCATCGCCTTCTATCCTTTCGGGCACGGCTGCCATGGGGGCCGCTCCCTTTGTTATGCCGATGCGCCCCCAAAAGAGCCGCCGGCCGGTGAACCATCCAAACCTGAACTAACAACTGAAACTCGCAACCGAAACTAACAACCGAAACTCAAACCCCTACAACGCCCTACCCATAACGCCCTTCAACTAAACAGCGTACTCACACTCGTCTCCATATGTATGCTCTCAATCGCCCGGCCCAGCAGTCCCGCGATCGACAGCACCTTGATCTTCTCCACCCGCCGCGCCTCCTCGCGCAGCGGAATCGTGTTCGACACCACCAGCTGCTCCAGTCGCGAGCTCGCGATGCGCTCCACCGCCGGCCCGCTCAGCACCGCGTGCGACGCGCAGGCATACACCTTGTCCGCGCCCTGCGCCAGCAGCGCGTCCACCGTCTTCACCAGCGTGCCCGCCGTGTCAACAATGTCGTCGAGAATCAGGCAGGTTCGCCCCCGCACATCGCCGATCACGTTCATCACCTCGGTCACATTGATATCCGTCCGCCGCTTGTCCACAATCGCCAGCGGCGCGTCCAGCTTCTTGGCAAAGAACCTTGCCCGTTCCACACCGCCCGCATCCGGACTGACCACGGTCAGGTTCGGCAGGTTGAGCTCCCGGAAGTACGTCACCAGCACCGGGCTGGCAAACAGGTGATCGACCGGGATATTGAAAAATCCCTGAATCTGCGCCGCGTGAAGATCCACCAGCAACGCCCGGTTCGCCCCGGCCGTTGTCAGCAGATCCGCCACCAGCTTCGAGCTGATCGCCACCCGCGGCCGGTCCTTCCGGTCCTGCCGCGCATAGCCGTAGTACGGAATCACCACCGTGATCCGATTCGCCGAAGCCCGCTTCAGCGCGTCGATCATGATCAGCAACTCCACCAGGTGCTGGTCGACAGGAAAGCTGGTCGGCTGCACCACAAACACATCCGCGCCGCGAACGTTCTCAAGCAGCTGAAAGTAGATCTCGCCGTCCGAAAATCGCTGCATCCGCGTCTCGCCCATCGGCACGCCGACGAACTTGCAGATCTCCTCGCACAGCTCGCGATTCGCTGTGCCGGAAAAGATCTTGAATCGCTTGTCCTCGCTCAGCCGACCGGGTCGCTTGCGCTCCGGCGCCGGCTTCACCTCCGCTCCGGACCGACTCGCCGCCGCCGTCCCGTTCAGGGAGACCGCCGCGGCCGACGTGCCGTTCGCGCTCGGGCCAGACCCGCTGGCGCCAGCGGCGGAGATAGAACTCGGGGAAAGAACTGCAGCCGTGTCTGGTTCGCCCACGTTGAAACCCTCCAGGTTGGTTGACCTCGGGACTTCCTGCTGTCGTCATACCGGCCGCCTTGTTGCGGCAACCGGACCTCATCTGCATACAAATTCGTGTTGCGAATATCTGCTCTGCGGTCTCTGACTTCGTCTTTCTGCTCACAGCGGATCCGTCTTGTTCGCGAACCCGATCTGCTCCCAACTTCATGGCGACCTTGGTTGCTGCCGCCAGAAAACCCTCATTCCTCACATCGCCACTGGCCCGGCAGCTTCGCCGGCGAAACCCTGGCTGGTTGGGCGACTAGGATTCGAACCTAGACAAAGTGCGTCAAAGGCACTTGACCTACCATTAGTCGATCGCCCAATACCTCAATCGTCCGACCAACCCCCAAAGCTCCTTAGGGTACCCGTCGCGGCTTGCCGCGATGGGCAGAAAGGCACTTGACCTACCATTTAGTCGATCGCCCAATACCTCAATCGTCCGACCCATCGTAGCTTACCCTGTCCGTCCCGCCACGGATACTTCAGCTTCACGCCGCCGCATCCTCCGCCATCATCGTTGACCACATCCGCTTGCGGGAAAGCGTCTCCGTAACCATTGCCTCGCAGCCAAGCTCTTCCACGCGCCGTTGCGCCGCACCCGCATCCTCCACGGTCCGGTAAAGACCGAAGAGCGCGGATCCCGATCCGGACAACGCCGCATAGATCGCAGCCTGACCCGTATCGGCGCCCAGTAAACTTCGCTTAATCTCACACAGGGAGGGATGAAACCCGAAGACTACAGCTTCAAAGTCATTCTCAATCCCGGCATGGACAAGCGAGAGCAGGGCGCTCTCCGCAAGATCAACCGCCTCGCTCCCGGCATGCTCCCCAGAAAGGCCCGCAGGCCGTGCGACACGATCAACACCGGTTGCTTCCATCCCGCCAGCCCCACGCCCGGACTGCACAAAGCCAGGCCGCACAAAGGAAGCTGAGCAGGAAAGGCTCAACTCCATAAGCGTATCGGGCTTCGGGACGGCTGTCAACTCGTCCGTCACCCCGGGCGCCCGCCGATCCCACTCCCGAAACGCCAGCGGCGTCGACACCCCCACCCGCGGCACCGCCACCACGCACGGCACGCCCCCCGCCCCCGCGCCCGCCAGCTCCGGCAACGCCACCACCTGCTCCCCCCGCCCCAGCCCCAGCACCGATCCCCCCACCAGAAACAGCGGCACATCCGACCCCACCTCCGCCGCCAGCCGCAGCCGCTCCGCTCCGCCCAGCACCCGGCCTTCTCCCTGCCGCCCCGCCGCGGCACCCCCCGGCTCCAAACCCAGCTCCCGCTCCAGCCCGATCAGCGCCGCCGCCGCATTCGCGCTGCCCGCCCCCAGCCCGCCCTGCACCGGCAGCCGCTTCTCCATCCGCACCTCCACCTCCGCCGCCACGCCCATCGCCCCCAGCGCCCGCTCCACCATCTTCCACACCGTGTTCCGCCCATCCGTCGGCACCCGCGGATGATCCGTCCGCAACACAATCCGCGAACCCCCGGCAGCTCCCGCAGCCCCGGATGACCCAGCAGCCCCAGATGACCCGGCAGCCCCGAAAACCCCCGAAGCCCCCCCTGCAATCCCATCCCCCAGCCGCCGCGCCGACACCGTCACCATGTCATGGAGCGCCAGCGTCTGGTACACCGTCGCCAGCGCGTGATATCCGTCCGCGCGCGCCGGCCCGATCCGCAGCCCCAGGTTGATCTTCGAAAATGAGCGCACACGCGTCGCCATGCCCCGATTCTACGGTCGCCCTCGTTCCTCACCGGTGATTCACAGGCATCGCTCCGGGCTGCGATGAAGCTCACCCTCAGTCCCTTGTTGCTCACTCGCGATGACGAAGAGCACGCCGATAGCCGAAGCCAGGGTTCACGCCGCCATAGAAGCCTAGAGGCGGTCCCCAAGCACACATTAGAGAGTGGGTGCTCTGACGACAACGGCCGGCGAGGGAGACTGCCTTTGCCGGCGTCGCCCTGCCGGGCGAAATGGGTCAGAGCCGATCGAGGGTGGCGCGGTCTTCACGGCCGTCAAAGAAGCGCTCGAGCGCCTGGTCGAAAAGGCCGCGATCCGGGGCCGTATGGGCGAACAGGGTCATCGAAGAGTGAAACTTAAGGTCGTCGGGGTAGCCGAAGATCTGTTCGACCGCGCGCTGGCTGGGACCCGCAAGCACCAGCGTGGTGCACTCCCGGAGGCGTGGGCCCAGTACAGGGTGGGCAAGGTAGGCCGTGGCCTCCTCGCGCCCCGCAATCGCAAAGTGCCGCGCCGTGGGGCTTGAGCCCAGACCGCGAATCTGGGGAAAGATGAACCACATCCAGTGCGAGCGCTTTTGCGCCGCGCGGAGCTCACTGAGAACCTGCGAATAAACGGTCGCCTGGGCGTCAAGGAAGCGCTGGAGGTGGTGGGGATCAGAGGGCATGAGCGAGTCCCAAGGTAACACCGACGATGTGCCCGCGCGACCCTCGGAAGCCGTACCCAAGGTCCGCGCAAGCCCGTGCCACCTCATCTCACAGAAAATCGCCTTCCACGCCGTCAACCAGCCGCACAGCATCAGGAGAATGCCTTAGCTCCTACTGAGTCACGTGACAATCCAACCTTCGTGCTAGCGCGTTCTATGGATGTCTGCCCCAACGTGCACCGTGGTCTTCACCCTCCGAGAACTCGGACCACATCCCGTCCATCGCACACGTCCTTGTGAGGTTTCAACATGAAAGTCGAACTCCCGAACGCCACCTCTCCCACTCTGCTCCAGGCAAGCTTGGATCGCCGCCGTTTCTTCCGCCAGGCCGGCCTTCTCGGTCTCGGCGCCGCCGCCGCTGGCATCGCTCTCCCCAACCTGCACGCCCAAGGCGCCACAGCCGCTCCGGCAAACCCACAGGCCGCGGATACCGTCGCCGAAATCTTTACCGCCGCGCTGATCGCCGAAGACCTGGCGACAACCTTCTACTACAACGCACTGGTCGGCAAGGTCATCGAGGACCCCGCGCTCGCCGGCTCCGGTGGAAACATCCACGACATCACCAACGGCAACCCGGGCAATGTGCAGTACATTCAAGCCGCGCTCACCGAAGAGATCAATCACGCCAACCTCTTCCGCAGCCTGCTGGGCATCAAGTCCGCCGCGTCCGACCCCGTGCAGACCTTCTACTTCCCCGCCGGAACCTTCGAGTCCCAGCCCACCTTCTCCGCCATTCTCGACGCGCTTGAGAACGCCTTCATCGGCGCTTATCTAAACGCCATCCAGGAGTTCGCCCTGCTGGCCGCGGCCGAGGCTGTCCACCCCGGCGCCGGCGCCTATAACGCCGCGCAACTGGAGTACTTCTCCAAGGTCGCCGCCTCCATCATGGGCATCGAGTGTGAGCACCGCGTGCTCGGTCGCGTCATCAGCAACTCCAACCCGGCCAACAACCTCAACTATGAGCAGACCGACGGCCTCACCGCCGTCTACAACGGCCCGCACTCCGCCGTCGTCGCACTCACGCCCTTCCTGAAGTCCTCCACCGGCCCCGCCGCCTCCCTCAGCATGGCCCTCGCCGGTGCGCCACGCGTCGGCATCTACGTCAAAGGCACGCCACCCACCGCCTAGCTCCGGTTGGCCTAACGATCAATAAACTCATTTGAGATCGACCCATACGTTTGGTCTCACGTCCAACCAACAGCCCGGAGCCCTCCTCCGGGCTGTTTCTATTTATAGAACGCAAACTCCGCGAGATCGGTGATCTATCGTCGCACCATCCCGTCCACTCGAACCGCAGTTTCGTCTAGCTGACGAATCGCTCAATACAATGCGACTTGTCGTTACCGATGTGCAGAACAAGCTTCAAGACAGAGCGCTCAAGATTGAGGACAATAGGGCCATGATCCGGCTTTGCAACGAAGAAGATTTCGATGAGATCTGGACCATCGTCAATGATGGAGCGTCCGCTTACAGGGGGATTATTCCAGCCGACCGCTGGAGTGAACCGTACATGACTCAGGAAGTGCTTGACGTCACTCTGATCCGACATGCGTATGTCCGCACAACCAAACGTCGTTCCGGCCTGGGCGGTCGGTTGCTTCGATACCTTCAGGCCCTGACCGAGAGACGAATCCTTATCGGCACCTGGGCTGACGCGAGCTGGGCGATCAAGTTCTATGAGAAAAACGGGTTTCAACTAGTTGCAGCAGAGGAGAAGGATCAGCTTCTCCGACGGTACTGGAACATACCCGTACGTCAGGTAGAAACATCCGTTGTGCTCTCTTCGGAGGGATATCTAACCCAGCAGATAACGGGGTGAAGTAACGATAAACGCCGTTGTCTTTATCAATTGGCACAGCAACGCTGACTCTCTACTTAGGGATCGTGTGGACAGGCCATAATGCAAACTCCTTTCAGCGAGCGAGCGCACAGCTCCATCGCGCGTCAAAGTGAACGACCGTGCGTCTTATGTTCATGGCGCAAACCTAATCCCTGCCCAGCTACCCTTAAGAAACGAGCCGCCGGCAAGGGGCGACCCACGGGACAGCAACGCCGCCCATCGCTCGCGCGCGAGGTCTGACCGGCTCGGTCTTCCAAGTGACAGAAGTTACCTCACGCATGCTTCAAGTCATCTTGCACCCCTTCTGAGAGGCTGAGAGCATGAACGAATGAGGTTCTGTGCAGAAGCCGGGAAGCTCCGGCAAGAGCTTCTGAAAGAATCAGCAGCCGTGACCCGCAGCGTTGCGGAACATCAGGCGATGATGGCGCGCGTCGGCAAGCTGGCACGCAAGTACATCGATCACCTGAAGCAATGTACGTTCTGTACGACCGTCAGAGGAACCTAACACCGGCAACCAACCTCCCGACCCACACCGAGGGTCCGGACCTAACCGCCTCGTTTTGAATACTTTGGTACTTAAGTACACCGGGGGAGGGTACCCCGCGCAGCCATCCACGCCGGCTTATCCACCCAGTCAGCCGGTCATCCACAACCCGCTTCACCCCCACCGGCAAGCTACCCTGTAAGCACACGCGCGCAGCGAGCCATGCCCGACAACTTCGCCCAACTCGTCAAGCAGCAGGTCGACATCGTCAAGGTCATCGGCGACTACCTCAAGCTGCGCAAATCCGGCGCCCAGAACTACACCGGCCTCTGCCCCTTCCACAAAGAGAAGTCCCCGTCCTTCTCGGTCAACGCCGCCCACGGCTACTTCTACTGCTTCGGCTGCCACGAGAAGGGCGACGTCTTCACCTTCGTCATGAAGCTCGAGAGCCTCTCCTTCCCGGAGGCCGTCCGCGCCGTCGCCGCCAAGGCCGGCATCCCGCTGCCAAAGCGCGAGTTCAACTCCCCCGAGGAGGCCCGCGAAGCCGGCCTCCGCCGCCAACTCTTCGACCTCCACGAGGCCGCCACCCAGTACTTCCAGCAGGCCCTCCAAACCCCCGAGGCCGCCCGCGCCCGCGAATACCTCACCTCCCGCGGCGTCTCCCCCGAAACTCTCAAGACCTTCCGCATCGGCTACGCGCCTGACGACTTCAACCACATGCGCAACGCCCTCGCCCAGCACTTCCCCGACCCCGTCCTCCGCGCCTCCGGCCTCTTCTCCTCCAAGGAACAGGATCCCACCGGCCTCCCCGCCGGCAACCTCTACGCCCGCTTCCGCAAGCGCGTCACCTTTCCCATCGCGAACGAGGCCGGCAAGCCCATCGCCTTCACCGCCCGCGCCCTCGACTCCGGCGGCGACGACAAGGCCGGCCCCAAGTACCTCAACTCCCCCGAGACCGCCCTCTTCACCAAGGGCCACATCCTCTTCAACCTCGACAAGGCCAAGGCCGACATGCGCTCCCATGACTTCGCCCTCCTGGTCGAGGGCCAGATGGACTGCATCTCCGTCTACATGGCCGGCGTCCGCAACGTCCTCGCTACCTCCGGCACCGCCTTCACCGAGCCCCAGGTCCGCCTCCTCGCCCGCTTCACCCACCGCGTCGTGGTCAACTTCGACCCCGACACCGCCGGCGCCAACGCCGCCGAAAAATCCATCGCCCTGCTCACCGAAGAAGGCTTCGAGGTCAAGGTGGTCACCCTCGAAGGCGGCCTCGACCCCGACCGCTTCGTCCGCGAACACGGCATCGGCGGCTATATGGCCGCGCTCCGCTCCGCCCGCCGCCACTCCGACTTCCTCATCGACCGCGCCCGCCAGCTCTTTCCCGCCCGCTCTCCGGAAGGGAAGCGCAAGGCCATGAACTTCCTCCTCCCTCACATCCGCCGCATGCCCGACCCCCTCGTCCGCGACGAGTTCGCCGGCGACGCCGCCCAGAAGCTCGGCATCGAGTCCTCCCTCCTCCGCCAGGAGCTCCGCCAGGCCGCCGCCACCCGCGTTGAAAGCGTCCCCGTTGCTCGTACAACCCTCACCTCCACTGGCCAGATTGAGCGAACCATTCTTCGAGCCCTACTTTGCCCGGAGGGCTCTGCCGCTCGGGAGCTAGCTGCCACAGAAATTGCCGGCCACCCCGAGTACCTTGAAGGTCTCACTATGGGTGACCTTCTCGACTGCCTCGCCCAGGCCAGCGTCCCCGACAACCCGCTCGACGCCGCCACTGACGATTCCTTGCGCGCTCTCCTCGCTCTCACCGTCGCAGACATCCCACTTACCCCCGACGGCAACCCCATCCCCCTCTCCCCCACCGACGTCCGCAACGCCCTCCGCACCCTCGAAACCCGAGCCCTCAAACGCGAACAACGCTCCCTCCGCATCGCCCTCGCCGACGCCCAGCGACAAAACGACACCAACACCCTTGTCACTCTCATGGAGCGCTTCCTCGCCATCGACGGCGCCCTCCGCACCCCCCGCACCCGCCCCGCCTGACCCAGGAGGTGCACCCGTATGCGCGCATTTGTGCACACAACTTCTTTCGCTCCAACGGCCGATCTAGTCACATGGCAGTCGCGCAGTTCCCCGAATCGCTAGTCGACGCCCAAGGGCGCACAATCACCAAGCCGACTGGCTGGTAGGGATCGCCCGCCTCGTACAATCGGCTTCGAGGTCCCACCGCGGCAAATGGACAGCAAGACCCAGCGCAGGCTCCTCCTCGGCTTCCTCTCCAACTGGATCAGCCGCCTCGCCAGCACCATTGTTCAGCTCGTCCAAGTCCCCGTCTTCCTCCACTTCTGGTCCGTCCCCCTCTACGGCGAGTGGCTCATCCTCTCCTCCATCCCCTCCACCTTGTCCTTCGCCAACGTCGGCTTCGGCTCCGTCGCCGGCAATGAGATGGCCATGGCCGAATCCGCCGGCAACCGCGAGGCGGCCCTCCGCTCCTTTCAGTCCTCCTGGTGGTTTATCTCCGCCATCTGCGGCGTCATCATCCTCCTCGGCACCGCCCCGCTCTTTCTCTTTCCGGTCGCCCGTCACCTCCATCTCGCGGCCGTAGGCGACCGCGACGCCAAGTGGATCATCTTCTTCCTCGGCGTCTCCGTCCTTCTCGGTCAGCTCGAAAATCTTCTCCAGGCCGCCTACCGCTCCATTGGGCGCTACCCCTTCGGCGGCTTCGTCAAAAGCTGCCTCTCGCTCGCCGCCTACGCCGCCATGCTCGTCCCGGTCGTGCTCGGCGGCGGCATCCGCTCCGTCGCCCTGGTCTTCGCCGGCGCCAACCTGCTCGGCACGCTCACCCTCGCCCTCATGGTCAAGCGTGATGTCCCCTGGATCGAGTTCGGCTTCCGCCACGCCTCCTGGGCCGAGATCCGCCGCATCTCCGGCCCCGCTATCGCCTTTATGGGCTTCCCCATCGGCAACGCCCTCAATCTCCAGGGCACGCTGATGGCCGTCGGCTACGCGCTGGGGCCGACCGACGTCGTTATCTTCGGCACCGCCCGCACCGTCTCCCGCGTCGCCCTGCAGATGGTCCAGATGGTCAACAACACCTTTGAGCCCGAGCTCGCGCTCTCCTTCGGCGCCGGCAATATCCCGCTCGTTCGCACGCTGCATCGCCGTGCCTGCCAGCTCGCCCTTCTGCTCGCCGTCGCCATCGTCCTCGCGATGATCACCGTCGGCCCCTGGCTGCTGCACCACTGGACCGCCGGCCACGTCCCGCCCAGCCGTCGCCTGCTCAGCATTCTTCTGCTGGTGGTCATCGGCTACTCGCTGTGGTCGACCTCGTCGGTCCTGATCACCTCGACTAACCGGCACTCGCGTCTCGCCGCCTGGTACATCGCCGGCACCAGCCTCACCGTCTGCCTCACCTATCTCATGGCCCGCCGCTTCGGCCTTTATGGTGCCGCCTGGTCGCTGCTTGCGTCGGAGGCCGTGATGAATCTCTACGTCCTTCCTACCTCGCTGCACCTGGCGCAGGACCACCTTGCCGCATTCCTCGGTGGCATGCTGCAATACCCGCCCTCGCTCCACCCCTCCTTCCTGCTCGCCCGCATCCGCCGCTCCCGCCCGGGCCTCGAAAGCTAGGCCAAGCGGAGGTCGTCTCCCCTGCGCGCCCCCGCTTCATAGCCCGGCCTGGAAAACTCTCCTTCCTCTCCCGCCCTCCCTGACCCTGGTCGCACCGTGACCCTCAACCGCCCCCACTCGCATCCAACGCACCATGAAGGCTCGCCCGATCGTGCCTCTGCTCGCCGTCTTCGTGCTCTCCGGCTGCTTCTCGTCCAGCAACCCCGACGCGCTCAAGGAGCACACCGCGGACGCGACCGCCGCCGCCGCCCGCGCCTCCGGTCAGATCGTCAAGGGCGTCTTCGAAGGCCTCACCCGCAGGGGCCCGCTCGACCCCAACACCGCCACCGTCAGGCAGCTCGCCGCCCTGCCCGGTCTCACGCCCGAGCTCGCCGCGGCCATCGTCGCCGGCCGCCCCTACGACACCACCAAACAGCTGGTCGATCGTCACATCCTCACCAAACCTCAGTACAACCGCATCAAGGCCCAGCTCACCATCAAACCGAAGCCTCAGTCCAAACCCTAGATGTCCGCCTTCTCTTCCGTCCGGCCTCGTTCCCAGTGCAAATGCAGAGGAATTCAGCCCATCACACCAAATTCCGCCGGATCAGATGAGTCTTTTCGGGCAGACGGTTCATCTATTTCTCTGTTACAGTCGTTCGTGGGAGACGTGCGTCCCTTGAGTTCCCGATCACAGATCCGGTCCTCCTCAGCGGTCCTTACCGCTCTCTTGCACTCCTACCCCGCTCTGTAGCAACCATGGGAACCCGCAGGTCCAGCGTGCCACGAGTGCTGCGCGCGATCGGCCCCCCACAGACATTTGGGAGAGCAATCTCCGAGGAGTGCACGCGATCGTGGCCGAAGAACTGGACAAGTACGAAGACGACATTGACAAGCTAATCGACACAGGCAAGGAAAAGGGTTATCTCACCTACGGCGAGGTCAACGACCTGCTGCCCGGCGATATCACCACCCCCGATGACCTGGACGATCTGCTGACCACCATCAACACCCAGGGCATCAATGTGCTCTCGGGCGAGGAGCGCGATCGCCGCGGCGAAGAGCGCGAGGTCGAGGCAGGCGAAGAGTCCGACGACGTCGAGCTCGATCTCTCCCCCGGCACCCTCGAAAAGACCAACGACCCCGTCCGCATGTATCTCCGCGAGATGGGCACCGTCCCGCTCCTCACCCGCGAGGGCGAGGTCGAGATCGCCAAGCGCATCGAGCGCGGGCAGCTTCGCGTCATGAAGGCCATCTCCCGCTCCCCGATCGTCATCCGCGAGATCGTCGGTCTGGGCGAAGACCTGCGCCGCGGCGTGCGCAACATCAAAGAAGTCGTCACCTTCGACGAGGAAGAGCTCACCGAGGAGATCCTGCAGGCCCGGGTCCGCGCCACCGTCGCCAAGATCGACACCATCATTAAGCACCAGAAAAAGATCGCCGCGCTGGATGAAAAGCTCGACGGTGCCTCCGCCAAGGAGCACGCGCCCGCAAAGGACCACGCGCCGACAAAGGACCAGAAGTCACGCTCGCGCGAGCAGCGCAAGACCCAGTGGCTCATCGGTCGCGAGCACGTCTACATCAACCGCGTCATCCGTGAGCTGAAATACACCAACGCCGAAAAGAAGCGCCTGCTCGACAAGGTCAACAAGACCGTCGACTCCATGCGCACTCTCGAGCGCCAGGTCCGCACGCTCGAAAGCAAGTTCGAAGCCTCGCGCTCCGAAGAACTCCGCAAGGAGTACAAGCGGCAGCAAAAAAACTGCAAGGCCGACCTCGAACGCCTCGAACAGGACGCCGGCCTCACTGTCGAAACCCTGAAGCGGACACAGCGCGAGATGATCCAGGGCGACATGGACGCGGAAAAGGCCAAGCGCGAGCTCATCGAAGCCAACCTCCGCCTGGTCGTCTCCATCGCCAAGAAGTACACCAACCGCGGCCTGCAGTTCCTCGACCTCATTCAGGAGGGCAATATCGGCCTCATGAAGGCCGTCGACAAGTTCGAGTACCGCCGCGGTTACAAGTTCTCGACCTACGCCACCTGGTGGATCCGCCAGGCTATCACCCGCGCCATCGCGGATCAGGCCCGCACCATCCGCATCCCGGTGCACATGATCGAGACCATCAACAAGCTCATCCGCACCAGCCGCCAGCTGGTCCAGGAGCTCGGTCGTGAGGCCTCCTCTGAAGAGATCGCCAAGCGCATGGACATCCCGGTCGCCAAGGTCCGCAAGGTCCTCAAGATCGCCCAGGAGCCCATCTCACTCGAAACCCCCATCGGCGAGGAAGAAGACTCGCACCTCGGCGACTTCATCGAGGACCGCATGGCCGTCAGCCCCTCCGACGCCGTCATCTCGGTCAACCTCAAGGAGTACACCAGCCAGGTCCTGCGCACCCTGACGCCGCGGGAAGAACGCGTCATCAAAATGCGCTTCGGTCTCGAGGACGGCTCCGAGCACACCCTCGAAGAGGTTGGCCAAAGCTTCCAGGTCACCCGCGAGCGCATTCGCCAGATCGAGGCCAAGGCCCTCCGCAAGCTCCGTCACCCCAGCCGCAGCCGCAAGCTCAAGGCCTTCGTCGACGGCGTCAAGGACATCTAACCCTCAACCCGATCTGACCAGAGGGCCGGCGCGCGCGGTCCTCTGTCATTTAACCCCAGCCCTCGAACTCCCCACCTATCCCTGTCCATCCGCTGATCGCCACCTCGCAGCCGCGCCGCTTTCATGGCATCACGCGATCGTTGCTCGCCACGCGAACAGGCCCACCCGCCCGCCCGCCGCCGCCATCTCACCCTCCAGGCGCGGCATGGACCCGCAAGAAACGACCCACCGCCGTCCACACTTTTACGGGAGAATACACACACCATGGGAATCAAGGAAGCTCTCGGACTCGCGTCCGACAAGAAGATCCGCTACGCCATCGTCGGCCTGGGCGACATCGCCCAGGAAGACATGATGCCCGGCGTCGCGCACACCGGCAACTCCGAGATCACCGCGCTCGTCAGCTCCGACCCCACCAAGCTCAAGGAGCTCGCCGAGAAGTACGACGTCAAGTCCACCTTCAGCTACGAGCAGTTTCCCGAAGCCCTCCGGTCCGGCACCTTTGACGCCATCTATCTCGCCACGCCCAACTGGTGCCACGCCGAGTTCGTCATCCCCGCCCTCCAGGCCGGCATCCATGTGCTCGTCGAAAAGCCGCTCGAGGTCTCGACCGCCAAGTGCCGGGAGATCCTCGACGCCGAAAAGGCCTCCTCTGCCAAGCTCATGGTCGCCTACCGTCTGCACTTCGAGCCCGCCACCCTCGACACCATCGACAAGATTCGCTCCGGCGACCTCGGCGAAGTTCACCTCTTCGCCTCCTCCTTTGCCCAGATGGTCGACCCAGCCAACCACCGCGCCCACTCCGGCGAGCTCGCCGGCCCCGTGCTCGACATGGGCCCCTACCCCGTCAACGCCGCCCGCTATGTCTTTTCCGCCGAGCCCACCGAGGTCGTCTCCGCGACCGGCTCCAAGCACCCCGACACCGGCCTCGACCCCACCATCGCCGACACCGTCGCCGTCACCCTCCGCTTCCCCGGCGAGCGACTCGCCCAATTCAACCTCTCCTACTACGGCAGCCCCACCAACAGCTTGGTCGCCATCGGCACCAAGGGCAGCATCATGCTCGACCCCTGCTATATGTTCGGCAAGCCGCTCGAACAGACCACCTCCATCGGCGACAAGAAGAGCAAGGAAAGCTTCAAGAACACCGACCACTTCGGCGGCGAGATGAAGTACTTCTCCAACTGCATCCTCAACAACACCGAGGTTGAGCCCGACGGCGAAGAAGGCTTCGCCGATATCCGCGTCCTCGAAGGCATCCAGCAGGCAATGAAGACCGGCCAGTCCGTCACCTTGCCGCCCTTCTCCCGCTCCAAGCGCATTGACACCGAAACCCAGAAAGAAACTCTCAGCGCGGTCTCCACTCCCGACCTCGTCCACGCCAGCAACCCGGCCCGCGACAAGGAAAAGCAACCCAAGAACTAACGCATCCAGCCCGCACGCGCCTAGCCACGCCGGGGATCCCACATCCCCGGCGCCCTTATCTCACGTGTCATCTCGACCGAAGCGCAGCGAAGTGGAGAGACCTGCGGTCCCCGCCGAGAATGCCGACAACCCCGCGCGCGACAAAGCACCCAAAAACTGACCCACCGTCACCACAGACACCAACCCCGGGAGCCCAATCCCACGCGCACCCTCACCCCTCTCGTGTCATCTCGACCGAAGCGAAGCGAAGTGGAGAGACCTGCGGTTCCCCACCCACAAACGCAAACTCCTATCCGTCCTGCCCAGCTCCACCCAGCATGGCCCGGCAATGCCGCGCAATCACAGCCTCCTCCTCGGCCTCGATCACCTCCACTTTCCATTCAAGGCCATCGCAGATCCGCGCCCGCATCGCCGCGTCGTGCTGCCCGATCCCGCCCGTAAACACCACCAAATCCACTCCCCCCATCAGCGCCGCATACCCGCCGATGCACTTCCGCACCTCCGTTGCAAAGACCTCCACTGCCAGCGCCGCCGCCCCGTTGCCTGCCCCGGCGCCCTCCTCCAGCGCCCGCATATCGCTTTCCCCGCCGGAGAGCCCCGTCATCCCGCACGCGTGATTCACCATCGCCTCCAGCGCCTCGGCCGTCATCGCTCCGCCGCCGTCCCCGCCCGACCGCAGCAGATACAGCATCACTCCGGGATCGAGATCCCCTGAGCGCGTCGCCATCGGCACGCCACCCGTCGGACTCAGCCCCATCGACGTGTCGATCGATCGTCCATCCCGCACCGCCGTCACACTCGATCCCCCACCCAGGTGCGCGATCACCATCCGCCCCGGCGCCCCCGCCCCCAGCCGGTGCATCACCGACTCGCACGAGAGCCCGTGAAACCCATACCGCTGGACACCCTCTGCAAAATATCGCTCCGGGATCGGCAGGTGCGTCGCCCGCGGCGGCATCGTCCGATGAAACGTCGTGTCGAAACAGGCAAACTGCGGCGTCGCCGGATACAGCGCCTCCGCCTTGCGAATCACCGTCAACGCCTGCGGGATATGCAGCGGCGCGAAGTGCACCGTCGCTTCCATCTCCCGCAGCACCTCCGGCGTGATCCGCGTGTGCTCCCGCAGCTTCGGCCCGCCGTGCACCACGCGATGTCCCACCGCCGCCGGTGCGCCGGCCATGTGCTCGCCCAGCGCTCCGACGATCGCCTCCATCGCCTGCTCAGCCGTCTCCGCCGTGTGCTCCCGCGATACCAAGACCGTTCCGTCCGCCGCCTTCAGCGTCAGCGATCCATCGCCGCGCCCCAGCCCGTCGGCTCCGCCCTCGATCACCGCGCGCTCGTCGCCGTCGGCCCGCGCGAACACCCCCACCTTCAGCGACGACGATCCGCTGTTAAACACCACAATCAGCTGCCCGGCATCCTCGCTCACTCCCGTGCCCCCACCTGCACCTCGGCCGGCTTCTCCACCTTCGCCCCTGTCGTCGCCGCCTCCTTCGTCCCTGGCCACACCCACTCGCTGATCTCCGGCCGGTCGATCCCCTCCGTATACGCATAGTGAGTGCTGTCGATCTTCTTCGCCTCCAGCCACTCCTTTACATGCGCGCCCGTCTTCTGCAGTCGCGGCACCCGGTTGATCACATCAATGCACAGGCTGAACCGATCAATCTCGTTCTGGATTGCCAGCTCGAGCGGCGTGTCGATATTGCCCCGCTCGCGATACCCGTGCACATGCAGGTTGTCGTGGTTGGTCCGGTTGTAGGTCAGCTTGTGCACGAGCGACGGGTACGCGTGAAAGTTGAAGATCACCGGCTTGTCCAGCGTGAACAGCGCGTCAAAGTCCCGGTCCGAAACCCCATGCGGATGCTGCGTCTCCGGCATCAGCTTGTACAGGTCCACCACGTTCACGAAGCGCACCTTCAGGTCGGGAAACTTCTCCCGCAGGATCGCCGCGGCCGCCACCGCCTCCATCGTCGGAATATCGCCCGCGCAGGCCAGCACTACCTCCGGCTCTACGCCGTCGTCCGTGCTCGCGAAGTCCCAGATCCCGATCCCCTTGGTGCAGTGGATCACCGCGTCGTCCATGCTCAGATACACCAGGTGCTCCTGCTTGTCCGCCACAATCACGTTCACGTAGTCCCGCGACCGCAGACAGTGGTCCCCCACGCTCAGCAGGCAGTTCGCGTCCGGCGGCAGATAGATCCGCGTCACCTCCGGACTCTTGTTCGTCACAATGTCCAGGAACCCCGGATCCTGATGGCTGAACCCGTTGTGATCCTGTCGCCACACCAGCGACGAGATCAGCAGATTCAACGACGGCACCGGCGCCCGCCACTTCAGCTCCTTCTTCGACTTTTCCAGCCACTTCGCATGCTGGTTGAACATCGAGTCGATCACGTGAATGAACGCCTCATACGAGTTCAGCAGCCCATGCCGCCCGGTCAGCGTGTAACCCTCGAGCCACCCCTCGAGCGTGTGCTCGCTCAGCATCTCCATCACGCGCCCATCCAGCGCGATCTCCGTCCCGTCCGCGTCCTCGGGCAGATACGCCTCAAGCCACGTCTTTCCGTGCGACGCCGGATAGATCCCGTCCAGCTTGTTCGACGCCGTCTCATCCGGCCCAAACACCCGAAAGCTGGACATATTGCGCTTCATCACATCGCGCAAAAACTTCGCCAAGGTCGCCGTCGGCGATACATACTTGGTCGCCGGCGCGTCGATCTCGATCCCATAGTCGCGAAACGCCGGCAGGTCCAGCGGACACGTCAGCTGCCCGCCATTCGCGTGCGGATTTGCCGTCATTCGGCGTTTGCCTTCGGGCGCCATCGCCTGCAACTCCGGCAGCAGCGTCCCGTGCTCGTCAAACAGCTCCTCCGGCTTGTAGCTCCGCAGCCAAGCCTCCACCTCCGCCAAGCTCGTCGCGTCCGTCCGCGGATCGGTGATCGGCACCTGGTGCGCCCGCCAGAAGTTCTCCACCTTCTTGCCGTGCACCTCCTTCGGCCCCGTCCATCCCTTGGGGCTGCGCAGCACGATCATCGGCCAGCGCGGCCGCTCCGCCTCCGTACCTGCCTTGCCCGTGCTCCGCGCCTTCTCCTGAATCGCGCGAATCTTCTCGACGACCTCCTCCATCACCGCCGCCATCCGCTGGTGCATCGCCTCCGGCTCCTCGCCCTCGACGAAGTGCGGGTCATACCCATATCCGCGCAGCAGCATCTCGAGCTCCTCCTTCGGGATGCGCGCCAGAATCGTCGGGTTCGCGATCTTGTACCCGTTCAGGTGCAGGATCGGCAGCACCGCCCCATCACGAATCGGGTTCAGAAACTTGTTCGCGTGCCACGAGGTCGCGAGCGGCCCCGTCTCCGCCTCGCCGTCCCCAACCATCACCGCCACAATCAGGTCCGGGTTGTCGAAGGCCGCGCCAAACCCATGCGACAGGCTGTATCCCAGCTCGCCCCCTTCGTGGATCGATCCCGGCGTCTCCGGCGTGCAGTGACTGCCCAGCGCCCCCGGAAACGAGAACATCTGGAACAACCGCAGCAGCCCCGACTCGTTCCGCCCGCGGTCCGGGTAGATCTCCGAGTAGTACCCCTCCAGATAGCCGTTCGCCAACGTCGCCGGCGCCCCGTGCCCTGGCCCCGCCACATACATCATGTTCAGGTCGTACTTTTTGATCACCCGGTTCAGGTGCACCCACGCAAAGCTCTGCCCAGGATCCGTGCCCCAGTGTCCCAGCAGCCGCTTCTTGATGTGCTCGCGCTGGAGTGGCTCCCGCAGCAGCGGATTCGCCCACAGGTAGATCATCCCGGCCGCCATGTAGTTCGCCGCCCGCCAGTACGCGTTCATCTTGCGCAACTCATCAGCGGCGAGCGGTCCCGTCGTCTTCGGCGCCTCGGTCGTTCCGTTCCCCTGCGTCATCGCGCACGAACCTCCTGATTGTCGGTGTCCTCTAGTGGGATGCGCCCCGCGTATCACCGCCGCAACAATCTTCGGCCCTGCCCCGCCCACCCCGTCCGGTGCCCGCCCACCACCCGCCGCCCACCCAAGACCGGTTCGCGCCGCTTCAGGAGAAACGCCCTAGAACGTCCTAGAAACGCCTAAATAGGCTGTGCGGCTACGCCGGCTTCGACGGGCGCCGGCGCAAACGGCTCGGCGTCGGCGGCGCCGGGAACGTGGCTCAGCTCCCAGGAGGAGCGGTCGCGGAGCAGCTGTTTAACCAGGGCGACGTGCATGGCATGGCCGGCGCGCTCGGCCACGACGCGACCCTGCAGGCGACGGCCGGCGAGCGCCAGGTCGCCGATCAGATCCAGCACCTTGTGGCGCACAAACTCGTCGGAAAAGCGCAGCGGACCGTTCCGCACCGCGCCGCGGCCGACAATGATCGCGCACGCGTCCGAGACGCCTCGGATCAGGCCCATGTTGCGCAGCATCGGCTCGTCCTCCTCGAAGCCGAAGGTGCGCGCGGGGGCGATCAGCTGCGCATAGTCGCCCTCTTCAAGGTCACCGGTGAAGGTAGCCGAGCCGATCGGGTGGGGGAAGTCGATGCTGTAGTGAATGCCGTAGCCGGCGCCGGGATAGACGCCGATAAACTTCGATCCGTCGCGCACCTCAACCTCGCGCAGGATACGGAGGTACTCGCGACGGCGGCGCTGGCGAACCAGGCCGACGCGCTCAAAGGCCTCGACATAGGGGAGCGCGCTGCCGTCGAGGATCGGAACCTCCAGATTGTCGATCTCGATGATGACGTTGTCGACCCCGGCGCCGATCAGGGCGGAGAGCAGGTGCTCGGTGGTCGAGATCAGGACGGAACCTCGCATCAGGCTGGTCGCATAGCTCACGCGCGCGACGTTGCGGCCGTTGGCCGGGATCTCGAAGTTCTCGAGGTCGGTGCGGCGGAAGACCACGCCCGAGCCGGCGGGCGCGGGGATCAGCCGCAGATGAACAGGCGCTCCGCTGTGCAGGCCAACGCCCGAAAAGGTGATCTCCGCGCCGATCGTCTGCTCGTTGTGCGCCGTCGCTCCCAGGCTCCGATCCTCCGTTACAGCATCGACGGTACACCGGGTCGCGCGGTGCGAAGTGTGGCAGATCAGACACACCGGGTGGCGTGCGAGATGCCCGCGGGCGAGCTGAAGCCGTGCCAGTTCCGTGGTTCAGGCCAATCTCCCGAGATACATTGGCTGCCATGGAAATGTCAGCGATGGCACGTGCCGCGGCCGCGCGGCTGCCGGAGATACGGCGACGCCTGCGGGAGCTGGTGCGCTGCGAGTCCCCCACCGAGGACCGAACGGCGGTGAACGCCGCGGGCGCGCTGGTCGCGGAATGGGCGACGGCGATCGGCGGCCGCGTGCGGCGGCATCCGCAACGTGCGTTCGGGGATGTGTTCGAGATCGGCTTCGGCGCCCCCACGCGCCGCTCTCGCGCACAGCCGCGGCCGATCCTCCTGCTGGGTCATCTCGACACCGTGTGGCCGATGGGCACCCTGCGCGCCATGCCGTGGCGGGAGGCGCCGCCCGACGGGACGCCGACAGAAGCGGCCGCGATGCGGCTGTGGGGCCCGGGCGTACTGGATATGAAAGCCGGCATCGTCATGGCGCTCACCGCCCTCGATCTGCTGCGGAATGCAGGCGAGAGTGCGCGGCCGGTGACGCTGCTGCTGAACAGCGAGGAGGAGGTCGGCAGCCCGGTCTCGCGCGCGATCACGGAGCGGCTGGCCCTTCGCGCGGCGGCGGTGCTGGTCCTCGAGCCCGCGCAGGGGCTGGCCTGCAAGACGGCGCGCAAGGGCGTCGGCCAGTACGTGCTCGCGGTCGAGGGTGTGGCAGCGCACAGCGGCGTGGACTTCGAACGCGGGCACTCCGCGGTGCGCGAGCTGGCCTATCAGATCGAGGTCATCTCCGGGTTCACCGATCTCGCGCGCGGCCTGACGGTCAATGCCGGTGTGATCGCCGGCGGCACGCGATCCAACGTAATTGCCGGCAGCGCGCGGGCGGAGATCGACGTGCGTATCGCGCGTGCCTCGGATGCGGCCCGTGTGGAGCGGATGTTTCGCCGGCTGCGGCCGCGCGATCCCGCCTGCCGGCTGACCCTCACCGGCGGCATCAACCGGCCGCCGATGGAGCGCAAGGCCGGCACCGTGCGGCTCTTTCGTCAGGCGCGGTGGATCGCGGCGGAGCTCGGCTTTGTGCTCGAGGAGGCGGCGACCGGCGGCGGATCGGACGGCAACTTCACCGCGGCGCTCGGCGTGCCGACGCTCGATGGGCTGGGCGCCGTGGGCGAGGGCGCGCACGCCGCGCACGAGTCGGTGGTAGTCGAGCACCTGGCGCCGCGAACCGCCCTGTTAGCTGGCCTGCTGGCGACAGCCGGCGGCGCCGTCAAGGTCTAAAGCCGGCCGCGTCTGGCAGCGGCGCCCGCGCAGGCCTCGGCCACTAGCTCCACGGTGCGGGCGATCGGCAAGCCAACGACATTAAAGTAGTCGCCCTCGATCCGCGGAATCCAGCGCGCGGCATAGCCCTGAATGCCGTACGCGCCGGCCTTGTCCAGCGGCTCGCCGGAGAGCAGATATCGCGTGAGCTCGGCGTCCTCCATCAGGTTGACCGAGACCTGCGTGACCTCGACGTCGGCAAAGCTCTCGTGGGCGGTCAGCGCGCATAGCCCGGTCAGTACCTGGTGGGTGCGACCGCTCAGCAGTTCGAGCATCCGCCGGGCGTCGGCGAGGTCGCGCGGTTTGCCCAGGATCTCGCCCTGGCACAGCACACAGGTGTCCACGCCGAGCACGATCAGCGGATCGTCCGCCGGAGCGCTTCGGGCGTCCGCGGCGTGACGCGCCCACACCGCCTGCGCCTTGGCCTCGGCGAGCCGCAGCACCATCGTCGCGGCATCCTCGTCCGGCTTGGCCATCTCCGGCACGTCCGCCGTCTCCACGGTGAAGGCGAGGCCGGCCTGCGCCAGCAGCTCGCGGCGCCGCGGCGAGGCCGAGGCAAGGATCAGCATTTGACCTCCCCGGCGGTCGAGGTCAACTCCGGCGTGCCGGGAAGAACCGCGAGGGTGACACTCATGCTGTGCGCACCGCCCGGCGCGAGCGAGATCGCGGCCTCACCCACGTTGGCCGTCTCCACGCACAGCATGGTGCGCCAGCCGTCCGGCTCCATGTCGGCGAGATCGCGCGTGAGCTCTGCCCAGGGATTCCACACCACGGTATTCCGCGAGTGCGCCTTGCTGATCTCGAGCACGCGTGCGGCGCCCTCGTCCGTCACCGCGCAGGTCGCCTCCGTGTCGAGGTAGACGCGGTCAGTGGTGCGGTCAAGCACCAGCGGCTCGTCGCCCTCGCGCTTGCGCCGACTGTCGTCCCGCTTGTCGAGGAACTCCGTGCGCTCCAGGCCGCGAAGCGCGACCTCGGCCACATCGCTCACGTCGAGATAGGTATGCAGCGCCTCCTCAAAGCGCAGCGGCTCCGGGCCATCGTTGGCCACGGTCAGCCGGAGCGTGAGCGATCGACCGAGGATGAGCTCGTAGGCCAGGCGGAAGCCGTCGAAGCCGAGCGCACGACTCTCCGTCGAGGGCCCGAGCGTGAAGGAAAGGTGGAGATCGTCGCCGGCGAGGGCGGCAAAGGCGAGCTGCCATATCGCCGTGCGCGCGATGCCGTGCGAGGCGCTCTTGCCCGCGTCGGGAGGCGCCGGGTTGACCGCCGACGTGCGCGGGCCGAACCACGGCCAGATCACAGGCACGCCGCCGCGAATCGCCTTGCCGACCTTGAACTCCGAGCGCCGACTGAGAAAGAGCGCGGCTTGCTGCCCCATTGGTCGCCAGTTCACCACGTGCGCTCCTTGCAGCGCGATCGTGGCCTCGGCCGAGGGCGTGCGCGCCTCCGCGCAGAGCAGCTCGCCGCGCATGGCAAAGCCAAGCACGTCCGGCATGCCGAACTGCGCGGTCAACTGCTCGGCCGTCTGCGGTGTGGTCTGGGAGGTGGTCTGGCGAGCAGCCTGGGAAGTCGGGGCGGCAGGGGTGGGTTTGGTCTGGTCCATGGCCTGGCCAGTGTACGGAATCGCGCGGCTTAGCGCATGGTCTCCATGGCGGCGCGGAAGAGCCGCTCAAAGTCGCGGCCTGCCTGGGCGTCCCGCTCGAGCGCGGCCTCGACGGCGTGCTGCGCCGCAGGTCGCGGATACCCGAGGTTGACCAGCGCGGAGATGGTGTCTTCCCCGAGCGGCCCCAGCCGGCCCGGTTGCGCGGTAGCCGGCGCGCTCTCCGCCACGGCCACGTCGTCCAGCTTGTCCTTGAGCTCCAGCACCACACGCTCCGCGGTCTTCTTGCCTACGCCGGGAATCCGGATCAGCGCGGCATGGTCGAGCCCGCGGATCGCGGTCACCAGCCGATCGGCCGGAATGCCGCTCAGGATCGTCAGGGCGAGCTTGGGACCGATGCCAGAGATCGTCAGCAGCCGCTCAAACAGCCGCTTCTCCCGGAGCTCCGCAAAGCCGAACAGGGCAATCTGGTCCTCGCGAACATGGGTGTGGATGTGCAGCGCGGCCTCCGCCCCCTCCACTGGCAGGGCGGCGGAGGTCTCAATCGAGACGGCGACGTCATAGCCCACGCCGGCGCACTCAAGAATTGCCTGGCCGGAGGTCTTCACGAGAAGGCGGCCGCGAAGGTGCGCGATCATGTTGCTGCGATTGTACGGCGCGACGTCGGTCCGCTCAGGTCGGCAGACGGCTGTGTGGGGAAAGCTTGCCGACCTCGGCTGCCGGCTTCCGCAAGCATCTACAACTTTCGGGGCATACCTGCCGGGCTAACCCGAAGCCATTCTCCCGAATCGCATGTCCTGCCCAACGCAAGCGGCGATCCTTACCAGTCCCTGACCGACCCTCATCGACCCCCGACCGACCCATTGCAGGACACCTTAAAGGATTTCCTTCTGACGCCGATGAACCACCTGTAGCACTGATCTTCGACCTCCCGCAAGGGATGAATCACTTAGGAGCGTCTTCCATGAGCACACCCTCCGCCCCACCCACTCACGCCGAATCCTCGCTCCGCCATCGCGCTATCGTCTTCTTCTTCTCCGCGATCGCCTTCGCCGTTGCGGGCATCGCTCCGCTCCGGTCCAAGGCGCTCTCGCAGGTCTCCCGCGGGCTTGGCGGCACGCCGGTCCGTCTGTTCCGCCGGTCGCCCTCGCTGCGCGCCTCCCGCCGAGGCTCCGTCTCACGCACCGGCTACTGGCACACCGAAGGCAGGGAGATCGTCTCCGACCGCCACACCGACGTGCGCATCTCCGGCGTGAACTGGAGCGGCTTTGAGACCCCAGCCGGGGTTCCCGGCGGACTCAGGCTTCAGGACTACCACACCATCCTGCGCACCGTGGCCGCCGCCGGGTACAACACCATTCGAATCCCCCTCTCGAATCAGATGGTCGAGCAGCCGACGGTGCCGTCGGAGATCGCCTTTGCGAACGGGCAGGGCCAGATCAACACTGATCTTGCGGATCTCGACTCCATGCAGATTCTTGACCGCATCATCGCCGCCGCCGGCGACCTCGGGCTCAAGGTGATCCTCGATAATCACCGCTCGGAGGCAGGCTCGAGCGCGGAGGCGAACGGCCTTTGGTACACCGAGCAATACCCGGAGCAGGCATGGATCGCCGATTGGGTTACGCTCGCGCGACGGTACCACGGCAATCCAACGGTGATCGGCTTCGATCTGCGCAATGAGCCGCACAACGCGGCGACCACGGGCGCCTGCTGGGACTGCGGTGGACCACGCGACTGGCACCTGGCGGCGCAACGCGCGGGCGATGCCATCCTGCGGGCCAACGGCGGCTTGCTGATCTTCGTCGAGGGCGTGGACCAATACGGGGACGAGAACGACTTCTGGGGCGGCAACCTGGCCGGTGTGCGCCATTCACCCGTGCGCCTGGCGACCCCGGGCCACCTGGTCTACTCCCCTCACGTCTACGGCCCCAGCGAGTACGCGCAGCCGTGGTTCAACGCCGGGACCACACCGGTGTCCCTGGCCGCGAAGTGGCGACGAGATTGGGGTTTTATCAGCGAGGACGGTCTGGCGCCGGTGTGGATCGGCGAGTTCGGCACACCGCGCGGCGCGGATGACATCGCTTCGGCCGAGCCGGGTTCGCAGGGCCAGTGGTTTCAGGCGCTGATCGCCTATCTCGGACGCCATCCGGAGGTGGGCTGGACCTACTGGGGCCTCAATGCGGAAGATCGCTATGGCCTGCTGGACGCCAACTACACGATCGAGGGCATCGAGCCGAACAGAGCACAGGCCCTCGCGAGCATTCGCCTGCCGCAGACTCCTCCCTTGGCGACCAATCCCGGAACCTCCCTGGCGCTGGGCAGCACGGCGGTAACTCCGGCGAAGGCCGCGCCCGTCGATCCGAGCCTTTTGTCTCCGGTCCTCACGTCTCCGGGCTTTGCGCCGCAAGCCTTCGCGCCGCGAGCTTTTGCACCGCAAACCTTCGTCCCCATGGCCGAGCCGGCCTCCCATCCGGGCGTGGCTCTGCCCCTGCCGCAGAGGCCGGAGGGGGTGACGCCGGATCCGGCCAGCGTGTCGGGGTCGGTCGCCGAGCAGGTGCGGCAGGCGACGCAGCAGGCGCTCGGGGACCTGCCGGCGGCAACCCGCTAGCCAATCGGGCGCACATCCGTGCCGGATCGGGTCTCCGGCACGGTCGCCCGCCTCTGGCCCTCCGCGCTAGAGTGGAGGCATGGGGCTCTTTCTTGGAGTTGACGCGGGTGGCACACGCACCACCTTTGTCCTGGCCGAGGACGACCGACAGCTGGCGCGCTCCGTGGTGGGAACGATCAAGCGCATGCGGGCAGACGCCACCACCGCCGCGCAAAATCTTGAAACCGCGCTCAGCAGTCTGACCGCGCAGTCCGGCCGCTCGCTGCGGGAGGTCAGCAGCACCTGCGTCGGCGCGGCCGGCTACACCGTGCCCCTGGTGGCCGAGTGGCTGTCCGAAAACTTCGCCGCTCGCGTGAGCGGCCGCTTCACGCTGGCCGGTGACGTCGAGATCGCGCTCGATGCCGCCTTCGAGGGCCGACCGGGCACGCTGGTGCTGGCCGGCACCGGATCCAACGTCGCGGGCCGCCTCCGCTCGGGCGAGATGGTCACCGTGGGCGGATGGGGGCCGGCGCTCTCTGACCAGGCCTCCGGCCATAACCTCGGCCGCGGTGGTCTGCGCGCGGCTGTGCTCGAGCACGATGAGCATGGACGAAGTCCTCTGCTGGGCGCGATCCTCGCGTTCTGGGGGCTCGATCACTTCCAATCCCTGGTCGAGTTCGCCAATCGCCAGCCCTCGCCTGATCTGTCGCAGCTGTCGCCCATCGTGGTCGACTTCGCCCTGGCCGGAGACCGCGTCGCGCAGGCTGTGCTGGAGCAGGAAGCAAAGGAGATGGCGCACCTGGCGCTGGTCGTCCTCCGGCGCGTCGCGGCCACCACCGGCCAGGCCGTCCCGCCGCGCATAGCCTTTGCCGGATCGATCATGGAGCACGTGCCGCCCATGCGGGATCGCATCGTCGCCCTGCTTCGTCGCGATCTGCCGACGCTCGAGCAGCTGCCGGGTGTCGTCGAGCCAGTCCGCGGCGCGCTCTGGCGTGCCCGCGAGCGCTCGTGAGAGAGTCAGACCAGCCTCGGCCCGCGCCGCCGGCTCGAAGGGCCAAGGAGATCGTCTCCGAGTGAAAGCGCCTGTCCGTTCCTCCGCCGCACGAACGCCTCGCGCACGCGGTCTCGCCGCCCTGACCATATCCCTTGCCCTCGCGATCGCCTCCGTTCCCGCGCAGAGCAGCTCCGACCTCAAACCCTCGCCGCAGCAGACCATGTGGCAGGATCTCGAGTTCGGCGTCATCCTGCACTTCGGCACCAACACGTTTCTCGACCGCGAGTGGAGGGACGGATCGGCGGATCCCAAGATCTTCAACCCCGCGCAGTTCAACCCCGACCAGTGGATGGACGCCATCGCGGCCTCCGGCGCGAGATACGTCGTGCTGGTCGCCAAGCACCACGACGGATTTGTGCTGTGGCCGACCGAGCAGACGACGTACTCGATCAAGGCAAGTCCGTTTCAGGATGGCAAGGGCGACGTTGTGCGCGATGTGGCGGCCGCGGCGCGACGACATGGTCTGAGATTCGGCGTCTATCTCTCGCCATGGGATCGCCACGATCCGCGCTATGCCGACACGGCAGCCTACGACACGTACTACAACGCGGAGCTCGAAGAGCTGGCAAGCCGCTACGGTGAGCTGGTGGAGTTCTGGCTGGATGGCGCCGGCTCCGGCGGCCACACGTACAACTTCCCCAAGATCATCGAAACCCTGCGAACCTACCAGCCGAACACGATCGTCTTCGCCGATGCGGGGCTCTTCGAGTACGGCGACGCGCGCTGGGCGGGCAACGAGACCGGCAAAATCGAGTACGAAAACTGGAATGTGCTGGACCGCCATGGCGTTCTGCGCTGGCGGCCGGTGGAGGTCGACACGGCGCTGCGCAAGCTGCACTGGTTTTGGCATCCGAACGACGATGCCTCGCTGAAGACCGTGCCCGAGCTGCTCGACAGCTATGAACATTCCGTCGGTCGTGGCGGCCAGTGGATGCTGGGTGTGGCGCCGAACAACCAGGGCCTGCTCGATGCCTCCGACGCGGCGCGGCTGCGCGAGCTCGGAGCTGCGATTCGTACGCGCTATCGTGACAATCTCGTGGCCGCGCACACCAACCACGACGACAACACGGATCGCGCGTTGGACGGCGACGACACAACCTTTTGGACGGCCCAGACGCCGGCCGCGGGCGTGCTCGAAGTCCGCCTCGCCAAGCCGGTGACGATCGATCACACGCTCACGATGGAGTGGCTGAACGACGGACAAGCGGTGCAACGGTATCGCGTCCAGGCGTGGCACAACGGATCGTGGACGACGGTGGTGAACGGGTACGCCATCGGCCACAAAAAAATAGACGCCTTTCCGTCCATCACGACAGATTGGGTGCGGCTCGAGATCCTCTCCTCTGTCGGAACGACGCGCATCCGTGAGTTTCAGCTCTTTTATGTGCCGGCAGGTTGAGCCATGCCCGCCGGGAGCGCACCCCATGCGAACGGATCATGTTACATATTCAAAAGAAACGAGAGGCGAGGATGAGGGTGCGAGCGATGGGTCGATTGATGGGTCGAGAGATGGGTCGAGCGACGAGTGGTGTGGGCGACACCATCCGCCGGCGCTGTCGGGCAGCGGCCGTCACGGCCGCCCTTATCGGTCTCTTGCCGGCGAGTGCGCCGGCGGGGGCACAGCAGCCCAGATCAACGGAGACGACCAGCGCGGAGCGGTCCGCGCACGCCGCGTCGTCCGTGTCGATCGCGGCATCAGGCGCGCGCAGCGCAAAGGCTGAGGACCTGCAGATCATGGAGATCAACACCGGGTGGCAGTTCCATGCGGTTGCGGTCACGCCCGCCGCGCCCAACGCCGTCACACCCCAGAGCCTGCTTCGCGAGCATCCCGAGATCGCGACCTGGCGAGCGGCGGCTGTGCCGGGCACGGTGCACACCGATCTCGCCGCCGCGGGCGTGATCCCGCCGCCGTTTGTCGGTGACAACGAGAAGCGTCTGCAGTGGATCGGCGAGGTCGATTGGGAGTACCGCACACAGCTCTCGATCACCGCCGAACAGAGCAAGCAGACGCACGCCGAGCTGGTCTTCGACGGTCTGGACACCTTTGCCGACGTGAGCCTGAACGGCGAGCCGCTGCTGCACACCGCGAACATGTTTCGCAGCTATACGGCGGATGTCGCGGGCAAGCTGCAGGCAGGCAAGAACACGCTGGTCATCCTCTTTCATTCGCCCATCAACACCACCGCGCCCGAGGTGGCGAAGCTGCCCTACATCCTGCCGGGCACGGGGTATGAGCCGCTCGATCCGGCGCACGGCGTCTACCCGGTCGGGCAGTACCAGCGCAAGGCGGGCTACCACTACGGCTGGGACTGGGGTCCGCGATTTGTAACCTCCGGCGTCTTTCGCCCCATCCACCTGGATACGTGGACGGGCGATCGCATCCGCTCGCTCCATCTTGAGCAGACCAGCGTTACGGCCGAGCGCGCGATCGCCATGGCGCGCCTCACCGTGGACGCCGACATCGCGGGATCGGCGGATCTCTCGCTCACGCTCACGGCCCCGGATGGCAGCGCTCTGCCCGTGAAGGTGGAGGCGGTCGAGCTCGACCGCGGACGAAACACGCTCGCCGTTCCACTCCGGGTGGACAAGCCCGCGCTGTGGTGGCCGGCGGGCTATGGCGCGCAGTCACGCTATACGGTCGCGGCAAAGGTCGTGCGCGGCGCGAAGACGACCTCCAGCCTCGGGCTCACCACAGGCTTTCGCTCCGTCGAGCTCCGCCGCGAACCGGACGCGTGGGGCACCTCTTTTGAGTTCGTGATCAACGGCGTGCCGGTCTTCGCAAAGGGCGCGAATGTGGTGCCGCTCGACAGCTTTCCGCCGGCAACGACCGACGCGAAGAAGCGCGACATCCTGACCAGCGCGCGCGACGCCAACATGAACATGCTGCGCATTTGGGGCGGCGGCTTTTACGAGACAGACAGCTTCTACACTCTTTGCGACGAGCTGGGCCTGATGGTGTGGCACGACTTTATGTTCGGCGGCGGCATGGTGCCGGGCGACAAGGACTTCGAGAACAACGTGAAGGCCGAAGCCGAGCAGCAGGTAACGCGGCTCTCCGATCACCCGGCCATGGCGCTATGGAACGGCAACAACGAAGTGGAGACCGCCTGGAACGTGTGGGACGGGCAGAAGCAGTTCATCGCGTCGATCACGCCGGACCAACGCGAGCGCGTGTGGCAGGACTACGTCGTCATGTTTCGCGACATCCTGAAGTCGGCTGTGGCGCGCGACGGCAACGGCGTGCCGTACTGGCCGAGTTCGCCCTCGGCCAACTTCGAGGACGTCGCGGGCAACCAGCAGAACGGCGATGTGCACTCGTGGGGCGTGTGGTCGGCGGGTGAACCGCCCGCGAACTACACCAAGCAGACGCCGCGCTTTCTCTCCGAGTTCGGCTTCCAGAGCCTCCCGGACCTGCGCACCATGGAGTCGGTCGTCGGCGAGAATACCGATCTCGACTCGCCGGAGATGGCGAACCACGAGCGCTTCCTCCACGGCTTCACCCGCCTGCGCGAGTATCTGGCGCAGAACTTTCTGCCCGCGCGAGACTTCCCCTCAACGATCTACCTCTCGCAGCTGCTGCAGGCGGAGGCGATCCGCATCGCCGTCGATCACGCGCGCGCCAACCGGCCGCGGACCATGGGCACGCTCTTCTGGCAACTTGACGATTGCTGGCCCGTCGCGTCCTGGGCGTCGCTCGACTACTTCGGCCGATGGAAGGCGCTGCAGTTTTGGGCGAGGAAGTTCTATGCGCCCATCCTGATCGCGCCGGAGCTGGACGACGCCACGCACACCTTGCATCTACACCTGGTCTCGGATGACACGCGGCCGGTCGCGGCGACGTTGCACCTGCGTGTGATGCGCTTCGACGGCACGCTGTTGGCGAGTCCCGACGCCGACCAGCGGCTCTCCGTCACCATCGCGCCGCTGGCAAGCACGCCGGTGCCGCCCATCGCCGTGGGTGCGCTTCCCGGCTTCGACGTGAAGTCCACGGTCGCCGTGGTGACGCTCGAACCGGCAGCCGGCGAACCGGCCAACGCCAGCGCCGAGGCCCGCGCCAACCTCGCCCTCTACGCAGGCCTCGCAAGCTCTCCAGAGATCACGCAGGCGGCTTCCGGTGTGCGTCATTCCCGTCCGACGGCCAGCGGACGCGGACGTGCGGAGTCGCCCGTCGCAAACTCCCCGGGCTCCCCGAGCTACCCCTTGATCCCCTCGGCTGAGGGGAGCGACACGATCCCGCCGAAGACCATGGCCGAACGCACGATCTACTTCGCCGATGCCAAAGAACTCGCGCTCGCCGAACCGCACGTCGCGACCAGGATCGAGCGCGACGGCGACGGCTACACCGTCACCCTCACGGGCGAGAGCCTGGCCGTCGCCGTCGAGCTCTCCTTCGGCAACACCAACTGGAAGCTGAGCGACAACTACTTCGATCTGCTGCCGCATGAGCCAAAGATCGTGCACCTGACCACGACGGCAACGCTGGACCAGCTGGACACCGCCGTGCACGTGCGGTCGCTGTACACGGCGACAACCCACTAGGTCGGCGCGGCCCCGAGTGCTGGCGGGATTGCTCCCGGCCGTCTGGGCTTGGGGGCTAACGTGCCGCAACCTGCATCTCGGCCGAAAGCGGCAGCGCCTCCGACGATCCGCCGACCAACACCTTATACGCTCCGCCGAGCAGCTTCCATGCATCCGCGCCCGTGTCCCACACCGAGAGATACATCGGATCGATGGCCAGCGTCACCGTCTTCGACTCACCCGGCGCCAGCGACACGCGCTGCCACGCGACCAGCCTGCGATAGTTCTCGCCCGCCGCCGACGGCAGCTGCGCATAGACCTCCGCGATCTCGTCCCCGGCGCGCGCGCCCGTATTCTTCACGGCGAAGTTCACCGTCTTCGCCGTCGCGTCCGCCTTCAGCCCGCTGTAGCTGTAGGTCGTGTACGAGAGCCCGTGCCCAAAGGCGAAGAGCGGCTGCTTGTGCTCGGACTCAAACCACTTATAACCGAAACGCGCACCTTCCGTGTAGTCCGCAGGAAAGCTCTCCGTCCGCGTCTGCTCCACCCAGTGCTCCGGCAGACCAGCGTCGCTCTTCGGGCGCGACAGGCCGAAGATCTCCCCGTGCGGCAGCTGATCCTCGCTCTTGGGAAAGGTGATCGGCAGCTTGCCCGACGGATTCACCGTCCCGAACAGCAGGTTCGCAATCGCCTGCCCGCCCGCGATCCCCGGGTACCACGCCTCCATCACCGCCGCCGTCTGCTCCACCCACGGCATCGACACCGGGTTGCCAGTCAACAGCACGACCACCGTGCGCGGATTCGCCTTTGCCACCGCCGCGATCACCTCATCCTGATGATGCGGCAACGCCAGCGTCGGCGAGTCCGCGCCCTCGCTCATGTATTGATCCGCAAACACAATCGCCACATCGTGCGCCTGGGCAAAGGCCGCAGCAGCAGCCGTATCCGTCCCCTCATTGAACTCTACCGTGGCCCCCGGTGCATGCTCGCGGATGTACCGGAGCGGCGAGGTCGGGAAATATACGGCGCGCCCCCATTCCGTGCCCTGCCCCGGTACCACGGCATCGCCGCCCGGCGCGTCCACCTGCGCTGAGCCACCGCCCGACATCACGCCCTTGTCCGCGTGCGCGCCGATCACCGCGATCGACCTCACCGACGTCGCGAGCGGCAGCACCCCCTTGCTGTTCTTCAGCAGAACGATCGACTCCTCCGCGATGTGCTGCGCGTCGTCGCGCCCCTTGAACGGATCGACCACCGTCCGCGGCATCGACGGCATGTCCACCGCGCCCGAGGCGAACAGACTTCGCAAAATCCGGTGCACCATGTCGTCCAGCCGCGCCGGCGTGACCGTGCCCGCCTCGACCGCCTGCTTCAACGGCGCGCCGAAGAACTCGTCGCCCGGCATCTGCATGTCAAGCCCCGCATTCGCCGCCTTCACTGTCGAGTGCGTTGCCTCCCAGTCCGAGACCACAAAGCCGGGGAACTTCCATTGATCTTTCAGAACGTGGGTGAGCAGCCACGGCGTCTGGCACGTCCAGTCGCCCTCGAACTTGTTGTAGGAGCACATCACCGAGGCCGGGTGCCCGATCCGGATCCCGATCTCAAACGCCAGCAGATCGCTCTCGTGCGCCGCCTTCCGGTCCAGGTGCACATCCACCACCGTCCGGCCAGTCTCCTGGTCGTTGAAGGCGTAGTGCTTGATGTCGCCCATGATGTGGTTTGATTGCACGCCCCGGATCAGGTTCCCCACCGTCGTCCCCGCCAACACCGGATCCTCGCCCGGGTACTCAAACAGCCGCCCGTTGCGCGGATCGCGCGCCAGGTTCACGCCGCCGCCGATCGACTGGTTGTAGCCCTGCGCCCGCAGCTCGCGACCGATCACATCGCCATACAGAAACGCCGCGGCCGGATCCCACGAGCTCGCCGCGCCCAGCACGCTCGGCAGCAGCGTCGCGTACCGGCTCTCCGGCGCCGCCATGCGCGCGCCCACAGCCGAGTCCGCCTGCTGAATCGACGGAATCCCCAGTCGCGGAATGCCTGCCGCCTCGCCCGCGCCGCCATTGTTGTCCGCCGGCACCGGAGCGTCCTTGCGCAGCGGCCCCCACCCGATGCCGTGCACCATCTGGATCTTCTCGTCCAGCGTCATCTCCTTCACGACCATGTCCGCGCGTTGATCGGCGTCGAGCGACCGGTCCATCCACGGGCGTGTCGGCGTCGTGCCGCCTGCAGGGTTCTGCGCCGGCGCGGCGGGGGAGACCAGCAGCGTCGCTACAAAAACAACCGAAGACGCAAGGTAACGAAACGAGACAGCAGCGCGGCGCGGCAGGGGCAAGGGCAAGCTCCAAAAAGGAATAGGGTCGGACCGGAAAGGAATAGGGTCGGACCGGGATCTCGGCTCGAAGTGTAACGGCTGCGGTCCTTCGCTGTCCCGCGATTACGCAAAACACCTGTGACTCTCGTACTCAGGCTAGGGCCTCCCTGCCCCATGCATCGGCAAAAGGCCCGCAAACTTTAGCGCGCGTGGCCAAGCACTACAGCCGTCGGCTCGCCGCCTCGCTCCACCCCAGCTCCTGCCGCAGCCGCGGCAACCGCGTCTCCGCGTCGATCCGCACCAGCTCGATCCCCGCGATCTCCGCAAAGCTCTCCAGGTGCTCGGTCGTCAGCGCCTGGCTGAAGCCCGTGTGGTGCGCCCCGCCCGCATAGATCCACGCCGCCGCCGCCACCTTCAGGTTCGGCCGCGGCACCCACATCGCCCGCGCCACCGGCAGCTTCGGCAGCTCCTCAGCCGGCGTCACCACGTCGATCTCGTTCACAATCATCCGAAACCGCGTTCCCATGTCCACGATCGTCGCCACCACCGCCGGTCCGGCCGGCGCCGTAAATACCAGCCGCACCGGATCGCCCTTGCCCCCGATCCCCAGCGGATGCACCTCCAGCGTCGGCTTGCCCGCCGCGATCGTCGGACAGATCTCCAGCATGTGCGCCCCCAGCACCTTCCACCCCGCCGGCGGCCCCGCAAAGTCGTACGTGTAGTCCTCCATAAAGCTCGTGCCGCCCTTGAGCCCCGCCGCAATCACCTTCATCACGCGCACCAGCGCCGCCGTCTTCCAGTCGCCCTCGCCGCCGAACCCGATCCCCTCCGCCATCAGCCGCTGCGTCGCGATCCCCGGCAGCTGCGCCATCCCGTGCAGATCCTCAAACGTGTCGGTAAACGCCACGAAGCCGCCCTCGGTCAGAAACGCCCGCAGCCCGAGCTCGATCCGCGCCGCCTCCTTGAGCGAGTCCCCCCGATCATGCGCCTTGGCGATCGTGTACTGCTCGCGATATTCGTCCACCAGCCGCGTCACCTCGACATCGGAAAACTGCGCCATCCGATCCGTCAGATCCCCAATCCCATACCCCGAGACCGTCCAGCCAAACACCCGCTGGGCCTCCACCTTGTCGCCCTCGGTCACCGCGACATTCCGCATATTGTCGCCGAACCGCGCCACCTTCAAGTTCTGCGAGGCGTGCCAGCCCAACGCCGCCCGCACCCACCCGGCGATCTCCGCCACCGTCTCCGCCTCCTTCCAGAACCCCACCACCACCTTGCGCGCCAGCCGCAGCCGCGCCGTCATGAATCCAAACTCACGGTCCCCGTGTGCCGCCTGGTTCAGGTTCATAAAGTCCATGTCGATCGCCCCGTACGGCAGCTCGCGATTGAACTGCGTGTGCAGGTGCAGGAACGGCTTCGTCAGCGCGGTCAGCCCGGCGATCCACATCTTCGCCGGCGAAAACGTGTGCATCCACAGCACCAGGCCGATGCACTTCGGCGTGTTGCTCGCCTCGCGACACAGCGCCAGGATCTCGTCCGCCGTCTTCACCACCGGCTTCCACACCACGCGCACCGGCATCGTCGGCTCGGCGTCGAGCGACCCCGCGATCGCCCGCGAGTTCGATGCCACCTGCTCCAGCGTCTCCGGCCCATACAGATGCTGACTCCCGGTCACAAACCAGATCTCATGCTCGTGCTGCTCCGCCATCGCCATCTCCCCTGTTCGCTTCGCTCTTAGTTTCCAGCCTTGCCCCGAACTTCCAGCCTCTGCCCGAAACTTCGCCCTTGCCCTTAGCTCCTGGCTTGCTCCCTGTTGTACACTCTGCGACGCAGCCCCGAGAGCAAATGTAAGCGCTTTCAAGCACGCCGCACAACCCGCTCGCGCCTTACACACAGGAGTTCCCCACCCATGCCCTGCCGATCTTCCGCCACAGCCGCCGCCGCCCAGACCGCCGCCACAGCCGTAGCCGCCACGACCGCCGCCATCTGCCTCCTCCTGCTGCCCGCGCTCTCGCCCGCCGCCGCCCTCGCCCAGGCCCCCCCGCCCGCCACCCTCTCCATCGCGCCCAACACCATCGTCACCCCCGTCAGCCCCATGCTCTACGGCATGATGACCGAGGAGATCAACCACGCCTTCGACGGCGGTCTCTATCCCGAACTCATCAACAACCGCACCTTCCGCGGCAGCTGGGACGGCGTCCACTGGGATGTCACACGACACGGCAGCGCCCGCGCCGGCGCCGCCCTCGACAAGACCAGCGGTCCCTCGAAGGCGCTCCCCACTAGCGTCAAGCTCACCGTCGCCGACGCCTCCCCCGGCAACGAAGCCGGCCTCACCAACACCGGCTACTGGGGCATCGGCGTCAAGCCCAACACCACCTACAAGGGCTCCTTCTTCGCCAAACTCGACGACGCCGGCATCACCTCCGTCACCGCCCAGATCGTCAGCGATCGCACCGGCGCCGTGCTCGCCAAAGCCGATGTCCCCGTCAAAGCCGGCGACTGGACGCAGTACCAGTACAGCTTCAAGACCGCCAACATTCCCGCCGGCTCGGCCAACCACTTCCAGCTGCTCGTCGCCCACCCCGGTGCCATCGCCTTTCAGCTCGTCTCGCTCATGCCGCCCACCTACCACGACCGGCCAAACGGCTTCCGCCCCGATCTGATGGAGCGCATGGCCGCCCTCCACCCCAAGTTCCTCCGTCTGCCCGGCGGGAACTACCTCGAGGGCGACACCCTCCAGGATTGGTACAACTTCAAGGAAACCATCGGCCCCATGGTCGATCGCCCCGGCCACCAGGCCCCCTGGACTTACTGGTCCACCGACGCCATGGGTCTGCTCGAGTTCCTCAACTGGACCGAAGACCTCCACATCGAGCCCGTCCTCGCCGTCTACGCCGGCTACGCCCTCAAGGGCGAGCACGTCACCCCCGGCCCCAATCTCCAGCCCTACGTCCAGGCCGCTATCGATGAGGTCGAGTACGTCACCGGCGACGCCTCCACCAAGTGGGGCGCCCAGCGCGCCAAGGACGGCCACCCCGCACCCTTCCCCCTCCACTTCATCGAGATCGGCAACGAAGACTGGTTCGATAAGTCAGGCACCTATGACGCCCGCTTCGCCCAGTTCGCCCAGGCCCTCCACAAAACCTACCCGCAGTACAAGCTCATCGCTACAACACCCGTCAAAGAGACCGCCCCCGACGCCCAGCCCGACGTCCTCGACGACCACTACTACAAGCCCTCCGCCGACATGCTCGACTTCGTCCACCACTACGACGACGCCCCCCGCACCGGCCCCAAGATCTTTGTCGGCGAGTGGGCCACCCTCTCCGGAACCCCCACCCCCAACTTCGGCGGCGCCCTCGCCGACGCCGCCTGGATGACCGGCATGGAGCGTAACTCGGACCTCATCATCATGGCCAGCTACGCGCCCCTGCTCATCAACGTCAACCCGGGCGCCGGCCAGTGGTACACCAACATGATCGGCTTCGACGCCAGCACCTCCTTCGCCTCACCCAGCTACTACGCCCAGTCGCTCTTCGCCGGTCACCTCGGCGACGGCACCGCTAAATCCACCCTCACCGGTGCCGGGGAGCGCTTCTTCGTCTCCGCCACCGTCGGCTCGGCCGACCACGTCCTCCACCTCAAGCTGGTCAACGCTTCCAACGTCGCCCAGCCGCTCGCCATCGACCTCCAGGGCGTCTCCGGCGTCAAAAATGCGTCCATGACCACGCTCCACGGCGACACCTTCGAGGCCACCAACACCATCACCGATCCCAACTTCATCCACCCCATCGCCTCCACCGTGCGCGTCTCCGGCTCCCCCTGGCAGCACACCGTCCCACCCCTCACCATCGAGGTCCTCGACATCCCCACCCGCTAACCAGCCAAAGCCTGCCCACACGCCCGCCTAAGCTGTCCTTTCGTCCGCAGTGGCGAAACCTGCGGTTCGCTCGGCCTGTACACCCGTGTCGGACAAACCGCGGGCCCGCGCAAACCGATCCCGCCGCACGATCGTACTCTGCAAAGCAGACCATCTCTCTTTGCGAAACGCCCCCAACGCGCGATGCTGGTGCCATGAACATCATTGAGGTCGCCCGCCAAGCGCGCGTCTCGACCGCCACCGTCTCCCGTGTCATCAACGGCACCGCCTTTGTCACGCCGGCAACCGCCCAGCGCGTCCGCCAGGCCATCGAAGCCCTCGACTTCTACCCCGACACCAACGCCCGCACCCTCGGCTCCGGTCGCTCAAGCCTCTTCGGCCTCATCATCTCCGACATCACCAATCCCTACTTCCCCGAGCTCGTCAAAGCCTTCGAAGACATCGCCGTCGAGCACGGCAAAGACGTCCTTATTGCCAACACCAACTACGATCCCGTGCGCATGGAGCACTGCGTCGTCCGCATGCTGCAGCGCCGCGTCGACGGCGTCGCCATCCTCACCTCCGAGATGGACGAGCGGCTCATCCGCAGCTTCTCCGGCCGCAATATCCCCCTCGTCTTCATGGACACCGAGACCACCCTGCCCGATCTCAGCATCGTGCGCGTCGACTACGAGACCGGCGTCCACGCCGCCATCGCCTATCTGGTCGAGCTCGGCCATCGCGATATCGGCTTCCTCAGCGGCCCGCTCACCCTCAGCTCCGCCCGCCGCCGCGCCCACAGCTTCGCCGCCGCCCTCGCCTTCCACGGCCTGCCCGTGAACCCCGCCTGGGTGCAGGAAGGCGATCACCGCGTCGAGGGCGGCCACCACGCCATGCAGCGCCTGCTCGCCGCCCCCTCCCGCCCCACCGCCGTCCTCGCCTCCAACGACCTCACCGCCATCGGCGCCATGGGCGCCATCCACGAGCACGGCCTCCGCATCCCCGACGACCTCTCCATCATCGGCTTCGACGGCATCGAGCTCAGCGCCTACATGCAGCCCGGCCTCACCACCATGCTCGTTCCCCGCGCCGAACTCTCCGCCGTGGCCTTTCGCAGCTTGCTGCACGACCAGGAGCAGGGCGATCGCCGGCCGCCGCGCCGCGAACACGTCATCCACCCCCAACTCCTTGTGCGCGGCTCCACAGCGGGCCCCCGGGCCTCCGCCCTGCACGCTAAGAACAAATAGCAGACGGAACCTCGCGCCCTGCACGCCCCACTCCGGCCGGTGCGCGCCACCGGGGGCACTCGACCTTTGCTCGTATCAAACACACCGCCCGCCCCGAGGTATTGCCCCGGATGCTACCGCACACAATCACACACAGTTACCATTGCACCGCGTCCAAAGGTGGTGCATCCTAGGCACCGCGCCTGATCGTTCGACCGGTTCGACGCACCGGGAAAAGGATATGCGCTATGCGTCTTCAACTCACACTGGGTCTCGTTCTCGGCAGTATCGCGTCTCCTCCCCCTATCATGGCCATCTCGTTTGCCCCGTCCGCCCCGTCGACCTCGCCCATCACCCAGACCTCCAGCGCCGCCCCCATCGAGCGCTGGAGCGAAGCCCGCGCCAACGCCTGGTACGCCCATCAACCGTGGCTGGTCGGCGCCAACTACGTCCCCTCCGACGCCATCAACGAGCTCGAAATGTTCCAGGCCACGACCTTTGACCCGGCCCGCAACGACTACGAGCTCGGCCTGGCCGAATCCATTGGCATGAACACCGTCCGCGTCTTCCTGCAGGATCAACTCTGGCTCGCTGACCCCAAGGGCACCCAGCAGCGGCTCGACGCCTTTCTCTCCATCGCCGCGCACCACCACATCCGCCCGCTGCTCGTGCTCTTCGACTCCTGCTGGGAGACCGACCCGCACCTCGGCCCGCAGCACCCGCCCATCCCCGGCATTCACAACTCCGGCTGGGTCCAGAGCCCCGGCAAGCAGCGCCTGCTCGACCCCACCGTCGAGCCCGAACTCAAGCGCTACGTCCAGGGCGTCGTCGGTGCCTTCGCCAACGACGACCGCATCCTCGGCTGGGATATCTGGAACGAGCCCGACAACAAGGGCGGTGATAAGCTCGCGGACGTCCCCGCCAAGGTCGCCCGCGTCGACGAACTGCTCCCCCGCGCCTTCGCCTGGGCTCGCGCCATGAACCCCACTCAGCCCCTCACCAGCGGCGTCTGGGACGGCAACTGGACCGACCCCGCCAAGCAGACCACAACCACCAAGATTCAGCTCGCTGAGTCCGACGTCATCTCCTTCCACGACTACAACTGGCCCGAGCTCTTCGAGGCCCGCGTCCAGTCGCTGCTCCCGCTCCACCGCCCCATCCTCTGCACGGAGTACATGGCCCGCGGCGCCGGCAGCACCTTTGACACGATCCTGCCCATCGCCAAGCGCTACCATGTCGCCGCCATCAACTGGGGTCTCGTCGCCGGAAAAACCCAGACCTACCTTCCCTGGGACTCCTGGCAGCGCCCCTACGTCGAGCTCCAGCCCACCGTCTGGTTCCATGAGGTCTTCCGCCCCGATGGCACCCCCTACCGCCAGCGCGAGGTCGATCTCATCCGCGAGCTGACCGGTCGCGGCACCCCCGTCGCCCAACCCGTGCACGCCGAGGTCGCGCCTTCGCCGTACCCCACCCCCATCGCCCCCGCCGAGCACGCCCCCCTCACCGCCCAAATCGCCGCCGCCCAACCCAACCCAATCGAGTCCGAACCCGACAGGACCGCGGAAGCGGCCTAAATCGAACAGCCCGGACTGCCGGTGTGCGCTAGGGGGCGTGTCGCCACCTCGCGACCTCTCGCGCACACCCATAAGCCCCGTCATGCACCTGCGGATCTCTCGCGCAAACTCCACAACTCCCATACTCCCAACTCCCAATTCCCAACTCCCAACTCCCAACTCTCGTACTTCGACTTGCGCATCTCTCGCGCACACCCATAACCTGTCATTTCGACCGAAGGACGCACAGCCTCATCGTGCGTCCGAAGTGGAGAAACCTGCGTCTCCTCCGGCCCGTCCCCCGCGTCAGACAAACACCGGGCCGCACCGCGGTCGCGCCGCTCGAGTTCACGGCACGTTTGGATCGCGAATGAAGCAATCGATACGCGGGAGCTGGAACAGGCTCGGTGCCTCGCATCTCACGGGCCTCGCCGCGAGGCTCGCCCTCACCCTCGCCCTTTTTCCGCTCGCCGCCCCCGCGCAAGCCCCGCCAGCTCCCGCTCAGGCCAAACCAGCCCCCGCCACCCCCGGCTACTTCACCGACACCGCCGCCGCCCGCGGCCTTACCTTCACGGGGGTCGCCTCCCACACCGCCCACAAGTACCTGCTCGAAACCATGGGCTCCGGCGTCGCCGCCTTCGACTTCGACAACGACGGCCGCCTCGATCTCTTCTTCGTCAACGGCGCCCCCCTCACCGACCCCACCCCCAAGGGCACCATCCCGCAAAAGAAATCCCCCGCCGACTGGAACCGCCTCTACCACCAGAAGCCCGACGGCAACTTCGAGGACGTCACCGAAAAAGCCGGCCTCCAGGGCGTCGGCTACGGCATGGGCGTCGGCGTCGGCGACTTCGATAACGACGGCTTCGAAGACCTCTACGTCACCGCCTATGGCGGCAACAAGCTCTACCACAACGACGGCAACGGACACTTCACCGACGTCACCCAGAGATCCGGAACCGGCGGCCCCGATACCTCCAACCCGAAGAACGCCGGCGACACTTGGTCCACCTCCGCCGCCTGGGTCGACCTCGACAACGACGGCAAGCTCGACCTCGTCGTCCTCCGCTACGTCCACTGGGACTTCGAGGACGTCTGGTGCGGCGAACACCGCGATGGCTATCGCTCCTACTGCCACCCCGACATCTTTCCCGCCATCCCCGCCCTCGTCTTCCACAACAACGGCGACGGCACCTTCACCGAGGTCGCCGCCAAACTCGGCCTCAACCCCCCCGGCAAAGGCCTCGGCGTCGCCCTCGCCGACTTCGACCGCGACGGCCACACCGACCTCGCCGTCGCCAACGACTCCATGCCCGAGTTCCTCTACCGCAACCGCGGCAACGGCACCTTCGAAGAGACCGGCCTCAACGCCGAGATCGCCGTCGACGGCGACGGCCGCACCTACGCCGGCATGGGCATCGACTTCCAGGACTTCGACAACGACGGCCTGCCCGACCTCGTCTTCACCAACCTCGCCAACCAGAAGTACGCCCTCTATCGCAACAACGGCGACGGCTCCTTCTCCTACGCCACCTACACCGCCGGCCTCGCCCCCATCACCCTGCTCCACTCCGGCTGGGGCATCCGCTTCCTCGACTACGACAACGACGGCCTGAAAGACCTCCTCGTCGCCCAGGGCCATGACCTCGACACCATCGAGCTCAACTTCCCCCAGCTTCGCTACCGCGAGCCCATGCTCCTCGCCCGCAACATGGGCCACGGCGCCTTCGTCGACGTCTCCAAATCCTCCGGCCCCGCCTTCTCCCAGCCCTGGGTCTCGCGGGGCATGGCCGTCGGCGACCTCGACAACGACGGCCGTCTCGACGCGGTCGTCTCTACCAACGGCGGCCCCGCCCATCTCCTCCACAACGAGACCCCAACTCAGAATCACTGGCTCTCCCTCCTGCTGGTCGGCCACACCTCCAACCGCGACGCCATCGGCGCAGAGATCCACCTCTCCACCCCCCACACGGGCACCCAGCTGTGGACCGTCTCCACCGCCGGCTCCTATCTCTCGTCCAACGACAAGCGCGCCCACTTCGGCCTCGGCCCCGACCCCCTCGCCACCACCATCGACATCCGCTGGCCCAGCGGCATCCGCCAGACCCTCTCCAACATCCCCGCCGACCAGATCCTCCGCGTCGAAGAGCCCGCCCCACCCGGCGCCGTCGCCAAGCCGCCCGCGAAGTAGCGCTACCCTCGCCGGGCTCTTCAACACAAGCCGTCGGCCTGCTACAGTCTCCCGTACATCTCCCGCATCCTCCGCCGGCTGCCCCCCGGCAAAGGCTCGTCCCATGCTCGTGAACTTCCGTCGCTTCTTCGCTCGTCGCTTCAGCGCACTCACAGTCACCGCCCTCGCCCTCGCCCTCGCCCTCGCCCTCGCCCTCGTCCCGCTCCCTCGCGCCCGCGCCCGCGCCGCCGGCCCCGCACTCTCAGCCGCCCCATCCCCCGGCATCCAATCCGCTGTGAACCCGGCCCCCTACTACCCCGCCGCCCGCCGCTCCGACCACGTCGACACCTACTTCGGCACCGCCGTCCCCGACCCCTACCGCTGGATGGAGGACGTCGACTCCCCCGAGGTCAAGGCCTGGGTCGACGCCCAGAACACCCTCACCCGCTCCCTCCTCGACACCGTCCCCGGCCGCGACGCGATGCACGCCCGCCTCACCGCCCTCAATAACTTCGAGCGCTTCGGTCCGCCCGTCGTCCGCAACGGCCGCCTCTTCTTCACCCACAACACCGGCCTGCAGAACCAGCCCGTCCTGCTCTGGCAGCAGGGCCTCAACGGCGACCCCCACACCCTGCTCGACCCCAACACCCTCTCCGCCGACGGCACCGTCGCCCTCCAAGGCTACGACTTCACTGAAGATGGCCGCCTAATGGTCTACGCCCTCGCTGAAGCCGGCTCCGACTGGATCAAATGGCACGTGCGCGAGGTCAGCACCGGTCGCGATCTCCCCGACGTCATCGCCTGGTCCAAGTTCTCCGGCGTCTCCTGGCTCCACGACGGCTCCGGCTTCTTCTACTCCGGCTACGGCATCCCCTCCGGCGCCGGCAGCCCCGGCCAGCCCGGCAACGACGCCGCCTCGCTCAAGCAGGCGCAGTTCTTCCACAAGGTCTTCTTCCACAAGCTCGGCACCCCCCAAACCGCCGATCCCGTCATCTACCAGCGCCTCGACGACAAGGAGCTTCTAGTCAACGGCGGCGTCACCGACGACGGCCGCTACCTCCTCCTCTCCGCCAGCAAGGGACACACCAACACCCTCGCCGCCCTCGACCTCCGCCACGTCAACCTCCGCAAGCCCAACCCGGCCCACATCATCCCCCTCGCCACCGTCGCCGACGCCCGCTACGAGCCCGTCGCCACCGACGGTGACACCCTCTGGATGCACACCACCGCCGCCGCCCCCAACGGCCGTGTCGTCGCCGTCGATCTTCTTCACCCCGACCGCGCCCGCTGGCAGCTCGTCCTGCCCGAGACCAAAAACAACCTCGATTCGGTCAACATGGTCGACAACACCTTCATCGCCAACTACCTCTCCGACGCCAAAAGCCTGGTCGAGCTCCACGACCGCACCGGCCACCTGCTCTCCACCCTCGATCTCCCCGGCATCGGCACCGCCACCGGCTTCACCGGTCGCCGCACCGATCAACAATCCTTCTTCACCTTCACCAACTTCACCACGCCCGGCACCGTCCTCCGCCTCGATCTCGCCAGCCGCGCCCTCTCCACCTATCGCGCCCCCAAACTCACCTTCAACCCCGCGGACTTCGAGACCCACCAGATCTTCGCGACTTCCAAGGACGGCACCCGCGTCCCCCTCTTCGTCACCGGCAAGCGCGGTCCGCGCGACGGCGCCGCCCCGACCATCCTCTATGCCTACGGCGGCTTCAACGTCTCGCTCCTCCCGCAGTTCTCCGCCAACTACCTGCTGTGGATGGAGATGGGCGGACTCTACGCCCAGGCGGTCCTGCGTGGCGGCGGCGAATACGGCGAAGCCTGGCACGAGGCCGGCACCCTCACCCACAAGCAGAACGTCTTCGACGACTTCATCGCCTCGGCCGAACTCCTCGAACATGATCGCTACACCAGCCCCAAAAAGCTCGCCATCGAGGGCGGCTCCAACGGCGGCCTGCTCATCGGCGCCGTCGAAGAACAGCGCCCCGAGCTCTTCGGCGCCGCCCTCGCCCACGTCGGCGTCATGGACATGCTCCGCTTCGACCAGTTCACCATCGGCTACGCCTGGCGCTCCGACTACGGCTCCCCCTCCGCCAACGAGACCGACTTCCGCAGCATCCTCAAGTTCTCCCCCGTCCACAACGTCCGCCCCGGCATGAAATACCCGCCCACCCTGGTCTTCACCGCCGACCACGACGACCGCGTCTTCCCCGCACACTCCTTCAAGTTCACCGCCGCCATGCAGTACGCCCTCACCGAAGACGCCGCCCAGAAACCACCCCTCCACGCCGGCCCCGTCCTCATCCGCGTCGAAACCCGCGCCGGCCACGGCGGCGGCATGCCCCTCTCCAAACGCATCGACCAGACCGTCGACGCCTACAGCTTCCTGATCCGCGAACTCAACCTCCCCACCCCCACCCTCTAAACGTCCGATCGCTCACCCGGCGCGCACCTCACCTCGGGCTTGCCACAGGCGGGCAGGGGCGGCGGTCACCCCCCGCTCGCTCCACACCTATTCACCCGAGCCTTTCTTGCCAGCCACCCAGCCCCATACTCTGAATCCGCGGACCCCGGCAGCGCGTCTGATTGAGGTAGAAAGGCAGGTTCTTCCCCATGAATCGATCACTCCTGACCGCCGCGCTTCTGCTGCTCTCGCCCTCCCTTACCTTCGCGCAGGCTCACATCACCACGGTCCGTGGCGGACCCACCGTGCACGATCGCTCCCCGCGCATCCATGACCGCTCGCCCCGCATCCACGACCAGCACGCCAGCGTCCGCTCCTAAAGCGGTTTTCTTCAGGTCGCCTCCCGCGCATCCGTTGCTTCTGCCCGGAGCTGAGACTTGCGCGGCACTCGCTACCTGAGCGAACCCTTAGGGCGAACCCTCATAACCAGCCATTCCTAGACGCGAGCCGCCCGCAGAAACTCCCGCACCCGCTCCGGGCACTTCCGCCCCGGCTCCACCTCCACCCCGCTCGCTACATCCACCCCCCAAGGCCGCAGCACCCGGACCGCCTCCCCCACCGTCTCCGGCCGCAGGCCCCCCGCCAAAATCAGCTCCATCCCCTCTCTCGCCTCAGCCAGCGCCGCCGCTGCCCGCGCCCAGTCAAACGCTACCCCCGTCCCACCGAGCTCCGCCCCGACCTTCGCATCCAGCAGCACCCGCCGAAACCCCGCCGCCCGCAGCGCCCGCAGCCCCGCCGCCATCTCCGTCCCAGACTTCTCCGCCGCGTCCCCCGCCCCAGTCACCACCCAGTGCAGCACCGGCACCACCCGGAGCTCCGGCGCCATCCCACGCACCGCCGCCGCCAGCCGCGCCATCGCCCCCTCATCTCCCGAAACTTCGTCCGGAATCCCGTGCAGCTGCACCCCCGTAAGCCCCGCCTCCCGCGCCGCCCGCACAATCTCCCCCGCATCCCCCGACACAAACACCCCCACCCGCGCCACCGGCCTTCCCGTGCCCGAAACCATCTCCCCCAGCCCCATCCCCGCCACCTCCACCGACGTCACCCGCCGCCGGCTCGGCGCAAACACAAATCCCACCGCATCGGCCCCCGCATCCGCCGCCATCCGCGCATCCGCCGCCGTCGTATTCGCGCAGATCTTAACCCACATCGATCCCACCTGGAAAGCTAGAGCCGGAAGCCTAAGAGCTGGAAGCGCCCCTAGCTAAACGCAGCTGAGAGCCTGGAGCTACAAGCCCCCAGCGTAGTTGCTAACAGCTAAACCTCATGCGAATACTCCCGATCCAGCAGCAGCGCCAGCTGCGCCGCCGGGTCCGGCTGCCGCATCAACGCCTCGCCGATCAGAAACGCGTCATACCCCCCCGCGCGCAGCTGCCGCACATCCTCCGGCGTCCGAATCCCGCTCTCCGCCACCCGCAGCACCTCCCTCGGCAGCGAATCCACCAAATACAGCAGCGACTCCGTGCTCACCGCAAAGCTCTTCAGATCGCGGCTGTTCACCCCGATCATCTCCGCCCCAAGATCCACCGCTCGATCCACCTCCTCGTGCGTGTGCGCCTCGACCAGCACATCCAGATCCAGATCCCGCGCAAACGCGTGCAGCATCCCCAGTTGCACATCGTCGAGCGCCGCCACGATCAGCAGCACCGCGTCCGCCCCCGCCGCCCGCGCCTCCAGAATCTGAAACGGATCGACAAGGAAATCCTTCCGCAGACACGGCACGTCCACCGCCGCCGACACCCGCTCCAAATTCTCCAGCGACCCCTGAAAGAACTCCCTGTCCGTCAGCACCGAGAGCGCCGCCGCCCCCGCCTCCACCAGCGTTCGCGCCAGCGCCACCGGCTCGAAGTCCGCTCGGATCAACCCCCGCGACGGCGACGCCTTCTTCAACTCCGCAATCACCGCCGGCCCTGTCTCCCCCACCCGCGCCAGCCCCGCCCGAAACCCCCGCGGCCGGTACGCCACCGCCCGCCGCTCCAGCAACGGCAGATGCGCCGCCGCCTTCCTCGCCTCCACCTCCAGCCGCGTGTGCGCCAAAATCTGCTCCAACCCCATCCCCATAGCCCCCCATTCTACCCACCCAGCTATCCTTACTCCCGATGCCCGACCTCTTCCCCCTCAAGCCCTCCCATAAGCCCGTCAAGCAATACTTCGCCGCCCTCGCCACCTTCGGGCGGAATGGCGCTTCGACAAAACAGGCCGACACCCACGGCATCATAATGCTCCACTCATCTGCCTTCGAGTCGATCCTGAATCATGACGGCAACGCTTGGTGGCCACAGAGGCAGAGGGAGTCGTCGAGCAGCAAAATCGTAATCAGTCTCGGTGAGGAATAACTCCAAGTCGCGCGAGAACACCGGGGTCATCTCCAGGTTGCAAACCGGGCAGCGATCGTTGCACGTGGCACTCCACTCATCCGCCCAGGACGATCCGCACTGGACGCAGCAGTATTCATTGAGATACCAACAAAGCTTAATAGAAGAACTCATCACTTAGTTGTCACCCTTGCTGGCTAGAAAAGAGTCGGTACTTTCCCCGCCCCTCGAATACTAATAGGTTCAAATCCCGCAACATCTGAAGCTGCTGTCGAATCTTTTCTCGGACATGACGATTGGCCGGAAAAAGCGCAGCCAACTCGTGCTCGAAGTCATAGACTTGGTCAAGCGTGAAGCCAGTAGCTGGCAATTGATGCAGGCGCAAGAGCAAAGCACGCACCCAGCTTCGCGTCATTACGCTCCTACCGATCAACCTCTCGCTGGCTCGAAAGAGCAGGCGTCCCTTCGCAGGCGAACTGAATACTCCACCTGCCAGAATGCTCACGCGTCCCTCGGGAGGGACTCCATGAAGCAAGATGTTGCATCCGACCCATCCAGCCCTCCTAGCTTGGCTTGAAAGTGGTCTTCGCTTTTCTATAATCTCCGGCGTGATGAAAGAACGGTGGATAGCAAACAGGTCGCTAACCGCTGAAGATGAATACCGCAGTAGGAGAAGACTGGGAGTAGTTCCACTCTCGATACGACGCATCATCGAGGAGTACGCGCCGTCTATAACTCGTGCGCCAAACTCCTTCGAGGAGCTCTTCAACTCATACGGGTGCTGGCAAGCTCCACATTCGAAATCCCGCGCCTGAGTATTTGCGACCGTCGGAACTAAGCGATCGCCGTTGCAGGCCAAGCAGTATCCGTGCTCGGCGACCCACGATTCACCAAGGACTCGGGCCATCTGTGACCTGCTGGTGTATTCCACTCATCCATCGTAGCTGCACGTCTTGACCACTGACTCTCATCAGAGCGCCACGTTGCGGACATCCTGTGTCATAGGTCCCTTGCTACATTCCGTGCCGATGTAGGCCAAAGTGCGGTCTCCTTCCGCGTCGAGCGCATGAAGCTCTCGAAAGACAAGACCGAGCTTCGCTATAACGACTTCCTCACCCTCCGCGGCATCCCGCCCGCCGCCTTCGACTACCGCCTCGGCAACCGCTCCGCCTCGAGTGGGTCCGCCACGCAAGAAACACCGGACCAGTACCGCGTCTCCACCGACCCCCGCTCCGGCATCACCAACGACCCCAACCGCGAAGATGACCCCAATACATCCTCCGCCTCATCGGGCAGGTCATCACCGTCTCCCTCGAAACCCAGGCCATCATCGCCGCTCTCCCCTCCCTCAACCTCGGCCAGCCCGCCCCCACCCTGGCGCACCCACCCCAAGCCGCCCCGTAACCTGAGCACAGACCGCCTCCACCCGCCCCACCCGGCGCTGCAACAAGCTCATGGACAGCCGTCGAGACCCTACCCGGGGTCCAGACCTAAGTCCCCTGAATCGAAGACTTTAAGACCAAAGTACGGGGGGGAGGGGTACCCTCTCTCCCACCAGGTACGGGCAACGCCCGCACACAGCCCCATCCCCCGCACCAACCCACGCCCCACCCCCGGCCAACAGACCAGCTAGACTATCCCCAGCATGAAGTTCGTCACCCCCGCGCTCGTCGTCGTCGCCGCCTCCACCGCCGTCCTGCTCACCGCCGCCGCTCCTCGCGCCCACGCGCAGGCAGCCGTCTACGGCACCGTCACCGTCCAGCACCTCAGCGGCCTGACCTACACCACCACCGGCAACGGCACCGCCAACACCCTCATCACCCGCACCGACGGCGCCTTCTCCCCCGTCGGCGGCACTGGCGGCCTCTTTTATGACTTCCGCAGCTACGGCCCCGTGCGCCTCGGCGTCGACGCCCGCTTCTCCATCGCCAACACCACCCACGGAGCCGACCCCAACGCCGCCGGCTCCGGCGGTCGGCTCTACACCGCCATGGGCGGCCTTCGCGCCAGCTTCCCCGCGCACTACCGCATCCTCGCGCCCTACGCCGGCGCCGACTTCGGCGTCGCTCGCAGCGACTTCGGCAACGGCGGCGCAGCCGGCGCCAACCCCACCAGCGGCCAGGTCCAGATCAACCACGGCTTCGCCTACCAGGGCCTGGCCGGCCTTGACATCCACGCCCTCTCCGTCGTCGACGTGCGCCTCTTCGAACTCGGCATCGGCGGCGTTACCGGGGTCACCGGCCAGACCGGCAACCACCTGCTCGAGTCCGTCAGCTTCGGTCTGGTCTTTCACCTGCCCTAAACACCTGTCTTAGGCACCTGCCCTAGCTATCCGCGCAGGTCCACGTAGCCGAACCCAAGGCCCCATAAACAACAACGCCCTTCCGCGATGGAAGGGCTTCACCTTGCTATCAACCTAATCTCTTATCCGCCCCTACAGGGACAAACAGGCTGGTGCCGAAGAGAGGACTCGAACCTCCACACCCTTGCGAGTACATGGACCTGAACCATGCGCGTCTGCCAATTCCGCCACTTCGGCATCGTCCACTTCGATCACGCCCCGCATCCGCGGGTTGGCAGCCATGAACCTCCCAAGTCTCGCAGAGTCGCCGGAACGGTGTCAAACCACGCCCTACATCCCTCCCACCGATACGTCAGGACCTCGCATCGATCTTCCATGCCGGTCACCCGACTACAATTGCCGGAAGCAAGGTGCTCGACTCACCCCTCGAGTCAAGTTGGAATCCTTAACAGCCGAGGAGATCGCCCAGATTCATGCCTGACACTGACCCGCTGCCGCCCTCATCGAAACCCAACTCCCAGCAATCCGCCTCAGCCCACCCGGAGATGATGCCGCCAGCCATCGCGCGTGAGGTCCGCACCCTGACCCACGACCTGTCCAACGCGCTCGAGATCCTCGTCCAGACCTCGTATCTGCTCAGCCTGGCCGAACTCAAAGAGCCCGCGTCCGAGTGGCTCAAGATGCTCGAAGGAGGCGTCACCCGCGCGATCGACATCAACGCCCAGTTGCGCGCCTTTATCCGCGACCACTCGCCCAAGTAGCTGGTCCGTGGGCCGACTCAGGAGTCTTTCTCCCCCGAGAAATGGCCGTCGCAGGAGACCTACCCGGTAATACCTAGGCTCCGACCTTCTCCGCGGTCGACCGTGCACGCCGCCGTGCCGCCGGTTTGTCCTCCCCAGCTTCCGCAGCCAGCGACAGACCCTCCCCCGGCAGCTCGCCTGCACCCGCGGGCCCCGCCGACGGACTCGCTTTCGCCGCTAACCGGCTCAGCTTCTCTGCCCGCGCCGCTAACAGCTTCTCAATCTGCTGCAGCAGCATCCGCGTCTGCGTCGCCTTGATCAGAACCTTGTCTGGCGCCACCCCTCCACTCCAGTCGCCCTCCTCCACCGGAAACGCCGTCAGCAGCGCCACCGCCGGATGGTACGGCGCCACCCGCGCCGCGTGCACCACCTCCGCGCCCGAGGCATCGTTCTCCATCCGCATGTCCGTGATCACCATCTCGTACTCGCCATGCTTGATCTTGGCGCGAGCCTCGCGCGCCGATGCCGCTGTGTGCACATCGAACCCGCTGATCTCCAGCACCGCCTTCAGCGTCAGCAGAACAGCTACCTCATCATCAACCAGCAAAATACGGCGCTTCATCGGGTCTCGTCTCCTAGGCATGTGGCACACACCTGTGTTTCGTCCTTGCCTGCACCCCACCGTCGCAACGGAACGGCGCGGCGCTCACACTCGCCGCCAAATCTCGGGCAGCGCATGGTTCGCACCAGAGATCAGCGCCATCTCTCGTACCGGGGGCGGGCGGCAACGGCGTTCGCACGCCCGTTCAGCATAGCAGCAGATGCTCGTTCCGCAGGTCAGGCGATGCTATACTCCACGAGGTATGGCTCATGCCGCAGCAAATCTGCGGTCGGACTTCATCGCATCCAAAATCACATCGAAACACGGCACCCGCCAAGGTCAAGGTGCTGTGGAGGCAGCTTATCCCCCCCATCGACAAGCGCACGGCTAAATCCTTCATTCGCACCAATGAGCGCATTCGCGCCCGCGAAGTCCGCGTCATCGACGACAACGGTGACCAACTCGGCGTCATGCCGCCCTTTGAGGCGCTCAAAATCGCCCGCGAACGATCGCTCGACCTCGTTGAGATCTCGCCCAATGCCGTCCCTCCTGTCTGCAAAATCCAGGACTACGGCAAATTCCTCTACGAAAAAGACAAGAGCGACCGCGCCGCGCGGAAAAAGCAAAAAATCATCACCATCAAGGAAGTCAAGTTCTCGGTCACCGTCGACGAGCACGACTACCAGACCAAGAAGAATCAGGCAGTTCGCTTCCTCGGGGAAGGCGACAAGGTCAAAGCCTCCCTTCGCTTCAAGGGCCGGCAGATGGCCCACCGCGATCTTGGCTACAAGATCATCAATCGCCTGATCCTCGACATGGGCGATGTCGGTCTGGTCGAGTTCATGCCCCGCATGGAAGGCACCACCCTGCACGCGATCCTCGCTCCCTCCAAAAAAGAGGCGCCGCAAAAGAAGCCCGCCTCCGCTCCAATTCCGGAGCCCGCCGCCTCCCTCGCAGCGACCGCTAAGGCCTGACCCCACCCACTCTTCATCTCCTTACTCTTCAACCCCGGTGACCTCGCCGGGGTTTCTCTTGCACGCTGCCGCGAGTCGCTGCTGTCCCCTCACAGCCGCTTGGCCCAAGCGACGACATTGAGCGCTCGCTCCTTTGACCTCGCACGCTGGTCGCGCCAATAGGCCGGAGAAGAGCCGACCAGCACGAAATAGCCGATCAGGCCGGAGAAGAAGCGTGAGACCGTCGAAATTCAGAGGCTCCGTCGGTCGCCGGGTGGAAAAAGCCCATCTCAAGCTAAGGACTGCGTTTGCGGCGCCGGCACACGCGCTCCCTCCAGCTTCTTCCTCGAAGAAGCGCGCTGGATAAGCCAGGAACGCGCGAGCACCTGTGGACCCTTATGACCTTGGTAACATTACCCCCTTACTAAATTCATAAGCTATTCAAAACAATGGACTTATATCAGGTTAAATCCTATGGTTGTTTCAAGCAGTTGTCCAGCAGAAACAGACCCCTTAGGAGAAACAAATGAACGCCATCGTCCGCACCGCAGTCGCCGCCCTCGCCCTTACCGGATCCGCCGCCTACGTCCACATTAGCGCGACACCGGCCAAGCCCATTGTGGTGAAGACCAGCAACATGCCCGTCCCCATGTGCCCCCCCGACGGAAAGCAAGCTTGCGGCTGGGAGAAGAAGTAACGGTATGTACAAGAAAACTCTTGCCCCCGCCTCAGCAGTGTTCTAGCCTTGGAGCAATGTCTGCAGGCGGGTGACGATGAGCAAGGAGATCGTTAAATTTCTGTTGTATTTTGAGCCAGTCTGCTGCGTGATTGCGCTTGTTGCCCTGTGCCGAGCAAGGGAGCATCGCACGTATCCCACACTTGCCGCCCTGTTGAGTGTTCGCGTATTTGGAGGGACCACTTGCCTCGCGCTTCAGCAATTAGGATCAAGACAGATCTTTCCAGTCAATACGATGTACATGATGTACTTCTACGTGTACTGGATAAGCTTCGCGCTTGAGTCCATGCTGTCGCTGTACGTGATTTTGGGTATCTTCCGGCAGGCAATGGCCCCGCTCAAGGGCCTCCGAAATCTAGGAATGGTTGTCTTTCGCTGGGCCGCCGGCATCTCCCTCGTGCTCGCCATGGCGATCGGCTTCTCCCCGCACCAGTCGGCCGTGTCGCTGCTCTCCGCAGTACTCTCCGAATTCCAGCAGATCGCCGGCGTCCTGACCTTGTGCTTGCTGCTCTTTGTTTGCTTCGCGATCAAGCCGCTTGGGCTTAGCTTTCGTAGCCGTATCTTCGGCGTGGCGCTCGGCCTGGGAATTACCGTGCTCGTGGATCTGGTCGGCGCGGCTTGGCTCGCGCACATACGGTCTTTCTACTCCGGTGTGAATGTGATCCTTGGACTGGGCGGCATCCTCGGCCTCCTCACCTGGTCGACCTACTTCTTTATGCCGGAGCCCAAGCGCCGCATCATCGTGCTCCCCACCACCTCGCCCTTCCTTCGCTGGAACCAGATCTCCGAGGTGCTCGGCGATGAGCCTGGCTATGTTGCCATCGCCGGCGTGCCACCCGAGATCTTTGCTCCGGCGGAGGTCGAGATCATGTCCCGCGCCTCGCTCAAAATGCAGAACCTATCCGAGTTCATTCCGGAACCAGACGCGGTCACTCTCAAAACTCTCAGCGCCTGACAACGTTTAGACCCAACCGGCCGAGGCAGACACCCTGCTTCGGCCATTGCTTTGCCCTCCCGCCGGCACGCACATCCCCTGAATCCCACACAGCCGGAAAAAAGCCACCCCAAAGGGTGGCTTTTCCGCTCGCGAGCCGAACCTACTCGCGCTCCGACCGCTTCCAGTTAATCAAGTCGCCCAGGGTCGTGCTGCTGCTGCTGCCGGAGGTGGCACCGTTATTCGGCTTGTGGCCCTCGCGATCCCGCTCACGGTAGTTCTCGACCTCAACGCGCGCCGCATCGTCGCCGATCGCACGAAGACTCAGCCCGACCTTCTTCTCTTCCGGGGTCATCTTCACGATCTTGAACTCGTGCTCATCCCCGACATTCAGCGCGACGGGCTGATGATGCTCGTCGACCGCCTCGGAGACGTGGCACAGACCCTCCACACCCTCTGCAATCTCGACAAACGCCCCGAACTGCGCCGTGCGCAGCACCTTGCCCTTGAGCACGTCACCAACCCGATGCTGCGCAAAGAAGGTGTCCCACACATCGGGCTGCAGCTGCTTGATGCCCAGCGACAGTCGCCGATTCTCAGGTTCGACGCCCAGCACCACCGCCTTGATCTTCTCGCCCTTCTTCAGCACCTCGGACGGATGCTTGATCCGCTTGGTCCAGCTCAAATTGCTGACATGCACCAGGCCGTCGATGCCGTCCTCAATCTCGATGAATGCGCCGAAATCCGTAAGATTGCGCACGCGGCCCTCGACCTCAGCACCCACCGGGTACTTGTCCTCGAGCTGCTCCCAAGGATTATCCTGCAGCTGCTTCATCCCGAGCGAGATGCGCCGATCGTTCGGATTCACCGAAAGAATGATCGTATCGACCTCATCCCCCGGCTTCACCATCTTCGATGGGTGCTTCATCCGCTTCGACCAGGTCATCTCCGAGACATGGACCAGCCCCTCGATGCCCTGCTCCAGCTCAACAAACGCGCCGTAGTCCGTTACCGAAAGCACACGCCCACGCACCTGCGCGCCGATCGGATACCGTTCCGTCGCGTCCAGCCACGGATCGGGCGTCAGCTGCTTGAAGCCAAGCGAGACCCGCTGCTTGTCTTTATCGAACTTCAGCACCTTGACCTGGATCTCGTCGCCCACATTCACCAGATCGCGCGGATGCGTCAGCCGTCCCCAGCTCATGTCGGTGATGTGCAGCAGGCCATCCAACCCGCCCAGCTCCACAAACGCGCCGTAGTCGGTCAGGTTCTTCACCGTCCCCGTCAGCACGGCTCCTTCTTCCAGCGTGTCCAGCGTCGCCGACCGCTTGACCGTCTGCTCTTCCTCGAGCATCTCTTTGCGGCTGATCACGACGTTGCCACGCTTCTTGTTCAGCTTGATGACGCGGACCTCGATCTCGGTCCCGATATAGGCGTCCAGGTTCCGCACCGGACGAATCTCCACCTGCGAGCCCGGCAGAAACGCTTTGATACCGATATCGACGGTCAGACCGCCCTTGACACGGCTCAGCACGATGCCCTTCACCGGCACCTTGTTGTTGGAGGCCGCCTCCAGCGTGTCCCAGACCTTGTTGCGCAGCGCTTTCTCATAGCTGACAAGGTATCCGCCGCCCTCAGTCTCCTCGCGCTCCACCATCACGTCGACCTGGTCACCCGGCTGGAACTTCGGCTGGCCGTTGGTGTCCAGCACCTGCTCAAGCGGAATCAGACCCTCGGACTTCAGACCGATATCGACCACGACGTGCTTGTCCGTGATCTTCACCACGGTGCCCGTGACCACCACCTCTTCCTGGGTGAGGTTGGCGGCGGCGGCGCTCTCCGCCGCCTGCTCACGGTCAAAGCTCGCCAACGCCGCGGCAAAGTCAGCGGCGTCGTAGTCCACGTCGCCCGCACTGCCTGCAGGGGCGGCCGGTCTGCTGTCCAGATGCACGGTCTCCGCTGCACCGTGAGACGATGGGTCCGCGGCGGCGGTCTGGGCGTGCTGGCTGTGGGTGGAGTCGGTTGACGGCGTCTGCTCCGTCGCTTCGGGCGCGAGGATTTCCAGTTCGGTGTTCAGGGGTTTGCTCTCGTTATGTTTAGGATGGTGGTGTCGACCATGCTGCTGCACGCCCAGGAATCGTTTTTACCGCGCTCTATCAACATCGTCGTCGAATGACCCCAAGCGCCCCGCACTGCGCGTTTGGTTGATCGCAAGATGTCGATTTGTTGGTTAGGAGTGAGGTGTGCTATCGGCACCCAAATAGAGTGCCCGATCCCACGCAATGCCTCACTACAAATAGTAGATGCCGCCTTGCAAAGAGTCAAGGACCACCCTGCCGCCAAGAAGTAAACCCCCGCTCTCCCCCTTTACCGCACCGTTAGCGCAAACTCTCGCCCCCTGAAACGCCCCGACTCGCCTCGCTCCCCGCTCACACCTCCTTCCCCTCCGCCTCCGCCCTATACTCGCCGTTATGGACAGACTCTGGACGCCCTGGCGCTACAGCTACATCACAGGCGGTGAGCCGGGCCGCAAGGGCGTTCCCGCCGAACTCGCCGACTGGCCGGGCGACGATCGTCACTGCGTCTTCTGCAACATGCTCGCCGCCGTCGCTTGGGCAAAGGAAAACGGCATCTCCCCCGAGGCCGCCGAGCGCGCCGCCTGGATCATCACCATGCGCGATCGCTGCTTCGTCTGCCTCAACGCCTTCCCCTACTCCACCGGACATCTGCTCATCCTCCCCTACCAGCACACCGCCAGCCTCGCCGAAGTCGAAGCCGCCGCCGCGCAAGAGATGATGTCGCTCGCCCGCGAAGCCGAGGGCTGGCTTCGCACCCTCTACCGGCCTGACGGCCTCAATTTCGGCATCAACATGGGCGAGGCGGCGGGCGCGGGCGTCGCCGGCCACCTCCACCTTCATGCCTTGCCCCGCTGGACCGGGGACGCCAGCTTCATGACCACCATCGGCGAAACCCGCACGCTGCCCGAAACTCTCGAAGGTACCTGGGAGCGGTTACGATCGGTAGTTACTATAGGGCAACCCCCACAGAGCGCCTGACATCCATAACCAATGCGGCATGGCCTGAACCCGGTCTGAAGCGCAGGAGGTCCCCCTTGTACGATAGAAACCTTCCAGCCTTTCGCAGTGCAATGCAGTACACCGCCTTCCATCTAGAACTCCGTGAGCTCTTCTCTATGGCACCCCTATCCCAGGAGGCAGAGGATGCCCGTCTCACCGGCTGCACGCGATCCCTCCAGCGCCGCCTTCTGGCGCTCAACGTCGCCGGGAGACTGTCGCCCCGCGCCGCCCTACGCGCAACGGCTAACACGCCGCTCGCCCGCATCGCCTAGCTCCACAACATACCGTCAGCCCGCGCGGTCCATGCTCCGCACCGAGGCCAGGTGCTTCGGCGGCTCCGCTATCCGACTCGCCTCAAAGTTAGTGATGATCCACGTCCCGCCGCGTACGCGGTGCATCACCTGCGTGTACCGATACCGCCCGTCGACCGACACACCGGCGCTCTGCCCTGAGATTCGCGCGTACCCCGTCACCATCGCCACCGCCCCCGCCGTCAGCTCGCCTGACAGCCGAATCTTCACCTCGCTCAGGTCCATGCGGTCGAGCACGAGCCTCCGCTCCCGCATGCGCCGCAGCTGCTGGGACTTGGTATTCACCTTGCCCTGCACCGTCACGCTCACGTAATCGTCCGCGAGCATCCGGTCCATCGCCGCCGCGTCCCCCGCAAGCTCGGCTCGGCGCCACTCCCGTTCCACCTGCTCGACCTCCTGCCTCCGGTCGTGCTTCGCGCCGCCGCCGCCGCCCCAGGCCGGCGCATCTCCAGGCAGCAGCAGCATCGAGAGCAGCCACAGCGCTATCGGAATCACTGATCTCTTAGGCTTGGCAGGCAGCAGTTCCATGACGTTACCGGCATACTAGCTCCCCGGCAATTTCGCGGTCAAAACCACGACCGGGGCATGCCAATCCCACCGAAGCGTCAACAAAACTACCCGCTTCGCGCGCATCCGGCCGCCCCGGGACCTATCCGGCCGCCCCCCGAACCCATCCAGGTCCCCAACGCCCGTCAGCAAACCATCGACAGTGTCTCCACCTGGCGATCTAGCATCAGCTGATACAGTCCCCCCACCGCGTGCCGCTTGAAGTGCGCCGTCGTCCGGTGCGCCTCGACCGCGGCCTCGTCCCGGTACTGCTCATAGATCAGCACCGTCGACGGGTCCCCGTCGACAAAGTGCGGAAGGTAGCAGCGGCAGCCCGCCTCCTGCCGTGAAGGCCCAGCCAGCGCCATCAGGTGCTCGCGAACCGCCATATGGTCCTCCGCACGAAACCGCATCCGCACCGTGAACGAGATTATCATCACCCACCCCGAGAAACCCTACGCCGGCAGCGCCTCGCCGAAGCTCGTCATCGTACACGTCTGATCGCGGTCCGGCCCGGTCGAGACCATCGCAATCCGCGCCCCTGACTCCCGCTCCAGAAATTCGAGATACTCCTGCGCCGCCGCCGGCAGCTTGTCGAACTCCGTAATCCCCTCGGTCGAACTGTTCCAGCCCTTCATCGTTGTGTACACCGGCTCGATCGCGTCAAAGCCGCGCATGTCCGCCGGAATCACGTCCGTCAGCTTCCCGTTAATGCGGTAGTGCGTGCACACCGGAATCCCCCGGCACTCGTCCATCACATCCAGCTTGGTCACGATCAGCCACTCCGTTCCGTTGATCATGTTGGAGTAGCGCAGCAGCGGCAGATCCAGCCAGCCGCAGCGCCGCGGCCGCCCCGTCACCGCCCCGTACTCCTGCCCGCGCGCCCGCAGCAGCTCCGCCGAGGAGTCGTTGATCTCCGTCGGAAACGGCCCCTCGCCCACCCGCGTCACATAGGCCTTTGTCACCCCGATCACCGTTCCGATCTTCGTCGGACCTACCCCCGTCCCCGTCACCGCCCCACCCGCCGTCGCCGACGAGCTGGTCACAAACGGATACGTCCCGTGATCGATATCAAGCAGCGCGCCCTGCGCCCCCTCGAACATCACCCGCTTGCCCGCCGCGAGCGCGTCATTCAGCAGCACCGCCGTGTCCGTCACAAACGGTGCCAGCTGCTCCGCCGCCCGCGCATAGTCCTCATACATCTGCTTCGGGTCGAGCGGCTCCGTCCCAAACAGCGCGTGCGCGATCGTGTTCTTCTCATGGCACGCATTATTGATGTGCGTCCGCAGCAGTGACGGGTTCAGCAGATCCACCACCCGCAGCCCGTTGCGGTGCATCTTGTCCTCATATGCCGGCCCGATCCCGCGGCTGGTCGTCCCGATCTTCGTCCGCCCCGGCGCGTTCTCCTGCGCCAGCTCGATCATCCGGTGATACGGCAGAATTACCTGCGCCCGGTTCGACACAAACAACTGCCCGTCTATCGGCAACCCCGCGTCCTTCAGCCGCCGCACCTCACTCAAAAACGCCATCGGGTCCAGCACCACGCCATTGCCGATCACGCCCACGCACCCCGGCCGCAGCACACCGCACGGAATCAGCTGCAGCACAAACTTTTTGCCGGAGATAATCACCGTGTGCCCCGCGTTATGCCCGCCCGCATACCGCGCCACCACGTCAAAGCGCTCGCTCAGCACATCGACGATCTTGCCCTTGCCCTCATCGCCCCACTGGGCGCCCAACACCACCGCCGACCTGCGCTCCATCGCCAAAACTCAATCTCCCTGGCCATTCCAGGCACGCAACCCCACGCCCTCGACCCACCCGCGATTCTATACTGCCCCCACCATGTCCCCCGCCGAGGCCAAAGCCCTCCAGCACCTATCCAGTCGCCGCGTTCGCATCGCATTCACCGACGGCCAGGAGGTCCTCGCCACCCTCATCGACCTCTCCACCGACCTCGACGGCAGCCACCATCTCCTTTACGACCACGTCACCTGGTCCAAACTGCCGCACAACAGCATCGGCCAGGGAGCCTTCTACGCCGGCGGAGACGAGATCCTCCGCATCACCCCCGCCTAGCCCCCCGGCCTAGACCCCCCACGTCTCGGGAAAACAAAAACCTGTGTCATCTCGACCGAAGCGGACGGCCTTCCGTCCGCGAAGTGGAGAGACCTGCGGTTTTCACGGAAACCTCACATCTCGGGCCAACCCATTAGGTCTCGGAGCAATCAACCCTCTGTCATCTCGACCGAAGCGGACGGCCTTTCGTCCGCGCAGTGGAGAGGCCTGCAGTCTTCTACGGAAACCCCTACACCCCAGGCAAAACCAAAACCTGTGTCACCTCGACCGAAGCGGACGACCTTCCATCCGCATAACCTGTGTCATCTCGACCGAAGCGGACGGCCTTCCGTCCGCGAAGTGGAGAGACCCGCAGTTTCTGCGGAACCACTACCATTTCGGGCAAACACAACCTCTGTCATCTCGACCGAAGCGGACGGCCTTCCGTCCGCGCAGTGGAGAGACCCGCAGTTTCTGCGGAACCACTACCTCTCAGGGCAACCGAAACCTCTGTCATCTCGACCGAAGCGGACGGCCTTCCGTCCGCGCAGTGAAAAGACTGCAGCTCTTCCGCCGAACGCGAACGCCCCGGCAACCTCCCACCCCACTCCCCATCCAATCTCCATGCCCGAGCTCCCCGAGGTCGAGACCGTCGCCAACGGCGTCCACGCCCGCGTCCACGGCCAACGCATCCTCTCCGTCTGGACCAGCGGCGCCCCCCAAACCTTCAAATCCCCCGAAGCCGAGATCGTCCAAACCCTCACCGGCGCCACCCTCCAGCAAGTCCGTCGCGTCGGCAAAACCATCGTCGCCACCCTCTCTCGCCGTGACGGAACCGAAGCCGAGCTCCTCATCCACCTCGGCATGTCCGGCCGCCTGCTCGTCGCCGACCCCGCCGTCCCGCTCCCGCCGCACACCCACGCCGTCCTCACCCTCTCCGGCGGCCGCGAGCTCCGCTTCGTCGACCCCCGCCGCTTCGGCCGCCTCTCCGTCCGCGCCAGCCCCTACGGCGGCCCCGGCCGCGAGCCCCTCACCATCGCCGAAGACGACTTCGTCGCCCTCTTCCGCCGCCGCCGCACCCCCATCAAGGCCGCCCTGCTCAACCAGTCCCTGCTCCACGGCGTCGGCAACATCTACGCCGACGAGGCCCTCGCCCGCGCCGGCATCCGCCCCCGCCGCCAGGCTGCCCGCCTCACCCGCCGCGAACTCCTCGCCCTCCGCGCCGCCCTCCAGGCCGTCCTCCACCGCGCCATCGAGCTCGGCGGCTCCTCGGTCTCCGACTATGTCGACGCCGAAGGCATCGCCGGCTTCTTCCAGCTCGAACACCGCGTCTACGCCCGCGCCGGCCAGCCGTGCCGCACCTGCGCCACCCCCATCAAGAAGATCGTCCTTGCCGGCCGCGGCACCCACTTCTGCCCCACCTGCCAGCACTGACCCAGGGTCGCAACAGCGCTTAGCTGCTCTTCGTCGACACCTGCTCCGCCGTGATCGCCGCCCCGATGATCCGGGTCACCGGATCGTCCTTCACCACCTCGAGCGAGTACCCCTGCAGCGGACTCATCTTCACCATCTGCTGCAGATAGTCGCGCAGCATCGGCAGATCGATAAACCGCGCATTGAAGCCCGTCAGAAAGAACTTCCCGCCGCCCTCCTGATGCACGCTGGTCGCCGTCGCCGCCGCCAGCGCCTTGTGCCACAGCCGCTTGAAGTCCAAGCAGCGCTGGTCCACCGGCGCCCCGGTCGGCGTACACTTCGTCGCCTGCTCGAAGACCTCCTCCGGCTCCATGTCGAGAAAGCGCAGCCGCATCGCCCGGTGCCCCATGATCCCTTCCATGTGCCCGCGCCCGCCACACCCGCAGAACCGCTCCTTATCGTCCAGCGTCACCACCGAGTGGCCACCCTCCCACACCCCCGGCAGAAACGGATAGCGCCCATACCCGATTCCGACCCCCAGCGTCCACACCCGGATCAGGCTGTCCAGCTTGCCGTGCGCCGCCGCCAGCCCCGCCGCCATCCCGTCCGCGTCGTTCAGCACCATCACCGGCGCTTCAATCCCGTTACCGCGCAGCTTGCCCGCCAGCAGCTCGCCCACCCGCGCCCCCTTCAGCTGCGGCAAGTTCGGCGAGTCCTCAACCACACCGTTCCGCATCAGCCCGGGCAGCGCCACGCCGATCGCCGTGATCTCCGCCCCGTCCGCAACCTTGGTCACCTGCTGGCAGATCGTCTCCACCAGCAGATCCGTGTGCAGCTCCACCAACGAGTGCCCATCATCCTGGCCCTCGGGAAACGAGCGCGCCGTGCCGCGAAGCGCGTGATCCTCCACAAGCCCAGTCAGAATGCGGTCGGAAAGTATGACGCCGATGGTCTTTGCCATGGTGTGTCGATCCTGTCTGCGCGCCGGTCCCCTGCAAGGCCGCCAGCGAACTCTACTCGAACTTGCTCACACGGTTCAACCCGTTGAAGGCTGCCACCTTATAGCATTCGGCAAGTGTTGGGTAGTTGAAGACAGTATCCACAAAATAGTCAAGCTTTCCGCCCAAAGCCATTACCGCCTGCCCAATGTGCAGCAGCTCGCTCGCCCCCTCGCCGATAATGTGCACGCCCAGGATCGAGTGATTCTGCCGATGGAAGATCAGCTTCAGCCGGCCCGTCGTATCGCCACGAATCTGCCCGCGCGCAATCTCCCGGTAGTACGCCACCCCCACCTCGTACGGCACGTCCTCCTCCGTCAGCTGCTCCTCCGTCTTGCCCAGAAAGCTGATCTCCGGAATCGTCCATATCCCGTACGGGTAAAAGCTCGGGTTCGACAGCACCGTCTCATCGCCGAACGCCCGCGCCGCCGCCACCCGCCCCTGCTCCATCGAAACCGACGCGAGCGACGGAAAGCCGATCACATCCCCCACCGCAAACACCGTCGGACACTTCGTCCGAAAGTCCTTGTCCACCGGAATCCGCCCGCGCCCGTCCGCCTCCACCCCGATCGCCTGCAGGTTCAGCTCGTCCACATTGCCCTGCCGGCCCACCGCATACAGCAGCGCGTCCCCCTGCAGCTTCTTCTTCGACTCCAGATTCGCCACCACCGAGCCGTCCGGCATCTCCTCGACCGACTCGACCTCCTCGTTCAGCCGCATCGTCACCCGCGAGTCCCGCAGATGGTAGCTCAACGCCTCCACAATCTCCTGGTCGGCAAACTCCAGCAGACGCGGCCGCCGCTCAATCAGCGTCACCCGCACCCCCAGCGCCGCGAACATGCACGTGTACTCCACCCCGATCACGCCGCCGCCCACCACGATCATCGTCTTCGGCAGGTTCTTCAGCTCCAAAATCAGATCCGAATTCACGATCGTCGATCCGTTGATCGGCACCTTGGGCGAGCTCGCCGGCTTGGTCCCCGTGCCGATAATGATGCTCTTGCCCTCGTAGATCTGCGTGCCGCGGGAGTTCGTCACCTTCACATGCGTCGCATCTTCAAACGAGGCCGTGCCCACCAGCACCTCGATGTTGTTGCGCGAAAGCTGCGCCTCCGTCACGTCGATCTCGGTCTTGATCACGTGCTGCACCCGGAAGGCAAGGTCCGCCATCGTGATGCGTTCCTTCACGCGATAGTTCATCCCGTAGATTGACTTGTAGTTGTAGCCCGACAGGTGCAGCACGGCCTCGCGCATGGTCTTCGACGGAATCGTTCCCGTCGAGATGCACGCGCCGCCCACCACCTCGCGCATCTCCACCAGCGCGACCTTCTTGCCCAGCTTGGCGCCGTAGATGGCGGCCCGCTGCCCCGAAGGACCCGAGCCAATAACAATCAGATCGTAGACGGCACTCATACGCGGAAGCTTCTTCCTTGCTTCGGTTAAGGCACCGCGACCTCGCGGCGGCCAATCTCCTCAGCCGCCCCGCGGACGCGTTATCCCCTGCCATGATACCGCTCCCCGTCCCGCCCGCGGCGCTAGACTCTCTCCGTGCCCCCACCTGTCATCCGTTATGCCATCACAGACCGCCATCTGCGTGCAGCGGATGAAGGCAATCCCACTTCCGAACTCTCCCTCACCCCCGACGAAGAGATGTGTCATCTCGACCGAAGGCAGACCGAAGGTCAGCCGCAGTGGAGAGACCTGCGGTACCCCACCACCAACCCTCCCCGCATCCCCACCGCCGACGAAGAGATGTGTCATCTCGACCGAAGGCAGACCGAAGGTCAGCCGCAGTGGAGAGACCTGCGGTACCCCACCACCAACCTTCCCCGCATCCCCACACCCGAACTCCCCGGCCCTCCCACCTCCGACGAAGAGATGTGTCATCTCGACCGAAGGCAGACCGAAGGTCAGCCGCAGCGGAGAGACCTGCGGTACCCCACCACCAACCTCCCTAGAACCCAGCTCGCCCGCCTCCAGCACCAGGCCGCCCGCCTCCGCGCCAACGCCGTCGACTACCTCCAGATCCGCGAAAAAGACCTCGCTCCCGCCGACCTCCTCATCCTCGCCACCACCCTCCGCCAAACCCTGCCCCCCGGCACCCGTCCCCGCCTCCTGCTCAACCTCGGCCACCAAACCCTCCCCCCCGAAGCCCTCCTCGACCTCGCCCTCAGCGCCCGTTTCGACGGCCTCCACCTCCCCGCCGGCTGGCCCGCAGACTCGAAGCCGACACTCCCCGCCTCCCTCCGCGCCGCCTTCGCCCACGCCGGCCTCCCCCCGCCCATCCTCAGCGCCTCCGCCCACACCTTCGCCGAGGTCGAGGCCGCCCGCGCCGCCGGCCTCGACCTCATCCTCTTCGGCCCCGTCTTCGGCAAAACCGTCTTTGACAAGGTCGCCTTCGACAACCCGGCTCCAGGCCAGCTCGTCGCCCCCGCCGCCGGCCTCGACGCCCTCCGCGCCGCCGTCCAGGTCGCCGGCCCCATCCCCGTCCTCACCCTCGGTGGCATCACCGCCGAAAACACCGCCGCCTGCCTCGCCGCCGGCGCCCAGGGCATCGCCGGCATCCGCCTCTTCCTCTGAACCCCGCCTATCGACCAAGCAAAGCTGTCGTCCACCCCAAAACAAAGCACCGTCATCTCGCCCAAAACAAAGCTGTCATCTCGACCGACGCGGACGGCCTCTCGTCCGCGCAGTGGAGAGACCTGCAGCTGCCTCACCCGCCCCGCGTTTTCCCAACCTCCGAATTCCCCCATCACCCATGAGAAAATCAACCTCAGCGCCATGCTCATCACCCCAGCCGATCTTTCCCGGGAACCCCTCGAACTCGACACCCAGCTCCCCGCGGGCGTCGTCGACTACACCCCCGATGTCGTGCAGACCGGTCCGCTCAGTCTCAAGGGCCGCGCGGACCTAATCCTCGAACACCGCGGCCACAAACAGATCGTCGAAGACATCCGCCTCCGCGCGCACTATGCGGGCGACTTCACCCTGCTCTGCGCCCGCTGCCTCGAGCCCGTCCCCCAGCAGCTCGCCGGCGAGTTCGACCTCATCTTTCGCCCCGCCGACGCCGACCCAGACTCCGGCGAGCGCGCCATCTCCGAGGAAGAGACAGAGATCGGGTATTATGATCAAAGCGGGCTCGTGCTCGAGGATGTCGTGCGCGAGCAGGTGCTGCTCTCCTTGCCCAACCGGACGCTCTGCACACCGGCCTGCAAGGGGCTCTGCCACCGCTGCGGCATCAACCTCAACACAGAGATCTGCGGCTGCGATCACGGTCCATCCGATCCACGGTGGAGCGCGCTCGCCGGCCTGGCCAATCGGCCCCCGACCTAGCCCGCCGGGGTTCCTGCAGTCTGGTCCGGACCTAAGCCGCCTGTACTGAAGACTTTAGCTATGAAGTAGGGGGGGACCTTCCCGCCCGGTCACTGAAAGGATCCACCACCATGCCGAATCCAAAGCGGCGCCACTCCAAGCGGCGCACCGCCCTTCGCCGTAGCCACGACTTCCTCACGCCCACCGGGGTCTCCCTCTGCGCCAACTGCGGCGAGCACAAGCTGCCCCACCGCGTCTGCGCCAAGTGCGGCCAGTACAAGGGCCGCGTCGTCCTCGCCGTTAAGCAGGCCAGCTAACCCAGTCGCTCCAGCCCCCACACCCCAGCCGAGCCAGCTCCTCCTTCATGCCGCTTGAGATCGTAGTCGACGCCATGGGCTCGGATCGGGCCCCCGAGTCCGAGATTCGGGGCAGTATCGCCGCGTGCCGACGACACGACGTCCGCGTCGTCCTCGTCGGCCCCGAAGACCGACTCCGCCCCGCGCTCGATACCGCCCTCAGCGGCGAATCCCTCCCCATCGACGTCCTCCACGCCCCCGAGTGGATCAGCATGGACGACAAGGCCGCCCAGGCCGTCCGCGCCAAGCGCGACTCCTCCATGCGCGTCGGCCTCAAGCGCGTCCGCGAGGACACCGCCGCCGGCTTCTTCACCGCCGGCAACACCGGCGCCGCCATGGCCACCGCCAAAATGGTCCTCGGCATGCTCGCCGGCGTCGATCGCCCCGCCCTCGCCACCGTCCTACCCACCACCGCCGGCCCCTCGCTCCTGCTCGATGTCGGCGCAAACGTCGACTCCGACCCCGAAAACCTCGTCCAGTTCGCCCTCATGGGCAACATCTACGCCCGCGAGATCATGGGCGTCAGCCGCCCCCGCGTCGGCCTGCTGTCGATCGGCGAAGAAGACTCCAAGGGCAACGCGCAGACCCGCGAAACCCTGCCCCTCCTCCGCTGCGAGCCCGCCCTCCACTGCATCGGCAACGTCGAGGGCCGCGATCTCTTCAACGGCCACGCCGACGTCATCGTCTGCGACGGCTTTGTCGGCAATGTCGCCCTCAAGGCCTCGGAAGGCCTCGCCAAGCTCGTCAGCTCCTCGCTCAAGGAGAGCCTCCGCTCGACCGTCACCTCCCAGCTCGGCGCCCTGCTCTCCCAGACCGCCTTCCGCAACTGGAAGAAGCGCCTCGACTACACCGAGTACGGCGGCGCCCCGCTGCTCGGCGTGCGCGGCGTCTGCATCGTCGGCCACGGCTCCTCAAACGAGACCGCCGTCCTCAACGGCATCCGCGTCACCGCCGAGTTCGCCCACGCCCGCGTCAACGCCGCCATCGAGACCGCCATCCAGACCCGCCGCACTCGTCTCGCGACCGCGGGCCCGCAGACCTAAACCCGCCACCACGCCAAAGAGCTCCAGGCGCCTACCTCCCTACTCCCGAACACATTGTCCTTTCGACCAAAGAACGTACTGCATCACCGTGCGTTCGCAGTGGAGAAACCTGCGACTCGCGCGCGGCTGTGATCAGCCCCTCAGCGACAGGCGATCAAGCGTTACGGCCTTACTTTATGTGATCAGCCACGGCGCCCTCATCCGCCTCGCTCTTCACCATGTTCTGCTCGTTCTGCTCGTCACCCTGCTCCTCCGCGCCTGCTCCCTCGTTCGTCTTGGTCAACTCTGCGTCCAGACTGCCGCCCGCGTTCTTCGCCTCACTCATAGAGCCTCCACTGTACTGCGTCGTTAGACGACGGCCGGGCCGCTCCAGCAGCCCACCTCGCCAATCCTTTCCACGCATCCCACCACACATGGCCAACGGCTGGACCCTCTCCCAAATGCCCCGCCAGGACGGTCGCCGCGCCATCGTCACCGGCGGCAACATCGGCATCGGCTACGACGCCGCCCTCGAACTCGCTCGCCACGGCGCCGCCGTCGTCCTTGCCTCCCGCACCCAGTCCAAAGCCGACGCCGCCGCCATCGCGCTGCGCCAACAGGTCCCCGGCGCCACCGTCGAGGTCTCCCTCCTCGATCTCGCCTCGCTCACCAGCATCCGCGCCTTCGCCGCCCGCGAGCTCGCCCGCCCCGAGCCCCTCGATCTCCTCATCAACAACGCCGGCGTCTACGCCCCGCCCAAACGCCTCACCACCGCCGACGGCCTCGAGCTCCAGTTCGGCACCAACGTCGTCGGCCACTTCGCTCTCACCGGCCTCCTTCTGCCCAAGCTCCAGCAGCGCGCCGAGCAGGTCCAGACCACCGGCGGCCTCGTAGCCAGCGAGCACGAGCTCCCCCGCATCGTCACCATCGCCTCCATCGCGCACAAGCCCGGCCGCCTCCGCTGGGACGACCTCCAGGGCGAGCGCACCTACACGCCGAACGCCTTCTACCAGCAGTCCAAGCTCGCCAACCTCATGCTCGCCTTCGAACTCGGCCGTCGCCTGCGCGCCCACGGCTCCACCGTCCAAAGCATCGCCGCCCACCCCGGCGTCGCCAACACCAACCTCTTCAAGCCCGAGACCGCCGGCGCTTTCGAACGCCGCCTGCGCGACCTCGGCGGCCACGTCATCCAGCTCTTCATGAACTCGAGCGCGCATGGCGCCCTCCCCACCCTCTTCGCCGCCACCGCCCCCGACGCCCTGCCCGGCGGCTACTACGGCCCGCGCGGCTTCTTCGAAACCCGCGGTGCCGAGGTCTTTCCCGCCAAAGTCGCCGCCCACGCCCACAGCGAACCCGACGCCCAACGCCTCTGGTCCACCTGCGAACAACTCTCCCGTGTCACGTACCTGGACTAGCCTCCTAGCCGCTCAACAAATAAACGATCCCGACTGACAACCTCGACTCACAACCTCGGCCGCCCTGTTAGTGTCCTCTCGGCCGAAGGGAGCGCACAAGCGATTCCCGCAGCAGACAGACCTGCGTTCCTGCCATCTCGCCGGACTCCGCATTTGGTTGGCATCCTGTAAGGATCTGCTCCCCCACTCACCCGCTACCATGAACTCCATGGGCACCCCAACCACAACTGAAACTGAAACTGTACTTCCAACTCAAAACCCCATCTTCGATGTCACCATCGTCGGCGCAGGCCCCGCCGGCGCCACCGCCGCCGCCCGCCTCGGCGAGGCCGGCCTCCGTGTCCTCCTGCTCGACAAAGCCAAGTCCTTCCCCCGCGAAAAGCCCTGCGGCGGCGGCATCACCGCCCGCGCCCTCACCCGCCTGCCCTTTACCCGCGAGGTCTTCCGCGAACTGCCCACCAACGCCCTCACCAAGATGTACGTCGAAAGCCCCGACGGCACCGGCATGGTGTACGAAGATCCCGCCGGCGATCCCATCCTCTACCTCGTCCGCCGCATAGACTGGGACGCCGCCCTCTTCCGCCGCGCCGCCGCCCGCGTCACCGAGATCGCTCTCGGCGCAACCGTAACCGGCATGGTCACAGAACACGACGGCATCACCCTGCGCTGCTCCGACCATCGCGTCTTCCGCGCCCGCGTCGTCCTCGGCGCCGATAGCGCCAACTCCGTCATCGCCCGCCTCACCGGCCTGCGCACCGGCGAGGTTCACGGCCAATACGCCGTCGACATGATGGAAGAGACCCCCTACACCGAGCTCGACACACCCCACCGCGACCGCGTCACGCTTCTGCTCAGCCTTCCCGACAGCTACGGCTACGGTTACATATTCCCCAAGCGCGACCACCTCAACCTCGGCTTCGGCTCCGGCCCCGACTACTTCGTCGAGCACGTCCGCGGCCGCTCCCGCGAGCACCACCTCGCCTTTGTCGAGCAGATGAAGGCCCGCGGCCTCGCCACCGGAACCTCGCAGCCCGCCAACTACCGCGCCTTCCCCATCCCCATCTCCGGCCCACTCGAGAAGACCTACACCGACCGCGTCCTGCTCGCTGGAGACGCCGCCGGCATGGTCAACGCCTTCTCCGCCGAGGGCATCGTCTTTGCCATGATCTCCGGCGACCTCGCCGCCGCCGCCATCCTCTCTGCCGTCGTCGAAGCCAACCACGACCCCGCGCAAGCAAACTTCTCCGCGCGATCCCTCGCCCGCTACCAGCAGGCCTGGGAGGCCGAGATCGGCGGCGAGCTCCGCCACTCCGTTCGCATCCAGCGCCGCCTCTTCACCGAGCCCGGCCGCGTCGACACCCTCATCCGCCGCGCCAACCAAGACCCCGAGCTCCTTCGCCTGCTCTGCGGGTACAGCATGGGCTTCGCCACCTACCAGCAGCTCCGCTCTCACATGGCCCGTGTCGTCATGCCCCACTGGGTCTGGAGCAAGGTCAAATCCAAGGCCCGCTCCCTCGTCCCTACCCCCGCGCGCGCCTAGCCCTTCTTTTCAGCACGACTCTACATCGCCATCTCGCCCCGTACTGTCGCTGTTGCCTCTGCCTCACGCCGTCATCCTGAGCGCAGCGAAGGATCCCCTGCAGTCGCATCTGGCTTTGCCTTAACCCCCAGTCGTCATCCCGAGCGCAGCGAAGGACGTGCCATTATCCCCCGTGCCGCAACGCGCAAAAGCAAAGCGGGACCGCCACTCGCCGGTCCCACCCGCACCACAACCCCCTGCCGTCTTACGGCTGCCCGCTGCCACCTGACGAGCCATAGATCTGCCCGTTCGCATAGCTGGCATCGTCCGCCGCCAGCTGCACATAGATAGACCCTAACTCCGCTGGCTGGCCCGCGCGGCCGAGCGGCGTGCTTGCGCCGAACTCCACCAGCTTGGCCTCCGTAGCGCCGCCGGTCACCTGCAGCGGCGTCCAGATCGGCCCCGGAGCCACGCCGTTCACGCGAATGCCCTTCGGCCCAAGCTGCTTCGCAAGCGACTTCACGAAGTTCATCGTCGCCGCCTTGGTCTGCGCATAGTCGTACAGGTCGGCCGAAGGATCGTAGGCCTGCTCCGACGTCGTCGCAATGATCGTCGCACCCGGCGGCAGATGCGGAATCGCTGCCTTCAAAATCCAAAACGGCGCGTAGATGTTTGTCTTCATCGTCCAGTCGAACTGATAGGTGGAGATGTCCAGGATCGATGGGTGGCTCTGCTGCCGGCCCGCATTGCTGACCACAATGTCCAGCCCGCCCAACTGCTGCACCGCCTGGTCTACCAGCTCCTGGCAGAAGGCCTCCTCGCGAATATCGCCCGGAATCGGCACACCCTTCCGGCCCGCCTCCTTGATAAAGGTGATCACCTCCTGCGCATCCGGCTCCTCCTCCGGCAGGTAGTTGATCGCCACATCCGCGCCTTCGCGGGCAAACGCGATCGCCGCCGCGCGGCCCATGCCCGAGTCGCCGCCGGTGATCAGCGCCTTCCGTCCCAGCAGCCGGCCCGAGCCGTGGTAGCTGAACTCTCCATGGTCCGGCCGGGGATCCATCTTGCTGGTAAGTCCAGGCCAGGGCTGCGACTGCGCCGGATACGGCGGCCGCGGGTACTTGGTTACAGGATTTTGCAGCGTCGAGCCCGCGCGCGCCGGCGCTGGGGCTGTCTGGGCAGGCGCCGCTACCGCGGCTGCCACGCTCGCGCCGATCCCGCCCATGATCTGGCGTCGGGAAATCTTCGTGTCCTCATTCATTCTGGTAACCTCTGACGGAAATCGATCACGTAATTCCCTGTTCGATGCGTCAACCCCACCGCATTCCTGCCGGCAGATCTGCTGAGTTGCACAGCAGTGAAGTCCAACCAAACCTCTTGCACAGCCATGAAGTATCGAGCGCCGTCCCTCACCGCCCGGCCACCCTCACCACCACCAACGCGTTCGGCTCCATCTCCAGCCGCAGCTCCCCATTTCTGAGCGTCGTCCGCTCCGCCGCGGGCAGCGCCGTCTTCGCGTTCATCGCCGCCACCTGCGCCGCGGTCGGATACTGGGGGCTCCCCAGCGCCCGGTACACCGGCAGCACATTGCCGTGCTCGTCGTCCACGCGCTCGATCCACACCGCCGCATTCGCCGGCACGCCCTGGAACGCCAGCACCATCTCCCGTCTCGCCTTGCCCGCTGTCGGGCTCGGCTGCCGGTCCGGCGCGGGATCCGGGGTCCCCGGCGAACTCGGCTCGTCGGGTTGGGGATCGACCAGATACCACGCCGCCACCACCAGCTCGCCCTCCTTGCCGCGCGTCACCAACACATCCTTCGACGCATTCGCCAGCCGCTCCTCGCCCAGCTCGTGCAGCAGCGCAAAGTCATAAAAGCTCGGCTTGTTGATCCCGCCGATCGCCCGCAACCCGAAGTCCCCACGGAACGGCCGCTCCGACGGCCCGCCCTCCTCAAACACATCCGAAAACGTCCAGAAGCTCATCTTCTGCACCAGGCCGTCACACTGCCGGATCGTGTTTGCCAGCGCCGGCCCCACAAACGTCGTGTCCCGCGCCTGGCTCCCGCCCTGCACATTCCACTCCGTCCAGAACAGCGGCAAGGATTTGTAGCCTGCGCGGTCCATCTGCGCCCGCACCTTCCTGACGCCCAACGCCACCCGCTCGTCCGTCGGTGTGTCGCGCGGCACACTTGCGTCGTCGGGAAACATGTTCTCGATCTCCTCGTCCGCGTACGCGTGGCTAGACACAAAATCGATCGGCACGTTGTGCACCTTCACATACGCCAGAAAGCTGTCCACCCACTGCGCCGCCGCCGTCGCCGGCCCACCCACCCTCAGCCGCGGACTCAACCGCTTCAGATCCCGCACCGTGTGCTCATACAGCTCGAAGTAGCTCTTATCGCGTGGAATGCCGCCCCAGAAATCGATGTTCGGCTCATTCCACACCTCGAAGTACCACTGCGCCACCTCGTCGACCCCAAAGTGTTCCACCAGATGCTGCGCGAACGCCGTCATCAGCCCGTCCCACCGCTCCATCGACTTCGGCGGCGACACATTCTGCTTGTACCAGAACGGATGCAACGCATCCGGATTGAACGCCAGCTTCTTCGGCATAAAGCTAATCTCGACCACCGGCCGCACCCCGTTCTTCAGCAGCCCGTCGTAGATCTGATCCACATAGCTGAAGTTGTAGACCGGGTTGCCGTGCTCATCCTCCGTGTACACCCCGTTCTCGTCCATCAGGATCCCGTGCGCCCGCACATACTTGAACCCCGTCACGGCATGCACCGCCCGCAGATCATCCCGATAGCTCTCGCGCAGCATTAAGTTCGCCCGACCCGACCCGAACATCTCCTCCCAAAAGTGCGGAAACGGCGTCGCCGCCGCCCGCACATCAATCTCCACTCTCTCCTGCGCCCCCGCGCCACCCACACACAGCGCCGTGCCCGCGAACGCAGACACCAGCACCGCACTTCGCATCGCCCGGAAAACCTTCGCCATGCTCATAGCTCTCCAGAGTGCCACACCGCATTCCCCCTGGGACACCGAACGCACTCCACAAAAGCACTGGACGCCTCCCCTGCGAAAGGCTAGTCTGCCGGCATCGAGCCCGCCAAGAGACACCCATGCCCTATCTTGCACAGTCGGTTCGACCCGAGCTCCCAGTCCTAACCTCCCTCCGCTTCTTCGCCGCCCTGTGGGTCGTGCTCTTCCACATTCGCGAGATCGGCCTCTGGACGGGCGGCCCCGCCCCGTACGTCGCCACCATCCAACTCGGCTATCTCGGCGTCAGCTTCTTCTTTGTCCTCTCCGGCTTCATCCTGGTCTACGTCTACAGCGGCCGCGCCGTCTCCAAACGCCGCTTCTGGCAGGCTCGCTTCGCCCGCGTCTATCCCGCCTACCTCTTCTCGCTGCTCGTCACGCTCCCCCTCGCGCTCTCGTTCATGCTCCCGCTCATGCGGAGAGCGCACGTCGCCCCCGCCTTCGTCTTCACGGTCTTTCCCCTGCTTCTCGAGGCATGGTTCCCGCGCAGCCTCTACTTCTGGAATCCCGTCGCCTGGAGCCTCTCCGTCGAGGCGTTCTTCTACCTCGTCTTTCCCTTCGCCATCGGCCGGCTCACACGCCTCAGCCGCCGCGGTCTACTCCTTTGGACCGCCGCCGCCTGGCTCGCCAGCCTCGCCATTACCGGAGGCTACCTCCTTCTGCGGCCCGATGGCGTCGCCCACACCAGCAGCGCGGACAATCAGCTCTTCTGGCTCTCTGCCGTCAAATTCAACCCGCTCGCCCGCCTGCCCGAGTTCCTCCTCGGCATGGCCACCGGCGCCCTCTTCCTCCGCACCCCACCCGGCGTTCGCAACCGCCCCACGCTTGCCGGCCTCGGCCTGCTCCTGGCCGCCATCGCCCTGCAGCGCTGGCTGCCCTACCCCATGCTCCACACCGGCCTCCTCGGCCCCGCCTTCGCCCTGCTCCTTTTCGGCCTCGCAACAGGCCCCGCCTGGAGCCGTCCCCTCGCCTCCAGGCCGCTCCTCCTCCTCGGCGAAGCCAGCTACAGCCTCTACCTCCTTCACACCATCCCAATCGCCATCCTTGCCTTCCCCATGCACCTCGCCGGCTCGCCCCACGCCCTCGGCATCGTCGCTGTCTATCTCGTCGTCATGCTCCTGGTCTCGGTCGCCGTCTACACAGGCATCGAAAATCCTCTCCGCCGCCTCCTTCGCCCGAGCAAACTTCCCCAGCCCGTGCCGGCCGTCGCCGTCTTGGACCTCGCCCCGGCCGTGCTCAAACCCGCGCTGCCAGTTGGCGCAACACATACTGCAAAATTCCCCCATGCTGGTAATACAAAATCTCCTGCGGCGTATCGATCCGCACCCGCACCGTGAACTCCGTCGACTTGCCCAGGTCCGACTCCGCGATCACCGTCAGCAGCTTGCCCTCGGCAAACTTCGCGTCCAGCATCGCCTTCAGCGCGCCCGGCCTGTCCCCCAGCGCATACACCTCCTCGCCCGAAAGCTGGAGCGTCTCTACACTCTGCCCCGGCAGAAACTCCAGCGGCAAAATCCCCATCCCCACCAGGTTCGACCGATGAATCCGCTCAAAGCTCTCCGTGATCACAAACCGCACGCCCAGCAGCCGCGGCCCCTTCGCCGCCCAGTCGCGCGACGACCCCGACCCATACTCCTTCCCCGCCAGAATCCCCAGCGGCGTCGCCCTCTGCGCGTACGCCACACTCGCGTCGAAGATCGACATCGGCACGTCGTCCGGCAGCAGCCGCGTCACGCCGCCCTCGGTCCCCGGCGCCAGCTTGTTCTTGAGCCGCACATTGGCAAACGTCCCGCGCACCATCACCTCGTGATTCCCGCGCCGCGACCCGTAGCTGTTGAACTCCGCCGGCTTCACCCCGTGCTCCGTCAGGTAGCGCCCCGCTGGCCCATTCAGCTTGATCGACCCCGCCGGCGAAATATGATCCGTCGTCACCGAGTCCCCCAGCACCGCCAGAATCCGCGCCCCATGGATGTCCTCGACCGGCGCTGGCCGCGCCGTCATCCCCTCGAAGTACGGCGCCTGCCGGATATACGTCGAGTCCCGCTCCCACCCATACGTCTCGCCCGACGGAAACTGCAGCAGCTGCCAGTTCGTGTCTCCATCCGAAACCGTCCGATACTGCTCGCGAAACATCTCCGAGTCGATCGACGCGTGCACCGCCTCCGCCACCTCCGCCTGCGTCGGCCAGATATCCCGCAGATACACCGGCCCGTTCTTCCCCGTGCCGATCGCCTGCGTCGAAAAGTCATGCTCAATATGCCCGGCCAGCGCATACGCGACCACCAGCGGCGGGCTCATCAGATAGTTCGCCCGCACCTCCGGCGATATGCGCCCTTCAAAGTTACGATTGCCGCTCAGCACACTCACCGCCACCAGCCCGTTCTCCTCGATCGACCGCGACACATCGGTCGGCAGCGGCCCCGAGTTCCCGATGCACGTCGTGCACCCATACCCGACCACCTGAAATCGTAACCGATCGAGGTACTGAAGCAGACCCGCGCGCTTGTAATAGTCCGTCACCACGCGCGACCCCGGCGCCAGCGATGTCTTCACCCACGGCGGCGTCCGCAGCCCCGCCTCCACCGCCTTCTTCGCCAGCAGACCCGCCGCCATCATCACGTACGGGTTCGACGTATTCGTGCACGACGTGATCGCCGCGATCACGATCGACCCATCCCGCAGATACTGGTCCGGATCGATCCCGAACCGCTCCTGCACGCTCGTGATCGGCTCCGCCAGCGCCGGCTGCATCCTCGCCGGCGCGCCGTCGTGCGTCGTCGGAATCACCTGCACATACACCGGCACCTCGGGCGCCGGCGTGCCGATCCCGCTCGTCACCACGCCCGTCGCGCTCACGTGCCCGCCCTCGCCCTCCCATCGCACCATCTGCCGCGCCGCCCGCGCATTCGCCTTCGGCCCCTGCAAACTCGATAGCTGCTGCTGAAAGCTCGTCGGCGTCTCCGATAGCAGCACCCGATCCTGCGGCCGCTTCGGCCCCGCCACGCTCGGCTCCACCGTGCTCAGGTCAAGCTCCACCGTCGTCGTGTAGACCGCCTCCGGCGCGTCCGGCGTGTGAAACAGGCCCTGCTCGCGGAAGTACGCCTCCGTCAGCGCAATGTGCTCCTCACTCCGTCCCGTCAGCCGCAGATACGCAAGCGTCTCCCGGTCGACCGGAAAAATCCCGCACGTCGCCCCATACTCCGGCGCCATGTTCGCGATCGTCGCCCGGTCCGCCAGCGGCAGTTCACTCACCCCCGGCCCGTAAAACTCCACAAACTTGCCCACCACACCCAGACTGCGCAGCATCTGCGTCACCGTCAGCACCAGATCCGTCGCCGTCGTCCCCTCGCGGAGCTTGCCCGCCAGCCGAAACCCCACCACCTGCGGCAGCAACATGCTCACCGGCTGCCCCAGCATCGCCGCCTCCGCCTCAATGCCGCCCACGCCCCACCCCAGCACGCCCAGCCCGTTCACCATCGTGGTGTGCGAGTCCGTCCCCACCAGCGTGTCCGGATACGCCGTCACCACGCCCGTTGCGTCCGGCGACGTCGTAAACACCACGCGCGCCAGATACTCCAAATTCACCTGGTGGCAGATCCCCATGCCCGGCGGCACCACCGAAAAGTTCCGAAACGCCGTCTGCCCCCACTTCAAAAATGCGTAGCGCTCCCGGTTACGTTGAAACTCGAGCGCCGCGTTCAGGTCATACGCCCCCGCCGTCCCGAACTCATCCACCTGCACCGAGTGGTCGATCACCAGCTCCGCCGGTTGCAGCGGATTGATCCGCTCCGGATCGCCCCCCAGCCGGCGCATCGCATCCCGCATCGCCGCCAGGTCCACAATCGCCGGCACCCCCGTAAAATCCTGCATCAACACCCGCGCCGGCATGTACGCAATCTCGCGCGAGGGCTCAGCCGCCGCCTCCCACCGCGCCAGAAAGCGGATATCCTCCGCCGTCACCGTTCGCCCATCCTCGTGCCGCAAAAGATTCTCGAGCAGAACCTTCATCGCAAACGGCAAGCGCACCAACTCCACACCCTCGCGCTCCAGCGCGCGCAGGCTGAAGTACCGCACCGTCTCCTTGCCGACGGAAAGCGTGGAAGCAGAGTGAAAGCTGTCAGGATGCTGCGAAGCAAGAGCTGGCATAACGAAACACATCTCCGAAGAGCGCCCTCACGGCGGCGCTCAGTCTCAAAAGCGCCAACCCCAAGGTCAAAGGTCGTGCGCCAACAATCCAAGGGGAGCCTAACAAAGAAGGCGGCAGCTCCGGCAACACACAAACCTTCAGCGGCCACGATCGCGACGGCCCCGACGAAACCGCTTCAGGCGAACTGGAACCCGCTCAGCCATGCCCCTATCCTACGACTTACGCCCTCACCCCTAAAACCCCAGAGTCCCCTTCGCCACCGCCCACCGCTCTGGCTCCCGACTCCGCTCCCCGCGGCCGACCGCCCTCACCGCATCTCCCGTTCCCAATCCTCCGGCCCCGCCGTCACGGCAGCTTCCGCAGCGCCACCTCGCGGAACTCCACCACATCGTGGTCCCCGTGGTTCTGCAGCCCGATCCATCCCGCCTCCGGCCGCGGCCCCATCTTGGGCTCATAGGTGTGCACCCGCGGTCGCGGCGTCCATCCCGGCCCCTCGGTAAAGTCCGTCACCAGTGCCCCGTTCACCCGCACCTCCGTGCGCGCGCCGTCCAGCACAATCTCCATCGTGTTCCACGCCGGCCCAGGTCGCCCCGGGCTCGCCATCGCCCGCGTAAACGAGTACAGCGTCCCCGTCCGATGCCACTCGTCGTCCTCGTTGTCGATCTGCACCTCAAATCCCCGATTCACCGCCACCCACGGATCCGCCGGCCGCTCCGGCACCCGCACAAACACCCCCGAGTTGCTGTTGTGCGCCGTCATCCGGTACACCACGCGCAGTTCGCAATGCCCCACCGCGCCGCCGTCCCACACCAACAGCCCCATCCCGCCCTGGCTCACCAGCAAGCCGTCCCGCACCGTAAATCCACCCGGCCCCACATGGCTCCATCCCGCCAGATCATGCCCGTCGAACAGCTCCCGCCACGGCCCCTCAGCCGCCTTCGCTCCCGCCGGCACGCCCGCCGCCATCAGCCCCATCCCCGCCAGCAACCACACCCACATCGTCCGCATGACGAGCATCCTACGCCCACCTCCATTACCGAGATTCCCCCTTACTGCGGGATGAGCGTCGGCCGCCAGGCGCTGGCCCAAGGCGAGGGTCGCGGACCCATGATGAAATGCAGTGTGGCTCCAGACTGTATCTGCTCCCACGTGATCACAGGAATGGTCAAGGGTTGACCATCCAACGTTGCAGACTGGATATAGACGTTCGCAGCTAAGTTATTCTCCGTGTCGATGCGGAAGGACCTTCCGTTCCTAAGCTTCAGTTCAACGCGACCGTACATCGGACTGCCGATCATGTACTCCCCGCTGGCCGGGTTTACAGGGTAGAAGCCCATGGCGGTAAACAGGAGCCACGCTGACATCTGCCCACAGTCATCATCCCCATCTAAACCACCAGCGTCATAGCCGTACTCAGCCCCGGCAATCTCCCGCACCTTGGCCTGGGTCTTCCACGGCTGGCCACCGAAGTCATAAAGGTATCCATAGTGATGGCTCGGCTCATTTCTGTGCACGTTGTGTCCACCACTAAAGTGCTGATCCAGCTTGGCGTCATACGCTGTAGCGCCCCCCATCAACTGCAGTAGACCCGCTTGGTCGTGCAGCGGCGACCAGGTGTATACCCAGGCATCGCCTTCGGTCCAACCAGAGATCGACCGGTTGGCAAGCGTATCCTCCGATCCACCAAGCGGTGCCCACTCCCCGCCAGAGGTCTTCCCGTCCATGAGGCCAAGCGCCGCGTTGTAAAGGTGACGGTCATTCAAGGAGCGGTGCAGAAAAAACGCAGACTCCTCACGATGCCCAAGCGCGGCTGCCACCTGCGCCACACACCAATCGTCATAGCTGTCTTCCAAGGTGCTGGATGAAGCCTCATCCGTCTTGTCTGTCGGGATATAGCCTAGCTGCTTGTAATACGTCAACCCGGCACGCGCTTCGTACGGAGTGTGCTCCTCACGATCGAGCCAACGCCGAGTCGTGTCACCGTCCGGAGGCACCATCGCATCCTTATAAACAGCCTCCCATGCTACCTGCTGGTCGAAGCCTCGAAATCCCTTGCGGACTGCTTCTGCTACCAGCGAGTCGGCATGCGTCGCAATCATGATGTTTATGTAACTGGGGTTTGGCCATTTCGGCATCCAGCCGCCCTCTTTGTAATCCTGCAGCAACGCGGTAACCATGCCGTCGATGCGTTCCGGTGCAAACAGCGTCAGGAGACTATTCTCCGCGCGAAACGTATCCCATATGGAGTATGCCGTGTAGCTTTCACCCGCATGGATCCTGTCGTCAAAGGCGCTGTAGTAATGGCCGCCCTCAGAAAAAATGCGAGGGTAAAGGAGCGCGTGATACAGCGCTGTATACAAGCGACTCTTCTCACGTGCATCGGCGCCGTCCACCTGCAGCCGATTCAGCTTCTCATTCCAGACGGCTCGCAGCTGTAGACGAACTCGTTCGAAGTTCCATGTCGGCATCTCTTTTTGCAGATTGTTACGTGCCTGTGCAACGCTCAGAAACGAGGTCCCAACTCGTACCTCGACCGTCGCGCCTGGCTGGAACTCCGCATATGCTCCCCGGCTGAAAGAGGCGGTGGTGGGCTCCATGCCGAAGGTCTTCTCCAGTAACGGCACCTGGTGGAACTGAACCACGAAGTAGCCTCTAAAGTTAGGTAACTTCTCTGGCCCTAAAGCTGCATCCATGCGGTCCGGGTTGTAGCCTGTGATCTCATGCGCTTTTATATCTACAGCGGCAAAACCGGCAATGCCCGGACGCGACATCTCCACCAGTACGCGAGCGTTCCCTTGTTTGGGAAAGTGAAAGCGAAACATGGCACAACGTTCTGTTGCGGTCATCTCCGTACGAAGCGTCTGCCCTGCTCCGGAGTCGAGGGACACAGCGTAATAGTCCGGCTGGGCGATCTCCGTCTCATGATGGAACGGCAGTTTACGCTGCTCAGGCGTCGCGCGCATAGGCCCTACCTGCGGCATCAGCGTGACATATCCATAGTCCCCCATCCATATCGCAGGCTGATGGGTCCCAATAAATCCAGAGATCGTCCTATCGTCATAGTTATAGGAGGTTACGCTGATCTTGTTTTGTCGTGTCTGCGGTGTCCAATTCGTCATGCCAAACGGAGGCGTGACAAATGGCATGGTGCCGCCATACCCGATCTGACTCTTCTGTGTCCCCAGGAGCGGATTCACAAAACGCACAGCATCGGGTTCGGCGGCACCTGCCACAACGGTGAAGAGTAAGAAACACACTAACAAACTACGCATAGACCTATTAGTAATACAGCTTCAGTGCAAACTGTAGTAGCCGAGGATTGCCGCGCAGCGTGGTGATCTGGCTGAAACTTGTGGTGTTGGTGTAGTCCAGATTGCCTGGCTGGCCAAAATGAGCCGTATTGGTCAGGTTGAACGCTTCCGCGCGGAACTCCAGACTTGTCTTTTCATACAGTGCGAACTGCTTGAAGAGCGAAGCATCGACGTTGGCATAAGACGGGCCTCGTGCCTGCTGGCCTTCGCCGCCCAGAAAAGAGTAGCCGGTCGATAGCGGGCTGGAAAGAGGCGCCGGACTTGCAAAGGCTTTCGGATTAAGCCAGTGTGCCTGCGTCTTCGCGCCCGTATACAAACCCTGACCCGAGACAATGTTGGCATAGCAACCGAAGAATGCGGAGGTCGCCACGGGGCAGTTCACGGTAAACGGCTGCCCACTTTGATAGCTGAACAGGTAATTAAGACTCCATCCCCCGATCACGGCATCGACCACACGATTAGTTCCACTCAGGAAGCTGCGATCCCGACCGACAGGCAGAGCGAAAGTGCCTGACAGGTGAACGACGTGCGTGGCGTCTGAATCGCAAAGCTGTGTATCTCCCCCGATGCCGAACCCGGGCAGCCATTCTGCTCGATACCCCGGGAACGAGGAATCGAACTGCGCGGCGTCAGAAAAGCATTTGCTATATGTGTAGTTCGCGAGGACGGAAATGCCATGATTCATCTGCCGCGTGAATACTGCCTGAAGAGAATTGTAGTTACTCGTTCCGTTGGTCGATTCATAGGAGGTGTTCGGTGCGAAGTCGGGGAATGGGATGTAGTTATATATACTCGCGCCCGGAGCCACCGCCTGTGACGGCGAGTTGTGTGTGCCGAGGATGTCCAGGTGTCGGCCAAGCGAACCCACGTAACCGACCTGCACGGCATCGCTCTTGTCCACCTGGTATTGAACGGTGAGGTTGGTTGTCTCGGTATATGGCGTTTGGAAGTGGTACTGCCGTCCCACCAAGGATAGGCCACCTGCGTTGAGGGCTGTAGGGTCCTGAAGATTCACCGCGGGAAGACTGTTCTCGATGGTCGCGACCTGTCCCGTGGGCAGCGTGATAGGCGTTGAGGCGTTTGGACCGGTGAGGTTCACGGAATAGAGGAAGGGATAGTTCGTGCCGAGCGTGCCGCCATAACCAATATTCTGTAGGGCGCCATACGCGATCCCGTAGCCTCCACGCACCACCGCCCGCTCCGAAAGTCGATAGGCAAACCCTAGGCGCGGACCAAAGTTCAAGAACTGTTCCGTACCCGTCGCCAGCCCCGTGCACTGCACGCTGATGCCATCTTGCGCCGCAAGCGCGTTGAAGGAGTTCGACCTCGGATTGCCGCAGGTCTTGGAAGGAATGTAATAGGTTCCAGTCGGCCCGTTGCCGCCGGCTGCCTGGAAGTTTGCCTGGCGGCCATTTACTTCGGCATAGGGCGTCGTAAGATCCCATCGCAGGCCTAGGTTTAAGGTAAGCCTCGATGTCGGTTTCCAGTCGTCCTGGAAGTATGCGCCCATGTAATAGCGTTGATCGTCTGTTGAAGCAAAGTTGGAGCCGGAGAAGGAACTCAACCCACCCACATTGTTCGTGCCGCCCACTGTGGAGGCCGTCGGTACAAGTAAGGCATCGGCGATTCCCGTCAAACTGGGGTTCTGATTGGGGACCGAGGTGTACTGTCCGTTGTAGGTGAAGAAACCTTTGCCATACGGAGGCTGCGTTATGTCTCCCTTGATGCTGTCGAGCTGATAGCCCACCCTGAAATTATGGCTACTCACATTTTTGGTGAGGTTGTCACTTAGTTCATACACCTGCACGGTACGAATCGTGGGGATATACGTGGCGACGCCAATATTGGAGAGCCCGCCAATATCGATCGGTGGCAAGCCGCCGTTATTGGCAATCTGCTGCACGCCTCCGATTCCATACTCGGCTGGTATGCCCGGCGTTCCTCCCTCAAAAGGAATGACATTGTCCGTGTTGTGGTTGAACCCGAAGTGGAATTCATTCAGGAGAGTTGTGCTGAAGGGATGTGTATACCCCACGGCGATCGCATAATGGGGACTGTCATTGGTGCCCGTGCCAAAGATCTGGCCATCCGCGATACCTGGCAAGGTGCCCGGCTGAAGCAGCACACGATGGCTCTTTGAATACACGCCGAAGACTGTGTCCTGATTATGAAAATTCTGATCGATGCGGACGTCAAACTGATTCACCGATTGATTGCTCTTTGCGTCCTGATAATAGTTGTTGGCAAACCCTGCCCGGTTCGGCGCTGGATAGACGCCGAGCAGCTTGACCGTGTTTGGATCCAACCGCCCGGCGGGCAGCAGGTTCAGCTGCGCGGTTAACGGAACGAAGTTGCTGATCCCCAACACGTTCCCGCCACTGTAAAAAGGGTCCCGTACGGAGATCGCATTCGCGGAGGTATTCGTCAAACCCGAGATAGTGTCTAAGGAGTTCGGCGCGACCGTACGCGTCGTAGCCGGATCAAAGACTGTACCCACAGAGAACGTGCGGCCGAGTCCATCTGTGCGCGTGCCGGCGTTGTAGGTGATGAGGTCCTGCAGATTGGTGTAGCCGCTGCTCACCATGGCGGCAGTCGGCACCGTGCTTGTTGCGCTGATCGGTTGAATAATGCGTGTGCCCTGGTAATCGAAGAAGAAGAACGTCTTGTCTTTTCCGTTGTAGACCTTGGGTATATAAACCGGACCGCCCACGGTCCCGCCAAACTGGTTCTGGCGGTATTCCTGAATAGGAATCCCGTTCTGCTTGGAGAAGTAGTCGTTGGCGTCTACGGCGTCGTTGCGGAGATACTCCCAGAGATCTCCGTGGATCTGGTTGCCGCCGGACTTGATGACCGCGTTCACCACACCACCGGTCGAATGGCCAAACTCCGCGCTGAAATCACCAGTCTGCAGCTTGAACTCTTGGATGGCGTCAGGAGGAGGAACGATCGAGGCGTTGCCGGTGCCGCTTGTTCCCCCATATTGCTCCACGTTGTCGTCAATCCCATCGAGGCGGAAATCGTTCTGATCCGAATTGATGCCGTTAACGTTATAGGCCGGGTCGTTCGCGCTGCCGCCGGCCTTTGTTGTCACACCCGCCGCCAATTGGCCGAGGGAAACCCAGTCCCTTCCATTCAGCGGCATGTCATTAACGGTCTGCGAATTGATTGTCTGGCCCACGGAGGCGTCCTCCGCCTGCAACAAGGGCGTCGCCGCCGTGACCGTCACCTGTTCGGTGACAGAACCCGGCTCCAGCTTCACGTCGATCGTTGCCCGTTGCTGGACGTGAATATCGACCCCTGGGCTGGAATAGCTTTTAAAACCCGTGTCAACCACCCGGAGAGTGTAGGTTCCGGCCTTCACCGCTTCAAAGGTATATGTACCCGTCGAGGTGGAAGTGACCGTCGTAGCCACGCCGGAGCTACTGTTTGTGAGGATGATGGTACTGCCCGGAATGACCGCGCCAAACGTATCGGTAACGGTTCCCGCCAGGCTCCCTTCGTCCACCTGGGCCTGCATGCGAGACGAAAAAAAGAATACGGCCCAGAACGTGATTGCTGAGAGTAGGAATCGGGTCGCCAAGGGAGAACTCAAGAGGGATCTTCTTCGTTCCATGCAAAACTCCCATTCTGTCCGCGTAACGGGACACTGCAACAAGATGTGTTTGGGCCTGCGCCGTTCCTAATTACGTCACCGGTAACGTAATCACCTCGGCGGTGAGTGTATGAATCGAAAGGGGACCTTGTCAAGGACCAGCATGGAGAGCGGGACGGGAGTTTCCGTTGACATCCGTTCTGTCCGCCTAGAGCGTTAGCCACGCTGTTTACCGGAAACGTTAAATGCCAGACAAACCAGCCGGAGAATACTTTTCAGCAAGCTGCGGTCATTCTGACGGATTCACACTCCTTCCGTTCGGTGTGCTCCTGCAAGGAATCGCATTGCTGTTCCTACAAGAATCACTGCAAGGAATCCAACCCGGAGTATTCTCGTCTCGTAACGACGCAGCGTATATTGAAGGCCATCGTGGCGACTCGACTTCAGGACATTGCGGATGATCTCGGCATCTCCAAAGTCACCGTATCGAAGGTATTGCGCGGCAGTTCGGATGTGGGGGAAGAGACCCGCAGAAGGGTCAAAAAGAGGGTACGCGAGCTGGGCTATCAGCCCAACTATCAAGCCCGCGCGCTGGCCGGTGGCAAGACCTTCAGCATCGGTCTGATCGTGCCCGATCTGGTCCATCCCTTCTTTGCCGAAGTGGCTAAGGGATTGGGTTCTGTTGTTCGCCAGAGTGGCCGTGTTCTGCTGCTGAGCTCCTCAGAAGAAGACCCTGCCATTGAAAACCAGGAAGTCTCCGCGCTCTTTCAACGAGGTGTCGATGCGCTTCTGATCGCCTCCTGCCAGCGAAGCCTGCGTTCCATTAAGGCAGCCACGCCGACAAACACCCCGTGTGTGCTGGTAGACCGTAACTTCCCAACCAGCACACTGCATCATGTCGGATCGAACGACTATCGTATAGGCGAGATCGCGACGCAACACCTCATTGAAACTGGCCGCAGACGCATTGCGCACATCGGCAGTGAAGCCGCCAGCACGGGGCGCGAGAGACTGCGTGCGTTCCGCGAGGTCATGCAGGCAAGCCGTCTTCGCCTACGCGAAGAGTTCGTCCTCATACGAAAGCGCTTCGAGGAGACCAGCGACCGCGCTGGCTACGAAGCCATGCGGCAGCTCCTCAGCGCAAAACAGCTCCCTGACGCTGTTTTTTGCTATAACGATCTAACCGCGATCGGTGCAATGGCTGCCGCGAGCGCCGCCGGCCTGCGCATCCCTGAAGACATTGCCTTTGTGGGTTGCGGTAATTTTCGGTATGCCGAGTATCTGCGTGTGCCCCTGACCTCCATTGAGCAATCAGCGCAACGGATTGGCGAAACGGCCGGAAGACTCGCACTCGATCTCGTCTCCGCGCAGCCCAGCATGAGAAAAAGCGTCTTGCTCGAGCCGCACCTGATCGTTCGGGAAAGCAGCGGGGGACCCGCGGTCTCCCAGGCTGTGCAGGCGCTTGAAAAAACAAACGGTACTCTTGCCCTCGGCAAGCTCGCCAGCTACCCCCGCCAGAACAGCCTTCATACCGCTCTCCGGGAAGCCGGACGCATGGAGCGGCCCCTCTTCATGCTGGAATGAATGAAAGACCCCGACCTGCGCAGGCGTGTTCAGGTCGTACTCAACAAAGGTGAGGCCAGAATGCGCTCGCTCACGCCGTGTTCTTCAATCGGCAAGGCGACCTGTGCTGGCCGCCTACTTGCTTTGTGCCGTGGGTAACCGAACACTTGCGAATATCCTCATGATGTCTTTGGCTAATCCACCCGAGGCGATAGTTCCGTCGAAAGCCGTAACCTTGCCTGAGCCAAGGACGATGGATGTCCTCTTGTCCACAATGACGAACGTGTGCACATACGTGAACAGCGGTCGGTCGATCTGGATCAAGACGTCAGCCACGCGAGGATCTTGCACAAGAGTGAGACCAAGCTTTTCCCAGTCCTTCTGAGCTCTTAGAGCGCGGTCCAGAGTATCGACCGTTAGAAAAGAGGTCTTTGATTGGAGGTAAATTGTCTTTGCATTTCGGAGAAGCTGTGAGGGATTCGCTTCGGCGATGGCTGCACTAGATTGAGGAGCCTCGGCCGCAAGTTTTGCCGGCATCTGGAGTGAGGTGCCAGAGCCTAACCGTACATGCTCCCCGGCATTAGGCAAACCGAGCACGCTTTCGATCGGAACCGCGAATGCAGCTGTTCCTTTTCCACTTGTGATTATGCCCACAAGCGAACCAGATCGATCCAAAGCGCTCCACCGCTGGAACCTGGCGCGACAGAGTCGGTGAACTGGAGTAGCCGGTATCCACTTCCAGCTCCGGGAACCTCTTCTGCGGGACGGACTGCCGAAAGAATTCCATCGGTGGCTGACCATGTCAGCCCATTAGCATTGGTAACCGCATAGACGGGATCACCTTGAGCTAAGCCCGCGGAGCTTCCTGGAGCAAGAGCCGGAAGCTTGCCCGCAGGAATCTTGAGTGCGGCGACATCCCTGCGTTCGTCGGCGCCAAGCAGTTCGACACGGTCGAACACATCTCCACTGGCCAATCTCACCTGAACCTCCGCTGCTCCCTTTACGGTGTGTAAAGCCGTGAGAATCACACCGTCATTCGAGATCAGAACTCCAGTACCCAAAGATCGGAGTCGCCCAGCACCTTCCCCAGCAAGTACAACCACGGTCGCGGCCTTGGCCTGCTCGAAGATTGCCTTCGTGTCAGAAATAAGTTGTGCTTGCTGAGCAATTGCAGAGAAATTCAGTGCCGACAAAGCAACGGAAATCAGAACGCGCATTTGATTCGAGATTATATCCAGCATCTATCGCCTGATACATTGCACGAAGGTGGAGTCTTCCCAAGACTGCTCCGGTCGAGGCTCCGGGTTGACATCGGCCTGCTAAACGCCTTCTCCTCACTTACTCTGGTTAGTCGGCCAAAGGAAAGCCGGACCAGCGATGAGCCGCGTCCGACTTAAAGTTTCTCGGCGTTTCGCAACCTCCCTTCACTCTCCGCCCTGCTCCCCCCTCCGCCCCAGCGCCCACAGCACCTGCCGCAACACCCCCATCCACAGCGGCGCATCCGCCGCGCTCGCCCCCAGCCGCACCACCAGCCGCCGCAGCACCTCCTCCTCGCTGTTCGCCGGATACCGCCGCGTGTACCCCGTCCGCTCCAGCACCTCCACCAGCAGCCCGCGCAGCCGCTCCACCTCCTCCGCCGTCGCCGACCGCCCCTCTATCTCCGGCCCCGCCCCCTTCGCCTTCGCCATCGCCACCGGCCGATCCCGCACCAGCTCATACAGGCACACCGCCGCCGCCTGCCCCAGATTCATCGACGGGTGTCGCACCCCCGCCTGCCGCTCCATTGGAACCGTCACCAGCGCATGGCAGTGCGCCAGCTCCGCATTGCTCAGCCCCGTCTTCTCCGACCCGAACAGCAGCGCCACCCGATGCCCCGCATCCGCCCGCAGATGCGCCGCCACCCGCTCGCCCGCCGTCGCCATCGTCCACACCGGGTGCGCGAGCGCCCGCTCCCCCACCGCCGTCGTCCCCAGCACCAGCGTGCTCGCCGCCACCGCCTCGGTCAGGCTCGCGTGCGTCATCGCCCCGCGCAGCACCTCCGCCGCATCCACTGCCGACCGTGCCGTCTCCACTGGCTCGAGATACTCGTTCACCAGGGCCATCCGCCCAAAACCGAAGTCGTACATCGCCCGCGCCACCGCGCCGATGTTGCTCGGATTCCGCGCCCGCACCAGCACAACCCCCACCCGCCCCCGCTCCTCCGCCGTCAGCATCTCCCCAGTCTACAAAGCCAGTCTAGCGAGCCACGCTCGCCGGCTGCCCCCCGCGATGTGTCATTTCGACCGAAGGACGCACAGCCTCATCGTGCGTTCGCATTGGAGAAACCTGCGGTTCGCTCGGCCGCCCTGAGTGTTCTCGACATACTCGGAACCTGGCGCACACCCAAAATCAGTTACAGATCTGTCATTTCGACCGGAGAACGCACAGCATCACCGTGCGTTCGTAGTGGCGAAACCTGCAGTTTGCTTCGGACGCCCAAAGCGTTCGCGACATACTCGGCGCATACTCCAAAGCTTAGTTACAAATGTATTATTTCGACCGGAGAACGCATAGCCTCATCGTGCGTTCGCAGTGGAGAAACCTGCGGTTGCTTCGGATGCTCGACATACTCGGAACCTGGCGCATACCCCAAATAAGTTATAAATGTGTCATTTCGACCGGAGAACGCACAGCCTCATCGTGCGTTCGCCGTGGAGAAACCTGCAGTTTGCTTGGGCCGCGTCAACCCAAGCGCCCGGCATGGACTAAGCCGCCTGCGATAGCCTATTGCCTGCGCGCCGCACCACCGAAAAAGCGCCCACCGGAGAGCAGCAGCATGCGTCTATCCGTCGCCATGTGCACCTACAACGGCGAAGCCTTCCTCGACCAGCAGCTCGAAAGCCTCGCCCGCCAGCACCGCCTGCCTGACGAGCTCGTCCTCGCGGACGACGGCTCCACCGACCGCACCCTCGCCATCGCCGAAACCTTCGCCGCGCGCGCCCCCTTTCCCGTCCACATCCTGCGCAACCCGGTCAACCTCGGCTATACCCGCAACTTCGCCCAGGCCGTCGATCGCTCCACCGGCGATCTCATCGCCCTCGCCGATCAGGACGATCTCTGGTACCCCCACAAGCTCTCGGCCCTCGCCGATCTCTTCGCCGTCCATCCCGATGCCGGCGGCGTCTTCTCCGACGGCGATCTCATCGACGCCGACTCCCAACCCACCGGTCGCTTCCTTTGGCAGAGCTTCCGCTTCGGCCCCGCCGACCAGGCCCGCTTTCGCGATGGAGGCGCTCTCGACGCCCTTCTGCGCCGCAACGTCGTCACCGGCATGGCCTTCGCCTTTCGCAGCACCGCCAAACCCCTGCTGCGCGCCGCCCCCCCAAGCTGGATCCACGACGGCTGGCTCGCCATCCTCCTCGCCATCCAGTCCCGCCTCATCGCCTGCCCCGAGCGCCTCGTCGGCTATCGCATCCACGCCACCCAACAGGTCGGCACGCCGCTCTCCCCCGCCGGCAAACTGCGGCATCTCGCCACCCACGGCCTGCGCAGCTACACCGCCCGCACCCTCGCCCGCAACCTCGACGAGTACCAACGTCTCGCCACCCAGTTTGACGACCTCTACGCGTACCTGCAGACCCGCTCCACCGACGCCCAGATCCTCCGCAGGGTCGCCGCCAAAGCCGCCCACGCCCACCGCGGCGCCCAGGCCCTCGCCCTTCCCGCACCCCGCCGCTGGCCCATCCTCCTCCCCCACCTCGCCGCCTACGCCCACCTCTCCCCCACCGGCCTGCGCGCCATCCCCCGCGACCTCTTCGTCTAAGCTGCACGATCTCTGGGCTCGGGCTCTGCTGCCATACTGAAAGCGTTTACTTGCGCGTTCAAGCCACCTAAAAGCCACTCCGTTCCATGCAAAATCACCTCTAAATCGACAAGCGCGGGTCGTCGACCGCCACCCCAGGCCCACACCAAAGGAGCTGCCATGCTGCTGGAACATCTTCGATCCGAGGTCCTCGAAGCCAACTTGGAGCTCGTCCGCCGCGGCCTCGTGCTCTACACCTTCGGCAACGCCTCCGGCATCGATCGCGAACAGAATCTGGTAGTGATCAAACCCTCCGGCGTCGACTATGACGATCTGAAGCCCCAAGACATGGTGGTCACGGACCTCGATGGCCACATCATCGAGGGCAACCTCAAACCCTCCTCCGACCTCGACACCCACACCCTGCTCTACCGCGAGTTCCCCCAAATCGGCGCCGTCGTCCACACCCACTCCGAGTTCGCCACCTCCTTCGCTCAGGCCGGCCTGCCCATCCCTGCGTTTGGGACCACGCACGCCGATTACTTTTATGGGCCCGTGCCGGTGACAGCGCCGCTCTCGGACGAGGCGATCGGCGCGCGGTATGTGCACGAGACCGGCCTGGCCATCGTCGCCCGCTTCAAGGGCGGCGGAAAGGGCACAACACCCGGCGAATCAACAGGATCGCTCGATCCGCTGGCCGTGCCCGCCTGCCTGGTCGCAGGCCACGCGCCGTTCGTGTGGGGGCGCACGCCGCATGAGGCCGCGCACAACGCCGTTGTGCTCGAGGCGGTCGCGCGCATGGCGTATCGGACGGTGACCCTCAAGAGCAACGCCGACGAGGTCTCGCAGGCGCTGCTCGATCGGCACTACTTCCGCAAACACGGCCCCAAGGCCACCTACGGCCAGGGCTAACCGGCAGCGACCGGAGAGAACCCAGGACACAGGCGCGTCTCAGCGCCAAGCATGCCCGAGCAGCGATCCCGTCTCCAGAGTCGCTGCCCGACATTTGTAGCGCGGTCGGCCACATACGCCGGTGCGTTACTTTTGCACGCCGAAGGTGAAGATGGTCTCGGAGTGGAAGGTCTGGCCGGGCTTCAGCTCCGTCGTGGGGAAGGCCGGGTGATTGGGCGAGTCGGGGAAGTGCTGGGTTTCCAGGCAGAAGCCGGCGTTCTTGGCGTAGATCGCGCCGCCCGCGCCGGTGAGCGTGCCGTCGAGGAAGTTGCCGGAGTAGAACTGCACGCCGGGCTGGGTCGTGGTCACGGTCAGGGTACGGCCGGTCGCTGGATCGACGACCATCGCCGCCTCCTTCATGCCCGTGCCGTTGAGCACGAAGTTGTGGTCGTAGCCGCCGGCGATCTTGAGCTGCTCGTTGTCGTCGTGGATGCGGGCGCCGATCGGTGTCGGTTTGCGAAAGTCAAAGGGCGTTCCCTCAACTGGCGCGAGCTCGCCGGTGGGGATGAGCTTCGCATCCACGGGCGTGTAGCGGTCTGCCGGAATGGTCAGGACCTCGTTCAGGATGCTGCCGCTCGCTTCCCCGCCGAGGTTGAAGTAGGTGTGGTTGGTAAGGTTCAGCACCGTCGGCTTGGTGGTCGTCGCGGCGTAGTTGATATGCAGCGCGTGGCCCTCAAGCGTGTAGCGCACATGCACGGTCAACGCGCCGGGAAAGCCCATGTCGCCGTCCGGCGAAAGCAGCGAGAGCTCGACGCCGTTGCTGAGCGTCTTGCCTGTCCAGACCATGCGGTCAAAGCCCTTGGTGCCGCCGTGCAGCGCGTTGACGCCGTGGTCGTTCATGGGCACGGTGTAGGTCTTGCCGTCGAGCGCAAAGCTGCCGCCCGCGATGCGGTTGCCGTAGCGACCGACGACCGAGCCCATATAGGTCTTCGGGTCGGCCTGGTAGCCGGCGAGGTCCTTGAAGCCGAGCACCACATCGGCCTTTTTGCCATCGCGATCGGGCGCCATGACGTCGACGATATGGGCGCCGAAGTTGGTGATGCGGATGGTGAGATCGGCGTCGCTGAGGGTATAGATCTCAACCGGCTTGCCGTCGATGTTGCCCCAGGGTGCGACGGTAACGGCGCCGTGCGCCAACAGTGTGGAACCGACCAGGCCGGCCATGGAAAGCGTGCGACGGATCATCTCGTCTCCTTCTGAGTTGAAGCAACGGCGGTGGTGCAAGGCAGTGCGATACGACGGCCATCGGGCGTGTCGAGCATATTGATTAGACGGCGGGCAAGGCGGCATCGGCGGTCCGGCTCTTTCGGCGGACCTCCGCGGCGATCTCGCGCAGCGACGGAAGGATATCGCCGATCCGGACAGCCTCGCTACCCCGCAGCCCGAAGCCGAAGTACAGCCGGCGGTAGAGATCGTAGAGCCGCTCGTAGGTGGCGGTGTGCTCCGGGCGCGGGGTGAAGGTGCGATATGCGGGACACATGCGATCCTGCCCCTCCTGAACTGTTTGAAAGATGCCGGCGGCCAGCCCCGCGAAGATGCCCGAGCCGATGCTGGTCGGTGTGCTGGACGGGACGAGCACGGGTTTATTGAGCACATCGGCGTAGATCTGATTGAGCACGGCGTTGTTCTGCGGAATGCCCCCGGCGTTGATCACGCGCTCGATCGGCACGCCGCCCTCGACCATGCGGTCGAGGATGATGCGGGTGTGCAGGGCGGTGCCCTCGATGGCGGCGAAGAGCTCATCTTCGGCGGTGTGGAGGAGGTTCCAGCCGAGCGTGACGCCGCCCAGCTCGGAGTTGACCAGCACGGTGCGGTCGCCGTTATCCCACGTCAGCCGCAGCAGGCCGGTCTGGCCGGGAGTGTACTGCTCCAGCCCGGAGGAGAGCGCGCGGACGTCGGTGCCAGCGCGCTTGGCGATGGCCTCGAAGATGTCGCCGACGGCGGAGAGACCAGCCTCGACACCGACCAGCGCGGGATCGACGCTGCCGGGTACCACGCCGCAGACGCCGGGCACAAGACCGACCTGCTGGCCCATGGCGATGATGCAGGTGGAGGTGCCGACGACGTTGACTACGTCGCCCTCGCGGCAGCCGGCGCCGATGGCGTCCCAATGAGCGTCAAAGGCGCCGACCGGGATGGGGATGCCGGCGCGCAGGCCGAGGCGCTCGGCCCACACGGGCGAGAGATGGCCGGCGAGGTGATCGGAGGTGAGCACGGGGCCGGTCAGCTTGTCGCGCACACCGTCGAGCAAGGGATCGAGCGCGGACAGAAAGCTCTGCGGCGGGAAGCCGCCCCAGCGCGGATTCCACAGCCATTTGTGCCCCATGGCGCAAACGCTGCGCTGGACATCTTTAGGGTCGGTTACGCCGCACAACGTGGCGGTGACCATGTCGCAGTGCTCGAGCGCGGAGGCGAAGCGGTCGCGCTTGTCAGGGTTATGACGGAGCCAGTGCAGCAGCTTGGCCCAGCCCCACTCATGCGAGTAGACGCCACCGCACCACTCGATCGCCTCGAGATGCTGCTCGTGCGCGAGCGCGGTGATCTGCTGCGCTTCGCGGAGCGCGCGATGGTCGCACCACAGGTAGTACTCGTCGAGCGGCTGGAGCGAGTTGTCGACAGGAACGACGCTGGAGCCGGTGGTGTCGATGGCGATGGCTTCGACCAGGTTGCCGTCGACGCCGGTCTCGGCGAGGACCTTGCGCGTGGCCTCGACCAGCGCCTTCATCTGGTCGTCGTGCGACTGGGTGGCCAGGTCCGGATCTTCGCGCGTGCGATGGAGCGGATACCCGGCCGAAGCGGTGCCAAGGCGGCCGCGCTCGCTGTCGAGCAGCGTCACGCGCGTGCTCAGGGTTCCGAAGTCAACACCGGCGACAATGGCCACGATCGGTCAACCTTCCTTTGAGTGGGCTTCCAGCGCCGTGCAAGGGCGTTGGCGGCAAGAAAAGAGGTTTCTGCTGGCAACAAAAGGCTTTTACCAGACGTGCTGACTTTACGGCGTCCCGTCGGCGAGCGTCAATCGGCACGCGCCGTCGTTGCGTCGGTGGGCCGGCGTGTGGAGAATCGGCGTCATGACCACGAAACAGAAGATCGCTGTCGCGACCGCCGACGCGCCGGCCGCCATCGGACCCTACACCCAGGCGATCCGCGCCGGCGGTCTGCTCTACACGTCAGGGCAGATTCCGCTCGATCCGCAGTCGATGGAGATGGTCGCGGGCGGCGTACGCGAGCAGACGACGCAGGTGCTTGAGAACCTCGGCGCGGTGCTGGCGGCAGCGGGCGCGGGCTTTGCCGACGTGGTGAAGACGACGGTGTTCCTCAAGGACCTGAGCCAGTTCGCGGCGATGAACGAGGTCTATGCGGGGTATCTCGCGGCGGAGGGGATGACGCCGCCGTCGCGGTCGACGGTCGAGGTGGCGGCGCTGCCCAAGGGGGCGCTGGTCGAGATTGAGCTGGTGGCGGTGCTGCCGGGCTGACGCGCTGGATGCCGGCGGGAAGCACAGACCGGGCCTCGCGCATCCAATTTGTAGCGAGGAACGACATGGCACAGATCGAAAACCAGATCGGAACCGACACAGGGCAGAAGGTGCGGAAGACGGAGGCGGAGTGGCGCGAGCTGCTGAGCCCCGAGCAGTTTCAGGTGATGCGGCAGAAGGGCACGGAACGGCCGTTTTCAAGCCCGCTGAACGATAATCATAAGGATGGGGTGTATCACTGCGCGGCGTGCGATGGGCCGCTGTTTACCTCCGACAAGAAGTTCGAGTCGGGGTCGGGCTGGCCGAGCTTTTGGAATCCGGTGACGCCGAATGCCATCGAGGCGATTGAGGACAGCAGCCACGGCATGCGCCGGGTGGAGGTGGTGTGCGCGAACTGCGGCGCGCATCTCGGGCATGTATTTCCGGACGGTCCGCGGCCGACCGGGCAGCGTTACTGCATTAATGGCGCATCGCTCGGCTTTGCGGAGCAGGCGAAGTAGGAAGGCGGCAGATCGAGGGTGCGGTAGATGCAGCAAAGCCCCGGCCGGAGCAATGCGGCTGGGGCGTTTTCTCTTTAGGGTTATGGCCCGCGGCGGAGAGGCGTGGGGTGCTAGCCGGCCTTGACGATCTTGCCGGCCTTGATGCATGAGGTGCAGACGCGCATGCGCTTCGAGCCACCGGTGATGGCGGCCTTGACCGACTGCAGGTTCACATTCCAGCGACGGCGCGTGGTGTTGTGCGCGTGCGAGATGTTGTTGCCGAACTGCGGTCCCTTGCCGCAGAGTTCACACTTCTGTGCCATATCAAAGCTCCGGAGCCGAGGGTACGCCAGTTTTAGGCGCGCCCCATGGCATGATCTTGATGCTTCCCGCTGAGACTCGTGGAGCCCCACCGATCTGGTCCTCAGGGGCTCGGCCCGGTCGGAAGATGGTAGGCACGATTGGATTCGAACCAACGACCTCTACCGTGTCAAGGTAGCGCTCTAACCAACTGAGCTACGCGCCTCTATGCGTCTGATCAGTGTACCGGAGCCTCCCATGCGAGGGCAACTGCGCCGGACGGGAGGGCGGCCGGCAAACCGCGGGCTAGATTGCCGCGCGACAAGCGTCCGCGACCCGCGATAGCAGCGTCTGTGACCCGAAGGATCAGGGTCCTGTGACCAAAATCAGCGTCCGCGACCCGAAGATCAGCGTCCTGTTACCCGAAATAATCTTGGATTGCGTCCGCCCGGGCGCGATCCTACGGCATCACAAGCCGCTGTGCCCGATCTTCGTCAGTTTCGTGCCGTACCCAACCTGCTGACGCTGTTGCGGCTGTTCACGATCCCGTTCATCGTGATTGAGATCCTGGACGGCCGGTGGCGCGGGGCATTTGCGTTGTTCGCGCTTGCCGGGATTTCGGACGGCCTGGACGGCTTGCTGGCGCGGCGGCTCGGCCAGCAGACGCGGCTGGGTCTTTATCTGGACCCGATCGCCGACAAGCTCATGCTGAGCACGCTCTTTCTGGTGATGACGCACGAGGCCTTGATTCCGCGCTATGTGACGGTGCTGGTCTTCAGCCGCGACCTGGGCATTCTGCTGATTGCGACACTGCTGTTCGCGACCGGGACGTTGCGCGACTTTCGCCCCAGCCTGTTCGGCAAGCTGAACACCGCAACGCAGATCCTCGCGGTGGTAGTGATCTTCTGCCGGCAGATCACCAGGTGGCCGAGCCTGGCGCTGCTGGGCGGCGGTTTGCTGCGGCTGATTGCGGTGTTGGCGCCCCTTTCCGCGGCCCAGTATGCGTGGATCGTGATCGAGCGCCTGCACGGGGAGAACGCTGTTGCGGTTTCGGCGGCGATCGACGCCGACGCCACGCTGCCGGACGAAAAGACCCACACCGGCGCACATGCTGGCGACGATGGCGATGCAGGCGCAGTGCCGACAGCCGCCAAGGGCTGATGGCGACGTGAGGGTGATACTCGGGTGGTGAGGGTCCGCCGGGATCCGGTCAGCTGCCTTCCGCGGCGAGATCGGCCTCGGCGGCGCGGCGGTCGGCATCCGCCTGCTCTTCACGGGCGATATCCTCGTATTCAACAGAGTCGAAGATCTCGCGGCAGGCCATGCACTCGACAAACTCGGCGTCCTCATGACGGGAGACGACGCGAACGACGGTGTGTTTGCAGGGAGCGGGCATGGGAACGGAGCAGGCCGACGACGCGGGCAGCTGGATCGGCTCGATGGATTGAATTTTCCCGTGCGTCGCGGTCGCTGTCAACGACAGCCTTTGGGGGCGCGAAGCCAGGTCATAAGCATTGCGACAGGGGGTTAGGGTGCTCCAGACAATCGACGATGTTGACCATCGATCTGGCTCCGATCTGGGCGATGCCGGTTGCGCGCGGCCTCGCCGCCGCTTAGAGTGGTAGTTGTGGTGAGCCAGCGCTCGACGAGCGGCTGCGGTCGCCCGCGATTTTCTAAATGCTATGTTGCGGCTGACCAAAAAAGCGGACTACGGTCTGATGGCTTTGAAGTACCTGGCCGAGCACGTGGACGGCGGTGCGCAGAGCGCGAAGGATATCGCGGAGGCGTACCACATTCCGCCGCCATTGCTGGCGAAGATTCTGCAGACGCTGGCACGCTCCGGCCTGCTGGTCTCGCACGCGGGAACCAACGGCGGATATGCGCTGGCCCGGCCTGCCGACCAGATCAGCGCCTTTGAAGCGATACGCGCGATCGATGGGCCGTTGTTTATCACCAGCTGCATCACGATCCACGGAGCCTGCGACCTGGCGGGCCACTGCACCATCAAAGAACCGCTGCGTAAGGTAAACGACGCGATCAAGGAGATGCTGAGCGGCCTTCGGATCGCCGACTTGACGGAGCAGGTGGAGGCTGAGCCAGACGACCGGGGAAGCCCGGTAGCGGGCGGGTTGGTCACGATCGCGATGTAGGGCGGCGCCTTTGCATAGGCGTAGGTCATGAAGCTTGGCGGCACGGTAGGACGCACAAAGAGAGTTTGGGAGCAGGGACGATTATGGGAAACGAATTGACGGATGTGGGCGTGGCAATGGCCGATAACGGCATGGTAGTGGCGGAGAGCAAGGGACCGTTGCCGGCCGGGGTGAAGCTGCCGATCTACATGGACAACCATGCCACCACACCGATGGATCCGCGCGTGCTCGAGGCGATGCTGCCCTACTTCGGCACTGTCTTCGGCAATGCGGCGAGCCGTAACCACTCTTTCGGCTGGGAGGCCGAGAAGGCCGTTGAAACGGCGCGTGAGCAGGTGGCGAAGCTGATCGGCGCAACGGCCAAGGAGATCATCTTCACCTCCGGGGCGACGGAGTCGAACAACCTCGCGATCAAGGGGATCGCGGAGATGTACCGCGAGCGCGGCAACCACATCATCACCGAGGTGACCGAGCACAAGGCCGTGCTCGACACCTGCAAGAAGCTCGAGAAACAGGGCTATCGCGTCACCTACCTGCCGGTGCAGGCGGACGGTCTGATCGATCTTGAGGACCTTCGCCGGGCGATCGTGACCGAGGGCGAGAACAAGACCATCCTGGTCTCGATCATGTACGCCAACAACGAGATCGGCGTGGTGCAGCCGGTGGCCGAGATCGGCAAGATCTGCCGCGAAAAGGGCGTGATCTTCCACACCGACGCGGTGCAGGCGGTGGGCAAGATCCCGGTCAACGTGCAGACCGACAACATCGATGTGCTGAGCCTGACGGCGCACAAGATCTATGGGCCGAAGGGCGTGGGCGCGCTCTATGTTCGCCGGCGCAATCCGCGGGTGCAGATCTCCGAGCAAATCAATGGCGGCGGTCACGAGCGCGGGATGCGGTCGGGCACGTTGAACGTGCCGGGCATCGTGGGTCTGGGCAAGGCGTGCGAGATCGCAGGCGAGGAGATGGTGACGGAGACGGCGCGTCTGACCGAGCTGCGCGAATACCTGAAGGCGAAGTTCGAGGGCGCGCTCGACTACGTGCACGTGAACGGCAACATGGAGCACCACCTGCCGGGCAATCTGAACATGAGCTTCGTGTACGTCGAGGGCGAGAGCCTGCTGATGGGCATCAACGACATCGCGGTATCGTCGGGCTCGGCCTGCACCTCGGCCACGTTGGAGCCGAGCTATGTGCTCAAGGCGCTGGGCCTGGGGGATGACGTGGCGCACAGCTCGATCCGCTTCGGTCTAGGCCGCTTCAACAACAAGGCCGAGGTCGACTACGTCTCGGACAAGCTGATTGATGTGGTGTCGAAGCTGCGCGGGCTCAGCCCGCTCTACGAGATGGTGAAGGAAGGTATCGATCTGACCAAGATCGAGTGGGCCGCCCACTAAGGCGTTTCTTGCGGTGCCCTTGAAGTGAGATGGCTGTCGGGCGGTCGATGAAGGGTACGACCGCCCGGCACCTGTGTCATTAACGCGCACGGGTCTCAAAGCTGCAATCGCAGCTTTGCCCGCGTCAGGAGACCCGAGAGCAGCAGCATCGCGATCGTGAACAGCACAGAGCGCAGGATGCCCGCCGCTCCCGCATTCCAATGGCCTAGCACATAGCCGACTCCGAGCCACGACACAAGGTAGAAGTAAAAGTCAGGCAGCAGATACGTGAGCAAGGTGTTCTCTCCCGCCGGGCGCAGCAGGGCGGCCCATACCGTCCATCGCCGCACATCGCAGATCCCGTAGAGCGCCATAAAGAGCACCGTGCTTGCGCCGATGCTCCACAGGCTCCACGTCGGTGTCGCCCGTATCTTTGAGATTCCCAGTGGACGCAGCAGCAGCCCCAGCACCAGAGTCAGCACCGCGAACGCGAGCGCAGGCATCATCTTCTGCCGCGTTGTCACCCATCGATGCTCGCCGAGAAAGATCGTGGATACGACCACGCCGCCAAAGGTGATCATCGCCATCGCGCCGTTGTCCCAAGGCCATACATAGATCGGGGGGCGGATCGTGATCCACTTCGCACAGCACGCGATATTGAACGCGAGCATGGCGGCAAAGCACGCGAGCGGCGCCCAGGTCCATCGCCGGAGCGGGATGTAGAGGATCGAGACCGCAAGGTAGGTCAGCCCGATGAGGCCAAGGATCTCCGGGTAGGAGAAGTCGATCCATCCCTCGCCGCCGTGCGCGAGCCTGCGGCGGAAGATCGCGAACATCAGCAGCAGGAGCGCGGCTCCGACGCCCCGCAGCCCGCGCACCAGATGCCGGCCCATGCCCGTGCCATACACCATCCACAACAGCACCGCGCCCACCAGCGCGAGCAGCGCCCAGACACTCGGGTTCAGGTGCATGCGGCTCGCATCGCCCCCCTCCGCGTTTGCGAGCACCAGCCCCAGCGCCACCAGCCCGACCGCGCGCAGCGCCACATGCAGCCAGAGCTTCGGCAGTGACGGGTCGCGCTTCAGCCGCTGTCGCACCGCCAGCGGCAGCGACATGCCGACCAGAAACAGAAAGGTCGGAAACACCATGTCCACGTAGGTCATCGCATCGACGTTTGCCGGCATGTGATAGGTCCACTTCGAGAGCCCGTGCACATCCGCGAGATCGTTGACAAAGATCATCATTGCCATGGTGAATCCGCGAAAGATGTCGATCGAGGTGATGCGCGTGCTCACCGCCTGGCCGGTGATGCCCACGGAGGGATGCGCCGTGCTCGCCGTCATCGCTTGGCTCCATTCTTCGGGGTCGCCGCGCTCCACAGCGACGTATCGATCGTAGATAACAGCGCGCCGGTTGGGTCACTGAACAGCTCCCAAAACATGACGCCCGCCAAGCCCTGCCGGCGCACATAGGCACACTTTCGCGCGAGCGACTGTGTGTCCTCATAGGAGACAAACTGGCCCGTGGTCGCGTTGTAGAGATACGGCGCCTCGGCCGCGGCGTCCCAGTATCGCGTGAAGCCCTGCGCCTGCATCGTGCCGATCGCGTCATAGCCCGCATACGCGTTCGGCACCGGCGCGCCGCTCTGGAAGAGCCCGTGGTTGGTCGCGGGCACCTTGCCCCACACATGCCCATAGAACGGGACTCCCAGCACGATCTTCGAGCTCGGCATACCGGCCTGCTCGAACGCCCGCACAAAGCGATCCGCCGAAAGCTGCTTCGGGTCCGCGGGATCGGTCATCAGGGCCGCATGGTTGCCCGTGATCCCGCCGCCGCTCGGCTCATAGAAGTCGTACGCCATCAGGTTCACAGTGTCGAGATAGCGCTGGTCCTCGCCCATCTCCGTGTGCTCCAGAAACTCTTCGGAGGCCGCCGCCGCGATCGACAGCAGCAATCGGGAATGCCTTCCGCCCTGCTCATGATCGAAGCGCGCCCGCAGCTCGCGCAGCAGCAGCGTGAAGTTGCCCTTGTCCTCCGGGCGAAACTTATTGCCCGCGCCCACCAGCCCCGGGTACTCCCAATCGATGTCGAGGCCATCCAGCTGATAGCGCCGCACGAAATCGACGGCACTATCGATAAAGCGAGCGCGGCTCTCTGCTGTCAGCACAGCGTCGGAAAAGTTGCCCGACCACAGCCAGCCACCGACCGACACCATCACCTCGAGCGAGGGATTGCGCTGCTTCAAGCTGTGCAGCATAGCGTAGTTCGCGCCGTCAACCGCCGATCCCTCAACGAGGCGACCGTCCGCGATGTTCGCGAACGCATAGTTGATCCGCGTCAGCTTCTCCGCCGGGATCTCCGTCGCCGGCACCACGCGCGACTTGGGGAACACATACGCGATCACCTGCGCCCGCGACGGCCTTGCCGGCGCCTGCGCCGCCGCGGTGCTCGCCAGCATGACCGCGCCAAGCACAGTGATCGCGCTTGCCTTTCCGCGACGCCGCAATCGCCCTGCAATCCGCAGTCCGCTCTTCGAGCCTGCTGCTACCCCATGCCTCACGTCGTCGCCCCTTCGATCGGTCGCCAGCATCACGGCGCTCCCTGCATTGACTTTCCGCTCTTTGCCTCGTCCGCGAAGAGCCTGTAGCGGATCACCCATCGCCCCGTCTTGCCCGGCGCCACGTCAAGATGCAGGTACGCTTCGGGACAGATCGTCGTCGAAATCGACCACAGGTACATCTTCGTGATCGGCCGGTCCGCTGTCTGCTCCACGCCGATGCGGTGCACCATGTCCTCGACGCGAAGGTTGCAGTCCGCCGCCGTCGCCCCGTAGCCCGTCAGATAGGCCTGCACGGTCTCCTTCGGCTGCATCTTCTGCTTGTACACGATGGCATTGCCCTCCACCGCGGCGCCCGGCTCAAGCGGCCGATCCGGTACCGGCGCAAACGGCAGCCGCACCTCCATGCCCGGTCCCGTCGTATGCCCGTCCAGCATGAAGAAGTCGTGATCGTACACGTCGGTCACCACCGCCGCGTTGCCAAGATTCTTGAGCGCGTGCGTCAGCGTCAGCGTCGATCCATGCCGGTCGAGCGACAGCACCTTGGTGTACTCATACGCGACCCCGGTCGATCGCAGCCGCTGCCGAAAGGTGATGGAACGCCCCCGCGCGCGCACTGTCCACCGCCCCGTGTCGACGATCGGGTACACATGCGCGAACTCGTACTTGCCCGGCAGGTCGCGCCGCAGCACACCCACACCCACCTTCACAAACAGGCCGCCGACCCCCGCCGCGTCGTACCCCAGCGCGCCCTCGTCGGTGCGAAACTCCTCGACCGGACCGGTGATCGCATCATGCGCCAGCGGGTCGTAGTGCGGGAACCACTCGCCCCAGAAGGTGTGCCCGCGATAGGCCGCACACCCCACCACACCCGACCAATCGAAGCGTGAGGATCGGTAGTAGCCCGTGCTCGGATTCGGCAGAAACACCAGCGCCGTTACGTCTCCGTTCGAGAGCATGGCATGGGGGTGATCGCGATGCGGCACATCGCCGCACGGCTCCTGCCCGCGTGCGCCGGCGGAGAGCAGCAACAGCGCCGCCGTTCCGCTCAGGAACCCTTTCGCCAGCGCCCTTCCCCTCATGTAGCTTCCTCATCCAACCGTTATGTGCCCTGGTTCCGCTTCCTTGCGGAACTCCGCAATGGCCTGAAGATACGCCCGCGCCGTCGCTGTGATCCTGCCCAGCTCGCCCGCCGCGACCGCGCCGGTGTCGACCAGGTCCGATCCCACGCCGAGCGCAAAGGCGCCCGCGCGCAAAAACTCTTTCGCCGTCCTGACCGAGACACCGCCCGTCGGAATGAGCGGGATCTGCGGCAGCGGTCCCTTCAGGCTCCGCAGGTAGGGTGCCCCGCCCATCGCGGATGCCGGGAAAACCTTGATGGCATCCGCGCCCATCTCCCACGCCGTCACAATCTCCGTGGGCGTCAACGCACCCGGCAGCACCGGCACACTGTAGCGCCGGCACATCTCGATGGTGCGCGCATTGGTGGCTGGACTCACCACAAACGCCGCTCCCTCGAGCATGCAGATCCGCGCCGTCTCCGCGTCCAGCACCGTGCCCGCGCCCACCAGCATCGTCGGCTCATCCCGCACCAGCGTGCGAATCACCTCGAGCGCACCGGGCACGGTCATCGTGACCTCGAGCACCGTCACCCCGCCGTCGCGAACCGCCTCAGCGATGGCCAGCGCCTCCGCCGGCGACCCCGCGCGCAGCACCGGCACCAGCCCCACCTCGCGCATCCGCGCCAGCACCGCGCTCTTTGCGTCCGTCATCACCGGCTTCCTCCCCTGGTCATCGCCGCACCCCCGCTCCGCGGCCATCTATCAGCCGCTCCACCTCGCTGAGTGTCGCAAACGAGCTGTCGCCCACCGTGGTCATAGTGAGCGCGCCGTGCGCCACGCCGCAGCGCAGACTCCACTCTGTCCCGCGCTCGGTGAGCAGACCATACAGCACGCCCGCCGCAAACGCATCACCGCCGCCCACGCGGTCCAGAATCTCGAGATTCAGCATTTCCGGCGCGGCATACACGCCCTCGCGCGTCGCCGCATAGCCGCCCCAGTCGTTCGCGCTCGCCGTGCGCGCGCGTCGCGTCGGCGTTGCGATCAGTCGCAGGCTCGCGTGCTCTTCAAGCAGCTTCGGTCGTCATCGCCGCATAGCTCTCGTGCGTGTGCGCCGGCGGCGCATGCGAGCTCTCCGTCAGCTCGAGGGCCAGAGTCGCCCGCGTGCCCGAACAGCACATCGATCAGCGGCGCCAGCTCGCGATTCGCCGCCGCCGCGCCCTGCCGTCCGCCCTGCGATCGCCACAGCGACGGCCGGTAGTTGCAGTCGAAGGAGACAATTGTGCCGTGCCGTCGCGCCGCCTCCATCGCCTCCCGTGCCACCGCGCGCGTGCCCGCCGAAAGCGCGCAGAAGATGCCGCCGGTGTGCAGGACGCGCACGCCCTCCTTTCCGAACAGCCGCTCCCAGTCGATCTCGCCCGGCCGCATCTGCGAGACCGCTGTGTGCCCCCGATCCATGGTGCCCAGCGCGCCACGCACACCGAAGCCGCGCTCGAGAAAGTAGATTCCGTTGCGCGCCGCCACACCGATTCCATCGTCCGCGCGCCACAGCACCTCGCCGACATCGACCCCGCCCTGCCGCATCAGATCCTCGACCAGCCGTCCCACCGAGATTGTCGACCAGCGCCGTCACGATGGCCGTTCGCTGACCGAAGCAGCTGCGCAGCCCGCGCGCTACGTTGTACTCGCCGCCACCCTCCCACACGCGAAACTGCCGCGCTTGCGCGATTCGCTCGATGCCCGGATCGAAACGCAGCATCACCTCGCCCAGCGAGACCGCATCCCACCGGCACGCCGCCGCCGGCCGCAGCCGCAATCCCGTGTCCCCCCCCACCGACGCGCCGGCCAGGCTCACAGCGCGTGCACCACGGCATCGCTGAACGCGCCGGACGGCACTACATGCCGCGCCGGCCCCAGGCGCCCCGCGCCATCGTCCACCTTCATCGCGACCACACCGCCCAGACCCACCACCAGCAGCTCGTCGCCGTGGCAAACCAACCGATTCGCCTTCAGAATCTCCGGCAGGCGCACCTGCTCCATCGGGCGCAATCCGCGGCTCAGACACCCATACGCAAACACCGAGAGCACCGTTGGAGAACCGCCATAGCTCCCCCTTGCGCTTCGGCTCTCCTGCGTCGCCGCAAACACCCGGTCACCTGCCGCGTTCACGACCACGGCGGCGCCCACATGCCCCTCGAGCACCTGCCTCCGCGGCTCGCCCACAGATCCGTCCCGTCGCCCGATCCACCGGAAACATCGCAAATCCCGGCCGCCATCGCGTCACCACAAAGAGCGCATCCCCAGCGGGCGAAAGCGCCATCTCCGTCGGCCCACACTCCGGCTGCAGCGGAACGCGCTCCGTCACCGCCGGCGCGTCGTCCGCAAACGAGATCACGTGCAGCCGATCCATCGGCGTGTCCGTCCCGTAGGCCACGCCCGAAGGATGAAACAGCACGCTCCGCAGATAGGGCAGAGTCCGCCACGGGCCGCCCCCGGTCATCTTCAGCGCATGCTCCACGGCGCCCATGCTGCCATCCTCCGCCAGCGGCAGCACACAGTACGTTGCACCGACGGATCCCGCCACCAGCAGCGACCGCCCATCGGGCGACACCGCGAGATCCCTCGCCAACAGCGCCGACAGCGCGAGCGGCTGTGTCCCCATCGCGCGCAGCTCCCCGGTCGTTCCATCGATCGCATACGCCGCGACCACAGCGCGGCGCAGGCCATCGCCCGCCATCCCCTCCCCATGCGCAACATAGACCACGGGCCGCCCAGGATGCATGGCAAGCGCGTTCGGCGCCAGGCGAATCTCCATCCCTGAAGGGCACGAGCTAGACCACCGCTCGCCGTCGACGTTCATCGTGACGATCGAGTGCCGGGCAGTCTGCCGCACCACCGAGTCACTCAGGTGGAGCACATACGGCTGCACCGCCTGCCGCGCCGTCGACACCGTGTTCCCGTTCGCCCAAACCCCTGCCCGGACTGCCTTCCTCCGCTCCGCGACCGACGGCAGTGAGGTCGCCGCCCCCATCAGACCAGCCGTGGTTACAAATCTGCGCCGAGTCCACATCGCATCCAGTCCCATCCGCTCCCTCGCTCTACCCCATCCGCGGCCGAACGCTCATCGCGTTATGAAAGATGTTGTTCGGGTCATAGCGCTGCTTTACATCCTGCAAGAAGCCGTACAGGTTCCCGCGCCCGAAGTAGAGTTCCGGCCAGAACGAATAGCGCAGCATATCGGCGTCGGCGTAGTTCATGTAGCAGCCCTCGTAGCCCGGCCCCCACGGCGTCCCCTGATGGCCGGCCTCCACATGATCGCCCGTGTACACCGCCGTGTAGAAGTCCTCCATGAAGCGCAGCCGCCCCGCGTCCTGCTCCTTCTCGCGCCAGTAGCACATCCACTGCAGCTTCATCACCGACGCGCGCTGCGCGATCGCCGTGTCCGCCATACGCTCCGGTCGATTGATCGCCCCACCATAGGAGTCGATCGCCAGCACCGAGCCGTGCGCGTCGATCGACGGCGTAGTCATGTAGCGCCAAAGCGCGGCGCACTCCGCCGCCGTGAACGTCTGCTTCATATAAGCCGACTTGTACTTCGCCCGCGTGCCGCCGCCCGAGCCGCCACCGGCCAGCGTCGCATCCAGCCAGGGCTGCCGCGTCACGTCATACGGGTGGCGCGCCCGGTCCGCCGCCGGATCATCCCCACCTACCGTGGTGGAGCTGTTGGCGGAGTTCAGCTTCGACGGCAGAATCACCGTCGGCGACAGGTCGCGAAAGCGATCGAAGAACTCGTGCAGCACCGCCAGGTCCGACGTGTCGCCGGCCGGTGTGCAGAACTGCGCGCGCATGCCGAGATGCCCTTCGCTCTGGTCGGTTCGCGGACTCATCACAAAGACCACAAACAGGCCCCACGTCTCCGGATCCTGGCCTCGCCCCGCCCAAAAATCGCCATAGGTCGTCAGCAGCTTGGTGAACTTCGCCTCCGTCATCTCGGCCCAGGGAAACCGCAGACTGGCCTCCGCCACCTCGCGCGGCGCGGTCGGCAGGCGCGCAAAGTGGAAGTCCGTGATCAGCCCGAAGTTCCCATTGCCCGCGCCCCGGCACGCGCGGAACAGGTCCGCGTGCGTCTCCCGCGTGGCCCGGATCGGCAGCACGCGACCGCTTTCGTTTACCGTCAGAATGTCCACGGCCGTGATCCAATCGGCCGTCAGCCCCTGCAGCCGCGACAGCAGCCCATACCCGCCGCCCGCGATGTGCCCGCCCGCGCCCACCATATAGCACGTGCCCGCCGGCAGCGTCACGCCCGCGCGCTTGTAGAGCGTTCGGTACACCTCGCCCAGCACGGCGCCGGCCGCCACGCGAAACCCGCCGCTGGCGTCCTGATCGATCGCCCGGTGCAGCGAGAGATCGAGGATCGCTCCATTCGGATTGTTCGACACAAAGTCTTCGTAGCAGTGGCCGCCGCTGCGCACCGTGGGCCGCAGTCCCGAGGCGACCACGCGCTGCAGCGCCTCCGCCGCTTCGGCGGCGTTCGCGCACAGCACAATGCGGCTCGCCGCCTCCGACTCCGTCGCCGGGAAGCGCAGGTTGTGCCCCTTCTTCAGCGTGTCAAACCGCGGGTCCTTCCGGTCAATCGTCAAGGCAGGCGCGGTGGCGTCTCCAGCCATCTAAGCTCTCTCCCCTCCCCGAAGCTGCGTCACGACACCGTCAGACCGTGAACACCAGACACTGCGGGCTGTCGATCGCATACGTGTGCCCCGTCGCAGACAGTTCGCCGGTCGACACATCGCGCGCCAGCACCACGATCCCGTTTGAGTCCTGGCACGCCACCAGCAGGTAGCGCAGACTTGGATCGAAGGCGATCTCCCGCGCCGTCTTGCCGCCGTGCACCATCAGCTGCTTCAGCGTCAGCGACCCATCCTGCGCATTAACCGGCAGCATTGCGATCGTCTCGTTGCGCCGGTTGCCCACATAGACGAACCGGCCGTCCGGCGAGACCAGGATCCCCGACGGAAACGCCTTGCCCTTCGGATAGTCCGGCGGCAGCGTCGACACCGGCCCACCCTGCGACGTCAGCACGCCCGTCTTCGCGTCCCATGCCAGCAGGTTCACGGTCGAGTCCAGCTCGTTCACGTTGTAGACCCATCGTCGGTTGGGATGAAAGGCCAGGTGCCGCGGTCCCGAGCCGTGTCGTCCTTGCCAGAACGCCGGCGTGTTCGGCGTCAGCGCGCCCGTTCCCCGATCCCGTTGCCGCTCGATGCGGTATACCAGGATGCGATCCGACCCAAGATCGTTCACCAGCAGATAGCGCCCGTCCGGCGAGGGCGTCGCCTCATGCGCGTGCGGCTTGGCATGAATCGGGTCCGCATCCACCGGCGTGTACTGAAAGTGCGACACCGGCCCGGACAACGCGCCGCGTCGCGCCGCTCCGTAGCTCGTCAGACTCCCGCTGCCGTAGTTGGACACGTACACACTGCCGCCATCCGGGCTTACCGACACATGCGCCGGCCCCGCTCCCTCCGTGCTCTGCCGGTTCAGCTCAATCAGCTTCACCGCGCCGCTGTGGTCATCGATCTGAAAATCAAATGCGGTCACCGTGCCCGCATCGATCTCACTGATGGCATACAGCGACGAGCCATAGAGATGCAGCGGTCCCTTGGGCGCGATCGCAAGATAGGTGGGGCTGGGCAGCGTCGCCGCCAGCGCGAGCCCTCCGAGCGTACCCCGCTGCTGGTCCCACTCCGCCGCGTAGATGCCTTTGCTTGTGCTCGGCGACGCCGTTCCCGTGCCGATCAAGAGCTTCGGCACAGCAAGAAAGGCGTGCGCCGGAAGAGCGCGGGGCAGCACAGCCAGCGCGGGCAGCGATTGAAGCAGGGTGCGTCGTGTCAGCATGGTCCTCCGCCAATCCTTTTAGGAGTCGGGAAATGCAGCATTGCAAGACAGCCGAGCTCCGTCCTTAGTGCGCCTCGGGCGCGCTTGTGCCGTCATTGGCCGGAACCGGCTGGGCCTTAGAGCCCGAGGGCCGCGTGATCATTGTCGTCCACCGTGTCGCCTGCGAGTAGTCGCTGGTCGCCGGCGCGTCCCACATGTCGGACGTCATCCCGTTCAGATCCCATACCACCTTGCCCTTGCGCAGCGTCAGCTCGCACACCAGCTTCTCCGTCCCCATCTTCTTCGCGTTCACCATGTCGTAGAAGCCGAAGCGGCCATGCTCCAGCCGCAGCACCGCGATATCCGCCACGCTGCCCACCGACAGATTTCCCAGCTCGTCGTGCTGGATCTCATGCGCCGGCGCGGAGGTCATCTCCTCGATCACCTGCGGCACCGTCTGACCCATCGCCAACAGCTTGTCCGACACGTTCAGCAGGTCCTTCATGCCCGCGTTCATGCTTGTGATGTGCAGGTCGGTCGAGATCGAGTCCGGCACAAAGCCCGCCTTCATCAGCGGCACCGCCACCGACCAGCGAAACGATCCGCCGCCATGCCCTACATCGAAATAAATTCCGCGCTTGCGACCGATCAGCATCGCCGCCGATGGTCCCAATGTGGTCGGATCCTGCTCGCCGCGCAGACCGGAGTACATGTGGGTGTAGATATCGCCTGGCCGCAGGTGCGTCGCCATCAGATCGTAGAGCGGCCGCTCCGGCCGGTTCGCCCCGTAGTCGATCATCACCGGAAGATGTGCGATGTTGCCTGCGAGCACCGCCTGGGCGGTCGGCTTCCACTCCGGCCCGCTGAAGTGCGCGCTCTTGAACCCCACAATCACGCCAGGGTATTTGAGCGCCATCGCGGCAGCCGCCTTGCTGTCCATCTCGTTCAGGTTGTCCTCATACTTCGGCCCGCGCATGCCCGCGCCCACGATATTCAGGAAAGCAAACACGTGCGTCTGCGCTCGGTCGATCACGCGTTGCTTGAAGTCCTCGAAGTTCTTCCACCCCGAGCTGCCCGCGTCCGCCACCGTGGTCACGCCGCTGCGAAAGGTAAAGCCGTCCGGGTAGACGCCGTTGTCGCCCGCGTACGAGTCCTTCTCACCCGTGCCCGCATACACGTGCACATGGATGTCGACCAGCCCCGGGGTCACATACAGCCCGGTCGCGTCCACTGCCTTAATGGCGCGCTTGGCATCGATGTGCGCGGCGACCTCGGCCACCTTGCCGTCCTTCACCGCCACATCCATCACACCGTCGATGTGGTTCTTGGCGTCCAGTACATGCCCGTGCTGGAGCACGAGGTCATACGCCGGCTGCTGCTGTTGTGCGCCGCCCAGCGGAGCCTGCACCATCGGGAAACCCAGCAGAAGAGCGCCGGAAACGAGCGAGCGAACGATCATCGTAGTCCTTTGGGAAGGAGAGATCACGAGGTTGCAAGGATGGCTAAGATTATGCGGCGAGCGCCACCGTCGGGTGCTCTCATTCTGCGCCAGAACCGTTCTGTTGTCATCGCGCCCTCACGCGGCCAGCCCAGCGCTCTGGCGCGTTTCGTCCTTGTCGCCGTAAAGTGAAGCAGATTCTAGCGCTCAAGATCCGCCCACCGGCAATCTGGCCGGAGCTAGCGACGCGCAGCCTGGCCGACACGAGACGCGCAGCCTCGCCGACACGAAAGGGAACTCGACGGATGCACGGTCCGCACGGCATGCGACTCCGCTTCCTGCTCGGCTTCTGGCTGTTTCTGCTCAGCGCGGTCGCCTTTCTCGATCGCACCAACGTATCCATCGCCGGCCTAGCCATCTCGCGCGATTTCGGCCTCTCCAACCAGCGTCTCGGCTGGGTCTTCAGCGCCTTCTTGATCGGCTATGCGGGCTTTCAAATCCCCGCCGGGGCCCTGGTCGCGCGCTTCGGCCCGCGCCGCGTGCTCACTCTGGGCACGCTCTGGTGGGGTGTCGCCACCGCGCTGACCGCTCTTCTGCCCGCGCATCTCGCCCACGCCGTCATCGTTCTCATGGCGATCCGCCTCGCCCTCGGCGCGGGCGAGTCCGTCATCTACCCCGCCGCCAGCCAGATCGTTGCCCACTGGATTCCGGTCGACGAACGCGGCATCATCAACGGCCTGATCTTCGCCGGCGTCGGCGCCGGCAGCGGCCTCACCCCGCCCCTGCTGGCCGCGCTGATCGCCCGCCACGGCTGGCGCGCCGCCTTTTGGTTCAGCGCCGCCGTCGGCCTCGCCGTCGGGCTCGGCTGGTGGCTGCTGGCGCGCGACACCCCCCTTGAGCACCCTCGCCTTGCCCCCGCCGAGCTCGCTGAGATCGAACGCGGCCTCCCCGCCACCGACGTCAACACCCCAAAGCTCCCCTGGCGAGCCCTCTTCGCCCGCCGCGATCTCCCCGCGCTCATCGTCGGCTACTTCTGCTTCGGCTACGTCGCCTGGATCTTCTTCAGCTGGTTCTTTCTCTACATGGCGGAGGTGCGCGGCTTCAACCTGGAGTCCAGCGCCCGCTACGCCATGCTCCCCTTCCTTTCCATGACGGTCTGCTGCCTCGCCGGAGGCGCGCTCAGCGATCGCCTTTCCCGTACCCGCGGCCTACGCGTTGGTCGCTCGCTGCTCGCCTTCGTCGCGCTCCTGCTCACCGCCGCCTTTCTGGTGATCGGCTCGCAGGTCCGCAGCCCGCAGCTTGCCGGGGTCATCCTGGCGGGCGGCGCGAGCGCGCTCTATCTGGCGCAGAGCTCCTTCTGGTCCGTGGCCGTCGATCTTGCCGGCTCCAGCGCCGCCCTGTTCTCCAGCGCCATGAACATGGGCGGTCAGATCGGCGGCGCTGTCACCGCCTCGCTCACCCCTTGGATCGCCGCTCGATTTGGCTGGACCACAACGTTTGCGACCGCCGCTGCCATGGCGATCCTCGGCGCGCTCGCCTGGCTGCTCGTCCACCCCGAACGCCCCCTCACCTCATCCTGACCGACATCGCCACTCCCCTACTGAAACCGGCCGTACTATGATCGGTGCACACTCGGCCATCGCCTCAGGAGAGTTCCTCAATGAAGCTGCCAAAGTTGCCGCTCTCCCTTCGCGCGCTGCGGTCAAGGCGCGGTGAAGGCAGCGCCTTTGTCATGCTGCTTGCGGCCTCGCTGCTCACCCTCGCGCACGCGCTCGCCGCCGACTCTCCGCGGACGGCGGACGAGTACCGCGCCGATCCAGCCCTCATGCTCGACGCCTACCGCCATGTCGAAGCCGCCTCTGTCTCCGACGCCATCGAGCAGCTGCTGCATGAGAAGCGCTACATGTCGCATCGCATGCAGTCCATTTTTCCGACCAAGTTTGTCGGCCGTGCCCTCACCGTCAAGCTCGTCAAGCAGGAAAACACCGACCCCGCCGCGCTTTCCGGCATGCTCCACGCCATCGACACCGGCACGCCCGGCTCCGTCTACGTCATGTCCGTCGAGGACGGCGCGGACATCGCCGGCATGGGCGGCCTGATGGGCACCGCCATGTTCGCCCGCGGCTTCGCCGGCGCCGTCGTGGACGGCGGTGTGCGCGACCTGCCGCAGCTCCGCAAACTCCCGTTTCCCGTCTACGCACTCGGCCCCGTCCCCTCCACCTCCGTCGGCCACTATCGCTTCGCCGGCGCCAACCTCCCGCTCCTCTGCGACGGCGTCCCCGTAGCCCCCGACGACATCATCGTCGCCGACCAGGATGGCGTCGTCGTCGTCCCCAAGGACCGCGCCGCCGAGATCCTCCTCCGCGCCCAGGAGCTTGATAACTCCGAGCACTCCATGTACCCCTTTATCGAAAAGTTCCACTCCATCGAGGAAGCCGTTAAGAAGTTCGGCCGCATCTAGCCCGCATCTTTCGCCACGACGCCTCGCCGGCGGCACCCTGCCCGCGACGTCGTGCGGAGCACATACTTGTAACTCTATAACGAACAAACAAGGAGCCCGTCCCATGCCAAAGCAGAGCCGCCGAGCCATCCTCAAGAGCGCCGCCAAGGGAGCCGTCGTCGCCGGCGCCGTCGCGGCCGTCACCGAAGCCCCGGCCATCGCCCAAGCCCCCGCGCAGACCTCCGCCAAGCCCGAAAAGAAGATCTACGGCTTCGGCGCCAGGCTAAAGGCCGGCGACCCGCCGCCCCTGTTCAACGCGGCTGTCTCCTTCGGCAACCTGCTCTTCCTTGCCGGCGTCGGCGCTCACTTCCAGGGCACCATCCAGGAGCACACCAAGCACGTCCTCGACGAGCTCGAAAAGAACCTCATCGAGGCCGGCTCCTCCATGGACAAGGTCCTCAAGGTCAACGTCTACCTTAACGATCTCAAGGACTATGACGGTATGAACGCCGCCTACAAGGGCCGCTTCGGCAACACGCCGCCCGTGCGCACCACTGTCGCCCCAGCCGGAGGCGTCCCCGGCAACTCCTTGGTCGAGATCGACTGCATCGCCTACATCTAGCCCACCCGCCAAACCTGTCACTTCGACCGAAGAACGGCCGGCACCACCGGGCGTCGCAGCGGAAAACCTGCGGTTCGCTCTAAGTTCGCACCCATCCACACTGTGTCATTTCGACCGAAGGACGCCCGGGCCTCATCGGGCGTTCGCAGCGGAGAAACCTGCGGTTCACCCCGGTCGCCACTCCCGCATATCATCGACGCACGCATCCGACGCACGCCGCCCCAGCCCACATGAAAAGGAACGCCCATGTCCCCCATCTCGCTCTCGCGTCGTGACGTCCTCAAGTCCTCGGCCGCCCTCTCCGCCGCCGCCGCTCTCCCCGCCTTCGCCGCGCCCGCCGACAACGCCGCTACCGAGTCCCTCACGCCCGCCGGCTTTCCCCAGCTCACCGGTCTCGAGCGCGACAATCTCTACACCCGCATCGGCGTCCGCCCCATCATCAACGCGCACGGCACCTTTACCATCATCTCCGGCTCACTCTCCTTGCCCGAGGTTAAGCAGGCCATGTACGAGGCCTCGTTTTACTTCGTCCAGCTCGACGAGCTCATGGCCGCCGTGGGCAAAGAGATCGCCGAGCTCACCGGCGCTCCCGGCGCCATCGTCACCACCGGCTGCGAGGCCGCCATCGCCCTGGCCACCATCGCCTGCATGGCCGGTACCGACGTTGAGAAATCCCAAGCCCTGCCCTACAAGTCCTCGAAGCCGCAGGTGATCATCCCCAGGCACTCCCGCAACCCCTACGACTTTGGCGTACGCATGACCGGCGCCGAGATCGTCGAGGTCGACTCCCCCGAAGACCTCCAGGCCAAGCTCACCGACCAGGTCGCCATGATCTACATCCTGTCCGGCCCGGAGGCCGCCACCGGCCCACTCTCCATCGCCAACATCTGCTCCATGGCTCGTGCGAAACGTGTCCCCGTCTTCGTCGACGCCGCCGCCGAGGAGCCGCTCGTGCCCAACATCCACCTCGCCGCCGGCGCCACCCTGGTCGGCTACTCCGGCGGCAAGTGCATGCGTGGCCCGCAGGCCGCCGGCCTGCTGCTCGGCGACCCGAGCCTTACCCACGCCGCCTTCTTTCAGGCCGCGCCGCACCACAACTTCGGTCGCGCCTTCAAGGTCGGCAAGGAAGAGATCATGGGCATGCTCGCCGCCGTCCGCCAGTGGTACCGGCGCGACCACGCGGCCGAGCAGCGCACCTGGCAAAGCTGGATCGAGGCCATCGCCAACCGCGTCAAGGGCCTGCCCTCAGTCACCGCCGAGTACCTCCAGCCCGAGGACCTTTCGAACAAGAGCCCCCGCCTGCGCCTCCACTGGGACGCCAACCAGCTCCACATCACAGGCTCCGAGCTCGTCCGCAAACTCGACGACAGCACCCCGCGCATCATGATCGATGGCGGCACCGGTCATCGGCCGGACCAGATGGCCAGCAGCCTCACCGTTATGCCCTACATGATGTCCGCCGGCGAAGAAACCATCGTCGCGGATGCAATCTACGCCGCGCTCACCAACCCCGGCCCCTACACCGATCCCGTCGTCCCCACCGGCAGTCCCGCGGCCGTCGCCGGCACATGGGCCGTCACCGTCACCTACACCCGCGGCACCGGCGCCCAGCACATCGATCTCACGCAGACCGGCACCGACCTTTCCGGCACGCAGCACGGCGAAATCTACACCTCCGCGCTCACCGGCTCCATCCACGCCAACCAGATCAAACTCCACAGCGAGATGAAGGTGAGCGGCAGCTCGATCACCTGGAACTTCTCCGGCACCGTCTCCGGCGCTGCCATGGCGGGCAAGGTCAACCTCGGCGAGTACGGCGAAGCCACCTGGCAGGCCACCAAAGCCTAGCGTGCCTCGCCATCCCTCGCGAGCGCCTCTGGCGTCCTATGCGGTCGTGTTCACTGGTAGCTGAGGCATCTCCACCAGGAGGCTGCCGACGGCGACTATTTTCCACCCCATCGCTATGCATGGCATCCAACGCAGCAGAAACTCGGTTGGTGCGAGCCTTTATTTCTGCGCCAGCAACACTTAGGAGGTGACGCATGCGAGGGCCAACCTGCGATCCGACGGAGATACGACAATGGGCAGAGCATCACGGCGCCGTCCCCGCCCAGGCGAGCACGCGCGCCTTTGACAGCGAACCGGCTATCCTCCGGTTCCTCTTCGGCAAGGCCCGCACCACCGGCACCGTGGATATCCGGCCGATTGGGTGGGACGCCTTTCTCGCGCAGTTCGCGCTCATGAACCTCGTTCTTGTTTACGATGAGTCGCCTAACTACGAGATTCTGCAGACCGACACACCGTCGCTCTACCGCCCCAGCCTTTGACCGAAGCAGTCGATGTCGCCGCAAGCGCCTCAGTGCGGATCGGCCACACAGCATACTTCAGCGTAACTCCACCACCGCACTTCACTCTGTCTCACTAGACTCCCACGCGCCCGCAGCAAAACGGCTGCCGCAACCTATGGCGTCGTGCCTTGACGGCAACTCTTACCTTGCTCCCCACCTGCGCAGGCCACGCGCGCGTCCGGATAAGCGCTCGCCGCGCCGACGAAGCCGCAGCGCTTCCTTAGCTCTCCGCGGGCGGCGTTTGCGGAGCCTCAGCAGCTTCAGCGTCCACTGGCTTCGGGCTTGTTTTTGCCGGAGCTTTCTTCACAGCGGTCGCGTCTTTCTTTGCGGAGCTTTTCTTTGCGGGCGCCTTCGCCGCTACGTTCCCTGCGGCCTTCTTGGCCGACGCGCCTTTTTGCCCCGCGGTCTTTGTGGATGCGGTCTTTGCTGGCGTGTTCTTGGTCGCCGAGATCTTCTTTGCCGCACCGCTCGACTTTGCCGACGATCCGCTTCCGGCCTTCGTCGCCGCGGTTGCTCCATGCTGCCGCGCCCAGCGTGCTCGCTGCGCTGCTGCAATGCGAGCCTTGCCTTCCGGGCTCATGGCGCCTCGTTTCGGCGCTCCTGCCTTCGGATTGGCCCCGGCTGACTTAGTCGCAGTCGTCCCCGCCGACTTAGTCGACGTTCCCTTGGGTCGCCCGGGCCCACGCTTTACCGCCGGCTCCCCCTCTCCGTTCGGCAAGCTCTTCGGCCGGCCTACGGGACGCTTCTCCGACTTAGAAGCCGTTCCTTTGGTCGCCGTTCCTTTAGTGGTAGAGCCCTTGGGCCGACCAGGTCCACGCTTCATCGCCGGCCCACCTCCACGGCTCGCCGACTGCGCTTCGGTCGGAAATAACGTCGAGTCCGCAAGAAGCTCACGGGCCTGGCGCAGGCGGGAGATCTCCTCATCGAGCGCCGACAAGATACCAAGTTTATTCATGCTCCACGCAGCATACTCCATAAATCTAACTCCGCCGCGACCAATTATTTCGTTGGGGGTTAGTCACAAGTCTCTCCTTCCGCTAACTCGTCAAATATTGCTCCAATCACAGCTGTCGCGAGCGCTCGTTGTAACTCACGGCCGTGTAACGGGGCGGCGCTCGTGTCCCCTATTCTGTCCCGGAGATATTACGGGTTTCGGCCCGCACGGATCTTCTCTTCAAAAGCGAGAACGCCGTCATCCTGCTAGAAAATACCTGCCGTCATTTGTTCTAAATCGTCGACGCTCTTCGCCACAGGGACGGTCGGCGGGCATCACCTGCACGAAGAGGACCGGGTTTCCTCCCGTGGCCGTTATGCTATTTTCCAGCCATGGTTCCACCGCTCGCACTTTCCGAACCGCGGACCTAAGCTTCACACATCTTGTTTCTTCCCACCGTTGCGTCCGTGAGAAGCTGTACCTCGGATGTCTCGCCACCCCCTTTTCGGAGTCACCATGCGACGATCGTTCGCTTTCCTGCTCGCCACCGCGCTGGTTATCCCATCGGCTCTCGCCCAAGCTCCTGCCCAGCCCAGCACGACGACGCCGCCCTACCGGAACCCCGCGCTTTCGCCGGCGGAGCGCGCCCGCGACTTAGTGCACCGCATGTCTCTCGACGAAAAGGCCGCACAAAGTGTCAATACCGCGCCCGCCATCCCTCGCCTCGGCGTTCCCGCATATGACTACTGGTCCGAGGGTCTGCATGGCATTGCGCGCTCCGGCTACGCCACACTATTCCCGCAGGCAATTGGCATGGCCGCCACCTGGGACGCGCCGCTCTTCAACACCTTCGGGACTGTCGTCTCCACCGAAGCGCGCGCGAAATTCAACGAGGCCCTACGCCACGACCTCCACAGCATCTACTTCGGTCTAACCATCTGGTCGCCCAATATCAATATCTTTCGCGACCCACGCTGGGGCCGCGGCCAGGAGACCTACGGCGAAGACCCTGTCCTCACCGCCACTCTCGCCGATCAGTTCGTTCGCGGCCTCCAGGGCACCGACCCCACATACTTCCGGACCATCGCCACCCCGAAGCACTTCGCCGTGCACAGCGGCCCCGAAAGCGAGCGCCATCGCTTCAACGTCGACCCCTCGCCGCACGATCTTTGGGACACCTATCTTCCCGCCTTCCGTAAGACGATCGTCGACGCCCACGCCGACTCCATCATGTGCGCCTATAACTCCGTCGATGGCAAACCCGCCTGCGCCTCCGACTTACTTCTGCAACAGGTCCTCCGTGCCGACTGGAAGTTCCAGGGCTTCGTCACCTCCGACTGCGGGGCCGTCGATGACTTCTACATGAAGACCGCGCACCAATACTCGCCCGACGCCGAGCATGCTGCCGCTACCTCCATTCTCGCCGGCACCGACACCAACTGCGGCGATACCTACCTCGCGCTGCCCGCGGCGATCAAAGCCGGTCTGCTTTCTGAGTCTGATTTAGACCGCACCCTTACCCGCCTCTTCGAGGCCCGCATCCGCCTCGGCCTTTTCGACCCGCCCGATGCCGTCCCTTATAACAAGATTCCCTTCAGCGAGAATCGCGCGTCAGCGCACCTCGCCGCCTCGCTCCGCGCCGCTGAGGAGGCCATGGTCCTGCTCAAGAACGACGGCATCCTTCCACTTGCGCCCGGCAAGTACCGCACCATCGCCGTGGTCGGCCCCAACGCCGCCTCGCTCGCCGCCATCGAGGGCAACTACAACGCCATCCCGAAGGACCCGCGGCTCCCCGTCGACGCCCTCGCAGACGCCATGCCGGGCGCCAAGATCCTTTACGCGGAGGGCTCACCCTATGCTAACGGCCTCGCCCTGCCCGTCCCTCGCACCATGTTCCACCCCGATGCCAACTCCGCCGCCGAAGGCCTCCACGCTGAATACTTCGCTGGCAGCAGCTTCGCAGGCCACCCAGTGCTTCGCCGCATCGACCCGGAGATCGACTTTGACTGGAACGCCGCCTCGCCCGCGCCCGGCGTGCCCGCGACGGACTTCAGCGTGCGCTGGACGGGTGTCCTCGTCCCGCTCCAGCCCGGACCGCAGAGCTTTGCCGTCGACCTTTCCCATTGCTATCCCTGCAACGACGAGGAGCAGGTGGAGATCAAGCTCGACGGCAAAGTCGTCGACACCATTCATTCTCCGGCGAAGCCCGGTCGCGGCAGCACCACGCCCGCGTTCACGCTCAGCTTCGCCGACACCGCCCCGCACCCCATCGAGATCACCTACCACCACAGCGCCCCTGTCTTCGGCGCAGGCCTTTCGCTCCTCTGGACACCGCCGCCAAACCTGCTCCAGCAACAGGCCGCCGCCACCGCCGCCAAGGCCGACCTGACCATCGCCATGGTCGGCCTTTCGCCCAATCTCGAGGGCGAGGAGATGCCCATCCATGTCGAGGGCTTTGCCGGCGGCGACCGCACCGACATCAAACTTCCCGCCGCGCAGCAGCAGCTGCTCGAGGCCGTCGCCGCCAGCGGCAAGCCGCTGCTTGTCGTCCTGCTCAACGGCTCCGCGCTCGCTGTGAACTGGCCGGCCGAGCACGCCAACGCCTTGCTCGAAGCTTGGTACCCCGGTGAGTTCGGCGGCAAAGCCATCGCCGAGACCCTCACCGGCCGCAACAACCCCGCCGGCCGCCTGCCCGTCACCTTCTACGCCTCACTCGACGAGCTTCCGCCCTTCACCGACTACAACATGCGCAACCGCACCTACCGGTACTTCACCGGCCAGCCCCTGTATCCCTTCGGCTTCGGCCTCAGCTACACCCGCTTCGCCTACGCCCACCTGAAGCTCTCGACCACCCAGCTCAAGGCCGGCGATCCTCTCACCGCCGAGGTTGACGTGACCAACACCGGCGCCCTTCCCGGCGAGGAGGTCGCCGAGCTCTATCTTCTGCCGCCCACCGACGGCAACGGCGGCCTCTCGCCGGGACAAGCCAACCTCAATCCAAGGCTGGCCCTCGCCGGCTTCGAGCGCCTGAGTCTTCAGCCAGGGCAAACCCGCCACCTTACCTTCGCCCTCGACCCCCGCCGCCTCAGCCTGGTCGACGCCGCAGGCAACCGCGCTGTCCAGCCCGGCGCCTACACCCTCTCTGTCGGCGGCTCACAGCCGTCAACCCCCTCGGCCCCGCACGCCGTCACACCCGTCCAGACCGCGAGCTTCACGATCACCGGCACCGCCCACATCCCCCACTAAGCCCGCTGTGTCTGCCCCGCCCCTTGGTTATCCTTCCGCAGCGTAGCGAAGGGATCTGCTTTCCACCATGCGCCTCCACACGCCAAATGAGCCCTGTCCTCTCGACCCAAGCGAAGCGAAGGGCAGAGGCCTGCAGGAAATCCGGAGCATCGCGCTCCGGCCTCCGCCTCAGCCAATCACCCCCACGTAAACTCAATCGGCATCTGCACGTCCGGGTGCAGACTCCGGTGCACAGGGCACGTATACGCCGCCCGCTCAAACTTCTGCCGCACCTCTTCCCTGAAATCATGCGGCACGTGGATCGCCACCCGCAGTCGCTCAATCCGCCGCGGCGGCGCACTCGTCATCTCCTTGTCCACCGTCGCCGTCGTCCCGCTGATATCCAAGCTCAGCGTGCGCGCCAGTATGCCCAGCACCGTCAACATGCAGCTGCCCAGCGCGGTCGCTACCAGATCCGTCGGAGAAAAACTCTCCCCGCGCCCCTGGTTATCTTTCGGCGCATCGGTCGTCAGAGCCGTCCCGGAAGGCCCGTGTACGGCCCTACAATGCAGCTCCCCTTCATACTCCAGCTCGATCGCAACCATCTCCAGCCCTCCCAATCACCCACTCCGTCCTCTTGTTCGACATGGTCATTCGTCAGGAGCCGCAACCCACCCACTGTCATCTCGACGCAGCGAAGCGCCGTGGAGAGATCTGCTTTCAACCGCAAGATCCCCCACGCGCCGTCCTTCCTACTGCACCATCCGGCCGATAAAGTTTTCCATGCGCTCCTGCCCGCCCGACCGCGGCTGCGGGTCCACACCACCCGCCTCCGTCGCCGCCGCGATCTCCTCGAGCGTCTTCTTTCCGGAGAACATCGCGCGCGCGTCAGCCGTCTCCCACCCGGCATAGCGCTCCTTCAGCATGGCGTCGTAGCGCCCGTCCTCGATCAGCCGCCCCGCCAGCAGAAACGCTCGCGCGCACAGGTCCACCGCGCCCACGTGCGCATGGATCATGTCCTCCGGCGCAAAGCTCTGCCGCCGCACCTTGGCGTCGAAGTTCAGGCCGCCCTGGCCGATGCCACCAGCCTTGATCACGTGATACATCGCCATCGTCGTCGACTGCAGATCGTTCGGGAACTGGTCCGTATCCCACCCCAGCAACGAGTCCCCGCGATTCATATCGAGCGACCCCAGAATGCCAAATGCGCCCGCCGTCGCAATCTCGTGCTCAAACGTGTGCCCGGCCAGCAGCGCGTGGTTCGCCTCGATATTGACCCGGACCTCGTTCTCCAGGCCAAACCGCTTCAGGAATCCGTACACTGTCGCCACATCGAAGTCGTACTGGTGCACGGTCGGCTCCTTCGGCTTGGGCTCAATCAGAATCTGCCCGCCGAAGCCGATCTTGTGCTTGTACTCGACCACCATTGTCAGCAGTCGCCCCGCCTGCTCGAGCTCGTGCGCCATGTCCGTGTTCAGCAGCGTCTCGTACCCTTCGCGCCCACCCCACAGCACATAATTTGCCCCGCCCATGGCCGCGGTCACGTCCATGCAATGCTTCACCGTCGTCGCCACCCAGGCGAACACCGCCGGGTCCGGATTTGTCGCCGCCCCCGCCATGAAGCGTGGATGCGAAAACAGATTCGCCGTGCCCCACAGCAGCTTCGCCTTCGCCCCGCCATCCATCTTCGCTTGCAGGTAGTCGGCCATGGTGTGGAAGTTCGCCAGCGACTCCTTCAGCGTCGCCCCCTCCGGCGCGATGTCGCGATCGTGAAAGGTAAAGAACGGCAGGTCCAGCACGCGAAACAGATCGAACGCCGCATCCGCCTTCGCCCGCGCCGCCGCCATGGGATCGCTCATCGTCATCCACGGTCGCACAATGGTCGCCGATCCGAACGGATCGCTCCCATTCATCGCCAGGCTGTGCCAGTACGCCACCGCAAATCGCAGGTGCTCGCCCAGCGGCTTGCCCATCACCATCTTCGCCGCGTCATAGAACCGATACGCGAGCGGGTTGTCCGAGGCCTCGCCCTCGTAGCGCACCGTCGGAAATCCGCCAAAGACCGTCTCACTCACGTCGATACCCTCCCCGCACTCATCCCAGCCGCCACCTGACGGCTTCCACTCTACCCGACTCACGCTACACCCCGCGCAGTCAGGCGTACTCTCTACGCGAGCGCCAACACAATCGCCCCCGCAGCGATCAGCAATCCACCCGCGGCCTTCTTCGGCGTCAGCGCCTCATGCAGCAGCGGCGCCGCCAGCAGAATCACAAACACCACGCTCAGCTTGTCCACCGGCGCCACTTTGGACGCCGGACCCACCGCCAGCGCGCGAAAGTAGCAGATCCACGACAGCCCGGTCGCGATGCCCGACGCGATCAGAAACATCCAGCTGCGCCGCTCGATGTGCACCAGACCGCCGTGCGTTCCCAGCCCGAACGCGATCATCCACGCAAAGATCACCACCACCGTCGTGCGCACGGCCGTCGCCAGATTCGGGTCCACGTGCGCCACGCCCAGCTTCGCCAACAGAGCCGTGGCCGCGGCGAACAGCGCGGAAAGAAGAGACCAAAAAAACCAGTTCATGCGCGACGTGTCCTCCCGATGAGCATAAGCCTCGCACCGCAAACGGTTGTTGTCCTTTCGACCGAAGGACGCACAGCCTTATCGCGCATCCGGGGAGCGTCGCCTGGGATGCGCGGTACGGCTGTGTGGGGGAAAGGAATGTATCGGGAAAATGCGCGATTCGTATAAAACGTTCTTTCTCACAACCTTGGCAGACTCGGCGCGACATCAAAGAGGTTATGGAATATAGACAGCTGGGCCGGTCGGGTTTTAAAGTGCCGGAGCTCTGCTTCGGAGCGGGAACGTTTGGCGCGGGCGACGAGTTCTTCAAGGCCTGGGGCGAGACCACAGAGGACCAGGCTCGGCGCATGGTTGACCTCTGCATGGAGGCGGGCCTGAACTTCTTCGACACCGCGGACATCTACTCCATGGGCAAGAGCGAGGAGATGCTGGGCCGCGCCGTCGCCCATCTGCGACGCGAGGATATCCTGCTCTCGACCAAGGCGACCTTTCGCTTCGGCACCGGCCCGAACGATGTCGGCTCCAGCCGCTATCACCTTCTGCAGTCGCTGGAGCGCAGCCTGAAGCGGCTTAACACCGACTACATCGACGTCTACCACCTCCACGCCTTTGACGCGACCAGCCCGGTCGAGGAGACGCTGCGAACGCTCGATACGATGGTGCAGGACGGCAAGGTTCGGTACATCGCGGCGTCGAACTTTTCCGGCTGGCACCTGATGAAGAGCCTCAGCGTAAGTGAGCGCTACGGCTGGACGCGTTACGTGGGCCATCAGGTGTATTACTCGCTGATCGGGCGCGACTACGAGTGGGAGCTGATGCCGTTGGCCGAGGCTGAGGGCGTGGGCGCGCTGGTCTGGTCGCCGCTGGGCTGGGGTCGGCTGACGGGCAAGATTCGTCGTGGGCAGCCGTTGCCGAAGGACAGCCGGCTCAATAACAAGTCGGTGGCGGATGCCGGGCCGCGGCCGTCCGAGGAGCACCTTTATAAAGTCGTGGACGCACTCGATGAGGTCGCCACGGAGACCGGCAAAAGCGTGCCGCAAATCGCGCTGAACTGGCTGCTGCGCCGGCCGACGGTTTCGACGCTGATCATCGGCGCGCGTAATGAAGAGCAGCTCAAGGCGAACCTTGCCGCTGTGGGCTGGGCGCTGACGCCTGAGCAGGTTGCCCGGCTCGATATCGCGAGCAAGGTCGACCTTGCGTATCCCTACTGGCACCAGGCCCAGTTCAGCGAACGCAATCCGTTTCCGGTGGCGCCGGTCGGCTAGCGCGCGACCGGTATCACGTTGGGCTCGGTGCTCGCGGGCGCGCGGCATCGTTCATACTGGAACAACGTATGCCACTGGATTTTCTAGGATCGCTTGAGCGCACGGGGATGTGCGGGGAGCTTCGGCCGGAGCAGGCCGGAGAGGACGTTGTTCTGATGGGGTGGGTCAACCGCCGCCGAGACCACGGAAACCTGATCTTTCTCGATCTGCGCGACCGCACCGGCATGACGCAGGTGGTGCTCGACAAGGAGGCGTCCGCGGCGGCGCATGCCAAGGGCGAGACCGCGCGGCCGGAGTTCGTCGTCGCGGTTAAGGGCAAGGTGCGGCGACGCGAGCCGGGGCTCGAAAATCCCAACATGGTGACCGGCGCGATCGAGGTCCTCGCCTCCGAGCTCCTTCTGCTCAACGACGCGCGCACGCCGCCTTTTTCGCCGGCCGAGGACGCGATCGCGAACGAGGAGCTGCGGCTGAAGTACCGCTACCTCGATCTTCGGCGCGAAGGGATGCAGCACAATTTTTTGTTGCGGCACAAGGTCGCGCAGGCGATCCGCGCGTATCTTTCGGAGCACGGCTTTCTGGAGATTGAGACGCCGTTCATGACGCGCTCGACACCCGAGGGCGCGCGCGACTATCTTGTGCCGAGCCGCGTGCACCTCGGCAGCTTCTATGCGCTGCCGCAGAGTCCGCAGATCTTCAAGCAGATTCTGATGATCTCGGGCTTCGACCGCTACTTCCAGATTGCCCGCTGCTTTCGCGATGAGGACCTGCGCGCCGACCGGCAGCCGGAGTTTACGCAGATCGATCTGGAGACCACCTTTCCCCAGCAGGAGACGATCTTTCGCATCGTCGAGGGCTTTCTGGGGGCGGCGTTTGCAACCTCCAGGATTACGATTTCCGCGCCCTTTCCGCGCATGACCTATGACGAGGCGATCCGCCGCTACGGGATCGACAAGCCCGATATGCGGCTGCCCGCAATGGTGGACCTCTCAAACGAGTTGACGCCGGAGTTGCGCGGGCAGCTCAAGATCGAGCAGAACCTTCCTGTCCTCGGCTTTACCATCCCGAAGGTGGGTGAGCTGTCCGGGACACAACGGAAAACGCTTCTCTCGGAAGTTAGAGCATTTCTCGGTGATACGGGTCTTGACATTCTCGACGTAGTTCGTCTTTCGAATCAGGAAGGCTCTTTTAAAGATCTCGCGAGAACGATAGGAGGGGAACTCAGCAGAGAGCAGGAAGCAGCCGGTGGAGCGGGGATAGTTCCTGGCACTCTGCTTATTGTCATCACGCCCAAGCTCGGCACCCCGGCCAAGTGGAATCACGACCACCAGTGGATTTATAAAAAAGTCGGCGCCCTTCGTATCGAGCTGGCGAAGAGGTTTGCCGACAAGCACAAGCTCTTCGAGAAGACAGGCACGGCGCGCGACTATCGCTTTCTCTGGGTCACCGACTTCCCGATGTACGAGTGGGACGAGGAGGCAAAGACCTGGCAGGCGGCGCACCATCCCTTTACCTCGCCGCACGAGGACGACATCACCAGCGGACGGTTGGTCAATGACAAGGGCGCCGTCCGGGCGCTGGCCTATGATGTCGTCCTCAACGGCACCGAGCTCGGGTCGGGCTCGATCCGCATCCACCGCAAGGATGTGCAGCAGGAGATCTTTCGCTCGCTCGGGATGTCGGATGAGGAGGCGAAGGAGCGCTTCGGTTTCTTCCTCGACGCGCTCGAGTACGGCACGCCGCCGCACGGCGGGATCGCGCTCGGCCTGGATCGCATCGTGATGATCCTTGCCGGCGCGGCCAGCCTGCGCGAGGTGATTGCGTTTCCCAAGACGGCCAAGGCGATCGATCTGATGGTCGACGCGCCGACGCCGGTCAGCGAGGCGCAGATGCGCGAGCTCAGCCTGCGCACGGTGGTGCGCAGCTAGAGTCGAATCAGGGCGTCGCGCTGCCGAGGCCTGGCTGGGCGTGCGGCCCATCGCTGACCTTGCGCCCGTTCTTCCACACGGCGACGATCGTCTCCGTGTTGCGGATGTCCCCGCTGGGGTCCTTGTTGAGCACGATGAAGTTGGCCCGCAGCCCCGGCTCCAGCGTGCCGAACTCCCCGGAGGCGCGGAGCAGCGTCGCCCCATTCTTGGTGGCGGTCGTAATGGCCTGAAGCGGCGTGAGCCCGGCTTGGACCATGAGCTGCAGCTCGATGTGCTCGGCGAAGCCGTAGGGTCGAATCGGTGTCGCGCCCGAGTCCGTTCCGAGCGCGACGGGAATGCCCGCATCGTAAACCTTCTTGAAGTTCCTCAGCACCACCGGCAACGCCGCGCGTTCGGCTGCCGTCATCTTGGAAGCCTCCTGCTTCGCCTTGTACTGCGGGTCAGTGATCATCTCGAAGACGCCGGGCTCGAGCGCATCACGAAAGAACGGCTGGTTCAGCCAGGCCGGATCGCCCGCATACGCCACGGCAAAGTCATCGAGCGACAGTGTGCCGATGTAAGTTACATGTTTCTGCCTCATCTCGGCGACGAGCGCGTCCGGAATCTCTTTGTCGCGGACGCTGTGCGCCAGGACGTCGAGCCCGTCATCAACCAGCTGCTGCGCATCCGCCTCGTAGAAGACGTGGGAGGCGACGCGGAGGTGCTGTCGATGTGCCTCGTCGATGATCGCCGCCGCGATCTCCGGCTTCATCTTGGGAAGCTGCCCGTAGAAGTCATCGACCCACATCTTCACCAGATCGGGCTTATGCGCGGCGAGCTCGCGCACATCGGCCCGAGCCTCGTCCACGGTCGTGGGACGATAGACCTCGTCCATGCCCATCGCCTGGGGCGGCATACCCTGCGGCGCCCCGAAGCCGCGGCCGGCCGTGTACAGCAGCGCACCGGGCAGCGTTCCCGCATGCGACTCCGCTCGCCAGGCATAGGCCTCGTCGTGGTCGGTCCCCATGACCAGCACGGCGCCGATCCCGTAGTCCTGGTACTGCAGCAGCTGCCGCTCCACATTCTCTTTGGTGTAGTTTGCCGACGCGGTCTTGGTCCCGCGCAACAGCCCAAGATGCCCATGCGCGTTGATGATCTCCGGCATGACGGTCTCTCCCGCGAGATCGACGACCGTCGCCCCCTTTGGGACTGCCGCAGCGCTGTCCGTGATCGCGCGGATCGTCTCGCCGTCGATGACCAGCGCGGCATGAGGTCGCGGCGCTCCACCCCTGCCGTCGATCAACGTGACATCGCGCAAGACAGTCATCTGCGCGCCGGCCACGCCTGTAACCAGCAAAGCGCTCATTCCTTGAACAACCCAAGATCTATTCATGCGAACGTCTCCGATTGGCTTAGGATACGGTGCTCCGGCGAGCAAGGCCCACAACACGCAGAGCGTCGCTAGCGCATTTCTCGTGAAGGTGTACCGGAGGGCGCGCATGGCCCCTGCCTTTTTCTCAAGAAAATGCCTTCACCACCGACACAAAATCGGCACAGCATCAAGATAATGCCCTAGAAGTTTCGAACGTGCCAAGTGGCTGTGAAAGACACTAGGTGTCTAGAAGTAGGTGCTTCAACACGCTCATAAGTAGAGGCGACACGATATCTTCAAAGCTGGCCACGGACGGCGAGTCCAGAAAGAGTGGGGCCTACCGTGGGCAGTTCTCACGAGCTAAGATCGCCGCAAGCAGGAGCTGCTGAAGTGGGTTCTACAGAGTGTCTCAGGAAGCTTCAACCAAATACATGCGGCAAGAGCAAACACTAGGCTGCTCAGCAGCATGGCGGCCAGCAGGCCAAAATGCTCCGCAAGTAGACCGGTGATGATCGGGGAAAAGAAGCTTACGAGTCGCCCCCAATTAAAGATGGAGCTGGCGGTTGATTTAAGGTGAGGGGGATAAAGTTCTGCAAGCCAAGGCCCCCAGATCACGCTCGCCGAGAGGCTGAATCCGTACAGAACCCCGAGGACGATCAGCATCCACCGATACCCGGGTACCGAAAGGTACGCGACGATGACTGCGGCCGTCGTAAAGAATCCCACGGCGCCCACCCGCCGTCCATAACGATCGCTTGCCCAGCCCCAGAAAAAGCCACCGAGGATATTTCCCGTAAACAGCGTCGCAACGAGGCCTCCCACCTCCGCTGCCGGCAGGTGCCGTACCGTCAAGAGATACGTCGTTAACCAGCCGCTAAACGCCTGGTAGGCGAAGAAGTTCAGCCCGGTCATGGTAGCCAGCATCAACGTCTGTCGGCGAAATGCCGGCGTAAATAGTTCTGCTAGAGGCAGTTTGCCTTGCCCGCGTGAACCGCTCTCAGATCGCGGAATCACCACAAAAGCAAACCCTGCTAACAGCATAGGTGGCAGGCCACCCAACCACAGCAGTGCTCGCCAGTCCCGACCCCCGAGATGCCCGAAGGCGATACCGAGAGTAATGATCGCCAGGCTGAAGGTCGCATTGATGGCGCTAGCCAACTTGCCCCGCAGTGTCGGCCGAAAGAGATCGACGTAGATTCCCACCACCACAGGAAAGCTGCCGCCAAGAAACAGACCGAGGACAAATCGCTGCAGCAGCAGGGTCGCATAGCTCGCGACCAAGGTGCCCGCGATAAGAAATAGACCATAGCCCGCCATCACCACAACCAGCATGGTCCGTCTGCCCAACCGATCAGCCATTTGACTAATCGACAGCGCCCCAATCAGCGCGCCGGCTCCCTGTGCCGAATAGGCCGATCCAGCCTGCGTGAGACTTAATCCCAGACTGGCGCGAAATAGCGGTCGCAGCACATCGACAGTGTTCCAGGCCCAACCGTAAAAGAACTCCGCGATCAGCAGGAAGCCGAACGCAGCCAATCGTCGCGAGAGCCGTAGATGGGAAAGGGAGGAGTTCACCCCCACTGCCACGGGCGTGACCACCGCGCCCGCATCCGTCTCGATCAGGGCTGGCGCAACCTCGTTGGATACACGCGACAGCATCATGCACCCCCCATCCCCGGCGAGCAAACCAATCCAGGCCGATCCTGCTCCAGGCCTCGCTATGCGGCAGCGCGCTGCAGGGCGCCCAGCTTCAACTGCACAAGCATCGAAAGCTCGTCATATAACGTCCACTCGTCAACGATCTTTCCATGGCGCACATGCAGATGCGTAAAGCCCATCACAACCAGCTTCAGCCCAGTCGGCACTCCCAAAGATCCGTATCCCAGGTGATGCCCATCTAAAATCCACCGGATCGCCACCTTCACGCCACCCTCTTCGCTCTCCACCGAGCAGATGTGCTGCGGCACATACGCGCAGTCCGGCATCATCGCGACCAGCCGCATGGTCTGCTGCAGTACCGCCGCCGGCCCGTACAGCTCGCGCATCAGGGGTCCATGCCATTGGCAGTTCGACGCGTAGATCACTCCGATCTTGCCGAACATGCGCTTGTTGAAGATGTGGTGAAGCCAGCGCAGCACCTCGGCTTCCGTCTCCGTGTGCGCTAACGACAGATCTGGGTCCGTCTCCGGCGGGTACTGCCCCAGCAGCCGGCGATTCTCCGCCACCTCCACCACCGCTTCTCCAGCCTCGAACTTTCTTCGCGCCAGCGTCAGCGCATGCTCGTGCGGATCGATTCCCAACTGGACCAACTGCGCCATGTTGTCGCGCGCCACCCACTCGCGATAGATCTTGTTTTCAAGGATCATGCAGTCCACGATCGTTCGCGTAACAAACGTGCGCCCCGTCGGCTTGCCAAAGATGCCGTGCTCCGTGTGCCGCCCCGTCCCGTGCGTCATGTGCGAGGTATAGAAACCATCCACATCGTTTCCGCGCCACACAACCGAGGTCGCCATCCCGCGGCGGTCCGGCAGTTCCACAATCCGCTGGATCGTCTCGCGCACAATGCTTTCACGGTCATACATGGTGCCCAGCACTCCGTACAGAACGCAATTATGCGTGTAGTGCGTATAGATCAACCCGACATCGCGCTCGTCCCAGATGCGGTGTGTGCAGCGCACAATGTAGTCCACAATATCCGTGTAGATCGGGTCGAAGCCGCGCATGCTCTGCGCTCGCGGCCTGCCTATGGGCACCAGCTCAGTGAAGTCGCGGCGCTCGACCTGCAATACCTTGCCGTCCTGCTGTGCTTCTTCGTTTTCTTGAGTCTGCTGCTCGCTCACTCGCTCCCCTTGCTATCTGCCCAGCTGCCTTCCATTCAAATGCGCTTCTGCCCTGACTTGGCGTCGTGGAACCATGCTGCCACAGCCGCGGCCGTTTCGTCCGGTTGTTCCAGCAGCGCGAGATGACCAGCCTCGGGCAGCATCACGTGGGTGCAGTCCGCTAGCACCGCCGCAAGCTCGCGCTGAACCGCCGGCGGACACATCCTGTCCTCCGCCCCGGCCAGCACCAGAGACGGGCACCGCAAGGTTGCAAGCCGTGCCCGGAAGTCTTCACGTGCCAGCGCCATCCCCGTCTGCCGCGCAAACACCGCGTGCCCAAGCGTCTCCGCCATGTCCTCGAGCAACGGCAACAGCGAGCGACACTCCATTGACTCACAGTACTCCGGCCACAAGCGCTCGCGAACACACCGTCTCAGCCCCATGGTGCGGGCTTCCTCCACCGCCGCCCAGCGCGCGCCATGGCGCTCCGGCGTCACCGCCAGTGGAGTAGTACTGAGCAGCGCAAGGCGACGCACCCTGTTCGGCGCGCACAATGCCGTTTCCATCGCGACCAGCCCGCCTAGAGAAAACCCCAACAGGGCGAAATGCTCTGGCGCCCGCGTCAGCACATCCTCGGCAGCCTCCCGCAACGAGCGCGCCTCCAGGGTCGGCATCACCCTGGTCTCTACGCTCGCAAGCCGCTCCCGCAGTGGCCCAAACACGCGCGCATCGCACAACGTTCCCGGCAGCAACACCAGGGGCAACGCCCCTTTGTCCGCAGCGCTCTTCCGCATACCCATCAACACCCCACGAACCCTAGCATGCAAGACCAACGCAAGGCCATGTAGGACTTGCGTACAATCATTCCGTTCGCGGCTGCAACCGACTCGCTGCCGCCGCAGGAGCCTCAACCCATGCCGGACATCACACCTTCAGCCTGGACACCGGAATCCATGCGCACCCGCCTGGTCCGCTATGCAGACCTCCAGGCCTGCCGCACGGCCTTCATCGACACGCGCACACCCGGTTCCACCGAGAAGGAAAACTTCACCATCATCGGTCCCGGCGTCTCAGAGAGCCCCGATCAGCACGTGCACATCCGCGAGAAGCACGGCTTCAACATCGGCGGCGCGCGCCAGCCCTTCGGCTGCGTCAACTCGCAGCATAGCCACGACACAGCCGAGGTCTTTGTGGTGCACAGCGGCCACTGGCGTCTCCACTTCGGCCCGAACAAGGAAGACGGCTCTCTCGACATCGGCCCCGGCGACGTCGCCTCCGTGCCCATCCACATGTTTCGCGGCTTCAGCAAGCTCGACCAGGGCAAGGGCTTCCTCTGGATGCCGCTCGGCCAGGACGACCCCGGCAAGGTCACCTGGGCGCCCGCCGTCTTCAAAGCAGCAGAGGACCACGGCCTCAAGCTCGCCAAGGGCGGCAAGCTGATTGACACCACCAGCGGCCAATACGAGTTGAAGGAGGTTGAACTCGAAACGCCACCCACCGACGAAGGTCTAAAGGAGCTGAAAACACCTTCGCTCGACAAGCTCGAGCAATGCGTTGTCCGTGCCGTCGAAATGAAGCCGAATCCGGCGTCGCCACTTGCCGGTGAGGGCGTCGAGGAAGCCGGCGTCATCGTCCCGCAACCCACGGCGGATGGCTTTCCCGTCGGCCCAATCCAGGGCTGGTGGCCGCACGACTTCAACCTTCGTCAGCTCACCTTGCAGACCGGGGCCTACATCCCCATGCACGCCCGCCAGGAAGTCGAAGTGCTCTTCGTGCAGCACGGCATGATCGAGATCAACTGGCTCCATGCCGGCAACGAGGAATCGCTGCTCCTGGGGGCAGGTGACACACTCTCGATGCCCGTTGGTGTGCAGCACAGCTTCCGCAACACGTCCTCCGCGCTCGCCACACTCTTCATTGTTCGTGGCACGGAGAACCCACAGCCACCAACCTTCGTCTCCGCTCCTGTCAGAGAACTCGCCAGCATCAGCGTCTAGCGGATCGCTCGCAGCACCTAGAAGAGGTCATCTCAGCCCTGTGGCAAGCGCCGCAGGGGGCTTGTTGTTCTTCGGCTAACGGACGAGCACCGCAAACGTAGCCGCCCTGCGGTCGTGCCGAATCGCTGCCGCACGGCGATGTCCTTCCAGCCCCTCACTCGCGCTCTGCCGCATCGCCGGCGGCGCTACCAGATCCAACGCGTCATCCTCCAGCCACTGGTGCGTCGCAATCTTCACATACGACCCCACCCACAGCCCACCCGTATAACGTCCCGCATGCATGGTCGGCAAGGTGTGATTCGTGCCCACACACTTGTCGCTATACACCACGCTCGCATTCTGCCCGATGAACAAGGAACCGTAGTTGCGCAGCTTCTTCGCAAACTCCTTTGGCTTAGCGGTGTGAACCTGCAGGTGCTCGGCTGCAATAAAGTCCGAGTACCGAATCATCGCGGCCTCATCCTGGCAAACGGTGATTTCGCCATAGTTGGTCCAGCTCTCGCCCGCGATCTTCGCCGTCGAAAGTGTCTCCAGCTGCCGCAGCACCTCCACCGCGGTCGACTTTGCCAGCGACTCGTCCGTTGTGATCAGCCCCACACGCGTGCGCACATCATGCTCCGCCTGTGCCAGCAGATCGATGGCGATGACCTCCGGATCCCCCGTGCTGTCGGCCACCACAAAGATCTCTGACGGCCCCGCCAGCTGATCGATGCCCACCGGCCCAAACACCTGCCGCTTGGCCTCGTTCACAAACGCATTTCCCGGTCCCACAATCTTGTTCACCTGCGGCACGCTCTTCGTCCCATAGGCCATCGCCGCAATCGCCTGCGCCCCGCCGATGCGAAAGATCCGATCGGCGCCCGCTAGATGGCAGCCGGCGATCATCGCGGGATGCGCGTTCGGCGGCAGACAGGCCACGACCTCATCACAGCCCGCCACCTTGCCCGGCACAATCGTCATGATCGGCGCCGAAAGAAGAGGGAAGCGCCCGCCCGGCACATAGGCCCCTACCCGCTCAATCGGAATCACGCGGTGCCCCAGGTGCAGCCCCGGAAGCGCCTCGATCTCCAGTGGCTGAATCGTCCCCAGCTGTGCCGTGGCAAACAGCCGCACGTTCTCAATCGCAAACTCGGTATCTGCCCGCGTCTGCCGGTCCATTGCATCGACCGCCGCGGCACGGTCGGCCGCGCTCACCTCAAACTGCTCCAGCTCCGCCTTGTCGAAGCGCAGCGAATACTCCCGTATCGCGGCATCACCCCGCGTCCGCACACCCTGCAGAATCTCCTGAACCAGCTCCACCACGTCCGCCGTGTCGGCAACTGAGCTTCGCCCCGGCGCTTTCACAAACTTCACCCGCCCCTCAAACCCAGCCGGAAACTCTGTCAAGCTCATACCCTCTTCCGTCATCCACGCTCTCCGACGCTAGTCTTTCACGCGTCGCACGAGATCGTTGGCTCCCGCCAGGATGAATCCTTGGTCCGACCCCAGCAGAAAGAACGACGCGCCCCGTCCTCGCCAGTACGCCACATCCTCTAACCGCGCAAGAAACATCCCAACCGGCATGCCCGCGGCCAACCCAGCCGCACACACCCGTTCCACCGCGGCAAGCACACGCGGATCGTCCTGGCTCTCCGCCCCATACCCGAGGGTCAGGTCCACCCGCCCGACGAACAGCGCATCGAGCCCCACCACGTTCGCGATCGCCTCCACCGCGTCCACCGCCTCCGGATCCTCAATCTGCGCAACGACCACCGTCCGCTCCGCGCTGTTCGCCCTATGGCTCGCCATCGGGGTTGTCGTATAACCCGCAGCCCGCGACGAGCCCGCATACCCTCGCCCGCCCCTCCCGTAGTGCGCCGCCTTCACCACCGCCTGGGCCTCCGCCACCGACCGCACATGGGGCACCACCACGCCCGTTGCGCCGCAGTCCAGCGCGTTCAGCAGATGCTCCGGCGCGCCCGTAGGCACCCGCACCAGCACCTCCAACGCTCCAGCGCGCGCCGCCAGAATGCAGCCATCAAGCGCGCTTCGATCAAACGGCGCGTGCTCCGCATCCAGGCACACGCAGTCGAGCGGCGACCGTGCCAGCACCTCGACCACAATCGGTGACGGCGTCTTCACAAACGTCCCCACCACCAGCTCCCCCGCGCGCAGCCGCGCTTTCAGCGTCCCCTCGCTCACGCCGCCCTCCATAGCCGCTCGCTCGCGATCGCCGCCCCCTCCGCCATCGACCGAAGCTTCGCATACACAATCTCCGGGTCTACCGCACCGTATCCGGCAAAGGTCGAGAACCCGCAATCGGTGCCTGCCATCACTCGATCCCGGCCAACGATGTCAGCGAACTGCTGGATCCGCAGAGCCACCACCTCCGGGTGCTCGATGAAGTTCGTCGTCGAGTCAATCACACCGGGAATCAGCACACGATCCTCCGGGATCAGCGCTCGCATCGCCTTAAAGTACGTCCAGTCGTGCTGATGTCGAGGGTTGGACGTCTCAAACAGCAGACCCTGCGGCTTCGCCTTCATCAGCACCGGCAGAATGACGCCCATCTCCACATCGCAGTGGTGCGGCCCCTCGTAGTTCCCCCAGCACACGTGCATGCGCACGCGCTCGGCCGGCACATGGCGCAGCGCATGGTTCAGCGTCTCCACATGCTGCTCGATCAGCTTCAGGTACTCCGGCTCTGTGCGGTCCTTGTACATCATGTGCCGCCCCAAGCCCAGGTCAGGACTGTCCAGCTGCAGCACAAACCCCGCTGCCACAATGGCCTCGTACTCCGGCCGCATAGCCTCCGCCAGAGCCTCAAGGTACGTGTCCTGTGTCGGGTAAAAGTCGTTCGGCTGAAACAGTGCGATCACTCCGGGCGATGCCGCGTTCATGAACGCGCCCGCCGGCTTGTGCTCGGCCAGCGCATGCCGCAGGTGCGCGACATCCCCCTCAAGCGGCTTCAGCGTCTTCGGCGCAATCGCTCCCACACACCGCGGTCGCCGATACGTCGGCGTACCTCCTCCCCGTGCCTGCCGCTCCAGAAACGACGGAAACGCCTCCAGGTCCGCCGGCGGCGTGCGCGGACTATCACCCTGAAATCCCGTAATCCGATCCTTGATGTACGTCGCATACGAGATCTTCGACATCTCGCCATCCGACACCAGATCCACGCCCGCCTCCACCTGCTTGGCCACGCACGCATCCACGGCATCGCCGATCACGCGATCAAACACCGCGGCGTCCGGTGCCTCGCCACGCTCCTGCGCAAAGATCAGATCCGTCACCGCCGAGCTTCTCGGCAGCGAGCCCACATGCGTCGTCAAAAAACGATCCATACCCGACCTTCCTCTACCTGCTCCTGCTTCATCTCCGAGCAGGAATCTCGTTCCCGCCACCGCAAGCAGCCGTTCACTCCGCCGTCCAGCCGCCGTCCACCACCAGGCTCGTTCCCGTCACCATCGCCGACGCCGGCGAAGCCAAAAATACGACGGCTCCCATCACATCCTCTACCGCGCCCAGACGCCCCAGCTTAATCTTCTCGAGCACACGCTCCCGAAACCCCTCGTCGTCGAAGAATCCTTGCGTCAGCGCAGTCTCCGTGAACGTCGGAGCGATCGTATTTGATCGAATCCCATGCGACGCCAGGTCCAGCGCCATCGCTTTGCTCATCCCTTCCAGCGCCCACTTCGACGCGCAATACACCGTCCGCTCGCGCCCTCCCACGTGTCCCATCTGCGATCCCATGTGAATTATGGATCCTCGCTTGTCCGCCGCCACCATGCCGCGTGCCACGGCCTGCGCCACAAAGAAGGCTGCTCGCACGTTCAGGTTCATCACGGCATCGAAGTCCTCCGCCATAATCTCCTCGAAGGGCGCCGGCCGGTTCATCCCTGCGTTGTTCACCAGAACATCAAACGGCCCGCGTTCCGCAACCACGCGCTGCATGGCCTCGAGATCCAGCACATCGCAGACCAGGGCCTCGGCGCTGCCGCCCGCCCCTTCAATCGCTGCGCTTGCCGCCTCGATCTCGTCGCGCGAGCGCGCCAGCAGCACCACATGCCCTCCGGCCTCGGCCAGCGCCGTCGCCGCCGCCAGCCCGAGGCCACGGCCCGCACCGGTCACCAGCGCCCGTTGCCCATCCACCCGCAACGACGGCATCTTCGGCAGACCTGCCGTCTCAGAAAGCCTCGACATCCCGCAGCCCTAAGTGGTCACGGCCTGCGGGCTGTCCGCCTGCGCCGCCTGTGGCTCCGCCCTGCCGGCATACGGCACCTCGCGCCCGCCGTACCGCCGCACGCGCAGGTTCGCCTGCTCTCCATGGCCCGCAAACCCCTCCAGAGCACACAGCCGCGAGCACACCTCACCCACCGTTGCCGACGCCGCGTCCGTCAGCACGCGCTGGTAGGTGCACGTCTTCAAAAATTTGCCGACCCACAGCCCACCTGTGTACCGCGCCGCCTTGCGCGTCGGCAGCGTGTGGTTGGTGCCGATCACCTTGTCGCCGTAGGCCACGTTGGTCCGCGAGCCCAGAAACAGCGCCCCGAAGTTCGTCATGTGCTCGAGAAAGTACTCCGGGTCACGTGTCATGACCTGCACATGCTCGGAGGCGATCTCATCGGCCACCCGCACCATCTCCTCGTCGCTCGCCGCCACAATCACCTCGCCATGGGTCTCCCACGCGTGGCGAGCGATCTCCGCCGTGGGCAGCACGCGCAGCAGCCGCTCGATCTCCCGCATCGTCTCCTGCGCCAGCGCCTCCGAGGTCGTCAGCAGGATCGCCGGACTGTCCGGCCCATGCTCGGCCTGCCCTAGCAGATCAGTCGCGCACATCTCCCCGTCGACCGTCTTATCCGCAATCACGAGCGTCTCCGTCGGCCCCGCGAACAGATCAATGCCTACTCGCCCAAACAGCTGTCGCTTGGCCTCCGCCACAAAGGCGTTCCCCGGCCCGACCAGCATGTCCACCGGTGCGATCGTCTCCGTGCCCAGCGCCATCGCGGCCACGGCCTGCACACCACCCAGGCAGTAGATCTCGTCCGCGCCGGCCATCGCCTGCGCCGTCACAATCGCCGCAGCCGGTCTGCCCTTGAAGGGCGGCGCGCACGTCACCACCCGGGATACTCCCGCCACCTTCGCCGTGATCACCGACATGTGCGCCGAGGCCAGCAACGGATATTTGCCGCCCGGCACATAACATCCCGCCGCGTTCACCGGGATGTGGCGATGGCCCAGCACCACCCCCGGCAGCGTCGCCACCTCGACGTCGCGCATCGACTCCCGCTGGACCCGCGCAAAGTTCCTTACCTGCGTCTGCGCAAACGCAATGTCCGCCACATCCTGCGCGGACAGCGAACCCACGCACTCCTCGATCTCCCGCGTACTGAGCCGATAGCTCTCTCGATCCCACCCATCAAACTGCACGCTGAGCTCTCGCACGGCGGCATCGCCACGTTGCATTACAGCGGACAAAATGCGCTCCACCGTCGCGCGCACCTGCTCATCCCGGTCCTGCCGGGCAGAGCTCGTCGCGCCCCGCTTCAGATATCTCGCCATCGTGTCCGCACGCCCGCTTCAGAGTGGAGAGCCAGCCCTCGGTATACAGTGTCCGTACATACGTTGCCAAGCGGTTCCGCCCAAGGCCTCTCTGCGACGCAACATGGGCGGCGCGGCACGCGAAAACGGAGCACGCGTTCCATGCCAACTCTCTCCCGCCGACGCCTTCTGCAGCACGCCGCCTGCGCTGCTGGCGCCAGCGCGCTCCCAGGCCACGCGTGGGCACAGCCAGGGGACAAGCCGCTCTATGCGCTCTCCTGCGCCGAGGCCGCCGCCCGCATCCGCCGCCGGGAACTCACCTCAACGCATCTGGTCCAAGCGCTTCTTGCGCGTGCCGACGAGCTCAACCCCAGGCTCAACGCATTCATCACCATCGCCCGCGAAAGCGCCTTGCGCGAAGCCGCCGCGCTCGATGCGGAAGCCGCCGCCACTCACTTCCGTGGTCCTCTGCATGGCGTCCCTCTCGCCATCAAAGACAACATCGACACCGCCAGCCTCCGCACCACCGTCGCCAGCATGGTCTTTGACGATCGCGTTCCGTCCGCGGACGCCTTCGTCGTCGCCCAGCTTCGGCGAGCTGGCGCCATCATCCTCGGCAAGACCAATCTGCATGAGTTCGCCATGGGCGGCTCGTCCGCGACCAGCTACTTCGGCCCGGTCCATAACCCCTGGGCGCTCGACCGCATCCCGGGCGGCTCGACCGGTGGCTCCGCCGCCGCCGTCATCGCCGAGCTCGTCCCAGGCGCCCTCGGCACCGATACCGGCGGCTCCATTCGCATCCCTGCCGCATGGTGCGGCGTCGTGGGCTTCAAGGCCACCTACGGCCTCGTCTCGCTGCGCGGCATCTTTCCGCTCATCTACTCGCTCGACCACTGCGGTCCCATCGCCCGCTCCGTCGAGGACGCCGCTCTGCTGCTCACCGCCATGGTCGGCTACGACAAGCACGACGTCGCCAGCACCGAACACTCTCCTGAAAACTATTTCGAAGGGATGCGGCAGCCTGTCTCCGGCCTGCGGCTCGGCATTCCGCGCGATCCATTCTTCGATCGCCTCGACAAAAACATCGCCGCCGCCGTCGAGTCCGCGATCAATGTTCTCAAGGGTCTGGTCAAGTCGGTGCACGATGTCCACCTGCCCGCAACCGACGCCCTTGACTGGACCATCATCCGCGCCGCCGAGGTTGCGGCCGTCCATGAAAATCTCTTCCACCGTCAATCGGGGAGCTACTCCCTCCAGACGCGTGGTGTCGTCGATAGCGCCCTGAACGAGCTGAACGACCCCGGCGAAACCGGCGCCAGTCGCGCTGCCGACCTCGTCCGTGCCGGCTGGCAGCTCGCCGAACTCCGCAAAACAATCGACGACGCCTTCGACGGCTTCGACCTGGTCGCCTTGCCCACAAACCGTGTTGGGCCGCCCACCATCCGTGAAGCACTCGAGCGCGAAGAGAAGCCGTCCCCCGCCGAGCCCGAAAACATCTTCAACTCCCTCGCCTTCAACCTGTACGGCATCCCGGCAATCAGCATCCCGTGTGGCTTCAGCCCGGAAGGTCTCCCGATCGGTCTGATGATTGCCGGGCCTCGCTTTTCGGAAAGCAGAGTGCTTGCGCTCGCTGCAACTTACCAACGCACCACCCTATGGCATACGAAACGTCCCTTGCTGCCTGCGGCAACCCCAGCGCCTTCCAGTAAGTGAACGGCGCTGTTATGAAGTTCCTGTTATTGTGTGGCTGCCCGCGAGGGCGCTCCTGGCACTCACACTTAGGTCGGCCACTCAGAACATGAACCGTGCTCCGAATTGGAACTGCCGCGGTGTGTTGATGGTGTTTGTGATGAGCCCGAACGGAATGCTCTGCTGCGTTGCTTCCACAATTGAGGGCACGCTGGGGTAGCCAAACTGCGGGGTATTGGTGATGTTGTATCCAGACACATCGAAGCGCAGCGCCTTGATCTCGCCGAGTTTGAACGCCTTGTATACCGACAAATCGAGATCACGCGCACCCTTGGTGCGGACGTGATCGAGGTAGGGGGGCGCCGTTCCTGCGATGTAGGGGTTGGCATCGGCCGGGTTGCCGGTGGCGTCCGTGCCGGGCAAGGCAAAGCAGCTACTGTTAAACCAGTTGCTGACGGTGTGCGGTGCGTGCGCCCCGGGGTTACAGGTCAGATCAGACCGCTGGTTGAAGAACGAGGGGCTCACACCAGAGGACGGCGAATTGATTGGCACGCCGGTACTTAGGTAGAGGATGCCGTTCGCCGTCCAGCCGCCCAAGATCTGATTGGAAAAGCCGGTCAGGTTCCATGCACGGCCTTCTCCGATTGGCAGATCGTACGAAGCTTGACCGGAGAACTGGTATTTCACGTCCTGAGGGCTGATGGAGTGTTCGAGGCGGAGGTCATGCCAGTCCTGCACCGAGCCGCTATGGGTACCGACAAAGCCCAGGGGAGGATTGCCGTCGTCCGTCATGATCTTGCCCCAGGTGAAGGTGGCGAGCGTCGTAAAGTGGTCCGATAAACGCTTCTGCAATTTTGCTTGCATCGAGCTGTATTCAGAGTCGCCCGCGGCATACCCGTGGATGTTAACGCCGTTGCCGGAGCCATAGTTGCCGTCACCGAACTGGGGGTATTTCTCCAGGCCGACAAACAGCGGCACCGTGGCTGAACCATGGTTGGCGTTGGTTGCGGGCAGAATCGACTCCCACAGGTTGGGGACGGTGGTGTTGGTCAGAGCCGACTGGTACTGGCCGATCGTCTTCAGGTCGAGGAGGTTCAAGTCGACACTCGAGAAGGGCAGATAAAGGCCGCGGCTGCCGACGTACGCCGCGGTCACGATGACCTGGTGGGGCAGTTCGTACTCGAGGGCGAAGTTGAAGTTGTACACCGTGGGCGTGGGCTGGGAATGCAGCACGGTGCTGAGGCTTATCCCGAGATTGTTGCCCAGACCGGTCGGCGTACCGGCGAAAATGGGTATTACGCCGTTGGGGAACGGATTGCTGAGTGAGTACGGGACGTTGAAGTCGTCCAGAGCGCCGCCGGTGTTTGTGCCGCAGAACGTGCCATTAAAGACGGTGTTGCCGTTGGCGTTGAAGCAGGTGCCGTTCCAGACGGTGTGGGACGCAAACCCGTCGCTGGTGTTACCGGCGCTCTGCACCATGTGGGTCGACGGGCCGTAGTAGATGCCGGCGCCTCCACGCACCACCAGGTGCGGCAAGGGCTGCCAGGAAAAGGCCGCTCTGGGGCCGAAGTTGTTCAAGTTGGTGGCAAAGGGAGAACGGTGATTACCGTTTACAAAGACCTCCGCTCCTGTGTAGCTGACACCGTTGACGGTGCTGCTGGCATTGGGATTGAAATATTCCATGCGATTGAAGCGTTCGTTTTCGCCTCCAAAGATGTCCCAACGCAGGCCGGCTGTGATGGTTAGCTTGGTGGAGACGTGGAAGGTGTCCTCGACGAAGGCTCCGTAATAGGGATTCGACTCCGCGCCGAAGATGTCTTTGGTGAAGTTGGGGTAGAAGTTCTGCTCCGGGGTAGCGCCACTCGGGTCCGATGACATGCCCACCAGCATGGAGGCGAAGTCGCTTCCGCCCACCGCGCTCGCGACGGACTGATCGGTGGAGGTGACATCAAACTCATACGCACCCGCCGGCGCACCGGGCTGGCCAACGTTGAGGTAGCGCTTCATGTATTCAAAGCCGAACGACAGCTGGTGCTTGCCCACGATCTTGGTAACAGAGGCGTTCACATCGCTGTTTTCACTGGCGTACTGGAAGTTGTTGCCGTCGCCGGTGCCGCCTACGCCCCCGCCTACGTCTCCAAACACCATGATCGGCAGCTGCTTCGAGATCTGCTGCGCGGCCAACGCTGCGGGAAAGCCGACCGCGCCGCCATTCACCATGCCCAGGTTCGTGATGTCCGTGTTGTTATAGGCAGGATTGCCCTGGTTTTCATGGTGGCGCGTGAACGAATATCGCAGGTTGAGGACGGTGGACGTATTAAGGGTGATGTCATCCGCAAGCAGGATGTTGCGACCGTTGGTGGTGTTCTGGGCGTAGTTGATGTCCCAGCCGGAGGGGAAGACGTTTGCTGTCGAGAAGATCAACTTGTCGTAGGAGAAGCGGCCAAAGATGTGCTGTTTTTCGCTTTTTGCCCAGTCAATGCGCACGTCGAAGCGGTGTGCATGGAATGGATCGATCCCCGGCACCCCGTAGTTGTTGACCACGTCGCTGGTTGCCGAGTCGCAAGTCGTGGGGTTGGGCAGGTTGCAATGGGGCATCTTCGAGAGGAATAACTCGCCAATTGGATTTGGGTTCGGGATGATGCCCCCGGGGAACTGCTGCCGGTTGCCGTTGGGCAGGTCAGGCCGCGTGGGATCGTAAATGCCACCCGCAAAGTTGGAGAAGTTCCCTACCTTTTCGTTGCTGGTTGGCACGGTGAAATAGTCGATCCCCTCAAACTGCTGCTGCTGCGTGTCTTCGTAGTCACCGAAGAAGAAGAGCTTGTCTTTCTTGATAGGACCGCCAATGGCCGCACCCTCCTGATAGCGGTAGAAGTCGGGAGGCGTATTGGCCTGCCCGCTGGCCAGCTGCGTATTTTTGTTGAAGTACTCATTGGCGGACAATGCATTGGGACGAAAGACGCCGAAGACGTCGCCATGAAGTGCATTCGCGCCGGATTTGCTGACCAGGCTGATGACGCCCGCAGCGCCGCTTTGGTAGGAGGCCGGCGTGTTCTGTGTCTCCACGCGAACCTCGTCGACACCGTCCTCGGGAATGTTCATGGCCGGGATGATGGCGGCGGCGTTGTTTTCAGCTACGCCGATTGGGCTGCCGTCGACCATGTAGTAGACCGAACCGACAATCGCGCCGTTGATGGTCGCCGAAGATATATCAACGCCGGGGCGGCCGCTCGAGATGTTTTGGACCGACTGCATGGAGTCACTGGAGTTCGGCGAGCCGTTCGGCGGGCTGACACCAGCGCTCAGCTGCACGAGATCATAGACGTTGCGGTAGAGCAACGGCACACGATCCATGGTCTTTGAGTCAACCAGCTGTCCTACGGTCGAGTTGCTGGACTCGATCAGTTCGGTTCCTCCGGTGACCGTCACTGTTTCGCTGACTGCGCCGACCGTCATAACAAAGTTGACCTGCGTGGCCTGGTCAACGGTTACGGTTATGTCGTTATGCACCGAGCTTTGAAAGCCGTTCCGGCTGACGGAGACAGAGTAGCCGCCTGGGCTCAGCGAGATGAACGTGTATAGCCCGGCGGAGGAGCTGGCGCTATGTTGTTCCGTGCCCGTTGCCTGATTGCGTAGAACCACGCTTGCGCCTGGAACCAGAGCGCCTCCGGCATCGGTGACGAGTCCGCTGATAGAGCCGCGGCCGGCCTGAGCAAAGGCCGCGGCAGCGGCACAAAGCAGGAGAACGAAAACAACTACCGGATTCTGGAAGGTTCCGGGAACACTCTTTCGGTTAGGCAAGAGAAGGCACTCCTCGAAGCATTGGGCCGCGTGGTTGTCTGAGCGGTCATCGTGACCCGCGCAATTATTATTTGCGTCAACCCGCTTGAATAGTGCCTTCATTAGCAGGCATTGTGAAGATAGAGTCAAGAGAAAACGCAAACGCTTTCGTCTCTCTTCTGGCACGATGGCACGAGCGATCTGGCCCGCGCGCCTCCTCCTCGTCAAAGCCTAAACCGATCATTGCGGCCACGGCGATCTCCTGCTCCGAGCCGAGATAGCGTTCGGTGGTCTGGTATGGAGGTGTGTGTCCGAGCAGCAACTTGATCTGTTCAAGGTCGCCGCCGGCTATGCGGCAGAGCTTGCGCAGGTGCGGCCGAGGTCGTGGGCGCCAATCTGCTCGATCCGGTCGCGCGCGAGGTCTGCTGGACGATGGGCCAGACTTATAACCGCCTCAAGCAGTTCCGCCGACTCGCCGAACGCGCTGCTTCAAACGGCGCATCTGCTCCGGTCCACTGTAAGCCTTGCCTCTCGATGCACCTCGTCCAATATGTCGATACAGCCTAGTAGGCGCTCGCCTCTGACAAGCGCATCACCTGCTCGTGCGAGAGATCGAGCGTCACCGCCGCCACCAGATCTCTGAGCTGCTCGACCGAGGTCGCGCTCGCGATCGGCGCCGTGATCGTCGGCTGCGCCATCAGCCAGGCCAGCGCCATCGAGGCCTCCTTGGCCCCTGTCTCCCGGGCCACCTCAGTCAGCGCCTGCAAGATCCTTTGCCCGCGCTCGTCGAAGTAGCGCAACACCCTGCCGCCACGTATCTTTCCTTCCGCATCGGCCTTGGTCTTGTACTTACCGGTGAGAAACCCGGACGCCAGCGAATAGTACGGGATGACACCCAGACCATAGCTCGCGACCACGGGCGCAAGGTCCTGCTCGTAGGTTTCACGGTCGTACAGGTTGTACTCCGGCTGCAGCGCCGTGTACGCAGGGATGCCGGCGCCCTTTGCAACTTCGAGTGCTTCCGTGAGCCGCGCGCCCGTGTAGTTCGAGGCGCCGATCGCTCGCACCTTGCCCTGCTCGATCAACCGCTGAAACGCCTCAAGCGTCTCGTCCAGTGGAACGTTTGGATCGTCCTTGTGCGACTGGTACAGGTCGATGCGATCGGTCTGAAGTCGCTGGAGCGACGCCTCCGCCGCGGCTAGGATGTACTTCTTCGACAGGCCCTGCTTGCCGTCGCCCATGTCCATGCCGACCTTGGTGGCCAGCACAATTTTGTCGCGCTTGCCCGATCGCTGAAACCACTCGCCCAGAATGGTCTCGGATTCGCCGCCTTTGTGGCCGGGAGCCCACCGCGAGTAGACATCGGCCGTATCGATGAAGTCGAGGCCTTGATCCGCAAAGGCATCGAGCACCTGGAAGGAGGTCGTTTTGTCGGCCGTCCAGCCGAAGACATTGCCGCCGAGCATGAGGGGAGCTACCGAAAGTCCGCTGGTTCCAAGCGCGCGCTTATCCATGTGCGGTTGGATTCCAGCGCACACTCAACGGATGCCGCACATGCCTGTGAGCGCCTCGTGCGCAGATCACAGCAGACCACGCGACGGAAACTGGCCCGGCTGTAGGGAGACGTGCTGGAGGATCGCAAGGGCTAGTTCTTCCTGCGCCGATCGTTCGGAGCGGAGCCGTTGCCCCGGTGCTTCGGCGGATCCTCGGGTTCGACATACCGGCCCTCCGAATCGAAGCGCACCTCACGATTCTGGCGCCGCATGTAAACCTCGAACTTCCGCGCGGCGCGCCGGCGCTTTGCCCGAGCTAAATCTCCCTGGAGCGCCTCCCACCGCTGCCCCACACCGCCGGCCAGTCCGGTTCGCGGTGCGAATCTGACATATAGGTATCCGCACAGCGCGCCCGTCAACTCCAGCAGGGCCGCAAACGCATTGCCCTGCTTCAGAAGCACGGCCAACGCGAGCAGCAGATAGATCGCCACCATGTACTTCGCCTTGAGGCGAAGCACGAACCACAGCAGAAACTCCTGATCGCCAAAGCGCATGGCGATCGCGACCAACATACCGAAGATGCCGGCCCAGGCGCCGGTGCCTGCAACGTCCGTGCGCAGACCGAAGATGTGGGTGAACGCCAGCAGTGACGAGAGCAGGGCGCCCCCCATCACTGAGGTCGCATAGAGCTCCAGAATCCATCGACTGGAAAGGCTTGCCTCCAGCAATGCGCCGGCGAACCACAGCGTCAGCATGCCGAACAGCAGGCCGAGCAGGCTGGTCTCGATGACGGAGTAGGTCGCCACCTGCCAAAGCTCACCCCGCACCAGCGCCGCCGGCACCAGAATCATGTGGGACACGAAGATCTCCAGCCAGATCGGCGTCACCCACCGCAGTAGCGCTATACCGAAGAAAGCAAAAACATTCAGTAGAACAAGTTTGCGGGTCGCACCTGCAAACGGTGGCAGAGTCAGTGTGGTGGCCTGTGAGCGCGGCATAGGGGCGGTCCCTTTGCTGACCGGTACACTATTGAAGCATGACCGGTCCTCCAATGTCCGGTGCGAGATTTGGTGTACGCCTTGCCTTGGATCTGCATCTCAGTCGCAGGCCGGTACCACGGCGATCTCGCGGGCATCGTCTTCGCAGATCTCCGAATTTGCCGCCATGGGAGTCTCCTTATGCTGATTCTTTTGATCGTTCTGCTCCTTGTCTTCGGTTTTGGCGGATTCCGCCTTGGCCCAGGTCTCGGCTACTATGGCGGCGGCGGTATCAGCCTTCTCCTTCTGATCCTCATCATCTTGCTCGTTACCCACGTCATCTAGCGACGACCCTTGACCACCGGTTCGCGTATGGCTCGGCCCTGCGCTCCTCCTCGCACGCCCTATAAAAGTGCGGGGAATCCTGTCTGTAAACAACTTGGCGACATCCAGAAGCGTGGTTTGATCCACCTTCGAGCAATGTGGAGACAGAACCATGGCTGTTGTGTGCCCAGAGTGTGACAATCCCCTGACGATTGATGCGGATGAGGTTGAGTCAGGCGATACCGTGCACTGCGATGAATGCGGTACCGAGATTGAGATCCTCTCCGCTGATCCACTGGAGATTGCGCCTGTCGATGAAACGGGTTACGACGAGGAAGATGCTACGAGTCATGTCGACGAGGAAGAGGAGTAGCGCCGACGTATACTCAGGCGCATGACTACCTCCCCGCGCCCCCGACCTCTTGGTTTGCGTGTTGCTCTTCTTGCGTCGCCTGTCCTCTTGGCGGCAAACCTGCTCTCAGGGCACTTTGTCTTGGCCCAGGTAACACAGCGCATCGTCTCCGGGAAGGTCTCCGGCAAAGACAATCAGCCGATCAAGAACGCTGTCGTCTATCTCAAGGATGACCGCACACTCGCTGTCAAAAGCTTCATCTCCGATGATGGTGGCGGTTATCGGTTCGGCCAGCTCTCGCAAAACGCGGATTACGAGGTATGGGCGGAGGCCGACGGGAAAAAAAGCGGTACCAAGACGATTAGCTCCTTTGACTCCAAGAGCAACATCACAATCAACTTGAAGTTAGACAAATAGCTGCTTGTTAGCGCAGTCTCGCCCAGGGCATCGAATTATGCGACGGCAGATCAGCTTTCGCTCTTGCCGGAGGCAGCCAGGCGACCGATCATCGCCGGAGCGGCTGCGTCGGGGAACTCAAGCACGGAGCCGCCGGAGGCCTCTTCGCTCTCGCTCACATCCCGCAGCGTGCGGTTAATGGCACGTGTTCGGGTGCCGAGCTTCTGAATGGTGTTCTGCACGGTGCCGACCTGCTTCTCCATGGTCCCCATTAGGCCCTCAAACTTGCCGAACTCGTCCTTGGCTCGCGCAAGAACGTTCCAGACCTCGTGGCCCTTGTGCTGAATGGTCAACATCTGGAAGCCCATCTGGAACGAGGAGAGGATAGCGCTAAGGGTGGTCGGCCCCGCGATCGTGACGCACCATTTTGTTTGAAGCTCCGCCTGAAGTCCCTCACGCCGCAGGACCTCGGCATAGAGCCCCTCGGTTGGTAGAAACATGATGGCGTGCCTTGTCGTGATGGGCGGCTCGATGTACTTGTCGTGGATGCGCCTGGCCTCGGTGCGAATGGCGGACTCGAAGGCGCGGCCGGCGGCGGCAATCTCCTCCGCGGACCCGCTCTCGTAGGCAGCCTCCAGGCGTTCGAAGTCCTCCCGAGGAAACTTTGCATCGATCGGCATGAGCGTCTCGCCGGCGTGGCCGGGGAAGCGTACCGCAAACTCGACGACCTCCTGGGTGCTCGGCCGAATGCGCGCGTTTCGCACAAATTGTGACGATGCAAGCATCTGCTCCAGCAGCATTCCGAGCTGAACCTCGGCAAAGCCGCCGCGCGATTTGACGTTGGTGAAGATGCGCGAAAGCCCCTCCACCCCTTCTGACAGTTTGGACATCTCGCCCAGACCGGAGTGAACCTTGGAGAGCTGGTCGGTGACCTGGCCGAAGCTCTCCGTCAGCCTGGAGTGGAGCGTCGTGTGGAGCTTTTCATCCACCGTGGCGCGCATCTCCTCCAGCTTGGTCGCGTTACTCGCGTTGAGCAGATCCAGCCGCTGCTCCACCACGGCGCGCAGCCGCTCCTGGTGCTGCTGCTGCGCGCCGCCGAGTTCGGTGAGCCGCGTGTGCAGGGCATCGCGAGACTCCGTCTGATGTCGGCCGGTTTCGGCGATGAAGTGGGACAGACGCTGGCCGATGGCCTCCAGATCCTGCTTGACGGCGGAACGCAACGACTCCGCAGTCGCTGCGGTGTCGGTGCGATGGGCGCCGAGCGCCCCCGTGGAGTGGGTGCTGAAGTCCGCGAGGTGCGTGGTCAAGGTCTGGCCCAGGTGCGCCAGGATGCGCGTGACCTCTTCACGCAGGGCCAGTGCGCCGGCGGCGGCGGCGTCGCGGGTGCGGTCGGCATCGGCTGCTGCCTCACGCCGTGCCTGCGCCAGCTCCGATTGGATTGCCGCGACGGTGCCGCGCACGCAGCTATCAAGGGCGTCCATGCGAGCGCCGGTCCCAGCCTCCAGCCTGGCCAGCTGCGCGGGCAGGTTCCCGGCGAGCTCCGCCAAGCGTGGATCACTCGGCGGCGCGGCCGGAGAACGACGCAGCAAAAGCAAAACGACGGTAAGCAGGGTCAGCGCGGAGAGGATTAGGAGGGTCATCGACGTTCGTTTTCTCTTCGCCACAGCATACATGGCTGATCGGCAAATGCCACACGATCTTCTTCCACTTTCGGTGCAGGAAGCACGAAGGTCACATGCCGGCGGCATCTTCAAGGTGTGCGGGGTGCGCTATCGACCGCGGCAACAGTCCGCAGCAGCCGATCGGCCACTGAGATCGAGGCCCGGGCCGCCGCAACGTCATGCACTCGCAACAGATGCGCCCCCGCCAGAACCGCGGCCGTATTGGCCGCGATGGTTGCGTGCAGGCGCTGGTCGGAGTTCGCGCACGGGTCGGATTTTGCGCTGTCGCCGGAGGTCGCCACCGCCTGATCGCCCGGCCGCGGCTCGGCGAGGAAGCCCTTGCGCGACAGGCCGATCAGCAGTGGCCGGCCAAGCGGCAACAGCGCTGACAGCCGGGCCAGCAACGCGATGTTCTCTCCGCCGCGCTTGCCGAAGCCGAAGCCGGGGTCGAGCACCACGCGCTCGGCATCGAGGCCGGCCGAGGTCGCGAGCGATAGCTGCTGCGCCAGGCCAGCGACGACCAGCGCGGTCTCCTCGCCATCCGGAAGCGGCGGCAGCTGCGCCCAGCTCGCAGGCGATCCGCGCGCGTGCATGATGACGACCCCAGGCTGTGGGCGCGCCGCGGCGAGCGTGCTCACCATGGCCTGATCCCATAGCAGACCGGAGACATCGTTGATCACGTCCGCGCCGTCCGCGATCGCCGCTGCCGCCGTGCCGGCGTGGTAGGTGTCGACCGAGAGCAGCGCCTCCGGCCGTGCGCGGCGAAGTGCCTGCAGGACCGGGAGCAGGCGATGCTGCTCCAGCTCGGCGCTGACCGGAGTCGCGCCGGGGCGGGTCGACTCCGCGCCAAGGTCCAGCAGATCGGCGCCTGCTTCGAGCAGGGAGAGACCGTGCGCAGCGGCGTCCTTGACAGTGCTGTGCCGGCCGCCGTCGGAGAAGGAGTCCGGCGTGCAGTTGAGAATGCCCATCAGCAGCGTCCGTTCGCCTAGCGCCAGCACGCGATCGCCGATGCGCCACATGCGTTGCGGTCGCGGCGCGAGGAACGGAGTCATTCCCCGATTTTAGCGGCGCGCGCATGCTAGACTCCGCCTCATGTCTGCCACCCCCCTCGGCCTTGCGCGTCGGGACCGTCGCGCGGACCGAGCGCTTCGATGGAGCCTCGCCGCCCTGGTGCTCGCGAGCTTGGCTTCTATGCTGCCGGCTGAGGAGAGCACGGCGGATCTTGAGCAACAGATCGCCAGTCTGATCGCGGAGCCGGCGGTTGCGCGCGCACACTGGGGCGTTGCCGTCGCGACTATGGACGGGCGCCCGCTGCTGCAGCTCGACGTCGACAAGCTCTTCCATCCGGCGAGCAACGCCAAGCTCTTCACCACGGTCGCCGCGATGGCGCTGCTCGGCCCGGACGTGACCGTGACCACGCGGGTGGAGGCGCGCGGACCCGTGCGTGACGGCGTTCTGTCAGGCGATCTGGCGCTGGTCGGCGAGGGCGATGCGGAGTTTGCCACGGACGACGTGCCGTACCGCTCGCCGACGGAACAGCGTCGGCTCGGTCTCGTGCAACCGGCTTCAGGCACGCCCCCGGCCGAGGCGCAGGGCAGCACGGAGCCGCATCCGCTCCATGCCCTCGAAGCGATGGCCGAGGCTGTGGTCGCGGCGGGCGTACGCACCATTACGGGCGATGTGGTGGGCGACGACACGTTTCTCGTCTGGGAGCCCTATCCGGAGGACTGGGCGAACGACGATCTACTGTGGGGATATGGGGCGCCGGTCAACGCGCTTGCGATCCACGACAACCAGATGGCGCTGCACATCCGGCCCGGAGCGACCGTGGGCGCGCCCGCACAGGCCGTGTTCGAGCCGGGGATGCCGTCCTGGTTCGCTCTCGATAGCAGTGGTTTGCGGACCGCGGCGACCAAGACCGGCACGCATGTGGAGGTTGGGCATGTGCCGGGCAGATTGCGCGCGCTGCGGGTGTGGGGCGCGATCGCCGTCGACGCGCCCGAGGACACCGAACAGATCGCGATCGAGGAGCCCGCGCTCCTTGCCGCCGAGACGCTGCGCGCCATGCTTGCGGCGCGAGGAGTTGCGGTGAACGGAGCGGCGCGCGCCGAGCATCGTCTGCCGCGGGCGACCAGAAGTCTGCGGGAGCAGGTGGGGGAACCGCTTGGGCCGGCGGCGTGCGAGAACTGCGTCCTGATGGAGGTCGAGCCACTGACGGCGCGGACGCTCGCCACCGCGACCTCGCCCACGCTGCTTGCGGACGAGACCGTCACCAACAAGCTGAGCCAGAACCTGCACGCCGAGCTGCTGTTGGAGCGGCTGGGGGCGCGCTTCGGCGTGCAGACTCCCGCCGCTTCGCCCTTGGAAGCGGGCCAGACGGCAACCGCCGTCGACGCCGGCTCGCGGGCACAAGGAGTGCGCGTGATGCGCTCAATCTTTCCCGGCGCCGGCATTGACCCGGACGACGTCGTGCTGGTCGACGGCTCCGGCCTCAGCACGCACGATCTGGTGACGCCGCGCGCGTTGGTCCGCCTGCTCACATGGGCTGCCGCGCAGCCCTGGTTCGCCGGCTGGCGCGCGACCCTGCCCATCGGAGGCGTGGACGGCTCGCTCAGCGGCCGCTTCACCAAACTGCCGCTCACGGCACACGTCTTTGCCAAGACCGGCACACTGGGCGAGGCGCGCGCGCTCAGCGGCTATCTGGAGTGCGCCAGTGGCCGCACGGTCGCCTTCTCCATTCTGGTCGACAATCACACTCCCGCGTCAACCGCCGACCGCGAGATCATGGACCGCATCGTCGCCGCGATCTATAGGGCCGAGTGAGCAGCCGGTTCGCGCAGGCGCGCGATGCGACAATGGACAGGATGAGGCAGCGCGCAGCAATGGGGATGATGGGCGTCGGCCTCACGATGATCGCGCTTGCGGTCGTAGGCTGCCATCGCTATCCCCCGCCGCTGCCGCTTGACCAGCTCAACGCGGAGCAGGCCGCCGGCCACGCCGTCTACGAAACCCGCTGCGCGCAGTGCCACTACGATCGCATGGACCAGGGTAAAAACGGCCCCAGCCTGGTCAGCCTCTTCAAAAAGCAGGAGCTGCACAGCGGCGCCGCCGCGACCGATGAGCGCGTGACAGCGACGGTGCTGCACGGACACGGCATGATGCCCGCCATGGGCGACCGGATCGACGACGAGCAGATGGAGGCGCTGCTCGCCTACCTGCACACGCTCTAGCAGAGGGAGGAACAGGCGATGTCCGAGTTGGCGCAACGACAAGAGCCCCGCAAGAATGGGAGCGATTCGCCGCACACTCCACCCCTCTCCGGCCCTCGTGGCGTGCTTCTGCCCGGCGTTGCCGGCATCGCCATGTTTTTGCTGCTGCTCGCGCTCGTCAACACCTTTGCCGCCCTTAAGGGGTTCTACGGCGGCGGCGGTAGTCGCTTGGGTGTGCTCGCCATCTGCACGTTGTTGGTCGTCGGCATCTATGGCCTGCTGCGGATGCGGCGCTGGGGGTGGGCGATCGTCACCGCCGGCTCGCTGCTGCTTGCCGTCGGCTATCTCTTCGTCTTCGGCCGAACCCATACCCCGCCCTATATGGTCCAGTCCCTCTTCGGCATGGTCTTTTTTCTTTATCTGGTGCGAACCGAGGTCCGCGAACGCCTCCGCTAATTCGGCAGGGGTCGATCTGAAACTGACCACTCCCAGTGCATCGCCCGCCTGACCACGCCTTCGCACCGGCTTACAATGAAACCGAGATGACGCCTTCCGTCGCCGAGCACGCGCCGTTCCCGCTATCTGCCGTGCCTGTGTCTTCCGGCTCGCAGTCTCTGGTGCAGATCGATCTGGCGCCGCGTCGGCCCGCGCCAAAGCCCGCGTGGCTCAAGGCGCGCGCGCCCATGGGCGAGACCTTTCACGCGCTCAAGAAGCTCACCCGCGAGCTCAACCTTCACACCGTCTGCGAGAGCGCGCAATGCCCCAACATCGGCGAGTGCTGGAACCATCGCACGGCGACCTTTATGATGCTGGGCAACCTGTGCACACGGCGCTGCGGCTTCTGCGCCGTGCCCAAGGGCAGGCCCGAGCCGATCGACCACGGTGAGCCAGCGCGTGTCGCCTCCGCGATCGCGCAGCTCGGCCTCCAGCACGCCGTCATCACCAGCGTCAATCGCGACGATGACAATCTCGGCGCCGCGCAGGCCTTTGTGAACGTGATCGCGGAGATTCGCCGTCAGGCGCCCGGCTGCCAGGTCGAAGTGCTCACGCCCGACTTCCAGGGCGTTGGCGCCGCGCTGCGCATGGTGGTCGAGGCCGCGCCCGAGATCCTCAACCACAACATCGAGACCGTGCCGCGGCTGTATCGGGTGGCGAAGTCCGGCGGCCGCTACGAGCGCTCGCTCGCCTTTCTCGCCAACGCCAAGCAGATCGCCGCCGAGCGCCACGCATCGATTGTCACCAAGACCGGCATCATCGTCGGCATGGGTGAGGAGATGCACGAGCTGCTCGGGGTCTTCCGCCACCTCGCCGATCGCCACGTCGACATTCTCACCGTCGGCCAGTACCTTCGGCCCAGCCGCGATCACCTGCCGATGGCGCGTTTCTACACCCCCGAAGAGTTCGCGTTTCTCAAGCACAAGGCGCTGGCCATGGGCTTCCGCCATGTCGAGTCCGGCCCGCTGGTTCGTTCCAGCTACCATGCGCATGAGCAGGCGCAATCGACCGGCCTCGGCTGATGCCGAGCTCACGCACCCTCCGGTCGACGGCCACGCTGGTCCTCACGGCCGTCGCTCTGGCGCTCTGTCTGCGGGCACGCGTCGCCCCCGCGCTCCAGAAGTACGCCGGGGGCGCCCCGGGCAAGGTCATGGGCGAGAACCTCGAGCAGAGCTCACGTTGCGACAAGGGCGCGCCCATCCGCGTGCTGGCCAACGAGAGTCACCTGTCGATTCTGGGCGACTGCACCGTCGTTACCGTCGTCGGCCATCGCAACTGGATCCTCATCGAGCACGCCCGGCGCATTGTCATGGTGGGCAACAGAAATACCGTTCTCTACGACGACCGCGCCAACTCCGTCATGGAGCGCTGGCCGCAGTAGCGCGTACCCGCGGATCAGCTACCTTCCGGGCCTGGATGTCTGGCGCGCCGTCGCGATCCTTGGCGTGCTGATGACGCACGATGCTGCCTGGCATCTTGGTCCTGTCTCCAACGCAGGCTGCAAGGGCTGGGACGGCGACGACGATGGGCGTCGCTTGTACGCCCGCAACCGGCCGGTTCGGCGCTGAAACGAGTAGAATCGCGCTTGGCGCAGCAGCGCCCGAGGTACAGAAGATGGCATCGGCGATGGCGAGCATTGTGGCCTTGAAGGATGTGTACGGCGAGCTGAAGTCCCGCATGGAAAGATCTGTTGACGACTTCCGCACCCACCTTGCCTCCACGCGCACCGGCCGCGCCAACGTGCACATGCTCGACCAAATCAAAGTCGACTACTACGGCACGGACACGCCCGTTTCGCAGCTTGCGCAGATCACCACGCCCGAGCCCACGCTGATCCTGGTGCAGCCTTACGACGCCGGCATCGTCAGCGCAGTCGAAAAAGCCATCCGCACCAACGGCGGCGGCTTCAATCCGATGACCGACGGCAAGGTCGTCCGCGTGCCGGTGCCCGCCATGACCGAGGATCGTCGGCGTGACGTGGTCAAGCAGCTCAACAAAACGCTCGAAGACCATAAGACCGCGATCCGCAACATCCGCCGCGACGGCAACGACCAGATCAAGAAGGCGGCCAAGGACAAGCTCATCTCCGCCGACGACGAGAAGCGCGCCAACGACGAGGTGCAGCAGCTCACCGACGCCGAGATCAAGCGCGTCGAAGAGCTCTTCAAGACCAAGGAAAAGGAAGTGATGACCGTCTGACGTCCGGCGCGAACGGCGACATCCCTTCGCAGGTCGGCGAGCGTTGCTCTTGTTGGCCAGGGCTGAGCTTCCCGCAACGACGCGCTACGTCGTGTGATCGACGACGATCTTCCATCCCTCCGTCGTCTTCTCCATCACCAGCGAGAACACACCTTCCGCGTTGCCGCCGTCCTTCTTGCCGCGCTCCAGCTTGTAGCGGCCGATGGTCACGGCGAAGTGTTCATCAAGCGGATGCACTTCGAGGTCGCTAAAGGTCAGCGTGCCCATGGCGGCGCGATTGGGGTAGTTGCGTCGGTAGCTTTCGAGCATGCCCGCGTAGCCGCGGCTGATCTCGCGCGAAAGAAACAGCGTATCCGGCGAGTCTTTGTAGGCCTTGGCGAAGCCCGGCAGATCGCCTTGATTCCACGCCCGCTCCTGCGCCAGCAGAACCTTGATGCAGCCGAGCTCGGTCGGGCTCGCGGTGTGCAGCTGCGGATCCTGCGTCGGCGGGGCCGCACGCAGCAGCGTGCAACTGACCAGCAAGCTTGCGGCAAGGGCGACGAGAGCGGCACACCTGCGGGGGAGGACACAGCGCATCAACTTGGAGGGGGAATCGGGGGTCATGGGAGCGGTCCGGTAGCAGCACTATACATGGGAAGCCACGGCGCTCCCGCTCCACCGCCCGGCTCCTGGGCCCTCTCTGCCGGAGGGGAGAGCGCGCCGGAGGATTGGCGGGCTATGATTTTATGGTGTCCCCATCGCCGTCCAGTCACGGTTCCACGCGCACGGTGCACGCCGTCTGCTCGCACGATTGCCCGGACAGCTGCGGCGTGCTGGTCACGGTCGACGAGCTGACCGGGCGCGCGATCAAGCTGCAGGGCGATCCGGCGCACCCCGTCACGCGCGGCTTTCTATGCGGCAAGGTGGCGAAGTACCTTGACCGGGTCTACTCACCCGATCGCCTGCTCTATCCCATGCGCCGCCGCGCCGGCATTGCGAAGGGACCCCTGCCGCAGGGCCGCGAGGCCGAGGCCTTCGAACGCCTCTCGTGGGAGGAGGCACTCGACACCATCGCCGCCCGCCTCGACGCGATCGCCGCCGAGCACGGCCCGGAGAGCATCCTGCCCTACAGCTACGCCGGCACCATCGGCCAGCTCGGCTTCGGCTCCATGGACCGCCGCTTCTTTCATCGGCTCGGCGCCTCGCAGCTCGATCGCACGATCTGCGCGAGCGCCGGCACCGCCGCGCTGATGAGTGTCTACGGCACGCGCCTCGGCACACGTCCGGAGGACTTCGCGCACGCCGGCCTCGTCCTCGCCTGGGGCGCCAACATCCACGGCAACAACATCCACCTGTGGCCGTTCATTGAGCAGGCACGGCGTGCCGGCGCCCGTCTGGTGGTCATCGATCCCTTCCGCACACGCACGGCGGCGCTGGCTGATGAGCATCTCGCCATCCGCCCCGGCACCGATGCGCTGCTCGCCCTCGGGCTGCTGCACGTCATCTTTCGCGAAGCGCTCGAGGACCGTGGCTATCTCGAGCGTTGCACGGTCGGAAGTGAGGAGCTCCGCGCCCACGCCCTTCGCCCGGACCACGCGCCCGAGCGCGTTGCCGCGGTCACCGGCATCGCTGCCGATCGCATCGTGGCCCTCGCGCGAGACTATGCCCTTGCCGGCAGGCATACCGGCCGACCCGCCGTCATCCGGCTCAACTACGGTATCCAGCGCAGCGAAAACGGCGGCACGGCCGCGCGCGCCGTCCTGATGCTGCCCTTGGTCACCGGCGCCTGGCAGCACCGCGGCGGCGGCCTGCAGCTCTCGACCAGCGGCGCCTTCTCGTTCAATGAGCACGCGCTGCGGCGGCCCGATCTGATGCTTGCCAGCCCGCTCGGCCGGCCCGCGCGCACGGTCAATATGAGCCGGCTCGGCCGCGCGCTCACGCTGCCCGACGCCGGCGTTGGCGGGCCGCCGGTCAAAGCGCTCTTCGTCTACAACTCGAACGCCGCCGCTGTCGCGCCCAACCAGAACGATGTGCTCGCCGGCCTTGGACGTGATGATCTCTTCACCGTCGTCCACGACCAGTTCTTCACCGACACCACGGACTATGCGGACATCATCCTGCCCGCGCCCACCTTTCTCGAAGTCAAGGACATGCAGGGCGCCTACGGGCACCTCTTTGCACAGATCAACATACCCGCCATCGCCCCGCTCGGCGAAGCCCGCTCGAACGTCCGGCTCTTTGCCGAGCTTGCCCAGCGCATGGGCTTTCTCGAGCCCTGCTTCCGCGATACCGCCGACGACCTTATCGAGCAGGCGCTCGCCTCCGCGCCGCCGTCGCTGGCCGGCATCACGCGCGAGCGGCTGGAGCGCGAAGGCCACATCGAACTCAACCTGCCGACCGACGAGAACGGCGAGTCGCTTCCCTTCAGCACACCTGCCTGGTTCGGGACTGGAAGCGGTCGCGCCGAACTTACGCCGGTGCCGGTCTTTGTCGCACCCGCGGAGTCGCGCGGCGGCCGAGCGGTGGACCCCCGTTTTCCGCTCGAGTTCCTCCCGCGCAAAGCCGATAACTTCATGAACACGACCTTCGCCAACCTGCCCGTGCACCGCTCCATGGAGCGCCGCACCGAGGGTCTGCTCGAGATGCACCCCACCGACGCCCTTCCCCGCGGCATCCGCACCGGCGATCGCGTCCAGATCAGCAACGCCCGCGGCCACATCGAGCTCCTCGCGAACGTCGGCTCCAATGTCCACCCCGGCGTCGTCGCCGCTCGCCTCGACTGGGCCAAGCTCTCGGTCGCCGGCCGCAACGTCAACGCGCTCACCAGCGAACGCCTCACCGATCTCGGCGGCGGCGCCACCTTCTACTCCACCATGGTCGAGGTCCGGCGAATTGAGCGGGTCGATCCGCCCGCCGCGGTGTTCCGCTTCGCCGCCGAGCACGAAAGCTGACCCCATGCCGACGCACCGCCGTATGACGACATTCCGCTGCCATTCGCGTCCCTCTCACGGGTCCCATATAATCGGAGTATCCCCCAGCAGCTTGCTCTGGGCGCGATAACAAGAGCAGTGAGGGCGTAGTTATCTTTACCGTTGACCGACGGAGTGAAAGCTCCCAGAGACGTAGCACGAAGCAGATCGTCCGGCGCGTTCGCGAGCTTGTCTCCACGGTCTCGGTGGTAGCGATTCTTTTACCCTTTGCTGCCCTGTCGCGATCCGCGGCCGCTCAGGCGGACTCCCGAACCAGCGCCCAGACCGCAGCCCAGACCGCGCCCCGGACAGATTCCCAGGCCGATCCCCAGACCGTCGCGCCCCAGACGCCGCCGCGTAATCCGCAGAGCATCTTCAGCACGGGTGCGGCCGCCCCCACCACACCGCAGACTCTTTGCCAGCCACAGGTGGTCGGCAACCGGCGCATCCCCAAGGAAAGTGTGCTTGCCCGCCTCTTTTCGCACGCGGGCGACACCTTTGACCCCGTGGTGGTCGAGCGTGACTTCAACTCGCTTTGGAACACCGGCTACTTCGATGACGTTCGCATCGAGCGCGCGGACACCCCGACTTGCGTGCAGCTCGTCGTCTATGTGCGCGAAAAACCAACCATCCGCGAGATCAACTACAAGGGCCTCAACGCGGTCTCGCAATCTGACGTGCTCGAGCGCTTCAAGAAGGCCAAGGTCGGCCTCTCGGTCGAGAGCCAGTACGATCCCACGCGCATCAAGCGGGCGGAGGTCGTCCTCAAGGATCTGCTCTCCGAGCACGGCCACCAGTTCGCCACCGTCCGGACCGAGATCAAGACGATTCCGCCGGCCGCCGTCTCCCTGACCTTCAACGTCAAGGAAGGTCCCACGGTCAAGGTCGGCAAGATCGCCTTCGAGGGCAATGAGTCTGTGCCGGACCGCACGCTGCGTGCGGCCATGAAGAACCTGAGGCCAATCGGCATCCCGCACTCGATCATCCTCGAAAATCTCTTCGCCCGCACCTTCGATTCGAGCAAGCTCGACGAGGACGTCAGCCGCGTGCAGTTCGCGTTGAAGGACCGCGGCTTCTTCAAGGCCGTCACCGGCGAGCCGACGACGCGCACGCGCGATGCCGGCGGCATTGACCCCTTCACGCTGCGGCCGTCCACCGGCAAGCGCGTCGATATCCTGATTCCGGTCGAGGAAGGCGCGCGCTATCGCCTCGGCGGCATCACCTTCAGCGGCAACAAGAACCTGCCCAACAACAAGGCGCTGCGCGGGCTCTTCACCCAGAAAGACGGCGAATACTTCGACGCCACGCTCTTCGGCAAGGGGCTTGAGGCTCTGCGCAAGGCCTATGGCCAATACGGGTACATCAAGTTTGTCGGCAGCCCCACGCCCCGCTTCAATGAGGCCAAGAAGCTCATCTATCTCGACATCGACATCGACGAGGGCAAGCAGTTCTATGTCTCCCGGATCGAGTTCGTCGGCAACACCATCACACGCGACAAGGTCATTCGCCGCGAGCTCCTGCTCGAAGAGGGCCAGCTCTATAACAGCCAGCTCTGGGACCTCTCCATCCTGCGTCTGAACCAGCTCAACTACTTCGATCCGCTCAAGGTCGAGCAGGACTCGGAGAGCCGCGAAAACACCGACGACTCGACCGTCGACCTGCTGCTGAAGCTCAAGGAAAAGGGCAAGAACTCGATCGGTCTTAACGGCGGCATCAGCGGGCTGTCCGGCACCTTCGTCGGTCTCAACTACCAGACCAACAACTTCCTCGGCCTCGGCGAAACCCTGAGCGTGCAGGCCAACGTCGGCGATCTGTCGCGCAATCTCAGCTTCGGCTTCACCGAGCCCTATCTGCGCAACAAGCCGGTCTCGCTCGGCGTGCAGGTCTTCACCCAGAAGTACGACTACAACCCCGCCAAGAGCTACTCCCTCGCGACCGGCAGCAATGTCAATCAAAACCTCTCCAACGTGCAGCAGTCGCTGTTGACCAACTACAACACGGCGACCACCGGGCTCACGCTCTCGCTCCAGTCGCCGCTGCGTCATCTGTTTGCGCGAACCGGCGTCACCCGCGTCGGCGTCTCCTACTCGCTGTCCCGCGCCAGTGTCACCACCTTCAACGACAACACGCGCAACGTCTTTCAGTCCCTCGCCTTCCGCTCCGGCGTGGCCGGACAGAACCAGCTGAACGGCATTATCACCTCCGTGCTGGTGCCGAGCTTCACGTTCTCCAGTCTCGACCGCGGCGTCGGCCCGCACAGCGGCAAGGACTTCAACCTCGCGGTGCAGATCGCCGGCGCGGGCGGCAACGTCAAGTACTACTCGCCCGTGATGAGCTACCGGCAGTTCTTCCCCATGAAGGGGCTCCGAGTCAATCGCGAGGGGCACAACGTCCTCGGCTATCGCGTGCAGCTCGCGCACGTGGCCGGCTTCGGCGGCGAGGTCGCACCGCCCCAGAACCGCATCTACGGCGGCGGTGAGTCCGACATCCGCGGCTTTGACATCCGCACCGCCTCCCCCTACACCTTTATTCCCACGCGCCTGCTCTTCAACCTGACCAACCCCGACGGCACGACAGTCCCGCGCGACCCGACCAACCCCAGCCTGGGCAACGTGCAGATTCCCCTGCCTGTCTATCGCCTGGTCACCATCGGCGGCGACACCAGTCTGACCTCCAACGTCGAATATCGCATCCCGATCATCAGCCAGGTAACCTTCGCCTTCTTCACCGACTTCGGCATAACCGCCAACACCCAGCGCAGCCAGCTTCGGCAGAACGCCTCCGGTCAGTCGCAGATCACGAGCCCGCTCTATGGCTGCGCGGACGTGATCAACGGCGCGTGCACCGGCGGCCAGCCCGTCTTCTTTCCCTACTTCCTCAAGACCGCGGCTAACACCAACTTCGTGCCGCGCATGTCCAACGGCGCCGAGCTGCAGGTCATCCTGCCCATCGTCAACGCGCCCTTCCGCATCTTCTACGCCTACAATCCGCTGCGGCTGTACCGCGATCTGCCGCCGGCGCTCGGCTCGCCCGTCGGCTGCACGCTCTCCTCCGTCGACTGCTTCCGCGAGTTCTTCCCGCGCACCAGCGCCGGCGACTTCAGCTATGCGCAGGCGCTCCAGTACTACGACGCGTCCTACACCCTGCGCGAGCCGCGCAAGACCTTCCGGCTCTCCGTCAGCACCACCTTCTAGCCTCCAATCTCTACGCCGCGACTCTCCAGAGCGCGGCTGTGCTGCCTCACCCCCTTCCAACTCTTCCAGCTGCATCCAATCAGCGTCGCCGTGCTTTGTCGCGGCGAGAGACGAGGAGACGACATGGATCGCAGCGCAAGCGCCGTTTGGCATGGCACCCTGAAGGACGGAAAAGGCACCATCAGCACGCAGAGCGGCACGCTCAACGACGCGCAGTACAGCTTCAGCACACGCTTTGAGAACGGCGTCGGCACCAACCCCGAGGAGCTCATCGCCGCCGCCCATGCGGGCTGCTTCACCATGGCGCTCAGCGCCCAGCTTACCGACGCGCAACTGCCGCCCGACACCCTCGACACCACCGCTGTCGTCACCATGGAAAAGACCGACGACGGTCCAACCGTCACCAGAATTCACCTGGTCACCAAGGCAAGGGTCCCCGGCGCGGAAAAAGAGAAGTTCGACGAGCTCGCCAAAAAGGCGAAGGACGGCTGCCCCATCTCGCGCCTGCTCAAGGCCGCCGAGATCACCCTCGACGCCAAGCTCGTCTAGTGGCCTTCTGCTGCCGCTGCCTCAGTGGTTGTGTCCGAAATGGGAGTGCGTGTGCGCCCCGTGCGCGTGGTCATGGTCGGGCACAGCCGCAAGCAGAGCGCTGCAGCTGTGGCTCACACTGCACTCGCCCGTCTCCATCTGCAGCGTGGTGTGTCGAATCTGAAAGCGGGTTCGCAGCTCGGCGTTGATGCTCTCCCTTAGCGCCGAGCAGCGGGCGAGTGGCATCTCGATCACCGTGATGTGGCTTACCAAAGCCAGCGCCTTCGGCCCCACGCTCCACACATGGAGGTCGTGCACGTCGACCACGCCGCTGACACCCTCGATCGCCGCGCGCACTTCGGCGAGGGGAACTCCACGTGGCGTGCCCTCCAACAGAATGTGCAGCGTCTCCCGCACGATCGCGATCGAGCTCCACAAAATCATCCCGGCGATCAGCAAGGAGAGCAGCGGATCGATCCATGTCCGGCCGGTGTAGGCGATCGCCGCGCCACCCACGATCACCCCAGCGGTCGAAAGGGTGTCGCCCAGCATGTGCACAAACACCGAGCGTATATTGACCTCGCCCGAAAAGCGCCACAGCAGCGCCGCGATGGCTCCGTTCATGAGCACGCCCGCCGTGGCGACAGTCATCATCACGTGCGGCTGCACCGCAACCGGCGCGGCAAAGCGGGCGATCGCCTCCACGCCGATCCATGCGGCGATCACCACCAGCGTCAGCGCATTCACAAATGCGGCCAGCACACCCGCGCGGCCATAGCCGAAGGTCTTTTCCTCGGTCGCCGGACGCCCCTGGAAATAGATCGCTACAAACGACAGCCCCATCGCCAGCAGGTCCGACACATTGTGCCCGGACTCCGACAAGAGCGCGAGCGAGTGCACCCGCAGGCCGTAGACAAAGGTCAGCGCCACATACGCAGCCGTCGCCAGCATCGAGATCTGCAGGATGCGTTGCACGACGCGGTTGGGCGTGGCCGTCATGTGCATACCCCTAGTCTAAATCGCTCCGCCGCCCGGCGTCGGCGGCCTTTTCATCCACCGACCGGCGGCCCAGGCACGTGCTCCTGGTCCATCCGCAGCCCCGACCAGCCCTCCGCCACCACGATGGAGTCGCCCGGATTGCGGGGATCGAACCGCACCTGCACCGGCAGATCGATGCGCACGTTCCGCACATGCTCGCTCAGCGGGCTCACATCCTGCGCGCACTCGTAGGTCACCCCGGCAATGCGGTAGCGATAGATCAAAGTGCTCGGAATCTCGTCCGCGCCATCCCGCGCCCAGTACGTCTCCGTGATGTTGCCATCCACGATGCGCCCGGTGCTGGCGAGGTACTCGCGCCGTTCGCGCTCCATCTCCTCCGGGTCCGGCTCCTCGCGCGTCATGCGATACCACGCGATGCTTGCCGCCGCGACGGCCGCCACGCCCACGGCCGCATACGTTCGCGGCGAGCGCACAACCGGCAGAAGATGGCTGGAGAGGAGGTGGAGCATGGCTCTTCAGGGACAGCATAGCGCACGTGCATGACACCCAAGCACGCTCCGGATCAGCTTGGGCCACGCATCCCCGCAACGATATACTGGGGTGTGCACGAATCCACAGCAGACTTAGCCGTACGGTCAGGCTCTCGCCTGCGTCGCGGAAGCAGCAGGGAAGATCCGGGTGGGCATCCCCTCGATCTCGCCCAGGGCCGCCGCATCCGCTCCACCACGGTCATCTGCGTGCGCCGCGGAGACTCCGTCGTGCTCGCCGCCGATGGCCAGGTCTCGCTCGGCAGCACCATCATGAAGCACTCCGCCAAGAAGATTCGCAAGCTCTATCAGGACAAGGTGCTGGCCGGCTTCGCGGGCTCGACCGCGGACGCCTTTTCACTCTTCGCACGCTTTGAGACCAAGCTCGAGCAGTACGCCGGCAACCTTGGCCGTGCTGCCGTCGAGCTCGCTAAGGATTGGCGCACGGACAAGATGCTGCGCCAGCTTGAAGCGCTGCTCATCGTCACCGATGCTCGCCAGACCTTTCTGCTCAGCGGCAACGGCGATGTGATTGATCCCGATGAGGGTATCGCCGTGATCGGTTCGGGCGGCCCGTACGCCCTCGCGGCCGCCCGCGCGCTGCTCGCCAACACCGAGATGAGCGCGCGTGAGATCGCCGAAAAGAGCCTGCGCATCGCCGGCGAGATCTGCCTGTACACCAACGACCACCTCATGATCGAAGAGCTCAAGGCGGAGTAGCCGCGTCCCCACGCGAGACGCTTCGCGGAGAAAGGCACCATGGCAATTTACCTCCCGGGTACAGCAGAAGACCAGGCGCTTGCGCTCGACCAGATGACGCCGCGCGAGATTGTAACCGAACTGGATAAGTACGTTGTTGGTCAGGCCGCGGCCAAGCGCGCCGTCGCCATTGCCCTGCGCAATCGCATGCGCCGGCAAAAGCTCGCGCCCGAGCTCGCTGAAGAGATCATGCCGAAGAACATCATCATGATCGGCCCCACCGGCGTGGGCAAAACAGAGATCGCGCGGCGCCTGGCCAAGCTCACCAACTCGCCCTTCCTCAAGGTCGAGGCCTCGAAGTTCACCGAGGTCGGCTACGTCGGCCGCGATGTCGAGTCCATCGTGCGCGATCTGGTCGAAATCTCGATCGACATGGTCCGCGAAGAGAAGCTCGAGGACGTGGAGGACAAGGCCGAGCTCGCCGCGGAAGATCGCCTGCTCGATCTGCTTCTGCCGCCGACGCCCTCCGCCACCGCCGTCGCGAACGCCGCCGCCGCCACGCAGGAGCCCGGCAGCAACGTCGTCCACATGCCCGCCTCCATGGACACCACCGCCGCCGAGGCCAGCACAGCACCGTCGGCCGACGAGCCTAGCGCGCACCGCACGCGTGAAAAGCTGCGTGAGCAGTTTCGCGAGGGCAAGCTCGACGAGCGCATGGTCGAGATCGACGTGCGCGATCGCAGCCAGGCCACCTTCGAGGTCATCACCAGCAACAGCCCGGAGGAGATGGATTCAAGCAATCTCAAGGACATCCTGCCCGGGCTCTTCGGCCAGCGCACCAAAAAGCGCAAGATGAAGGTCGCCGACGCCTTCGAGTACCTCGTGCAGGAGGAGGAAGGCCGCCTGATCGACATGGATCAGGTCACACGGCTCGCCGTCGAGCGCGTGGAAGAGTCCGGCATGGTCTTCCTCGACGAGATCGACAAGATCGCCGGGCGCGAGGGCGGCCATGGCCCCGACGTCAGCCGCGAGGGCGTGCAGCGCGACATCCTCCCCATCGTCGAGGGCACCACGGTCAGCACCAAGTACGGCATGGTCTCGACCGATCACATCCTGTTCATCGCTGCCGGCGCCTTCCACGTCTCGAAGCCCAGCGATCTCATCCCCGAACTGCAGGGACGCTTCCCCATCCGCGTGGAGCTGCACTCGCTCACCGTCAGCGACTTCGTCCGCATCCTCACCGAGCCCAAGTCCTCGCTGGTAAAGCAGTCGCAAGCTCTGCTCGAGACCGAGGGTCTCAAGCTCGAGTTCACCGCCGAGGCCATCCACGAGATGGCGCAGTTCGCCTTTCGGGTGAACGAGACGACAGAGAATATCGGCGCGCGCCGCCTGCACACCATCCTCGAACGCGTGCTCGACGAGATCAGCTTCCAGGCGCCCGATCTGCTGAAGAACGCCCAGCCCGCGGCGGCCAGCGCCGAAGGCGTCATCGCCTCCATCGGCGCATCGGCCCCGCTTACCGGTGGAACCGCGGTGCCGCAGACGCCGTTACCCGTCATCGAGCGCAAAACCGAGAGTGGGACGGAGAAGGTGGTGGTGGTCGATCCAGAATATGTGCGACAACAGGTTGCAGATATCGTCAAGCACCAGGATCTGAGCCGCTACATCCTCTAGTCCGCTGCCGTGTACGTCACGCTTCGTCGCCAAACGCAAAACGGCCGACCCACAAGGGTCGGCCTCTCCACTGAAAACGAACAACTGAAACTCGAAAACCGCTACTTCGCAGCGCCGACCGGCTCATTTTCCTTGCCCTGGTTGATCTCGCTCACGCGCTTCGCCAGCAGCTGCTCCAAATCTTCAAGCGCCTTGGAGAAGCCTTCGATGCCTTCCTTCAGCTTGTCATGCGCCATCTGGTCTTCGGCGTGCATCTTCTCGAAGGTCTTCTCGTCCATTGGAATCCGCTTGATATCCATCGCCTTCGCCTTCTCCGGATCGAGCTTGCGCGTCAGCTCCCCTTGCGTGTCTTCAAGCTCCTTCAGCAGCTTCGGCGAAATGGTAAGCAGATCGCAGCCGGCAAGCTCCTTGATCTCATCGATGTTGCGGAAGCTCGCCCCCATGATCACGGTCTTGTAATCGAACTTCTTGTAGTAGTTGTAGATGTGCGTCACCGAGTCCACACCCGGATCCTCCGCGCCCTTGTAGTCCTTACCCGTGCTCTTCTTGTACCAGTCCAAAATCCGGCCTACGAACGGCGAGACCAGCGTGACCTTCGCCTCCGCGCAGGCAACGGCCTGGTGAATGCCGAAGAGCAGGGTCATGTTGCAGTGGATGCCTTCCTTTTCGAGCTGTTCCGCCGCCTTGATGCCCTCCCAGGTGGAGGCGATCTTGATCAGCACGCGGTCCCGCGAGATCCCCGCCCTGTCATACTGCGCGATAATGTCGCGCGCCTGCTCCATCGTCTTCTCGCTGTCATACGACATCCGCGCATCCACCTCGGTCGACACTCGACCGGGCACGATCTCCAGAATCTTCCGGCCAAACGCGACGGCCAGGGTCTTGAACGCCAGAGCAGCGACGTCCTTATCGGACGCGCCCTCACCCGCATCCTTGCGCGCCGTCTTCAACACATCGTCGACGATCGACTGATACCCCGGCATCTCGGCCGCGCTCTGCAGCAGCGAGGGGTTGGTCGTCGCGTCCTGCGGATGAAACTGCTGGATGGAGTTGAAGTCGCCCGTGTCCGAGACCACGGTCGTCATGCTGCGAAGCTGTTCGAGTAAAGAGGCCATGATTCACGCTCCTTGGGCAGGGCTCCATGCTATCAAACGGCGACCGTGCACAGTGATTATTTGTGTGCAACGACCCAGCGGCCCCTGTCGGACGGCGCTCGCCTCCGTTACGAAGGAGCAGCGGCCGCGGAGATCTCTAAGGTGACGCCGCCACAGCTCTTGCGAGTTGGCCGCCCACGCCGAGTCTAGTTCGGCGACGCGCTTGCCGGTGTCTGCACGCGAATCTCGGCAGACGCCGGGCTCTCGTTGCCGGATCTGTCCACCGCCGTCACCCGATACAGGTAGCTCCCGACCTCGGGCACCGTATCGCGATACGCCGGGGTCGACAGAGAATCGCCGCTGACCCGCTTCCACGGTGCTGCCGGCGGGGGCGCTGTTGGTGGGAGCGCGCCTGTCGAAAAAGCACGATACACCCGATACCCCGCCAGGTCCGGCTCGAACTCCGGCTCCCACGACAGGTCGACCGTTCTCCCCTGCGCCGCCGCCAGCAGCCCGATCGGCATGGCGGGCGGCTGCAGATCGTGCACGGCCACGACCACCGCCGGGGATGCCGGGCTGCGCAGTATCAGGCGCTCGCTCCCGACATCCACCGTTAGCACCCGGCTCGCCACATAGCTGTAACTTCGATCCCGCGCCGCGGTGGGATCGATCGCACCGCCTGTATCGTGTGCGGTCGCGTCGACCATCAGCCGGCTCGCCCCATCATCACCTCTCGCAGCCGCACCGCCGTACACTGGGGCTCCAGCCGGAGCGGTGGCGTGCCGCTTTCGACCGGGGAGCGCCTGCGATGGTTGCCGACTGCTACCTGTCGACCCACCGGGCTTTCGATCGGCGCGACCCGCTCCCGTCCCCACCTCTGTCCGCATCAGCTCGACCGCCGCGGATGCGCCCGCCACGGGTGTCCACTGCAGCCGCACCCCGCCGATGTCCGATGCCGCCTGAAGGTCGGCGACCCTGGCCGGTGCGGCCCCGCTTGCGGCCGTCGCGACATTCGACAGCCCGGCGCTATGCCCGGCGGCGCTCACAAGACGCACACGGTAGACGATCGCGCCGACAGGATCGGCGGTCAGCGCCGCCGGCAGCGCATCTACCTCGGTCGTCGGCCCCTGTGCGGCGCTCCATCGCTTCACCACCGTGCACCGATCGTGCCCCGCGCTCGCGCTCGCGCCGCCCACGCCCGCAATCGACGACACAAGCGGATCGCGACAGAGCTCGGTCGCCACGGCGCCTCGCAGCCCAACGCCGTCCGTTGCCTCCTCCGGGGTAGTCCAGCGCAGCGCCACTGTGTCTCCGATCCGCTCCGCGCGAAGATCCGTGACTGGGGTCGGCAAACGGAGCGACGGCGGCCGCGGCCGGCCGGGGCTGGCGCAGCCCGCAAGTAGCAGCAGACTGGCGCCCAGTACCCCCTGTGGGCAGACCAGACCCTTGTTGCCTCTTCGCTTGAGTCTCACTTGGCTGAGCCTAGCATCGCCAGCATTTTAGGCAGCTTCTGCCCGATACTGGACACACGGAGCGGGCGCGTTCAGGTACTCATAGTAGTGGAGACATGGAAGCTGTTCTGACCATCCCTTCCGCATCACATCGCAACCAATCCGCAGACGGAACGCAGGCGTCCTTCTTGCAGTCGCCGACGTCTCACAACCACAGGACAAACCCATGGCAGATACAGCGACACCCTTTGCGCAGCCGGAGAACGTGGCTGTAATGAACTCTGTGAACCTGGACGGAAGCTCCAGCCAGGATACCGCTGTGCTCGCCGAGCAAGTTCTGATGTCCGGTACGCCTCCCCAGATCGACAGCGAACAGGCCGAAGCCTACATCTCCGAAAAACGGATCGGCGAGCGTATCAAACATCTGCGCCTGAAGAAGGCGATGGGCCTGGTCGAGCTCGGTCGACATACCGGTCTGTCCGCCAGCTTCCTTTCGCAGCTTGAAACCGGGCGCGTCGTCCCGACGCTACGCAATCTGGCCCGCATTGCGATGGTCTTCTCCAAGGACCTGAGTTACTTCTTCGAGCCGGAGCCGCAAAAGCTCTTTCGCGTTCACCGCTCCAAAGATCGCGTACGCCTGCCGCAGACCGGCGTCGAAGAGCCGTCGTACTTCTTCGAGAGCCTGGGCGTCTTCACGCCGGATCGCTCGCTCGATCCGTACTTTGCCGAGTTTCTTCCGCAGAAGCCCGGGCGTGAACCCAAGGTGCACCAGCACACCGGCAACGAGTTCCTTTACCTGCTCTCGGGTGAGCTCGATGTGCGGCATGGCGAAGAGATTCACCATCTCACCGGAGGAGATGGTGTGTACTTCGACGCTGGCACCACACATGGCTACGTCTGCAGAGGCGATCGGCCGGCAACTGCGGTCATTGTGATCATGCTTGCGCCGATCGGCGAGGGTACCCGTGGCGTGACGCGTCTCGCGCCCTCCGCCATGGCCCGCCTACGCGCTCTACGGCCAGGAGTCACCAACACCAACGGCTTCTCTGCCCAGCGGCCGGTCCAGGCACAGGCACGCGTCTCCTGACAGCCTCGTAAACGTCACGACCGGCTCCAGCTGGGGCCGGTCGTGGTGCGTTTAGGCTGCGCCGTCCGACCTGCTCGGCTTACTGAGCCTGCGGGTCTTTGTTGACGAGATAGTGGATGCGGAGCTCGAGATTCGGCCCGTGAAACTCGGGGGGTAGCGGCGGAAACTGTCCAACGCCGGTTATGGATCCCCAGGCGGCGCGGTTGAGGGCGTCGTCGTGGGACGATCCATCAAGGTGCATCGAGCCGATCTCTCCATTCGGCAGGATGGAAAAGCGGATCAGCGTGGTGCCCTGCTTATTGAGCGGCGGCCGCGCCTCCTCGGGGATGAGCGGCAGCCAAGTGACATAAATCTGGCGAAGAATCTTCCGAAGGTATGGGTTGAAGTCGACGCCCATCGTGTCCGACAGGACATCGACCCCCGTGTTCATGCCCTGGTGCTCCACCGGAATGCCGGTGCCGTAGTTACCGCCACCCTGGCCGGGTGTAGCGGCCTGGCGCGCGGCCTGGCGGATCGCATCGCCCGCGGTCTGCGCAGGCTGTGAAAAGTTGGGCTGGGTGGGCGCGGGGCGCGGGCTGTCGAGCGTCGCCTGCTGCTGCGGCTGCGGCCGAGGCGCCGGCGGAACCGGCTGCTGCTGTGCCGCCTGCGGCGTTGCGGGCTGGGGCGCCGGGGGCTGGGGTTTGGGAGCCAAGGGCAGTGAAGGACCGGGGCTGGCGGCAGGCGCGCCGGGGCGGCGCATGGCCTGCAGCTGCTCCAGCGTCTTGCGGTCCAGCGTGGGACGCGTCGTCTGCTGCGTGCGGTTGCGATCGCTCAGCGTGTTGGTCGACTTCGGCGGAAGATCCTTGGGAAGGTCGAGGTAGGTGAGCTCGCGATCGCGCTGCTTGAGCACGTCCGATGGATTGATCAGGCGGGGCTGATGAAAGAGCACCTGCGGGCCGTAGAAGAGGAACCAGCCGATCGCCAGCCAGATGATGACGGAGACGTAGATCGCCTCGCGAAAGCGGGCACGGGCGCGCTCGTCATTGACCTCGTCGAGCAGATCGAGGAGCTCGTGCGGCTCAAGATTGACGTAGCGGCCGGAGCCGACCCGTGTGGGCGGTGTGGGCGGCGGCGCGGAGTTGGGGGGAGTCTCGACGATGGGCATCGGGTGTCTGTCGTTGGACGGCAGCGCCGCCCTGTCGGTCGCACAGGCGACGGTATCAGGCTTCAGCGGAGCAAGCCCGGGGACGTCGCGTGCATGCCGGAGATCGATCGGCTGGCACCTCCTCATCTTCTCACCTCAACTCGCGCGACTGGAAGCCTGGAATGCACGGTGTTCTCGCGGACCGCTACACTCGGCGGATGAACCTGTCAGGCGAACCATGAAGCTGTCCGGAGAACGAGCTCTGCCCGAGGGAACCGCCGCGCTTGTGCTCACGATCAGCGACCGGTGCGCGCGGGGCGAGCAGAAGGACGTGTCGGGACCGCTGGTTGCCTCCATGCTGCGGGCCGCGGGAGCAACGGCCGTCGAGCGACGTACAGTGCCAGATGAGCAGGAGCAGATCGTCGCCGCGCTGCGGTCAGGCGCCACGACCGCGGCGCTGATCGTCACCACGGGCGGAACGGGCCTGGCGCCGCGCGACGTGACCCCCGAGGCGACGCTGGCCGTGGGGGAGCGCGTGGTCGACGGGCTGGCGGAGCGGATGCGGGCAGCCAACCTGGAGAGCACTCCCATGGCCGCGCTGAGCCGGGCAACAGCAGTCACGGTGGGGCGAACGCTGATCGTGAACCTGCCCGGAAGCCCCAACGGGGCAGAGGTCTCGCTCGGAGCGGTGCTGCCGCTGCTGGGACATGCACTGGACCTGCTGGCGGGGCGAACACGTCACGTTGTACACGATGCGGGCCATCCAGCCCAGCCGGAGCCTACCAGGGACGGCGAAGCGGAGCGATAACCGAGCCGCGGGTGCCTCGGAGCCCAACGGCAAGCGGGTAAAATCAGGGGCGCACGCGGTTGCGCCGGTGCGATCCTCTCTGGAAGGCAGTGTGAGCTAGCGTTGAAGTCCTTTGGGGCCCTGCTGCACAAGTGGAACGTGGCCATGCTGGCGCTGTTGAAGCCGCTTGGCCTATGGGGTATCGGCGGCGTGGCGCTGGTGGACTCAGCGGCGATCCCCATGCCGGTCGACGCGCTGGTGATCGACTATGTGGCCCACGACCACGCCAGGGCGCTGCTGTATTGCCTGATGGCCGCCGTTGGGTCGGCGGTCGGAAGCCTTCTGCCGTTCTACCTGGGGCGCGCCGGCGGGGAGCTGTTTCTGCTGAAGCGTATCAACCGGCAGCGCTATGAAAAGCTGCGTGACCGCTTTGAACGGCAGGAGTTCCTCGCCATCCTGATTCCGGCCATGATGCCGCCGCCCATGCCGGTTAAGCTCTTTGAGTTCGCCGCGGGCGTCTTTGAGATGCGGCCGCTGTGGTTCTTCGGGGCGATCACGGCGGGCAAGTTTCTGCGTTTTCTGCTGTGGGCGCTGATCACGATCTTCTTTGGCCCCACCATTCTGCACACCCTCACGCACGGCCTGCGCGTGCACTCCGGTCTGCTGCTGGCCTTCGCCGGCCTGCTGGTGGTTGCGGTGGCGGTGTATGTGGTGCGGCGGATCTTTGATCGGCGGCGTGGCATACGCCTCCCGGTTGAGGACGAGCCGGTCTAGCCCTTCTCGAAGCTCCGGCCTCATCGCTATAACGAGGGGGTGCGGCGTGGGGGAACAGAGGGTGTGAGCGGAGCACGGTGGGCCTGTCACCCGGCAGGCAGCACATCGGCTACCGTGGAGCCATGGCCGCCACGCGCTCTCGCTCCCTTGCCCCGCTTATTTTTCTGCCGATGGTGTTTCTGGTCCTCGGCACGGCAGGCCATGCGGCCGCCCCAGTCGCGGGCTACACGGTCGTCCACACCTTTCCCCACTCGACCGACAGCTATACGGAGGGTTTCTTCTACGAGAATGGGCTGTTCTACGAGGGCACGGGGCTGAAGGGGCACTCCGCTATCTTGGTCACGCAGCCAGAGACCGGCGCCGTCGTGCAGCGCACCGAGCTCGCGCGACAGTACTTCGGCGAGGGCATCGTGGATGTCGGCCCCAACCTGTACGAGTGGACCTGGGAAAGCCATGTGGGGTTTGTCTACGACCGGTTCTCGCTGCGGCCGATCCGCCAGTTCACCTACAGCGGCGAGGGCTGGGGCATGACCCGAGACGCCCACGAAATCATCACCAGCGACGGCACGGACACGCTGTGCTTTCGCGATCCGTCGACGTTTGCCGAAACCCGGCACATCGAGGTGCGCGACGGCGAGGAGCGAATCGATCAGCTCAACGAGCTCGAGTACGTGAAGGGCGAGATCTATGCGAATGTGTGGCACACGGACCGGATCGCGCGCATCTCGCCGCGCGACGGGCACGTGATCGGCTGGATCGATCTGACAGGCTTGCTGCCGGACGATCAGCGAGTGAACCAGGAGTCCGTGCTGAACGGCATTGCGTACGACGCAGTGCACGATCGGCTGTTTGTGACGGGCAAGCAGTGGCCGACCATCTTCGAGATTCGCTTGAAAGTTCGCGAGGAAACGCGCGCCAACGATAGCGCGCAGGCAAACCCGAGATAGCGCGAGGACGCTTGCTGCCGATGCGCACCCGTGCCCGGCTAGTGGCCGGGGTGGCCATCCATCGCTTGCTGGACGACCTCATTCTCCGGGCTAAGCAGGACCTCGCCGGAGAGAGGCGGTTCCTCACGGCCGTGCATGCCCAAGGTCTCGTAAAGGAAGCGCAGGTCGCGAAAGGTGACGGCGATCGCGGCCCCGGGGACGGCGGTGGCGTCGGTGGCTGGAGCCTCGGTCACAAGCGGAAAGCTCGACCAGTCGAGATAGACGCGGCCAAGATGCGAGCGCTTGGCGGCGAGGGTGGCGGCGGTCTCGGGCGGCTTGAAGAAGAGGTCCTCCTGGCTGGTGGTCGCGACCTGGCCTGACAGTGAGTCGACAGTCGAGGTCTGGAAGAAGTCGGGCGTCTCGACCACGCCGTGCCAGCGAAAAGGGTTGATGGGATAGGGGCTGACCGTGGAGCGGAGGATGGGGACGTTGCCGTAGTCGGCGCCGCGCGCGAGATCTTCGGCGTGCACGCGCTCATACCCGCGAACGGCGTAAAGGACAAGCACGCCGAGAAGCGCGAAGGTCGCCCAGCCGCGACCGCGAAACCGCTCCCGGCGCGCGCCGACCTCGGAGGAGATCAGTCCAAAAAACGCGGGCGCGACGAGCCCGACGAAGAGCAGCAGAAGCATCACCGGCTCGACGATAAAAACAAAGGAGCCGGCATACCAGCGCGGGTTGAAGGGAAAGAAGGGACGCAGGCCGTAGTTGTTGGTCCAGTCCAGCAGCAGGTGGCTGAGCAGGGCGACCAGCGCGAACAGAAACAGCAAGCCCCAGCGCGCGGGCAGGGATGCTCGGCGGGTGGCCGGAACGTCGACGGGGGCCGCGGGCCGCGCCGTCTGTGCCGCGCGGTGGGTCTTCCAGCGATCCAGGAGCCACACGGCGCCGACCACGACGGCGGCGTCCACCGGCAGACCGAAAAAGGTGTGGGTCCAGCCGCGATGGTGCTGGAAGGAGTCGATGGGGCCGCCAAGACCCCAAAGCGTGTCGAGATCGGGGGCCTCGGCGGCCAGTGTCATCACCACGGTGGCATAGGCGGTGCGGCGATTGAAGCCGGTGCGCGCGAGGCAGGCGCCCGTCATCAGGTGGGTCACGGGATCCATGGATTGCCCCATGCTACGGCGTAGGCGGCCACGGTCCAGGCAGGGCCGAGGGTGAGCGGGAGAAGGATGGGCGGCATGGCATCCCAAGTCTATGGGAAGGGCGGCGGAGGGTTGCAGCCGGAGGGAGGTGCGCGTGAAGCAGCCGACGATGCGCGTCGTGAGCTCGAGCGTTATCGCCGCGATCGGCTACGACGCGTCGCGGCGGGTGCTGACGGTTGTGTTTCGCGACGGCCGAGGGACGTATCGGTACTTCGACGTGCCGCCGGAGGTTTGGGAGGCATTCCAGGCGGCCCCAAGCAAGGGCACGTACCTGAACGAGACGTTCAAGAACATGGGGTTCGGGTATGGGAAGGAGGGAGAGTAATGCGCATCGCTGACGACAATGCGACTTACCGGTACAGTGCATAAGCAAGCTTGGTCGAACAATGTGTTTTTCCTGTAGCGCGATCTTCCCGCTTTGATGTTGAGTGTGTTCACTGCTTCTAATTGCGAGGCTTCGTGATTGCAGCTCGACCCGTAATTCCATGATGCGTTTCAACAACTATGGCTGGGGTTATTCCGAAAAACCGTTTGAAGTCACGGCCGAACTGAGACGCACTGTTGTAGCCTACCTTCGTTGCAGCGGAGCCCGCAGTGACGTTCCTATCGAGTAACAGAGCGTGCGCTCTATGCATTCGGACAGCTTTTATGTACTGGATGGGCGAGGTAGAGGTCACTCGTTTGAAGTGAAGATGAAATGCTGAGACACTCATACCCACGTGCCGTGCAAGCTCTGCAACGATTAAAGACCGACCATACTCCTTGTGAATACGTTGAAGCGCACTAAGGATTTGTGCAAAAGCTCCGTCCGAATCCAACATCGCCCTGATCCCATCTCCGCCCTGACCTTTCAGAACGAGATAGATAATCTCCCTTACAGTCTGGTCTCCGAGCACACGCGCGTCGTCTGGAGAGATAGCGGCTTTGAGAAGCCGGGTGAGCGCATCTGAAAGCGGTTCATCGAGCGTTGCGGTCAGGATTGCCTTCGGATTGGGGCTGCGCAAGGTATTGAGGTCGTGCATCCCTGCCACGATACTCAGAACAACTTCCCTCCTGAGACGGACCACCACAGAAAGCAGGGGCTTGTTCTGATTTGCCTCGATCACGCACTCAAAAAGTATAGGCGCGGAGAGCACCAGCACCGTCTCCGGCTCGTAAACCAGCTTTAGACCCCCCAGGTAATCGATCTTTCGCCCCTGAACGACAAAAATAATGCTTGGTTCATAAACAACAGGACTTCGTGGAACGGATCTGCTTCGACGCAATAGCGTTACGTCGGCAACGAGAGTTTGGTTGTACCCTTCGAGCGGCGTCAGGCGAACAGCGAGGCTGACTGCCTCGCCACTGACCAGTTGGCTTTGCCCAATCCCTTTACGGTGTGCCATCCAGTGTACTTAGAGCGCAGCGGTAGCTCTCCAGTCGCCCAGCGGTTTTAGATGAAGAAGGAGAAACTCCTCAGGCAAGTAGCTTTGGGCTAAACCAACGGAGCTTTCAACTACTTTCACTCTTTTCCCAGGCATCTACTCCTCACGATGGCCCTTGTCGTACGAGGTTCTACCTCGAACGAGACTGGGGCTCTTCGAGAAGTCCAAGGCGGCTTGCTACGGCGATTTTGGCTAACGGAATGTAGAACAACAATCGGTCGGCGGAAGAACAGGCGCCGGCCACACGAAGCAGTGGAGGGGAACACATGAAGAAGGTTTTGATTACAGGCGCGGCTACCGGCCTTGGATTCGGGGTTGCCATGCAACTTGCAGAAAAGGGCTTCGAAGTCATCGCTGGCGTTGAAATCTACGGGCAGGTTCAGCCTCTTAAGCGCAATATTGCGGCGCGCGGGCTGAAGGTACAAGTAGAAAAGCTCGATGTCACAGTTGAAGGCGATCGCAGGAAAGCTCTTGCGTGGAACATCGATATCCTGGTGAATAATGCCGGTGTGCTTGAGGGAGGCTCCGTCGTTGACATTCCCGCGAGCAACATGCGAAATGAGTTCGAAGTCAACGTCATCGGTCCTTTGCTCTTGTCACAGGGTATCGCCAAGCAGATGGTCAAGAGGGGAAAAGGGCGCATCGTCTGGGTTTCCTCGCGGGAAGGTCTTAACGTAAATCCATTCACCGGCATCTATTCCGCGTCGAAACACGCTATTGAAGCTATCGCGGAGACGATGAGCATGGAGCTCCAGGAGTTCGGGGTTGAGGTAGCGACTATCAATCCAGGTCCGTTCCTCACAGGCTTCAACGATCGCGGTTTCCAAACCTGGGAGAGCTGGGAAGACAATCCCTCCGATCGGCTGTTCGATTATGCCAAGCTGGCATTCCCGAGGCCACAGTTCGACCCCGGCATCATGATTGCTACGATGACGAAGGTGGTCGCCGGCGAAGTCGACAGCTACCGCAACCTCGAACCCCAGGCGATGCTGGAAGAAACGAAAAAGAATATCGAAACGCCGTGGACCAAAAGCGTCAAGAACGGCCTTGGCACCCGGGCAGCTCAGGTTCAAAAGTGTTACGACATGACACCCGAGACTCCTGACTCCAGTTGGAGTCCACAGGAACGGGACGGAGCAGGCCGCTAGGGCCGCGTAGATGGCTGGCCTGACCTGGTACTTACTCCCAGATCAGGCCAGCAACACGGTTCTCTGAAGGCGTTTACTTGTAAAAGACGGCTTCGTCGGCGACGGTCGATGCGCAACCGGGTAGGAGCGAGTAGGGTTTCGCGGCTTTGTGAGCGACATTGGTAGCGATATAAGCCGTTGTGTTGACCTATCGCACATAACGAGCTCTTTCTGGCGTGCGCGGCGGGGTCAGGTCCAGTAGAGGAGGCGGGCGTTGGGAAGGTGTTCGGCGAGGGCGTCGACGAACCAGGCGCGCATGTCGGCCATGGTGTCTTTGGGGTAGACGTACTTGAAACCGCCGAACTTGGTGCGCTTCTCCGTGCGGTTTCCGGGGTCAAGATCAAGGGTGGTTTTGGGGTACCAGCCGAGAAGAACGTCGCGGGAGCCCTCGGTGAAGCGATGGGTGATGAGCTCGACGGTCAGGTCGAGGCCGACGATGCCGCGCAGTTCGCTGGCAACGCTGGCGAGGAGGTCGCGGTAGCCGGTCTGCCAGTCAGGGAGGGGCATGATGGGGGCGATGGTGAGGCCGACGGGGTAGCCGGCGCGGGCCATGCGGCCGAGGGCGCGGAGGCGCTCGCGCATCGGGGCGGTGCCGCCCTCAAAATCACGCGCGATCCCGGCGGTGTTGACGGAGAAGCGGGCGCGGGTGCGGCCGTTGTGGGCGAGGGTGAGAAGCGGGGCGACCTCGGCGAACTTGGTGGTAAAGCGAAGCTGCACGGGAGCGGGCCGGCCCTCGATCTGCCAGTCGCCGAAGTGCCGGATCGTGGCGGCGAGCGAGCGGGTGAGGTGCTCGATGCCGAGGGGGTCGGTGTAGCAGGAGGCTTCAAAGGTGGTGCCCTCGTCGGCGCGGGTGCGGGAGCGCGAGGTGACGGTGCCCTGGCCGAGGTAGGGGTGGAGCGAGCCGAGGATCTCAGGGAGGTTGGCGTAGGCGCGGGTGATGGGTGGGCCGGAGAGGGAGCCGGCAAGGTAGCAGTATTGGCAGTGCGCGGGGCAGCCCTGCGCGAGGTGGAACTGCCAGTCGGCGGAGGGCGGGATGGGCTGAAGCTTGCGCTGGCCAACGGGCGCGACCACGACGGCGAGGGTGGTCTTGGCGAGGGCGTAGCTCTTGCGCTCGTCGCGGATGCCGGTGGCGTCGGCGACGGAGAGGCCGGTGAGGCGGTTGGCGCGGAGCTCGGTGATCTCGGCGCCGAGGGCGGCGGCGCGCTCGGCGATGGCGCGGCCGTGCGCCCAGCGGAGGGCGTCGGGGGTGATGAGGACGCGGCGGGGCTTCCAGAGCTTTGAGAGCGGGGCGGGTGTAGGGTCGGCGGCGTCGGCGAGCTGGCCGAGCTCGGCCTGGCTGAGAGCGCCGGGGGTGGAGGGTGGAGCGAGGGCGCCTTCGTCGAGGTGCGGGGCACGTGCGATGGAGGCTGCGGCGGCGCGGGTGGGCGGGGACGGCATGGACGTTGGATGTGCCGGCTGGCGCGAGGCATCCCAGCGAGAGAGTTGGTACGACGCGCTGCGATGCCGGCACTAGTTTCGGGAGGTCGAGTTGCTGCACCTTCTCGCTATCTAGCGTGTGGTGGAGGCAAGCTTGCGGCGCTCGGTTTCGCAGTAGGTGTAGCGGATGCGATGGACGACGGTGAGGGTCGAAAAAACGGCGAGCACCCAGAGCGCCGGCGCCATGACTCCCCAGCGATTGAAGAGCGCGCCGAGGATGATGAGCACGACGCGCTCCGGCCGCTCCATGAAGCCGACCTTGCAGGAGCCGATCAGGGCTTCGGCGCGGGCGCGGGTGTAGCTGACCATCAGCGACGCGGTCATGACAAAGGCGACCAGCACGACATAGAAGAAGCGGTTGCCGCGGGCGTAGAAGACGAGCAGGCCGAAGAAGAGCGCGACATCGGAGTAGCGATCGATGACGGAATCGAAATAGGCGCCGAAGACCGACACCTGATTGGTCTGGCGGGCGACGCGGCCATCGACCATATCGAACAGCCCGGCGCCGATGATGACCAGACCGGCATAGAGAAACATGCGATCCGTGTGCGGCGGACGGGCGTAGCCGAAGAAGAACGCGGCGACGATGTTAATGACCAGACCGAGAAAGGTGAGGGTATTGGGCGAGATGCGCGACAGCGCCAGGCCATTGACGATCTTCTGCAGCAGCCAGCCGCACGCCCTGCCAAATTCACTGGTCCAGGTCATACGAGCCTACCGCCCTCGAAGCTGTGCGGTCGTAGGACCGTCCCTGTTATGCAGACATTGATCAGCACCGGTCGTGCTTACTCCATGGCATCGTGAATGGTGGTGATTTTTAGCACCTCAAGCTCGCGCTTGCCGTTCGGCGTGACCACGGTGGCGGTATCGCCGATCTCGCGGCCGACGAGCGAGCGGCCGATGGGCGAGGTGGTCGAGATAAGGCCCTTGCTGACATCGGACTCTTCGCTGGTGACGAGCTTATAGGTCAGCTCCTCCTGCTTGGTCGAGTCGAAGACGACGATGGTGGAGCCGAAGCCGACCTTGTCGCGCGGAATGTTCGCGAGGTTCACCATCGCGAGTTCGCCCATGCGCTTCTTGAGCTGGCCGAGGCGGGCGTTCACAAACTCTTGGCGCTGCTTAGCGGAGTGATACTCGGCGTTTTCCGAGAGGTCTCCGAGGGCGACGGCCTTTTTGATCTCCGCGGGCAGCTCGGTCGTGAGCTCATATTCGAGCTGCGTGATCTCCTCCTGCAGCTTGCGGATGACGTGGGGCGGCATGCTGATCTGTTCGGCCATAACGACGTTCGTGCCTTCCGGGAGAGGGAATAAGGTGAGTCGGCCTGCTGCGATCTCTGCGAGGACACAGGAAAAGCACTCGCGATTGCGCGAACTCATAAAGAGGTGATTATACGCGTTCGCGAGTGGCCCTCGCTGCCCGTGGCTCTCGTTCAAGGCTGAGGGTCAGGATCGGGGATGGCAAGGTCTTCGGCGCGGACACGGACCATGGCCTCGAGATGGGCGCGATGGGCGAGAAATCCCTCAAGAATGACGACGGCGGCCACCTGATCGATCACAGCATGGCGCGATGGCTGGCCGGTGCGGTCGCGACAGGTGTGATCAAGCTGCTCGTGCGCCGCAACCGTGGAGAGCCGCTCGTCGTGGAGGAAGACGGGAAGGGCAAGCGCGACGCGAAGCTCGTCGGCGAAGCCTTCCACGCGCAAGGTCTGCGCGCTTTTGTCCCCGGACAGGCGAAGCGGGTGACCTACGATGAGCGCGGTGATGCCGTGCTTGCGCACCACCCGCGCGATCGATTTGAGGTCGGGACGATCTCCCTTGCGCTCCATGGTGAACAGCGGTTGCACCACAGGGGTCAGCAGGCTGGGATCGCTACTGGACATGGCGAGGCCGATACGGCGCGAGCCGACATCAAGCGCGAGCAGCCGCTCGCTGCTCCGGTCCGCCACGGTCGTGTTCGGTCCGATCCGGATCGGGTCCATGGGGAGAGCTTACCGGGCGAGAAGGGCTCGCGGTGCGACGACTTCCCCAGGCGCCCGGCGAGTGCCCACCCTGCCTACAATAGGAACGATGGCAGGTGACAGGGACAGTCGCGCAGGACAGCAACGCAGGGTAGTGAAAGCCCGGCGAGCACGCGCCGGACAACAGGGCGGATCGGCGCAGCGTGGGCGATCCGAGCGTGGGCGAACCGGACTGCTGCGGCGGTTCGCCGTTGCGACGCTGGTCGCCGCGTTGGTAGCGGCGGCTGTCGCGGCGTTTCTTCTGCTGGTGCCGTACGGTCCCGCGGCCGAGCAGTTTGTGGACATTCCGAGTGGAACCGGAGCGACGGCCATGGGGGCATTGCTGCAGCGCAGGGGCATTGTGCGCAGCCAGTATGCCTTTGACCTTCTGCGGCTGGCGCTTGGCGGTCGACTGCGGGCGGGCGAGTATCGCTTCGACCATCCCGCCCCGACGATCGAGGTGTATCGGCGAATCGCGCGGGGCGATGTGTACACGCGAACCGTGGTCATTCCGGAGGGCTTCAACATCTTTGACATCGCGCACGCGGTCGAGGCCGCGGGGCTGCTGCCGGCCACCGAGTTTCTCGCCGCGGAACGGTCGAACACGGCGCTGGTTACGGATCTGGTGCGCACACCGCCGGCGTCGCTCGAAGGATTTCTGTTTCCTGATACCTATCGTTTCTCCCGCCACACCACGCCGGCCACCATGCTGGCGACCATGGTGCGACGGTTCCGGCGAGAGGCGGCGGCGATGGGGCTGGCGCCTGGAGCGGAGCTCGAGCGCACGCTGATCCTTGCTTCCCTGGTCGAGAAAGAGGTCGGGGTGAGCGGCGAGCGACCGCTGGTGGCGAGCGTCTTTGAGAATCGGCTGCGCGCCGGGATGCCGCTGCAGACCGATCCCACAGTGATCTATGCGGCGCTGCTGGACGGGCGCTTTCGGGGCACGATCCATGCGTCGGACCTCCATGCCGCGTCGGCCTACAACACCTACACGCACGCGGGTCTGCCCCCGGGACCGATCTGCAATCCGGGTGCGGCCGCGCTCGCGGCGGCGCTCCATCCGGCGCAAACGCACTATCTCTATTTCGTGAGCGATGCGGCCGGTCACAGCGTCTTCTCGGCAACCCTGGAAGAACATCTGCGGCACGTGTCGGCCTATCGGCAGGCGGCAGCGGAGCGCTGAGCAGGATCAAGGCGACCGATCGTCGGTCTGTGCCATGGAGGAGCGACTATACTTACGGTTTGTACCCACAATGAATCGCGCGTCGCTCCCCATTGCAGCCCTTTGCCTGCTTGCACCGCTCTCCGGCTGTGTGACGAGAGTTCGCTCGGTTCGCCGAACCCGTCCCCCGGCCGTGGTGCAGTCCGCGCCCATCCCGTCGCTGGTCGACGAGCTGAACCGACGCTACGACGTGATCCAGACCATGAGCGCGACGGTCGAGATCACGGCCTCGACCGGTGGCGGCAAGACGGGTGAGGTGAAGCAGTACCCCGCATTTTCGGGATACATCTTTCTGCGCAAGCCGGAAGACCTGCGCGTTCTGCTGCTGGTGCCGGTGCTGCGCTCCAAGGCGCTCGACATGGTGAGCGACGGCAAGGACTTCAAGCTGCTGATTCCGCCGCACAACAAGGCGATCGTTGGGACGAATACGGTGACGAAGCCCTCGGCGAACGGCCTTGAAAATCTACGGCCGTATGTCTTCTTCGACACGCTGCTGGTGGGCGGTCCGCACCAGGACCAGCTTGTCTCGCGGACGCAGGAGACGCGGTTGATCGAGCCGAAGGTCGTACCCGGACAGCCCAGAAGCCCCGATCTGATCGAGGAGCCGGACTACGATATCGAGATGCTCGGCCAACCGAAAGGGCAGATCGTGCGCACCCAACGCGTGGTGCACATCAGCCGAGAGAACCTGCTTCCCTATCGCCAGGAGATATACGACGAGACGGGACAGATCGTGACACGGGCGAGCTACAGCAACTATCAGACCTTCGGCAACATCCAGTTTCCCATGACGATCCGCATCGAGCGACCGCTCGATCTGTACACGCTCGACCTGACGATCACCAAGCTGACGCTCAACGAGAAGCTGGACGACGATGCGTTTGAGTTGAAGATTCCGGACACCGTGCCCGTGACCGTGATGAAGTAGCGACGAGACGTCAGGATCGCTTCTTGGTGTGGATAACGAGCGTCTTCCAGTCCGCCGTGGTCTGCTCGGCGTAGGCCGTCGCGAACTCGAGCATCGCCTTGCGGAATCGTTTGCCTCTGCCAAGATATCCTGCGATCTGCTGTGCCTCGCCGGAGCGGGCGTGGCCGCGGGCGAGCAGCTCTCCGCAGACCTGCGCATACTGGCCGAGGCCCGCCGGATCGAGCGTGGTCACATCGAGCGATGCCTTGTGGTCGTTGAGCTGACGGACAAGGTAGTCGCGGCCGCCGAACCTCGTCCAGCCAAGCAGCGGATCGCTCTCCAGCTGCATGGCGCGTTGGCCGTCGGCCACTCGCTCGCCCTCGTTCGCCTGAAACGCCATGCTTTGGGGCAGATAGGGCGCATACGCGGAGGCGGTCTCCTCCTTAATCTGCAAAAAAAGTGGGTCGTCCGGCCCATTGCCTTCGAGATACACACAGAAGTCGCGCATGCCGACTGAGCCGGTGCCTACGACCTTGAAGGCCGCATCGCGCGCTTGAAACTGCGCAAGGAAGTGCCGCCGCTCCGGCGCGAGGCTTTTGCGATAGCGCTCAAGCGAGCCGAGCACCGAGGTGCGCTCCGTGCCGTGAAGGCGCCGAAGCAAGGGCGGATCGGAGCGAAAGACACGTTCTTTGCCCGACATCTCGGTCAAATGATCGCGGGAGTGCATGGGAGTGGAGCGCTCGGCTTGCCAGAGAATGCGAGAAATGGGCGCGGTGGCGGCTAGGCGATGCACCTGGAAGCGAGCGGCCTCGAGGACGGGAAGGCACGCCAGATGCACCATCTGGGCGCCGTAAGCCTCAAGAAAAATCTGCGCGGCGGCCTCACGACCGGCTTGCTTGATCGCGCCTTGCTCGCCGGCAAGCAGGATACTGGTGGCCATGCGCTTCACGTCCACTCGAAGGGGCCGCGGACCGTCTCGTCAAAATCATTGATGTCGAAGACCAGATGGCCGTCGGAGCCGGCGTACGCGCCGAGGTTCTGCACATGCGCGTCCCCGCAAAGCTGGTTCAAGATGTCGGTGTGCGGCGACAAGGACAGGTCGTAGGCCATGATCGGCACAGCCCCGCGAAAGAAGCCGAAAGCCGAGGCGCACATCCGCTCGGTCTTGAGCGGCAGCAGGGAACCCACGCGGCCGCGCGTGCTTGCGTCCAGGATCTTGAGCGGGTCACGCTCACGACGGGCGGGATCCCATTGGCCGAGATCACCCCGGTTGATCTTCTTGCGGTGCGATCGGCCACGCACGAACGATAGATGGACTGAACGTTTGCTGGGCACGCCTAGGCATTTCTCCTGACGCTGTGCCGCTGCTGAACGGCGGTGAAGACCATCTTTGAGAGCAACTGGCACGGGCTCATGCGGCCTCTGTACAGCTTCAGCAGAATGCGCTGCCGGCCAGTGTAGGCGAGAAAGGCGAACCTCGGCTTTGTCGCACGGCGCTGCTCGGCGCGGCAGCTACACATGCAGGCCGGTGCGGGCGGCGTGGGCGTGGATGGCGTCGTCGATCGAAAGGGCGAGGGCGAGGGCGGCGCGACCTTCTTCTCCGGTGACGACCGGTGATGCACCGGTGCGGACGCCGGCGAGGAAGGCCTCGATCTCAAGCCGCAGCGGCTCGCCGGGCTCGACCGGGAGCTTGCGCAGGGAAAGACCGGGGGTGGGGTGGGCGGCCTCCCCACTTGCCTGCGCCGCGGCGGCGAAGGCGGCAAGCTGGTTCGGATCAAGCGAAGCGGCAAGGCCGGCGGCCGCCTGGCTCACGTCGATCAGCAGCAGGTCCTGCCGGGCGAAGTCGAGCGAGACGTACTGGTGCGGCTGGAAGAAGCGCAGCTTGCGTACGCGCTCCGTGCTGACACGGCTGGCGGTGAAGTTGGCCACGCAGCCCCCTTCGAACTCGACCCTGACGTTGGCGATGTCGACCTTGGGCGAGAGCACGGGCAGACCGACCGCGCGCACCTCGCGCACGGGCGAGGACACCATGGCGAGCACGATGTCGAGGTCGTGGATCATGAGGTCCAGGACCACGTCGACGTCCAGTGAGCGCGGGGTAAAGAGGCTTAGGCGATGGGCCTCAAAGAACATGGGCCGGGTGAGCAGCGGAAGCGCGGCGGTTACGGCGGGATTGAAGCGCTCAAGATGTCCAGGCTGGAGGTGTGCGCCATGATCGCGCGCGAGCGCAAGGAGGTGGTCGGCCTCGGCGAGGGTCGAGGCGAGCGGCTTTTCGACCAAGCAGTGGATGCCGGCCGCGAGCAGGGGCGCGGCGACTGCGGCGTGGTGGCGCGTGGGCACGCAGACGCAGGCGGCATCGAGCGAGCCCGGGTGGGCGGCAAGGCAGTCCTCGACCGTGCCGAAGGGGGCGACAGCGAAGTCAGCCGCGGCACGGGCGCGTGCGGCTGGATCAGTCTCGACCACGGCGACGAGCGCGACAGGCTGGCCGGAACGCTCGAGCTCGCGCAGCACGCGAAGGTGATTGCGGCCAAAGACGCCGGCGCCGACCACGGCGACGCGCGGCGTGGCGCTGCGCCTCACGCCTTGGCGGCGGGGGTGCTGGAAAGTGGCGCTTCCACGGCCTTGCGGCAGCGGCTGTAGAGCTCGAGAAGCTGATCCACCTGATCGTCGGGCTTGCTGCTGGAGGTGGGCACAAAGCCGGTGGCGGTCGATGCCTTGCTGCCGATGTGCGCGGTGGCGGCGACAAACTTCAACAGATCGAGCGCGATGTCTTCCTTGCTGCGCGCTGTGGGAACTGCATCCATGGTTCTCTATGCCTCATTGGTGATGGTAGCGGGGGGTGGCGACGCGGTGCAAACCGGACACGGCAGCAAGCGGCTCAAGGGACGAGGATGCGATGGCCGCGCAGGCCGCACAGGATCTCGTAGGAAATGGTGCCGGCCAGGGCGGCGTGATCTTCGGCGGAGACACCGGGGCCGAGTACGGTGACGGAATCGCCGGGTGCGGCGTCCGGAATGGCCGAAAGGTCGACGGTGGTGAGGTTCATGGAGACACGGCCGACAATGGGCGCGCGCCGGCCGGAGATCATAACCCAGCCACCGCTGTCAGCGCGTTGCTGGTGCGGGGGTTGTTCGGAAGGAGCGGAGGAGGAGAGCTCGCGGCGAAGGCCGTCCGCGTAGCCAATCGGCAGCAGCCCCAGGCGCATGGGGCGGGTCGCCGTGAAGGTGGCGTTGTAACCGACCGTGTCTCCCGGAAAGGCGTCGCGCACGGCGATCAGAGAGGTGGACCAGGTGGCGACCGGGTGGAGCGCCGGCGCGAGCTGAGCGGGGGCGGAGGGCTGGGCGGGATCATCTTCCCGTGCGGTCGTTAACGGAAGCACGTAGCCGAAAAGGGCAAGGCCAGTGCGCGCCAACAGCCGAGCGCCGAGCGCGGCGGCCTCCATGTGCAGCCACGGAAGAAGGCGGCCCTCATCGAGGGTGGAGCTGTTGCCGGCGTGGACCCAGCCAGGTCGAAGGCCCGCGCCACGCACCTGCCGCAGCGCCTGTGCGAAGCGATCCTGCTGGAGAGCGGTGAGCGGGCAGCCGGCGATCTCGGCCGAGGCAAAGTGAGTGAAGACGCCATCGAGTCGGAGCCGCGGGCAAGCGGCGAGATAGGCAAGCAGGCAGGCCAGGTCGGCGTCGGGCAGGACTCCCTGCCGCGCCATGCCGGTGTCGATCTCAAGGTGGACGGCGACGGGCGGTGTGCCGGGACGGTGCGCGGCGGCGAGGGCCTCCAGGTGCGCGGGCAGCCAGACGACGGGAGTAAGGCGGTGAGCGAGCAGCGCGGGAGTGTCGGCGGGGAGAAGGCCGCACATGACGAGAATGCGCGGCTGCAGGTCGGGCTCGATGCCCGCGCGAGCGAGCGACTCACGCACATGGGCGCCTTCCGCGGCGTCGGTGACGCCGAGCCACTCCACACCGGCGCGGGCGAGCACGGGAGCGCAGAGGGCGGCGCCGTGACCGTAGGCGTCGGCCTTGATGACGGCGAGCAGGGCCCCGGGTGGGAGGGGAGCGGCGTCGATTGCGGGCCCGCGATCGGCTACGCGGCGCAGCGTGCGGAGATTTGCCTCGAGCGCGCGCCGGGAGACGGCGATGGTCATCTTGGGCGGGGCGATGGCGCGGATGCGTGCCTCGGTCACCCCTGTATGGTACCGGCGCGGGCGATTCGTGTAGCTTAGCGCCCTGGCCCTTGTCAGCTCTGGGCGCGTGGGCTTACAGTGGCGCGGTATTTGAGGGGGGATTCCATGACCTGTGGCAGGGCTGTGCCGCGCGTGCTCGCAACATGCTTTGTCGGCCTTCTGGCCGTTGCCCTGGCAAGCGGTTTTGCGTACGGCCAAGGAAGCGAGAACGGCCGCGGCGCGGATCGGCTGCCGCTCTTTCCGGAGTTCCAGAACCCCCTGAAGCTGAACGATCCGGCGATTGGCCCGGGCGTCAGCTGCCCGGATCCCGCCATCATGGAAGAGACGCTTAAAGGCGTGGACACCTGGTACCTGTACTGCACCGGCGATCCCTTGAATGCAAACGACAAGGACGCCGCGGGTAATCTGCGAAATCACTACATCGCGACGTGGCGGTCGATCGACCTGATTCACTGGACCTACAGCGGCGATGTGTTTCCGACGGATCCGGCGTGGATCGGCGTCGAGACCAACCTGTGGGCGCCGGCGGTGAAGCACTTCAATGGCAAGTACTACCTGTACTACGTGGCCCCAGAGACGGGCGGACCGGGCGGGCCGTCGGAGATCGGTGTGGCGACGGCGCCGCATGCCGGCGGACCGTGGACCGATCTTGGCCGGCCGGTGGTCGCGACCGAGGCGGCACCGTGCTGCGCCAATACCAATCGCGCCGTGATTGATCCTGATGTGGTTACAGATGACGCCGGCCAGCGGTATATCTCATTCGGCAGCTTCTTCGGCGGCATCAGCATCCAGAAGCTCTCACGTGATGGTTTTACGGCGAACAAGGCGAGTGAGGTGCAGATCGCGGTCGACAACCTGTATGAGGGTGGCGCGTTCTGGAAGCACGACGGCTGGTTCTATCTCTTTGCTTCGTCGACGAACTGCTGCAACGGACCGCTGACGGGCTACTCCGTCGATGTGGGCCGCGCGCGCACGCCGCTTGGGCCGTTTCTCGATCGCAACGGGGTGGCGCTGACCTCGACCAGCAGCGGCGGAACCAAGGTGATCGCGGCGAATGGGAATCGGTGGGTGGGGCCGGGCGGCAACGTGATCTTCAAGGACGCCTCCGGACAGGACTACATGCTGTATCACGCGGTCGACCGTGCGGCCCCGTACTTCGACGGCTACCCAGGCTTTACACGGCGCCCGGCGCTGATCGATCCGGTCGAATGGGTGGACGGCTGGCCGACGGTGCGCAACGGCCACTGGGCCTCTGCAAGGCCGGTGCCGGGGCCGGTGGCCCAGCCCTACCAGGTCAGCTGGCACTGGGAATGGCCGAAGCGCAACGACGAGCCGGGCGAGGAGATCAAGGCGCTCTCGGATGAGTTCAATGGGCCAACACTCTCCAAGCAGTGGCGCTTCCTGCATCCGCAGGCCGACAACAGCTACACGCTGACGGCCGGCGGCTACCGCGTGGAGACGCATGGACCGGATGAGAACGGGAACCCCAACCTCGTCTCGATCCTGGCCGAACCGGTGCCGACCGACGGCGATTGGATGGTGGAGACGAAGCTGACCATGAGCTTTCCGTTCGACGGTTCGTGTTGCTACAACTTCGCGCAGGGTGCGCTGTTCATCTACGGCGACGACGGCAACAGCGTGAAGCTGGATGTCTTTGCGAACTTCGACACGCGGCAAACAGAGTTTGGCAAGCAGATCAACCCCGTGCCGGCCAACTATCCGACGTACGGCAACGCGTTTATCGGCCAGGCGGCGCCCACGACATGGCTGCGGCTGGTACGGCACTCCGCCGGCGATGAGGGCGAGCGCTACACGGCGTATACCAGCGCCGATGGCGATAACTGGACGCGTGGCAGCACGTGGGTGCACCAGCTTGGCTCCGGCGCGAAGATCGGCATCGCGGCACAAAACGCCGCGGGCTTCACGGCGACGTTCGACTATGTGCGGGTGTACCGGCTGAAGGCAGAGGAGTGGTGAGCGGGGCTTAGTAGTCGCCGCCACCCCCGCCCGTGGCCAGGTTTTCAAAGCGGGTGTAGTCCGACAGGTAGGCGAGGTGGACGGTTCCGGTGGGGCCGTTGCGTTGCTTGGCGATAATGATGTCGGCCTTGCCCTTGGTGTCGGGGTCTTCTTCGCCATCCTCGGTCTTGTTGTAGTAGCTTTCGCGGTGGATGAAGGCGACCACATCGGCGTCCTGCTCGATCGAGCCGGACTCGCGCAGGTCCGAGAGCAGGGGCTGTCAGGCCAGTCAGCCGGAGGTAGCGTTGCTTTAGATCCTTTCTGTTCTTTCCACTGTCTGCCATTCCGACGTCCTGGAGGAACTCCGTAGCGATATCCCAGCTGACGATTGGAGATTTAGTCTTGATCGCTTTCGATTATCCAGTGAAGTAGGGTCCGATCCGAACCGTACGGCATCTCTATCCCGTCCAGACCGCACTGAAGGTTACAGACACGGTCGAGCCGTCACCGAGTCTCGCACGTCGGACAATTTTCGTTTCTCTCGTGGGGCTATAGGGCAATCCGCAGAGAACCATGGCTTGTGTTATTTGAGTCATCTGAATACCAAGTTCACCAGCATCGCGTTTCTCGCGGATGATGGAGCGAACTCAAGACAGTTTGGCCTGAAGCTGGAGCTTCAGCAAAGACCGTCCGGTCGTGAATTCCCGTATCAAGAATGGAAATACCGATCCCTTGGTCCATAAACATGGACAGAGCTCCTTGCTTGGCAGATCGCCCTAACGATTACTTGCGTGCTTGGCATTAAGCAGAAGAAAGACTTTCTGTTCGGGCCGTATTGTCGCGACACCGCCTAACACCGGCAGCATGATCGAAGTAGCTAGGAAATCGATAGGCGTCGGACGGCTCGGAATGATCACGAAGTCGGCCGCCAGAAGAGCTGAGCGTGTAACTGTTCCAAAGCCTTTTGTTTCGTTACCGGGAGGGCAATCGATTGCAATTTACGTAAGAAGATTACGCCATCACCTTCGGAAGCTCTTTGTGAATCGAAGATGTGGACATTGCGATCTCGTCAACGAGAGTCGAGACTCTTCTGACCGGTTACCCACTCCGTCACACTTGCCTGCGGATCGGCATCGACAACAAGAACCCGGATCCCCGCTGCTGCGAGACCGCCGGCAAGGTTCATACATGTCGTCTTTCCGCAGCGCCTTTTTGGGTTTGCCCTCGATACAGGCGGGCAGCGGCCTTCCGGCGAAGATTAAGCTGCTAGAGGAACGTACAGCCAGGAAGCGCGCCTGAGTGCCCAGCCCACACAACCATCGCTCTAACTTCGTAAGATTGGGCATACGCGACGATTGTGCGTGCTTTTGACTCTTGGAGGATGCATGATGACCAGCTTCATGCATTTAGCTGGTCATCGCGCAGAATGTCATGGCAGCAAGAAGGACATGCGGCCAGCCATACATCCGTACAGCTGCACGTACTTACGCTGTCGGGAAGGCGCGCATCGCAAATGCTCGTAGGGTGCCGCACGATTGGCATGAACGTGCTAGCGCGTACGACGTATGTATAGCAAATATGGTCGTCTATATGTATGTCCATATGGTGCGGGAAGCGAGCAGGACATCCCGATGTGGAGGACCCACATAGTCCTCGTAGGTGAGGAGTACCGCCGAATGTACATACAGCCATATGGCACACAATATAGCGGCGAGAGTACTCAAAAGTTCGAGGCGTAGACACGGCTTTGTTACTTCACCGCCGACTCTCCCTAGTTCTCCGCAGGCATAGCGAGGGCAAACGATCGACAGTCGCCTACCAATGTCGGGGACAGACCTACAGTTTAGTCTTTGCTGATGTATGTACAGACATATGTCTAAAAGCCGCCTCTGGCGGCTGTTCTGAGGGTAGGGGATTACTGGCACACCTGCCAATAACTCTTGTTCAGCCAACCCCTTTTTACCCACGACAATGCTGATGCCGGAGGCAAACTCTGGGGTGACCTAATCGACGAATCCGGGAGTCCGTTGCAGGAAGGGCAGCGAAGCGCCGCTCTGCTCATGCCGCCGCCGCACGAACCGTACGGCCTGACCCCCGTCCAGCAGCGCCTCCGCCAGATGGTGGTCGATGCCGCGGCTGCCCCAACCTCGAAAGCCGCCTACGGGCACGCCCTCGATCCGCTCTTCGCCTTCGCCCAGGGTCGCCCCTTGTGCCGGGCGCTCGTGAACGAGTGGCGCAGCTCCATGGAAGGTCTCGCCGCCTCGACCATCAACGTGCGGCTCTCGGTCGTGCGCCGCCTGGTGGCCGAGGCTCGGCATGCCGGCATGCTCGATGGCCTCACTCGATGTGGCGGAGATCCAGTTGCGCGAGAACCACTGGGTCATCGCCGATCTCCGCGGCAAGGGCGGCCGCGTCCGTACCGTCGCCGTCCCGCTCTGGGTCAAGCACGCCGTCAACGCTTGGCAGGCCGCGGCTAGGGTCGAGGACGGGCTGCTACTGCGGCAGATCCGCACGGGCGGTAAGGTCGGCCAGAGCCTGAGCGACTGGGCCGTCTGGGACATCGTCCAGCAGGCCGCGCGCGAGATAGGCATCGAGAACTTCGGAGCCCACGACCTCCGGCGGACGTTTGCCAAGCTTTGCAGGAAAGCCGGCGGCGATCTCGAACAGATCAAGTTCCTGCTCGGACACACCTCCATCCAGACTACCGAGCGCTACCTCGGGTCAGAACAGGAGATCACCGCCGCGGTCAATGATGCAATCGGACTGTAAGGGTTCTGCTGGCGCACCACGTCATAAGTGCATACTGTCGATTGTGTTGTCTACGACGAGCTCCGCTGGACGATAGCCAGCGATGTCAGCGTTTTTAGTGACCGATCAATCTTGCTCTTGTTTGTTGTCGCTGTCCGAGTCGTCTGGGCCGCTGCCGTCACCGCCGCTTCCGTCACCGACACCACCGTCACCGCCGCTGCAGTAGCGGCGGCGAGGCAGGCAGCATCGGCTAACGGATTTAGGCCTCCTTCGGCGATAGCGGCGCCGCAAGCAAGAGCAGTGTCGACTGCAGAGGAGCACGCCTTGGATGTCCGACCAGACAAACAGTTCGTGTTTTCCTTGTTGCTGTGTAATTGCCCTCTGATCGATCGCGGTCGATGCCTTAAACCCTCTGAGCTCATTGACAAGTTCAGCAAGTGCTGAATTTTGGGCCGGGTTAACGGCACCGGATTAGCACCGGAACCCAGTTGCGTAACTGCAATGGCTGTTATCTTCTTCGTGTTATTTAGAAGAGCATGCAGCCTGAATCCGATGATTGTTCCCTGCTCTGCATTCAACTCTTCGAGAGTTATGTCTCCGTTGACTTGCGAGGTACGTATGGCTGCAATTCCAGCTGCTGGAAGCGCAGTAGGAAACACCCTGCTGACTGTGGGCACGGACGATCCGCCGCTCGTTGCCACTTGCGCGATTGTTGAGGCATATTGACACCCTCTGGTGTGCGAGCACTAATCCGCATTCCCGTCAGAGTTCCCACGAACACCGAGGAGTTGCCAAGCCTTAGCGGCGGGAAATGCGAAATTGACGCCTAGCGCGTTGGCCATGTTCTTCGAGGAGTTGAACAGCTCGCTACCGGACACTGCGGCGCTTTGAGGCTCAGCGCGGCTCGACGCTGAACCCTGATGCTTCTGTGAAGCGCTTGCAAGACCTCTGGGGTCCTTGGCAATCGATCACTTTCCGAATAGTCGCTGAGGCGTTGGTACACGTCACCCGCTCCACTACTTCGGCCAGGTACGATGACAGTTACACAAGTGTCCAGTGAAGAATGGTCAACTATCGCATAAAGCAGGTGTTCCGGCCGTCCTACTCTACTTCTAGTCGCAATCATCGTTCTTTCAGGCTTGTCCGTATTGTCGACTTTGGTGGCAGCACAGCATCGAGCATCAGCTCGATTACGCATACGCCGGTTATTGGCTCCTGCCCTAAACTCCCTGGAATGCTGATTCAATGTTTTGCCCATCGCTTTCAGGCTTTCCAAACGCCCCGCGCTTTACGACAGGCATTTATCCTCCTAACTAGGCAGCTCCACTGGCGTCTTTTACGCTGACGTTCATGCATTTTCTAATCCTGCAACGGTGTTCCGCACGGCGTTTGCGGCGACCTGGCTAGTCGGCGCGCTTCTTGTATGGCGAGTCTTCGTCAAAGCAGGTGCAAGCCCGTCTTTCGCGGGTGTGCTGATCCTTTCAACTCTGCTGCTGTCCTAACCGCTTCAGTTGATGCTTTTTCTCGACAACGTTGAAACGTCGGCATGGCCGAGCCTGTAGCCGGTGTGGACGTTGTGTGCGATCTTCGCAACGACGATAGATGGGGGCCAACAGTTAGACAAACCACACGTGCCAGTTTTAGCTATCCTCAGCTTCGCAACAGGCGGCGTTTGGCCAAGCCCGCGACGGCCAGTAGGCCTGTGCTGAGCAGCGCAAGGCTGGAGGGCTCGGGCGTGGGGACCGCCGTAATGGTGATCGGCATGGCCTCTGAGACGTTCATCCCGCTGTCCGGCTTCATCAGCGCACCGGCACCACCGCCATCCTGGTACAGGTTGATCTGCGCGCCGTCACCCAGCAGGAACGACAGACCGTACTCCGTGAGAATGCCGGTCCCGTTCGTCACGAAGAGAATGTTGTCGTTTGCAGGGAACGACCCGCCATTCGTAGGTGTAGGGAAGATGCCTGGGGCGAGGATGGACTCGATCAGCGATGACGCGCTGCCCGGCTCTGTGTCCACCACTCCCGTGATGCTCTTGATGGTGTACTCCATCGGCGCGACCATCGTGCCTGTAGTCAGGACACCAGAGCCACTGAAGGAGCTCGTGGGTGTGCCAAAGGTCATATTGAAGCTGTCAGCGCGAGCAGCAACGCTCAACGCAAGAGCAAACATCGTGGGCACAAAGAGACGAAGGCGCATAGGTGGCTCCTTACTGGGCTTGTATAGCAGCCCCGACTCTACAACGCGCACTCTGCCGCAACGTGAATCTTCAATGACATGTTTTCCGCGCCGGGAAGCTGTTCACCCTGCGCAACTAAGGTTGCGCCATGCCGTAACGCATCTGCGTTCACTCTCCTGTCAAGGAGCTTTAACCAAAGAAGCGTAGAAGCAGGCGAAGATGACACAACAGTAATCTTCTGCTTTGTGGCGAATCGATGTGCGACGACCCACGTGCGCAAACATCACGGTGCATGGCGCGCTTTGCTGCTGATCAGGATCGTTCACGCGCTTTCACGCGTTTGAGGCAAAAATGCAGAACGCAGGCTCCCATCTCCCGAAATGCGCGCGCATAGCCATCGTCGTCGCGAGCCTCTCCGTCTACGGGTTTGCACAGACCGATCGCGGTAGCCTGACCGGCTCCATCAGCGATCCGACAGGGCATCTCTTGCCCGGCACACTAGTGACCGCGACCATGCCGGCGACCGGTCAGGTGCGCCAGACCATCTCCACGCAGGAAGGGCTGTACACCATCGCCAATCTGTCCGTCGGACGCTACACCGTGGAGTTCCAACACGGGGGCTTCGCCGCGGTCTCCTATACAAACGTGGTGCAGACCATCGGCCACACCCAGACACTCGACGTCAACCTTCCGCTGGCCGTCGTGAAAGAACATGCAGAAGTCTTCGCGGACTCCGCCATACTTGATCGCAACAGTGCTGCCATCACTGGGCTGATCGAGCGCAAGCAGGCTGATGAGCTCCCCCTCAACGGCCGCAACTGGTCCTCGTTAACGGCGTACGTCCCAGGCGCGATCGACACCGGCGGGAGCAACCAGCGATCGATCCGCTTCGCCGGACGAGGGCTCGATGACAGTAACTTCACCTACGACGGCGTCGACGCCACCAACGTCGCAAACCAGACGCAGCGGGCCTGGGCGCGACTTGCAATCCCGCTCGATGCCATCGCTGAGTTCCGCGTTGACACGCTTCTCGCCACGGCCGAGGGAGCAGCGACGGGAGGAGCGCAGCTCGACGTCACTTCGCCTGGAGGGACGAACCAGCTTCATGGCCGTCTCTTTGAGTTTTTCCGCAATAACATCTTCGACGCTCCCGAACCGCTCTGGGCCTCGAACGGCGAGTCGCAGCAGCCACTCCGCCTGAACCAGTTTGGTGGCTCGCTTGGCGGCCCCATCAAGCGCGACAAGACCTTCTTCTTCCTCGGCTCTGAGGCCTACCGGCAAGTGTGGGGCTACCCCACCAGCGGTGTCGTTCCAAGCGCTGCCTTCCGCGCGAGCATTCCTGCAAGCTCCCCGGTCTACGCCATCGTCAACGCATTTCCAAGCGCAGGACCGAAGACCATTCTCACTCCCTACACTCCCTCGACAGATCCTGGTGACCCGAACTACGCCGACTACGCCCTGCTGACCTGCGCCTGCACGCAGGTGGCGAACGAGAATTCAGCGATGCTGCGGCTGGACCACAAGTTCTCCGCTCAGAGCACCAGCTTCCTGCGCTTCAACTACGATCGCGCCGTGAACACACAGCCGGTCTCGGCTGCTGCGACCGACCTGCAGCAGAGGGTCACGACGCCGGTCAACGGAGTGGTCGAGTTCCTCCACGTCTTCAGCCCATACCTCACGAACGAAACGAAGTTTGGCTTCAACCGGGCCACCTCCAACACCTACAACTCCAGTGATACCGGCTCGATTTTCCAGATCGTTGTCTCCGCCGGGCCCGGGCCCGGCAACGTTCCCCAGAACTATGCTTACCAGAGCATCTACGCCGGGAACACCTTCTCGGAGATCGACGACCTCACCTGGCTCCATGGCCGGCAGACCATAAGAACTGGCGTGGAGATCCGCGAGGTCCAGCTCAACCAGCACTACGGCGCCCACGGCACCGTCACCTTCGCCTCCTTGCAGCAGCTGGCAGCCAATCAGGTGCGGCGGGCGAGCCTCACGGGAGCCCTGCCCGTCAACGATCTCCGCAAAACGTGGTTCATCGGCTATGTGCAGGACGAGTACAAGGCAACGTCCCGTCTCACATTGAATCTTGGCCTCCGCTACACCGTCTTTGACCTCTTCCACGAGGCGCACGGCCGCGCGAACCCCTTCGACTTCAACACCTGTGGCCCGCAGGGCTTCTGCGGTCTCGGCGCCAGCTTCGGCCAGCAAAACTACGGCGATATCGATCCACGTGTCAGCTTTGCGTGGTCGGCCGGAGGCAGCCGGAGGCCCATCCTGCGCGGCGGCTTCGGCATGTACCACGAGGATGGTCAGCTCGATGATCAGAACCTGCCCGCGAAGAACGAGATCCCGTCCTACTCGGCCACCCACATCACTTACCCGGTGACGCCCTACTTCACAGGCAATGGCACGCTCTCCCCGAACGCCGAACAGCGAGACCGCAAGGACACCTACGTCGAGCAGTGGGATCTTTCGCTGCAGCAGGAGCTTCCCGCCGACTTTGTCGCCACGGTCTCTTATCTCGGCAGCCACGGCGTGCATCTGCTCGACACAAACGTCGTCAACTTGACGAATCCTCAGACCGGGGGTCCCCAGTACCCTGCGTTCGCCCCGGCCATTGCTTACCGCGGCTCCTTCGGAGCCAGCTCCTATAACGGCCTGTCCGTCTCTCTCCGGCGGGCGTTCGCGCGTGGACTTCTGACTTCCGTAAATTACAGCTACACGCACGAGCTTGATAACGGATCAAATGGCAGCGGCGATGGAGACGAGATCTCGCCCCAGAACCCTCTCTGCGTCAGCTGCGAGTGGGCGAGTGGCACGTGGGACGCTCGACATGTTTTGAATGGCAACGCCGTGTACCAGCTTCCGTTCGGGCGCGATCAGCGGTTCCTCGATAAAGGCTTTGCCAGCGCTGTTGCAGGCAATTGGGAGTTCATCACGTCAGCGCTCGCTCGTACCGGCTTTCCCGTCAATGTGCTCCTGCCCGGTAGCTACATCTCGCCCTATGGGAACTCCGGCACCCTGCGCCCGAACAGAGTTCCTGGCGTTTCGCTCACGCCACCCGGCGGACGGAGCATCGCGCATTGGATCAACCCTGCAGCCTTCGCCGCTCCCGCGCCCGGAACCTTCGGCGACGCGGCGCGTGATCTTTATCGCGGACCAGGGACCTGGCAGGTGGATACGGGTCTCGCCAAGAACATCCCACTCGGGGAACGCGCGCAGCTTGAGTTCCGCTCCGAGTTCTACAACGTCTTCAATCATCCGCAGCTCGGGCAGCCGCAGGCCACGTTCAATCCTGCAACCACAGCCGGGTTTGGCAGCATCACGAATACCGTCAACCTGAACACGGCGATTGTCTCGCCCATCACACCGGTGGGCTCCGGCACGCCGCGCGAGATCCAGTTCGCGCTGCGGCTGCAGTTTTGAGCAGGTCCACGCCGGTCATGCACCGGAGATCGCCCTCCCTTTCGCAGTGGCGGGTGACCTCCGCGATGGACAAGGTTCAGCCATGAGACTCCTGATTATCGAAGACGAGCGTAAGACAGCCAAGTTCCTCAAGAAGGGGCTTGCGGAAGCCGGCTTCGTCGTGGACGTCACGCATAATGGCCAGGACGGCCTGGAACTCGCCAAGGCTCTGGAGTTCGATCTCATCATCCTCGACATCATGCTCCCTGGCCTGGACGGCTGGCAGGTGTTGACGAGCCTGCGACAGACCGGCAAGTCCACGCAGGTCATCCTGCTCACGGCGCGCGACGCCGTCCACGAGCGGGTACGGGGCTTTGAGCTCGGTGCAGACGACTACCTCGTCAAGCCGTTCGCCTTCTCTGAACTGCTCGCCCGCGTGCACTCCCGCCTGCGCCGGTCGCTGGGCCGTCCGCAGGATGTGCTCCGCATGGCGGATCTGGAGGTCGATCTGCTCCGGCACCGCGCGACGCGTGGTGGCCAGCGTCTCGACCTCACGACAAAGGAGTTCCTGCTGCTGTCGCTGCTGGCCAGGCGTGCGGGAGAGGTCCTCTCCCGCACGATCATCGCCGAAGCAGTCTGGGACATGAACTTCGACTGCGAGACCAACGTCGTTGACGTCAGTGTACGCAGGTTGCGCAGCAAGGTGGATGATCCCTTCGCCTTCAAGCTCATCCGCACTGTGCGGGGCTCCGGATATGTCCTCGAAACCGAGTAGCGTAGGGGTCGGCTTCGCAGGTGTGTGGGGATCGCTCGCGTTCCGCTTGACCGCGGCATATGCGTTGGCCGGTATGCTGCTGGTTGCTCTTGCCACCCTCAGCCTTTACCTCGTACTCGTCTCCGAGCTCGACCGAAGTACCGATGAGTTTCTCAAAGACAAGGTGAATGTGGTGCGCACCATGCTGCGCCAGCAACCCGAGGACGTCGACGGGCTGCATGAAGAAGTCGAACTCGAGTCCGCATCCCGGCGCTACGAGCAGTTTTATATCTCTCTCCTCGATGCGCAGGGTAGATCGCAGCTGATGACTCCGGGCATGAGCGATCAGGTAGATCTGTCCCGGCTCGCGGCTCGCGCGGGCGCCCAACACGGCGCTTCCGGTCTCACTATCAGAGGCAGGCACGGCAGGTTGTTTCGGGTCATCACAGCCACAGCAGCCCCAGGCGGTGCTCCGGGCCGACCCGTGACCATGCAGGTGGCCGTGGACATCTCAAGCAAAGAGGAGCTGCTGCGACGCTTCCGGCTCTGGTTCTGGCTCACCTTGGCGGGCATGCTGGTGCTCTTCCCGATGGTTGGCTATCAGATCGCCCGTCAGGGCATTCGGCCGGTGGAAGAGATCGCGAGAACCGCGCGCCGTATCACCTCCACCCACCTCGGCGAGCGCATCGCAACCGAAGGCTATCCTCACGAGCTTGCCTCGCTTGCGCTTACCTTCAACCGCATGCTCGACGGATTGGAGAGCTCCTTCGAACGGATCTCCCGCTTTTCCGCCGACATCGCACACGATCTGCGAACACCAGTCAACAACATCCGGGGCGAGGCTGAGGTGGCGCTCGCGCGAGCCCGCACCATCGACGAGTATCGCGACGCCCTCGAGTCGTCGCTTGAAGAGGCCGTGCACCTCTCCGACCTCATTGCGAACCTCCTATTTCTCGCGCGAACCGAGAGCCCGCTCAGTCACCTGCAACTGGAGCACATCGACGTCGCCAAGCTGCTGGAGGACGTGCGCGACTATTACGATGCTTCAGCCGCAGACGCAGGCGTTCTTCTCACCACATTCAGCGACACCGAGGCCGTCCTCGCCACCCTCGATCGCACGCTGGTGCAGCGCGCCATCGGCAACCTCGTCTCAAATGCGATCGCCCATACCCCCGAGGGCGGGACCGTGACCCTCACCAGCCGCTCTCAGAACCGTCAAGTGTCGATCGAGGTCTTGGACACCGGCGTTGGCATCCCTCCTGACGCGCTGCCGCGCGTCTTCGATCGATTTTTCCGTGTCGACCCCTCGCGCTCGAGAGCCCTAGGGGGTACCGGCCTCGGCCTCTCCATCGTGCAGGGCATCATGCAGCTGCATCGCGGCACAGTCGAAATTTCGAGCACACCCAAAGTCGGCACGCGCGTCACGCTGCGGATGCCGGCCACTCCACACGGCCCAGCTCACGTGGAGTGATGGCCATTGAAATCGCGAAGCGCAGGCTGCCTGGGAAGCGAGTAGCGATACGCCTAAAAAGGAAAGGCCCTCCTCACAAAGAGGAGGGCCTTCCCAGTCCATGCGTCATTCTAGTCGTCGTCTGAGTCCCGCTTGGGCGCCTTCGCTTTGAAGTCACTCGCCGGGCGCACGCGCTGCTCGCCAGGGTAAGGAACCTCGAAGTTGGTCGCCTCATACCAGTCGAGGTGGTTGACCGTGCTCGGATCTTCGGAGTCAGGGATGTGCTGTTTGCCGGCAAAGACCTGACCCTTCTTCTTCATCCAACCGGCCCGCAGCGCTCGCACCGCTGCTGTCTCGGCAGGAATGGAGGAGGCCTCAAGCGCGAGGCCTGTGCCTGTCGTCGGCGTCACGGCAGCGCCGAACTTCGGCATCGGGATGGGCTGGGTCGCTGCCTGCTTCACGCCCTGATTGAGCGGGATGCCGTTCGACACATGCGTCCAAGGCTTGAAGTTGTCGGCTGGCGGATCGTCGACGAAGATCTCGGTCATCGGCGTGGCCGTCAGGTCGAATTGATTCATGGGCGTCAGACCAAGAATCTGCTCGATCGTCCGCGTCATGTTCACCTGCGTGTAGAAGGTGCTGTCCTCGACCACTCCCGCTCCCGAGCCATCCTTCTTTACACGCTGCTGCACGTAGGGGCTGATGATGTAACCGGGGCTGCGATGACCGTCAACGTGGTCGACCCCGTTCTGAGCATCATCCTCCTCCACAAAGATTGCCGAGTCCTTCCAGATTGTGCTGTGACTGATCGCCTCCACAAATCGGCCAAGCGCGAGATCGTTATCCGCTTGCATGGCTTGTGCGGTGGGTGGGCCGCCGGTGTGGTCAGAGCTGATCCACATAAACTCCAGCTGCGGCACAGAGCCCGCCGCCTGATCCTTCTTGAACTCCTGCTGCCACACATCAAACCGGAACTGGTCCGGAATACCTAAATCGAACTGTGGGTAGTTCTGGACCGTGTTGTTGATCAGGTTGGGCAGCGGGGAGTGCGAGGCGACGGTGTTGAAGTTGTATAACTGCTTCTCGGCACCCGCCTCGTAAGCCAGGGCGTCGTTGTAGAAGTCGATCCACTGCGGCTCGATGATCGATCCGGTCGGCGTGCGGAAGGTGTTGTACTCGATGTACTCGCCGAAGTTCTTGAAGGAGACGCCCTGCTTCACCGCCACGTCCCAAAGATGGCCGACTTTCTGATAAGCGATTGCGTCGCCGCCGTTCGACGGGTAATCGCGTAGCCAATCCGGCGACTGGATATCGTCGGAGTAGGGCGCCATGCCTTGCACGATCCAGTTATGTCCGTCCGCCGACTGCCGGCTCGGATCATAGAAGTTATCGAACAGCGGAAAGCGCTGGACGAGAGCATGTGCATTCGGGGTCACCGGACCAAACCTTGCGTTGTCTCCGAACACTGCCAGCTTGGCATCTCCGTTCCCGCCGGCGACGTCACCCAGAACTTGGTCATACGTACGGTTTTCCCGAATGATCACGAACACATGCTTGATCTTGGAAGGAGCACCGATCCTCTCCGGAATCGCAAGGGGCCGCTCGTTCTTGCGTCCCCCGGAGGCGGCGAAGATATTGCCGGCGAGATCCCAGTGGTTATTCCGGAAGACCTGCGCGGTAAACTCCCCCAGCGTTTCCAGTGTCGGAATGGGGACAATGCTTACCGTCCCAAGATCCTGGTGCGTGTTGAAGGACGTTACGCCGTGCGTGGTGCCGTAGGAGTTCTCCGCCGTGTTGGTCGGCGGCGGGGCCACGGCAAAACCTGTAGCGCCGATACCCTTGTCGTTCGCCACCAGCAGAGTGTCGTCCGCCGCGTTCAGCACAACCGAGCTGGGCGCATACCCCACAGGGATCATGCCCTGGAGCGAGCCGCCGCCGCTCAGGCTGACCACGGCTACTGCGTTCGCGTTGTAGAGCGCCACGTACGCCATGTTGTTTCTGTGATCAACCGCAATTGAATTTGGCCCCGCGCCATACGCTGCGTCCTTCCGCCCGGGCACTCTGATCGGCAGCCCCAGATCGATCGTCCCGATGACCTGGTTCGTCTCGCCGTTGATCACCGTCAGGCTATCGCTGTAGGTGTTTGCTACCAGCAGCTTGTTGCCCCAGAACGCCATCCCTGTTGGGTGAAGCCCCGTCTCGATCGTTTCCGTCACCGTGAACGTGGCCAGGTTGACGACTGAGACCGTACCCGTCGCGGTAGACCCAGTCGGGAATGCGGCAACAACCGGCGTTCCGTTTGAGTAGCCCTGGAAGTCCTTCTCCTTCGCGATCCGCCCAGCCTCGTTCGACACGTACGCGGTCTTGCCATCCGGCGAGATCACCACGCTGTGAGGAACGTTGCCCACACGGATCTCTGACCGCTGCACCGGTGCGTCGGCGGTCAGGTCGATCTTCGCGAGCGTGTCGTTGTTGTCCAGCACGGCGTAGGCCGTCTTGTTATCCGGCGACACCGCGATCCCAGTGGGGTAGGAGGTCGAGACGCCGTCACCGGTGAGCGACACGGTTTGTCCGCACGGAATCGCGGAGCTGCCCGTGGTGCCGGGAGGGCTGTTCGGGAAGCACCGCACCGTCGTCAAGACGCCAGCGACGTTCACGGCCATCGGAACGCTCACATGGGCGTAGTCCGAGAGCTTGCCCTCGGCGTCCACGCGTGCAATGCCAACATAGCTGCCTGTGCCGGAGCTGCCGTCCTGGCTGAAGAGCAGGTACTTGCCGTCAGAGGTGTAGGCGATCCCGGTGTTGCTCCCATCCGGGTCCTTGCCCGACGCGGCGGAGTACGTCTGGAGCACGGCGCCGGTATGCGTGTTGAAGATCGTCACAGCCTGCGGCGCGCCCATCTGCAACACGGCTGCCGTGTGGTTGCGCGCAGGGTTCAGCGCCACCGCCTTGGCGCGGGTCGTAATACCGAGATATACGGGTTTGCCTGCGGGCGTAATGACTTGGCCGCTGCTCACCACCCACGGCGTCGGCAGGTTTGCGGGATACCTCGGGCCGCTCCCTGCATGCTTGTTCTCACCGACCGTGTACGTCGGAAACGGCACCGACTGCGCGATCGTCGTGGCGCTAAGCCCCGTCGCAAGCAGCCCCGCAGTTGCAAGCGCTCGGCTGGTCGTCCTCTGGCTACGAATGACATTTTGAGACGTTTTGCTGAACATCGGATACCTCAAGTTCTCTTGCTGTGTCGAGCGACCGAGCCAGTGCTGAAACGCTTTGCTACGGTCATGGTGATGGTGTCAGGCAGACAGCTCAGGCACTGGCCGCAAAAGCGTACGTCGCGCAAGCATCATGGGCGTACAGTTCCTGCCTGGAATCGCGGGAGCTTCTGGCTCCATCCGGTAAAGCAAGTATGGCTAGGGGTAACTGACAAGCCCGTTACTGGAAGATGACATTTCCGCAATTTCCGCCATCGCGTTGTTGTCGCAGAAGTCGGGTTGATTTGCGGCACTGAAGATCGGAGTAGTGACATGAGGACACAAGAGAATTGGGAAATGTCAAGCATAAGGTGAATGGCCCTAAATTTTCAGGCGGCCGAATGCCTTCGGTCTGGTGTTAGGCGAGTAAAACGGCCTCCAGCCGCACGGCGATCCTGGCGCGCCCGGCGCCAAGGAATAAAGAAAAACCCGAGCGCGAGAAGGATGCCGACAATCCTCCCAGTGGTCCCGAGTTGGAGGGAAACGGCCGCGATCCAGAGCGCCGCGAGAAGATACCCGCCATTCTGATCGGATGAAATACCGCCTGAGCTTCGCCTTGAGCGCTTTCATCATGAGCGACACCTGGGCCTCTTGAACCTTGCGGCCCTGAGTATCCTCGATTTGTGGCTTCCGAAAAGCGATCCGATGCGGGAGTAAAGCCTGCACTTTTACGGCAAAGCTGCGGGTGTGGTGCCTACACTGGCCGCGAACAGCCCCTATCTGCAATGCCGAGAGGATGTTCAAAGGCTGAACGATTTCCTCATAAGAGCGGGTGTGTCCCCGCCGATTCATCTCGTCCCGCAAGGCGTAAAGACGACGCCGCTGCGAACCTACGATCTGTCGAAGGAGTCTGCCTGCTGCTCGGCCGCCAACTTCCCAAGTGCGTCTTCGACCAATCTCGCACCCGCGCTTTGGATAGTAGTCTCGCTTTGCCCGTCCGGATCCGCGACGCGCGCAGGGGACACGATGCACGTGTACACGCGCGCTCTATGCTGGAAAGTCGTCTCGCGCTGCTCCAGGAAACTTACCGGCCACGCGGGCCTTGGTCAGAGCTTGGCGGCTAGTTGCGGGAACGCTGTCCCACAGGTCCGTTGCAATAGAGAGGCGATTCCGCTCGCCCTTGGTATTGAAGAGAAAGGTTTGGGAACAGACTGAGAGTACTGCCGGCACGGGTGTACACTGCCACAATCTTGATCATGTAGGGGACCTGTTTTGCGGTGATGCAGCGATGCAGCGATCCGCAACGTTGCCCTCCCAGGCAAGCGAATGGCACTGGCTCCCAAGAGCTGGCCTTTTCAGGCCGGCTATGAGCCAATGCCAATCGATCAGCAGATTGACGGCGGCGAAGCCGGGTGAGAACGCCGATCTGCCCTGAGCTTTACGGTTGCCTAACGTTAGCTGCCACTTCTCGCTCGTCCCAGAAAGTCTGCTCTCGATGGAGGAATGAAGATGCGTTTACGGATATTCCTAGCGACTTTTTGGGTTGTGGCAGGCATTTCGCTCAGCGTGACATCAACGTCGCGTCCCGCGGAGGCGCAGGTAGCGGGTGCGACGCTTACTGGGATCATCACGGACCCGGACGGAGCCGCTGTCGCGAGAGCAGAGGTAGAGCTGATCAGTGTCTCCACAGGCATCTCCACAAAGGTGCCTGCGAACAACTCCGGATCCTACTTCTTTCCTAATATCACGCCCGGTGTGTACCGGATAACAGTCACCGCCGCCGGCTTTGCCGCCACGACAGCGACGAACGTCACGCTCTCGGTCGGCGCGACGGAGACGCTGAACCTGGCACTCTCGGTAGGGGGCGCCAGCACCTCCGTCCAAGTGAACACAACTGCGAGCGTGAACCTCGAGAATGCGACCATTACAGGACAGATCGATGGAACGGCTCTTCGCGAGCTACCGCTGAACGGGCGAGACTGGTCGCAGCTCGCTACCCTTCAACCTGGCATCTCTCAGGTGAGAAATCAATCGTCGATCGGCGGCGTTGGCTCTGCTGATGTGGTGCGCGGTGCACGCGGGTTCGGCAATCAGCTCAGTATCGCAGGCACTCGACCCACACAGAATAACTACCGTCTTGATGGAATCAGCTTCAATGACTACACCAACGGAGCTCCAGGAAGCGTGCTCAGCAATCTTTCCGGTGTCGACGCGATTGCGGAGTTCTCTGTGCTCACCTCGAACTACTCGGCCGAGTACGGTCGAACCTCCGGCGGCGTGATCAATGCGGTCACCAAGACAGGAACAGAGAAGTTCCACGGCGACGCCTACGAGTTCCTACGCAACAGTGCGCTTGATGCCCGTAACTACTTTGATGGCCCCTCCGTGCCTCCGTTCCGGCGAAATCAGTTTGGAGGTTCCATAGGCGGCCCGATCTACAAGAACAAGACGTTCTTCTTCTTCAACTATGAAGGCTTGCGCCAGTCTCTGAGCACGACCTCGGTCAACATCGTTCCGTCGCTTGCAGCGCGTGGAGGGCAGCTCTCGAGCGGAACAGTGGCCGTCGATCCCAAGGTTGTTCCATTCCTCCAGTTCTGGCATGTGCCGAACGGAGCGATACTGGCCGGGGGCGATACGGCTCTCTACAGCGTCGTCACAAAGCAGATCGGAACGGATAACTTCTACACTGGACGACTTACGCACCACTTCTCGGAGAGAGATGAACTGGGCGCTACATTTCTCTACGATAAAAGCTTTCTGACGAATCCGGATCCCCTCAATAATGAGGGTTTTTCAAACAGCAACAGCCGGCCGTTCTTCAGCTTCGAAGAGACGCATACTTTTACACCCAACCTGATCAATGCAGCCCGCATAGGATTCAGTCGCAACTATGCCGTCATCGCTACCGCCCCAGCCATCAATCCCGCGGCGGCAGATACAAGCCTGGGAGCACTTCCGGGGCAGCCTGCTCCGTTTATTTCTGTGCCTGGGATTGCGACCTTCTTCGGTGGCCTCGATGGGTTTCCTAACTTTAGCTTCGGCTGGAACTCGTATCAGCTATATGATGACGCCTTCTGGACCCATGGCTCACACCAGCTAAAATTTGGTTACGCCATGGAGTACATGCAGTCAAATAATCTATTTCACTTCTTCGATGACGGACGTTTCTCCTTTCCCTCGCTTAGCGCTTTTCTGCAAAACCAGCCGCAGTCCTTTAGCGGCAATGTGCCGTCGGCGGATTCACCCCGCAATCTCCGGTCGACTCTCTTCGGAGGATATATTCAGGATGACTGGAGCTTGCGCCGTACTCTTGTTCTCAACTTGGGCATGCGCTATGAGATGACCACGGTAGTCAATGAAGCCCACGGAAAGCTGGCCACGCTCCGCACCATGGAAGCCTCAACGGTCCATACCGGTCCACCATATTTTGATAACCCCACGCTCAAGGATTTCTCCCCTCGCATCGGTTTCGCGTGGAGTCCCTTCGCCAACAGCAACACCTCCGTTCGCGGTGGATTCGGTATCTTTGATGTCCTTCCACTTCCGTACCAGTTCCTCATTATCAGCTCAGCCTCAGCGCCTTTTTTGCAGAGCGTAACAACGGCCAACCCACCTGCCGGATCGTTTCCCAATTCCGCCTACTCGATCGGCTTGAACCAACAGACGCCGGGCACGCTCGCCGGCCAGCGCGTTGCCTTTGTCCAGCCGAAGCCATCACGGAGTTACGTGAACGAGTGGAACTTCAGCGTGCAGCAGGTATTTCCTTCTGAAGTGGTAGCGACTATCGCGTACATCGGCTCGCGAGGGCTACACCTGCCGTTCCGAACAGATGATGCCGACATCACCCTTCCCACGAGCCATCTCAATGGCAGCTATTATTGGCCGACTCCGATCGGCAGCGGTACGGTACTCAATCCCAACGTGGGCCGTATCGACCGACTCAGTTACGATGGCGATTCGTATTACGACGGTTTGCTTGTCAGCGTGGAGCGTAAGCTGCATCGCGGGCTCCAGATCCAGGGTTCTTACACTTGGCAGAAGAGCATCGACACCGGTTCTTCGACGATCGCCGGCGACCAGTTCTCCAACTCGCCATCCAGCCTGCCCTTCTGGTTCGACCCAAGACTTCGGCGAGGGCAATCCGACTTCAACTTGGAACAGAGCGCCGTCCTGAGTGGCACATGGAAGGTACCCGCGCTGCTTTCAAGCAATCTGCTGACGCGCACAGCTTTCAATGACTGGCAGATAGGATCCATCTTTCAGGCGAGCACCGGATCTCCCTTCCCTGCGCTCATCGGCGGCGACCCCCTAGGCCTCAACAACACAGATCCGTTTGATTATCCTGACCGCGTCCCCGGCTGCGGGCACACGGTCAACCACGGAAATCCGAACAACTACATCAACCTTAACTGTTTTGCGGTTCCCACCCCTATCAATCGACTCGGAAACTCCGGTCGCAATCCGTTGACGGGCCCCGGCTTGATCAGCCTAGATGCCTCGGTCTTCAAGAACTTTCCTTTGCCGGAACTCTACGAGACCGCAAACATTCAGTTTCGGGCCGAGTTCTTCAACGTCCTGAACCGGGCGAACTTCGCTCCCCCGCTGGACAATGACGTGCTGTTTACCCAAGATAACTCCGCCGCGGGCGCCTCGCCAGTTGGTGGCGCGGGTGTCATCGATGCAACTCAGACACCCTCGCGCCAGATCCAGTTTGGCTTGAAACTCATTTGGTAACGCAGCTGAAAGGGAGATCTCCGATGAAACGTCTGCTTCTCTACGCCGTGTTGCTGGTGGCCTTACCCTTTACCACCGCCCGCAGTCAGACCGTGGGGCAGTCTACCGTCGATCCAGGTGGTCCGGTCAACATGCAAGTCTTTTATCGGGTGCCTCCGGGAAAACGCGCTGAATTCCTCGACCTCTATAAGTCTTATCATTACCCGGTGATGCAACGCTTCGTACAGATGGGAATCCTCAAGAGTGTTCACATCTACCAACGCCGCTTCCGGGAGCAGTCACCAGCCTGGGATTATGAGGTGGTCCTCGTGTGGAGGGATTGGGCTGCCATTGAGGAAGGGCATGTGAAGGAGCCCGGAGTGATTGACCAGATGTACCCCAACCAGGCCGAATATAAGAAAGCCGACCAACGCCGTTTCGAGCTTACCTCGGATGTTTGGATAGATCTGCTCGAAGAGGTCGAAGGATCGAAGTAGAAACAGCCGGACAAAAGGAATACTTCATTATGACAAGTCGCTGCACCGCACTTACGTTCACGCTGCTTTTGCTGACGCTTGTCATCAACATGCGCGGTTCGGCCCAGGCCAACAACGGTACGGGTGATTCGCAAAACGTCATGTCAGTGGATTTCTATCGTGTTCCTCCGGGAACGCAGGACGAGTGGCTCGCTCTCTATAAAAAATGGCACTACCCCATAATGAAATATCAGCTCTCACACGGGTACGTTCTGAGCGAGAAGCTGTATACGCGCTCGACTCACGAGCTTGAACCCGCCTGGGATTTCGCGATCATCATCGTAACTCCTCCTGCCGGGAAAGGTCCAAAGCCGACCATGACGCGAGGCCAACTCATCCGCAGTCTCTTTCCCGACCTCGAAGCTTATGTCAAGGGTGAAAAAGAGCGGTGGGGCATGACCACCGCACACTGGGACGAGCGATGGACGGAGATTGATGTTGACAAAAATCCGTCGCTCTATTATCCGGCCCCCTAGCTCTAGACCGTTCCGACGCTACGGGTTCTCAAGAGGAGTCAGAGTGTGAAGATTGCAACTATCGCCGCAGTCGCCCTGTCGCTAAGCCTTCAGATGAGCGCGCAGCAAGCGTGGACACCGGAAAAGATCTGGTCCCTGCCGGATGTTCCTCCGGGACCATATACGGATCATCTCGCGATTGATCTGGAAGGGTCCCGATTATTTGTTACTCCGCAATCCGAAAAGGCTGTTGACGTTCTGGATTTGAAAACCGGGAAGGTCCTAAGAACGATCAGGGATTTCGGCAACCCGCACTCCGTGCTCTACCAGGCAGGGACGAATCGCCTGTTTGTGGCGGACGGCGGCAAGGGAGCTCTGGACGTGTTCGATGGTCGCGACTACCACCTCCTGAAAAGCATAGTGCTGCTCGAAGATGCCGACGGCTTCGCCTACGATCCACGGACGAAGTACCTCTACGTCAACAACGGTGGGGAGGGTGCAGGCAAGCAATACGAAATGATTTCGATCATCGACACGAATACTCTCAAAGTCGTTGGCGAAATCCCGCTGGACACCGATAAGCTTGAGGCGACTCACATAAATCCGTCGCTCAACCTGATCTACGCTAACCTTCCTGACAAGGACGCCGTGGGTGTGATCGATATGAAGACCCGGAAGCAGCGTTCCCTGTGGTCGCTTGGCGAGGCGCACTATCCCATCGCCATGGCCGCGGATGACGATCGCGGTCTGCTATTCGTCGGCACCCGCGATACGGATGTGCGTGGCTCGATCGTCGTGATGGATGCGAAGACGGGTGATCTAAAAGCTCGACTGCCCATCGGTGGGTGGGTCGATCAAGTGGACTGGGACCCCGATCGAAAGCGTATCTACGCCACCTGTGGGACAGGGCAGGTCTTTACCTTCCAAAGAATGGAGGATGGGACCTTCAAGGCGCTGCTATCGACGGACACTGCGGTAATGGCGAAGACGTCCCTCTTTGTCCCTTCGCTCAAACAGCTCTTCGTGGCAGTTCCGCATCTCGGAGATTCCGATTATCGAGTGATGATCTTCTCTATCCCGTAAAAGCGGCGACCATACGTAGACAGGAACGAAGATGCAAATGCGGCAACAGTGCTGCGCCAGACATTCGCCCCCGATTGTAGTTCGGCGTCAGGACGGGTACTGGCCCGCTCGATTCTTGTTGTCGTATCCTTATTTGATGCGTTGGCCAACCACTTCCACGTAATTGCTGCCGGTGCCGCGGCTGGACTTCAGCCTGCTTCCTCTCCGAGATGGCGTTCGATCTCTTCCCAGACGATGCGGACAAATTCGACGCAGTCGCGTACCTGTTCGCGGAGGGGAACGGTGTTGGCGCTCAGGTAGCGCTGTTGACGGAGCCTGAAAGCAGCGATGCGGCAGGCATTCTCGAGCCACCAGTCCTTCGGTGGCTGCTTGTCGCCGGGCGAAGTCATGGGCTCGCTCACCGCGGCCCCCTAATGGAAATCATGGGTGCGGCGGTCACGTCCAGTTCTTCGATGTGCTTCGCCCGGATGTGGATTACTTTGTCAATGTTCTGAAGCGCCCCCTCGATCAGGAGGAACTTGGCGTGGGTCACCAGTGACCGATTGTTCTCATAGAGGTCGGGATCGATGATCGCGTTTGCGATGCCGGTCTCGTCTTCGATGGAGAGGAAGATAAAGCCGTGGGCGGTGCCGGGCCGCTGCCGGGCGATCACCTGCCCAGCGATGCGGGCCTTGACTCCATGGCGTACCAGCTTCAGGTCACCGGCCCGAAAGACATCCATGCCATGGAGCCGGGCACGGCAGTGCGCCATGGGGTGACGGCCGACGGTAACGCCGGTTCCGGCGTAGTCGGCGACCATGCGCTCTTCCGGGTTCATGGGCTGAAGCGGCGAAGTCTCTTCTTCGTCGCCGTCCAGATCAGAGAGGAGAGGCCCGGGCTGACGGCAGGCTCGTTCCACCTGCCAGAGCGCATCCCGGCGATGGACCTTCGCGCCTAGTGAGTTCAACGTACCGGTCTCGGCCAGCGTGGAAAGATCGGTCTGCGAGAGCGACGGCACGCGCCGGGCAAGCTCCTCGATGGAGCCGAACGCCCGCAAAGCCCGAACGCGTTCGATCTCCGCTGCCACGGTGGAGCGCAACCCGCGCACATAACGCAGACCGAGCCGAAGCGACAGAGACGCATCCGGTTCGCGCTCCAAGATGCAGTTCCAATCCGAACGCAGAATATCGACCGGCTTGATACGTAGCCCGTGCCGCTGCGCGTCCTTGACGAGCACGGCAGCCGAGTAGAAGCCCATCGGCTGATTGTTGAGGATGGCGGCGGTGAAGACGGGCAGGTAGTGGAGCTTCAACCATGCCGAGGCATACGCAATCAGCGCAAAACTGGCGGCATGGCTCTCCGGGAAGCCATAGAGAGCGAAGGATCTGATCGCGAGGATGATCTCTTTCTGCGCCTTGATTACCGACCCCATTGGCCTCCATGCCTGCGCGCAGCTTCGTTTCCAGCGGATGACGCAGATCCAAATCAGCCTGGCGGAAGTGGTGCTCCATGGTGTCGGTCGGCCCCTTCCACTCAAAAGAGCCGATCAGACGGGTGAGCCGGGCCTGCATAGCGGCGCCGAAGCCCAGCGACTTGCCCACTTCCCGTGCAGCGGAGCGGCCGCAATAGGTGACGACATTGGCGCACATCGCAGCTCCGAGTTGGCCGTAGCGCTCGTAAACGTACTGGATGGCACGCTCGCGGTCGACACCCGAGGGCAGATCCAGGTCGATGTCCGGCCACTCGCCCCGAACCTCCGAGAGAAAGCGCTCGAAGAGCAGCTCCATGCCGACAGGGTCCACGGCGGTGATGCCAAGCGAGTAGCAGACGGCGGAGTTGGCGGCGGAGCCGCGACCCTGAACCAGGATGCCGTGTTTCCGGCAGAACTCGACGATGTCCCAGACGATGAGGAAGTAGCCGGCAAGTCCCAACTTCGCGATGAGCGCGAGTTCCGTATTGACCTGCTTGTCGGCTTTTCCTCGCAGCTTCGCGCTGGCCTTCGCGCCATAGCGCCGCGCCACGCCACGCCCTCGAAGGTGCGCTTCCGCAAGAAGCTGTCCATGCTCTCGCCCTCAGAAATCGGGTAGTGGGGGAACTCGTAGCCCATGTCCTTCATTTGGAAGGTGAGCCGGTCGGAGAGTTCGCCGGTCGTGGCGATCGCCTCGGGAAGATCGTGGAAGAGAGCGCACATCTGCTCCGCGGAACGCAGATGCCGTTTGCCGTTCTGCTGTAGGAGCAGGCCGGCTTCGTCGAGCGAACAGCCATGCCGGATGCTGGTGAGCACGTCGAGGATCTCGCGCTCGAACTCGGTCGCCATGTTGACGCCGTTCGTCGCGAGCAGCGGAAGGTGGAACTCGCGAGCGAGCGAGATCGAAGCCTGGTTGCGCGCCTCCTGTTCGCAAATGCCGTGCCGCTGCAGCTCGACGTAGACGTTCTTCGGGCCGAACGTCTGGACCAGACGCTCCAAGACGCGACGCCCCTCGTCATAGCCGCCGCGCTCCAAGGCTGCGGCGAGCGGGCCTTCCTCACCCCCGGTCATGCAGACCAGACCGTCCGCATACTGCTCGATTGTGCGGAAAAAGCGACGCCGTCGCCCTTGCTCCCGTTGGACTGGAAGGACTCCCCGGTATTGAGGACGGCACGGCTCTCCGCGACCTGCGAGGAGGCTCCGTTGAAGAGATTGATGGCGAGGACGCTGTTGAAGGTGAAGGTCTTTGAAGAGAGGCGCTGGCCGTTGGCGTAGATGTTCTGATTACCAGGCCGGTGTGGACGCCGGGACTGAGGGTGGCCAGCTGGGTGAAGGAGCCTGTTCCGAGCGAAGTCTTCCTCGCTCGTTTCGGAGTCAAGGATGTAGCCGTTGGTGGGATCGGTGGTGTTGGGCTGAGACGTGGTGTGACCTCAACAGTGGAGGAAGTGGCACCAGTGGTGAGCGTTATGTTGAAGGTTGCGGTCCGATCGGCTTGCACAAGAACGCCGGAAAATCCTGGTTGGCAAAGCCGGAGGCGCTGATGGTGAGGTGGTATGTGCCGATGGGCAGAGCCTGAAATGTGTAGCTGCCCTGGGCGTTCGACGTTTGCGAGCGCGTCGCGGAGGTCTGATCGTTTACGAGGACAACGGTTGCGCCGGGCACGATGGCCTTGGTGGGATCGGCAATCGTTCCGCTGATCGCGCCGAGGTCTGCTGGGCCTCAAGGGCCTGACTGGAGATGCAGAGCGCGAAAGTCGCTGCCGCAAAGGGAGCTAGACGAAAAGATCGCACGGTTCACCTCTGAGCGTGTTGCGGGCTCTGCTTGCTCAAGTAAGGGAACGCTAACGAGACGAGATCAATAGATCATCAACAGGGAAGAACAGAAGAGATTGCAATGCTGCGCGAAAACGTATTGCACTAATAAGTCAGTGGCGATACCTTTCCTTCGAGAATGATGACGTTCTCGTCGAATTTGAGGACGACCAAACTTGCCTTGTGGTGCATAGTGCTGGAGCCAGACGCAGGTCATGCCAAGCCGGGCCATCCCCAAGGAACATCATGAAGCCCTGACACTTCCGGAGACCGTCGAATCGGTGGCCCAGCATCTCCGGCTGCATCTAGCGCGAAGTTGCTCCGAAGCGGAAGGGCGGCGGCTCCGTCATGACTATGTCCGGGATGGTGTTCGCAGACATTCCGGGAATGTCCTCGAGAGGCAGGTCGGCAAGTTGATCCAGTAACGAAAGGACGGCATCAACGCACTCGGCGTCCAGCCGGTGCGGGATGTTCAGCTCAAGCTGTTGCTGGATCTCCACAAGTGTCAGGTCCTGTCGGTTTGGCCGGCTTTCCATCAGAGCGCTAAAGATGTCAGCTACGGCCAGAATGCGTGATTCGATCGAGAGTTGCTCGCCAGCAAGGTGATAAGGATAGCCGCTGCCGTCGAGCTTTTCGTGATGCTGTCCGGCAAGGATGGCAATCTCGCTGAAGGCGCGAACGCGGGAGAGGATTTCCTGGCTGAGTACCGGGTGGCGGTGAATGACTGTCCAATCCGCGCTGTTGAGCGGACCCTGCTTATCGAGGATGGTGTTGGGGATGCCCAGCATTCCTATGTCATGCAGCAGAGCCGCGCGGCGGACGACCTCCACGCGATCCGGTGCGAGTCCCATGGCGTTGCTGATCAGCACCGCTGCCTCAGTCGTGCCCACCGAGTGGCGATATGTGAACGGGCTCTTAGCATCGACCACGTCGGCGAAGCCGCTGCAGATCAAGTCGATGTCGCGGGCGGCAAGGGAAGTGGAACTGCCCGGGTCGAGCGCGAGCACGGCGGGCTGCAGCGCCTCGGGGTCGCTGCCGGGCAGGCACTGGGCCCAAAGAACTCCCTGCCGGTGCAGGCTCTCCACCGCGCGTACGAGGTCCGGGTCAAACCACGTTCCGGAGCGCTCGGCGAGGGTGTCCATCGCTTTGGCCGAACCGAACTCGCTGCAAAAGAGATCAAGATGCTGAGCGACCGCGCAGATTCGACCCAGCAGGGGAATGTCCTGGGCGACGAGATGATCGGGCAGACCGTGGCCATTCCAGTGCTCGTCCAGCGAGTAGACCGCAGCGCAGGTCTCAACTCCCATTCCCAACTTGTGCAGAATGACGGCGCCACGCTCGCATCGCGCCTCGATCACCTCGGCTGTCAGGTCACCAGGGCTGCGAATCATGCGATACATTTGCCGAACGCGGTTCCATCGGCCCTCTTTGGGCGCGACATTCTTCCAGACGAAGGTGAGTGCCTCGCGGTTGGGTTTGCCGAGCTTTTCCCGATCGATGAACTTAAAGTTCTGCTTGACCACCTGATCGTCCGCGGCAAAAGCGTCGGCCATCCGCGCGGAGTTGCTGCTGCAACCGATGTCTTTTAGCAGAAGCGCGTAGTAAAGGGCGGCGAGCGCCTGATCGGATAAGCCGATCTGCTTGCCTAGGCGCATCCCCAGTATGCAGGCTCGGACCGAGTGACCGGGACGGGCGCCCTCTGTGATGTCTAGGGCGAAGGATAATGCAGAGAGGATCTCGGCCAGCGTCACGGGCTGACCAGAGGCAGTGTGAAGCGCAGCATTGGGAGGGAATGTCGACATGTACCACAGCATTCCTGCTTTTCAGATGAAAAGGCGATTCTAAGTTCAACGGTACTTTCCGTCCGGGACGCACTCTCACTATCTCTGTTTTGGGAGCGATGTGCAACCGATCTGATGAATACGAGAAGTGGGGTGCCGGGATGAGAACGGTTGCTCTTACGGATGTGCTAAAGTCGCCCTCAGCTATCGCGGACTGGTCCCCAACTATTCGCATTCTTGTCAGTAACGTCCGATTGCTTCTGCCAATGCGTTCTGAGTGCTTGGTATGAGATTGGATTACAACACGAGTGACACCCTGTCAGCCTCACTCGATGCCTCGCTTCTTGCGGCGATCACGCAGGGTGATGAGGCCGCGATGGCGAGGCTCTACTCACGCCACGCGAAGCGAGTCTACTCTGTTGCACTACGAGTATTGCGCGATCCAAGCTCCGCTGAAGATGTGTTGCAAGAGATCTTCATGCAGATCTGGCGTAGTCCAACAACTTTCATCGCAACACGTGGAAGTCTTGAAGGTTGGCTTGCTGTCGTTGCTAGAAACCGTGCAATCGATGTGATTAGAAGAAAACAACGGTACGAGTTGGTCGACGACCTTCCATTACCGTCCCGTCAGAATCTGGCAGCAGAAGTGGAACACAATGTCACTCTGGACCGCGTAAAGCAGGTAGTCGCTACCCTTCCGCACGAACAGCGAAAAGCGTTGGAACTGGCCTTTTTTCACGGTCTAACTCATAGCGAGATCGCAAAAGAGACAGGTGATCCGTTAGGCACGGTGAAGACCCGTATCCGAATCGCTCTTCACACTCTCGGGAAGACTTTTCAGGCATGAGCATGAGCCAGCGATGACGGCGTATGCCTGGAGACCCTGCAAGACAATCTGCCGAACGGCAAGGTCGTGCGGCGGCAGAAATGGCTTGATCTTTGTCGGGATCGAAACCTGATGTATCGAAGTCTAATACCAGAGAGGACGCTTGCGTTATACGTTGTACGCTCGACGGTGTCATAAGGCAGTGGAGAAGTCTCTGCCTCAAATGAGGCGCCTGCGCTTCTTTCCACGGTAATTGGAAGCCAGAACTTGGTGGCACCGGTCGCCGTAAGCAAGGGGTTGAACGCGAACCGGGTATTTCCATCAAAGCGGCTACCAGAGTGGACGACTGGGAACTCCGGGACCTCAGTGGAGGAGCCGGGGACGCGCGTCGAAGAAGTGAGACAAGCAAAGAGCTGGTGTCTTCAAAGACCAGGTTCAGCATCGTGCGCAGACCCTCGATGGTGACTGACCCTGAACTCTGGAGGGTGTGCAGGATAACTTCCTGCCGCCCGGCGAGCTCGCTGGCCCCTTGCTTTCATGAAATCAGCATAGCTGACAGACGATATGTGACTTCCATCGCGGGTGATGAGCACAATCTGTCTGTGCAATCACATGCGATGTCTTTTGGTTGACGTTCGATCATGCGAGCTCCTAGAGTTTGCGATTAGGACAGCTCAATACCTCTCCAGGCGGCGGTAGGTAATGCAGATGGATCGACGAAGCCTTCTTAAACGGGCCGGGGTGGTGGGCGTGATGAGCGGCGGATCCCACTTGTTGGCGCAGCGGATCGCGCGCCTTGCCCTGGGAGCGTCCGTGTCCGTTCCGGTCCACACGGTGTGGCTCGTGACCAAGTGCCACCTGGATGTGGGCTTTACCATGACGCAGCAGAAGGTCTTGCAGCGCTACTTTGAGGTGTACTTTCCGCAAGCCATGCAGCTTGCGTCGCGGCTGCGCAAGGCCGGGGGCGATCGCTATACCTGGACGACCGGCGCATGGCTGCTGTACGAGTACCTGGAGCAGGCCGATGCGGCACAGAGGAAGGCTGCGGAGCAGGCGATTGCGGCGCACGACCTTGCCTGGCATGCGCTGCCGTTCAACTGGCAGACCGAGATGATCGACCGCTCCATGGTGGATGGCGCGATGGGATTTAGCCGGAGACTCGATCAGCGTTTCGGGGTCTCGACAACGAGCGGGAAGATGACAGACGTGCCGGGTCACTCCCGCGGCTTGGTGGCTCCCCTCGCACAGGCGGGCGTTCGGCTTCTCGACATAGGGGTGAACGCCGCGAGCACACCGCCTGATGTTCCTGATCTGTTTTTGTGGAGGGAGCCTGGCGGGCAGGCGCTTGCCGTGATGTATCACCGTCACAACTACGGCAGCCTGCTTGAGATTCCGGGCACCGGTGTTGCAGTGGACGTGGAAGTCCGCAATGACAACAGCGGCCCGCACACGCCGGAAGAGGTAGCTGCCATCTATGCCAAGCTGCGGCAGGCGTATCCCGGCGCTGTGATCAAAGCCGGCACGTTGAACGATGTCGCCGCGGTGGTGGACAGCATCCGGCCGAACCTGCCTGTGGTGACCGGAGAGATCGGAGATACCTGGATCTATGGCTGCGCCAGCGATCCCAAGAAGGTGGCGGCGTACCGCAGCCTCGCCCGGCTGCGCGAGCAGTGGATTGGCCAGGGGGTTTTGCGGACGGGGGACGATGCCGATTGTGCCCTGCTGAGCCGGCTCCTTTTGGCAGCGGAGCACACCTGGGGAACCGATACGAAGACGTACCTTGACGACGACCACTACCGGCCGGCCGACCTGGATGCCGTGCTGGCGCAGCCGGGCTATGTCGTGATGCAGACCAGTTGGGAGGAAAAGCGCCAGAACACTCTGGATGCTGTTGCCCGGCTGCCGGCACCATTGAAGACGCAGGCGGAAGCTGGTATCCGTGACTGCGAGGCGCAGCGACCGGACACGGCGCGAATGCGGCGGCACGATGCGGCCGCGGCGATCGAGACGGCGCACTTCAGCCTGCGGTTCGACCCGGCGACCGGTGCGATGACACATTGCCGGAACAAGCAGACCGGGGTGGACTGGGCGACCGCCGACCATCCTCTTGCGCTATTCACGTACCAGACGCTTTCGTCGGCAGAGTATGAGATTTATCTGAAGCAGTACCTGGCGGTCGAGACCGAGTGGGGCCCGAAGGACTTTGGTAAGCCGGGGATACAGGCGTTTCAACCGACGGCTCGTGACTGGCATCCGCAGGTCACGGGCTGCTTTGTTTCGGAGGACGGTGCTGACTGCCGCGTGGTGCTGGAGTTAGCTATCAAGGACCCTGAGGTCGAGGCGACCGGGGATGTTGCTTGGCCGACACAGATGTACGCCGACCTGCACCTGCCGGCGGCTGCGCCCCATATGGAGCTTCGCTTCACAACGCTCGGCAAGCGGGCGAATCGCCTGCCGGAAGCGATGTGGCTCACCTTTCATCCGGCCGGAGTCGACGCGGCGACGTGGGAGGTGGAGAAGGTGAATCAAACGGTACGAGCCGTCGATGTGGTCCGCGGTGGCGGCCGCGCAATGCACGCCGTGAGCGGCGCGGTGCGCTGCGAGCACACAAAGGGTCACCGTTTTGCGGTGGAGACGCTTGACGCGCCCGTGGTTGCCTTTGGAGCTCGTTCTCCTCTGAACTTTTCGCTGGACCAACCGGACCTTAGCGAAGGCGCGCACGTTTGCCTCTTCAACAACGGCTGGGGCACAAACTACCCCCAATGGAGCGGTGGAGATTGGCTGTATCGCCTCCGCATCTCCGCCAGCAGCCCGCCGCCACCGTCATCCCAGTAGCGCAACAACAGCCGGCCTACCTGCCGCACGCTCAGGTCTAGCTCCGTCGCCGCCCAAGCCACCGCACGCCGACCCGCCAGAACTTCCGTCAGCACCTCGATCCATTGCAGATCGTGTTCGTTCATCCTCACCGAGTCCCAGTCGTGCCTCCCAAGCTCTACGCTTGGAGACCTCGGACATTTCTATCGGGCGAGAGTAGGGCATTTCTATCCGGGGCTAATAAGTTCACTAGACATAGTCTTTGTATCGGGCGTTGTCAGGGCTAGTTGAATAAGTGCCTACACAGCGTTACGGCAGAGGCAAACGTTATCAGACGTAGGGCATTGCTTGTTTAAACCGCCAATGCGCTCACCAACAGCGCGAGAAGCAGCGTTGTCGAAAGTATGCTGCCGGTGGACTGGGATTGCGGTCAGAAACCGATGCTGAATCCTTCGATCTCGACCGACGGGTTATGAATCTCTACTGCGGGGGCTTCGGGTCGCTCGACGGAGAGATTCTGCCCTTCGGGCTTGAACTGAATCTTCGGCCCGCCGTTGCATGAACACTGACATCCAGCTTTGGAGAGAGATGGCCTAGGGCGTCGTGATGACGACTGAGGTCGTGACGATCAGCGGTCAGGATGACACGATCGAGGCTGGCGGTCCTCCCCCTCTGAACGGCATACCCGGCTCTCTCGACCCTCAGTAGATTTTGCGCGGCATTGGCGCCTCTAACCACGGCGACGCTTCCGTCGGGGATTCCGTGCGCTTCCGGGCTGCCGGCTTTGTACTGAATGACATCTCCCGGGGCGTAGTTGGCTGCGAGTCTCGGGTTTGGGATGTCCCGCTGCACCAGAATGATGACGAAGGTCCCCTCGAAGCGAGATGGCCGCTGGCCTTCAGCTCGTCACGAATCCGGTGCGTCAGTCGTTTGCGATCTGCCTCATCGGGAGAGTGGATGACGGCGCGATCGGCCCTGGACTTGTACTCGCTGACGATGGCGGTGATGCGATCATTTGAGGTCTCGTGAAGGTGGACGCGGCCCGCTAAAGTCAGAAGCTCCTCGCCTTTGGCGAGGTCTTTGTGCCGGAACGCCTGCACTGCGGGGTTGTGCATCGGTTGCCGGTACTGCTTTGGCGCTGCAGGAGTTCTCTGGATGAGCTGTTGTGCTGGTCCGACGGCGGGTGGCGTCGGCTGCGGAAACTCGACCGCCGCGGTCTTGTTAATGCTCTGCGCGAACCGCTCACCGAGCGTGGTTGCGTCGTTGGTGTAGACACGCGCATGGTGCCAAGCACGGGAGATGGCGACGTAGGCGAGCCGTGTATTCATGAGCGCACGACCCAAATCCATGCGACGGCACTCTTTACGAGCTGCCGGTCGATACCCGTATCGGAGGTGAGCCTGTCGTGCTCGGCCAGGGCTCGAGATTGAAGAGGCAGGAGAAGAACGGGAACGCCTCGGCTTTCGCAAGCAGGCGCAGTTTAAGACTTCCAGCTAGCTGCGACTCGAGGATCACCATGACCGGTTACCCGGTTCCTTACGCCATCGACTTAGGATTTCTCCTTTCCGCATTCCAGGCAAACAGTCGTTCGATCACACCCTCGCCACCTGATATCGTGGTTCCAAGCTCGCCGGGATGCTCAAATGACTGGTATCGATCAAGAACTCTCAACGTCTGCAAAGGGCGCTCTGTGCACCGGCGTCGAGTTGTATGCTCCTGGTTCCTGGACGTTCAATTTCGAGGGTCGGCTTGGGCTCAATGTTCAGTGTCCGTGGCGAATTGTCAGTGACCGTGGAATAGCACTGGGTAGTGAGGATGATGGGCAGCAGTTTGGACTTCCTGCTCCGGTGAATGGCGGGGCCGCGGCTTTGCAGCTGCTTGCCGCAACCGCGCTAAAGCAAGTGCTGATCACTGAGAAGACCGGAGACGTAATTTTTGAATTTGATTCAGGCATTCGACTAGAAGTGTTTAATAACTCGTCAGGCTATGAGGGGTGGAACTGCGGGACATCATCAGGGCTTGAGGTGATCGGCATGGGTGGGGGCACAACTGCAAATGTTAGGCCCAAATGAGCATCCAGTCGTGCGCTCTCTAACTAGACTCCGTGCAAACTCTCATCTCCCGACCGATGGCCAGATGAAGCCAGCAAGCTCTCTCGCGATCGCAGCAACCACTACCGTTGGCTTCTTACCTCTCGCGATCATCGAGCGGTAGCGCGTAGCAGAGTCTGGTCTGTGCCTTCCAGGCGATGTCGCGGATCTTCTTCGGCAATCTGACGAGGATCTCCGCCTTCTCCTTCGCAATGCGCGCAGGATACTGGTAGCTCCATGCTGCTTCTTTGAGCATGCGTCTGGCTTCGCGGTTGCCGGTTTTGGTGATGCCGCCTCGCCGAATCGTTCCGCCGCTGGAGTGCTCAGAGGGCACGAGACCGAGATACCCCATTAGCAGGCGCGGTGACTCGAAGCGACTGAGATCGCCGGTGGATGCGATGAACGTTGCGGCGGAGATCATGTCAATACCGCGAAGTCCCCGCAACGCTTCGACAAGTGGTCCTAGCGACCAGCTTCCGACCATCGAGGAGATCCTCTCAATGAGAGCATCTCTTCTTTGCTGTGCAGTCCAGACCGTCTCCAGATAGTCCTGGAAGACGATGCTATGGGCATGCTCTTGGAACGTCTGTCCCGCAAGCCAACTGCGATGGCGCTGCGTCCAGTGCTTACCGGTCGGGTAGCTGCGGCCATGCCGAAGGAGGAAGGCGAGTAGTTGCTGGCGTGCACGCATCAGGTGCATCGATGCATCCACTCGGGCTCTGACCAAGTCGCGAAGCGCTTCGTGGGTGGTATCTGGAACCCAGACCGGTGTCAGGTCACCCGATCGGTGAAGGCTTCGCGAGTCGCTTCGCCAACTTCGCAACTTCATCCGCGGTGTTGGGAATCACGCCCAGGAAACGTATCGGGCCGCTCTTGCCGTCTTCCGCAATGCTGGTGGATATGGTCGTCTTGTGGACGTCCCTGCCGACGAATGATCTGACAGCCTTCATCTGTCTCTTCCTCCCTGTGTACAGGAGAGCCGAAACCGCACCACGGCTCAAGAAAAGACATACAGACCAGGAAGGCTTGGCTGCCTTGCTGGGCGCGGAGTGCCGGTCATTGCGTTCGCTCTTTGCTTCTGCTTCTAGGGTCGGCGTTGCGGGCAGGAACAGGCCCGCAAAGGTGGGTCACGGAGGACGCGACGCGGCCGCAGCAAGGGAGGAAACCTCCTCCCTCTGTGGAGTCGTTCACTTCTGGATTGGGATTGTTGCTATTTCAGGAGCTTGTTCTAAAGCAGTTCTTAGCTGATCTGAACTTCGGGCATCTGAGACGACGTGCTGCTCTGGTACGCAGCCGGCAGGTGTTGCGCCAGATCGCGGCTATCGAGGAGAAGGCGAGCGAACTCGACCGCACCGTTGCAGCTCCGGTACAGCACAAAATGTCGAGGCGTCTTCACCAGATCTCCTGTCACACGATCGCGGCTATAGACCAGATGGTAGACATGGGTATTTGGGGCGAGCTCGGGGCGCCACTTTGATCCCGGCCGACCAGGGTCTTCCTGCAAGTCACGGAACGCTTGCCGGGTCAACACACCGTAGCGGTCAGCAGCCGCTAACCCGAAGTGCTCCTCGCTCCAAAGAATGATCTTCCGAATGTCCCGGCGGACGCTGGTAGAAAGACAGGCGGCCGGCTAGGCATGGGGCGTGTTGCGGCCGACACGAGCCTCGACGATGATGCCATCCACGAAAGCATCGATGTCCTCGCCTGCCCTTAACGCAATGCCCTCTCCTCGGTCGAGGGCGGCGAACGCCGCCTCCGACACTCCTCGCAACCACTCGATCTTTGCCTGCTCTTCCTGCTCCTGCCGCTCCAACAGGCGCAGCGCAGCTCGGACCACCTCGCTGGCATTTCCATAGCGTCCAACTTCGATACCGGCGGTGATGAAGTTGTCATAGTGCTCGGTCAGGTTCACATTGCGACTCGGCATCGCAGTTCCTCACCCTTGGTGGTAGAGCGACTTGGCAATGTTTGCCAGTCTTACTACAGGGGAACTTCATCCTTGCTAGTTCCCTTCCCTTCGCATTCAGATACCGGTCGACTTCGGCCCGCTGTCTCAGTTTGGCTGGCCCGTGGCCAGGTTTTCAAAGCGGGTGTAGTCCGACAGGTAGGCGAGGTGGACGGTTCCGGTGGGGCCGTTGCGTTGCTTGGCGATAATGATGTCGGCCTTGCCCTTGGTGTCGGGGTCTTCTTCGCCATCCTCGGTCTTGTTGTAGTAGCTTTCGCGGTGGATGAAGGCGACCACATCGGCGTCCTGCTCGATCGAGCCGGACTCGCGCAGGTCCGAGAGCAGGGGCTTCTTGTCGCCGCCGCGCTGCTCGCTGGCGCGCGAAAGCTGGGAAAGCGCGATCACGGGGACGTTCATCTCCTTGGCCAGCGCCTTGAGGCCGCGGCTGACCGCCGAGACCTCCTGGTTGCGGTTCTCGAACCCCTTTTTATTCGGCCCGGAGGAGCCGGTCATCAGCTGGAGGTAGTCGATCACGATGAGGTCGAGCGTGCCGGCCTGCTGGCGGAGGCGGCGTGCCTTGGCGCGCATCTCGGCCAGCGTGATGCCGGGCGTATCGTCGATGAAGAGCTTGGACTCCATCAGGCGTTCGAGGCCGGCGAGCAGCTTGCCCTTGTCCTCACGCGGCAGAAAACCGGTCTGGATCTTGCGCGAGTTGACCATTGACTCGGACGCGAGCATGCGGCGAAGAAGTGACTCCTTGCTCATCTCAAGCGAGAAGACCGCGACCACCTTGCCGTCGCGCACAGCGGCGTTCTGCGCAATGTTGATGGCCCAGGCGGTCTTACCCATCGAGGGCCGGGCGGCGATGATGATGAGCTCCGACGGCTGAAGGCCGGAGGTCATGCGGTCGAACTCGATATAGTGCGTGGCCAGGCCGGTGATCTCGCGACCCTGCTCGTAGAGCGCGTCGATCGAGCCGAAGGAGTTCGCGACGATCTCACCGATGCCCGAGAAGCCGCGCTGAATGCTTTGATCCGCGATCTCGCCGAGACGAGCCTCAATGTCGTTGAGCACGGTGCGAGCATCTTCGGTCTGGTCCGATGAGCGCGTGGTGCCTTCCTGAAAGACGCCCATGAGCTGCCGCAGAAGACTTTTGTCCTTGACGATACGGACGTAGTCTTCAATCTTGGGCTCGTTCGGCACACCTTCCGTAAGAAATGCGAGATAGGCAGGGCCGCCGATCGCGTCGAGCTCGCGCTTCTTCTCAAGCGCATCACGAACCGTGATGAGGTCGACCGCGTGGCCGACGTGCATGAGATCGAGGACGGCTTGATACACGCGGCGATGCGAGTCGAGCGAGAAGTCCTCCGGGCGGAGCTTCTCGCTCGCATCGTTCAGGGCGACGGCATCAAGCAGCAGCGCGCCCAACACGGTAACCTCCGTGTGGACGGACGCGGGAAGCCCCAAATCCTCGTGAATGCGTGCGAAGGTGGCCACTGTTCTATGATGGGCGTTGCCGACGCGAACGGCAATGCGTCGCGCTTGTATTGCACCGAAAAGGGTTAGAGGCCCAATTAACAGGCGCGGGCACCCTGTGGAAAGGACGAACACGCGTGTCAGAGCACCTGGAACGCTAGGTGCTCCAACGTATATCGCGTATGTCTAGTGCGGCGTCCACTTCGGATGGCCGGTGAAGAGACCGCCCAGATAGCCGAGCTGGTAGACCAGAAACGTGCCAAAGCACAGGCTCCCCACACCGGACAGCACGCCGAAGGTTCGACTCATGGTCTTGAAACGGTCGCCGGCATAGGTGAGTGGAAGCGCAATCGCGACCGTCATCGTCATCATGCCCAGCATGGTGCCAAAGCCGAAGATCAGCAGATACACCGTCGCCCACGCCGGGCTGTGAATGGTCGACAACACCAGCAGCGCAACAGCGGCCGAGCCCGCCAAACCATGCACCAGGCCGATGACGAGTGGCCGGGCAAACTGAAACAAGCCAAGGTGCCCAACGGAACGGCCGACGCCGCGGCCGAGCCACCGTGCCCTCTCTCTCCGCCCACGAACGTCCCCCCAACCGGTGGACATCGAGCTCTCCGCCGGTGCTCCCATGGCGAAGCGGCCGGTAATCCGCTGCGTAACCCCCGTCAAGTTCAGCACCCCCAGCAGGATCAGCATCAGCGCCACGCTAAACTCCATGGCTAGGCCAAGGCGCGGCGGGATCGTCACACCGAACAGGATAATCAGCGAGCCAACGAGAAAGATGGTGACGGTGTGTCCAAGTCCCCACACCGAGCCAATAAGGGCGGCATTGCGTAAACTGCGCTCCCGGCTCACGATAGTTGAAATCGCAACCACATGGTCGGCGTCGGTGGAGTGCCGCATGCCAAGCAGAAGACCCAGGCCCGTGACGAACAGGACCGGCCCGAGCCGCTGCCGCGTGAAGAGATCGCCGACCAGGTGAGCGGCCGCAAAACTCCGAACAGCCAACAGCACACCGATCCCGATCACGACGACGGATCCCACGATGGCCAGCCAGGGTGCCGTAACACTCCCGCAGGCAGCGCGATGGGCGTGCGACCGGCCCCCCGGATGTGCGTGGCCCGCAACGCCTCCAATCAAATGACGCAGCAGAAGGTAGGTGCCGAGACAAGCCAGCGTAAGGCCTAGAAGAACACCAATCCACGGCAAAATCCGGGTTGCGGGCGCGCCACGCAGGGTCGCGCCGCTCGCCAGTAATACGGCTCGGGGCGCCATCTGCATGGCGCACACTGGCGTCACCGCAAAGAAACTAAGCGACACCGCCGCAAGTGCTGCATAGGCGTGTCTCCAACGCGCCCGCATCCTCAACCCCGGCCGTAATCGGCCACCCGGCTCGGTCATCTGGATGTTAGGTTCAAAGGCCATCGGGGCGTTGGCGGAACGGGTCGCAGGCCATCTGATGCGCCACGCTAGGCGGACGCGCATACCCATCCGACAACAACCGCCGGAACTCGGCATCAACAACCATGCCGCGCAAACACCTTTCCTCCCATACACCGCCTACTGTAAATTCGCGCCGCACATGGTGCAGAACGCTGCAGCCGGCAGCACGGGCCGGCCGCACGCGCGGCATCCTCGATCAGTTGCGGCAACGGCGGCGGCGCTCCAACCCGCCGGGTAGTCCGGCGTGCCATATTGGCCGTTAATCGTCTGCCCATACGGCGCGGCATACGCGGCAGGGTACCTCTGCCTGGGCATCGTTGGCATCGGCAGACGCGGCTCGCTCAGCGCCCACACCAGGCACACGACCCAGCCGACAACCGTCCAGCCCACCAGTACGTTGACCACCCAGATCGCCTGTGAGCGGGGATGATTGCGGCTGCTGGCCAGCAGCGCCGGCACAAAGTAAAGCGCAAGGCTAAGGGTCAGGAAGAGCATTCAGCCTCCAGTGCGCGGCCCGATCTCGGGACCGTGCCGGTACCTCCGGATACGCTACGTTCAGGCCGGCGGTTCCGCCTGCGGTCTCCTCTTGCCGCCCGAGTCAAAGTTGCGCCTCCGACGATGGCGATTGATTTGCCCGATGCGGCCGCGGTGTGAACCGCGCCGGGGTCTCGACAATCGATGCGGACGCCATCGCCCCGCGCAGCCCGGCCAAAATCTGGGTCATAAAGTCGTTCGCCGCACCGGGGTTGTTCGGCAGAAACAGCGTGTTCGTGCCGGAACGCGTGCCGATATCCTTAAGCGTGTCGAAGTACTGCGTCAGCAGCACCAGAGCCATCACGTCCTCGGCCGTCGCCCCCGGCACTGCCTCGCGGAAGTTCTCGATCGATGCCCGCAACCCCTCGATGATCGCCTGCCGCTCCGCCGCGATTCCCTTGCCCTGCAGCGCCTTTGACTCCGCCTCGGCCTCCGCCTGCTTCACCTTCAGGATCTTCTCCGCCTCGCCGCGCGCCTGCGCCGCCACCTGCGCGCGCTGCGCCGCGTTGATGTCGTTCATCGCCGTCTTCACCTTTACGTCCGGGATGATGTCGGTCACGAGCGCGGTCAGAATGTTAAACCCAAACCCCGACATAATTTGATCGAGCTCGATCTTTACCGCGACCGAGATTCCGCTCTGCTGCTCAAATGTCTCGTCCAGCGTCAGCTTGGGGACGTGTCCCAGAATCGAGTTGAAGACAAAGCTCTCGATCTGCTTCTGCGGCGCGCTCAGCCGATAAAATGCGTCGAAGATCTTGTCGTCCAGCACCTGGAATTGCACGCTCACCGGAATCTGTACAAAGACGTTGTCGCGCGTCTTCGTCTCCACCGAAAAATTCGCCTGCTTCACCTGAAGATCGACAAAAAACACCCGCTCGGCAAAGGGCGTCAGAACATGCAGACCCGGCCGCGTGATGCGATCGAACTTGCCGAAGCGCTCAACTACGCCGGCAGTCGCCGTGCGCACGGTGTACAGCGTCTTCAACACCGTGATCAAGATCAGCAAAAGAACAAAAGCGAACACAACGAACACGACAGAGGACATGGCACACCGGCACCTAAGCGCGAGATCAGCCTCAGCATACGCCGCACCTCTTCGCTGTCATCCACATATTCGCTTCTTCTTCGCCCAAAGGTAATGCGCTGCGACCGCATGCCCCCTTCCGCGCACCCCTTCCGCGCATCCCTTCGTTGCTAACATCGTCGTTGCCGCACAGGAGACTGCCTTGCCGGTTTGGAACTCCTTTCTTATCGCCTTCAGCGCGCTCTTGCCGCTGGTCAATCCAATCGGCTCCGCCCTCGTCTTTCTCGGCCTGGTCGGGGAGGTGCCGCCGGCCGTCTACCGCTCGCTCGCGCGCAAGATCGCCATCAACAACATCATCCTCCTCGCCGTCTTTGAGCTGCTCGGCTCCGCCATCCTTAACTTCTTCGGCATCTCGCTGCCCATCGTGCAAGTCGCAGGCGGTATCGTCATCGCCGCGCTCGGCTGGTCCGTACTCAACGAAAAGGACGCGCAGTCCACCACGAAAGACAAACGCGAGGAGGCCACCATGAGCCCCGACGACAGTATGCGCACGCTGGCGCAAAAGGCCTTTTACCCCCTCACCTTCCCCGTCACCTCCGGCCCCGGAACCCTGGTCATCCTGCTCACGCTCAGCGCGCGTTTTTCCAGCGGCACGGTCTCCGTCAAGATCCTCGAGCACATTGGCCTCTTTCTGGCGGTCATCACCCTCAGCGCTCTGGTCTATCTCTGCTACGGCTACGCGCCAAAAATCACCACCGTTATCTCCCCCGCAACCGCACACGGCGTCCTCCGCGTCATCGCCTTTATCCTCCTCTGCATCGGTGTGCAGATCGCCTGGAACGGCCTCAACATCCTGCTCACCGGTCTGCTCAAGCATTGACGCCTCACGCCCCAGCTCCGCCGAAGTTGCCTATTTCTTCTACACATTGCTCAGCAGTAGCAGGTTAGGGCACGATTAAACCTGAGCGCTCAAGCGATCGATTCACTTCAGACAATCGTCTCCCATGTTAGCGAAAAAAGCATTTTCCGCTACGAAATCCTCTCTCTCTCACAATATGGATAGCTGGCACTGGGACCTGAGTAGTTCACGCCCACGTTTAGCTGAAGCTTATGCACTGCGAGCGCAAAATATTGACCCGATGATATCGGGGTATCAATATGGAACTCTTTACTCGGAAACAACGTCATAGGTTTTGGATCGTCATCAACATTATGCATAAGCCGGCCATCAACAAAGCCATTTATTGTAGCCGAAGTGTTGGTCGCAGAAACGCTCCCGTAGTTCTTGATGACAGATCGCACCACAACAAGCTTTATGTCCGCAAGATTGCCTGGGAGCTTTTCGTCCAGGGCAACGACCCCATTCGCTTGCAGAGTGCCGAAGAGCACTCTCACACCCTCAATTCCAACATATGGTCGGTTACCGGCTAGATAAATGTTATTAGCTGTGTTCGCGATAGCGCCGACTTTTCTAGCTTGGTCCTGCGCGTGCTCGGCGAGGATGCGAGTCTGTTCGGTTTGCCTCTGAGCTTCCGCATAAAGGCGATCCGTAGCTTCGATTTGCCCTTGCATCTTTCTCAGTGTCTCGGTCAGAGTCCTTTCATTCCCGTTGAGCGCCTCTCTGGTTAAACGACTGCTCCAGCGAACCTGTGCCATTAGAGAATGGAGAAAATGGTATAGACAACGAGAGCGATCAATCCCAAAACTTCTAATCCGAGCTTCACGTTCTCACGCCACCTAATTTCTTTTTGGGAGTTGTTTCTGCTATCCATGGACTGCAGATCGGCGGCTTTTGTTCTCCTGCGATGGACAAGTCGTCTTCGGCTTAAGTTTTCTGATTATGTACCAATGTTCCTCCCTTCTAAGACAAATTTGCCTTAACAAAGTGTCAAATCCCCGAGAACCACCGGATTGTACGCTCGCTTACTCCCTCATTCTGACTTGGCGTCTGGCTCGATCTCATGCGCAATCGGCGTCGTCCACAAAGCCATTTTCCATCCTGTGCTCTACGATGGCGAAAGGAGCTTGCAAGCCCGGCTATGAATCCTCACTTCACCGACGCCGCTCTGCGCTTTCTTCGCGGGCTCAAGCGCCACAACGATCGCGTCTGGTTCAACGAACGCAAGCACCTCTATGAGGCTGAGCTGAAAGCCCCCATGCTCGCCCTGATCGCCGCGCTCAATGAGCGCATGCTCGGCTTTGCTCCGGACCACGTGCAACCGCCGACGAAGGTCCTGCTCCGCATCTATCGCGACATCCGCTTCTCCAGCGACAAACGACCATACAAGACGCACCTCAGCGCCTGGTGGGCCCGTACCGGCATGCGCAAGACCTCGGGCGCCGGCTTCTACTTCGATCTGAGTCCAACCGAGATCACGATCGCCGCCGGCCTTTACATGCCGGAGCGCGACCAGCTCCTCGCCGTCCGGCGCCATCTGCTGGAGCATGGAGATGCTCTGCAAACCGAGCTCGGTCGCCGCGCGCTGACGCGTCTGGGCCTGGCCCCGATCGACGGACAGCCGCTCTCGCGACCACCCAAAGGCTTCCCGGCGGGCCACCCCGCCGAGCACCTGATCCGCTGCCGCCAATGGGGTGTCTCGGCGACGCTGCCGGCCGCGCTCGCGCTCACGCCGCAGCTCGTCAAAGAGCTCGATCGACGCTTCTCCGCGGCCGCCGCTCTGGTCTATCTGCTGAACCAACCCCTGGTCGCGCAGCCCAAGCGAGCCCTGATCTCCCCGCTCCCGTTCTGAGGCAATCGTAGAAGCAATGCCGGCGAAAACGTGCTTAAAACCGGACAATGCCGCAAAAAGCCATCAAAATGTACCGCGCTTCGCATCGAAATTGTTGACAAAGCGCACGCGAAAGCAGATGGTGAACGTCGGAACGGTTCGCCGGACCCGCATAAACACTGGTGATTTCGTCGCGATCGACAACCGGGCAGATACGTCTGACTCGACTCACGCTCGTCTCCGACGAGCCTCACCGGACCTCAATCGATACCCCAAGGAGCTGACACACATGGCAAAAGGCATGACCAAGACTGCACTCATCCGCACGATGGCCGAAAAGACGGAGCTGAACAACAAGCAGGTCGCGGGCTTCTTTGACACGCTGGCCGACACGGCCGTGAAAGAGACAAAGAAGAACGGGGAGTTCACGATCCCCGGCATCGGAAAGCTGGTGAAGGCAGAGCGCAAGGCCCGTCTTGGACGCAACCCGCAGACGGGCGAAGCGATCAAGATCAAGGCCAAGACGGTAGTCAAGTTCCGCGTGTCCAAGGTGGCCAAGGACACGATCGCACCGGTCAAGAAATAACGAAGACGCGGATCAAGGGATGGCGGCGCGGATCGCGGGGCTCTGTTCCGCGGTCCGCTTCCGTTCTTGCCATGAACAAGATCCAAGCACGTAGCGGAGCGCTGCGGCGGCTCAGAGCGACCTTACGAGACCATCGGGGCAGATCTGACGGGCGCGGGAAGGAACGCGCGAGCGATCAACGACGCGCCAAGACCGACCAGGACACCCTCAAGGATCAGGGTGGCGTTATAGGTGGAGCCGAACGCGGCAAAGCTGATCGCCGCACCGACAAAATAAAGCTCCGAAAGAACACCGGTCAACGGGTGCGGCGTATCCCCTGCCGCAGGGATGCGTGGTCGAAGCGACGGAAGCAGACGAGGCACGGCACGGCAGTAAGCGTTGTAAGTTGCCCCCAGCTTCTCCGTGAGAAACGCCTCCTCCGCGCCGATCAACCGCAGCTGCAGCACGACGATCAGCATGATTGCGACCACGGCGCCGCTCAGCGGCATCAGCAGCGCCAGGGCAAGAGCGTTCAAAATCGTGCCGAGATAAAGCGGATTGCGCACGAAACGGAAAGGGCCATCGCCCAGCACATGCCTTGCGTGCATGCTGCCCGAATGCACAACCGCCGCCCCCAAATACGACGATCCCCAGACACGAAGCAGCGCCGCCAGAATCGCCGCGGCCGTTGCCCCCACAAGCAGCAGACGAGAGGCCTCCGCGAAGCCTAGCCAATGCTGGCGCGCGAGGATGGTCGCCAGGGCGGTCCAGGCCGTGCTTCCGCCCAACGATAGCCCGAGCCGCAGCCCGCCGTAGCGTTCCCATGGCGCCCAAATTCCCAGCACATACACCAGCACGTGGAGAGGATACCGAAGGCGGTACTCCAACGAATACGCTTTCACACCCCTCCAATATGCCGTATATCTGGAATCTGTAACTTTGCTAGTCCCCGCACAACGCATATGTAACTTATGTTGTTACGGAAATGCTCCACGCGTGAAAACACAGGCTAGTCTTGGTTGGCCAACGACGCAGGCGCGATCGGCGATCGCCCATCAAGGGCTGCCATCAACTGATCGAAGTCCTCCAGACGGCCGTACTCGATAATCACACGGCCGCGCCCGCGCGTGTCTTCGATGCGCACCTTCAGGCCGAGAGCGCGTTGCAATGTCATCTCCGCCTCGCGAATGTTGGGGTCTTGCGGAGGTTCGGCCTTGTCCGGCTTTGCCGCTTTGCGCTCTGGGTGCAACAGCCCTTGCACATAGGTCTCGGTCTGGCGCACGGAGAGCGCCAGGGCGCGAACACGCTGGGCGGCGGCAAGGACCCGCTCCGGTCCGTCCAGCGCGAGCAGGCTGCGGGCGTGGCCGAAGGAGAGCTCGCCCGCCTCCACCATGCCCTGCACAGGCTCTGGCAGACGTAACAGGCGCAGAAAGTTCGCTACCGAGGCGCGTTCCTTCCCCGTGCGCTGCGCCATCTGCTCCTGGGTTAGGTGAAACTCGTGACTAAGGCGCTGATAGGCCCGAGCCTGCTCCATCGGGTTCAAGTCGGCCCGCTGCAGGTTCTCGACAATCGTCATCTCAAGCGTCTGTCCGTCTGAGGCCTGGCGCACGATCGCCGGGATAGTCGATTTGCCCGCCTGCCTGGATGCGAGCAGCCGCCGCTCGCCGGCGATCAGTTGATATCGACCATCCGCAAGCTGCCGAACCACAATGGGCTGAATGACTCCCGTCGAGGCGATCGAGGTCGCAAGCTCCGCGAGCGCGGAGTCATCGAAGCGCGACCGTGTCTGGTACGGATTGCGCTCTATAAGGTCGACGGGGAGTTCGAGCGGTCGACCATTCGGCTGTTCCGGCTGGACGGTGGCATGGATCGCCACGCCGGAAGGCTCCGGCTTGGGCCGTTCCGGCAGCAGCGCCTCCAGACCTCGGCCAAGCGCATGTCGTTTTACGTTCTGTCCCGTCATCTTGTCGTCCCTCTAGCCTTCCGGTTCTGCTCTATGCATCAAGTTAGTTCTTGGTGTATGGCCATAGCCGCACTCGCGGCGCACTCTTTGGCTTTCGCTTTGCCGCCTCTTGTTCCCGCCGATGTTGCGCGGGGCTGACGACCTTCAGCCGGCGAAGAAGTTCTTCCGTGAGCTCGAGATAGGCCTCGGCCCCACGAGAACGGGGATCATAGACAATGACGGGCTGGCCGTGACTGGAAGCTTCAGCCAGTCGAATATTCCGTGGAATCGTCGTCGTGAACAGCTTATCCTTGAAAAACTCACGCAGGTTTGCGGCAACCTGCTGCGAAAGGTTCGTGCGATCGTCATACATAGTCAGCAAAACACCCTCAAGCGCGAGCTTCGGGTTGAAGCTCTGCGCCACACGATCCAGAGTATTTACCAGCTCCGAGATACCTTCCAGCGCAAAATACTCGGCCTGGAGTGGAACGAGCAGGCTGTCAGCCGCGACCAGCGCATTCAGCGTAAGGAGGTCAAGAGCGGGCGGGCAATCAAGCAGAACGAACGCAAAGCGATCGAGAACGGGCGCGAGCGCATCTCGTAGACGGTACTCGCGTCGGTCCTGGGCGACGAGTTCGAGGTTAGCCCCGATTAGGTTGCGACTTCCCGGCACCAGCGAAAGCTCCTTAATCGCAGTCGCAAGAATAACGTCGCTCGCGGCCGCGGTCCCTGAGAGCAGGTCGTAGATACTCCTGCGATCAGCATCTCGACCAAAGCCCAAGCCGCCGGTTGTATTCGCCTGTGGATCGCAGTCGACCAGCAGAGTAGCAAGGCCCTCCGCCGCGAGACAGGCCGCAAGATTGATCGCCGTTGTGGTCTTTCCCACACCACCCTTTTGGTTAACGATGGCGATCGTCCGGGCGGAAAGGCTGGTACTGGGTGCTGGCTCGTTCGCGTCGTTTGCCATGGCAATCTGGTGAGAGTAGCGGGAGTTGGTCGCTGGCGCAAGCAGAACGATATCGGCGCAGGGTCGCCTATGTTCCACGTGGAACATGGGCGCGAATCCAGCTTATGTTTCACGTGGAACACACAGCGCCGCAACACGACTTTCCGAATGAGGAACCTCGATTTGCCGAAGTACGCTCACTTTTAGGCCGCAGAGCCCAGACGTGGTCGTGAGTAGCAGGACCTGGCGTCCCAGATCCGCCGCGAGAAGAAGAGCCCTGTCCATCTTGTCGACCGCTCGCAGGGTGACCACGTCGAAGCTTAACGCCGAAAGCGCCTCGGCCCGGCCCGCATGGACGCGCGTCGGCAAGTGGAGATGCCGGACTACCTCCCGCAAAAAGGCGGCCTTCTTGCCCTGTGACTCGGCAAGGGTGACCCGCAGGCCAGGGTGCAGCAGCTGGCACGGAACCCCGGGGAACCCCGCACCGGAACCGAGGTCCAACAGCGTCACGGCCTCCGGTGGGAGCAGCCGCGCCAGCAAGAGGCTCTCGCCAAAGTGCCGCGTAACAATGATTTCGGCATCCCGCACCGCCGTCAGATTCGTGCGTTCGTTCCACCGCAGCAGCAAGTCAAGGTAAAGTCCGAGCTGCACAAAGAGGTCCGGCGGCACCGCAACCAACGGACATCCGTCCAGCGGCTGGAGATACGGCGCAAGTAGACTGGCGATCCTCGCCTCGGTCAAGGTCGGCATCAAGCTTTCGGGCGTGCCGCCGCGTCGACCACCCAGCGAAAGAGCGACCGCGAGGCGGCGCTAATCGCAAACGATCGTTCCGGATGCCACTGGACAGCCATGATGTCCATGCCGCAGGTCTCGCGATCACCTTCGATTGCTTCGACGACGCCGTCCTGCGAACAACGTGCAGTCACCCTTAGGTCGTCTCCCGGAACCCCGATCGCTTGATGGTGGCTCGAGTTCACCGGCAAACGGGCGAACCGACCGTCCCTTGGAGCCTCCCCGCCGCCGAGCATCGCTCCCAGCCGCGAGTTGGTCTCAACCAGTGCCGTATGGGCGACCGCCACCGCTGACCCGGCGGCATGGTGCACCGGAAGGATGCTGAGATCCTGCACCAGCGTGCCCCCGCGCCAGACATTGATGGATTGCAGCCCATAGCATATACCGAGCACGGGCTTGCTCCCTCGTAGCGCATCGTCCAGCAGAGCGGTGTCGACCGCCTCGCGCGCCGGATCCGAGGCTGCCGTGGCTGGATCGACAGCATGACCGTACCGCGACGGAGCAAGATCTGCTGGGGAGCCGGGAAGCAGCACACCGTCGCAGCCCGCAATGCTTTTGAGCAGGTCAGATCGAAGGCCGGTGAGCGAAAGACTCACCGCAAGGCCCCCACTCTGCTCCACGGCGTTAACGTAGGCGCGCAGGCACTGCCGGTTGTACTCGGCATCACCACTCGTTGGGTAGGGCAGCGCGATACGTGGCTGAGTCATTATGCACCTTCGATGATACGAGCTACGACCGGTTCTGGCGCTAACCTTGACCCTGCTCCAGGTAGGTCCGCGTGATCACGTCGTAGGCGCGTTGCGTGAGCTCGTCCGCATTGCGCGTCGACAGGCCGGTCGTCGCAATAGGCTCCCCGACCACCAGCTCGAGCGGGCGCGGCCGCAGTGCGTAGACGTGCATCGGCAGAAGCTCGTGAGTGCCGATCAGCGTAATAGGAACGAGCGGAACCTGCGCGCGAATGGCCATAAACGCCGCGCCCGGCAGGAATGGGTGCGTCGACCCATCCGGACTTCGGCCACCCTCGGGAAAGAGCACCAGCGGTAGTCCCGATCGGAGTGTCGCAACCCCACGGTTCAGACTCGCGACCGAGTTCCGCGCGGTAGTCTGATCGACCGAGACCTGACCGGAGCGTCGCAGGTGCCAGCCGATGAACGGCAGTTTCCACAACGATTGTTTGGCAAAGATGCGGAACTGAAACGGCAGATACCCGTACAACACCGGCGTATCCATATACGAAAGGTGGTTCGAGACATAGACCGCGCTGCCGATCCCGCGCAGGCGCTCGCGGCCATGTACCTGAACGGGGGAATGGGTGACCCACAGCAGGGTTCGGGCCCAAACCTGCGCGATGGCGTGCTGCTGCCGGCCGGTGCGGTCCCAAAGCGAGGCGAGCAGCGAAAGACACCCGAATCCGGTGGTGAGCAGCATGATGAGCGGGTCAAAGACGAGATAGGTCAGCCAGCGCAGCCGGCGACTTGGCCGCGGCAGGATCGAGGAATCGGACGGCGTGGGACGATCGACCGAAAGTGGGCTCCTCTCGGCATCTGGTGCGTTCGGATCCGCGTCCGTGGAGCTCGCGGTCGCCTCTCGTATCGCGCGCTCCCTCATGCAGGCACTCCGAGCAGGGCCCGGACCGCACCCACCAGGTAGACGGAGCCTGTAACGACGACATACCCCTCCTCCGGCGTGATCTCGAGCGCCTGCGCTAGAGCCGCCTGGAGGTGCGGCGCGGCATGGGCGGGAATCTCCAGCGCCTGCGCTTGCCCCAAAAGATCATCGACGTGCGCCGCGCGTGGGCTGTCAATGGGCGCGAGGACGACATGATCCTGTCGACGCTCCGGATCGGTTGAGGCGCTGTCGAACAGCGAAAAGAGGATCTGCGCCATCTGCCCAAGGTCTTTGTCGCGCAGGCAGGAGAAGAGGAGCGTTCGCGGCCGACCCGCATCGAGCTGCGCAACCGCCGCCCGCAGCGTCCATGCTCCTGCGGGATTGTGCGCGACATCGAGCAGCAGGGTGCGACCACGGACGTGCAAGATCTCGAGCCGCCCGGGCCAATGGGTGCGACGCACGCCCTCAGCGATCGCTCGGTTCGGTATATTGTAACCATTGCTGTTTCTTAATTCGAGAGCGGCGGCCACGGCCAGGGCGATGTTGCGCTGCTGATGGTGTCCGCGGAGCGGCGAGTCGATCTCGATCCTCTCGCCCTGCCCCTCCACCACATAGCGATTCGGCGGAGGCTCCGGTGGAAGGTCGCCCACCATGGGGCTCTCCGGTGCGGTCTGGCTCGCGTGCTCGCGAACGGCGGGCGGAATCAGCCACGCGGCGGAGACGGCCCGCAGCAGCGGCATCTCGGCCGCAATCTCCCCCAGCGTCTGGTTGACCTCCGGATGCTGGGGCAGCGTGATCAGCGTGCCCCGCGGGCGCAGGATGCCGGCCTTCTCGCGCGTGATGGCCGCGAGCGTGTCGCCAAGATACTCCTGATGATCGAGCGCGATGTCGGTCAGCATCGAGAGCATGGGATCGACGATGTTGGTCGCGTCCAGGCGACCGCCAAGCCCCACTTCGAGCACCGCGACCTCCACCTGTCGCTCGGCGAACCACAGCAGGGCCAGCGCGGTCAGGCGCTCAAAGAAGCTCGGCGTGTGGGGCAGCAGATCCTGCGCGACCAGACGATCTCCGGTCGTGTCCACGCGAACGTAAAGACGAGCAAAGTCGTCGTCCGTGATCGGGTGCAGCTCAACCCTGCCGAGGGTTGCGGGAACCTCGGTGGTGCTGTACTCGGTCGGCGCGACGGCCGCGGAGATCTGCATGCGCTCGTTCACACGCACCAGGTGCGGCGAGGTGTAGAGACCCGTGCGCAGACCGGCTGCGGCAAGAATGCTCGCCAGTGTTGCGGCGGTCGATCCCTTGCCGTTGGTCCCGGCGATCAGAACCGTGCGCAGGCGAGCGTGCGGGTTGCCAAGGGCAGCCATCAGCACACGCATGTGGGCGAGATCGAACTTCCGCGGCACCGTTCCGGGCAGACCGGGCGCCAGCTCCGGCGCCAGCGTACGCAGGTGCTCCAGAACGTCGGCATAGGCAGAGGACATCCCGCTATTCTAGGTGGTCACTGTCCTGCATGGCGGAGGGGCCACCGCCCCTGCGCCGGCACCGTCCTGTTACCTGGACAGGATCCTGCCGCCAAGGTGGGATGGGTGAGTGCCGGTCGTGGGATACGCTTGTGGCTTCGTGGACGGCATAGTGGACTCACTGCCGCAGATACCAAGCGCGGCAGCCCCGAGCCCACGATCACCGAATCGTGTGCCGAACGGAGATCGAGATCGATGCATACTGCACTGGGTGTAGCGCTTTGTTCCATTATCGTGGCGCCGTCGGTTGGGCGGTGGCGCGCGAATGTCTGGTTGCGCCGGCGCGCGCAGGCCATGGAGGCTGAGGTGCGGAGCCGCACCCGCTCAGCGCACAGCAATGTCATCGAAATCGCCTAAAAAGCTCCGGCGCGGCAGATCGCGGTAACCGCCCGTCTGCTGAGCCTTGTGGAGGAACATGAAAGGCTGCCTGTTTGCCGGCAGCCCTTCTGTGCGTCTCCAGCATTCTCCTCGTTGCCCGGATGCGAATGGCTCGAGTTAATATATTTATCCTGATGGTGCATCAGGGGAAACGCCTAGCGTGATGCCGCGGCCTTGACCTGCTCCGCCAAGGGGACCATTAGCTCATCGCGACTCTTCATTCCTCGATCGACCTGGTAGGTGCCGCCCGCTTCGATAAAGGTCACGTCCGGCAAACCGAGAAAGCCGAAGATCAGTTTCAGGTACGGCCGTTCGGCGTTGAAGGTCTCACCGGGCGTTCCCGCGGCGTAGGAGCCTGCGCTCGCGATCACAACGGCGACCGGTTTGCTCTTGATCAGACCGGTGTAGCTGCCGTCCGGGTTAGCCTGAAAAGTCTTGCCCGCGCGTACGATGTGGTCGATCCACGCCTTGAGCGCCGCCGGAACGCCGAAGTTGTACATGGGCGTGGTGAGCAGGATCTGGTCCGCGGTCTCGATCTCCTGGACCAATGTATCGCTGAGCGTGAGGGCTTCGGACTGCTCGGGGGAGCGAGCGTCGGGCGGTGTATAGGCACTAAGAATCCACGGTAGGTCAGTGAACGGCATCTTGGTCGTCGCAAGATCGCGCGTGACAACCTCACCGCCCGGGTGGGCCTGCTTCCACTGTTCGACGAACTGCGCGCCAAGCGCGCGGGAGACCGAGTGATCGCCACGAGGGCTGACGTCAAGCTTAAGAAGGGTAGGCATATCGCTCCTGGACCATAGCGCTTTCGTACGCGCGGCACAGGTAGCTTGATGTGCGACCGGGAGCATGGGATGCAGAAGTGTTACCCGCTCTTGGCATGCGGCGCGGTCCTGCGCCGGCCCTTATCGCTCCGTTACCGCCTGCCCCGTCCACTCCTTGACGCGCCGCCAAAGGCGTGTCCCCGCTCCCGGCGCGGCCGGGCAGGGCGACCTTCTCGTGCTTGCAGTGTGAACTAGCTTGCCTGCCGGAGCTTGGGCGTCGCGGCAGTTGCGCGCGGAGCGTCGAAGGGCGAAGGGCGCCGTACAGGCTCCGCGAACTGTGGCAGACCGGACCAGTTTGGGACGGTAAACGGAATCTCCGGGTGCGCGCTGCGCGCCGGGCCCTGCATGTGCTGCGAGTGAATGGCGTTCTGCACCTCCGCCTCCGCTCGCGCCTGCTCCTCCGCCGTACCCTGCTCCCAGTAAAGCCGGAAACCCTGTCCGCAGATGCTGCAAGCGCAATCCGCGCCGACGTTGGACTTTCTGACCAGGACCTGCATGTTGTTGCTCTCCTGTCTCCCTTTGCATGGGAGCTTCTGTGTGCGGTGAGGCGGAGCTCTGCCCCTGGTCCAACGCTACGGCGAAGGCGCCTGGCCTTCCATTCGACGGAGGTTGTAGCGATCTGCCCCTCGATTTGGCGAACGAGCTGCCCTGAGCGCGCGGGATTGCCGAACGATATGCTGAAGAGCGTGCCCGAGACTACCGCTTCCGAGAACGCCATGCCCGCATCGACCATCACCATCCAACTTCCAGACGGCTCCACGCGCGAGGTGGCGCGAGGGTCCACACCGTTCGACGTGGCGACGAGCATCTCGCCGCGGTTGGCCGCCGCCGTCGTGGTCGCGCGCATACGGCCGCTCCACGGGCCAGCAAGCGAGGGTGTGCCCGCCGACGCAGCCTCCACCGCCGAGGAGGCGATGTACGCCGCCGACGCCGCAGGCACCGGCGAGCGACTCGTCGATCTGCGCGAGCCACTGCACGAGGACGTCGCGCTCGCGCTGCTGAAGGAAACCGATGAGGCATCGCTGCGCGTCGTGCGCCACTCCGCCGCGCACGTCATGGCAACCGCGATCCTCGAGCTCTTTCCCGAGGCCAAGCTCGGCCACGGACCAGCCACCGAACAGGGTTTCTTCTACGACATCTTTCGCGAGACGCCCTTCACCGAAGACGATCTGCGAAAAATCGAACAGCGCATGGCCGAGGTCGTGGCGCGCGATGAGCCCTTCCTCCGCGGCTACGAGCCGCGCGAGCAGGGGCTGCTCGACTACGAGCGCGCCGGCGAGTTCATGAAGGTCCACTTCATCGAGCGCTTCACGCAGCCCGGGGAGGAGATCTCGCTCTATCGTAACGGCGCCTTCACCGACTTCTGCCGCGGGCCGCACGTGCCCTCGACCAAGTGGGTCAAGGCCTTCCGGGTCACCAGCGTCGCCGGCGCCTACTGGCTCGGCGACGAGAAGAACCCGCAACTGCAGCGGGTCTACGGTACCGCCTTCTTCTCGCAAAAGGAGCTGGACGCCCACTTCAAGCGGCTCGAGGAGATCAAGGCGCGCGACCATCGCGTGCTCGGCAAGCAGCTCGATCTGTTTTCAATCGAGGAGGTCGCGGGCGCGGGTCTCATCTTCTGGCACCCCAAGGGCGGCCTCATCCGCAAGACGATGGAAGACTGGATGCGCGACGAGTGTATCCGACGTGATTACAATATGGTCTACACCCCGCACATCATGCGCCGCGAGCTCTGGAAAATCAGTGGCCACGAAGGCTACTACGCCGACAATATGTATCCTCCGATGGAGCTTGACGATGCCGAGTACCGCCTCAAGCCCATGAACTGCCCCGGCCACATCCTCATCTACAAGAGCTCGCCCCGCTCCTACCGCGACCTTCCCATCCGCTACGCCGAGCTCGGCAACGTCTATCGTTACGAGCGCTCCGGCACCATGCACGGTCTGCTTCGCGTGCGCGGTTTCACCCAGGACGACGCCCACATCTTCTGCACCCCCGAGCAGATCGAAGGTGAGATCATCGGCTGCATCGAGTTCGCGCGCTCCGTCCTCACCACCTTCGGCTTCTCCGACTTCAAAGTCGAACTCTCCACCTGGGACCCGACCAAACCCCAGGACTACACCGGCGCGCCCGAGCACTGGCTTCAGGCCATCGACTCCCTCCGGTCCGCCCTCAACCGCGAAGGCATCCCCTTCCGCGAGATCCCCGGCGAAGCCGCCTTCTACGGCCCCAAGATCGACGTCAAGCTCGTCGATGTCCTCGGCCGCCTGTGGCAGCTCTCCACCGTCCAGTTCGACTTCACCCTCCCCGCGCGCTTTGATCTCGAATACACCGGCGAAGATGGCGGAAAGCACCGTCCGGTGATGGTCCATCGCGCGCTCTTCGGCTCGGTGGAGCGCTTCTTCGGCGTGCTGATCGAGCACTATGCCGGCGCGTTTCCGATGTGGCTCGCGCCGGTGCAGGTCGGCATCGTGCCTATCTCCGAGAAGTTCCTGGACTACGCGCGCGAGGTCAAGGCAAAGCTCGAAGCAGCCGGTCTACGCGTCGAGCTCGACCAGCGAAACGAAAAGATGAACGCCAAGGTGCGCGAGTTCACACTGCAGAAAGTCCCGTTCGTGCTGGTCGTCGGCGAAAAGGAAGCCGCCGCCGGCACGGTCAGCGTCCGCGTGCGCGGCAAGGGCGAGGAGGGGTCAACGCCGCTGGACGCCTTTGTTCGCCGTTCCATGGAGCTGGTGACGGCGCACGCAATGGAGCTTTAGTCGCGCGAGGCCCACGCTACTCCGCGCATGCGCCTCGCGCCCTCAGGCAACGCCGAGGCGCAGCTCGGGAGTCTCCCAGATAGGCAACGACAAGCTGGGAAGCTGCTCCAGCGTGACCGGCATCGGCCCTTGCGGCAGAGCAAGACAGATCCGATCCTTGCCGGAGGTCTTCGCGGCGTACATGGCCTCATCGGCTGTCCGCACCAGCAGCTCCGCCGAGTTCGCGACCGTCGGAAAGAGGCTGATACCGATGCTGGCCGAATAATGCAGCGCGTGACCATCGATGACCACGGGGGCGTGTGCGGAGCAGAGCACGCGGTGTGCGACGCCGATCGCGTCCTCCGCCGAACAGCATCCATGCAGCAGAACCGTGAACTCGTCGCCGCCGACGCGCGCCGGAAGGTCGTCGGCCCGGACCGACTCGCGAATGCGCTTTGCCGCCTCGCAGAGAAACTGGTCCCCCACCTTATGCGAGTGGCGATCATTGATCTGCTTAAAGCCGTCAAGATCAATGTAGAGCAGCGCCATCTCATGGTGGCTCGCGAAAGCCTCCGTGACCCAGGTCTCGAGCGCCTCGTTCATACACCTGCGATTGGCCAAACCCGTCAGGCTGTCCTGGTAGGCCGTCACCGAGAGCTCGTAGTGATCCGAAATCTGCTGCTGATACAGCCTGTTCTGCTTGAACCCCTGCGCAATGCAGTAGCCGGAGAACGCGAGCGCGGAGACCAGATAGCTCATCGGATGATTCTCGCGGGAGATGATGTCCCCGATCAGCAGCGGAAACGTAAGCAAAAAGATCGACTGAACGATGAGCCGACGATTGTGGACAAGCAGGCCGGCGATGCCGAAGCGCGCCACCGCATGGTAAAGCAGGATCACCAGCGTAGCGCGATCGCTGTAGCCGAACATCCCAACCGCGCCACCGGCCACGATACCCCACATGGCCGCGCAAGACAGCAGCACCCAGACATGCAGCCGATGCCAGATGGGAGCGACAGTGTCGCCCCCGCGCAGGCGCCGGAGCACAAATCCCCGCAGCAGGCTCTGAACGATGACCGCGACGGCCGCGGCCGCGACCAGGCCGGGCTCGCGATGCGGCAGGCCGGTGGTCGTCAGGGCAAGAATCACACAGAGGAGGTGCGTCCACAGGCCCTGCTTGGATCGATCCGCAAGGTCCTGTCGAATGCGTCGTGAGAGCGATGCTTGTTTGTCGAGCGATCTCATGTCCCCTGTATCGGCAGCGGCGGGCGAAACTTGAGCGCATCCCTCCAGAAATATCCTCCGGGGTCTTCGGTGTGCGCCGGGGCATCCAAACCACATGCCGAGCGGTCACGCACGCACATTCTGTTTGGAGAACGAGATCCTCATCCACGCGCCGATCGAGCGCTGCTTTCAGCTTTCAACCAGCATCGCCCTGGTCGAGCGCGTGCTCGGCATGCGGCCGGTCCGGGGCCGCACCGCGGGCTTCGTCACCGCGGGCGATACGGTGCTGTGGAAGGGCTGGCAACTCGGTCTGCCGCAGATCCACGAGAGCCTCATCGAGCGCTTCCATGCGCCCGTCTTCTTCCGCGACAAGATGATCGCCGGCCGCTTTCGCAGCTTCCAGCACGACCATCGCTTCGAAGAGCAGCAGAACGGCACGACCCGGCTCCATGACACACTGCGCTTCTCAATGCCGCTGGGCTGGGCGGGCGCGGTCGTCGGCCGCCTGGTGATGATGCCTCACATCCGTCGCCTGCTGCGCCGTAGATTCCACCTGCTGAAGCACCTGGCCGAGACCGAGGATTGGCGGCGCTACCTTCCAGGCGGCGCGGCCTAGGTGTCGGCAGCAACCGTCACGCGCGATCGCGGCGTGTGCCATCGCACCTCCTTGGAGCCGAGCCCGCTATGTCCTGCATCAGACATAACAGAGGTGCACGCGATGAACGCTGTGGTCTTGCAGGAGTATGGCGGCCCGGACAAGCTGAAGTACGAGCATGTCCCGGACCCAAAGGCCGGCCCCGGTGAGGTGCTGGTCCGAACCGCGGCCACCAGCGTGAACCCGATCGACTGGAAGATGCGTTCGGGCGAGGTGAAGGACCGCTTCCCAGTGGAGTTCCCCGGCATCCTGGGGCGCGATCTCTCCGGAATCGTGCTCGCCCTCGGCGAGGGGGTCACCGGCTTCCAGATCGGCGATCGCGTCATGGCCATGACCATGCACACCTACGCCGAGCAGGTCGTGGTCAAGGCCACGGACCTCACGCACATTCCCGATGAGCTCGATATCGTCGACGCCGCCGCAATCCCGCTGGTGTCGCTCACCGGCTCGCAGCTGATCGAGCGCGGGGTCAAGCCCGAAAAGGGGTGGACGATTCTGGTCAGCGGCGCCCTGGGCTCGGTCGGCCGGTCTGCGGTGTTTACCGCAAAGCAGGCCGGCGCGACTGTGATCGCAGGCGTCCGCCGCAAGCAGCTCAAAGCGGCCGAAAGCCTGGGTGCGGACGAGGTGGTCGCCATCGATGACAAGAGCGCTCTAGCCAGGGTCGGCCATCTTGATGCCGTCGCCGACACCGTCAATCACGACACGGCCGAGCAGCTGATCGAAAAGGTAAAGCAGGGCGGCGTCTTTGCCTCGGTCGTGGGACCACCCAAGAACGCGAAGCTGCACCCCACGGTTCACATCGAGTTGGTGGTCGCGCAGCCGGATGCGGTCGCGCTGCGCAAGCTCGCGGAAAGCGTCCTGGCGAAGCAGCTGGTCATTCCAGTGGATCGCATGTTACCCCTGCGGCAGGCCGCGGAAGCTCAGCGCGTCGCGGAAAAGGGCGGCATCGACGGCAAGATCCTGCTGCTCGCTTAGTCCGCCGTCCCGCCCAGACCACGCCACCGTGCACAACCCTAGCGCTTGCGAAAGGCCCGTCGCAACGACGCCAGGCGCTCATCCTCGGAGAGCTTCTCCGGGGTCTCAACCGAGCCGGGCTGTTCAAGCGGATTGCCGTTTGGGTCGAGGCGTGGCGCGGGGGCGGCCGGCTCCTCGGAGGCCGAGCGCCCAGAAGAGGAGAAGCCCCGCGCTCCGTTGCGTGGCCGGTCCGGTGCTCGCCGGGGGCCAGGGCCGCCACGGTCGTTGCGGCGCGGCGGCGGCGGCGGGTTGAACTGCTCCGGCGTGGGTGTCGCGCCCTGCGGATACAGCACCACAAAGCGGCGCGGCCCGTCGCCGGACGATGCCGTGGGAAAGCCTTGGTCAGCCAGCAGCAGGTGCAACATGCGGCGCTCGCGCGAGTTCATCGGCGCAAAGACAAACGGCCTGCCGGTGCCGCGAACGGTCGCGATCGCCTCCGTCCCCGCGCGGCGGACCGCCTCCAGACGCGCCTGTTTGAAGCCGTCGGCGTCGAACGAAAGCCGATCCTGCTCCTCCGGCGCCAGACGAAGAATGCTGGCAGCCATGCTCTCCATGGCATGCAGCAGATCGCCGCCGCGATCGATCAACAGGGAGGTGTCCGGCCCCGAAAGCTGCACCAGCAGCTGCGGAGGCGCCGCGGTCGACCTCTGTGCCCCGCCCCCCGCCTCCTCGGCCTCATCTCCCGCGGCAAGGGTCATGCCGGGTCGAAGGAACTCGTAGTCGAAGCGCAGACCCGCCCGGCGAAGCGTCTCAAGAAAGCCGGTGACCTTTGCCTCTGCCGCGGTGTCCAAATCCATACCCCCAACCTAAAACGACCCCGTCTAGTTTATCGCCTTCCCTGGATCGTCTTCGCGGAAGACTTCCCTGCCGCCTTCGCGGTGGCGCCCACTCCCTTAGCCGAGCTGCCCACACCCAGACCGGCCTTGCGCCGTGCCCGTCGCGCCGCAATCTCCCGCATCTCGCGGCCGAGTGAGGTTCGATTCATCACCGCCTGCTGCGCGATGCTGATCAGGTTGCCGACCGACCAGTAGAGCGCCAGGCCCGACGCATAATTCCACGTCATATAGCCGGAGACGGCCGGCATCATGAAGGCCATCATCTTCTGCTGCTGCGGGTCCACGCCCGGCGACGGGGTATAGAACTGCACCAAGAACTGGCTCAGCACCATCACGATTGGCAGAATGTGGTACGGGTCGGCCGCGGTCAGGTCGGGCAGCCAATACCAGTGCGCCTGCCGCAGCTCCACCACCTTGGGCAACATGCCGAAGAAGGCAAACAGCAGCGGCAGCTGGATCAGCGTCGGGATGCAGCCGCCGAACATATTCACCCCGTTATCCTTCTGCACCTGCATAATCTCGGCGTTCATCTCGTTGCGCTTGGGGTCGGTGACCTTGAGGTCCTTGTATTTGGCCTTGATCGCGTCCAGCTGCGGCTGGATGCGCTGCATCTTCAGGCCGGACTGCATGGTCTTCACGCGCAGCGGCAAAATGATCAGATTGATGACCACGGTCAGGATGACGATCGCCCATCCCCAGTTGGAGGCGATGTGCGCGTGAATGAACTGCAGCGCCAGAAACAGGTACTTGCCGATGACGCCGAAGAAGCCGAACTCAACCAGCGACTCCAGGGTGACCGAGCGGTCCGCGGCATGGACATTCTTGAGAATATCGACAGCCTTGGGCCCGGCATAGAGACGCGTGACGGTATGCCCGCTGACATCACCCAGCGCCGCGCCCAGGATCGGTACCTGCACGGTTGCGCCCTTGCTCGCATCACGCGCCGGAACCCCGGTGCCCACGCCGTTCTTGCGAAATGCCTTGTCCACAGTGAGCTCGTCGTGCAGCGTGGCCAGGGTCGCGCTGCCGGGCTGGTCGGGAAGAAAGACCGCGGCGAAGTACATGTCGCTGACGCCCGCCCAGTCGAACGGCCCGTTCAGCGTCTGGCCGCCCGCGATCTTCTTCGGCGCTAGGTGCGACTCGCGCCCGTTCGCAAAAGTGTCCAGCTGCGCGCCGGCGTAGGCCTGCAGATTCTCCTGGTCGCCGAAGCCCCCCGGCCAGCTCAGCAGCGCGCGCTGCGGAACGCCGTTGCGCGTGACCACGACATCGGCGTGAATCACATAGGTCTCATCGAAGCTGAAGGTCTTCACCACATGCGTGGCGCCGTCCGAGAACTCAAACGAAAGCTTGCCGGGGGCGCCCATCGAACCGGTCACCGACGGCACATACATCGCGCTGCGCAGGCCCGCCGTGAGCGCTGGATCATACGTGTACAGCGAAAGCGGGTAGCCGAAGCGCTCCGCCGCATCGTGGCTCACCAGGTCCAGCAGATTCTTGCGCGAAGCGTCCTTATACTTCTTCAGCGTCCAGGAGCGAACCTCACCGCCGCGATTGGAAAACGTTATGCGATACAGCTCGTTCTCCACCGTCGTCGTCGTCTCGACCGGAGCTTGTATCGTCGGCCCGGCGCTCGAGCCCGGCGCTGGGGCCGTGGTGCCCGCATCGCGCAGCATCCCCGCCGTGGGCTGCGGAATGCCGGCCGCGGTCTGCGTCGCGCTCTGGTTCGCGCCTTGGTTGGGCGAGGCCGTCTGAGGATTGTGCTTGGCGTGGTAAAACTGCAGCCCAAGAAAGACCGCAAACATCACAAACATGGTGATGAATAGGTTGTTGTTGCCGCCCGTGGCGCCCGGCTGGTTAGGATTTTTATACTCTGGCAAGCGACGCTTCCCCTCTGCATCTCCGCGGACCGGTCCCGCGATCACCGCGGCGGACACAGCGCCGCAATCCTTATGCTAACCGCTCAGCGTCCATTCTCGTTCTCCTGAAGGCCGCGCGGTCGGCAGGGCTGGTCCGTCGCCGGCGGCACAGGGTCCAGACCCCCCTTTGCCCACGGATGGCAGCGCCCCAGACGCCCCGCGGCCAGCACCGCGCCGCGCAGCAGCCCATGCCGCGCCAGCGCCACCTGTGCATACTCCGAACAGCTCGGCAGATACCGGCACTGCCCCAGCCCGGAGCCGGCAAACACCGGAGAAAGCACACGCCGGTAAACCCCAAACACCCCGTCCAGCGCCCTGGTGTAGATCCCCTCCGCGCGCGCCCTCATCGCTGCTCCGGCACGGCGACCGGCCTGTCTGCGGCAGGGTGGGGCGCCGGTGCGACGCGGCGACTCCGGTCTCGGCCCTTCGCGGATCGCGGCCGCTCAGAGCGCAGCGGCAGGCCCTGAGCGAGCGCGCGCTCAATCCGCCCAAAGATCTCCGCCGTCTCCCTCACCAGCACAGCGAACTCCGCCGTCAGCACGGATCGTCGCGGGTGCAGAATCACATCCACCGGCGAACGCAGCAGAAACAGCTGGGCGCGGACGATCGCACGCATCCGCCGCTTGATCCGATTCCGCTCATGCGCCTTCCCCACGGCCTTCGGCACTGTAAGGCCCACCCGAGCGCCTGGAGTCTCCGATCGCCGCTCACTCGGCCGCGCCGCAAAGAAAGCCGTCATCTGCCGAGTGCTCTGCTTGGCCGCGTGCGCATAGGCGTGCTGGTAGTCGGCGTGTTTGCGCAGGCGATGCGGTGTAGGCATCAAAGCGACCGAAGCGGATCGGAGATCGGCCGAAGTTGGTCCGCGAGCGAACGCGTCTGCGGCATCTGCTCCTCGCCGGTGTGGAGCGTCGTCGCCGGCTCGACCAGCGCGAGCAGCGTCTCCGTCGCGGCGGAGGTATTGTGCCGCAGGCCGCGCGGCACCACGAAACACTCGCCCGCACGCACAATCACAGGGCCGCCATCCTTCGGCTCGCGACCGATCGTGAGCTCCCCGCGCAGAACCAGAAACAGCTCATCCTCTTCAGCGTGCGTATGCCAGGGAAACTCGCCCTTCACCTTGGCCACTTTGAGCAGGTGGTCATTTACCTGCGCGAGCACACGCGGCGACCACAGCTCGGTCAAAGCCGCGCCGACTGCTTCGAGCGAGATGGGCACCTGCTGGACCATGATCCTAGGCGGAGTCTGGCGAAAGAGGCTGCGGTCTGGCCAAGGACATCGCGACACACGGCGTTCGAGCCGCCCCAGGCAGGATTCGGCTAGTCGCGGAAGCCGGCGCTGACGGCGATCTTGTGCCGCCCCTTGGCGCGACGGCGATTGAGCACGGCGGCGCCGGCCTTGGTCTTCATGCGACTCAGAAAGCCGTGAACCTTGGAGCGATGGCGACGATTGGGCTGAAAGGTACGCTTCGGCATTGAGCAATCTCCTGCGGGACGCGGGTGGCGGCACGTGTGCCGACCGGTATGGCGTCGTGCAAATGGGTTCGGCGCGTAAAGCAACACGCGGCGCGATCTCTGAGTATAGCCGATGCGGCAGCGAGACCAAAGCCCGATCTGCCCCGTCACGGTGAACTGCTTCAGAAACACCGCCCCGCCCTGCGCGTCAGCCTCCGCCCAACGCAGGCTCGTGCGCCCGATCACCGTGCCTTGAAGAACGCCCCAGCCGTCGCTCCGGATGGGCTGCCGAAGAGAATTTTTACGGCCCGTACGCCGCTCCTTCCCCACTCGTCCAACCCTCGCCGAAGGGCGTTTCACTAGCTTTGGTGCAACTCCCATTTTGTCCTCCGCCACACGCGAAAGCGGTCTCCGGATCGTGCTAGGATCAAACCCGCCTCGCCACTTGCTCCTGGACGTGCGGCCTCTGCCCTTCGCGGCAGCACCGCAACGCGAGTCTCTTGGAAAACGTGCCGAACGGGTAGCATCGCGTTCCTTAACTAACTCAAGTTGTGCCCAAGCCGCCCGTCTGAGGTGGACAAGGCTCCTTGTTTCTTTTTTCACGGCCAGCAATGGCTTGCATGAGTGCACTCGGGTCTCGGTGGCGGCATCGATCTGAAAAGGAAGTCAGCAAATGTCCTTTGTTCCAACCGCGGCAGCTGTATTGAACCACTGGGTGCGCATCCTCTCTGCGCTTGAAAAAAAGATCAGCCGACACTCCTTCGAACGCTGGCTCAAACCCACACGACACTCGCGCGTGGAGGGCCGTACCCTCTACGTGCGTGTGCCGTCGAGCGAGTTCGCCAATGTCGGCGAGCGCTATGGCGACCTCATCCACGAGGCCATCGACAACCTCGCGCTCGAGATCGACGAAGTCAAATTCGAGACCCCGGCGCAGGATCCCGCCGCGCCGCGCGTGCGCGAGGACGGTGGCTTCGCGCCGCTGCCCAGTCACAGCCCCAACGCCCCCCAGCCCAGCCACTTCGGCGCCCCCAACGGCCGCCCCGCGCCCATCGCGCCCTCCCCCGAGCAGTCGCGCTTCGACTGGAACACCGCCGCGCAGCTCAACCCCAAATACCTCTTCGAGGCCTTTGTCGTCGGCTCCGGCAATCAGTTCGCCATGGCCGCCTCCCAGGCCGTCGCCGAACGCCCCTCCAAGGCCTACAACCCCCTCTTCCTCTACGGCGGCGTCGGCATGGGCAAGACCCATCTTATGCACGCCATCGGCCACGACGTGAAGCGCCGTCAGCCGCACGCGCAGATCAGCTACGTCTCGGGCGAAAAGTTCACCAACGAGATGATCAACAGCGTCCGCTACGACAAGATGACCAGCTTTCGCGATCGCTTCCGCACGGTCGACGTCCTGCTCATCGACGACATCCAGTTCCTCGCCGGCAAGGAGCGCACCCAGGAGGAGTTCTTCCACACCTTCAACGCGCTCCACGAATCGATGAAGCAGATCGTCATCGCCAGCGATCGCCCGCCCAAGGAGCTCGCCGACTTCGAGGACCGTCTGCGCTCCCGCTTCGAGTGGGGCCTCATCGCCGACATCCAGCCGCCCGATCTCGAGACCAAGGTCGCCATCCTCCAGAAAAAGGCCGAGATCGAGCACACCCAGCTACCCACCGACGTCGCCATGTTCATCGCCAACAACGTCCGCACCAACGTGCGCGAGCTCGAGGGCGCCCTCGTCACCCTCGTCGCCTGGTGCTCCATGCACGGCGTCGACATCACCCTGCCCACCGCCCAGCAGTGCCTCAAGCAGTTCATCGACAAGCAGGTGCGCAAGATCTCGATCGAGACCATCCAGCGCAATGTCGCCGAACAGTTCGGCATGCGCGTCGCCGAGCTCAAGCAGAAAAACAACTCGCGCCAGATCGTCGTTCCCCGGCAGATCGCCATGTTTCTCGCCAAGCAGCTCACCGAGGCGAGCCTGCCTGAGATCGGCAGGCAGTTCGGCGGCAAACACCACACCACCGTCATGCACTCCATCAACAAGATCGACGAGCAGCGCCGCACCGACAAGGACCTAAACCGCATGCTCAACAAGCTGATGGAAACGCTCAGCTAGCTCCCAGACTCCACCCCCGTCGTGTCATCTCGACCGAAGTCGGCGCAGAGCGACGACGCAGTGGAGGGACCTGCATCTCCCTCCACACCTCCTCCCATCGTGTCATCTCGACCGAAGTCGGCGCACAGCGACGACGCAGCGGAGAGACCTGCGTCTCCCTCCTCACCTTTTGGATCGTGTCATCTCGACCGAAGTCGGCGCACAGCGACGACGCAGTGGAGAGACCTGCGTCTCCCTCGCTCACCCCAGCTGTCTTCCCTGCCGCAATCGCTCCACCACCAACCCGAAGCGCATGGGATCCATCCACCGTGCTCCCCGCGCACGCACCCAGGGCCAAAGGCCCGACATATAAAAGCCTAGGCCTAAGGCCTAGGTAGGCCACCAAACAACACAAAGGGCTGAAGGCCCGACACAAAACCCTCACCAGGGCCACACCCCTAAACCCCCGCTTTCCTCCCCACCTCCCTCCCTCTGTGAAAAACCCACCCCCACCAACTTCCTCCATCCAAACCACTTACCCGCGCCTCACACAAAAGTGCCATCCCTTTCTCACCGCGGGGGATGGCCAAGTGTGCGTAAGCAGGGTAAGCCGCCGTGAACCGACGGATCTCCACCCCGAACTCCTCGCCATTCGTCGTTGTTCCCTCTGTTTTAGAAATGGTGTACCGCCCGTATCTGCCTCAAAGCAAAGCTCCCGCCCTCGCCTTCCACATTTCCCCCATGAACGACTGCTTCTACGTCTCTGTCTCTCTTTGGAAGGTCCTGTCTTAGAAGCCTTCGCCGCACCCATCCCTGCTTGACACAACACCCCTGCCAGCCCCTGTACCCTGGAAGAGCCTCGTCATCGCGAAGTTCGGGAGGCTCTCGCGTCGCACCGTTATCCCCGCTCGCATGTACCCCCAGGTAGGGGTACCAGTCCAGACCTAACCCGTTTCTCTTGAATACTTTGGTACCGAAGTACGGGGGGGAGGGGGTACCCCACCCGGAGCCTCGGCCACGTACTCCACGAACGGTGCCGAGCTTTCCACAGCCGTAAAAAGGCTCCCGATTACGCCCTCGCACCCTAGAATCGGCACAGGCTGTGTGCTTACCCATGCAAGCATTGCTGGCAGCAGGCACGCCGCCCGAGGAGACCCGATCGTGTCCACCACGCTGCCCGAGCTTGAGACCACCCCCGCCGCCGCCCCCACCGGCAACCTGGAGATCACGGTCTCGCGCGCGGAGCTGCTGCGCGAGCTCACGGCCGCGCAGTCCGTGGTCGAGCGCAAGACCACCATCCCCATCCTGTCGAACTTCCTCTTCGAAGCCAGTGCCGGCGAAGACGGCCAAGGCAAGCTGACGATCACGGCGACCGATCTCGACCAGTCCTTGCGCACCAGCTGCGCGGCCAAGGTCAAGCGCCCCGGCGCCTGCACCATCCCCGCCCGCAAGCTCTACGACTACATCCGCCTGCTCCCCGAGGGCGACATCTCCATCAAGCTGATGGACAATCACTGGGTGCAGCTCCGTGCCGGCCGGTCCAACACCAAGATGGTCGGCATGGCCCGAGCGAACTTTCCTCAGGTGGCCGAGTTCCCCGAAAGCGGCGCGTTCAAGATCAGCGTGCAAAGCCTCCGCTCCATGATCGCCAAGACCATCTTCGCTATCTCGAACGAGGAGAGCCGCTACACGCTGAACGGCGCGCTTCTGGTGCTCAAAGCCGAGTCCATGTCGATGGTCGCGACCGACGGCCACCGCCTGGCGCATATCGAGCGCACCGGCGAGGCCCTCGAGGGCATCTCGGGCGAGAAGAAGACGCTGATCCCGCGCAAGGCTCTGAGCGAGCTGGCAAGCCTGCTGTCGGCAACCGAGGCGGAGACGCTCGAGTTCGCCGACGACGAGCAGACCCTGTTCTTTCGCGTGGGCGGGCGCGTGCTGACCAGCCGCAAGCTCACCGGCCAGTTCCCAAACTACGAGGCCGTGCTGCCCCGCGACAATAACAAGTTTGTCATCGTGCGCAGCGAGGACCTGATGGGCGCGATCCAGCGCGTGGCGCAGTTCGCGGATGAGCGCTCGGGCGCAATCAAGATCAGGCTCGAACAGAACGAGCTCAAGATCAGCTCGTCATCGACCGACGCTGGCGAGTCGGAAGACACCATCGAGACGCCCTATAGCTACGACCCTCTGGTGGTCGGCTTCAACTCGGCCTACCTGATCGACTTCCTCAAGGCGATCGGCAACCAGGGCGAGGTGCGGCTGGAGTTCAAGGACGCGCAGTCGGCGGGGCAGATGCGGCCGGAGGACGGCGCGGAGGACGTGAAGTACCGCTACATCCTGATGCCCATGCGCATTTGAGCGATGCACGATCGTAACGAGCAGAGGCCCGGCAATGCTGTCGGGCCTCTCTGTTTTGGCAAGCGAGGTGCAACTAACACAGCCACGGCGACGGTCTGGGGAGTCCGTCGCCCGCCTGAGGTCGCTCCGCAGGGCGAAGCATCCGTTTCACCCGTACGCCGCTTCCAACCCTGTGTTCTAGCTCTTGTGGGTGCCGTTCGTTACCACGCGCATCGACCAGCGGCAGATGGGGTAACGATTTTGCAGGCAGCAGTCGATCAGAGAAGGTATGTGCAGCCTGAGTCCAACTCAGGCAGAGGGAAGTAAAGTTCCATTGCGATGGCGGGAGTTTTCTCATGCGGGTGTGGAGACGCTGGTTTCAAGGTGAACCAAGGTTTAGGAAGGGCGCAATCGACAACACCATAGGGCGCGCGGGCTGGGGTCTTCTGCTTGGGGTGACTCTATATGCGACGCCATCGCCGGCGATCGCACAGGAGCCGTTGCCCCACGAGGTCGCGGGGACCTGGCGCATTACGCGCATCCTGCCAGCGCGCTCGGGTGTAGCCTGCTGGACGCGGACACAGGCGGAGCCGCTGGTCGGATCGGTGATCACGTACACCCCAAGGGCACTACGTTGGCGCGGTGGAGTGGTTCGGCTTACGGGCGTAACGACCCGCATCGTGGATTCGGCGGATCTTGCGGAAGAGGAGCTGCGCGGCGACCGGACGGTGACGCTGGCCGATCTGGGCTTCCACGCCGCGCAGGTACGCGAGGTGAACCTCCAGCACGAAGATGCCGATGTCACGGGCGCGACGACCGAGGTGCCGGGAGACTCCGTGCTGATGGACGGGCCGGGACGGCTGGTGCTCAGTGCGTGCGGCGTCTACCTTGAAGCGCGCCGCAGCGGAACTCAAGCATCCGATCACAGCGCTTCGGAGGCGGCAGGCCGGTGAGTGGGCCCTCGCACGTTTCTGCGCCACGGCGTGTGCGACGTTGCGAGACAAGCAGGCCAGGGAACTTAGAGGCGCCGGCGTCGTAGAATCCCGTATCCCTGCTCTTAGGAGTTGCCGTGCGTTGTCTGCTCTCTGGTATAAGCTGTTCGCTGTTCGTTCTGACTGTTTTGTTGTCTCCTGCCGCGGCGCAGACACCGCATTTGTATCGGCATCCCACGCTCTCGGACAAGCTGATCGCCTTTCGCTATGCGGATGATGTCTGGACGGTGGCTCGGGAAGGCGGGGTGGCGCGCCGTTTGACGTCGACCGGCGACGTCGAGGACGGTCCATTCTTTTCACCGGATGGGCAGACGATCGGCTACACCGCCCGCACCCGCGGCAGCGACGACGTGTACACCGTGCCGGTGAGCGGAGGTATGCCGCGACGACTCACCTTCCAGCCGGAGGGGAACTACATCACGGGATGGACGCCGGATGGCAAGGACGTCCTGGTGGCAAGCATGCAGGATGCAGTCCGCTTGTATTTGCAGATCTTTCGCGTGCACGTCGATGGAAGTGGTCTGCCGGAGCGGCTGCCGCTGCCGTCAGCCTCCGATCTGTCGATCTCGCCGGATGGAACCCACGCCGCCTACAGCCCCTTTCTGCAGTGGCAGGGCGATTCCTGGAAGCGCTATCGCGGCGGGCAGACGCAGCCGGTGTGGCTGGTCGATTTGAAGTCGCTCGATGTGGTCAAGGTCCCGCGCGAGAACTCAAACGATACTTCGCCGGTGTGGCTGGGCGATGCGGTGTACTTCCTCTCCGACCGCGACGGACCGGTGTCGTTGTTCCGCTATGACACGCGGTCGCGCGAGGTAAGGCGGATGGTCGAAAACCACGGGCTCGACCTGAAGACGCTCGGCGGTCATGACGAGGCGCTCGTCTACGAGCAGTTTGGCACCATTCACCTGGTCAACACGAAGGATGGTACGGAGCACGTAGTGTCGATCACGGCGGACGGCGACCTGCCGGCGCTTCAGCCGCATTTCGCAAAGGTCCGGCCGATGGAGATAGAGAACTGGAGCGTTTCGCCGACCGGTGTGCGCGCGGTCTTCGAGGCGCACGGCGATATCTTCACAGTGCGGGCGGAGAAGGGCGATGTGCGGGATATCACGAACACATCGAACGCCGCCGAGCGCGAGCCGGCGTGGAGCCCGGATGGGCAGACGATCGCGTACTTCAGCGATGCGACCGGGGAGTACAAGCTGTACCTGCGCGACCAGGCGGGTCTGAAGCCGGCGCGCGTCATCGACCTTGGGCCCGACCACACGTACTATTACTCGCCGCGCTGGTCGCCGGACTCCAAGCGGATTCTCTTCAGCGACAAGCGGCTGAATCTGTGGACCGTGGTGGTAGATGGGCCGGGATCGGGAGCCCCTCCAGTGAGAATCGACACGGATCTTCACGAGGGCTTCGGTCCGGCCGGCTTCAGCGCGAGCTTTTCGCCCGACAGCAAGTGGATTCTCTACGCGCGCTCGCTGCCGAGTCTGGAGAGCGCGGCCTTTCTGTACGAGATCGCGACCGGAAGATCGACGCAGGGGACGGACGGCATGAGCAACGTGACCAACCCGGTGTGGGATGCGAGCGGCAAGTATGTCTTTTTCACGGCAAGCACGGATATCGGGCCCGCGATCGACGGCTTCGGCCTGGGCAGCTTGAATCGGACGACCACGGCGAGCGTCTACGTGGCGGTGCTGGCGAAGAAGGATCCGTCGCCCATTCCACCGGAGAGCGACGACGAGAAGAGCAAGGCGGACTCGGCCAAGGACGCGGCGCCCACCGATAAACCCAAGTCCGACGAGAAGCCGAACGCGACAGCGAAGTCGATCGCGGCGAAGGACGGCAAGGATGGTGACAAGAAGGACGAGAAGGCCGCTGTGCCGACGGTGACGATCGATCTGGACGGCATTCAGCAGCGCATTCTGGCGTTGCCGATTCCGGCGCGGAACTACGTGGCGCTCGTGCCGGCGACGGCGGGCGTGTTTTTGCTGGGCGAGGGCAGTCCGGCGGCGAACTCCTCAAGCGAGGAGCCGCAGAGCCTGCGATCGGTGTGGCGGTTCACGCTCGAGACGCGCAAGACGGAAGACATTCTGCACAACGCGGGCAGCATTAACACCTCAGCCGACGGGCAGAAGTTGCTGTACCGCAAGGGCGAGGGCTGGTTCGTCGCGGCAGGGAGCGATCTGAATCCCGGTGCGGCCGACGGCACGCCCGGCAAGGCGCTGCGGGTAGACGGCATGATGGCGAAGATCGATCCGCGCGCCGAGTTCCGGCAGATCTACAACGAGACTTGGCGGATCGAGCGCGAGTTCTTCTATGACCCGGGCTTTCACGGGCTGGACTTGAAGAAGATTCAGGCGAAGTACGCGCCGTATGTGGACGGGCTGAGCACGCGCTCCGACCTGACCTACCTGCAGCGGGAGATGCTGGGCGAGATGACGGTCGGGCACATGTTCGTCGATGGGCCGCCCAGGAGACGGGAGGGTGGTGGCGCGGACACGCCGAAGACGGGTCTGCTGGGAGCGAATTACGTGGCGGACCACGATCGTTACAAGTTCGCGCATGTCGTGAGCGGCGGCAACTGGAACCCGCGGCTCTACTCACCGCTGACGCAGCCGGGCGTGAACGTGCGCGAAGGCGAGTATCTGCTGGCGGTAAACGGCGTGGAGCTGCACGCGAGCGAGAATCTGTTTGCCGCGTTCGAAGGCACCGCCGGCCGGCAGGTGACGATCAAGGTGGGACCGAGCGCGGACGGCAAGGGCGCGCGCGAAGTCGTGGTGGTGCCAGTGGACAGCGAACGGGCGATGCGCGAGCAGGAGTGGATCGACGGCAACCTACGCAAGGTGGACGCGGCGAGCGGCGGCAAGGTCGCGTATGTCTATCTGCCGAACACCGCGGGCGCGGGCTTCGATAACTTCAATCGCTACTTCTTTGCGCAGACCGATAAGCAGGCGGTGGTGATCGACGAGCGTTACAACCAGGGCGGCGATATCGCGGACTATGTGATCGATGTGTTGAAGCGGACGCCGATGCTGAATTACGAGTCGCGGCAGGGCGCGCGGATGACGGAACCGACGGGGGCGATTTTTGGGCCGAAGGAGATGATCATCAATCAGAATGCGGGGTCGGGCGGCGACGCCATGCCGTGGTTATTTCGCCAGGCAAAGCTGGGGCCGCTGGTGGGGACGCGAACTTGGGGCGGGCTGGTGGGCATCGGCGGCTATCCGTCGCTGCTCGATGGCGGCCGTGTGATGGCGCCGCGCACGGCGCTCTATGGGCTGCACGGGGAGTTCGAGGTTGAGAATCACGGGGTGGCACCCGATGTCGAGGTCGAAGAGGAGCCCAAGGCGGTCGCGGCGGGGCACGATCCGCAGCTCGAGCGGGCGGTGGCGGTCGTGATGAACGAGCTGAAGCAGCACCCGCCGCAGACCTTCGTCGTGCCGCACTACCCGAACTACCACAAGGAGGACGGGTTGGGGCACTAACGTTTGTAAGTAGCGCCTTCGGCGGGAAGCGGCGCTCTTCTGCGTTCGCTCTGATCCTCGCTTTGTGGTTCGATCCGGGTGATCTCCTGCGATAGCGGACTCTTTGTCCGGCCGCTATTGGCGGAGATCGACGAGGGTGGCGCCCTGGCCGCCCTCGTTGAATGGAGGCTCGGTGACGGCGGTGACGTGGGGGTGGCGCTTGAGGTATTCGCGGAGGGTGCGGCGGAGGATGCCCATGCCGGTGCCGTGGACGATGCGGACGCGCGGGAGGCCGGCGAGGAAGGCCTGGTCGATGTAGCGCTCGACCTCGCCCTCGGCCTCGTCGGCGGTGCGGCCGATGACGTTGAGCTCCATGGGAACCCAGTCGGCGGCGTCCGAGGTGGAGGTCTGGACGGTCACGTTGCTGCGGCGGCGGGCGGCGTGGAGCGGGGTGGCGTTGGGACCGGGGATGTGCTCGGCGAGGTCGTCGCGGGAGACGCGCATCTTGATCTGGCCCATGGCGACCTCGAGGTTTCGGTGGTCGATCAGGGCGGAGACGCAAGCCTCGCGGTTGAGGGATTTGATGCGGACGAGGTCGCCGACCTTGAGGGGTTTGGGGCCTTTGCGCTGCTGGTCGGCGGTCTTGGGGCTGGTGTTGTGGGCGGCGACGGTGCCGGTGAACTGCTCGGAGAACTCGCGGCGCAGGCGGGCCATGCGGAGGGCGGAGTCGCGCGCGACCTTTTGCGCGACGGCTTTGTCGTCGATGGCCTTGACGGTGTCCTTGAGCTGCGCGTCGACATCGGCGATGAGGGCGTTGAGTTTGGTTTCGAGCTCGCGGGTGCGCTGGCGCTGTTCGGCGCGGCCTTCGGCCTCGAGGCGTTCGCGCTCCATGCGGAGCTCGTGCTCGCGGCGGCGGAGGTTGGAGCGCTCTTCGTTGGCGGCGGTGATCTGGCTGTGGAGTTCGTCGAGGAAGGCGCCGATGTCGGCGGTCTGGGTGGAGAGGGCGGCCCGTGCGTCGGCGATGATCTCGGGCGAGAGGCCGAGGCGCGCGGCGATGTTGAGGCCGGCTGAGGCGCCGGGGACGCCGAGGCGGAGCTCGTAGGTGGGCGCGAGGGTGGCCTGGTCGAAGCCGACGGAGGCGTTGACGACGCCGGGGTGGGTGGCGGCGTAGATCTTGAGCGCGTTGAGGTGAGTGGAGATGAGCGACCAGGCGCGGCGGCGGAGGAAGTGGCCGGCGATGGCGACGGCGAGCGCGGCGCCTTCCTCGGGGTCGGTAGCGGAGCCGAGTTCGTCGAGGAGGACGAGCGAGTCGGCGCCGGCCTCGCGCGTGATGCGATCGACGTTGGTGATGTGGGCGGAGAAGGTGGATAGGTTGCGCTCGATAGACTGGGCGTCGCCGATGTCGGCATAGACGGCGTCGAAGAGGGGCAGCGCGGCCTCGGTAGCGGGGACGGGCAGGCCGGCCTGGGCCATGAGGGCGAGCAGGCCGAGGGTTTTGAGGCCGACGGTTTTGCCGCCAGTGTTGGGGCCGGAGATGATGAGCTGGCGCGCGCCGGCCTCGAGGATGAGGGTGAGCGGGACGATGCGGACGCCCTCCTCGGCGAGGCGGAGGGCGAGGAGCGGGTGGCGGGCGCTGCGCAGGGTGATCGTGCCGTCGGTAGAGTAGCCGCTGGCGCCACTGGTGAAGTTCGGGCGGAGGCAGTCGAGCTGCTCGGCGAACTTGGCGCGGGCTGTGAGGAAGTCGAGTTCGGCGAGGATGTCGGCGGCGGCGAGGAGGGTGTCGGCGTGCTGGCCGACGGCGCGGGTCATGGCGACGAGGATACGGTTGATCTCGGACTGCTCTTCGTCGAGCAGGCGGAGGAGTTCGTTGTTGGCCTCGACGGTCTCCATGGGCTCGATGAAGACGGTCTGGCCGGTCGAGGACGAGCCGTGGATGACGCCGGGCACGCGGCGGCGGAGCTCGGTCTTGACGGGAATAGTGAAGCGATCGCCCCGCAGGGTGATGACCTCGTCCTGAATGGCCCCGGCTTCCGCGATGGAGCGGAGAGATCGGCGGAGGGAGTCCTGGATGTTGCGGTGCTGGCGCTCCAGCGCACGGCGAATGCGGGCGAGCTCGGGGCTGGCGTCGTCGGCCAGGTTGCCGTCCGGCTCGATCTTGTTGCGGAGCTGGCTGAGGAGGGTGGAGAGATTGGTGGAGAGGATAGGCGCGGAGAGGGTGGTGATGGCGGCCCAGCGGGCGGCGACGGAGTTGGGGGGCTCGGCGGCGAGGACGCGCCAGGCTTCCGTGAGCTCGGCGAGGTGCAGCAGCTGCAGGAGCTCGATGCCTTCGAGCGCGGCGCCGGGGACGCGGGATTTGGCGAGAGGGTCGGTGGGATCGAAGAGGCCGGCCAGCGAGAAGGGCGCGCCGGAGACGAGCAGGGCACGCATCTCGTCCACGCGGTCTTGCTGGAGATTGATCCAAGCGAGGTCGGTGGTCGGCTCGAGGGCAACCGTGCGCTCGCGGCCGGGCGCGGATTGAGTGCGGCGGGCGATGAGCTCGCGCAGACGTGGCCACTCGAGAGCGGCGGCGCTGCGCTCGCGGAGGGGCTCGGGGACCGTTCGGTTTGCAGGCGGTACCATGTCGGGCGGCGGTGCTGTCTCGCTCGCTTCGACGGTCGCCGTCGGGGAAGACGCCACGGCGAGGGCACCGTCTTCCGAACTGCCGTTTTGCCGGAGATCTTGGGATCCGGACTGGTCTGTCCCTGGTGCGATCACAGATCTATCGTACCCGCGCGGAGAACCGCAGACGAGCTGTGTGCGTAGCAGATGCAGTCAGGCAAAGCACAGGTGTTGGCGTGAGGAACGGCGGTGATCTGCAGGAGCTGTGGAGCGACGATGAACGCGGGGGCGAGGTTCTGCGCGATCTAATCCAGGGCAGCCGGTCTCCTGTCTGATCTCATGGCTCTGCTTCCGCACGGCGTCTTTTCTCGTCCCAGGCAGGAGCACAACGCTTCTCGTGAACAAAGGAAAAAGGACAGGTCTAAGTGCTCCGCAGCAGTTAGTTGCCGGAGTGATGGTACTGCTGGAAGAGTTCGGGGAACTGGGCTTTGAGGGCGGCGGTCTTGGGGACGTCGCAGACCTGGATATAGGGGTTGTCTGGGTTCTTCTCGGCGTAGTCCTGGTGGTAGTCTTCGCCGTCGTAGAAGGCCTTGAGCGGGACGATCTCGGTGACGATGGGCTTGGAGAAGGCGTGGGCTTCGTCGAGCTGCTTCACGTAGGCCTGTGCAATGTGCTGCTGCTCGGGACTGGTGAAGAAGATGGCCGAGCGATAGGAGACGCCGACATCAGGACCCTGCCGGTTGAGCTGCGTGGGGTCGTGGACGACGGAGAAGAAGATGCGCAGCAGGGTGCCGTAGCTGATCTTGCGCGGGTCGAAGACGACTTTGACCGACTCGGCGTGGGTGGTGCGTTCGGAGGAGACGTCGCGGTAGTTGGCAGTGGCGGCGGTGCCGCCGGAGTAGCCGGCGGTGGTCCCGGTAACGCCCTTAACCTGCTGGAATACAGTTTGGACTCCCCAGAAGCAGCCGCCGGCAAAGACCGCGGTCTCGGTGTGGGCGGTGGGATTCTGTTCGTCGACGAGCGGAGCGGGGAGCTTCTGCTTGTTGGTTGCCTGAGCGATAGCCATATGCCTCCAAGCGAAGAATGCCACGGCAATGAGGAGGAGGGCTGTGGCGAAGTGGGTGAGGTTGTTGCGCATGTGGTCGCCTGACTCCTCTGCGGTGGGGATCCGGTCGACGCGTGCGTCTTCGTGACGGATTCGGTTCGCTAGCTATTGGACGCAGGTGAGCGCCGGATGGTCCTCCTCGGGAATGCAGAGGGAGGTTCAGGCGGAACGCTTGCGGGTCTGGAGCTCGATGTAGATGTGGACGAGGTTGACGGCGGCGGGGGTAACGCCTGGAATTCCGAGGGCCTGGCCGAGGGTGCGGGGGCGAATGCGGGCGAGCTTTTCGCGCATCTCGCGGGAGAGGCCGGAGACGGCGGTGTAGTCGAACCAGGCCGGGATCTGTTTGCCCTCGGCGGCCCTGAGGCGATCAATGGAGCGCTGCTGCTGGGCGAGGTAGCCGCCGTACTTTACTTCGGTCTCGACGGCGCGCCACTCGTTACGTATGGGAGTGGGGAGTAAACAGGCAGGGGATGGGAGGGCAGAAGCAGGTCCTTCGCTTTGCTCAGGATGACAGGAGGTTGGGCTAAGGGCGGCAAGCCATGGGCCGGCGAGGGTGGCGCGGGCCGGCGTGCGGAGTTCGCGTTTGATCGCCTGGCGAAGGGCCTCGATGCGGAGCTCGGGCTGGCGGAGGACCTGGGCGAGGGTCTCACCGGTGTGCTTGGCGGCGTCGCCGGGAAGGGTGGCGGCGATCTCTGGTGTGAGCTCGCCGGCGCGGAGACGAGTGGTTTCGAGCAGATCGCGGAGAAGGGCGGCGCGGGCCTGACGGGATTCGAAGTCGGCCCAGGTGGCGTCGTCAATGAGGCCGAGCGCGCGGCCGTGCGGGGTGAGACGGCGATCGGCGTTGTCGATGCGGAGATGGAGGCGGAACTCGGCGCGCGAGGTGAACATGCGGTAGGGCTCGTCGGTGCCCTTCGAGATAAGGTCGTCGATCATGATGCCGATGTAGGCTTCGCTGCGGTCGAGGGTGAAGGCTCCGCGACGATGCTGTGGTGGTACACCTGCAGGTCTCTCCACTGCGGCCTCGCGCTGCGAGTCCTCCGGTCGAGATGACAGAACCGTGTGCTGGTCGAGATTCCGGCCGACCGCGAGGGCGGCGTTGATGCCGGCCATGATGCCCTGCCCGGCGGCCTCCTCGTAGCCGGAGGTGCCGTTGATCTGGCCGGCGAGGAAGAGGCCGGGGATGGATTTGACCTCGAGGGTGCGGTCGAGCTCGCGGGCGTCGATGGCGTCGTACTCAATGGCGTAGCCGGGCCGCAGCATTTCGGCACGGTCGAGGCCGGGGATGGAGCGGACCATGGCGAATTGGACCTCCATGGGGAGCGAAGTGCTCATGCCGTTGATGTAGACCTCGTGGGTGTTGAGACCTTCGGGCTCGAGGAAGAACTGATGCGAGCTCTTATCCGGGAAGCGGACGATCTTGTCTTCGATGGAGGGGCAGTAGCGCGGGCCAATGGCGGAGATCTGGCCGGTATACATGGGCGAGCGATGGACGTTGTCGCGGATGAGCTGCAGGGTTTCGGGGGTGGTGGTGGCGATGTGGCAGGAGATCTGGCGGAGGGGGATCTCGCGGGTGCGGAGGGAGAAGGGTGTGGGGTCAGGGTCGCCGGGCTGCTCTTCGAACTGAGTCCAGTCAATGGTGCGGCCGTCGAGGCGCGGGGGCGTGCCGGTCTTGAGGCGGGTGCCGCGGAGCCCGAGTCGCTTGAGGGATTCGCCGAGGAGGACGCTGGCAGGCTCGCCGGAGCGGCCGGCGGTGTACTGCTGCTCGCCGCAGTGGATCAGGCCGTTGAGAAAGGTGCCGGTGGTGATGACCGTGGCGGCGGCGTGAATGGTTCGGCCATCGCGGAGGTGAAGGCCGCGCAGGGTACGGGTGCCGTCTGCGGCCGTCTCGAGGAGGAGATCGACGACCTCGGCCTGCTTGATGAAGAGGTTCGGCTGCGATTCGAGGAGTTCGCGCATTTTGACGCGGTAGAGGGCTTTGTCGCACTGTGCGCGGGGGCTCCAGACGGCGGGGCCGCGGGAGGTGTTAAGCAGGCGAAACTGAATGCCGCAGGCGTCGGCGACCTCGCCCATGACGCCGCCGAGGGCGTCGATCTCGCGCACGAGGTGGCCCTTGGCGATGCCGCCGATGGCGGGGTTGCAGCTCATTTGGGCGATCAGGTCGAGGTTGAGGGTGAAGAGGGCGGTGCGCCGGCCCATGCGCGCGGCGGCGACAGCGGCCTCACACCCGGCGTGGCCGGCACCGACGACCGCGACCTCGAACTCTTCGCGAAAGCTCATGTGTCTATTGTAAAGTTCAGGGCGTTACGGGGGAGGTACGGCGATGCTAAGGGATGCGGCGACGATCGGATTTATTCCTACAGCGAATGCGGAGGTGGCGCGATCTTTCTTCGAGGAGACTCTGGGGCTGGAGTTTGTTGCTGACACGCCTGTTGCGCTCGTCTTTGGTGTAGGCGGCGGCGTGTTGCGGGTGGTTCGACTGGATGAGTTCACGCCGGTGAGCTACACGATCTTCGGCTGGGAGGTGGAGGATATTTCGGCAAAGGCACGCGAGCTGGCGAGACGTGGTGTGGAGATCGCCCGCTATGACTTCATGGCGCAGGATGCGGATGGGGTCTGGACGGCGCCGGGCGGCGACAGGGTGCTTTGGTTTCGGGATCCGGACGGCAACACGCTTTCGCTTTCGGAGCACGTCGTTAGCAGTTGACCAGAGAACAACCGCAGGTCTCTCCACTGCGCGGACTAAACCGTCCGCTTCGGTCGAGATAACAGTGCTCCTTGCGACAAGAGGATGCGGTGCTATGCCGCATGCCATGCACGCAGCGGCTTAGTCGAAGCGGGGGAGATGCTCGATCTCATGGGGCGGAACGGGTTCGACCTCGCCGCCGGCTTTCATCCAGGCGCGGAGGCCGCCCTCGATGACCTTGGTCTGGCAGTTCTGCTGATTCATCATGTAGGCGACGCGAACGCTGGTGGCCTCACGGATGCAGGAGCAGTAGAGGTAGATCTCGCACTCGGGCGCCATGAACTCGCGCAAGGCGACCAGCTCTTCCTGAAGGCGATGCGGCTCTACGCGAATGGAGTTTTTGATGCGCTGCATACCTGGGTCGTAGTAGCCATGGCTGCGGACATCGGCAATGACGACAAGACGATTGGGGTCGTCGAGCTGGAGGCGGTCGTGGAGGCTTTGGGCATCAACCCGCTCGATGTTCTTGAAGCGGCGTGCCTTGAAGACGAAGATGGCCCAACTGACACCGTAGCCGAGGACGATGAGGACGACAAGGGTGAGCACGACATGACCCGCGCGCGCCATTCCTCGCTCGATGGCGCTGATGTACGAGCTGAAGAGATACCCGGCAAGCGTCCAGGTTGAGGTGTAGATGATGGCACCCATCGCATCGAGCCGCAGGAAGCGGGGCAGGCGCATGTTCAGGGAGCCCGCGAGCGGCGCAGCCATGGCGCCGAGGCCGGGAACGAAACGGGCAAAGAGCAGGGTGCGTGGGCCTCGGCGATAGAAGTAATCGGAGGAGCGAAAGATGCACTGCTCCGGGTTGGTGGTGAGGCGGCAGAGCCGTGCCAGCAACCACCAGCCGGTGTATCGACCGCCGAGGTAGAGCAGGATGTCGCCGGCGAGGGCGGCGATCCAAAAGAGGGGCAACAGTGTGGGCAGACCAAGATGGGTGAGCTGGTGGGCGGCGGCTCCGGCGGCCAGCATAGCGAGCGAGACTGGGAGAGGCACTCCCAGGCTCGCGAAGAAGACGACCGCAAGGGTGAGGATCAGGGTGTGCCCAGCGATCAGGTGCCCAGCGTTCACGTTCGCAGATACTCCCTTGCGGCCCGTAGAGCTACACGCTTTGGATGCAGATGGAGGCCGGCGGAAGCTGTTTTCCCTGGAGGCGGGTGATGCAAGGTTCCCTTGCAAACTGTGGACCGGGATGAGATCCGTGATTTCAGAAGTCAAGCCGCAGGCCGAGCTGGGCCTGCCGTTCGCGATTCTGGCCCTGGCTGGAGGAGGTGGGCTGGCCAAAGGGTGTGGTGGTGAGACCCTCGGCAGCGATGGTGGCGGCGTCCTGGAAGACCAGCGGGTAGACGCCGTCGACCGGTGTGCCGACGAGAAAGGCGCGTTCGGAGACGCCTGTGAGATTGCGCCGGTTAGGGACGTTGAAGACCTCGGCGGTGAAGCGCAGATGGAGGCCCTCGTGCGGGGAGAGCTCGCGGCCGATGCGGAGATCGGACTGAATCTGCTCGGGGAGGCGAAGGACGTTGCGGCCGACGGTGGGCAGGTAGACGCCGCCGCCGGAGCCGTTCAGGCTTTCATGGCCGCCGGCAAGGCGCGAGCCACCAAAGACGTTGTAGCTGTACGGTCGGCCGCTGCTAACGATCAGGATGGGGGCGACGGACCAGCCGGTGGCGAGCGCGCGCTCCCAGGGCGAAGGGCGGCGCGGGTGGGGCGTCCATATGGCGCTGACGACGATCTTGTGCGGGATGTTGAGGGTAGAGAGGCCTTTGTCGTAGCGGATGTCGACGGGGTCGTACTGGCCGTTGGTGGGCGGGGTGGCGCCGTGGTTTCCCCCGAAGTCGATGCTCTTGGACCAGGTCCAGCTAGAACGAAGGTCCAGGCTTTGGGCGGCGCGCTGCTCGAACTCCGCGACGGCGCCGGTGTAGGTCGCGTTGGCGTTCGACCGGATGTCGGTGACCGGGCCGAAGGCGGTATCGAGCCGGGCGGTGTAGAGGGGCAACGAAAAGGCATCGCCATCGCGAAGGCCCGGGGTGGTGCTGTGGCCACCCTGGAGGACGAAGGAGCGGGCGCCGGTCGGGGAAGCGATGTTCAAGTCGACGGAGTTTGGCAACTGGCGCGTGAGGCTGAGCACCCCGGCAAGGGTGACCGATCTGCCATGGGAGAGGGTCTGCTCGATGGCCACGCGACCCTGCTGCGAGGCGGGCAGGCGGAAGCGGCGGTCGAAGACGACAGCGGAGGTGGTGCCGACTACGCCGCTGGGTGGAGCGGAGACAAAGGCGCAGGGGTAGCCGAAGCCCTGGTTGGCCACCTGGGGGCAGGCGGTCTCGACGGCGGGGGTGATGCGGATGCGGGTGATGGAGGAGGTAAGCGCGGTATCTTCAAGCGCGGTACCGACAGTGGCGCCGGGAAGCCGACCGAAGTAGAGACCGTAGCCGACGCGGAGGACGGTGGAGCGGTTGCCGAAGGGCGCCCAGGCGAGGCCGAGCCGAGGACCGGCGTTGTTGCGATCTTCGGGGAAGACGCTGGTTGCTCCGATAGTGCCGAAGACGCTGTCGAGGTCGGGATTCGGTCGCTGGGGGAGTGGCAGCAGCTCGTACTCATAACGCACGCCGGCGCTGAGGCTGAGGGATCGGGTGAGGTGCCAGTCGTCCTGGGCGAAGCCGGCCCACTCGGAGGTGTTGAAGCGCTCGTCCAGACCACCGAAGCTTTGCGAGAAGGAACGGAAGCAGAAGAGGTGGTCGGTGGTGTAGATGGTGGGACAGCCACCGTTTGGGTAGCTGTTGACGTTGAAGGTGTAGTCGGTGATCCAGTCGACGAGACCGCCGGCGTGACCGCCCGTGATGCCGCTGTCGTAGTGGAAGGTGCCCTCGGTGTTGGTGAGGGCGTGGACGTGATCGTAAACGAGGCTGAGCTCACCTCCGAATTGGAAGAGGTGGTGGCGCGGGTTCCAGGTAAGTATTTCGGCGACTTCGGTGCGGCGCTCATCGGGCGAGGGGCCGCTCGAGGCTGCGGGTGGCGTTCCGAAGATGAGGCCCTCGGGGCCGATGGCGACCTCGGGCGGGAGCGAGCCGAGGGAGATGGCGGGCTCCTGCGGAAGAGGCGTCTGCGGTGTCTCGCGATGGAGATCGCGGGTGTACCCGGCGCGGAGCTCGTTGACCAGGTGAGGGTTGACGGTGTGGGTCCAACGCGCGAGCGCGGTATCGATCGCCACGGTGATGTTGCCGAAGCTGGCGAGGCCACGGTTGACGACAGGTGCGGTGCGGCCGCCAGCGGGTGAGCTTGAGTGCGCCCGGTTGTAGGCGAGGGAAAAGCGATCGTGATCCTGGGGGGTGAAGTCGAGTTTGGCGAAGTTGACGGCTTGGTCGTGGCGACGCGGCGCGGTGCCCGTCAGGCTATCCAGGTAGGTGAGGGCGGAGCTTGTCTGCGCCGCGGTGACGCCGCGATGGCTCAGGAGAGCGGTCTGGATTGGGGTGAGCGAGTAGAAGCCGGCGCTCTGCGGCGAGGAAACGGCGGGGAAGCCGCGGCGCTGGAGGTCGAGGGCGTAGAAGAAGAAGAGGCGGCCGGGGAGGATTGCGCCGCCTAGGGTACCGCCGAACTGCTCGCGGAGGTCGTGCGGCTTGATGACGGCGCTGGTGATGACGCCATTGGTGTAGTGGGTGGCGATGGAGAAAGGGTCGGCCGCGGCGAAGGCGCTGGAGCGTGCGAGGAAGGAGAGCCGGCCGTGGAGTTCGTCGGTGCCGGAACGGGTAACGGTGCTGACGGTGCCGCCGGCGGCGTGGCCGAAGAGGGCGGAGTCGTTCTGGCCGGTGACGCGGAACTCGCGCACGGCGGCCTCTGGGATGGTGTATTCCATGCCGGGGCGGCGACCGGAGCCGCTGCCTGCGCTGTAACCGCGGTCGGCGGCGGGATCGCCGGAAGACGCGCCTTCCGCCTCGTCTTCGACCTCGCGACCGCTAGTTTGGCCGGCGCCGCGGGGCGACGCGGCGTAGCTCTGGTCGTTGCTGAGGCCATCGAGATGGGTGCTGTTTTGGGTGGACGCGAGGCCGCGAAAGCTGAGCAGGTCGAGGGCGGTATCGATCGGGCCGGCCTGCGGCGTGAGGCGGGCGAAGCTTTGCCAGCGGCGGCCATCGAGGGGAAGATTGTCGATTTCGTTGCCGGAGAGGAGGTTGGTTTGTGCGCTGATGGCGGCGTCCTCGGGCGAGGCGGTCACGGTGACGACCTCGGATGCGCCGATGGGGAGGATCACGGAGTGGAGGTCGGTGACGGCGCCGATCTCGACGGTTACGGCGGAAAGGGTGCGCGGGCTGAAACCGGAGACGCGGATGTGCGTGGCGTAGGCGCCGGGAGGAAGTGCGATGGCGGTGAAGGTGCCGTCCGCGGCGGTGGTGACGGTGAGCCGGCGGCCTGTGGCGATGTCGGCGAGCACAACCTCGGCGTGGGCGAGAACAGCGCCTGTCGGGTCCTCCACGCGGCCACGCATAGCGCCGGTGGTGCTGTCCTGCGCGCGAAGAGGCGCGGCGAGGAGCAGGGCGAAGGCGAGGAGGTTCGCGGCGAGATGGAAGTGGGTTGCCGGGGAGGGCATGGGAAGCAAGTGGCCCGGTGATCGCTTGGAGCCGATCGCGGAGATCGGGATGAGAGTAGGGCGTGGATGCAGGTCGGGGAATGGCGCGAAAGGCGCAGATGAGGGGGATGGCAAGTGCTTCGCTGCGCGGCAAGCGACGAAAGCTGAAGAAGAAGCACTCGCTACTGCTTCGGACTAGAGGGCGAGGCGATAGACTGATGTCGGCCATGTTTGTCGATGAAGCGAAGATTCGGATCAAGGCGGGGGACGGCGGCAACGGCTGCATGGCGTTCCGGCGGGAGAAGTTTGTGCCGCGCGGCGGCCCTTCGGGCGGCGACGGGGGACATGGCGGCGACATCCTGATGGCATCGTCGCTGAGCCACAACACGCTGATTCACTTTCGGTTCAATCCGGAGCACAAGTCGCAACGGGGCGGGCACGGGCTGGGGTCAAACTGCTCGGGGTTCGCGGGCGAGCCGACGGTGCTTGAGGTGCCGGTGGGCACGCTGGTGTACGACGAGGCGACGGGCGAGCTGGTGCACGACTTTGCCCTGCCGAATCAGACGATCGTGGTGGCCAAGGGCGGGCGCGGTGGTCGAGGGAACCAGCACTTCGCGACCAGCACGCACCAGGCTCCGCGCGAGCACGAGCTGGGGCGGACGGGCGAGGAGCGGACGCTGCGGCTTGAGCTGCGATTGCTGGCCGACGCGGGGCTGGTGGGCTATCCGAATGTGGGCAAGAGCACCTTTATCTCCCGGATCTCGGCGGCGAAGCCGAAGATTGCGAACTATGCGTTTACGACGTTGGAGCCGAACCTGGGCGTGGTGCAGGTGGGCGAGTATCCGCACAGCCAGTCGTTCACGATCGCGGATCTGCCGGGGCTGATCGAGGGGGCGCACCTGGGTGCGGGGCTGGGGATTCAGTTCCTGCGGCATATCGAGCGGACCAGCGTGATTGTGCATCTGGTGGATGTGTCGGACGCGACGGACCGGCCGGACCCGGCGGAAGACTTCAAGCGGATCACGGCGGAGCTGAAGAGCTTCGATCCGACGCTGGTGGAGCGACCGACCGTGGTGGTCGCGACAAAGATTGACGTTGCGAATCCGGAGAAGCTGAAGCGGCTGCAGGCGATGGCGAAGCGGCGCAAGCTGCCGTTTTATGCGATTTCGGCGGTCACCGGGGAGGGCCTGGATCCGCTGAAGTACGCGATTGCGGATCTGGTGGAGCAGCACCGGCCGATCGAGGTGGTGCAGGCTGCCGAGGCGCCGGCTCGGCCGAACTACCCGCCCCCGCCGCCGTCCTCACGCGGCCGGGCTCACTAGGCTTGCGCCAAGACGAGGCTGTGGGAGAGCGACGCGTTGCGCTACTGGGTGGAAGCTTTGACCCGCCGCACAGGGGACATCTGGAGATGGCGCGGGTAGCGCGGGAGCGATTTGCTCTGGACGAGGTGCTGCTGGCGCCGACCGGGTTGCAGCCACTGAAGCGGCATGGGGCGGAGGCGCCCTTTGCAGACCGGCTGGCGATGACCGCGCTGCTCTGCATGGGGGAGGCGGACGGGTTGCGAGCGTCAGCGATCGACGCGCCGCGGCCGGATGGCGCGCCGAACTACACGGTGAATACGTTGGAGGCGATGCGTCGCGAGTGGCCGGGAGCGCGGCTGTTCGCGATCCTTGGCGCGGATAACCTTCGGGAGTTTTCGCGGTGGCGTCAACCGGAGCGGCTGGCCGAGCTGGCGGAGTGGATCGTCGTCAGCCGGCCGGGGTTCGTGCTGTCAGGGGAGATGCCGGCGAGGGTGCGGGTGCACCGGATTGAGGATGTAGCCGTGCCGTTGGCCTCGCGCGATCTGCGCGAGAGGCTACGGGAAGGGGAGAGCTGTGCGGACGCGATCCCGGCGGCCGTGCTGGGGTACATCCGGGCGCATGGGCTGTACGGGGCAATGAAGGCATAGGCTTTGCGGAAGGCCTGAGTTTCAGCGGAGGCATAGGTTTCGCGAGAGGGCGTCATTGCTGGCGGGGGCGCGAGCCACTACCATCAGAACAGGAGACCGAATGGCGTCGATTGAGAGCTATCAGCAGCTATTAAGCGCAGTGGCTGCGTGCGAAGACAAGAAGGCCGAGGACATCCGCATCCTGTCGCTGGATCCTACCGAGAGCGGTCTCTCGGATTACTTCCTGATCTGCAATGGGACGAACACGCGGCAGAACGTAGCGATCGCGGATGAGATTGAGATCCGCCTGAAGCGCGATTTCGGCGTGTATCCGAACTCGGTCGAAGGCCGACGCGAGGGGGAATGGGTTCTGATGGATTACGTGGATTTTATTGTTCACGTGTTTTCGCCGGAGAAGCGGGAGTATTACGGTCTGGAGCGGCTGCGCAAGAGCGCGACGACGATCCGTCCGGATGAGCTCGATAGCGAGCTGAAGGCCAAGATCAAGGACCAGACCGGAGCTGGGCGCGGGAAGGCGGAGCCACTTGGGACGCCAACAAAGGTGGCCAAGAGCGTGCGGGCAACGAAGGCGCCCCTGAAAAAAGCAGTGGGGGCCAAGACGCCAGCGCAGAAGGTCTTGACGAAGAAGTCGCCATCCAAAGTGGCTGGCGCGAAGAAGGTCTCGGCAAAACGAGCCACGGCAAAGAAGACGGCGAAGTAGCGAGAGCCGGCAGGATCAGGACAGGTGAAGATCACGCTGGCGGCCGTGGTGGGATCGGCGCGCCGGGTGCGTGTGGGGCCGGCGTTTGCGCTGGTTGAGGAGTATCTCGGGCGGGCCTCGGCGTATGCGGAGTGCGGCTTCGAGAGCTTTGACGATGAAGTGGGGCTGCTGCGCGCGGTCGATAGGCGGCCTGGGCGAGTGCCGGCGACGCTGGTGATCTTCGATAGCCGCGGTACGGTGGTGAGCTCGGAGGAGTTTGCCGCGCGTGTGGCGGCAATGCGGGATGGCGGTCGACAGAGTGTGGTGATGGCTGTGGGGCCAGCGAGCGGATGGTCGGCTGCTGCGAGAGAACGGGCGGATGTGACGATCTCTCTGGGACGGATAACTCTGCCGCATGCGCTGGCACAGGCCGTGGTGGCGGAGCAGATCTATCGTTCACTCAGCATGCTAGCCGGGCACCCGTATCACGGCGGACACTGAGCCCGGGCCCCCACGGCTCGGACGACAGCTTCGAGCAGAGGCGGCTGACAGCAACGGATCAGGCGCGGCGACGATAGCGGATGGCAAACTCGTAACCGGGGTTGGGCGGGAACAGTGTTGCAATGAGCTTGAGGCGGTCGGCGAGGGCCGTGGGGGCGAGCAAAGGGTACTCGCGCTCGCGCAGTTCGGAGTAGTCGAAGTCGACGGCGAGCGAGAGAAGGAAGATGGCTACGGCATCGGCCAAGGCGGCGGAGAGGTATTCGGCGCGGAGTTTGTCGGGAGAGTCGGCGGCCTCAAGGGGAAGTGGGACGGCGGAACTCGCAAGAGCGATCTCTGGGCTGGTGGTATCGATCTCGGAGGTGGCACGGGCTCGGCTTCGAGCCTCCCACGCATCCTGGCTGGTCTCGCCACGGATGTCGGCCAGGGCCTGCGACCAGACAAGGGTTTCAAAGGTTGGAGGAACGCCCGCAGCATCGGCGAAGGCGTGACCGACGTGAATGAAGAACTCGAAGGATAGGGCAAAGCGGTCGGAGAGCAGGCGAGTCGAGATGAAGACGGCATCGGTTTCGCCGAGGAGAACGTTGCGATGGCAGGTGGCCTGCTCGCCGAGTTCAGAGGTGAAGGTGCGAGCGACGAGGGTCTCTTCGGAGGCAGGGGGTGGTATGGACGTGCCAGCGACCCGGTTTCGGCTGAGGGCGAGGGGAACGAAGAAGTAGGCTGAGCGGCCGATTTGCTGTGCGATGGGGATGGGCACGGCACCTACAAGGCGGTCGAGATCGCGCGGCTCCAGGCGGTTATCGCCAAAGGAGGAGAAGGCGATGCCGTTTGGAGAGCGGCGTGCGGCGGCTTCGTGCGCGACCTGCTCGGGGGGAACAAGGCCCTGGGGGACGGTTTCAACCATAAAGACGTATTCTACTGCCTATGGCAAGCCAGACGGAGCGGGAACGTACGGTGCAGGGTCGGGGCATGGGGACGGTGTCTCGCCGGGGAATGCTTTTCGGAGTGCCGCTGGGGGATCTGGGATGGTTTGCGAGCCTTGTGATGGGGCTGGCAACCGGGTTTGCGGCCTTTTTCGCGGCGACATTTCTCGGCATTCTCACGCTGCTGATCCTAAATACGGTTGGGATCCATGCGGACTACACCCTAGCCTATCGGCGGATCGGGTTACCGGTTGGACTATTTGTGGGCGTGCTGGCGCTGGGATATTTGGGGACCATGTGGGCACGGCGCGTGCTGCGGCGGGCGTGAAGGATGGCTAAGGATGGTTGTTGAAACGTTGGTTAGGTCGCGGCGCTGAGGATGCGGCCAGCGGTCCCTTGCAGGTGGAGGCTGTCCGAGCGGTGGGCGAAGTAGCGGGCGTTGAGCTCGTCGCGTCCGAGGTCCTCGATGTGCGGGAAGGCGCGGAGTTCGGAGCGGATCTCCGCCGGTGTAAAGAAGAGGCGGAAGGGTTCGCCGGCGAGGGCGACGCGGGCGCTGAGGGAGTCGTGCGCGAGCTGCTCGAGGGGGGTGAGGACGGAGCGCGGCTGCCCATAGTCGAGGACGACCCCCGAGCCGGGGGCGGAGCCGGTGATCACGGCGAGGGTGGAGCGGAAGGCTTCGAGGGTGAGGTAGGGGATGACGCCAAGCCAGGCGAAGAGCGTACGGACGCGGGGATCGAAGCCGGCGTTGCTCAGTTCCGCGGCAAGGCTTTGCCGCTCGAAGTCGACTGGAACGAGAGTCGCGGTTGCGGGCAGGTGGAGTGAGGCGCCGGCGAGGAGATCCAGCTTCCATGCCTGGGTCGCGGGGTGGTCGACTTCAAAGACACGGATGCTGGGCGAGCGATTGCGGAAGGCAAAGGTGTCGAGGCCGGCGCCGAGCAAGACGTATTGTGTGGCGCCGTGGGCGATGGCGGAGGCAAGGGTGTCTTCGGCGAAGCGACTGCGGGCGACGATAAAAGCACGGAGGGCGTGGGAGTGAGGGCGATCGGCTCGGGTGGGCGCGCGCTGGAGCTCCTGGGCGTAGGTGGGGCCGAGGATGGGGATGGCAAAGGGGTCGGGGAAGACGAGAGGATCGGGGTCGATGAGCTGGTGGGCGGCGCGGCGGAGGGCGACACGCAGGGCGGTGCGGGATGGGGTGGTGGGCTGCAAGTGCTGCGTGATGGTAGCAGGCGCGAAGAGCTTGCCAGGCTCTGAGCCTGGCTTTCCAGGCATCGGGGGCCGCTTCTGCTCAAGCAAGCGTTCTGCACTGCTTTCCTCCTTTGATTTCTCGAATCGAGCGACTCGAGTGCCCGCGTATACTTCGGTGCACCAGGCCCCCGAAGCTGCCCGCCCCCCTGAGGTCCCCATGCGCAAACGCCTTGTCGTTCGGTTTTTCACCTTCGTCACGGCCAGTGTCTGCATCTCCTGCGCCCCGGTTCTCGGCGCCCAGGACGACGGAGGTTATACCAGTACCGATGGCGGTGGTGGAGGCGTGCTCCAGAGCATCTACGTTCCCAACCTTCCTCATGCGCCCTTCAGCTTGACGCTGCACACGGAGTGGATCCAGACGCTGCGGAATGGCGGAACCTTCACCGTGACCAATGCGCGGCCGATCGTGCGCGACGGCGCCGGCCGTATCTATCAGGAGCGCTGGCTGCTTGTTCCCAAAGGCAGTGACATTCGCTCGGAGATGACCACGATCCAGATCGACGATCCGATCGCCCACAAGTTTTACAACTGCTTTGTGCGACCGAAGGTCTGCGAGATTGAGACCTCGGTCATGGGCCTCGGCCACTACGACCCGAACCGGCTGCAGTCCGGCCCGCTCAAGAGCGGCAAAGGTACCTTCTTGCACGAAGACCTTGGGGCGACGAGCGCTGCGGGCATGCCCGTGCACATGTATCGCGATACAACCACTCTGAATACCGGCGTGCTGGGCAATGACGCTCCCATGGCCACCGTCCGCGAGTTCAGCTACAGCGCCGACCTGGGATTTGATCTCGCGTCCAGCCTGGATTCTGCGCAGGTGGGTCATCAGACCTTTATGGTGACTGATTTGTCGACCAATGAGCCGGACCCGAGCTTCTTCCAACCTCCGGAGGGCTACCGCATGGTGGATCATCGCAAGCCGCAGACCGCTGCTCCCACGCAGTAAGTTCACGTGAGAGGCTGCCTACGCGAATGCAGCGCCGACGAGCTGAGGCGTCAGGAGACCTAGGCGGTCATCCAGGCGAGGGTGCGGGCGAGGTAGGGTTTGAGGTCTTTGCGGGGGACGATGGCGTCGAGGAAGCCGTGCTGGAGGAGGAATTCGGAGCGCTGGAAGCCTTCGGGGAGCTTTTGTCGGATGGTCTGTTCGATGACGCGGGGGCCGGCGAAGCCGATGAGAGCGCCGGGTTCGGCGATGTTGAGGTCACCGAGCATGGCGAAGGAGGCGGTAACGCCGCCGGTGGTAGGGTCGGTCATGAGGGAGATGTAAGGGATTTTGGCGTCGTCGAGGCGGGCGAGGGCGGCGGAGATCTTGGCGAGCTGCATGAGGGAGGCGATGCCTTCCATCATGCGGGCGCCACCGGAGGCGGAGACGATGAGGAGCGGGTCGCGGGTGCGGAGAGAGCGATCGACGGCGCGGGCGACGGTTTCGCCCACCACGGCGCCCATCGACCCGCCGATGAAGCCGTACTCCATGGCGGAGACGACGACGTTCCGGCCGTCGATGGCGCCGAGGGCGTTGAGGATCGCGTCGTTGAGTCCGGTCTTCGCCTGAGCTTCGGCGAGTCGTGTTTTGTAGGGCTTGAGGTCGGTGAAGTCGAGGGGGTCGGTGGAGCGGAGATCGAGGTCGACGAGTTCGAAGCCAGGGTCGAGCAAAAGGGCGAGACGAGTGCGGGCGTCGATGCGGAAGTGGTGGCCACACTTGGGGCAGACGGAGAGGTTGGCTTCAAGGTCGGCTTTGAAGATGGGTTGGCGGCAGGATTCGCAGAGGATCCAGAGACCTTCTGTGCGCACTGTCTTCTGCTCGTCCGTGACGATGGCGTGATCTTCGCGTTTGAACCAGGTCATAGGGGAATGGCCGCCGTGGAGCGCCTTCTCCGATTGTAACTTCGCTCGACACGCACGAGCTTGCGGAAACTGTTAGGGGGCATCACGCAGTGGCGAGACGGAGGGCAAAGACGGTGACAAGGATGACACAGAAGTCTTCGAGGACGGCGACGGGCCAGTCGCGACACCCTTTGCGCTCGGTGATGAATTTGCGGAGGTGATACCCGCCGAAGGCGCCGAGGAGTGCGCCAACGGCAGCGAGGAGCACGCCTTCGATGACGGAGCCCTGAAGGGCGGTGGCGACGACGGCACCGACAAGTCCGGCGAAGACGAGGCGAGCGATAAGGGGAAAGGCGGCGGTGCGGGCGGGGGTGCGTGGGAGTTTGTCGCCGACGTATTCGCCGAGTGCGAGCACGGTGAAGATGATGACGGAGGCGAGATTGGCGCTCCAGGCAGCCCAGGTGCCGGTGACGGGGAGCAGGCCGAGGTGAGCAAACCAACAGACGACGGCGATGGGGGTCATGGATCGCGCGCCGGTGGCCACGCCGAGCAAGGGCAAGGCAAAGAGCCAGGCGCTGACAGTGCTTGCCAAGGTATGAGCCTCCTGATGCGGAAGATGCGGAGCGGCGGAGCTGGCGCTGGCCCAAACCGGGGGAGCGGCGGGAGAAGTTTAGAGCATTTCTCTGGATGCTGTCCGCTGTTTGACAGCCGTGACGGCCATCTTCCTTGAAGAAAGCGGCACAAACTCCTGTGCCTCCTGTGCACCTTCAGGAGAGATGCGTTCGCCGAGCCGCCGCTCCGCGGTGTTACGCCGTGAGGCGACGGAGGGAGCGAACGGCAAGAGCGACCGCTGCGGAGTCTCCGGTGATGGCGACGGGGAGATCGGCGAGGGCGGCTCCATGGGTGAGAGCCTGGCGGGTATAGAAGCCGCCGTACGTACCGGCGAGAGCGCCGATCGCGCCCATGACGATGCCGTTGACGGCGGGACGACGGAAAGCAGCGGCCACGATGGCGCCGACCAGGCCGCCAAGGACGAGGCGACCGATAAGGGGAAGGGGGGCGGTGCGGTTTGGCGTGCTGGGGAGCTTGTCCGCAATGTATTCCCCGAGGGCCGCGGCGGTAAAGAGGCCGACAGCGGCCGGGTGCCGGATCCAATAGGCCCAGGTTCCCGTGACGGGCAATTTGCCGAGGCGCGCGAACCAGGCGGTGACGGCGAGGGGCGTAAAGGAGCGAAGGCCCGTGCTGACTCCAAGCAGGGGGATGGCGACATGGGCGACGGCGGCGGATGGGGGCATAAAGACTCCGGGATGGCGTACGTTCGGCTTACTCGGGAGTTAGATGCAAGCGTTCAGGCGCGAAGGAAGCCGTAGAGCGGGAACTGCTCGGCGAGCTCGGAGACGGCGGCACGGATTTTTGTGAGGCGCGACTCGTCGGAGCGATGATCGAGGGCGTCGACGATCCAGCCGGCGATGCGCTGCATCTCGGGTTCTTTCATGCCGCGGGTGGTGAGAGCGGGGGTGCCTAGGCGGATGCCGGAGGGTTTGAGAGGCGGGTTGGTGTCGTAGGGGATGGCGTTTTTGTTGACGGTGATGCCGGCGACGCCGAGGGCGGCTTCGGCTTCAGACCCGAGCATGCCGTGCTGGAAGACATCGACGAGGACGAGGTGGGTGTCGGTGCCTCCGGAGACGACGCGATAGCCTTCCCCCAAGATGGCGGCGGCGAGGGCGCGAGCGTTACTGACGACTTGGTGGGCGTAGGTTTGGAAGTCGGGCTGGAGGGCTTCGCGGAAGGCAACTGCCTTGGCGGCGATGACGTGGACGAGGGGGCCGCCCTGCTGACCGGGGAAGACGGAGCGATCGATGCCGGTGGCGAATTGCTGGTTGCAGAGGATGAGGCCGGAGCGGGGGCCGCGCAGGGTCTTGTGGGTGGTGGTGGTGGTGACATGGGCGTGGGGGACGGGCGAGGGGTGGGCGCCGCCGGCGACGAGGCCGGCGAAGTGGGCCATGTCAACGACGAGGAAGGCGCCGACCTTGTCGGCGATAGCGCGCATGCGGGGGAAGTCCCAGGTGCGGGCGTAGGCGGAGCCGCCGCCGATGATGACCTTGGGCTTTTCGCGGACGGCGAGGGCTTCGAGCTCGTCGTAGTCGATGGTCTCGGTGTCGCGGCGGACCTGGTAGCCGCAGACGCGGTAGAGCTTGCCGGAGAAGTTGAGCTTGTGGCCGTGGGTGAGGTGACCGCCATGGGCGAGGTCGAGGCCGAGGATGGTGTCGCCGGGGGTGAGCAAGGTCATGAAGGCAGCGGCATTGGCCTGCGAGCCGGAGTGGGGCTGGACGTTGACATGCTCGGCGGCAAAGAGCTGCTTGGCGCGGTCGCGGGCGAGGTTTTCGACGACGTCGGCGTGTTCGCAGCCGCCGTAGTAGCGCTTGCCGGGGTAGCCTTCGGCGTATTTGTTGGTAAAGACGGTGCCCACGGCCTCGAGGACGGCGCGGCTGACGAAGTTTTCGGACGCGATCATTTCGAGGCCGTCGTGCTGGCGGTGGATCTCGTTTTGGATCTGCGTGAAGACTTCGGGATCAGAGGCGGCGAGGGGGGCGTTGAGGTCGAGGGACATGGCTCTATTTTAGCGAGTTGGCGAGTCTATGCCGCTTGAGCCGGAAGGGGTTTCAAGATCTTGAAGGGGAGCGCACGAGACAAGCACGAGCATGGCGAGGAGAAGGAACCCTTTGAATAGGCTGCTATAGCAGAGGCCATCATGCAGCAGAAACGTCTCCGGCGCGACGAGGAGACCGCAGAGAAGCAGGGCTGCTGTCAAAGCCGGCGGCTGCCGTTGCTTGCGCGTCTGTTCCACGGAGAGCAGGGCCAACCAAGCGAACGGGACATAGAGGTGGAGCAGGGTGTAATCGAAGGAGGCGGGCGGCAGAAAGATCATGGCGGACATTAAGAACACGACCTGGTTTGTGCGAGAAAGATGACGGATCCGCAGCAGGAAGACCATGCAGGCCACAAGGGCGGCGAAGGGGAGGTAGACGCGCTCAAGCGCGGGGTAAGAGGGGTGAAGAGGTACTGTCACGAACTTTAGGAGCTCATACCCTGTGTGATCGAAGGAGACGCTTCCCGGTTGATAGGCGACGGCGTACAGGCGGGTCCAGCTGGTGATTGCCGATTCAATACTCTTTGCCGCGGTCGTGATGTCGGGACCAATTTGCTTGAGCGCGAGCAGCGTCATGAGGAGCGCGGTCACGAGCCCCAGGGCAATGTCGCGGTATCGCCTGGGCGAGACCAGCAGGGCGAGGCAAAGCAATGGGTAGAGCTTCAGGGCGCCGGCAATTCCAATACACACGGCAGCAAGCGTCCATCGACCATGGGCGTAAGCGACAACGCCGAGAGCAAGGATGGGCCAGATGAGAAGTTCTACGTTACCGCGCTCCATAGCGAAGTAGAGAGGCCAGGACAAGGCGAGGAAGGCACCGGCGATGAAGCTGGCGACCGCTCCCTTGACGCCTCGCCTGGCGAGAGCCCGCGCGAAGCCAAGTGTCGCCACACAAGCCAAGGCCAGCGACAGAGCCTCAAAAACAGCGATTGCCATGTGAGAGCTTCCCGTTAGTCTGCTGATCAAAGCGAATGGCTGGAACAGGAAGATACAGGGTGCGGGATAGAACCAGGGGTAGCCAGGAAGGCTGAGGAAGCGCGGTGTGTGAAGAAACATGATGCGCGCGCGGTACGCCGTGAAGTCGAAGAACGGACCTTCGAGGAAGATCCAGCGGAGACCGTGAGCGAGACGAGGGCGCGCAGGATCCATCAACGCAACAGCCAGTGAGATTACCCACATCGCGCCCGGGAGAACGGCGGCGAGACGAAGAACACGGTTCGTTGTTACGGGTGCCGTTTCGCCATCCTCTGATGGCGAGTTTGTGGTCATCATGCCGGGAGACTATCAGCGTGCTGCGCTGCTCGGATTGCTAGCCGAGCAGATTGCGGAAGGCTTGGTGGACGAAGTGGCCGATGTAGAAGCCGTCGAGGTATTTGTAGGGGAACTCGCCGGTGGTGTAGTGGCCGCAGGGAAGGGTACGGGCGATGTGGCGAATGCCGAGGCGGCGGAAGTCGGCGAGGACCTCCTGCGAGAACTCTTCGAGAAAGGTGAGATCCCAGGTGGCATGGATGAGGCAGGTCCGGCGGCGGGGGGAGTTGGTGGCAAATCGCTCCATATAGTTCAGCGGCGAGAGGACCGCGAGGGCATCACGTAGGTTGGCCTGGGAGAGACCGGCGGCCTCGACAGCGGCGCGGATGTGGCGGGTGGACTGGCCTGTCCAGAGGACGTCACCGAACTGGCGGGAGGCGTGGTTGAAGCAGCAGACCTCGAGTCGGGGATCGTGGGCGGCGGCGATAAAGGCGTAGGCGGAGCCGAGCGAGGTGCCGAGGACGCCAAATTGGGTGTAGCCCTCGCGCTCGAGCCAGTCGAGGCAGGAGCGGATATCGACGACGGCCTGGCGGCAGGCGTGGATGGTTCGGCCGAGGTTGGAGGATACGGCGAAGTCGGAGCGCTCGAGCTCGGCAGGGCGGCGGATGTCGTGGTAGGGCTTGGAGAGCCGGAGGGCGGAGATACCGAGGGTATTGAAGAAGGTGCAGAGAGCGTTGTGAGAGAAGGCGTCGGCGTTCCACTGCGGCATGACGATGATGGCCTGGCGGGGCTTGTCGCGCTGGGTGGAGGGGTGCGCGGGGTACCAGCGTGCGTTGACGAGGTCGTTCTCGGGATAAGGGGAGCGGACGGGTGAGGTGAAGCGAAGGAACTCGCCTTGCTCGAGCTCGCCGATGCTGGCGCGATGTTGCAGATCGGCGTGCAGGGCGAGGGTTTCGGGGCGAACGTTGGTGGGAAAGAGTTCCGGGTGTCGGGTCTCGAGACGGAAGTCGGTGGGTGTGATGTAGCCGAAGAACCGGTCGGAGTGGGCGACGAGCTCGCGGTTGAGGGCGATGAGGGTGGTGAGGGGACTGGGATGGACTTCGAGGGCGGGAAGCGCGGGTCTCTCCGCCCCGGCGCGAGGCGCCTCGGGTCGAGAGGACAGATTGGAGGGGTGGGGATAGTCGTGGGAGACGGCTGAGCTCTGCATTGCGGCCTGGCTTTGCGCCGCATCCGGTCGGGAGGACAGCTCAAGGGTTGGGAGCCACTCGAAGCCGTATTCGAGGGGACGGACGACGCGGTTGGTGTCGCGGGTGGTGAGGGCCGTTTCCCAGCGGAGCATCCATCTGGCGTAGAGCCGGGAGAGCATAAGTCCAAAGTTTAGCGGACCTGCGAAATGGATCAGAGTTCGGAGAGCTGGAGGCAGACGCGACCGATGAGGTGATAGGGGAGGTGGCGGTCGGGCGGCGCGTCGAGTTCGATGAGCTGGATGGGGTGTTCGAGGGCGAGAGGGCGAAGGATTAGGCGGGTGTCTTCGACGTCGACATAGCGGATAAGCAGGGCGGTGGCGTTGCGGACGGCGTAGAGATTGGGTTGGGAGGGGCGGAAGGGGGCGAGCGAGGTGTAGTGGCGATCGAGCACGATGAGGGTTCCGCGGGGAAGGAGCGGCGCCATGGCGGCGGCTTGTTGCGCGTCAACGCGGAGGGCGACGAATCGCTGCCAGGTGGAGCGCTCGGGGGCAGGGCGTGAGAGGCCACCGGCGAGGCGACCGGCGGCGAGGTGCAGATATTCCACGGAGCTGGAGGCGGTGATGCGAGCCTCTTTCATGGCGGTGGTTGGGGTGACGACGGGGACGAGTTCGATAGGGTCGGCCGCGTCGGGGGATGTCGAGGGAACCGACGTTCCGGCGGCGGCGAGGGTGAGCGGAAGAAGCTGATCGATGGTGAGGCGCTGCGCCTCCAGCACGCGGTTAAGGCCTTCGAGGGAGAGGGATCGTCGGCGATTGAGGAAGTTGGAGATATGGGCCTGCTGGAAGCCGGTGGATTGGGCGAGGCGTGTTCCCGTGAGCTCCCCGGCCTCGATGCGGCGAAGGAGCTCCAGACGAAGGAGTTCGTGAAGATCGGCAAAGTTCATGAGCGCGGATGAAGAGTGATGGGCGAACCATACCATTCGGGTAGAAGAAGATAAAGCGAAGATTTATCTTACTGCAAACAGATTCGGCGCTAAACGGCGGTAACCAAATGGCTTTGAGGACGTTGCAAGTAGTGGAAAATGTTGTTGTTGACACGATGTTTGTCGAAAGCTATATCCAGTGGACTTCAAGCCTGCACGGACGGGCTTCGAAGCTGCAAGGCTTCGAGGTCGTTCAACAGACGGGCGACGACGACGATGCCGAACGATTCCCTCCCTCCCCGGGATCGCGGCATTGTGCACGGCAATTCGAGGACGACCTTTCAGCGAGCGCCGCAGAGCGCACGGCCGAGACGTTGTTTTTCGAGAGCAACCTGAGCGAGCTCTTTCGACCGCTGATACCGAAGCTTGCCAGGGGACAGGTGTGACCAAGGGGAAACGGATGAACATGTGCGGATGGACTTGAAGGTATGTGAGGGATGCGGCGCGCTCTGGGTTCGCCCGAGCGCGACGAAGGATGTGTATTGCGAGCGGTGCGCGCGGCGGTTGTCCGCGTTTCCGGCGGTGCGGCTACGGCGTAGGCAGGGGAGCGCGGGGTCGCATGCGCTAGGCAGCAAACGTAGAGGATGTGCGGCGGCGCACGACGCCGTGACGGGAGGTGGACGATGAGCGCGGCGGTGGTAACGATAGCGGTCTTGCGTGAGGTGCGAGCGGAGGCGGCGCTGTTCGATGGAGAGCGGCCGGGTGCCGTCGCTGATGGGCCGGGAGATGTTTCGGGGGCGAGTGACGAGCTACCGCATTCGGGGCTTCGACGATGCGGTGATCTTTGTGCACGATGTGGAGCGCTGTTTGAAGCGACTCGATGCGTTGGACTGGAGCCTGCTGGAGCGGATTGCGATCCAGGAGCACACGCAAGGGGAGGCTGCGGGGCTGTTGGGGATGAGTCTGCGGACGGTGGTGCGAAAGTACCCGATGGCGCTGGATCGGCTGACGGCACATTTCCTGGAGATGGGTCTGTTGGAGCCGTTTCTGGAGTGCACGGAGGAGGGTTGAGCTGGGTTATTTGAAGTTGGCGTACCTAGGTAGTTGAGGTTGCTATGCTGGGCTAGTCAGAGGGCCGAAGAGCCTGAGACAGAGATTTGGGGGAAGGCGAGCCCGTCGGGGAGCGCTTTCCCCTTTTGCTTTTGCGGAGGGACGTTGAAGGGGAAGGGATTGCAAGCGGGTGAGGGGGATGGGGAGCGGCGGCTGCCGCGACCGCCGCGACCGAGCGGGTGTCGGCAGTTTGCGCGCAAGACCTTTGCGGCGAGTCTGCCGGCGATTCTGGACTGCTTTGTGACCGAGGCGACGAAGGGGAGCATACCGCACGCGAAGGCGCTGATGACGATGGCCGGACTGGACAACGAAGAGGTTGCGGAACCGCGGAGGCGAGACCGTCGATCGGCTGGAGGAGCGCGGAGTTTGTCGGAGCTGCTGCTGACGGAGCTGCGACGGACACCTGAGGGGAAGTGACTGAAGATGTCGCAGGCAGCGGTTGGAATGGGGGCTGGAAAGGGGCAAGGGCATGGGAAGTACGGCGGCGGAGGTGCGCAGCGAAGCCGGAGCGGCGAGGCTGAATATGGCGGAGCCACGGTTTGGGGTTGTGCCGGTTCGCGAGTTGGCGAGCCGGATGGGCGCGGGCTGCCGAGGAACGGAGCTGCGGGCGATGGCTCTGGCTTTGCCGGAGGTGCATGGGCATCCGAACCGGCTGCCGTTTGAGGGTGTGCTGACGCTGGTGGATGTGCCGAGCGACAAGGCGCCGAGCGGCTCGCGTGGGCACCGTGTCGTGCTGACGCGCGAGGCGGCCGAGGCGGCGCTGCCAAGCCTGATGGGCATGGCGGTGGGGTACAAGGCTGGATGGGATGGGCACGATGCGCGGCAGAAGTGCGGCATTATCACGGCGGCCGAGCTGTTGGGAAATCGGCTGGAGGTGAGCGGGTATTTGTTTGCCCGTGACTTTCCGGAGATGGACACGGAGCTGGGGCATGACGGCGCGATGGGCATGAGCTATGAGTTGGCGGATGCCCACGTATCGGACATGCGAGCGACGGTGTGGACGTTGACGCGGGCGACGTTTACCGGAGCGGCGATTTTGCTGCGGGAGAAAGCGGCCTATCGGGGGACGAGCTTTCGTGTGCGGAAGGCGACGGTCACGGCGAGCGGGACGCACTGCGGTACCGTGCGACGGCGACGTATGGCGCGTTAGGGCCAGTGATGGAAAAGGAGAGAACAATGGAGATGGCGATGGAACAGGGTGTGGGAGACGCAGGGGCGCAGGATCTCCGCGCGACGGTGGATCGTTTGTCGGCGGCGACCGAGCTGCTGGAGCGTGCGGTCGAGGAGCTTCGGACGAAGCCACTGACCCAGCTCTCGGCGGAGGCGGAGGCATCGATCGAGCGCATTGTGGCGTCGGCGGAGGCGAAGCGCGAGGCGGAGCTGGAGCGGAAGCTCGAGTTCGTTGAGGCGCAGCTGGAGGCTTTGCGGGCATCGCGAGCGGCAACCGTTGAGGATGGATCGCGGGCGGCGGAAGGGCGCAGGACCTTGCCGGGTGCGATGACGAGCCTGCTGGCGAAGCAGGGTGTTACGGCGGAGTCAATTGAGGCTGGAGCACGCGACACATCGCCGCACGGCGGGCTGGATCGGGCGCTGTGCAGCTTGAGCATCGAGCAGCGGATCGCGGTGAAGTCGGAGCTGCTGCGGGCGGGTCTGATCGGGTAGGCAGCAGACGTTTGTGGTGCGTTTGGCGCGGCTTTCGGCTGCGCCTTTTTCATTTGGTGGGTGAGACAAGGAGACGGAATGAACGCGAAGTTTACGGAGATTTACGCGGCGGCGGACTACATCGGACCGGGCGCGATCGAAGTGCCGCTGTACCAGACGGAGATCACGGATCTGGTGCGTCGGCGCGGGATTTTTGGGCGACGGATCAAGCAGGTTCCGGCGACCGGACATCCGTCGCGGTTCTTTGAGGAGACCGCGATTCCTTCGCCTGCGGCGAGCGCGGGTTTTGTAGATCCACGGAACATTGTGGCTCCGCTGGTAGCACCGACGCGGGTGGAGCGGAGCGTTCCTTTGAAGGCGCTGGTGGCTCAGATCAACTACAACCTGTTTGATCTGGAGCTGGGCAAGCAGCAGAGTCAGTTTGCGTATTTGCAGGCGAAGGACCTAGCGGACACGGTTGAGGGTGTGTTGCGAACCCACGATGTGGCGTTGTGGAACGGCACGGATACGAGTCTGAGCACGCCGACGACGGCGCAGTACTTCGGCGCGGCGAACCAGATCGCGGCGGGCGGCAACACGGTGAGGATCGGCGGGACGGCGAGCATTGTGGATGGGCTGAAGAGCGCGGTGGCGCAGATGGTGTCGAACAGCTCGTTTGGGGTACGGCCGACGGCGATCTATGCCAACCCGGTGCTGCTGGACCTAATCGATCGGGAGATGAAATCGGAGTTCAACGTGGTGCTGGAGTCGACCGAGATCGACGCTGGCTTGACGGTGAAGATGCTGAGCACGCAGGCGGGGAACCTGCCGCTGATTCCGGAGTGGACGCTGGGGTACACGGGCACCCCGGGGTCGGGCTCGGCGGTGCTCCCGGCGTACATCGTGACGGAGGACATGATCGAGTATCACTGGCTGGCGGATCCGAACCCGCGGGTGTTCCAGCTTGGGGTTCCGGGCTCGTTGGCGAGCCAGTATGTTGTGGTGAAGTTCGGCGGCATGGTGGTGAAGGGCGCGAGCTATGCACACTATCAGGTGCTGGTGGATCGCTAGAGCGCGGGTTGTTCGTTTCAGTTGTTCGTTGGGGTGGGCGGGGGCCTTTCGGGGCTTCCGCCCCTTTTGTTTTGTGGGGAGGGCGCATGGGGTACTTGTTGCCGACGGAGTATGAACTATACGGGCTTTCGGCGGAGATGACGGACGACTGGGTGACGACGGCGTCGGCGCTGATGGAGGCGTACTGCCACCGGCCGACGTTGTTAGCGACCCAGTACACGGAGCGTTTGCGTGTGACGACGGGAAGCCAGGCGGTGCGGGTGAGCTATCTGCCGCTGGTGGTGGTGGGCGGCGCGAGCTCGGCGCTGGTGAGCGCGCAGGCGCGGCTATGCCGACCGCGACGGAGTGAAGGGGAGGACTGGTTCCGACACACGGTGGCGGGTGCGTTCGTTGCAGTGGGGGCCTGGACGGCGCTGAATGTGCCGGACATCGATGTGAATCCTGCGACAGGGGAGCTGGCGCTGCCCTGGAATTTTCTGGGGATGAGCTACAACGAGATCGAGGTGACGTACACGGCGGGGGTGGTAACGATCCCGGCGCAGTTGAAGGTGGCGTGTGCGCAGATTGTGCGCAATGCGCAGTCGACGCCGGGGCTGAATGTGAAGTCGAGCAAGGTGGACACGCTGACGATGCAGTATTTCAGCGGATCGCTGCTGGACGAGCAGGTGAAGTCGCTCTTGCGGCAGTATGTCGGGCAGAGGGTGGGGTGAGGCGATGGCGGACCTAACGAATCTAGGGCCGGGGATGCAGCGGGTGGCGGAGACGGTGCTGCGCGGCGCGGGCGGGCAGACGGTGATGCTGCGGATGCCGGTGGCGGCAGAGGCGGGGGTGTTGGGAGAACAGCTGGGTCTGCCGGCAGCGACCTTCAACGATGCGGAGCTGGCGCCGGTGGTGGTGCGGGAGCAGAGCCAGAGCACGGGTGGCGAGCGATGGGAGCTGCTGGTGGGCGGGTCGGCGGTGGCGGTGTTGGCAGGGGACCCGAGTGTGACGGGCGCGCTGGGGATGTTTGCGCAGGCGGTGGGCGTGGTGGTGGATGGAGAGCTGCTGCGGATTGAGTCGGTGAGCTATCGGACGGTGGGCAATGCGGTGTACCTGTACCGGCTGGAGCTGCAGGAGAACAAGGGCGCGGCGGTTTGAACGAGATGGGAAGCGGCGGCGAGGACCGCAGGAGGAGGCGAGATGCAAAGGGCGAAGGACACGTTCTACGTGACGCTGCGGGACGGGGTGGCGGCGGCGAACCCGCAGCGAACGACGGCGGTGCGAGGGGTGCCGCGGCCGGCGGTGCTGGTGGAAGAGAACGAGCTCCTGAGCGGAGCGCCGTTGACGGAGACGTTTCGGCTGCGATGGACGGAGGTAAACATGGACCTGAGCGGGACGGTGCCGATGGCGAAGCTGCGATGTGAGATCCGGTATGAGACGGCGGGGACGACAGCTCTGAGCGGGATGGATCGTGGGCGGACGCTGACAGCGATGGATGGCGAGCTGCGGACGGTGCTGAGCGCTGAGGCGCAGAGCGCGGCGAAGATGGATTTTTCCGGGGCGACGCCGGTGCCGGAGGGGACGCGGATCTTTTGGAGTGACCCGGTGTTTGCAACGGCGACGGAGTCGGGTGATCGGCTGGGGCGGGTGGCGACAGTGGACGTTTGGAGCGTGGAAGGAGCGGGCGAGCCATGAGCGCAGCGGTGACGGGAGCGGGTGTATTGCCGGCGTGTGCCCCGGTGAGCCGGCGGGTGCGGGCGTACTTCGCGCCGGTGACGCGCGGGGTGGGAACGGTCGGGGCGCCGACGGTGTTTGACCCGGCGCTGCTAGGTGGGAGTTCGCTGGATGCCATGCCGGCGCCCTGGATCGACCTGGGACGCTGCAGCCGTTTTGTGCGGCAATCGCAGACGGCGGCCGAGGTTCTGCGGTCGGGGTCGCCGCCGACGGCTCGCTGGCAGGCGCGAACGGGCGCGGCGGCGGAGGTAGAGATCGAGTTTGAGCAGTGGGGCAAGTTGCAGCTGGCGTTGAGCGCGGGGGTGCAGCAGATGAATGTGCTGCAGCCGGCGACGGGAGCAACGGCTTCTGGAAGTGGAGCAACAGCGGGGGCGGCGGTGGTGCTCGCTGCGGGTTCGACGGCCTCGGTGCTGCAGGTTGGCGCGGCTGGGGCGGCGTTCGCCGTGGGGCAGATGATTGCGGTGGATGTGGACTACACGGGTCAGATGGGGTTTGTGGGAAGCGGCGCGAGCGGCGGGTATGTAGTCTCGAGCGCGGCGGTGAATGGGGATGTGAATTACGTCCGGCGTGTCACGCTGAATGTTGGAGTGGTGGCGAGTGTCTCGGGCGGAGCGCTGACGCTAGCGAATCCGTTGCTGGCGGGAGCACCGACGGGGGGAATGAAGGTGAGTCCGCTGCTGGGATTTGTGGATCGGGAGGGCGGCGGGTTTTTTCAGGAGTGGTCGGCGGTGTTTGCGATGCAGGGCGAGCAGGGCGACCGCATCTTTTTTTACTACCCTCGACTGCAGGCGATGACGGGGCCGGCGGAGACGACGGACTCGCTGAACGGGACGGGCGGCAATGTACTTCGGGTGCGGCCGCAGGCAACGTTCAGGGCATTGGCGGCGAGGGATGCGACGGACGGGGAGATGGTGCTGTGCTATCGGAGCTATCTGCCAGCGGCGATGAGAGCGATCTAGGGTGCTTTTGGGTGCGGCTTTTTACGGCGGATTTGAGCTTGCGAGAGCGTTATACGAGAGAGCACGGCAGAGAAGGAGTTGCGATGGAGAAGACGATGAGATGGAGGCGCGCGATGTGCGCCTGCCTGCTGTTGGTGCTGATGGCTGCGGCGGGAATGGCGGCGACGCAGGTAGGGACGACGACGGTGTCGGACACGGTGTATCACGCGGACGGAACGACGGCGACGGGGATGCTGCTCGTAAGCTGGGGACCGTTTACGACAGCGGCGGGGCAGGCGGTCGCAGGGGGAAGCACGTCCGCGGTGATTGGGCTGGGCGGCGTGTTTTCCGTCGTGCTGGCGCCGAATGTGGGTGCGGCGCCGGCCGGCACGTTTTATACGGCGGTGTATCACCTGGACGACGGATCGGTAAGTCGTGAGACGTGGTCGGTGCCGGTGAGCTCGACGACGGTGGGGCTGGCGGCGGTGCGGAGCACGGTGGTGCCGAGCTCGGTGGCGGTGCAGGTGGCGTCGAAGAGCTATGTCGATACGGCGGTCGCGGCGGCGCTGGCAGGACAGCCGATCGCCGGCGATCTTTTGTTTTTGAATCGGGATGGGGACGCCATGGTGGGGGCGCTGACGTTGGCGGGGGATCCGACGACGAGTGCGCAGGCGGCGAATAAGCATTACGTCGACACAGCGGTGGCAGCGGTGAGCACAGGGCTGGCGAACAAGCTGGGTCTGGCACCGGCGGCGAGTCAGGTGGTGGCGCAGCCAACCGGGACACAGATGCGGGTTAATCGGCTGAATAGCGTCGGGTATGCGAGCCAGTATGTGACGGGGCAGGGCGGCAACGGGATCGCGAACGCGACGAGTGGGCCGGATTGCGTGGGCGGCTGCCAGGTGACGGTGGAGCAGGGCTACGCCGCCGGCGAGAAGACGGCGCCGGCACTTTGGCCGAGCACCGCCACGAATGGGACACACGTGCAGGATCTGCGGGGAGGTGGGCGACACGATCTGTTTTTTAATCCAGTGAGCCAGTCGGACGTGGGGTTCGATGCGGGACAAGTGATCGATGTGACCTCGACGAAGACGCCGTCGACGGTGTTACAGGCCATGGGATCGGGGCAGCCGAGTTCGGCGGTGCTGGCGCTTTACCACCATGGACTGGCGGGTGGATCGAATTTGTATCCTGTGGGGATTCAGGGGGCGAAGACGCCGTACTTCAAGAGCAATTTCAATACATTGAGTGTGAATGGGAGTTTCAATACGCTGGGGCAGCACGTATTGTCGCCGAACTCGATCAGCTGCTATGGGGTGGGGGACTGTCTGATCGGAGCGCAGTTTATTCGGGCTTCGGGCGGCTTTCGGGATGAGGCGGACGAGGGCACGCACCCGATGGATCTTCAGATTCAGGAGGACACGCGGGTTTTCACAGGAACGTGCGGGGCGGGGTGCGCGACGGGATCGCAGAATGTGACGGTGGCAGTTACGAACGCACCCGGGACACAGGGCGAGGGGCGATTTCTACTGGACACCACGCCCGTGAAGACGATCACGACGGGGGTGCTGGCGGGTGGCACGCAAGTAGGCAATGGCGCGATCGGGCCGACGGCGAACTTCAGCGGCACAACATTTCCGATAAGTGTGTTTCTGCAAACGGCATCGGCGGTGTATTCGCAGGCGACGGTGATGGCTCCTGGGACGGTGCAGGTGACGATCGCGACGACTGGTTTGCCGAGCATTTTCTCGACGACGACGACGGCGCTGCCGGCAACGAGCGGTGTGGCATGCGTGGTGGAACAGACGAGGTCGTCTTCTCCGCCAAACTATGAGATGGCTCCGTACACGGCGGTGGACGCGACCCATCTGACGATGACGCTGAATAAGCCGCATGCGCCAGGGGCGACGATCGCGGTGGGTGGGCTGTGCGGGTACGGGCTAGAACAGACGGTCGACACGGCGAAGGGGATTCGGCAGGTGTTTCCCGTGATCGGATCGGCGAGCGCAACGAGCCTCTATTATGCGGGCGGGTTGACGCAGATTGTGGGGGTGGTGGGCTCGACGAGCTCGTACCTGAATGTGAGTCTGCCGATTGCATCGGTGGTGCGGGCCAATGGTGTGGCCACGGTGACGACGAGCGCGGGGCTGCCGGCGGATGTGAACGGGCTGACGATGACGGTGGCCGGGGTTGCGGACGGGAGCTTCAACGGGAACGTTGCGGTTATGACGACGGGCGTGAACACGCTGACTTACCCGAGCGCGGGAGCGAATGGATCGAGCAGCGGCGGCACGATCGGTGTTGTCACGGGCGGGTATGTGCTGTACCCGATGGCGGAGGTGCTGGGAGTGCTGGACGCGGCGACGGGAACGATTGACGGGCAGATGACTCTGGCGCCGAACACGGTAGCCTGGGCGGTGGGCGACACGTTGGAGGAGCCACACTACTTTCAGGAGAATGTGCAGGCGGACACGGAGTTCCTGGGACAGACGACACCGCGGCCGACGATACCGAACCAGGGGGGGCTGCAGTACCAGATCAATGTGGGGCCGGGCGTGCACGGGTGGACGATCAACAATGCGACGCCGGTGAGCAACTACCTGGGTAACGGCGGGACGCACACGGCACCGGACGATGCCTTTGAGTCGCTGGGGGTGTGGAAGCGGACGATGGAGGCGCAGGCGGGAGAGGTGAGCGCGTTTACGCTGCACTGCAACTCGCATGGGTGCGGCAAGTGGAATTCGGGGTATCACCTGTTTGAGCTGGACTCGAGTGCTGGCCAGGATGTGGTGGGCTACCAGCCGCAGACAAGCGCGCTTACGTTTGCGCTGCGCGGTGCGAACTTCGGGTTTACGCCGGCGGGGTTGACGGCGCCGAGCGTGACGGCGACGACGCTGGTGGGCGCCCTCGATGCGGGTAATGTGGCGAGTGGGACGCTGAGCGCGGCGCGGCTGCCGGTGTTTGTCGGATCGGGCTCGGGACATGCGACAGGTGGGGTCCCGGACGCGGGAGCGACGGCGGGGACGGCGCGGTTTTTGCGAGAAGATGGGACGTGGAGCGTGCCCCCGGCATCGGCGAGCTCGGGCGGCAGCGGAAGCGGGGGCGCCACGGGATCGGCGGCGATTACGGGCGGCACGATCCAGAATGCGGCGATCAGCAATGGAACGATCGCCGGGGCGGCGATTTCGGGCGGAAGTCTGGACGGGGTAGCGGTCGGGCAGCACACGCCGGCAGCAGGCACGTTTAGCCAGCTCGCAGTGACGGGGTGCAACTGGTTTTTGAATGGGACCAATCAGGGTCTCGGGACGTGTGTCCCCACGAGCTGGAACGGGGTGTCGGGTGTTGACGGGAGCAACTTGCAGATTGCGGCGAGCACGTCGGCGCGACTGATCGTGGTGTCGAACGGGAACAGCGGGGCGATGGCGGAGTTCCACTTCGTGAACATGGGAGCGCCGAGTAACTCGCGGAACTGGCGCATGTCGAACAGCACGAGCGGGGTCTACATGCTGGACATGAACTCGGACACGTACAGCGGTCACGTGATTGCGATGCAATGCCAGCCTGGCGGCGCGTGCAGCTTTCCGAATGGACTGACGGCGTCGAACTTCAACGGTATTCTGGTGGGGACGACGGGGCCGATTGGCGGGGCGGCGCTGGCGGGCGGCAGTTGTGCGGCGGGCACCGTGACGGTGAGTGGGGCGACGGTCGGGGTTCCAGTGGCGGTGAGCGCGGCGGATGGCACGCTGCCGAGCGGGCTGACGATGTTGAGCGCGGCGGTGACGAGCGCGGGCACCGTGAGCGTGCAGGTGTGCGCTGTGAGCGCGGTGACGCCGCAGGCAGTGGCGTACAATGTGCGCGTGCTGCAGTAGAGCGCAGAGGCGGTTGAAGCCGGGCGGCTTGCGGATAAGCTGCCCGGCTTGCCTGCCCATGGCGACTGGCCGGAGGCTAACGATTCATCTGGTAGGGCGACTTGAGGTGGAGGATCTTGAGCGTCCTGAGGACGGCGGAGCGGGCGAAGCCGCGGAGCTGACGGCGGAGGCGGGCGCGGGCGATGATGCGAGCCTGCTGTTTGCGGAAGACGACTTCCGCGGGTGGGCCGTGGTGCAGGGCAGTGGCGCAGGCGGCGACGATGCCGTCGAACTCGCGATCCGGGGCGAAGTGCTGGAGCCAGGCTTCGCGTGCAAGACGGCCTCGGTCGGCGCTGGAGCCACGGAGGGGATCAAGGATCTTCGGCAGGCGAGCAATCTCGGACTCCGGGACGCGGAGGAGGAAGCTGTCCCAGTCCGGGCCGGGTGGAAGCAGGTAGTCGTCCGAGATGAGGACGGGGGGAATACCAGCGCTCATGACCTCGAAGAGGCGGATGGAGCCAGTGCCAGCGCCGCGGGGGCAAAGCACGAAGTGCGAGGCGGCGAGGGTGGAGGCATAGCGCTGCTGGCGTTCGATGCGACCGGGTTGAGATAGATCCCAGTGGTAGTAGGTGCTGGTGTTCTCGATGAGGCAGTCGGGGCGATTGAAGGCGAGATTGAAGAGCCGCTTGCGGAGCAGCGAGGTGCTGCCGCCCTGGAAGGAGAAGAGCAGGGTTCGCGCGAGGCTTAAGTTTTCGGACGTGCTGCCGATATAGGGATTAGAGAACTGGCCGTCGCGGGAGATGTAGGAGTAGCTGAAGGTGCGACCGGCGCGACTGTGCTGGTCGACGACGGCGGAGCAGTAGACACCAGGGGCGAGCGGGAGATAGTTGTCGTCCTCGGTATAGACGGCGCAGCGGTTGGGATCGGAGCGGTAGAGAGGGTGATCGAGGAGGAGAGCGGGTTCGGAGCCGAAGCTGCCGGCGAGCAGGATGAGCTCGGCTTGCACGGGATCGTCGACGAGGGTGTGGTGGCTGAGAGAGGCGCGCCGGCGCATGAGGTCGACGAGTTCGGTTGAGTTGAGGGCGACGAGATGGATGTTCATCGGAGACCGGAGCGCTTCGGAGTTCATTGTGCGGCAGCGATGGTGGCGTGTCGAGTGGATCGGTGGCGTGAAGCGTGCGGAAAGGAGAGGGGATGGAGGGCTTGCGGTGGGAGACAGACGAGCTGCTGGCCTTTGGCAGAGTGCTGGATGAGCGTCCGGCGGGGCTGGATGGCGAGTCGGTGGCAATGTGGCTGGGGAAGACGCTGCTTCGGGTACGGGACCGGAGCGGGCTCGATCTGCGGCTGGATGCGAACGCGGTGCAGCGAGTGTATGAGAGGGAGCGTGGACGGCGGAATATCGTATTGAAGGCTCGGCAGATGGGCGTGACGACATGGGTGAGCGGGATGTTTTTTCTGCGGACGATCACGCAGCAAGGCGTGCTGACGGTGCAGGTGGCACAAACGCGGGAGGCGGCTGAGGGAATCTTTCGCGTGGTGCAGCGGTTCTGGGAGTCGCTGCCGAAGGAGCTGCGGGAGGGGCCGCTGCGGTTAAGTCGAGCGAACGCGGGACAGATGCGTTTCGCGGCGATCGACAGCGAGTTTCGAGTGCTGAGCGCGAGCGACGCGAATGCGGGGCGTGGGCTGACGATCCAGCACCTTCACTGCAGCGAGTTGGGCCGATGGCCGGGGGACGCGGCAGCGACGCTGGCGGGGTTGCGGGCGGCGCTGACTCCGGGCGGGGAGCTGGTGCTGGAGTCGACAGCGAATGGAGCGTACGGGTGCTTTTATGACGAGTGGCAGAGCGCCGGGGAGAAGGGGCTGGTACGTCACTTTTTTCCTTGGTGGATGGAGCCGGAGTATGTGGGGAGCGCGGCCGTGAAGCTGACCGCAGAGGAGCAGGCGCTCGTGACGGCGCACGGGTTGACGGCGGAGCAGATTGGATTTCGGCGAGGGTTGGAGCAGGAGTATCGCGGGATGCGGGTGCAGGAGTTCGCGGAGGATGCGACGACGTGCTTTCGGTCCACGGGGGAGTGCTGCTTCGATCTGGAGGCTGTAGAACAGCGATTGGGGCAGGTGCGCGAGCCTGTGGCAACGCGGATGGGCGGAGCAATGGAGATCTGGCTGCCTGCGCTGGCAGGGCGGGAGTACGTGATTGCAGTGGATACGGCGGGGGGCGGCACGGATGGGGACTATGCCGTGGCGGAGGTGTTGGAGCTCGAAACGGGGCTGCAATGCGCGGAGCTGCGGCGGCATCTGGGAGCGCGGGAGTTGGCGGTGGCAGTGGCGGAGCTGGCGCGAGAGTACGGCGAGGCGCTGGTGGCGGTGGAACGGAACAATCATGGCGCGGCGGTGCTGGCGTACCTGGGGATGGATGGTACGGCTTTGGCCGGAATGGGGCGCGTGCGGCTGTATGAGCAGGATGGCTTGGCGGGCTGGTTGACGACGGCAGCGAGCAAGCCGCGGGTGGTGAGCCGACTGGGCAGCCTTTTGGCGGAGGAGCCGTGGCTGTTTCAGAGCCGGCGGATGCTGGCGGAATGCCGGAGTTATGTGACGCTGCCGGGAGGCGGGACGGGCGCAGCGGCGGGGGCGCATGACGATTGCGTGATGGCGATGGCGATCGGGCACGCGGTGCGGGCGGAGCTGCTGGCGGCGGGAAGAGTTGGCGGTGAGTTCGCGGGAAGACGAGCGGGGAGACACGGCGGGCGTTCGTGTGAAGCCGACGCGGTTGTGCCACCGAGGAGGGATTCACCGGAGCGGGGTGCGAGCCTAGCCTTTTGAAGGCGAGGTGTGCGTGTGGCGGTGTTGGCTGTGCAGGCGATTGGGCGGTTGCGCGGCGGGGCGCAGAGCAAGCTGATGATGGGCGCGGACGGGAAGCTTTGGGTCGTGAAGTTCCAGAACAATCCGCAGGGTATGCGGGTGCTGGCGAATGAGTGGATGGCGACGCGGCTAGCGGAGGCGATCGGGCTGCCGGTGCCGAAGACGGATGTGGTCGAGGTAACGGAGTGGCTGGTGGCAAATACGCCGGAGCTTTATGTGGAGCCGCGGGCGGGCGTACGAGAACGATGTCGGGCGGGGCTGCAGTTTGGGTGTGAGTATGTGGGTGTCGGGGATGGAGCGGGGAGGGCAGCGTTGCCGGTGATGGACTACTTGCCGGAGGTGCAACTGGGCGAGGTGAAGAACCTTGGGACGTTTGCGGGGGTGCTGGCGCTGGACAAGTGGACAGGCAACTGCAATGGGCGGCAGGCGGTGTTTGTGCGCAAAGGGCGTGAGCGCGGGTTTCGGGCGGTGTTTATCGACCAAGGGTTCTGCTTTGGCGCGGACGGCTGGACGTTTCTGGATTCGCCGAAGCGCGGGGTGTATGGGCGGAACCGGGTGTATGCGGGTGTGACCGGGTGGGAGAGTTTTGAGCCATGGCTGTCGCGGATTGAGAAGCTCGCGCCGGAGACGGCATGGCGCATCGCAGAGGCGATGCCACCTGGATGGTACGAGGGCGATGCTTTTGCGTTGGAGCGGCTGATCGAGGAGTTGCTGGCGCGGCGCGGGCAGGTGCGGGAGCGAATCGAAGAGTTTCGCGAGTCTGACCGGATGCCGTTTCCGGCGTGGCGGAGCCGAGTGTCAACCGCGGTGGACGGCGCATGGCCGGCACGGTTGATGTGATGAGGGTGGGGGCGCGGGTTGCGTGCGAGTTCTTGCTGCTGCGGTGGGTTCCGGAGGTGGTGCGGGGCGAGTTCGCGAATGTGGGCGTGATCCTGCGTGAAGCACAGCCGGGCGGTCGGATGCTGGTGCGGTTTGCGAAGAGCTGGCAGAGGGCGAGTGCGATTGATGCGGGGCTGGATGCGGAGCTGATGGACGGCTTGGCGACGGAGTTGGCGCAACGACTGACGGCGAGGGAGCAGGATCAAGAGACACGGCCACTGCTGGAGGTGGTGCGGAGCTCATTTTCGAACGGGCTGCAGCTGACGGAGCCGCGAGCGTGCCTGGCGCAGAGCATGGAGGCGGAGATGACGCGGCTGCTGGGGATGTATGTGGAGCCGTTGGTGGCGCGGCGTGAAGCACGAGCCGCTGGGGTCAGCGGCAGGGCGGGGCTGGTGCGCGGGATGCGACGGGAGTTTGAGCGCGCGGGGGTGTGGGCGCTGCTGCGTAAGGGGATTGCAGCGGCGGAGTATACGGGCGTGGGGGATCGGCTGCGAATTGATTGCGGATACCGGGCGGAAGACAGAGCGGTTGGCACGGCGCGGATGTTTCAGGCGGTTTCACTAGCGAGTGAGGTGGATGGGGCGAAGGTGCTGGCGTTCTCGGCGGGGCGGCTGCGGAATGGAGTTCGGCGGATAGATGACGCAGAGCTGGAGCTAACGGCGGTGGTGGAGCCGGAGAGTGCGGCGGAGTCGATCGAGGGTTATCGGTTTGCGGTTTCAGCGATGGAGGAGTCGGCGATCCGCGTTGTGACTGTGGGGGGAATGGCGAGTGTCGCGGAAGAGGCGCGGCGGGAGCTGCGGGTGTAGGCGCGGCTAAAGTTTTGCGTGATGTGGGCGCGGTCCTGTGGTCAGGACGGCGTCCTTTTTCGTTTGGGCCAGGCGCTGCAGGCGAGCGCCTGGACAGGGTTCTGGGCGAGGTCCCGGCAAGTGATGTCGCGGACGGAATGGGGGACTGGGATGGGTGTGCAGGAGAGCGTTAAGAGTGCCTGGCAGAGGCTGTCGGCGATGGCGAGTGGGCTGGGCTATGAGAACGAGATCGAGGCCGGGGCGGCATCGGCGGAGGGTGGCGAGCGAAAGACGATGATGCTGCCGTCGATCCTGATGCCGTACGGGGCTACGGGGCGGGTAGGGCAGAACGCGGTCCCGAAGCCGACGCCGGCGAACCTACGACGATTCGCTGAGACACCGGTGGTGCGGCGGGCGATCAATGTGGTGAAGGATCGGATCGCGAGCATGGACTGGCAGATTCGGGTGCGGCGCGGTTACCGGGAGGGCGACGTTGCGGACGCGGTGGAGCGGATGAATGCTCTGCGGTTCTGCCTGGAGGAGCCGAACCAGGCGGACAGCTTCCGTGTGTTGTGGGAGCAGGTGCTCGAAGACATGCTGGTGGGCGGGTATGGCGCGGTCGAGATGGAGGCCACGGGCGATGCGGCGCGACCTTTCCGGCTGTGGGCGGTGGACGGGGCGACGATACAGATCGACGCACGGTGGAAGGGAGATCCGTCGGCGCCGCGCTATGCGCAGACGAACGGTCTGGCGGGCACGGGAACGCAGATTCCGTTGCGCGACGATCAGCTAATGTATCTGCGGCTGAATCCGCGGACGCACACGCCGTTCGGACTAGGTCGGCTGGAGGTGGCGTTTGAGACGGTGGCGCAACTTGAGGGCGCGAGCCGGTATGCGGGCAGGCTGGCTTCGAACTCGGTGGTGCAGTACGCGCTGTGGCTGGATGAGCCGACGCCGGAGCAGCATGATCGGCTGATCCGGTGGTGGCAGGACGAGATTGAAGGAACGGGGCGGGTGCCGATCTTGAGCTCGGAGACGAAGCCGGAGGTGCTGCGGTTCGGCGGCGGAACGGATGCGGACTTGAGACTGCTGTGGCAGGAGACGCTGACGCGCACGATCGCGAACGCCTTTGAGCTGCCGCCCATGATGCTGGGGTTGCAGCACGACGTGAACCGGTCGACGGCGGGCGAGATGGCGGACGAGGCGTTCCAGAGCGCGGTAGTGCCAGTGGCGAAGCTGATCGAGGAGCACATCACGCGGGACCTGTTCGCGAAGAAGCTGGGGTGGCGGGAGTTTGAATTTCGCTTCAACGATCTTTCCTCGCGGAGCGAAGCGGAAGAGGTGCAGATGCAGTTGCAATTGCTGAGCGCGGGTGTGCTGACGGTGGCGGAGGTGCGGGCGATGCGAGGGCTCGAAAACCAGGAAACGGTGGTGATGGAGTGAGACTGCTGATCGACAACCTGGACGGGCTGGGAGCGGTGGACTATACGGACCAGCTGTCGCCGGAGGCTCCGTTTGAAATTGTGCGGAAGTTGAATGCGCCCTCGACGTGCAGCTGCCAGTTGCTGAGCGGACCAATCGCGCCACCGAAGCGCCTGGGGCGCGTGGTGGTGAGCCGGACGAGCGATGGGACGGTGCTGTTCACCGGGTATCTGACGGTGGAGCCGGAGGCGGCGTATGTGGGGGAGGGCTCGGGCGGCAGTGTGTACCGGGTGATGGTAGCGGCCGAGAGTGATGACTGGTTGCTGGACAAGCAGGGCGTGACGGCAAGGGGCGAGAGCTTCGGGCTGAGCGGCTCCGCGCTGTTGACTTCCTTGACGAGCCGGGTGGATCCGGTGCGGTTTGCGACGGAGACGGCGGGGGTGGTGCTCGCGACGGGCATGGCGCAGATCGAGTCAAGGAAGCCCTGGTCGGAGAACGCGGCGGCGATTGCGAGCGCGGCGTATGCGCGGTACCGGGTGATGGGTGGCCAAGTCGAGATACAGCCATTGGGAGCGACGACACACGCGCTGGCGACGACGGACGAGAGCCTGCAGCAGAATGGGCTGGAAGCTGCGACATGGACGACCGCTGGTGAACGATGTAACGATCTCCGGACCGATGGAGGCCGGCGGGTACGTGACGGAGATCTTCAGCGGGGATGGCACGACGACAGAGTTTGCGTTAGCGAGCGCACCGTTCCGCGGGAGGACGGTCGCCCGCGAGGCGCTGGTCTACGACACCTTCACGACGACGACCCTGAATGGCCTGATCTGGACGGTGAGCGACCCTGGGGCGCACCTTAGCCTGGGTGCGGCAGGGCTGGTGATGGGCGGGGGGGACGGGTTGGACGGCGACACAATGCTGGCTGCGATCGGCGATGTGGAGCTGGCGGGCTGCCTGGTGCTTGAGGCGAGCAATGTGGTGCTGAACCAGGGAAGCGATGGTGTTCTGCTTGGGCTTTACAGCGGGCCGGTCAGCCGAACGGACTGCATCGCAGGCTTCGACGTGCGGCAGGCGAACGGGACGACCACGGTTGGGCCGCTGCTGAATGGAGCGAAGGTTGGGACGCTGCTCACATTTGCGACGGGGCACAGCTACGTGCTGCGGATACGGGTGTACTGCGAGCAGATGCAGCGGCTTCGGCAAAGCTACCACGTGATGGTGGATGGGGTGGTGCAGACGTTTGGGGGCGGCCTGGTTGCTGCGCCCATAAGCGTGGTGTTTGAGGTGAGGGACATGGGCGCGTCGGCAAATACGCCCGTGACGGTGCTGTACGACGGTGGGGCGGCGAGCTCGCCGGCGAGTGTGGGTTGGGTGCCGGTGAACAGTGTGCAGCTGGAAGGTTCGGTTGGATCGCTGAAGATGACCGCGACGGGGTCGGCCTGGGTGCGGGATACGACCTCGGCGGGCGTGACGTCGACGAGGCTGATCGGACTGGCGGGGGAGGGGGTTGACGGATCGCTTTCGACGGCGGGGGTGCTGCGATTCTTCACGGGCAGAGTGCCGGCTGCGGGGGACCGGCTGACGGTGACGTATAGGACGTCGCAGCGGGCCGTGGCACGGCTGACAGATGCGGCGAGCATTACGGCGGAGGGGCAGGGCGGCCTACCGGGAACGGCGGCCTGGAAGGGCAGTTTGTTACGTCCGCTTGCGAGGAGCACGGAGGATTGCGCGAGTGCGGCGGCGGCGGTGCTGGCGCTTGGTAGTAGCCGGACGGCGGCGATTGAAGGGAGCTATGCCGCGATGGAGATGCCAGATATTTGGCCGGGCGACGCGCTGCTGCTGTCGGGGTCGCCGTCCGCAGCGCAGGTACTGGCGAGAAAGGTCACGTTGACGGATCGCGGCGCGCGGCCGGAGGTGATCGAGAGCGTGGTCGAGTTTGCGAATGATTGGGCGAGCCCGCCTTCCATACAGCTTTCGGGGACGCTGGCCGAGGATGTGCCGAGCGGGCTGGCTGCCCTGACAGGGGCTGGGCCGGGCGTGGCCGAGTTATCAGGGCTCACGGTGAGTTCGGTGACGACCACGGCGTTGCAGGTGGACACGGGAACAGCACCGCCGACCGGAGGCGGGTTTTGAGGTGCGACGAAGGGATGGGGCATTTGGTCCCGGAACGGATGCGGACCTGGTTCTGCGCAGCCCGGTGCGTGGGTTCACGCTGCCGCGGTCGGCGGTGACGGAGCGGTTCTATGTGCGGATGTATGACGGGTCGACGCCGCCTGTGTACTCATGGCGATCGAGCGTGATCGTGACAAATGTACCCGTGAGCTAAGGCATTTCTCCTGATGCTGTGCCGCTGTTTCGACGGCGTTGCAAGCCATTTCCTTAAGAGGAGATGGCACGGGCACATGCGGGTTCCTATACGCCATCAGGAGAAAGGCAGTAGGTGGGGCTCTGAGCAGGAAGGCCAGAGCAGGAGGCGACAAGATGACGGAGTTCGAGGGAAAAGTGCTGGCCGATCTGAGTGTACTCAAGGCGCAGATGCGGCAGGTGATGGGAATCGGGGAGCCGGGGCGGCTTCATCAGCTGGAGGAGCGGGTGGAGCGGCATGAGCGCAGCGTGCAACGACTGAAGGGCGTGGCCGGGGCGGCAGGTGGCGTGCTGACGCTGGTACATCTGGCGCTGGACTACTTCCGACGCCATTAGCGTTCGGCAAGGCGATTGGGTACGGAGGTGCTGTGGCGCCGGCGAACGAAGCTCATGCCGCTCGTATAATCGGCCGATGGATGGGGAGAAGAGAGCGGAGCCGCTGGTCGGCGTCGTGATGGGAAGCCGAAGCGATTATGCGGTGATGCGGGCGGCGATGGAGGTGCTCGATGAGTTCGGGGTGGCGCACGAAGTACGCATTGTGTCGGCGCACCGAACGCCGGATTTGCTGTTTGAGTACGCCGCGGGAGCGGTAGGGCGTGGGTTGCGCGTGATCATCGCGGGCGCGGGCGGGGCAGCGCACCTACCGGGGATGTTGGCGGCAAAGACGGTGGTGCCGGTGCTCGGGGTACCAGTCTCTGCGACGGCGCTGCAGGGAATGGACGCGCTGTTATCGATTGTGCAGATGCCTAAGGGGGTTCCGGTCGGGACGTTGGCGATCGGCGCGGCAGGCGCGATGAATGCGGGACTATTGGCGGTGGCGATGCTGGGGACGACCGACGCCGCGTTGCAGGATCGGTTGGCGGCGTGGCGTGCACGGCGGACGGCCGAGGTGCTGGAGCAGGCACCCGGGGACGAGGACACAGTTTGAGGCAGACCACGGGCGCGGGCGGGGGCTGGCGGGCGATCGGGGCAGAGGCGGCGGGCGATAGCCGGGCGATCCTGCCCGGGGCGACGATCGGGATCTTTGGCGGCGGCCAGCTGGGCCGGATGACGGCGATGGCGGCGCGCGCTATGGGATACCGGATCCTGGTGCTCGATCCCGACCCAGCATGCCCAGCGCGGTTCGTGGTAGATGGCTGCATCGAGGCGGGATGGGACGATAGCCGGGAGGCGGCGAACCTGGCGCGCGGGTGCGAAGTGGTGACGCTGGAGATCGAGCAGATTTCGCCGCGGAGCATGGAGGCAGCGGCGAGCTGGGTTCCTGTGCGGCCCGGAGCCGGGATGCTGCGCATCATTCAGAACCGGGTAGAGCAGAAGAACTGGCTCCAGCGGAACGGCTTTCCATTGGGCGAGTTTCGCGCGGTGCGGACGATCGACGAGCTGCGCGAGGCGGTGCGGGCGCTGGGCGGGCGGTGCTTCTGCAAGAGCGCGCACGGCGGATATGACGGGCGCGGGCAGGGCAAGGTTGGGTTTAAGGCGGAGGTGGACTTAGAGACGGAGATTCGCGGCGCGTGGGAGGCGCTGGGCGAGGGCGAAGGCGTGGTGGAGCGGGCGATCGAACTCGAGCGCGAGATCAGTGTCCTGGTGGCGCGCAGTCCGCGAGGTGAGTGCAAGGTGTATCCGCCGGCTTGGAATCATCATGAGCAGCAGATCCTCGCATGGAGTGTGATTCCGGCGCCGATCCCAGAGGCGATGCGGGTGGAGGCAGAGGCGCTGGCGAGGGCCATCGCGGACACGTTCGGGTTGGAGGGGCTGCTGGCGGTGGAGCTGTTCGTGACGACCGGGGGCGAGCTGCTGGTGAACGAGCTTGCACCGCGACCGCACAACAGCTATCACGCGAGCGAACGGGCGTGCGTGACGAGCCAGTTTGAGCAGCTGGTGCGGGCCGTGTGCGATCTACCACTCGGGGAAGTGGACGTGGTGCAGCCGGCTGCGATTGCGAACCTGCTGGGAGAGGTGTGGTTGAACGCGGATGGGTCGTTGCGCGAGCCGCGCTTCGATCAGGCGCTGGCCGTAGATGGCGTGAAGCTCCACCTATACGAGAAGCTGAAACCGCGTAAAGGGCGGAAGATGGGTCACCTAAGCGCGGTGGGCGCTTCGGCGGACGAGGCTGTCAAACGGGTGCTGGATGCGAAAGCACGTTTGTAACCGAAGAGGACCCCACTCCTTTAGAAGGACCGGGGTCGTGGTCCTTCACCGTTACATATTCAGGTGAGCCACTTCGGCGGATTGCTGCCCCGGATTAACGGCGGATCAGCCGAGGTCTTCGGACCAGTTTTCCAGATAGTTCTTGAAGTCCGTCATGAACTTGCCTGCGTCGGAGCCGTCGATGATGCGGTGGTCAAAGCCGAGGGTAAATCGCTGAATGGAGCGGACGGCAATGGTGTCCTGGCCGTCTTTGTCGGTCAGCACGACGGCTTCCTTGTTGAGGCCGCCGATGCCGAGGATGGCGGACTGCGGCTGCGCGATGATGGGTGTGCCGAATTGCTCGCCGAAGATGCCGGAGTTGGTGAGGGTGAAGGTGCCGCCCGCGACCTCGTCAGGGGCAAGCTTCTTGTTGCGGGCGCGGTCTGCCACGTCGACGATCGCGCGAGCCACGCCGAGGAAGCTCTTCTCCTCGACCTGCTTAATCACCGGGACAATGAGGCCCCAGTCGAGCGCAACCGCGATACCGATGTTGATGTTCTTGTTGTAAAGGATGTTGTCGCCCTGCGTGGCGGCGTTGATGATGGCGTGCTTGCGCAGCGCCTGCACCACGGCACGCGTGATGAACGGCATATAGGTGAGCTTGACGCCGTTACGCTGCTCGTACTTCGCCTTTTCCTTCTCCCGCAGACGTACGATGCGTGTCATGTCCACCTTGAAGACGGTGTGGACGTGGGCGCTGGTGGCCTTGGACTCGACCATGCGCTTGGCGATGATCGCGCGCATCTTGGTCATGGGAACGAGCTCGCCGGGCGTGGGCGGGGTAGCTGCGGCCGCCTTAGCGGGCGCGGTCGTGGCCTTGGCGGACTCGGCCTGTGTGTAGTTGGGCGCGAGAGCGGCGCCGCTCGCCGAAGCCGCGGCAGGCGCCGACGCTTGCCGGGTCGCGCCTCCCTCGAGAACGCCTTGGATATCAGACTTAGTGATGCGGCCACTGGCGCCGGTGCCGGAGATGGATGCGAGATCGACACCATTTTCGGCGGCGATCTTGCGCACCAAGGGCGAGGAGCGAAGCGGACCGGCCTGTGAGGCGCTCGCGGCGGCCGAGGGTTTGGCATTCTGCTGCGCAGCGGGCGCCGCCTGAGGGACAGAGGCCGCCGGTGCGGGCTGCGGAGCGGAAGGGGCGGCCTTCGACGCAGCGCCTCCGATCAGCGCGACCACGGTGTTGACTGTCACGGTCTTGCCGGCCTCGGTCCTGATCTCGGTCAGCTTGCCGGCTACGGGCGACGGTATCTCGGCATCGACCTTGTCGGTCGAGATCTCAAACAGCGGTTCGTCCCGTTGCACGGTATCGCCCACGCTCTTGAGCCATTTGGTGATCGTGCCTTCCGTGATGGATTCGCCCATCTGCGGCATCAACACCTCGGTCGCCTTGCTCTCGCTCGCGGCTGCGGCGGGTGCGGCTTCTGGAGCGGCGGCGGCGGCCGGCACGCCCATCGGCGCGGCCGAGGTGCCGGGCACGGCGGCGGGATATCCATTCTGCGCCCCCGTGGCATCGATCGCCGCAGCCTCCGTCGTGTCGGCGGCCGGAGTCGCGGCCGTCTCAGCAGCAGCCGCGGGCTTGCCCTCGCTGGACGCAACCTTGCTGCTTCCCGCCTCGCCCAGCGTGCACACTACGGTGTTGACCTGCACCGTCGCGCCTTCCGGAACCTTGATCTCCCCCAGCGTGCCCGCCGCGGGCGACGGAATCTCGGCGTCAACCTTGTCGGTCGAGATCTCAAACAGCGGTTCGTCGCGCTCCACCGCCTCGCCCGGCTTCTTCAGCCACTTCGTGAGCGTGCCCTCGGTGATGGACTCACCCATCTGAGGCATAACAACTTCGGTCGGCATGAGGCTCCTTCTTGGGACGGCCGGGAGCGCTCCGCGGAGGCTCCGGCAAGCACAGCGATTATACGGCGGCGAGACCGGAGCGTGACGCCCCCAGCAGCTCCTCGACCGAGGCGGCGGCGAGCATCTGACGGCCAAACACGCGGCCGAAGTGGCGAGCGACGGCGTTGGCCGCGGAAGAAAGCTTCGGCTCCGTCACGGCGTTGGCCTCGAGCTCGAGCGAGGTGACGCCGCGATCCGCGATGCCGCACGGCACGATCCACGCGAAGTCGCGAAGGTCCGTCGTCACGTTCAGGGCAAAGCCATGCGAGGTGATTCCCTGCGAAACATGCACACCCAGCGCGGCGATCTTCTTTTCGGGGATCGAGCCGCCGCCGATCGTCCACACCCCCGTGCGCCTGCAAATGCGCTGCGTCGGCACACCGAAATCACCGCATGTGCGGATCAGCACCTCTTCGAGCAGGCGCACAAAATCCACCGGCCCCAGATGCGGCCCGCGCTTGCCCGGCAGATCGCCACGCAGATCCACGATCGGGTAGCCCACCAGCTGCCCCGGTCCGTGATACGTCACGTCCCCGCCCCGATTGATCTCATGCACCGCGATCCCGCGCTCGGCCAGAAACTCCGCCGTCGCCACGATGTTCGCCCGCGTCGCATTCCGCCCCAACGTCAACACCGGCGGATGCTCCAGCAGCACCAGCGTGTCCTCGATCTCTCCGCGTTTGCGCGCGGCGACCAACCGCTGCTGCAGCACGAGCCCTTCCTCATACGACACGCGCCCGAGCTGGACGAGGTTGACCATCACGCGGAGGCCCGTGTTGCCTCGTGCAAGCGGCCCGCCCCGGCCAGCGGATGCACCACCGCGGCACTCGTCGCGGCAACCTGCACGATGTCGCCGCGCACCCGCTCGGTCGGTCGCGGAGCCCACTTGCCTTCGGGCGAGACCGGCGCTCCGCCCAGCATAATGCCTGAGACACTGTCCACGGCCGGTGCCTCGAGCCGCAAAACCCCAGCCGGGCCGATCCGCAAAGACCCCAGCCGAAGCTCGAAGGGCGAGCTGCCGCGGTTCACTACCACTAGCGACCGCACCCGCGTTGCGCTGCCAAGGCCGTACGCCGTCACGGACGTGGGCGCGGCGATCACGGTGATCGGATGGAGGTGCGTGTTCCCGCGCATGGCCTCCCTGAAGGCCAGCAGCCCGTAGAAAGGGGCCCCGGGGGAGTTCGTGCCCTGGCCGTCGTCCTGGATCGGCGAATAGGAGCTGACAAAGCCCAGCTGATTTACTCCGGTCTCCAAATTCACGCCCGCCGCGGCATGAGCGGCCAGCAGCAAAAGAAAGTCCAGTGTCCACAGCGCGCCGAGAAAGCTGTCGCTGACGCCAGGCAGGCCGCCGCCGGAGAAAGAGTTCGTCTCGCACATGCGCCATGGCAGACCGCTTGCCCGCGCGGCACCCACGAGCCGCTGCAAGTTGTGCGCCAACCCGGGGTCAGGCTCGAGCAGCTGTTCGGCCGAGCCGTGCCTCTGTTCGTTGCGGTAGTAGTGCGTCGTGAGCAGCTGCACCTCGCCGTGTGCGTCCCGCGCTATCCGCTCCACCCACTCCACCGATCCAGCCGTATCGGGCGCCGCAAAGCGGGCTGCGGGAATCGCCTTCACGATCTCCGCACGCCAACGCGTGTACTCCGCCCGGTACTGCCCATACGTGTAGGGCGACGGCCGAAACCGGTTCCCGCCCTTCCCGTAGTTCTCTACCTCATTACCCAGCTCAAAGGCCTGCAACCGCGGCCCGAGCGCGCTGTGCACCGCTATCGCCTCTTCGACCGCCTCGGGCAGCGTGCCCTGGGCAAAGTTCAGGCTCCAGATCGCGGTCCAGCCAACCCTGTCCAGAAAGGCGCGAAAACCCGCGAGATCCTCCCGCGTGATGACGGTGCGTTTAGGCTCGGCCACGGAAGGACTCTCCGGCTGATACCGCGTGTAGTCCGCGACGATGCCGCCCACCCGAAGCACCCCCGCGGGGCCCAAGCAAGCGGATCAGCTGCACGTAACGCTCATTCGCGGCGCGCAGCAAGCCAGGGGTGGCGACGGACGACATCTCGTAGCCCAATCCCATAAAGTCCGCCGGCACCGGGATCGGCGCCGACCCCGTTGGCCTCACCTCCAGTGCGGCAGCGGGCTCCGCCAAGGCTCTCGACGCCAGGGAACCCACGGCAAGCCCCAGCACGTCTCGGACCAGACGTCGGCGGCTTACCGCCTCATGCCTTCGGCTGCCCGACATACCACCTCCACAGCGGTCACCGCGAGGGCTACACGTTCACCGACATCGCCTCCACGCTCGAAAACCCGTCCAGCATCGCCTCCGCCAGCGTCGGGTGCGCATGGATCGTAAACATCAGCTCCTCAATCGTCGCCTCCAGCTCCATCGCCGTCACGCTCTCCGCGATCAGCTCCGTCGCGTTCGGCCCGATGATGTGCACGCCCAGCACCTCGCCATACTTCGCGTCAGCGACCACCTTCACAAAGCCGTCGTGCGCGTCCAGGATCGTCGCCTTCGAGTTCCCCACAAACGGAAACTTCCCGACCTTCACCTCGAGCCCCTTCGCCTTCGCCTGCGCCTCCGTCAGCCCCACCGACCCAATCTGCGGATCGCAGTAGGTGCACCCCGGAATCCGGTCGCGCCGCACCGGCCGCGCATACTTGCCCGCCAACTTCGCCGCGACCACCAGCCCGCTCATCGCACCCACGTGCGCCAGCTGCGGCAGCCCGCCCACAATATCGCCGATCGCATACACGCCCGGCTCCGTCGTCTGCATCCACTCGTCCGTCATGATGAAGCCGCGATCCGGCTTGATGTTCGTCGCCTCAATCCCGATATCCGTCGTGCGCGGCGCACGGCCCACCGCCACCAGCACCTTCTCCGCCGTCTTCACCTCGCTCTTGCCGTCTGCCTTGGTGAAGTGCACCGCCGCGCCCCCGGCCGTCTTCTCGATCTTGTCCACCTTGGCCGAAACATGCACCTCGATTCCGCGCTTCTTGTACAGCCGCAGCAGCTCCTTCGAGATGTCCTCATCTTCCGCGTTCACAATCCGCGGCAGGGCCTCGATGATCGTCACCTCGCTGCCGAAGCTCTTCATCACCGACGCAAACTCCACGCCCACCGCGCCCGACCCAATCACGATCATCGACTTCGGCACGCTCGGAATCGTCAGGATCTCCATATTCGTCATGATCGTCTCGTCCGGCGTGTAGCCCGGCAGCATCCGCGCATCAGACCCCGTCGCGATCACCACCGTCTTCGCCTGCACCTCCTGCTTCTTGCCATCGAGGTCCACGTCGATCGTGTGTACGCCATCCTTCGCCGGCCCGGTCAGTCGCCCATACCCGCGCACCACCGTGATCTTGTTCTTCTTCATCAGGAAGTCGAGCCCCTTGGTGTGCTTGGTGATCACGTCATTCTTGCGCGCCAGCACACCCTGCCAGTTCACCTGCGGATCCTTGACTTCAATGCCGTACCGCTCCGCATGCTTCAGGTGATCCCACAGCTCGGCCGAAAACAGCATCGACTTGGTCGGGATGCAGCCCCAGTGCAGGCACGTGCCGCCCAGCTTGTCCGTCTTCTCCACCAGCGCGACCTTCATCCCATACTGCGCCGCCCGAATCGCGCACGTGTACCCTGCCGGCCCGCCGCCCACGACCACCATATCGAACACCGTCTCCGCCACAGCCTGTTCTCCCATCTTGTACCCTGGCCCATTCTATTGGATCGACCCCGCCCGGATCGGTCGCATCCAGCCCCCAGCCACCATGGCCGGCTAGTGACTCCTCCAGGACGGAAGCAACGCCCCGGAGCCGCGCGGCCCGCTGAGTTCGCGGTTATCGCTTGTCCGCGGCGAAGATGGTTTGGAGTTCCTGGGGCGGGACGGTTTCGAGCTGGGCGTAGGTGCAGTCCCGGGGTGGTTTGTCGGGGCGCCAGCGGCGGAACTGGGCCATGTGGCGGAAGCGGTCGCCTTGCATGTGCTCGTAGGCGACCTCCAGCACGAGCTCGGGGCGGAGGGGCACCCAGGAGAGATCTTTGCCGCCGGTCCAACGGGATTTGCCGCCGGGCATGCGCTGGCCCTCCACGGAGCTGCCGGTTGCGGCAGGATCGTTCTGGTCGTTCCAGTGGGCCCAAGGGTGATGGGCGAGGGCGTTCTCACGATAGGGAGCGAGAAAGTCGACGAGCTCGCGACGCTTCGCGGCCGTGAACGAGGCGCAGGTGCCGACGTGCTGCAGGACGCCGGCGCTGCTATACAGCCCGAGCAGCAGCGAGCCGACCAGGGTGCGGTCGCCGTCCTTATGCCAGCGAAAGCCGGCCACCACGCAGTCGCAGTCGCGCTCGTGCTTGATCTTGAGCATGGAGCGCTTGTCGGGCGTGTAGGCTCCGGCGAGCGGTTTGGCGACGACGCCGTCCAGGCCTGCGCCCTCGAAGCGGCGGAACCAGTCCTGGGCGCGGGCGCGGTCGAGGGTAGCGGGCGTGAGATGCAGCGGCGGGGCGGCGTGGACGAGCAGGGCCTCGAGCTCGCGGCGGCGGGTGGCGAAGGGCTCGGCGGTGAGGTCGCGGTCGCCAAGGGCGAGGAGATCGAACGCCACGAACGCCGCGGGGGTCTGGCGTGCCAGTGTCGCCACGCGCGAGGCGGCAGGATGGATGCGAAGGGAAAGGGCGTCGAAGTCCAGAGCGCCATGGCGGGCGATGACGATCTCGCCGTCGAGCACGCAGCTCTCGGGGAGCTGGGCGCGCAAAGGATCGAGGAGGTCGGGGAAGTAGCGGTTGAGGGGTTTGGTATCGCGGCTTTGGAGCGTGATCTCGTCGCCATCGCGGAAGAGGATGGCGCGGAAGCCGTCCCATTTGGGCTCAAAGCTCCAGTCGCCCGTGGTGGGGATCTCATCGACGCGCTTGGCGAGCATGGGCAGAATCGGCGGGGTGATCATTGTGGCTATAGGACGCGAAGATGGGCACAGGTGAACTTGGGAGCAAGAAACGGAGCGCGGATACCCGTGCTCCGGCCCATGCTGGTCGGTATGCACATCACTGTAGAGCCTTCGATCCTTTACTTTGGAACGCCGGTCGTGCTGCTGAGCAGCAGCAATGTTGATGGATCGGCAAATCTTGCGCCCATGTCGTCTGTGTGATGGCTGGGTTGGAACTGCATGTTGGGTTTGGGGGCCAAGGGGCACACGGCCCAGAATCTGCTGCGCGAGAAGGAATGCGTGTTGAACCTGCCAAGTTCCGCGATGGCTGCCTCTGTGAACAGGCTAGCGAAGCTGACGGGGGCAGACCCGGTACCACCGCACAAGCAGGTGATGGGCTATCGCCATGAGCGTGACAGGTTTGGCGTATCGGAGCTAACCGCCATCCTCTCGGAGCTGGTGCGTGCACCTCGGGTGCAGGAGTGCCCGGTTCAGCTTGAGGCGGTCTTGGAGGCGGTACACCCGTTTGGAACGCGCCCAGACAAGCCTATGACAGCGCTAGCTTTTGAGATGAGGGTGGTACGGGCGCATATCGACGACGCAATCCTGAGGCAAGGTAAGCCGAACCACGTGGATCCGGATAAGTGGAGGCCGCTGCTGATGAGTTTTTGCCAGTTCTACGGGATAGGTGAGCGTGCGGGCAGTTCCACGCTGGCCGAGATCCCTGAGGCGGTCTACCGGCCAGTGGCACATATGTCCCGCTAAACGGGAGTTTGCACGCAGAGAGGGAAACGGACAGAGTTGGGAAGACCGAGGATCTAAAGTTTTGGCGCGCGCCGCCGATAAGATACAGAGATGGAGTTTCCAGTGACGAGGCTGCGGCGGATGCGCCGCACAGAGGCGCTGCGAGCGCTGGTGCGGGAGACGCACCTGCGGCCGGGGCAGCTGATCTACCCGCTGTTTCTTTGTCCGGGCGAAGGGGTGCGCAAGCCGATCGGGTCGATGCCGGGAGTCTTCAATCTGTCGGTTGATGAGGCGGTGACGGAGGCGCGCGAGTGTGCGGCGCTGGGAGTTGGCGGGCTGCTGCTGTTTGGGCTGCCGGAGACGAAGGACGAGCAGGGCTCGGGGGCGTGGGCAGCCGATGGGATCGTGCAGCGGGGGCTCGGGGCCATGAAGCGCGAGCGCGGGCTGGATAGCCTGGTGATGATCGCGGATGTGTGCCTGTGCGAGTACACCAGCCATGGGCACTGCGGCGTGGTGGCCGGGGATGGGGAGCACGCGCATGTTGAGAACGATGCGAGCTTGCCGTTGTTGGCGCGGACAGCGGCGTCGCTGGCGACGGCGGGCGCGGATGTGGTGGCGCCAAGCGACATGATGGACGGGCGCGTGGCGGCGATGCGCGCGGCGCTGGATGCGGCAGGAAAGCAGGACACGCCGATTCTGAGCTATGCGGCGAAGTTTGCCAGTGCGTTTTACGGGCCGTTTCGCGAGGCGGCTGACTCGGCGCCGCGGTTCGGCGATCGGCGGAGCTACCAGATGGACGGGGCGAATGCGCGCGAGGCCATGCGGGAGATCGAGCAGGATTTGGCGGAGGGCGCGGACATGCTGCTGGTGAAGCCGGCAATGCCGTATCTCGACATTCTGCACGAGGCGCGGACGCGGTTTGAGGTCCCGATCGGGGCGTACCAGGTGTCGGGCGAGTACGCCATGCTGCAGGCGGCCTTCGCGCGGGGATGGCTGGAGCCGGAGCGGTCCATGATGGAGTCGCTGGTGAGCCTGCGGCGGGGCGGGGCAGATTTTGTGGTGACGTACTTCGCAAAGCAGGCGGCCCGGGCGCTGGGATAAGGGACAGCCCCGCAAACTATGCCGACGACGACTATAGCGGTTCTCCTAAAGGTGTAGTCCCGATCACAAGCGCCTTGCCCGTTTGTTTGTCATTCCCGTAGGGAATCTGCGTTCTGTTCGTGGCGGCAGCTGCTTGCCAGCGTAAGAGACCACTACACCTATAAGGAAACAGCTCTAGATCTATTCCGGTGCCCCTGGGTCGTTCCACCCCCGCGTCGGATCCTCATCTGGATCCGGTGTCTCCTGTGCTGGACGATCTCCATCCGGCACGTGCCGTAAGTTCACCCGCACCCGATACCACACATACGCCGAGCCCCGCATGCGATCGACCAGCACATCATCGACCGCCAGCCTCGCCGCCGCCTCCGCGTGCCGCGCCTTCCATCGCTCGAGACCCGCCATCGCCTCGTCCTTGTTCGGCGAGTTCGCCACCGTCACCAGCGGCATCTTCGACTGCCGGCCCTTGCGCACCGCCGGCGCCTTGGCCGCCTGCTCCGCCGCACCCTCCCCCTCGGCCGTACCCGCGATCTTCTTTGCCGCCCGCCTCCGTGGCGCCTTCGATGCCTCCGTCTGCGCCACAGTCTCCAGCACCTCGCCACTTGCGGCAGCCGCCGCGGCCTCCGGTGAGCCGGTCAGCGCCGCCGACCGCCGGCGAAATCGGTGCTCGCCAAAACCCTCATTAAGCTGTCCTGAAAACGTTTTCTTCCCTCCAAAACTGCGTGCGCGGGAGGGCGAAACGCGCGGCCCCTCACCCTCCGCCTTGCGGAAGTGCGGCGGCCACGGCGCATCACCCATCCCCTCGCGCTCATCCCGGGCTGCCAGCTCCAGCAGCGCATCGAGCGACCCCGCCGACCCGTCCATCCCCGCCTGCACATCGCCAAGTGCTTGAAAACGCGCTGGCATCGACCGCACCGTGAAGTCCCGCATCTCGCACGTCAGCACCTCGTCCCAGCGCACCGGCGCCGACACCTGCGCCTCCCCCACCGGCCGCACCGAGTACGCCGAGCACGTCGTCCGATCCTTGGCGTTCTGGTTGTAGTCCAAAAACACGCCGTGCCGCTCCTCCTTCCACCACTTCGAGCTCGCGAGCGTGGGCGCCCGCCGCTCGACCGCGCGGGCCAGCGCCAGCGCCGCCCGGCGCACCTCCGTGAAGCTCCACCGCGGCTCAACCCGTACGTTGATGTGCATGCCGCGCGATCCGCTCGTCTTCGGCCAGCCGGTCAGCCCCACCTCGCCCAGCAGCACGCGCACCTCCATCGCCACCCGGCGCACGTCCTCCCACGCCACCCCCGGCCCGGGGTCCAGATCGATCCGCAGCTCATCCGGGTGGTCGAGATCGCCGGTCCGCACCGGGTGCGGGTGCAGCTCCATGCAGCCCAGGTTCACAATCCACGCCAGGCCGGCGGCATCGTCCACCACGATCTCGTCCGCTGTTCGCCCCGAGGGAAAGCTAAGTGTCACCGTGCGCAGCCACTCCGGCCGGTCCTCGGGCGCGCGCTTCTGATAGAACGGCTCCCCCTCTGCCCCGTTCACAAACCGCTTCAGCACTACCGGCCGGTCGCGTATGCCCGCCACCGCTCCGGGCGCTACGGCCAGGTAGTACCGCACCAGATCGAGCTTCGAAAGCGTCGTCTCGCGCGAAAAGTACAGCTTGCCGGGATGGGTCACCCGCACCGCGCGCCCGTCCACCTCCAGCACCTCGACGTCATCCGCCTTCGCCATCCGCCCAGCCTACTCCAGCGCTCGTTACGGCAGAATCTGCGGCTCCAGCCGCCACGACCACATCAACATCGAGCTCGCCGTCAGGTCGATCGCCGGCTCGGTGGTGGTATAGCTCTGCACGTTGTCCGTATACCTCGTGTACGCGTTCGGATCGACCGGTCCGGGATTGCCGTTGAAGCGGGCAAAGGTGTCGACGCCGTTGGCCGGACACGCCCGCATCCCACCCACCAGCCCCGAGCTTGGCACCGGACTTGGCCCCTCGACCGCCGCGCCCCACAGCACCGGCGTGCCGCCGCCCGTGCCGTCGAGCGATCCGGCCAGATTCGCCACCTGGTGCTGAATGCAGTTGGGAAAGGTCGTGCCTTCGCCGACAAAGAAGCTCGATCCCCACGCATTCGCGCCCAGCATATTGCCCAACCAGCGTTGCGCCTCCACGTTGTAGGCGTCCGCGCCCGTCAGCGCGTAGGCCTCGCTCGCCATCACCGACAAGCCCGTGCCGTGCGAGGTCACATCGCCACCGTTCCACGGCTGCCCATAGCCCCACGGATCCTTCTTCGCGATCGCGACCGCCGCATCCACCTGCCGCAGCAGCTGTGCCTCGATCTCCTCCGCGCTCATGGCCAGTCCACGCGTGCCGGGAGCAAACCGCAGCGCCTTTACCAGCTCGAAGTGAGCAAGCCCACTCACGTCATAGAGGTTCAGCGTGTCGGCCGCGCCGGTGGCCGTAATGTTCTTCGCATAGCCAGCCGCCCACCGCGTCGCGTCGCGCAGATACACCGCGGGCTCCCGCACCGGCAGCTCCGTCGGCAGATCATCCGACCAGCTCGCCTCGGTGAGTGCGCGCGCCAGCTCCGTCGCGCCCCACTCCATATCGTCCTCCCATACCGTCTCCGGATAGCCGTCGCTCGGGACCGCCGTCAGCAGATTCGGCGAAGGGTCCGGAAGCGAGGTGTCGGCCATCGCATAGATCTCCTCCGCTGTTCGCAGGCAGCGCCCCGCCAGCCCCGGATCCGTCCACCGGTTCAGCTCGAAGCACAGCGCAAAGGCCGCCGCCAGTCGCCCCGCCAGGTTCGGCGCGATCTTCGCCCCCGGCTGCTCCGCCAGAAATACAGGCCGGTTACAAATGAAGAACGTCGTGTAGGGGTCGCACGGCTCCGGGTCGCCCGGCTGCAAGTAGGTATCCGCCGCCTGTGGCAGCGCCCAGATGTCGTACTCGGTGATCAGGCAGTATGGGCTCGAGTAGGTGCCGCCGCACGCCGTCGACGCCGTGTCGCCGGAGCCGTAGAAGTTCCACTCCTGGCTGTTGTCCACCTGAAGCGAGAGCACCCTGTGCCGGCGATCCCACATGCGCAGGAGCCAGTCCACGCCGAAGCGCGCCTCGGCCGTGAAGTCCGAGCTCTTCGGCGCGCCTTTTCCGCTTGTGCCCGCATAGGAAATCGCGTTCGGCGGGGGCGGCGGCGTCGGCGGCGCGCCCGGCCCCATCACGCGCGGAAAGTCGCGCACCCCCGTCTCCATCATGGTCACCGCGTAGCTCATGGTCTCGACGTACTTGATATAGTCGCCGGCGTCCCACCAGCCGCCCGAGGCATTGATCGCCGGCAGTTTGGCCGAGACCAGAGGGCCGGCCGGCGGCGCCACGTTGATGTTGTCGTCCACATCGAGCGGCGGCGCCTCGAAGCGGTCGGCGTGCTGGTCCTTCAGGTGCCCCGGCGCATCGCGCAGCGCGTTGGGAATGTAGTTGGGGCCGTCGCGCGCCGTCTCGTAGAAGAAGAGGCTGTTGACCAGCTCGCTCGGGTAGAGCACCGACGGCGGCTCGACCGCGAACACCGGCGAGCGCGCCGGCGCCGCCCCTTTGACCGTGATCGTGTACCGTCGCCCGTTCGGCACCTGCCCCGACCCCGCGGGGAAGTCGAGGGCGTAGACCTGATAGGTCACCGCCCCGCTATGGCCCCATGTGCCGAGCAGAGCGCCGACGTTTGCGTTATAGCGCACCGTGCCCCGCGCATCGAGCACGGAGAAGGTCGCGCCCGGCTCGGCGGCGGTCGACATAAGATAGGCCCGCGCCGTGCCGCCACCCGTCTCGTAGCCCACCTGGCTCACGCGCACCCACGCACTCTCCGCCCATGCCCGCGCCGCGCCGAACCCCACAAACGCCGGGAGGAGTACGAGCGAAAACACCGCCATGGACAACGGTGTGTGCAAGAGCTTCCTGTACCGAGCCGAAACCAACGCCAGACGCATTTTGAAAACCCTCGCAACGACACGCGGCATCGGAAGTCCGAGTCTACTGCACCTCGCCCTACCGTGGCTCGGCTTCGCGGCAACGTTCGTTCCGTTGGTAACCACAGGAGTCCGTGCCATCTTCTCTCAAGAAAATGGCCCTCACGTCTGTTCAACAGCGGCACAGCATCAAGAGAAATGCTCTAAAAGCCCATCTCGGTCAGCCCCGGATGATCTGCCGGGCGCGGTCCTTGTGGCCAATGAAGCAGGCGCTCGTCCTCATTGATCGCCGCGTCGTTGATGCTCGCCTGCCGCACCCGCATCAGCCCCTGCTGGTCGAACTCCCATAGCTCGTTGCCGAACGAGCGCCACCACTGCCCGGCCAGATCGCGGCTCTCATACATGAAGCGCACGGCCATGCGATTCTCCCTGGTGCCCCACAGCTCCTTGACCAAGCGATAGTCCAGCTCGCGCTGCCACTTGCGCGTGAGAAAGGACACGATCGCCGACCGCCCGGCAAGGAACTCCGTGCGGTTGCGCCAGCGTGAGTCCTCTGTGTAAGCGAGCGAGACATTTTCCGGATCGCGCGTGTTCCAGGCATCCTCAGCGGCACGGACCTTGATGGTCGCAGTCTCGAGCGTGAACGGCGGAAGCGGCGATGGCATCGGGCAAAACCCTCTCGTGCAGGAGGGTATCGCATCCCGTCGTAATGCATCGCCTTCAGCCGCGCCCGGCCAGCCCGTTGTACTCCGCGGCCGCGCGCGAGGACGCGAGCACCCACAGCGTGTACACCCCTAGCGCCGTGCCCAGGGGAAACTTGAGCAACGCCAGCACCGCCGCGATCAGCGCCAGGATGCGTCCCCAGCTTCGCGCGTGCAGCAGCGCCAGACCGGTCACCAGCGCCAGACCGCATGCGATCACTGTTGACACCGCGATCGCGGGCACGGCAAAGCCGAGCCACGCCGGTGAGCGAAGATACCCGGGCAGCGGATCGCCCAAGACCCAGGGCAGTGGTCCGAAGTGATGCGTGCCGATTGCGATCACCGCCAGCAGACCGATCAGGCCGCCGATCGCCCGAAAGCCGGCGTACACCAGCCACAGCGTCGCCAGCCGCCGCAGATTGCGCGCCACCCGCCGATCCGGCATCGCGCCAGGCCCGACGCTTGCGCTCGGGTAGCTCCACGGCGCTGTGGCCGACTGGCGATAGGCGCCCCCGGAGGTGGGTGGCGCGCTCGCACTCGGCTCCGCTCGTTGCGCGGCCGCTGCGCCACAGCTCGGGCAGAACCGCGCGCCCGCGTCCATCGTCGCTCCACAGATCCTGCAGATCATCGCCGTTTCCTCACGCCATACCTGTGCTTTGCCGAACTGCATCTGTTACGCACACAGCTCGTCCCCGGTTCCCCGCGCAGATGTGATCGGCAGGCAAGCGGGCTGATCTGGGAGCTAGGCTGTGGAGGAAAGGGGGATTTGCGCCAAGGAGGCCTCCTCCTTGAGGCACACACCCGAGGCTCCAAGGGTGCGAGCGCCAGCCAGCAGGCGGAGCAGGCGCGCCGCGGCCACCGCGGGGGCGAGGCCCCCAGCTCGGATGTTGGAGACGCAGTTGCGTTCGGCATTTGTGCGGCCCGGCTGCGGGCTATACGTCATGTAGACGCCCAGGCTGTCGGCGGATTTCAGACCGGGCCGTTCGCCGAGGAGTATCAGGGTGGCCTCTGCGCCGCGAATGTGGCCGATCTCATCGGCAAGGGCGACGCGTGCCTCGGTGGCAAGGATCACAGCGTCGAGGCTCCAGCCGGCAAGGCCGGGGCGGAGATGCTCGAGCAGGGGTAAAGCGTTACGCATGGGGGCGAGCGGAGACAGCCCGTCAGCAATCACGACGCAGAGTCGGTGGGGTGGTATGAGTTCGGCCGGGGCAAGGACGGCGCGGCTCGGTTGGTCAAGCACTCGTCCTAGGTCGGGGCGGCGCAGGTACTCGGCACGGGTGGTGGCTTGGCTATGTGCGATGAGGGTGGGAACTCCCGAGTCGGCGAGCATGCGTGCCATGCTGTGGGTGTCGAACGCGGTGTGAATGGCATCGCGGGCCATGGCGTGGTCCGCGGCAAACTGCAGAAGAGGCCTGGTCGGAAGACTTGAGCCCGCGCGACCCAGTGCAATGCGGGCCTCAGTGAACCGGGAAAGGGTGTGCCACGGGTCGGTCGTGACGGGAGCTTGGCCATGGACGGCCGGCGTCCCCGTGACTGGGTCAGGACGTGGTTCGGCCACGGAAGGGGCCGTCCCATATTGCGATGCGTCGGGAATGGCGTATTGCGACGCGTCGGGAAAGGCGGAGGGCTCGCGTGAGGTCATGGCAGGAGAACCTGCATCGCGTGAGTGGAGGCTTGGAGGTTGCCGCGAGCGTCCGTGATCCCCATGGCGGCGAGCCAAACTTCGAACTCGGGCGCGCGCCGCAGGCCGAGCAGCTGGCGAATGTAGAGCGCATCGTGGCAGGAGGTGCTCTGGTAGCTAAGCATGATGTCGTCGGCCCCGGGAACGCCCATGACGAAGTTGACACCGGCGGTAGCGAGCAGGGTAAGTAGAGTATCCATGTCATCCTGGTCGGCATCGACGTGGTTGGTGTAGCAGACGTCGACTCCCATGGGGAGGCCGAGGAGCTTGCCGCAGAAGTGGTCCTCCAGGCCGGCGCGGACGATCTGTTTGCCGTTGAACAGGTACTCGGGACCGATAAAGCCGACGACGGTGTTGACGAGCAAGGGCCGAAAGGCGCGTGCAACGGCGTAGGCACGCGCCTCGCAGGTCTGCTGGTCGACACCGTGGTGCGCGTTCGCGGAGAGGGCGCTGCCCTGACCGGTCTCGAAGTACATGCAATCGTTGCCGATGGTGCCGCGGTTGAGCGAGAGGGCGCGTCCTGAACTTCGCGCAGCAAGGTGAGCGACACGCCGAAGCTCCGATTGGCCTGCTCGGTGCCGGCGATCGATTGGAAGACCAGGTCGACCGGGGCGCCGGCATCGATAGCCTGAAGCGTGTTGGTGACGTGGGTGAGCACGCAGGTTTGGACGGGAGCGCCGGAGCGAAGGCGGAAGTTGTCAAGCAGACGGAGCAGCTGCGTCGCTGACGCCACGCTGTCGGTGGCGGGGTTGATGCCGATCACGGCGTCGCCCGCGCCGTAGAGGATTCCGTCGACGACGGAGGCGAGGATCCCTGCGGGATCGTCGGTGGGGTGATTGGGCTGGAGGCGGACGGCGAGGGTGCCGGGGAGGCCGATGGTGGAGCGAAAGCGGGTGACGACGGCGCAGCGGCTGGCGGCCAAGATGAGGTCCTGGTTGCGCATCAGCTTCGAAACGGCGGCGGCCATCTCAGGGGTGAGGCCAGGACGGACGGCGGCAAGCGCTTCAGGCGAGGCCGTGAGAATCCACTCGCGCAGCTCCCCCACAGTGAGGTGAGAGATGAGAGCGAAGGCGTGGGCGTCGTGGGTGTCGAGGATAAGACGGGTGACCTCGTCGGTCTCGTACGGGACGACAGCCTCGTTGAGTAAATGTCGAAGCGGGAGGTCGGCAAGGGCAAAGCGGGCGGCGACCCGTTCCCTTTCGGAGGCGGCGGCGATCCCAGCAAGGGAATCGCCGGAGCGCTCGGGGCTGGCGCGAGCAAGCAACGTGCGCAGATCGTCGAAGTGGAACTTATTGCCGCCGAGCGTATAGGTGAAGGGCATGGGGACTGGAGGGCAAACGTAGCCGTTGGATTGCGGCACTGCTCGGCGATGCGTCCGGAGGATAAGGTGGAGGCGGCCGGAAGCGCGACAAACAGGGCGGTGACCAGACGGTTGTACCACGCGATGCTGAGAAGGCCCCCGCTGTACAAAGAAAGGGCTCAAATATGGAGCGCCGAGGACTCGCAGGCTGAACGGTCCAAACAAATCAGACCGCAACCTCGCTAACCGCTTCTGCCTAGCATCTACGTTCTCGCGAGTTCCGCAAAAAATGACCCGCTTGTAACTTAGGCGCGGTATGGTGTGCCTAACGCCACTTACTTTCTCTGTTGTTGTGCCGCTCACCACGGCTCGATCCCACATGCCACTCACGAGAGCATGGTCGAGCTGCGTCACCATCCCGATTCCAGGAGCCAGCATGTTTCTCTTCTCCCGCAGACCAACGACCTCCTTCGCCAGACCCATCCTTCTGTCCGTCGCCGCGGTCCTGGTCGCCCTTCTGCCCCTCTCCTCCGCTGTCGCCCAGACCATCCAGGGCTCCATCATCGGCACCGTCAAGGACACCTCCGGCGCCGTCGTCCCGGGAGCCACCGTCACCCTCACGAACACCGGCGAAGGCACAACCCGCACCCTATCCTCGGGCGGCTCCGGAGACTTCGTCTTCAACGACAGCAAGTCGGGCCTTTACACGATCTCCGTCAGCCGCGAAGGCTTCCAGAAATGGACCGCTGCCAACCTCAACCTTTCCGCGCGTCAGGAACTCCGCGTGGACCCCACGCTGGTCGCCGGCAGCGTGCAGCAAGAGGTGCAGGTCTCCGCCAGCGCCATCTCCGCGATCGACACCGATGACGCCAGCGTCAGCGGGACCTACAACGCCGCCGACGTCCTCCACCTGCCCGTCAACACCCGCGCTTCCGCCTCCGGCACCAGCGCCCTCAACATCGTCGGCACGCTCCCCGGCGTCCAGGCCGACCACGGCCAGTTCTCCCTCCAGGGAGCTCTTCCCTTCCAGACCCAGGTCGCCGTCGACGGCATCACCGTCCAGTCGGCCACCGGCAACGCTCCCATCGCCGACGCCTTTCCCTCTTCCGAGTCCATCGCCGAGATCCGCACGGACGGCGTCCTCAACAACGCAGAGTTCGGCCAGCCGGGCGAGATCAGCATCATCACAAAGGGTGGTACCAACACCATCCACGGATCCGTCTTCTGGTACCACCAGAACGCTGCTTTCGACGCCATTCCGTATACCTTTCCCGTCACCAAGACCAAACCCAAGCTGATCGCCAACACCTACGGCGGCAGCTTCGGCGGACCTGTGGTTATTCCCCACTTTTACAACGGCCATGACCGCACCTTCATCTACGGCGCGTACGAGGGCTGGCGCCACCCCTCCACGACAACGTACGGCTACAAGGTCCCGTCCACTCTCATGAAGCAGGGCGACTTTTCCCGCTACGTATCGACCTCGACTCCCTTCACCGGCCTCCGCAACCCCTTCACCGGCGGCAGCTACGGCACCACCCTTCCCACGATCAACGCCGCCTCCGCCAAGCTGCTCTCCCTCTATCCGGACCCTAACGTCGGCGACCCTGCCGCCTATACCGACGACAGCGTCGCGAACTACGTCGTCAACAAGGACAACAGCGGCCACTCCGACCAGTTCGACATCCGCGGCGACCAATACCTCGGCTCCAACCAGAAGTTCCTTCTCTGGGGCCGCTATACCTGGAAGAACTTCCCCACCAACACCCCGGAGCCCCTCGCCGTTCCCTCCGCCCAGAACACCAACCAGACCCGCGTCCTCAAGATAAGCGCCAACTACACCATCACTCCCAACCTCATTAATGAGTTCGGCTTCGGCTTCACTTTATCCACCAACGGAGTGGCAAACAGCTTCGACGGCAAAGCATTCACCACCGGCCTCGGTCTCACCGGCCTCCAGAACCTCTTCTATAACGGCATTCCCGAGCTAGACTTCAACAACATCAGCGCTCTGAACGCCGATCGCCTTAGCTCGCTCACTAAGTCCCGTACCTTCGTCTACACCGACAATGTCAGCTACACCCGGGGCCGCCACAATATGCGCTTCGGTCTGGATATCAACACTGTCGAAGCGATCACCCCACTCGGCTTCAACGGTGCCGATAATTACGGAACCTTCCAGTTCAACACCTCCAACAGTGCCGGCCTCTTCACCGGCGTCGACTTCGCCGACTTCCTCCTCGGCACTCCCTACCAGACCTTCTACGACGTCGTTCAGGCTGACAACGACGGTAAGTCCACCCACTACGCCTTCTACGGCCAGGACCAGTGGAAGGTGACCTCCAATCTCACCCTCAACTACGGTCTTCGGTACGAGCTCCAGCCGGGCTACTACGACGTCCACGGCGACATCGGCAACTTCGATCCTTCCTTCGCCAAATCCGGCGCCGTCATCTATCCCACCGGCTACTCCAACCTACTCGCCACCTCCTTTCTCGCCAGCGCCAACGCGTGCGCGCCCTATGGCGCCACCTCGGGCGGGGCCACAGTCAACGGCGCCCCCTGCATGCCCGTCCTGTCCAACACCGAGGCCGGCTATCCCGCGGGCCTCAAACACTACCCGCACCTCCGCTTCATGCCGCGCTTCGGCCTCGCCTATCGCCCCTTCGGCAATGACAAAACCGTCATCTCCGCCGGGTTCGGCATGTACAACATCACCCTCCTCGGCTCCAACTTCTACTCCCTTACTGGAACTCTCCAGGCCCAGACCACGCAGTACACCAACACCTACGACCCCGCCTCCCACGCCATCGGTTACCAGTTCCCTAACATCTACTCGGGCGCGGGCAACGGCGGCTGCGCCACCTGCTACGGTCAGGACTACTTCGGCACCGCCAACTCCACCAACTGGAAAGATCCCTACACCGAGCAGTTCGCCTTGAACATCGAGCGCTCGCTCGGTAACAACTACGCCGGCCGCCTCTCCTACATCGGCTCCGAAACCCACCAGCTCGTCTGGGCGCCGGACGAAAACACCCTGCCCTTTTCCTCTACCGTCGCTGCCACGAACCAGCCACTCTCCGCCCGCCTCTTTCCCAACTGGGGACGCATCAACACCCGCGCCACCGGCGCCAACGAAAACTATCAGTCGGTTCAGGCAGACCTGTCCCGCCACTTCCAGGCAGGCCTCCAGTTCGACTCCACCTACACCTTCGCCAAGGCGCTCGCCGATAACCAGGGCCCGGCAAACAACGGCGGCTTCGCCGGCGAAAGCGGCGGCGCCCGTGCCACGTCCATCCTCGCCCGCGACGTCGACTACGGAAACGTCTACGGCACTCGGCGCCACCGTTGGAACAACACCATGGTCTACACCCTCCCGTTTGGCCGCGGTCAACACTTCGGCGGCTCCTCCTCCCGCCTCACGGATCTCCTGATCGGCGGTTGGCAGCTTTCAAACATCTTCCTCTGGCAGTCCGGCCCGTTTGAGTCCGCCTACTTTCCCTCAGGCCAGGGTGACCCCTCGGGCACCGGCTCCGGCCTTAACGGAACCAACACCGGCTTCGACGGCGGACATCGCAACCAGGCCCCCGATCGCGTCCCGGGAACCTCCTTCAAACCCGCCGGCCGCAACCGCCTGCACTGGGTGAACGAGGCTGCCCTCACCTGCCCCGGCATGCCCGGCTTCACCATCGGCAGCTCCTGCACCACCGGCTCCGGGACCGGCCCCACCCCGCTGCCCATCGGCCGGTTCGGTAGTCTTCGCCCCGGCTCCATCGTCGGCCCCGGCCTCGTCAATCTTTCCACGGGCCTCAGCAAGAGCCTCCACCTCACGGAGCGCATCAACCTCCGCGCGGAAGGCACCTTCACCGACATCCTGAACCATACCAACCTGGGCGATCCCAACGTCAACATCTCCTCGCCCTCCTTCGGCCTCATCACCAACAGCATCAACGGTGGTGTCTTCGGGGCCGGCAACGGCGAAGCCCGCACCGGCCAGGTCTCCATGCGCCTCGACTTCTAACCCCAAATCGCTCTCGCTCATCCGGGAGGTGCCCACCTATGCCGCGTCCTCACCACGGCGTGGGTGGGACCCGCAATGGCCCGTGACTCCGTCTCGGGTGTTCTTCCGCAAGCGGGATCTTCTCCGGATGAATCTGGTCCGGATCAATCTGTCCTGAAAGGCCTGATCATGCGCCGCCTCGTCCACCTCCTCAGCCTTGCCCTCATCGCCCTCGTTGGCCACTCTATCCACGCTCAGCAGCCCGCCCCCGCCCACAATGTCCTCATTGTCATGACGGATGGCATGCGCTGGCAGGAGGTCTTCCGCGGGGCCGAGGGCGCCCTGCTCACCCCCAAAACGTACTGGGATGATCGCAACCCCGATCCACTCCGCCGGCAGTTCCTTGCCGCAACCCCCGAAGATCGCCGCGCCAGACTCCTCCCTTTTTTCTGGGGAACCCTTATCCCCCAAGGGCAGATCTATGGCGACCGCGACGCCGGCTCCGAGGCGCACGTCACAAACGGCTTCAACTTCAGCTATCCCGGATACAGCGAGACCCTTACCGGACACGGCGATCCCCGCATCAACTCCAACGACAACAAGCCCAACCCCAACACCACCGTTCTCGAGTTCCTCAACCGGCAGCCCGGTCTTCAGGGGCAGGTCGCCGCCTTCGGCGCCTGGGAGGTCATTGCCAGCGTCCTCGACGCACAGCGCTGCGGCTTCGCGGTCAACGTCGCCTATGACCCCCTCCGCCTCACCCCTTCTACCCCTAGCCTCGACCTCCTCAACGCCCTCAAGTCCGAATCCCCCAAGGTCTGGGAGGACGAGTCCTTCGACGCGCCCACCTTTCACACCGCGCTCGAGTACCTCCTACTTCGCAAGCCCCGCGTCCTCTTTCTCTCCCTTGGAGAGACTGACGACTGGGCCCACGCCGGCAACTATGGCGAATACCTTCTCTCTGCCCAGCGCTTCGACGCCGACCTTGCCCAGCTTTGGAACACCGTCCAGTCAATGCCCGAGTATCGCGGCAACACCACTCTTATCGTGCTCACTGACCACGGTCGCGGCAGCGGCTCTGAAGATTGGAAGAGCCACGGCCAGAAGATCCCGGACTCCCAGAACATCTGGATCGCCATGATGGGCCCCGGCATTCCCGCCCACGGTATCGAGCACAACACCACTCCCGTCACTCAATCCCAGGTCGCCGCAACCGTCGCCCGCCTCCTCGGCCAGAACTGGAACGCGGCCGAACCGAAAGCCGGCCAACCTTTCCCCCTCGCCCCATAACTCACCGGTATCCCACCCGCGATGCTGTTCTCTTGCGGCATTTGGCATCGTGCACTGGAGTTAGAGAGGTGCTGCAAGCAGGAGGCACTGAAGGACCTCATAATGGGGGAGCCGCGCAGGGCGGGAGTACATTCGCCTCCAGAGCGACAAAGGATCGCCGCCTCTGAGGCTCTCCACAAAGAGTAGTAGCTAGCTGAATTCCGGAAGGGGACTTCCGGGTAGGAGGAACACGGATGACCGGAGGCCCAGAGAACGATCCACGCGTTTACTTTGCCGCCGAGCGCACGTTTCTCGCGTGGATTCGCACGGGGCTGGGCCTTATGGGCGTCGGCTTTGCGGTCTCGCGCTTCGGCCTGTTTTTGCGGGAGATGCGCGCGACCGAGACGCATGTGGTCCTTCGCGGGACGGGCCTGTCGGTGTGGTCGGGGGTCGCCATCGTCTTTCTCGGCGTGGTGGTTTTAGTGGCTGCGGCGGTGCAGCATGTGCGGTTGATCGGCGAACTGCGCTCGGGTACATGGCGGGCCGGGCAGGTCTCGCGCAATGCGATCGTGCTTGCAGGCCTTCTGGCGCTGGTCGGCATCGGCATGGCGATCTATCTGCTTATCCTTCGATGAGCGCCGAGCCCGGCGACGCCGGCAGGCTTTATTGGCTGGGTGTCATGGCGGCTGGAGGTGTAGCCGTCGCGGGCTTCGGACGCGGTCGAGCTCGCTTCGGTTTGGTCTTCGGCTCTGTCTGCGTCACGGGTGCCGGTGCGGGGCAGACGGGCGCGGCCGCGGCGCCGGCGCGAAGTGTGGTTTGCAGATCGGCAACACGATGCTCCTGTGCGACGGCGTCCGCCTGCACGCGGTCCGCGAGCGCGCGACGGGCGTGCAGCAGATCGTCGAGCGCCTGCTCCAGCGCGCCGGTCTGCGCGGCGGGGGCGGCCAGGGTGGCGGTCGCGGCCACACGCAAGGCGACGTCGTAGAGGGCATCGATGTTGCGCAGCAGGGTCAACTCGGCCGGCACCGAGGCCGGTGCGGCGTCCGTGGTCGCTTTCAATGACGGCAACGTACCCTGCAAATCCTGCTTGATCGAGTCCACATTTTTGTGGGTGTCGTCGCGCAGCGGACGTGGAAGCTTCCAGCGCTCCAGATCGAGCGCGCCCACGGTCTTGTCAAGATTGCCGAGGGCGGGTTCGAGCAACGCCGAGGCGGGCGCAGCCGCCGTAGTGGACGCAGAGGTAGCCGGCGCGGAGGTTGCCGCGGGCGTGCTCGCGGGAGTCTGCGCGGTGGCCCCACCGACTGCAAGCGCAAGCAGGGAGAAGAGAGCGGCTGTGATCGGAAGAGGCATGGCTTCCTATCTTATGGGCTGCGGCGCACCGAGGACCACCCGCCATCAGGCACTTGCGGCGACCCAGTCCTCCGAAAAGCGTGCGTATCCCGTGGTCGCTGCGTGTGCAGCGAGGGGGATGCTTTGCGAGGCCGCCATCCAATTGGTGTGCCTGACTGTGGCGACTTGCTAAAATGATCTTGCGCCGGGATGGCGGAACTGGCAGACGCAGCGGACTCAAAATCCGCCGAGGGCAACCTCGTGGGGGTTCGACCCCCCCTCCCGGCACCAAATCATAAACGCTTTATATTGAATGATTTACCGCTGGCAAGTAGCACCTTCAAGCCTCTTGGAGACACCAGCTAGCGAGTGTACTGGACCCGCTTAGGTACAATTTCGGTACAGTGACGCCGCAAGGCACTGTACCGGAGAGCCATGGCGACCCTCGTAAAAACCGATTCAGGGACCTGGAAAGCAGTCATTCGCAAGGCAGGATGGCCGACAACCGCGAAGACGTTTCGCACCAAGCGAGACGCCGAGGATTGGTCGCGCCGCAGCGAAGACGAGATGGTGCGCGGTGCCTACATCCAGCGTGCGACGGCGGATCGCATGACCGTCGAAGTAGCACTGAAGCGATACCTTGCAGAGGTGGTCCCGACGAAACGCGCCACCTCTCAGCTTGCGGATGTGAAGCGCTCACGCATTCTGATTAAGCACCTCGGCAAGTATTCGCTAGCCGCGCTCACTCCAGAGCTCATCGCGAAATTTAGAGACGTGCGCCTCGCCGGCGAGGATCGTCTCAGTGCGATGAGCAAGCCTCAGCCACGGGCAAACAACACAGTGCGCCTAGATCTCGCGCTCTTGGGGCATCTCTACACGGTCGCCATCAAGGAGTGGGGCGTTGGCCTTCCTTCTAATCCCGTCATGAACATCCGCAGACCGGCGCCGGGTCCGGGACGTAACCGGCGCATGACTCCTGAGGAAGAGTCGAACATCCTTGCGGCCGTAGATGCCCATTCCAATCCCATGCTCGGCTGGATCGTGCGCATCGCTCTCGAAACGGGAATGCGGACCTCCGAGATCGTGACGCTGCGCCGGGCGCAGGTCGAGGTCGACCGGCGTATCGTCCGATTGCTGAAGACTAAGAACACGCATCCCCGCACCGTGCCACCGACGACGACGGCCGCGAAACTTCTCCAGAGTGCGCTAGATCATCCGGTCCGACCGGCCGGAACTGATTTGATCTTCTTCGGTGAACCAGGCAGACAAGGCACCCGAGGCCCCTACGCCTTTGATCGGGTATGGCAAGAGATCAAGAGAAAGCAGGGCTTGAAGGACTTTCACTTTCATGATCTGCGCCATGAAGCCGTTAGCCGCTTCGTTGAGGCAGGCCTCTCCGATCAGGAAGTATCTGCCATCAGTGGCCACAAATCCATGCAGATGCTAAAACGCTACACACACTTGAGGGCTGAAGATCTGGTCGGAAAGCTCGACGTAATTGCGCTCAACAGAGGCTTAGATCGCACATGAGCCACGGTCTAAAAGCGAGCAGAAGCCTCATCCAGGCCAACGCACCATGGTTTAATCTGCAGAACTACGAAATCCTCAGCACTGCCTCGCCATTGGTCTGGTACCAGCAATTCGCCGCTCGTATCGATTTACGGCGAGCTCGTTCCCTCCTTATTGGGCAGGGCAACTCATTCCCCGCGCTGGTCGAGGCACATGCAACGCTGACCGACCTCATTCGCTGGTCAGGCGTCGTGCAGGGGAAAGCCCTTCAGCTCTTTATGGAAGGTGAGAAATGGCTTGCGCCAGAAACCCTTTCTACGATGCGTGCTGTAGGAGCACAGGGTCTGCACGTGCGCCTCATGACTGTCGGCGACCTGATCCATGCAAGCAAGAACTTACCTGAACGGACTCGCCGCGAGGCGGCCAAGGAGTATGACTGCAGCCCCTTTGAGTTGCACATCCGATCTCGGTCGAAAGTTGCCAAGTCCTCCGTCCTTTGTGAGCCTGTGTCTCGATTGAGCCAGCAGTCCTTTGCAGACACACCCGAGTTCTTCCTGACTATCGATGCTCGGCTACCGCCGGCTCTAATAACAAAGCAGGTTCTAGAGTTGCTGAATCAGTACACGAGCTTGAATCGGGGTTCGGTTGTATACCCAAAAGAAACGAAGGCTCCCAACTACAAATCATGGTTCAAATCGAAGGTGTTGCCGTACATCGATCTATGCCAGTGGCTACAACAGACCGAGAACCGCGATCTGAAGCTCCAGGTTGGGGACGCAGATCTAGTAGAAGCTTTGAGTATCGATATAAAGCAGCTGTCCGACACAACGAAGAAGCACGCTAGTCAGCTGACGGACGAGTTTAATCTGACGTTTATGTCCCTCCAAGAGGCTGCCATAAGCTCCTTACGTGAGCCAGCGGCGTCCCTTCGGAGAATGAAACGGGTTAAGCCTTTAGCGGAAAACTAATCATAATTTGTCTCTCGCAGTTTGGCGACGCGTTCCCTAGATTAGGCCTAACGAACCGATTCCACCGTAATCGTTAGGTGAATGATGAGCATAGAAGAAACTCTGACGACGCAATATGGGCCTCTGCTAACAATCACGCAGTTAGCGAAGGTGCTCAATCGATCCCCTGAAGGATTACGGATCAGCCTAAGATCCAGCAGCGAGTGGGTCTGCAAAGTCAACGCTTCCCGGTTGCGATTGGGAAGGCGGGTTTACTTCCGAACGACCGAGATCGCTAATTTCCTGGATCGTCCGATCGGAGGTCCCCAGTGATCCGTTTAACAGTGTCAAATCAGCGCGGGGGTGTCGGGAAGACTACAACAGCGGTTACACTCGCCCGCTGCTTCGCCGATCGTGGGATGCGAGTCCTGTTGGTCGACGCAGATCCGCAAGGTTCGATCGCTGCTTTACTGGCTTTAAAGCCGCCAGCGTTTCTCCATGATCTGCTCATCAGGAAGCTGGCACTCCGAGAATGCCTAATGACGGTCCACCCGGGTGTGGACGTGATCTGTGGCAATCGCTACACGACTGAAGCGGAAGCAACCGCAATGAGCCTCCCCTTTAGAGAGTTCATTTTCAAGCATCTCCTAGGCGAGTACGAGCGAAACTACGATGCTGTTCTGGTCGACGTTGCGCCGTCTATCAGTCTCTTTCAGACCTGCGCGATGGTCTACACGCAGCAGGTGCTTGTTCCAGTAGATATGGACATTCTGAGTGTCCAAGGAGCCACAGCGAGTATTCAGGCGGGCGACATGCTCAACGGAATGCTTGCCGGTGGGTTGAATGTGCGTGTGACAGGCCTTCTGCCGGTAAAACTCGACAGAAGGCTGGCAATTACTGAGGTCGTTCTGAACACACTTTCCGCTATTTCAGCCAAGCGCGGAGTCCCAGTTTACCCCGGCATTCGTACCGATCAGGCGGCTGTGAACGCGGCACGCAATCGTAAGTTCCTTGCGGACTTCGATCCTCGTTCTAAAGCTCTCGAGGACTACCAGTTCCTCACAGACCGTCTGCTTCAGCAGTTCGCGCCCGGCGAGGTCGTCAGCATTGATGAAAAGACGGCCTGACACCTCGACGATCCTTGATTGGGAGGAACTGGAACAGGCGCCCAACACGCACGGTGCATTTTCGTTCCTTCGTTCGCAAAATGCCGTTATCAACATCCAAGAGCATCGTCCACGGGACATCGCTCAGCTTGATGGCGAGTTGGCTACCCAGGACAAAACGTACACCGTGGACAAAACGTCCCCGGTACGCGCCTCCTCAGCGCCCGATGGGGGGCTGTCACAAAGGGAGAAGGGCTCTGCACGGCCATATAAGATTCACCGTTGCTATAGAGCACAAGATGCACACTCTCCGGGGGAGAATCAGCTTTGGGGTCCTCTGGCACACGGGGGTCTCAGACGGGCCTGAGACGAAACGTATAACTATGGGCCATATCCGCTTGGCTCAGGCCGCTAATCTTAGCGATAAAGCGGTCAAGCGGTGTCTTGCTCAACTTGTTGAGAAGCTGGCAATCGAAGTGATCGCCAGCGAGATCAGCGCCTCCCGGACAGGGCGCACCTACCGGATTCACTCCTTCAAATCCATCCTGGAGAGGAGGAATGCGGCAGGCCTTCTGTTCGTCGTGAGAGACAAGGGGGTTCGCTTCGTCCCAGAACCGACCAAGCTGGCCTCCGTCAACGACGTTCCGCAACTTCCATCTTCTAAAGACATAACATCCACAGTGGACAAAACATCCCCGGTTACGGGTGACATAACGTCCCCGGATGCCACTGACAGAACATCCCCGGCAACAGTGGACAAAACATGCCCCCTTAGGAAGTTCTTTAGTAATTAAGAATAGAAAAACGACGACGACGAGTGCGGAAGGCCTGTCCGAGATTATCGCCGCTCTCTCCGCGTATACCGTTGCGGATCAGAACGCAGCGCAACGGATCGTAAATGGAAGTCGCGCTGCTTCTCCGGACGCTTCTCTCGAAGAGGTTGTGACGGTCATTCACCTCAAGCGCCTACCATCATCCGCAACCGAGCTATTCACAATCCCCCTGGGTTGCTTATGCAAGCCGTATCGCTGTGTTTCGAAGCATCAGGTGTCCAGCAACTACGTGCCTACTGGTCGGCCGTAAGGAACGTCTCGTAAGCGCACAAAGAGAACGCGAGCGTCAGCGGCAAGAGATGGCTGATTGGCTTGGCCGAGAGTGTGTCAAGCTGGAGCAGACGCTTGCAGATCCGTCTGCAACAGAAGGCGAAGCGTGAGCTTGAGCACCTCAGATCGTTCGACGAGTCTAGCGACAGAGCAGTGTGGCCCCAAACAGATTACAGCCTGTTCGAGCAGCTGAGTGAATCGACAACGTAAAGGGTTCGTTATCTAGCAGTCTACGAACGCTGCAACCTGCCAAGCGGTTTAGGTCCACGTGTGCTCCGTTGGACACGCTGGCCTTCATTACCTCGCTGCGCTGGGAAGTGAAAAAGCTCGGCAACTTCAACCTGCAACACCTCGCCAATCCGTTCCAGATTCTCGAAGCTAGGTGCCTTCAGCCCTCGTTCCATAAAACTAAGAAAGTTTACCGACGTGCCTAAGCGTTCGGCCATCTGCTCTTGCGTCCAGTCCTGCTGCAGGCGAAGTCGTCTCAGATTACGGCCGAATTTTTGGCGGAGAGAAGGGACACTCTTCCGAGTGTTCCCAATGCAGGGCTTCCCTAACCAAAGGTGTGTAATGACCTTGGGAGGTCCGCAATGGTGGGCAAAGCCGGTAGGCGATGGGTTCAGCGGAAAGTGTTTCTGACAGGGAGCGTAGCGATATTTGTATTTGGCGGTTTCGTGGGCTGTCGCACGTCACAGCCACATGGTCCAGTGCTGGACCTTTACACGAAAATGGCGGGCCATCGTTCGAGAGGTCCCCAGGTGTTTACGATCCGCTGCTCGTAGAGAGCTTCTTCAAGTCGCATCCATCAGTTCTGCCCAGCTTCATCGGCCACGGCGTTTGTTCTCTCAAGACCGATCCCGCCTCTAGCGAGGCTATGGCGAACGGAATCATCTGTCAGAGTTCTGTTTCTGCTTCTATGGCTATCGGTATGAAGGAACTGCAGGAGCAGAACCAATAGGATCATGACGCGCGAGAAGCTCAGGGCAGATTTTGGGCAACTCAGCCGAGCGGTTGAGCGGATGGATGCGGACGCATATAAGCAGCTGGTCAAGGCGTAGTGGAATACGAGCTAGAGCATCCCGAAGCCACCGATCGAGAGAAGATCGCCATTGATGCCGCTGAGGAGTTTGCCCGCTTCATGCAGGGCAAGCGCACGCTGGACCATCCTTCAATTGAGTATCGATGGCGGCTGCATGCGATCACGGACGCACTCGCTCACACGACAATGATGCAATTCCCTGATCTACACCATCTGCCGGGCGTTGGTAGATGGCGAGGGCGACCTGCTCCAGGAGTTCGACGATCTGATCGAAACAATGCAGAACGGTCTCATTAGAAGTGGGCTTCCGTCTCGCTTCTGCTGAATGTCTTCAGGATTCCTGATGCCCGAATCGGCTTACAGGATAAGGAACAGTCACACGCGATCCATTGCTCGGGTGATCGGACCGCGCCTGATCTTCACGATTGCGCTTACAGTTGCAAGTGACGCAGGCGCTGACGCAATTCTCGACGCGAGTTGGCCCACCACGACAGAGCGGGACGGTGTGATCGACGGTAGCCTGGTTCTGGACCGGTTCGATGCATAAGAGCGTCGCTTGTCCGCACCAGTGACACTTCTTGCCGCCTTCATGCCACAAACGCTCACGCAGCTTCACTTGAGCAAGTTGAAGTGGGCCGACGAAGAGTTCACGCACGGTTCATCCTCCAAGACTCCGAGATGGAGCCACATGGTGGAGGAGCCGGGGCCGCCGTTGTAGAGGAAGGTGACGGGCCGAAGCTCGCCAGGCGCCGTCTTCTTGAAGTAGGCCGCATAGAAGAAGCGCGCGGTGGGCGGGGCGTCTTCGGGCTTCGCTTTATCCGCAGGGACGAGGCCGAGATTGGTCATCGGCTGGCCCTCCATGTTCAGGGTGGCATCCTGCGCGCCCGTGGCGCCGACGGTCAGGGTGCCGGCGCGGCCCGGTAAGCAATCGCTTGGCCATCGACGTGCACACTGCCCTCAGTGGTGGAGTCGGGCGGCGGAAGCGTCTCGGACAGCGGTGGCGCGGGGGCCGGGGGCGGGGGCGTTTGCGCGGGCAGCTTGCTCGCGAGCGAGAGGCACAACATAAGGGCAACGGCAGGTCGGAGCACACGGACCTCAACAGGATTGAATTGTTGTCGATTGTACGGTTCCGCGGCCGAGGTGCCGCCCAGATCGATTGCATCATATACAGGAACACCTCAGGAGAGAGCCGCTTTGGTCAAGGCAGTGCTGTGCGATATCGATGGAACCCTGGTGCAGAGTAACTGGCTGCATGCGGAGGCGTGGCAGAAGGCGTTTGCCGAGATGGACGTGCACCTAGAGCTGGAGGCAGTGCGCCGGCAGATCGGCAAAGGCGGGAATGAGCTGATCCCCGTCTTTGTCTCATGGTGGCGTCGCAAGGAGGTCACCCAGCCGCTTAAGAAGTTGCGCAGCTACATCTTCAAGACGGAGTACATGCACCGCGTGGAGCCGTTGCCCGGCGCCAAGGCGTTTCTGGAGAAGCTCAAGGCTGTCGGGATCCGGCCGTCGCTGTCGACCTCGGCGAGCGAAGAGGATCTGAAGACGTATAAGAAGCTGCTGGGCGCGGAGGACCTGATCGACGAGGAGACCAGCGCCAGCGACACGGACAGGGCGAAGCCCAATCCGGACATCTTTGAAGAGACGCTAAAGAAGCTCGGCCTCAAGGCTTCCGAGGTTCTGGCGCTGGGTGACACCCCGTACGACGCGGAGGCTGCGGGGCTGGCGGGGATATCGACGATTGGCGTGGAGACTGGCGGCTGGTCGCGCGAGGATCTGCTGGAGGCGGGGTGCATCGAGGTCTACAAGAGCGTCGAGGAGCTGTTGGAGAGGTTCGACGAGAGTGCGTTGGTGCGCTGCTGAACACTATGGTGCTTCGTGCATGGGCCGGAAAGATGCTCTAGCGCGAGCTTTCCGTCGAGGCGACCTCGTAGCCCTTGGGGCGGTAGTGCGGGGCAGTGGGTTCAAGGCGCGCACGCACGCCGGCAATCGTGAACGCCAGGAGCACATCAAACAAGCCCATCACGGCCAGGGCAAGACTTTCATACGGCAGACGATCGAGCGAAATCAAGGGAGTGGCCCTCCTCTTCGGAGAAGATAGGCTGGCGACGCGCGGGGTGCCATACCACTTCGGGGGTGGGCGCGTCGCCATCACCATCGCCGCGGGGTGAACACGGGGGCGGCACGAGGTTCCGCGTCGCGGAGTAAAGGGGCGAGAACAAAGGAGGCGCTGCAGTCTAGTTACCGGCTGCAGCGCCTTTCCATGAACGCGCGGGAACAGAGTTAGAAGGCGTACTTGAGTTCGAACTGGATGGTGCGCGGGCCGGAACGCGTGTTGGTGATCTGACCGAAGTTAGGGTCGGCAAATCCATTGTCGGGGTTGCCGTAGCTGGCGATATTAAAGGTGTTGAAGAGATCGGAGCGGAAGTCGACCCGATTCTCGTGGAAAACCGTAAAGGACTTCTGGAAGGCGAAGTCGAAGTTCAGGAATCCAGGCGCGCGCAGGGTCCCCGGGCGCGTATTGCCGAAGCCGGTAAGGGGCTGGGGCGCAAAGGCGCACTGACCATTGTCGGCGGGCGTGCCGAAGCTGTTGAGAGCGCAGGGATGCGCGATCGTGGGATCCGTACCGAACCAGTGCTGGATGGTCTTGTTTCGGATCACCGGCGCGCGGAGCTCTTCCGGTCGGGCACCGCCGCTAAAGCCGTAGACAAGGTTGGAGTAGTTCGCCGGGGAGGTGATCGTGACCGGGAAGCCGGAGTAGGTGACGTTGGTTCCCGAGACCCTCCATCCACCGAGCAGCTCGTTCAGCAGGAAGTTCGAGCTGGCGCCGTATCGGCGGCCGCGGCCGTAGGGGATCGCGTAGGTGCCGCTGACAGTGAGCGCATGGCGAACGTCGGAGCCGGCCGGCCCCCACTCGCTGGCCAAGTCGTAGGCGTTCTGCTGGTAGTACTCCTGCTGCGTGTTGCTGGTGCCGTAGTAGCCGATGTCATCGGTCAGCGACTTGGCATAGGTGTAGTTTGCTGTCAGTTCGAGGCCGGCTGTAAGCCGCTGGCGAAAGACGACCTGTGCGGACTGGTAATTCATGGCGGAGTCCGAGGCAGTGACCTTGACCACCCCACCCTGACCGACGATGTTGGCGTAGGGCGCGGGTGTACCGGGCGCCGTGAGCTGGTTGGCATAGACCGGATCCGTGAGATGATGGCCGACCTCGCCGACGTACGCGGCGGTCACGGTCGAGCTATTCGTCAGCTGGTACTCGGTGCCGAGCGTGAACTCCTGGATGGAGGCTGGGCGGAGGTTCTTGCGCCACGCGTAGAAGGTGGTGGTGGGACGAATGTTGGTCGGAAAGCCGGTGCTCGCGTGCAGCGGCGCGCCCGGAGAGTAGCCCCCGGCGCTATCTGAAGGCACCGTTGCGATGGTATCGAAGTCGTTGTGGAAGGGCGGATTTTGGGTTAGACGAAGATTGGCACCGGTGCCCTCGAGATAGTTGGTGATCCCATAGCCGCCGCGCAGAACCAGCCGCTGCATGAGCTGATCGGCAAAGCCGATGCGCGGCATGAAGTTGGTGTACGCGGGATTGTAGAGCGCGCGACTGTTGCCGTTGACGCCCGCATACTGAATGGCTTGCGCGGCCGGCAGACCGGGCGTGAGATTGAGGTTGGCTTCCTTGTTGTTGACCTCGTAGATCGGCTGGTCATACTCATAGCGAAGGCCGAGATTGAGGGTCAGCGTGGGCGTGACCTTCCAGTCGTCCTGGGCATAGAAGGCGTCGCGGTATTGGCGTTGACCGGTGCGACCGACGACCTGCCCGACGGCCGCTTCATAGACGTTATTGGTGAGGAAGTCGGCGAATCCGTAGTTCTTGGTGCTGCCGGGCAACGAGGTGAACTGGCCGGAGTAGGTCTGGTAGCCGAGTTCGCCGTTGTTGCCCGGGTAGAAGCTGTTCTGCTGGTAGCGTGTGACCTGCGCGCCGAACTTGAGCAGGTGCTTGCCCTTCTCGTAGGTGAGGTCGTCGGCGTACTCGAAGACGTTGTCGATGAAGATCTCGGGCGTGGGATTCACGCCGAATCCGCTGACGGTGCCGGTGCCGCTGCCGTTGGAGAAGTTCTGCTGGCTGAAGCCTTCGGTCTGCTGCGCCGCGCTCGGAATGCCGACCTGCGCGTTGCCGCTGAAGCCGAAGATGCCGCTGGGATCGACGGAGACCCCGCTGTTAAAGCGGATGCGGGCGTACGAGGCGCGCGCCAGATTGACGATGGTCGGCGAAAACGTATGGGTCTCGTTCAACGTAAAGAGGTGATCCGGGTAGTTTGAGCCGCTCGGGAACTGCACCGCGATCGGCACCTGAGTCTGGATGTCGGAGGCTACTCCCTGCGAGTAGCGGCTTGAGATTACGTCCTTCTGATGAAGGTGGTAGTCGATCTTGAGGTCGCCCTGATCATTGCGACGCGAGGTGCGGGTCGGACCGACGTAGTTGTTATTGATGCCGAGGTTGTCCGTCGCGGCCTTGTTCGGCAGCGGATACGCGTTAGGGTGCGAGAAGAGGAAGAGGGCAACAGGATTTGTGATCGGAACCTGGTTGTTGGCATACGGCACCGGGCCGCCGGGAGTTTGCGTGTTGTACAGCTGGATTGCCGGACCCGGATTGGTTGCGGTGCCGGTGAGCAGAGGGTTGAGCAACGAGCTCAGGTCGGCGATGCCGGTGCCGTTTCCGCGGAAGGCGGCCGGGGCCACGCTTACGGTCTGCGATCCACCGTCGTGGCGACGGAACCCTTCATAATCGGCGAAGAAGAAGAGCTTGTCCTTGATAATCGGACCGCCCACGGTGCCGCCGTAGATGGTCTGGGTAAAGTTACTCTGGTTGCGTGGGATGCCGTTGTAGTTGTTCTGCCAGGTGTTGGCGTCGAGGTTCCAGTTCTCAATGAAGCCGAAGACGCTGCCGTGAAGGGCGTTGGTGCCGCTCTTGGTGACACTGACGACATCGCCGCCGTTGACGTTGCCGAACTCGGCGTTGGCGTTCGAGGAGATCACGCGAACCTGGTCGAGGGCGTCGGGGCTGGGGTTATAGCCGATGGTGTTATTGAGGTTCTCGTTGATCTCCTGGCCGTCGAGCAGATAGTTGTTGGACTGCTGCCGGTTGCCATTCACGTTCGGGCTGTTCTCGGCGTTGGTGGACCGCTCGGTCGAGTTTGCACTGCCGTACTGGCTGTAGTTGGTCGAGATCACGCCGGGGCTGAAGACGGTCAGCTGCGAGAAGTCGCGGCCGTTGAGCGGCAGGCTGTTGATGGTGTTCTGCGTGAAGGTCTCGCCGGTGGTGGCGTTTTCCGTCTGCAGGATGGGCTGCAGCTCGCTTGAGACCTCAACCGTGGTGGCCGCGCCCCCGACCGAGAGCGGCACATCGACCTTGGCGGTCTGATCGATCTCGAGCGAAAAGGGGCCGAAGCTGGCGTTGCTGAAGCCGGCGGCTACGACCTCGAGCTTGTACTGGCCGATCTGAAGGTTACGCACGGCGTATTGGCCGGCCTGGTCCGTGACGGCCGTGGTCGCCACGTTGGTGGCCACATTGGTGACGGTGACGGTGGCTCCGGGAACGATGGCGCCGGAAGGATCGGTGACCGTGCCGCGCACGGCGCCGGTCACGGTCTGCGCGAGAGCCGGCGCGACGGTGGCCAACAGCAAGGCCAGGGAGGATTTAGAGACGAAACGATGCATGAAGCCTCCGGGGAGTACATGAGTGCAGGCTTTGGTCCGGGACGCAGGACGTATCGCAATGCAGACAAAGATTGCGTTAAATGAGTGAAGACTAATGTGCCAGCCGGATGCGGGCAAGCGGGAAATACATCGGCTGTTAACACGAGGAGCTCCTCGCCACTCGCCTGTGCCCGTAAACAGGAACCTGCGAGGGAAAGCAGGCGTGCGATCTGCTAGACGGAACGGCGCTCGGCGGTTTGCACGGCGAGTCGTACCGCGCCGAGCAGCTGGGCGTCCGTGCCGAGTGCGCTGGCCGTGATGCGTGGGGGCGCGGGCCAGGCGCGACGGGCGATCTGGTCCCGAACGGCGTCGAGCAGCGCGGGATGGGTGCCGACGCCGCCACCGAAGACAACGAGCGGCACATTGAGGATCAGGCCGATGTTATAAACGGCGGCGGCGAGCACGCGCGCGGTCTCGGCCAGCAGCTGCCGGGCGAGCGGCTCTCCGGCTCCGGCCAGATCGAAGATCTGCGTCGCGGCAAGATCCCGCGGAAGCGAGGTGGCGGCGGCGAGCTGCTGCCAACGGGTGCGCAGGGCATGGCCGCCGGCGACGCGTTCGAGCGCGCCCGGGGCGTCCTCAGCCACGGGCTCCTCCGAGACACCGGGCACGAGCAGGTAGCCTACCTCGCCGGCGATCCAGCCGCTGCCGCGCAGGAGCTCGCCGCGAAGAAAGATGCCCGCGCCGACGCCGGTGCCGACGGCGAGAAAGACGAAGTCCGCCAGACCGTGCGATGCGCCGGCCCAGCTCTCCGCGAGCGTGGCGACGTTGACGTCATTGTCGATGCCTGCAGGCACGCCGAGCGCCTGTTCGAGCAGGGCCTGGAGCGGAACATCGCGCCAGCCAAGCAGATAGGAGGTGGCGAGGACGACGCCGCGGTCGACGTCGGTGATGCCGGGCGCGCCGACCGCGATGGCGCGCAGGCTGCCGCGCGGGAGGCCGGCCTGCCCGAGAAGCACGTTGGCACCCTCGACGATGAACGCGACGATGCGCCGAGGATCGGTGATGCCGACGGTGGAGGCGGACCAGCGAGCGAGCAGATCGCCGCCGCCGCGCGTGGCGAGCGCGAGACGGAGCTGCGTGCCGCCGAGATCGACGCCGATCACGTGGCCTTCCCCCGCAACGCCGCGAACGACGTGGCCTGCGGGCGGCCGGAGCCGCGGGTCGGATGGGATCATGGGTCGTCTCCTCTCCCCTGCAAGAGTAGATCGCCCCTGGTCCGTGCGGTGCCGCGGAAGCGCGTTGCCGTTCTTAGGTGCCCTGCCGCGAGCCGGGTGAGCAGGTATTTGTCGTCTATGTGCGGCAGCAGACAAACATCGCGGGGGTGCCCGCGTAGAGTGGAATGGCAAAGCTTCTCCGCCAAGACAACAGAGTGCGCTGCGCCTCAGTTGGTCGATTCCTTTGCCGATCGCAAAGGACCCCATGTCAGCTCCAAGATCAAATCTGCTGCTGGAAGCTCTGCTTCCGGAGAGCCGCGAACGCATTCTGTCGCATGCCAAAGAGGTCTCCCTTCCGCTGCGAACGATGTTGCAGGAGCAGGAGCAGGCGCCGAAGTTCGCCTATTTCATGACCTCCGGGATGGCGAGCGTGGTGGTGAATCTGCCAGAGGGCGGAGCGGCGGAGGTCGCGCTGATCGGACGCGAGGGTCTGGTCGGCAACTTAGCGCTGCTCGGTCCATCGCTCGCCTCCACTGTCTGCTTCATACAGCTCACGGGCACGGCGTACCAGCTTCGCTTTTCCGAGCTTCACAAGATCTTCCTGGACACGGAAGATGTGCGCACACGCGTGATGCACTGTGCCCAGGTGCAGGCGCTGACGACAAGCCAACTAGCAGCGTGCAACACGCTGCATGAGGCGGAAGCCAGGCTGGCGCGGTGGCTGTTGATGGTACGCGACCGCACCCAAGACGACTATCTTCCGCTGACGCAGGAGTTTCTGGCCGAAATGCTGGGCACGCGACGAACCACCGTTTCGCTGGCCGCCGGTACGCTGCATCGGGCGGGCCTGATCGACTACAAGCGGGGCAAGGTGACGATCAAGTCCGCAACGGATCTGGAGAACGTCGCCTGCGACTGCTACCCCGTGGCACGGCGCCTTTTCGATGGACTGTACTGCTGACCGATTTTTGTTACCCAGCCTGTAAGTTCTGTCCAATATCAGGCAGAAAGCCTCCCCCCCCCGGATATAACGCATATAAAATCGAAGATCGTCATGGTCCATGTACGGCTGTGATGACCTCCGCGTTATATCAAATAGAGCAGGAGGAGAGGGTGTCACAGATCAAGGGTGTCGTACGCTGGTTTAATAACGCAAAAGGATATGGTTTTCTCGGCCATGAGGGCGGACCGGATGTCTTCGTCCATTACAGCTCCATCCAGCACGACGGCTATAAGAGCCTAAAAGAGGGCGAAGAGGTCGCCTTCCAGATCGTGCAGGGAAGCCAGGGCCTTCAGGCGGATCAGGTGAGCCGGCTGAAGCAGACGTAGCAGAGCACGCAGTGATTTGGTTACGCTTCAAGGCTCGCTACGGCGAGCCTTTTGTTTGCCGGCCTGAAGGGGCACTTGCAGAGAACGGGCGTGGCGGTTGCGACGACCTTAGACAGCGGCTGCCAGGCTCGGATACCGCCCGGCGTGGCTTGTCTCATACAGGGCGAGCAGGCGCTCGCTCATTAGGTAGTAGGCGCTTGCCGCCTCATGAAGGTTGAAGGGGCCGCGCACCTTGCCATAGCCCAGCAGCAGACTGAGGGAGAGCCGGTTGCTGGCGCGTCGGAGGGCCAGGCCATCGCGACGCATACGCTCCAGGACCACGACACTCTCTTGCGGATTCCAGCGCTGCGCGTATCCGGCCAGCGCGAGCAGGACCTCGGCGTTGTCGCGCATACGGCGGAGGCCTTCCATGCCGCCGACCATCTCCCACAGCTCATCGGTTTCGAGCTTGAGCTGGCCTTTGGAGGGCTGCAGATAGTCGCGGGCCACGGCGGCAATCCCGCCGCGTTGCACCGGCTCCAGCCTGGCGAGCAGGCCTTCCCAGCTCACCTGCGACAGCCGACGGGCCTTTATCCGCGCCCGGACCAACGCATAGCCGAACGTCAAGAGGATCAGGCCGAACAGGACTAAAAATCTCATGTGTGAGGTCCGTCAATGCTTTTCAGAGAGTATTGCACCCGCTCGTGAAGGGCAACAAGATAAGTGTTCATGCCCGGAGAAAGTGGCGCCCGGACCTTTTCCGGCAACCAGAACGCCACCATCCAGTAGATCAGGACGGCCAGGTAGACGAACATCCGGATATGGACGAAGACGACGAACTGCCGATTCCAGCCGAGGGCGGTGTGGCCGAAGTCCTCGAGCAGAGCCACAAAGGCCCACGTAGCAATCCCTTGCCCGATCGCGACCACATGGCTACGCCATTGCAGACCCAACCGGTTGGCCGCGACGGCCATGGCGATAAACAGCTCGCAGGTCAGAAGCGAGGTGAAGATGGTGGTGCGCACGTCCCACAGGTCCAGGCCCTTGGCCTGCGGCGGACCGACCTGCAGCGCGAAGATGCCGGCCGCGACCAGACCGGCCACGCCCCAGCCGAGAAAGGCGCTGCGCGCATCCCGGACCCAGCTTCCGGTGGGTCGCAGGATGTCGCGCGCGATCTCGACGATGAGCGCCACCTGGAAGATGTAGTCGGCAAAGCCGGTGATCCAGTACGCCAGGAAGTAGGCGTGCCTGGACCCATGGCGCAGGATCACAAACAGCAGAACGGTTCGCAGCACCTCAAAGCCGATCACCGCCGTGAACACGGGAAAGTCCCGCGCCCGGCGACGCACCAGAAGAACGAGCAGAAGGGCGACGTGGCCAAGCAGCGACGTCGCCCACAGCGCGTTATCCAGTGTCGAGAGACTCATGCGAGTCCTTCCGCTTAGAGACCGAAGTAGCTACGGAGAGTGTAGACAAAATTGTTCCACACGCCAGCGTGCGTTCCGACAGCCTGCGGATGGGGGTTGCAGCCCATCTGCTCGGCGTTCATGGAAGGGGCGATGGCGAGCGTGAGGGCGGCGACGATGACGAGCGAACGAAGGGACTTCTGCATGGGGTAGCTCCTTGGTGCGCACAAAGCGCATACAAAGAGCGTAGCCGTGATTGGACAGAAGATGCACTTTGTTGCAGTTACGTAAGAATCTATAGTGCTATTGACGACCTTTGTTGGTCCTCCGCGTGCATCGTTCCATGCATTGACAGCAGAGTAGGTGTAGGACGACGCGTTTACCAGATTATTCGACCCTCGGCTCCCAGCCTGGAGCGTAGCTCCTCCGTGTCATGGCCTCGGCCTGCGGGTCATGCTGGATCGCTCCGGTTGCCGGATCGAGCACCAGGTTACGGCCGGTGAAGTAGGCGATGTTGGAGAGCTGCAGCATGGTGACGGCGACGTTGCCCTGCGCGACTGGCTGGCGCAGCGCCTCGCCCGTTCGAATGGCGGCGATCAGGTTGGCAAAATGCGCGTCCGTCATGCTGTCCGCGCCGACCAGATCGGCCGAGCTGGTGGCCCCCTGCTTCGCGCGCACCTCGCCCGTCATGTGGTCGGCGCGGTCGTAGATCTCGTAGCCGTCACGATCGACGATCACGGTGCCCTTGGTTCCATGGACCGCCGTGCCGCGATCCCGGTTGAAGGTTTTTTTGCCGCTGCAGCAGTCGCCGGTCCACGTGATCTGGTGCTCCGGGTAGATGAAGCTGGTCTCGAGCGTGTCGTAAAACTGCCACTTGTCCCCGGCGACGAAGCGGCCGCCGCTCGCGGTCACCAGCGACGGGTAGTCGACGCCCAGCGCCCAGCGCGCGACATCGACCTCGTGCGTGCCGTTATTCAGCGCCTCGCCCGTGCCCCAGTTGGTGAACCAGTGCCAGTTGTAGGGGTGGATGTGCTCGCGATAGGCGACGCGGGGCGCCGGGCCCTGCCACAGCTCCCAGTCGAGCGTGGGTGGCACGGCAGTCTCGTTGCCCATGCCGATCGGATCGCGGTGATTGGTGTACCAGGTCTGCGCCCAGTACGGCCTTCCGATCACGCCCTCGCGAATCTTCCGGATGATCTCAACGGTGTGCGGGGAGGATCGCTGCTGCGACCCCATCTGGCACAGCTTGCCGTACTTCCGCTGCGCCGCCACCAGCATCGCGCCCTCGGCCGGATTGTGGCTGCACGGCTTTTCCACGTAGACGTGCTTGCCGGCGGCGAGCGCCAGCATACTCATCGGCGTGTGCCAGTGATCCGGCGTCGCGATCGTCACCACATCCACATCCTTGGCCGCCAGCACGCGGCGGAAATCGCGCTCCGCCTTGGGCGCCGATCCCATTGCGCCGGTCGCGGCGCCCGCGAACTTCTCGAGAATCACCTGATCCACATCGCATACCTCGGCCAGCGCGGCGTCCTTGCGATTCGCCTTGAGCGAGGCCAGGTGTGCGTAGGCCCGGCCGTTGAGGCCGATCACCGCGAAGCGCACGCGCTCATTCGCCCCGGCGATCTGGGAATAGCTTCTTGCTGTTGCGGAGTAGCTCTTTGCTGTCGCGTTGATCGCCATACCTGCGGCACCAGCTGCGATCCCCTGCACCAACCGTCGTCGCGAGATCATCCGTTGCTCCTCAGAACCATGCAGCTACTTTGTTACACATCTTTTGTTGGCGATCAGATTTGCCTGCGAGTTATGACCGTGCCGCGTCGTAGCCCATGCCGGCCAGCACGCCGCGCTCATAGGCCACGCTCTCGATCACACCCGGCATGGGGTCGTCCTCGTGAATCTCGTACTCCAGGTCGACATAGCCGTTGTAGGCCGTCGCGAGCAGCGCCTCGAAGATCGACCGCACCGGCATCAGCCCCTCGCCCACCGCGACCTGGCTTTCCTTGGCATGACTCTCCGCGAGATCCTTCATGTGCACATCGAAGAGCCGCGGACCGATACGCCGGATGGCTTCGACCGGGTCCGTTCCGGCGCGCATCGCGTGGCCCACGTCAACACAGCAGCCCATGCGCGGGTCCATGTGCTCGACCGCCGCGAGCGCGTCGAGCGGTGACGGGAACTCCCTGTCCTCCGGCCCGTGGTTGTGGATCGCCAGTCGGATGTCGTACTCGCGCACGAAGCGCTCCAGTCGCGGCAGCACGGCCCGGCTCGGTGCGGCCACGATCACCGGCGCCCCGACCGCGCGGGCATAGTCGAACTTCGGCCGGATGTCCGCGTCGTCGTCCTTGGCAAAGGAGATCGAGCCGACCGCCGTCAGGTTCATGCCTGCGGCGCGCAGCTCCGCCGCCGCCGCTTTCACCTGATCGAGCGCCCCCATCGGCAGATGAACGTCCTTGAGGTTCAGGTTCACGAGCCCGAGCTGCTTCATCGACGCCAGCAGACGGGCTCGATCGAATCTGCGGAAGGTATAGCTCGCCATGCCGAGGCGCACCGGCGAGGGTTTGCCCGGTCGCACCGGATCGTAGGCCGCCGCCTGCGGCCAAAGAGAGCTGCGCAGCGCTCCCATCGCGGCCAACCCCGCCGCGCCGCGCAGCGCCGTGCGCCTGTCAAGCATTCTGTGCATGCCCGGCATGCTACGTCCTCGGATGGGCGATGGTCCATGCTCGCCCGGTCCCCAGCCAACTCCGCGGCTCTGCCGCTACACTGCTGTGGCAGCGCGCCGGAACATACCCACGGCGATCCTCGCTGCCCGGAGTTCGCGTACCCATGCCGCCTCTCTCCCGCCGCCATCTTCTCGCCGGTGCCGCCGCCTCGGCTGCGGCGTTCGGCACGCCCGATCTCTTCGCCGCCCAGCTTCTGGGCGCCTCGCCCTTTCACATCGCCGTCATCACCGACGAGATCTCCCAGGACTTCGACCACGCCTGCGCCGTTGCCGCCAACGACTTCGGCATGCGCTTCGTCGAGCTCCGCGCTTTGTGGGGCAAGAGCCTCCAGGCACTCTCCGACACCGAGCTCGCCGAGGCCGAGCGCATCCTGGCCAAGTACCATCTCACGGTCACCGACATCGCCAGCCCACTCTTTAAGACCTACTGGCCTGGCGCGCCTGCCTCTAGGTACGCCGAGGGCGGCGACCTGCACAGCGCCGCCGCCGCTACCTTTCAGCAGCAGGACGACATCGCCGAGCGCGCCGTCGCCAACGCCCGCCGGTTCCGTACCAACAAGGTCCGCGGCTTCGACTTTTGGCGACTGGACGACCCCGCGCCGTTCCGTGCGGCCATCAACGACAAGCTCCAAACCACCGCCGAGCACATGCGATCGAGCGGTGTCGAGTTCGTCCTCGAAAATGAGTTCGCGTGCAATACCGCGACCGGCCGCGAGGCTGCCGCGACCCTGGCCGCCGTGCCTTCGTCCAACTTCTTTCTCAACTGGGACCCCGGCAACGCCGTCATGCGTGGCGAACTCGACGCCTTTCCCGCCGGCTGGCAGCTTCTGCCCAAGTCGCGCATCCATCACTGCCACGTGAAGAACTGCGGCAAGAACGCCGCCGGCAAGCTGGTGTGGATGCCGGTCGGCACGGGCTACATCGACTGGACGGCGCAGTTCGCGGCGCTCAAAGCGGTCGGCTACCGCGATGCGGTCAGCCTGGAGACGCACTGGACGGGCGGCGGTAGTCCCGAGGCGTCGACCCGCAAGAGCTGGGCCGATATGAAGCAGGCGCTCACCGCGGCGCACGCGCTCAGCTAAAGACCGAACGCGCCAGGAATCGCGCCCCAGGATCGCGCCCCAGACCGTCGAGCGTGGGCCGGCGGCTGCGTGAATGCAAGAGAAATGTCCCGTTGGGGCACACTTCCGTGCCTTGCTCCGGGCGAGGAGCCTCGTTAGTATTGCTTGTGTTTGTTTACGTTTCCCTACCCATGTGAGCGCACAGCAACAGGCACCGCAGAAAAGGATCCCCTTGCCAACCCTGACCAACTTTCTCTCGCTGAGTGCCCCCGAGCAACAGGACCGCGGCCTCGCCTATACGCCGCAGGAGATCGCGCAACAGCCGGAGATGTGGCAACGAACGCTCGCGATCTTTCGCGAGCACCAGACCGAGCTGGTGGAGTTTCTGGAGCGCGTCGGTGTGCGCGCGCCGCTGGAGCAGCGCCCGGTGGTGATCCTGGCCGGCGCGGGGACGTCGGATTACATCGGGCAGGCGCTGGTGCTGCTGCTGCGGCAGGCGTGGGGGTGCGAGGTCATGGCGGTCGCCAGCACCGACCTGCTGCTCAATTTTGAGGAGATCCTGGTTCCCGGCCGGCGCTATCTGTGCGTCTCGTTTTCCCGCTCGGGAAACTCGCCCGAAGGGGTCGCGGTGCTCGAGCGAGCGATCGCGGAGTACCCGGAGGTGGCGCACCTGGTCGTGACCTGCAACGCCGCGGCCCAGATGATCGCGGCCAGTCGCCAGGCGGTTCATGGCTATGCCGTCGTGCTTGACGACGCCGTCAATGATCGCAGCCTGGCGATGACGAGCTCGTTTACGAACATGGTCGTGATGGGGCAGTGCCTGGCCAACGCGTGGTCGATCGAGGAGTATGCGCGCATCAATGAGCGTCTGGCCGCGGCTGGGCGCCATCTGCTGACGACCGCCGGCGCGCTGGCCGCGCGTGTGGCCGCCGTCGGCTACCGGCGCATGTTCTTTGTCGGCTCCGGACCGCTGGCGAGCATTGCCCGGGAGAGCGCGCTCAAGGTGCTGGAGATGACGGCCGGCCGAATCAAGACCATGTCCGAGACGCTGCTCGGCCTGCGCCACGGACCGATGGCGGCACTCGATCCGGAGACGTTGCTGGTGTGCTTTGTGCCTGGCGATGAGCGGCGAGCGAAGTATGCGCGGGATCTGCTGGCCGAGATCGGCGACAAGGGCATCGCGGCGGAGCGGATCGCGGTCGGACCCGCGGCGCTCGAAGCCGAGATGGCGGGCTGCGCGGACCATTACCTCACCATCGACGAGGGCGCGGCGGAGGGGATCCCGGACATCTATCGCCCGGTGCTCGATGTGATCTTCGGGCAGCTGCTCGGTCTCTTCTGCTCGGTCGAGCAGGGTCTGCGGCCGGATGCGCCGAGCCCCGGCGGCGTGATCACACGTGTGGTGCAGCAGTTCCAGATTCACTAGACGTGGAGATCTCCACGTCCCTCACCGAGGGAGACGCGATGTCGCGGCATCTGCAAGGGCACTTGGCACGGCGTAGCCAAGGGATTGACACGGGCGTCACCTCCGTCTGTTCGGCGCACCCGTGGGTGATCCGCGCCGCCGTGGAAAGCGCCAAGGCGACCGGCTCGCTTCTGCTGATCGAGGCTACGAGCAATCAGGTCAATCAGTTCGGCGGCTACACGGGGATGCGACCGCGGGCATTCCGCGAGTTTGTGCTCGCGCATCTTGCCGCGGCGGGGTTGCCTGAAGAGCGGCTGACGCTCGGCGGCGACCACCTGGGGCCGAACCCCTGGCGGACGCGTCCGGCCGAAGAGGCCATGGCGTTGGCCGAGGACATGGTCGCGGAATACGTTGGCGCCGGCTTCACAAAGATCCACCTGGACGCGAGCATGCCGCTGGGCGGGGACACGGGTCCAGCGCCGGCGGACGAGACGGTGGCGGCCCGTGCGGTGCGACTCTGCCGAGCGGCAGAGCAGGCGCGACCCGCGGGTGGCGAATCGCCGGTCTATGTGATCGGGACGGAGGTGCCGGTGCCGGGCGGCGCGACGCACGCGCTCCACGGCGTGGAGGTGACCTCGACCGCGGCGGCGGAACGCACGCTCGAGGTCCATCGACAGGCGTTCGCGGAGGCCGGGCTCGCGGAGGTCTGGCCGCGCGTGCTGGCGATGGTGGTGCAGCCGGGGGTCGAGTTCGATCACGACGCGGTGGTCGACTACGAGCGCGAAAGGGCCCGACCGCTGTCGCACTGGCTGGCGCAACATGGCGGCGGCATCGTCTTCGAGGCACACTCGACCGACTACCAACGACCGCACGCCTATCTGGAGCTGGTCGACGACGGCTTCGCCATCCTCAAGGTCGGCCCGGCGCTGACCTTTGCCATGCGCGAGGCGCTCTATGCCCTTGCAGCCATCGAGGCCGAGCTGCTGCCCGAGGGTGAGCGCTCGCGTCTCCCCGAGGTCGTCGAGGCGACCATGCTGCGCGAGCCCGGCGACTGGCAGGCCTACTACCACGGCACAGCCGCCGAGCAGCAACGGCTGCGCGTGTACAGCTACAGCGATCGCGTCCGTTACTACTGGCACCGGCCGGAGATCGTGGCCGCGGTGGAGCGGCTGATCGGCAATCTGCGGGCGACGCCCATTCCGGAGACACTGCTGAGCCAGTACCTGCCAACGCACTACCGCCGCGTGCGCGAGGGCACGCTCGCCAACGAGCCGGAGGCGCTGGTCGTCGACGCGATCCGCGATGTGCTGCGGGTCTATGACACAGCCTGCCGCCTGCGCTGACACGCCTGCCGCCCACGCTGACACGACGCCGGCGAATGACGTTGCGTTAGCTGGTTGGTGTGGCCTCCAGCACCAGCACCTCAAAAGGCCTCAGATGGAAGGTCCGTGCGTGATGCGCGCGGAGGTCGATCGCGGGCTGCGCACGGTCGGCCGCCCACGGGCTGCGCGCGCGAAACCGCCCCGACGCTCCTGGCGGCAGCTCAAACACCAGCTGCGGATCGAGCGCAAGGCTCTGCGGCCGCGGTGAGGGATTCCTCAGGGTGAGGATGGCCTTGCTCAGACCCCAGGCGGCCCAGCCGTAGACCGCGCCGTTGCCCGGATCGCCGCCGACCCAGTGCGTGTCGACCAGGGTCGCCGCGTTGGCGCGCGACCAGCGGGCGGACTCGGCGAGAGTATCCCAGTCCGCGGGGGCAAGCAGCGACGGCGTGAGATACATCTCCTGCAGATCGGTGCCGCTGCCGAAAAAGCTGTGGACCTCGTCGGCGAAGTCGTGCCCGGGATCATTTTCCAGGTGCTCGGCCTTCTGCGCGTAGATGATGCCGTGGAGCATGAGCGAGTTCAGCGGAAACAGCGGACCTTTCTGAACGATATTGCGAAAGGTCTGCTCGTCGCGGTAGGTGATCCAGCGTTGGCGCCAGGTGCCCTCGCCGGCGAAGTCGTGGTCCTCGCCCGAGCGATAGATGGAGTCGGCGTAGCGCAGCCAAAAGGGTGAAGGCTTGGTGCCGGTGGTGAGATTGACAAAGAGCGCCGGCTCCTCTTGCCGCAGGCGCTCGATGAGGTGGATCGCCGCGGCGAAGTCGCTGTCGTAGAGACTGCCGGGGAAGACGGAGCCGGCGTTGCCCGTGCCGTCGATCTTGAACTGATTGACGCCGTAACGGGTCACGAAGTTCAGGCAGGTTTGCTCGAAGGCGGGGTAGTAGCGCGGGCCGGACAGCGCGTACAGATTGTCGACCAGCTCGTAGTGGTTGGCGCGGGCGAAGGCGATGCGCTCGTCCTTCTCCTTGTCGTAGCCGCCCCATGGCGAGAGCCAGACACCGAGGCCGAAGCCGTACTGCTTTGCGGTCGACTCGAGTGGCGTGAAGCCGTCGGGAAAGCCGGAGTTGAACTGCCACAGCGAGCTGGTGTTGTCCCAGCCGTCGTCCATCAAAAAGGAGTCCATGGTGACACCGCGTTGGCGCACCAGCTCGTCGCCAAAGGCGTGCATGCGGTTGAGCACATCGGCGGCGCTGAAGCGCTGTCCCTCGCCTAGGTCGTACCACGTGTTGTAGTGCAGAAAGGTCCGGTAGGGATGCGCGCGCTCGAGCTCGAGATAGGCGAGCAGGTCGCGACGCATCTGACCGGGGCGCGCAAGGCCGACGACCGAGGTGTAGGTCACCTCCTGCCCCGCGGCGATGGGCAGTGTGCGCTGCAGCAGGGCAGAGACCTCGCCGTTGCTGGCCGTGCTTTCAGAGAGTGGGTTCTCGAAGCCGAGGTAGAAGTTGCCGCTGACGATCGGCGAGCCGGGCACGCTGCCGACGACGTGGGCGGCGGAGTCCTGAAGCGAGAGCAGGCGCACGGCCGTGACCGGGACGGTCTGCTCGCCGGCCCGCAGCGTGAGCTCCTGCCGCAGGTAGGGCGCGGTGCCGCGCGCGGCGAGACACCATCGGGCGGAAAGTCCGGAGAGGCCAAGGTCGGTGAGCTCGGCGCAGATCTGCTGACCCGGCAGCCGCGCGGCGGCACGCGAGGCGGAAGCGTCGGCGGCCAGGGGCAAGAGCCGTGGTGGCTGCGCCAGACCCATGGCGGAAGAGCGGAGCGTGCGACCGCCGGCGAACGCGAGCACAAAAGCGTCCGCCAGTCGCACCGTGGCGCCGCTCCCCGTATCCCGGAGGATGGGGCTCCCAAGATGGCCGCCTTCGATCGGAACCGTGCCCACGAGCGAACCGGCCTGCACCAAAAGCGCGGGCTGCGCGGAGCCGACGGCGGCGAGCCCAAGGGGGGAGGCGAGCCCGAGGGCGGCGGCGAGCAGAAGAGGAGAACGACGGGTCAGGCGCAAGCGTGGACCTTCCGGTGACGCAAGTTTATCGAGGCACGGTCGCAGCGGTGTGATGCGGCGCGATTGCGGCGCCTTCGCGGAGACAAAAGCGATTCGAAAGCATAATCCGCTTGCGCCGCAAGCTAACGTAAACCATACTGTAGCCTCTCTGCCAATGGAAACGGTTCGCAACCGTCCCGGGCGAATGCTTCCCGTGTGCGCTAGCCCTTCTTCTGGAGGTCTCATGATGCCTGCATCCGAGCAGTTCCGTCTGCGTCCCCGTCTTGCGCGTTGGGGTCGGGCGTCTTTGCTGTCGTCTCTGCCGATGCTTGCTGCCCTGCTCGCTCCGGCTCTGCTGCTGGCGGGCGGCGCGACGGCCGCACAGGCGCAGACGGTAAACGCCACGCTGCGCGGCACGGTGACCGACGCTACCGGCGGTGTGATCGCGCACGCGCAGATCGATCTGCTCGAGCCGGCGACCGGCCAGGTCGTGCGCCAGGCGACCTCGCAGGCGAGCGGCGACTATGAATTCGACGAGCTGCTGCCGGGCACCTATCAGCTTCGCTGCTCCGCCTCGGGCTTCAAGGCGTTTGTGGCGCGAAGCATCGTGCTGGACAGCGGCCAGATTCGCCGTGTCGATGCCATGCTGCCCTCGGGCGAGGTGTCGGAGACAGTCACGGTGACGGAGGGCGCGGCCGTCATCAACACCGAATCAGCCACGATCTCCGGGACCTTCACCGCGCTGCAACACGAGGAGTCGCCGCAGGTGACGACCTATCCCACGACCTACTCCATGCTCACGACGCTATCGGGCGTGCAGGGCGGCTTCGGTTCGCCGGTCGCCAACGGGCAGCAGCAGTCGCAGCAGTCGCAGACCTTTGACGGCATTCCCAACGATCTCGCGGGCGAACAGAGCAACAACGCGAACTTCTTCGAGCAGGTCTCGGCGACGCTGTTCAACGCACCGGCCGAGAGCGCGGTGCCGGTGCTGATCAGCGAGGTGACCAAGCGCGGCGACAACACCTTCCACGGCAAGGCGACCTATCGCATCTACGACTCGGTCTTCGACGCCAACGGGTACTTCGATCAGCAGAAGTCCCCGTTTCTCCAGCATGAGTGGGACCTCGAGGCGTCGGGGCCGATCTGGAAGGACCACACCTTCTTCTACGGCGGCTGGTTCGCGCAGCGCATCCCGCTCGGCTTCACCTATCAGGCGAATGTGCCGACGGACGCCTGGCGCAGCGGTGTCTTCAGCACACCGATCATCGACCCGCAGACCGGCCGGCCCTTTCCCAATAACACCATTCCGCAGGGGCGCATCAGTTCGGTCGCCCTCGCGGTGCAGAACAACTACTTTCCTGTGTCGAACGTGAACACGGGATCGACGGTGAACAACTTCGTTTCGCACTTCCCCTTTAACAGCGATCTGTACCGCGGGGACTGGCCCGTCGCGCGCATCGATCACAACCTGACCAAGAACAACACCATCTTCGGGCGCTGGCTGATGCGGCAGACGCCGTATGTCCTGAACAACGGCCTGCCGTCGTTGATCTGGACACGGGCGCGCAAGCACCAACAGTGGGCGGCGGGCGACACACAGATTATCTCGGCGGCGCTGGTGAACAATCTGCGCTTCGGCTACTCGACCGACTACATCGTCGACGGGCAGCAGGAGGCCGGGCAGACGCCGCCCGACGGCAGCAAGGTCCTGGCGACGATCGGTCTCCAGGGAGCGAACCCGGGCAACGCGACCGGACAGGGCTTTCCGGAGATCGACATCAATGGGCTGACCTCGCTGAGCGATGTGCCCGGCGGGGTGAAAGCGAACAACCACATCCTCAACATCAATGACTCCCTGGACTGGCAGCTCGGTAGACATGTGCTGCGCTTCGGCGGTGGCGTGCAGCACTTCAGCAGCTTCCGAGGCGTGGTGCCGGACTACGGGACCTTTGCCTTCAACGGAAGTTACACGGGCAACGCCTACGCGGATTTCCTGCTGGGGCTGCCGTTGACCAGCCAACGACAGGCGCCGCTCGGCGGCCGCGAGCTGACGCTCTCGGAGTGGAGTCTCTATGCCGAGGACAGCTTCAAGATCTCGCCGCGGCTGACGTTGAACTACGGTCTGCGCTGGGATCTGTATGGAACGCCCCACGCGTCCGATAACCTGATGTATAACTTCGATCCGGCGACGGGCCATGTGGTCGTGGACCCGGCCGCGATCTCCAAGGTGAGCCCGCTCTATCCCGCGAGCATCACGGTGGTGCCCGGTCCGGTGCAGGCGATCGCGGACAAGTTGAACTTTGCCCCGCGCGTGGGTGCGGCTTACTCGCTGACCAGCCACTCGGTGCTGCGCGGCGGCTACGGCCTCTACACCGCCCGGCTGAATAACGGCGGCGGCGTCGCGAACAATGGATCGGGCGAGCGGTTCAACAACTTTCTGCCGATCAATCCGCAGCTCGGGCAGACGGGGCCCTTCTCCATCAGCGAGCTCTACCAGAACGTGGTCAGTCCCGGCACGGCGCCGCTGCTCGCGTTCCCCAACCCCTTTCCGTCGACAACTGCGGCGGCGGACGTGCCGAGTCAGGGCGTCTACGGCTACCCGCGGCAGATTGCGCACGGGCACATCCAGCAGTTCAGCGCGACCTATGAGGACGAGATCGCGCACATCGGCCTGCGCGCGTCGTATGTGGGCTCGCGCAGCTCAGGGCTGGACTACCTGGTGAATACCAACCTGCCGCAGCCGAGCAACACGGTCTTCGTCGCCGCCAGCCGGCCGTATCCGCAGTTTGAGAGCACCACGCTGCTGCGCTTTAACGGCGGCGCAAAGTATGACGCCTTCCAGGTCGAAGCCAAGCGGCGTTTCGGCGCACTGACCTTCGACGGCAGCTACTCGCTTGCGCGCAGCCTGGCGAACTATCTCGATACGGAGAACCCCTATGACGTGCTGAGCCACTGGGCCAACGACGGCGTGACGCGCCGTCACTATGCGGTGGCCAGCATGGTGTGGGCGCTGCCCTTCGGCTCCGGCCACTACCTGCTAGGCGCCCGGGGACCAGGCGTGCAGCGCTTTGTCGGCGGCTGGTCGACCAGTGCGATCACCTATCTCGCCTCGGGCCTGTGGTTTTCGCCGAATTTCAGCAATGGTAACGCGCTCGTCACCCCGGCGACGGCGGGGAGCTACGCCGACCCGACCGACCCCTCGGGAACCGGCACCTTCGGCGGTCTGCCGGACAAGATCGGCGATCCGAACAAGGTTCCGGGCGGCAAAAGCATCAACAACTGGTTCAACACGGCCGCGTTCGCGCTGCCGCAGCCGGGCCACTTCGGCAACGCGTTGCCGAACAGCCTGGAGAGCCAGCACCTCTACCAAACACAGGTCTCTCTGACCAAGTCGTTCCAGCTCACCGAGCGGTTGCGCTTCACCTTTATGACGCAGATCTCGAACCTCTTCAATCACCCGCAGTTCCTGACACCGAGCGGTGATGTCTCCGTCGCCGGCGGCAACCAGTTCACCAGCCAGTTCGGCACGTTTGACTCGCTCGAGACGGGACAGCAGCGGCAGATCACCTTTCTCGGCGGCTTCTCGTTCTAGATCGGTCCTGAACGTCGGGCTGCTCGTTGAACTTCCAGAAGCAGCCCCTTTTCTCCTTGAGCTTCGCGGGCGTGATCGGGGGTCGCCGTCGTATGTTCGTCGGCGGATCGCGACTTTAGGTTGACAGCAGCCACGGTTCGGGCAAGACTACAGCAACCAATCGAAAGCATATGAAGCTGCGCGCGCTCCCGGCGGGCGGCCCAAGGAGACGCAAATGCGCGGTCGAAGACGTGCCCTGCTCGTGTGGTGGTGTCTGTTGGTTGCCGTGGTCGCGATGAGCCGGCCGCTCGTCGCCCAGATCGACACCGGCTCGGTGGCCGGCCGCATCGTCGACCCGACCGGCGCGACGGTCGTCGGCGCCGACGTCCTGCTCACCAACACCGAGACCAACCTCGTCTACCACGCCAAGAGCAACACCAGCGGCGAGTGGACGATCAGTCCGGTGCACATCGGCGTGTATCGGCTCACGGTCACCGCCCAGGGCTTCGAGCGGGCAGTCGGGGAGGCCTTCACCCTCAGCGTGCAGCAGCGCCAGCAGCTCGACATCACGCTCCAGACCGGCTCCGTCACCACCACCGTCGAGGTCACCGGCAGCGCGCCCGTGCTGGAGACGGCCAGCTCGGAACGAAGTCAGTTGATCGACAGCCAGACCATGGAGACGCTGCCGTTGAACGGTCGCAACCCGGTGCAGCTGGCGCAGCTGACGGCCGGCGTGACGATCAGTGAGCCCGGCGCACGCGATGAGGGCGGCTTCGGCTTCAGCGCCAACGGCGCACGTTCGCTCGAGAACAACTTCCTGCTGGATGGCGTGGACGATAACTCCAACCTGCCGGATCTGCTGAACGAAGCGAACTATGTCGTGATGCCGTCGGTCGACGCGCTCCAGGAGTTTCGGGTCGAGACCGACGCCTACTCGGCGGAGTTCGGCCGGGCCACGGGCGCGGTGGTAAACGCGACGACCAAGAGCGGAACCAATCAGGTGCACGGCGTGGTGTACGAGTTTCTGCGCAACCAGGCGTTTGATGCCCGCAACTACTTCGACCAGACCCTGCCGCCGTACCACCAGAACCAGTTCGGCGCGACGCTCGGGCTGCCGATCCTGCGCAACAAGCTCTTCTTCTTTGCCGACTACGAGGGCCTGCGCATCTCGCAGGGGCAGACCAACACGGCGCTGGTGCCGACGGTAGCCGAGCGCGGCGGCGACTTTTCGAGCCAGCTATATCTAGCCTCGCCCACCGGCGTGGCGGACTGCAACGGCGCGCCGACCTATGCGGGTGAGCTCTTTGATACGACGCTCACGCAGGCCTCCGCGACCAGCCCGACCGGCTTCTGCGGCGTACCCTTCGGCTATGACGCGACCGGCGCGCCGAGCAATGTGATTCCCGCGGCGAAGATGGACAGCCTGGGCGCGAAGCTGGCGGCGCTTTATCCTTTGCCGAACGCGGCCGCCGCCGGCTACAACTACGTCTCGAACCCCAAGCTGATCCGCACTTCGAACCAGGGCGATGTGCGCGTGGACCAGGTGCTGACGGCCAAGGACAACATCTTCTATCGCTTCGGCATCAGCCGCGCGCCCTCGACTATTCCCGGGCCGTTACCCGGCTTCGCCGACGGCGGCGGCTTCTTTACCGGCGTGGGCGACAACCGCGCCTACCTGCTCGCGGTGAGCGAGACCCATGTTTTTTCGCCGACGCGCGTGGATGAGCTGCGGGTGGGCTATAACCGACTGCACACCAATCGCAACCAGTTCAACTCCGGCACCAATGTCTCCGGGCAGATCGGGTTTCCCGGCGTGCCGTTCGTCGCGGGTACCGACAACGGCGGCCTGCCGCAGATGACCTTTAACGACGTGGCGACCCTGGGCAGCCCCACCTATCTGCCGTCGAACGAGATACAGAACACCTACCTGCTCTCGGATGTCTTTACGCTCATCCTGCACGACCACAGCCTGAAGTTCGGCGGCGAGATCCGGCCGGAGGAGTTCACCATCTTCCAGCCGGCGGCGCCGCGCGGCACCCTGAGCTTCGGGCCGCAGTTTACCGACAATCCAGCGGCCCAGGGCACGGGCGGCAGCGGTCTGGCCACGCTCTTGACCGGCCAGCCGGACGGCGGCTCGATCAACAACATCAACAACGTGGACTACAACCGACGCGTCTACGGTCTGTTTCTCCAGGACGACTGGCGCGTGACGCCGAAGCTGACCATCAACGCCGGCCTGCGCTATGACTTCTTTTCGGCGATCCTTGAGCGGCACAACGCACAATCGAACTTCAACCCCATCACGGGCGTGCTCGACATTCCGGCGAGCAGCCCGGCGCAGCTCACGCCAACGCTGGCCGCCACCATCCCGGTGAATCGCACGGCCTCCAAGGGCCTCATTCCGCCGGTGTACACCGATTTCTCGCCGCGCTTTGGCCTGGCCTATAGCTTCGCGCCGAAGTGGGTGCTGCGCACAGCGGCGGGGCTGTTCTTCAACGGCGACGAGAGCGGGCCCTACAGCAATCCGAGCCCCGGCTTCAATCCGCCGTACTTCGCCTCCCAGAGCTTTGTCGGACGATGCGGCCTGTCGTCCTACGCCGCTGTCTCGGACTGCTCCGTGCCGGGGCTGCGCGTGCTGTCGCAGGGCTTTCCGAGTAACTCGCTCACCGATCCAAACACCCCCAACCTGTTCAGCGAGGACAAGCTGCGCACGCCCTACGTGGCGCAGTGGCACCTGACTGTGCAGCGCGAGATTGGGCCGAAGACCCTGGTCGAGATCGCCTACGTCGGTTCCAAGGGCACACACCTCTACACCACCTCCAACCTGAACCAGGCGACGCCGACGGCGGACTCCTCCGCCCCCTTCGCGCCCCGGCGAACCTTTCCCTACGTGGACACCGCGATCGGCTGGCTGCGATCGAACGGCTTCTCCAACTACAACGCGGGGCAGGTGCGCGTGGAGCAGCATCTGAGCCACGGCGTCTCGGCGATCGTGAACTACACCTACAGCCACGCGCTGGGCAACTCCTCGAACGCCAACCTGGGTTCGCAGAACAACGACGGCTTCCGCGACAGTCGACACCCCGAGCTGGAGTACGGCAACCTGGACTTCGACGTGCGCAATCGCTTCACGGCGGGCTACACATGGGATCTGCCGATCGGTCGCGGCATGCCGATCGCGGGCGGCTCGGGACGGCTGCTCGACACCGTGATCGGGCACTGGCAGCTCTCCGGCGTCGCCACGCTCTCGTCGGGCACGTGGTTCACGGTAACGGATGCGAATGCGAACTTCGCCAACTCCGACGGGCAGCAGCGGCCGGACTTCGTCCCTGGGCAGAAGTTCTCGGGCAAGCACTGCGCCCCGGGAACGTACTTCAACACCTGCGCCTTCCAGGATCCGCCGCTGGGCTCTTTCGGCAACGTCTCGCTCAACTCCGTGAACGGGCCGGGCGTGGAGAATCTGGACATGTCGCTGCTCAAGACGATCCTGGTCCATGAGGCCATGCACGTCGAGCTGCGCGGCGAGTTCTACAACGCGCTCAACCATCCGAACTTTCTGTTTGCCGCGGCGGGACCGCAGAACTCCAATAATGCCACCGTCTTCGGCTCATCGAACTTCGGCTATGTCACGGCGGCGCGCGATCCGCGGCTGATCCAGCTCGGGGCGAAGTTCTATTTCTAGCGATCTCGGCCGGCAGGGACGCTAGGCGAGCACCAGCTTGCAGCCGAAGGAGCGGATGCGGTCCTGTATCTCCGCCGGCATGCCCGTGTCGCTGACCACCAGATCGACCTCGGAAAAGGGCGCGATCAGGCTCATGCTGCGCTTGGAGAACTTGCTCGAGTCCGCGACGACGATGATCTCGCGGGCGGCGCGCAGCATGGCCCGATTGGCCATGGTCTCGTCGAAGTTCGTGCCGCTCACGCCGAAGTCCGGATCGCAGCCGGCGCCGCAGAGAAACAGCTTGTCGGCGGAAAACTGTTCGAGCATGTCCTCGGTCGCGCGGCCGACCACCGAGGCCGAGTCGTTGCGCACGGTGCCGCCCATGATGATCGTCTGCACAGTGCGTGCGCCCAGCAGCTCCACCGCGATGTTGAGACCGTTGGTCAGCACCTGCAGGTTGCGCACGTTGCGCAGATGACGCGCGATCTCGAGCGTCGTCGTGCCGGAGTCGAGGATGATGGTCTCGCCCTCCTCGACCATGGTCGCGGCGAGCGCGCCGATGCGCTGCTTCTCCTTGGACTGCGTTTTGACGCGTTCCTCGACCGGCGACTCGCGAAAGACGGTGTCCTGGATTACGGCGCCGCCGTGCGATCGCTGCACCACGCCGCGCTGATGCAGCTCATTGAGATCGCTTCGGATGGTGACGGCGGAGGTGTTGAAGCGGCGCACCAGCTCGTTGACCTTGGCGCGGCCTTCCTTGCGGATGATCTGCAGAATCTGCAGACGGCGCTCTTCTGCCATCATGCTGTCGGGGAGCGCCTTCGCGGTGGGTTCGGCGTGGTCGCCGATGGTCGGGTAAGCCGGTTTCATGGCGTGTGCGGATGCTCCAGTTCGGCAAGTGGATCATAGTGTCGCATCTGCCGGATACGTTCGCCGCCCATGTGGACGAGCGGCGGGCGAAAGGGCTTCAGAGGCGGATGAAGACCTTGTTGCGGTACATCCACAGCAAGATCAGCCAATAGACGGCAAGCTTGAGCGCGCCTAAAAAGAGCGGCTCCAGCGTGGATCCGAAGAGATGCAGCAGACCGCCGGTGTTGATGCGGAAGCTGCTTTGGATGAAGTCCTCGAAGAGGTGCGCCATCATGTAGGCCGCAATGGAGTTCGTGCCGACGATGATGAGCGGAAAGGCGGCGCGGCGAAAGTTCTTCACGTCCACCAGCCAGGAGAAGACGATCAGGTAGAGAAAGCAGATGCCGCCGCTGAACAGCACCCATGCCGGCGTCCAGATGCGCTTCACGATGGGGCAGAGACCGGTGAACTGCAACATCAGCGCGCCCGCGATCAGCAGCGCGGCGGCGATAGCGAAGCGGCGAAAGGGAATCTTTGGCATCGCGGCGATCAGCCACTGCCCGGCGAAGAGGCCGAGCAGCATGGTGCACAGTGTTGGAATGAAGCTGAGCGTGAGATAGCCGCCGTCGTTGAAGATGAAGGGCTGCGGCCGCGGCAGCCGGTTCAGGAACCACACATCGAACGCCTGGCCGAGGTTGGAATTCTTGTTCCAGTGCGCCGCGAAGCCCGTGTACAGGTGCTGGTGCCAGTCCGGCGGCACACCCACCGCGGCCCAGTTGAAGTGGGGGCCCGGCGCCGGGTACAGCGCCCACGCCAGCCAGTAGCCGAACAGAATCACGCCAAACGCAGTCCATTGCCAGCGCGGGCGCACAAAGCTGAGCAGAAAGGCAAAGGTGTAGCCGAGGCCGATCTGCGTCAGTGTGTCCTCAAAGGTGAAGTTCGTTTGCGGGCTGTTGATCGACCGTAGAAAAAAGCCGAGCGCGATCAGCAGCAGACTGCGCCAGATGGTGTGGCCCAGCATGCTCGGAAAGGTCCTGCCGCGGCGCAGACGGCTGCGCAGCGAGTACGGCAGCGCCACGCCGACCAGAAAGGTGAAGGAGGGCTGGATGGTGTCGTGGAGGCTCATGCCCGTCCACTCCACGTGCGACTGGTTATAGCCGAGCACCTGCCAGAACATGTTGTGCGGATACGATCGCGCGATGTCCGCGAAGCGGAGGACCTCGCCCATCATGAGCAGCATGACCAGACCGCGGTAGGCGTCGACGGCCAGATTCCGCCGGTCATGGTGCGGGGCAACGTCGGGAACAGCGGCGCTCTCGGTCATGTCTCTCCGGGCGATAGCACCCCTTGGAAAATGTCGTTCGCTTTCATTTCGCTGCGGGTGCTTGGCTGGGCGCGGCCAGTGTAGCACGCGAGCCGGAGGCGCGAACACGAGGGCGTAGGCCCTCGAAACACATCAAAGCAGAGTCCAGATACGATTTTCCTTTGACACCCGGCAGGAAAGCCTCCTAAGCTCAGCAGACGACCTGCTTGCGTATGCTTTCGAAACCGAGCCACCGCTCGAGAGGGCCGGAGTCTGCCGCCGCAAGCGGACGCAAGACGGGCGATGTTGGGGAGGGTGCGATGACGCTGAGCGAGATGGGGCAGGCCTGGACACGGCGCAGGTTCATGCAGGTGGGAGCGGCGACAGCGGCGGCGGTTGCGGGACTGGACGCGCAGGCGCGCGCCGAGGTCGCGGGCGCCGCGCAGACCATGGTCGATGTGCCGTTCGACAAGCGTAACCCGCGCATCGGCATGATCGGCGTGGGCGGCCGCGGCGCCTCGCTGTTGGGCAATCTGCTGGCAGCCGATGCGCGGGTGGTCGCGGTCTGCGACGTCCTGCCGGACAAGGCCGAGCAAGCCGCCGGCCTGGTCACCGCCTCCGGACAGAAGAAGCCCGCGATCTTCACCGCGGACCCACACGCGTACGTGAAGCTGCTCGAAACTGGCGACGTCGACTATGTCATCATCGCCACGCCCTGGATTTGGCACGCGGAGATGGCGATCGCCGCCATGAAACACGGCAAGGATGTTGCCGTCGAGGTGCCGGGCGTCCGCACGCTGGATGAGTGCTGGGCCATCGTGCGCACCTCCGAGGCGACGCGCAAGCACTGCACCATGCTAGAAAATTGCTGCTACGGCTATAACGAGACGCTGGTGCTGCGGATGGCGCACGCCGGCCTGCTCGGTGATCTGCTCTACGGCGAGGGCGCCTACCTGCACGATCTTCGCGAGGAGCTCTTCTCGGACAAGGGCGAGGGGCTCTGGCGGCGCACGGAGCACACACTGCGCGACGGCAATCTCTACCCCACGCACGGCCTCGGCCCGGTGGCGAACTACATGGGCATCGAGCGCGGCGATCGCTTCGGGTATCTGGTCTCCATGAGCTCGCCGCAGATGGGTCTGGACGCCTACCGCAAGGCGCATCTGAAGCCCGACGACCCGCGCATGAAGGAAACCTACGTGACCGGCGACATGAACACCAGTCTGATCAAGACGGCCAAGGGGCGAACAATCACAGTGAAGCACACCGTCTCCACGCCGCATCCCTACGACCGCATCAACCAGATCGCCGGCTCCAAGGGCATCTTCGAAGACTATCCGGCGCGCCTCTATCTCGACGGTCAGAACACCGACGAGAGCTGGGGCGACCTCAAGGGCTACACCCAGTACGAGTACCCGCTGTGGACCAAGGAGGGCGAGATCGCTAAAAAGGTAGGCGGCCACGGCGGCATGGACTACATCATGCTCTACCGCCTGCTGCAATGCCTCCGCGAAGGCCTGCCGCCGGACATGGACGTCTATGATGCGGCGACCTGGTCGGCCGTGGCCCCGCTCAGCGTCACCTCGGTCGCGCACGGCAGCGCGCCGGTCGAGGTCCCCGACTTCACCCGCGGCCGATGGCAACAGCGCTCCGCCTCCGCCATCGCGACCCTGGCGTAGCGTAGGTGACGAGGACAGGGAGCGAGGGAGCCGGCGTGAGCGATGAAATCGCGGATGGCAGCGCGGCTGCGACACCACCAAGCGCCGCGGCAGGGGCAAGCGCTGTGGCAGGAATAAGCGCCGCGGCTGGAACACAAGACAGGTTCGTCGATATGGTCAGCGCGCGTGCCGCCGTCACGCTGCCCATCAGCGACTTCGAGCCGCGCTGCTCACTGACCCTGCCGGTCCACGTCGTCGAACGGCCGCGCTTCCCGGCCATCGACTACCACAATCACCTCGACTCGCAGGACGCGAACGACGTCCTGCGCATCATGGACGCGTGCGGCATCGAGTTCCTCGTCAGCATCACCATGGAGGTCGGCGAGGCCGGCCTGCGCCAAATCGACCGCCTCCGCTCCGCCGCGCCCGATCGCTTCTCCACCATCGGCTGGATGGACTGGAGCGGCGTCGAACGCGACGACTTCGCCGCCGTCAGCTGCGATCGGCTGGAGCGCATGGTCGAGCACGGCGCCTGCGGTCTGAAGTTCTGGAAGGACTGCGGCCTGACGGTGCGCGACGCGACCGGCGCGCTGCTGCGCATCGACGATGAGCGCCTCGCTCCCATCTTCGCCAAGGCCGCCGAGCTCGACGTCCCCGTGATGTTCCACACCGCCGACCCCACCGCCTTCTTCCAGCCCATTGATCGCTTCAACGAGCGCTTCGAGGAGCTCGCGGCGCATCCCGACTGGGCCTGGAGCGACTCGCCGGTCAGCAAGCGCGATCTGCTGGAGCAACGCAATCGCGTCATCGCACGCCATCCGGAGACGCAGTTCGTCGGCGCCCACCTGGCCGAATCCGGGGAAGACCTCGGCTTCCTGACCGAGACGCTGGACCGTCTGCCCAATCTGCAGATCGACCTCAGCGCCCGCACTCCGGAGCTCGGCCGCCAGCCCTTCCGCGCGCGCGAGCTCTTCCTCCGCTACGCCGATCGCATCGTCTTCGGCACGGACCTGCTGCCGGACCTCGACATGTACCGGCTCTACTTCCGCTTCCTCGAGACCGCCGACGAATACTTCGAGTACCCGTCGCATGCCTCGCGCCAGGGTCGCTGGAACATCTACGGCCTCTTCTTGCCGGACGATGTGCTGCGCAAGGTCTATCGCGAGAACGCCCTTCGTCTGCTCGGCCGCCCAACCGCCGGCTGAAGCAGTTCTCCTGTGTGCCGGCGCCGCGTGTGCCCGTGCCGTTCCTTCGGGGAGACTCGCCCTCATCGCGTTACAGAGTTCGCACCAGCTGCGATCCCTATTGGAAGACTGACGATGCCGCGCATTGACAGCTCCAGTGCGTCACGTCCTTAGGAGACCCAAATGACGCCGCGTTAGGGTAGCTGTCCGTGGTTCGTCGGCGTCATTGGGCTTGCCGTCGGGGTTGCCGCGCCCAGCAGCTCCGTCACGCTGTTTCCGGTGAAGTTGCTGGTCCACACATTGCCGCTCGGGTCGACCACGATGCCCCGCGGGTTGGAGATGCCGGCAGCGTGGTATCCCGTCGCCGGCGTGATCGGCGTACCGTCCGGGGCAAACGCCGAGACCGAGCTGCCATCGCGATTGGTTACCCATGCCCGGCCCGAGCCGTCGATGGCAATGCCCACCGGTCCATTCAGCCCGCCGCCGGTATAGCCGGCCACCGGCGACAGCCCCGCGCCCGTGTTCGAGAACTCGCCGATCCTGTTATTGCGCGGGCTGGTCACCCAGATATTGTCACCGCCATCGATCGCGATCCCATTCAGCTCTCCGCTCGTCGAGGTCACACCCTCCGAGAACTGGGTCACCGTGCCCGGCAAGGTCAGCCGGGAAAGATTGGCGCCGGAGCCGATCGCCCATCCATTCCCTCGGCTATCGATAGCCAGTCCGGACGAAATGCCATTGAGCGAAAACGTCGACAGCGGATGGCCGCTATTCCGCAGCACCGAGACCTGCGGCTTGCCCGATACCCACACATTGCCGCCAGTGTCGATCGCGATCTGCGTGCAGGCCGCGCCGCAGGCAAAGCCGTTCGACGTGATGGCCGCGCCGTTCGCGCCAAACTCCGAGACCACCGGGCTTCCCGGTGAGACAGCGCCGAAGTTGGCCAGCCACGCGTTGCCCGCGCTGTCGAACGCCGCCGAGACCGGCTGCGCCAGTCCACCGCCCGTCAAACCGGCGGTGCCGGTAAGAACCGTGCCGAGCGGATCAAATACGGTGATCGTGTTGTTGGCATAGCCGGGCACCCACAGATTGCCGTACGCATCGACGGCAGGGAAGTAAGGACCGGCCAGGTTCTCCACGGTGTAGGTAATGCCGACCGTCCAGTCGTTCGGCGCAGCAGTCAGCGCCGGCTGGAAAGGCTGGCCTCCGGCCAGCGCAAACAACTCCGCGACGTGACTTGCCGGACGCCGCGCGATCGAGAGCATGGCCCCGACCATGTCCACCGGCGCCGGCCCACCGGGAGGGGTCGTCTGCGTAAACAGCAGAGCGCACGCGGCCGGAGCGTTGGAGCAGGGAACCAGGATGTTGGCCAGCGTGTCGATCTCCGCCATCGGAAGCAGCCCGGGTCCGCTCTGGGTCGCCGTATACACGGTTCCCGTGCCGATCTCCATCACGTTCGCAAACGCGTGAAAGGCGTTTGCCAGACCGGCCTGCGCGTTTGCCGATGGCCCGGCACTCACATGGGTCGCGTCCGTCATAAAGCCGGCCAACGCGTAGACGCTCACCACAGTCGAGATCTGGGTCATATTGACAAAGCCGATCTGCGAGTTGAAGTTGCCCTCCGATGGGCATGTGCCAAGGATCGACAACAGCGAGAGGGCGTAATTGTACGTTTGACCCGCGGGCGTTCCGCCGTGCGCCAAAAGATAAACCTGCTGCCCCGGCGTGCAGCTGTACGCCGCCAGCTCGAATCCACCTTGTCCGTCGGTTGTCACATAGGAGCCGAGAGCATCCGTCGAGACGCCCGCTGCCCTCGGATCCAGGAGCGAGATACTGCTCCCTCCCCAGCCTCCGGTGCTTGCCGCGAAGACATAGATGTGAGCATTCGCGATCGCGGTCGGACTGGCGAAGATCTGTCCCGGCAGGCTCGTCGGCGGCGTCGGCGTTGAGGAGCTGCTGCCGCCGGTGTTGCTGCTTCCCCCGCCGCTGTTGCCCCCACTGCTGCTCGTGCTTCCGTTAGGAGAGCTCACGCTGCAGCCCGAAAGCAGGCACATCATCACTCCGGCGAGGATGGCAGGCAAAAGGCCTGAGAACTTCAGCAGCACGGCATGGATCTCCCCGAAGCACGTCTGGAACCAAGGTGGTGAGCCACAGGCTCAACGACGTTGGGTCTCGTGGGCCAGCCTAGCGCCGCTGCACCGGCTCGCGTCTACCCCGTGCCGCCGATTGGCATGCCACTTCCGCGTCATTCCATAACGGTACGACCGTGCCACTCTCTCCGGACCCAAGTAGCGCCTCTGGGTTGACCAGGCCTTGACGACAAACACGAAGAAGCAATGATGTGGTCAAAGCGCGATCCATCCCGCAGAAGACGCAGAGATTCATAAAACGCCCCCTTGCCAATCCAAAGGGGTGTCGGTAGCATCCAACTCAAGAAACCGGCCTGCAAAGCAGGTGCGCGACCAACGCTGGTTGAACCAATATTCATTGAACAGGGATCCAGCTCGTAGACATGGTTCGGTGTGCAGTGTCCGCCAGTCCGGAATGCCTAAAGAGCCACGGCGGGATCCCACCGTCTTAGACGGGTTCACCAGCGACTCGACGCACGGCCAAGCGGGTCGGTCTTCTTCTCCTCCCCTTTGTCCAGACAGGCGCGAATGCGCCTCGGCGATGCCTCTGCACGCGGCGCGCTATAGTCTGGGAGAGCAGTGCATCCCATCTTTTTTCACTTCGGGCACGTGATCCTACCCACCTTCGGCGTATTGGCGGCGGCGGGTCTTCTCGCGGCTCTGTCGCTTTCGCGGCTCACGGCCATCCTCTGCGGTCTGTCGCCGGAAGCGGTCTGGGATGCCGGTCTGTTTGCAGTGTTTGCAGCGTTCTTCGCGTCACGGCTGCTGCTGCTGCTCACCAATCTGCATGGCTTTCTCCTTGCGCCGCTGCTGCTGTTGCGCGTGCCGTCCTTGACCGCGGGCGGTCTGCTGCTGACGGTGGGCGCGACGGCTATCTTTCTTCGCCGGCGACGGATGCCCCTGCTGGCGGTGATGGATGCATGGTCCGCGCCGGGACTGCTGCTGTGGGCGGCGTTGGCCATGGGGCATCTCGCGGAGGGCTCTGATCCCGGGCTGCCGGCCGCGCGCTTCGGTCTGCGAACCTCCCTGGCGGGGTATCGTGAGCAGCCGGTGGCGCTCTATGTCGCGCTGGCGGCGTTCGCGCTGGCGGCGTTTTTCTGGGGGTGGACACGGCGGCCGCATCGTGCCGGGCACGTCGCCTCCCTGGCGCTTTGGTCCGCGGGAGCGGCGCAGTTCTCGTTGAGCTTTCTTCGCCTGCCCTATCTGTATCTCGATCCGACGCCGTTCGATGTGCTGGACCCGATTGAGTGGGTTGCGCTCTTGCTGATGGTTTTCGGCGCGTTGGTGACACTGGCCAGTGGATATGCGACGGGCAGCGGACGCGCGGGCACACGATCGTGGTCGACCGACACGCCCGGCACGGACCTTGTTCGGGACGAACTTGCGGGGGAGCGCTAGACCATGCCATCAAAGAACATGCTGCCCAAAGGCAAGCGACGCCACACCGTAAAGCCCCTCTATCGGGCGACGCGCGGGGTCGAACTGCCGCCCCCGGAGGAGATTGCCGTGCCGGCAAAGCCTGCTGTCCCGGTGAGGGCTGCCGATCGTTCGATTCCGCTGCTGGCGATCGATCCCTACGCGCCGGGCGCGGCAGCGGCAGATCACGCCATCATCGCACCGGAGGAGGCGAGCGGCCTGCGACTGGATCAATATCTGGCGCGGGCGATCCCCGAGATCTCGCGATCGCGCGTGCAGCTGTTGATCGAGAGCGGGCAGGTACGGGTGAACGGGGCGCAGCCCAAGGGCAAGTATCGTCTGGAGCCGGGCGACACGATCGCGATCCATGGATCGCCCACACCAGCGCCGCTCGCGGCGACTGCGGAGGCAATCCCGCTCCAGATCGTGTATGAGGACCAGTTTCTCGCTATCGTGAATAAGCCGGCGGGCATGAGCGTGCATGCGGGCGCAGCGGCGGCACGGCCGGATGCCGCGGCACGGTCGGATTCCCAAGATGAGGACGCGGACGGCGAGGACGCGACAGGCGGCGCCGAGCGCGATTCCCGAACCTCCGGCACGCTGGTGAACGCGCTGCTGCACCACTTCGCCGGACAGCTTTCGGGCGTTGGCGGCGAGCTGCGGCCGGGCATAGTGCATCGGCTGGATAAGCAGACCTCCGGCCTGCTGGTCGTGGCGAAGGACGACCGCACCCATAGCCGGTTGGCGGAGGCCTTTGCGGAACGCATCGTCGAGAAGACGTATCTGGCGCTGGTGCACGGCGATCTGCGCGCGCGGTCGGGGGCAAGGGCGCGGACCCATCCGGATGAGATTACGGTGGAGCTGCCGATCGGTCGGGATCTCGTGCGGCGGACACGCATGACCACGCGGCGGCAGGCGGACGCAGCCGGCGTTCGCCATGCCGTCTCGCATGTGCGCGTGTTGGAGCGTCTCAATTCGCCGTACGGCGCGTTCACGCTGGTCGAGGTGCGGATCGAGACTGGCCGGACGCACCAGATCCGCGTGCACCTGCAGGCGCTCGGGCATCCCGTGGTGGGCGACACGGTGTACGGCGCGCCGGCGCAGCTTGTGCCGCTGCCAACGGCAGCCAAGCGCAGCCGGGGAGCCGCCTCGCCGGCGCCGGTGCCGGCTGGAGGCGAGTCACTTTACCTGAAGCGAAACTTCCTCCACGCGGCCCGCCTCCGCCTCGCGCATCCCGCCACGGAGGCGGTGCTCGAGGCGGAGGCGCCGCTGCCGCCGGAGTTGGTCCAGCTGCTGGCATCCCTCGGATCGGCACTCGGGTCGGCGCTCGGATCCGCGCCCGGACCGGCGCTCGAACGCAAGCGAGCCGTCGCCGCCTCGCCCGAACCGAACAAGACCGCGCCCTCGGCGACGAAAGCGGGTGGAGCCGCACGAGCGCCGCGCCGTGCTAAGCCGGGCCGCCCGCCGGAGTCAGGCGAAACCCGCTAGAATCGAGCCGTGATCGTCGCTCGAAGCCGCCTTTCCTCGCTCCTTTTCCTTGTGATCGCGATCGTTGTTCCCGGCGGACTCCGTGCCCAGCCGCGGGGTGCCTTGCCGGCCCTCGATGCCGCTGCCTCGGCTGCCCTTCCCGGACAGAGCACCTCCTCGCCGAACACCGACACATCCGCCGCCCCGCAGACCACGCCTCCCACGCCCGCACCGGCCGCCGCCGCCCCGCAGGCCGCGCCTTCCGGGCAGACCTCGCCGGAGCCGCCCGCGACGCCCGGCCTGCAGCAGCGGCCGGCGGACCAGCTGCCGCCGAGCGGTGAGCCGACCACAACCATTCGCGTGCAGGTCAATGAGGTCAATCTGATCTTCACCGTCACCGATAAGAAGGGTCGCTTCATCACGGGCCTGCACCGGGAGAACTTCGGCCTGCTCGATGACGGGCGCCCACCGGAGGCGGTCGTGGGCTTCCGCCAGCAGACGGACCTGCCGCTGCGTGTCGGCGTGCTGATCGATACCTCCTCCTCGATCCGTACGCGTTTTCAGTTCGAGCAGGATTCGGCCGTCGAGTTCTTCTTGCAGATCCTGCACAGAAACGACCGCGCCTTTGTGGAAGGCTTCGACATCAAGACCTATCTCGCGCAGGATTACACGAACTCGGTCGACGGGCTGAACCAGGGCATCCACAAGCTGCGTCCCGGCGGCGGCACGGCGCTCTACGACGCGGTGTACAAGACGTGCCGCGATCAGATGCTGACCTTGCGCGGCGATGAAGCCGTGCGCAAAGTGATGATCCTGGTCTCGGACGGCGATGACAACTACTCGCGCGCGGAGCTGCCGGACGCCATCAAGATGTGTCAGCGCGCGGAGACTATCGTCTATGCGATCTCGACCAACCTGAGCCCCACCAAGGATAAAGGCGATGTGGTCCTGGAACAGATCACGGACGCGACCGGCGGGCGGACGTTCTTTCCCAACAAGATTGAGGACGTGGCAAACGGCTTTCATGCGATCGAGCAGGAGTTGCGCTCGCAGTACTCCCTGCAGTACCGGCCGGCGAATCTGATCAACAATGGCGCCTTTCGGACGATCTATCTGCAGGCGCTCGATCCGCGGTATATCGTGCGCGCCAGCAAAGGCTACTTCGCGCCGCGGCCGGCACAGTAGCCGTCGCGCACGTAACTTTTCCGACAACCAGGGGTCTAATTTAAACGAGGTACCCGACGATGCTCCGCTGTGCCGCGATTGTGCTTCTGACGATGACAGCAGCCCTCCCCCTCGCGGCACAGCAGCCGGCGGGGGCGTATGAGGCGCTGGCCGGGCTGGCGGATCAGCCGGCGACGCATCTCTCCTTTACCTTGGACCGCTCCACTCTGCAGCAGGCGCAAAGCCTGTTCGGTCCCGGTTCGCCGTCCAGCCTCGCCTCGGTTACCATCGACACCTATCACTATGCGCAGCCGGCCTTCTACACCCCGGAGGCCTTTGCCGCCCTGGTCGCCACCTACAACGCCGCTGGCTGGAAGCACCTGGTCAACACCAACGCAGGCCCGGCCGCGAACGCGCAGCCTCCCTCCACGGTCACCGACCTCTGGCTGCACTACGCCGGCACCGAGATCAACGATATGACGGTGTTGCTGCGCAGCTCGCGGCAGATGAACCTGATCCAGGTCTCCGGCTCCATCCGGCCATTGGACCTGCTGCATCTCGGCGGACACTTCGGGATTCCCAAGGTCGATCCGAACGCAGTGATGGTTCCCGCGCCGGCAGGACACTAACGCCTATCGCCACGAATGCTGCGGGAAGCAGGTATCCCATCAACGGCGGGTGCCGATTGCGCTTAGAATGCCCGCATGGCGGTTGCTCCCGTGAACGAATGCTTGTTTTGCCGTATCGCTGCGGGAACGCTACCGGCGACTCGCCTCTATGAAGACGAGACTGTGGTCGCCTTTCCGGACATTCATCCTCAAGCCCCGGTACATGCTCTCGTAATTCCCAAGTTGCACATCGCCTCCACCCGCGAAGCGATGGCGGAGCACAAAGACCTGCTCGGCCACATGATCGCCGCGGCAAGCGAGCTCGCGGAGCGAAGGGGACTCGGCCAAGGCTATCGTCTCGTCTTCAATACGGGGCCGGACGGCGGTCAGACGGTGCAGCATCTGCACCTGCACCTGCTCGGCGGGCGAGCGATGGGCTGGCCCCCCGGCTGATCCGCACGGAGCGAAAAGATCGCGAAAGTAGAGATAAAGAAGCCCGTCAGACTGCACCATGGCACCTCTTACCGCAAACAGCTTGTTTGCAGCTGTACGAGATCAACCATGCGCTTTCCTGTTGTGCTTACCGCGGAAGACGTGGGCGTCAGCGTCAGCTTTCCCGACATCCCCGAAGCGCTCACCTTTGGCTCCGGTCGCGAGAACGCGCTCGTTCAGGCCAGCGACGCGCTCGAAACCGCGCTCGACTTCTACTCAAGGACAAGCGTCCCGTGCCGTCGCCGTCAAAGCGCGGTCAGGCTGAGGTGGAGTTACCAGCCCGCGTGGCGGCGAAGGTCATGCTTCATAACGAGAGACTCGCCCACGACGCGCTGCTTAGGCGTTGAAGTTCAGTTCTTCGTGCTCCTCCTCGATGCCGTAACGGCGGAGGAGGTTCGGCAGATTCTGCGAGAATGCGGCGCGCGGCATCACCGTGTCGCAGCCGGCCTCGACGGCCTTGGCCTTGAGATCGCCCTGCAAGTGCGAGAGAAAGCCAACGATCGAGGTCTGCCGCTTGAACTTCGTCTTGATCTTGGGAATCAGTGTGAGCGGCTTTACGTTGGCGTTATTAAGATCGATGACGATCAGGCCGGGACGCGCCTCGTCTTCGAGAGCCAGCAGCTCGGCCAACGACTCCTTATCGCTCTTGATAAACGCAACCTTTACGCCCAGCTTGCGCGCGGTCTCGCTGATCTTGGCGTAGAAGAAGAGATCTTCAATGAAGAAGTAGATACGCGTCGGCGCATCCTCCGCGATCGGGATAGGACGGCCCTGCGAGTAGTCGATCGGCTGACTGTCGCCGACATGCGAGGTCCGCGACCAACCGCCGAGGAAGCTGTCCACGGTGGAGGCGGAGCTGTCGTTGCCGGGGGAAGAGCGATAGCTGTGGTCCATCGGACCGACAAAGCTGCGTGGGCCACGCTCCCGTTGCTTGCTGCCGCCGCCGCCCCCCTTGCGCTTGGAGCCGTCCGAGCGGTTGCCGAACTGGTGCGTGTTGGTGTCTCGGCTGGCCGATCCGCCGCCCGCGAAGCCGCCGCCCGCGAAGCCACCGCCACCGGAGAAGCCGCCACCGGATGGGTTGCTGGAGCCGGTCGCCTGATTGCCGGGATTCTCGTTGGCGCCGCCGCCACGATGGGGCCGTTCGCGGTCGCGAAAACGCTTCTTCCATCGCTTGCCACCCGCTTGGTCCCGATTGACGAAGCCGCCCTGAGCGCCGTTCTGTCCGGCGTTTTGGAAGCCGCTCTGGGCGCCGTTTTCTCTCGCGCCCTGGCCGTTGAAGCCATTAGCCGGAGGAGGGGGCGCCTGTGCCTGCACGGACGAGATGACTCCCGGCGTCGCGGTCTGGCCCTCGCCCGCTATCTCGTCGGGCCTGCCGCCCTTCCGCTTGCGGCGTCGCCGGCGGCTGCTCTTGGACTGTCCCGTGCCGGGGTTCGCACCGCCGGAGGCCAGATCGCCTCCCTGGTTCTGGGGAGGAGGGGGCTGGTGCGATGGCACCTCGGACACATTCTGCTCTGAACTCATGCTTCCACTTCCTATTGCGCGGCGTTGTGCTACCTAACTATCCTTGCCGCGCCCCGGCCACCGCCGGTGACGCGCTATCCTGCAGGAACGAGATCGATCCAGCGCCAAATGACCTTCGGCTCGGGGTGGATTTCGACGTTTTGGAACAGCAAACGGGTGGATTCGGCAGGTTAATCAACGCTCTCTCGAACGGCTGTCGGAGTTCTGCCAGTCTGATTGGTCAGACGACGACTCGCGAGCAGCGGTGCTACGGTCAAGCTTTGCGCCTACAGATTGTAAGAAGAGCGCTCACTTCGGAGCGCCTCTTGCCCCTACGGCCGCTCTCTTGTGCGGCGCGCCACCGAGGTGTAATGCTTGGAGCCCCACCCGGCAAGAGGAAATCTTGTCCGGCAATCGCCCAGAGCGGGTCCAAAACAACTTCAGCGTACGCCTAGCTGCCCGGTTTGGCAAGCGTAAGCTTGCACGGCACACTTCCATCGTTGTTCGCCGCCAACCCTGCATGGCGAGACTGAACCTAAATCGCTCTAACTCAAAGGATCGGCAAACGTGCGAATCTCTTGCGTTTTGCTCAACCACCCTGAGCTTTCCTTGTTCCTAGTGCTACGCCAGTGACGATGGCCAGTCACTGGCCTCCTGAAAACTGCCCGAATGGGCGGCTTGTTTCGGCGGCCGTCTCTCGTCCGATGCGGAGCGGCTGCGACCGAAGAAGCGCTGTGTTCCGAAAAGCGGAATACAGCACACTTGCCTGCAAGCAGCGGGCCAAAGACACAAGCGACGGACTTCTCCCAAAAACCGAGGTCTTTCGCGTCAGGCTTCGCTTCGCCATCTCCAGCGATCGGAAGATCGATGCGGCCTGCCCTATGGATTTTAGAAAAGCAAATCTACTGCGCCCCGCATGATCATTTACGCGGGCGTAGCCGGACACCGGCTCGCGTGTGCAACGCCGCCAAGTAATCTCCGCTGCCCCGAGTTTGCCAGCCCCGATCTGAAATCCTATAATTCTTGGTGTTACGGCACCGTGCTGAATCGGTCCAGCCGATCCGCGGATCTTCAGATCCGATGTGTCTGGGCTACAAGGGGCGCGTTCCCCGCGTCTGTTGGCCGCGGGGTGGTGACATCGACATGGAAAGAGGCTCCGCCGAGTTGGGCGGCCCTCTGCCGCAGTACCGTCCACCCGACGGATTTCTAGAACTGGACGCACGCGCGAGAGCAGATCCACCTCCTCCGTGACGAACGAGCCGCAACCACAGTATCAACCGATCCCGACCTAAACGACCTGCAAGGAGCTTCCCCCCGCCATGAACCGCACTCTTGTACTGGCAACGGCGCTGAGCGCCGCTCTGCCGTCTGCCATCGCCATGGCCCAAACCGCTCCGGCTGCCGCAACGCCCGCACCTGCACCCGCCCAGGCCGCCCCAGCGCCCCAGGCAGTTGACGCCAAGGTGGCCCTGATCGCCTTTGAACAGGCGGTGTTCTCCACCAATGAAGGCCAAACTGCCGTGCAGACCGTGCAGAAAAAGTATGAGCCGAAGAAGGCGCAGATCGACACGCTCTCCACCGAGGTCGACACCCTGCGCAAGCAGGCGCAGGCCGCGCCGGCTACCGCCTCCGAAGAGGAGCGGGCCCGTCGGCAACGCGATATCGACGCCAAGGAAAAGCAGCTGAACCGCGACGCCGAGGACGCGCAAAACGCCTATAACGCCGATCTCCAGGAGGCGTACGGCAAGGTCGCGCAGAAGTTCTCGACCGTGATGAAGACCTACTGCCAGCAGAACGGCTTCACCTTGCTGCTGGACGTGAGCAGTCAGCAGAGCCCTGTGATGTGGGCGCTCCAATCGACTGACATCACCGCCGCGGCGATTGACGCGTACAACAAGAGCTCGGGCGTTGCCGCGCCACCGCCGTCCGCGCCCTCGGCAAGCCGCCCAGCCGGTGCTGCAAGCCGTCCCACCACGCCGGCCCGCAGGCCCCAGTAACCCTCCATTCATGTAAGTCGCAGCCCACCTCAAGATAGGAAGGCGAAAGCCTTCCTATCTCCTGTTATCGGCAGCGGCTGTGGAAAAATCTGTGGAAGCTGCTGTGGGGACAAAGGGTAACTTTAAGCAAATCGGAGTCCTTGCGAGACGATTACTGTAGTTCCAGGGTTTTAACTAACCCTGCCGAATCACAAGGTTACGATCCCCCGAGCACGTCAGGCCAAAGATTCCTGCTGGCTTCTCATTGCGGAGCGTGGTATGCGTACTCTTTCCACAGATCGCCATTAAGAATTTGTAACCTTGGCGCTGTCGGCGACGAATGCCGAAGTACTTGTTTGCCTTGCCGGTCGACGCTGAAAGCCGGAAGTGGCTGGCCGACCAGACAGAATCCGCCCAGGCGTCCCTGGTTTGAATGGCTGAGCCACAGGCCTGTGGCACCGGTTTGTAGCATGCGATCCGAGAAATCAGGATGCCTTGCAGTCGTCCGCTGGGGGACGGCTTGTAAACAACGGACGTTGACGTACTGCGCGTTGCGGCGGAGGTTGGGATCGGAGCTGACCGTGCCCGGCGGCCGGCAGGCACGGCTTCCCCACGCCAAGGAAACGGCCTCATCATCGCCAACTCCGTCGCACACGCTCCAGAACGTACTGCCCGCCGCTAACCCGTTCCTCCGTGCCACTGCCTCCATCCCGCGTGCATACTGTTTCGCATGCTCCTCCGTCTCGTCGCCCTCGCGCTCGCTTTCCCGTTCTCTGCCATGGCCCAAACCCGTAGCCAAATCGCCGCCCAGACCCAAACTGGGCCTGGGCCGCGCGACGCCCAGATCGCCGCCACCATCCCCTATAGCGAGCTCACCCCCGGTGACCCGCTCACCATGGATCTCTACAAGGCCGCAGGCCCCGCGCCCATCATCATCCACGGCGGCGGCTTCACCTCCGGCACCTCCCGCAACGGCTCTGAGGCCTACGCCGCAGACTTCCTCGCGCCCGCCGGCTACACCTGCTTTGCCATTAACTACCGCCTCGCCCCCGGCGCCACCTTCGCCGACATGGTCGCCGACGTCCAGCGCGCCATCCGCTTTGTCCGCCACAACGCCAAACAGTACGGCATCGACCCCGACAAGATCGCCTTGCTCGGCGGCTCCGCCGGTGGCTATCTATCGAACATGGTCGGCGTCAGCCGTCCCTCCGCCAACCCTGCCGCGCCTGACCCTGTCGATCGCGAGACCGATGCCGTCGAGGTCGTCGTCACCCTCTACGGCATCAGCGACCTCAACACCATGCCGCCCAGCATGCAGACCCTCCTCACCACCCACCATCTCCTCGGCGCCACCATCGCCATCACCCCCGCCACCCTGACCGCCGCCTCTCCCCTCGTGCACGTCACCTCGCAAGCCCCGCCCTTCCTCTTCATCCATGGCGATCACGACGTCTCCGTCCCCATCCAGCAGTCCATCGACCTCCAGCACGCGCTCCAGGCCAAACACGTCGAGGCCGACCTTATCACCATCCCTAACGGCCCCCACGCCACCGGCTCCTGGCACACCATCCCCAACGTCCCCGACTGGGAAAGCCAAACCGTCGCGTGGCTCAACAAGACCCTCAACCACACCGGCCCTATAGGCGACGGCATCATCGAACGCGCTCCAAACCAACCCACTCCGTAGCCCGAGCAAGGTGAACGCCCGACGCTCGCCTGCTTCACCACACTTAGACCACATCGGCTTTATCGGTGACGGCATTCTTCCGCGTTCTTTGCGTCCCTCCATACCTCGCACGCTCTCGTCGCTAGCCGGGCGCTACTGCCTCTCACCGACAAAGATGTTTATGTGATAACGCGGATGTTCACAGCACAGCCGAGTTCCCGCTTTCTTTGGGCCGAAGAACCTCTGCGGCCCACCTTTTACGATTGACCTGTCATCGCACAAGTAACCGTGAAGCACCCACACTCCGCGCCGGTACTCCGGACGGAGCCTCCCTCTCTACACCAGCAAGGAGTTCCATCATGTATCACCACGTAAAGAAACTGATGTACGATGTCAACGTCGGCACGCCCAGCGTCCGTTTCGGCAAAATGCTGCTGGAGCAGTTCGGCGGCGCGAATGGCGAGCTCGCCGCGGCTCTGCAGTACACCGTGCAGGGCTGGAGCTGTGACGATCCCGAGCGTAAGGACCTGCTCATGGACATCGGCACCGAGGAGATCAGCCACCTCGAAGTGGTCGGCGCCCTCATCCGCATGCACCTCAAGCCGCAGAAAAAAGCTCTGGCCCAGGCCGAAGAGGACCCACTCATCGCCATCACCGGCGGTGGCGGTCTCAACCTCTATAACTCCATGGGCAACGCCTGGACTGCGGACTACCTCAAGATCTCCGGCGAGCTCGACGTCGACCTCCGCAACAACATTGCCGCCGAATGCCGCGCCAAGATCACCTACGAGCGCCTGATGCACCTCACCGACGACCTCGGCACCAAGGAAGCCTTGCAGTTCCTCATGACCCGCGAGATCACCCACCTCAAGGCCTTTTCGGCTGCCCTCGACAGCCTTGGGCAGGATCGCTTCACCATCGGCATGCTCCCGCCGACCCCCGGCATCGTCGACCAGTACTACAACGACTCCACCGGCGACGGCCCCCTCGGCGAGGATGGCGTCGGCAGCTGGATCGGTCTTTACGGTCTCAAGGTCGCTGACACACCGCAGATCATCAAAACTCTCAAGGACACCCTCGGCGAGAACGCCACGCTCGCCGGCAAGTCGGGCAGCACACCGCTCCAGGCTGCGATTCCGGCCAAGGACACACCCTCGGCCACAAAGAACGACAAATCGCAGGAGTCCGTCCTCGTCATCTAACGTTGTAGTTCCACCTCCACAGGGGAGCGGCGACACAGCCGCTCCTCAACCTTCCAACCTCCTCTCCACGCGTGATCACGCTGGTTCCCTCATCGCCTGCCCGGCCAGTTCCGCCTCTCCTGTCGGACACTGGAAGCAGACATGAAGAACCCCAAAAAGCTCCGCGTCGGCGTTCTCTTCGGCGGCCGCTCCGGCGAGCACGAGATCTCCCTGCTCTCCGCCGCCTCCATCTTGCAGGCCCTCGACCGCAAGAAGTACGACATCGTTCCCATTGGGATCACCAAGCAGGGCCGCTGGATCACCGCGGACGACGCCCATGCGCTGCTCGCCGGCCACTCCGGCCCATCCGTGCCCGATGCCGCGCGGCTTGCCGGCGACCCTGAATCTGCTGCCCCCGCCGTCGGCCGCAACGCCGGCAAACAGCCCATCGCCCTCCCTCCCGGTCCCTCCTCAGCTTCAGATCACACTCTCAACCCACTCACCCTCGCCGCCGGCGCCACCTCCGGCGCACCCTCGCTCGCCCTCGACCTCGTCTTCCCCGTACTTCACGGCACCTTCGGCGAGGACGGCACCATCCAGGGCCTCTTCGAGCTCGCCGACATCGCCTACGTCGGCTCCGGCGTCCTCGGCTCCGCCGCCGGCATGGACAAGGTCGTGATGAAGCAGCTCTTCGCCGCCGCCGGCCTACCGCAAACTCCCTGGCTCGCCTGCCTCCGCACTGAGTGGGCGGCGGACCCCAAGCGCATCACCAAACGTGTTGAGAAACACCTCCGCTACCCCGTCTTCGTCAAGCCCGCAAACCTCGGCTCCTCCGTCGGCATCTCCAAGGTCCACAAACGCGAAGAGCTCGCCCCCGCCATGGACCTTGCCGCCAACTTCGACCGCAAGCTCATCATCGAGCAGGGCGTGGGCGGTCCTAACGTGAAGCCACGCGAACTCGAGGTCGCCGTCCTCGGCAACAACGCGCCTATTGCCTCCGTCGTCGGCGAGATCGTCCCCGCCGCCGAGTTCTACGACTACAACGCCAAATACCACTCGGGCGCGAGCATCCCCATCATCCCCGCCAAACTCACCAAGCCGCAGGCTAAACAGATCCGCGCCATGGCCACCGCCGCCTTCGCCGCCTGCGACTGCGCCGGCCTCGCCCGCGTCGACTTCCTCCTCGAACCCGCGCGCAAAGGCCGCAAACCCCGTATCTTCCTCAACGAGATCAACACCCTGCCCGGCTTCACCTCCATCTCCATGTACCCCAAGCTCTGGGAGGCCAGCGGCGTCCCTTTCCGCGAGCTCCTCGACCGCCTGATCGCCCTCGCTCTCGAGCGCCACAGCGAAAAGAAGCAAACCTCCTTTACCCACGCGTAGTCTCACCCCAGACGCCGCTGCATTGCCACAGCAATCCGCTCGCGCGCCGCACTTCGGGGTAAAGCATGCCAACGCGAGCGATGTGCAGGGCAGCGAGGTCACGTACTGCGCAATGCTCCGGATCTCTCAAACGCAACTGCCCGATCCCGCACTGCCTCAACGATCAACTCTCGCAGGAATGGGCTAACAGAAAGCACTTCGCACTTGGACCCTGCCCGGCTGACCAGACCCGGACGAACGTACAGAGTGTGCATCGAGACTGCGACCGGCATGCGGATGCGATGAAGTAGATGCGCGGCACCCAGAGAGCGAAGCTGGGCGGAATGGGCCAAACAGATTGGCCGGAGTGAACCTCCATGACGCCATGGGTCGCATAGATGAGCTGGTCAGAACCGTGCGCATGCTCAGGAACGAGGAACCGCAAGGGTAGTCATACGCTAACGTCTCTATGGATACACCCCGTCCTGGATCAAAATTCCGGATAACGGCTGCCTGTCGCACGCGCGACATACTATGTCGCAGTAGCTCATTTGCAAAGATCGCATGGTTTCGTGATCCCGATGGGAATGTTCTCAGCATCTCCGAACACCCTGTAGTTGAGACACCAGCGAGGTTTATTCCGCTTAGGGGCTACCAGTGGAGGACGGTGATCCACACTGTGGAGGACGTCGATCCGGCAGCCTGGGGCGGCGAGGCTGTAACTCTGAAACCCTGCAACCCTGCAAAGTTAGGGTCCGTGAGCTATCTTGTTGGTCCCGGAGGGACGATGCAGGCGGTTGGTCTACGGTGTCGGGGTGAGGGACCAGCGGACGGACCAGGGGGCGAGTTCGCGGTCGGCGTGAAGGGCGCCCTGGAGGTGGAGGACCTCGCCGGTGAGCGGGGTGAGCGTGGGGCTGGGCAGGTCGTTGAGGTTGGTATCGAGGCGGAGTTCGCCGAGTGGAAGCGACCAGCGGACCTCGAGGGTGCGGGCGCCGCGGAGGTCGGCGGTGCCGGCTCGGTGGGGGATGCCATGGAGCAGGGGAAGGATGCGCTCGCGGCGGAGGGCGAGCAGCTCGCGGTAGACGGCGAAGGTTTTGGCGTGCGGGGGATCGGGGAGCTCGTCCCAGCGGAGCTTGGCGGAGAGAAAGGTCGCGGGGGCAAGCGGGTCGGGGACGGTGGCGAGGAAGGCGGGGTCGACGCGCTGGGCGGGGGTGGCGAACTGCTGGAGGCGGCCGCGGCGGACGGCCTCGCCGAGCTCGCCGGCGAACTCGCAGAAGTAGGGGAAGGGGCTGGAGGCGGCCCACTCCTCACCCATGAAGAGCATGGGGATTTGGGGGGAGAGCAGATAGACGGCGGCGAGGGCGTGCACGATGTGCGGGGGCGCGAGGTCGGAGATGCGCTCGCCGCGCAGGCGATTGCCGACGAGGTCGTGGGTCTGGAGGAAGGAGACGAAGCCGCCGGGCGGGATGTGGACGGGGAGTGCGGGTGGCGCCCAGACGAGGGTTTCGCCGATGGAGATGGCTGTGGGGGGGACGGAGGTGAAGCCTTCGGTGAGCGAGCGGCCGAGCAGCTCGGTGTCGCGGGCGTCTTCGGCGGCGGGGCGGCCGGCGGTGAGGCCGAGCGCGAGCAGCTGCTTGGCGTCGTGATTCCACTGCGCGGTGCTGAGCAGCGGGTTGGCGTTTTGGTCGCGGATGAGCCGCTGCCACATGACCTCGTCGGACTCGAGGATGAGGTGGACGTGGCGATGGCCGGCGACGGCGCGCACGCGGGTGGCGAGCTCGTCGAGGATATGGGGCGTGCTGGAGTCGATGATGGCGTGCACGGCATCGAGCCGGAGGCCGTCAATGCGGAACTCGACGATCCAGTAGAGGGCATTTTCGAGGATGAACTCGCGGTTGCGCTCGCTGTTGGCGGCGTCGAAGTTGAGCGCCTGGCCCCAGGGGGTCTGGTAGCGATCGGTGCAGATATCGGGGTAGAACTGCGGGAGGTAGTTGCCTTCGGGGCCGAAGTGGTTGTAGACGACGTCGAGGAGGACCATGAGGCCGCGGGCGTGGGCGGCGTCGACCAGGGCTTTGAGGTGGTCGGGGTGGCCGTAGTTGGAGTCGGGCGCGTAGAGGAGGACGCCGTCGTAGCCCCAGTTGCGCGCGCCGGGGAACTCGCCGAGCGACATGATCTCGATGGCGGTGATGCCGAGGTCGACGAGGTAGTCGAGCTTGCGGATCGCGGCGAGGAAGGTGCCCTCCGGGGTGAAGGCGCCGATGTGGAGCTCGTAGAGGATGGCCTCCTCCCAGGGGCGGCCGCACCAGGCGGGGTGCTGCCACGAAAAGGCGTGAGGGTCCATGACCTGTGAGGGGCCGTCGGCGTCCTGCGGCTGATAGCGCGAGACGGGATCGGGCACATGGAGGCCGTTCGGCAGCACATAGCGGTAGCACGTGTCGGCGGTGGCGAGGGTGGTGCGGAGCTCGTGCCAGCCGTCGTTGCCGCAGCGCATGGGGAGCGGGTGCGGGTGGCCGACGAGCGCGATGTGGAGCTCCCTGGCTTCGGGGGCCCAGACGCGGAAGCGGACCGAGCCGTCGTCCTGGAGTTCGGCGCCGAAGGGCATCCGGTGTCGGCAGCAGGGCTCGAGGGTGGGGGGGCTCACGGCGTGCCCGGCTGTCTCGAGGGGGCTGGTTGACATGCGGGGACGGCTCTCCTTCGACCTGCGGCGAACTGTGGGTCGTAGCTGGTAGATGCGCGCCGGGGCGGAGGGACGCGCGGGGGAGATCAGTTTCCGGGGCTAGGGGGTGGGCGCGAGCGAGATGGTTCGGTGTTCGGTCCTCGGGATGGGCGGCGAGCGACGGGGCCGAGCGGCCGGGATTAACTGAGTCGCATCAGACCCGCCACGGAGATGTCCTCGTCGACTTCGGGCCAGTGGATTCCTTGGCCTCGGCCGATCAGTCGCCAGTTCCGTTGCTGATCGGCGGTGGCGTCGCGAAGGCGCGGGAACCATAGCAAGGGAGCGGAAAGCTCCCGTCCGTCGGCAAGCGAGACGCGGAGAGCATCTGGAGTGAAGGAGACGTCCGTGGCTACGGGATCGAGCTCAATGACCAAAGTGGGCATTCCAAGCCTCGCGGAAGAGTGGTTGATTCATAATAACCAGCTTACGCACGTCCGTGAGCTCGTGGGAACGGAAGCCGTGATTGGCGGCGAGTTCCCCTGACGAGAGCCAGAACTTCGCCACGCGGTCGTCGGCCTCGACGTGAATGTGAGGTGGCTCCTGTCCTTCAAGGCTGTAGAAGAAGAAGCGGTACGGGCCGACGCGCAGAACGGTGGGCATGTGCTACTGTGCACCGGCGAGCGAGATGGTTCGGTGTTCGGCGGCGGAGCGGCGGGCGGCGTCGAGGATGCGGACGACCTTGACGTTGGTGTCGAGAGCGGAAAGGTCATGCTCGGGTGTGAAGCTGCCGCTGAGCACGGCGTTGAGATAGCTGAGCGGATCGTTCTGCGGCGGCGGCAGGGCGGGCGCGGTCTCGGCGTGCGCCTGGGCCTCGCCGGCGAAGCGCTCGAGCAGGTGGTCGGTCACCTGCGTCGAGACGTAGACGGTGTCGACGATGCCGGTCGCGCCGTAAAGCTCCATGTCCTTGCGGTCGAAGGGCCAATTCCACGAGCCCTCGATGTCGGCGACGGCGGCGGGGTACTGCAGCAGGATGGTGGAGTCGTCGTCGATGCCGCGGTAGATGGCGGGCTTGTCGGTGTGGGTGACGGCGGTGACGGTCAGCGGCAGCTCGCCATGCATGAGCACCGTGGCGAGGTCGGCGCCGTAGCAGCCGAAGTCAAAGAGGGCGCCACCGCCGTTCTGCTTGGCGTCGGTGAGAAAAGCGAGGAACTCGGGGTCGACGCCGATCTCCTTCGGTCCCTTGTGTCCGTCGTGGAAGACCATGCGGCGGAGGTCGCCGATCTTGCCCTGGTTGTAGAGGCGCGCGGCCTCGGCGTTTGAGGCGTACCAGGTGGTCTCGTAGTTGGTGAGCACGGGCACGTGGTTGTCGACGCTGAGCTTCTGGATGGCGAGCGCGTCGGGGACGGTGGTCGCGAGCGGCTTCTCGACCATGGCGGCGATGCCCATGGGCGCGGCGACCTGGATGGCGGCGAAATGGCCGGCGGCCGCGGTGTAGACCAGGATGGCCTTGGGGTGGGTGGCCCGCAGCATGGCGTCTTCGGAGGCGAAGAAGAGCGCGTGCGCGAGATGGAACTTCTGCTCGTACTTGGCGCGCAGCGCGGCGTCCGGCTCGCTGACGCCGACCAGCGCGACCTCATGGTGGTTGGGCAGGTTATGGAGGAAGCCCTGCACGTGGCCGTGGGTGAGCCCGACGATGGCGACGGGGGTCGGGGTCTGCTGGGCACCGGCGGGAAAAGCTGTCATCGAAGCCAAACCGATTGTGGTCGCGAAAAGGATTCCGAATCGCATGACGGTCAGTCTATGCCAGGTCGTTCGCGGAACGAGAGCACCTGATCTTTGCCGTCATAGCTCCAGCATGCGTCCATAGCGCCTTGGAAGAGATGCGAAGGGAACTGCCTGTTGCTTACGGCATTTTCCCAGACTATGACTCCGATGTTCTCTCGTAACTGTTCGACAGATATCTTCGAGAAGAACTCCGCCCAGCGTTCCCCGTCGTTGCCTTTCTCTTGGCGGTGAATCCAAACTTGTTCGGTTAACGGCTGAAATGTATGCGTGGTTATCAGAGCAGCTATTCGGGTATGCCTATGGCTCTGATCTGAGCGAATCATTTTTCCTCGGCCGTTTAGAAAGGCTGAGCTCACTTTTTCCTCTCTCTATAGAGCCCGTCTCGGTATTGAACGGAATGTTCCAGCCCAGGTCTCCGTACATTGCCCCCAATATGTATGGCTTGGAAAGTTCTGCCAAGTTACCTGGCGGAACGGAGAGAATCAGGCCACAGATATCATTCGGTACTTCCTGAAACTTTTTCCTTGCGGCATCGATTTGTGCGCGAATGGGCTTATAGGGGTCATAGCCGCCGGATTTCGGCAGACGGCAGCAAATATCCTTGGTATCTAAAATTACTCTTTCATGCTGCTCTGTGCTGAGCACAAAATCGAACTTTTTCTTGATATCTGCCAGATTAGGTTCATGCTCGAAAATGATGTTCCGCACGCGAAGATAGGCGGCAAAGAGCGCCTCGCCGTATGTCACGAGATGCATGTTCTCCTACCTATCACGGATGCCGAAACATACCCTGCCTGGATTTGCTACAACTCCGTAAAGATACAGGATGTGAGCGGGTCGGGGGTCAGCCGGCTTGTTCGAGAGCGTAGCGGCGGCAGTGTTGGAGGTAGGCGGCTTCGTGAGTGGCGACGAGCTCGACGATGCTGTTCCAGAGCCAGCCCGGTGCGCTGAGATCGCGCGAGTGGCGGCTGGAGAGGGTCTTTGCCCAGGCGAGGCGGTCGGGGCGGTTGAGCTGCCGGGCGTGCGCTTTGCCGACCACGCCGCCGAGCAGGCGCGCGGTGAGGATCGCCTCCTGCTGAGTGAGCCTGTCGAGCTCGAATTTGAGGTCCTGGGGCCGCAGCTCGCGCATAAAGACCTCACGGTCGGCGAAGGTGGTGGCGAGCATGCGTTCGCCGAGGAATGGGGAAAGGTGACAGGCGCCGGCGACGACGCGCTCGGCGTGGCTCGCGGGCATGCGGGCGGTGGAGTCGGCGGGCGCGGCGGGCGCGATCGCCTCCTTGATGTCGAGCAGGCGGTACTTGAGCTCGCGCTTGCGGCCCACCCCGACGAGGACGGCGAAGCGAAGCCGGCCGAGCGAGGAGCAGCCCTTGCGCCAGTAGGCCGCATCGAGCATGCGGATGGGCGTGTCGGGATCGACGCCGGTGTGGAGGCATTCGAGCAGGCGGCCCGCGCCGTCGCCGGCGAAGAGCGCGGACAGACCGGAGCGCTCGGTGTCCGAGAGCGGCCAGAAGCGCCGACCGAGCGGGATGCGGGGCTTGATATCCTCGATGCGTTCCGCAGCGAGGTGACGCCAGCGTCGGTTGAGGGCTTCGCGCATGACCTTGCCGATGGGAGCGATCTGCTCGGCGGCCTGCGTCTGATCGGGGCGGCGCCCGGAAAGCGCGGCAAGGTAGCCCTCGAGCATCGCTTCGACCATAAGGGCGGTGGTGACGCCGGGAAGATCGGAGCCGCGGCCGGACATGGCCAGCGAAAGGCCGAGGCGCAGCAGATCGTGCGCCGGGTTGCCGATCACGGTCTGATCGAGGTCGCGGATCTCGATCTCGATCTTGCCCGAAAGATCGGCGACCGGACCGAGGTTGCCGACGTGGCAGTCGCCGCAGATCCAGATGGAGGGGCCGGCCGGGATGGAGCGCGCCGCCGTGCTTTCGGCGAGCCACTCGTAAAACTGCACGGTGTTGCCGCGAACATAGGCGTGCGCGGAGGAGGCCATCTTGAGATGGCGCTGACCGCTCAGAACCGAGCGTCGTTGGTCGGGTAGGACATGCAGTCTGGGCATGGAAGAGCAGGCTCGCTTCAGGAAGAAGAACGGCGTGAACGGAGGTTCAGATGCAGCGCGGCGACGAGGGAAATGGAGAGACGCACGATGCCGGGCGTCGCCGCACACGAGATGCCGCAAAACTTGCTGTGATCAAAGTCAGCGCTATTTGATGATGCCGCGTTGGGAGCGGGCGATGAAGTCGGCCAGGTACAGCACGTGTGGGCCGAACTCGCCGGTGTCGACCCGGGCGCGTATGGCGGCGAGCGCGTCGGTGGTGTTGAGATGCGAGGTCTGCAGCAGGCGATACGCGGCGCGCAGCTGCTTGATCTCGTCGGGGGTAAACCCGCGGCGATCCAGGCCGATCTTGTTCAGGCCGAAGGCGCGGTTTTCGCGGCGCACGCTGGTGAGCGAGAAGGGCAGCACATCCTGGGTGATCGTGGTGCCGCCGCCGATGTACGCGTGGCGGCCGATGGTGCAGAACTGGTGCACGGGGTTGAGCGCGCCGACGACGGCGAAGTCCTCGACGGTGACGTGGCCGGCGAGCGTGGCGGCGTTAGCCAGGATGCAGTCGTTGCCGATGTGGGAGTCGTGGCCGATATGAACATAGGCCATGATCAGGCAGCCGTCGCCGACGGTGGTATCGCCGCCGCCGCCGGCGGTTCCGCGCGAGATGGTCACGTATTCGCGGATGGTGTTGTCGTCGCCGATGTGTAAGCGCGTGGGTTCGCCGGCGTACTTGAGGTCCTGCGGCGCGACCCCGAGGCAGGCAAAGGGGAAGATCCGGTTGCGCGCGCCCAGCGTAGTGTGGCCGTCGAGGACGACGTGGGAGACCAGTTCGCAGCCCTCGCCGAGCACCACGTCGGGACCGACCGTTGAGAACGGGCCGACGGTGCAGGAGGTGGGCACCCGCGCGCCGGGGGCGACGATCGCGGTGGAATGGATGGGCACGACGCCGCTACTCCGGCGACTGCGCCGTGACAGGTTCGGGCGTGGCGACGGGCGCGGCGGCGTGGGCGCTGGGCGCGGCCGCGCGGTTGATCAGGGCGCAGGTGACCGTCGCCTCGCAGGCGACCTTGCCCTCGACCGTGGCGACGCCGCGCATCTTGACGGCGGAGGTGCGCCAGTTCAGGACCGTGACCTCGATCCGGAGTTGATCGCCTGGGGTGACCGGGCGCCGGAACTTTGCCTGCTCGATGCCGGTGAAGACCATGAGCTTGGAGTCGCGATCGGGGATCTCGGTCAGCAGCAGGGCGCCGCCGGCCTGTGCGATCGCTTCGACGATCAGCACGCCGGGCATGATGGGGAAATGGGGAAAGTGACCGACGAAGTGCGGCTCGTTGGCGGAGACGTTCTTGAGGGCGACGATGCGGTGCCGGCGCTCGATCTCGACCACGCGGTCAATCAGCAGAAAGGGGTAGCGATGCGGCAGAATCGCCATGATCTCGACGATGTCGAGCGCTTGGCGATCGGGTGGGGTGGTGGTGGCGAGGGAGGGGTTGCCGACGGTCTCCGACATGACAGGCACGAGTATAGCGGGGCTGCACGGTGCCCGCTTCTGACCGGAGCGGGGAATCAAGGCGGGTAATTATTTCCACATATCCGTAAATATTTCCCTGTTCTTCCTCGGAAACCTGCTACTCTACGCGTGTTGTTCGGCGTACATCCTCAGAACGCGCGTACGCGCTCACTGTCAAGGACCCTGCCGTGATCCGTTGCATTGCCCCTGCCGTTGTGTTTGCCGTACTTTTCTGCGTTGGTTCTCTGGGGGCTGCCGCCTCCACCCTGCACTACCCCGAGGCCGGGATGCCGGCTTCGGGCTTCGGTCTGATCGCCTGGGCAAGTGGGCCGGTGAACGGCTACTTTGTCGGACACGGCGCCGCGAAGGACGACTCGGCCCCCTCGCTGGATCGAGGCACGGACGTGGTCGGCCCCACTTTCATTTTGAATGACATCTCCGCCGTGGGTGCCCCTGTGGTCGGCTTTGAGGATCGGCTACGATCGCCGCACGCGGACGCCGACAACGACGCCACCGTCGTCTTTGCGGGCGTCCAAGGCTCGTCAGTGCTGCTGGGCACGCCGGAGCCGGGTTCGCTGGCACTGCTCGGCAGCGGCGCCCTGAGCGCCGTGGCACTGCTGCGCCGGCGACGTCGACCGATCGCCTGAGCCAACGTTCCGCAGCCGGGCCTACTTCTTTTTCTGGGCGAGTGGAGCTTCGGGATCGAAGGTCCCGGGCGGCAGCGCGGGGTTGTACTCGACCTTGGTGAAAAAGCGCTGGTTTACCAGATCGCCGTTGCGATAGCGAGTAATGGTCAGCGGCGTCTGCACACCGCCATAGGTTTGGTAGTCGTCGTACTCCTCGCGGTCCTGGTCGTAGTCCTTGAACTGTTCGTTGCGCCAGCGGAAGGTGCGGGCCAGGGGGAGGTGCGTAGTGGCGTCCAGCTCGACGGTGATGGCGTCGTTATTGGCGGAAAGCACGGAGACGGTCTCGGACGCGCGCCGGCCGGACATGCTCGGACCCTCATAGACGACCATCACGCCCGGGGCGGTTAACCAGGTCGCGACCAGGGCGTCGATGCCGTGGTTGCGTCGGCGCAGATAGTCTTCGACTTGATCCTTGGGCAGCGCGGTCTTGCCTTTGTAGGTCAGCTCGTACCCCTGGTCCGCGGTCCACACCTGGACGACGTCGCGCTTGGTGCCCGGCAGGATGAGGCCCTTGGGCGTGATGAACTCAATGCGCTCGGCCGGGGGGCGAGCGGGAGAGGAGCCGGCCGCGGCTTCGGGATATTGATAGTACTCGGCAAAGTTGATGGTGACGCCGGTGGGCTGCGAGCGGAAGAAGGCGGCGGTTCGGCCCAGGACCGTGCCCGTGCGGCGACTCTTCCACGCCGGCCCGCCGAGCGCCGCGATCATCTGGTCCAGCAGCTGGCGACCGTGCTGCTCGGGGCTGGCGGCAGCCGAGGACGGCGCGGCGCTTGGGATCTCACTGGCCTGTGCGGCGAGCGGGAGCGGGGCGGCAACGAGCAGAAGAGCAAGCAGGGCAGGAGCAACGGGTCGCATGGGGGTGAGAGGTTCCTCGGGGCGCGGCAAGAATGTGAGTTGCGCCGCGGAGTCCCATACGGCGGCGGATAAGAGATGCTCAGCCGACCAGCACGGCTCCTCCGTTGACGTTGACGATCTCGCCGGAGACGAAGCCGGCGAACGGCGTGCAAAGAAAGAGGATGGGGCCGGCGATCTCGTCCACGTGCGCCACGCGGCCGAGCGGGATCAGCGCGGTCGCCTTTTTGGACGCGACCGGATCGCGGAGGGCAGCGGCGGACATTTCTGTCGCAACCCAGCCGGGGGCGACGCAGTTGACCAGGATGCCCTCGGGCGCGAGCTCGGAGGAGAGCGATTTGGTGAGGGAGAGGAGCGCACCCTTGGAGGCGGCGTAGTCGGCGTGGAAGGCCTCGCCGCGTTGGGCGGCGGTGGAGGCGACGAGAACGATGTGGCCGCGTGGGCGTGCGGTCCCAGCGTCGGCGGCGTTGCTTGCCTGCGCCAGCATGTGCGCCGCGGCTGCCTGGACCAGGCCGAAGACGCTCTCGAGATTGACGGCGAGGGTACCGGCCCACTGCGCGTCGGGCATGGTAGCGATCGACTGGTCGTGCGCGGGCCAGACGCCGTGATTGACGACCAGGATGTCGAGCTGGCCGCCGAGGGCCTGGATCGCCGCGGCCACCAGCGCGCGACCTTCGGCGGCGGAGGAGAGCGGCTGCTCGAGGGCGATGCACCGCGGGGAGGCTGGGTCGTCCCCGGCAAGCTCGGCGGCGAGCGAGGAGGCCTGTGCGCGCGCACGCTGGTAGCTGAAGGCGACACGGGCGCCGGCGGCGTGAAACATCCGCACCGTGGCCGCGCCGATGCCGCGCGAGCCGCCGGTGATCAGGGCGGTGCGGCCGGCGAGCGAAAGGCAGATAGAGGATGGGGTTGGCGTGTCCATGGCGCTGTGGCTAACGATACATCGCGCCCTCCACTGCGGGAGCCGGCTACGCCTCTGCTCTCTTGTCGTCCCTGTGTGTGACGGGCGGGCGGCGGCACCCCCTCTTTGCGGCGTGGAGGAGATGGCCTCGGGGCGCATGGCGAGCCGATGTGCTGGACATGCGGGCGGTTTCGGGCGATGCTGGTGGCCATCACAGCACGCGAAGGCAGAGCGACGACAGTACCGAGCGAGAGACACGCGCTCGATCCGCGCGGCGATCGCAAGGAGACCGAACGATGAAGGTAGCTGTTCTGGTAGCGCGCATTCTGCTCGGCGCGTTGTTTCTGTTCTTTGGGCTGAATATCATTTTGCAGTTCCTGAAGATGGCGCCGCCGCCGGGCGATGCCGGGCAGTTCGCGACCATTCTGGCGGTGCACGGCTTTATGCGCGTGGTCGGGCTGCTGCAGATCGTCGGCGGCCTTCTGCTGCTGGTCGGGCGCTATGTGCCGTTGGCGCTGGTACTGCTGGCGCCGGTGATCGTCAATATTCTTATGTTTCATCTACTTCTGCTGGGTGGGGAGGGGATTCCGCCGGGTCTGCTGGTGACGGTGCTCGAGATCTTTCTGATCTGGGCGTACCGGCGCAGCTTTCGCGGGCTGTTTTACGCGTCGCCCGAGATTTTCTAAACCTAGGCGGCTGCCGCGTTTTGCCCCGTCTGTCTGCGTGCGGTCTGCCTGCTTGTCGGCTGTCTGCTTGCCGGCTGTCTGCTTGCGGTCTGCCTGCTGGCGGTTGCGCGTGTCTTCAGTTCGCTGCTGGAGCAGATGGCGGCGGTCGAGGATGAGGCGTTGCTGCTGGCGCGCGGGCAGGGCGAGGGCGGCGCGAGCTTTGGGCGGCAGCTTTTCCAAGGTGCGGGTGTGCGCCGCAAGCAGCAAATCGGCCCATTCGCGGGCGTTGAGCGCCTCCCAGTCCGTTGCGGCAACCCATTGAATTCGCGCAAGATACGGCGCGGGGACAAGGCCCTCGCGCTCCAGCAGATCGGCATACGCTTCGCGGCCCGCGGCGGCGAAGGAGACGAGCGGCTGGCCAGGGGTCGCGTCGAGCGCGAGGAGGGCGAACATCTTGCCGCCGATCGCCTTGTCCCCGATCCAGAAGACGAGGTTGTCACCAAACTGAACTGTCTCAACAACATGCGGGAGGGCGAGAAGCATGGAACGGAGGCGCTCGGCGTTCATGGTGAGAAGTGTACGGCGCTGCACTGGCGCCGAAGGGCTGATTTTCGGTGTATTTTGGTGGCTCTGAAGCGGCTTTTCAGTGGGTTTGGGTGGTTTGGAGCGGCTTTAGGTGGCCTCACCATCATCCTTATCCGTGCCGACCAGGGATTCGATTCGAAGTGTGAAATGAACCGAGACCTTGAATTGCTGATCGCATTCTCTCGCCGATCCGAGCCCTGCTGCTGGACGACTCTGTAGCCGAGATCATGGGAACCCCGAGGGCAAGTGGTGGTAAGGGAGCGCGGGTCGAATGCATCGCGCCGAGGGTGTCACCTTTGAGGCGAAGATCTTGAATACCAGCCTTGAGGTGATTGCAAATCAGCTCGGAAAGAACTAGGCATGCGCTCCCATCAACAATCGACCGGGGCGACATCGCCGAGGAGGCCCTTGAGGAACGTCATAGCATTTCCGAGTTGGTCGGGAGACATTGCGGCGCTGGATGATGGCCGAAGGTGTCTGGCTCTCGCGCAAGCAGCGTACGACCTTCCACCAGCCTCGGCTCCGGCGCGAGTTCTATGGCGAGTTGGTCCAGATTGACGGCAGTGAGCGAGAGCTTCGGTAAAGATGGCGGCTGGAGGTGGAGCTGGAGACGGACAGAACGCTCTCTCGACCGATTCGCTGTGCGTTATCGTTCACATCGATATAAGATGCCGACAGCTTATGGGATGCTCCGTTCGTCTCCGTGTATACGTTCGTTCACATGGCTGGCGAAGAGCTTTCCTTCCCGGGTGTGCGGCGAAGCTTTGGGCCGTTCTGTTTGCGTGCCTTAGTTGCGGCTGCGTCCACGCCAGTCGGCGACCGCTTGCGCCTGTGCCGGCGCAGATTGCGTCGAGCCACTTCGTCGTGACAATCGACGGCCAGACGGCGCAGGTGATGCATGCGGCACTGAACCTGTATTTTCTGAATTTTGAGGCGAGTCGCCACACCAGGATTTCGGTTACGGCCGACACCGACGGTTTTTGGGACAAGGGTGTGGAGGTCCAGCCGTGGCGGCTCGGGATACGTCCCCGGCGTAGCGGCCGTACGATCACCTTTACGCTGAATGGGCCGGCCAAGATCACCATCTCCCGGCCAAACGACTACCTTGCGCAGGCGGAGATGCTGTACCTTTTTGCCAACGTGCCGGAGAAGAATCCACCAACGGCGGAGCGACCCGGCCTGCGCTACATCAGCCCCGGCGCGCACACGATGAACATCGACGCCGCCAGCGGCGACTCGATCTATCTTGCGCCTGGTGCGGTTGTGTTCGGCTCGCTGAATGTCTGGGATGTCGACCACGTGAAGGTCTACGGACCGGGCGTGATCGTGTACGACGGTCCGCAGAATCCCGCAGACGATGACGGCTGGATGCACAAGCGCAACTGGCACTGCATTGTGATGGACAACGCGCACGAGATCTCGATTGCGGATGTGACTTGCGTGGTGCGCAGCCGTACGTGGCAGATTCAGATGAAGGATTCCCGCGGCATCGTCTACGACAACATCAAGGTGATCGGCGCGAACGCCGGCAATGCGAATGCGGACGGCATGGATTGGCTGGGCGGCGGCGATACCGTGGTGCGCAACAGCTTTTTTCGCGCAGCCGACGATGTGTTTGCCATGCAGTCAAGCTGGGAAGGTTACGGGCCGAAAGCATTTGCCGTGCAAGGCTCGCCGGTCACGAACGTCGCGGTCGAGGACAGCGTCGTCTCCACCAGCATCTCCAACATCGTGCGCGTGGCATGGCCGGAAAAGAACTTTGAAGGTGGCAACTTCAGCATGCGCAACACCGACGTGCTGCACATGGGCATGGGGGGTTGCGGTACCCCGTTCGCGCTGATGGAGCTGTGGGCAGACCCCCATGGCCGCGGCGAGAGCGCCGGCTACAGCTTCAACGACATTCGCCTGGACGACTGGTATTCGCTGGTGAACGTGCAGCAGCCCACGCCGGTGCGTGGGGTTCACTTCACCGATATTGCCGCGCTCACGTCGCCTTCGCTCGTCCCCTCCGTGCTCAAGGGAGAGGTGAGCGGCGTCACGCTCGACAACGTGGTCATCGCGGGGAGCCGGGTGGAGTCGGCGTCGGAGGTGCCCATCGATGCGGCGGATGGAGCGGCGCAGGCGACGGTGTCGAACACGGGTCCGAAGGTGCACGTCGTTGCGCCGGGTGGATGGCTGCGGCCGGGACAGAAGCTGCGGTTCGAAGCCCAACCGGACGATGCGGCGCAGGGGTGGACGTACACATGGATCTTCGGGGACGGCACGACGGCCGCGGGCCGCAAGGTCAAGCATCGGTTCGACGATGCGGACGGCACGCTGCTCGATGGCTGGGGGTTGTACCGCGTCCTGCTGCACGTTTCCAATGGCGCCGGCCGCAACACGTGGGTGAGCGTGCCGACCGTGGTGCGCACCGCGCAGAATGCGGCGCTCCCCGTAGCGCCTCGTGTGCCAGGGGTGGTGTACCAGGTCAGCGGCACGGCGGCGCCTGCCGACGCGGGAACGGCAACGGCATTTTCGCTGGCACAGGTGCCGCATGCGAGTGCGGGATACGCGGTCGCTTTTGCCGCGGATGTGGATGTGCCGGAAGATGGCGGTTACCTCTTTTCGGCGATCGCCAATGATGCGAGTTCCATCGCCGTGGACGGCAAGGCGCTGGGTAGCGGACCGGAGACGATCGCCCAGGTATGCGGCCTGGCCGGCAACGCCGCGCGTCTGCTGACTGTGGCTGCGGAGCTGAGCAAAGGCCTGCATCACCTGCGCGTGACGGAGTCGCACAGCACCGGCCGGGACGACTTCAGGCTGCTGTGGCAGGGGCCGGGCATCCCGCTCGGCGACATTCCGTCCAGCCGACTTTCACACCTGGCGGCTGCTGTCGCCGGCGCACCTGACGCACCGAGTGCTCAGTAGTTCGAGAGGGCCGTGTTCGTATCGAGGCGTCAGTTCGTAACCCGGTCGGGAGCTTCGCTGGCGCTATTGCTGGCAGGGTTGGAAGGTGTGCCGCTGTGGGCGCAGACAGGGCATGCGCCCCTGGCGTGCGAACTGGACGAGGGACCGGGACTCGCGCCATTTCTGGGGAACTTTCTGGGCCAGCTTGAGGCGGGTTCCGACGCGTTCGTGACCGAGAGATACGCCGCCGAACTGGAAGTGAAGCTCTCCCTTTGGACCGCGGCGGCCCCGGCAGTTGGGGGGATCCTCGCTGCCATTGCAGACTGCTTGCCGGTTTCTACCACCGCGTCCGGCTTTGGCGAAGCCGTCCTCCATCCGCTTCGTGCCGAGGGCGCTCTGCAGACGGAGCGTGTGACGTTTCGCGATGCAGTGCCGCAGTTGAAGGCGGCGCTGCTGGACCAGTTGCGCGGGTACTTCTCTCCGTTAGCCTCGGTCACGACGGCGCAGTTTCAGGTGGGCGGCATTGAGGCGGAGAGCCCGTTTTCCCTGCGGACGGAGATCTTCTATGACCTGATCGGGGCGCTGCACGATGGTCGGCGGGAACAACGTACCGGCGTGTGGCAGATGCATTGGGTCAGGAGCGAAACGACGGCGTGGACCATCGCCGGCTGGACATCGCAACAGGAGTCCCGGAGCCGCCTGACCGGCCAGGGATTCGTGGATGTCACGCATGCGGTGCTGGGCAGGAATGCGACGTGGATGCCGCAGATGAATCGAGGCGCCGACCACTGGCGCACGGTGCTCGACGGTGCGATCGGCATCGACGTCTATGGCAACAACGGCATTGCCGTCGGCGACTTCGACGGGGACGGCCGCGACGACGTGTATGTGTGCCAGGCGGCCGGACTGCCCAATCGTCTTTACCGGACCGCGGACGACGGCACGCTGGTCGACGTGACGGAGCAGGCAGGCGTTGGCGTGCTGGACGCGACGTCCTCCGCGCTGTTTGCCGACCTGAACAACAACGGCCACCAGGACCTGATTGTGGTCCGCATGACCGGCCCCCTCCTCTTCGTAAATCGAGGTGACGGCACCTTTCAGCGCAAGGACGATGCCTTTCAGTTCGCTCGTCCACCACAGGGCACCTTCACCGCAGCCGCCATCGCAGACTACGACCGTGACGGCCTGCTGGATGTGTATTTCTGTCTGTACAGCTACTACCAGGGGCCCAGCGAATACCGATTTCCGCAGCCGTATTACGACGCGCAGAATGGGCCGCCGAACTTCCTGTTCCGCAATCGCGGCAACCACACCTTTACCGACGTGACGGTCGCGAGCGGCATGGACGCGAACAATAATCGATATAGCTTTGCCTGCGGCTGGAACGACTTCGACAACGACGGATGGCCTGACCTGTACGTGGTGAACGACTTTGGACGGAAGAACCTGTATCGCAACCGCAGTGACGGCACCTTTGCCGATGTGAGCGCGGAGGCCGGCGTGGAAGATCCGGGTGCGGGCATGAGCGTCTGCTGGTTCGACTACGACAACGACGGCCGGGACGATCTCTACGTCGCGAACATGTGGACCGCGGAGGGACGTCGCATCAGCGAGCAGGCGGTGTTTCTGTCCACGGCAGCGGAACCGGTGCGCCGCATCTACCGCAAACATGCCACCGGCAACTCGCTCTTTCGTAATGTGGGCGACGGCAAGCGATTTACAAACGTGACCGACGCCTCGGGAACGAGGCTCGGCGGATGGTCCTGGTCTTCGGACGCGTGGGACTTCGACCACGACGGCTACCCCGACCTGTATGTGACGAACGGCTTCGTTTCCGGGGAGGACCATGCGGATCTCTCAAGCTTCTTCTGGCGGCAGGTGGTTGCGCGTTCCCTTGCCGCCGGCGGCGCTGCCACGGACTACGAAGATGCCTGGAGTGCCATCAACGAGTTCCTGCGCGCGGACCACACGTGGAGTGGCTACGAGCGCAACAACTTCTACACCAACAACCGGAATGGCACCTTTACCGAAGCCGCGGGTGTGCTCGGCATCGACTTTACCGAAGATGGGCGCTCGTTCGCGCTCGCCGACCTCGATGGTGACGGCCGGCTCGAGGTGCTGCTCAAGAACCGCAATGCGCCGCAGCTGCGCGTGTTGCAATCACGCCTCCATCCCCTGCCGGCGTCGATCACAATGGTGCTCCGCGGCACACAGAGCAACCGGGACGCCATCGGCGCGGTGGTCGTGCTGGAAACCGCACAGGGCCAGCAGCGCAGGAGCGTTGCTGCGGGGTCCGGCTTTCTTGCGCAGCACACGAAGATGCTGCACTTTGGGCTGGGCAGTGCGGCGACCGAAACGACAGCCGCTGTGCACGCGACCGTGCATTGGCCTAGCGGGCTGAAGCAGACCTACGAGCATCTGCCGCCAGGCCACTGCATTCACCTGGAGGAGGGACGACAGACGTTTACGGCGATTCCGCACCGTGCGCAAGCCGTGTACGGCGCGTCGGCGACGGCGGCGCAGGACGAGCCGAGTGGCACGGGCCGCACCTGGCTGGTGGAGCCGGTGCTTGCACCCGCGTTTACCCTGCGGGACCAGCATGGTGCGCCGCGTAGTCTCGCCGGCTTCAGCGGGAAGCCGGTGCTGCTGCTGTTTGTACGAGACGGCTGCGGCGCCAGCCATCGCGCGCTTATCGAGACGGCGGCACTGTGGCCGCAGTACCGGGACGCAGGGGTAAACATCGCGGCGATGGGCAGCGACAGCTTGTTCGCGGGTGCCTCAAGCCTGCCCTTTCCGGCGCTTTCGCTCGACGAAACCACCGGCACCATTTACTCCATCTTTTACCGCTTTCTTTTCGAGCGCAGGCGCGACATGCCGCTGCCGACAGCCTTCCTGCTCGATGGCGAAGGCAGGGTCGTCCTCGTTTCCAGTGGCATGGTCGATCCAGCGCAACTGCTTGCGGACTGGCGTACCGCTCCTGTCGGCGCAGAGGCGCGGCTGCAGCGCGCGGCCGCTTTCCCGGGTCTGTATTTCGGCGATCCTCTCCATCACAACTACTTCAGCTACGGCGTGGCGTACTTTCAGTATGGCTATCTTGACCAGGCGGCCCAATCGTTTTTGCAGGCCATTGAGCATCACCCGCGTAACGCCGCGTCCTTCTACAACCTGGGCCTGATTGCGCTGCAGAGGAACGACGTTGCCCAGGCACGCACGCAGCTGGAAACGGCCGTTCGGCTGGACCCCACGAACGCCAATGCTTGGAACAATCTGGGCGTCGTCTATGGCCGCCAATCCGACTATGACCGCGCCTCGAGCAGCTTTCAGCAGGCACTCACCCTGCGTCCGCGGCATCCACTCGCGCTGCAGAACGAGGTAAAACTGCTCAGGTTCCAGGGGGACACCGGCCAGGCGCAATCGCTGCTCGAAGCTGCCGTGCTGAACGATCCATCGGAGGTCTCGCTGCTTATCCAGCTTGGCCTGGTGCTGGTGGATCGCGGCCGACTACCGGAAGCGCGACAGCAGTTCGAACGTGCGGTGGCGCTGGCTCCCAACGACCTACAGGCGCTGAATGGCCTTGGTGTGGTGTCGCTGAAGATGAATGACACCGCGGCCGCGGAGACGCGCTTCCGCCAGTGCTTGAAGCTCGCGCCGACCTTTGACCGACCCTACCTCAACCTCGCGCTGCTCTACGTGCGTGCCGGCAACGCGCAGCGGGCGCACGACCTTTTGGCCGGCTATCTGCAGCGCCAACCCAATAATGCGGATATCCAGCATGCGCTGAAAGAGGTCGATACACGGCGATGACTCTGTGGCGAAGACTGCGGTGTATCGGGATGCCGGCGGCCGTTTTGGTGCTTGCCGCGTATGTGCCGCCGAGGGCGCAGATGCAGGTCGCGACGGCCTTGAGCCGGGTGACAGGCACAGTCCGTGACGACCGTGGGCAGGCGCTTGCGGGTGCGGCCGTTACGCTGGCCCCCAACCCGCCAGGCGAGCATGCTCCTAGGCCCGCCGTCGTGCTGACGGATAGCCGAGGTGACTTTGTCTTTGCCGCCGTGGCAGCGGGCCGCTACACGCTGCGCGCCGGGTTTCCTGGCCCCGCTCCGCGAGCCACCGCGGACGTTACGGTGGCCACCCACGATGTGCCGATCTCCCTCGTCTTTGCGCCGGAGGGTCTGTCCCCTGCCGTGCCGGCGTCCAGCGGCTCCGCAGGCGCCGGCAATGCTCCTTCCGATTTCGGTGTGGCAGGTGTGGAAGGCACCATTGCTCCGAGCGGCTATGCCGCAGGCGTCGCGGAACGTCAGAGCTCGCAGATCGCCGCCGCCGCTTCGACGGAAACCCTCCTATTGCCGGACTTCGTGTTCAACGAGGGCCGCTTGGGTTGCGACAGCGAGGCTGCGCTGAGGCTGCAGGTGGACGCGGCACCCGCAGACGCCGCGGCGAATCATCGCATGGGCCTGTTCTATCTGCAGCATGGAGATGCGGGCCGCAGCCTGCCGTTCCTGCTTAAGGGGGATCGAGCCGAAGCGCAGAACGTACTCGATCTCGCCGTCGCGTACCGGCTGCTGGGTCGCAATAGTGACGCACTGCAGGTGCTGGGACGCCGTCCTGAACTCGATCCGAAAGGCGCCATAGTCCACGAGCAGCTTGCGGAGACACTCGCGTCGCTTGGGCGGCGGAGCGACGCAACGGCGGAGTTTCTTGCCGCTGCGGCGCTGGATCGATCGGAGCGAAATGTTTCTGCCTGTGGCTTCGGCCTGATCCGCCTTGGTGAGGCGTCCGCGGCGGAGCCGATCTTTCAGGCAGCGCTTAGCATTCATCCGCATGCGGCCCGGCTTTGGCTCGGTCTGGGTCTCGCGCAGTCGCTCGGGCAGCGTCAGGCAGCAGCGATACGCTCTCTCGTGCAGGCTGCGTCTCTCGCTCCCGACGACGCTGAGCCGTACGCGCTGCTTGCGCTGCTGAGCGGTGTGGACGATGCTTCCGACCAGTTGATCGAGGACACCCTCAACGCCTTGGTGCAGCGCCATCCTGAGCGCGCGGACGCGCACTACGACAAGGCGCAGGCCCAGAGCAGCCGGCGAGGCGGCAGATCGTCGCCGGCGGAGCGTGCCTCGACCGAGCAACAACTCAAAATTGCCCTCACCCAAGATCCCGCTCTGGCCGGCGCTCATTTCCAACTCGGCATCCTCTACGCCGACGAGGGGAACAACGGCTCGGCCATTGCGGAGCTCGGGGAAGCCGCGCGCCTTCATCCGTCCGATCCTGAAACGCACTACCGCCTGGCAGGGGTGTACCGCCGGCAGAACGATCCTGTTGCAGCGGAGCGCGAGCTGGACAGCTTCAAAGCCCTGCACGCGGCCGCAACGGCCGGGCAACTGCGGGAGAACGATTCCATGTCAGCGCTTCTAGACGAAGCGGTGGCGGCGCAGGCGACTCCGCTGTGCTCCGCCGCCACGCCGTAGACCGACGTGACCCGAGGGTTGTGCCACGCGCGCAAGCGCAGTCTTTTGAGCGCGAATACACCGGTGCGGCGACTCTGACGAAATGATTTGACAAGCTTGATCCATCATCATATATTTTCACCGACTCAATGATAACGATAACAAACGTGCGAGCAGATCTTAGTGTCGAATGCTGAAGAGTGCAGTCGGCGCTTCGGCAGTCGTCGATCTGGCCTGATGCCGGCGCAATGCAACCAATCCGGATCGGACGTTAACACTTTTCTAGTTGGAACGCTTTTGGAGGATGGTGGCGATGAACATACATTGGTCTCTGCGACGGGTGGGCCTTTCGGCTGTCGCACTCGCATTTCTGGTCGGTCCCTGCCTGTTGAAGGCACAGGACCTTACCACCACGGCAAGCATCACGGGAACCGTGGTCGACAGTACCGGCGCCATTCTGGCGGATGCAACGGTGAAGATTAGCGGCGTCGACAACGGCGTGGTGCGCACGATCAAGACCTCCTCCGGCGGCACCTATGCGGTACCCCTTCTGCCACCCGGCAACTACACCCTGAGCATCGACGCACCGGGGTTCAAGTCGTACCAGCAGAACGGCATCACCCTCGTACCGGGCCAGGGGGCGAAGCAGGATGTGAGCCTTGCGGTCGGCGCTGAAAGCGAGCAGGTGGTCGTGACCAGCGAGGCACCGCTGCTCAATACCGCCGATGCCAACCTTTCGGCTGAGATCGATGAGCGCCAGGTGAGGGACCTGCCGCTCAACCTGCGCAACATCATCAGCCTCGCGACGCTGAACTCGTCGGTACAGAACACCACCCAGAGCGAGCAGTTGGGCGAAGGCGGAACGTCCGGCAAGGCAGACCAGGATGTTTCCTTCCTCAACTTCGGCGGTGGCTTTTTCGGGACCACGGCCTACCTGGTCGACGGCATCTGGGATACGGACAGCACGTGGGGCGCGGTCATCTATGTGCCATCGGTCGAGGCCGTTTCCGCGTTCAAGATCCAAACGAATCAATTTACCGCGCAGAGCGGTTTCAGTACCGGCAACGTGATCAACGTGGAGACGAAGTCCGGTACGCGCGACTTCCATGGCGACCTGTTCGAATTTCTGCGGAACTCCGACCTGGACGCGAACAACTACTTCAACAACCTGAACGGCTCCCCGCGCCAGAACTTCCACCGCAATCAATTTGGCGGTTCGGCTGGCGGCCCACTGTACATCCCCGGCCTGTATAAGCAGCGCGACAAGACGTTCGTCTTCGGCGTGTACGAAGGTCTTCGACAGAGCTCGCCGGTCAACGCCACCTTTAGTGTTCCCACCATGGCAGAGCGCAGCGGCAACTTCGGCGACGTGCTGGGGGCGCAGCTCACGCAGGGTGGTGCAGGTATTGTGGATGCGCTCGGTTTACCCGTGCTGACGAATCAGATTTACAACCCCAACACCGGTCGCGTCCTTCGCACCGGGTCGGTCGATGCTTCCACGGGTCGGGTTGTTCGCTGTCCGGGTGGAACGGCCTCGTGCAACTATCGCGATCCGGTGGCCGGCAACAATCTGGCCGGTGTTCCCGGCCTCATCAACGCGGTGGGCGCAAAGCTGCTGACGTTCTACCCCAAGCCGACCTCGTCCGCATTGGCTTCCAACTACTTCGTTGCAGCGGCTGCGCCGACGACCTCGAATGAGTACCTGATTCGCGTGGATCACAACCTGAGCGATGCGACGCGGCTCTACTTCCGCTATGCCAACAAGCACGAGCAGAAGACCAACTCTCCGGCCTACTACGACTCCGGTTACGGCGGCAACGACCCGGGAGGTCCCGGCAACGTTCGGCCGAACAATCGCTACAGCCTTGTTGCCGGGGTGAGCCATATTTTCAACGCGACCACCGCGCTCACGGTCAACGCCGGTTATCAGCGCTGGGTCCAGGGTGGGTTGTCGCAAGCCTATCCTTTCGAACAGGCGTCCCTCGGTCTGCCGGGCTCACTGGACGCGAATTCGAACGAGTTTCCGCTCATTAGCATTGCCAACGGCTATGCAGGCCTGGGTCCGAATCAGGGTGGGTTTGGTGCAGGCATTGTGAATGTCGGCAGCGTGAGCGCCGATGTCACCAAGACCGTCGGCCGGCACGAGCTCGCATTCGGCTTCATGGAGGTTGTGCTGCAGAATAACGGCAACGGTCCGGCGAACACGAGCTTCAACTTCGGCACGGACTACACCGGGGAACTCCTCGACACGCAGGGCAACATCCAGAACAACACCGGCTACGGCTTTGCCACGCTGCTGCTCGGCTACCCTGACGGAGGCAACACCGCCAATACGTTCCACACGGCGCCGGAGGAGCATTACATCGGCTTCTACGGCCAGGACACCTTCAAGCCTACCAATCACCTGACCTTCACGCTCGGTCTGCGGTACGAACTGCAGACGCCGTTCACCGAGCGCCACAATCGTCAGGCGCACTTCGATTACAAGGCGATCAACCCCATCAGCAGCGCGGTCGGCCTGCAGCTGCCGGGAGAAGAGGTGTTCAGCACCAGCAACAGCCGTGGACTGTTCGCGCAGAACGCCACCAACGTGGCACCGCGTTTCGGCTTTACCGACCAGGTGCTGCCGAAGCTCGTGCTTCGCGGCGGCTACGGCATCTTCTTCCCACCTGCAGCCTTTGTGGGCATTCAGTCCAGCCCGGGTTTCAGCACCAGCACACCCGTGGTGGGCAGCACCAACAACGGCCTGTCGCCGGGTGTCGGCCTGTCCAACCCTTTCCCGAGCGGTCTGCGTACCGCGACCGGCAGTGCATCGGGTGCTTTGACCGACGTCGGTTTCAGCGCCAGCACCGGCGTCCCTTACAGCCGCCACTCCCCAATGGTTCAGCAGTACTCCCTTGGGCTGCAATACGCGGTCTCCACCAACGACGTGGTGACGGCGAGCTATGTCGGCAACCGCGGCACGCACATGCTGACCGACAGTGTTTCCCGCAGCCAGATCGACCCTGCCTTGGTCACGCCGAACAACAACTTCTCGACCCAGGTCGCGAATCCGTTCTACGGCAAGATCACGTCGAGTGGTTGCGGCCTGGCAGACCCAACCGTCACGCTCGGCCAGCTCTCGCAGCCCTACTCGCAGTTTTGTAACGTCTCTGAGGCGCAGGCACCTGAGGGAGATTCGTACTACAACGCGCTCCTCGTCGATTACAACCACCGTTTCCACGGCGGCCTCAACCTGCTGGTCTCCTACACGTATTCCAAGTTTTTGGACGACACCAGTGGCACGGCGGATTGGGCCTATGTCGGCAACGGCAATGGCTACCGTGACTCCTACAACCTCGGCCTCGATCGCTCGCTCGACGGCTCCGACATCAAACACAGCCTGGTGACCAATTACGTGTACACGCTGCCTGTCGGACGAGGACAGAAGTATGCTGGCCACATCAACCGGGTCACCAACTCCGTGATTGGGGGCTGGCAGGTTTCGGGCGTGGTCAGCGCCAAGTCCGGCATTCCCCTGGCCATCCACGGCGGCAACATCACGCCGTTCTTCCAGAACCAGCACCCCGACGAGATCGGCGATCCGCGCCTGTCGAATCGGAGCATCAACAAGTGGTTCAACACCGCGGCGTTTGCGCCATCCGCGCCGTATTCCCTCGGCAACACCACTCGCTACCAGTCCGACATTCGTTCGCCAAAGTACGTCAACTGGGACAGCGCCTTAGAGAAATACTGGAACCTGCCTTCCGAACGATTCCGGCTGCAGGGTCGGGCGGAGTTCTACAATTTCCTGAACCACGCCAACTTCTTCGCACCGGACACCGGTATTCAGGACGGCAACTACGGCAAGATAACCCAGGCCTTCGACGCCAGATCGGTTCAGTTCGCCCTGAAGCTGTTGTTCTAGGCTGGAAGCACGATGAATGCTTTCTTGAAACGAACGGTACCGGCACTGCTTATTCTTGCAAGTCTGTTCGCGCCTGCGGCTTCTTATGCGCAGGCGCGAACCTTGCAGGATCTCCTTGCCGATGCACAGACGGAGCAGCAGGCCGGCAACTATGCGGCGGCGGCGAGCCTGTTCCGGCGCGCGACGGTGCTCTCCCCCAATACCGCGGAGCTGTGGTCGAATCGCGGCGTCATGGACTACCTCGCGCACCAGCAAGAGGATGCCGCGACCAGCCTGAAGCACGCACTCCGGCTCAATCCCAATCTCTTTGTGACCCTGCTTTTTTTGGGCAAGCTCTCACTGGACCGAGGCGATGCCGCGGCGTCGATGGCCAACCTGAACAAGGCGCGCACGCTGCAGCCAGCAGACCCCGAGGTGCTGCTTGCGCTCGGCAAAGCCAATGCCCTGCTGGGTCATCCGCAGGAGGCTTCTTCGAGCTATACCGCGGCCGCTGCTGCCGACCCCGCAAACGCGGCGGCCTGGCTTGGCTTGGGCAGCAGCGTTCTTGAGATCGTGACGCGGGATGGGCGAACCCTCACTTCCATTGCACCCAAATCCATCTGGGCTCGTTCTCTTTACGCGGACGAGCTGCTGGCACAGGGTCGTCCGCTGGAAGCCCTGGATGTGTATACCGCGGCCATCGCTGCCGCATCCGCCGAGCAGCGCGCAGTTCTGGCGCAAAACCTGCAGGTCACCCAGCAGCGGCCGGAGCAGTTTCCCCTGCCGGCGGTATCTCAAGACGCCCTGCTCAAGGTGATCGCCCAGTTGAAGTCCAGCTCGAACGGCACAACTGCTGCATGCACCGGTGCGCCAGCCGGTCCGCTTCGCGCCGCCTCCTGTGCGTATTGGGCGGCAGAGTACGAGCAGAGCGCTTCTGCAGCACAGCTTGCGTTGCAACAGGGACCGCACGATATCGAGGCGCTCTACTGGTCCATCAAGGCCAATGAGCGGCTTGCGGTGGGTGCGTTGTCCCGCGTCGACGACCTTGCGCCGAACTCCGTGACCATGCACGTGCTTGTCGGCGACCTTTACCGCGAGCAGCGCCAGCCGGACGGCGCGGCCGTCGAATACGCAAAGGCGCTTGCGCTCGACCCCCACAATCCGGCCGCTCTGCTGGGCCTGTCGGCGGCCGACTTTGCCGCCGCCAAGCTCGACGATGCTGCCGCAACAGCGCAGACCGCGCTCTCGCTAAGCCCATCGGATCCCCAGCTGAATCTATTGATGGCCGAGATCCTAGGTGCTCGCGGACGGGACGCGGACGTGCGTCCTTACCTGGACAAGTGTGGTGGGATCGCGCCGGAATTCCGGTCGCGTGTGCACTACCTGCTGGGCCGTGCGGCGGCGGCCGACGGCAATCTGCCGGAAGCCATTCACCAGTTTCAACTGGCCCTCCCCGGCGACGGGGACGGCAAGACGCATTACCAGTTGTCCCGCCTTTACCGCAAGACGGGAGAGATCGCCAAGGCACAGCAGGCAGAGGCAGAAGCCAAAGCGCTGGTCGACAGCCGTGACGCCAAAGCCTCGAGCGTGGTGCGCGAGGAAACGGCAACCAGCCCCGCGGTGCCGAACTCCGCGCCGTCGCATCCCTGATGCAGCGCATGTCCTGCAAGGGTTCCCGTGACGCAGCCATGCTCCTGCTGCTTGTCTGCCTGGTGACTTCGCGCGGCCGTGCGGTCGCGCCACACGCTTCCGGCGGCGGCGAAACCGCCACACTCGATCGCATGGACGAACCTGGCTGGTGGCCAACCCGCCAGGATGTGCCGCGCAGCGGCTTTGTGGGCGCGGCTGCCTGCGGCGAGTGCCACGTACGGGAGTCCAGAACGCAGCAGGACACACCCATGGCGCGTGCAGCCCAACCCCTTCCCGGTCAGGCGATGCTGCTGCAGAAATACTCGTCGCTGCTCCTCGAATCGCCTGCGTACAGCTACAGCATCGCGCTCGCCAACGGAGCCGTGCAGTACACCGTTTCCAGCACTGCCGACAGCGCGCAGGTGCCGCTTACCTGGGCCTTCGGTGCGGGGGAGCTCGGCCAGACGTACCTGTATCTGCAAAGCAAGGCCTGGCAGGAGAGCCGCGTCAGCTTGTACACCAGGCTCGGCAACCTCGATATCACAAGCGGCCACTCGCAACTGCCCCCCGAAAGCCTGCAGGCCGCCCTTGGCCGCGGCATGAGTGACAAAGCCGCACGCCGCTGCTTTGGCTGCCACACCACCGCGGCGACCACCGGCGGCCACTTCGACCCGCAGCGCGCAACCCCCGGCATTACCTGCGAAGGTTGTCATGGACCGGGTGCGGCTCACCTGGCCAGCATGGCGGCAGCGAATCCCACCACCACCGCCATCGTGAACCCGAAACGGATGAGTCCGGTCGACTCCGTAGACTTCTGCGGAGCCTGCCATCGCACCTGGGCCGACGTCGCCTTCAGCGAAGCCGACAGACACGGTCCGGAAGCCGTGCGCTTTCAGCCGTATCGCCTTGAAACGAGCCGCTGCTGGGGTACTGCTGGCGACGCACGCATCACCTGCACGGCCTGTCACAACCCACACGAGCCGCTGGTACGCAGCGCCACCAGTTACGACAGCAAATGCCTCGCCTGCCATCTCAACCGCGGCGAACTGGCGAACGCGGCCAAACCCGGTGCAGCCTGCCCGAAAGCCGCCGCGCAGTGCACCACCTGCCACATGCCGAAGCAAACCGTCGCACAGGTGCATAGCCAGTTTACGGATCACTGCATCCGCGTCGTGCGCTAAGAGCCAGGCTAGGCCTTGCACCGCACGAGCCACGCACCACCAGTTCCACAGGTAGCACCGTCTCACGCGCCCTGCCGGTAATGTGGCCCGCAGGCAGGCTGCCGTTGAGCCGTGCGAAGAGAGCTTTTGCTGCATCGCGTCCGAGCTGCTCGGTGGGTTGCCGGACGACGGTAATGCCAGGCCGCAGCAGGTCGGCCGTCTCGAAATCGTCGAAGCCCACCAGCGCCACCTTGTCCGGCGGATGGACGTCGAGTGCCTGCAGTCCATGCAGCACATGGCGCGTAATCAGGTTGTTTGCACAAAAAAAAGCGGTCGGGGCGTGCGGCGCATGCAACAGCTCGCGCACACGGTTCATCGATTCCTCGAGCGTCCCCGACAGTTCAATCGACCGCGGTGGATACCCAGCGGCCTGCATGGCACTGCGGTACCCCGCGTGCCGTGTACGCATCGTGTACAGGCCGTTGGAAAGGCCCATAAACGTAATCCGCTGATGCCCAAGGCTCAGCAGATGTTCCGTTCCGCGTTTCGAGCCTAGCTCGTTCTCCACCAGCAGGCTGTCGAAGCCGCTTCCCTCCACCGGCCTGTCCAGCGTCACAATGGGCATGCGATCGAACTCGTGGCTAAGCAGCAACGACCGGCCGAGGTGTGGCTGTGTCGGGATGAGCACAAGGCCGTCCACATTGCGGCGCAGCATGCGGCTTGCTTCCGCGTACTCCAGTTGCTGGTCTTCGTTGCTGGTGGACAGGATTACCGAATAAGCGTGTTCCTGGGCCACCGTGCCAATCACATGCGCACACGTCGCAAAGAAGGGGTCGAACAGGTAGGGCACCAACACGCCGATCTGCCGCGACCGCTGCTCGCGCAACGACCGCGCAAGTTCGTTGGGCTGGTAGCGCAACTGCTCGATGGCCGAGAAGACGCGCTGACGCACTCCCTCCGTCACCTTGGACGTCTCATTCAACACACGCGAGACCGTCATCGTGCTCACACCGGCAAGCCGGGCAACATCGCTCATCCGTGGGGATTTCGCCATTTCGTCGAATCACCCTCATTGGGCTTGCGTGCTCCGCAGGCCTGTTCAGTGTACGGGTCGGTCTGTTGCCCGACAGAGCTCACGGACGGTGTTGGATGGAGGACAAGAGCACCGTCGGATCGTCGTGGGAAGTTCCGGCGGCGGCGTTGATTGGCTCAGCAGCAGCAGGATCATTGGTTGGACTGGGATTGCCACTACCTGCTCCAGGGCACCATTCAGGGCCAGCAGGGCATTCATGTGAAGCCTTGTTAGTGGGCCAATGTACGCGTCGACCGCCGTGCCGGGCATGAGCGCCTGCGGCGTTAGGAATGCGCCGGCAATCGCCGGTTCACCCATTGCCGGGTTGCGAGACGGTCGCGATCAGGGCCAGGGAGAGGTGAGCCATTGCCGGAGAGAGCGGTTAGTTTTGCATGCGCATCCCCGTGTCTCTGTAGTGCAATACTCTGGCCTGTTGCAGAAAGGTGCGCCACTGGGAGAGGTAGTCGCGATCTGGTGTCTCGCAGTCCGTCGTCGCCACTGCTAACTGCACAGATCCGCGGTGACAACCGCTTACTGTCTCACTCAACTTTGAGGTCGGCACCTCCGTAACCCCAACCGCGACCACTACGCACACCTACCATGCTTCGGTAGCTACATGGTTGTGCTCTCCGCAACGATGCCTCCGGCCTGACAGGCAGCATCACCAGGGCTGTAGTGCTGAACACCTAAGCCAGATAACCGCCGGAGTCTCCACTCCCGCCATGGTCACGGGCCCATCCTCCGCCACCGCGGCACAGGGTCACCTTCGTCTGTAGCAGCGTCTCCGTCCTCGGCACCAGCATCAACAATGTCCTACCCTCCACAGTACGGCATCTCCTGCACCGCACCCACGATCCAAGGGGAAGACCGCGCCCGCTGTTCGATAGGGGCGCGAATCTTGAGCAATAGAAGCTTGCAGGTATTGCAAGCTTGTATTGCAACTGATCCAGCACAACGGGAACAATCTTGCTGCCGTCCATAGCTGTATATGGCAACAGAAACGGCAAAGCCTGCTACCTGCGTCCTGCCGAATCAAATTGGGCCTCACTAAATAGCTACGGTGTCACGGCCGGCCTCGACCACAGCACACCGATCGATACGCTTCTGAGGCTGTCGATCGTCGCCAACGAGGACTTTGCCGCCGCGATTGCCGCGATGGAAGAACTCGTTCGCAAATGAGACTGGCGCGCTCCACCCGTGACGAGCTTAGCGATTCTGCCTTTCCAACTCATTCACCGACACCTTCGAGGAGCTCCGATGTCCACCGTTCGCGATGAAACGTATGACCTTATGCGCAAGCTCGGCCTGACGACCGTGTTCGGTAATCCGGGCTCGACCGAGGAGACTTTTCTTAAGAACTTTCCCAGTGATTTCAACTTCGTGCTTGGGTTGCAGGAAGCCTCTGTTCTAGCCATTGCCGACGGCTTTGCTCAGGCAACACGCACTGTGGCGTTTGTGAACGTGCACACAGCGCCCGGCCTGGGAAACACACTTGGCAACCTCGTCAACACGCGCATGTCGAAGACGCCGATGATCCTGACCACCGGCCAGCAGACCCGCGAGATGCTCCTGATGGAGCCGTGGCTGACCAACGTCGATGCGACGGAGTTTCCGAAGCCGCATGTGAAGTGGTCCTACCAGACCTCGCATGCGCAGGAGACCCCGGCGGCGTTCATGCGGGCCTATGCCGCGGCGATCCAGCCGCCGCAGGGACCGGCGTATCTTTCACTTCCGCTGGATGACTGGGAGGCCGAATCCTCGGGGCCGGCGGTGGTGCGTACGGTGGCGACGCGGGTGGCGCCCGATCCGCAACGTTTGTTCGTCTTCGCGGAGCAGTTGAAGAAGGCCAAAAACCCCGTTTTGGTGATCGGGCCGGACGTGGATCGAGCCGACGCCTGGGCGGAGGCAATCACGTTTGCTGAGAAGCTCGGCACGCCCGTCTTTGGGCCGCCCGGCGGAGAACGCTGCGGCTTTCCCGAAGACCATCCCCAGTTCGCGGGCAACCTGAAGTTCGCAATCGGCCCGTTGTGCGAACAGCTGGTCGGCTATGACCTCGTGCTGGTGATCGGCGCGCCCGTCTTCCGCTACTACCCTTACGTGCCCGGCAAGTACCTGCCTGACGGCTGCCAGTTGCTGCACATCACCGATGACGCGGAAGAAGCCGGGCGCTCCCCGGTGGGCGACAGCCTGGTCTCGAACGCGAAGCTCGCCTTGCAGGGACTCCTGCCCTTGGTTGAGCAGTTTGCGCGCAAGTCGTACAAGCGACCTGCGACGCCCATGTCCGCAGCCGATGCTGGATCCCCCATGAGCACGGATGCCTTCTATGCGGCCATCAGCCGGGTTCGGCCGGAGGACTCGGTCATCGTGGAAGAGTCGCCATCGAACCTGGCCACCTTGCACAAGCACCTGCCCACACGCAAGCCGCTCTCCTTCTTCACCATGGCCAGCGGCGGCCTCGGCTGGGGGCTTCCGGGCGGCATCGGCGTAGCGCTGGGCGAGCGCACGACGGGCCGCAACCGCCCTGTCATCTCGGTGATCGGCGACGGCTCCTTCCAGTACTCCATTCAGTCCTTATGGACCGCGGCGCATCAGAAGGCGCGCCTGGTCATCCTCGTTCCTGTGAATGAGGAGTACGCGATCCTCAAAGCATTTGCCAAGCAGGAAGACACCCCGGGCGTGCCCGGCCTGGACGTACCCGGCATCGATATCGCCGGATTAGCCGCGGCCTATGGCTGCAAGACCAGCCATGCGGCAACGCCGGATGACGTGAGCGATCAGCTGAAGGCGGCGTTGCAGCACGACGGGCCGACAGTAATCGCGGCAAAGATCAGCAACGCGATTCCACCTCTTCTGTAGCGGCGAACTGTCCGCCGGAGAGATCACTCGAACATGACGATCCAGCACGAACACCAGCTTCTCCCGGGAGGGAGCCCCATGAGCAAGGAATCCTTCAACACCGTCAATCCTGCTACCGGCGAAAACATAGAAACGTTTCACGCCTACACGCCCGACAAGACCGAAACCATCCTCCGCTGCTCCGAAGTCGCTTTCAAGAGCTTTCGCAAGACCTCGATCTATCAACGGGCCGAGCTGCTGCACCAGTTGGCGGCAGCGCTTCGCAAGAACAAGGACAGCCTCGCGAAGACCATCACCACCGAGATGGGAAAGATCTTCTCCGAGGCGCAGGCCGAGGTGGAAAAGTGCGCGCTCGAAGCCGACTGGTATGCCGAGAACGGGCCCAACATGCTTGCCGATCAGCCCGCGCCCACCGGCGGCACCGAGGCCTATGTCTCTTTTCATCCGCTCGGCTCCATCCTCGGCATCATGCCGTGGAACTTCCCGCTGTGGCAGGTGACACGCTTCTGCATTCCCACGCTGCTGGCCGGAAACGCCGTCCTGATCAAGCACTCGGCCAACACGCAACGGAGTTCACTCGAGTTGGAGCGCGTGGTCCTAGAGGCCGGCTTTCCCGAGGGCGTCTTCCAGAACCTCATCCTGCGCACAGAGGACATCGTCAACGTCATTAACGACCGCAGGGTGCAGGGTGCGTCGGTCACGGGAAGTGTGCGCGCGGGCTCCGCCGTGGCGTCCGAGGCGGGCAAGGTGATCAAGAAGACGGTGATGGAGCTGGGCGGCTCCGATGCGTTCATCGTGCTCGAAGACGCCGACATCCCGAAGGCGGTGGCCGCGGGCATCAAGGGCCGGTTCGGCAACACGGGCCAGGTTTGCCTGGCAGCCAAGCGGTTCCTCCTTGTCGACAGCATCGCGGATGAGTTCGAAAGCAAATTCGTCGAGGCGACCAAGGCGCTCAGGACGGGTGATCCCCTGGACCCCAGCAGTCAACTCGGACCGATGGCGCGCGTCGACCTGCGCGATGAGCTCCACCAGCAGGTACAAAAGAGCGTTGCGGCTGGGGCGAAGGTGCTGTGCGGCGGCAAACCGATCGCGGGCAAGGGTGCCTTTTACGAGCCCACCGTGCTTTCGGGCGTCGAGCCCGGAATGCCGGCCTTCGATGACGAGACCTTTGGCCCGGTCGCTGCCATCACCCGCGTCGCCGATGCGGATGCCGCGGTCCAAGCCGCCAACAACAGCCAGTATGGCCTCAGCGGAAATCTCTGGACCAAGGACATCGATCGCGCCCGCAAGATGGCCCGCGAACTCGAGACCGGCGGTGTCTTCATCAACGGCACTACGGCCTCCAACCCGCGCGTCCCGGTAGGCGGCATCAAGAACAGCGGCTATGGACGAGAGCTTTCGCACTTCGGCCCACATGCCTTTGTGAACACGCAAACCGTCTGGATCGAGCCCGAATCGACCAAAGGAGACACGCACCCTAAGGCCTGATCAGAACAGCACTGTGCCGCCGGGAGGATGACATTATTAACGCTCTGCTTCCCGTGGTTCGTGACTATTCTTATTGGCTATTTAGCAGCCTGCGCCCCAGGACGAGGGCGGCAAGACCGCAACGGCATTGAACGAGATGGTGATGACGTGGAGGCCTGGGATTTGTCACTGTGTAACTGAATACGGTATGTGTTAGCGGGGGCGCCGAGCCAGCCGTTGTTGTAGAGGAACTGCGTGCCGATGAGGAGCAGCCAGATCCAAAGGGCGAAGCGGAGAGGGCGCTTGGGAATGAAGCGGCTGGACATCGTGCCGACGCCGACGCCGACGATGCCGCCGAGGACGAGGTGCTCGAGCAGAAGGGGGCTGGTGGCGTGCGAGAACCAGTGCGCGCCGCTGCCGATGAGCGAGAGCAGAAAGCCGAAGAGAATATCGGTGCCGACGACCTCGGCGGGGGCGAGCTCGGTGAGCGAGAGCAGGGCGGCGGTGCCGAGGGCGCCCGCGCCGGCGGAGGAGAAGCCGACCTCCGCGCCGACGGGGAACATGAGGAGGGGCATCCAGCGGGAGCGGTCCTGCTGGGCGCGTGGTTGGCGCGGGCGGCGGAAGGAGAAGGCGATCTGGTAGAGGGCGGTGAGGACGAGAACGACGCCGAGCAGGCCGTTCATGACGTGCTTGGAGCCGGCACCAGCGAGCCGGTTGAGGACGAGGGAGCCGAGCAGGACGCCGGGGACGCCGCCGAGCAGCATGCGGCCGAGGACGCGCCAGTTGACCTGTTTGCGCGCGATCTGCGAGGGGACGAGGACGAGCTTGACGGCGGCCGAGAACATGAGGCCGGTGGAGACGGCGGTGGTGGTGGGCACGCCGAGAAAGAGGATCAGCAGCGGCGTGGTGATGGTGCCGGCGCCGACGCCGGTGAGCGCGATGAAGACGGCGATGATGAAGCCGATCAGGTATTCCATCGGGCCTTTCCGGTGTGGTGTGGAGCGAAGCGCGGGTGTGCTGATGTAGCGGGAGATATTACTTATCCAACGCGGCCTCTATGTGGATGCCGCACTCGACCTTTTTGCCGGCCCAGCGTCCGGAGCGCGGATCGTTGGGATCGGTGGGGAGGGTGGTGCAGGGCTCGCAGCCGATGGAGGTGTAGCCCTGCTCGTAGAGCGGAAGGAGCGGGATGTTGAAGTGGGCGGCGAGCTGCCAGATGTCACGTGTGGACCAGTCCGCGAACGGGCTGAGTTTGCGGACGGTGACCCCACTGGGGAGGGCGAAGTCGGCGACCTCTGCGAGGGCGGCGCGCGAGCGGGCCTGCTCGCGGCGGAGGCCGGTAAGCCAGAGTTTGTAACCGGCGACGGCACTGAAAAGCGGCTCGACCTTGCGCAGGGCGCAGCAGCGATCGGGCGCGATGCCGTGCAGCATGCCGTGCTCGGCCTCCTGCTGGGCGACGGTCTGCGCGGGAAGGAGGTTGGTGAGATTGAGGCGCCAGTCGCGCGCGATCCGGTCGCGGTAGGCGTAGGTTTCGGCGAAGTGGTAGCCGGTGTCGAGAAAGAGGACGGGGATGAGGGGGCGGAGCTCGAGCACGAGCTTGAGAAGGAGGACGTCTTCGGCCTGGAAGGAGCAGGTGAGGCAGGCCTCGGTGCGGGTGGAGTCGGGGAAGAGCGCGGGGGCGGCGGCGAACTCGCGGGCGAGTAGGGTGCGGACGTGGGCGAGCTGGGCGAGGAGCTCGGGGCGGAGCGCGGCGTCGGGTGCGGGTGCGGGCAGGCCGGCGGGGGTGATGGTGGGGACGAGGGTGGTCATGCGTGAACCTCGGGGCGGAGGATGGCGTGTTGCTGGAGAAACGCGAGCGCGGCCTCGGGGCCGTCGATGGGGACGGCCGCTGCGCCGGGGAGGCTGATGCGCGCGGACGTGTTCTCCGTGTGCGCGGGCTGGTGGGTGAGGACGAGGAGGCCGGCGGCGAGCAGGGCGGCGATGGCGGGCGACTCGGCGCGGTCGAGGAGGATGACGTTGGCGCCGTGGGTGAAGAGGGCGCGCTCGATGGCCTCGGCGAGGGCGAGCGAGCCTTGGAAGATGATGTGGGCGGCGGTGTGGCCGAAGCGGGTGAGGCGCTCGTCGGGATGGATCCGGCCGGTGGGGCGGACGCGGCCGGCTTCGGCGTGGGCGGCGGGGCGGCGGAGCGGCTCGGTGGTGCGGATCATGCCGGCGGCGATGGTGCTGTTGGTGTGGGGGTCGATGAGGACGAAGCTGCCCGTGTGGCGGTTGGTGCTGTAGGCGTCCAGGGTGAGCGGGAGGCGGGTTTCAAGGGTGACAACGCCGATGCCGTTGAGGGCGAGGGTGGCGGCGGGTGAGGGCGCGAGGATGGCGGCGGCAGTGAGGTCGACGACGCCAGAGAGGGTGCGGACTTCGGCGGCGACGGTGCGGCTGGTGTGCTTGAGGAGGAGGCGGGTGTTGCGGGCGAGGGGTGTTTCGGACATCCAGACGAGCGAGGCGGTGAAGGTCGTGGCGACCGTGGCCGGGCGGTCGGGTGCGCTGAGCAGGTCGCCGCGGGAGATGTCGATCTCATCGGCAAGGGTGAGGGTGACGGAGAGGGGCGCGGAGGCTTCGGCGAGGTCTCCGCCATATGTAACGATGCGGGTTACACTGGAGCGGCGGCCCGAGGGTTGGACGAGGATGGGGTCGCCGGGGTGGATGGTACCGGAGCTGATCTGCCCGGCGAAGCCGCGGAAGTCGAGGTTGGGACGGACGACCCGCTGGACGGCGAGGCGAAAGGGGGCGTCGGGTGTGTGATTGGCGGTGGGGACGGACTCGAGGAGGTCGAGGAGCGCGGGGCCGGTGTACCAGGGCATGGCGGCCGAGGGGTGGACGATGTTGTCGCCGGCGAGGGCGCTGACGGGGATGAAATGTAACTGCGCTTGTTCGTGGGCGCCGATGTTGTTGCCGGCGAGCTCGGCGAAGAAGTCGCGGAAGGCGCGTTCGATGGACTGGAAGGCGCCCTGGCCGTAGCCGACCAGGTCCATCTTGTTGACGGCGACGACGAGGTGGCGGACGCCGAGAAGGGTGGTGATAGCGGCGTGACGGCGGGATTGCGGGAGGACACCTTTGCGGGCGTCAACGAGCACGATGGCGAGGTCGGCGGTGGAGGCGCCGGTGGCCATGTTGCGGGTGTACTGCTCGTGGCCGGGGGTGTCGGCGATGATGAACTTGCGGCGGGCGGTGGCGAAGTAGCGGTAGGCGACGTCGATGGTGATGCCCTGCTCGCGCTCGGCGCGGAGGCCGTCGGTGAGCAGCGCGAGATCGAGGACGCCGGGGGCGGTGGTGCCTTTGCCTTCGATGGAGCGGAGCTGATCGTCGTAGACGCTGGCGGTGTCGTAGAGGAGGCGGCCGATGAGGGTGGACTTGCCGTCGTCGACGGAGCCGGCGGTGGAGAAGCGGAGGAGGTCCTTGGCGCGCTCTTCGGCGAGGTAGACATCGACTGAAAAGTTCTGTGCGGCGAAGGCGGGCGAGACCTGGATGGGCTCGGCTTCGGGGGCATGGCTGAGGTGGGGGTTGGAGTCTGGGATGCGCTCGTCCCAGACCTCGGGTTCGCGGGCGGGGGCGTGGTTGGCGGCGATGTCGTCGCGGGTTTGGAGTTGGGCTTCGATTTGGACGAGGGTGTGGTTGTCGGCGCTCATGAGGTTAGAAGTAGCCCTCGCGCTTTTTGAGCTCCATGGAGCCTTCCTGGTCGTGGTCGATGGCGCGGTTGGCGCGCTCGGAGGAGCGGAAGCCGAGGATCTCCTCGATAATCTTGGGGATGGTGTCGGCGTCGGAGCGGATGGCGCCGGTACAGGGGGAGCAGCCGAGGGAGCGGAGGCGAGACTTGACCAGGACTGGACGCTCTCCTGGGCGGGCGACGAAGTTCTGCTCGGTGGGAAGGAGGGCGTCGCCGCGGAGGAACATGGGGCGCGGGCGGGCGAAGTAGAGGTCGACGACGGGGATGTTTTCCTCGTGGATGTACTGCCAGACGTCCATCTCGGTCCAGTTGGAGAGGGGGAAGACGCGGATGGATTCGCCGGGGTGGATGCGGGCGTTGTAGAGGTTCCAGAGCTCGGGTCGCTGGTTTTTGGGGTCCCACTGGCCGGCGCGATCGCGAAAGGAGTAGATGCGTTCCTTGGCGCGGGATTTTTCCTCGTCGCGACGCGCGCCACCGAAGGCGGCGGTGAAGCCGAAGTGGTTGAGTGCATCGAGCAGGGCCTGGGTTTTGAGCAGGCCGCAACAGCGCTTGGTATCGAGCGCGATGGGGTTGGCGCCGGCGGCGAGGGCGGGTTCGTTGCGCCAGACGAGGAGTTCGGCGCCGAGGGTGCGGGCCATGTTGTCGCGGAACTCGAGCATCTCGCGGAACTTGTAACCGGTGTCGATATGGAGGAGGGGAAAGGGTATGGGGCCGGGGAAGAAGGCCTTTTGCGCGAGGCGCAGCATGACGGAGGAGTCTTTGCCGATGGAGTAGAGCATGACGGGTCGCTCGAACTCGGCGGCGACCTCGCGCAGGATGTGGATGGACTCGGCTTCGAGGAGGCGGAGGTGGCTGAAGCGCGGCAGGTCGGGCGACGAGAGGTCGGACGCTGGGAACTCTGAGGACGGGGACGGAGGCGCGGTCTGCTCGAGGATGGGAAAGGTGGAGGGCATGCGGCTCCGGGGGAGAGACGGTGCGTTTTCCCGGGGAGGCCGGGGGACGCGAGCTTCTAGAGAATGGATGTGGGGCGGAGGGGAACGATCGTGCTCAACCAGCTAGGCCAGTGCCGGACAACAACAGCGGGCATGACAGAGGGAGCGCATCGTTGCGTTTAAGCGTAGCAGGGTGGGGGTGGAATGACAACGCCGCGCGCTTGAACGACTTCAGGAGACGAGGGCGATGCGGCCTAGGAGACGAGGGCGATGCGGTCGTTGGCGGGACGCCGGTCGGAAACTGAGCTGCGCTCGCTGGCGGCGGTGGGCCAGGCGGGGAGGCGCTCGAAGCCCGGTTCGGCGAAGAAGTTGCCCTGCATGTAGCGGATGCCGATGGCCTGGAGGGTGTCGCATTCGGAGCGCTGTTCGACGCCTTCCGCGATGACCTGGAGCTGGAGGTCGTTGCACATGCGCGCCATGGAGCGGACGATGATCTCGCTGCGGTGGCGGTTGTGGATCTGCCGGATGAGGGCGAGGTCGATCTTGACCATGTCGGGCTCGAAGACGGCGAGAAGGGCGAGGCCGGAGAAGCCGGCGCCGAAGTCGTCGATGGCGGAGCGGACGCCGCGGGAGCGGTAGTCGGCGAGGACCCGCTGAATGGCTTCGGGATCGTCGAGGGGCTCGGACTCGGTGAGTTCGACGACGAGGCGATGGAGCGGAAAGCCGTCCTGCTCGGCGGCCTCGAGGGCGGCGGCGAGCCGGCCGGCCATGGGCTCACCGGCGACGGGGCGAAAGTTGAGGAAGAGGCTGGCGCCGGTGCCGACAATGCCGAGATCGCCGGCGAGCTGCATGGCGAGGTGGTGACAGCGCTGATCGAAGCGTCGCTCGCCGGACATGCCGAGGTTGGCGTTGATGACGGCGGAGGCCGACTCGTTTTGCATGCCGCGGACCAGAGCCTCGTAGCCGATGACCCGATCTTCGTGCAGGTCGACAATGGGCTGGTAGGCCATGGTGAAGGCGAGGTGACGATGGGCGGCGAGGAGGATTCGGCCGGGCGCGGCGGGAACTCGGTCAGTCCGGTGCGGAACGGTGCTGCCCACGGAGCTAAGGAGCATAACGGTACATCTCCAGAGAGGTGCAGGATGAACGGAGGAAGCGGGCCCAGGTAGTGCAGTGCCGCGGGCGAGTCTAGTCTCGTGCAGATGGAAGTGTAGATGCAAGTACGATCGGTGCGCGTACGTCTTTCGATACGACTTTTCTTTCTGGCCCCGGGACATTGGCCTGTGGCGTCGCAGGTTTCGCCTTCCGCGGTGCCTGCAAAGGCTGGATGAGTTAGTGCGCGCTAACCTCTTCGGGGGCGGGCTTCTGGGCTTTGCTGGGGAGACGCATGAGGAAGGGCAGAGGGGTGAGGCAGGCGATGGCGGCGGCGAGCACGGCAAAGGCGTTCTGGTAGCTGAGCATGGAGGACTGGCGCTGGAGCTGCAGATAGGCGTAGCCGACAGCGAGCTGGCCAGCCTGCGCGGCGGAGACGCCGGCGGTGCGAAGCAGATTCGTGACGCCGGCGATGTAGCTCATGTAGGGGACGCTGCCGGAGACGACGTTGGCGGCGAGCTCGGTCTGGTGGGTCTGCGCGGTGCGGGCGATGAAGGTGGTGAGGAGCGCGGTGCCGGCGGAGCCTCCCATGTTGCGGGCGAAGTTGGATAACGAGGAGATTTGGTTGGACTTCGAGCGGGGGACGCCGACGTAGTTGAGCGTGGAGATGGGGATAAACACGAGCGGGAGGCCGATGACCTGGAGCATGCGCCAGAGGGTGACGGTGCCGAAGGAGGTGTCGAGCGAGAGGCGGGTGAGGTTATAAAGGCCGGCGGCGACGGCGAGATAGCCGATGGAGACGAGAAGGCGCGGGTCCATTTTGCCGACGAGACGGCCGGCGACGACCATCATCACCATCAGCACGAAGCCGCCGGGGGACAGGACCATGCCGGCGCGTTCGGCGGTGTAGCCGAGCAGGATCTGAAGGTATTGGGGGATGAGGACGGTGGAGCCGAAGAGCACCATGCCGAGGATGAGCTGAAGGAAGACGGCGGTGCCGAAGTTGCGATTTTTGAGGAGTTTGAGATCGACGATGGGGTCGGGGTGGCGCCACTCCCAGACGGTGAAGGCGACCAGCAGGACAAGGGCGAGGAGGGCGGCGACACGGATGGTGGGGTCGCCGAACCAGTCCTTTTCTTGACCCTTGTCGAGGAAGAACTCGAGGAAGCCGACGCCGGAGGCGACCAGGGCGAGTCCGGTGAAGTCGACGGGGGACTTTTTGGCGGCGCGCTGGATGGCGGCCTGCGGTGGGTCTTCGACCATGCGGTTGGTGAGCCAGAGGGAGAAGAGACCGATGGGCAGGTTGATGAAGAAGATCCAGTGCCAGTTGTAGTTATCGGTGATCCAGCCGCCGAGGGTGGGACCGATGGCGGGGGCGACGACGACGGCCATGCCGTAGAGGGCGAAGGCCTGGCCGCGCTTTTCGACTGAAAAGGTGTCGGCGAGGATGGCCTGTTCGGAAGGGGCAAGGCCGCCGCCGCCGGCACCCTGGAGGATGCGGCAGAGGATGAGGACGGGGAGGGTGGGGGCGAAGCCGCAGAGCACCGAGGAGACCGTGAAGAGCGCGACGCAGGTCATGTAAAAGCGCTTGCGGCCGAAGCGGTTCGAGAGCCAGCCGGAGATGGGGAGGACGACGGCAGAGGACACGAGATAGCTGGTGAGAACCCAGGTGGCCTCTTCCTGCGAGGCGCCGAGCGAGCCGGCGATGTGCGGCAGGGCGACGTTTGCGATGGAGGTGTCGAGGACCTCCATGAAGGTGGCGAGGGTGACGGTGAGGGCGATGGCCCAGGGGTTGTGCCTGGGGCGCCACTCGGCTTCGTGTTGGGGAGGACCGGGCATATCAGCTACCTGATACTCTATCAGGAGACTGATATGATGGGATCGACCGAAGGTGGGACGAAACGCACGGCAGGGCGGGGGGCGCGACGGCGGGAGGCGATGCGCCAGATGCGGCTTCTTCTGCAGCGCTTTCGCGGTGTGCTCGATGAGAACCTGGAGCCGCTCGGGGTGACGACGGCGCAGTTGCAGGTGCTGCACCAGATCTCGGTGGCGGCGGAGAGGACGGGCGATGCGGTGGGCGCGCCGCAGCCGCTGAGCGGGGCAGGGGTGGCGCGGTTGTGCGGGGTGACGCCGCAGACGGTTCAGGCGCTGCTGGTGCGGTCGGAGCGGGCGGGGCTGGTGCGGCGGCGGGGCGATCCGGCGAACGAGCGGCTGGTGCTGTGGTCGCTGACGCCGGCGGGCAAGCGTGTGCTGGAGCGGGCGGAGACGATCTTTGACGGCGTGCTGGAGCGGGCGTGGACGGGGGTTGGGACGGCTGAGGTGCGCCAGGTCACGCGGGTGATCGAGCAGTGTGTGGGGAATCTGCGCGGGGAGTAGAGCGCCCGCGGAGACTGAGTGGCTCGGGAGCCTCGGTAGTCTAGAGCGATGGACGATGCGGTGAAGGACCCAGCGGCGATGCTGCCGATCTCGCTCGGGGATGTGGTGACGGCGCGCGAGCGGCTGCGGGAGGCGATCTACTACTCGCCGTGCTCGCACTCGTTGATGCTCTCGGAGCTGACGGGGCGTGAGATCTATCTGAAGCTTGAGAACCTGCAGATGACGGGCTCGTTCAAGGAGCGCGGGGCGCTGAATCGCATTGCGATGCTGTCGCCGGAGCAGGCGGCCAGGGGCGTGATCGCGGCGAGCGCGGGAAACCATGCGCAGGGGGTGGCGCACCACGCGACCAAGCGCGGGATTCGCAGCCTGATCGTGATGCCGCAGCAAACGCCGCTGGTCAAGGTGACGGCGACCAAGAACTTCGGCGCGGAGGTCGTGCTGCATGGCGCGAACTACGACGAGGCGTACGCGGAGGCGCTGCGGCTGCGCGACATCCAAGGGATGACGCTGATCCATCCGTTTGACGATGCGGCGGTGATGGCGGGGCAGGGGACGATCGGGCTGGAGCTGCTGGAGCAGGTGCCGGAGCTGGAGGCGGTGGTGGTGCCGATCGGCGGCGGCGGGCTGATCGGCGGGATCGCGTGCGCGATCAAGGAGACGCGGCCGGAGGTGAAGGTGGTGGGGGTGCAGACGGCGCGGCTGCCGTCGATGGTGGAGGCGCGGACGCAGCACGGGCCGGTGACGATCGACCCGGCGACAACGATCGCGGACGGCATCGCGGTGCGGCGGGCGGGCGATGTGACGTATCCCATGGTCGCGCGGTATGTGGACGAGATTGTGACGGTGGCGGAGGACGAGATCGCGTCGGCGATCCTGATGCTGCTGGAGCGGGAGAAGACGCTGGCCGAGGGCGCGGGCGCGACGGCGCTGGCCGCCCTGCTGCAAGGGCGGACGACGGTGATTCCGGAGGGCGCGCGGACCGCGGTGCTGGTGTGCGGCGGCAATATCGATGTGACGCTGCTGAGCCGGATCATCGAGCGCGGGCTGGTGCAGGATGGGCGCCTGATTCGGTTACGCATTCACCTGCTGGATAAGCCGGGTGCGCTGGCGGATCTGACGCGGCTGATCTCCGCGCATCGGGTGAACATCGTGGACACGCTGCATAACCGGGCGTACTACGGAGTGAATCTTGGCGATACGGTGATCGATATCACGATGGAGACGCGCGGGCGGGAGCAGCTGGCGGAGCTGCTGGCGGCGCTGGATGCGGAGGGGTATCGACATAGCCGCGTGCTGTGAGTGTATGGTCCTGCTTGCATGCCGGCTTAAGCGCGATTTACTTACGTCCGGTTTTCCACAAGGTTTTTCCGGGAGCTTCCTTGTGGCAAGGGTTGCACAAAATAAGCGCTCCACTTCCCTAGCTTTGCCTCGTGTAGGAATTACTAAGCACTTAATTCTTGCAGAGGAGAAGCGCCATGGAGTTTTGTCTACATCGGAAAGGAGACCGGGATGATGCTTACAAGATCGGTAGAACTGCAAAGATTCTCGAGTTTTGCATTGGACAACATCGCACCGCAAATCCGACGTTTACCTGCGAACACATTTCGAGACATCGGATGCCAAGGAACTTGAAAAGCGACTACACCATTCCTTTCGCACAAAGCGGAAGGGTAACACGTCGGAGTGGTTCTATTTAGCGCCAGAGGACCTCATGTGGTCGGTGAACTTTGCCAAACTATTTGAGCAAGAGTGGCTTCCCTTAAGAGAGATCGCAGCGTTCTTCACTAAGGAACCGCATCCGCCGAATCTTTGCCTGCCAGCGATGAAGCGATAAGTGAACATCGCCAATTGCTGGAGATAGAAGAAAAGATGTCGAGATTAGCAGTGGAGCGGGAACTGTTACGTTGGAGACTCATGAAGCACATCGGTTTATACGGTGGCATCGACAGTCTTGTCAGGTGGTCGTCTAGAGAGCAATTACGATTCGATAGCTGTGCTTTCAAGAAGGAACACGGTGCCCTGTACGAGCAATCTCGCCGACCGCTTTCACAGCGTTGTTTCTGGGTGCTCTGACAACGTCAAGGTACGTATATATAGGCGCAAGTACTTTGCTGCTTGGCGAGGAGTGAAAGTACTCTGATTCCAAAGTTGAATGGTCATAGGCAAAGGAAGAGTTATTGCAACAGTCCTGAATCGTTGCCTAGGCGCGCTCGTAGTGGAAGTGGAGCTCCTGCTCGCTGGTGATGGGCTGTCCGTCCTTGGTGGCAGGGCGGAAGGTCCACTGCCGAACGGTGGCGATAACCGTCTGGTCGATGGCAGGGCTGAGGGATTGGGTGAGCTTGATGTCGGTGACTTTGCCGTCGGCGGTGATGGTGATGTCGAGGATGACGTCGCCCGCGGCGCCGGCGGCGTACGGCGAGAGATCGGGTTTGGGTCGCGGAAAGAAGGAGGCGAAGGCGATGCTGACGTTGCCCTGGCCGAGGGCGTCGTTGCCGGTGGCGGTGGTGGGGTCGGCGGTGCTGTTGGGGGAGGCGGCGGGTGTGGGACGACGGGGCTTTGCGTGCGGGGGTTGGGGTGCGGGCGACGAGCGTCGGGGTGGCGCGCGGAATGGGGTTGGAAGCGGGGGCGCGGCCGGGCGCGTAGGTGAGCTCGAGGCGGGTACCGTGGGCGCCGGGGAGGCGCATGGGGGCAGGGAGCCAAGCTTCTGCGGTTCGATAGACTCCGCATGCAAATGTTCGGAGATGACCGCGACGAGGCGCAGCCGAGACGTAAAAAGGTCAGGGGTATACACGAGATCTCCATGGCTATCTGTTGTAGGCACAATTCTGCTGTGATTGCACGGAGCAATCGCAGCAGGGTGGCAGATTAGCGGCTGGAGCGGATCATAGGCGTGGAAGAAAGAGTACCAGAGCGACGCTCGATTAATCCCGACAAACGCCCTTGTATTCCTGACAGCAGAGAACGCACGTACACCTCCCACCCGCCGTCAATTCGAAAGCGGGAGGCCTTCACGATGTGAACGACGGAACAGTCCAAGCCCCAGCCTGCGACAGTGGCGCAACCGCCGCCAGGGGTCGCTTACTCTCGTGACGGGAGGGGGTTCGGCCGCCTGACATCGCTGGCTGGTACCCTCTCCGGTGGCACCGGGCTTTTGTACTTAACCGTTTTGTTCCTAAGACTTTAGGACTTAAGTACGGGGGAGGGGTACCCTACTCCTCGACCGACCAGCGCACGCTCCACCGACCGAGGGCGCCGTCGCTCTCCGTGCCCTCCAGCCAGAAGACACGACCCGGGGCCGGAGCGAAGCCGCCAATCGGACTGGTGCAGAGATTCGCCGCAAGGTGGAGCTTGGTGTCGTTCGCCAGCGTCCAGTGCACCGTGAGCGCGCCCGGCCCGATCACCTCCACCGCTCCGCACGTGCACACCAGGCCGGACAGCAGCGGCATCACGTTCGCCCGTCGCGCCGCCAGCACGCGCGTGTACCAGTCCAGCATGGCGGCGTGCTTCGGCTTTCGAGCCTCGGCCCAGTCAAGCTGCGCCGAGCGCAGCGTCGACTCGGCCTGCGGATCGGGCGCGCGCCGGAGCTCGTCCTCGCTCGGCGCCGGGTCCTGCTTGGAGAGCTGCTCGCAGCGACCCTTGCGCACCGCGTCCGCCAGCTCGCCGTTGTAGTCGCAGAAGAACGGAAACGCCGCCGTCGCCGCCCACTCCTCCCCCATGAAGAGCATGGGAATCTGCGGCAGCAGAAGCGCGATCGCCGCGATCGCCCGCAGCGCCTCCGGCGCGACCAGACCCGACACCCGATCGCCGAAGATGCGGTTGCCGACCAGATCGTGCGTCTGGATGAAGCCGATATAGGCCGTCGGCGGCACCTGCCGGCACAGCTCCGTACGCCCCCGCTCCTCCGCCGCGATCACGAAGCCGTTGGCCAGCGCCTTGCCCAGCCGCTCCGTCTCGCCGCCATCGTTCTCGCGCCCGTTCTCCCCGCCACCCCGCTCCTCGCACGGCTTGCCCAGCACCGCCGCGAGCAGGTGCGTGATGTCGTGGTTCCACTGCGCCGTGTAGTCGGTGGGGCGGCCCTCCGCGTCGCGGCCCAGCCGCTCCGCAATGTTGTCCTCGTTCTCGAGAATCAGGTGAACCGCACGATCCCCCGCCGCCTCCACCACGCGATCGCGCAGCTCCTCCAGTATGTGGCGCGGACTTTCATCGATCATGGCGTGCGAGGCGTCAAGCCGCAGCCCGTCCATGTGAAACTCCTCGATCCAATAGAGCGCGTTGTGCACGATCAGCTCGCGCACCTCGCGCGAGTGATGCCCGCCCGTCCCAACGCTGTCCTGCTGCTCGCCGTCCCGCTTCTCGCTAGCCTGGTCCAGGCCTGGAAATGTGCCCTTGCCGTCGAAGTTCAGGCTCTTGCCCCACGGTGTGCAGTGCTCTTCGCTTGAGATCTGCGGGAAGTACATGGGCAGGTAGTTCCCCTCAGGACCGAAGTGGTTGTAGACCACGTCCAGGATGACCATGATGCCCCGCTGGTGCGCCGCGTCGACAAAGGCCTTGACCTCCTCGGGCCGGCCATATGCTGAGTCCGGCGCGTAGAGCAGCACGCCGTCGTATCCCCAGTTACGGTTGCCGGCGAAGTCCTCGAGCGCCATCAGCTCGATGGCCGTCACGCCAAGGGCCGCGAGGTGATCGAGATGTTGGATCGCGGCGCGAAAGGTCCCCTTCTTGGTGAAGGTGCCGACATGGAGCTCATAGAGCACGGCCTGCTCCCACGGCAGGCCGCGCCAACCCGCATCACCCCACGTGTAGCTCTCCGGATCGATCACCTCGCTCGGCCCGTGCACATCTTCGGGCTGGAACCGTGACGCCGGGTCTGGCACCTCGAAGCCGTCGGGCAGCCGAAAGCAATAGCAACTGCCGGCGCGTGCCTGGTCGGTCGTCAGCGAGAACCAGCCGTCGCCCTCGGGGGCCATCGCAAGCGGGTCGTTCTCGCGTGCGTTCAGCACCAGGTTTACCCGGTCCACGGCCGGGGCAAACAGACGGAAGCGCACAGCGCCATCGTCCTCGATCTCAGCCCCGAAGGGCATGGCATGACGGCGGCGAACGGAGGAAGAGGCAGAGGGAGAATCGTGCAGGGAGACGCCCATAGTCTTGTATTATGCAGCTTCGAGCGGGCAAGCTGGAAGCAGATGCCGTCAAATCCTTCGCCTCTCGGTCTCATCGCCGGCAACGGCCGCTTTCCGTTTCTTTTGTTGGACGCCGCGCGCGCGCACGGCCTGCCGGTTGTGGTCGCCGCGCTGCGTGAGGAGACCGACCCGGCGATCGACGCGCGCGCCGTCGCCGATCCGCTTATCCGCGTGCACTGGCTCTCGCTCGGTGAGCTGTCGCGCCTGATCGATATCTTTCAGCGCGCGGGCGTGACCCGCGCCACCATGGCCGGCCAGGTCCGCCACAAGCAGATCTTCTCCTCAATCCGGCCGGACTGGCGGCTGGCCAAGCTGCTGCTTTCGCTCGGCACACGCTCTACCGACTCGCTGCTGGGCGCCGTCGCCGAGGTGCTCGCAGCCGAGGGCATTACGCTGATCTCCTCGACCGAATACCTGGAGCCGTTGCTTGCCAAGGCCGGTGTGCTCACAAGACGCACGCCCGACCAACACGAGCTCGCCGACATCGTCTACGGCCGATCGATCGCCAGGCATCTCGCCGCTGTCGACCTCGGCCAGACCGTGGTGATCGCGGCCGGCGCGTGCGTCGCAGTCGAGGCGATGGAGGGCACGGACGCGACCATCCTGCGCGCGGGTGAGCTCATGCGCTCGCTCGATGCCGAGGAGGGCGGCTCCACCTTGCGTCGCACGCTCACCGTCGTCAAGGTCGCGAAGCCCAAGCAGGACATGCGCTTCGATGTGCCCGTGATCGGCCCGCGCACGATTGAGAGCATGGCGAGCGCCGGGGCCACGTGTCTCGCACTCGAGGCCGGCCGCACCCTGCTCTTCGACTTCGAAGCCCTGCGGGCCGCGGCCGATCGCGCCGGCATCACTGTAAGCGCGGAGTAGAATCGATCACGCCCGGCGCCGGCGTACCCGCCGCGTTCTATCACCGGCGCTGCTCAGCCCCGGCCAAAATGAAAGAGGTCTCTGCTATGCGCATCGCTCTCTCCGCAGCTCTTCTCGGCGTCGTTGCCCTGTCCCCGTCGATCGCGCTCGCCGCGGATGCGCCACCCGCCGTCGGCGCCAACGCGCCAAACTTCACGTTGTCCTCCCAGCTCGACAAGCCGGTCTCGCTTTCGGACTTCAAGGGCAAGTGGGTCGTGCTCTATTTCTATCCCAAGGACGCGACCCCCGGCTGCACGATCGAGGCACACAACTTCCAGCGCGACGAGGCGCAGTTCACGGCGCTCAACGCAGTGGTCGTCGGCGTCTCGCTCGACACGGTCGAGTCGCACCAGCAGTTCTGCACCAAGGAGACGCTCTCCTTCAAGCTGCTCGCCGATCCGAACGGCAAGGTGGTCGACGAGTACGGCGTGCCGGTCAGCGAGCACGCCGGCACACGCTATGCCGCGCGCGAGACCTTTCTGATCTCGCCGGACGGGAAGGTTGCCAAGGTCTGGCCGAAGGTCGATGCGCAGGGCCACAGCGCCGAGGTGCTGGCCGCGCTGAGGTCCGCCGAAGGAAAGTAATGTTTCCGCGCAGGTGTGAGCGACGGTGCGCTCCACCCACCCATCTCTTCAGTCCAGCCTTTTCGGACGCAAAAATGCCCGGTCTCGACATCACGAGATCCGGGCCCTTTTGCTTGCCTTGATTGAGGTTACTTGGTGGTCGGGGTTGCCGTTTTGGCTGCCTTTTTGGCGGGGGTCTTCTTCGCCGCGGTGGTCTTTTTGGCTACGGTCTTCTTCGCCGGAGCCTTCGCTACCGTCTTCTTTGCAGGCGCCTTCTTGGCCACGGTCTTCTTCGCCGGGGCCTTCTTTGCAGTGGTTTTCTTTGCGGGTGCTGCTTTTTTTGCTGTTGCCAAGGTCTTACCTCTCGCTGGTGAGTTTGTGCTGCGTGCTGTGCTCCCTCTGCCAGCCGCCCCAGCCTTCGGAGCGACCTTTCCGCCGCGCGTTGTAGTTGCCCGTGCGGCAGATCCTTTGAGATTTTTGCGCGGCGCGGCCGGTGCGCGGGCGGCGGATGCCTTCTTTGCGGGGACCTGTTTTCCCGCAGCCTTCTTCGCCGGAACCTGCTTGGCGGCGGGTTTTTTCGCCGGCACATGTTTTGCGGGGGCCTTCTTTGCAAGCACGTGCTTGGCCGCGGCCTTCTTTGCGGGCACGTGCTTCGCGGGCGCCTTCTTCGCCGGTGCTTCTGACGCAGCGATGGCGCTCGACTTAGACCTGTCGCCGAGCATCTTGCGCGCCACGCGATCCTCGGCCCGCATATCCTCGATCGACTCGCTGCTGTCGCCGATCGGCACCTCTGTCTGACTCTGCTCCGGCAAGGCCGAACGCTTCCTAGGCGGCTGGTAGGGGTCCTGCGCTGTGGACGGCATGCTGTACATCTGGGCCTCTTCGGCATGCGTGTCGCCGTGCAGCAGAGGATCGTCGTCCTCGGGACGGTCTCCCGGCAGATCGATGTCGTCCGCGCCGCTGATGCTGGCCTCCGTCACCTGCTCTTCGGTATCGTCGTCGACGGCTGCGATCTCCGTGACTGCGCCGTCGAGATCGTCGTCGTCGTCGTCGTCGGAGTCGGTGGCGTCGTCATCCTCCGAGCTGGTCGCGATCTGCTCATCTTCTTCGTCGAGGTCGTCGATCGCGTCGTCCAGATCGTCGCCGTCGTCGTCCTGCTCGGCCTCGATCTCGTCCTCTGCCGCCGCATACATCCGGATCATCTTGTCGGAAAACATCTCATCGAAAAACATCGTCGTCTGCCCTCGCTGACTGTTCGAAGCTCCTGCACCACGTACGATGCGATTCCATCCTCGCCACGATGTTCGAGATGACGATGCGCGGATCGGATTCTAGCAACAGAATGCATGGGGGAGCGAGCGAGCGCAAGCACTCTTTCACCCAGTGTGCGCGGACGTACCGATCTGGAGTCGTCGCGCGCGAGTGCCGTTGGCCCGTGCGCTAGTGTCGTCGCGCGATGCGGCGCGTTCGAGGCGCGTTTCGCGAGGACGATCGTGCCTGGCCGCCGACGGCGCCAGTGCGGCGCACGAGACGGCGTGAGCTCATACCTGCTCGGCCATGTGCGCCGCGTGCCTGGACACGCACCGTACCCCGACGCGAGGCGCGCGCGCGACCGCGACCTGTGGGCGCAAGCCGCATGGGCTCGCTGACCAAGAGCGACCGGCCCGGCAGGATCGCACTCGACCGCATGCCGTTCCACCGCCGCAGATCCTCGACCGAAACGTTGAAGCGATCGGCGACCGTGACCAGCGTGTCGCCGCGCAGGGCACGGTAGCGCTGCGGTCGCGCGCTCGCCAGGCTGACCGTCGGCGTGATCGGCAGCACGAGCTCATCGCCGGGCGCCACCGTGTCGGTCGCGTTCAGACCGTTGACCTGCGCGATCTGATCGAGGCGCGCGTGCATGGTCGTCGCGATGCCTTCCATGGTCTCGCCGGGACGCACCACATGAAAGCGCCAGCTCGCGCGATGCTCCTCGGGAATCTCCTTGATGCGCTCGGCGTAGATGTCTTTTGTGCCGGGCGGGATGTGCAGGTCGAAGCTCATCGCGCTCGGCGTGGTCGAGCGCAGCAGGCTGGGATTGAGGGCGACGATCTCGCCCAGGCTAACGTCCGTCACATCGGCCACCAGACGAAGATCGACGGCCGACTCCGTGGATACCGTGTCGTAGATCACGGGCGGCATCGGGTGGAGGTCTGTCAGCCCATACTGCTCCGGGTTCTTCGCCATGATCGCGGCGGCGATGATGCCCGGCACATAGTTCCTGGTCTCACCGGGCAACACACCCCGCCGATAGAGCTCCCAGTAGTCTGCGTATCCTGTCTTCATGACGGCGCGCTGCACATAGCCCGGCCCCCAGTCGTACGCGGCCATGGCCAGGTACCAATCACCGAACTGCGCATACAGCGTCTTCATGTATTGCGCATACGCTTTGGAGCTCTTTTCCGGGTCGAAACGCTCGTCGAAGTAGCCGTTGCGCGCGAGCCCGTATGCTCCCTGAAACGGCATGAACTGCCACATGCCGCCTGCGCCCGACTTCGCGTTCACCGCCTGCGGCTGAAAGCCCGACTCCGCCACCGCGAGATAGATCAGGTCCTGCGGCAGACCGGCAACCGCAAGATTCTTTTGGATCATGTCCTTGTACTTGCCCGCGCGCTCGAGCGAGCGCAGCAGATGCGCGTGTCCAGCGGGGTTATTGGTGTAGTAGTTGATGAAGCCGGTGACGTAGTCGTTGACGACGAGCGGCAGGTCGGACTGCGTGGTCTTCAGCTCCGTCTCCACCTTGGCGGTGAGCGCTGCGTTGGGCGCGAAGGTGACCTGGTCGGCGGCCGACAGCGGCGCCTCCTCGACCGGCGCCGAGAAGCCGTTGCCTGTCTTCAACGACGCCATCTCGAGCGAGTTCACCGCGTTCAGCAGATGATCCATCTCCTCAGCCAGCGCCGGATCCGCCTTGAGATCGATGCCGCTGGTCAGCAGCAGATCGACGGCCGCATCGAAGTCCGCGCGCGCCGCATCGAGCCGGCCCGCGCGATAGTTGGTCACGCCACTCGTATAGCTGCGCTCCGCCTGCGCAATGGTCTGCTGCGCCTTGGCCGCGTCGGCGCTGCTTTGATTCGGCGTGGCCGGCGCGGAGGCAGGGGGGACGGAGCTTGCGGTCGGCGACTTGCTGCGTACCGCGGTGGCTGCGTCTGTCGTAGGCTTCAGAGTGGGCGCGGTGGCCTGAGCGGGCGGTGGCCCTAGCGGATCGTCCTTCGGGCAGCCCAGCAGCGCGCCCAACGAGAGCGACAGGGCCGCATAGCTCAGGAGGCGAACCACCCATCTCCGCTGTTGCCTACCCGATCCCGTTCCACAGCGCGCCGTCATCCATGGATATTGTATGCCGCCTCCCGGCCCGGCCGGCGGACGCCCATCTCGACGGCCATCGCCATTCACCGCGACCATCGCACCAGAGTTACGCCGCCTCGACCTCGTCCGCGTCCACCCGCACACGGTGCACGCGCTTCTCATCGCGGTAGGCGAACCGTCGCTTGAGCTGGAGGAACGGCAGCTCCACCAGGTGATAGCTGGCAACAGCTATGCCGAAGCAGAGGACAAAAGCCAGCGCAAACCCCAGCGTGCGGCCGATCGCCCACATGGGCAGAAGCGCCGCACACCGCGCCATCAGGCCGCGAAAGAAGTTCTCCGGCAGCTGGTGCCAAAGATAGAAGCCATAGCTGTAGCGGCCCAGCGTGCGCAGGGGTTGGAAGTCGCCGACCCGCTCGACCCATGTGCCCTGCCGCAGCGCCAGGGTCACGGTGCAGAAGAACACGAGCGCGGCCGCGGTATAGCCGAAGCGACCCATCGGTAGGCTCGACCAATGCGCGGTGTGCGCGCGCAGCACACAGGCGAGCAGCACCGCGGCCCCGAGCGTCTGGCCCGCGTAGAGTCGACGGTTGTGGCCGAGTGCCGCGACCCCGCGCTCAGACCGCAGCAGCAGCGCCAGCAAACCGCCGCCGAGCAATCCGTCCAGCCGCGTCGGCAGCTCGATATAGGGGCTGTAGTGCGGTGTGACGTGTTGGAGTACCAGCCAGCGAAGAGTGATGGACAGCACGATGCCCGCGACGCACGCCCAGAAGATGCGCCGGCGTTCGCCGAGCAGCAACAGAACCGGCGGCCAGAGGAGATAAAACTGCTCCTCGAGCGCGAGTGACCACAGGTGCCCGAGCTGAAAGGTCAGCGTGAGCCCCGTCGCGAGCCCCAGGTCGCCGACGATGTTGCTGCCGTAGAGCAGGAACGGAAGGGCCGCGATCGTGGCATGCCCACGCTCGGCATACGTGACCGCAAGCACCAGCGCCACGATCAACAGATAGACGGGAAAGAGGCGAAGCGCGCGCCGGGCATAGAAGTTGCGAAAGAACTGCGGCTCGCGTCGCGTGTCATACAGGATGCCGGTAATCAGGAACCCCGAAAGCAGGAAGAAGAGATCCACGCCGAGCCAGCCCAGCCCAGCAAGAAACGAGACAGGATCGTGCGGACTTCGCGGGTAGTAATGGAAGAAGAAGACGGCCAGCACCGCTGCGCCGCGCAGGCCGTCCAAACTGCGAAGGTGCTGGCGATGATTCAGAGGTGTGGTCATGGAGGTGGCTGCCGGGGGAGAGTGGCAGGGTGCGGCACGGACCGCCTACATTTGGCCCGAAGTGAAGCGAGTGTAGCATCGGCCCGTGAGGCGTTCCGGCGAGCCTGCCTGGAAAGCTTCCACCTCCCTGTAAACTGATTATTGAGCCCTTCATGGATCCCCAGCACATCCGTAATTTCGCGATTATCGCGCACATCGACCACGGCAAATCCACTCTCTCCGACCGCCTTCTCGAGCTGACCGGCTCGCTTTCGCAGCGCGAGATGCAGGCGCAGGTACTCGATGCCATGGACCTCGAACGCGAGCGCGGCATCACCATCAAGGCCCACACCGTTCGCATGATGTACAAGGCGTCGGACGGCGAGCTCTACCAGCTCAACCTGATCGACACGCCCGGCCACGTCGACTTCAGCTACGAGGTTTCGCGCTCGCTGGCCTCGTGTGAGGGCGCGCTGCTGGTGGTGGATGCCTCGCAGGGCGTGGAGGCCCAGACCCTGGCCAACGCCTACCTCGCGATCTCAAACGGCCTCGAGATCCTTCCCGTCATCAACAAGATCGATCTGCCCTCGGCCGATATTGCCCGCACCAAGGAGATGATCGAGAAGTCCGTCGGCCTGCCGGCGGACGATGCGATCGCGGTCTCGGCCAAGACCGGCCTCAACGTCGAGCAGATTCTTGAGGCCGTGGTCACGCTGCTGCCGCCGCCCGCCGGCGACCCCGAGGCGCCGCTGCAGGCGTTGATCTTTGACTCCTGGTTCGACGCCTACCGCGGCGTGATCGTGCTCGCCCGCATCATCAACGGCCGCCTGCGTAAGGGCCAGCGCATCAAGGTCATGTCAAACGGCAAGATCTTCGACGTGGAGTCGCTCGGCGTCATGACTCCCAAGCCCGTCGAGCTCGAGGAGCTCAGCGCGGGGGAGGTCGGCTTCTTTGTCGCGACCATCAAGAACGTGGCCGACACCAAGGTAGGCGACACCCTGACCGACCCCGAACGGCCCGCCGCCGAGGCGCTTCCCGGCTTTGAAGACATCAAGAGCATGGTCTTCGCCGGCCTCTACACCGTCGACTCGCACGAGCATGCGCTGCTGCGCGACGCGCTTGAAAAGCTTCGCCTGAACGACAGCTCGTTCAGCTTCGAGCCCGAGTCCTCGGTTGCCCTGGGCTTCGGCTTTCGCTGCGGATTTCTCGGTTTGTTACATCTTGAGATCATCCAGGAGCGCCTGGAACGCGAGTATTCGCTCGATCTGATCACCACGGCGCCCGGCGTGCGTTACAGGATCACGCTCACCGACGGATCGGTAACCGAGGTGGATAATCCGTCGCGCTGGCCCGATCCCTCCAACATCGAGCAGATCGAAGAACCCGTCATTATCGCCAAGATCCTCACCAATGAGGAGTACGTCGGCGGGATTCTCAAGCTGGTCGAAGACAAGCGCGGCCGCCAGCAGAACTTTGAGTACGTCTCCGAGACCCGCGTGATGCTCACCTACGAGCTGCCGCTGAACGAGATCGTCCTCGACTTCTACGACCGCCTCAAGAGCGTCTCGCGCGGTTACGCCTCGCTGGACTACGTGATCTCGGGCATGTGGATCTCGCCGATGGTGAAGATGGATATCTTGATCGGCGGCGATCCGGTCGACGCGCTGTCCATCATCGTGCATCGCGACGCCGCCTACGACCGCGGCAAGGCGCTGGTGCACAAGATGCGCGAGCTGATTCCGCGCCAGATGTTTGAGGTCGCGATCCAGGCCGCGATCGGCTCCAAGGTCGTCGCGCGCGAGACCGTCTCCGCCATCCGCAAGAACGTCATCGCAAAGTGCTATGGCGGCGATATCAGCCGCAAGCGGAAGCTCCTCGAGAAACAGAAGGAAGGCAAGAAACGCATGAAGCGCATCGGCAAGGTCGACATTCCGCAGGAGGCCTTTCTCGCCGTGCTCAAGGTTGGCGAGGAGTAGATCCGCCCTTCAACCCCGTGTCCTTCCCGGCGAAACCGCAACACTTTCGACTGGGAGCTTAGGCGCGGTTGTGGGTCAGTAACTTGGAACCGGACCTGTTCGGCGATACGCGAGGTCAGCCCACGAACCAGCTGATGATGAGGCAGGTGGACGCGGCAAAGATGATGCCGGTAGTGGCCCAGCCGAGGACGTTGATCAGGCGGCCGTTGACCTTGTCGCCCATGATCGAGCGGCGGTTGGTCATGATCATGATGAGAAGCATGAGGGGCGGGGTGGAGAAGCCCTGGACGATGCCGGCGAAGACAAGCGCCTTCATGGGGTTGATGCCGATGAAGTTTAAGGCCATGGCGGCTACGGTGAAGAGGGCGATGGCCCAATAGAAGCGCGGGGCCTGTTTCGGCGTGTTGCTGAGGCCGTTCTTCCAACCGGTGCTCTGGCAGAGATCATAGGCGGCGCCGGTGGTCATGACGGGGATGGCGAGGAAGCCGACGCCGATGATGCCGAGGGTGAAAAGGAGGCCGGCGGCGCGACCGGCAAGCGGAGCGAGTGACTGCGCGGCCTGCGTGGCGGAGCTGATGTCGTGCTGCCCGGCGGCGAAGAGCGTGGCCGCGGTGCACAGCATGATGGAATACATGACCACGACGGCGAAGAGCATGCCGAAGAAGACGTCCCAAAGGCTGCTGCGGAGGGCGGCGGTGGTGGTGCCGCGGCGCTCGCGAGCCGTGCGCTTGCCTTCTTCTACTTTTTCTTCGACCTCCTCGTTGGACTGCCAGGTATAGATGTAAGCGGAAAGCGAGGTGCCGATGATGGCGACCATGATGGAGAGAAAGTTCTTGTCGAGATGAAAGGTGGGGATGAGGGTGCCGCGGGCGACCTCGGCGAGCTTCGGGTGAGAAAGGAAGGCGGAGACGACGTAGGCCAGGAGAGTGAGGGCGAGGACGCGGAAGACATTGCGGATGAGTTTGTAAGAGCCCCAGATTTGGAAGACGAGCGCGAACGCGGTGACAGCCCCGAGGATGACCCACGGCGGGAGGTGGATGAGGATGCCAAAGGCGGCGGCCATCGCGCCGATGTCCGCGCCGGCCTCGATGGTGTTGCCGATGATGACGCCGACGAGGATAGTGAAGAGGAGTTTGCGGGAGAAGTGGGCGCGGACGACGCAAAAGAGGCCCTGGCCGGTGACCTGGCCGAGCTTGCCCGAGAGGTAGACGACGGCGACCATCATGGGAAGCGTGACGGGGGCGGTCCAGAGGACTTTGTAGCCGAGCTGCGCGCCGGCCTGGGCATAGGTACCGATGGCGGAGCAGTCGTCATCGGCCGCGCCGGTGATGAGCCCGAGGCCGGCGGAGCGAAGGAGGCCGTGCTTCCTGGTCTGTGCGGACGGGGGTGCTGCCGTGGTCTCGCTCATTCCAGAGTAGATGCGAATTCGGGGCGGCTCCGGAGGAACGCGACGAACTTCTTCGCTGCTGACTTGGCGAAGGTAAAACGGAGGCGGGCTATACTTCGACAGTGTGGCCGCGACCTCGCCCTTGTCGTCCGCTGGCGATGCGAGCCAGGCAGACGGTGGCAGCAGAGGCTGGAGCAGCAGGCGGGTGGTGCGGCAGGATGGGTCCATGGCAGCTCCGGAGGAGCCGAAGTCGGCGTGTCTCGGAAAGGCTTAGGCGCGGCGATTTGGGCAGCAGGGAATTTTACGGACGGCGGGCCAGGGTCGCTCCGCGTGAATTACAGCGCCGATATTTTGAGAATGCGAACGAAACGCACGCCGCAGGGGTCGTGACAAATCTGTGGAGCTAAAGTCGATCCGAGCATGACGGCCCTGCGCACACGGCTTCAGGTGCGGCTTTTGCGCGATCCGCGGCTGGCGCGGGTGCTGCACGGCGGCGCATCGGGTCTGCTGGGGCGCTTGCTGACGCTGCTGGTCAGCGCGCTGACGTTGCCGCTGACCCTGCGCTACCTGGGCAAGCTGGAATATGGCATCTGGGTGACGGTGAGCACCTCGGTGGTGATGCTGTCGGTGCTGGACCTGGGGATTGCCAATACCCTGACGACCGCGATCGCCGAGGCCTATGCGGAGGACGACCGCGACACGGCGCAGCGCTATTATGCGACGGCTTTCTGGGCGAGTGTGGGGATCGTGCTGCTGCTGGCTCCGGTGGTCTTCGGGCTGTGGCGGATCACGGACTGGGGCGCGCTGTTCCACCTATCGGAGCCGTTGGAGCGGGCTCGCGCGGCGCGGTGCGTTGCCGTGGGGATAGGATTCTTCCTGGTGTCACTACCGCTGACGCTGGTGAATCGAGTGCTGGGCGGGTACCAGCAGGTGCATCTGGCGAACTACTTCAATATGGGCAACAGTGTGTTGGGGCTGATCGCGATCCTCGCGACGGTGTGGCTGAAAGGGTCGATCGTCTTTCTGATGGCGGCCTACAGCGCGGCGATGCTGCTGGGGACGCTGAGCCTAAATGTGTGGGTTGTGCTGCGGGACAGGCCGTGGATGCGGCCGCATCCGCGAAAGGTATCGCGTGGGATGGTGCGTCGGCTGTTCGGCCAAGGATCGCTGTTCTTTGTGCTGCAGCTGACGGGGCTGGTGGTGTTCAACTCGGACAATCTGGTGATCACGCACTATCTTGGGGCAGCGGCGGTGACGCCGTACAGCGTAGGCTGGCGGCTGACGCAGTATGCCTCGTTGCTGCAGTCGCTTCTGATTCCGTCGCTGTGGCCGGCATTCAGCGAGGCATACCACAAACGGCAGCTTGACTGGATCGGTGCGACCTATCGCTCGATTCGACAGAAGACGCTGACGGCGGTGGGTGTGGCGGCGCTGCTGATCGGGCTTGTGGGGCGGCCGGTGATCCGGGTGTGGGCTGGGCCGGCCGCGGTGCCGAGCAGGGAGCTGCTGTGGCTGATGGCGTTCTTTGCCCTGCTGATCGCGACGACGACGAATCAATCGGTGCTGCTGACGGCGACAGGGCGGCTGCGGCTGGAGGCGGGGGTGGCGGTGCTGGCAGCGGCAGCTAACCTGGCGCTTTCTATCCAGCTAGTTCAGCACATGGGACCTGAGGGTGTGATTCTTTCGACGATTCTGTCGTTTTTGATCTTCATGATCGTGCCGCAAGCATGGGAGGTGAAGCGCATCCTGCGCGGGCGCTACCTCGATCAAGCAACCGGGCAGACGCCACCGCCGCTGAACGAATTGGTCTAGGGCATCTCCCCTGATGTTGTGGCGCTGTTGGATGGCGGTGCAGGCCATTTTCTTGGGAGAGATGGATATGAGCTATGTGGCCCCTCCCGTATGTCGCTAGCACCGGCGGTGAATCTACGGACGGACGATCAAGACATCCTTGACGAAATCCCCGATCCGACCGTAGGCGAGATACTGCGATCGGTGACGAAGGATCGGGAGGACGCGAGCCCGGCGAGCTCGAGGCAGCGCCAGGCGAAATCTAAGGAGATCGATGAAGTTCTGGTAGGAGGTGAGGCGAGCCCTGCCCGTTTCTTCAAGGGGCACGTCCCGGAAGCGTTCGCAGAACGCTGCCGTTCTTGTGGCGACACTCACAATCTCCTGCCAATGCCGTTCCGTTGCCAGCTGTGTCACGAAGATCATCTTGAAGTTGAGGAGAAGTCTTTCCGGAAGGGAGAGCTGGGTGGTAGGACCGATCTGCTGTGAGGTATGGCGACGGTAGCGAATCAAGTGCTCCTCGATTGGGTACAGATCCGCAAAGAGCGGAATGGAGGCCGCGAGCCACTCGTCATGAATCCACCCCTGGCCGATGGGAAAACAGCGATCGGCCAGGTTCGCGCGAAACATCGCCGTGGCGCCGGTGACGAAACGCGTCTGGACGCAAGGAAGATAGTTGCCGCGCTCTAACGTGTCCCTGGTTACGCGCGAGAACCTGAAGTGAGCCCAAAGGCTGTCCGTCACTTGCTTGCCGGTGTCGTCAATCACGGTTGCATCGGAAAAGACCAGACCTGCCCTGGGTTCTGCCTGGAGCGCCTGCGCGGATCGTTCCAGGCGTGAAGGCTCCCAGATGTCGTCCTGGTCGGAGAGCGCGATGAACTCTCCGCGACACAGCCGAATGGCCTGAATGAAATTCTCGGTGGAACCGAGTCGCTGCGGGTTGACGTTGAGCCGGACGGGAAACGGAGCTTTGTCGGCTAACTCTTGGACCAAGTCAACCGTGCTGTCGGTCGATCCGTCGTCGCAGATCACCACCTCGTCCGGCAATCGGGTCTGTTCCAGGATGCTGGCGAGCTGTTGGGGCAGGAAACGTTTCCCATTGAAGGTACAGAGGGCGACGGAGATGGTGTTAACGCATTTCTCAGGATGCGGCGGTGTTGTTCGACGGCGATGAAGGTCATCTTCCCCGAGAGAAGATGGCACAGGCTCATGCGGCGGCGGCCTCCTGTACACCTTCAGGAGAGATGCTATCGGTCCGAGTGTCATCCCTGGATAACTCCTTCCGCGGCGGCTTAGTGTCTGCCGCCGCGGCCGAAGATGTAGGCGAGCGAGGCGGCGGCAAAGGCCAACGAGGCATCGGCCGGTCGGCTGAAGCGGTCGGGGGTGGAGGTGTAGGCCTCGTAGTGAAGGCAGATGAAGAATGCCGCGATGCCGCAGAGCATGGCGATGGCCGCGACGGCGATGGGCGCGTTTTCCCGACCACCGAAGAGCTTGCCGATGAGGCCGAGCTCCGAGCGCTGTTCGTCGGCGCGGGCGGCGAGGTCGGCGGCCTGTTCTTCGGCTTTAGCTTCGAGTTCGAGCTTGAGGATAGCCTCGCGGGCGCGGTTCCGCTCGCGAACCAGCTCGTGTTGGGAGGCCTGGGCGGTCGAAAGAACGTCCTTGAGCGGCTGCGGCTCGGTCTGCTCGGCGGAGTCCTGAATGACGGCCCGTTTTGCTTGGGCGCGTTCAGATGCCATAGAGGCGTTGCAGGCGGGCCTTGACCGCCGGGACGGAGACGGCGAAGAGTTGGGAGAGCTCGTGCGGAGGAAGCTGGTAGTACTCATCCATCATGAACTTGGGCATGAGGAGGTTGGCGGCGAAGAAATTGGCCTCCTGCTCCATGGGATTACTCTCCCGAAGCGAGGGATCGCGCAGCAGCACCTTGTAGTGGTCCGACTTGGCCCACTCTTCATGGAGCATTTTGTGCCCGAGTTCGTGCGCGACGGTGAAAGTTTGCCGGAGGGGGAACTCGTTCTTGTTGACCATAATGATGTTGTCTTCACAATCATAGAAGCCGGAGATGCGGTCGTTACTTTCGCCTTGAAACTCGACGAAGTAGACCTGCACCCCGAGGTCGGCGGCGATGCTTACCGGGTCCACGGGGGGTTCACACACACCGGCGTTCTCGAGGAGATCAAGCGCCGTGGACTTTGCCTTGGCGAAGTTGGCGAGTGGGGTTGCGGACAGGGTGCTCATACGTCTCCCTGTACTAATCTAGGCTCGGCCGTAGCGAATATAAGGCGAAACACACAACTAATTATATGTAACCAGGTCGGTCACACGGGGGACCTGCCTTGAATTTGTTTCACCACAGGTAACGTTTAGGGGGCGCCTAGGTTATCTACGGGCGACCCTTGTCGGTTGCGTATGGGTGAGGCCTAGACGTTGAACTTGAAGAAGAGGATGTCGCCGTCCTTGACCACGTACTCCTTGCCTTCGGAGCGGAGGAGGCCGGCTTCCTTGACGGCCTGTTCGGAGCCGAGGCGGAAGAGGTCGTCGGAGGCATAGGCATCGGCCTTGATGAAACCGCGCTCGAAGTCGGTGTGGATGACACCGGCGGCGCCGGGGGCTTTGGTGCCGCGGAGGATGGTCCAGGCGCGAACCTCCTGGACACCGGCGGTGAAGTAGGTGATGAGGCCGAGGAGGCGGTAGGCGGCGTGGATGAGGCGGTCGAGGCCGGGCTCGGCGAGGCCGAGATCCTTGAGGAACTCGGCGCGAGAATCAGGGTCGAGGAGGGCGATCTCGGCCTCGAGCGCGCCGCAGATGCGAACGACCTCCGAGCCTTCTTCTTTGGCGCGCTGCTCGACGGCGGCGGTGTGGGCGTTGCCGGTGGCGAGGGCGGCCTCATCAACGTTGGCCACGTAGAGCTGCGGCTTGGCGGTGATGAGGTGAAGGTCGCGTGCAGCGAGGCGCTCGTCATCCGAGAGGTCGACGGTGCGGGCGGGCCTGCCGGCTTCGAGGGCGGCCTTGAGCTTGGCGACGGCGGCGCCCTCGGTCTTGATCTTCGAGTCCTGGGTGTTTTTGAGAAGCTTTTCGAGGCGCTGCGAGCGCTTGTCGACGGTGTCCAGGTCGGCGAGCAGGAGCTCGGTGTTGATGGTGTCAATGTCGGAGAGGGGGTTGACGGCCCCGGCAAGGTGAACGACCTCGGGGTCGTCAAAGCAGCGGACGACGTGGGCGATGGCGTCGGTGGAGCGGATGTGGCCGAGGAACTGGTTCCCGAGGCCTTCGCCCTTGGAAGCCCCGGCGACCAGGCCGGCGATGTCGATGAACTCCATGGAGGTGGGGACGAGGGATTTGGGCTGGATGAGGTCGGCGATCTTGTTGAGGCGCTCATCGGGGAGGACGACGATGCCGACATTGGGATCGATGGTGCAGAAGGGGTAGTTGGCGGCCTGGGCTTCGGAGGCGGTGAGGGCGTTGAAGATGGTGGACTTACCCACGTTGGGCAGACCGACGATTCCGCAGTTCAGAGGCATTTGCTTGGGTCCTTGTCTTGTCTATTCAAGCATGGAGACGAGGCAAGGTGGGCAAGGAGCTGCCCGAGGCTGCCGTGCCGGTCGCGTCGATCCTGCGGCAGAGGTGTTGGCGGCATCACACTCTGGCATGATGCCGATACACACAACCACTCGAATGAGGAAGTTCTTTGCGACTGGCGGTAGCTTGCTGGCGCTTGCGCTTATCTGTTCCACGCTTACCGGCTGCCTGATTGGCGGCTACTCCAGCCGTGGCGGGACGTTTTTCTGGCCGGGCGGGCTGGGCGGGATTCTGCTGCTGGTGCTGCTGTACTTGTTTCTACGCGGACGGCGATAACGGCCACAGCCGACGGCTGTCCGGCGAAGGGAGTTTAAACGGCAAACGGCCGAGCGAGGACGGCTCGGCCGTTGCTGTGGGCAGACCAGATCTACTGAACTACTTGTCGGCGACCTTCTGTTCAGTCTGCTTGGCCTGGTCCTTGGCCTCCATCTTGTCGATGGTGCGGGTGTCCTTGCGGACACTCTTCTTTTCTGCTTTTGGATCGAAGACCTTTTCCACGCCTTCCTTGCTCTTGTCATAGACCTTGACCGAGGTCTCCTTGGTCTTGTCGGCGGCGACGGTCGTGCCTTGCTTGGTCTTGTCATAGGCCTTCGCAGTGCCGCTCTTGGTATCGGCGGTGGCGTGCTTGGTCACGTGCTTGGTCTTGTGGTAGGCGTGCTTGGTGCCCTTCTTCACGGCGTGTCCCGTGTCCTTGGCGGCATCCTTGGTGTCGGTGCCGGCGGTCGACATGTCCTGGCCAGCAGTCTGGGCCTGCGTGACAACGGGCAGCAGAAGGGCGGAGGAGAGGGCGAGGGAGGCGAGGACGGAGCGGCGGCGGCTGATCATATCAATATGATACGCAATGCCACGGAAGATGGTACGGGTGCTAGCCAAAGAAATTATGGAGGAGGGCTCCAGCAAGTCGAGCGAGCTTCGGAGACGTCCTGTACTGGTCCTGGTTCTGGCGCTGGGTGAACTGGAATGGCGGCGAAAACACCTCAATCGCACTGTACGGAGGGCGTTTTAACACTTTAGTGCTAGATTTTTGTGAACTCTGCGGTGCGTTGTGGACGTCTATCCGGTAAGATTCGATTACCGTATCTCCTACGAGGCGACCTATGATGATGAAGAGACTGCTCCGCACCGGCCTGGCGATTGCTGCCGTGACGATTGCTACCCCGCTTGCCAGCCACGCCGACCCACCGTGCGTCGTGATTAACGGATATGAATATTGCCCGACGGGTCCGGCGCCATCTGCTCCGGAGATCAGCTCATCGGCGAGTATCGGTGGCCTGGTGCTGTTGCTTTCGGGCGTGGCAATCCTGCGCGGACGCAAGCAAGTGAAGGTGACGGAGTAAGGTCGCAGGACAAGATTTGTCTGCGCCGGGTATCAGGGTGCAGGACTTCGCCACGGCACCGGTGGTCGAGCGTGGGGCGAAGCTAGGGCTTACGCGACGACTCCTGGTGCTCGGCGTTCTTCTCCTTCTGGAGAAGATGTTCGTTCTGAACTTGCCGCCTGGGTGGCTGCTAGTCTGGGTGCAGCGGTTTGAGGCAATGCCGCTCGCGTTCGGGCTGGCGCTGCTGTTCTTCGGGCGAAGGCGTCTAGGTCTTGGCGGCAGCGCGCCCTTGCCGGTGAGCTATGGCTGGGCCGCCGTGCACCTTGCGGCGCTGACTCTCCTGCTTGTCTTTAAGAGGCATCTCGCGCATGCGGGGGTTCACCCCGGCATGTACTTCCGTGTGATGGCCACCGTGTGGACGGCGCTCCTGCCCATCGCGGTCGTGTCTCTCGCGACGGCACTGATTCCGCTCCGAACACTGCTTCGGTTAATCCGCAGTCTGGGGATTGCCTGGGCGTATGCGGCGCTGTGTACCGCTCTGCTGGTTGTCCTTCGTTCCGTGGCGTATGGGGCATGGGAGCACCCGGCAACCTCCGAGATCAGCCGGCGGCTGCAGGAAGCGAGCTTCGGTCAGACACGGACGCTGCTCGGGTGGTTTTATCCCCTGGTGTTGGCGGATCCGGCACGGCAGCTGTTGGGGACGCCACGATTTCTGGTGCAGGTCTCCTGGCTGTGCTCGGGGATAGAGGGCTTGGCCCTGGTCGGTGTGCTCACGATCCTGTGGCTAATCTTTGCTCGGCGCGAGCTCCGCCTTAATCGGGCCGTGCTGATCCTGCCCATGGCACTCGGTCTGACGTGGGTGCTGAACCTCCTGCGGCTGGCGTTGTTGATCGCGTTGGGAGACGCTGGGCATCCGAAGATCGCGGGCGAGGGATTTCACGCACAGGCGGGGTGGATTGCCTCGAACTTTGTGAGTCTCGGCGCGCTCTTTCTGGTACAGCGTGTGGCATGGTTTCAGCGCAGCCCCGCCGCAGAGATTGCAGCGGAGGCGGGAGAACGGCGAAGGGGCCAAGCGGTTCCCATGCGCAATCCGGCTGCGGTCTACCTTGTGCCGTTCGCCGCGATTGTGGCGGCTTCGCTGCTGAGCCAGGCGGTCTCGAGTGGATTTGAGTGGTTGTACCCGCTGCGCTTTGCGATCGGACTGGCGGCGCTGTGGTGGTTTCGGCGGGAGTACCGGAGGCTGGACTGGCGCTTCGGGTGGGTTGGGCTGGTGGCGGGCATGGGGGTGGCGGCGATGTGGCTGGCGCTGCACGCGGTCCTGCCGGTGCGGGGCAACGAGGCGACGGCAACGGCAACGGCGGCGGGCCTGCTGCAACTGCCGACGGCGCAGCGTCTGGGCTGGATTCTCGTGCGGGTGCTGGCAGCGGTGACGACCGTGCCGCTGGCGGAGGAGCTGGCGTTTCGCGGCTTTCTGGCGCGGCGGGTGATGCAGCCCGACTTCGAGCGGGTGCGGTTCGCCGATCTGAGCTGGCTAGCGCTAGGAGTGAGCTCGCTGGCCTTTGGCGCGCTGCACGGGAGGATGTGGGCGGCCGGTGCGGTGGCCGGGCTGGTCTTCGGGCTGGCGGCTCGGTGGCGCGGGCGATTGGGTGAGGCGGTGGCGGCGCATTTAACGGCCAACCTGGCGATCGCGGCGGTGGTGGTGCTGCGGGGGGACTACACGCTGTGGTAGGGCGGGGGGTGGCCGGGCTGATGAAAGGTGGGTGGTCGCCCGCCTTCTGTTGCGGGTAGGATCGCGGGATGCTGACGCGACGTGCGTTTGGGCGAGGGATGGGTGCGGGTGTGGCGACGGCGTTGCTGCGCGGCTCCGCGGTTGGCCGGAGCCAGGCGGCGCGCGACGGCGGTGTGGGAGCTGGGCGCTGCTCGGTGATGCTGTGGGCGCTTGCGTCGGCGGTGCCGCGGTTTGACGACAGGCTGGAGCTGGTGGCTCGCGCGGGCTATCGCCAGGTGGAGCTGGTGGATGAGTTTCGGTCGTGGACGGAGGCGGACTGGACACGGATTCTGGGGCGGATGCGGATCCTGGGGCTGCGGGTGGATGCGGTTGCGCCGTTGCGAATGGGATTTGCCGATCCGGCGGGCGCGGGTGGGTTGTCGGCCGAACTGGAATCGGTGCTGCCGAGCCTGCGGAGGTTGGGGTCGCCGCAGATCATCCTGGTGTCGGGGCCGCGACGACCGGTTTCGGGTGCCCCGCTTACATCGGTGACTCCGCTTACTTCGGGGACTCCATCGGGTTCGGGGTCGGATGGCTTGTCGGAGAGCAGGCAGCGCGCCGCCTTGGTGGAGAGGTTGCGCGGCTTTGCGGCCGTGTTGGAGCGGGAGGGGATGACGGCAGTGATTGAGCCGATCGATCGGATTGAGAACCCGGTGGCGTATCTGGACACGGTGACGGACGGGTTTGCGATCACGCGGGCGGTGGGCAGCCCACGGCTGAAGGTGCTCTATGACTTCTTTCACGAGCAGCGCACGCATGGAGATCTGATCGAGAAGCTGGATGGGAACATCGGGGAGATCGGGCTGGTGCATGTGGCGGATGTGCCGGGGCGGCACCAGCCGGGGACGGGCGAGGTGAGCTACGCGAACATCTACCGGGCGTTGCGGCGGCTGGGGTACGGGGGACGGGTGGCGATGGAGTTCTACCCGCAGGGTGATGCCGCGGAGGTGCTGCGAGCTGCGCGGGTGGAGGCGGAGGGTCTGCTGGGTGCGTGAGTGCTTTGCCGCCAGGTCTGACGACCTGCGTCGTCGCGCGCTGGGGTACCCCCACCCCCGTACTTTGGTCCTAAAGTCTTCGATTCAGGCTGTTTAGGTCTGGACCAGGTAGGGGTACCTGGGGGCTACCCGGGTGGGGACAGCGGGTGTATGCGGGCGCACGATGGTTGGCATAGGTCCAGTGTAGGAGGTGGATGGGGGGAGTTGCGCCGACGGATCAGGGATGCACCGTTGCCGTTCTGGGGCTGGGAAGGGAAGGCAGATCGGTCGTTTCGGCTTCGCCTGCACTCCAGCCTTCGGCAGAGCGGTCGTTTCGGCTTCGCCTGCACTCCAGCCTTCGGCAGAGCGGTCGTTTCGGCTGCGCCTGCACTCCAGCCTTCGGCAGAGCGGAACCCACCTTAGTGATGATGAGACTGTCCCGAAGGGGGCACCCGGCGCCAAAGAGTTAGGGGACAACGAAGCGGATGGTGGCTTGAAAGTACCGCGGCTTGCCATCGCGAAGCAGAGGACGAAAGCTCCACTGCTGGAGCGCGGCGTGAATGGGAAGTAGGCTCCGGCTTTGCTAAGCGCGTCACCCAGGGGAATGCTGGTTTATTTTACTTGCGCGGGGAGGACGGAGGACAGCAGAAAGGCAAGCCAAAAAAACGCCAGGCGGTTCGTTGCTGTACTGTATGCCACGACAGCCGTTTGAGACGATCGAATTGGAGCAAGGCGTGCCGTCTCGTAACACAGGGGAATGACGCGGGCGAGGTCGTTTGGGTTGTGGGCCGCTGTTGCGCGATGGGAGCGAGAGGATTTGGTTGGGTAGCCGAGGGAGGGCGGCTCGGCGGAATAATTACCACTTTGACGTAAGGTGGTGTGGGTGAGAGCATCGCGAAATGCGCCTCCTTATGAAGCCGTACAGGAAGTTCAAGAGGTTTCATCAGGTTTTGGGGTTGCACTTTGCGCGATTATGGTCGCCTGCAAAAGCTGCGCTACTGTGGGAGATACCGGCAACACGGTATGACCGAGGTGGCCTGTACATCCAGGCTGGCCTCTTGATCTCATTCTGGAGCTTGATGGAGTTACGGCCAGCCTTTACAGGACACCCAATTGCTACTGGTTACGCGATTGCTGCTCTTGCACTTGCGGCGGTGGTTATGGCCGCTAGAACAGACAGGCTTACGGATACAGAGAAGGTCTTCTGGATAATTATAAGTGCTTGCCTCTTCATTTGGGAGCTTAAAGTCATTGATGCAGACCACACAGAGCAGGATAAGCAACATACTACTGACATGGTTGAACAAAGAGACAGATTCAATCAAGTCCTTAGTATGCAGAACGATACATTCCGTGCCACTCTTCGGGAATTTGCTAGAGAACAAGAGAAGAACGATAAGGAGTTCGCCCGTGTTTTGACGCAACAAGATCGCACATGGCATGAACAGCTTGAAATGTCCGAACAAATAACAGGAAGGTTGGTTCCTGGAGATTCACTCACTCCACACAACGCTTGTTTTGCTGATGGGGAGAATCCACGCAAGGGTGAGATATTGACAATCTTTGGCGATAACGCCGTAGTCACTAGCAGATTCCCATCTGGCGTGTTGAAAGCGGGTAACTTTCAGATCATTTCTGTCGACAAAGAAAGAAGCTCGAACGAGATAGCTATATCGCTAGACTTCCGAGACCCACTAAATCAGGTAGCGCTTAGGCTTGACAAGGACGGAGTTGTTAACAGATCAGCGCTGATCCTCCTGCATCCAAACAAGAGTACGTTCTTAGTACAAGATAGATTCGGCAATCAAGTGATGAAGCAGAATACGTGAATCCTAGAGTTTTTGCGGTATCAGGAAACCTTGTCTACTGCGGACAGGTTTATGGCGCACAAATGCTTAAGTTACATGGCGTGTGCGTTGGTGGTGCAATCAAATCTGCGATTTCCATCGCAGGATCATCCTGTCCTAGGCAGCCGTAAGCTTTTTGTACTCAAGTACAGGAGCTTCGATAAGCTCGAGCTTCGCATCTATGAAAGAGAAAAGGGTTGTCACGATTTTTGAACCGGAAAGTAATTCATCAAGTAGGCCGGAAGGTGCTTTGCAAAGGCCATATGCCACGACCCGATGATGCCCCGCTTGAGAAGCGAAAAGGCGGATTCGATACCGTTGACGGCCTTGCGCCAAAAACATAACCTGCGCTTGGCGGGTCAGGCCAGGGCAAAGGCCCTTCGTGCGAAGGATATATCGGGATGGCGTGAGCGTGGGAGGAGAATCTACATCTAACACACGAACTACACGAACGCTGGACGGGAAGGAATCTGTCGAGCAGGTACGAGGAGGCGGCACGATGGCGAAGCTGCACGAGCAGGTGACGGCAGAGGACCACAGCAAGGGGGATGCGAGCGCGCGGGTGACGCTGGTGGAATATGGCGACTACCAGTGTCCGGACTGCTGGGTTGCGTATCGCGAGCTGAAGAAGGTGTTTCGGCACTACGGTGACGAGCTACGGTTTGTGTTTCGGAACTTCCCGCTCGAGATGCACCCGATGGCGGAGCCGGCGGCGGAGGCGGCGGAGTATGCGGCGGCCGAGGGCAAGTTCTGGGAGATGCATGACGGGATCTATGAGCACCAGAGGGAGCTGAGCGTGGAGATGCTGGCCGCGCTTGCCAAGAAGGTTGGCCTGGACGCGGCGGCGGCCGAGGGAGCGATCGATGAGCAGACCTATGAGGAGCGAATTGAGCGGGATAGGTCGAGTGGGGAGAAGAGCGGGGTGCACGGGACGCCGACCTTCTACATCAACGGGGTGGAGTTCGAGGATGACTATTCGTCGGAGAACCTGATTATTGCGATCGACGCGGCGTCGTAGCGAGGTTCTCTATAGACGGGGGCCCCTCCGCCCCTAGCGCGATGCGCCTATGCGGTGATCTGGATTGAAGTCAATGTGCCGTGGATCGCTGACGGGGAGGGTGAGGGAGAGGCGTTCTCGGTTGGCGGCCCTTTAGCGCCCCTCGGTGGGACGGGCACCCTGCCTCCTCTTTATCGCACCTCCAGATCGCTTGTATGGGCAGCGATTCACGTCGCGAGTAGGTGAATCTTGCCGGCGGGCGTTTTAGAGATGCCGTACAGGAAGCGGCCATCCGCATCGAGGTGACGCAGCTCCAGAGCGCTCCGGGTGACGGAGAGATGGCTGAATCCATGGACCTCTTGGGCGTAGGGTCCGCGATCGAAGCTGTCGATTTTGAGAACGTACAGGTCCGCGCCGCCGGCGCCGGAGAGGAAGTGCGTGGTGGGGTGGCCCTCGAATTCGAGGTGCTGCAGGTCGTGATCGTGGCCGGCCATATAGAGGTCGACCTTGTATTTCCGGAAAAGCGGGTCCCAATCACGCACAAGCACGGGATGATCGCCGTGCGGGCCGTTGGAGAAGACGGGGTGGTGCGCGAGCACGGCGAGGAAGGGTGTGGTGCGGGGTTTTTGCAGCTCCTGCTCGAGCCACTGTAGCTGGGCGGCCTGCTCTTCGGGCTTCAGGGTGAAGTCGTGTCCGTGCTGCCAGGCGCCGTCGGCCTTGGGCATGTTGCTGTCGAGGACGATGAAGTGGATGAGGGGGTCCTGCTTGGGGAAGTCGAAGGTGTACCAGCGGGAGGGGAGGGTCCAGCGGGTTGGGCGACCGTTCACTCCCATGCCGGATCGCGCATACTCCAGCTCCGCTTCGACCTTGTTCACCTCCGGAGGGAGGAGCTGGTAGTCATGGTTTCCGAGCATGGTGTAGGCGGGCCCGGGAAAGGTCTCGGCGGGGTACATGTTTTCGAATTGGTCGATCCAGCGGGGTGATTTCGGGCCGCCTGGGAGGTCGCCGTACCAGCTATCGCCAAGCAGCAGCAGGGCTTCGGGGCGGATGGCGGCAGCCTGGGCGTAGTGTTGCATGCCCCCCGCGACCATGCTTTGGGCGTGGAAGCCAGCGCCGTTTGTGGAGATTTCGGCGTTGAGCTTTTCCGACCACCCCCAGTCTCCGACGACGAGAGCATGCGCCGCGCCGGCCAGGGGCGAGGCGAGCGCGAGATGGGGAAGTGCGGAGACGGAGGCGCACGCACTCCAGGCTAAGCTTTGCCGGAGGAAGCGACGACGCGAGGGCGACTGGGAGGGAAGGACGGTCATTTCAGAATGATTCACTCGTGACTTTAACGGCGCGTCAACAATGCTCGCGGCAGCGAGCCTTTGGCGCTGGATGACGCCGAGCAGATTTGGCTGTCTGTCCCGCGGCATAAGAACCATTCTAAGGGGAGCCATTGCCTTTTGTTCCTTGCGCGTGCTTCGATAGCTTGTTGGGTAAGGGCGGATGGTGTGTTGACTCGGCGACAGTTTTTAGAGAGTGCAGGAAGCGCCGCGCTGCTGCCTGCGCTCGCCATGAGGTTGCCCGCGCTCATGCAGGCGGAGGGTCGGGGCAAGGCGGACCACACGATACGGATCGAGCCGGTGACGCTCGAGATCGGCCCGGGCGTCTCGATTCGCACGGTGGGGTACAACGGGCAGGTGCCCGGCCCCACGCTGCGGCTGAAGGAAGGGGCGCCGGTCGTTCTGGACGTGACCAACGCCACGCCGAACGTGGAGATTGTGCACTGGCACGGGCTGCAGATCGGCGCGGTGCCGGACGGCGCGGTGGAAGAGGGCTCGCCGAGCATCAAGCCCGGCGCGACGCTGCGCTACGCCTTTACGCCCAAACCCGCGGGCACGCGGTGGTACCACACGCACGCGATGGCGATGGACGACCTTTCGCTCGCGACCTATACGGGGCAGTTCGGCTTTTTGCTGGTGGAGGGCAAGGCGCCCGCGCCGCAGTATGACCAGGAGGTGAACCTGGCGGTGCATCATTGGGAGCCGAGTTTTGTGCCGATGGTGGAGACGATGCGGTCGCAGTCGGCGAACATGCCGCAGACGACCGGCTCCGATGTCGGTTACAGATATGCCACGATGAACGCGCACATGCTGGGCGCGGGGGAGCCTATCCGCGTGAAAAAGGGCGACCGGGTTCTGCTGCGGCTGCTGAACGCGAGCGCGACGGAGAACGTGGTGCTGGCCTTGCCCGGCCACACCTTTCGCGTGATGGCGATGGACGGCAATCCGGTGCCGAATCCGGGGGCGGTCGAGGTGCTGTCGCTTGCGGTGGGCGAGCGTGTGGACGCGGTGATCGAGATGAACTCGCCAGGCAGGTGGGTGCTCGGATCGACGCTTGCCGCCGAGCGCGCGAAGGGTCTCGGCGTGGTGATTGAGTATGCGAACAGCACGGGGGAGGCGGTGTGGCGCGATCCCGCGCCGACGGAGTGGGACTACACCCAGTTTGCCGGGAACAGGCCGGCGCCGGATCCGGCGGCGACCTTTACCCTGACGTTTCGCGATGCGGGGGCGCTGGGCGGCTCGAAGTTCGACACCTGGACGATCAATGGGGACGCTTGGCCCAAGGTCAAGCCGATGATGGTCGAAGAAGGCAAGCGATACCGGATGCTGTTTCGCAATGCCAGCGGCGACCAGCACCCGATGCACCTGCACCGGCACGGCTTTGAGGTGACGCGCATCGGCGACAAGACCACCAGCGGTCTGATCAAGGATGTGATCAACGTGATGCCGCTGCAGACGGTGGCGGTCGACTTCGTGGCGGACAACCCCGGGGACAGCTTGATGCACTGCCATCAGCAGCTGCACATGGATTACGGCTTCATGCAGATTGTGAAATACAAGGCCTGATTGATGCGATCTTCGCAGTGCAGAGCGGCAGCGCTCGCTTTTGGCATCACCGCTTTGGGGATCGGCGCATGGCTGTGGCAGCCGCGCCCGACGCATGCCGCCTTGGCCGGCAAACCGAAAGATCCCACGGCAGCGATGGACTGGCCGGCGTACAACGGCGGCGTGAACGGCGATCACTACTCTGAGCTGGCGCAGATCACGCCGGCCAACGTGGCGCACCTGAAGCAGGTGTGGCGCGTGGATGTGGGGACCGACGGGGGGGTGCAGGCCAACCCGCTCGTGGTCGGGCGCGTGGTGTATGGGTACACGCCTACGCTGGAGGTGTTGGCGCTGGACGGCGCGACGGGCAAGCAGCTATGGAAGTTCGACCCTGGCATTGTGGGGCGTCAGCCCAGCCGCGGCCTGAGCTACTGGACCGACGGCAAGGAGACGCGGCTCTTTGCGTACATCATGAACTTTCTGTACGCGCTTGATCCGGCGACAGGCCGGCCGATCGCGAGCTTCGGCGAAGATGGTCGCCTGGATATGCGCAAGGATCTCGGCACGGACTACACGCAGAACACGGTGGCGCTGACGACGCCGGGCGTGCTGTACAAGGACACCCTGATTCTGGGCTTTCGCGCGCCGGAGACGAATCCCGCGCCGCGCGGCGACATTCGCGCATACAACGTGCGCACCGGCAAGTTGCAATGGAGCTTTCACACGATTCCGCACCCGGGGGAGGCGGGCTATAGCACATGGCCCGCGGACGCGTGGAAGACGGCCGGCGCGGCGAATAACTGGGCGGGTATGGCGGTGGATACGAAGCGCGGCATTGTCTTCGCGCCCACAGGCTCCGCGGTCTCCGATTTTTACGGCGCGGACCGTCTGGGGAACGATCTGTACGCGAACACGCTGTTGGCGCTGGACGCCACGACGGGCAAGATGCTGTGGTATTTCCAAGGCGTGCACCACGATATGTGGGACCGCGACTTCCCTTCCCCGCCCGCGCTGGTGACGGTGCTCCATGACGGCAAGCGCGTGGATGCCGTGGCGCAGACCAGCAAGCACGGGTTCGTGTTTGTGTTCGATCGCGAGACCGGCAAGCCGCTCTTTCCGATTGAGGAGCGATCGTTTCCTGCGTCGACCGTGCCCGGCGAGGTCGCGTCGAAGACGCAGCCGATCCCGCTTGCGCCCGCGCCCTTTGCTCGTCAACGGCTGACCGCGGACATGCTGACGACGCGCACACCCGAAGCGCATCAGTGGGCGGTTGAGCAGTTCAAGACCTTTCGCAGCGACGGCCTGTTTATTCCGTTCACGGTCGGTCAGTCCACGGTGATCATGCCCGGATTCGACGGTGGTGCGGAGTGGGGCGGATCGGCGGTCGACCCGCGCTCCGGCGTGATCTACATCAACGCCAACGACCTGGCCTGGACCGGCATTCTTTCAGAAAACAAGGGCGGCAGCCCGGGCGCGGTGCTGTATCAGACGCAGTGCGCCATCTGCCATGGCGGCGATCGCGCGGGCAGTCCGCCGACCTTTCCGTCGCTGCTGGGGGTGGATCAGCGTCTGACCCAGACACAGATCGCGGAGACCATCCACAACGGCAAGGGTCGCATGCCGGGCTTTCCCGGCGTGCAGGACGCACGCCTGACCCAGTTAATGGAGTACGTCCTCCATGGCGGCGCCGGCATACCCGAGACGGGCTCCGCCTCCGCGGTGGGTGGCAGCGATCCGGTGGGCGGCAAGCTCTATGACAAGAACTGCGCTCTGTGCCATGGCGCCGACCGCCTGGGCGCGCCGTCCAACTACCCGGGCCTGCTGGGTGTTCGCTCGCGGCTGTCGGATGCGCAGATTCTGAGTAACATCCACAACGGAAAGGGGCGCATGCCCGGCTTTCCCAAGCTTACGGCGACCGATACAGCTGCGATCCTGCGCTATCTCGGGCCGCCCATGGCGGGGAGCGATAAGCAAGAGCTTGCCGGCGGCGCGGCATCATCCTCCATCGCGCCGAAGTATCGCTTCGGCGGCTACCGCAAGTTTCTCGATCCGGAGGGCTATCCCGCGGTCGCGCCGCCCTGGGGCACGCTGAACGCGATCGATCTGAATACGGGCCAATATCTTTGGAAGGTTCCTCTGGGCAACTACCCCGACTTAGCTGCTAAAGGTATGGCCGACACCGGAACGGAGAACTATGGCGGTCCCGTTATGACGGCCGGCGGCGTGTTGTTTATCGGCGCAACTATCTTTGACCGCAAGCTGCGCGCCTTTGATGCCCACACGGGCAAGCTGCTGTGGCAGGGCGACCTGCCCTTCGCAGGAAATGCTACGCCGAGCACCTATATGGTGGATGGTAAGCAGTATGTGGTGATTGCCGCCAGCGGCGCGCGGGACAGCAAGGGGCCGCAGGGAGCGGCTTATGTGGCGTTTGCCCTGCCGTAGATTCGGGCCGGTTTATTGGCCAACGCCATCAAACTCGAGATAGACGGATAGATCGATTTTGCCGACGAGTTTGCCTTCGGTCGTTGCTGTCCAAGCCAGGCTTTGCGGCGATTTCAGGTCAGGGGAGTCCGGTGGGGCTTCGAGAAAGACCTGCACGGGGTAGATCTGTCCCGGCTCCAGATGGTAGGTCCCGGAGCCGGTGAACTCCTTCCAGCCCTTCGGGAGGTTTGCCGCGAGGGACATGTCGACTGTGGAAGAGGAGGCATTTCGCAGCAACAGCGGCACCCAAAGCTGCCGATCCGTACCGAGCGCGGTCTGTGGTGGCACCAGGGATTCGAGAGCGGTGAGGCTGTGCGCCTTATAAAACTGCCGATAAAAGAGCCAGGGCCCTGCCAGCTCGATGCTGGGCTCCATTGCCGCAAGTTGTGCCTCCCGTGGTTGTAGTTTGGCAGATGCTTTTTCGCCGATGCCGGACCACACATCCGACTTTGTTTCTGTCGGAATAAGTGATTTGCCGAGGATGAAATACTCCGGAGCGTCGGTGAAATAGCGCAGCGTCTTCTCGTCGAAGTCGAGCTGCGTGGCGTATTGCTGCCAGGCTTGTCTATTAATTTCGGAGAAGGATAGCTTTTTGCTCGGCGAGATATCGGTGGCGAGATAGGTCGGGCCATGACCCTCGAGAAACGCCGGATGACTTGCATCGGAGAAGTAATAGATCTTCTTTGGCTGCCATGGCAGCAGACCCTCGCCATAGTTGCCGGTGCCGCTGTGCGCCCGTGGAGGTGTGAGTTGCTCAGGGAAGGCGGTCGGATCGTCCGCGAGGTCGAATGCTTCGGTGGCGACGACGCTGGCGGCTTGGTGATCCCCATGATTTTCGCCCGCCACATACGCGGGAAGCCAGGTGAGGATGACCTCCGGCCGCGTCAGCCGCGTGAGACGAACGACAGCTTCCAGAGCGGCTCCATGGCCAAGGGTTTCAAGCGAATGGAGCACATCCTGGGTCGGCGTATCGACGCCGTCGAGGAACCAGACGTTGGTGATGCCGCGCGCGGCCAGGGAGCGCCGGGCTTCGATCTCGCGCACCGCGGAAAGCGCCTCGGACTGCTCCATGCCGACCGCGTTCGGACCGGAGTTGCCGCGGTTGGTAAAGATGACCGCGACGCGCTTGTGTTCGTCGAAGACGGCCTTGGCGAGATAGGTGGAGGCCGCGGTGTCGTCGTCCGGATGCGCGACGACGACGAGGATGTCGGCTTTGTAGCGGACGTCGGGTTGCGGGATGCCGGGTTGGGTCTGGGGTTGAGTCTGGGTTTGGGTTTGGGTGAACGACTTGTTGGGGCTCAGCAGGAGAAGAAACCCGAGGAGCAGGTATGGCAGTGGACTGCATCGCTTCATCTTTGCTCCGCGTGCCGCAGCAGTATGAGCGCCGCGGTGCGAGCGAATGGTCGGCTCGTGCCGCGGCGGGTTTGGACGGATATCACATCTTCGCTGTAGCGAGGAATATTGACGTCCGTGGTTTAATAACTGATTTTCAGACTCAGCTGTATGTTGCGGGGATCGTTGCGGGTGCCGTAGACCTTGCCGAGATCGCCGTAGTCGATGGTGTTGCTGATGTTGTAGGAGCCGCCATAGATGGGGTGGTTGAACAGGTTCAAGAAGTCTGCCCGGAACTCCGTGTGAAACCGCTCCGTGCCAAACTGCTTCGCCAGACCAAGGTCCACGTTGTTGTTCGCGGCCTCTCGCAGGGCGTTCAGGTGAGTGGGTTCGTTGCCGTAGCGAAAGGCGAACGCCTTGCAGCTGGTGTTGTTGGTGAAGTCGTCGCACCGCTGGGTTCCGGTTCCATCCGAGTTGGCGCCGAGGAAGGCGGCGGGATTGATCCAGTTGTTTTTTGTGCGATGTTCAGGCTTGGGATTGCCGACCAGGTCCGGAAGGCCGTTTCCGGGGAAGCCATAGTTGCTCAGCGGGTTGTAGGAGAAGCCGACCGGTTGGGGCAACGGGAGGCCGCTGGAGAGGCGAACCGCCGTGGACACGTTCCAGCCGCCAAGCGTTTGTCGCAGGAGCATGGGAGCTCCACCTCCAAAGCGGCGGCCAGGTCCATACGGGAGCTGGTAGACGAGTGCTTCCGCAAAGCTCTGCGGCACATCATGCGTGCTGTAGGAGTAGTCCAGTTTGGTGTTCGTCGCGTCGCGCCAGCTATCCACACCTGTCCAGCCGATACGAGCCTCGGAGCCGTTGTCCAGATCCTTCGACCAGCGATAGGTGGTGATGGAGCTCAAGCCATTTGAAAACGAATGGTTGTACTTGACGTTGAGCGCGTCAAACTGCGAGCGCGCGCCGGGCGTGGAGCGTGTGAGCTGAAGATAGCCGAATGCCGGGAACGGACGGAGCAGGGAGTTGCGCTGCACCGTGGGCCCACTGAGGTAGCTGTTCGGATCGGTGATGACGCCGTAGAACGGATTGGGCACCTGATCGGTCAGCGCCGGGCCCAAGGCGAGGTCCGCCGTCGGCAGCTGATCGAGGTCGAGGTTTGGATTTCCGTAGAGCAGCCGGCGACCGCGGACGCCGGTGTAACCCATCTCGAAGACGGAGTGCGAGGTGACCTGGATTTGCAGATCCGCGCTCCACTGGTAGAGCACGCCCACCGGATGCGGCCCCTTGAGCCAGACCTGGCCCGCGCCGATACCAACCAGCGTCTGATCGCCGGCGGCGTTGCCGGTCGGCTGTACCAGACCATTCGGGAAGGGATTGCTGACCAGGTTGGCCGGAACGTAGCCCTGGAGCCCCTGTGTTGCCACCCAGGGGGTCTGCGAGGTGTAACCCGGGGACTGGCCGCCGCCGTCGTAGCCAAGCATGGCGGAGGTCGGTGTGTAGAAGATGCCGGAGCCGATCCGCGCGACCGCGTTCTGTGACAGCTTGTAGGCGAGGCCGAGACGGGGTGAGAAGTTGAGGTTGTCCGGCTCCCACTCGGAGCGGCTGCGGCCGTCGACCCCGGCGTACTCAAACGCGCCTCGGACGGTGGAGCCATAGGCAGCGCTGAGCGAGTTCACGGCGTTCGGATCGAAGTACGCGACGCGATTGTGGCGTTCGGTGGCCGGTCGCTGATTTTCATACCGCAAGCCGGCATAGATCGTCAGGTTGCGCGTGGCCCGCCAGTTGTCCTGCAGGTAAAGGCCAAAGCTGTGCTGGCTCATGGCCGGGTCCATGTTGAAGTTGGTGCCACCGCCGCTGCCGACTCCAAGGAGCATGCTTGCGATGGGATTGCCGGACGAGGTGGTACCGATGTTGGCCTGGCATGGGCCACCCGCAGTTGGGCCAGGGTCGCACGCAGTCTGGTCATTCGCGAAGCTGAAGCTTGCGGGATTGTCCTGGCGGATGTTGATCATGCCCACGTCGTAGTTGAAGCCGAACTTGAGCGTGTGTGCATGCAGCTCACGCGAGATGTTGATCATGCCGGTAGAGATATATCGCACGTACCGCTGGTAGGTCGAAAACGACGTGCCCTGCCCGGAGTACTGCCCGGCAGAGACAAGGGGGAGCACGGGCGCCTGCGAATCAGAGACAGGCAGACCAATGGCGCTCAGGTCCGCGACGCCGTACCCAACAGATTGCTGACCCTCCCACCAGCGGCTGGTTGCGCCATAGATGTCGACCACCCAATTCGCGGAAGGGGTGATGGTGTCGTTCAACGCCACTTGGAAGGCGTGGTCGTCGTTGCCGGAGATGCTGTCGGCGCCGTTGCAGAAGATGCAGCCCGGTGTTTGGTTCTCACGCACTCGGTCTGATACACGCACAAAGATACGGTTCTTTTCGCTTTGCGCCCAGTCCACACGAGCATCGAATTTATCGTTGGAGGTGTTGTTGGGGGCACTGGCGGCGAAGTTGTTCAGGTGGTTGGGGCCGGTTCCCGGCAGATTCGGCAACGGGTACAGATTTACGAGCTTCTGCCCGACCGGATCGAGGCCTCCTGGAAGCTTATTGCCGGGGTAGGGCGTTCGCGTGTAGTACGTGTTTCCCGCGGAATCTGTCACCTGCGTCGTGGTGTACGGGTTGTAGATCACATCGAGCGAGCCATTCGCCAGGTAGGTCTGTGAAAAGTCGCCCTGCCGTTCCAGGGCAGTAGGAACGGTGAATAGTTGTCTGCCGAGGCTGCCCGGCTGACGCAGACCTTCATAGCCACCGAAGAAGAAGAGGTGGTGTGACCGCCAGATGGGTCCGCTGATGTTGCCGCCAAACTGGTTGCGATGGAAGTTTGGCCGCGGAGTAATGGGTCCGTCCGCCGGGTTGACGTTCTTGTTGGACCAGGTATTGGCATCGAGCGCGGAGTTTCGAAAGTAATCATAGATCTCGGCGTGATATTGCTGCCCGCCGTTCTTCGTCACAAGGGTCACAACGCCCTCGCCGCCGCCGTGGTACTCGGCGTCGTACTCGTTCTGGACGACCTGCTGCTCTTGGATCGAGTCCTGGATGGGGGAGACGACCAGGCCACCCCAGTCGATGGCCGTGGAGGGAGCGCCGTCGATCAGGATTTCTGCCTCGGCGGAGCGGCCGCCGTTAATGCCAAACGCACTGGCAGTCTGGTCAAAGGTCTGCGAGCGTGAGGTGAGGCCGCCCTGGGCTTCGGTCGTTCCCGCCAGATCGAAGACGAAGTTCAGCGGATTACGCGTGCTGTTCGGCAGGCCCTCGATGAGCACCTGGTCCATGGTGATGGAGTTGTTCGGCGTCTCGGTGTCCACCAGCACGGTATTGGCGGAGACGACGACCTGGTCCTGCGCGTCGCCGATCTGCAGCTGCATGTCGACGTTGGCCGCAATATTTGCTCGGAGGGCCAGACCCGTCTTGACCGCTTCCTTGAAACCAGGCGCGCTGGCCGCGAGTTGATAGGTGCCGGGCAGAAGATTCTGGAAGTCGTACGCGCCGCGGTCAGTGGTTACCTTTACGCGAAGGTCCTTGGTCTCCACGTTCGTGAGCTTGATCGTTGCTCCCCCCACGACCGCGCCGCTGGGGTCCGACACCGTGCCGGTGATGGAGGCGGAAAACGTTTGCGCCAAGGCGGGGTGACCCGCCAAGGTCAGCAACAACATCAAGAACAGACCTGCCAGACGCCGGAAGGACAACCGGGCCGCGAGCTCACTTCGGGAAATATTGCACATCATCACTGGAATCTCCTGACACAACTTCAAGGCAAAGCGCGAGGCTCGGCCCTTCTTGACCCGATGCCGCATGGATCGACAAGCTCTTTTAAAGCTTTCAATCCGAATTTCAACGGAGAGTAGTTCCCGCACAGTCCGCTTGTCAAGACTTCTTTACGAAGGGCAATAATATACTTGGCTGAGCAAGTCTGGTATGCTGGCGGGCATGTCAAACCGGTTTCAGAACAGCCGAGACAGGCTCAACAGGGCATACACGCACTACCAATCTTTGCTGCTTGAATGGCATTCCATTCTTGACGACAAAAGCGCGACTCCCGTAGTTCGTAAGGAAAAAGACACCGGGTGGGGCGTAGCAAGTGCTGTCCTCACTCCCGAAACCATTATCCGCATTCAATCCAACAAGCTCTCGCTCATACTCGGCGAAATCGCGTATCAACTCCGTGCGGCTCTCGATGGACTCATGTGGGATGCAATCACTTACACTCAAGGCTCCGAGCCGCCCTCCGATGCAAACGGCATAAACTTTCCGATCCTCGCTCCGGGGAGCAATTTCAATAAGTGTGGATTTCACAAGTTCCCATTCCCTGAGAGTCTCGCGGACTGGCTTTCCGGTATACAGCCCGATTCTGCTATGAAACCTTTGAACGATCCGGAACGTGGGCTCAACACCACTCTTGAAGATATTCACAACTTGGCTCGATTGGACAGGCACAGGCGCCTGCGGATTATTGCGGTCGTCCCCGCAGAATCTTCGGCTGAGGTCGAAACCGAACCGCCGGGAGGGTATATTGTTGCCCATGAATGGCTCGACTGTAACCTTTTCGGCGGTAAATACGACTTCCTGCGATTGAAGGTCGCCCTGCCCGGAGGCTTGATCCCTTATAAGGTCCGTCTCAAGACGAGCCTTTCCTTCGAGGTAACTGCTGAAGACATCCAGCTTTACGACGGGGACAATATCGGAGTTCAGATTGGCAGGTTCATCCAAGCTGTCGAGATGGTCCTTGTGCGATTCCAAGCAGAGTTTTCCTGACACATAGTCCTTTCCGCCGCGTGATATTATGCGGCTAGACGTGGACGCCGACTCCAACGCGAGTGACCCGATCTCTCCCGGCAAGGATGCTCAGGGTGACTCAGCGCAGTTCGTGCAGTTCGTGAGGCGGATACTCTCTGTCCCTCACTCCGAAATACAAAGGCGCTTGGAAGCGGATAAGCGATCTAAGGCTTCCGCTTCCCCCGGCCCTGTCTCCGGTACGACAACCCGTTAGCTGTTCGCTTTACGGGCTTTCCCGTCATTTTACGCCTTCAACCCCCTACCCGTGACCTCAGCGAACGTAAGACGCTTACCAGCGATCTGGGAGAGGGTCTTAGTGAAGCGACCAGCATCGTTCGTGCCACGGTTATTGTAGCGATAGGCCTGTTCGTCGATGTAGCGGAACAGGTGGAACGGCTCTACGGCCACATAGGTGCCGTTTAGACCGCGCTTCAGAAGCGACCAGAAGTTCTCCAACCCGTTCGTCGAAACAATCCCGTCCACATACTTCTCAGCATGGTTGATGACAGAATGCTTGTAGCTCTGCTCCAGTCCCCAATACGAGATAAGTTCATCCGTCATGACGTGAGCACCGTCCTCTACATGCTCAGCAATCTTGCCGTGCAGCGTCTTCTTATCTCGCTCGGCAATCACAGTAGCCTTTACCTTGCCGCCGCGCTCCAGCATTCCCATCACCACAGTCTTACCGGTAGCGCCGCGACCCTGGATCACCTTGCGGCGCTTCGTGAGGTGCATGTTGCGGGCCTTGCCACCGATGAACGTCTCATCGACTTCAACCTCACCCTTTAGCTTGCCGCCGTCGAATCCATCCTGCATGGCGAGCCGGATGCGCTGAAGCATAAACCAAGCGGATTTCTGGGTCACGCCAAGTGAGCGAGCAAGTTCATACGAGCTAATCCCATTCTTACTGTTCGATAGCAGCCAAAAAGCGGGCAGCCACTTGTCGAGGCCGATGGGGGAGTCCTCAAGCACCGTCCCCACCTTCAGCGAAAACTTCTGACGAGGATGCTTTGTGCGGCAGTTGTATAGCTTGGACTTCTCCATATACACAACCTTGTCTGAGCCGCAGTGCGGGCACCGCACGACACCATCTGCGAAGCGGACCGCAATCATGAATTGACGGCAGTTTTCAGCATCGGAGAAGATCTTGATGGCTTCGATAAGTGTCTTCGGCGTGTCCATACCCAAACTGTACAGAATACTCGTTACTCAATCAAGTATATTATTACCTTACGAAGGGTTAGGGCGACCATTTGAAATTTACGGCTCAGCGCTTGTTACAACACTCCAAGGAGCGAGTGCCCCGGCGGGGCAGACGCTGCTGCAGGCCTTTTCCCGGCGACGTCGCGTTTAAAGCAGCGCCGTTCCACGCATTGCTGATGGCTAACTCCGGATGAGTTGAGCTACGCGCCGGAAGGCTTGCACCTGGTTCTCGGGTAGTCGGCCTGTGTTGTCCGGGGCGAGATTGAGCAGCAGGTTCGCATTTCCCTTCATGCAATCGCGATACGCCTGCGCGATGACCTCCGGACTCCGTGGTTTATACCATGGGTGCCAGAACCAGGTATGCATGGTGGGCATCGGGGGATAGATTGGTCCAGTGGGAAACCATGTCTCGAAGGGTAGATAATATGGTTTGCCGTTATAGGAGATGTGCGGGTCGTGACCTTCAAGCGGGGGCAAGGTGTCCTCGCCGTTGATGACGTCGCACGGCCAGGCGGTGGGCTCGCACATGCGCCCCTCATTTATCCGGCTCTGCTTAAAGCCCTGATTTTCTACGATGATGCAGTTAGGGCTGTACCGCTTCACCAGCCGGTATAGCTCCCAGCGCTGGTCAGGCGTCAGCTTCCAGGTTATGTCGAATAACTGATAGAAGGTATTGGGATACCTCGAATGCAGCTCGGTAATATGGTGCTTGATTAACTCGAAGTAACGCGGGGGAACCAGGGAGTCCCAGTCGAGCTTGCCTTCGTTGTGCGGGTCCAGAATGCAGTAATAAAAGCCCGGTTGTATGCCGAACTCTCGACAGGCGGTGACGAAGGCGGCCACCACATCCGTTGTATTGCCGCTTGCGGCGACATCATAGTCGTAGCCTGCTGAGTCCCAAAGGCAAAAGCCGGACATGTACTTGGCGACAAGTACGGCGTACTTCGCGCCGAGCTCGTGGGCGACCGAGATCCACTGGCGAACATCGAGGTGCGTCGGGTTATATGTCGTGGCAGGCACGGCGCCGACGTCATAGTCGTCTCCGGTAAAGGTCGGCAGGCCGAAGTGAAAGGAGCAGCCGAAGCGCAGACGTTCGTACGTGGCCAAGGCAGGTGTGCGCTCCGAGGCCGGCTCCACGGTGGGCTCCAGCGCCGGCAGGGGAAGCGATGCCGCATGGACGGCCGCGCCGATTGCAGGCGCAACCACGGCTTTCATGACCTCACGTCTGTTCATTCCTGTCCTTCCTCGGGCGGTGAGTGCCGTAGTTGAAAGCTTTCACCGCGTGCCGAGCCTATCGTCGACCCTTGTAGGATGTCAACGGCTTCCGCAATCTACGCGCAGCTACGTTGTCAGAATGCAGCCCATCTGCGGACTAGGAAAGCTGACGGTAATGCCGTCGTCCGTTTGACGGAGACGTATTCCGAGATCGGTCGGGTAAAGAAGCCGAGCACCGTGAAGTCGACACGGCACGTGGACCTCTTCCGGTCCGTCTCGTCGCCAAACGGCAAGGAACTGCGCATCGCGTGCTCGCATACCAAGCGCGGCGGGGACAGTGGGTGTAGTGACGTCCGGCATGCCCAGGGGATAAAACGGAATTAGATCGGGAATGTAGGAGCGGATGTGCTGCTTATAGATAGAAATTCCATTCTTTACCTGGGCCATGCTTTGCGGTGAAAGGAGAGTAAGAAACCCGCCCTGATGAATACGGCCGAGCATGGCATTGACCATGTTGCAGCTTGCTGCCTGCGGTGTGTCGTGTTCGAGCGGTTGCGACCAGACGCCCATCTGCTCCGGAAGCAGCGCCGCACTCGATCCCGTGGTTAGGGAGGAGTAAAGACGGTAGTCGTCCTGGTCGCTGATGGATTGCAACTGCGCCCGAGACAGCATGGAGTATTCCATGCGCATGCTGCCGCTAGCCACAGTTTCGATGGTGAGGTTCGGATAACGATCTAGCAGAGCATCCATCCAAGCGAGAAAAGCCCGGTTATGTCCGAGCAATCCCTGACCGAAGCTGTCTGCGCGCCACTCCGTGCCTTCCAAGGCGTTGATGTTGTAATCCAGCTTGATATAGCCGATGCCGTAGTCACCTACAAGCCGGTTAAACACCGTGTCGATGTAGGCTCTTACCTCCGAATTGCGGAAATCGAGATGGTAGCGCCCGTGATCGATAACTCGCTTCCCATGGCGCATAAAGAACCAGGAGTCTGGAGACTTCGCGATCTCGCTTTGCGGAGCTGCAGCCTCCGGTTCTATCCAAAGCCCGGCGACCATGCCTTTTTTGCGGATGTACTGGATAAGTTGTTCGAACCCACCGGGAAATCTGGCTGGGTTAGGCACCCAATCTCCAACCGCGCCCCACCAGTTCTCGCCCGGCTTGGTGCACCAGCCGACGTCCATGCAATAGACCTCGCAGCCGGCGGCGGCGGCGGCGTCGATAAGCGGCATTTCTTTCGCCGTCGTTTGGTCCCCGTCCAGCATGACCACATCATTGAAGATGACCGGGCATTGGCGCGTGTCGCTTCTCAGGTGAGACAGGATGGCACGCCGATATTGTGTAAGTTCGCTAACTGATTCTTCAAAACCTCCTTTTACGCAACCGATCGCAGCGGGAACGGTCTCGTACGTCTCGCTCGGCTGGAGATATTTCCAAGCTTGCGCATGCTGCGCATCCGGGCCACCAAGATAGGCGTACAGGCCTTTGACCGCAGTTTGGGCGATCTCGCAGTGCCACGACCCATTGTGTTCCACCTGCCAGAGCCAGGTGACGCCGGATCGAACATTCTCAATCATCGCCATGGGTAAAAAGCTCTGGCAGGGCCAACTACCCATCGAGGAAAACATGACCCCAGAGACGGTGAAGTTACCGTTTTGGACCAGACCCGCATCAGCTGGACGCACGGTGCGCCACTGCGCCTCAGCCTGCCATGAGTTGTAGGCAAAGTGGATTTTGAGATCGTCCTGAAAGGATGTGGGGCTGGCGAAGTTGTTCAGCATCGCAGAGCTTACATATTCCAGACCGACGGGACGACTGCTTATGTTTGTGATACTTGTTGTTCGGCGAACCACGGAGATGCCGTGAAAAGATTCGTAGGTCGACAGCACGCGCAAGCCAAGCAGGGAATCCTCCTGCGTGAGCGTCAATCGTCTTCCTGTTGCTGTGGCGACCTCCTCTTGCTTCACGAAGGTCATGCGAATCCCCGGAGAACCTCCGCTCAACTTCGGCCCGTGGTGGTCTGCGACATCCTCGCCGGTGCAATGAATCGAGGTCTCAAGCGCGGAGATCTCACTCGGCGCCGGCAAACCGGAGGGTTCCGCCACGCCACGGGGAAGCACATGGCGGAGGCGAAGTCTGTTCTCGAAGAACTCAAAAGAAAATACCAGCCCCTCGGCGTTCCAGATAAAGGGCGTCTCATTGCTCACGCCCGATGCGGCAGCCACCGGCGGAGCCATCGGATGCTCTGTCTGCGCTGAGGCTTGCTGCGGGGCTGCTTTCACCTCGGATGCGCCCGAGGTGACGGCCAGAGCAGCGGAGTTAAGCAAGAAACGCCTTCGATCCACGTGATTGTTCCTCTACTTTGGAGTACGTGTTCGGTGGGGCAGCGGCAGCGGCTATGTTCCTGTGACTGGCACAAAAAACTGCGAGCTCCACGGGAGCGCAATGGCACATGCCACGCTCCTAAGTTATTGGATGAGGGGAGCTAACGGAATTCTCTTACCTACCACATATCCGAAAGCGCCAAGCTCAGAGGAGACACGTCCTGAGTAGAGTTGAAACCATGTCTTGCCCGGCGCGAGCAGATTCTGCACAGAGGAGTAGTCCATGACCGGTAGATCGAGCGTCACCTGAATATCGCGATTGGAGAAATTGATGATGACAAGGACCTCGGAGCCTTCGGTCTTTCGCAAGAAGCTAAGAACGCTATCGGGTTGACTATTATTCACCCAAACGACGGATCCGGAGTTAATTGCCGGCTCATCGGCGCGAAGATGAAAGAGTTTTTTGTACACGGCCTGCACACGGGCGGGAGAGTCTTCATCTATCTCTCGATCTGGATTAGGCCAGTGAATAGGAACTATACGCCTCCATGAGGTAGGGCTCGGATCGTCGATCTCCTGTCCGTTATAGAGAAATGGTATCCCATCCAAAGTGAAGTCGAGTACTGACGCGGCCAAAGCGCCTTTTTCTCCGAATTGAACAACGGCTCGTGGCCAATCGTGGTTGTCACTATAGTGCAACAAGCGCGCACCATGAGGCATACTGGCGTGCATTGTCTCCCAGTTTTCTCGCAAGCCGATTGCAGGAGCGCCGTCGCGCAAGACGGAACGAAGCTTGAGATAGTACTGAAAATTGTAATTTATATCGAAGGCTTGCAATTGATCGTCCGGCCGGTCGGACTCCGAGAGGAGAATCACCTCCGGTTTGATCTGGTCGAGAGCTTTGCGCGCATCGTTCCAAAAGGTGATGGGCACGGCGCCGCCTACGTCACAGCGAAAGCCGTCCACTCCGAAATCCCGAACCCAGTGCACAAGGCTGTCGATCAAATACTTTCTTACCTGCGGATTATGAAAGTCGGGGAGCGGCTGCGGCCAGAAGCCTCGAGCAATCTTGCCTTCCGGGGATTTGACAAAGAATGATGGGTTGTCCCGCAGCAGTATGTTGTCCGGCGCCGTGTGATAGTACACGATGTCCAGCATGACCTTTAGGTGCAGCTTGTGAGCGGCGGCAACAAAATCGCGCAGATCCTCCGGGGTTCCACACTCCGGATCGATCTCGTTGTAGTCAGCGATGCTGTACGGGGAGGCCCCCGGCAGCGCGGAGCGCTTCGCGATCGGCCCAAGGTAGACGATCGTCGCTCCTAGATCCGCGATATGTTGAAGGCCTGGAATGGCGCCGCGTAGGTTGCCCTCTTTGCTGAAGACGTTCAGCCATACCTCGTAAATACTGGCCCGGGATAACCACATCGGAGCCGGCCTGGCCTCCATGCCCCCGAAGGAGAGATCCTGTACGGACGTTGCTGCGATTGCCAAGGCCGGCACTGTGAGTGGAAGCAGCAGAGGCAACTGCCGGAGAGCTATCTGCAGCGCTCTTCGCAAAAAGCGCAAAGTCGCCTTCATGCTGATCCTAAGTGGCCTAGCATCGTACCGGCCCACTATCAGCGCTTCGAGACGATAGCGACGGCGAATGGAGCAAGCGAGATCTGCGAGCCTTCCAGATGGTCTTGACGCGGAGCGTCCTCGCCGGAAGATTGGTCGACGACCTCGGCGTTCAAGGGAGCGTCGGCAAACGTCGCAGCAAGGTTGACCGAGATAGAGTGATTGCTCGTATTGACTAACAGCACCTTGCGCCCGACTGGAGTTATCGCCGCTTGCGCTTCGATATCCGAGGAGGATACTTTCGTCGTGACGAGCTTATCTCCAGGCGCGAAGTTACTGGCGATCAGCTTCAGAACCCAATAATGTGCGTTCGGCTTTGCGGTGTCCTTGTCGAACATGGAGATGGATGGGCATTGCGTTGGGTATCCGATCATCTGCGACATGCTGAACAGCGGCAGTCCAAGCTGTTCGGAGGTGATGAAGATGTACGCCCAGTTCGCGCCGATGGCGTTCCAATAAAGCGGGTTATAGGCCTGGTAGGGTTCATTTGCACGACACGCTTCCTCTGTCGTTTTGACATCATCGAAGACACCGAGTTCGTCCACGCTCACCTTCGTGTTGGGAGAAAGCTCGTCGCGGATCTTCAGCACCTCATGAATTCTGCCGACGAATACCTTGGCGGATGCCCCGTCTGTATCGGTTTTGGCGGGGCCGGTGAAATACACGGTTTGCCAGGTCGTCGGATCGTTCGGAGCGTTCACATAGTTGTGAAAGGTGTACCACGTTACTGGAAGTGAGCCCGCCTTGTGATTCTTCGGGTCCAGGAAGTATCGGGCCCACGGTACCTCGGCGCCGGAGACCTCGGGACCAAAGAACTGCACCGCTGGATCGATCTTATGGATGGCTTCGGTCACCGCGTCGTATATCTTCGTGTACTGCTCGACCGTGATCTTGTTCTCGAAATCGGGTTCGTTCAGGACATCCCAATAATCGATCTTGTAGTGGTGATCAGACTTGTGGAATTTCCCTACCTCATCGGTAAATCCGCCCTTGGTATACCACTGGTAGATGCGTGCCTGATACTCGGCCAGCTGACGCCCGCTGGGATCCTTGAGGAGATCACCCCTGGTGTCGTCCGTGTACGCGAAGAACGAAGCGGCTGGATCCTTGGGAACCTCTAAAGGAGGCACGTTGAGCATCCATCGCGGGATTGTAGACATATTGATGTGGTGTTTCCCGCTGGTGTTCGCGTAAAAGTCACTCATCAATGGATCGCTGTACTGGAAGTCCCAGAATGTCTCCGTGGCTGTAGGCTCCTTGATCTCGAGGACTGCCTGCCGTGTGACCGAGTACCACAGTTGCAGCCGGGTATCGTCGGTATGGAGATCACGCAACGCCTTGAACAGAGGATCGTGGAGGGGACTGCTGCGAAGGGTGTACGCATGCGCCAGGATTTGGGTGGTTGGAATCGTCGCGGAGACGCCGATCGGCTCGTCCCAGTTCGTCGTAAGCGTAGCCGCGTCCGATCCTGTCTGTTGCGACAGTGTCAGGGGTGGGCTGATTGAGAAGGAGGCGGCGGCCACGAAGACAAGAACTGTTCCTGCGCGCATTTGTTTGGGTCCTCACTCTTCAGGATCGGAGAGGTATAGCTTTGCATCAGTTATGTAAGCTGCCCTGAACTAAACGCGATCAAGAAAGATGGAAGGCCGACAGCTGCCCAGTATTTGGCTCACTTGACTGCGACTTAGTCTTTGGGCGCGGGAAAGATAACGCCCTTCTTCAAAAGCAGACAGCCATAGGGCCGCGGTTCGCTGGTGTAGACGACGGCAAAGGCCTTGCGTGCGCGTTCGTAGAACTCCTCGCGTTTGATCCCGGCGAGCTCAACCGTCCTTCCTTCCGCGGTGTTGATGATCTGCTGACACACCTGCTGCACCTCGGGCACCTCGTCCGGTGCGTGGACCTGGAGCATGCGAAGCGCCGGCGCCTCGACAAAGGTGTCGAGCGGCATGAGTTGCAAGCAGGCTTCGAGCGCGGTGGGCAGATCAGCGCCATCCAGCCGCACCAATCGCTGCGCTACCGAGACAGCAGGGAAGTTACAGTCCACTAGGGCAACATCATCGCCATGTCCCATGGAGGCAAGAACGTGCAACAGCTCCGGCGTGTGTAGAGCATTCAGATTTTTCAACATTGGTTTCGCGTGACCTGCCTGGTTTCTGTAGCTTATTTGAATTGTTTCAAATTCGCAGTAGACTGTAGCCGTCTCTTCCCAGCATTGTCAACACAGTTCACTCAATGTCTGATGGAACATGCGTTAGGCGGGCGGACCAGGACCCGAGGGATTCGCTCCACTTCGACTGTTTTCTGCCAGGAATCTACACCATGCGTTTGCGATGTCTTCTTACTCGAGTCAGTCTCGTTTCCCTCCTGGGCGCCGCTGCGGCGTCGTCGCAGACTCCGGCCCTATCGCAGGATGTCAGATGGTCGTTCCACAAAGAGCAGGGTGCGTCGCCTGTGGATGAGGTTCGCGGTGGCAAGGGCAAGCTTGAGGGCATGTACCAGTACGTGCCCGGAGTGTCCGGCGACGGTTTGCGCTTTGACGGGTATACGACGGGCATGACGGTCGCTGCGAAGGATGTTCCTATCGCCGGCCCGAACGGCTTTACGGTCGAAGCGTGGGTGGCGCTCAACACTTATCCCTGGAACCGGGTGCCGATCGTCGATCAGGAGAGTGCGCGCGAGGCGGGATACTTCTTCGGCATCGATGCCTTCGGGCACGTTGTTTTCGAAGCATCCATCAATGGGCAGTGGCAGTCAGCCGTGACAACGGAGATTGTGCCCCTGAAACGATGGTTGCACTTGGCGGGCATCTATCAGACCAAAGATGGACGTGGAACGCTGACTGTATTTATGGATGGAAATCAATTATGTCAGCGCCCTGTCGACGGTGAGCTGTCGCCGGCACGGACCGATCTTCTGATCGGGCGGGTACGGCAGGCAACGCTGCCCTTTCCAGAGGCTGAGGTCAAGCCAGCCTATCCCGTGTGGTATTCCCTGGACGGAATACTTGACGAAGTTACAATTTACGGGCGTCCTCTCAGCAAAGAAGAAATGGCAAAGGAGCACGAAACGGTAAGAGCTCCGCAAGGAGAGGTCTTGCCATGGCCAAAGATGCCGTCCGGACCAGCTGGACCGGGACGATTCGGCGCCTTTTACGCCAATCTGAAGTACGAAGATGCCTGGGATAACCTACGGCAGATTGGACCGGACTCCGATGTGGTTGTTCGATTCGATGGGTCGCCCTCCCGCCTTGTGTTTTGGCAAGGCACGAACTACGTACCTGCGTGGGTATCGGGTGATGATATCTGGTACACGGATGAGTTCCTGGAATCCTGGGACTTCGGTTGCCCGGACGGTGGTGACTGCGAGCCGATGTCTGACAAGCAGGGACGCTTCTCGCATGTCGAGTTACTCGAAAGCAACGAGGCCCGAGCCGTGATCCATTGGCGCTACGCGCTGATAGAGGCGGTGGATGACAAGCCAGCGTGGCTGGACAAGCGAACCGGTTGGAGCGACTGGGCAGATGAGTATTGGACCGTGTATCCGGACGGCGTCGCTACTCGCAAGCAGGTTCTGCATAGCGCGAAGGTCGGCGCCGTTCACGAGTGGCAGGAGACGATTGTGCTGCATCAGCCGGGTAGGCGGCCTGAAGACGATATTGATTCCGATGCCATCACGCTGGGAAATATGCTTGGCCAGACCAAGACCTACACGTGGCAACCCAAGACCACGGGTGCCTTTGCTGATCCAGTCGGACCCGCGGCGGTCTCAGGCCCGCCAGAGGCGAACATGCAGCTGGTTAATACGAAATCAACATGGAAGCCGTTTCAGATTGTTCCTCCCGATGGCGTCAGCGCAGATTTTTACAACAACGAGAAGAGTTATTTTCAGTTCGAATGCTGGAATCATTGGCCAGTTGCTCAGATCGCCTCGAGTGACCGGCCTTGCGTCAGCAATGACCGCCCCTCGCACTCTTCTCTTTCGCATCTCTTTTGGAAGAACTACGCACAGTCGGAGACGACCGCGACCAAGATCCTTATGGATGGTTTGACAACGAAGTCACTTCCTGCCCTGCTGCCTTTGGCAAAATCCTGGCTTTCGCCCGCACCGCTACAGGTAGAGGGGAGCCGCTATCTGAACACAGGGTACGATCCGACACAGCGAGCCTATGTGCTGACAGCGAGGGAGCAGGCGGACGCTGGTTCTCTTCGCTTCACTTTACAGGCGTCCACCGCGTCGCCGGTATTCCATCCGGCGATACTTATTCAAAGTTGGGGAGAACGTGGTGTGCACGTGTTCGTCGACGGCAGACCGATCGAGCCGGGCAAGAGTCTGCGTGTGGCGCATATTCCTCGAATTGACAGCACGGATCTGCTGATCTGGATGGAGACCTCATCGACAAAGCCCGTACAGATAGAGGTGGGCGCCGCAAATCGGTAGCCACCGACGAGCACCCTCGTTCAAGAGGGACGTGTCGTTAGTCGATGGCCTTAGTCAGTTTGCGCGTGAACTGGCTGTTCTAGCCGTGCGCGGCGGTCCTACAGAATCGCGCACCTTGAGCTCGGTCTTTAGCACGACCTTACGTGTCGCTCCATGCTTATTCGTAAGTCGCTCCAGCACAAGGTTGGCCGCTTCCGCTCCCATCTCATACGCGGATTGATAGACGGAGGTGAGTTGAGGGCTGGTTGTTTCCGTCAGGTCCAGACCATCAAATCCAATGAGGGAGATGTCACCGGGACAATGGAGCTTCGCCTCATGGATCGCCATCAGCGCACCTAGAGCGATCAGGTCATTGAAGGCAAGAATCGCCGTGGGTCGCGGCTGCAGGCGGAGCAGGACCTGGGTTTTGGTATATCCCCCCACACGATCGAAGCTTGCCTCCTGAATGTACTCGGCGGGAAGGTCAATATTGGCTAGACGCAACGCACGGTTGAATCCTTTGAGGCGATGTTGTGAGTTCGTAAGATGCAGCGGGCCGGTAATTGCGGCCAGGTGCTGATGCCCGAGGCCGATAAGATGGGCGGTTGCATTTGCGGCACCCGCGCTGTTATTGACCGTGACACTGTCCCCGCACCAATTGCGCGGAAGGCGATCCAGGCAGACTACGGCAGCGCCCGCGTTGCGATAGGACTGTGCCTGGACCGTGAGGTCGCTTGAGTCAGAGGGGATGACGATCAGACCGGATGGCAGATAGGTCTGTAACGCGCTCAGATGCATGACCTCCTTCTCGTGGTCATTGTCGGTATTGCACAACACGAGCCGGTATCCATTGGCGAACGCCACATGCTCCGCGCCGCGAACGATTCCAGGAAAGAACGGGTTCATGATGTCGGGAATGATCATGGCGAGGATATTCGTCTTTTCGCGTCGCAGACCGCGAGCCAGCTGGCTTGGTTGATAGCCTGTGACCTGTACCGCCTCAATCACGCGCTTGCGGAGAGGTTCGCGAACGCGCACCGTGCCGTTCAGAACGTGCGAGACAGTTCCCAGCGACACGCCGGCAAGTTGGGCGATCTGCTTCATGTTCGGCATTGCGTCCCCCTTGCAGGCCTAGTTGTCTGTTGCACGCGTGCATGTTGGGTTAGAGAACACCAGCCGAAGGCCATTGGAGCTGCGATGCTCGATCGGCGGGATAAGCCTAATCTTCACGTGTCGCCAATTCGGAGCATACCAAAGGCTTCTTCTGCCCAGGTTGGATACTGTCCAGGTTGGATACTACTTCTGCTGTCTCCGGCCATGGGCCGAGCAGTCTCCCGTGGCGGCGGATCCTTCTGTTATAACGCGTCGCAACGAGCGGCTTGACAAGGAGATGGCGTGTGACTAGACTCACCGCCGGCCCTGATTGAAAGCTTTCATGAAGATGCGAAACAAAAGTGCTTCCCTGCACTTCGATGCTCTGAAGACAGGATCTTCGATACGAATAATGCCGTTCCTTACTATTTTAGCGTTTCCCCGTACGGCTGAAAGAAAGACCGAGCGTGCCCTATGATGATTGTCCATTCCTACCCTATCGCCATCATGCTGTGTGTTCTGACGATGCTGTGCTGGGGATCCTGGGCCAACACGCTTAAGCTCGAGCCGCGCAGCTATGGATTTCCCCTGTACTACTGGGATCAGGCGATCGGCTATGTTCTGCTGCCGCTGCTCGTCGGCCTGACCTTCGGTTCGTTTGGCGGCGACGGAAGAAGCTTGCTGGCGGATCTGCGGCAAGGAAGCGCAAGCAGCTATGAATGGGCCATTCTAGGTGGCGTTGTCTGGAACCTAGCCAATATTTTGTTTATGGCTGCTCTTGACATAGCCGGTATGGCGGTCGCCTACCCGATCGCGATTGGAATTGCCCTGGTCGAGGGTGTGCTGATCAACTATATTGACCAGCCCTCGGGCCAACCGCTCCTCATCTTCGGCGGCGTTGCGCTGATTTTGACGGCGATTATCCTGGATGCTCTCGCCTATCGCAATGTTCAGCGTCAGGCAAAGGATCCCAGTCAACTCGGCAAAGGAATTACACTCGCGGTCGCGGGCGGCATTTTGATGGGCCTGTTCTATTTTCTGGTGCAGCGGTCCTTATCAAGTAACTTCACCGATCTGACTCCCGGCAAATTTGGCCCATACGCGGCGGTGCTGGTCTATTGTCTGGGAAGCTTTGTCTCGAATTTTGTCTTCAACACCTATCTCATGTCGCACCCGGTTAAAGGCGAGAAGGTTACTTTCTCGGATTATTTCCGCTCCGGCACCTTTAAGTTCCACGCCATTGGGGTATTAGGCGGCGTGATCAACGGCGTCGGCGTGACCTCGAACTTTGTTGCTTCCAAAGCGGCCAGTCCGGCGATCGCCTACGGTCTTGGGCAGGGGGGAACCATGATCGCCGCGATCTGGGGCATCCTGGTCTGGAAGGAGACCAAGGGTGCCTCGCGGGGCACGCAGGTCATGATCGCCGGCATGTTCGCGCTCTTTCTTGCGGGATTACTTCTCCTCGTCACCTCCATGCTGCATTAGGCAGAGACGATGATCGACCGCCAGGCCGGAAGAGACCCGGCTTGCAAGGCGACAGGAGGATCGCGGGTTTAGAGGGCGGAGAGAACGATCAACACGACGACGGCGCCGAGGGCGAGCGAGCGGCGGTCGGTGATGGCGTAAACGACGGGATCTTCGTGCAGCTGGCCGCGGCTGGCGAGCAGCCATAGGCGGGAAAGCCAGAGCAGAAGCACAGGAACGAGCAGCCACAGGCGAGTGGAGTGCTGATAGAGCTCGCGGGCGTTGGAAAGATTGGAGATGTAGAGGGTGAAGACGACGACCGAGGCATAGGCGGAGGCGGAGCCGAAGCTGCGTAGCTGCTCGATGTCCTCGACGTGGTAACCGCGGCCCATGGGGGCGGCACCGCCGCGGGCGCGGAGGCCCTCGAGTTCGGCGAACCGCTTCACGAAAGCAAGCGACAGAAAAAAGAAGATGGAGAAGCCGGCCAGCCAGGTGGAGACCTCGACGCCGGTGGCGGCGGAGCCGGCGAGGATGCGGACGGTGTAGAGGCCGGACAGGACGATGACGTCGATCAGGATCTCGCGCTTGAGGCGGAGCGAGTAGGCGAGAGTGGTCACGGTGTAGACGCAGAGCCAGCCGAAGAACGCGTACGGCGCGCGCAGCGCAAAGGCTGGTGAGACGGCGGAGACGACGCGAGGAACGGCGAGCGCGAGGGCGAGCGCGGCCAGAAAAAAGACGCCGACGACGGCGACGCCATGGAGCGCGGAAAGGTCGCCCGAGGCGAACGGGCGTTTGCGCTTGCGCGGGTGGACGCGGTCGGCCCCGAGGTCGAGCAGATCGTTGATGATGTAGGTCGCCGAGGCGCAGAGCCCGAAGGAGAGAAAGGCGACGACGGCCCCAGCGACCAGGCCGGCGGAGCGAACGTGCGCAAGCAGCAGGGGAAGAAAGAGAAGAACGTTCTTGGCCCACTGGTGGAGGCGGATGGCTTTGAGCCAGGCGCGGAGGGGCGGGGAGCGATCGACGAAGCTGCGTGTGGGCGCTATGCCGGCGGCGCGAAGACTGGAGCGCAGGCCGCGGGTCGGGTTGGCGACGAGGATCTCTTCGCCGGCCGCGTGGCAGGCCTGGAGCAGAGGGACGTCCGGGCCGGCGTTGCCGATGTAGCAGAAGCCGGCAGGAAAGCGCCGGCGAAAGGCGGCGAGCTTGTTTTCGCCAGCGAGATTGAGTACGCCATCCGAGGCAAGGACGCCGGTGAAGATGCCGAGATGGGCGGCGATGCGCTCGGCGAGAGCGGTGTCGGCGGCGGTGGCGAGATACAGGGGGCGGCCAATGGCGTGCTGCTGCTGGAGATACTGGAGCAGCTCGCGGTTGTAGGGCAGGTGGACGACGTCGAGCTCGACCGAGGCCGTAATGTGCTGCTTGAGGGCCGCCTTGCCCTCCGCGAGCCATCCCGGGAGCTGGAGCAAAAGAGCGGGATGCTGTCGGGCGAGCGCCAGGGTGGAGTCGACCAGGGTGTCCGAGCGCACCAGGGTGCCGTCGAGATCGACGCATAGCGGCACGGCCGGCGTGGGCGGGGCGGCGACGGTAGAGGGCGAGCTGTCCGCTGGGTGAGAGTGCGGCAACATGCAACAGCTCCTGGGTGGACTAAGGGAGGCTCTCGGAGAGAGCTCGAGGGCTTTCGTTACAAGGGTTGAGCCCAGGCTCCGGGCTGGTAGGCCTCTGCGTTCAAGTTCGATTCAAAGTTTCGATAGCAAGGTGGAATGTTCGATAGCAAGGTAGAACCAACCGTGGGTTACCGGACGACCGTGCGGACCCGTCGGCATCCTACCAGAGACGTGCCGCTTCCCCCTTTCGACTGAAGCGGAGAGCGGGCGCCTTCGCTTTCCTGAAACCTTGCGCGGGGCGAACGCGTCCGTATGATGATTCATGGGAATACTTGGCTCCTGGTCTCGGGTTGGAGAGCTGACCGAAAAAGGTGATGACGCACATGGCGCTTGTGTCCAGTGAGCAGGAGAGAACCGCAAGCGACGGAGCCACGGTAGCGGCACCGGAGGTGGAGACGCGTCCGATGTCGCACGCCGAGCCGCGAAAGGAGCTCACGGGCCCCGGTCAGGAGACCGGAGCGGCCCAGCCGCGCGGAGGCGGTGGCCGGGCGGGTTCCCGAATGCGCAAGACTCTCGTCTTGTTGCTCATCCTGGCCGCGGTGGGAGCGGCGATCTGGAAGATTCGGGCGAATCGGCAAGCGCAGCAGGCCGAGGCGCAAAAAATGGTCGCGGCGGCGGATCGGCCGGTGCCCATCTCCTCAACGCCGGTGCTGCAGAAGACCATGCCGATCTATCTGAGCGCGCTGGGAACGGTGACGGCGTACAACACCGTGACGGTGCGCTCGCGAGTGGATGGCCAGCTGCTGCGGGTGAACTTCCGCGAAGGGCAGACGGTGCGCAAGGGCGAGCTGCTGGCTGAGATCGATCCGCGACCGTATCAGGCGGCACTGGGCCAGGCGCAGGGCCAGCTGGTAAAGGATCAGGCAAACGCCAAGAACGCCGATGCCGAGGCGGCGCGCTATACAGCGCTGTATCAGGCGGGCGTGGTTAGCCGCGAAAGCCAGCAGGCGCAGGTGTCGACCTCGGGGCAGGCGCAAGGATCGATCGCGGGCGATCAGGCTGCGATCGATGCGGCGCGCGTGAACCTGATCTACACCCGGATCACGTCGCCGATCGATGGCGTGGTCGGGCTGCGGCAGGTGGACGCCGGCAACATCGTTCACGCGGCGGATACGACCGGCCTGGTGATTGTCACGCAGCTGCAGCCGATCTCGGTCATCTTCACGCTGCCGGAAGATTATTTGCCACGGGTTCTGCCGATTCTGCGCGCGGGCCATCCGTTGGTGGTCGAGGCCTACGACCGTTCGGAGACGACGCACCTGGGCACGGGCCGAGTGCTGACCCTGGACAACCAGATCGACACGACGACCGGCACCGACAAGGTCAAGGCGGTATTTGAAAATCGCGATAACGCCCTGTTCCCGAATCAGTTCGTCAATGTGCGGCTGGTGCTTGAGAATCGAGCGAACTCGTTGGTGATCCCTTCGGCCGCGGTGCAGACGGGCTCACTGGGAAGCTATGTGTATGTCGTGCGTGATGGAAATCCTCCGGCGGAGTTGACGCAGGCGCATGCGGCGACACGCAACGCCAATGCAAGCGCCGGGCAGAGGGCGGGGGCTCCCGAGACATCGGGCGGCGCGCCGCACTATGTTGTTGTGCAGCCGATCCGAATAGATCTGACCGAGGGCACGCAGACTGTGGTCGCGGAGGGTCTGAAGGCAGGCGATCAGGTGGTACTCGACGGCACGGAGAAGCTGCGCAACGGCAGCCGTGTGCTGCCGCGTGTGGTGCAGAACCCCAACACCGGCGCGAACCCGATTGCGACCGGCAATCCGCCGCCGACCAGCGGCCCCATGAGCAACCGATCCACACCGCATAACGAGACCAGGCGCAGGGAGCCGGGCCTCGATGAGCCGAGCCGGCAGCCGCGGCGTGCGGACGCTCCGACGGACAGCTCGTCCTTGGGGTCGAAGGGGTCGAGCGCCTCGGGCACAAACGCCCCGGCCACCAGCGGGGCACACCCATGAGTCCGTCAAGGCCGTTTATTCTTCGGCCGGTGGCCACCTCGCTTCTGATGGTGGCCATTTTGCTTGCCGGCTTTGTCGCCTACCAGCAGCTGCCGGTCTCGGCGCTCCCTGAGGTCGACTACCCGACGATCCAGGTGATGACGTTCTACCCGGGGGCAAGCCCGGAGGTGATGGCGAGCTCGGTCACGGCTCCGCTCGAGCGGCAGTTCGGCCAAATCCCGGGTCTCAGCCAGATGACCAGTTCAAGCTCCGGCGGCGGCAGCGTCATCACCCTGCAGTTCGATCTGAATGACGCGATCGACGTGGCCGAGCAGGATGTGCAGGCTGCGATCAACGCGGCGACGAGCTATCTGCCGAAGGACCTGCCAAACCCGCCGGTCTACAGCAAGGTGAACCCGGCCGATGCGCCGATTCTCACGCTCGCGCTGTCAAGTGACTCGCTGCAGCTCTCCAAGGTCGAGGACCTGGCGGACACGCTGCTGGCGCAGAAGATCTCGCAGCTTTCGGGCGTGGGTCTCGTCTCGATCAACGGCGGCCAGAAGCCGGCGGTGCGCATTCAGGCCAACCCGACGGCGATGTCGAACTACGGGCTGAGTCTTGAGGACCTGCGGACGGCGCTGGGAACGGCGAACGTCGATCAGGCAAAGGGCAGCCTGAACGGATCGCGGCAGGCGTACACCATCGGCGCGAACGATCAGCTGCTGACAAGCGCAGGCTACAGCCAGGTGATCATCGCCTATCGCAACGGCTCGCCGGTTCGGCTGAGCGATGTGGCTGACGCGGTGGACTCGACCGAAAACCTGTATCAGGCGGCATGGATGGGTTTTGCGGCCGCGCCCGCGACCAAGGACACGCCGGCGCGCGAGGCCGTGCTGAAGCCGGCGGTGATCGTCAACATCCAGCGGCAGCCGGGCGCGAACATCATCGGCGTGGTCGATGAAGTACAGAAGCTTCTGCCGCAGCTGCGCACCTCCTTGCCGGCGAACGTGACGCTCCAGGTGCTGACCGATCGCACCAACACCATTCGCGCGTCGGTGAAGGATGTGCAGTTCGAGCTGGTGCTGACGATCGCGTTGGTTGTGATGGTGATCTTCCTGTTCTTGCGATCGCTCGCGGCCACGATCATTCCGTCGATCGCGGTGCCGCTGTCGATCGTGGGCACCTTCGGCGTGATGTATCTGTTGGGCTACAGCCTGAACAACCTGAGCCTAATGGCGCTGACCATCTCAACCGGCTTCGTGGTCGACGACGCGATCGTGATGATCGAGAACATCAGCCGCTACTTGGAGGAGGGTGACGATCCGCTCACGGCGGCGCTCAAAGGCTCCGAGCAGATCGGCTTCACGATTGTGTCGCTGACCATCTCGCTGATCGCCGTGTTGATCCCGCTGCTCTTCATGGGGGACATCGTGGGGCGGCTCTTCCGCGAGTTCGCCGTGACCCTGTCCGTGACGATCCTGGTCTCGGCGTTTGTGTCCCTGACGCTCACGCCGATGATGGCGGCCAAGCTGCTGAAGCACACCCCGCCCGCGCAGCAGAGCCGCTTGTACAAGAAGAGCGAGGAGTTCTTCGAGTACGTCATCGCGCGCTATGGAGCCGGTGTGCGCTGGGTGCTGCGGCATCAGACGCTCACTCTGCTGGTGACGCTCGCGACGTTTATTCTTACGGTGTTTCTGTACATCATCGTGCCCAAAGGCTTCTTCCCGGTGCAGGACACGGGCGTTCTGCTCGGCATCACGGAGGCGCCGCAGACGACGAGCTTTCAGGCGATGGCGGCTGGGCAGCAGACGCTGGCGCGCGTGATTCTCGAAGACCCCGACGTGGACAGTATCTCGTCGTTTATCGGCATCGACGGCACGAACACGACGCTGAACAGCGGCCGCATCCAGATCAACCTGCGCGATCGGGAGCAGCGATCGCGCTCCGCAAGCGAGGTGATCCAGCGTCTGCAACCGAAGCTGGCACAGATCACCGGCATCCAGTGCTTTCTGCAGCCGCTGCAGGACCTCACGGTCGATGACCGCGTGAGCCGAACGCAGTATCAGTACGCGGTCGAGGACGCGAACGCCGAGGAGCTGGCCACCTGGTCCAGGCGGCTGATCGACAAGTTCCGCACCATTCCGATCATGACGGATGTGGCGAGCGATCAGCAGACCGACGGGCTCGAGGCAAATCTGGTGATCGATCGCGACACCGCGGCGCGGCTCGGCATCACGCCGCAGAACATCGACGACACGTTGGACGACGCCTTTGGCCAGCGGCAGGTGTCGACTATCTTTACGCAGCTGAACCAATATCACGTGGTGCTCGAGGTCGCGCCGAAGTTCCAGCGCAATCCGTCCGCGCTCGAGAACATCTATGTGAAGAGCTCGAACGGCACGCAGGTGCCGCTCTCGACCTTTACGCACTTCGAGCAGCGGCAGAGCGCGCTGGTGATCAATCACCAGGGGCAGTTTCCGGTGGTGACCATCTCGTTCAATCTCGCGCCGGGCAAGTCGATCGGCGACGCGGTCGCCGCGGTGAACAGGGCCAAGGCACAGCTCAACATGCCGCCCAGCGTGAATGCGAACTTCGAGGGCACGGCGCGATCGTTTGAGGCCTCGCTGCAGAACGAGCCGCTGCTCATTCTCGCGGCGCTGATCGTGGTCTACATCGTGCTCGGCGTGCTGTACGAGAGCTACATCCACCCGATCACGATTTTGTCGACGCTGCCCTCGGCGGGTGTGGGCGCGATCCTCGCCCTTCTGCTGTTTCACATCGATCTCAGCGTGATCGCGCTGATCGGCATCATCCTGCTGATCGGCATCGTCAAAAAGAACGCGATCATGATGATCGACTTCGCGCTCGAGGCGGAGCGCGATCACGGCATGGAGCCGGAGGAGGCGATCTACCAGGCATGTCTGCTGCGCTTCCGGCCGATCATGATGACGACGATGGCCGCGCTTCTGGGCGGCGTTCCGCTGGCGCTCGGCACGGGCACGGGCAGCGAGCTGCGGCGGCCGCTGGGTGTCGTGATCGTGGGCGGCCTGATCGTCTCGCAGGTGCTCACGCTGTTTACGACGCCCGTGGTCTATCTCTTCTTTGACCGCATCGGGCGCCGCTATCTGCACACGGCGGAGGCCGATGCCGAGCTGCGGGAACACGCGCACGCGACCGTGGGCGGCGACTGATGGAGTACACCGAACGCGATCCGGCGATGCGCCGGGCGCAGAAGGACGTCGAGGCGCGGGTGAACAGCGAGAGCTTTCACTTCTCCGCCCCGTTTATCAAGCGGCCGGTCGCGACCTTTCTGCTTTCGATCGCGATCATCCTGGCGGGCGCGGTCGCCTACAAACTGCTGCCGGTGGCCAGCCTGCCGGAGGTCGAGTACCCGGTGCTCTCGGTCGGCGCGTCGTTGCCCGGCGCGGACCCGGAGACGATGGCGAGCGCGGTGGCTACGCCGCTCGAGCGGCAGTTCGCAAAGATCGCCGGCATCAATGAGATGACCTCGTCGTCCTCGACCGGCTCGACCTCGATCACGATGCAGTTCGATCTGAACCGCTCGGTCGACGGCGCGGCGCGGGATGTGCAGGCGGCGATCAACGCGGCACGCAGCCAGCTGCCGGCGAACATGCCGAGCAATCCGACCTATCGCAAGATCAACCCGGCCGACGCGCCGATCTTGATCCTGGCGCTCACGTCGGACACGATGAAGATTCCGCAGATCTACGACGCGTGCGACAGCATTCTGGCGCAGAAGATCGCGCAGGTGCAGGGCGTGGGACAGACCTTCTGCGGCGGCAGCGCGAAGCCCGCGGTGCGCATCGAGGCGAACCCGATGCAGCTGGCGAACACGGGCATCGGGCTCGAAGCGCTGCGCGCGGCGATCGGCAGCGTCAACGTCAACCAGCCCAAGGGCTACCTGCAGGACGGCGATGCGCGATGGAGTGTGAGCGCGACCGACCAGCTGTTCGGCGCGGCCGCCTATGCGCCGCTGATCATCGCGACCGATCGTGGACCGGTGAGCAACGCGGTCGCGAGCTCGGGGTTGCCGGCGACAGAGGCAAGCGCCGTCTCAAGTACACCAAACAACAGCGCGGGTGCGGGGAGCGGCACCACGGTGACGACGACCGCGGCAAACGTCCCGACCAATGGCGCGAGCACCACATCGACGCCGCCAGTGACCGGGTCGCCCGGCGCCGAACACTCCACGGTGCGCATGAGTGACGTCGCCTCGGTTGTGGACAGCGTGGAGGACATCCACACGCTGGGCATGTACAACGGCAAGCCGGCCATTCTGGTGATCGTCTTCAAATCGCCGCAGGCCAACGTCATCGACACCGTGGACAATACGCTGGCGCTTCTGCCGCAGCTCGAGGCATCGATCCCGCCATCGATCCAGTTACATGTCGCGCTCGATCGAACAACGACGATCCGCGCTTCCGTGAAGGATGTCACGCGCACGCTAATCATCTCCATCTTGCTGGTGATTCTGGTCGTGTTCGCGTTTCTGCGCGAGGGCCGGGCGACGCTGATCCCGAGCGTCTCGGTTCCGCTCAGTCTGCTCGGCACCTTCAGCATCATGTATCTGCTGGGCTACACGCTGGATAATCTGAGCCTGATGGCGCTCACCATCTCGACCGGCTTCGTGGTGGACGACGCGATCGTGGTGATCGAGAACATCAGCCGCCATCTTGAGGACGGCCTGTCGCCGTTTGACGCCGCGATGGTCGGCTCAAAGGAGATCGGCTTCACCGTGATCTCGATGAGCGTGTCGCTGGTCGCCGTGTTTATTCCGATTCTGCTGATGGGCGGCATTGTGGGCCGGCTGTTTCGCGAGTTTGCCATCACGCTTTCGGTCGCGATCGCGGTGTCGCTGGTGGTGTCGCTCACCACGACACCGATGCTCAGCGCGAAGTTTCTCGAGGCGCACAATAAACGTCAGCACGGCGCGCTGTATCGCTTCGGCGAGCGCGCTCTGGGGTGGATGGCCGCTGAGTACGAGCGCGATCTGCGCTGGGTGCTGCGCCACCAGCCGCTCATGCTGCTGATCACGGTGCTCACCTTTGTGCTCAACGTTTATCTGTTCTTTCTGGTGCCGAAGGGCTTCTTCCCCGAGCAGGACACAGGACGCATCGGAGGACAGATTCGCGGCCAGCAGGACGTCTCCTTCGATACGCTGAAGCCCAAGGTGATGCAGCTGGCAGATATTGTCGGCTCGGACCGCGGCGTGCAGAACGTCATGGCGTTCGCCGGCGGGCAGGGCGCCGTCAACTCCGGATTCATGTTCATGTCGCTGAAGCCGGACGCCGCACGGGAGAAGCTGGGAGATTCAGCGGACGCGATCATCCAGCGGCTGCGCAGGCGGACAAGCGGAATCCCCGGTGTGCAGCTCTACCTGATGTCGTTCCAGGATCTCCGCATCGGCGGCCGGAACACGCCGACCGAGTACATTTATGCGCTCACCTCCGACAGCCTGGCCGATCTGAATGAGTGGGGTCCCAAGCTGATGGCGGCGATGGATAAGCTGCCGGAGATCAAGGACGTTGCCAGCGACCAGCAGGACAGCGGCTTGCGCGCGCAGGTGGTCATCGATCGCGATACGGCGAGTCGGCTGGGCGTCTCGCCGTTGGCCATCGACAACACGCTCTCGGACGCGTTCGGACAGAAGCAGGTCTCGACGACCTATATGCCGTTGAATCAGTACCACGTGGTGATGGAGGTCGATCAGCAGTACCAGCGCAATCTGGACGCGATCAAAAACATCTACGTCAAGAGCACGACGGGCGCGATGGTGCCGCTCTCGGCGGTGACCAAGGTCGTCTCGCAGCGGATTCCTCTCTCCGTGAACCATCAGTCCCAATCGCCGGCGACCACGCTGAGCTTCAATCTGACCCCCGGGGTGGCGCTGAGCGATGCCACGGCAGCCATCGAGCAGGCGCGCGTCAACATCGGTATGCCATCCACCATTCGCGGCGGCTTTCAAGGCTCGGCGCAGGCCTTCCAGGCCTCGCTCGCGAGTGAGCCGTACCTGATCGTGCTGGCGCTGGTCACGGTCTACATCGTCCTCGGCATGTTGTACGAGAGCTTTATTCACCCGCTGACGATTCTGTCGACGCTGCCGTCGGCCGGCGTGGGCGCGCTGATCGCCCTGCTGATTACGAAGACTGATCTGAGCGTGATTGCGATGATCGGCATTCTTCTGCTGATCGGCATCGTGAAGAAGAACGCGATCATGATGATCGACTTCGCGCTTGCGGCGGAGCGGCAGGGCGGCAAGGCTCCGGAGGACGCGATCTTCGAGGCGTGCCTTCTACGCTTTCGGCCGATCATGATGACGACAATGGCAGCGCTGCTGGGCGGTCTGCCGCTGGCGTTGGGGCATGGAACGGGGAGTGAGCTGCGTCGCCCGCTCGGTATCACGATCGTCGGCGGCCTGATCGTGTCGCAGTGCCTCACGCTGTTTACGACGCCCGTGGTGTACCTGTTCTTCGATCGCGTGCGCGGGCGGTTTGCACGGCTGCACGTGAGCCCCGGAACCCCCGCGGCGGCACAGCCCGTGGCAGGCGACTAGGGTCTGTTGGCACCTCTTGCTCTTCGCCCCCTGTTCGCCTAAACTCGGCACGTGGCGCCTCTGTTTCCCAGCTGCGGATCGATTCCTGTCACCTACACAGCGGCCATGCTGCGGCGGGAGCTGAGCGCGCGCAATCTCGCTCTGGTCGAGGCGCGCGTTGCAGGACTAAGCCCTTGCGATGGCGAGCTGCCGGGACATGAGCAGACCTACAGCGCGGTGCCCTCCGTGGTGTACGCGCCGGATGCCGATGGGCGTGGCCATGGGAACTTCCAACCCGCGAGTTACCGGCAGATACAAGCCGTTCCGGCGTGGGCGGCGCGACTCTGCAAGGCCTACACCGGGGCACGGCGGATTGCGCGTGCACAGGACCGCGCACGGCGCGGCGAGCTGGAGTGCGCGAACAGCTCCGATGCGCTGTTGATGAATGTCTTCTGTTACCCGAAGGTTCTGGAGACGACTGCGTTGCAGCGGCTGCTCGGGCTGTCCGCTCGCCTCCACGCGGAGTTCGGGGTTCGCGTCGGTGTGCCGCTGCGTCCGGACTCTCGCGGCAAGTGTGCCGTCGATCGTACCGAGGTCGACCTGCGGGTGGGCGATCTGCTGGTTGAGGCCAAGCTGACGGAGACTGGTTTCCAGACAGCGCCGGCGCGGCTGGTGGAACGTTATCGCGATCTCGCCGAGGTGTTCGGCGAGGATGAACTGCAGCGGACCGAGGCGGGCGCATTTCGCAGCTATCAGCTACTGCGCGGCGTGCTCGCGGCGCACGCGACCGAGACTCGATTTGCCGTGCTCTGCGACTCGCGCCGAACGGATCTCGCGGAGCAGTGGTTCGACGTGGTGCGCGCGGTGCGGTCGTCTGCCCTGCGCAGCCGGCTGCAGCTGGTGACCTGGCAAGAGATCGCGGCAACACTGCCGCCCTCGCTGCGGCGGTTTCTCGCGGCGAAGTACGGCATTGTCGGGGACTGAGATGCGGCGGCCGCGGCGGCGCGTGGGGCGGGCCGCGGCGGCCGTGGAGATGCGCTAGACGGCCGGTGCAGGAATCGTCGGCAGATCCGGCTGGTGCGAGAATTCGACCAGCTCGGAGACATCGCCGACCTCCGCGGGCGGCAGATACGCGTTGTTGATGTACTGCGCGAGCATGCGGTGCGTGTTGAAGAAGCTGCCGTTCATGGCGATGCAGTGCTGCTGCATGCGTGCCCAGGCGACAGGATTCTTGTACATGGGCGCGATGCGCTCTTCGAGCTTGTCGTAGAGGCACGCGGCCTCCTCGGCGGCCGTGTCCCGGTCGTCGATGGCCCAGCCGGTGACATCCTCGGCGCAACCCTCGATCCACCAGCCGTCGAGTGTGGAGAGCGACGGTACGCCGTTGAGCGCGGCCTTCATGCCGGAGGTGCCGGAGGCCTCATAGGGCCGCAGCGGCGTGTTGACCCACACGTCGACACCCTGGGTGAGCTGCGCGCCCAGAGCCCAGTCGTAATTCTCGAGGTAGACGATCTTGAGCGCGGAGGAGTTGAGGTGGGCGGCGGCGGCGAAGACCTCGCGGATGAGCGCCTTGCCGCCCTGGTCGGCGGGGTGAGCCTTGCCGGCGTAGAGGATCTGCAGTCCACCGATCTTCTCCGCGATCTTGGTCAGCCGTTCGGGATCAGTGAAGAGCAGGGCGGCGCGCTTGTACGTCGCGACGCGGCGGGCGAAGCCGAGCGTGAGGACGTCGGGAGAGAAGCTTTCGCCGGAGCGCTGTTTTACCTGATCCATCAGCGCAAGCTTGCCGACGTGGTGGGTCTCCATGATCTGCTTCGGCGCGATGCCGTAGACGGAGCGGAAGTATTGATTGTCGGTGCGCCACGAGGGCAGTTCGTGATCGAGCAGGCGCTGAAAGGGCTTTGACAGCCAGGTCGCGGCGTGCACGCCATTCGTGATGGAATGCACGGTGACCTCGGGAAACATGTTCTGCGAGACCTTGCCGTGCTGCATGGCGACGCCGTTCACGTAGCGCGAGAAGCGCAGCGCGAGATACGTCATGTTGAGCAGGCCGTTATGCAGCGCTCCGGCGCGCTCGATGATCGAGGCCCGATCGTGGCCAAGCACCTGGTACATCTGGTCCAGGCCGAACTGATCGTGGCCCGCGGGCACCGGCGTGTGCGTGGTGAACACGCTCTGCTGCTTGACGGCCTCGAAGTCGGCCTCGGTCGCGGTCGAGACCGGGCGGCCATCGAAGTTGCCGAGCCGCTGCTCGAGCAGGCCGATCGAGAGCAGGGCGGCGTGGCCCTCGTTCATGTGGTGCACCTCGGGCCAGCAGCCGAGCGCGTGCAGCAGGTGAATGCCGCCAAGGCCGAGGATAGTCTCCTGACAGAGTCGATAGAAGGTGTCGCCGCCGTAGAGATAGTCGGTGAGGTGGCGATCCCAGGTGTCGTTGCCCTCGACGTCGGAGTCGAGCAGAAAGACGGGAATCACGTGGCCGGTCACGCCCTTGACGTCGAAGCGCCAGGCGCGGATCGCGACGTTGCGGCCGTTCATGAAGATGTGGATCGTCTGATTGGCGCTGGGCAGCACCGTCTCCGGCGACCAGGGCACATCGGTCTCGGTCTGCTGCCCGTTGCTGTCCAGATGCTGCCGGAAGTAGCCCCGGCGATGCACGAGCGAGACGGCGACCATGGGCGCGGCGGTGTCGGCGGCGGAGCGTAGGGTGTCGCCGGCGAGCACACCGAGGCCGCCCGAATAGGTCGGCACCATGGGCGAGAGCGCGATCTCCATGGAGAAGTAGGCGATGCTGCGTTCGGACAGATCTGGGCAAGTTGCGGCTTTATTTGGGAGGCTCATAGTGTTTGGTGCTTTCCTTTCGGGGCTCTGTGCGCCGTCGGCACGGGCCGTCCCGGTGCGACAAGACTACCGGAGGGTACGGCCAAGGTCGAGCGGGGGAAAGCTACGAGAGGGTACGTCGGTTCCCTAGGAAGTGTTATCGACAGCTTTGTGCGGGTGGCGAAAGCGGTGCGATGCCGCTGGCGGTTGCATTGCCGCGGTGTAGGAAAACATTTACCTAATATCGACGTTGCAGTTGCATGATCCCGCTGCGTAGGCTTAGGCGCATCTGTAATCAGCGCCTGTTCCAATCTCTGCTCCGCGGAAGGTTCTCTCATGCGTCTCGCCCTCTCTCTTCTGGTCGCTGCTTCGGCTCTGGCCGCGCCCACGATCGCTCATGCCACGGCGATGGACGATTTTTCCCTCACTGCCCCAGGTCTCGACGTGACCTTCACGCTGCCCGCGAGCCCCAGTCCCTCGGCTTTGCCGGTCGGCATCTATCCGGGCGGCTTCTTCGACCTGACGAATGTGACCTTCGTTGTGAACGGGATGAAGATGGTCGCCGATGACGCGCTCTTTTTCAACACGGACAACGAGGGCGGGTTTTCCTTGGAGACCTACGATCCGGTCTTTCAAGAGCTCAATGTGATCGACAATCTGGACTTCCTTGGGCCGCAGCTCTTCACTGGCAGCCTCTCCTCGCCGACCTTCCAGATGGGTAGCTTCGCCCTGACTCCGCCCAGCTGCGAGACCAGTAACGCGGCCGCTTCTGTTGCCGGCATGCCCTGCGGTGAGACGTTGGCGATCTCGCCCGCGGGCATGACGACGACACCGGAGCCGGGGTCGCTCGCGCTTCTGGGGACAGGCGCGCTCGGTGTGTTCGGCGTGCTGCGCCGGCGTCTTACGCGGTAACGTTCAGCCAACACGGAGCGGAGCCGGCTCCGGTGCACTCTAGCCGGGGCTTTGCTTGCTTGCTGGGCAACGCGGACGCGGAGATCACCGCGTGAAAAGGCCTATGAGTTATGCATCCTAGGCAGACCTGCGCGTGGAGAACAATACGCTGACGGTGAAGGGGCCGGCGGCGGTTGAGGCCGAGGCAAAGCGCGGCCGATCCAGGTTAGAGGTAAGCACGCCGGCTCCGAAGACGGTGCAGGCTAAATCGCCCGGAGCAGGGCAAGTAAGCTGACTAACAGGTGCCATGGAGGGCGAGTGCTTCGGCACTCGCCCTTTTTCTTAGCCTGCCGAAAATCCACCGAACACCGGGATAAACGCCACTCTTAGTTTGCTTAGCGTGCATAGGTTTCTCGCGTCTTCGTCAGGCACTCTGGCGAAGGTCATGCCGTCTGGGGGTCAGGACGCATCCGTGTGTACAGGGGAACTAAGCCGAGAAAGATATGAGTGCGACGCACTAAGATTCCGCAACGCATTCCGATCAGCTTTATCTAACTAAGAGTGTGGGTACGCGAGATAGGAGAGTGACGGGATGGCAATCAAGTGGGAGAAGCTGACGGTTAAGAGCCAGGAGGCGCTGCAAGGCGCGCAGGCGTTGGCGGGGGAGAATGGCAATCCGGAGGTGTTGCCGCTGCACCTGCTGGCGGCGCTGCTGGAGGACAAGGATGGGGTTGTCTTACCGGTGTTGGAGCGCGTGGGCGTGAATGTAGGTTCGCTGCGTCAGGCGCTGGCGACCGCGGTGCAGAAGCTGCCCAAGGTGAGCGGCTCGAGCGCACAGCCGAGTCTGAGCCAGGCGCTGACCCGTGTGATCGAGCAGGCGTTCAAGGAGGCCGAGCAGTTCAAGGACGAGTACGTCTCGACCGAGCATCTGCTGCTGGCGCTGAGCCGTGCAAAGAACGATCCTGTGCAGCTTGCATTGGCGGCGGCGGGGGCGACGCCGGAGGAGATCCTCAAGGCGCTGACCGCGGTGCGCGGGTCGCAGCGGGTGACGGATCAGAATCCGGAGGGCAAGTTCCAGGCGCTCGAGAAGTATGCCAAGGACCTGACGGAGTTGGCGCGCCGCGGCAAGCTGGACCCGGTGATCGGGCGCGATGAGGAGATCCGGCGGGTGGTGCAGGTGCTGAGTCGCCGGACCAAGAACAATCCCGTGCTGATCGGCGAGCCGGGCGTGGGTAAGACGGCGATTGTTGAAGGCCTGGCGCGGCGAATCTTTCTCGGCGATGTCCCGGAGATTCTGCGCGGCAAGCGGGTGTGCGCGCTGGATCTGGGCGCGATGATCGCGGGCGCGAAATTTCGTGGCGAGTTCGAGGACCGGCTGAAGGCGGTGCTGAAGGAGATCGAGGAGTCGAACGGCGAGATCATCCTGTTCATCGACGAGTTACATACGCTCGTCGGTGCGGGCGCGGCGGAAGGCGCGATGGATGCGAGCAACATGCTCAAACCAGCGCTGGCGCGCGGCGGTCTGCGGGCGATCGGCGCGACCACGCTGAATGAATATCGGAAGTACATCGAGAAGGATACGGCGCTCGAGCGTCGATTCCAGATCGTGTATGTGGGCGAGCCGAACGTGGAGGACACGGTCGCGATTCTGCGGGGACTGAAGGAGAAGTACGAAGCACACCACAAGGTTCGCGTGAAGGATGCGGCGATTGTGGCAGCGGCGGCGCTCAGCCATCGGTACATCTCGGATCGGTTTCTGCCGGACAAGGCGATTGATCTGGTCGATGAGGCGGCGGCTGCGCTGGCGATCCAGATTGGATCGGTGCCGGTGGAGATCGATGATCTGGAGCGGCAGGCGACATCACTCGAGATTGAGCGGGCGGCGCTGACGCGGGAGACGGATGCGAACTCGCGCGAGCGGCTGGAGCATGTGGAGCGGGAGCTCGCGGAGATCAAGGAGAAGGTGGCCGGGTTGCGGGCGCGCTGGCAGCAGGAGCGCGGCGCGATCGGCCGGATCGCGGAGCTGAAGGGCGAGCTCGAAGGACTGCGGTTTGCGCAGCTGGAGGAGACCCGCAAGGGCAATCTGCAACGGGCGGCGGAGCTGCAATATGGCGAGATCCCCAAGGCCGAGGCGGAGCTGCGGGAGCTGACGGCGCTGCAGGAGGCGGCGGTGGCGGAGGACAAGTCTGATGCCCAGACCGGTGTGGCCGGCCGGCCGCAGCGGATGCTGAAGGAAGAGGTCGACGAGGAGGATATCGCCGCGATCGTGTCGAAGTGGACGGGCATCCCGGTGTCGAAGATGCTCGAAGGCGAGATGCAGAAGCTGGTGCAGATGGAGGATCGTCTGCGCGCGCGGGTGGTCGGGCAGGATGAGGCGCTGGCGGTCGTGGCGAATGCCATTCGGCGGTCGCGCGCGGGCCTGTCCGATCCAAAGCGGCCGATCGGGTCATTTCTCTTTCTGGGGCCGACGGGCGTGGGTAAGACGGAGACGGCGCGCGCCCTGGCGGAGTTCCTGTTCGACGACGAGAACGCGATGGTGCGGATCGACATGAGCGAGTACATGGAGAAGCATGCGGTGGCTCGGTTGATCGGGGCGCCGCCGGGATACGTGGGCTACGACGAGGGCGGGCAGCTGACGGAGGCGGTGCGGCGACGGCCGTACTCGGTGGTGCTGTTCGACGAGATCGAGAAGGCGCATCCGGATGTGTTCAACGTGTTGCTTCAGGTGCTCGATGATGGGCGGCTGACGGACTCGAAGGGTAGGACGGTGGACTTCAAGAACACCGTGCTGATCATGACCAGCAACGTGGGCGCGAGCGCGCTGACGACGGCGTGGGCGGAGGGCGAGGAGGGCTTTGAGGACGCGAAGACGCGGGTGATGGAGATCCTGCGGCAGCACTTCCGGCCGGAGTTCCTGAACCGCATCGACGACATTGTGGTGTTCCACCCGCTCGCGGAGGAGCAGCTGACGCACATCGTCGACCTGCGCTTGAAGGATTTGCAGGCGCTGTTGGCGGACCGGAAGATCACGCTGGAGCTGACGGAGGCGGCGCGGCGGGCGATCTTCACGGCCGGGTACGACCGGGCGTATGGGGCGCGGCCGCTGAAGCGCGCGATCCAGCGGATGGTGCAGGACAAGCTGGCGGTACGGATCCTGGATGGCAGCGTGCTGCACGGCGACCATGTATTGATCGATGCCGGCAAAGACGGGCTGACGTTTGCGGTGCCGGAGCGGGCCGCGGCGTAGGGCTGGCGAACTATCCCACGAGGGCCGCCGCCGCAAGGCGGGGCCCTCGCCTGCTTGCGTACGGGTGCGTACGGGAGGTACCTCCCCCCCCGTACTTTTTGCGCAAAGTATTCGATCGAGAGAACTTAGGTCCGGACCTCCGCTGTGCGGCCGTCGAGCTTCCCCCCGGACAAAAGGGGCTACCGCGAGGGCGCCGAAGGAGCTTGGCCTCATGGTACGCGGGCCGGTGGGGTGGTTCGGCCAGGTTGGGCCGGTTCCGGTGGCTGTATTCGGCTGAGACAGGGCGAGCGGCGCGCAGCCCGGTGGAGAGCGAGGCCGGGCGCCGCGGTTTCAGTCCGCAGGAGCGAAGCGGGACTTCAGCCGGAGGAATGGCGTTTCGTAGAAGCGATAGCTCAGCGTGGCGAGCACCACCGTCAAGAGGAAGCCGAGTACGCCATAGACGAGGCGATCGTGCCTGAAGTCTTCCCAGCCAACCAGGCGGCGGATGCCGAAGATGATCTCGGCGTGGAACATGTCGTGAAAGACATAGAAGCCGTAGCTGATTCGGCCGAGGTAGCGCAGGGGTGCGAGGTTGAGCACACGCGCGAGGGGGTTGTCGATGGAGAGGATGGACAGGATCAGCAGCACGGAGGCGAGGTCGATGAGGGTGTAGCCGAGGGTGGTCAGGATGGGCGCGCCGGCTTGTCGGATGATAGAAGGCGCCCACTGCCCGTCGATAGAGCAACTCCCAGACAAAGAAGGCGGCGACCGCCACCGCGAGCAAGGGATGCGCGAGTCGGAGGAGGCGTGCCGCCTCTGGACCGCGGAGAGCGAGCGCGGCGACTCCGCCGATCAGGAACGCGTCAAAGCGCAGAGGGGTGACACGGTAGAGGAGTTCTGCCTTGAGATAGGGCTCGGGCACCCAGAGTACGCAGGCGATGCGGGCGGCGAGCACCACCGGCACGCTTACCAAGCAGATCGTTCGCAGTGTCGTCCTGCGGCCGATGGAGAAGACCACCAGGGGCCACACGAGATAGAACTGCTCCTCCACGCAGAGGGACCAGAAGTGGCCCAGCAGGAGGGTGGGCGAGGTAGACATTAAAGGCTGGGCGCGCAGGTGCTCGATGACGCCAATCGGCGCACCCATGCTGTACAAGGGGGAATGCAGGAAGAAGAAGCGGGCGTAGTTCCCCAGATAGAAGAACCAAAGAATCCAGGCACGATTCCAGAACCAGTGAAAGATCGGGGTGGAGAGCAGAACCAGCAGAAGCACGCCGTAGTAGAGGGGAAAGATACGGAGCGTGCGGCGCATGTAGAAGTTGCGCACGCGGTCTGTGGTGTGGCGGGTGTCGTAGAGGATGCCCGTGATCAGGAAGCCGGAGAGCACGAAGAAGATGTCGACGCCGATCCATCCCCAGTTCAGAGCGAGGTGCCGATCCGCGAAGTAGTGTTGCCAAAAGACCATCAGGACGGCGACGGCGCGCAGGCCATCGAGCGCCGGGTAGAAGCGCTTGTTTTCGGGCGGGGGCAGGCCGGGTTCGGAGCGGGGCGGAACTGCTTGGGGCTCCATGGCGGCGACTACTTTGGACATGCTATTGGAAGGAGCTCACGCCAGTATACGAGCGAGAGGGGTGTGGCGGGATCGCAGTCGGCGTGGCATCGGAGGAGGACGCGGTGAAGAGGCTGGGGCGTTGCAGGCGCGCCCTCAGATCGAGGGGCCGTGCACGTCGGGGCACGCATTTGGGGGCGAGTCAGGCCCGGCGCTCGGGAAGGAGGGCGAAAAACAATGGCTGCCGGGTGCGGCGGCTCTCCTCGAGGGTAGGGCCGAAGGGGAAACAAAGCGCGCAAAGCAGCAGCGCGCACAGCAAGACGCACTTTACCGGGCCGTCGATGCGGCTGACCGGACCGGAGCCGGGGAGCACAAGAAAGCTCTCGGGCGTGAGCAGGAGGGCGACGCACAGCAGTGTCGGCCGGAGACCGGGGACGGCATGGTCTGCCCGCCAAGCCCCGATAGCGAGAAACACGAGCAGCGCCAGGGGGTAGTAGAGGTGCAGCAGCGTGCCGTCTCCCGAGAAGGCAGTGAACAGGATGGAGGCGACCGAGAGACAGAGCAGCTGATTCAGCAAGGGAAGAAAGCGGATGTGAAGGAAGAAGAGCAGCACACCCGTGATCGCGATGACGACGAGATAGATGGAGAGGCTCTGGGCGAAGAGGAATCCGTGTCCGGCGAGCACGGCGATGGTTTTATAAAGGCCGTAGAGCGAGTGATCCACACTGCTCTCCGACGGATACCACCCGGCCATGTAGTGAGCGCGGAAGTAGGCGATACCTGCCTGGATGCCAAGGTACGCCACGGGTACAGAGGGACCGACCAGAGCGAGTGCGAGAACGCTGCCGGCGAGAAAGACCGCGGCGCCGAAGAGGATCTTGCGGAACTCCCGTGTGGACAGGAAAAGACCGAAGAAGACAAAGGGGAAGAGCTTGAGCGCGGCGGCGAGGGCGAAGCCTGTGGCGGCGAGGTAACCGCGCCCTGTGCTCCACGCCCAGGTGGCGAAGGCCAGAGCGATCCAGACGAGGATCTCCATGTTGGCGCGATCGAGCACAAGGATGGCCGGCCAGGAGAACACCAGCAGGGTGACGGGAAAGGCGACAGCCTGCCACGCCGCGATGCCGCTGCGATGGAGCGCGACGGCGAACCAGAGCGCCGGGACGAGCAGAGCGAACACGGAGAAGCCAAGAAACGCCGCGAGCGGATGTGGGCCGGCGTGGTGAAGAAAGAGGTCGTACGCGAGGGCAACGGGCGCGGGATAGGTAAACGGAAAGCCGCTATGGAAGAAGAGCGGAGAGCCGAAGAAGCGGAACTTCTGCCAATAGACGGTGAAGTCGCCGAAGCGATCGACGCTGTTGGACAGAGGAAAGAAGTTTGCGAAGCCGAGATGCGTGAGCTGCCGGGAGACGAGGCAGAAGAGCAGGTTGCCGACGCCGAGCAGAAGAACGACGAGCCACATGCCGCGAACAGCGGGCGGAAGCTGCTTTGCGGGTACGGAGGCTTCAAAGGCACCCTGATGTTGACGCAGCATCGTGGCTTTCCTTGCGCGGGCGGGCGCGGGGCTTGGGGTGAGGGGCCTGGTGTGGTGAAGCTGAAGTTCTTGTACCACTTCAAGCAAGGAACATTCCTGCTGATTGCGACAAAACGCAGGTCTCTCCACTTCGCTGCGCTCCGGTCGAGATGACATATCGTTGAGTGAATTAGAGACTCACCACAGTAGAGCCGTTTCCTATTGGGATTGCCGCAACCTTTGTGTCGGGGCTTTCAGTCGGGAGCTGCGCCACGTGAGAACGGGTTGCTGCGATGTCGGAGACAGGTTGCAGGAAGCTTGAATGCGGGATCGCGGCTGGGGGCAAACTGCGGGTTTCTCCACTTCGAACGCCACGATGAGGCGGTGCGTTCTCCGGTCGAAATGACAGATTTTGGGTTGATCGCCGTGGGACTCGATGCGGGATCGCGGCTCGCGAGTGAACTGCGGGTTTCTCCACTCGCTGCGCTCCGGTCGAGAGGACAAGAATGGAATGGGTCAAAGACTAACCACGCTAGCGGCGTTGCTGGGACTGTTCCCAGGCGATGGTGTCTTCGATGCCCTGCTCGCGGGTGGTCTGGGGGCTCCAGTGGATGAGGCGGTGGGCCTTGGTGTTATCGGCGACGAAGTATTTCTGGTCGTTGGCGCGCCAGGGCAGGTGGGTGTAGCGGAGTTTGCGGTCGAGCCGGCGCTCGAGGTGCTGGAGCAGTTCGAGCAGGGACATGGAGTTTTCGACGCCGCCGCCGATGTTGAAGGCCTGTCCGCGGGCGTGCTCGATGTGCTCAAAGGCGGCGAGGTAGCAGCGGACGGCGTCGGAGACGTGGAGCAGATCGCGGACCTGCTTGCCGTCGCCCGAGACGGTGAAGGGCGGGCGATCCGGATGAGCGCGGGACTCGAGCGCCTGGCGGACGAACCAGCCGACCCAGCCCTGGTCGAAGGTGGCGAACTGGCGGCCGCCGTAGATGGTGGAGTGGCGGAAGACGACGGTGCGGAGGCCGAAGCCGCGGGCGTAGTCAAGCATGTACTGGTCTGCGGCGCCTTTGCTGCAGCCGTAGGGGGTGTGGAACTCGATGGGGGTGGACTCGTCGATTCCGCCCGAGGCGGGGAGGCTGGGGTCATAGGCGGGCTGGTAGCGGGTGGGGGCTTCGATGAGGTTGAGGTGGCTGAGGTTCCCGTAGACCTTGTTGGAGGAGGCGTAGACGACGGCGGTCGCGGGCGAGTGGAGGCGGATGGATTCGAGGACGTTGACCGAGCCGAGGACGTTGATCTCGAAGTCGCGGCGCGGGCTCTCGACGGAGGTGGTCATGGCGACCTGGCCGGCGAGGTGGAAGATGACGTCGGGATGGAGGCGGCGGATGACCTGCTCGACGTCGAAGGGGTTGCGGATGTCGCCGTGGGTGAAGTCGGTGAGGCCGAGGGAGCGAAGCCAGGCGAGGTTTTCGGAGGCGCCGTGGCGGGCGAGGGAGTCGAAGACGGCGACCTGTTCGCCGCGCGCGAGCAGATGGGCGGCGACGTTGGAGCCGACGAAGCCGGCGCCGCCGGTGATGAGGACGATCATCGGGTGCTCTCCATCTCGCGGCGGGCGGAGGCCTGAAAGCGCCGCAGAGTTTTGAGGGTTTTGAGGTAGCCGAAGGCGAACTGGACGAGCTTGCGCTTGGACTCGCCAGCCTTGCGGCGGGCAAAGGTGACGGGGACCTCGACGATGCGGGCGGGGGGACGGTGGGTGACGGCCTTGATCAGGATCTCCTCGAGGATGTCGAAGTCGTTGGACTCGAGGCGCATGGGGGTGAGGACGGAACGGCGATACAGGCGGAAGGAGTTGGTGACGTCCTTGGCGGAGAGCTGGAAGGCGAGGCGGAAGGTGAGGTTGACGGCGTAGGACATCCAGATGAGGACTTTGGGGTTCTCGGTCTGGCCGCCCGGGGCGTAGCGCGAGCCGATCACGATGTCGGCAGCGTGGCGCTGGGCCCAGATGGAGGCGAAGAAGGAGGGGCTGTGCGAGCCGTCGGCGTCCATGGAAAGGATCCACTCGCCGCGGGCGCGGGCGATGCCGGTGCGGACGGCGTCGCCGTACTGATTGCCCCCGACGCGCGGGATGCGGGTGACGTCGTTGGCGCGGCAGACCTCCGGGGTCTGATCGAGCGGCGGATCGGTGTCGAGGATGAGGATCTCGAAGCGCGGCGTGAGGGCGGCGGCGGCGGCCTTGATCTCGGGCAGGAGGTGGACGAGGTTGTCGCCCTCGCGATAGGAGGGGATGGAGATCGACAGGTCGATGATCTCCTGATCGGAAGGTGCGGGGTCGATCGGAAGGATCGGCGGAAGGGTGCTCATAGGGTGGGGCGAGGCTCGGTGACGGGAAGCTCGGGAAAGAGGGTGCGTGCCAGCTGCCAGACAGCATAGGCGAGGTTGGTGCGCGGTCGCCAGCCGAGGGTCTGGGCGCGGCGGATGTCGGCGACCAGGTGCATGGGCTCGTGCGGGTGGAAGGGCAGGTCGCCGAAGCGGAGGTCGACGGGGAGATCGAGCTGTCGGCAGACATCGGCGACGATCTCGCGCAGGGCGACGGAGCGGCCGCTGCCGAGGTTGAAGATGTTGCGCTCGGGCGCGGTGCTCTGCTCGAGGATGGCGCAGATGGCCTCGGCGACGTCCTGGACGGCGCAGAAGTCGCGCATCTGCGTGCCCGGCGACATGGGAAAGGGGCGGCCTTCGGCGGCGCAGCGCAGCAGCGAGGGAAACAGGCGATCGCCGCCGTCGTGGAGACCGGTAAAGGAGAACGGGCGGACAATCGTCAGATGGCGATGGAGGCGGTCCGCGCCGGCGCGCAGAAGACAGTCCGCGGCGGCCTTGCTGGCGCCATACGGGTGCAGGGTGTCGATCGGGTCGCCCTCGTGGCAGGGACGGTCCTGCGCATCGTAGACCAGGCCTGTGCTGACATGGATGAAGTGGCAGTCGGGGATCTCGCCCGAGACGCGAAACAGCTCGACGGTGGCGGAGACGTTGAGCTGGATGACCTCGAACCAGCTAATGTTGGACGGGCGGACGCCGGTGGCGGCGCAGTGGATGATGGCGTTGGGCTCGAAGTCCAGCATGGCCTCGGTGAAACGCGGCAGATGGGAGAGATCGGCCTTCTGCTGCGCCACGTTGGGGAAGTCGGCGAAGAGCGCCTGGTCCGGCTTGCGCAGAAGAACGTGCACCCGCGTGCGCGGATGGGTGGCGGCGAGGTGGCGGACGATGTTGTAGCCGAGTGTTCCGGAGGCTCCGGTAACAAGAACTCTGGCGAGATGTGGCCGGGTCATGCTCGGCGTTCCTTGCTGTTGTTGGATGCCGTGCTGTCCGCGATTGACCGGTTGAGGGCGACGGGAACGATGCATCGCGGGTGGGGTGAGCGCATCCACTGTGCACCGCAAACTCTGTCACCTTAGCAGCTTGAGACCCTTGCGCGGAAGCGCCGGACCGTGGCACACAGGCGACGAGGTCGGTCTGCGGTCGCGATCGCAGGGTAACGGAATTTCTTTCCCGGGCAATTACCAACGGGCAGATCGCCCTTCCGGAACTCCCCTCCTATACTTAGGAGCTGTGCCCAGCGCCACGCCATCCATCGCCACGCCATTCCTCACCATGCCATTTGCCACGCCATTCGCCAAAGATCGTTCCATTGGCTAGGCGGGCGATCATTATCGGCGCCGGACCGGCGGGTCTGACGGCCGCGCTCGAACTGCTGCGGCAGACGGATGTTGTGCCGATCGTGCTCGAGGCAAGTGAGGAGATCGGCGGCATCTCGCGCACGATTTGCTACAAGGGCAACCGGATGGACATCGGCGGCCACCGTTTTTTCTCGAAGAGCGATCGGGTGATGCAGTGGTGGATGGACCTGATGCCGCCGGAGATCGCCGCGGTGGATTCTGTAGACGTCGCGGATGCGGCCGCGCCGGAGGCCGCGGACGCGGCGGAGATCACGTATCAGGGGAAGCGGCGCGTGGTGGCGGTGCCGGCGCGGCTGCCGGAGGAGCCTGTGCTGCGCGGCATCGGCCCGATCAAGCTGGTCAGCGATACCGAAGAGCTCGGCCCCGACGGCGAGTTGGATGCGCAGCATACGGACCGGCACAGCGGGCACACGGAGACGCTGGTCGCCGCCGCGCCGGTGTCGACGGCGGAGGCGGATCGCGTGATGCTGATCCGGCCGCGCAAGAGCCGCATCTTTTATCTTCGGCAGTTTTTCGACTATCCCATCCGGCTCACGGCGGCGACGCTGCGGGCGCTCGGCTTCCGGCGCACGGTGCGGGTAGGCGTGAGCTATCTGTGGTCGCGCGTGCGCAAGATCACGCCGGAGCGCAGCCTGGAGGATTTTCTGATCAATCGCTTTGGCCGCGAGCTCTACCTCACCTTCTTCAAGAGCTACACGGAGAAGGTTTGGGGGACGGCGTGCAGCAGCATCTCCGCCGAGTGGGGAGCGCAGCGCATCAAGGGCCTGAGCCTGACGACGGCGGTGAGGCACTTTCTGCGGCGGTCGTTGCCCGGGCGGCGACAGGCGGCGAATGATCTGGCGCAGAAGGGGACCGACACCAGCCTGATCGAGCGCTTTCTGTATCCCAAGTTCGGACCGGGCCAGCTGTGGGAGCACGTCGCCGATCTGGTCGAGCAGGGCGGCGGCGAGTTGTTGAAGGGCTGGACGGTGGATCGTGTGTGCTGCGCGGGCGAGCGCGTGGTGGCCATTGAAGCGGTGCACACCGGCGGCGAGCGGCGGCGCTTTGAGGGCGAGTATTTCTTTTCCACCATGCCGATCAAGGATCTTGTGCGGGCGATGGACTGCGCCGTGCCCGAGACGATTCGCGAGATCAGCGAGGGGCTGGAATATCGCGACTTCATCACGGTCGGTCTGCTGGCCAAGCGGCTGCGTCTGCAGGAGCGGGACGGCGGTCTGCTGCGCGACACGTGGATCTATGTGCAGGAGCCGGATGTGCAACTTGGGAGGTTACAGATTTTCAACAACTGGAGCCCATACCTAGTGGCCGATCCGGCGACCGTGTGGATCGGGCTCGAGTACTTCTGCTACGACACGGATCCGCTGTGGGGGATGGAGGATGCGGCGCTGCAGCGATTTGCGATCGGGGAGGTGGAGAAGATCGGCATTCTGGAGGCGGATGCGGTGCTCGACGGGCACGTGGTGCGGGTGCCGAAGACGTACCCCGCCTACTTCGGGACGTACTCGCGGTTTGACGAGCTGCGCGGCTTTCTCGATCGCTTCGAGAATCTCATTCTTGTGGGCAGGAACGGCATGCACAAGTACAACAACCAGGACCACAGCATGTTGACGGCGATGACGGCGGTGGACGCGATCGCGCGGACGGGACGCGTGGACAAGGCCGCGCTGTGGGGGATCAACACGGAGCAGGAGTACCACGAGGAGAAGAGGTGAGGGCGGCGTGCGACGACTCCTGCTGCTGCTGACGCTGGTCTTTGCGGTTGCGGTCGCGGTATATCGCGACCGCCTGTATCTGCGCGATCCGCTGGGCAAGCTCGAGCGCGACGGGGTGCGGCAGGAGGGCGCGAGCGTCTTCATCAACTTCGAGAACGATGTGTTGGTGCAGGAGAAGGGCGGCACGGAGATGTTTGCCGTGCAGCACTGGAATCGGCTGGAGTCTGTGCCGGCGAACCTGATGTGTGTGCAGGGGCTGCTGTGTGTTGCGCCGGCGGACCGGCTAACGGATGCGGCGGGCACGGCAATCTCTCGCGAGCCGGCGGAGATGAGTGATCGCCGTGTGAGCTTTGTGGATGAGAATGGGCGAAGCGTGCAGGTGACGATTCGCTGAACGGGTCGCTGCATGGGGCGGCCGGCCGGGAGAAGGAGCGATGCGGGCCGAGACGATTCGCGCGGCAGATCTGCCGCGGTATGTTCCCTACCAGGTGGGCGGGACGAGTGATGGTCTGGGGTGGCGCGGTGTTCGCGCGGAGATTGTGCAGGGACATGCGCCGGGCGAGATCCGGCTGCCGCCGCTGGACCACCATCTGCTGAACCTGATCGTGGCGGTGCCGAACCAGCATGAGCATCGCTGGGATGGTCGCGCGCGCTGGGAGACGGGCTATCCGGGCGCGGCGTCGCTGGTGCCCGCGGGCGAGCCAAGCTACTGGCAGTGGCAGTACCTGGACGGTGGCCGCGCGTGCGATTTTCATCTGCATTTCGAGCCGGCGTTTGTGCGGCGGGTGGCGGTGGCGGCGCTGGAGGAGCTGCCGCGCGACGCGGAGCTGCATGGCGAGCTGTGCTTTGCGCGGCCGGAGGTGCACGCGCTGGGGCTGGCGTTGCTGCGAGCGGTGGAGGATCGGGGGGTGCATGGGCCGCTCTATGCGGAGTCGCTTGCGGTGGCGCTGGTGAGCGTGCTGCTCACGATGCAGCAGCCGTGGCGGCAGGGGGCGCGGCTGCCAGGGCGCGGTGCGATTCCGGCCGCGGCGATCCGGCAGGTGTGCGAGTTTGTGGAGGAGCGGCTGGCGGAGGCGCTGCATCTGGAAGAGATGGCGGCGGTGGTAGGGCTCGGGCCGGACCGGTTCGCGCGCCTGTTTCGCGCGACGCTGGGCGAGAGTCCGCACCAGTATGTGCTGGGGCGACGGGTGGAGCGGGCGCGGCAGCTGCTGCGCACGACGCAGCTGCCGTTGGCGGAGATTGCGCTGGCGCTGGGGTTTTCGGACCAGGCGCACTTCGCGACGACGTTTCGCCGCCGCATCGGGCAGACGCCGTCGACCTTTCGGCGGGAGGCCAGGCGCTAAGGATGCGCTGGGGCGCCGCGCTCCCCGTTTCTACAAGGGTGCGCCGAGTATCTGCAAGGCGCGCTTACCTCGCGGGGCTAGACTTCGGAATGCGGGGAGAAACGACATGGACGTTGTCGTCGAAGAGCGGGAGGGGGCGGTCGGGCGCCAGACCGCGGGGCTGCGGCTGGAGCGCAAGCATTCGGTGGCGATCCGCTGGATGCATTGGGTGAACTTCCCGGTGCTGTTTCTGATGATCTGGAGCGGGCTTCAGATCTACTGGAACGATTCGGACAATGCGTTTCTGCACGCGCACAAGGTGTATCGCGTGGGGCTGGGGCACTGGACGCTGTTTCGGTTTTTTCCGGACTGGTTCTACCGGGCGCTCGATGTGCCGTGGCACGTGACGCAGGGGCTGGGGAACCACTTCTTCTTTATGTGGATCTTCGCTATCAACGGCGTGGCGTATGTGCTGTACACGTGGTGGTCGGGGGAGTGGCGCTTTCTGCTGCCGCAGCGACGCAGCGTGGCGGAGGCGATTCAGGTGACGTTGGTCGATCTTCATCTGCGCAAGGGCTTGCCGGCGCAGACGAAGTACAACGGCGCGCAGCGGATCGCGTACACCTCGGTGATTGTGATGGGCGCGGGGAGTTTGCTGACGGGGCTCGCGATCTACAAGCCGACGCAGGCGCATTGGCTGACAACGCTGCTGGGCGGCTACGAGATGGCGCGCTGGCTTCACTTCTGGCTGACGATCGGCTTCTGCGCCTTTTTTGTTGTGCATGTGGCGCAGGTGATGCTGGCGGGATGGAACAACTTCCGCAGCATGGTCAGCGGGCTCGAGGTCAAGCGGGTGGAAGAGCCGTCGCTTGAGGCCGAGCGAAGGAGCTGGTGATGGCGGACGAGCGGACGGACGAGCGGGAGATGGAGCGCAAGGCGATCGCGCAGGCGGCGGCGGATGCGGCGGTGCTGGCGGAGTCGCGGCGCCATACGCGGCGGAGCTTTGCTGTCGCGGCAGCGGCGGCGGCGGCGGGCTTCGGGCTTTACCACTACATCGCGGACGGACCGGCGGACGACGACCAGCCCATTCCGCGGCGGGAGGCGTTCAACCTCAACGCGGCGCTTGCCCGAGGCATCACGGGGGATCGTGCGCTCGCGCCGACATATCCGCTGAGCCGAGCAGAGACGCTGCGGGTGAACGGCATCTTTGGGCTGAAGCGGATGCTGGTTCCGGAGAGCTATCGGCTGCAGGTGGTTGGCGTAGCGGGGGCGGCCGCGCGGCCGCGTTATGTGCCGGATGTGACGGCCTGGCAGTACCGCTATACCGATGTGGAGACCAAGGAAGACAAGGGGCACGACACCAAGACACCACCGCCGCCGGCCAACGCAGGCACGGCGGAGAAGATGGCACCGGCGGCGATGGTCGGCCAGGAGAAGCAGCGGGAGGAGGCGCCCTCCCCAGCTTCAAAACGCGGCAGCGAGGAGGCGGGCGAGAGTGACTCGACCTTGAAGCCGGGGACGCCCGGCCTGCTGCTGACGATCGACGATGTGCTGCAGCTGCCGCGGCATGAGCTGGTGACGCAGTTCAAGTGCATCGAGGGGTGGAGCCAGGTGGTGCACTGGGCGGGTGTGCGGATGCGCGATTTTCTTGATCTCTATCCGCCCGCGCCGGTGAACGGCCGGATGCCAAAGTATGTCTACATGGAGACGCCGGAGGGCGACTACTACACGGGCTATGACATGGAGATCTGCCGCCACCCGCAGACATTGCTGGTGACGGAGATGATGGGAGCGCCGCTGACGCAGTTCCATGGCGCGCCGCTGCGGCTGCACATGCCGACCAAATATGGCTATAAACAGATCAAGCGCATCGCGCTGATCGCCTACACGGACCGGAAGCCGGACGACTACTGGACCAAGCTCGGCTACGACTGGTACGCGGGCCTGTAGGGTGGGCTGAGGCCGATCCCGATCGAGAGGGCCGCTGTCGAACGAAGGCGGTTGCAGGTATGCTGGCAGGTGATGCGAAAGCCGCTCGTCGACAGTAGCTCGACGCGCGATCTGCCGCTCGCCTGCCGCTCGATGTCGATCGACTCCGGCGCAGGCGCGAAAGGTACCCGGTCATGGATCGTCGTAAGTTTCTGAAGAGTGGTGGGACGCTGGTTGCGGGCGCGGGCCTGGCGAAGACGGCGCTGGCGGCGCCGAAGCGCGCGGCGATGGCGGCGGGTCGGTCGGTGCACCCGATCAATCGCAGGTGGCGCTACCATCCCGCGGTCGTTGCCGGCGCGCACCAGCCCGGCTTCGATGATTCGAGCTTCGTCGAGGTGGTGGTGCCGCACAGCAACGTGCCGCTGCCCTGGCACGGCTTCGACGACAAGACCTATGAGTTTATCTCGACGTACCGTCGGCGCCTGAACGTGCCGGCGAGCGCGGCGGGCAAGCGCGTCTTCGTGGACTTCGAGGGCGTAATGACCGCCTCGACCGTGTATCTGAACGGCACGAAGCTGGGCGAGTATCGCGGCGGGTATACCCCGTTTTCGTTTGAGCTGACCGATCATCTCGCCGCGTCGGGGGACAATGTGCTTTCGCTCGAGGTGGACTCGACGGAGCGCAAGGACATTCCGCCCTTCGGCTATGAGGTGGACTATCTGACCTTTGGCGGCATCTATCGCGAGGTTGCGCTGCGCGTGGTGCCGCAGGTCTTTCTCGAGAATATTCACGCGCAGCCGAAGGACGTGCTCGGCGCCAACCCGACGGTGGAGGTGGCCTGCTATCTGGATCGGTCGCGCGCGGCGCAGGCGGGGCCGCTTGCGGTCGCGGTGGAGCTGCGCGATGGGGACACGGTGCTGGCGCGGGGAACAGCGCACGTGCCGACGCCGGCGGTGACGGCGCACCACGAAGAGGATGCCGACCAGGCGATGGGCGCGCTTCCCTACAACGCGGCGACCGATGGACCGGCGGCGACGGTGACGCTGACCGGCCTTGGCGGGGGCAAGGTGAAGCTGTGGGAGCTGAAGTCGCCGCAGCTGTACACGGTGCATGTGCAGCTGCTCGCGGGCGGCGCGGTGATCGACGAGGACCAGCGGCGCATCGGCTTTCGCGAGGCGACGTTTACGCCCGGCGGGTTCTCGCTTAATGGCACGGTGATTAAGCTGCACGGGCTCGATCGGCACCAGACCTTTCCGTGGGTGGGGCAGGCGATGCCGGGGCGGGTGCAGCGGCAGGACGTCGTGGTGCTGAAGAAGGAGATGCACTGCAACATCGTGCGCACGTCGCACTATCCGCAGTCGCGGCATTTTCTGGACGCGTGCGATGAGATGGGGCTGCTGGTACTGGAGGAGATACCGGGCTGGCAGCACATCGGCGATCTGGCGTGGCAGGATGTGGCGGTCGACAATGTGCGTCGGATGGTGCGGCGGGACTGGAACCGGCCGTCGATCATTCTGTGGGGCGTGCGCATCAACGAGTCGCAGGACAACCACGACTTCTACACGCGCACCAACAACTTGGCGCACGCGCTCGACACAGGCCGGCAGACGGGCGGCATCCGCTATTTGTACAACTCCGAGTTACTGGAAGATGTGATGACCATGAACGACTTCGGCTGGCCGCTGCGCAAGCCGAATCATCCGCGGTATCTGAATACGGAGTTTGTGGGGCACACCTTTCCGACCAAGACGATCGACTCGCTGGAGCGGCTGCGCGAGCACACCATCCGGCATGCGCGGGTGCACGATCAGCTGGCGAGCGATCCGCAGTATGCGGGCGGCATCGGCTGGTGCGCGTTCGACTACACGACGCACGCGAACTTCGGCTCGGGCGATCGAATCTGTTATCACGGCGTGATGGACATCTTTCGCACGCCGAAGCCGGCGGCGGGTTTCTATAAGTCGATGGTGGAGCCTGAGGAGGAGATCGTGCTCGAGCCGGCGTTTCACTGGGCGCGCAACGACGAGTCGATCGGGATTACGTATGCGCTGATCTCGTCGAACGTTGACCATATCAAGATGTTCACGGTGAGCGCGCATGGCGACACGCCGGCGGGTGAGGGCGACCCCGACCGGACGCAGTTTCCGCACCTGAAGCACCCGCCCTTTGCCATTCCTTTTCAAGGCGACGCGCTCACGATGACGAACTGGGGCGACCTGCGCTTTGACGGCTACATCGGCGGCAAAAAGGTGATCTCGAAGACGCTGGGCGGCGACGGCGCGGACCACAGGTTTGTGCTGCTGCCGGACGGGACGACGCTGGTCGCGGATGGCGCGGACACGGTGCGGGTGGTGCTGCGCGCGGAGGATCAGTATGGCAACGTGCGGCCGTTCGCCGCGGATGCGATCGAGCTCTCCGTGGACGGGCCGGGCCGGCTGATCGGCGACAATCCGTTTGGGCTGATCGGCGGCACCGGCGCGGTGTGGCTGCGCGCGGGCGAGACGGCCGGGACGGTGACGCTGACGGCCAAGCATCCATGGCTGCCGGCCTCCACGGTCACCTTTACGCTGACGCCGGCAGGGGCCGAGATCTAGGGCGCACCACACGCATCCCTCGCGCAAGAGACCTGCGCCTGGGATTGGCCGGATTGGCGCTTGCCCTACAACGAAAGAGCTAGAGCCTATTGCGGCAGCGGGCGCTATCGTGGGGGCGCTGGCATGTACGTCTGAGGTGTCGCTTGAACCGCTTGATTCCTTTTCTTCTTGGGGGCGCTGTTGCTGTGTCCGTGTGTGCGCCCATGGCCGTCGCCGATCCAATCACCTTCTTCGATACGGGCGTGGATGCGAATGGATCGCCGTTGGGGCCCGGCACCTCCGACCCGCACTATAGCCTGATCTACAGCTCGAATGGCGGACCGTACACCGCGACAGCCACGACGGCTAATCCGGCCTGGACCACATCGACCGACGGGGCGCAATGGATCAGCCCTTCGGCCACCGGGGACGGAACCCAAAACGCAAACTCCGGCTACTACATCTACGAAGCGACGCTTGACCTTACCGGGTATGCGGAGAGCACGGCGGTTCTGTCCGGCATGCTTGCGGCTGACGACGCCGTTTGGATCTACCTGAATCAAAGTGGATCCGCGGTCTTCGGAAGCGCGACGGGATTTACGTCCCTGACCCCGTTCTTGATTAACAGCGGCTTTATCGCCGGTGTGAACGAGATCGACTTTGTGGTCGCGAACGACTCAGGTCCGACCGGCCTGCTGGTCGATGACGTTGCCGCCAGCGCGGACGCTCCGGAGCCCGCGTCTCTGATTCTGGTCGCAACCGGAGCCTTGCTTGCCTGGGGCGGCATGCGGCGGCATCGTCGTTTGCAGCATGCCTGAGCCGGCGTCGCCCTGCGGCGCGGGCGCGAGGGCTCCCGGAGCAGGTCGCGGCGAGATGTATGCTTTGTGCCGTGACCTTTCTGCGAGCTCTCATTGTGTCGTGTCTTGCCGTAGCGCCCGGTCTTCCGGCGAGGTTGTCCGCGCAGGCCGCGCCGTCCTCGTCAGGCTCTGCCGCGCTGGTCAACGGATACCAGCCGGCGTGGTGGAAGGAGGCGGTGGTCTACCAAGTGTACCCGCGCTCGTTCATGGACTCGAACGGCGACGGGATCGGCGACCTGAACGGCATCACGGAGAAGCTCGACTATCTGCAGGGTCTTGGCATCAACGTCATCTGGCTCAGCCCGCACTACGACTCGCCGAACGCGGATAACGGCTACGACATTCGCGACTACCGCAAGGTGATGACGGAGTTCGGCACCATGGCCGACTTCGATCGCATGTTGGCGGCGATCAAGCAACGGCACATGCGGCTGATCATCGATCTGGTGGTGAATCACACCTCCGATGAGCACAAATGGTTTGTGGAGTCGCGCACCTCGCTCACGAATCCGTATCGCGATTTTTATATCTGGCGGCCGGGCAAGCCGGACGCGAGCGCGCCGAATGGATTCGACCCACCGAACAACTACCCGAGCTACTTTTCCGGCTCGGCGTGGCAGTTCGACGAGCCGACGAAGCAGTTTTACCTGCACCTCTTCGCCGTGAAGCAGCCCGACCTCAACTGGGACAACGCCAAGGTGCGGCAGGAGGTGTATGCGCTGATGCGCTTCTGGCTGGACAAGGGTGTCGACGGCTTTCGCATGGATGTGATCCCGTTGATCTCAAAGCAGCCGGGGCTGCCGAATCTGACGCCCGAGCAGCTCAAGAATCCGTCGGTGACGTTTGCGAACGGACCGCACCGCGACGAGTATCTCCAGGAGATGAATCGCGAGGTGCTGGCGAAGTACGACGACATGACGGTGGGCGAGGCGCTCGGTATCTCGCTCGCGCAGACGCCGGAGATCGTTGACGACCGGCGGCACGAGCTGAACATGATCTTCAACTTCGACGCGGTGCGCATCTACCGCGACGGGGGGCAGTGGCATCCGTGGAAGCTGCCGAAGCTGAAGGCGATCTACGACGCGCACGCCGCAGTGCTGGGCAAGCACGACTGGGACACGGTGTTTCTGTCGAACCACGACAGCCCCCGGCTGGTCTCGACCTACGGCGATGACTCGACGCCGGAGCTCCGTGTGCAATCGGCCAAGCTGCTCGAGGCCATGCTGCTGACCCTGCGCGGCACGCCGTTTCTCTATCAGGGCGACGAGCTCGGCATGACTAACTACCCCTTCGAGCGCATCGGGCAGTTCGACGACATTGAGGTAAAGAACGCCTACAAGGCGAACGTGCAGACGGGCAAGGTGCCGGAGAGCAGCTTTCTTGAGAACCTGCGCCATACCAGCCGCGATAACGGACGCACGCCCATGCAGTGGAGCGATGCGGCGAACGGCGGGTTTACCACGGCGGCGAAGCCGTGGCTGGCGGAGAACCCGAACTTCGCGACCATCAATGCGGCGGCGGCGCTGGCCGATCCGAACTCCATTTACCACTTCACCGCGCAGGCGATCGCGCTGCGTCACGCGCATCCGGCGTTTGTCTACGGCGATTACACGGACCTCGATCCAGGCAACGCGCAGGTGTTTGCCTACACGCGCACACTGGGGGCGGATCGGTTTCTGGTGGTGCTGAACTTCAGCAGCGTTCCTGTCGAGTATGCGTTGCCGGGTGGAGTCGCGGTGGGCGCTCTCGCGCTGAGCAATTTCCCGGCGCCCGCAAGCGAGAGCGGTACGCTGCATCTGCGCCCGTGGGAGGCGCGCATCTATTCGTACTAGAGCGTGGCGTCGTACTAATGCGTGGCGAACGGCGGCCCTGACACTGCTGGTCTGCGCGGCGATGCCGGCGGCGGCGCAGGAGATCGGCGGGCTGGAGAGCAAGGGCGCGATTACGCTGTTCAAGTTTGCCAAGGCCATCGGCCGCGAGAGCTACGTGATCTCGCAGCGGGACCATCGCATCGAGCTCCAGGACAACTTTCTGTTCACGGATCGCGGCACACCGGTTCCGCTGCGCACGACGTTTGTGGCGGATGGGAGGCTGGAGCCGCTGCGGCTTCGTACGGAGGGCAGCACCTCGCGGACCTCCTCGGTCCAAGACGATCTGGAGGTGCGCGGCGACGTGGCGCGCCTCCTGCGTGGCGGTCTGGCCAGCAAAAAGGCGTTCCCGGCGGGCGGCTTTCTGATTGATGGCTACTCGCCGGTTGCCATGCAGGAGCTGCTGCTGCGCTTTTGGCAGGCGCACGGGAGGCCCGCGACCATTCCGGTGCTGCCGGCCGGGGGGCTCGTCCGCATCCGCCCAGCCGAGGGGATGGAGGTTCCGGCATCGGGCGTAAACGCGAACGCCTCGGGCGTGAACGCGAAGGCCGCGAGCGCAACGCAGACGCTGATCGGCTACACCATCTCCGGGCTGATCTGGGGCGAGGAGAGCGTGTGGACGGACAGCACGGGCGCGCTGATCGCCCTGGTCGGCACGGACGCCGAGTTCGATCACTTCGAGGCCGTGCGCGAGGGGTATGAGGGGTCGCTGCCGCGCTTTATCGCACGCGCGGCAGCGTCGGAGCTTGCCGACCTGGCGGCCCTTGGCGCGGCAGAGCGATCGCAGCCCACAGGTCGTCTGGCCATTGTGGGCGCAACGCTGATCGACGGTCGGGGTGGGGCGCCGGTGCCTGACTCTGTGGTTCTGGTGGAGGACGGCCGCATTCGCGCCGTTGGCCGTGAGGGCCAGGTCGCCGTGCCCGCGGGGGCGACGGTGCTGGACGCCCACGGCAAGTGGTTGCTGCCGGGTCTATGGGATATGCACGCGCACGTGGAGCAGGTGGAGTGGGGGCCGATCTATCTGGCGAGCGGTGTGACCACCGTGCGCGACTGCGGCAACGAGTTCGACTTCATCACCTCGGTGCGGGATGCCATTGCCGGCGGTCGCGGGCTGGGACCGCGGATCCTGATCGCGGGCATCGTCGACGGCAGCGGACCGCAGTCGCTCGGCGCGGTGATCGCGGACACGCCCGAGCAGGCGCGGGCGGTGGTCGCGCGCTACAAAGCGGCCGGCGCGCTGCAGATCAAGCTGTACAGCTCAATAAAGCCGGAGCTGGTGCCGGTGTTTGCGGCGGCGGCGCATCGGCTGGGCATGACGGTGACCGGGCATGTGCCGACCGGCATGACGACCACGCAGGCGGTGCAGGCGGGCATGGACGCGATCAACCACGTGCAGTACCCGACGGTCGATCTGGAACGGCTGGAGGGATTCAAACCAGACAGCAGGTCGATTGCGCTGCGCTTCGATACGCCGGCCGCGCGCGCGATGCTGGGGGTGTTCCAGAGCCACGGCACGGTGTTTGATCCGACGCTGGCGATCTATGAGCTGATGCTGCACGCGAGGACGGTGCCGGTGGCGAGCTTTGAGCCGGGGGTGACGCATGTGGCGCCGGAGCTGCGGCAGACGCTCGAGGGCGGCGGGGCGCCGGCGGGGGAGGCCGCGGGGGCTCAATCGCGGTTTGCGGCGATGGTGGCGATGGTGGGGGCGCTGCACCGGGCGGGGCTGCCGATCGTGGCGGGAACGGACCAGGCGGTGCCGGGGTACAGCCTCGATCGCGAGCTTGCGCTCTATGTTGAGGCCGGTCTGACGCCGATGGAGGCGATCGCGACGGCGACGCGGGTGCCGGCGGAGGTGATGGGGCTGGCGGCGGAGGTCGGGACGGTGGAGACCGGCAAGCGCGCAGATCTGGTGCTGCTGGACGCGGATCCGCTGGCGGACATTCGGGCGATGCGCCGGGTGTGGCGAACTATTGCCGCGGGCGCGGTCTACGAGCCGGCGCCGCTGTGGCGGAGCGTGGGTTTCACGCCGTGAGGCCAGCCCAGGGGAACAACCCTGGAGGTCAGCCCCGGAGCGCAACCCTGGAGCGCGGCGTCTCTTCCAGTGCAAGACGCCGCGCGGGAGTGTTCGGGGTAACAGACTCTGGAAGATCAACAGCAGGGGACGACAGTGAACCCATGACAGGGGCCGCAACGCGCGAACCGTGCGGGAGTCTTGGCTCCACCTCGGCGCGCGTCTGGCGACATTTCATCGCAGGCGCCTGAAAAGTCGAAGCACAAACCTTCATAGCCGGTCCGATCGAAAGGTACGAAGGCCATCGCGCATGGTTACCTTGGAGAGTGACCTCGCTGCAGAGCCTACGCGCGACGAGCGAGGACCGTGCGCGGGAGGCCTTGCAGGTCATCGAGGAACTGGACGGCCCTCCAGTCGCGCAGGCGGGTGGCGATGGCGTCTCGCTGGCCGAAGCCGATCTCGAGGGCGAGCAGGCCGCCCGGTCGCAGGGAGGCTTGCGCCTGGGGGATCAGGCGATCGTAAAGCGCGAGGCCGTCCGCGCCGGCAAAGAGCGCCATGGCGGGCTCGAACTCGCGCACCTCGCGGGGGAGCGATGGGCGGTCGCGGAGCGGGATGTAGGGGGGATTGGAGAGCACGGCGTCGAGCGGCAGCGCGGTTGCGGGGAGCGGGTCGAGCAGATCGCCTTCGAGGAAGTCGATCCGTGCCGCGACGCCGTGGGTGGAAGCGTTGCGACGTGCGATCGTGAGGGCGTCGCGACTAAGGTCGGTGGCGAGGACGTGGGCTTCGGGCAGCCCCGCGGCGATGGCGATGGCGATCGCGCCGGAGCCGGTGCCGACGTCGGCCAGGCGAAGGGCGACCGCGCGCGGCAGGCGATCGAGCACAGCTTCGACCAGGAGCTCGGTCTCGGGGCGAGGGATGAGGACGGCGGGTGAGACCGCGAAGGGCAGGCCGTAGAACTCCTGCACGCCGGTGATGTGCTGGATCGGCTCGCCGCGCACGCGCCGGTCGACGGCGGCCAGAAACGCGGCCTGTTCGCGTGGGTTCAAGAGGCGGCTGGGGTGCGCATGGAGGATGGAGCGCGGCAGCGAGAGGGTGTGCAACAGGAGGGACGCGGCATCCTGCGCCGCGTTGGGCGCAAGCTCGCTGTTTGCGGCGATCTGCTCGCGCGCAAGGGCGACGGCCTGGCGAAGGGTCATGCCTTCGGGGAGAGCAATCGGCGCGCCATCTGCCACGCTCGACCTTTCCCCCGCACGCGCGGGATCGACGCGAGAGGGCTGACGCGAAGGTGGCAAACTGTTGCGCACTTTGAGAACGATACGGCCAGATCGGCGAGACTAGATCGGCGGGGTCAGGCGACCGCGGTCTCGCCTTTCATCTTTTCGGCGATGTCGTGGGCGATGAGGGCGTCGATGGTCGGCTGGAGCTGACCTTCCATGACCATGGCGAGCTGGTGGTTGGTGAGGCCGATACGGTGGTCGGTGAGGCGGTTCTGCGGGAAGTTGTAGGTGCGGATCTTCTCCGAGCGATCGCCGGTGCCGACCTGCGCCTTGCGGGCGGTGGCCTGGATCTGGTGCTGGCGCTCGAGCTCGACCTCATACAGGCGCGAGCGGAGGACGCGCATCGCCTTTTCGCGGTTCTTGATCTGCGACTTCTCGTCCTGGCAGCTGACCACGGTCTGGGTGGGGATGTGGGTGATGCGGATCGCGGAGTAGGTCGTGTTGACCGACTGGCCGCCGGGACCGGAGGAGCAGAAGGTGTCGATGCGGAGGTCCTTGGCTTCGATCTTGACGTCGACCTCCTCGGCCTCGGGCAGCACGGCGACGGTGATGGCGGAGGTGTGGACGCGGCCCTGGGTCTCGGTGGCGGGGACGCGCTGCACGCGATGGACGCCGGACTCGTACTTCATCTGCGAGTAGACCTTGTCGCCCTCGAAGATGGCGGTGACGTCCTTGAGGCCGCCGACGTCGGAGAAGGACTCGGAGAGCACCTCGACCTTCCAGCGATGCTGCTCGGCGAAGCGGAGGTACATGCGGAAGACCTCGGCGACAAAGAGCGAGGCCTCGTCGCCACCGGTGCCGGCGCGCAGCTCGATGACGATGTTCTTCTCGTCGTTGGGGTCCTTGGGGAGGAGGAGCATCTTGAGCTCCTCTTCGGTCTTGGCGAGCCGCGGCTCGAGCGTGGCGAGCTCTTCCTCGGCCATGGCGCGGATCTCGGGGTCGGTCTCAGCGGCCATGGAGCGGGCGTCGGCGATGCCTCGTTCGAGAGCGCGGAAGTGGCGCAGCGTGTCGACGGTGAGCTCAAGATCGCGATGCTGCTTGGCGATGGCCTGAAACTTCTTCTGATCGCCGAGCACGGCGGGGTCGGAGAGCTGCCGGCCGAGCTCCTCGTAGCGGGTTTCCATCTGATTCAAGCGGTCGAACATGGGGATTCTCCTGGTGGGCGCGCCGCGGGGCGCACAGGCTGCGATGACGGACTCTATTCGTGAGGCGGCGGGAGGTCGCGGTGGGCGCAGCTAGGCAAAGTCGTGACGCGGGGGCGTCACGCGTCGGGCCACCGAAGATGCGGAAGGCGCACGCATAGGTGTTTTGATGTTACAGCGCGGGTCAAGATGCAGCGCCGGGTCTGGTCGGTCGGGAGGCTCCGGTTAGGGCGAAGGCAGGCGTGTGGTCAGCGGCGGCGCGGTGTCGAGGCTGTCTGCATCGTTGTCCAGGCTGTCCGCATGTTCGTCCAAGCTGTCGCCGCGGGTTTCACGCATCAGGAGCAGGCCCACCAGGGTCAGCACGGCGGAGGCGGAAAGGTAGTAGCCGACGTAGGGCAGGCCGAAGCCGCGGGCGAGCGAGGTCGCGATGTAGGGTGCAAGCGACGCGCCGAAGATGCCGGCGAAGCTGAAGGCGAGCGAGCTGCCGGTGTAGCGCACGGGGGTGGGAAAGAGCTCGGAGATGACGGTGCCGAGCGGACCGTAGGTGATGCCCATGAGCGAGAGGCCGAGGGCCATCATGCCGGCAGCGCCCCATGTGCCCGCGGCGAAGAGCGGGCCGAGCACAAGGCCGAAGAGAAAGATGGCGACGGTGACGGTGAGCATCACGCGTCGGCGCCCGCGTTCGGCGAGCACGGCCGAGATCGGGATGGTGACCGCGAAGAAGAGAACAGCGATCAGCTGCAGGGTAAGGAACTTGCCGCGCGTGAAGCCGAGCGCGGTGGTTCCCCAGGAGAGCGCAAAGACGGTCATGAGATAGAAGAGGACAAAGGTGGCGAGCGAGCCGAGGATGCCGGCGACCAGGGCGCGGGTGTGGCGGCGGAACACGGCGACCAGCGGCAGGCGGAGCTGCTCGCCGCGCGCGGCGGTGCGCTGGAAGGCGGGAGTCTCGGTGATGGTGAGGCGGACGTAGAGGCCGAGCAGCACCAGCACGGCGCTGGCAAGAAACGGCAGGCGCCAGCCGAAGGCGAAGAACTGCGCGTCGGTGAGGGTGCGGGAAAGCAGCAGAAAGACGCCGCCTGAGAGAAAGAAGCCGATGGGCGCGCCGAGCTGGGGAAACATGCCGTACCAAGCGCGGCGGCCGGGCGGGGCGTTCTCAATGGCGAGCAGGACTGCGCCGCCCCACTCGCCGCCCAGGCCAAGTCCCTGGCCGAAGCGACAGATGGCGAGCAGGAGCGGGGCGGCGAAGCCGATGAGGCGGTAAGGGGGCAGGGCGCCGATGGCGACGGTGGAAAGGCCCATGGTGGAGAGAGCGACGACCAGCGTGGCCTTGCGCCCGATGCGATCGCCGAAGTGGCCGAAGAGCGCGGAGCCGACCGGCCGGGCGATAAAGGCGATGCCGAAGGTCGCGAGCGAAGCGAGCCGTGCGGCGGCGGGGTCGGCGGCGGGAAAGAAGAGCCGCGGAAAGACCAGCACGGCGGCCGTCGCATAGATGTAGAAGTCGAAGAACTCGACCGTGGTGCCGACCAGGCTGGCGAAGAGCACGGCGCGCGGGCTGTTGCGCGGGGAGGGCGTGGTGGATTGGCCGCTGCTGTGGCTCACGCCTGTCAGCCCACCACAAGCGGCGCGCGATGTCCAGCCAGGGAGGGGTCGCTGTCGCCCCTGCGTCCTTCGCCCGCGCCAAATCCGCCGCGGGCCGGTTAGCTTTCGGCCGGCTTGTCGACCTGGCTTTGGTAGATCGCTTCGACGCGCGCGAGGGTGTCGATCTCGGCCAGGGGTTTGTCCGGGCGCAGGCGCAGAATGCGGGGAAAGCGGAGCGCGAAGCCGCTGGCGTGGCGGTCCGAGCGCATGATGTTGTTGAAGGCGACCTCGAGAATCAGCGCCGGTTCGACAGTGCGGAAATGGCCGAAGTCCTCGAGCGTGTGCGCCTTGAGCCAGGCCGTGAGCTCGACGATCTCGGCGTCGGTGACGCCGGAGTAGGCCTTGCCCACGTTGAGCAGATCGCCGGCGTCGTTACGCACGGCAAAGGTGTAGTCGGAGAGGAAGGGCGCGCGGCGGCCGTTGCCGAACTCCGCGCCGGTGATGACCACGTCGAGAGTGGCGAGCTCGCGCTTCAATTTAACCCAGGCCAGACCGCGGCGGCCGGGCTGGTAGGCGGAGTTTGCGGCCTTGAGCATGACACCCTCATTGGCGCGCGCGCGGGCGTCGGCATAGGCGCGATCGATCTCGTCGGCGCTCTGGACCAGACGCGCCGGCGACAGCCGCAGCCTTTGGACGGCAGGGTTTGCGAGGGCTTCGGCGGGCGGCTCCAGGGGCGCAGTCTCGCGGAAGAGCGCCACCTGCTCCCGCACGGCGGCGGCGCGCCCGCGCTTCGGCGGCTTGGGCGGCGGCTCGGGCAGCTCCAGCGGCGATTGCGCGACCTCCGCAAGTTCAGTGTGCAGCGCCTCCAGACGCGCGCGGCGGTCGCGCAGGGGGAGCTCCAGCCGCAGCTCGCCCTCGCTGAAGAGCAGATCGAAGGCCATGAAGACCGCGGGAACGGATCGGCGCAGCGCATTGTCCACGCGCTTGCGGCCGATGCGCTGGCCCATTACCGCAAAGGGCAGCGCGCGCTCCTGCTCGAGATCCCAACCGAGGATCTCGCCATCCAGGATGAGGCCGTTCAGGACGCCGGGCGGCGGCGCGTCCCCACGCGAAGCTTCAGCCCCCGGAGTAAGCGGACCGGCGCGACTGCCGCCGACGCGGGCGAAGGCCTCGACCAGATCGGGAAAGCTTTCCGTGATGTCTTCGCGGTTGCGCGAGTAGATGGCGACGCGGCCGGGCTGCGTGGGGTCGCCGCAGTGCACCTGCGCTCGCATGCCGTCGTACTTGTCTTCAAGGAACGCCTGCACGTCCGTTGCGGTGGGTGCCGGGGTTGTGGCGAGCTCTTCTTCGGCAACCTCGCTCAGCTCGGCATCGGACTCGCGTTCCGGCTCGACGGCGATGGTGTCCAGCGCGGGCGCGTCGGCAAAGGCCTCGGGATCGTCGCCGGCCGCACTCTGATGCGCCGCCTTGCCGCGCGCGCGCTTGCCTGTCTTCGGTTTGGCGGCGGCGGTGGGCTTGGGCGACTTGGCGGTGAAGCGCTCGATCGCCTCCTCCGGCGTCTCGACCGGGCTGGCCAGCATGAAGCCGAGCGGATGGAACAACCGCATGCGCGCCTGGTCCAGAGTGCCGGAGAACGCCCGGCGGACGGCGCCGGCGAGGTCCGCCTCGAGCATCATTGCGTGGCGCACGGCGCCCACCTCGGCCGAGGCCGCGACGGCGATGGCCTCCTCGACCAGCGACTGCTTCACGCCGATACGCATGTCGCCCAGCATGAGCTTCAGAAGGTATTTGGCCTCGAGCGCCGAGGCGCGCCGGAGCAGATCGCCGACCAGCGCCGCGCGGATCGCGGTGGTGGGCGCTGTGGCCATCGCGGCGAAGATGGTGGCGATCTCCGCAAGCGGAATGCCCGTGGGCGCTTCGAGTTGCCGTGGCGTGAGCAGGTCGAAGGCGGCGGCCCCGAGATCGCCGTGCCGCCGGTAGGCCGCGGTCAGCTGCGCCTCGCTGGCGCCGCTGACCGCGAGCACCGCCCGGCCCAGCAGCGCGCCGCCGGCGTTCAACTTGCGCGGATCGGCTTCGGCGAAGGGCAGGCCCGCGAGGTACTGCGCAAACAGGCCGGCATCCTCGGTCTCGGGGGAGGCGGCATGAGCCTGGCCGATGGCTTCGGCGATCGCGGCGCGCTTTGCCAGACGGCTGCCGGTAGCGGCAAGACGATCGGCGAGCTCAGCCAGGGCGTGAAATGTTGTTGGGGACGAGGCGGGCATACAAGGGTTCGATGACGATCACGAGCACCGCGGCGACGTGTGCCTGAAGCCTCGCCGATCGGCTGGTGTCCCGACCGGCTGGTGTCCCGACCGGCTGGTGTCCCGTAGGATGCGGGCTGGGCCTTGCGCCGTCCTCCGGGTGATGCGCCTGGCGCATGGCGAATCCGCTCGCGCATTCTGTGCACAGGAGCAAATTCGCACACCGCGCGGCTCGTCGCGCCTGCATCTCTCTCAAGCACCGTATCTTTGCTGAGGTCTCGTCGCGCGCCTGTTCGCGCCCGCCGGCCTGCCAAGATACTCTGAGCTCGCCGCCATGCATGGTTTGACCGAAACCGACGTCCTTCTCTCGCTCGTCGCCGTTGCCGCGCTGCTGCTGGCGACGCGTGCCACGGCGGAGCTGGCGCGTCGCTTCGGCCAACCGGAGGTGTTGGGCGAGCTGCTGGGCGGTTTTCTGATCGGGCCCTCCGTGCTGGGCGGGCTCTTTCCCCAGATCTTTCATGCGCTGTTCGGTCGCGTCGTGGTCGCGCAGGGCCTTTCGCTGCTTTCCTGGATCGGCGCGATTCTGCTGCTGCTGATCGCGGGCATCGAGGCCGACCTCGTCATCCTGCGCGAAAAGGCCATGCCCGGCCTGCTGGCCGCCGCGGGGGCCATCGGCGCCTCGCTGGTCTTTGCCACGGTGGTCGCGGTCAAGCTCATGGGGCGCACACCGGAGAGTGGCTTCTTTCTCGGCCTGGTCTACTCGGTCACGGCGGTCAGCGTCGTGGCCAAGCTCCTGATCGAGCGCGGCGCGCTGCGGCGCGGCTATGCGCAGGTCATGCTCGCCGCGGGCATCGCGAGCGAGGTGCTGGTTTGGCCGCTCATCTCGGTCGTCTCCTCGCTGCACATCGGGGGGAATGCGTGGATCGCCGGCCTGAAGTCCGCCGCGCTCGCCGGCGCGTTCTTCGCTCTCATGCTCACCCTCGGCCGGCGCTTTACCTTCTGGGCCATGCGCCGCGTGGCCGACATGACCGCGATCGCCAACGGCGAGCTCTCGCTGATCCTTCTGCTGGTCAGCATCTCGGCGATCTTTACCGCCGCCGCCGGGCTCCATCCGCTGCTGGGCGCCTTTGTCTTCGGTGTGCTGCTCAGCCGCGCGCCGCGCGCCACCGTCGCGCTCAAGGAGCGTCTGCAGGCGCTTACCGTCTCGTTCTTCGCGCCTATCTTCTTCGGCCTCGCCGGCATGCGGGTCAACCTCTTCGATCTCCACGGCGCGCGGTCGATCAAGGGCATTCTGCTGCTGCTCTTCGGGGTCGGCCTGCTCAAGGTGCTGTTCGGCTTTCTGGGGGCGAAGGCGGGCCGGCTGCCGGTGTGGGAGGCGGCCTCGGTCGGCGTCGGGCTCAACCTCAAAGGCGGATCGGATGTGGTCGTCGCCATCGTCGGCACGGAGCTCGGTCTGCTGTCGGCCGATCTTTACACCATGTACGCCGTGGTCGCGATCCTGACCGTTCTGCTGACACCGCCCCTGCTCGCAAAGCTCTCGTCGCGCGCGCTGCCGGACGACGCCGAGATCGAGCGGCTGAACCACGAGGAGGCGCGCCGTCGCGCCTACTTCGCCGACATGGAGCGCGTGCTTGTGCCCGATATCGCCGAGCTGCGCCCGGAGCTGATCGCGAGCCTAGTCGAGCTGATCGCGCGAGCCAAAAGCCAGCAGCGCGAGATCTTCGACATCACCGAGCTCTCGACCGAGCCGACGGTTGCCGCCGAGGGCGCGGCGGTGCTCCCGCCGGAACGGCAGCAGCTCTCCCGCCGGCTCGCCCGCGCCGTCGCGCACGAGCATGTGCAGATGGAGCAGCTGGTGATCGAAAAGGATCCGCTCGAAGCGGTGCTCGAAGCCGCGGCGACACAGCAGATGGTCTTTGCCGCGAGCACGGGCGCCAACCCGGCATCGGTCACGCTCAGCTTCGGCGCCATGCACGATGCGCTGCTTTGCCGCGCGGTGTGCGATGTGCTGCTCGCAGTCCACGCGGGCCCGGTGCTGCCCGTGCCCCGGCGCATTCTGGTGCCGGTCAACGGGCTCGAGCACTCGCTCGCCGCGGCCGATGTCGCCGCCTACCTCGCGACAGCCTGCGGCGCGGAGCTGGTGCTCTTCAACATCGCGCACACCCGGATGGAGGCTATGTTCTGGAAGGGCGGCGGCCAGCGCGATGTGCTGCAGCGCGGCTACACCGTGGTCCGGGAGGCGCAGTTTCGCGTCGCGCGCCTGGGCGCCTGGGTCTCGACGCGCGTGCGGCTCGGCGCCGATCCCGCCGCGGCCATCCTGCAGGAGCTGAAGCGCCGACCCTACGGCATGGTCGTCCTGGGCGGCGTGGGCCGCACCAGCGATGGTGGCCTTGCCCTCGGCAGCACCATCGAGCACATCCTGCGCGAGGCGACCGTGCCGCGCCTGCTGCTCGTCTCGCGCGGCGCAGACGCCGGCCTGTAGAGCCTCGCTCTCCCATCCCGTGTGGCTCACCACGGCCCTATGATCTCGCTAAAAACTTCGTTGAGCGCTCGCACGCGATTGCGTTCTCCCCCGCATCCTCGGTCATCCGGCGGTCGTCTCAGGAAGACACGAAGCCGCGGCAGAATCGCAGGCCGTTCCACGGAGACCCGCATGGCCCTTTGGACTGTTCTTCGCGCCTTGATCGGCTACTTCTTTCTGGTCTTTGTCGTGCGCATTGTCGGCCGTCGCCCCGGCAAGCAGCTCACGCCCATCGAGTTCGTCCTCATCTTCTTCCTCGGCGGGCTCATGCTCACCGGCGTCGTCGGCCAGGAGCCGTCGCTCATCAACGCCATCTGCCAGATCTTCGCCATCGCCTGTGGCTACTTCTTCCTAGTCTGGATACGCTCCAGGTCCAACCGCATCGCCCGCCTGCTCGACGGCACGCCGCTGCTGCTGCTTGAGGGTGGCCACTGGCGCAACCGCACCATGCAGTACATGAGCATCTCGGCCGACGACGTCATGGCCGTCGCCCGCGACCAGAGCCTCAAAACCCTCGACCAGATTCACACCGCCGTCCTTGAACGCAACGGCGAGATCAGCATTCTCCCCAAGGAAGAATAGGCCCCCGCCAAAGGAGCACCACACCCATGCCGCCTACCTTTGCCCTCCCCGTCAGCGACGACGCCGTGCCCAAGGTCGACAACGCCATCGCCGTCGGCGAAGACCTTCATTTCCAGGAACGCTGGTGGACGTTTGAGCACCTCGTCTGGAGCTTCTTTTTACTTGTGCTCGTCGCCGACGTCCTCGGCGGCTTCGGCCAGGGCTGGCTCGCCAAGGCAACCCTTCATGGCCAGGACTCCGGCCTGCTCGTCAAATATGAGCGGATCGAGCGCGCCACCACGCCATCCCAGATCGCCATCGACTTCGATCCTGCGATCGCCCAGAACGGCGCGCAGCAGCTCTTCGTCAGCGACTCGGTGATCGGCGAGCTCGGCGCCCAGCGTGTCGCGCCCCAGCCCGCCAGCTCCGCCATCGGCAACGGCGGCATCACCTATACCTTCCCGACCACCGGCGGCGCCGCTCGCGTGCTGATCCAGCTCGAGCCCGGCCACATCGGCGTCCACCACTTCACCGTCGGCGTCCCCGGCCGCCCTGCCCTCTACGGCCACGTCGTGGTGCTCCCCTAATTATGACCACCATCTGGCACGCTTTTGTCGGCTATCTCGTCCTTACCCTCACCCTGCGCGTCTTCCCCCGGCGCCCCGGCGCGCAGATGACCTTGTTTGAGTTTGTGATTGTCTTCCTCATGGGCGGCGTCATCATCCTCGCCACGGTGGGCCGCGATCGCTCCATGACCAACTGCATGTGCGCCATCCTCGCCGTCGCCTCCACGCATCGCTTTGTCTTCTTTCTCAAAGGCCGTTTTCCCAAGGTGGGCGAACTCCTCGACGGCACCCCGCTCGTGCTCCGCCGCCAGGGCGTATGGCAGGAGGAGATGCTCCGCGGCATGCACGTCGACAAGGAAGACGTCCTCGCCTCCGCCCGCCTCAACGGCTACTCCACCGAAGACCAGATCGACTACGCCATCCTCGAACGCAACGGCGGCATCAGCATCTTTCCCACCAAGGAGGCCGAAGACTAGTCCAGCCCGAGCGCATCAGACAGCCAGCACGGCAGGATTTCGCCGTGCTCGTGACCCCGCCGGGAAGTTGCACGACGGTCATCTTTACGCAGCGACCGCGGCATCGTATGGTATGGGAGCGAGTGGGAGGGTAGACACATGGCGACCGCAACGATCTCTATCGACGCTGCTGCGTTACCGAACTCCGAAGCATGGGAGTCGTTCGACGCCGTGTGTCAGCATTACCTGAGCCTCTCCGGACGCCGCATTGCCCGCTCGAACCCAGCAGGAGCCTTTCAGTCTTTTGTGCATCCCCTGCAACGCGCACTGAGCTGCGTCGCTATGGCCAAGTTCATCCGTTCCCCACTCCGGAGTGACCTAACCCAGACCCTGGCGCTGCAGCCACTTCCGCTAAGACTTCCCAAATCCAGCTACCAGATCTTCTGCCGTCACTCGTACCGGTCCTCAAAACGGGAAATGGAGAGTGGCGCGTCTCTTCTTTGAGTTACACCTACGCCGTCGAGCTCGAGCGCAACAACCAGGAGGTCGTTGCCTTCCCCTGGGAAGGTCACAGTGCCGGCGTCGTCACGTTCGCTCACATGCACCTGGGACACGCCAATAGTGAGACCTTTCCCCACATTGGACCGAAGGCTCACGTTCCCACGGGCCGCGTCGCATTTGAGGATTTCATTCACTTCCTCATCAGAGACCTCGGCGTGTTTTCGCTGAAGAGCGATTGGCAGGACATCCTCTCCGAAACACGCGCTCCGTTCCTGGAACGAAAGACCTGGTAGCGCGCTGTGGCTATGCAATACCCTTCCGGCGTTACCTCCGGCTCAGGCCAGCCGAACCCAGCGAATCTTCGCCCGTGTTGTGCCCCCCAAACGTTCGCATCGTGACATCAATCTCACCCTGCGGGGAGGCTCGCCCGCGCACGCCAGCAGAGCGGAGGCGAACGTATCATCCGCAGATAACGCCGGACCGAAACGTGAGCGAGCGGCCCCAAGCAGCGACTCCAGCAGCAAAGAGGGTGCAAGATGGCCACACAGACGATGCAACTGCGCGAGATCGAATCCGACATCCCCCAGCGCCTGGATCGCCTGCCCTTCTCCCGCTGGCACGTCCGCATCCTTATCGCCCTCGGCACCTCCTGGCTGCTGGACGGCCTGGAGGTCACCCTCACCGGCTCGCTCGCCGGCGTGCTCCAAAGCAAGCGCGGCCTGTCGCTCACCGATCCGCAGGTCACCGGCGCGGCCACCGTCTACCTCGCCGGCGCCGTCCTCGGCGCGCTCATCTTCGGCTACCTCACCGACCGTCTCGGCCGCCGCAAGCTCTTCCTGCTCACCCTTGCCACCTACTCGCTCGCCACCGTCTCCACTGCCTTCACCCACACCTTTCTCACCTTCGCCATCTGCCGCTTCTTCACCGGCTTCGGCATCGGCGGCGAGTACGCCGCGATCAACTCCGCGGTGGACGAGCTCATCCCCGGCAAGGTTCGGGGGCGAGTGGATCTGGTGGTGAACGCCACCTTCTGGATCGGCGGCTCGATCGGCGCCCTCGGCACCTCCATCCTGCTCCACCGCGGCGGTCACCTGCTCGACACCGGCTGGCGCTACGCCTTCGGCATCGGCGGCACCCTGGGCCTCGCCGTCCTTCTGCTCCGCCTCGGCGTGCCCGAAAGCCCGCGCTGGCTCATGCTTCGCGGCCATGAGAACGAAGCCAACCGCATCGTCACCGACATCGAGAACCAGGTCACGGCCGGCCACCCCGACCAGCTTCCGCCGCCGGAGGGCGAGCCGCTCAAACTCACCGTCCGCGATCACACCCCGTGGGGCGACATCTGGCGCTCCATGACCACCGGCGACCATCGCTCGCGCTCGCTGCTCTCGCTGGTCCTCATGATCGGCCAGGCCTTCTTCTTCAACGCTGTCTTCTTCACCTACGGCCTCATCGTCAAGACCTTCTTCGGCGTCTCCGACAACGATGTCCCGCGCCATCTGCTGCCCTTCGCCGTCGGCAGCTTCTTCGGCCCGATCCTGCTGTCGAAGTTCTTCGACACCTGGGGCCGCAAGCCCATGATCACCCTCACCTACGGCCTCTCCGGCGGGCTTCTGCTCGCGCTCTGCCTGCCCTTCGCCACCGGCTGGCTCGGCCTGCGTGGCCTCGGCATCATGCTGACCCTCATCTTTTTCGTCGCCTCGTCGGCCGCCAGCTCCGCCTACCTCACCGTCTCCGAGATCTTTCCGCTGGAGGTCCGCGCGCTTGCCCTTGCCGTCTTCTACTCGCTCGGCACCGGGGTCGGCGGCGTCTTCGCCCCGCTGCTCTTCGGCGAGCTCATCAACACTCACTCGCGCTGGGCCGTCTCCGCCGGCTATGCCCTCGGCGCCGCCCTGATGCTCGCCGGCTCCTTCACGGAGTGGAAGATCGGCGTCGAGGCCGCCGGCAAGTCTCTCGAGAGCATCTCCAAACCCATCCAAAGCCGCTGACATCTCGTGCTTGTCATCCTGACCCTGAGCTCGCCAAGGGGAAGGACCTGCTTCCGCTCTTGCCTCTACGCCGTCATCCTGAGCGCAGCGGAGCGAAGGACCTGCCCTGTCACAACCTCTACCAGTGCAAAATCGCGTGTTTGGCAAGCGAAAACGACACCTCCGTCGCCCCACTCTTCACTTGGACCGGCACCGAAGCCCCGTTCACCGTTACCGTCTTCGCCTCGCCAAACCGCCACCGCACCGTGACCTGCGCCGCCTTGCCGTCCAGTGTGAGCGAGCGCCCGTCCCGCACCACCGACCGCCCCTCGAAGTCCTTCAGCTCCGCCCGCCCCGGATCGTCGCCGACGATCTCATACACTCGCCGATCATCCATGGAAGGAACGGTTTTGTTGCCGCTTTCGGTCGCCGGCACCAGCGTCATCACATCCTCCGGAATCTCCGGCAGCACCGCCCCGGCGCGCGCAAAGACCGGGATCGTCTCCATCGGCGCCTCCACCAAAATCGTGCGCTCGCCCGCCTCCTGGGCCCCCGTCCACAGATTCACCCACGTCCCTGCCGGCAGATACACCGGCCGCCGCGTGTTCTCATCCGTCACCGGCGCGACCAGCAGCTCGGGCCCGAACATGTACTCGGCACGCGCCTCCCGCGCCCGCGCATCCTGCTGAAATAAAAGCGGCAGGGCCCGCAAAATCGGCATTCCCGTCGCCGCCGCCTCTTGCGCGGCCGCGTAGCGATACGGAAACAGCGTCATGTGCAGCACCGCGTACCGCCGATAGAGATCGAGCAGCCGCGTGCCGCCCGTGCCTGCCTTGGCGTCCCACATCCACGGCTGCAGATTGCTCTGCGTCAGCAGCTCCATGGTCGGCGAAAACGCCGAAAACTCCGTCCACCGCGCCAGCAGCATCGGGTCGGTCGGCGACGGCGTATTGATATAGCCGCCCAGGTCCGCCGTCCACAGCGGCATGCCGCTCATGCCGGCGTTCAGCCCCGCCGTGACCACGGTTGGCAACCCATTCTCGCCGCTGAAGTTCGACTCATTGTCCCCGGCCCAGAGAAAGCCCAGCCCGTTCGCGCCGGTCGACACACTGCGCGCCAGCACCACGCCATTGCCCTTCAGATCCTTCTGCAGCACCTCCTCGACGGCGTTGTTGTAGAGCACGTCGTAGCGGTTGCGCATCAGCTCGCGCGGCGTCTTGTCGGCAAAGACCACCTCGCCCTGGTAGCTGCCCTCGCCGTCGTCGTCCTTGAAGCCGTCCGCGCCCTCCTGTCCGCCGAGGTGGATCACCTGCCGCAGCTGGTCCTGCCACCACAGCTTCGCCGCCGGGTTGGTGAAGTCGATCATCGACCCTTCGCCCTTCCACCAGCGGCCGACATAGGGCGTGCCATCCGGCCGCTTCACAAAGTAGCCGCGCGCCGCGGCCTCGTCGTAGTTGGGCGAGTGCCGCTCAATCTTGTTCGCGAAGCCCGGCTCGCCCGGCGTGTCGCTCGCCGAGTTGATCCACGGCGTGTGCCACAGAACCAGCTTGAAGCCGGCCGCGTGCACGCTCTTGACCATGCCGGGGATGTCGACGAACTGCTTCGGGTTGAGTTTGTAACTGTTATAGGCCGTCGCCCACGGGGAGTCGATCAGCACGATACTCGCGGGCAAACCGAGCGCGCGCGTGCGCTCGATGTCCTCGTGCACGTCGGCCTCGCTGCGGTGCACATCGCGCCCCATCCACGGTGCAAACGCCCAATACGGCGGCAGCACCGCGCGTTGCGTGAGCTTGGTAAAGGCCTGGAGCATCTTGGGAAAGCGCGGGTCGGTGAACAGCACGAGACGCAGCCGCTCGGCGGGCACGGTGATCAACACATCGGTCGGCCGCGTCACGTTGAAGTCGAAGGTGGCCTCGGCCGCGGTGTCAAGCCAGAGCCCATAGCCGCTGGTGCTCATGAAGAACGGGATGGGCTTGTAGCTCGCAGTCCCCTTGGGGCCCGGCGCGTCCACCGACGCATTGCGCACGATGGTGTGCGCGCGATTCAGCGTGTCGTAGCGCTCGCCTGTGCCGTAGAAGTTCGCTCGGCTGTCGGCGACGGAAAACTCCCACTCACCCACCGAGTAGGCGAGGCTGGTAATCTCCACCACCCCCGGCGCGAGCTGGCGCAGGTGCAGCTTGCTGGTGGGAACCGGGTCGCCGTTGAAGGAAAAGTCATGCAGCAGCAGATCGGCAGGCGCGCTCGCCGGAGCTGCGCCGAGAGGCGTGAGACGCAACGCGAGGGAGCCCGTGCCGCGCCGCGTGAAGCCCTCGATCGGGGCCTCCGTGCGCAGCGTGGAGGGTGTGCGAACCTTGTCGGTGGAGGCGGCCGGCGGCTGCGACTGGGAGGTCGGCGCGGCCTGCGTGGCTGAAGCCGGAGAGCCAGGCGTCTGCGCGTGCAGCAACACGGCCATACCAAAAAGAGCGAACAACCTCATCGCGCTCATCGCAGAACGCACTGCCGAAACTCGCTGTCGCACGCTGTATCCCCCGTAAAAGATCCTTGGCCTGCAGCCCGGGTGGGCGCTGCAGGCCAATTCTATCCAGCGGAGAGCAGGCAGATACGCGAGACAGCGCTAATACGGCCGTGGGCCGCCGTTGCCGTCGTACAGGTGCTGCATGGCACTGTCATAGCCGCGCCGAAATCCCTGTCGATAGTCGCGCCGCAGACCGTGCGGAACGTTTGGGTGGCGATACTCGTCGCGGTTGTTGACGTTGGGTCGGCGATGGTTTTCAACGTCCCTGCGGGCGCCGATCACGCCATCCTGAAAGCCCTGGCGCATGGCCTCCCGCATGTCGGGCGGGGGCGCATCCCATCCACCCTGTCCGGGGGGCGGCAGTGGAGGACCATATTGCGCGTGCAGTGGAACGGCCGTGAACGAAAGGGCGAGGGCAAGGGACGCGGCACCCGCAAAACGTTTCAGATCCGTGATCATGTTCGTTATCCTCCTACGCCTTAGTAAGACACAACCCGCGCCGAATGGTTGCGAGGGAAGTGAAGGCGCGGTGGGAACCGCTCGCGCACACACGATCGGTTACATATTCGTTTGGCCGGCGCGCATGGACTCGTTGAAGGTTGGCTTCAGAAAGGCGAGGGCGTCGGTGACGGTCGCGAGATACTGCGCGCGCAGGCCCATGAGCGCGTCGGTCGGGGTGGCGAAGGCGACGTTCGCGGCAAGGTGGATCAGACCATCGCCGGCCAGCGCCTTGACCGTTTGGGCGAGTTCGGCTGTGCTGGTGTTGAGGTACTGGGCATCCAGCGGGTCCAGCAGCCACACCGGCTCTCCCTTGCCGAGCACGCCCGAAAGCCAGAAGACCTTGGCGGCAAGGTATTCGCTGCGCTGGGGCTCGGTGGTGTCGTTGAAGGTGAAGCGTTGCTGCTTGGCGCTGTAGTATCGCGTGGTCACGGGGACGGGCTGGCGGTTGCCGCTCTTGACCAGTTCGAGCTGGCCCTGGTCCATGGTCTTGCGCACGGCGTTGTAGATGACGCCCTCGGCAAAGGGCTGCTCGCGCGCGGGGATGACCTCGACAAAGGTCTGGGTCATGGCCGCCGCGATCTTGGCGTGGAGCACACTCGGCTCGCCGGTCTCAAGCCGAACCTCGCCATGGACGACAAACGTATCCGCGCCACTCGTAGACCCGTGCGAGGGCCAGGCAAAGCGGCCGAAGCTGAGCGGCAAGCCGCCGAGCGTCAGAAAGATCTCCGGCTGCGGGTTGCGCAGGCGCTGGGCGAGGTCAGCGAGGTAGCGACGCAGACCCTCGACGAGATCCGGGGCGCGATCCAGAGCCAGCGCCGCGCTGAGTTCGAGCCCGTGCGAGTGCGCGGCATCGTCGCCGATCGAGAGCAGATAGCGCGAGGTGGCCGCGCCGGAAAAATCTCTGCCGGGCTCGGCCGGCTGGGAGCGCAGACCGGCGCTGGCCGCGGCCGCTTCGACCTGCGCTGCCTGCGTGGTTGCCGTGGAGGTTGCCATAGGTATGCCTGCTGTCCTTGTGAAGTGGTTGTGCGCACGCGAGCGCTTTCGCCCGGGACACTGTGCTTTTCAGCCGTGAGGCCATTCTACGTCGTAGACGGGCGGCGGCTCCGCGAGCTGCGCTCGAGCACGTCTCCTGCGGCGGCACAGGGCCCACATGAGCCGGTGTCGTTTTCTTGCCAGAAATGGCCTTGGCCGCCGTCCAACCGCGGCACGGCATCAGGAGAAATGCCATAGGCTGGAGGTATGCCCCTGCCCGAGAGCCCCGACCTTGCCGCGCTGCCGACCGAGGCGCGCAACCCGCGATCGGAGCGGATCGACGAGCTTTCGACCGAAGCGATGCTCGGCGTGATGAATGACGAGGACAGAACGGTGGCCGAGGCGGTGCGGCTGGAGCTGCCGCGCATCGCGCGCGCCGTGGATGCGATTGCGGAGCGCTTCGAGCACGGCGGTCGCCTGTTCTACCTGGGCGCGGGCACGAGCGGACGGCTGGGCGTCCTGGACGCGAGCGAGTGCCCGCCCACCTTCTCCGTCGCGCCCACGCTGGTGCAGGGGTTGATCGCCGGCGGTGACGGCGCGCTGCGGCGATCGAGCGAGGCCACCGAGGATCTGCCGGAGGCCGGAGCGCGTGATCTCGAGGCCGCGGGTTTCACCAAGGCCGACACGCTGGTCGGCATCGCCGCCAGCGGGCGCACGCCCTATGTGCTGGGCGGGCTGGTCTATGCGCGCGCGCTCGGGGCGTTGACCATCGCGCTGGCATGCGTGCCGGCCTCGCCGATCGAGCGGGCGGCGGAGCTCGCCATCACACCGCTGACCGGGCCCGAGATCTTGACCGGCTCGACGCGGCTCAAGGCGGGCACGGCAACCAAGATGGTGCTGAACATGCTCTCGACCGGCGTGATGATCCGCACCGGCGCGGTCTTCGGCAATCTAATGGTGAACGTGCAGCCGAGCAACGCGAAGCTGGTCGATCGCGCCGAACGCATCATCGTCGCGGCGACCGGCTGCGCGCCGGCGCGAGCTGCCCAGCTGCTGCGCGAGGCCGGTGGCGTGAAGACGGCGATCGTCATGGAGCGGCTCGGCCTGCCGTACGCCGCTGCCGCGGCCAAGCTGAAGCGCGCCCGCGGTGTGCTGCGTGAGGCGCTCGCGCCGTGACGGCAGACAACGGCCGGGAGCACTCTGAAGCCCGGAAGCACCCCGGCCGCTTTGTGGGCGCGGCGAGGTCAGCTGAGCGGCGCGGTGATCGGTTCACGCCCACCGCCCACAAACTGCAGGATCTCCTCGCTCAGCCGATCCGCCGCGGTAAGGAACAGGCCGTGCGGCTCGCCGTCATACTCGGAGAGCGTCGCGTTTGGCAGCAGCTTGGCCGCGCGCCGGCCGGAGTTCTCGATCGGCACCGTCTCATCGCGTGTGCCGTGGATCACCAGCACGGGGATGTGGATGGCCGCGAGGTCCGCGCGGAAGTCGGTGGTCGACCACGCGTTCGCCGCCGCCAGGGTCGCCCGCTCGGAGCCGGTCAGCGCCATGCTCTGCGTCCACTCGAGCACCGGATCGGAGACGGTGTGGTGCACCACCGAGCGGCCGTAAAACTTCGGCCCGAACTCCTTCAGAAACGCCGGCCGGTCCTTGCGGATGTTCTGCTCGATGCCGGCGAAGACCTTGCCGTCGATGCCGTCGGGATTGTCATCGGTCTTCAGCAGATAGGGCGTGACCGCCGAGACCAGCACCGCCTTGTTGACGCGCCGCGTGCCGTAGCGGCTCAGGTAGCGCGCCACCTCGCCGCCGCCCATGGAGAAGCCGACCAGCGTGGCGCCCGTGACCTCGAGCTCCTCCAGCAGATCGTTCACATCGGAGGCGAGCGTGTCGTAGTCGTAGCCGGTCCAGGGCTGATCGGATCGGCCAAACCCGCGGCGGTCCGGCACGATCACCCGCAGGCCGTGCTCGCCCAGATAGGTCATCTGCTTCTCCCACATGTCGCCGCTTAGCGGCCAGCCATGGATCAGAACCACCGGCGTGCCGGTTCCGAGATCACGATAAAAGAGCTCTGTTCCATCTTCCGTGACGATGTACGGCATCAGTTCTCCTGGTTCGCTGCGTTAGATGCCGGCGCGCCTCAGCCAGGGGCTGTCCGCTTCCATGAGAGCTTACCGAAGTGCACGATCGGGACCTTTGTGGGAGGCCCGCGGACCGGCCGGGCTGCGATACTGACCGCCATGCGTTCGCTTGCCAGACGCGCTTGCCGTCTCCTGCTACTTCTTTCTTTGCCGATCTTTTCCCGTCCCGCCGGCGCCTACTCGCTGCTTACTCACGAGCGCCTGATCGATCTCACCTGGCGCGAGTCCATCGTGCCCCTGCTGCTCAGCCGCTACCCCACCCTCACACCCGCCCAGCTTGAGCATGCCCGCGCCTACGCCTATGGCGGCTGCGTCATCCAGGACATCGGCTACTACCCCTTCGGCGATCCGTTCTTCTCGGACCTCACCCACTACGTCCGGACAGGCGATTTCGTGGTGAACCTGTTTCGCGACGCCGGCAACGCCGACGAGCTTGCCTTCGCCGTCGGCGCCCTTTCGCACTACATCGGCGACACCATCGGCCACCCCGAAGCCACCAACCTCGCCGTTCCGGTCGAGTTCCCCAAACTACGCGATCGCTATGGTCCCACCGTCAACTATGCGGAAGGCGAGCACCAGCACGTCCAGACCGAGTTCGCCTTCGACATCAACGAGATCGCCCACGACCGCTTCGCTCCCGTCCGCTTCCAGCGACAGGTCGGCCTCGAGGTCCCCACCCGCCAGGTCGCCCTCGCCTTCTATCAGACCTACGGCCTCCGTGAAGACTTCACCGCCGGCCGCGGCCGCCGTATCAACGTCGGCGGCTACCGCTTCGCCGTTCGCCGCTTCATCCCCCGCATCGCCTACGCCGTCACCGTCCTCCACCGCAAGCACGAGCCCCTCGACAACACCGCCGACCCGGACTTCCAAAGACTCGCCACCGCCATCACGGCCGTCGCCGCCGAAAACCACTGGGACGCGTTCCGCCGCAGACCCGGCGTCGGCACCTACTCGCTCGCCGCCCTGCTCTTCGTTCTTCCCAAGGTCGGTCCCGTCCGCCTTGCCGCCGTCAAAGGCCCCACCCCGGACACCCAGCACGAGTACCTCCACAGCGTCGTCACCTCCCTCGACCAGCTCAATCGCACCCTCCATCGCTTCACCCCGCCGCCAACCACCCGGCCCGTCGCCGCCAAAGCCGCAGCCGCCGCCGACACTCACTCCGACCCGCCCCCCTCCACCCCCGCCCCCGCCAACACCACCGCCCACCAGGACATCCCGCGCGCAAGCCCCGACCCCAGCCACCCGCTGCCCAACCGCGACCTCGACACCGGCAACCCCGTCCAGCCTGGCGGCTACCCCCTGACCGACAGCACCTACGCCGCGCTGCTGCACCAGATCACCGCCAACCCCACCACGCCCACCGCTCCCGGCATCCAGCGCGATATCCTCGCCTTCTACGCCGACCCCAACGCGCCCATCACCACCCGCAAGGACCCGCGGAAGTGGGCCGTCGTCCAACAAGACCTCGCCACCCTGGCCACCATGCCCACCAGCACCGAACCCACCCCCTTTCAAACCTACGACACGGCCAACGACGCTCCACCCCAGCCCTGATCTCTCCGCGACCCAAGTGTCCTGGAACTTGAGCGAGTTGAATGGCAGGTATCCGTCACTGCTTATTCTTGAATAAGCCGGTTACACTTCCGGCATGCACGTCACCCCACAAGAAAATGAGAAGTATCGCGGCTTTGCGAGCGAGATTGCGACAGAAATGGGTGTCTTCAGCTTCAAGGGAGACGACATCGTTTGGCATTACACGAATGGGACTGGGTTTCTCGGGATCGTGCAGACTGGAACGATATATGCGACTCAAGTGTCATGCCTGAATGACAAGACAGAGACAAAGTACGGCTCAGACATCTACAAGGAAGCGGTCGCCGAGCTCATAAAAGAGCGGAAAGGTGATGCTGAAGCAATTGCCTTCTTGAATCAGGTTCTGGAGTACGTAAGAGAAGAGCCGGACTCACCGACGCGTGGAACAAGTAAGTTCTTCGTGACCTGCTTTAGTGGCGACGAAGATGAGTTGACGCAATGGGATCGTTACTCGAAGCCAAACGGATACGCGATTGGCCTTCACGCGCGTGGGCTCTGGAGAGAGTCAACCAGTCAGGTTTACCGGGTCGTATATAGTGCCGAAAAGCAGATGATCGCTGCCAAGAAGATTGCGACAGGAACGCTGGATTTCTACCAGGAAGGCCTGTACGGCGAGCGGCTGGAGAGACCCGAGGAATGGGCCAAGCTCTTCTTCAATACTTGGAACGAATGGATTTACAAGCTCGCGCCATTGGCGAAGGACAACAAATGGCGCTCTGAAAACGAATTCCGGCTTGTTCATGAGTTAAAGGCAAGCGAGTTCCCCCATGTGCGCTTTAGCCAAAAGCCAAAGATGCTGGCCCGTTATTTGCCGCTCGACACGCCGGCTTCGGTAAAGCGCCGCGTCAAGCTGCTGCCGATTGCGAAGGTGTGGATTGGGCCGGGGAACCATCCGGCCTTCACCAAGGTCAGTGTCCAGCTTCTGCTTGAGCAGATGGGCTATTGGGATATACCCATCGAAGTGACCAAATGCCATATTGACTGGTAGCTCTTGGATGACGTTCCGCCTATCTCGCCCATTTTCTCGCGAGAGTACATCTATCGCCCATCCGCGTATTAGCAGTGCTGAACCTTTCTGATTCGACCACCTACCCAAACAGCCCCATCCGCCGCGGCAGCTCCAGCCCTAAATGTTGATACGCCAGCCGCGTCGCCACCCTCCCGCGCGGTGTGCGGTCCAGGAAGCCGATCTGGATCAGAAACGGCTCGTACACCTCCTCAAGCGCGTCCTCCTCCTCGGCCAGCGCGGCAGCCAGGGTGTTCAGCCCCACCGGACCGCCGTCGTACTTCTCGATAATCGTCCGCAGCAGCCGACGGTCGAGCTCATCAAAGCCGTGGGTGTCGACCTGCAGCAGGTCGAGCGCGGCCTGCGCCGTGGGTCGATCGATGCGGCCGCCCGCGCGCACCTCGGCAAAGTCGCGCACCCGCCGCAGCAGCCGATTGGCGATGCGCGGTGTGCCGCGCGAGCGCATGGCGATCTCGGCGGCGCCGTCGCGGTCGATGGGCACGCCGAGGACCTCGGCCGAGCGCTCCACGATAAAGCGCAGCTCGTCGTCGGTGTAGAACTCGAGCCGCAGAAGGATGCCGAAGCGGCTGCGCAAGGGCGAGCTGAGCAGCCCCGGTCGCGTGGTCGCGCCGACAAAGGTGAACGGCTTCAGGTCCATGACGTAGGTGCGCGCGGAAGGTCCCTTGCCGACGATGAGGTCGAGCTTGTAGTCCTCGAGCGCGGTGTAGAGCTTTTCTTCGAGCACGGGCTGCAGGCGGTGAATCTCGTCCAGAAACAGCACCTGGCGCTCGCGCACGCCGGTCAGAATCGCGGCCAGATCCCCCTGGATCTGCAGCGCCGGGCCACTGGTCTGCTGAAAGCCGACGCCGAGCTCGTTGGCGATAATGGTCGCGAGCGTCGTCTTGCCGAGGCCGGGCGGACCGAAGAGCAGCACATGGTCGAGCGCCTCGCCGCGGCTGCGGGCGGCCTCGAGCGCGATGGCGAGCTGCTCCTTCGCCCGCTCCTGCCCGATAAACTCGCGGAGGTGATGCGGGCGGAGCTTCAGCTCAAGCGCGGCGTCCTCGTCGACGCGGGCGGCGGTGACCAGCCGGTCGGGGTCCGCGCGGCCGGCCATGCCGGTCCGCTCTGGCTCCGCGCCGGCGGTCTGCTCCGATCCCTTGCCTCTCCGCTTGCGATCCGTGTTCATCTCTCGCCGATGGTATCGTGAGCACGGATCGGTGACGAGCAGCAACAACGCGGGCGCACGCAGCCGCGTCTTACTGCAGGATGCAGTAGAATTGCCGTATCAGGAGGGCTGCCATGCCCCGCTTCACCATCGATGTGGATGACAAGTTCAACGACACACTTTCCAGCCTGGCGCAGGGCACCACCAAGGCCGATGTGATTCGGCGCGCCGTGGCAAGCTATCAATATCTCAAGTCCGAGGTGCCGACCGCCTCGACGGAACGGCAGATCTCCATCACCGACGCGAGCGGCAAGGTGCAGAAGGTTGTGATCCTGCCGTAACTCCTGCAAACTGGGCCGTAGCCTCGCTGCCGTGATACTCGGCAGGTCTGGCGCCCGACCGATCGCATCCGAGGCACATGGAGACCACACCCGCGAGCCCGAACACCGCCCTCGAGCCTCACTTCGAGGCCCATTTCGAGCCCCAGATCAGCCGCGTGTCGGTGAACTCGGTCGGCACGCTCGAGATCGAGCCGCCCTCCTTTCTTGATCGCTGGGGCGTTATCTTCCTCGCCTGCTTCAGCCTTTGGATCATCGTCGCCGGCTCCATCATCCTGGTCTATGCGCTGAAGACGATGCCACCCGACCCCGCGCTCACCGGGCTGAACGCGGAGGGCGTGCGCGACACGCTGAACGCCCACAAGCTGCTCGAGGACCAATGGCGCGACTCGCTCACCTCCATCTTCGATCTGCTGATTACCAAGACGGCGCTGCCGCTGGTGACGCTGCTGCTCGGGTATCTCTTCGGCCGCGGGCGGCAAGGATCGCCGGTGTAAGCCGCTTGAAGAGCCGCAATCACAAAGGCATCTCTCCTTGAGCCCACGCACCTACCTGTACAAGCTGACGAGCGACCGTGGCGGCGCGCCCTGTGCCCCGCCACCGCGCGCCGGCGCCGATCCGCTGCTCACGCTCTCCATCTGCAAGCCGGCCATCCGCCGAACCGCGCAGCCCGGCGATCGCATCGTAGGCATCAGCAGCCAGGCCCTGGCCACGAGCGACGGTTATCCGCCGCATGCGGTCATCTACGCCGCCATTGTGACCGGCGCGGTGGACGCCCGCGACTACTACGCGCCGCGCAGCCGATTTCGCGCCCGACCGGACTGTATCTACGAGTTTCATCGCACGAACGGCACCCTCACCCACACGGGGCGCACCCGTCTGCACGCGGACGCAGCCTATGAGGCGCGGGACATCGGGCGCTACCCCTTCTACCGCAACGGCCGCGCGCTGCTCAGCCGGGAGTTCCGGTACTTCGGGTCGAAGGCCATTGTGCTTTCGTCGCGATATCCCGCGTTGCGCCGCGTCAGCGAAGAGCTGGGGCAAGGGCACCGCGTCTTCACCGATGGCGATCCAGCCGCCGCCGAGCTCGCCCGCCTCTTCGCCGATCTTTGGAAGCGCCCAACACGCTTCTCCCCGCGCCTGGTCGAGACCGAAGCCTACGGCCACGCTCCGAAACCGGGGCCGACCGGCTCGCCATACAGCACCGCTCCTCTCTCTTGCGCGAAGATGGGCCGCGCAGCCTCCTAAGATCATGCGCCGCCACGATCTCGCCCGTCTCCACGCCGAACGCCGCTCGCAGCTGCGCGGCCTGCTCTATCTCGCGCTCGCCGCGGCCCTCTTCGTCGTCCTGCGCTACGGTCCGTCGCATCTCTTCACCCCCGGCTGGTGGCGGCTGTGGTAGATCCCGCGCCCCGACCCTCTCGCCATCGGCTCACCATCGACCGCTTCACCGCCTCCGGGGAGTCGAATGTGATCTCCCGCCCGTTGGAGCGCTTCGCCGGGCGCGATCCTTTTCTTGCGATTCGGTCGCTGTCTACCGCGACTTGGCGCCCGCCGCCGCCGCGCCCGCCGTCGCCGTCTTGGCACTCTTGGCCGCGAACTGCCGCACCATGGTGTCCACCACGACATAGAGCAGCTGGTCCGGATCTCGCCGCGCAATCTCTTTGAACGTCGCCCCGGCCTTCTGCCCGGCCTCCGTCGTGTTCGGCAGCGTCACGCCTCGCTTCTGCGCGCTCAGCGCCGTGAGCTGCGCCACCATGGCATAAAACCGGTCTTCGTTGCGCCCGCTCGCGACCCAGGCCTCATGCACCGTCATCGGCAGCAGCTGATCGTCCGTCATGGACGACTGCGCCCCCGCTGGCTCGCTCGTCGTCGCCTGCGCCAAAACCGCTTGTCCCGGCGCCATCGCCATCACGCCCGCCAACGCCAAACCTGCCCACATTGTCTTCGTCATACCCCTTCCTTTCTCCTTGTTGTCCGCCGCCGTTCCCGCATGTTGTGCGCAAAAGCCCTCACCGACGCCGGTCGTCGCGATAGCCCCGGTCATCCCGATAGCCCCGGTCATCGCGGTGGTCCCGATAGTCGCGATCGTCGCGCCTGTCCCGGTTGTTCTGGTTAACTTTGCCTAGGATCGCGCCACCGCCCGCGCCGATGCCGCCTCCGATCACGGCTCCCTTTACCCCGCCGCCAAACAGAGCTCCAACTACCGCCCCGCCCGCGCCGCCGATCAAGGCGCCTTTGCCCGGCCCGATGCCACCCTGGTGACGCCGTTGGTAGTCCTGATCACGCCGATTGTCGTAGGGACGCGAATCGCGATAGCCCCTGTTGAAGTTGTTGTCTCGATCCCGCTGTGCCGTCGCTGTGGTCGTCAGAGGACCAGCCGCGCTTGCCAGCAACAGCCCTCCCAGAACCCAACCGGTGACTCGTCGCATTGTTCCTCCTCGTTCGTGGAACCCAGGTCTCTTGGTTCGATGCCGCCACGGACCCGCAAGTCCGCCGATCGCGTGAATCCGTCGAAGACTCCGCCGAGGTCACCCTCTGCTCGTCGAGCAACGCCCCCGCATCTGCGACCATAATCCCGAGATGCCTCCAGCCTCACGCCTCAGCCATCACGCCGCGCGCCGCGCCCAACTCCGCGGCCTGCTCCTGCTGGCCCTCGTCTTCACCTTCGGCCGGTGGCGCCTTTGGTAGACCAGCCCGCCACTACAACCGACCCACCCCTCGTCGTCGTCGTCGGCCCGACCGCCTCCGGCAAATCCCACCTCGCCCTTCGGCTCGCGGAGCGCTTCGCGGGTGAGATCCTCTCCTGCGACTCGGTCGCCGTCTATCGCGGCCTGGAGATCGGCGCCGCCAAGCCCTCTGCCGCCGACCGCGCCTTGATCCCGCATCACCTGCTCGATCTCGTCGACCCGGGCGTCGACAGAGCCGCCTCCCACTCCCAGAGTCCAGTCGAGCCGTTCACGGCAGGCGACTGGGCCCGGCTCGCCCGCGCGATGATCGCCGACATCACCCGCCGCGGCTGTCTGCCCATCATCGCCGGCGGCACCGGCCTTTATCTTCGCGCGCTGCTCGACGGCCTCTTTCCTGCCCCTCCCGTCGATCCCGCGCTCCGCACGCGTCTTCGCGCCCGCGCCGCCCGTCGCGGCCCCGCGCGCCTGCATCGCCTGCTCGCCCGCCTGGACCCTCGCGCCGCCATCGCCATTCACCCCAACGACACCCCCAAGCTCCTTCGCGCCCTGGAGCTCTCGCTGACCACCCGCCAGCCCATGACCACCCAATGGCAGACCGGCGGCCGCGATGCCCTGGCTGGCTACCGCGTGCTCCGGCTCAGCCTCCAGCCACCCCGCGACGCGCTCCACCAGCGCATTAACGCCCGGGCCGCCGCCATGTTCGATCGCGGCCTCCTCGCGGAGACCGCCGGTCTGCTGGCCCGCTTCGGCCCCGACTGCCGCGCCTTACACTCCCTCGGCTACGCCCAGGCTCTCGCCATGCTCTCCGGCCGGCTCACCCCCGAGGCCGCCGTCGCAGAAGCCCAAGCCGCTCATCGCCAGTACGCCAAGCGCCAAGGCACCTGGTTCCGGAAGGAGGCTGCCCTCCACCCCTCCTACACCCTCTCCGGCTTCGGCGATTCGCCCGCCACCCTCACCGAAGCCACCGCCCTTGTCACCGCCCACCTCGCCTCGTGATGCCCGACCCAGCGCGCGGCAAGCGGGGAGTAGCATTTCTCCATGAGCCCGCTCACGGAGTCCTTTCCCGCCCAGACGGCTATCGTCCCGACCGTCACGCCCGAGCCCCCCGCGCCGCCCAGCCCCGCCACGCGTCCGCAACTCGCCCACCTCACCGCCGCCCTCGACGACCTCCGCGCCAAGGGCACCTACTTCCGCCTGCGCGTGCTTGACGATGCCCAGGCTCCCGTCTGCCGCTACGACGGCCGCGAGGTCATCAATCTCGCCTCGAACAACTACCTCGGCCTCTGCAACGATCGGCGGCTCGCCGAGGCCGCCACCCGCGCCATCGCTCAGTTCGGTGTCGGCTCCGGGGCCGTGCGCACCATCGCCGGCACCATGCGCATCCACATGGAGCTCGAAGAGCGCATCGCCGCCTTCAAACACGTTGAGGCCTGCGTCGTCTTCCAGTCCGGCTTCACCGCCAACGCCGGCGCCGTCTCCTCCATCCTCGGCAAGGACGACTTCATCCTGTCCGACGAGCTCAACCATGCCTCCATCATCGACGGCGCCCGCCTTTCCCGCGCCAAGATCAAGGTCTTCCGCCACAAAGACGTCGCCCACGCAGAAGAGATCCTCCAGGAGTTACAAAACGAGCCCGGCCGCAAACTCATCATCACCGACGGCGTCTTCTCGATGGACGGCGACATCGGCCCAGTCGATCGACTCGCCGCGCTCGCCGAAACCTACGGCGCCATCATGATGGTCGACGACGCCCACGCCTCCGGTGTCCTGGGCCGCAACGGCCGCGGATCGGTCGATCATTTTGCTCACGCAACCGGCCTCGATCCACGCGAGGTCGACGTCCAGGTCGGCACCCTCTCCAAGGCCCTCGGCGCCCTCGGCGGCTACGTCTGCGGCTCCCGCGATCTCATCGACTTCCTCTACCACCGTGCCCGCCCCTTTCTCTTTTCCACCTCGCACCCGCCGTCGGTCGCCGCGTCCTGCCTCGCCGCCTTTGACATTCTCGAGTCCGAGCCCGAACGCATCGACCGCCTCTGGGACAACACCCGCTACTTCCAGGCCGAACTCAAGTCCACCGGCTTCGACATCGGCGGCCATACCACCCCCGCCTCCGAAACGCCCATCACCCCCATCCTGGTCGGCGACGGCCGCGGGACCATGGACTTCTCCCGCGCCCTCTTCGAGCGAGGCGTCATGGCCACCGGCATCGCCTTCCCCACCGTCCCCGAAGGAAAGGCCCGCGTCCGCTGCATCGTCTCGAGCGAGCACACCCGCGCGCAACTCGACCAGGCCCTCGACACCATCACCACCACCGCCCGCGAGGTCGGCATCCTGTAACCACCCACGAACCAGGTTTGTTACAGAATCGAGATCGAGAAGCCAACTTCCGAGAGGCGCGTTGGTAGGGATCCTATAGGCCTGAACCTTTTGCGGTGATGAGCGTATGGGATAAAGAGGTTAATCCCATGAGAGCTTCGCGTGTTGCTGTTCTTCCGGCCATTTTAGTTATGTGCGTCGTGGCTCACGGTCAGTCTCCTGTCAAGCCCGGCGTCAGTTCCGATTCGCAGACGACGTTCGCCATGATGAAGACGCTCGCTGGCACTTGGCAAGGCACGATAACGACTGACAATCCAGCCTGGGCTACGGACAAGCCCATGCCGCTCTCCATTCGCGTTGCTTCGCATGGGAACGCGCTGATCCACGAATTGAACACCGGTGGTCCGGAGTTGACCGTGTTCTACATGGAGAATGAACGTTTGGCATTGGTGCACTACTGTGATTTCGGCAATCGACCGCACATGATTGCTCGACCTATGGCTGATGGCAAGGTCATAGAGTTCGATCTGGTCGACTACCCCGGTACCGACCAGATAGGGCATGTAAGCCATGGAGTATTCACCGTTGTCGACTCCAATCATCATGTCGAAGACTGGACATTTCTGCCGTCAGGAAGCAAACCTGTGCATGCGCACATAGCCTTTGTAAGGGTCCAGTAAGAGGTAGAACGACGGCCATGTCTGCTCCATCAATCAGACGATTATTCCTCAGAAGTCGGCTTGGGTGGAGTAAGTTCGGCGGCGCCTCGCAGAGTGTCGCTGCGTACAAATCGTGCAACCAGCACCTTTGCGAAAAGCATTTAGCGATCTAGACTCATCCGCTCCACCGCCCGCGAAGTCGGCATCCTGTAACCACCCACAGCCATGCCGGTGATAGGAACTACACGACCTGGCGAAAGAGAGTTATCGGCTCACCGCGTCGAAGGGAAGGAACAGGGTAAACACGGTTCCGCTGTGGCTCTCCCCGTGACAACTTCGGACTCGAAGCGATCCTTGATGCCGGGCAACGATCTCCTGGCTCACCCAGAGGCCGAGCCCGGTGCCACCGATTCCCTTGGTCGTGTAGAAGGCTTCGAAGATCTTCTTTTGCACCTTGGCCGGCATGCCGGCGCCGGTATCCGCGAGGGTGATGATCATCCCCTTCTGTCCGTTGGTCCAGTTGGTGCCTTCGCGACTGCGTACCAGTAAGCGCCCCCCCGTGGGGTGGATGGCGTCGATCGCGTTCCCGACCAGGTTGCTCAAGACCTGGCGGATCTCCCCTTCGAAACACTGGACCGGTCTGGTCGCTCTCTTGCGCTTCTCCACCTGCACACGCGAATTGATAAGACGGCCTTGGTAGATGGAAAGCACACCATCGATCAACTCCCGGCAGGAGACCGCTGTTGGACTGGTGGACTGCTTGTAGAAACGCAGCGTCTGTGTGCTGATCACCGAGACCCGGCGAAGCTCCCTCTCAGCGATATCGAGGTACTCTTGGATCTCCGCGGTTTCGGTTGTGTTCCGTGCCAGATAGAGCAGGTTCGTGATCGACTCCAGCGGGTTGTTGATCTCGTGCGAGATCGAGGCGGCCAAGCGTCCCACGGCGGCCAGCTTCTCCGTCTGCAGAAGAGTCTCCGTCGTGCGCTTCTCTTCTGTCACATCGCGGAAGAACAGAACCATGCCGTCCTCGGCTGGCCGAGCCTGCACTCTGACCCAGATGTTCAACGGCTCCGGGTAGTACGATTCCAACTCGCTGGCGATGCCATCGTCCATCGCCCGGTGATAGTGCTCGACATAGGGCGAACCCTCGTAGGCAAGGGCAGGGAACGTCTCCCAAAGATCGCGGCCGAGAATCTCGCCGCGTGGCGCGGTGATCTCTTTGCCGCGCTGGTTGACATAGATGATGCGCCATTGGCGGTCCAGGATGAGGATGCCGTCCGTGGTGGCTTCGAGCACCTGGTTCAGGCGTTCGGTTGTGCTGTGGAGCTCTTGTCTCGCGAGAACGGTCTCGGTGATGTTTTCGACCAGGTTCAGAATACCCACCACGGTCCCGCGCTCGTAGAGAGGACTGAGCGAATAGTTGAAGTACTGATCTTGCATCTGACCATGAGACAGGATGGGGATCAGGGCTTCCTGCTTGTGCGTGGCGGCTCCCGTGCGGATCACCTCGTGGAGGTCGGAGCGAATGAGCTCCCAAGCCTCCGACCACACCTGCTGAACCGGCTGGCCGAGCGAAGCTGGGTGTTTGGTCGTCAGAAAAGGCCGATACGCATCGTTGTAGATTGCGCTGAGCTCCGGCCCCCAATAGAGGATCGCCGGTAACCCCAGGCCCAACGTGGAATTCACCGCCGAAAGCAGGGATTCGGACCAGCCCTGGATCGGGCCGAGTGCCGTGGCGCTCCAATCGCGAGCGCGGACCATATCCGCCATCTCGCTTCTGCCTACGACGAGATCGTGCATCGCCATCCTTTGCGAACGGATCTGCTTTGAAGGATCGACCGATGCCATCGTTTCTTGCCGGTTGACCCTTTCGAGGGGTTGGGGATTGCTGCTCTCAGAATAGGGTAAGCGCAATCCCGCGCGGGTAGCCTCTGGCCTTTGCTTTTGGGTCAGATCGCTCTGTGCGGAAGTCTCGTCCACACTCCCACTCCTCACAGCCCTCTTCCGCTCACGTGCCCTCCGCCCTTAGGAGGTGGTGGCACTGCGGGTTCTAGCCACGGCAAGTCGGCTGGCGTGGATCCCTCCGACCACGCCTGGCAACGAGTGGAAGCTCCGCCAACGAGCGGTCTCCATCTCGCTTGGCAATCATGATCCACAAAGCGAGTCCGGCCGCCTACAACCTTTGTGGCACATCCAACCGCGCGCCGCGGTGTACACTTAGCAGGATCGACGAATACGATCTGTCGTTTTTTCCTGTTCCGGTACACGCTCGAATAGCAGAACAAACAACAAATTGCGTTCAGCGGTACATCAAGCTCCAAAAGGAACAAACAATGGAACAGGGAACAGTCAAGTGGTTCAACGATAGCAAGGGTTTTGGATTCATCAGCCGCCAGAATGGCGAGGACGTCTTTGTCCACCACTCCGCCATTCAGAGCAACGGCTTCCGTTCGCTCCAGGAAGGCCAGGCCGTCCAGTTCGACGTGGTCAAGGGACCCAAGGGCTGGCAGGCAGAGCGCGTTCAGGCCGTCTAACTTCAACAACACGCAACATCCGCAAAGGGGCCGAGCTATCGGCCCCTTCTGCATTTCACGCGGCCGTTTCACCATAGCGCTCCGCGGCCCTTGCTCTTGCGTGTCCTCCTGAGCGAGCAAAAAACCTGCGTTTGCTGTTGCGCTTGCTTTGCGTGTCCTCCTGGGCGAAGCGGGACGACCTGCTTTTATCTCGACGCAGCTCGACCCGCCGCCGCCACGAGTACCCGGTCCCCCGGGGCTACACCAGCCGTACCCGCGCAGACTTAAACCGTCTACTTACAAGACTTTGAGACCAAAGTACGGGGGGGAGGGGTACCCCCCTGAAACGCTCCACAAGCCTCGCCCGCGCCGGCTCCAGCCCGACTATCCACCCCCACCTTGTATGCTGGCGCGAGCCATGCGCCAGCCTACGAACCGCACCACCCGCGCCCTCGCCACGGTAGGCGTCGGCGCCGTCGCCCTCTACGGCGCCCGCGTCCTCATCGACTTCTTCAGCAGCACCATCGCCTACGCCATGCCGCACCAGGGCGGCATCGACCTCGCCTCCCCGGACTTCGTCCGCTTCCTCTCCGTCATCACGGACGGCACGGTCCGCCCCTGCCGCGTCACACGCCTCCGGAACGGCGTCGAGTTCTATCCCGCCGAGCTCGATCGCATCCGCCGCGCCCGGCACTCCATCAACATCGAGTTCTACGAGTTCCTCCCCGGCGAGGTCGCCTCCGCCTTCCTTGAAGCCCTTACCGAGCGCGCCCGCGCCGGCGTCCAAGTCCGCCTCATCGTCGACGCCATCGGCTCCTTCCGCACGCCACTCTCCCTCTTCGCCCCCCTCCGCGCCGCAGGCGGGAAGATGCGCTGGTACCACCCCATCCGCTGGAACACCTGGCCCCAGATCAACAATCGCACCCACCGCAAGCTCATCGTCATCGACGGCGAAACCGGCTTCGTTGGCGGGGCCGGCGTCGCCGACCACTGGCTCCACGCCACCCCCAAGGGCCCAGCCTGGCGCGACACCATGCTCTGTCTCGAAGGCGACACCGTCGCCGGCCTCATCTCCACCTTCTCCGAAAACTGGCTCGAAGCCTCCGGCGAAATCCTCTCCGGCCAAGCCCAGTTCGGCTTCAACAACCCCCAGCCGTGCTTGAACTACCTCCAACCCCAACCCGCCTCGCTCCAGGCGCCGGCCGGCGTCCCCAGCTTCGTCGTCTCCTCCACCCCCCATGGCGGCGGCACCCAGGCCCGCATCCTCTTCCAGGCCCTGCTCAAGTCCGCCCAGCGCTCCATCCGCATCACCACGCCCTACTTCCTCCCGGACCGCTCCGCCCGCCACGCCATGATGCATGCCGTCCGCCGCGGCGTTCGCGTTGAAATCCTCACCGCCGGGCCACGCATCGACCACCCTGTCATCCGCAAGCTCTCCCGTCACTCCTCTCGCCACCTCCTCCAGGCCGGCGCCGCCATCTTCGAGTACCAGCCAGCCATGATTCACGCCAAGCTCCTCACCGTCGACGGCCAGTGGTCCGTCGCCGGCTCCACCAACTTCGACCACCGCTCCTTCGCCCTCAACGACGAGGTCAACCTCGCCGTCCTCGACCCGACTCTCGCCCAGACCCTCGACGCCGACTTCGCCGACGACCTCCGCCGCAGCCGCCCCCTCACCCTCCCCCAGCTCGCCCGGTGCACCCTCCTCAGCACCGGCGAGGACATCGTGGACCACATGCTCAGCCAGGAAAGCTGACCCCGGCCAGTCGCCACCTTCCCGCACCTATTTCGCCCCGGCCGGTCACCCGCCGCCCGCACCTATTTCGCCCTTAGCCTGCGACTTCACGCCGCCCCGCACGTCTAGTCTGCTGTGCCTGTCTTCCCTAAGCTCTTCGTCGGCCTCCTCGCCGCTCCGCTCGCCCTTGCCCCTCTCGCCCAGGCCGCCGAGCCGCCCGCTACCACCCTGCTCGCCGCGGCCACGCTCCCCGACGCCCCCACCCCCACCCACGTCCCCGATACAGATTCCGACCCGCAACAGTCCTCCTCCAACCAGCTGGGGACCGGCCCCCACACCGGGCAGCTTACCGGCTCTCAAAACGGCCCCGTGACCACCGACCCCGACGCCCCGGCCGCCAACGGCGCCCACCAGACCAAGCGCATCGCCGGCGTCATCCCCAACTTCCGCTCCGTCTCCGCCGACCAGCACCTCCCGCCCCAGACCCCCAAGCAGAAGTTCGTCGCCGCCGCCCAGGACTCCTTCGACTACGGTTCCTTTATTCTGGCGGCCGTCCAGGCCGGCATCTCCATCGATGACAACTCTTACCCGGAGTTCGGCAAGGGCGTGGTCGGCTACGGCCGCTACTACTGGCGCACGCTGCTCGATACGGCAGACGAAAACTTCATGGTCGGCGGCGTCCTACCCATAGCCCTTCACCAGGATCCTCGCTTCTACACCCTCGGCCACGGCTCTATTGCCCACCGCGCCTTGTACGCCTCCACTCGCGTCCTGGTCACCCGTGGCGACGACGGCAACGAGCAGCCCAACTTCTCCGAGATCATCGGCGCAGGCGCGGCTTCCGGCATCTCCTCCACCTACTACCCGGAGCAATACCGCACATGGACCAAGGTCGGCCAGAAATGGCTCACCGGCGTGCTCATCGACAGCGCCAACTTCACCTTCAAGGAGTTCTGGCCCGACATCAACCAGCGCGTCTTGCACAACCATTTTTAGCCGGTCCATATCTGACCGGAAAGGCGCGCCGATCGCATGAAGCGCTGGTGCGGCAGTAGAGTGTCCCTATGTCTTTCGCCCGCACAGGCCACTCCAATACCAGCAGCCTTCCGCACCGGTTTGCCGTTCTTTCCGCCTTTCTGCTTAGCTTCATCGGCATTGGTTCCTTCGCCGCAGGCGAACCTGCCATGACACCGAGCACCGCTGAGAGCGTGAATTCCCATGCGCCGCAGCTCGTGCTGATCGACACCGACGTCGGTGACGACATCGACGACGCCTTTGCTCTTGCGCTGGCGCTGCAGAGCCCCGAACTCCATATCCTCGGCATCACCACGACGTTCGGCGACACAACCTTGCGCGCCCGCCTCCTTACGCGCCTACTTCGCGAGGCGGGCCATAGCGACATCCCTGTCGCCGCCGGGCCGCCGACGCCGGTCGCCACTCCGATGACGCAGCGACGCTACGCCGAACGGGGGACCGCCGCCGCCACCATCAACCCGGATGGCGTCTCGCTGATGTTGTCGCAGATCCGCGCGCATCCGCACGAGGTCACGCTGATCGCGATCGGACCGCTCACCACGGTCGGCGCGGCCATCGACCGCGACCCCGCCACCTTCAAGCTGCTGCGCCGCGTGGTGCTGATGGGCGGCTCGATCCGTCGCGGGTACGGTCCCGCCTTTTCCGATCCCAGCGCCGGTCCGCCGCCCGGTCCGGACCCCGAGTGGAATATCAAGAACGGGGTCGCCGGCGCGCAGAAGCTGCTCGCCTCGGGCGTCCCGATCACGGTGTATCCGCTCGACAGCACGCGCCTGCCGCTCGACGAGGTGCGCCGCGCCGTGCTCTTCGCCCACGGCTCCGCGCTGACCGACGCGCTCGCGCTGCTCTATGCGGAGTGGGGTCAGCTCACACCGACGCTCTTCGATCCGCTTGTCGTCGCGTCGCTGCTCGAGCCCGCGCTTTGCCCAACGACGCCCATGCGTCTGCGCGTTGACGAGCAGGGCTACACGCGCGAGGAGCCCGGCGCGCCCAACGCCGAGGTCTGTCTGACCTCGAATCGCGAGGGCTTTCTCGATCTGCTGCTCGCGCGCCTGCTCGCGTCGTCGACGCAGCCGTAGGCGCCGCAAGCAGGGGGATTCAACCGCGGAAGATGACGGCGCCCGCGAATACTGTCGCCCGCACCCGCCCCACCATCTCCGCGCCATCGAACGGCGTGTTGCGCGAGCGGGACAGACTCTCCTCGGCGCGGAAGCGCCACCCGGCTTCCGGGTCGAAGACGACCACGTCCGCCGCGCTGCCCACGCGCAGCGTCCCCAGATCCGGCCTGTTGAGCAGCTTCGCCGGGTTTGCGCTCATCATGGTTACAATCTGGGCTATGGTCGCGCCGCACTCGCAGGCGAGCACGCGCATGGCGAGACCGAGCGAGGTCTCGAGGCCGGTGACGCCGTTCGGCGCGCGCTCGAACTCGACCTCCTTCTCGTGCCGCGTGTGCGGCGCGTGGTCGGTCGCGATCATGTCGACGGCGCCGTCCAGCAGACCTTCCACCACCGCCGTCCGATCAGCCGCGGACCGCAGCGGCGGATTCATCTTGGCGTTGGTGTCGTAGTCGCCGATCGCGTCTTCGGTCAGGGTGAAGTGGTGCGGCGTCGCCTCGCAGGTGACCGCCAGGCCGGCGCGCTTGGCCAGACGAATAGCGTCGATCGCCTGCACCGTCGAGACATGCTGCACATGCAGTCGCGGCCGCGCTCCCTCCGAGCGTTCGATCTCGCGCAGCAGATCAAGATCGCGCTCTACCAGACGCCACTCCGCCTCGTTGGTCATGCCGCGCAGCCCCAGACGAAACGCCATCGCGCCCGCGTTGACGCCGGTCGAGCCCGAACGACGCGTGTCCTCCGCGTGCTGCGAGATCGGCCGATCCACGCGCGAAGCGGCGACCAGGGCCGCACGCATCATCGCGTCGTCGAGCACCGGCTTGCCATCGTCGGTGAAGCCGACCGCGCCCGCGGCCGCGAGCGCCGCGTAGTCCGTCAGCTGCGCACCGAGGCTGCCGCGTGTCGCCGCGGGCATGGCGAGCACACGCACCGCCGCGTCACGCGCCGGCGCGAGCATCCACGCGAGCGAGGCCACGGAATCGTTCACCGGCACGGTGTTCGGCATCGCGACCAGGGTTGTGAAGCCGCCGCGCACCGCCGCGCGAGTGCCCGTCGCGATGGTCTCCTTGGCCGTCTGGCCAGGCTCGCGCAGGTGCACGTGCACATCGATCAGCCCCGGCGCGACGATGCATCCCTGCGCGTCCAGCACCTCGGCCTCGGGCATCTGGGCGAACGTTCCCGGGTCCCCGATGTAGTGCACGCGGCCATCGCGCAACAGCAGATCGCGCTCGCCGTCGACGCCGGCCGCGGGATCGACCAAGTGCCCGCCCGTGATGACCAGGTCTCTCACGTCCACACCTCGTTGAGCAGCGCGCGCATCTCGCTCTCCGTCGCGAGCGCCCGCACCAGCAGCGCGGAGCGCACCAGCAGCCCCTGCCGCACCTGCTCCTCGATCACGGACCGCGGTCCGTCCGCGACCTCACCCGCGATCTCGAGCCCGCGAATCATCGGCCCCGGATGCATAACCAGGGCCTCCGGCGCCAGCCGCAGCAGCCGCTCTTCCGTCAGCTGAAAGCGCGCGATGTACTCGCCTAGATCGATCTCCAGACCGGCCAGCCGCTCGCGCTGGATGCGCAGCATCATCACGACCTGCGCCTGCGCGAGCGCATGCTCGAAGTCGCGGTCGATCTCGACCCCGGCGCCCAGTCCCAGCGCATCCTCCGGCAGCAGCTCCGGCGGACCGCACAGGATGACACGCGCACCCAGTCGCGGCAGCAGCATCGCATTCGATCGCGCCACGCGGCTGTGTAGGATGTCGCCCGTGATCACCACCGTGACGCCGGCGAGCGACGTCGCCGACACGCTGTCGATCGCCAGGCCCGCGGGACGCGGCAGCCGCAGTAGCATCGTGCGCAGATCGAGCAGCGCCTGCGAGGGATGCTCGTGGGTGCCATCGCCCGCGTTCAGCACGGGCAGCCCGGTCGCGCGCTCGAGCAGCACCGGCGCGCCGGAGCTCGGATGACGCAGGATGATGCACTCCGCGCCCAGCGCGCGCAGCGTGAGCCCGGTGTCCTTCAGGCTCTCGCCTTTTTCGATCGAGGAGCTCTTGTCGCTCACCAGCGTGGTGGTCACGCCCAGGCTCTTTGCCGCGAGTTCAAAAGATGTCCGCGTGCGCGTGCTCGACTCATAGAACAGCAGCGCCACCCGCCGACCGGCCAGCAGACGCGATCGTTCCGCGTGTTCCATCTGTTGGAGCCGCGTGGTCAAGGAGAGAACGCGCGAGACGGCCTCGAGGGAGAGATCGTCGACCGAAAGCAACGACCCGGCCACACGCCGGGGCTTCGCCGGCTGCCCTGGATCTAATCTCCGCTCCGCGCTCACCGTCGACGCCATGGCCCGCTCTACTCCGACAGCTCCATCAGCAGCACCTGCTCCTGGCCGTCGATCTCGTTCAACTTTACCTCGATGATCTCGCGTCGCGAGGTCGGCACGTTGCGCCCGGTATAGGTCGCCTGGATCGGCAGCTCGCGATGGCCGCGATCGATCAGCACCAGCAGCTGCACGCTCCTGGGGCGGCCGTGGTCAAACAGCGCATCGAGCGCCGCGCGAATGGTCCGGCCGGTATAGAGCACATCGTCGATCAGGATGACGTCGCGCCCGTTCACATCGAAGCCGACCGCGCTGGGCGTGACCACGGGCCGCGCGTCCTTGGTCGAAAGGTCGTCGCGATAGAAGCTGATGTCGAGCACGCCGGTGTCGACCGGTCGCTTCTCGATGGTGGCGATCCGCTTGCCGATGCGCTCGGCGAGCGGCACACCGCGGCGCTTGATGCCGATCAACCCGATGTTGGCCGCGCCCTCGTTTTTTTCGACGATCTCGTGCGCCAGCCGCACCAGCGTGCGCTCGATCTCGGACGCCGACATGAGCCGGCCCTTTTCCCGCAGCGTGACCTGCATCTCCGTCGAAGTCTCCATCGTGGACTGCGGTCGATCATAGCAGCGACGGCAGGCGGAGGCTGGCGCGGCTACAGGGAGCGTTTGGGCCCGCCGCTTCCGAGCGAGCCTACCAACGCGCCCGAGCCGGTGGTGAGCGCCAGCAGCAGCAGGCCGAGCAGAGCCACACTCGCCAGGGTGGACCAGGCGCGGAACTCCGGCCGATGGATCGCCGTCACCATCTCGGCCGAGCCCTGCCCCGCCGCGCTTGCCCGATCCGTCAGCACCTGGAGTTGGGCCGCCCACTGTGCGTCGAAGGCCCCCATGGCGTGTAGGCGAAAGCGAGCCACCACGGCGACGGCGGCCAGCCCAAAGGTCAAGGCCGAGAGCAGCAGCAGCCCGGTCATCAGACCGATGCGCGCCCCGATCGGCCCTGTCATCAGCGACTCCGGCGCGGCGCGGCGATAGAGTGCCAGCACCAGAGCCGCCGCTCCGAAGATCAGCGGGAGGGCGAAGAGCGATAGCGCCGGAACGGCGGAGCCCAGCACAAACATCGCCGCTGCCGCGACCGCGACGATCGCGCCCAGACGCAGCGCCGCCGTCCACCGGATAGGGCTCGGTCGCGGCGGCGGTGGCGCCCCGGTCGGAGCCGCCTCGGTCAGGTGCTCGTCGGGCAGATCGCCAGGCATGGCACCGAGCACGATCTGCGGCGCGCCGCACTGCGCGCAAAAGCCCCGCACGCTTCCGCCGGGAAGCTCCGCGTCGCAGCGATGGCAGCTTGGAACCATATCGTTCACGCTACTACAGGCGGCTCGCCGACTGCCCGCTCACTTCTGCTCGTCGCTGCCGCTTGGATCGGTTAGCTGGCGCGGCAGATCGAGGGCGACCAGGGCGAACTCGGTCCCGCCGCTGCCGCCCTTGATCTCGACCAGATGCTGGTGTTGCGGCGATCCGGCCTTGAGTGTGATCGCGCCCGCGGAGCCGTCGTCCACCTGCACCCCGTGGTGTCCATCCGAGCTGCAGGTCAGACCCTCGGGCGTCCGCGACGGCTCGCCGACGGCGACGTCGTTGCGACAGGCGATCACCACGCCGAAGCGCCCCAGCTCCTTGGCGTAGAAGGTCCGCACCGCGTCTGGCGCATCGCCGCTGCGATAGCTGAGCGCCTTGACTCGCAGGCGAAGGTTGCCCAGGCTCAGGTTGATATCCGCCGACCCGTTGCCCTTGCCACCCTCGCCCTTGGGCTGGAGCGTTGCGCCGGGATAGACCGGCAGGCCGACGCCGCTTGCCGCCGCAGCCGCGTCGGTCTTCACCTGCAGGCCGCCCATGGGCATCGCCAAGCGAAGCTGCTCGCTGTCTTGCTTGTTCGAGGACTCCACCCGGCAGCCGAGGAGGAGGCCCAACACCCCCAGCAAAGCCCCGATCCGCGCGCCGCTTGATCTCGCTCTCATCTCCGCTGCTCTCCCTTTTGGACGCCGATTGCCGGCATGGTGAAATCTACGCGCACCATGCTGAATCTACGCGCATGCGGCGACGTCGGTTCCGCGAGTACCTGAGTAATGCATCGCCGATCTGAAACGCGCCGCGCCCGATCTGATACGGCCCTATACTGTGCTCACGTTTTTGCAGACCTGCTCCCGCCGCGCTCTTTGGCGGCCCGGGCGGAGGGATGGCATGACGCAGCGCCAGGGACCACGCGATACCGGAGAGCGGCCGACCGCGAGCCGCCGCAGCGGGTTTGCGCCCGGTCCGCGCGTCGCCGTTCCCGCCGCTCCAAGCTATCCCGACAGCAGCAAGATTCCCGATAAGCTCTACTTTCGCATCGGCGAGGTCGCCCGGCTCTGCGACGTGCAGGCCTACGTGCTTCGCTTCTGGGAGACGGAGTTTCCGCAGCTTCGACCCAACAAGGGCGGGACCGGCCAGCGTCTGTTTCGTCGGCGCGATGTGGAGATGGCCATGCGCATCCGCCACCTGCTGTATGACGAGGGGTACACCATTCCCGGCGCCCGCCAGCTGCTGAAGAGCGAGGCTCGCCCGCGCGAGGCGCAGCTTGCGCTGGTCGCCGACCCAGCCCGAGAGCAGGAGCGTAGCGCTCGCTTTCGCGCATTGGAACGCGGCCTTCGCGATCTCCATGCGATCCTGTCCCGTCCGCCGGCAGCAGCGGGCGCCGCGGAGGATCCGTCATCGAACGAGATTCCTGCGCGGAGCCGGCGTCCGGGCGCCTCGCCACGACGCGCGGAGGTCGTTGCCGTCACGCCGCCCGCGACGCTGTTTGATCCGCCACCGCCCGAAGACACCGGCACTCGCGCGGAGGCGGTGAACGAAGAGTAGCTACAGGGCCGAGCGGGAGCGATACACTGACAAGGGGCAGCAGCTATCTTCCCCGGAGGTAGAACCGAATGCCGGAAGCGGACCCCGCCATGGGGGCAAACGGTGTGCCGGAGAACAGGGCCGCCATGCCGCACGCCGCGGAGATGACGGCGCTGGACGGTATGCCCGCAGGCCATGGTTCCGGCGACGCCAACCCGAGCCGTGGTCTCGGCGAAGGTCCGCGCGAGATGTGGATGGACACGGGCGCCCAGAGTCGGGAGCTGGAGCGCATGCACCATGGCGTTCCCATCCAGTGCCAGTTCTGCGTTGGACAGAAGTTTCGCCGGTCTCGCCTGCGCGGCGGCGATATCCGCCAGCTGCTGCTGATGCGCTACCCGGTCCGCTGCACTCGCTGTTCGCAGCGTCAGGCGGTCAGCTTCACCGTAGCCGGCATCTCGATACCCTCCTACGTTCGATCGCGCGATCGCGGCAAGCCATCGTCGGGCTACGCACGATCCCAGCTCACGCGGTCAGAGACTCGCCCCGAGACGCGGTCAGAGACTCGCCCCGACACCACACCGCGCGATCCCGCACCGCGCGCCTGAGCCTCCGGTGACCGCCGCACACCGCTTCCGATGACCGCAACCGCCCCTGTCCGCTCGCGCGCCCTCGCTTTTCTTCGTCCGTCGCACCGGCATACGGCGACCTCGGCGACCCTGCTGCTGGGCGTCTTTGCCCTGCTCTCCCGCGTGATCGGCCTCCTGCGTGACAAGTACATCGCCCACACCTTTGGCGCCGACCCCGCGACCGACGCGTACAACGTCGCGTTCCAGCTGCCGGATCTGATCTCGAGCCTGCTGATCGGCGGCGCGGCCTCCATCTCCTTTGTCACCATCCTGACGCGCTATCGCGAGCGTGGGCAGACGGAAGAGGGCGACCGCGCGCTTTCCGTGATCCTCACCACGGTCACCATTGTGTTGACCGTCGCGCTCGGCCTTGCGGAGTTCCTCGTTCCGCTTTATTCAAGCCACTTTCTCCGGGCTGACCCCGCGGTGGTCGCGCTCTGCAACTCCATGACGCGGATCCTGCTGCCGGGCCAGCTCTTCTTCTTTCTCGGGGGGGTGCTTGCGTCGGTGGCTCTGGTGCGCAAGCAGTTCACGTATCAGGCGCTGGCGCCGCTGGTCTACACCGTGGGCATCATTGTCGGCGGCCTGTTGCTCGCGCACCGTCTGGGCATTCGGTCGCTCGCCTGGGGGGCGTTTTTCGGCGCGCTGCTGGGCCCGGTGTGCGTCAACGGCTACGCCGCCCTTCGCGCGGGCGCTCGCATCCGACCGGCCTGGGATCTTCGCGATCCGGGCCTTCGCGAGTGGGTCCGCATGAGCCTGCCGCTCATGTTCGGTTTCACCGTGGTCTTCATGGACCAGTACATCCTTACGTATTTTGCCAAGCAGCACGCCGGTGACATCTCTCGGCTGCTGCAGGCCAAGCGCCTCTTCGCCGCGCCGATCGCGGTGATCGGCCAGGCCGCCGGCGCCGCGTCGATGCCCTTCTTCGCCTCGCTCTTTTCGCGCGGCCTCCATGCGGAGTTCGCCCGTGCCGTCAATCGCTCGGTGACCCGCATCGTGGCCGTCGCTCTTCTGCTGACGGGTGCGCTGTTTGCCCTGGCCGGACCGATCGTCGACCTGCTGCTGCGCGGGGGCGCGTTTTCCCGGACGGACGCGCTTGAGACCGCGGCCCTGTTCGCCATTTTTACGCTGTCGCTGCCGTTCTGGGCGGTGCAAAGCCTGTATGCCCGGGCGTTTTACGCTGCCGGCGACACGCGCACGCCCATGGTCGGCGGAACGATTGTGATGCTTGCCTCGTTGCCGATCTATTGGCTGCTGCATCGCGAGTTCGGTGTGCGCGGCCTGGCATGGGCATCGGATTTCGCGATTCTGCTCCAAACGATTACGCTGGCCGTGCTCGCCCATCTTCGCGGCCTGATGCCGCTGTTTGGCCGCGCACCCATCGTTGCGGCTACCTCCAACGCAGATGTGGTCGCGGACCAGGCGCCCGCGCCTGACCTCGACGCCAGCACCGCGCCGGACCTCATTACCGGCACCGCCTCGGATCTCAACTCGCCGACCGCCGTCGATCTTGTCGCCCCGCCTGCTCCCGCCGACTCACCTACGGCCGGCCTGGGCCTGGACATGATGGAGATCGCCCGCGCCCTGGCCGCGGCGTTGCTTGGCGGCCTGGGCGCGACGCTCACCCTGCGGTTGCTGCCGGGGCACACCGCGGCGGCGTCGCACCTCGCCGCGCTGGCGACCCTGTCGGCGGGTGGCGCGGCGTGGCTCGGGCTCTCGTTCGGTGCGCTAGCGCTGCTCGGCTCGCCGCTGCCCCGGCAGATGCTTCGTCGACAGCGGGCCTGACCATCGGAACGCCAAACAGATGGACCGCCCCAGCGTCTCCTCAAAGAAATTCGTTAGTCGACCATCAGCATGATTTCGGTGGACTTGATGACGGCCGTCACCTCATTGCCGACGGCGATCTTCAACTCCTCCACGCTCTGCCGGGTGATGACGCTTTCGATCAGGTTGTCGCCGACGCGCACCCCTACCTTTGCCGTGACCACACCCAGATCAACCGTCTCCACCGTGCCGCGTAGCTGATTGCGCGCTGATAGCTTCATGCCGCGATCCTACCGTGACGCACACTCCGCGCGCGAACCTCGCAGCCTCGGGGTCGCCACCGACGTCGTGCGACGGAGGGCATGGACCTTCCGGAGAGTGCTATCCCTTGGCGTCCTCGTACTCCTCGTGCCACGCCGTCTGGATCGCCTCGAGTATGCCCTCGTTCGACTTCGCCTTGTCCCCGACGAAGCCGGGCAGCTGCGTCACGTACTGGTGCAGGTCGGTGAAGCGCACGGTGTAAGGGTCGAGCTGGGGGTGTCTCTCCTGCAGCTGGATGCCGATCTCCTCGGCGTCTGTCCAATCAATCTCTCGCGCCATGTTGTCTCCCTAGCTGCCCGGCCCGTGCGCCGGCTTGCCTTCCTGCACGTAGTTGCGGTTCCACTTGGGGATTTCGACGACGTAGGCGCCCGGCCGCTCAATCACCGCCTGGCAGCCCAGCCTCGAGTTCAGCTCCAGGCCGGCGGCGGTCTCCATCCGGTCGAGCTCCAGGTCCTCGGGCTCGCTGATGCCGGCCGCGCCCTGCTTCACGTAGAGGTGGCAGGTGGTGCAGGCGCAGACGCCGCCGCACGCGTGATCGAGAAAGACGCCGAAGTTCTCCGCCACGTCAAGAAACGACATCGGCAGCCCGTGACCCTCATACGGTAAGGTGTCGAAGGCGAACTCAACCGTCCTGCCCTCAGGCTCAAAGGTGACGCGCACCATGTCCTCGGCCGGTGGCTTGCTCAAGTCGATCGGATGATCCAACTCGATTAGCTCGCCTGCGGCCGTCTCTATCTTCGTCTCTTCCATATCCTCAATCTCTGTCCGCGCTCTCGGCCATGCGTAAAACTTTACTTGTCTGTTGGTCCGTCCGCCGTGGGGGTCTTCGGTGCAGCGCCCTCGCTGTGCGGCTCGTCAGCCTTCTCCGCCTCGACCACATCGGCCTTGGCGAAAGGGTGCGGCGCCGTCGGCCCCTCGCCCATCTTCTCATCCGCCGCGTCCATCGTCTTGCCTTGCATCGCGCCCGAGACCGCGGAGTCCATCATCAGCTCGGCGAATCGCCGCGTTGCCTTGTCCAGCCGATCGATTGCCTGGCGGATGATGCGGTAGTTGCCGCCCCTGATCGACGCCTCGGTCTCCTCCATGTTCTGCTCAATCGCCGCGATCTCGGTCGAGGTCAGCTGCTGCCACGCCTGGTGCGTCTTGCCCCTGGTGACCGCCGCGACGATCGTCTCCGCCTCGTTGGTCGCCTCGATCACCTGCCGCTCCGTCATGTCCGCCTCTGCGTTGTCGAATGACGCCAGGATCATTGTCTCGACCTGTTCGTCGGTCAGTCCGTAGGTCGGCTTGACCTGGATCTCTGCCGCCTGTCCGCTGCGCTGCTCGCGCGCCGAGACCTGCAAGATGCCGTTCGCGTCAATCAGGAACTTCACCTCGATGCGCGGCAGCCCCGCCATCATCGGCGGTATGCCTTTCAGGTCGAAGCGCGCCAGCGAGCGGTTGTCCTTGGCTAGCTCGCGCTCGCCCTGCAGCACATGGATGGCGACGTTGGTCTGCCCATCGACGCCGGTGGTGAAGTGCTCGGTCGCGCTCGCCGGAATGGTCGAGTTACGCTCGATGATCTTCGCCACAACCCCGCCGAGGGCTTCGATGCCAAGCGACAACGGCGTGACATCGAGCAGCAGCAGATCGTCCGTTGCGGCCGAGCCGCCCGCCCACCCCCCAGCCAAGATCTGCGCCTGCACCGCGGCTCCCAGCGCGACCACCTCGTCCGGATTGAGCTCCGTGTGGGGCACCTTTCCCCGAGCCGCGAGGTCGAAGACCTCATCGACCAACCGGTGGACGGCGGGGATGCGGGTCGATCCGCCCACCAGCACGACCTCATCGATCTGGTTTGCGAGAAGCTTGGCGTCTTTGAGAGCCTGCCGGCACGGCCCTGCCGTCCGCGCGATCACCGGCGCGATCAGCCCGTCAAACTGCGCCCGCGTGATCTCCCGCGTGTAGCGCGCTCCGCTTGGGAGCGTTACGTCAAGCCGCGCTGCCTGCTCCGTGGAGAGCGCGGTCTTGGCGTCGATCACGGCCTTGCGCAGGGCCTGGATCGTCTCGGCAGCCTTGCGCGGATCCGACGAGCCACGGACGTCCTCGCCCAGATCGCCCTGAATATCGTCGAGCGCTACCGCGATCAGCAGGTTGTCAATGTCGTCGCCGCCCAGGTGCGTGTCGCCGCCGGTCGCGATGACCTCGAAGATCCCCTCATGCAGCTTCAAGATGGACACATCAAACGTGCCGCCGCCGAAGTCGTACACCGCGATCACGCGGTCGTCTCCGTTGGCGCTCTCGGCGGTCTTCTTATCCAGCCCGTAGGCGAGCGCGGCCGCCGTCGGCTCGTTGACCAGCCGCAGCACATCCAGCCCGGCGATCCGGCCCGCATCCTTGGTCGCCTGGCGCTGCGCGTCGTTGAAGTAGGCCGGCACCGTGATGACGGCCTTGGTCACCGGCCCGCCCAGGAAGCGCTCCGCGTTGCGCTTCAGCTGCAGCAGCACGTAGGCCGCGACCTCGGGCGGCGTGAGCGTCAGGCCGCCGACTTCGAGCCGGATGACATCCGCCGCTCCTTGCGTACTCTGCGGCGCGGAGCCCTGCTGCTCCACCTCCGGCCCGCCACCCGGCCCATCGGCGGAGATATCCGCCGCGATCGGCGAACTCGCCAGCCGGAACGGAAACAGCTTCAGCTCCTCGGCCACCTCGCTCGCGCCCCGGCCCATCAGCCGCTTGGCCGAGTAGACCGCGCTCCCGGGCGACCGCAGCAGCGTCGCGCGCGCCGCATTGCCGACGTGAAAGCCCGAGCCATCCTCATCGAACGCGACCACGCTCGGCACCAGCCGGTCGCCATCCTCGCCCGGAATCACCGTCGGCTGATCGCCCTGCATGAACGCCACCAGCGAGTTCGTTGTCCCCAGGTCGATCCCGACCACACGCTCTTCTGCCATTCGACCACTCACTCCGCCGCGATCGCTTCTCACGGCCATCCGTCCATTCTCTCGCATTCGCGCCGGTATCGCCGCCGCTCGGCCCAAACTTCCGCTTGTCCCGCGTCGCGACTCTCTTTAGGATGGTCGACGCCGCGAAAACGGCATGGGCCCCAATCTTCCACCGTTAGGAGTGCACCCCGTGCCCGCTTCAGGAACATCGCCCGCCGGCTCCACCCTCATCCCCTCGCTGCGCTACCGCGACGCCCCCGCCGCCATCGACTGGCTTTGCCGGGTCTTCTCCCTCACCCGCCGCGCCGTCTACGCGAACCCAGACGGCACCATCGCCCATGCCGAGCTCACGCACGGCAGCGCCGGCATGATCATGCTCGGCTCGGTAAAGGATGAAGGCGTCCATGCTCCCTTCGCCGCTCAGCCCGACGAGATCCGGAACCGCTCCACCGCCGGCATCTACCTCGTCGTCCCGGACTGCGAGCCGGTCCAGGCCGCCGTCCAGGCCGCCGGCGCCACCATCGTCATGCCCCTCCAATCCATGGACTACGGCGGCAAGGCCTTCACCTGCCTTGACCTCGAACACCACCTCTGGTCCATCGGCGAATATGATCCATGGGCCACCCACGCCTGAGCTCCGTTCCCCTTGATCGCATCGAAGTGGGGCTTCACGGGCTCTTGCGGCCCTGTACACCTTCAGAAGAAATACTTTAGCGTCTTTCCATGGAAGAGATGAACCCGTACGGCCACCACCTCGGAGACCGCGACGCCGCCGAGGTCGTTCGCGAGACACCCGGCTGCCTGCACGATCTGCTTGACGGCCTGTCTGCCGAGGAGATCGACGTGGCGCCCGGCCCCGGCAAGTGGAGCCTGCGCGAGCTCATGGCGCACCTCGCCGACTGCGAGATCGTCTTCAGCTGGCGCCTGCGGCAGATTCTCGCGGTCGACCACCCCACGTTGCACGGATTCAACCAGGACGCCTGGGCAAGACACTACGCGGCCTACAGCTTTCGGCAGGCACAGGCGACCTTTGACGCTCTGCGCACGTGGAATCTCCTTCTGCTTTCCACCGTTACGGAGGCAGACGGCGCACACACCGGCACCCACACCGAGCGCGGTGAGGTCACGTTCCAGTCCACGGTCGAAAACATCGCCGGCCACGACCTCCATCACATCCGACTGATTGAGGGCCTGCGTAAGCGCGACGAAAAGGACGCCGTCCCCTCGCCGTCTTGAGCCGCCTGCGCGGAAGGCAGCCCTCCTACTCGAGCGCCTCGTTCACATCGCGCACCAGATTGCGCACATAGCTGCGCCGATTGAGCAGCACCACCATGGCGTCGCGCGCGCGCAACTTCCCCGCGGCATCCTCTGTCGCGAGCGCGGCGTCCCAGCGCGCCCATAGCCCTTCGAGCTCGGTTTGCGTCGCGGCCAGCATCGCCTCGAAGTTGGCGCGCGCGCCTTCCAGATCCGTGCGCAGCTGCGGATCGTCGTCGCCGAACCTCTTCGCCGCGCGCATCTCTTCGAGCTGCATGTTGAGCTCAAAGGCCTCCTCGAGCAGCTCCGGCGGGGTCACCTGCTTCTTTGCGCCGCCGCTCGCGCGCGCCGCGTCCGTCGCCGCCTTGGACTGCTCCTCGAGCTCCACGCCCTCCAGCCCTACGAGATGCGCCGTTCGCGCGATCGGCTCCTTCAGCGTCCGGTACGCGTCGTTCAGCTCGGAGCTCGCCCGGAGCGCCGCTTCCTGCTCCGCCGCAGGCTTCGCCGCAAACCGGTCCGGGTGCAGCCGGCGGCTGCGCGCGTAGAACTCGCGCTCCAGCGCCGCCGTATCCAGCGCCAGCCGCCGCGGCAATCCAAACACCGCAAAGAAATCCGATCGCTCCGCCACGTCGTTGTCTCCCGCACACGCCTTCGTGTAGATGCCCCGCACACGCCATGCGATCGCGCCGCTGATCGCACCCCGTATCATCGATGGATGCTTTGGGCCTCCCGCGCCACCGTTCTGCTGCCCGCCCTTCTGTTCCCCGCTGCTCTCAAAGCCACCCAGGCCGCAGCCCAGATTGCCAATGCGCCGACCAGCGCCGACGCGACACAGCCGGCGTGGGAGAGCAATCTCGCCCGCCGCCAGCAGCTTATCGACAGCAACGGCCCGGGCAGCGACGCCGCGCTCCGCCAGGAGCTGCTCACCATGCGCGACCAGGACCAGACCGCGCGCGGCATGGCGAAACCCGGCGCGCCGGACGCGACGCGAACCCCCGGCATCGCCGGCAACCTCACCGCGATCGACGCCGCGCTGACCGCGCATCTCAAGACCATCGTTCAGCAGCACGGCTGGCCCACCATCGCGCTGGTCGGCATCGAGGCCTCCAACGCCGCCCTGCTGCTGCTCACCCACACCGCCGACCATGCCTGGCAGCGCGAGCTCCTGCCCCAGCTCGAGACCCTCGCCGATCAGCGCAAGATCGACGGCGCCGCGCTCGCCTTCGTGATCGACAAGGAGCTCGTCACCGAGGGCAAGCCGCAGCGCTACGGCACCCAGTTCAAGTTCGTCGACGGCGGCATGGCCATGATCCAGGTGGAGGACCCCGGTGGCCTCGACAGCCTGCGCGCGCGCACGTTGCTGCCGCCGATCGACGTCTACAAGGCGCAGCTCGCGCGCCTGTATCACCTCAAGCCGAGTAACCGCATTGTGAGCCCCGGCCCTCCGCCCTCCACCGCCGCGACACCGTAGCCGCTCGCCGCGACGGCGCTACCATGTGCCCTCCTTCGTCCCCCACCAGTACACCAGTCCGATGGTCGCCGTCGCCTGCGCATGCTTCAACGAACCCGCCGTGTCGCTATAGAAGAACGGTTGATTCGACCAGTCTCGCCGATACTCGGCCCGGGTCAGAAACCCGCCGCCCAGCGGACCGCCGTTGAAGGTGTGGTCGAGCACAGCCGTCACCTCCTTGAGCGCCTGGGTCTGTCCGCTGAACAGGCCGCCGCGATCATCGAAGTACTCCGTCCGCCAGCCCGCGCCCCATGCCCGCGGCAGGGCATACTTGCCCGCAAACTCGCCGATCACGACCCGCCCCGGCTGCTGCTCGGCGAAGGTCCGGTTCAGCACAAAGTCCGCCTCGCTCACGATCGTCAGCTTCTTGGTCGCCTGCCACGTCGCATACGTGTCGAAGATGTGTTCGCGCCCGTTCGGCGCGGGTGAGATGTTCGTCGTCGGCAGCCCCGGCTGCGTGGGTCCGATCGGCAGTCCCGGGTTCAACGTCGGCAGCACATCCCGCGCCTCCTCGCCGAAGTAGTAGTTCAGATTCCACGTGACGGTCGACGCCGGCTTCAGCGTGAAGAGAAACGCCTGAGATTTGTAACCGTTCAGGTCCTCGGTGTCATTCGCCCCGTTCACCAGCCAGTACGCCACGTTTACCTTCGGCGTCACGTTGTAGTTCGCGCGAAGACCCATGTGGTAGAAGGGCAGGTAGTTGAACAGAAAGGCACGTGAGTAGGCGATCTGGTCCTTGGTGTAGATCCCCTCATTGCCCAGCGCGCTTGCGAACTTGCCGAAGTCCAGCTGCAGCCCCGATCCCACCGGCGCCAGATAGCTCCCATAGGCCTGGAAGAGATTGCGCCATACCTGCGGCCGCTGCTCATTCGCGCTCGAGCCCTGCAAGGTCTCGGTCGCCTGCCCGAACTGCAGATCGATCCGGCCGCCCAGGCGGCTCTCAACCGTCGGCAGCCGTTCCAGAATCAGGCTCGCCTGCGTGAGGCTGAAGCTGTTGCTCGACACGGTGTACGCCCGCAGCAGATTCACCCGGCCCACCGGCTGGTTGAAGTTGTAGGCGTAGTAGCCGTCGATTGCGACATTGATCGTGGTCCCGCGAAAGAAGTCGAGCGTCGGCCCATCCGCGGCCGTGAGCGTGGGCACCTTGGGCGGCGGGCCGGCCACAACACTCGACGATGCTCCTGGACCGGAAGCCGCGACCGTCGAGCTCGCGATCGCCGGACTGGCCGCCACCGAACTCCCGGCCGCGGCCGGATTCGCCGCGGCCGCCGCCGCTGTGCCGCTGCTCGCGCGCGTGGTCATTCCAACGGCGTCCGGCGCCGCGCCATTGTTCGCGTGCGCCGTCGTCTCAGGCTGGGCTGTGGGCTGTCCGGCAGGGGCGTGGCCCTCCGCCTCAAGCTGCGCCAGCCGCGCGGAGATGCGCTCCACCTCCGCCCGGAGCTCGTGAATTTCAGCAGTGCGCGCATCGGCCGCGGGCGCGACGGCTTCGGTCGCCACCTGCGCAGAAAGGCCGGTGGCAACGCACAGCGGAACAAGGGCGAATCCACAGGATACGGAGAGCAGCATCGGCAACCTCGACCCTTGTTGGAGGGCCCAAGCGCGCCGAAGGAGGCACGTTCGCGGCAAAGATATTGAGGGGAGCCAATGGCGCAAACATGCCATCGAACTTTGCCTAGATCAAGTCCGGATCAGCTCCAAATCAGTTAAGATCGCGTCCAGAATCGCGCCCAGCCCAGTTACAGCTCAGGGTCCGGCTCAGCCCGATAGGCTCGGTGCCCATCGTGACGGAGGTTCCGCCCGACGATCTACACCCTCGAACGGGATCTAGGACGAGAAGCTGGATCCGCAGCCGCAGCTCTTGGTCGAATTCGGGTTGATGAAGTTGAAGCCCTGCCGCATCAGCGTCTCTTCAAAGTCGAGCACCATGCCGGCCAGGTAGAGAAAGCTCTTCGGATCGACAAAGATCTTCACCGGCTCGGCCCCGGTCGGATCATTCGGCGTCTCCACTCCCGCGCCGAAGACGAAAGTTCGGTCCCGCTCGCGGGACTTGGAGTCGAAGCGAATGGAGTAGCTCAGGCCGGAGCAGCCGCCGCCCATCACCCCCAGCCGCAGGCCGCCCTCCGCCGGCGAGACACCTTCCTTTGCCATCGCCACGCGAATACGCTTTAGCGCGTTCTTGGTGATCTCGACGGCCTGCTTGGCGCGGGGCGCCTGGCCCTCCGCCGAGAGCAGCACCATGCCCGCGAGCGGATCCTTCGTCTCCGGCACGGAAGGCGGCGTTGCGCCGGTCTGTAGAGTCACCATCGTCATCCGCGTCCTCTTCCGAACAACTCGGGGCTGACGACCCCGCTCGGTCGCCAGCCCCGTGACCTACTGCAGTGAGTTAGCTCGCCACGCCGACAACCGCCACTTCCGCGCCCTCGGCGACGTGGTTCTTCTTCTTCCAGTCCCCGATGGCCGCGCGAATGGCATCTTCGGCCAGCACCGAGCAGTGAATCTTCACCGGCGGCAGCGCCAGCTCCTTCACAATGTCGGTGTTCTTGATCTCGAGCGCCTCGGCCACCGTCTTGCCCTTGACCCACTCGGTCGCGAGCGACGAGCTTGCGATTGCCGAGCCGCAGCCGAAGGTCTTGAACTTCGCTTCCTCAATCACCTGCGTCTCGGGGTTCACACGAATCTGCAGCCGCATCACATCGCCGCACTCCGGCGCGCCCACCAGACCCGTGCCCACGGTCTCCGAACTCTTGTCCAACGTGCCCACGTTGCGCGGGTTCTCGTAGTGGTCCACTACCTTGTCGCTGTATGCCATGGCGGTATCCTCGTCTTCTTTGATGATAACTCGGACTGAATCGGTGCGAAAGGCCTGCGAAAGGACACCCTGAGTCGAGATGACACCTTGAAGGGCGTGCGTTTGGTCGGGATGAGGATGTGAGGTCGCTAGGGCTGGGAGGAATTCGGGGCTGTGGGATGCGTGGGTTCGGGGCCGAAGTGGCGTTGGCCGTAGCGGCAGAGCTTGAGCAAGGGGCACTTGGGGCACTGCGGCGCCTCAAAGGTGCAGAGGGTTTGGCCGTGGAGCTTGATGAGGGCGTGGTGCTGCTGGCACATCTCGGCGTCCCAGGTTTCGGGGACCTGGCGCATCAGCAGCTCTTCGGTGCGACGGGCGTCGGCGCGCGGGGTGAGGCCGAGGCGATGGGCGACGCGGAGGTGGTGCGAGTTCATGACGAGCGCGGGGCGGCGGAGGGTGGAAAAGTTGACGACCTCGGCCGAGACCATGGGGCCGGCGCCGGGGAACTGCTCGATCCAGGCGCGGATCTTTTCGGTGCGGTACTTGCTGAGGAAGTCGAGTGACAGCGCGCCGACGCGGGCGGTGATCTGCTCGAGGGCGAGCTTGAGGCGAGGGGCCTTTTCTTCGGGGAAAGTGACGTCCTGAATAGTAGCTTCGATGTCGGCGACGGGAGCGTCGCGAAGGTCTTCCCAGGTAGCGAAGCGCTCGCGGAGGGCGCGGAGCGCGGCGTAGGTGGCTTCGGTGCGGGTGCGCGCGGCGAGCGAGGAGTAGATGAACTGGGTGAGGGGGTCCCAGCGCTCACGCAGTTTGGGCTCGCCGTAGTAGCCCAGGAGCCGGCGATGGATGTGGGGGAGGCGGTCGACCGGAGCCGTGGGCGGCGGCGGAATGTGGGCGTCGGGGAAGAGAGGGTTCGTCATCGGTGCTTCCTGAGTTGATGCTTCGGCGGTCGCCGACGGCGTTCCAGGTTAGTCCCTTTTCAGGTTAGTCGAAGCGTGTCCGGATCTTTGCGAACGTGTTGTGGCCTTCCCTGGTCGGCGACGGCGCGAGGCTCCCTATAATCGGCGATATGGCGAGAAACAAGCGCGCGACGGCTGGGGAAGAGAGGACGCCCGTGGCGCGGATCGAGGAGCTGCGCGAGGAGCTGCGGCACCATGAGCACCTGTACTACGTGATGGACGCGCCGGTGTGGACGGACGCGCAGTACGACGCCCGCATGAACGAACTGAAGGCGATGGAGCGCGAGCACCCGGAGCTGGTCACGGCGGACTCGCCGACGCAGCGCGTGGGCGGCAAGCCGAAGGAGGGCTTCGCCAAGGCGGCGCACTCCCGGCCGATGCTGTCGCTCGACAACGCGTACGACGAGGGCGAGCTGCGGGCATGGGAGCAGCGCGTGCGCGACGCTCTGCCGGCAAGCGAGACGGTCGCGTATGTGTGCGAGCTGAAGCTGGACGGGGTTTCGCTGGCGCTGCACTATGCTCCTTCCGCAGTTACAAATCACAGGAATGTGCGTGACGGAGTTACAGAGAGCGGGGGTGCGCGGTTGGAGCGCGGGCTGACGCGCGGCGACGGGACGACGGGCGAGGAGGTTACGACCAATGTGCGGACGATTCGCTCGGTGCCGCTGGGGGTCTCGGCGGCGAAGCTGCGGGCGGCGAGGATGCCCGTAGACGGGAGATTCGAGGTGCGCGGCGAGGTGGTGCTGCCGCAGGCGGCCTTCGAGAAGATGAACGCGGAGCGGGAGGCGGCTGGCCAGCAACCGGCGGCGAATCCGCGCAACGCGGCGGCGGGCACGATCCGCACGCTGGAGCCGAATATCGTGGCGCAGCGCCGGCTGGAGTTCTTTGCGTACTTTCTGCTGAACGCCGCGGGCGAGCCTTTGCTGGAGCGGCAGTCGGCGGCGCTCGATGCGTTGCGGACGTGCGGCTTCAAGGTCAATGCGTATGGCCGGCCGGCGCCCGACATTGCTGGGGTGTGGGCGTTTGTCGAAGAGGCGGAGGGGCTGCGCGAGCGATTGCCCTATGAGATCGACGGCGTGGTGGTGAAGGTCGATGCCGTCGCGCAGCAACGGCGGCTCGGGTTCACGGGCAAGGCGCCGCGATGGGCGATCGCCTATAAGTTCGCCGCACGCGCGGGTGTGACGGAACTGGAAGACGTGCTGTTTCAGGTAGGTCGAACGGGCAAGCTGACCCCCGTGGCGGCGCTGCGGCCGGTGCTGATCGGCGGAACGACGGTGTCGCGCGCGACGCTGCACAACGCGGACGAGATCGCGCGATTGGATGTGCGGATCGGCGACATGGTGCAGGTGGAGCGGGGCGGGGATGTGATCCCGAAGATTGTGGCCGTGGTCCGGAACCCGCAGGGCACGCCGCACGTGGGCGGCAGCCGCGAGATCCGCTTTCCGACGCACTGCCCAGTGTGCGCGAGCACGCTGGAGCGCATGGAGGGCGAGGTCGACTGGCGGTGCGTGAACGCGAGCTGCCCGGCGAGGCTGCGCGAGGAGCTACTGCACTTTGCTTCGCGCGGCGTCATGAACATCGACGGCATGGGCGATGCGATCGTGGCGCAGCTGCTGGGGCAGACGGCAGCGAGCACGGCGACGCTGGAGAAGGTCAGCGAAGAGGCGGAGACGGTGCGGTCGGCGGAGGTCGGGGGCGGGGGCGCGAGTGTTTTTATACCCGTTACAAAACGAAGCGAGCCGTTGGTGCGGACGATCTCGGATCTTTACCGGCTGACGAAGGTGGACTTGTTGGGACTCGAGCGCGTGGGCGAGAAGACAGCGCAGGCGCTGGTGGACGAGATCGAGAAGAGCAAGCGGGCGCCGCTCGATCGCGTGCTGCTGGGCCTTGGCATTCGGTTTGTCGGCGAGCGGACGGCGCAGCTGCTGGCGGCGCACTTCGGCGAGATGGACGCGCTGATGCGCGCGTCGGCCGAGGAGCTCGAGGCGGTGAACGAGGTAGGGCCGAAGGTGGCGGAGGCGATCGTCGCGTTCTTTGCCGAGGAGCGAAATCGCGCGCTGGTGGGGCGGCTGCAGGCGGCGGGGCTGACCATGCACGCCGAGAAGCGAGTCACGTCCGACATCCTGGCCAGGCAAACCTTTGTGCTGACCGGAACGCTGCCGACGCTGACGCGCGAGCAGGCCAAAGAGCGGATTGAGGCGGCGGGCGGCAAGGTCTCGGGAACGGTGTCAAAGAAGACGAGCTATGTGGTGGCGGGCGAGGAGGCGGGGTCGAAGCTCGATCGGGCGCAGGCGCTCAAGGTGGCGGTGCTGGACGAGGCGGGGCTGCTGGCGCTGCTGCAGTCCGGGTCGTAGGCCGACCCCTTGTGGGTACGGAGGCGTGTGCGGCAAGAGCCGAACCGGCACCGGCTCTACGGGGAAGGTGATACCGTCATACACGAAAATATGACCACTTTATCTCCATGGCTGCACCGTCGATGACCTACCTACCCCGAGCGGAACGTCTCGACCTGAGCTTTCCGGTTGAGTTTCGCGGCGTGGACGGAAGAACGAGCGGTAGCTGTCTAAATATCAGCGAGTCGGGTTTAATGGCCCGGTTCCGGCAGCCGCTCGATCTTTGGACCAGTGGAGAGCTCTGGTGCAATACGGGCACCGTCATGCTTGAGATCAAGGTTCGCGTGGCGCGGGTTAACGATGGCGAGGCGGGGCTGGCCTTTCAGTTTCGCAGCGACGCCGAGCGCGAGGCGGTGCGGGCCGTGGTTGCGTTTGCCGCGAGCCGCACGGGGGTGGTGGGCAATCGCCCGCCCTTCTGATGTCGCGAACGGCGTACCCTTGCTTTCGGTTGGACGAATGCTCTAGACGGAGCGGACGATCGGCCGGAGCAGGACGGGGGAGAAGGTGACCAGGAAGGCAAGGCCCAGCATGGTGACGAGGGCGGCGGGAGTGCGGTGGATGGCGAAGACGGCCCACGAGGTGAGGATCCAGAAGCTCATGTTGGCGGAGGCTGCGAGGTAGACCCAATCGGAGAAGCGGTGCTGGTCGCGCACGAAGTTCATGCCGGCCAGGGTGGGCATGGGACGGGTGCCGCGATCGAGCGCACGCAATGCGACGACAGGCGCCAGATTAAGCGCGAGCACGAGCGCGGTCCAGACCAGCGGAGCCGCGAAGGTAAGGGTCGCGTAGGTCGTGGGCGGATGCTCGGAAAGGTAGCCGACGAACCACCACGTCACGGTGATGGTGAGGAGGATATTGGCCGTGGCGCCGGCGTTCACCGCTGCCGGGAAGTGGAGCATGTCGGCGAGGCGATCCATACGGTTGAGGGGCTTGTCCGGCGAGCGGTTAGTGGTGTGGTGCGTGGCGGTGGGCACGGGTTGAGAGTAGCGTGTTCAGGGAAAGCAGGCGAGAGCGATCGGATGAAGGAAGACGCGCGGGAAGACGGGGCTGTGGAGTCGGTGTGGGCGTATCCGCGGCCGCCGCGGCTGGAGCGGACGACGCTTCGGCTGCGCGTGGTGGACGATGGCGTCTTGATTGCCGAGACGGTGCGCGGGTGGCGTGTGCTCGAGACCAGTCATCCGCCGGTCTACTACATTCCGCCGGTGGATGTGCGGATGGATCTGCTGTGGCCGAGCGCGCGTGGGACAAGCTTCTGCGAGTTCAAGGGGATCGCGAGCTACTGGAACCTGAGAGTGCCGGATCAACCGATGGCGCCGGCGGTGGGTTGGAGCTATGCCTCGCCGACGACGGGTTTCGCGCCGCTGGCGGGGGCGATCGCGTTCTATGCGAGCAAGGTGGATGAGTGCTGGGTAGATGAAGAGCGGGTGGTGCCGCAGGCCGGCGACTTCTATGGCGGATGGATCACGAGTTGGGTGCGCGGTCCGTTCAAGGGCGCGGCAGGGACAATGGGATGGTGAGGACCGGGTGGGGATGCGGCGTGCTGCTGCCGCTGCTGGCAGGTCCGGCGCTGCGTGGGCAGGAGATGGCGCCTGCGCCGGATGCCACCACGCTGCGTGTTCGATCGACGCTGGTCGAGGTGCCGGTGCTGGTGCGCACGCACAAGGGCGAGATCGTGTATGCGCTGACGGCCGCGGACTTCACTGTGACGGACGACGGGGCGCCGCAGCAGGCGCGGCTTGAGGAGGACACGGACTCGGAGCCGCTGGCGCTCGCCATTGTGGTGGAAACGGGCGGCGCCGGCGCGAAGCACCTGAAGGATTACCGGGAGCTCGATGGGGTGCTGGAAGGGCTGGTGGGCGCGGTGGAGCACAAGGTCTCGGTGATTGGCTTCGACAGCGCGCCGCATGTGCTGCTGCCGTTTACGGACGATGTGGCGGAGGCGGCGGGGACATTGGCGGCGCTGCACGCTGGCGGGCGGGAGATCGCGGTGCGGCGGTGCTGGATGCGATGGCCATGGCGGTGCGGCAGCTGCGGGCGCAGCCGGTGCGGTATCGGCGAGCGATTCTGCTGCTGAGCGAGACCATCGACCAAGGCAGTGAGACGACGCTGGATGAGGCGTTGCGGCTGATCAGCGACACAAATACGGTGGTGTACAGCTGTGCCTTTTCGAGCACGCGGTCCGCGGCGGCGCACGAGGCGAGCAAGTGGAACAACAGCACGCCGGGGCCGGAGCAGGGGTGCTTCAGCAAGCAGGGCGCGGATGCCGAGTATGAAGGGCACTACAGCGCGCAGGTGCTGGACTGCCTGAGCCAGCTGGCGCCGCCGCTGCGGCTGGGAACGATGGCGTTTCTGGCGGCGCGAAATGCGCTGCGCACGAACACGGCGCAGTCTGTGACGCAGCTGACGGGTGGCGAGTTCTACCGCTTCCGTGACGCCAAGGATCTGCAGAAGGATCTGATTGCAGCGACGCGGGACGTGCCGAACCGGTATGTGCTGAGCTTCCGGCCGACAGGGTTGATAGGGCCGGCTGGGACGACAGCCTCCTCGGGGCCGACGGCCGGTGTGCATGTGCTGAAGGTGGAGGTAAAGGATCGGCCTGACTTCGAACTGCGCTACCGCACCGAGTACTGGGCGGATGCGAGAGATGAGAGCGGGGCAGCAGCGACGCCAGCTACCCCGCCGCACTAATCTTCGACCGCCTTTTCTTCCTGCATGGCCTGCTCGGCGGGGATGTTGAGCTTGAGCTTGCCGCCGGCGACCGTGTCGACGTACTTGAGCTTGATGTAGTGGTGTTCACCGTGTGCTGAGAGGTCACTTTTGGTGAGCTTGATGCCGATGTTGTCGACAGTGCCGACGTGCTGGCCGTCAGAGCCGACGACTTCCATGTGCTCTTCAATTGTGTTGGTATCTACCATTTCCGGCGATCTCCTGTTCTAGGATGGATGCGCTTGGAACGTCGGTGTGTGAAACCTCGGCAAAGAGGATGAGGCCTGCGTTGATCCGGTGCTCCGGAGGCACGGCTTGCTTGCGTCCGATAGCGGTGCCGCTGCACATCTCAGGAGAAAGGCTCAGCGCGTGGTCGAGACAGCAGCCGTCGAACGGCGGCTTGCCGGGCGGCGGCGAGCGGCGGTGGCGGGACCGGGCTTCGGCGGGGTGAGCTCGGCGAGGTCGTCGTTGCGAAAGCCGCAGGCGGCCATGGCGTTGGCGGCCTCGGGGTTGCGCATAAAGGTCTCCCAAACGAAGCCGGAACGGAGATTTTCAGCCATGACGACGCCGATGCCGAGGTCGATGCCGAGGCAGTCCGGGTCGTACCAGAGTTGCTCTGGGTGGAAGGCATCGCAGAAGCCGTAGCGTCCCCAGGCGTCCTTGCCGAAGTGGTCGTACTGGAAGCGCAGGGTACGGACGCACTCGGCGGGCACGAACGGCAGCGAACCGGCGGCGGCGCAGGGGACGACGGAGCCGTCGACCGGTCCCATGAGCGGCGGGCCGCCCCAGGCGGTGTAGCCGTGCTGCCAATCGGAGGCGGTCACGCCCCAGAAGTCGTCGGTATACCCGCGCTTCAGGGTTTCGAGGAAGGCCCTGCAGGCGCGGGTGGCGGTGATGGAGTTCTGGAAGTAGTTGGCGTAGTTATCGCGCTGGCGGGCGAAGTCGAACCAGGCATGCGAGTACTGGTGCACGAAGAGCGGATCGCGGCCCGAGATGTACTCGAAGTTGCGAAACTTCATGAGGGGGCGGGTCCAGGCGTCCCAGCAGGAGGGCGGCACAGGGTGCGAGCGGGAGCCGATGGCGAGCAGGTAAAGCATCATGAGCTCGCAGTAGTGGTCCCAGCGCGTGCTGAGGAAGCCCGTCGAAGGCAGCCAGCCCATGGAGAAGGTAGTGCCGCCGTTGAGCATCCACGGCCATTCGACGCGCTCATACAGCTGCGTCGCGAGATCCTTGATGCGGCTGTCGTTGAAGTAGGAGCGGCAGGTGAGCACACCGCAGAGCAGGATTGCGGTGTCGATCGAGGAGACCTCGCTCCAACTCATCGGCCGCCCGGTCGAGACATGGTTGAAGTGATAGAAGAAGCCGTGCTCGGTCTGCATGTGGTTCAGATGGAAGTCGAGCGTGGCGAGAACGCGCCGCTGCACGATGTCCGAGGGAATGAATCCCTCGCGGTGCGCGATGCAGAGCGCGGTGAGGCCGAAGCCGGTCGCGGCGATGCTGGCGACGGTGCGCGGGTCACGCTGGCCGTCGCCGTGGTTGAGGGCGCGGTCCAGGATCTGACCGGTCTGTGGATCGGTCTGCTCCAGAAAGTAGAGGCAGCCGCGCTGCTGCATGGCGATCAGAAAGGTCTCGTCGTCCGCGGTGAGACCCTCAGGCGGGACGTAGTCGTCCGCGATGGCCTCGGGGGTGTCGGGGCTGGGGGCGGGCGGTTGCGCCGCGGGTGCTGTCGTGGTTGCGCGCGGCCGCTGCTGGGCATCGGCGTCAGACTCGACCGCGAGTCCGGCGAGGAGCGCTCCACCCAACAATCTCCCTGCCTTGCGGCGGCTCAACAGCTCGCTCAACGCCCTCATCCCTTCGGTAGGGTCACAGACTGCCGAATGTCCGAAGGCAGGGCTGCAGTTCGATTATCAGGGATGCGCGGTGGAGGCGCTTTGCACCTTAAGCACCACGAGCCCCTGAGGCGGGAGAGAGATGTCGAGCGCGCCGTTCTGGAGGTGCAGGGTCTCGGGCGGGGCGGCCATTCCGGCGGCGCGAAGCTGTGCGATCTGCTCCCGCGAGGGGGTGGCGGGCCGGCCCATGCTGTCGAAGAGCTTGACCGCATTGCCGTGGTCGGCATCAACGCGCTCGACCACGACAGCGGCGTTGGGGGCGACATGGCTGAGCTGGAGATGAAAGGCTTTGGCCGGCGGCGGTGTGGCGGGCGGCGGGGTATACGCCGCGCCCTCGCCATAGGGGGCGACGTAGTTCCACAGCGCGAGGACGAGGGAACCATCGGCGGCGCGGGTGGCCAGGGCGTTCTCAGAGGGCAGAGCGTAGCGCCGGTCCCCGAGCTGGTGCAGCATGGCAAAGGCGTTGAAGGCGGGCTTGCGAATCTGCCGCTCGGCGATGGTGCCGAAGCCGCCGTAGAACGGCGTGCGCACCACGCCCTGCTCCTCGAAGACGTCGGAGAAGTCCCAGTACGCCATCTGGTCGACCAAGCCATCGACCTGGCGGATGGTGTCGGCGAGCCAGGGCCCCATGTAGACGGTGTCGGTCACGTCGGGCTCGTTGGCGTAGCTGGCGTTGTACTCGCTGAAGAACAGGGGCATCTTCGGAAAGGGCGACGCGAGGATCTCGTCGTGGACCTTCTTCACCGCCATAGGGACCATCTTGTTGCGCGCGATCGGGGTGGTGATGCCGAAGATGCTCTTGCCGTCGTCGTTGCCGTAGACGTGGGTGGAGGCGAAGTCGACCGGGATGCGGTTGTCGGCGCAGTGCTTGAGGAAGTCGCCGACCCAGGCGGCCTGCGCCGTCGCGGGGCCGCCGACGCGGATTCGGGGGCTGACGGCCTTGAGCGCGCGAGCGGTGTGGTCGTAGAGCGTGTAGTAGGTGGGCTGGTTGGGCCGGCCGCCCCAGAAGTCGAGGTTCGGCTCGTTCCAGACCTCGAAGTTCCAGGTGGCAACCTCGTCCAGGCCATAGCGGCCGATGAGGTGATGGGCAAAGGCGGTGATCAGCGCGTCCCACTCCGCATAGTCCTTCGGTGGGGCAACGTTGGGGTGGTACCAGAAGGGGTGGACGTCGGCGGGGTTGGACGACATCATCTTCGGCATGAAGCTGATCTCGACAAAGGGCCTTACCCCGATCTCGAGCAGGCCGTCGTAGATCTGATCGACGTAGCTGAAGTTGTAAGGGCTGGCGGTCTCGACCTTTTCGGCGGCCAGGCCGGGGTTCTTGGTGACGGCGTCCGGGTCGTAAATACCGACCTCGTCGTTGAAGATGCCGTGGAAGCGAATGGCAGAGAAGCCGGTGGCGGCGTGGACGGCGCGGAGGTTCTGGCGGTAGTCGTCGCGGAGCGCGAGGACGGCGCGGCCGGAGCCGAAGGTTTGTTCCCAGACGTGGGGGAAGGGGGTGGTGGGGGCGGTCGCGTCGACGGTGATCTGCTCGGGCGCGGCCTGGGCATTGGCGAGCGGAGCGGCGGCGAGGCCGGTGGCGAGTAGCAGGCGCGGGAGGGTGGACAAGGGAGGTCTCCTGGGTGGGGCGGGGGTGGCCACCCGTCACATTGTTGCCAAAGTATTCGAAACATGCAGCTTAGATTGGGAGTGACACGTGCCGATTGGCACCTTGCGAGGAGTGGCCGGCATGGCGGAGCGTGGTGGCGAGAGCGCTGCGCCCTCTGAGGATAGCTGACCTGGCGGTGTGGTTGCGTCGGCGTTGTTGGAGTTCGCGGTCGGAAAGGAGACCCTACGGGATGACCACAAAAGACAAGGGCGGGCGCCGGTGGTGGTTGTGGCGAGGAACCCGCAGGTCTCTCCGCTGCGGCTGGACCTTCGGTCCTGCCTCCGGTCGAGATGACACTGCGTTTGGGTGAGGCTGAGATTTGGGTGAAAGACAGATCCCTACGGGATGACAACAAAAACATGGGGCGGCAGGTGCGGCGGCGTGGCGGGAGAGAGCAGGCGCAGATTCCCTGCGGGAATGACAACCAAGGGGATGCGTCTGCGGACGCACCCCCCTTCGTTCGGTGAACGCCCCCCTTGTCGGGTGGGCGGGCTAGAAACTGAAGCGTGCCTGGAGGTTTACGGTGCGGCCGGCGAGACCACGCGAGGCCTGGCTGAAGGTGGTGCTTTGGATGTTGAGGTCGACGCTGCTGTTGTCGAGGTTGGTGTTGTTGAAGAGGTTGAAGGCGTCGGCGCGGAGCTCGAGCGAGGCGTGCTCGCCGATGATGCGACCGGGGTGGAAGCCGAAGGCCTTGGTGACGGTGGCATCGACGTCGCGGTAGCCGGGGCCGGTGAAGGCGTTGCGGGAGACACCGGGAAGCTGGGGCAGGGTGTAGGTGGTGGTGGTTGCGGCGCCGACCGTCGTGGTGGTGATGCCGGAGGCGGGCAGGGCGAAGTAGGGCTGGTTGGCGCCGGCGTTGGGGAAGTTGCGGTTAGGCCGGCCAACCTCATAGGCGGTGTTGCCGCGGTCGGTGCCGCCGGCACCGTTGTAGGCCGCGGGGCGCAGCTGGCCGTAGCCGCTGGCGCCGTAGTAGAGGCTGCCGCCGCTCACGTTGTAGACCGAGCTGAAGGGAAAGCCGGTGTGAAGGTTGAAGATGCCGGAGAGGGACCAGCCGTTGAGGGCCTGGCCGATGAGGCGGTTGCCATGCCAGTACATGGGCTGCCACAGGCCATAGAGCTTGAAGGCCTTGCCGATGTTGAAGTCGGAGCGGCCGTAGGCGAGGTCCGGGCGGTAGGGATATGGATCTTGGTAGTAGGGGAAGGAGCCGGTGTCCATGCTTCTGGCGAGCTGGAACTCGGCGTCGAACTGGACGCTGTGCGACATCTGGTGCTTGAGGCCAAGGAGCAGGGCGTTGCTGTTGGCCGTGCCGGTGTTGGCGAAGAGCTGCACGTTCTGCAGCAGGGGATTTTGCGGCTGCCCGGAGGCGAAGGCATTGACGTAGGTCTGCGAGTTGAGTGTGAGGTGGCGCGAGACCGAACCCTGATAGCCGACCGTGCCGACGAGCTGATGGCCAAGATCAACTTGCGTGTCGAGCGAGAAGTTCTGGGTGTAGATAGTGGGCTGGTTGCCCTGGTAGGCGACCGCGTAGGCGCCGCCGGCGACAGGCAGATTTGCGGCGTTGAAGGTAGTGATGGCGTTGGGGTTGGCGGGGTAGCCGAAGAGTGTTTTGGCAGTCGGCGCGGTGGCGTAGACGATGTGCGGATCGGCCGCGGTGGGGGTGGAATTGGCGAAGTTTGCGTTGAAGACGAACGGCGGATTGCTGGCGCCGTTGCCCAAGATGGCGATCTCGGTCTGGTTGTAGTTCAGGCCATAGCCGCCGCGGAGAACCACACGGTTTTTGAGGGCTGACGGGGCGTAGCTGAAGCCGAACTGCGGGCCGAAGTTGCCGGTCTGCGGACTGGTGAGGTCACCGCCGCGGCGGAGGTTAATGTCGGTGAAGGTGGAGGCGCCGGTGCCGAACTGGACCACGCCGAGGTTGTTCTGCTTGGAGTAGAGGGCGCCGAAGTAGGAGTAGCGCAGGCCGATGTTGAGCGTGAGGTTGGGGAGCGCCTTCCAGTTGTCCTGGACAAAGCCGCCCCAGATGTTGTCACGGTCGTCCTGGCGGTTGGCGGTGGGGGTACCGGTGGCTGGGTTGAAGGTGCCGGACTCGGTGTGCGGCGCGTCGTTAAGGAAGTTCCAGATGTTATAGAAGGTGTAGCTCGGACGGGCGGCGTAGACGGGGTTGTTGAGGTAGTAGATCCGGTCGAGCTCGCCGCCGAACTTGAGGGTGTGGTTGCCGATGACCTTGGTGGCAACGTCCTTGTAGGTATAGGAGTGCTGGTTGAGGTCGGAGGGACCGGGGGCACCGAAGGCGGCGAGCTGGTTGGAGTTGGTGAGGCTTCCGAAGCCGTCGACGTTGGAGCTGGGGAGGCCGAAGGGCGCCTGGGGGTTGGAGGTGATCTCGTTCCAGCGATAGCCGGCGTCGTTGACGCGAGCCTCATTGAGGAAGGTGGCGGAGAAGGTGTGGTTCCAGATGCCGGAGTAGGCGTCATTGATCTGCTGATGATGGAAGAGGTTCTGCGCGCGGACGGGCCCCTGGTAGTTGGTGCGGGTGAGGGGGACCCAGTAGATGGCAAAGGCGATGTGGTCCTTGCTGCCGACGTTGGCGTCAAGACGGCCGTTGTACTGCGAGGCCGTCTGGGTCGTGGGGTTGGCGAGACTGTAGAGGGCGATGTCGGGGACGCCATCGAAGCCGTGGCCTTGGCCGGGATTCTGCACGCTCTGGTAGCTGGTGTCCTGAGTTCCGCGTGCGGTGATAAGGGGGGAGCCGATGTCGAGACCGCCATTGACGGTGTGGCAGGTAACGAGGCCCTTGGTGGGGTCTTCGTTAAGGCCGGCGTTCGCGCAGGTCGCCCCGACGATGGAGGTCGAGGCAGGGGCGACGCCGGGGAAACCGAGATACGTGGCGGCCACGGAGCCGGCTGGGGCGAGGGCGCGGAGGGCGGAGGTCTCGTACCAGCCGGTGGTGCTGGTGGCGGAGTTGTCGCGCTGCGTCTCGTAGGCGAAGAAAGCGAAGACCTTGTCCTTCCAGATAGGGCCACCGACCGAGCCGCCGATCTGGTTGGCGCGCTCGTTATCGCGCAGGAGACCACGCTCCGACGGGGTGCTCACGGTCCCGTCGGGATTGAGGTAGTCGAAGGTTCCGGTGCCGTTATAGCGCTGGTAGGCGTTGAGACCGGGGCGGTAGGCGCGGAAGAAGGCGGAGCCGTGGAAGTCGTTGGTGCCGGTCTTTGAGGTCAGTTGGACCTGGGCACCGGCGAAGCGGCCGTTCTCGGCGTCATAGGCGTTGGAGATGACCTTGACGTTGCCGATGGAGTCTTCGGTGGGGGTGATGACGGAGGCGCCGCCCCAGACCGCGGAGACGGTGGAGATGCCGTCGATGGAGATGCCGTTCGCGTCGTTGCGGGAGCCGTTGGCGTTGGCCTGCGGCGCATTCTCCGTCTGGAAGATGCCTGTGCCGCTGCCGCCGGGGCCAACAGTGCCGGGGAGATTGCGGGCGGAGCCGGCGCTGCCGCGGGCGCCATCGCCGAAGACGCCGGGCGCGAGCTGCACGAGCGAAAAGACGTCGCGACCGGAGGAGGGGAGGTGCTGGATCTGGTCCGAGGAGATGTTGCCGTTGATTGAGGCGGTCTCGGTGTCGAGCGCGGGGAGCTGGTCGCCGGTGACATTGACCGTCTCGGTCGCCTGCCCGACCGGAAGTTGGAGGTTCACCGCGTTGGCCTGGTCGGGGTTGAGATGGACGTTCTGAACGGTCTGGGTCTGGAAGCCGCTGGCGGTCGCGGTGAGGTTGAAGTTGTCGGGCGGAAGGGCGTTGAAGTTGTACGTGCCGCTGGCGTTCGAGGTCGCGGTCAGGATCTTGTTGGTTTCGGTGTCGGTGAGGGTAACGGTGGCGTTGGGGATGACGCCGCCGTCGGGATCGGTGACGGTCCCCTGGATCGATGCGCGAAACTGGGCGGATGCGGATGCGGCGAACAGAGCGAGGCCGGCGGCGGTGAGCCCTGCCTGCCGACCTCGGCGCTTCAGCATGGAACGGGTGTGGTCTGGCATACAGCCTCCAAAGGAAAACGGGCCCTCCGGTCAGCTATGCCCGGACAAGCCCGTTCGATACTGCGCTTGGGGAAAAGCTGCTGTCAAACTCGACGACAAGGCTTCGAACACCCCTTTCGATGCGACCGTAAGCCTAGCCCCATGAGGGAGAAAGCCGCTATGCGCCGGCAAGCGGAGCCGCCGCCGTAAGACTGGTCCGACGGCGCGTAAACGCGAAGATCGCGATGTAGATGTAGCAGAGCACGGGAATGAAAAAGGCGTGGTGCAGGCCGATGCGGTCGGCGATAACACCTTCGAGCTCGGGCACGATGGCGCCCCCGACGATGGCGCAGACGATCAGCGAGGAGCCCTTGCTGGTGAGCGCGCCGAGCCCTTCGAGGCCGATGGTGAAGATGCTGGGAAACATGATGGAGTTGAACAGGCCGACCAAGATGATCGACCACATGGCGACGCCGCCGAAGCTGGCCATCGAGATGCCCACCAGAACGGTGGCGACCAGGGCGAAGAGGCCCAGCAGAAGCGAGGTGCGAACCTTGGTGAGCAGCCACGAGCCGGCGAAGCGACCGATCATGGCGCCGCCCCAGTAGAGCGACACGTACTTGGCGGCGCTGGCCTCGGTGAGATGGCCGATCTCGGGCAGGCCGAAGTAGTTGATCAGAAAGCTGCCGATCGAGACCTCGGCGCCGACATAGAGAAAGATGCCGAGCGCGCCGAGCAGCAGCTGCGAGTGCCGCCAGATGCTGTCGTGGGTGGTGGGGTTGAGCTCGCCCGGCCGGATGTCCTGGGTAAAGCTCATGGGCGGCAGCTTGATCAGCGCCAGGCCCACCGCCAAAGCGAGCAGGGCCAGGGCGATGCCGGCATAGGGCATGCGCACCGTCGAGGCCTCCTGCGTGCGGTATGCCTGGAGGGCGCCGGCCGAGAGCGCCTTGATCTTCTCCTGGGACAGGGCGGTGGCCGACCCCAGGATGAGCAGGCCGCCGAAGAGCGGCGCGAGAAAGGTGCCGAAGGAGTTGAACGCCTGCGAGAGATTGAGGCGCGAGGAGGCGGTGCGCTCCGGGCCGAGATTGGCAACGTACGGGTTGGCGGCGACCTGCAAGGTAGTGATCCCGGCGGCAAGCACGATCAGCGCTCCCAGGAAAAGAGCGAACGAAGCGGTGGTCGCGGCAGGAAGAAACAACAGCGCGCCGGCCGCCATCACGCCGAGCCCGACCACCATGGTGCGCTTGTAGCCGATCCAATCCACGATCATGCCGGCGGGAAACGCAAAGATGGCATACGAAGAGAAGAAGGCGAACTGGACCAGCAGCGCCTCGGCGTAGCTGAGCGAGAAGATGCTCTTCAGGTGAGGGATAAGGATGTCATTCAGGCTGGTAAGGAAGCCCCACATGAAGAACAACATCGTCGCGATCGACATGGCGCGAACGTTGGTGGTTTCGAGATCGTTTTGGAAGGCGGGGCTGCTGCTTTGTACCGAGATCGCCATGCTGCGGAACTCCTGTCTCCGGCTTGGTTGCGGAGCTCGATCTGCGGCCGAGTCCGGCCCATGTTGTGGGACAGCACCTCGGCGACTCTCCCTTATACCCTACCGCCGCAAAAGCTGGGTCTACTTTATGGGTCGTGTCCGCTTCGAGTGTGCCATCGGTGTTCCATGGCTACCGATGCGAGAAGGCAGGGATCCAGTTATAGGCGGAGGTCCGTTACTGGCCGGCGGTTGACGGGAGGCTCGGCGCGGCGACCCAGTTTTGGACGGAGCGGAGGTGTGGCGCGCCGTCGGCCTTCAGGTCGAAGAGAATCACGGTGTTGTCGCCGGGGTGGAGCCAGGCGCCGGGCGCCCACAGGCTGTATTGGGGGCCGATCGACCAGAAGCGGCCGAGCGGCTGGTTGTTGATCCAGACGAAACCCTTGGCGTTGCCGGAGAGGTCGAGGTAGGTGTCGGGAAGATGGCCGCCTAGTGTGGTGATGCCGGTCGGCGAGACGGACAGGGTAGTGCGGAAGAGACAGGGGCCGGAGCAGGGGGCGGCGGTGTAGTGGAAGTGCGCGGGGTCGGTTGGGCCGGTGAAGGGCAGCGAGAAGTTTTGCCAGTTGGTGAGGGTCTTGCCGGCGATGGTGGGATTTTCGAGAAGGCCTTTTCTTTCGGTGCGGATGGCGACGGTGAAGTTCATGCGGCCGGAGTTCTCGACCAAAATTTCGAGCTCGCGGTATTTGACCGAACCTCCGGGGCGGATGCCGCTCGGCGGCAGCCTGGTGTTTTCGCCGGTTGGGGGGAAGCCGTTGTGTGTTGTGGCCGGGATGGTGATGGTGTCCTGGCCGAGGCGGCGGTCGAGGGTGCCGACGAGGACATGGTCGAGGTAGATCTGGGCGTAGTCATGCAGGCCGTGGAGGGCGAGGACGCCACCTTCGTTCGGGACCAGGTGGGTGTAGAGGATATCGCCGTAGGCCTGGTCGAGGTCTTCCATGGCGAGGGGTGCGGGGGAGGTGACTGGCCCGGGGAGGTTGTCCCAGAGCGAGGCGGATTCTGTAATCGGGGCGACGGGATAGGTGGTGCGCGGCATGGTGGCGGGTGGGGGCTCGGGCGGCGTGACGCCGGTGGCGGCCGCGATGGATTTACGGAAGGCGAAGAACTTCGGCGTGAGGTCGCCATCTTCAGCGATTGGCGCGTCGTAGTCGTAGCTGGTGGTGTCCGGCTGGTAGCCGGTGCCATGGGCGTTGGCGCCGTTTCTCCAGCCAAAGGAGGTGCCGCCGTCGCCCATGTAGAGGTTGAAGGAGAAGCCCTGGGCGAGCATCCAGGTGAGCTCGTCGACCTCGGCGGCCGCGGAGCGGGTCTGGTGTTGTTCGCCCCAGTGATCGAACCAGCCGTCCCAGTATTCGCCGGTCATGCGTGGGCCGGTCGGTCGAAGGGTGGCGAGCTGGGCGAAGGAGGCGCGGGCGTCGCCGGTGCCGAAGTTGATGACGGCGGGCAGCTCGGGCAGGCCGCCCTTGGGGATGAGCAGCGGGCCGTCCGCGGTGTAGAGGATGGGGGCGGCGAGGTCGTGGCGGAGCAGCATGGCATGGATCAGCTCCATGTAGGCATGGTCGTCGCCGAAGGAGCCATACTCGTTTTCAACCTGGGTGGCGAGGATGGGGCCGCCGTTCTGCAGGAGAAGCGGCTTGATCTGCTTGCCGAGCTCGGTGAACCAGCGCTCGGTGGCGGCGGTCAGTTTGGCGTCTTGCGAGCGGAGGACGAGCGAGCGGTCCTTGAGCAGCCAGGAGGGATAGCCGCCGAGCTCCCACTCGGCGCAGATGTAGGGACCGGGGCGGAGGAGGACGAAGAGCCCGGCGCGCTGAGCTTCCTGTATGAACGCGGCGATATCGTTCTGGCCGGAGAAGTCGAAGTCGCCGGGGGTGGGTTCGTGGGCGTTCCAGAAGACGTAGGTCTCGACGGTGTTGAGGCCCATGGCTTTGAGCTTGGCGAGGCGATCGGGCCAGTCGGCGCGAGGGATGCGGATGTAGTGGATGGCGGCCGAGCGGATCTGGAAGGGCCGGCCGTCGACGAGGAAGGCGTTGCCGGCGACGGCCGCGGTGTGGTGTGGGGCAGTCTGGAGTTCGGCCTGGGCTCCGGCTTGGACTCCGATCGGAACGAGGGTGGCGGCGGGCAGAAGAAGCGTGGTGAGGGCTCGGCGGATCACAGGAGGAAGGCTACTACGGGGAGGGTGTTGGAGCTGTCATGGTGACAGATCAGAAGCGGAAGCGGTAGCGGAGTTCGGCGAAGATCTCGCGGGGATCATTGTCGTGGAAGCCGCCAAAGGTGAGGCTGCTGTCGAGCAGGACGCGACGGTTGGCGACGTTGGTTGTGGTGATCGAGGCGGTGAGGTCTTCGCCGAAGGATTTACCGAGGGCGAGGTCGAAGGTGGTGTGCTGCGGGAGGTAGGGGCCGGTGTATGGGGTTCCCGGCGCGTCCTGGGTTCCGTTCGAGAAGCCGGAGCCGTAGTAGACGTTGGTGGAGGCGGTGGCGCGGAAGGGCAGGGTGGCGTTGAAGCCGACGTTGAGGGTGTTGCGCTGGTCGTGGTCGACAGGGGTGTAGTTGGAGCCGGCGTTGCAGGCGGGGTCGCCGATGGGGATGCAAATGAGGCCGCCGGTGATGTTGCCGCGCTGCTCGGCGATCTGGTTGGAGTACGCGAGGTGGGCCTGGCCGAGGCGCCAAAGGCGGGGGGAGCGAAGGGTGAGCTCCCAGGCGCGGATGAGTGCGCCGTCGACGGTGACCGGGAAGTAGATGCTGGAGTCGCCGACGTTGGAGTGGTCGAGGAAGTTGTTCACGCGGGTCTTGAAGGTGTCGGCGTCGAGCAGCCAGCCGCGAAAGGGGATCTGCACGCCGAACTGGTGCTCTTCGTCGCGTTCGCCGTGTAGGGGAGCGAAGCTGGTGTCGCTCGCGTTGGCCAACTGCACGATCGGGCCGGCGGCGGTGAGCAGGGGCGGTGGCTGGTAGAAGCGGCCGTAGAAGCCGCGGAAGACCCAGTTGAGTTTGGGAATGCGGATCGCCGCGCCGAGGCGGGGATCGGTCTCATTCTCCGTAAAGGCACCCTGGAAACGGGTCTGGCGCAGGCCGGCGATGAGGGTGAGCCAGGAGGTGAGTTTGATGTTGTCGGAGACAAACTCTTCGACGACGCCGCCGTTGGCTGAGTCGGGAAGAGCAAACGGAGCGGCGCCGGAGCCGTCGTTGAAGATGGCCCCGTAGAGGTAGCTGTCGTGCTGGCCGAAGGTGTAAAGACCGGCTTCGAGGGTGTTGCGGGCGACTTCGGCGGTGATCGATGCCTGCGCGCCGGCGTAGGTCGAGCCGCGGTGCGAGGTGGTGGCGATGGGGGTGTCGCTGGGGTTGGCGTTGTAGTCGGCGCGGTTGAAATGGAAGAAGGGCGAGATCTGCAGCACGGTAGAAGGGTTGAAGGTGTGCAGCCAGGAGAGGGTGGTGATGGCATCGCGCTCGTGCTGCGTGTCGCGGAGACCGCTGGAGTTGAAGAGCTGGTTCTCGAAGCTGTCGGGGTTGGGATCGTAGGGGATCTGGAAGAAGTCGTCCCGGAGCTGGGCGACCAGACGGAGCTGGTCTTTGGGGGTCCGGTTATAGAGGAGCGAGCCGAAGCCGCCGAAGCCGTTGGTGGCGTCGTGAAAGACCTGTCCGATGGGCGGGGCGAGGCCGTAGTCGCTGCGGTTGCCGTTGACGCTGGCGTAGTAGGCGAACCGTTCCGTATGGTCGCCGAGGTTGAGCTGGTCGCTGGTCTGGAGGAAGGAGCCCGCGGAGAGGACGAGCTCGGCCTGGCGGTTGCGTTCGAAGCCGGTGCGGGGGACGACGTTGAAGACGCCATAGGTGCGGTCGCCCGTGCCGGCGGTGTAGCTGCCGCGCTGAACCTCGATGTAGTCGATGTCCTTGGGGTCGATCTGGGCGCCGAGGTTGCTGGCGATGTTGGTGTTGGGGATCTCGACGCCGTCGAGCAGCCAGGAGACCTGGTGGCCGCCGCGCAGGTGGAGCATGTCGTGGGTGATGTAGGCGCCGGGGACGTAGTCGGTGATCATGGCGAGGGAGTTGGTGCGATCGGCCCCGGGGGTGAGGGCGATGTCGTCGCGGCTGATGAGGGTGGTGGGGGTGACGGTGTTGCCGTCAGCCTGGTCGGGGGCGGCGGTGACGGTGGTGGACTGCTGGATGGAGGCGAGTGGGAGCTCGATGTGGAGGATCGGCGCGGTGTCGGAGGCGAAGGTGAGGGTCTGCTGGACGGTGGTGAAGCCGGGCTGCGCGACGGTGAGGGTGTAGACACCGAGAGGGATGGAGGGGAGGGTGAAGGAGCCTTCGGGGTTGGTGGTGGTGGTGAACGTAAGGGTGGAGCGCGCCGCGCGGAGGGTGACTTGGGCGTCGCGGATGGGGCGGTGCTGGGGATCGTGCACGACGCCATGCAGCTGGCTGAAGAGGGCGGCGTGGGCGATGGCCGGGGCGCCCAGGAATAGGGCGCCGAGGAAGGGGGCGGCGAGGGATCGCATGGAGAGGCCTTTGGAGGTCAGATCGCGGTGATGGCGGTGCAGCAGGCGGGAGCTGCGCCGCTCAGCGAGATCGGGCGGCCGCCCGCTGGGAACGGCGAGCGGCTGGGACTGCTGGAGGGCGAGCGTCCGGGATCTGCTGGACGGCGAGGCTTGGCGCGCAGCGCCTACGGGCCAAGTTTTGGGTGCGAGGGCTAGGCGAGGGCCAGCGCGGGCGGGCCGCGTTTGCCGCGGGCGCGATCGCGTGCGATGCGGAGGAGGGATTCAGTTTGCGCACGCCGGAGAGTTGGGCGAGGGCGGGGGCGGCGAGGGGGCCGCCGGGGGTGAAGCTCCACTGGCCGGCGTGCGCGACGGGCACGGTCTGCGGGGTGTAGGGGCAGCGCTCGGTGAGGAGGGCGAGGCGCGTGCCGGCGGGCGCGGGGAGGTTCTGGTGCATGGCGCAGTGGTGCAGGCCGGCGCGACGACAGCAGGCGGGCACGGCCGACTCACTCGCCATGCCGCCGGCGAGGGCGGGAAGGACGAGCGGCAGGCCGAAGACGGCCAGGAGGACGAGGCTGAGCAGTTTACGCACGTGCGTGGGATTGAGTGTACGCGGCGGAGGCGCGGGCAGGAGGAAGTTTCTCGCGCCCAGGTCGTCCAATGATCCGGCCGCGGACGGACGGGCGGAGGCTCGCGCGGCGGGATCCGGAGCTGGGTTCGGCGGCTGGGTAGGGGGTACCCTCCCCCCCGTACTTTGGGCGCAAAGTCTTGGATCGAGAGTAGTTAAGTCTGGACTGGTACCCAGCTACCCGCGAAGTACCCCCCATGCTGATCCGGTGGATAAGGCGCTGGGACGCTCCCTCTCGAGTGTAGGGGATGGGCGCCCGTAGGTGGGCCAGGGTGTCTGCTAGGAGGTGAGCCGGTCCGGGATCGTCCTTGGGATCCTTTTCGAGGCCCTTTTCGGAGTCGTTCTGGGGGGCAACGCACATCAAAGGAGCACAATGACTTTCACCAAGTACGACTTCCCAGCCCGTTGTTCGTGCGCCGGCGTTTCGCGCTCCCTTTCCCTAAACGGGCTGGTGGTCGCTGGCGTGCTGCTGGCGGGCTCGTGTCGACCGACGGCTGCCCAGGCAAGCACGCAGGAGACATCCACGACGGAGGGTGGGAGCGTCACGCGCCAGTACACCTCCGCGGAGAGGAGCCTGCAGGAAGGAACGATGGTGGCTGAGGTTGATCCCGTGGCGGCCGGGGTACCCGTGGATGGAGCGGTAAGTGCGTCGGCGGACGCGGCGGATAGCCTCCCCGACGCGCCGGGAAGCGGCGACCCGCAGACGACGCAGCCCGCGGCGTCGGGGACACCACCGCAGGCGGGGGTCAAGCCGTCGAAGCGCGTTCTGTTCATCATTCCCAACTACCGTTCTGTCGCAGCAGGCTCGACGCTGCCGCCGCAGACGGTTCATCAGAAGTTTTCGACGGCAGTGTCGGACACGATCGATCCGGCGAACTTTGTGCTGTCGGCGTTGGTGGCGGCCTATGACTACGGCAGGGGCGCGACGCCGGAGTTTCACAGCGGCGGCGTGGCGTTTGGGCGGTACTATTGGCACTCGCTGGCGGACCAGTCCGTGGAGAACTTTTCGGTGGAGTTTCTTGTTCCGGCTTTGACGCATGAGGACACGCGGTTCTACACGCTGGGCCGGGGAAGTGTAGGCAAGCGGGCGGAGTATGCGTTGACCCGGGTTTTGATCACGCGCTCGGATTCCGGGAAGGAGACCTTGAACCTGGGGGAGCTTCTGGGCGCGGGTCTAGCGGCCGGCGCCTCGTCACGCTACTATCCGGCGAGCCAGAGGGGCGCGGGGAGCGTACTTGGCTCGTACGGCTTGGATATTGGCATTGATGCGGCCAGCTATGTGGTGCGGGAGTTCGATCAGGACCTGTTACGCGCGTTTTCCCGGAAGAAACGGTAGGCATCTCCACCTGATGCCGTGCCGCTGTTGGACAGCCGTGAAGCCTCTCCTGGAGAGAAGATGGCACAACTCTGCGCTCTCCTGTTCCCCTTCGGGAGAGATGCTTTAGGAGCTGGAGCATCGCCGGGCTTCTGCTGCTCGCCTGAGCGTTCTGGGATTTGTTCTCGGGAGGTGGCGTTGCGGGGTTCTGGAGTGCAGGCGTTTCCACCGGATCGTTCGATTCCTTCGCTGGACGGTCTGCGTGCGATCTCCGTGGTGGCCGTCATTCTGCAGCACAGTCCTCCCCGGATGTTTCGCGGTCTGTTGTTGTGGCGACACGGGGATCAGGGTGTGGCGGTGTTTTTTGTTTTGAGCGGCTTTCTGATCACCCATCTGCTGCTGCGGGAGGTGGACCGGACGGAGGGGATCGATCTGCGGAAGTTTTACTTTCGCCGGACGATGCGGATCTTTCCGCCGTTTTATGTGTTTTTGCTGGTGGTCGCGGGTTTGAGCGCCGTGCATGCGATTCCGGTGACTCGGCCGGCCTGGTTGGCGGCGGCGAGCTACACGTGGAATTATGTGCTGCTGCCGATGCCGTGGCCGGTGAACTGGGCCGTATCGCACAGCTGGTCGCTGAGTCTAGAGGAGCAGTTTTACCTGCTGTGGCCGCTCGCAATGAGGCAGTTCAGCATGCGGGCGAATGTGCGGCTGTGCGTGGCGGTGATCCTGCTGTCGCCGGTGAGCCGGGTGGCGACGTATTTTGCATGGCCGTCGATGCGCACGCACCTGGAGATGATGCTGCACACGCGGCTGGACACGATCATGTTCGGCTGCCTGTTGGCGTTGGCCATTCACCTGAAGCTGTGGGAGCGGGCGCGTGGCGCGGCGCTGCGGTGGTGGGCGCCGGCGATCGCTCTTGCGTTTTTGATGGTGATCGACCCGACCGCGACAGAGCGATGGCGGGGGATGTATCGCCTGGTTGCCGGCATCTCGCTTGAGAACGTCGCGATCGGGGTGATTGTGCTGTACTGCGTGGCGCGGCACCATCCGCCGGCGGGTCGGCTGCTGAACTGGCGGCCGGTGCGGCATGTGGGCCGAATCTCCTACAGCCTTTACCTGTGGCAGCAGCTGTTTACCGGACCGCTGGCACGGTCGCTGCCATTGAGTTTGGGGCTGATCTTCGTGGCCGCGGAGCTTTCTTTTTGGCTGGTGGAACGGCCGAGCTTTGCGCTGCGGGACTGGATGGGGGCGCGACTGTTTCGCGAGGCGGTGCGGGAGGGGTAAGGAGTGGGAGGCGACCGGGCGGCGATAGAGGCGCTTCTCTGAAGATCTATGGAGCGGGCTTTCAGCCCTTTGTCACCATCGCGGCTCATACCTGGGGCGTTGCCCCAGGCTGTTATGTTGCGGGCCTTTGGCCCTAACTGCCATCGGCTCTACATCTACCAGGAAGATCGCTTTAGCCTTGGGCGTTCGGGGGCTGGGGTCTCTGCGAGGCCTGCTGACGCTCGTGAGTGAGGAGGGCTTGTTTGCGGGGGAGCCCCCAGCGGAAGCCGCCGAGGGCGCCGTCGGCGCGGAGGACGCGGTGGCAGGGGATGGCGAGGGCGACGGTGTTGCGGGCGCAGGCGTTGGCGACGGCGCGGGTGGCGGAGGGCTGGCCGATGGCCTGGGCGACGGCGGTGTAGGTGCGGGTTTCGCCGGCGGGGATGGAGCGGAGGAAGTTCCAGACGCGGGCCTGGAAGGCGGTGGCGCGGACGTGGACTGGCAGGCTGGGCGCGGCCGTGGCGCCGGCGAGGTGGAGATCGAGGGCGTCGATCCAGGCCGTGAGGTCGGGGGGGTAGGGGCGGGCCTTGGCGACGAGGGTGGCGTGGGGGTATTCAGTGCGGAGGCGGGCGAGGAGGGGGACGTCATGCTCGCCGAAGTGAAGAAAGCAGAGGCCGCGGTCGGTGGCGGCGAGGAGCATGCGGCCGAGGGGCGAGGGGAGGGCGACCCAGGTGATCTCGAGGCCGCGGGCGCCGTTGCGGAGGTCGGTGGGACGCATGCCGAGGGAGGCGTCGGCGTAGAGCTGGGAGGTGGAGGTGAAGCCGGCGGCGAGGGCGGCGTCGGTGATGGTGGGGCGGGTGGTGGATGTGGCTGGCGGCCTCGGGCGAAGAGCCTGGCGGAGGGCATCGCGGCGGAGGGCCTGGTGGTATTGCTTGGGGCTGAGGCCGGTGAGACGGCGAAAGGTGCGCTGGAGGTGGAACGGGCTGCGGCCGGTTTTGGCGGCGAGCTCGGCGAGGGGGGGCGGGGCTTCGTGCGCTTCTTGGAGCAGGCGGGAGACGGTGCGGACGAGGGCGGCGGCGGGGTCTTCGGGCGCGGAGGAAAGGGGGTGGCAGCGGAGGCAGGGGCGGAGGCCGCGGGCCTGGGCGAGCGCGGGGGTCGCGAAGAAGAGGGTGTTGGCGCGGAGCGGGCGGCGCGCGGGGCAGGACGGGCGGCAGAAGATGCCGGTGGTGCGGACGCCGTAGACGAACTGGCCGTCGTGGGCGCGGGAGCGAGTTTGGACGGCGGCCCAGAGGGTGCCTTCGTCTAGGGCGGGGTCGTCGGGGGTGGCGCTGGTCGGCCTGGGCGTGCTGGCGGGGCTGTTGGCGATTTTGGTAGTGGGGGAACCGCAGGTCTCTCCACTTCGCTGCGCTTCGGTCGAGATGACAGATTTGGGGGATGGGGTGAAGTTGGCGGCGGGGTGCGGGCTGGGAGTCATGCGGGCTCCTATAAGTTGAGCATGAGTGTGCGCGCGAGAGGGGTGGGGTGGATATGTGGATCTTGCGGTGGTATTCGGATGTGGTGCGGTGTGGGAGGGGTCGACCTGGCGGTCGATGGCCCACGCATGGCGTTGCCATGCATGGGGCACCCGCCCTTCGGGGTGGCGGGTTTTAGTTGCTGGGGAGTCTGGGAGGGTGGGCGCGGGCGGTTTGGGTCCTAACCATCGCGTTGGGGGGGATGGGCACCTGGCGGCGTTGGACGTATTGGTAGAGAAGCAGGTCTCTCCACTGCGCTTCGCTTCGGTCGAGATGACACCACTGTTGGTGTGTAGTTCAGGCTTGCGATGGGAGTTTTGGCGAGTGCGCTACCATCCTCTCGTTGATGCACAGGGGCGATTTCTGGCGCGGGTAGGGGGCGGCTATGCGGTTTGTTAAGGGTCGGCTGATGGTGATGATGTTTTTGAATTACTTCGTGTGGAGTGCGTGGTATGTGACGTTGGGGACGTGGTTGAGCCAGCGGCTGCACTTCTCGGGGGAGCAGGTGGGGCTGGTGGCGGGGACGACGGCGGTGGGGGCGATTGTGTCGCCGTTTCTGGCGGGGTGGGTGGCGGATACGATTTTGCCGGCGCAGCAGGTGCTGGCGATCTTGCAGGGGGTGGGGGCGGTGCTGCTGGTGGTGGCGAGCCGGCAGACGCAGTTTGGGCCGCTCTATGCCGTGGTGCTCGCGTATGCGATCTGCTACATGCCGACGCTGGGGCTGACGAACTCGATTGCGTTTCGGCATCTGCGGGACACGAAGACGGAGTTTGGGCCGATCCGGGTGCTGGGGACGACGGGGTGGATCGTGGCGGGACTGCTGGTGGGCGGGCTGCGGATTGAGGACACGGCGCTGCCGATGCGGATCGCGGCGGGGGCGAGCGTGGTGCTGGCGGTGTTTGCGCTGGCGCTGCCCAAGACGCCGCCGATGGAGGCGCGGCGGGGGTTTAGTTTGCGGGCATTTGCGCCGCCGGAGGCGCGGGCGTTATTTCGGGAAAAGTCGTTTGCGATCTTTGTGGCGGCTTCGTTTTTGATCTGCATCCCGCTGCAGTTTTACTACGCGCTGACCAACTTGTTCATGAACCAGGCGGGGGTGGTGAACGCGGCGGGCAAGATGACCGGCGGGCAGATGAGCGAGCTGGGGTGCATGCTGCTGATCCCATGGTTCTTTCGGCGGCTGGGGGTGAAGGGGATGCTGGCGGCGGGGATGGGCGCGTGGGTGCTGCGCTATCTGTGCTTTGCCTATGGGGATGCGGGCGGGCGGATGTGGATGCTGTGGGCGGGGATCGTGCTGCACGGCATCTGCTACGACTTCTTTTTTGTGACGGGGCAGATCTATGTGGACGGCAAGGCGCCGCAGCGGCTGCGGGCGGCGGCGCAGGGAATGATTACGCTGATCACGTATGGAGCGGGGATGTTTGTGGGGTCGTGGCTGTCGGGCGCGGTGCTCGAGCACTACAGTGTGCCGGCGACGGTGGCGGGCGGGGCGGTGGGGCATGACTGGCGGCCGGTGTGGCTGATTCCGGCGGCGATCTCGGCGGTGGTGCTGGTGAGCTTTCTGCTGGTGTTTTCGGATCGGAGTTTAGAGCGGAGAGAGAGCGTCGGGGAGGCGATGGGGGTTGCGGTGCCGGAGGGGTTGTAGGTGTAGGTCGCGCGAGGTTGTGGTGGGCGTTGGCGCTAGGCGAGATAGCCGGTGCGGCGCGCGACCTGATCTTCGAGCAGAAGGACGATGCCCAGGGTGACGTAGGGGCGAGCTCGCCGTAGATGCGTGTTTCGGTCAAGATGCCGACGACGTCGATGAGGGGCAGGGGCTGTTTGGCGCAACCGGAGAAGGCGCTTGGAGCTTAGGAGCAGAGGTGGAGAACAGGCAGTGGCAGACCGCAGGTCTTTCCGCTGCGGCGCCGCTTTCGCGACGCCTTCGGTCGAGATGACACTGTGATGGGGGATGACGGCGTAAACAGGACAAGGCAACTACAGGGGTCCTTCGCTGCGCTCAGGATGACGGCGTAACGACAAAGGCTATGGCGGAGGCGTGGGGGCGGCGTAACGACAAAGGCTATGGCGGAGGCGTGGGGGCGGCTCGGGGGGGTTACTGCCAGCCGCCGCCTAGGGCGGTGTAGAGGGTGACGAGGGTGAGGGCTTCGGATTGCTGGGCGCCGGCTAGGTTGAGCTGGGCGGAGAAGAGGTTGGTGTCGGTGGTGAGGACTTCGAGGTAGCCGGTGGCGCCGCCCTGGTAGCGGAGGCGGGCGAGGCGGGTGGCGTCCTGCGCGGCGGCGACGAGCTTTTGTTGTCCGACGCGGGCGTCGCGCTGCTTGTTGACGGCGATGAGGGCGTTCGAGACGTCGCGAAAGGCGGTGAGGATGGAGCGCTGGTAGGCGAGGACGAGCTCGTCCTTTTGGCGTTTGGAGAGCTCGTACTGGCCGGAGATGCGGCCGCCGGCGAAGAGCGGCTGGGCGAGGGTGCTGTAGCCGTAGATGGTGCGGCCGCCGGGATCGAAGAGGTTGGAGAACTCGTTGCCGCCGAGGCCGGCGGAGGCGTTGATGGAGACCTGGGGGAAGAACTGGGCGCGGGCGATGCCGACGGCGGCGTTGGCGGCGCGGAGCTGGGCTTCGGCCTGCTGGATGTCGGGGCGGCGGACGAGCAGCTGGGAGGGGATGCCGGTGGGAAGGTCGGTGGGAACGGGGGCGAGGGCGCTGGGGTCGGTGTGGGCGACGGGGCCGGGCTCCTGACCGAGCAGCAGACGCATGCTGTTTTCGTTTTGCTGGATGTTTTGCTGGATCTGCGGGATCTGGGCGGTGGCGGTGTAGAGGAGCTGCTCGGCCTGTCGGACGTCGGAGAGGGGAGCGGCACCGCCCTGCTCGAGAGTTTGGGTGAGCTTGAGGGAGTCCTGGCGGGCTTTGAGGGTGCTTTGCGCGATGGCGAGCTGGGCGTCGAGGGCGCGGAGCTGGAAGTAGGTGGTGGCGACCTGCTGGACGAGGGAGAGGCGGACGGCGCGCTGGGCCCACTCCTGCGCGAGGAGGAGCTCACGCTGCTGCTGGGTTTGCTTGCGGTAGAGGCCCCAGAAGTCTGGGGTCCAGGCGGCGGAGAAGTTGAAGGAGCCGAAGGCGAGGGGGCTGGAGATGTTGTTGCCGAGGGCGCCGCTGTTGCCGAGGTCGGCGCCGAGGCCGGTGCCGCCGGCGTTGAGGCTGGGGAACTGCTGGGCGCGGGTGATGCGGACCTGCTGCTGCTGCTCGAGGACGCGCTCGGCGGCGACGCGGAGGTCGAAGTTATTGGCGAGGGCGGTGGCGATGAGGGTTTGGAGCTCGGGCTCGTGGAAGACCTCGGACCACTTGCGATCGGCGATGGAGGTGGCGGGGTCGCTGGCGATGGTGGCGTCGTCCGGCCCGCGGAAGGTGGGGGTGGAGGGGACCTGGGGATGGGTGTACTTGGGGCCGACGTTGCAGCCGGCGAGGAGGATGAGGGCGAGGGTGCCGACGGCGGCTGCGAGAGGGCAGGGAGATCTCACGCGTGGCCTCCTTCCAGCTGACGGGGAGCGAGTTGGGTTTGGTTGTGGACCTTGGTATCGGCTTGCATGGCGGTGGCGTGCTCGGGCTGAGTATTGGGGTTGGGCGCGTTTGGGTCGGGTTGGGTGTCGGACTCGGGGGCGTGAGTGGAGTCCATGGTGGTGCCTTTGCCGCCGCCGCGGCCGAAGCGATGGGAGAGGTATTCGACGACGGCGAAGGTGACCGGGACCATGAGGATGCCGATGACGCTGGCGAGCAGCATGCCGCCGATGACGACGGTGCCGAGGATGCGGCGGGAGACGGCGCCGGAGCCGGAGGCGGTCCAGAGCGGCAGGCAGCCGAAGATAAAGGCGAGGGCGGTCATGATGATGGGGCGAAAGCGGAGGCGGGCGGCTTCGAGGGCGGACTGCGTGATGCTCTTGCCGAATTTGTAGTTGGCGACGGCGAACTCGACGATGAGGATGGCGTTCTTCGCGGAGAGGCCGATGAGCATGATGAGGCCGATGGTGGCGAAGATGTCGTTTTCGAGCGAGCGCATCGAGAGCGCGAGGTAGGCGCCGAGGATGGCGACGGGGGTGGAGAGGAGGACCGAGAAGGGCAGGGTCCAGGACTCATAGAGGGCGGCCAGGATGAGAAAGACGAAGAGGAGGGAGAGGCCGAACACGACCCAGGTGGGGACGCCGAGGGCGGCCTGCTGCTCCTGATAGGAGATGCCGGAGTAGGCGAAGCCCATCTCCTTGGGCATGGTCTGTTTGAAGACGTCTTCGAGGGCGGCGCGGACCTGGCCGGAGGAGTAGCCGGGGGCGCCGGAGATGTTGAGCTGGGCGGCGGGGAATTCGTTGAAGCGGAGGACGAACTCGGGGCCGGTGATCTGGCGGGTGTGGACGAGGGAGCCGAGCGGGACCTGCGAGCCGTTGGCGGAGCGGACGTAGAACTTGTTGATGTCGGCGATGGAGGTGCGGGAGGTTCCTTCGGCCTCGACAAAGGTCTGCCACTGGCGGCCGAAGCGGTTGAAATAGTTGACGAGGTAGCCGCCCATGAAGGTGCCCATGGTGGCGTAGACGTCAGAGAGCTGGACCTGCTGCTGGATGACCTTTTCCTGATCGACGTCGGCGTAGAGCTGAGGGACGGCGGGCAGGTAGGAGGGGATGGCGACGGCGATCTCAGGCCGTTTGGCGATGGCGCCGAGGAAGGCGTAGAGATTTTTGGTGAGGAAGGCTGGGTCGTCCTTGCCGGAGCGGTCCTGGACGATCATGGTGACGCCGCCGGAGGTGCCGATGCCGGGGATGGCGGGTGGCGGAAAGGTGAAGGCGAGGCCCGCGCCGATGCCGCCGAGCTTGCGGCGCATGGTGGCCTGGATGGCCTGGACCTGCTCCTGCTTGGAGGTGCGGGTGTCCCAGGGCTTGAGGGTGACGAAGAAGAAGGCGGTGTTGGTGCTTTGGCTGAGGGTGAGGAGCGAGAAGCCGTTGACGTTGATGACGCTTTGGATGCCGGGGGTGGAGAGGAACTGCTTGGCGACCTCCTGGGCGGCGGCGTCGGTGCGCTGGAGCGAGGAGGCGTCGGGCAGCTGCAGGGCGGCGAAGAGGTAGCCCTGATCCTCGTCGGGGACGAAGCCGGTGGGCAGATGGGCGCCGAGCAGAACGGCGGCGACGGCGATGAGCGCGAGGGCGACCATGGTCATGGCGGACTTATGGATGAGGACGCCGGAGGTGGAGACGTACTTGTCCGTGGTGCGGCCGAAGAGGCGGTTGAACCAGTTGAAGAAGCGCTGCAGGGCGCCGGGCTTGCGGGCCTTGTCGCGTGGCTTGAGGAGGAGGGAGGCGAGCGCGGGGGAGAGCGAGAGGGCGTTGAAGGCGGAGATAAGGACGGAGATGGCGATGGTGACGGCGAACTGCTGATACAGGCGGCCGGTGATGCCGGGGATGGCGGCGGTGGGGATGAAGACGGCGGCGAGGATGAGGGCGATGGCGACGACGGGGCCGCCGACCTCTTCCATGGCCTTGAGGGAGGCGTCGCGCGGGGTCATGCCCTCGTCGATGTGGTGCTCGACGGCTTCGACGACGATGATGGCATCGTCGACGACGAGGCCGATGGCGAGCACGAGGCCGAAGAGCGAGAGGGTGTTGATGGAGAAGCCGAGCAGGGGAAAGATGGCGAAGGTGCCGATGAGCGAGACGGGCACGGCCATGAGCGGGATGAGGGTGGCGCGCCAGCCCTGGAGGAAGAGGTAGACGACGAGGATGACGAGCGCGAGGGCGATGCCGAGGGTGAGGGTGATCTCGTGGATGCCGGCGGTGACGGCCTTGGTGGTGTCGAGGGGGACGCCGTAGGTGACGCCGGGGGGGAAGGTGGCGGAGAGCTCCTTGAGGCGCTTGTTGACGGCGGCGGCGACCTGGACGGCGTTGGAGCCGGGGAGCTGGTAGATGCCCATGACGCCGGCGGGCGCGTTGTTGTAGCGGGCGGTGAGGTTGTAGATCTGGGTGCCGAGTTCGACGCGGGCGACATCACGGAGATGGAGGACGGAGCCGTCGGGGTTGGCGCGAAGGACGATGTTGCCGAACTGCTCGGGGGTGACGAGGCGGCCTTCGGTCTGGACGGTGTAGGTGAACTGCTGCCCGCGCGGGACGGGCTCGGCGCCGATCTGACCGGCGGGGTTGACGTTGTTCTGGACCTGCAAAGCGCCGATGACGTCGGTGGCGGTGACGCCGAGCTGGGCGAGCTTGTCGGGGTCGACCCAGACGCGGAGGGCGTATTGGCCGCCGAAGACCTGGATGCGAGCGACGCCGGGGATGCGGGTGAGCTCGTCCTGGAGGTTGATGATCATGTAGTTGGTGAGGAAGTCGGCCTTGACGTCGGGGTTGGACGAGGAGAGGCTGACGATCATCAGGGGCGAGGTCTGGGCCTTCTGGACGACGAGTCCGGCGGTGTTGACCTGGGCGGGGAGCTGCGACTGGGCCTGGGAGACGCGGAGCTGGGTGAGGACCTGGTCGATGTCGGGGTTGGTCTTGACGTCGAAGTCGACGTAGATGGTGGACTGCCCGTTGTTGGCGTTGACCGAGTACATGTAGATGGCGTTGTCGACGCCGTTCATCTGCTGCTCGATGGGGGTGGCAACGGCGGCGGTGAGGGTACGGGCGTCGGCGCCGGCGTAGGTGGCCTGGGTCTGGATCTCGGGCGGGACGATGTTGGGGTACTGCGAGGTGGGCAGGCTGAAGAGCGAGACCAAGCCGATGATGACGGTGATCATCGCGATGACGATGGCGACGATGGGGCGGCGGATGAAGAATTTGGACACGGGCTTACCTGCCTGCGGAGCTGTCGGTCGAGCTGGTGGGGGCGGCGGCGCTTACGGGCGCGGCGTGTGGGCTGACGGGTGCGCCTTCGCGGAGCTTCTGGACCTGGTCCGTGATGACCTGAGCGCCGGGAGCGAGGCCTGACTTGATGACCCAGCTGTTGCCGAACTGCGGGCCGAGGACGACGTCGGCGATGTGGACCTTGTTGTCAGGACCGACGGTGTAGACCTGCTGTTGGCCCTGGAGCTCCTGGACGGCGAGCTGGGGGACGAGTAGGGCGTTATGCAGGATCTGGGTCTGGGCGGAGATATGGGCGAACTGGCCGGGGCGGAGGAGGTTGCCGGGGTTGGGAAAGGCGCCGGCGAGGCGGATGGCGCCGGTCTGCTGGTTGATCTGCCGATCGACAAAGACGATGTGGCCGGTCTGGGGATAGGTCTCGCCGTTGCCAAGCTTGAGGGTGAGGGGGAGGTTGGCGGAGCTCTTCAGGAGATCGGCGTGGCCGGTGCGATCGCGGTTGGCAAGCGCGAGGTACTCACTGTCGGAGATGGAGAAGTAGACCTTGATGGGGTTGAGGGTGGAGACGCTGGTGAGGACGGTCTGCGGGCTGACGAGGTTGCCGACCTGGGTGGTGGCCTGACCGGCGATGCCGGAGATGAGGGAGCGGACCTGGGTGAAGCCGAGATTGAGGCGGGCGGTGGCGGCCTGAGCCTGGGCGCCGGCGATGCCGGCTTTGGCGGAGTTGACGGTGGCCTCAGCCTGCGCGGCGGTCTGCTTGTCGTTGTCGAGTTGGGACTGGGCGATGGCGCGTTGCTCGGCGAGCGGGGTGTCGCGATTGACGTTGATGCGGGCGAGGCCGAGCTGGGCCTGAGCCTGGCCGAGTTGCCCCTGGGCCTGACCGATCTGCCCCTGGGCTTGATCGACGACGGCCTGGAAGGGGCGAGGATCGATCTGGAAGAGGACCTGTCCCTTTTGGACCTCGGAGCCTTCCTTGTAGAGCTGGCGGATGAGGTAGCCCGAGACCTGCGGCTGGATCTGGGCGTTGACGTAGCCGTCGAGGGTGCCGACCCAGTCGCCGATGAGGGGGACGTCTTTTTGCTGGGCGGGGACGACGGTGACGGGGATGGGACCCATGGCCGCGGCATTGGCGGGGGGCGCGGCGGGTTTGGCGCAGCCGACGAGGGCGAGGAGCGCGAGCAGGGCGGATGCGGCGAAGGGATGCGGCGAACGGCGAGGCAAGGTGCGAGGGGTCACGAGAAGGTCCAAAGGGTCACGAGGGTCAGAGATTGGCGGCGCGAGGGTCTGTCGCCGCGAAGAGGTGGCCATGGAGGCTCCTTGCGAAGGTGCGCTCATTGAAACATACACGTATGCATCTTCTTGTGGGAGTATAGAAGGGTGCCGAGGGATTCAAAAAAAGTTGCGCGTGCGTTGAACGAGAGCTCGGGCGCGCCGCAGGCGAGGGCTCGAAAGGATCCGGCGACGGCGGTGAACGGCCGGGCCGCGCTGGCGCACGGACGTGCGGCGGCGACGCGGCGAGTCGAAGGGGACCGGCAGGACCGGGCTCGGGTGACGCGCCGGAAGTTAATGAACGCGGCGCGCGAGGTGTTCGCGCGCGACGGATTCGAGTTGGCCCGACTGGAGGATATCGCGGCGGCGGCGGGACGCACGCGCGGAGCCCTGTACGCTAACTTTGACGACAAGGAAGATCTTTTTTTTGCGATCTTTGAAGAAGATTTGTCACGAGATCAGGAGCATATCGAGCGGGAGCTGGTGGAGGGGCTGAGGCCGGAGGAGCGCCTGGAACGGCTGGTGCGGCTGGTGTGCGCGAAGCTGGGAGATCGGCGGCGGATGCTGCTGAGCGTGGAGTTCAAGATGTACGCCGTGCGGCACCCCCGGCGGCAACGGCGGCTGGCGCGGCTTCACCTGGCGATGTGCCTGCGCTGCGTCGTGGGGGATGCGGAGCGGCTGCTGGTGACGGAGCAGGCGCCGAGCTCGGAGGAGGAACGGCGAGCGCAGTTCGGGCAGTTTGGCGCCTTGATCGATGGCCTGGCGCTGCAGCACATGTTTGATCCGACGAGCTTGACCGAGGAGCAGGTGGAGCGGCAGGTGCGGGCGAGTCTGCGCGTGGCTTTGAACTTGTAACTGAGGTGGATCGTGTGGGGTGGTCGCCGACCCTATGCAGCTAGCCTTCGACAGCGGACGTCTGGATTTGCCTCTGTCTGAATCCTGCGAACAGGCGAAGGTCGACTTGATAGAGCGGGAAGTACGCCCAGTGAAGCCGTCGGAGTTGGTGAAGAGGTTTGAACCTCCAGTCATTCTGGATCAGGCAAAATACGTCTCTTATCAAGTGCGGAATGATAAGTGAAAGTCGATTGCTAATCCGCCCGGCTATCTCATCGGCTTCATTGAGGCCAGCAACCGATCCCCTGGGAGCTTAACGGAGCTTGAGGCGGATGGGTCCCTTGGCGGTCGAGGAGTCGACCGGGTGGCCGCCCTGGGTGATCAGGATGCGACCGGCGGCGACCAAGCGGCGGGCGGCGGCGCGGGCGGGTTCGAGGAGTGGCTCCCAGGCGGCACGGGCGGTGGTGGACGGCGCCGGCGCGGGGGCGAGTTGGGCGGCGACGGCGCGGGCGGCTTCGGAGGGGCAGATGGTCTTGTCGCGGCCGCGGACGGCGAGCAGATGGAGGATGGCCTGCTCGAGCGCGTGGTTCTGGTCGCGAGGGGGCGCGGCTTGGCGGCAGCGGTCGGAGCAGAAGCGGATGTTGTCCCAGTCGCGCTCCCATTTTTTTCGCCAGGTGATGGCGCGGCCGCAGGCGAGGCAGAGCTTGGACGGGCGGGTGGCTTGCGGCTTGCGCGGGCGGTCGGGCAAAGGCGCCTCAGGGGAGCGGGGTCGCGGGGGCCGAGGCGAGATGCAGTTTCGACGGCGAACACACGGTGCGGCCGTGCGTTCTTCAGTCGAAACGGACAGTTATGAGAGTTAGGAGAATGGTGGAGATGGGGCTAGCGGTGCGCGCCTCCGGCCGCGCCGGTGCTGCCGCTACGGGCTCCGCTGGACGGGGCACTGGATGGGGCGGTGTGGGTCTGGTTCGGCGGCGGGTTGTTGGCCGACAGGGGGGCGGAGGTAGAAGGGGCATAGCTGCCGTTGTAGGTGGCGACCGGGTGGACGCCGGCGGAGACGGGGCCTTCCGAGACGGGATGGAGGCTGCCGATGAGGGCGGAGCGGCCCGCGATGCTGCTGTTTTGCGCGCCGGCGCGTGGCGCGGCGGGCAAGGCGAAGGAGACGGGAATGTTGGCTGAGCCGTGCTGGGCGACCAGCTTGGAGGGCTCGCTCAGCTTGCCGAAGCTTTCGCGCGGAACGCCGAGGCCGGCGGAGTCTTTTTGGAAGACAAAGGTGTGCTCGGCGGTGGGCTGCGAGGCGGGGACGTGGGCGGCGTTGACGACGACCAGACCGAGGGCGCCGCGCGCGGGGACGAGCGGCGGCCGGTTATGCAGCGGGCTCCCGGCGAGCAGGCTGGTGTTACGCAGGCCGACGAAGCTGCCGGTGGGTCGCCAGCCCCAGCCGTTGGCGCCGCACTGCTGCCACATGCCGGAGTGGAAGGGCGTCCATCCCCAGGGGTAGGGCGAGACCCAGGAGTAGCCGGCGGAGGGGTAGTAGGCCCAGACGCCATAGCTGTAGGGGTTCCAGCCGGCGCCGGCGAAGTAGGGCTGCCACATGGAGCCGCAGCCGCCGCCCATGTTGACGAAGCTGCCGTAGTAGTTCATGTCGTTGAGGCCATAGAGGCCGCCGCCGCCACCGCCGGCATAGGCGGAGACGTTGCTGACCTGCTGATGGTAGGAGGCGGACTGCTTGTCCCAGAGATCGAGGCTGCCCTGGGCGCCGGCGCGGTCTGCGGCGGCTTCCTTGTCGATGAGGGTGGAGACTTCGGGGTTGCCGGCCTCGATGCGGAGGCCGTGCTTTTTAGCGAGAACGGTGTTGCCGGAGGCGGCTTCGACGGTGGCGCTGCCGTCGAGGACGGCGAGGTGGGTAGTGGGGGCGTCGACCTCCAGGCGGATATGGGCGCCGGGCGCGAGGACGGCGCGGCGCGAGCCGAAGCTGACGACGAACTGATTGCCCTGGGCCTCCTTGCCGTGAGGTTTGGCGAGGCTGGCGTAGACCATGCCGTGGAGGACCTCCATGACGGAGGTGGTGGCGCCGGCGGGAGAGCGGCTGAGGGTGACGAAGCGGACCAGGGTGTCGGGCGCGAGGCGGAGGGTGGAGTTGTCTTCGAACTCGACCTCGGCGACGCCGTCGGCGGTGCGGAGCTGGGCTCCCTGGACGACGGGGAGGTTATCGAAGGCGGCCTCGAAGCCGTCGGCCTGTTTGCCGTTGGCTGCCTGGTCCACGCCGGCGCCGCGATTCATAGTGACGGCGCCCTTGGCCTGGCTGAGACGGACGATGCGGATGCCGGTGTGGACGTCCGTGGTATCGGTGTTGGCGGCCGGGGCGGCGCTGTCGGTTGGGGCCGGCGAGGTGTTCTCGGGCTGGGCTGGGGTTTGCTGGGCCGGGGCGGCGAGAGCGACGGAGAGCAGGGCCGGGGTGAGAGCGAGGCTGGCGAGGGTACGAGTGGAGAGCATGGGCGAGCTCCTTTGCCTGCGACGTTGCGGGCGCGGGGACGCCTTGGCGGTGCAGGCAGAAGACGAGTGTGCGGCGCTCGATGGACTATATGCAAGGGAAAACGGAGCGGGGGTGAAATGCGGGGAGCGGATTTCCGTCGGACAGCGGGGGTGGGGGGGTGGATGGGGCACCCCGGGGGTTGGTGCTTGGCTGGGGAGGGCGCGGCGGTGGTGGGGTGAGCGGATGGGTGGAGAAGCAGGTCCCTCGATTTCGCTCGGGATGACACAGATTTTTTGTAGGCCGTTCGCATTTGCCACGCTCGGGATGACAGCTAGAAGCAGGTCCCGAGGTTTGGTGCTTGGCGTGGGAGGGCGCGGCGGTGGTGGGGTGAGCGGATGGGTAGAGAAGCAGGTCCCTCGACTTCGCTCGGGATGACAAAGATTGTGCGGGCTTATGCGGTCTGCTGTTCGGCTTCAGGAGAGATGCTTGAGGGAGGACGAGCCGGGGGGCTGGTTAGGTGGTGTTAGGAGAGGCTGGGGTTGAGGCGGGTCGGCTTGGTTTCGTCCGGGGGGGGGGGCGGCGACTTCGCCGAGGTCGGCGTAGCTGGTGAGGTGTTGGCGGACGACGGCGTAGCACTCGCAGGAGAGGCGTTCGAGGCCGGGGCGGTCGAGGAGCTGGAGTTTGCCGCGGCTGTAGCGGATGAGGCCGCGGTCCTGGAAATTTCCGGCGGCGAGGCTGACGCTGGAGCGGGTGACGCCGAGCATGTCGGCGATGAACTCGTGTTTGAGGGGGAGGACGTCGTCCTCGATGCGATCGGCGCAGAGCAGGAGCCAGCGGGCGAAGCGCTGCTCGATGGTGTGGCGGGTGTTGCAGGCGGCGGTTTGGGCGCACTGGATGAATTGCGCCTGGAGATAGGCGAGGGTGAGGTCGTGAAAGCGCTCGCCGCGGCGGAACTCGCGGGCGGCGGCGGAGAGCTCGGAGGCGAAGCCGTGGCCGGCGATCTGCATGTAGACGCGATTGAGGCTGCGACGGGTGCCGATGAGGGAGGAGGCGCCGAGGACGGCTTCCCAGCCGGCGAGGGCGACCTCGACCTGGAAGCCGTCGTCGAAGGTGGTGGTGGTGGAGGCGATGCCGGTTTCGAGGAAGAAGAGATTGCCGATGCGCTGCCCGGGGAATTCGATCTCGCGGCCGACGGGGAGGTCGACGTGGTGGAGCTGGAGGCGAGCGAGGGTTTCGGGATCGCAGCGCTGGAGGAGGGTGTTGCGGTAGGCGGTCATGAGAGCTCTCCGTACTGGCTCAGGCGAGTGGGCGAATTGTTTGGGAGGAGCAGGTGCGGGACGATCTGGTCGGCGGATCGAGTAAAGTCGGCGGATCGAGTAAATTTGGGCTAATGTACGGCAGCGAACAGCGCGAGAGTACACCCAGGAGTACACCATAGTCACAACCGAGAGCACGACGGCTGATGGCTGTTCCGCAATGTGACGGTATCATGTTGTCCGTCGGCACTCGGGATTCGACGTGAGGAGAGTCCATGTCACAGCACACCGGCACGGTACGTTGGTTCAACAATGCGAAGGGGTATGGTTTTTTGGGGCGCGAGGACGGGGACGATGTCTTTGTGCACTACAGCTCGATCCAAGTGGACGGGTATAAGTCGTTGAAGGAGGGCGATGCGGTGGAGTTTGACATTATTCAGGGCGATAAGGGCAAGCCGCAGGCGGACAAGGTGTCGCGGCCGGCGAAGGATTAGGCGCTTGGACTAGGCGCAGCGGGCGGGTGAGCCGGCTGGACCAGGGTGAGGGCGATGCAGAGTCGCGGCGGCGGCGGGCGGGAGAACCCACCCATGACGGTGAGGCTGTCATGGATGGGGCACCCGCTTCGCGTGGCGGGTCGGGCGGTTTGGTGTGGTGGACCTTCGGGTCGCCGGGAGAACCCACCCATGACGGTGAGGCTGTCAATGGATGGGGCACCCGCTTCGCGTGGCGGGTCGGGGTTTGGTGTGGAGACGCAGGTCTCTCCACTTCGCTACGCTCCGGTCGAGATGACACCTCGGTGGAGGGGACGGGGGAAGACACAGGTCTCTCCACTTCGCTACGCTCCAGCGAGCCAAGTACGCTCACCGGGGACCTCGGGCTGCGCTCCGGTCTATGGTCCAGCCTGGGGTGGGGTTGAGGCGGATGTGCTTGGAGGCCGGGTGGCGGGGCTAAAGAAATGGCGTGGAATGCCGATCTCTATACTAGAGAGTGATGGCGACGACGACGTTTGCTCCAGTTGAGGAACAGATGGATCTGCTGGCGAAGGGGGCTGCGGAGATTTTGCCGCTGGAGGCTCTGCGCGAGCGGTTGGCGGAGAGCGTGCGGACGGGGGTGCCGCTGCGGGTGAAGGCGGGATTTGATCCGACGTCGCCGGACCTGCACCTGGGGCACACGGTGCTGATCCGCAAGCTGAAGCACTTCCAGGATCTGGGGCACCAGGTGATCTTTCTGATCGGGGACGGGACGGCGCTGATCGGGGACCCGACGGGCAAGAGCGCGACGCGACCGCCGATGACGCGGGAGCAGATTGAGGCGAACGCGGCGACGTATCAGGAGCAGGTGTTCAAGATTTTGGACCCGGCGCGGACGGAGGTTCGGCGGAACTCGGAGTGGCTGAGTGAGCTGGGGTTTGCGGGGATGATCCGGCTCGCGGCGAAGTTCACGGTAGCGCAGATGCTGGAGCGGGAGGACTTCCACAAGCGGTTCACCGACGAGCAGCCGATCAGCGTGCATGAGCTGCTGTATCCGATGGCGCAGGGGTATGACTCGGTGATGCTGGAGTGCGATGTGGAGCTGGGCGGGACGGACCAGAAGTTCAACCTGATGCGGGGGCGGGACCTGCAGCGGGATGCGGGGCAGCGGCCGCAGAGCCTGCTGATGGTGCCGATTCTGGAGGGGCTGGACGGCGTGCAGAAGATGTCGAAGTCGCTGGGGAACGCGATCGGGATCCAGGAGCCGGCGGCGGAGATGTACGGCAAGGTGATGAGCCTTTCGGATGAGCTGATGTGGCGGTATTGGACGTTGCTGACGGACAAGCGGGTGAGCGAGATTGAGGCGATGCAGGCGGCGGTGCGCGAGGGGACGATGCACCCGATGGGGGTGAAGAAGGAATTGGCGTTCCGGCTCACGGCGGACTTTCATGGAGAGGAGGCGGCGGAGCGGGCGGCAGAGGGGTGGGCGCGGCAGTTTCAGCAGCGGGAGGTGAACGAGGATGTGCCGGTGGTGGAGCTGGCGCTGTTTGAGGAGGGGCTGGTGGTGACGTCGGTGGAGGACGCGGGGACGGTGCTGCGGATGCCGAAGCTGCTGGTGCTGACGGGGCTGGCGACCTCGGCGGGGGAGGCGACGCGGAAGCTGGCGGAGAACGCGGTGAGCGTGAACGGGCAGAGGATTTCGGAGAAGACGATCCGGATGTCGGCGATGGATGGGTCGCCGGTGCTGCGGCTGGGCAAGCGGGCGGTGCGGGTGGTTTGGCGGTAGGGGGGCTTTCGGGTTATGTGTTTCGGCACTGGATGGGAGAACGGGTCCCTCCGGGTGTGGCAGATGTGCTGGGTGGAGTGCAATGGTGGAGAAGCAGGTTCCTCGGCTTCGCTCGGAATGACAAATTTAGAGAGGGGTGTTCCGGGAGTGCGGTGGTGGTGAAGCAGGTTCTCGGCTTCGCTCGGAATGACAGGTTTGGGCGCTCGGAAGGGACAGCAGTGAGCGCTTGGGAACGAGATTGTAAGGAGTTACGTTCGGACGGACGGGTTGGAGAGGGGAACGTCCGTTGGCGGGTGGCGTGCGTCTTACTTTTTGGGAGCGTGCGGCTTGGGCGAGCGAAGGGGACGGCTGGCGCGGGGGGGATGGCTGGCGCTGGTCTGGATGTTGGTGTTTGGGGCCGGGGCGGTGTTGCGGGCGCAGGATGCGAATGCGATTTTGCGGCAGGCGGTCGAGACGGAGCTGCGGGCGAACAAGGACGATCGCTCGCGGTGGCGGTTTCGCGATGCGCAGAAGGACGACGACAAGCATGCGGGGGGCGCGGTGTCGATCGTGGTGCAGACGGATGCGGGGTCGGTGAAGCGGCTGATGGAGCGCGGGGGGCACGCGCTGACAGCGGAGGAGGCGCGGGCGGAGCAGGAGCGGATGGAGGCGTTGATTCATGATCCGGCGAGGCTGGAAAAGCAGCGTAAGGATGGGGCGGCGGACGATAAGAGCGCGACGGAGCTGCTGAAGATGCTGCCGGAGGCGTTTACGTGGCGGCTGGTGAACAGCGCGGGCGAGAGCTACACGTTGGCGTTTGCGCCGAATCCGGCATTTCATCCGCCGAGCATGGAGGCGCGGGTGATGGGGCAGATGGGTGGTGAGATGGTGATCGACAAGCGGCAGCACCGGATTGCGACGCTGCGGGGGCGGTTGACGCAGGATGTGACGATCGGGTTTGGGGTGTTGGGGCGGCTGAAGCAGGGGGGGACGTTTTTGGTGGAGCGGCGCGAGATCAAGCCGGGGCTGTGGCAGATCACGGAGACGCACGTGCATATCGACGGCAAGGCGCTGCTGTTTAAGACGATTGGGCAGCAGGAAGACGAAGTGCAGACGGAGTTTACGGAGGTGCCGAACGGGACGACGCTGGAGCGGGCGGTGGAGCTCTCGAAGACGCTGCACTGAGGGCTGTGTTGGTTGGGAGTTTTTGTTGTTCGTGGAGTTAAGCGGCGGGGTTGATGGCTTGGGGGCCGGGTATTCTGGGGTTTATGGCGAGGACAGCGGGTCCGCAGACGGATCGGGAGCTGATCGGGCGGGTTGAGCGATCGGCGGGGCAGCGGGCGGGGTACAAGCAGTTGGTGCGGGAGCTGGGACTGGGCGGCGGGCGCGAGCGGCGGCAGCTGCTGGAGCAGATGGCGCGGATTGTGGCGCGGGGCGAGCTGGTGAAGATGGATGACGAGATGTGGGCGCTGCCGGCGGCGGCGCCGGAGCGGACGGCGCGGGTGCGGCGGGCGCCGGCCGAGGCGCCGGAGAAGCTGGGTGGAAGCCGGGATCGGCTGGTGGCTGGGCGGCTCGATCTGCACCGGGATGGGTATGGGTTTGTGCGGCCGAACGGGAGTTCGAGCCGGGAGGATGACCTGTTTATTCCGCCGCCGGAGCTGCATGGGGCGATGCAGGGCGACGAGGTTCTAGTGGACGAGGCGCCGCTGGGTCGGGATGGGCGGCGATCGGGGCGGGTGGTGCGGGTGCTGACGCGGCGAAACCCGACGGTGGTGGGGATCTTTCACTATGCGCGGGGCGGCAAGGCGCGGCGGACGGCAGCGGGTGAGGGCAGGCGGCGGGAGAGCGAGTGGGTGGACGGGGCGCTGGTGAAGGGGAACTATGTGACGCCGCTTGATGAGCGGATTGGGGCGCCGGTGCTGATCGCGGAGGGCGACGAGGAGGCGCCGGAGCGCGGAGAGGAGGGGGCGGACCGGGTGCTGGGCGAGGAGGTGCGGGCGGCGAAGGCGGCGTGGATGGCAGACGACGTGCATAGGCCGTTGGAAGGGCTGGCGGTGGATGTGGAGATTACGGAGTTCCCGTCACCGGGGAAGCCGGCGCGGGGGCGGGTGATCGAGGTGCTGGGGCCGCCAGACGCGTTTGGGGTGGATGTGGAGATTGTGATTCGCAAGCACCATCTGCCGCATGTGTTTCCGGCGGAGGTGCTGGCGGAGGCGGCGGCGAGCGCGGAGTGGACGGTGGAGCGGGCGGAGGCGGAGGCTGGCCAGAAGTTTCCGGAGGAGAAGCAGGTTCCTGCGCTGCGCGTCGGAAGGCCAACAAAAGAAAAGAGAGCCGCGGCTAAAGATTTGGCGGGGGCTGCCGATAGAGAGGGTGAGGAGGATTGGGGAGCGGCGGGGATGGCCCGGCGGGAGGACTTTCGCGGGCTGCCTATTGTGACGATCGACGGGGAGACGGCGCGGGACTTCGATGATGCGGTGCTGGTACGGGAGCTCGGGAGCGGGAACCACGAGTTGCAGGTGCACATCGCGGATGTGAGCCACTATGTGCGGCCGGGGACGGCGCTCGATCTGGAGGCGCGGCTGCGCGGGACGAGTGTGTATTTTCCGGACCGGGCGGTGCCGATGCTGCCGCCGGCGCTGTCGAGCGGGATGTGCTCGCTGCGGCCGGAGGAGGATCGGTTTGTGCTGAGCTGCGTGATGGAGATCGATGCGCGCGGGGAGGTGGTGGGGTATCGGGTGGGCGAGGGAATCATTCGCAGCGCGCGGCGGATGACGTATACGCAGGTGCAACGGATTTTGGACGGGAGAGAGGGAGGCGGGACACCGGAGGACAAGGAGGCACGGCTTGAGTTCAGCGAGTTGGTCAGTGAGTTCGAACGGATGTACGAGTTGGCGCTGCGGCTGAATGCGAAGCGGCGGCGGCGTGGGTCGATCGACTTCGATCTGCCGGAGCCGGTGGTGCAGTTCGATCCGCAAGGGAATATGCAGGCGATTGTGCGGTCGGAGCGCGGATGGGCTCATCGGCTGATTGAGGAGTTCATGCTGTCGGCGAACGAGTGCGTGGCGACGTGGTTGGAGCAGAAGGCGATTCCGAGCGTGTACCGGATCCACGAGATGCCGGATGCGAAGCGGATTGTGGACTTCGAGGAGACGGCGGCCGGGTTCGGTTACACCTTAGGCGTGGGGAACATGCCGGTGCGGAAGCTCACGATGAAGAGCGATCGGCGGGAGGCGCAACGGGGCGGGTCGGGCGGCGGGCGCGGGCGGGCGCCGCAGCGGCACGAGGTTGCGGAGCGGATTCCGGTGACGCCGCAGATGTACCAGCGGCTGGCGGCGAAGATCGCGGGGACGCCGGAGGAGCGGATTCTGTCGTACCTGATGCTGCGTTCGCTGAAGCAGGCGCGGTACAGCGAGAAGAATGAGGGCCACTTTGCGTTGGCGAGTCCGAGCTACACGCACTTTACGTCGCCGATCCGGCGGTATCCGGATTTGATTGTGCACCGGCTGCTGCGGGCGATGCTGGAGGCGGGGGCGGAGGCGCGGGGTGGGCCGATCACATCGGAGGATGCGCAGCCGTGGCAGCGGGAGCTGGACGCGAAGGAGGGGCGCGGGTCTTCGCGGGAGCGCGGAGCTGGACGTGATTCCGGCCGCGATTTTGCGGGGAGGATGGAAGACGGTAGATCGAGAGCAAAAGACCAAGGGCCGATGCCGGCGGCGGAGCTGGAGGCGATCGCGGCGGAGTCGAGCCAGGCGGAGCGGCGGGCGGACGATGCGGAGCGGGAGCTGATTGAGTGGAAGAAGCTGAAGTTCATGGAGGACCGGGTAGGGGAGGAGTTTGCGGCGACAGTGCTCTCGTGCACGAAGTACGGGATGTTTGTGGAGCTGGACGAGCTGTTTATCGAGGGGCTGGCGCCGATCGGGTCTTTCGAGGGCCTGGGCGGGTGGCGCGAGGGGGAGCGGTATCTGTTTCGCGATACGGATCGGACGATTGTGGGGCAGCGAAGCGGGCGGGTGTTTCGGTTGGGGCTGCGGGTGCGGGTGGTGCTGGACCGGATCGATCGGCAACAGCGACGGTTACAGTTCGCGGTGATGGAGGTGCTCGGGGAGCAGGAGCGGGTGCAGACGGGTGCGGGCTCGTTGCGCAGTGGCACACGGCGGCGAGAGGCGGTGGGGGATGCGGCGGGCAAGTCGCCAGCGCGGAGCGGCAGGCCGAAGAAGGGCAAGGCGAAGGCGCGGCTGCGGAAGGCGAAGGGCAAGCGGCGTGGGTAGGCTGGACTTAGACGAGCACGCTTCGAAGCAGAAGCACGAAGGCAAGACTGAGCACAGACACGAACGCGGTGTAAGGCATCCCACCGTGCTCGATCTTCGAGCCATGTGGGATAGGGCGAATCCGGGTCGAGCTTAGCGATGCGGTTGTTGATCGGCACAAGCGCAAGGATGGTGACGGCGATCGTTAAAGTCCAGAGCACTGCGGCGGCAAGCAGACCACGATCGGGCCTGCCGCCGCCTGCTAGTCGCCGTGACCATAGCTCCGCCACCAAGACAATGAGTCCAAGCGCGTACCAGAACGGCATGACGCGGCCAAGCACGGCAGCGATGCGCGACGCTGCTTCGGCGTGACTGCGTGGGGTAAGCCGTCCAAGCGCGGGGTGAATGAAGGCCGCAACCGCGAACTCGTTACCCGTCATAAGGCCGGTGATAAAGACCGCGGTGATGTCAAGAAGGTGTGGCATAGGACGGTATTCAAGGGATTCGCAGGAGAAAAGTCCAGCAAATATGCCGATACAATCGGAGTGACAGGAGACACGCTTCCTATGGCACACATGGTGTTTGATCCGCGGTACAAGCAGGAGATGGAGGGGTTGGACGAGCCTCCGTTCGACTCGGACTTTGGGCAGAAGATTTATAAGAGCGTGTCGCAGAAGAGCTGGGGCGAGTGGGTGGAGCGGCAGAAGATGCTGCTGAACGAATATCGGCTGCAGCCCTGGACGCGCGAGGCACAGGAGTTTTTGGTGGAGCAGATGAATGAGTTTTTCTTTGGCGAGGGCGGGGCGCTGCCGAAGGAGTTTGTGGCGCCGACGACGTAAGGCATGGGGGACTGCCTCGGTGTGTGGGGGAATCAGCGGGTGAAGACGGGGTGGCGCCCGAGGATCAGCCACCTGACGTCAGCAGGAGAGGGAGACGAGGCCGAGGGTTGGCGGCTCGGGGATGACGGTTTGGGGACGGCAACCCTGGAGCCGTGCTCTTTCGGTCGGATGGGTGCTGCATGGCGGACCGCTTGTGCGCTTTTGGGAAGCTGTGTTGGTGGTGGTGTAAGATCGGGGATACCCTGTCGCGGGTGAATGTGTGGCCGGCGACGCACGGAAGTCGGGACGTGGCTCAGCCTGGTAGAGCGCACCCTTGGGGTGGGTGAGGTCGCTAGTTCGAATCTAGTCGTCCCGACCATTTTCTTTCAGCATTGAGTTTCGGATCGGCGCGGTTTTGTGGGCGGTGCGGCGTTTTCGGTTGCTGCCGATTCGGTGCGGGTCGGGGCGAGACGCAGGTTTCTCCGCTGCGAACGCACGGTGAGGCTCGTGCGTTCTTCGGTCGAAATGACACATTTTGTTTGGGGGGCGGAGCTGCGGCCGGGGGCGGACGTGGCCCAGGGAGGGCTGCGAGATTCTCGGGGGCCGGGGCGAGACGCGGGTTTCTCCGCTGCGAACGCACGGTGAGGCTGTTCGTTCTTCGGTCGAAATGACAGTGTTCACCACGAAATGACAGTGTTCACCAAGGGGGTTAGCCGAAGTGGGTGGGGGATGCGGCTTCGGCGGTGGGGAGGGCGCGGCGGCGGGACCAGAAGAGGAGGAGGCCGAGGGCGATCCAGGTGAAGCCGAGGAGCTGGGCGTTGCGGCCGAGGTTGAGCCAGATGAAGCCGCTGACCAGCAGGCCGGCGAGGGGGAGGGCGACGGGGAGGCGGACGCGTTCGGCGGTGGGGGAGCGGTAGTGGAGCAGGGCGGCGAGGTTGACGCCCATGAAGGCGATGAAGGCGCCGAAGTTGAGCAGCTCGGCGCCTTTTTCGTAGGTGAGCAGCGTGGTGCCGATGAGGGTGCAGACGCCGAGGAGGAGCACGTTGTTGCGCGGGATGGAGGTGCGGGGGTCGAGCACACCGAAGAAGCGGTGGGGGAGGGTACGGCCCTGGCCCATGCTGTAGAGCAGGCGGGCCGAGCCGGCCTGGGCGGCGATGCCGGAGCCGAGGTTGGCGACGAGCAGGGTGGCGTTGAGCAGCTGGAAGAGGATGGGGCCGCCGATGCGGCGGGCGACGTGGACGTAGGCGGTGTCGACGAGGGCCTCGGGGAAGGCGCCGCGGTAGGGCCAGGCGAGCTGGGCGACGTAGACCTCGACGGCGGAGAGGATGCCGATGATGAGGCAGGTGAGGACGGTGGCGAGCATGATGTTGCGGCGTGGGTTTTCGACCTCTTCGGAGAGGGTGGAGATGCCGTCGAAGCCGATGTAGGTGAGGACGGCGATGGAGGTGCCGCGGAAGAAGGTGGAGGGGGCGAAGGCGTGGGGGTCGTAGAAGGGGGTGAGCCAGGCAAGGCCCGCGGGACGGACGACCAGGGCGATGTAACGGATGGCGAGGGCGAGGAAGATGACGACCACGAGGCTCATGCCGGCGGCGAGGAGCGCGTTAACGCGGCCGGAGGTTTGGACGCCGAAGAGGTTGAGGCCGGTGAAGAGGAGGACGATGGCGGTGACCCAGGCGAGGTAGGGGACGCCGGGGAGGATGTTCTGGGCAGCGGAGGCGCACCAGATGGCGCAGATGATGGGGTTGAGGAGATAGTCCATGAGCATGGACCAGCCGACGACGTAGCCGGAGAGGGGGTTGAGCTCGTGGCCGACGTAGGTGTAGGCGGAGCCGGCGCTGGGGTAGACGCGGGCCATGCGGCCGTAGCTGACGGCGGTGAAGAGCATGGCGACCATGGCGAGCAGGATGGTGGAGGTGACCTGCCCGTGGGCGACGTTGCTGACGACGCCGTAGATGCCCATGGGGGCGGTGGGCTGGATGATGATGATGCCGTAGACGATCAGGTTCCAGAGCTTGAGGGAGCGGCGGAGGGTGGGCGCTGGGGGGTCGGCTTTTTCGGTCACTCGGAGGTACCTCGATGTTTGGCGGGAGGTGTGGCGACTCGCCCTGTGTGGTTCTAGAGTACGGGCGCGAGGGGAAGGAGGGCGGCACTGCGGGCGAGGACTCTCGGGGGCCGCGGGGTGAGACGCGGGTTCTCCGCTGCGAACGCACGTGCGTTCTTCGGTCGAAATGACGAGTTGTTTTTGGGGCGAGCTGAGGGCAGGGGCGAAACGCGGCGCGAGGAGGCTGCAAGAATTTGGGAGCCCGGGGCGAGACGCAGGTTTCTCCGCTGCGAACGCACGGTGAGGCTGTGCGTTCTTCGGTCGAAATGACACATTTGTTTTTGAGGCGGATCTGCGGGCAGGGAAGGAGCTGGGGCCCGGGGGCGGACGTGGGAGCTGGGGCGGAGCTGGGGGTGGGGAAGGACTGCGGCGTGGGGAGGGGTGCGAGGATTCTTGGAGCGCGGGGCGAGATGCAGGTTTCTCCGCTGCGAACGCACGATGGGGCTGTGCGTTCTTCGGTCGAAATGACACATTTGTTTGGGGACGGCGCTGCGGGCGGGGAAGGATCTGCGGGGCGGGGAATGAACTAAGCGCGGGGACGAAGCTAAGCGCGGGGACGAAACTAAGCGCGGGGACGAAACTAAGCGCGGGGAGGGCTGTGAGGATTCGGATCGTGGGGCGAGACGCGGGTTCTCCGCTGTGAACGCATGGTGGGGCGGTGCGTTCTTTGGTCGAAATGACAATTTGTTTTTGGGGTGTTCGGGGTATGGGTATGCTTCGATCTGCTGGAGCGGGTTGCACGCTGCGTCGTGGGGCTGCGATTCTCAGCACGCTAACCCTGGGAGCATGAGGAGTTGCTATGGATTTTTACTGGATATATACCTTGCCGAACTGGGTGCTGGGGGTGCTCATTCTTGGTGCGTTCACGGCGATTGGGGTGGCGGGGCTGTATGGGACGCGGGGCACGGTTCGGCGGCTGCATGGCGCGGGGCAGTCGCAGAACGATGTGGTGAGTTATTTTCTGAGCGCGGTGACGGTGTTTTACGGCATCACGCTGGGGCTGGTCGCGGTGGGGACGTGGCAGACTTATAGCGATGCGCAGAACCGGGTGGACCATGAGGCGGTGGCGCTGGGCGGGTTATATCGCAACATCAGCGCGTACCCGGAGCCGATTCGCTCGGTGCTCGAGAGCGATTTGCGGCTGTATACGCGACAGGTGATCGACGTGGGGTGGCCGATGCAGCAGCAAGGGATCGTGCCGAACAACGCGAGCGGGGTGCTGGCGGCGTTTCAGCGGGACTTTATGTCGTTTGAGCCGGTGACGGAGCGGCAGAAGATCGTGGCGATGGAGGCGTACCGGTCGTTTGATGATCTGACGGAGAGCCGGCGGGCGCGGTTGAACAGTGTGACGGCCGAGATGCCGGGGCCGCTGTGGGTGCTGGTGATCGCGGGGGCGGTGCTGAGCATCGGGGCGACGTGGTTCTTTCATACGGCGCGGTTTGGGATGCACCTTGCGCTGACGGTGCTGTTTTCGGTGCTGATCGGGCTGCTGATCTATCTGGTGGCGTCGTTGGACAATCCGTATCGGGGACGGATCAGCGTGACGCCGGAGCCGCTGGAGCTGGTGTATCAGCAGATGATGGCGGCGCAGCCCTGAGAGGCGGGATCGGAGGTGAGGAGATGCAGGTTTCTCCGCTGCGAACGCACGGTGGGGCTGTGCGTTCTTCGGTCGAAATGACAGATTTGTTTTTTTGGGGCGGAGTTGGGGGCGGGGGCGGAGCTGCGGCGTGGGGAGGGCTGTGAGGACTCTTGGAGGGCGGGGCGAGACGCAGGTTTCTCCGCTGCGAACGCACGGTGAGGCTCGTGCGTCCTTCGGTCGAAATGACACATTTGTTTGGGGGGCGGAGTTGGGGCCGGGTGAAGCGTGGCGCGAGGACTCTTGGAGGGCGGGGCGAGACGCAGGTTTCTCCGCTGCGAACGCACGGTGGGGCTGTGCGTTCTTTAGTCGAAATGACACATTTGTTTTTGGGGGGCGGAGTTGGGCCGGAGGAAGGAACTGCAGCGTGGGAGGGCTGCGAGGATTCTTGGAGCCCGGGGCGAGACGCAGGTTTCTCCACTGCGAACGCACGATGGGACTGTGCGTTCTTCGGTCGAAATGACACATTTGTTTTTGGGGGGCGGAGTTGGGGCCGGGGCGAGACGCAGGTTCTCCACTGCGAATGCACGGTGGCTGTGCGTTCTTCGGTCGAAATGACACATTTGTCTTTGGGGGGAGCTGCGGCCGGGGCGAGATGCAGGTTTCTCCGCTGCGAACGCACGGTGGGGCTGTGCGTTCTTCGGTCGAAATGACACATTAATTTTGGGGGAGCTGCAGGGTGTGGGTCAGGGATGGGTGGAGAGGGCTTGCGTGGTTTGGGTGGGGGCGGGTGGGGCGCCGTGGCGGAGGCCCTGGTGGGCGGCGTGGACGAGGGCGCCGTCGGGGGTGTCTTCGCCGAGCTCCCAGATCATGACGCCGCCGAGCTGCTGGTCGCGGGCGAAGGCGGCCTTGAAGCGGATGGAGACGGGGTCCTCGAAGGTCCAGAAGGTGGAGCCGTCGTAGAGCCAGGGGGCTTGGGAGCGGGGGTCGCGGAAGAGGGTGAAGGGGGCGGGCGTTGTCGGTGAGGGGTTGATAGGTGGGGCGTTTGTAGGTGAGGCGTTGATCGGTGGAGCGTTTGTAGGTGAGGCGTTTGCGGGTGGGGCGTTGGTGGGAGAGGCGAGTTGCTGGTCGGTGACGAGCTCCCTGACGTTGCCGCGGGTCGGGGCGGTGGGTGGTTTCTCAGAGTTCGGAATGGCGGGTGGGATGGGCGTGGTGGTGGGGGCGGGGGCGAGGGCGTTGGCGGTGAGGGTGGCGAAGAAGCTGTAGGGGCGGTCGCCGCGGATGGCATGGCCGGACTGCTGGAAGCCGTGGGCGGCGCCGGCGACCTGCTCCCAGCCGTAGCCGTAGAAGGGGAGGCCGAGGAGGAGCTTGGCGCGGGGGACACCGACGGCCTGCCACTCTTCGAGGCTGCGGGCGACGCTGCCGGCGTTGGAATTCGGGCCGCCAGCGCCGTCGGCGAAGAGGGGCGCGAGGAAGTCGGTGGCGGGGTTCCAGGGGCCGTGGTAGTCGTAGTTCATGACGCCGACCTGATCGACGAGGCGGGCGACAGCGGGGATGTCGACGCCCTCGACCATGCGGGGGGAGGCGCCGACGGCGACGGCGAGGCGGAGGCCGGGGCGGGCGGCGTCCATGGCGCGGCGGAGCTCGGTGACGAGGGCGAGGAAGTTGGCGGCGTCGTCGCCGTGGGGGTACTCCCAATCGAGGTCGATGCCGTCGAAGAGGCGGGGCTGGGTGACGCCGGGGGCAAGGTGGCCACGGAGGAAGAGGTCGACGCAGGAGCGGACGAAGGCGGCGCGGTGTTCGGGGCGGGCGTCGGCGGCGAAGTCGTCAGCTTTGCCCTCGAGGGAGATGAGGATCTTGAGGTGGGGGTGGAGGCGCTTGAGTTCGGCGAGCTGATGGAGGTTGCCGCGGAAGGGGGCGGTGGGCGAGTCGGCGCGGTGGTTGATGGAGTCGGCGGCGGCGAGGGTGAGGTGGAGGTCGGCGTTGGGGTCGGCGACGGAGCAGTGGCCGTCGGTGACGAAGCCCTGGGCGTAGTTGAGCTGATCGAGGGCGGCGGCGGCGCCGCTGGTGACGAGGGATTTGGGGAAGATGCCGTCGTAGACGCCCCACTGGCCGAAGTAGCCGACGAGGAGGGGCGGGGCGGCGGCGCGCGGGGAGGGGGTCTGGGCGGGGGAGTTGGGGGCCAAGGCGAGGGCGGCGAGCAGGAGGAGCAGGGCGGCAGGGAGGCGGGTCACATGAGAGGGACGCGGGAGGATGTGTTTTGTTTTTTCGGTGATGAAGGTTGGGGGAGGGAAGGTGGATCGACCTTCGGTCGATGGCCCACTCATGACGGTGGAGCTGTCATGAATGGGGCACCCCTTTGGGTGGCGGTTGGATGGGTAGGCGGGGGAGATGCAGGTCTCTCCGCTGCGGGGCCGCTTTGCGTCGCCTTCGGTCGAGATGACAGCTTCTTGTTGTGGAGGGGAGGTGGGTGGGAGTGGGAAGGTGGGTGGGAGTGGGAAGGTGGGTGGGGGGTGGGTGGTGAGGGGTATGCGGCGGGCTGATACTGCAAAGAAAGGTGGGTGTGGTCTGCCTATAATGACCTATGGCACGCATTCCAGGCGGCGACACGGAGAGGACTTTCGGCCCCGTGGTCGGCGCTCGGTCGATGGCGGAGCCGGTGGGGGCTTCGGACGGGGGGCTGGAGCTGGAGGCGGCGCTGCCCTCGAAGCACCAGGTGGTGACGATGGACGCGGCCTCGAGCCGTGGGACCCAGTTGCAGCTAGACGAGCCGGCGGGGCAGTTGGTCACACCGCGGGCGGCGAAGTCCGGGGTGGCGGCGGGGCATGGGGTGGCGGCGGGACCGGGGCCGGCGTCCGTGCCGAGGGGGATCGCGGCGGTCGTGGACGGTCATGCGGCGGTTGGGGATGGTTCTGCGGCGGTCGGGGGTGGGATCGCGGGGGTGGGCACGGGGGACGCGGCCGGGAGTGACGCGGCCGTGGAGGGGCTGTTTGCGCGGTTGCTGGCGACGGTGCATGCGAACCGGCCGGCGGACGATCTGGACATCATTCGGCGGGCGTGGGATTTCTGCCGGCAGCAGCACGAGGGGCAGAAGCGGGCGAGCGGGGAGCCGTACATCATTCATCCGCTCGAGGTGGCGCTGGTGCTGGCGGAGCTGAAGATGGACTCGACGGCGATCGCGGCGGGGCTGCTGCATGACGCGGTGGAGGACACGGACGTTACGTCGGCGGAGATCGCCAAGCGCTTCAACGAGCAGGTGGCGCACATCGTTGAGGGTGTGACGAAGCTGGACAAGATCAAGTTTGCGAACCGTGAGGATCACCAGGCGGAGAACATCCGCAAGATGCTGCTGGCGATGGTGACGGATGTGCGGGTGGTGATCATCAAGCTGGCGGACCGGCTGCACAACATGCGGACGCTCGAGCACCTGAAGCCGGAGAAGCAGGTGAAGATCGCGCGGGAGACGCTGGATGTGTATGCGCCGCTGGCGCATCGGCTGGGGATGGGCAAGTTGCGCGGCGAGTTGGAGGACCTGGCGTTTCGGTACACGGATCCGTTTGCGTACGACACGCTGACGCGCGAGGTGGATGCGCTGCGCGGGGCGAACGAGGAGTTTCTGACGACGGTGGTGGCGGAGATTGAGCTGCGGCTGCGGGAGCATGGGCTGGAGGGGCGGGTGGAGTCGCGGATCAAGCGGCTGTACTCGATTCAGCAGAAGCTTTCGGCGCAGAGCATCCCGGTCGATCAGGTGTATGACCTGCTGGCGGTGCGGGTGATCTGCGCGACGGTGCAGGACTGTTATGCGGTGCTGGGGCTGCTGCATTCGATCTGGCGGCCGGTGCCGGGGCGGATCAAGGACTTTATCGCGATGCCGCGGCCGAATCTGTATCAGTCACTGCACACGACGCTGATCGCGGGGGGCGGGCACCAGTTTGAGGTGCAGATCCGGACGGAGGAGATGCACACGGTGGCCGAGGAGGGCATCGCGGCGCACTGGAAGTACAAGGCGAGCGACAGCGTCACCGCCAAGGAGGAGGAGCGCCTGAAGTGGGTGCGGCAGGTAATGGAGTGGCAGCGCGAGATGAGCGATCCGAACGAGTTCATGTCGACGCTGAAGATGGATCTGTATCCGGAGGAAGTGTACACCTTTACGCCCAAGGGCAAGGTGGTGGTGCTGCCGAAGGACGCGAGCTCGATCGACTTTGCGTATGCGATTCATACGGAGGTGGGGCACTCGACGACGGGGGCGAAGGTGAACGGGCGGATGGTGCCGCTGCGGACGCGGCTGCGCAACGGCGACATTGTGGAGGTGATGACGCAGGCGGGGCACACGCCGAGCCGGGACTGGCTGAGCTTTGCGAAGAGCTCGCGGGCGCGCAACAAGATCAAGCACTGGCTGACGGAGCACCAGCGGGAGCGGGCGTTCGAGGTGGGACGGAAGCTGCTGGAGCGCGAGGCGAGGAAGTTCAAGGTGTCGCTGACGAAGATGGGCGCGGCGGAGTTTGAGCGGGTGGCGAATGAGTATGGGCTGGGCGGCGAGCGCGAGCTGCTGGCGGGGATCGGGTTCGGCAAGTTTTCCGCGCGGCAGGTGTTGAACAAGCTCGAGCCGGGATCGACGGCGGAGGCCGAGGAGGCGACGGCCGCGGCGAGCGAGAGCCCGGTGACGAACGCGATCGGGCAGATGTCCGACGCGGTGAAGCGCGTGTTCTTTGGGCGCGGGTCGGACTCGCTGCAGGTGGAGGGGCAGGACGATCTGCTGGTGTATCGGGCGCGCTGTTGCAATCCGATTCGCGGCGAGGAGATTGTGGGGTATGTGACACGGGGCAAGGGCGTAGCGGTGCATGCGCGGAGCTGCTCCAACGTGCAGAACCTGCTGTATGAGAGCGATCGGCGGATTCAGGTGGACTGGGCGGATGCGCCCGCGGCGCCGGGGACGACGAAGTCGCAGACGTATCCGGTGAAGCTGATGGTGCTGTGCGACGATCGGGCGGGGATGCTGAAGGAGTTTACGGCGATCATCTCGGACGAGGGGACGAACATCCGCAGCGTGGATACGAAGCGGGCGGCGGACGGGAGCGCGGTGGTGGACTTTGTGGTGGAGATCGCGGATGTGCGGCAGCTGAACAAGCTGGTGCAGGGGCTGCGGCGGGTGCCGGGGGTGCGCGAGGTGCAGCGGGTGCAGAAGATCTAGCTGTGGCGGTACTCACTACGAAGCGGGCGCCTGCTTCATCCGGGCGCGGATAGTGCTGCAGGATGAGGTTCTCACGGGGTCTTAGTGTTTTGGTTGCCGAGCAGGATGGGGTCTGTCTCAAGGAGATTCAGGGAAAGAACCATGCGCTTGGTCACGCTTTTGTACTTCTTGAAGTGAGGCGTTTGCAGATGAGCTTGGTAGGCTGCTTGACTGGCGTATACCTCGAACACCCTGACCTGCTCAGGGTGTTCTCTGATTGAAACCGCATATAACGCCAACACACCCGGCTCCAGTCGGATCGCGGCTTCTATAGCTTCGCGCAACGCGGCTTTGTACGGCTCAATCTGATGCGGGTCGATCTCGATCTCCGCGATACGCGCTATCTGGCCCTCGTTCGCCTGTGCCCTGGCACTTTGCCCCGCGCACGTCACCGTATAGAGGAGCAGCAAGCTTCCGAGTAGGAGGATGTGCCTTGATCGCATACCCGCCATCCTCTCAGGCTGATACGCGAGCCGCAAGTTTGGCTGACATAGCCGTTGCGAAGCGTGCGGCCTGCTGCTCGGCGGGTAGCGCAGGCAGGGAAGATGTGGAGCGGCCTTGGAACGGGCACAGGGTGGCACGGCGTGGTTGCGGGCGGGCGTGATAGGCCGGGCAAAATTTGCGGGAGAGGCTTTCCGGTTGCGGCGCGGGGAGGGCCGGTGTATTGTCTGAGGCACGATGATGTTTGCGCAGACCAGCCGCTTTTGGTTTAGCTTCCGCTACTGGTATCCGGTAGCGGTCTCGGCGGGTTGCGATCATCAGAGGCGCCAGGTGTAGCGCTTTTCTCAGGATCGGAAAGACCGACGAGCCGCAACCGACAAGGTTGCGGCTTTTGTTTTTGCGCGGGTGTTTTGCAGAGGGAGGCGGAGCGATGGGCACAGCGACGATGGCAGGGCCGGAGAAGGCGCGGGCGGGGCGGTTCGGGGCGTATGGCGGGCGGTATGTGCCGGAGACGCTGATGGCGGCGCTGGAGGAGTTGGAAGCCGCGTATGAGGCGACCAAGGGGGACGCGGCGTTTCAGGCGGAGCTGGCGGATCTGCTGCACCACTACTGTGGGCGGCCGACGCCGCTTTATTGCGCGAAGCGGCTGACGGAGATGTGTGGGGGCGCGCGGATCTATCTGAAGCGCGAGGATTTGTTACACACGGGGGCACATAAGATCAACAACGCGCTGGGGCAGGGGCTGCTGGCGCGGCGGATGGGCAAGCAGCGGGTGATCGCGGAGACGGGCGCGGGGCAGCACGGGGTGGCGACGGCGACGGTGTGCGCGCTGCTGGGGATGGAGTGCGTGATCTACATGGGCGAGGAGGACATGCGGCGGCAGGAGCTGAATGTGTATCGCATGCGGTTACTTGGCGCGGAGGTGCGCGGGGTGGGCGCGGGCTCGGCGACGCTGAAGGATGCGATCAATGAGGCGATGCGGGACTGGGTGACGAATGTGCGGACGACGTTTTACATCCTCGGCTCGGCGCTGGGGGCGCACCCGTATCCGACGATGGTGCGGGACTTTCATCGCGTGATCGGGCAGGAGGCGAAGCGGCAGATCCTGGAGCAGGAGGGCAGGCTGCCGGCGGCGATCGTGGCGTGCGTGGGTGGGGGATCGAATGCGATCGGGGCGTTCTATGAGTTTCTGGGCGATGCGGAGGTGCGGCTGATCGGGGTGGAGGCGGGCGGTCGTGGGGCGGGGCTGGGCGAGCACGCGGCGCGGTTCCAAAAGGCGGGCGGCGGTGTGCCGGGCGTGCTGCAGGGTACGTACTCGTATGTGTTACAGAACGAGGCGGGGCAGGTGAGCCTGACGCACTCGGTGAGCGCGGGGCTGGATTATGCGAGTGTGGGGCCGGAGCACGCGATGCTGCATGACTCGGGGCGGGCGACGTACACGTCGTGCACGGATGACGAGGCGCTGAAGGCGACGGTGACGCTGAGCCGGACGGAGGGGATTCTGCCGGCGCTGGAGAGCGCGCACGCGGTGGCGGAGGCGATCCGGCTGGCGCCGACTATGCGCACGGATGAGGTGCTGATGGTGAATCTGAGTGGGCGCGGGGACAAGGATATGGGGATCCTGGCGCGGGAGTTGAATCTGGGCGGGGCGGAGCCGGTGCATGCGGAGAATCGGGGGACGCGGTGACGTCGATAGGGCATTTTTCTTTGTACGGTGATTTTGAGCTGAGTGATGTGACGGCAGCACTCAGCCTTGAGCCCTCCGATGTGTTTCGGAAGGGGGATGTGCTTAAGGGCGCTGATTTCCCGATGCGAACGTCGACCTGGGACTTTCATTGTCCTGTGGATGCGTCGCCGAATGAGCAGGTCGCGTTTTTGCTCGATGTGCTCAGTCCGAAAGCGGGTGTTCTACAACCACTCGCAGAACGCTTTACGGCTGAGATGAACATCACTGGTGAGGGGAACCAGATTCTCGAGCTGAAGCCTGAGACGTTGCGCAAGCTTGCAGGCTTGGGGGTGGGGCTGAACTATTTCTACTCGAAGGATGGGATTGAAGATGGCGATTGAATTCAATTCGAAGCCGGGGTTGGTGGCTTATGTCACTGCGGGGGATCCTGATCTAGGGACGACGCGGGAGATTGTGCTGGCGGCGATAGATGCTGGCGCGGAGGTGATTGAGCTGGGGGTGCCGTTTTCGGATCCGCTGGCGGATGGGCCGGTGATTCAGCGGGCGAGTGAGCGGGCGGTGGCGCGTGGCGTGACGCTGACCGATGTGCTGGGGCTGACGCGGGAGATTCGGGCGGCGCGGCCGGGGGCGGGGCTGGTGTTGTTCAGCTATCTGAACCCGGTGGTGCGGATGGGGATGGAGCGGTTTTGTGGCGAGGCGGCGGCGGCGGGCGCGGATGGCGTGCTGCTGACGGACATGATCGTCGAGGAGGCGGACGAGTACCGGGCGCTGATGGCGGCGAATGGGTTGTCGCCGGTGTTCCTGGCGGCGCCGACGAGTCCGGATGTGCGGTTGAAGGCGATCGGCGAGGTGAGCCGGGGGTTTGTGTACGCGGTGTCGCGGGTGGGGATTACGGGTGCGCGGGAGACGGTGGCGAGCGATGCGGAGATGTTAGTGCAACGCCTGCGGCAGTTTACGGCGATGCCGATTGCGGTGGGGTTTGGGATTTCAACGGCGGCGCATGTGCGCGAGGTGGGGAAGTTTGCGGACGCGGCCGTCGTGGGGAGCGCGGTGGTGGCGGCGATCGAGCGCGCCGGGCGAGCGGAGGCGGCGCGGGCCGTGGGCGATTTGATCGCGGAGCTGCGCGGCGAGGAGGCTTTGCGATGGCGACGATAGTATGGAACCCGGGCAGCGAGGCGCGGGGATCCGCACATGGAGGGACGTTTGGGACAGGATGAGCAACGGGAGATCGAGCGGTTGCGGAAGCGGATCGACGGGCTGGACGGGGAGCTTGTTCGGCTGATCAGCGAGCGGGCCACGGCGGCGAACTCGATTGGGCGGTTGAAGCAGGGCGCGGACCTGCCGGTGTATGAGCCGAAGCGCGAGCAGGAGGTGTTTGCGAATGTGCGGCGGCTGAACGCGGGGCCGCTGAGCGAGGCGGACATGCTGCACGTGTATGAGCGAATTATCGACGTGATGCGCGGGCTGCAGCGGCGGGACGGGCGATAAAGACCGCCGCGGGTTACAGATGGTTAGCGCAAGAGATCAGGAAGGACAGCGGGCAGAGACATGATCGTAGTGATGCAGGGCGCGGCAGCGGAAGAGCACATACAGACCGTGATTGAGCGGATGGTGGAGCTGGGGTTCAATGTCCACCGGACGACGGGCGAGGCGCAGACGATTTTGGCGGGCGTGGGCACGCCGGACAAGTTCGATGTGCTGGAGTTCAAGATGCTGGGCGGGGTGTTTGACGCCTACCGGATCTCCTCGCCGTACAAGCTGGCGGGGCGGAGCTTTCGGCCGGAGGGGACGAAGATCACGTTTCGCAACGGCGTGGTGGTGGGGGGCGAGCAGGTGGTGGTGATGGCGGGGCCGTGCTCGATCGAGTCGCGGGCGCAGATTTTGGAGAGCGCGCAGCGGGTGAAGGAGGCGGGCGCGCAGTTTCTGCGGGGCGGGGCGTTTAAGCCGCGGAGCTCGCCGTACAGCTTCCAGGGCATGGGGCTGGAGGGGCTGAAGCTGCTGCGCGAGGTGGCGGATGAGACGGGGCTGCTGGTGATCAGCGAGGTGATGGAGATCTCGCAGATTGAGCCGATGCTGCCGTATGTGGACTGTTTTCAGATCGGCGCGCGCAACATGCAGAACTTCAATCTGCTGCGGGAGCTGGGGCACGTGCGGAAGCCGGCGCTGCTGAAGCGCGGGATCGCGGCGACGATCGAGGAGGTGCTGCTGAGCGCGGAGTACATCTTGAGCGGCGGCAACTACGACCTGATCGTGTGCGAGCGCGGGGTGCGGACGTTTGAGACGTACACGCGCAACACGATGGATATTTCGGCGATACCGGTGCTGAAGAAGCTGACGCATCTGCCGGTGTTCGGGGATCCGTCGCACGGTGTGGGGATACGCGAGTTTGTGCCGGCGATGGCGATGGCGAGCGTGGCGGCGGGCGCGGACGGGCTGCTGATGGAGATGCATCCCAATCCGGACAAGGCGATGAGCGACGGCGCGCAGAGCATGACGCCGGAGCAGCTGACGGCGCTGCTGGGCAAGCTGCGCGGGATCGCGGACGTCGTGGGGCGGACGGTGGCGTAGCGCGTACAGGGAGGTCGCGCATGATGGAGCGCGTTGTCATTGTCGGGACGGGGCTGATCGGGAGTTCGATCGCGCTGGCGCTGCGGGCGGCAGGGTTCGCGGGGGTGATCACGGGGGTGGATCGGAGCGAGCGCGAGCGCGCGGCGGCGAGGGGGACGGGCGCTTTCTCCGCGGTGTGGGCCGATGGGGTCGAGAGCGGGGAGGCGTTGCGGGTGGCGGAGGTGGTGGTGCTCGCGGCGCCGGTGCTGGCGATCCTGGAGTGGATGGAGCGGCTGGCGCCGGTGCTGCAGGCGGGCCAGCTGGTGACAGATGTGGGGAGCACGAAGCGGGAGATCGCGCGGGCGGCGGAGCGGCTGTACGGCGGGCCGGGGAGGGCGGAGTTTTTGCCGGGGCACCCGATGGCGGGCAAGGAGTCGGGTGGGGCGGCAAGGGGGGATGCGGGGCTGTTCGAGGGGGCGATGTGGCTGTTTACGCCGACGGCGGCTGCGGGCGCTTTGGGGGAGGAGTGGCGTGGCTGGGTGGAGCGGATGGGAGCGCGGACGCGGGAGATGGCGCCGGCGCGGCATGATGAGCTGTGCGCGTGGGTGAGCCATCTGCCGCAATTTCTGGCGACGGCGCTGTCGGCGCTGCTGGAGGAGCGGTTCGGCGCGGGGGAGGAGATCGCGGCGATTGGGGGACGGGCGCTGGGCGAGATGACGCGGCTGGGCGCGAGTCCGTACAGCATGTGGCGGGATATAGCGCTGACGAATGGGGAGGCGATTGGGGCGACGCTCCAGGCGCTGGAGCAGGAGATCGCGCATCTGCGGGAGAATCTGCGCACGCCGGAGTTGCGCGAGGAGTTTCGCCGGGCGAACCGGCTGCGGCTGCGGGGTGGGGGTTAGGGAGTGCACGCCAGGGGTGATGACACTGTTATAGCTGGGGCGTTTTCTTTGTGCGCGGCGAAACGCAGGTCTCTCCACTGCGCTTCGCTTTGGTCGAGATGACACTTTCTTATAGAAGGGTTTTGCGTGCGCATGCTAACCGCAGGTCTCTCCACTTCGCTTCGCTTCGGTCGAGATGACACCTTCTTTATAGATTGAACACACCTTAGATCTGGAGCGCTTTAGAAGAGGAGTTTGAGGCCTAGTTGGATTTGGCGGGAGGTGGCGGCGGCGGTGACGACGCCGGCGGTGGGGCTTTCGACGGCGGTGGCGGCGCGGGTGGTAGGGGTGCCCTGGGTGGGGCCGGAGGTGAAGACGACGGGGTTGGGGGTGAGGAGATTGGTGTGGTTAAGGAGGTTGAAGACCTCGGCGCGGAGTTGGAGACGGGTGCGCTCGGAGATGGCGGTGGACTTGAGCAGGGAGAGGTCCCAGTCGGCGAGGCCGGGGCCGGTGAGGGTGTCGCGGCCGAGGTCGCCGACGGCGCCGGGGGCGGGGGCGAGAAAGGCGGTGGGGTTGAAGAACCGCGAGGCGCGCTGGGCGGTGGAGCCGTGGGCATAGAGCGAGCCGGTGAAGGCGGGGTTGCAATCGGGGCGGACGGGGTTGCGGGTGTCGCCGGAGCCGGTGGGGTTGTAGCCGAGCTGCGGGGAGAAGGGCAGGCCGGTCTGGAGGGTGGCGATGGAGGCGAGGGTCCAGCCGGAGACGGCGCGGTCTATGAATGAGCCGCGGGCGCCGAGGCCGTTTGCGCTGCCGAGAGTGTGGTGGCCCTGGCCGACGGGGAGGTCGTAGCTGCCGTTGATCGCGGCGAGGTGGCGGACGTCGGTGGCGGCGGGGCCGTAGTCGAGGCGCGGGAGGGAGGGCACGGCGACGAAGGCGGGGGTGTTGGCGGAGACGCTGGTGTTCCAGGCGGAGCCGTTGTCGAGGTTTTTGGAGAAGGTGTAGTTGGCGCGGAGCTGGAGGCCTTGGGCAAGGGAGCGGCGGAGGTCGACCTCTAGGCCGTTGTAGTTACCCGAGCCGCTGGAGACCCAGGAGGTGGTGTTGGCGAGGGCGGGGTTGGCCTTGACGGTGGAGGGGTAGAAGACGGCGCCGTTGGGGACGCCAGCGGGGCACGCGTCGGAGCTGGCCGCGCAGACGATGGCGGCGGGCTCGTTCTGGTCTTCAGAGAGGATCTGGTGGGTGGCGTGGGAGCCGATGTAGGCGAGGGTGAGGGAGGTGGAGGGGGCGAGCCGGCGCTCGAGCTTGAGGGTCCAGGCGAGGACCGTGGGGGTGGCGAGGTTGGGCTGGACGTTGGAGGGCGAGATGAGGCCGGGTGCGCCGGTGGTGGGCGCGCTGACGGGGACGCCGGTGTAGGTGAGGGTGGTGTTGAAGGGGGCGGCCTGGTCGAGGCGGTAGTCGAGGTTGTCGAGCAGGGAGTGGTGGAGGCCGAAGCCGGCGCGTATGGAGGTTTTTCCGTTGCCGCTGACGTCCCAGGCGAGGCCGACGCGGGGCTCGGGGAGGAAGCGGGCGCAGTTGTCGGGGAGGGCGGCGCTGCCGACGGTGGGGGCGGTGTTGATGACGCCGTTTGTCAGCCCGTAGATACCGGCGCGGCCGTGGGCCTCGTTGAAGCCGTCGGTGGACTCAGTGCGGAGGCCGGCGGTGAGCTCGAGGCGTGGCGTGGCGCGCCAGGTGTCCTGGAGGTAGGCGGCGCCGAACCAGGCGCGCCAGTTGAGGGGGGTGGGGGAGGGGACGACGGTGAAGGTCTTGACGGTGCCGGCGAGGAAGGTGGCGAGGGTGGCGAAGGAGGCCTGGCCGAACTGGTTCTGGGCGAGGTTGTCGTTGGACTGGAGGCGCTGGAGCCAGCCGCCGGCCTCGATCTGGTGGCGGCCGAGGGTGAGGAAGAGGTGGTCGTCGGCGGTGAAGAGGTTGCGGGTGATGCGGTTGTCGGAGCCGACGTTGGCGCCCGCGCCGGTGATCTGCGAGGAGCCGTTGGACGCGGTGGAGCCGGCGATGACGATGGCGCCGACGGGCTTGCCGGGGAGGAAGGCGCCGGCGGTGGCGGCGACATCGGCGGGGACGCTGCCGAGGAAGAAGAAGGAGGCGCGGGAGAGGCCGAAGCGGACGGTGTTGAGCAGGCGCGGGGAGAAGACGTGCTGCTCCTGGACGCTCCACACCTGCTCGCGGAGTGCCTCGTCGATAAGGGAGAGGGGGTTCTGGGTGGGGGTGTGCGCGGTGGAGTCGTCGACGGTGTAGACGGCGAAGAGGAGGTCGTTGGGGGAGAGGTTGGCGTCGAAGCGGGCGGTGCCGAAATCTTCGCGGATGTGCTGGGTGGGGTTGGAGTAGCTGAGGGCGATGCCGGTGCGATTGCCTTTGGCGTCGAGGAGTTCGGGGCCGTTTTGCACGGGCCAGAGATTGAGGAGCGCGGGGACGCCGGGGCCGAGGGGGACGGGGGTGAGGGCGCCGGTGCTTGCGGGAAGAAGGCCGGCGCGGGCGTTGTTGTCGGGGACGAGGGTGACGTCGGTGATGCCGAGGTTTTGTCGGTAGCCCTCGTAGTTGCCGAAGAGGAAGAGCTTGTCGCGCTTGAGGGGGCCGCCGAGGGCGCCGCCGAAGTTGTTGCGCTGGAAATTGGGGATGCGGGCCTGATCGAAGAAGTTGCGGGCGTCGAAAAAGGAGTTGCGGAGGAACTCGTAGGCGGCGCCGTGGAGGGCGTTGGTGCCGGAGGCGGTGACGATGGAGATTTGGGCGCCCTGGCGTTTGCCGTAGATGGCGCCGTAGGTGTCGGCGACGACGTTGAACTCGCGGACGGCGTCGACGCCGAGGAGCTGGCCGGAGGCGCCGCCGGGGGTGACGTTGATGAGCGAGGCGCCGGTGTATTCGACGCCGTTGAGGAGGTAGAGATTGTCCTGCGGGCGGCGGCCGGAGACGGAGAACATGTTGCCGACGGAGGAGTTTGAGGTGCCGATGGAGCCGGAGCGCTGCGCGGTGTAGTTGACGGTGGCGGGGTTGAGGGTGATGAGCTGGTCGTAGGAGCGGCCGTTGAGGGGGAGCTCCTTGACCTGACGCTCGTTGACCAGGCCGGAGAGCTCCTGCGTGGTGGTGTTGACGCTGGGGGGCGTGGCTTCGACGGTGATCTGTTCGGCGGAGGCTTCGAGGGAGAGCTGGAGGTTGAGGGCGAGGGACTGGCCGACGGCGAGGCGGATGCCGGTACGGCGAGTGGTGGAGAAGCCGGGGGCGGTGACTTCGAGGGTGTAGGCGCCGACGGAGACGGAGGGCGCGCTGTAGCGGCCGGTGCTGTCGGTGGTGAGGCGGCGCTCGGTGCCGGTGTCGTCGTTGCGGATGCGGACGAGGGCGTTGGGGAGGGCGGCGCCGGTGGGGTCGGTGATGGCGCCGGCGAGGGTGGCGCCGACGACCTGGGCGTGGAGGGGAGCGGCGAACAGGACAGTGGCAAAGGCGAGGCGGCGCGCGGGGGAGCGAAACATGCGGAATCTCCATGAGCGCGCGGAGGGGCGCGATCGGATGCGGGATGGAGGTGCGGGGGGCTCGGGCGTGCACGTGCCTGGTTAGGGCTTAGGGTGCAAGGGGTGACCGAGTGGGGGACGGAGCTCGACTAGCCGCGACAACAACAACAGCGACGGGTGCGGAAGGAGCTCGGTGCCATGGAGTTGAGACTACGTGAGACAAGGCGGTGGGGCAAGCGACGGCGGATGCTTGGGTGGCGCTGTGGGCGGCTTTGTTGGGGACTTTCGGTCGGGATGTGTCGCCTTCGGGGCCGGGTGATCGTTATGGGGGGTATGGAGGGATCGACCTGTCGGTCGATGGCCCACTCATGACGTTAAGGCTGTCATGAATGGGGCACCCTTTGGGTGGCTTCAAGGTTTGTGGAGGGTGATGGTTTTGGGGGTGTGGAGGATCGACCTGTCGGTCGATGGCCCACTCATGACGTGGATCTGTCATGAATGGGGCACCCCCTTGGTGGTGGCTTCAAGGTTTTTGGAGGGTGGTGGTCTTGGGGGTATGGAGGGATCGACCTGTCGGTCGATGGCCCACTCATGACGTTAAGGCTGTCATGAATGGGGCACCCTTTGGGTGGCTTCAAGGTTGTTGAGGGTGATCGTGGGGGCGATCTTTGTGGGAGGGCTTATTTCTTTTTGGCTGTCTGGTGCGCGCGCGCGGCGAAGTTGGCGGCCACCGCGGCGCGGATGAGTTGTCGGAAGGCAGCTTCGTCGATCGTCTCGCCTTCGCGGAGGTCGATCGCGCGCCGGGTGTTTCCTTCCAGGCTGGAGTTGAAGAGCTTGTTTGGGTCGTCGAGGAGGGCGCCGCGAGCGAAGGTGAGCTTCACGACCTGTTTATAGGACTCCCCGGTGCAGACGATGCCGTCATGGGACCAGACGGGGGTTCCGCGCCATTTCCATTCTTCCTGGACTTCGGGGTCGGCGTGGTGGATGAGCTGACGGAGATGAGCGAGGGTCTCCCCTCGCCAGTCGCCCAGCTCTCGGATTCGCTGGGTGATGTTGGCGGAGGCGGCCTCGTTGGGAGATGTTGTCGGCTTCATGTTGTCTCCGATCCTTTTAGATGAAGCTGTCCGGAAGGTGGCTCGGGCTAGGGGTGTGGGAGGCTGCCGGCGCCGCAGGAGTTGCGGACGACGAGGTGGAAGGGGACGTGCACATCGAGGCCGGGCCGATCGGGTTCGCGCATGCGGCCGAGCATCATGGCCATGGCGATTTCGCCCATCTCGCCGCAGTTCTGGTGGATGGTGGTGAGCGGGACGGGGAGGAACTTGGCGTAGCTGACGTCGTCGACGCCGACGACGCGGACGCTTTCGGGCACGCGGACGCCGAGCTCGATGAGCGAGCGCATGAGGCGGGCGGCGGTGAGATCGTTGCCGCAGACGATGCCGTCGGGCTCGATTTCAGTGAGCAGAGCGCGGACAAAGGCGAGGTCGCCGACATCGCCGAAGCGCACGGTGGGGGGGAACGCGGAGCACTGTTCGAAGAGCGCGAACTGGTAGCCGGCCATGCGACTGATCATGGTGTTGGCCGAGCGCCAACGGGCGACGAAGGCGATGCGCCGAGCGCCCTGCTGCCAGAGGTGCTGGGCGAGCGTGAAGCCGGCGCGGCTGTTGTCGATGCCGACGAGGTCGAGGTTGGAGCGGCGCGGGTAGGCCTCGAAGCAGCGGTCGAGCAGAACGGTGGGGATGGCGGCCTGCTGAAGCATGGCGACGATGCGGCGGTTGACCAGATCTTTGCTTCCGGTGAACTCGAGCGGAGCGAAGAAGACGCCATTCACGGCCTGGCGCACGAACTGTCGGCAGAGCTCCTCGGCTGCCTGCTCGAGGCCGTCCTCGTTGGCGGGCGAGTCTTGCCTGGCGGGCGCGTGTCCCCAGAGCAGGGAGTGCGATTTGGCGAGCGGGGAGCGCATGATGCCCTGGCAGATGGGCTCGAAGATCTCGGTGGTGCCGAGCTCCGGGATGAGGAGGCCGAACTGGTAGCGGGTGGCGAGCTGGGGCGCTTCGACGTAGGTGCCGGAGCCGGCGCGGCGAACGACGAGGCCATCACGCTGCAGACCCTGGATGGCCTTGGCCACGGTGATGCGGGAGGCGGCGAATCGGGCGCACAACACCACTTCGCTGGGCAGACGATCGCCGGGGCGGTAGTCGCCGGCCTGAATCTCGCGCAGCAGCTGCTCGTAGATTGAGCGGTGCAGGGTCATCTGGTCTGGCATCCGGTCTGGCTTTCGGTTGGGCCCGCGGTCCGTTCCTTGGGGATTGCGATCGTGGCAGGGTGAACTTTCGCCTCCACACGCGAAACGTACCACATCGTTTAAATTTCGCGAATGGCCCTTTTGGGCGATACGCAGGTGCGAGGCAGGAGGTTCCCGGGCGGTGTTTCCGGGGCGCCTGGGCGGGATGGCGACGCGTTCAGCTATTGGGGGAGAGCGGCTTTTTCATGGGGACGGTCTTGAGGATTTTGCCGCCTTCCTCGATGACGTAGAGGCAGTTGGCAGGGAGGTCGCGGAGGACGTCCTTTGCGCCGGAGGGCCAGCGGATCTCGACGAGGTCGGCCTTGGCGGCCTGGCCAAGGCCGAAGTGGACGCGGAGATCGTTTTGCGAGAAGTAGCTGCCGCCGGAGCGGACCTCCTCAATCTGAACGAGCGGTTTGCCGGCGATATTTCCCGCCGTGACACTGAGGCGGGCGCCGATGCCGGCGCGGTTGGATTTGACGCCGACGGTGCGGATTTTGAGGAAGTTGCGCGGGGCGGCATCGGCGGTGGGATCGCAACGAAGGAGTTGCGGAAGGCTGTTGACGCAGTTGACGGCGATGCCGACGGTGCCGTTGTTGAGGAAGTCGCCGAAGGCGCAGCCGCGGGCGGGAACGGCGGCGGTGATGCCGGGACCGGCCTGATCGGTGACCTCCTGGAATTGACCGTTGCGGAGGTTGCGATAGAGGTATTTGTGCTCGGCGTAGGGGGCTTCGATGTGGGAGCCCTCGACCTCGGGGTAGACGTGGCCGTTGGAGATGAAGATGTCGAGCCAGCCGTCGTTGTCGGGGTCGAAGAAGCCGACGCCCCAGCCGAGGTAGCGGGTGTTGACACCGAGGCCGGAGAGGTAGGTGTGGTCCTCGAAGGTGCCGTCGCCGAGGTTTTGGTAGAGGGAGTCGGTGTCCCCGGCGAAGTTGGTCTTGACGATGTCGAGCAGGCCGTCGCGGTTGAAGTCGCCGACGGAGACGCCCATGCCGGCCTGGGGTTTGCCGTCGGGCGAGTAGGCGATGCCGGATTCGATGGCCTCGTCCTTGAAGGTGCCGTTGCCCTGGTTGCGGTAGAAGGTGGCGGCGGTGGAGTCGTTGGCGACGTAGATGTCGGGCCAGCCGTCGTTGTCGAGGTCGGCGACGGTCACGCTAAGGCCGTAGGTGCCGATGGTGTCGAGGATGCCGGCTTTGGCGCTGACGTCGGTGAAGGTGCCGTCGCCGTTGTTGCGGTAGAGGATGTTTTTGCCGCCTTCGAGACCGGGGGGACCGCAGGCGACCTGGATGCCCTTATAGGAGCAGCCGGCGGCCTCGGGGAGCGGGGCGGTCTTGATGTCGAAGTCGATGTAGTTGGCGACGAAGAGGTCGAGGTGGCCATCCTTGTCGTAGTCGAGGAAGGCGCAGCCGGAGTTCCAGCGGGTGCGGGATTGGAGGAGGCCGGCCTTGGCGGTACGGTCGGTGAAGGTGCCGTCGCCGTTGTTGTGCCAGAGGACGTTCTGGCCGTAGTAGCTGACGAAGAGATCGTTGAAGCCGTCGTTGTCGTAGTCGCCGACGCAGCAGCCCTGTCCCCAGCCGGCGCGGCCGAGGCCGGTCTTGGCGGTGATGTCGGTGAAGGTGCCGTCGCGGTTGTTTTTGAACATGTGGGAGATCGGCTCCTGGCCCTTGGGGAAGCCGTCGAGGCGCGATCCGTTGACGAGAAAGATGTCGACCCAGTCGTCGTTGTCGAAGTCGAAGAAGGCGACGCCGCAGCCGGTGGTTTCAAGGAGGAAGCGGTTTCGGTGCTCGCCGCCGAAGATGGTTTTGGCGTTGAGGCCGGCGGCCTGGGCGACGTCGACGTAGGTGAAGCCGAGGGGGGTGCCGGTGACGGGCGAGGGCGCGCCCTTGGGGGCGGGCCGGGCAGGGGCGTTGTAGGCGGGGCGGCCCTGCGCGGGGGCGGGCTGCTGCGTGGGGGCGGTGATCTGTTGGGCGGGGGTCTGCTGCGCGGGGGCGGCGAGCGAAAGGACATCTTCGAGCGAGAGCACCAGCGCGGTGCGGGAGAGCGAGCGGAGAACGTTGCGACGCGACCAGCTCATCCTGCTCCTGTTCGGGCGGTTCTGTGCCGCAGGCGCGCGGACTGGGTGCGCGACGCTGCGGCGAGGTCGAGTATAAGGATCGGCCGCGCGGAGGGACAATGCGCGGGGTTAGTGCGAGGTGATCTCCGTGGGCCTTTTGCCGGCTTGCGCCAGCGACTTCGCGATGTGATTGCATGTTTTGTACTCTGCAGAAGCGACCGTTCCAAGAAGAAGGAATGAACATTAGAGCGGATCGGCAGGCTGCCGGGCCCGCAGCCAGGCGAGCACGGCAATAGATTCCATCACAAACAGCGAGACCAGAGCATCGGCGATTAGGACATGCAGTGTTTTCCAAGAAGCTCCAGACGGATCGAAGACGATTCTCGGCGCCATGGGCTTGGCAAAGAGAAGGAGATTTCCGGCTGCGCAAACCGCATAAACTGCGATCGCGCTTTGCCAAAAGCCGGGCCGTGCGGAAGGAATCCGAACTGGTCGTGTCCTCAAATAGGCGGCGAAGGCCGCATAGAATAAGAACGCCGTGAGGTACCAGCCGAGGAAATTGCTGACTGGAACTCCAAAGTAAACTCCTCCATCGCGCCATAGCCAAGCCCGGTCGACCGTGGACCAGTCAGCCTCCATCGCCAGATCCCAGGCCAGCATGATTGCGCTCGCAAGCAGAGGCACAGTCAAGCGCCGCGTCCCATCGGTATGGCTGTTCTGCTGACGAAGAATTAGCAGACTGAGAACCCAGGAGACGTAGCCTATTCCCAGATAGGCGAGGACTAACAAAACGGGCAAGCCGAGACACTTAGGCCCCATGACCTCGGTGAAGACATAATGCCCAAAAGGGAACCCTGTGTGAAGGCTCAGGTTTTCGCAAACGGCGCCTGTTCCCAGACAAAACAACGTGAACACCAGCATCCCTTTCACGCGATAGAGCAGTGATCCGTGCAGGATGGCGAAGAGCGCCGGCGGGATGACATGCAGGGCGACGATGAGCGGCGTGGGCCAGCGGTCGGCCCATAGCTGAGATAGCCTTCCGAAGGCGTAGACGGCGACGAGCACCCAACCTATGCCGATGTGGTATTTTCCGATCACATTTCAGCTGCCGTAGGCGGTTTGGAATCGGCTCGCTCGCGGTGCTGTGTTCCAGCTTTACGATTCACGGCCTGATAGAGCCTTGCCAAGGCGTACAGGCGGTTGTCTGGACTCATCCGGTCCCTCTCGGTCAATAAGTTGGAGCTGTTCCGGAGTCAGTTCCCGAAGCCGTCGAGGGCGTTGTGCCGGATTGCGCGAGTGACTCGGCGGTGTGGCGTTCGGCGAGGGCTTCGGCCTGGCGGCCTTGGCGTTCGAGTGCCTCGGCGAGGGCGAGGCGCGGCTCGGGGAGGTTGGGGGTGGTGGCGACGGCGGTCTGCAGCTGGGCGACGGCCTCGGCGAGTTTGCCCTCGCGGAGCAGGGTGCGGCCGCTGTCGAGGGCGAAGCCGGCCTTTTGGCGGTTGACGGCGACGCGGGTGAGGGCGCCGGCGAGCTTGCGCTCGGCCGCGGCGCCGGCGGTGTCGCCCTGCTGGACGAGCAGGGCGGCGAGGGTGATGTGCGGGCTGGGCTGGTCGGGCTCGAGGTCGATGGCGTGGCGGAGGGCGTCGATGGCGCGCGGGCGATCACCGCTGTCGCGATAGACCGAGCCGAGCAGCGCCCAGGCTTCGCCGTTGTCCGGTCGGAGGGCGACGGCGGTTTCGAGCTGGTGGGCGGCTTCGGGGAACTGGCCCTGCTGCATGCGGAGGGTGCCGAGGGTGAAGGGCGGGTCGGGGAGCTGGGGATCGAGGGTCTCGGCGCGCTCGAGCTCGGGCACGGCGGCGGCGAGATCGTCCTTGAGCTTATAGGCGAGGCCGAGGTCGTAGTGGAGCTGCGGGCTAGTGGGGGCGAGGGCTAGGCCGGCGCGAAACTGTTCGAGCGCGTGGTCGATGTCGTTTTGCTGGAGAAAGGCGACGCCCATGTCCTGGCGCAGGGTGGGGCCGCGATCGCCGGCGGCGAGGGCGCGGGCGTAGACGGCCAGCGCGCCCTTGGCGTCGCCGGTCTGGACCATGGCGAGGCCGTAGTTGGTGAGCGCGGCGGTGTCCTTGGGCCGGGCGGCCGCGACCGCGGCGAAGAGGGGGAGGGCTTCGGCGGAGTTTCCGGCGCCCTGGAGGGCGAAGGCGAGGGCGTAGCGGGTGTCAAGCGAGGCGGGAGCGGCGGCCAGCGCGCGGCGGAGCACGGTGATGGCGGCGGCATCGTCGCCGGTGGCGTTGAGCGCGCGGCCGAGCTCGGTTTCGACGACGGGGGTGGTGTCGCCCAGGCGCTCGGCCTCGCGCAGCTGCTTGAGGGCGGCGGCGGGATCGCCGGCGAGCAGCAGGGCGAAGCCGAGATGGGCGTGCGCCGGGGCGAAGCCCGCGTCGGCGGCGATGGCCTGCTTGAAGCGGGCTTCGGCGGCGGGGGTCTCCCCGCGCTGGGCGAGCAGCACGCCCGCGGCATCGAGCAGCGACGCATCTGCCGGCGCGGTGGCGAGCGCCTGGTCGAGGGTGGCCTGGGCGGCAGCGGAGTCGCCCGAGCGGCTGAGCGCGCCGGCAAAGGAGATGGCCTCCTCGGGGGCGAGGGCGGTCTGGGGTGGGAGCTCGCGGAAGGCGGCGACGGCGCGGGCATCTTCGCCGAGCGCGGCGTAAGCCATACCGAGGTTGATGGTGGCGCGCTGCTCGCCGGGGTCGAGCCGATGGGCCTCGGTGAGCTCGCGCAGGGCGGCGCGCGCGTCGCCTTCGGCCAGGAGGACAGCGCCCAGGGCGGAGTGACCCGCGGCGACGCGCGGCGCCAGGCGCACGACGCGCGCGAAGGCGGTGTGGGCTAACCGGAGATCGCCCGCGGCGAAGGCGGCGGAGCCTGATTGGAAGAGCTTGCCGGCGTTTTTCGGGGCTGCATGGCCGGGGAGCGGCGGTGGGGTGGTGGGGGACGGGCTGGTTTGCGCGAGTCCGGTAGAGGCGGCGAGCAGCACAAAGGCGATGGGAAGGCAGGTGACCTCGCACCACAGCAGAGCGAGTCCGGCCATTCCCTCCCGCGCTGCCCGGATTTTTATGGAACCCATGATCATGTTGGTTCAGGCCCGGGTGCCCACCGGCCAGCGGGTGTACGGGCGCAGGCCGACGGAGTCCAGCCGTGCTCAGGCTCTCGTTAGATTGTAGCGGTCCGGCGTTGGGGGAGGGCTGAGGAACCCTGCGTGGGCGACCTTACTGAATGAGATGAGTTGTCAGTACAGATGGGTGTTGCTGGTTAGGTACCGCTCCTGAAATCAATTGACAGGCGTTCCTTCTGTCGCGTAGCGTTGGCCCGTTCATTGAATAGCCCGCTTTGTCGGGAACGATCAGCCGCGATCGAGCAAGAAGAAGAATGTGAAGGTCAATGCGGCAGCAGGTTTTATGGAGGTTGGAGATGAGGGAAGTGTTTAGAAGGGGACTGCCGCTGGCGGCCATGATCGCCATGGCGGCGCAGCCGGGCTTCGGCCAGGCGGTGTACGGCTCAATCTACGGAACGGTGACGGATACGACCGGCGCTGTGATCCCGAACGCGACGATTACGGTGATTGATACCGCCAAAGGCACCAGCTCGACGGTCACGTCGAATGCGAGCGGCGAGTTTACGGCGGACCACCTGATTCCGGACACATATGAGGTCAAGGTTGCGGCGCAGGGGTTTAGCGGCTTTGATCAGACAGGGCTGCGGATCTTTGCGGACACGTCGGTCAAGGTATCCGCGAATTTGAATGTCGGCAGCGCGGGGCAGACGGTTGAGGTGAATGCGGACAGCGTGCCGCAGCTGAAGACGGACCGCGCCGATGTGGCGACGATCTTCAATGCGCAGGAGATTGTGGATCTGCCGATTCCGGATCGCAACTTCACCAATCTGCAGCTGCTGCTGCCAGGCGCGCAGCTGCTGGGATGGAGCCATGCGGCGAGCGAAAACCCGCAAGGGTCGAAGCAGATCGAGGTGGACGGCCAGGCGTTTGCGGGTGTGGCGTTCCAGTTGGATGGAACAGACAACCAGGATCCGATTCTGGGCATTATCGTGGTGAACCCGAACTCCGATTCGCTTTCCGAGACCAAGATCACGACGCAGAACTTTGACGCCGAGTTCGGCAAGGCTGTGTCGTCGGTGGTGACGGCGCAGACGAAGTCGGGCACGAACAGCTTCCATGGGTCGTTGTTTGATTACCGGCAGAGCAACGCGAATCTGGCGCGCGAACCCTTTTCGCAGAGCACGGGCCCGCTCGGTCAGCTGAGCCCGATCAATCCTTTTCCGAAGGGGCTTAAAAATCAGTTTGGAGGATCGATCGGCGGTCCGGTTCTCAAGGACAAGTTCTTTTTCTTTGGGGATTACCAAGGTGTTCGGCAGAAGGTCGGCATTGCGGCCACACAGACGGTGCCGACGGCCCACCTGGTGCAGACCTGCCTTGGCCAGGCGGTTTCGGCCAGCGGGGTTGCGGGCTGCGACTTCAATGAGTACGCCAACGGCGCGTCGGGCAACTTTGCGACGTCGACCAACATGCTGATCTATCAGCCGAATTCGGCCACTCCGTTCACAAATAATGTCATTCCGACGGGCCAGGTCTCACAACAGTCGCTTGCTCTTTTGAAGCTGCTGCAACCCTATGCGCCGAACAGCCAAGGAACCTTGAATGGCCTCAAGAATAATTACTCCAAGAGCGGCCAGGGCGGATTCAACAGCGATCAGTGGGACGTTCGGCTTGACGGGCAGATCAGCGGCAAGACCCATGCCTTTGTTCGATTCAGTCGGTTCTCGGATACGCTAACCGGCACAACGATGTTCGGTGCTGCCGGCGGCGCCGGATTCGGTCTTGGCGGGTACGGCGGCACGTCGCTTGGCGCCAATGACAGCACCGCAGCGGGTGTCGACATCGCGGTGAGCAACAGTCTAGTGACGGACATTCGCGCGGGCTACTTCCGTTACGGCATCAACACCTCGAAGTACGATCAATCCACGCAGTTTGCGAGTCAGTTGGGCATTCCGGGCCTCAATCTCGGGACCAACTTCACCAGCGGCGCCCCTGGATTCATCCTCACGGAGGTAGGGAGCTTTGGCGCGCCGAACGACGGAACGGCAACGGGTCCGCAGTACGGTTCGGGGCTGAACATCAACCGATGCAACTGCCCACTATCGGAGCACGAAGATCAGTATCAGATCGCGAACAACTGGACAAAGACGGTCGGCAATCACTCTGTGAAGTTCGGCACCGATCTTCGCTATGCCCGCAACCTGCGGGTGCCGAGCGACAACAATCGCGCCGGCCTGTTGAACTTTGGCACCGGGCCTACCTCGGGCGGTAATCCGACGAGCGGCTTGGGGTTTGCAACGTTTGTGCTGGGTGATGTGACGCAGCTGCAACGGTATGTGAGCACATCGACCAACGCCAAGGAGTTCTAGAAGCGGGCGTTCTTCTATATCCAGGACACCTGGCGCGCGACGCAGAAGCTGACCGTCAACTATGGTCTGCGCTACGAGTTCTACTTTCCGGAGGCGGTCAACGGCAAGGGCCAAGGCGCGCTGCTGAACCTGGACACGGGTTATCTGCAGGTGGCGGGGTACGGCGCCTTCGGCACGAACATGGCGCAACACACGGCGCCGAACACCTATAACCCGCGCATCGGCCTGGCCTACCAGGCCACACCGCAGACGGTAGTTAGGGCGGGCTATGGTCGCAGCTTTGACATCGGCGTGTTCGGGTCGGTGTTCGGCCACTCGGCAACACAGAACCTTCCGGTGCTGGCTAATCAGTCACTGACCGCGACGGGTGGCGACAACGCGACGGACACGGGGTATGCCTTCAATCTTGCGAATGGACCGACGGCGCTGGCCTTTCCAGCCATTCCCAGCAACGGCCTGCTGCCGAATCCGGGCTACCAGGTCAATGCGCGCAGCCGTCCAGTAACGCTGCGCCTGCCAACGCTGGATGCGTGGAACCTGAGCGTGCAGCAGTCGTTCACGCCGACCCTGTCGGTGACAATGGCGTACGTGGCTAACAAGGGATCACACACCTTTGGCGACGCCTCCGGCAACACGGTAAACCCGAACGAGGCAGCAATCGTGCTTCCGGCGCAGTACAGCGTGACGGGAGCTCCGCTGCACTACGATCCCAGCGTCGGCGCCGGTCTGTTGACCGGGCCCTACCCCGGAGTCGCAGCGGACGGCGGAACGTCGAACCAGGTATTGTTGCGGCGTTATTTCGGCGGCAAGCTGGCGGCCTGCTCGGATGCGAACTATACGCAGCCGGCGGGGCTTCCGCCAGGCAGCTGCGGATGGACGCAGGATGTTACGTACTTTGGCGACAATCTGGACACACACTACAACGCATTGCAGGTGTCGATGGCCAAGACGCTGGCACATGGAGTTTCGCTGAACGCGAACTACGCGTGGCAGCAGGCGATCAGCGAAGGGACGGGATACTCGACCTGGGACAAGAAGGTCAATCGCGGCCGGGACAGTGCGTTGCGCCAGTAACAGGTAATCGTCTACGGATTGCTTCAGCTGCCGTTTGGCCGGAACAAGGAGTTCCTGAGCCACGCGAACGGGATCGTCAACCAGGCCGTAAGCGGCTGGGAGATCAACCCGGTCATCAACTACTCGAGCGGTCTGCCGTACTCGCTGACCTCACAGAACTCTAACCAGTGGCTTCCGGGCGACGTACCGGGATACCTAAACGGCAATGCGCGTTCGTTTCACCCGCACGTGACGGGTTTTCCGAACAACACGAATCCGCTCTACTTCTACCCCAAGTTCACCACCACGAATAACCCATACGGCTTTACACAGCCCGGGCTAGACCAGGTGGGCAACGTTGGGCGCGACAACTTCTTTGGGCCGCACTTCTTCAACACGGACCTGTCGGTGCAGAAGAATTTCCCGATCCGGGAGAGCATCTCTCTGCAACTCCGGGCTGACGGCTTCAACGCCTTCAACCACATCAACTGGGGAACGCCGAATGGGACGATCGAGCAGGGCGGCAGCATTACCCAGGGTCCGTATCCGAACGGTTCGGCGAATCCGCGGCAGATGCAGTTTTCTGGACGCGTTCAGTTCTAAACTGCTTCGGCCCTTCCTCGCGCGGAGGTTCGGACCAACCTGCAGACGGCACAACGAGAAGGGCTTCAGCTCTTCTCGTTTGTGTCTCCTCGTTTTGTCTACTCGTTGTGTCTTTAGCGCTACGTAGAAGTTGACTCATGCCGCTGTTTGCCAGGCCGGATGGTGCTCCTGCAATGTGTGTTCTTTCCATGCTGGCTGTGCTTTGTCTGCGTGGGGCGATGGTGGTCGCGCAGGGGTCGGCTCCGCCGGAGGCGCGGGCTTCTACGGCGGCGACAGCGCCGGGCGCGCCGGCACACGCGGGGGAGGGGAACCTTGCCGCGATTCGGCGGCGGATCAACTCCGGACATGCGCAGGCGGCGCTCGGGGAACTAGAGGAGTTGAGAAAACAGCAGCCGACGCCGGCGGGTGTCGATCGGAGCCGCGGGCTGGCCTTTTATGCGCTGGAGCGGCTGCCGGAGGCGGAGGCGGCGTTTGCCGAGGCGCTCTTGCGGGATCCCGGGGATACGGAGGCGGCGCAGATGCGCGGTCTGACGCTGTTTCGTCTGGGCCGGCCGGCAGCGGCGATTCCGCTGCTGGAGCAGGCACACGCCTATGGGCCGCAGAGCAAGGCGGATCCGAGCTATGTGCTGGCGCTCTGCTATCTGGACACGCTGCGCTATGACGATGCCCGGCGGGCCTTTGCCGCGCAGTTCGGCTTTGCGCCGGACTCTGCCGCGGCCTATTTGGTAGCGTCGCGGATGCTGTTGCGGCGGGAGTATGTGCCGGTGGCGGAGAGCTTTGCGGAGAAGGCCCTGGCGCTCGATCCGCAGCTGCCGCTCGCGCACGAGCTGCTGGGGGAGATTGCGCTGGCAAGCAACCACACCGAGCAGGCGATCGCGGAGTTCGAGAAGGAGCGGCTGCGCGACCCGATCGAAGGCCGCAGCTATGAACGGCTGGGGGATGCGTACAGCCGTGCGGCGCGCTACGGCGAGGCCACCCGCGTGCTGCAACAGGCGGTGCTGCTGGAGCCGAACAGCACTGGCTCATACATTCTGCTGGGAAAGGTGATGCTGAAGCAGGGGGACGCGGTGGGCGCGATGACCTTTCTCGAAAAGGCGGAGCGCATGGATCCGGGCAACTATATGACGCACAGCCTGCTGGCGCAGGCCTATCGCGGGGTTGGTCGTACGGCTGAGGCGAGCCGGGAGCTCGAACTGACGGAAAAGGCGCACGCGGCGGACGAGCCCAAGTTGGCTGCACCGCAGTAGAGTGGAAGGGTCGCGCGGATTCGACCGGATGGGCGAGCCGCGGTCGGCGACCGCCCATTTCGGAAGGGCGAGGAGTTCGGCGCACGAAAGACGTCACCCCCATTGCTCCCATGACACACCTCCTCGGCCGTCGTCTCTTAGCGCCGCGCCGCTTGGTTTGGTTGCGGCTGGTGGCATGCGGATGGCGATCCGCTCAAGGTTGGGCGCTGATGATGGGGCTTCTGCTGTTTGCGCTGATGGTCTGGGAGGGTTTCGGATCGCGGTCGGGCGCCGTGCTTGCCGCGAGCGACGCGCCGCCGGTTCGCACGAACGCGTCGTTGACACCGTCGCCGACGCCGCCGCTGGCGCAGCCGGATCTGGCGTGTGCGCTGTGCCATCAGGCGATTGTGACGAGCTATGAGCGGACGCCGATGGCGCAGGGCAGCGGGCTTGCCACGGCGGCGCTTGTGCCGGGTGGGTTCACGCACGCGCTTTCAGGGGTGGACTACCGTGTGTTTCTGCGGGATGGCGCGGCGTGGTTCAGCTATGGGCGCGCGGCAGGGGCGGCATGGGGTGCGCTCGAGGGGGAGGAGCCGCTGCGATATTTTGTCGGCTCCGGCCACCGGGGGCGCACGTATCTGTATGTTCGCGATGGCCAGTGGTATGAGCTGCCGATCAACTTCTACACGCGACGGGCGCGGTGGGATATGGCGCCGGCGTTTGACGGCGCGACCGCCATGCCCGGACCGCTGCCGACCGATGCCGGTTGCCTGCATTGCCATGCCACCGGGGTGGCGACGCCCGAGCCGACGGCGCGCAATCGTTTTGCGGGTGCACCGTTTGCGCAGGGAGGGGTTGGGTGCGTCGCCTGTCATGGGGATCCGACGGCGCACCTGGCGAGTGGGGGCCGGGCGGCGATCGTGAACCCGAGGAAGCTGTCGGTGGCGCGGCGCGACAGCGCCTGCCTGCAATGCCACCTGGAGGGTGATGCTGTGGTCTTTCGCGCGGGCCGGTCACTGGCGCAGTTTCGCGCGGGGGACGACCTGAACGACGATGCGGTGTACTTTGTTCGGGCGAGCCAGACGAACGGAGGGACGCGCGCCACGAGCCAGTACGAGGCTTTGCTGCAGAGCGCCTGTCGACGAGCCGTGGGGGACCGGCTGACCTGCACGACCTGCCATGATCCGCATGGGAGGCCTGCGCCGGCGGAGCGGGTGGCGTACTTTCGGGCTCGCTGCGTCGCTTGCCATAGCTCGCCCGCGATTGCGACGAACCACCATCCGGAGCAGCCTGACTGCGCCACATGCCATATGCCGTCGCGGGATGCGAGCGATATTTCGCACGAGCAGGTGACGGACCACAACATTGAGCGCCGGCCGACGGCGGGGAGTTCGCTTCATCTCACGGCTCTGGGTGGTTTTACGGCGCCGGGCGGCGGCGGGGAAGAGCTGGTTCCGGTGGGCAATGTGGTGGCGGGGGATCGTGCGCTGGGGCTGGCGTATGCACAGATGGCGCAGCGCGGGGATCGGCGCGCGGGCGAGCGGGCGCTGAAGCTGCTGCGCCAAGCCGAGGCGAGCGCGGGGACGGCCGAGTCGGGGACGGCCGAGGGAGATGAACAGCTTCACCTGAACCTGGGCTTCCTGGAGCAGTTGTCGGGTCAGCCGGAGCGGGCGCGGACCGAGTATGCGGCGGCGCTGCGAGCCAATCCGTATGAGGCGGGCGCTCTGGCGGATCTGGCGGTGCTGGACGCGGGCACGGGCCGGGTGCCGGAGGCGGTGCGGCTGCTGGATCGGTTGGTGATGGCGGACGCCGGCCAGACGGCGGCGGGGCTCGATCTGGCGTTTATCGAGTGCCGGCTGGGGCGGGCGGGCGAGGCTCGCGCGACGGCGGAGCGGCTGCGGGTGGCGAACCCGGATTCGCCGCCGTTGCGACTGTTTCTGCGGACGGGGGCGTATGCCGGGCAGAGCTGTCCGGCGATGGTGGCCGGGACGGGCGGGTCTGTCGCCGGTCGGTGAGGGAAGGCTTTTATGGCTATCGCGGCGCTGCTTTGCGCGGCGGCAGAGGGGTGCTAACTAATTCCGTAGTAGACCGTCTATCGCATTGCAGGGGAGCAGACCCCGCTTTGAGACGATGCCGCGACGCCGATCCATCACATTGACCGAAGCTGAGCTCCGACTGATGAAGCTGATCTGGGAGCGCGGCGAATGCACGGTTGCCGACCTGGTGAAGGCGCTGCCGGACGATGCGCAGCTGGCGTATACGTCGGTGCTGACGACGATCCGCGTACTGGAGACGAAGGGGTATGTGCGCCACCGGCAGGATAGTCGGGCGTTTGTCTACAAGGCATGCGTAGAGGAGCACGAGGCGAGTCGATCCGAGGTGCGGCATCTGCTGCAGCGGTTCTTCGGCAACTCACGCGAGCAGCTGCTGCTGTCGCTGCTGGGGGACGAGGAGCTTTCGGCCGAGGAGCTGCGGCGGTTGAAGCTGGCGATCGCCAAGGCGCCGGATGACACCTCCGCGGGCGAGCCGGCTGAAGAGGAGCGGGCATGACGGCAATGTCAGTGAGCTTCGCGCATCTTCCGAGCCTGCTTCCCGCGACGGATCGGGTGGCGGGGGTTTTGATTGCGGCGGTTTGGCAGGGATCGGCGCTGGTCGCGGCGGTGGCGCTGTGCTTGCGTCTGCTGCCGAGGCTTTCGCCGGCGGTGCGGACGCGGCTCTGGCTGGGGGTGCTGCTGCTGTTGGTGCTGCTGCCGATGGTCCTGTTATTGCCGACGCATGGCGAAGCTCGGACGGCCGCAGCTCCCGTGCATCTTCGGGCGACGTGGAGCCTGTGGCTGGTGGCGGCCTGGGCGGTGCTGTCGATGGCGCGGGCGGTGAAGCTCCTGGCGAGCGCATGGCGACTGCGGCGGATCGCGCTGGCGGCGAGGCCGGTGGATCTTCCATCGGGGATGGGGCCGGAGTTTGGGGCGATGTTGTGGCGCGGGCGGCAGGCGGTGGAGCTTTGCCTGTCGGCGGAGGTGGGTCGGCCCAGTGTGGTCGGCTTTGCACGGCCGCGGATTCTGTTGCCGCCGGAGCTGTACGCGGCGCTCTCGGCGCACGAGCTGCGGCAGGTTGTGCTGCACGAGATGGAGCATCTGCGGCGGCATGATGACTGGACCAACCTCCTGCAGAAGCTGGCGCTGGTGGCGCTGCCGCTGCACCCGGCGCTGTTTTGGGTGGAGCGGAGGCTTTGCCTGGAGCGCGAGCTGGCCTGCGATGACGGCGTGCTGCGCGCGACCGCGGCGCGGAAGGCGTATGCGGCGTGCCTGGTTTCGCTGGCGGAGCACTCGATTCTGCGGCGGGGCACGACGCTGGCGCTGGGTGCGTGGGAGCGGCAGTCGGAGCTGGTGCGGCGGGTGCACCGGATCCTTCGTCGGCCGGAGGCGACGGTGCGGCCCGCGGTGGCGCGGGTCACGGCGGTGGCGGTGCTTGGCGGGGTACTGGCCGGGGGCGGGCTGCTGGCAGGGAGTCCGCAGCTAGTGAGCTTTGTGCCTGGCCCTGAGGTCGCGCAGGCCGAGCCGGCGCACATGCCGGGTATGGTACGGGCGGCAACGCCGGCCATGCTACCGGTGGTGGGCCGTGTTGCCCAGGCCGCGGGCGGCGGGCACCTGACGCTTGTTGCGGCGGCCAGGATGCCGGCTTCGGCCGGCGCCGAACGACGCGCTGTCTCGCGGCCCGCGGTTCGGGAGGGAGCCGCAGGGCGGGGTGAGCCTGCGATGCGACGCGTGATCCGCCACGTGGACAGACCTGCCCCGCGGTGGATGGTGCTGACCTCATGGGAGGGCGCTGTGCGTGTGCCGGTGCTGACGCTTGCGGTCGACGACGATATTTTGCCAACCTATGCGGCTGTTCCGATGCGGGGCGGCTGGCTTTTCGTTCAACTCTAACCATTCACACCCGATGGAGAATTCGCATGTCTGCACCAACTAATAGTGTAGTAGGTAAGATCGAGCGCTATGTGGTTCCCAGCGCCGTGGCCAGCGTGGTCGCGCTTGGCGCGGTGCTGGCGTTCAACGGGAACGGGGTTCACGCGGCCGCGGCCTCGGCATCGGCGCTGGACGATCACAGCGTGTCGGCGCTGACGTCGCTGGACCAGGCGATGGAGTCGGTAGCCTCGCGCGTGACACCGGCGGTGGTCAACATTGCCGTGACCAGTACGCCCTCGGCGGAGGAGACGGCGGAGGAGGGGCAGCGCGGGGGCCAGGGTCAGCAGGCGCTGCCGCCGGGCTTTGAGCAGTTCTTTGGTCCTGGCTTCGGATCGGGTGGACCGATGGGCGGCGGGATGGGCCATGGTCGTCCGCAGCAGCAGGAGCCGCAGATGCAGCATGGCATCGGCAGCGGCGTGATCATCTCGCCGGACGGCTACATCGTGACGAACAACCACGTGGTGGACGGCGCCAAGGACATTAAGGTGACGCTGCATGACCGGCGCGTGCTGACGGCGAAGCTGGTGGGCGTGGACAAGCTGACGGATCTGGCGGTGGTTAAGGTGAACGCGCAGGATCTGCCGGCGATCTCATGGGGAGATTCCGGGCGGCTGGAGCCGGGGCAGACGGTGCTGGCGTTCGGCAGCCCGTTCGGTTACTTCCAGTTTTCGGTGACGCGCGGGATTGTGAGCGCGGTGAACCGATCGAATCCGTACTCGAACGATGCGCGCAAGCCGGGTGGGTTTATCCAGACGGATGCGGCGATCAATCCGGGGAACTCGGGCGGACCGCTGGTGAATGCGCATGGCGAGCTGGTGGGGATCAACACCTTCATCATCTCGGATGGCGGGTCGTTTGCGGGCGCGGGGTTTGCTATTCCATCGCAGATCGCGCACAGCATCAGCACGCAGCTGATCGCGCACGGCAAGGTGGAGCACGGCTATCTCGGCATCAGCATGAACGATGTGACGCCGGACAACGCCAAATTCTTCAACTTGCAGGACGCCTCGGGCGCGATCGTGGCGCAGGTGACGCCGGACTCACCGGCGGCGCACGCGGGGCTGAAGCAGGGGGACGTGATCGCGCAGCTGAACGGGCAGCCGATCGCGAACGGAAGCGCGCTGCAGGTGGCGGTCAGCGAGCTTTCGCCTGGGACCAGTATTGCGCTCGGGGTGCTGCGCGACGGCAAGTCGTCTACGGTCAAGCTCACGGTTGGGCAATACCACGCGAAGGGTGCGGAGGTGGCGAGCAACGGGGAGAACGGGCCGCAGAGCGGCAAGCTCGGCCTGGCGGTGAGCGATCTGAACGCGGAGGCGCGGCAGCAACTGAACGTGCCGGAAGAGGTGCATGGCGCGCTGGTCGAGAATGTCCGGCCCGCGAGTCCGGCGGATGATGCGGGGCTTGCGCCCGGGGATGTGATTCTCGAGGTGGATCGCAAGGCGACCGGCTCGGCGAATCAGTTCGTCAGCCAGGTACACGGGAATCCGGCGGACAAGGACCTGCTGTTGCTGGTGTGGTCCAAGGGCAACGCGAGCTATCGCACGCTGCACCCGGAGAGCGAGAAGCAGAGCGGCGAGTAAGTCGGGTCGCTGTTTGATGAACTGTTTCTCAAAACACGCGGCCGCGATCTCCAGGAGATCGCGGCCGCGTTGTCGTTACGGGTTAGTGCAGGGAGGGACTTGTTGCTGGAGGACGGGGACGACCTTTGCCAGCACCTCGTCGACGATGATGGAGAGGATGCACTTCTTTTTTTCGACGAGGCAGGTTTCGAGCTCGCAGTTTTCGCAGTTCACGGTGTGGAAGAGGACATGGTGCTGCGCGCCGAAGGGGAACCAGACGCCGGGGGGCTTTCGCGCGGAGAAGACCGCGACGCAGGGGGTTTGCATGGCGGCGGCGAGGTGCATGGGGCCGGAGTCGTGGCCGAGGAAGATGGCGGCCTTGCCGAGGACGGCGGCGCTTTCGCGGGGGGTGAGCACGCCGCAGAGGTTGAGCACGGGGCTGGGGGAGTGCTGGCGCCAGCCGGCGGCGGCGAACTCGCTGGCTTCGGACTCTTCGCGGGCACCGCAGAGCACAAGGGCGAAGGCGGGGAAGAGCTGGCCGAGCCTGGCGAGGAGGGCGCGCCAGTTTTCGCGGCCCCAGTCCTTGGCCTGCATCTTGGTGCCGACGCTGACGGCGATGAGGGGGTGGGTTCCTGCGGGTTCAAGGACCTGGGCGGCGCGGGCATGTTCGTCGGCGGTGAGGTGCATGTCCCAGCTGGCGGGGTCGCTCAGGTGGGCATCGCCGAGCTCGGCGAGGTTGCGTACCAGGCGAGCGGCCTCTGCCTCGCGCATGCCGGGGCCGAGCTCCGGTTGGGGGAGGTTTTCTTGCATGGTTTCGGTTTCGGGCACACCGATGAGGCGGCGGATGCCGCAGGACCGGAAGAAGAGGGCATCGCGCTTGGCGGCGCGAACGCCACGGCTACCGCTGAGATAGATGAGCACCTCGGGTCGCCAGCGGGTGAGTTGCCACCAAAGCGCCAGGAGCTCGCGCGGACTGCGGGTGCCATGGTTGTAGCGAAAGTAGCCGTCGACCAAGCCGGTGTGCTCGAGGATGGCGGAGGAGGCGGGCGCCTTGGCGGATGGGGGGAAACTGGTGAGCATGCGGCGATCGGCATTGGGAAAGGCGCGGGCGATCAGATGGAGGGCGGGCAGCGCAATCAGCGTGTCTCCCATGCTGCCGAGGCGATAGATGAGAACGCGGCGGGGAGGGCGGTGTGGGAAATGGGCCATCGTCTTGTACCAGTTTGGGGGCGGGTGGGAGGAAGGGCAAGCGGCGGGTGGGCGGGGGGACTGACGCGATCGGGCGCGCGCCTCATTTAGGGTAGAGCGATGCGACGTCGACGACTCGCCGGGATGGCGGCGGGACTTTGGATTGCGGGCCTGGCACTGCTATCGTTTCTGCCCGTCCAGGGCAAGAAGGATCTTCATACCAAGGGCAGATTTCACTCCGCCGGTCACTTTGCCTTTTTTATGGTGGCGGCGGTGCTGCTGGCGATGAGTGTCCGTCGAGCGCGCTCACGCGTGGCAATGCTGTGTCTGACGGGGTTGTTCGGCGTTGCGGTGGAGTTCACACAGCATGTGGTGAACCATATGCGGGTGGAGTGGAACGACATCTATGTAGATCTGCTGGGGGTTGCCCTGGGCGGTGCGCTGGTAGCGGTCGTGCACGGTCTTCGCGGACCGGAGTCACGGCATGGCCATGGGAGGGACGATGTGTTGTCGTAGCGGGAGCGGTTCGATATCGCTTCCACAGCGCGTAAGGGCTGTCCGGTCACCGATGGTTTGCCACAGGCGCGGGTGGCCGATCCTAAGCTCTCCCCGCGTGCAACTATATGCAGCTTAGGAAGTTTGCTCGAGGTTTGCAGAAGCGCGGCATCTCCCGGAGAGATGCCGGCGGGCTTAGGATGGGGAATGCTGCAAAAAGATGCTTGGCGCGAAGGGGTGGGAACAGTACACTACACGCGGAACAGCTGTCCAGAGGGAGCGATGCAGGGCAGGAAGTCGGACTCTCGCGGACGTTCCTTCCCCTGGTGACGCGCGACACGGGCAAGTCCGGGCCGGACATGGGCGATCAACAGCGGATCGAGTTCGGTCGACCAGATGTCTGCAACAGGGAATAAACTCTGAGGTTCTCCCTACAGGAGAGCTTGAACGTCACTGTCGTCCACGAGTGTGAGCTTGCGCTGACGAGCCCTGACGGGAAAGGAAGAATTGTCGGCCTCCGCCGGATCGCGCGAAGCAACGAGAGCCCCGGCTAAAAACAAGCCCACCATACAACCAACCCAGCAGCCGAACAGGAAAGTTACCGAAGGAATCATTTTTTAGTCTCCTATTCGACTGACTTTAACGCTGTTTTCTCGCGTCTGCTATTCCACAGAAGTATAAGAGGGCAGAGTCCCTTGCGGCGGTATGAATACTATTCTGTTTCCTTAGCAGAGCCACGCTCACGAACGACATTCGGCAGGGCCTTTACTCCTCGGGAGGTTGCATGAGTCAGCTTGAACGAACCCAGACCTATTTTGCTTTGCCGTATGTGAAGGAGTTGCCGCGCGCGATGCAGTCGCGGCTGCTGACCTTCCTGTTCGCTGTGTGTCTGGACTTTGTGTCCATTCAGCTGGGGGCCATGCTCGGGGTCTTCACCTATGAGGTTCTGTTTCACTACAACATGCCGCGGCCGTATCTTTCGTTGTTTACGTTTTCGATCGAGTATGTGCTGATCTTCTCGTTTTTTGCGTACAAGCGCGATCTGTACAAGCACACGCACAGTCTGCTCTACATTCGGGAGACGGCCGAGACGTTGCGGATCAGTGTGCTCGCGGTGGCGCTGATCGGTTTGAGCATCTATCTGCACCGCATGGTGGTGCCCCGCCTGATGCTGCTGTTTAGCTGGCTGTTCACGACCGCCATTCTTCTGATGCAGAAGCATTTAAGCCGCGAGCTGATCATTCGCTGGAAGAGCCGACAGGTACGCCGGCAAAATGTGCTGATCGTGGGTGCGGGCCAGGAGGCGCGACGCATCTTCTCCATTTTGACGAAGTCTCCGGACCTCGGGCTGCAGCCTGTGGCGCTGGTATCTGAGGAGAGCGCAACCAGCGACGCGGTGGTTTATGGCCACGACTACCACTTTCGCGACGCGGTTTCGGTGTTGAACGACCACGTGGACAGCGACCTGCTCCATCGGCTGCGGATTCGCGAGGTCTATGTCGCCGATCCGGCGCTGTCCGACACGCGGGTGAAGGAGCTGATCGCGCTAGGCACGGAGTGCAATGTGCCGATCTCGTTTGTGGGCAACAAGAATCTGCCCGGGGCGAATTCGGCGTGTGTGCGGTTTCTTGACGGGCTGCACATTACGTCCATGGTGATGTCGGAGAAGCGCGATTTGGTTTACACTGTTGCCAAGCGCATCTTTGACATTGGAGTGGCCGGTCTGCTGGTGGTGCTGACGGCGCCGGTGTGGGCCGCGGTCGCTCTTTGGGTTCGGCTTTCGTCGCCCGGTCCCATCTTTTTCCGTCAGACGCGCATTGCGCAGGAGGGCCGGCCGTTCCAGATTCTCAAGTTCCGCAGCATGTATGTGACGGCGCCGAAGTATGGTGTGTCGCCGGACAGCTCGTTTGACCCGAGGGTCACCTCGGCGGGTCGATTTCTGCGCAAGTCCAGCCTAGATGAGCTGCCGCAACTCTTCAATGTGCTGAAGGGCGATATGTCGCTGGTGGGCCCGCGGCCGGAGATGCCCTTTATTGTCGAGAACTACTCGAACAATGAGCATCAGCGGCTGCTGGTGCCGCAGGGCATGACGGGCTTCTGGCAGCTGAGCGCCGACCGCAAGCTGGCGATTCACGAGCGGCTGGAGTACGACCTCTACTACCTGGAGCAGAAGGGGTTCTTCTTTGATCTCGCGATCCTGATCCACACGGCGCTGTTTGCGATGAAGGGGATTTAGGCTCTAGACGATCAGGAGTTCAACCCCGAGATCGCGCAGGGACTGTGCCGTGGCGGCATCGACGCCCTCGTCGGTGATGATGGTGTGTACCTCGTTGGCGCGGCAGATGCCGGCGGCGCTGAAGGTGCCGAGCTTGCTTGAGTCGGCGACGACCACGACGCGCCGGGCGTGCTGTGCCATGGCGCGCAGGATGAAGGCCTCATCCGGCTCGATGACGGTGACGCCGTGGGTCGCGTGCACACCGCAGACACCGAGAAAGACGATGTCGAAGAAGAGCCGCTCGATGGACTCGTAGGCTGTCTTGCCGACCATCGAGAACGCGCCCGGCCAGCGGACGGAGCCGCCGGTGAGCGTGACCTGCAGGGATGGCAGGCTGGACAGCTCCATGCCGATGTTGACCGCGCTGGTGACGATGTGGATGGCGCTGCGGTGGCGCAGGCTGCGGGCGAGCTGGGTTGTGGTCGTTCCGGGGGCGAGGGCGATGGTCTGGCCTTCTTCGACCAGCTCCGCGGCGGCGAGAGCGATACGTCGCTTCTCGTCCGCGAAGCGCTCCTCGCGGAGGGGGAAGGCGGCGTCGAAGCGGAACGGCTCGTAGGTCATCTTGCCGGCGAGCTCGACGGCGCCGTGGGTGCGGTGCACCAGGCCGCGCTGCTCGAGTTTGGTCAGATCGCGGCGCACGCTGGCCGCCGAGGTGTGGAGCTCGACCGCGAGATCGTCGACGCTGAGCTTGCCCTTTTGCAGCAGCAGGTGAAGGATACGGTTTGCCCGATCCTGTGTCTTTTTTGCCACCGTCGGCTCTCCTTCTCCGCTTCCGTGATCCGGAATGTGGACGGGCCCAGTGTACGCATGCGCGATCCGGCACCGAGGTTTTGTGCATATGGAGACCAAAAGTGCAGAAGCCTGCAAGAGTTCTGTTGACATCGCCGGGAACTCTCCCTATGCTCGGGCGCAAGTGAACTTTAAGGTGAAGGTTGGCGGGTCCGGGGTTTAGCCCGGTTGCGATTGAGCCCCTGGCGGTTGAACCCCGGCGGTTGCACCCCGGCGGTTGCACCCGATCTGCCGGGCCGGTATGCATGGCGCCGTCAGCTTCTGCCGATAGAGGGAACCGGGAAGGTCTTACCTTATGGCGCATCCTCGTCGTTTTGCCTCGCAGTTGCCTCTTCTGATCATCGCGCTCGGCTGTGGGTCGGCTTTGGCGCAGAACGTGACCGGCGCTGTTTCGGGCACGATCACCGACCCGACGGGGGCGGTGATTGCGAATGCGCGGATTTCGGTTAAGAACGTGGACACGGGCGTGGTCACGCCGACCACGAGCAACGCCGCGGGTCTGTACAGCGTGCGCTTTCTGCCGATCGGGCGCTACAGCGTGACCATCGATGCGCCGGGGTTTTCGGAGCAGACGATTCCGCCGTTTCGGCTGGAGATCGACCAGACGGCGAAGATCGACGGCCGGCTCAGCGCGGGTGGCGGCACCACGGAGGTCGATGTCACGGCCGCTTCGTCGCCCATTCTCAACACCAACGACAGCTCGTTGGGGATTTCGCTTTCGACCAACGAGATCGCGAACATCCCCCTGAATGGGCGGAACTTCTCGACGGTGACCATCTTCCAGCCGGGCGCGGTGGTGACGGATCCGCAGGGTCTTACCGGCAACAACGCGATTGAGCGCAGCACCCAGAGTAACGGTGTGGCGTCGATCAACGGCAACCGAAACCAGGCGAACAACTACACGCTGGACGGCGCGGACCAGAATGAGCCGCAGAACAATCTGATTGCCTATAACCCGGCGCCAGATGCGCTGGCGGAGGTTCGGGTGATCAGCGCGAACGCGCCCGCCTCGTACGGCAATGCGAATGGCGGCGCGGTGGTGTCAATTCTGAAGAGCGGTACGGACCAGTTTCACGGCTCGGTGTACGGCTTCCTCGAGAACGACAATCTGAACGCGAATACCTGGAGCAATAAAGATCACGCGCCCAGCGCTGCGACAGACGCCAACGGCAATCCGGTGCTTGGACCGAACGGTCAGCCCGTCATCCTGAGCAACATCACACCGCGTAATCCGTACACGCAGAGCATCTTCGGCGGCACGCTCGGTGGGCCGATTCTGCACAACAAGCTTTTCTTTTTTATGGATTACGAGGGGACGCGTAATCATACTGGCGGCTTCCAGAACGCGAGCGTGCTGACGCAGGCTATGCGGAATGGGGATTTCAGCACGCTTTACAGGCAGAGCACGCCGACCCAGCTGTACGACTCGCAGAACAACTTCGCGCCGTATGTGAACAATCAGGTGCCGATTATCAACCCGGTCGCGAAGTATCTGTTCGCGCATCCGGAGCTTTATCCCTTGCCGAACGTGACACCGAACGACGGTCTGATCGGCAATAACTACCGGGCACCGCAGCGGAGTTTTGTTACCGACAACCAGGGTGACATCAAGATCTCTTACAGCAAGGGGCAGAACGACAAGTTCAGCGCCTTCTACTCGCAGTCGAACGCGAATGACTTCACCACACCTATCATCGCGGTCAGCTTTCCCAGCCCCAGCTTCTTCCCGACCAAGCTCGGCGGCGGCAATTGGATACACACCTTTTCGCCCGCCATTGTGAACGAGGCGCGTGTGACCTTCACCCGCGTTCGCTGGGATGAAGGTATTCCGCAGGACTCGACGGGCCTTTTCGGCTTGAAGGGGAATTCGATTGTCGGTATCCCGTTCGGGGCGCAGCAGTACGAAGGCTTCTCGGACCAGAGCTTCGGCGCGTCGGATCCCGGGACCACGGCCAATCCGCAGCAGTTTCGCGATAACACCTTCAACTACTACGACAACCTGACGTGGCAGAAGGGCAGGCATCTACTGTCCTTCGGGGTGCAGGCGATCCGGTATCAGCAGAATTATGTGAACTCGTCGAACTTCGGCTTCCTGGGCCAGATGATCTATAACGGCACCTATACCAGCAATCCCGATGTCACCAGTGGTGGGAATGGCTATCAGCCGGCGGACTTTGTGCTGGATCGCATCGCCGAGACGAAGATCGCCTCGCCACTGGGCCGGATCAGCCAGCGGCAGTGGCGCACGGCAGGCTACGTGCAGGATGACTGGAAGGCTTCGGAGAAGCTGACGCTGAACCTCGGCCTGCGGTATGAGTTCGACCAGCCGTGGTTCGAGCGGCACAACAAGACGGCGAATGTTCTGCTGGCGACGGGGCAGCCGATCTATGCGGGTTCCGTACCCGTGGGCGCACCGGCGGGCGCGGGTGTCTGCCCGACGCGCGCCTGCTACAACGCGAACTACACGCAGTTTCAGCCGCGCGTGGGCTTTGCATTTCAGGCGATGCCGCGGCTGGTGCTGCGCGGCGGCTATGGGGCGACGAGCTTCTTTGAGGGGTATTCGTTCAACCAGCGGCTGACGACCAGCCCACCGTTTGCGAGCGGCGCAGACACCAAGTTCAACACGCCATCGGCAACCAGCCCGGGCGCGCCGAGCACGGTTGAAGCGGGCTTCAACCAGACCCCGAATCAGAATCCCTCCGGCTACTCCGTGTGGCCGCAGAACACGCAGCCGGCGTACATCAGCCAGTACAACCTGACGACGGAGTTTGCGCTCAGCAATACCGTCTCGCTCAGCCTGGGGTACCTCGGCGAGTCCGGGCAGCACCTGGCGGACTATCGCAACGGCAACCAGCTGACTCTGGCGCAGGCGCAGCGGATCGCGACCATTGACCCGAACGCCACGCTGCCGGAGGACCAGGCGCCGTACTACAACCTTGTGGGGCAGGGTGGCGGTCTGCTGATCACCGAGTCCAATGCCGGGATGAACTACAACGGCGCGCAGGTGACGTTGCGGCAGCGCGCGACGCATGGGCTCGAGTACACGGCTAACTACACGTATGCGAAGTCAATGACCAACTCGGCCGGCGACTACGGGCAGCCGGGGATCAGCGGTCAGAACGGTTCGTTCCAGGATGGCTATAACGGTCATGCCGACTACGGCCCGGCGGGTCAGGACATCCGGCACAATCTGAACTTCATCGGGGTCTACGCGGTTCCGTTCGGTCGTGGGCAGAGCTACGGGAGTCACGTCAACCGTGTCGTCGATCTCGTCGCTGGTGGCTGGAAGGCGTCGACCTCGGTCATCCTCTACTCGGGCCTGCCGATCACAATCAACGCTCCAAATGGACTGAGCAACACCAACACCGACGGGCAGCAGCGGGCCAATCACTACCGCAAGCTGGTGATCCGCAATCGCAGCACGGCGGATTGGTTTGGTACGGACCCCTCGGCGACGCCGTGCTCGGGTGGGGGTGATAACGGTGTCTGCGCCTACGGCGTCTCGGCCCCGAACACCTTCGGCACGGCGTCGGTCAACAGCGAGCGCGCGCCGGGGTACAAGCAGTTGGACGCCTCGGCCTTCAAAGACTTTCACATTACGGAGTCGCAGGCGTTTGGCTTCCGCGCCGACTTCTTCAACGTGCTGAACATGACCAGCCTGCAGAACCCGAACAGCGACAGCAGCAGCTCCACGTTCGGCCAGATCACCGGGGTCCGATCGCCGCCGCGGGAGATTCAGTTCTCTGCGCACTACCAGTTTTGAGGGAGGTGCCGCCAGCGCTCGCGGTGGAGGTCAGCGCCGGGCGGGGATGGTCTCCCAGATGGCGGGGTCTTCCTCGCCGAGGACCCAGGCGCAGACGCCCTGGAGGTGGTCTTCGGCGGCGAGCCGGTAGCGATCATTCCAGCCGCGGGCGTCGGTGAGGAAGATCCACTCGCGCATCTGGTCGTGGTAGAACCAGAACCACGTGGTGTGGTCGACTGGATCCCACTGCGAGACGCCGCCGTAGGTTTGGCGGAGGTGCTCGGCGTTTGGCTGGCTGATGTACTCGGCGGTGGGGTTGGGGTGCTGCTCGGGCTTGCCGAGGCCGGGATCGCCGGTATACCAGTGGTAGCCGTAGAGGGCGATGCCGAGCGAGAGCTTTTCGCGTGGGACGCCCTGGGCGAGGGCGTAGGCGAGATTTTCGGTGGTCCATTCCCAGCCGCCGACCGGTCCGGGCACGGTCCAACGGGTGTGCTGGTCGTAGGTCATGAGGCAGAGCAGATCGACGGATTGGCTGAGCGCCTTGAGGTCAAAGGCGAGGCGCCACTCTTCCATGATCCAGCGCGAGAACGGGGTCGATCCGGCGTGGCCGGGCGCGTTCGGCACAACGGCGATCTGAAGCTGAAGCCCCTGCGCGTGGAGGATGTCGGCGGTGCGCTTGACCAGGGCGGAGAGGCCGTCGCGGTCGGTCCACATCACGTCCTCGATATCGAACTGGATGCCGTTGTAGCCGTTCTCCTTGCAGCGCGCGACGATGGAGCGGTTCATCTCATCCTGTGCGTGGGTATCGCCGACGAGCGCGTGGGTGGCTTCTTTGTTGAACAGCGCGAGCAGGGGAAAGACCTGGATGTGGGCGGCCTTGGCGGCGGCGAGCACGGGCGCATCGGGTTCGCCGGTGACGAGGCCGACGCCGTTCAGCTGGTACCAGGTGGGTGCGATCTCGTCGATTTTGTCGCGGTGGTCGAGGAAGGACTGCACGGACTCGCGGCCCTCGCTCAGGTAGAAGAGGGTTTTGGGTTGGGTCTGGGGTCGAGTCTTGGGTTGGGTCTGGGGCGGATTTCGGGGCGCGGGGAGGGCGGAGGTGGAGGCCGTCGTAAGGGCGGCGACGGCGAGGGTTGCCGAGAGCATGTCGCGCATCGGTGAGGTCTCCTTGGGGGGGGAAGCTAGGCGTGCTTTGTAAGGGCGCCGACGGGAGTGGCGGCGTTTTTGGCGTGACCGGAGCGCAGCGCCTGGACGACGCGGGTGATCTCGTCAGGATCGATGGTGATGACGGCACCGGCGGGGGTGGGTGAGGAGTAACGGACCGATCCGTGGAAGTGTCGTGCGGCTGTGCGCTCGGCTACGGCGCTTGCGTTTGCGGCCCGCACACCGCCGCCGGCGGCGATTTCGATGCGACCGGCCGCCTGTTGTACCAGGTGGGCGAGGGCGGCGGCGCCGGCGGTGACGTCGAGGGCGCCACCGGAGGTGAGCACACGCTGGCAGCCGGTGGCGATGACGTCCTCGAGTGCGGCCGGGAGGTCGGGTGTGGTGTCGAAGGCGCGGTGGAAGGTGACCTCGAGGGGGGCCGCGAGGTCTACCAGTTCTCGGGTTCGCTCGATGTCCACGCGGCCGTCTGGAAGCAGGACCCCGAGGGCGAAGCCGCTGACCCCGAGCGAACGGCCATGGAGCAGGTCCTCGTGCATGACGGCGAATTCCTTGTCGGTGTAGACGAAGTCGCCGGCCCGCGGGCGCAGCAGCAGAAAGACGGGAAGGCCGCTGTGCTGGACGACGGCGCGGGTGAGGCCGTGGCTTGGGGTCAGACCTTCCACGTGGAGCGCGGCGCAGAGCTCGATGCGTCCTGCGCCGGCGGCCTTGGCGGCCAGGCAAGCGTCCAGGCTCTCCGCGCAGAGTTCAAAGATGATGCCGCCCTTTGCCCGATCTCGGTGCGACGTCACGCGTGGCTTATCCTTGGCCGCCTCGCGGTGGTCTGCCGGCGAAGACGCGCGAGCAGGACAGGAGACAACGCTCCCCACTATAGCGGCAGAGTGCACGTTTTTCTGCGCGAATTCTGCACACTTGCCAAGTTTTCTTTACCGCTATCGCGAAGGTGGCAGTGAGGAAGGAGCGTCGCCGTTAGAGGGTAAGCGAAGGGGGGAGGGAGGCTGGGTCTGCTCCCAGGGTCAGATTCGGCTCGGGGCCCATGGTGAGGACGATGCGGCCGCCACCGCGGATCTCGCTGTCGTTGAACCAGAGGCGATGCTGCGGTTTGCCGTTGAGCTCGAAGCTTTGGATGTAGAGGTGCGCGGGGTCTGTGCGATGGACGAGGATTTCGAGCTGCTTGCCGCCGCCGAGGGTTGCGGTTGCGTGATCAAAGAGCGGCGCGCCGAGGATGTAGTTGCCGCTGACGGGGTCGACGGGATAGAAGCCGAGGGCGCTGAGCAGGTACCAGGCGGACATTTGGCCCACGTCTTCGTTGCCCTGCATGCCGTCGGGGTTGGGCGAGTACATGGTGTCGAGCAGCGAGCGGACGCGGGCCTGCGTCTTCCAGGGCGCGCCGGCGTAGACGTAGAGGTAGGCGATGTGGTGTGAGGGCTCGTTGCCGTGGGCGTACTGGCCGACCATGCCGGCGATGTCTGGCGGGGCGTTTGCGGGCAGGGTGGAGGGCACGGTGAAGAGCGCGTCGAGCTTGGTGAGGAAGGGCTCGCGGCCGCCGAAGAGCTCGATCAGACCGGCGGGGTCGTGCTGCACGCCGAAGGTGGTCTGCCAGGCGTTGGATTCGGTGTAGTCACGCCACTTGTCGGAGTGACCGAGGTCGATGGGGTTGAAGGGAGCGGTGAACTGCCCGTCGTCGAGCCTGGGCCGCATGAACTGCGTGGTTGGGTCGAAGTAGTTGCGGTAGTTGGTGGAGCGCTTGGTCAACAGGGCGACGTTGTCGGCCTTGCCCAGCTTTTTGGCGACGTGCGCGCAGGCCCAGTCGTCGTAGCTGTACTCGAAGGTCTTGGAGACGGACTCTTCTTCCTTGTCCGCGGGGATGTAGCCCTTGGCGCGGTAATAGGGAAGGCCGCGGTAGTCGCTGTCGGCCATCTTCTGCATGAGCTGGTAGGCGTGGGCGTAGTCGGGGCCAGTGAAGCCCTTGTTGCAGGCCTCGGCGATGACGGCGGCGGAGTGGTAACCGGTCATGGTGCCGGTTTCGCGACCATAGAGCGGCCAGACGGGCATGCCGGAGGGGCTCTGTTCGGCCATGCGGATAAGGGTGTTGACGAAGTCGGGGACGCGCTCGGCTTCGATCAGGGTGTAGGCCGGGTGCGCGGCGCGGAAGGTGTCCCAAAGGGAGAACGCGGTGTAGTTGCGGCCGCCGCCGGCGGGCAGGGAGTGGACCTGGTTGTCCATGCCGCGGTATTGGCCGTCGACGTCGTCGAAGAGCGTCGGGCCGAGGGACATGTGGTAGAGCGCGGTGTAGAAGACTTTGCGGTGGGCGTCGTTGTCGGTGGTGATTTGGACTTTGCCGAGCTGTTTGCGCCAGGCGGCTTCGGCGTTCGCGCGAACCATGTCGAAGTCCCAGGTGCTGCACTCGGCTTTGAGGTTCCTGGCGGCGCCCTCCGCGCTGACGCCAGAGATGCCGGTGCGGACGAGGATGACCTCATTGGGCCGGGTCTTGAAGTAGGCGACGGCTTTGAGGTCCTTGCCTTCGAGTGGTCGACCGCCGGCGGGGGCGGGGAGCTCGCGGTCGTCGGAGAAGAAGATGAGGCGCTGCGGCGACTTTGAGAACTCCAGGGCGAAGTAGCTGTGGCGCTGGGCGCCCCAGGCGGAGGTGACATGGCCGCCCATGAGGCCGGAGGCGCCGTTGGGTCGGAGCTCGCTCGAGAGGACGGAGCTCTGCTTGTTGGTGAGATAGCTGTGGGTGAGGTCGAGGATGAGGTAGGCCTGATCGCTTTCGGGGAAGGTGTAGCGATGGAGGCCGGTGCGTTCGGTCGCGGTGAGCTCGGCGCGGACCTTGTAGTCCTTGAGCAGGACGGAGTAGAAGCCCGGGGACATCTGTTCGTCGGTGTGGGAGAAGCGCGAGCGGTAGCCGGTGTCGGGGGCTTCGCGCGAGCCGGGCACGAGCTTGGCGGGGCCGGTGCCTGCCATGACGAGGAAGTCCAGGAGGTCGCCGCAGCCTGTGCCGGAGAGGTGGGTGTGGCTGAAGCCCATGATGGAGCCGTCGGTATCGTGGTAGCCGGAGCACCAGTCCCAGCCGTCGTTGTAGGTGTCGGGGGAGAGTTGGACGGCGCCGAAGGGAACCGAGGCCCCGGGATAGGTATGGCCGTGCCCGCCGGTGCCGATGTGGGTGTCGGTCGAGGCGAAGGGATCGGCGGCGTCGGTGTCGGCGGCGGGTGCGACGAAGGCGGGAAGCTTCGGTGCGAAAGCGACAAGGGCGACGGCGGAGGCACGCTGGAGCAGGCTGCGGCGAGAGAGCATGGACACCTCAAAACGGAAGCTGGGATCGGCACCTGCCGACTCGCAACCATGCGCAGATCGTGCCAAGGCTTGGACGATTCTGCGCTCTTTGCGGTGGAATGCGCAATGCGGCGCGCTGAAGGCAAACGCGCCGCCGCGTCGTGAATCGCGGGAAGACGGGCGTCGGCTGCAATAGCAAGGGTGAGGACAGCCGCCGTCTTCCGTTCTACGCCTGCGGGCCCTTATCCAAATTGAACATCCAGTGCACACCGAAGCGGTCTGTCAGCATGCCGAAGTGGGCGCCCCAGAAGGTGTCCTGGAGGGGCATGGAGACGGAGCCGCTGGCGGAGAGGGCGTCGAAGAGGCGGGTCTGTTCTTCGGCGGTTGAGCAATCGATGGTGAGCCAGACGTTGTTGCCGATCTGGAAGGGATTGTTCGACATGTCGTCAGAGGCCATGAGATTGACGGCCCCGGAGCTGAGGCTGGCGTGGAGCACCTTGTCTTTGTTGGCCTCTGAGCAGTTCGGCATGTCGCCGCCGCTGGAAACGCGGAGGTCGGCGTGCAGGACATCGGCGTAGAACTGCATGGCTTCGCGGGCGTTTCCGTTGAAGATGAGGTAGGGGGTGAGGGACTTCATAGCTGGTTCTCCTCCGTTGCGGGGCCCGAGCTTGACGGCGTCTGCGGCCGGGCATCTAAACGCGGCAGGACCGGTGTCGCCCGGTGTCGGCCTTTATACACGAACGGTTTGGGAACAGATAACGAACTTTCGTCACCGGACGATGTGGGTTGAGAACGTACTTTAGGGGCGACGAAGCTATTCCGGACGTCTGGGCTGCCATCGATATGCCGTCTTCGAGTTGCTGAAGAAGAACTCCTCTCGTGAACGGCTGTCTTTTTCAGAGAAGAAGCGCTCCACCAGCCGAAGCGTTTCGGGGAAGGGCGCGATGTGGTCGCTGTTGGGCCAGTCGCTGCCGAAGATCAGCTTGCGAGGACCAAAGACGTCCCAAAGCTGATCCAAGCGCCTGCGATAAACGGCGAGGTCCAACACGGGCTGACCGTCGGTCTGGACGGGGATCTCTGAGAGCTTCGCGAAGGCGCGCGGAGCCGATGCAAGTTGCGTCAACAGAGCGGCGAAGTGCCTTTGCTCCTGCACCGTGGCGGGCTCCGGCATGTGCGGCAGATGATCGATGACGACGGTCAGCTCGGGCATTCGCTCGACGACGCGCAGCAGCGCGGCCAGGAGCGGCAGGTCGGGATTAGCACTTTCGAGGACAAGGCCAGCCTGCGAGAGCTGCCGCAGGGCCGTCCAGAACTCCGGGAGGTTGACGTCATGGCTGAGGCTCCGGTTCCAGAGGTTGCCATGGCGGATGCCGAGGAAGAGCGGGTTTTTGTGAAGACGCTCCAGCTCGGCGCCAAAGTCATGGTCGGTGGGCACGAGGTCGCCGATCATGCCGACCATGATGGGGGAGGCCTCGACGGTCCGAAGCAGCCAGTCGTTGTCGCTGCGCAGGGGACTGGCCTCGATGGCGATCGCTCCCACAACGCCGAGCGGTCGAGCGAAGGCCTCGTAGCGTGTCGGAAGCGCCGGCTTGTCGATGAGATCGCCGGGCAAAGGCCAGGGAACACCACCGGGCCGGGTGGGATCGAAGAGGTGAATGTGAGCGTCCAGGATCTGCTTGGGAGGTCGCTTTGGGGTCTGCTCGGGAGCGCTGCGCGGTGCCGGCGTTTGGGACGGCGCGCTCGCGCTTGAGGCGAGGGCGCCGCAGGTTGCAAGGAGAGTTCGCTCAAGAAAGCGCCTGCGGTTCATGGGGCCTCGACTGGATCTGGACGAGCGAAGATCGTGTTGCTTGCTATGGTGCACTACCTCGGCGGCAACGACCAATCATCGACAGGACCGACCCGTCATACTGGAGCAGCGACGAGTTTGCCTTGCAGGGCCACCCTGGTCGTGTCCGCCGCGCGGACGGGTAGGGAATTGGAGCCGAGAGAAGACGATGACGGGGTTTGGACAGAGCGCGTGGACGCGGCGGGAGATGCTGCAGCTGGCCGGCGTGGGTGCGGCGGGCAGTGTGGTGGCGGGCGTGCTCGGCGCGGCGCCGGTGGCGCGCGCCGCGGTGGCCCAGGAGGGCTACGTGAAGGCGCCATGGAACATGGCCGAGGGACGGCCGAAGCCGGCGGATCGGCGGTTCCAGAGCGCGGCGGTCGAGCAGTTTCTGGTCGAGCGCGCGGCCAAGATCGGCGATCCGGAGCTGCGGCAGCTGTTTGTTAACTGCTACCCGAACACGCTCGATACCACGGTTGTGCCGGGAAGCTTTGCGGGCCGTCCGGATACGGCTGTTCTCACCGGCGATATCGAGGCCATGTGGCTGCGGGACTCTTCGGCGCAGGTTTGGCCGTATCTTCCGCTGGCCTCGGCGGACCCGCGCCTGCGCGATCTGCTGGCCGGCGTGCTGAACCGGCAGACGCGGTGCATTCTGATTGATCCGTACGCGAATGCATTCATGGCGGATCTGTCGCAGCCGGCGCTGGTCTGGAGCCGGAGCGACAAGACCGAGCTGCGGCAGGGGGTGGCCGAGCGCAAGTGGGAGGTGGATTCGCTTTGCTATCCCATCCGGCTGGCGCACGGGTATTGGCTGGCGACCGGCGATACGAGCCCGTTTGACGACGCGTGGGCGCGCGCGATGCGGCTGATCGTCGCGACATTTCGAACGCAGCAGCGCAAGGATGGGCTTGGCCCGTACAGCTTCCTGCGCGCGTCGACAAGTTCGACGGAGACGCTGCCGAACGGCGGTTACGGCAACCCGGTGAAGCCGGTGGGGCTGATCGCGTCGGGGTTTCGGCCGTCGGACGATGCGTGTGTCTTTCCGTTTCTGGTGCCGTCAAATCTGTTCGCGCTGGTCAGCCTGCTCCAGCTTGGGGAGATGGCGCGGGCGATTCGGCACGACGATGATCTGGCGCGCGAGGCGACGGCGCTGGCGACCGAGGTCAAGGCCGCGCTCGAGCAGTATGCCGTGATCGACATGGCCAACGGCGCGGTGTGGGCGTATGAGGTGGATGGCTTCGGCTCGCGGCTGCTGATGGACGACGCCAATGTGCCGAGCCTGCTGGGGCTGCCGTACCTTCAGGCTGTGGGGGAGACGGCCGAGGCGCAGGCGCGGTATGGCCGCACACGCGCCATGGTATGGAGCGCAAGCAATCCGTGGTTTTTCCGCGGCACGGCTGGCGAGGGCATCGGCGGCCCGCATGTCGGCCGGGACAATATCTGGCCCATGTCGCAGATCATCTATGCGCTGACGGCCCAGCGGACGGGGGTTCCGGCGGCCGAGGCTGACCGCGAGATTCGCTCCGCGCTGGGCTGGCTGAAGGATTCAGCGCGGGGCTTCGGCTTTATGCACGAGAGCTACAACAGGGACGATCCGAAGCAGTTCACGCGGCCGTGGTTTGCGTGGGCGAACACGCTCTTCGGTGAGCTGGTCGGAACGCTTGCGGCCAGCCGGCCGGAGCTTGTGGGATAGCGGGCGCGCGGTACCGAAGTTCTAGGTGAGCGGCGACATTTCTTGACGCTGCGGCTCCGGGCTGCGGAGAATTGACGCAATGCAATTTGCACGTTCGCTTGCCGTCTTCTGTGTCACTGCCGTTCTGCTCGCCTTGGCGCCATGCCGCCCGGCCCGGGCCGAAAAGCGCTGGGCCAGTGAGCGCTGGACCGAGGTGCGCAGCCCGCATTTCGCGTGATTACAAACGGCTCCGCCGCGGATGGGCATCGCGTCGTCGACGAGTTCGAGCAGATGCGGTACGTGATTCACTACCGGTTTCCCGGGCTGCGGCTGGAGGGGGATTCGCCGCTGCTGATCCTTGCGGCCCGTGACCGGGCCACCGCGGAGAGGCTGGAGCCTGGGGTTGCAAAGCTTAACGGCAGGATCGCCGGCGAGTTTATTCCGGCGTGGGATCGTAACTACGCCTGGATCCGGCTCGACGATTGGAGCAAGGGAGCGCGCGAGACGGTGTATCACGAGTACACCCACAGCGTGCTGCACCTGAACGCGCATTGGCTGCCACTCTGGTTGGATGAGGGCATGGCGGAGTTCTTCGCCTACACGCGCTTCATGGATCACCAGATTTATATTGGGGCACCGACGGAGCGCTCGCGTTTCCTAAGCGATGGCCGCCTGTCGCCGATCGCGACCATGCTCACCGCCCGGCAGAGTTCGTATCTCAAGGATGAGCGAAGCACGCAGCTCTTCTACGCCGAGGCCTGGGCTCTGGTGCATTACCTTACTTTCAGCCCCGGCATGGACAACGGGTTGAAGCTGGCCCGCTTTTATGACGACTTGCAGGCCGGCAAGGGGCAAATGGAGGCGTTTGCCGCCCGCTTCGGCGATCCGGCGTCGCTCGATGCAAAGTTTCGCAGCTATCTTGACAAGTTCCTCACCACCGCCGGTGTGGTGCCTGCAGCGCCGCCGATCGACACAAAGAGCTTCTCCGAGCGCATGCTGACGCCGGCGGAGGCGGATTACGAGCTTGGCACCTTTCACATCGGGCCGCGCGATCGGGCAGGCGCTCGCCCGCTGCTCGAACAGGCGCTCCTGCTCGACCCCACGCTGGCCGGAGCGCGTGAGGAGATGGGCTTTCTGGACTACGAAGAGGGCAAGGACGAGGAGGCCCGCGCGCAGTGGAAGCAGGCGTACACGCTCGATTCCACGCGCTATCGCGCGCACTTCGCGGAGCTCATGACGGGAGTGCCCTTGGCGCAGCAGACACCGGAGCAGCTAACGCGCACACTGGCCGAGCTGCGCACGGTGGCGCGCCTGAATTTGCGTTTTGCTCCGGCCTATGTCGAGGTTGCCCTGCTTGACTGGCGGCGAGGCGACCTTGAGGGCGCCTATCGCGCGGCCATGGAAGCGGAGCGGCTGGAGCCCTGGCGCGCGGGCTACCGCATGTTGACGGGAAAGATCCTGCTCGCCCAGGGCAAGGGAATTGAGGCCGCAGAGGTGGCCCGCAACGCCGCGCGGCTCTGGGAGGGGACGGATCGGGACGAGGCCGTTGCGCTGTGGATGGTGGTGCCGCCGACCCAGCGCGGGAGCGGTCCGGCGCTGGCCTTCGATCTGCCGGCGGGAGCGCAGGTGGCCCATGGCACCCTGACCACATTGCAGTGCGCCGAACACGAGAAAGGCACAAGGTTCACCGTGACCTTTCATCCGGACGGGGCACCGCCGCCGACCACCATCAGCATGGTCGCGGGAGAGCGGATCTCCCTGGGATCGACCGACACGCTTTATCTCGGCGAACGCGGCATGAACCTTTGTCAGCACTCGGTGGGTCGCAATGTCATGTTGGCCTATAAACCTACCGGTTCCGGCACCGGCGAGCTCGTCCGGTTGCACGTCCTGGACACCCTGCCCGCAATCGTGAGCTCCGGCTCGACGGAGCAGGCGAAGGAGACCGCAACGCCGCCGCCGTAGGTGTGCCTGCGCGGAGATGATGGCCGGGTTTCGTGCGTGCAGCCAACGCCAGAAGGTATGCTGGCATCGCAAGCGGGACACGTGATGATGCGGTACGACACTGTAACTGGTCTGCACGCGCCTGCGGAGGCGGGCGCATGAGCACAGAAAGCCCGTGGCTGGAGCGCCTGCGTGCGCTTAAGAATCTGCCACCGGTGCTTACGATTTTATGGGAGTCCAGTCGCGCGGCCGTGAGCTGGGGCATTGCGCTGCGGCTGATTGTAGCGACGCTGCCGTACGGCGTGGCCAAGATCGCGGCGTACATCATCAACGACATCGTTGCTGTGCTGCGCGGGCGGCCGATGCCGGCGAACTTCTGGCACCTGGTGGAGGCCGAGGTCGCATTGAACGTGATCTTTGGGCTGCTGACGCGGGCGATCGACTATGCGGACTCGCTGCTGGCGAACAGCTATACGCAGTATGTGAGTGTGCGGGTGATGGACCAGGCGGCGCGGCTGGACCTGACGACCTACGAGAACCCTGTGTTCTACGACCGGCTGGAGCGGGCGCGGGTGCAGGCGACCGACCGGCTGGTGATGATTCAGCAGATGGGGCGGCTCTTGCAGCAGGTGGTGACGACGGTGGTGTTCTCGTCGGTGCTGGCGTTTGCGAGTCCGTGGCTGGTGCTGCTGCTGGCGCTGGGGGTGCTGCCGTCGTTTCTGGGAGAGACGCACTTTGCGTTCCTGGGGTATGCGAAGAACTTCCGGCAGACGCCGGCGAAGCGGCAGATGGATTATCTGCGGCAGGTGGCGGGATCGCGTGAGGGCGCGAAGGAGGTCAAGCTCTTCGGCCTGAGCAAGTTCTTCACGGCGCGCTTCCAGGAGCTGGCCGGGCAGATCTATCGCGAGGACGTGGCGCTGTCGCGAGCGAAGCTGATTGTGGGCGGTCTGCTCGGGATCATCGGCACGCTGGGGTACTACGGCGCGTATGTGTATGTAATCTGGCGGACGCTGCACGGCGCGTATGACATTGGGCGATTCACGCTGCTGACGACGTCGATCCAGCAGGCGAGTTCGAACCTGCAGATGGTGTTTTCCACGGCGTCGGGGATTGCGGATCAGGCGCTGTTTCTGACCGACCTGATCGCGTTTTTTGATATGAAGCCGACGGTGGACCAGAACCCGAATGGCGCTCCGGCGCCGCGGCCGATCGAGCGCGGCTTTGAGTTTCGCAACGTGTCGTTTACGTATCCGGGGACGAATCGCACGGTGCTGCGGGACTTTAATTTTGTGCTGCGGCCGGGCGAGCGCATTGCGCTGATCGGGGAGAATGGGCAGGGCAAGACGACGGTGGTGAAGCTGATCACGCGACTTTATGACCCGACCGTGGGGCAGATTCTGCTGGACGGCATGGATTTGCGCGAGTACTCGCTCGAGGACCTGCATCGCGAGATCGGCGTGATCTTTCAAGACTTCATGCGCTACGAGATGACGGCGCGGGACAACATCGCGGTAGGACGGGTGGACCGGGAGCATCAGCAGGAGGAGATCGAGTTTGCGGCGCACAAGAGCCTGGCGGACACGGTGGTCGCGAAGCTTGAGCATGGCTATGACCAGACGCTCGGGCGGCGCTTTGAGGGCGGGGTGGAGCTGTCGGGCGGGGAGTGGCAGAAGATGGCGTTGGCGCGGGCGTACCTGCGGGATGCGCAGCTGCTGATCCTGGATGAGCCGACGGCGGCGCTCGACGCCAGGAGCGAGCTTGAGGTGTTTGAGCGGTTTGCGGAGCTGACCCAGGGAAAGATGGCGCTGCTGATCTCGCATCGCTTTTCGACGGTGCGGATGGCGGACCGGATCGTGGTGCTGTCGGGCGGCCGGCTGGTGGAGGAGGGCAACCACCAGCAGTTGATGAGCGCGGGCGGGTTGTACGCTGAGATGTTCGAGATGCAGGCGGCGAGCTATCGTTGAGGGAAGCGGATCGCGGGTTGGACTTTGCACAGCGAGGTGACGGGAGAGCATGGGCGAGGCGTACCAGGGTGCAGCGATCGAGCCGGTGATGCCGCTGACAGCGCCTGTGGTCGAAGGCGCGGATCGATTGCCGGAGCGCCCGCCGGTCTCCGAGGAAGAGCTGGCGCAGCGGGCGCGGGCGCAGGCGGCGAGCTGGCAACACTCCCAGCGAGCGACGGCCGATCGTGCTTTGCCGGATCGGCTGAAGCGGTTGAAGGCGCGGCTGGCGGCGCGCTTGGCGGCGTGCGAGGCGATCGCCAACCCGCGCGAGCTGACCCCGCAGCTGGAGTTTCTGGAGAGCACGCGCGCGCTTGAGGGCGTGTTGCAGGGCATGCGGGCGGCGACGCCGCAGTTCCGCGATCTGCCGCACGTGACCTTGGCCGGGGGCGAGGCGATTCCGCGGGTGATGAATCTTGCCGAGGGCTACCTTTCCGCGGCGCAGGGCATTTGGTCGGCGTATTCGTTGTCGGTGTATGTGCGCGGGGTGCAGAGCCGGGATGTGCTGCTGCTGCGCGAGGTGCTGCTGCTGCCGGTCGCGCTGAAGCTGGCGCAGCTGGAATATCTGCTGGACCGGGCGGACGAGGTCTTTGCCGGAGGAGCGATTCCGTCGATCGAGCAGTCGCCGTTTTCGGCGCCGCTCCACAGTCTGCGGCGGCTCGGACAGTTTGAGTGGCCGGAGGTGTTGGAGCCGTTGGTGCCGTTCCAGGCGACGCTGGCGGCCGATCCGGCGGGCGTGTTTTCCGGCATGGAAGAGGAAACGCGCGATCGCTATCGGTTACGTGTCGCGGAGCTGGCGCGGTATGCGGACGCGAGCGAGATGGAAGTAGCAGCGACGGCGCTGAAGCTGGCGCAGGAGGCGGCGCAGCGCACGCACGGCGATCCACGGCTGCATCGCCGGCTTTCGCACATCGGCTACTACCTGTTGGAGCAGGGTGTGGCGGCGCTGTCGCAACAGATCGGCTATTATCCGCCGCTTGTGGCGCGGTTGCGGGCGCTGATCTACGAGCGCAACGAGGATTTTTATATTCTCGGCATCTTTTTTATGTCGCTGCTGCTGATCGTGGCGCTGATCGCGCCACTGGTGCCGCATCAGAGCTTTATCCCGGTGATCGGCGCATTGTTTCTGGCGCTGCTGCCGGCGACGCAAGGGGCGGCGGATCTGGTCAACAACATCGTGACTGCGATCCTGCGGCCGCAGGCGTTGCCGAAGCTTGATCTTGCGGAGGGCATACCGGCGGAGCTGTCGACGCTGGTGGTGATTCCGACGCTGCTGCTGTCCGAGCACGGGGTGCGGGAAATGTTTGAGGATCTGGAGGCGCGCTATCTGGCGAACCAGGATCCGCATCTGCATTTTGCGCTGCTGACGGATCTGCCGGACTCACCGTCGCGACCCGAGCCGGAGGATCGCAATGCGCTGGTTGTGTTGGCGCTATCGCTGACGGAGGACTTGAATCGCAAGTATCAGGGGCAGCGTGGCGGGGCGTTTCTGCTGCTGCATCGGCACCTCCTCTTCAACGCGCGACAGGGCGCGTGGATGGGATGGGAGCGCAAGCGCGGCAAGCTGCTGGACCTGAACAAGTTCATTCTGGGCGACTACGACAGTTTTCCGACCAAGGCGGGGCCGACGGAGGTGCTGCGCGCGGTGCGGTTCGTGATCACGCTGGACTCTGACACGCAGCTGCCGCGGGGCACGGCGGCGCGCATGATCGGGACGATGGCGCACCCGTTGAACCAGGCGATCGTCGATCCGCAGTCGCGGATCGTTACGCTGGGCTACGGCATTCTGCAGCCGCGCGTGGGGGTGAGCGTTTCGTCGGCGGCGCGTTCGCGGCTGGCAACGCTCTACTCCGGCGAGACCGGGTTCGACATCTACACGCGCGCGGTCTCGGATGTGTACCAGGACTTATTTGGCGAAGGGATTTTTACAGGGAAGGGCATCTACGAGGTGTCGGTGCTGCACCAGGTGCTCGATCGGCGCTTTCCGCGCAATGCGCTGCTGTCGCATGACCTGATCGAGGGGGCGTACGCGCGCGCGGGGCTGGTGACGGATATCGAGGTCATCGACGATTACCCGTCGCACCACTCGGCACACACGCGGCGCAAGCATCGCTGGGTGCGTGGGGACTGGCAGATTGTGCAGTGGCTTTCGGGGCACGTGCCGGATGAGTCTGGGCAGCAGGTGCCGAACCCGATCAGCACGATCTCGCGGTGGAAGATCTTCGATAATTTGCGGCGGTCGCTGGTGGAGCCGGTCACGTTTCTGCTGTTGGTGTGCGGCTGGTTCGTTCTGCCCGGCGGGCCGCTCTACTGGACGGTGGTGACACTGACGCTGCTGCTGCTGCCGACACTGGTGCAGCTGCTCTTTAATCTTGGCCGCGCCGTGTTGAAGCTTTCGCCGGTGGCGGCGCTGGAGGGCGGGCAGACGTTTCTGACGGCGCTGTTCTTTGCGGTGCTGAACTTTGCGTTTCTGCCGCACCAGACGTTGCTGGCAGTGGACGCGATCGGCCGATCGCTGACACGTCGCTTTGTGACGGGCAAGCGGCTGCTGGAGTGGGAGACGGCGGCGCAGTCGGAGTCGGGCCGAAAGAAGACGCAGTTAGATCGGTACTTGCAGCTTTCCCCCGCGGTGTCGGCGTTGATCGCGCTGCTGCTGCTGGTGTCGCATCGCCGGCACGCGTTGGTGGTCGCGGCGGCGATTCTTGTGCTGTGGGCGTTGGCGCCGGCGATTGCGGCCTGGTTGAACGCCTCGCCGCGACGCGAGCTCGGGCCGCTGACGGCGGCCGATCGCGAGTTTCTTGAGGAGCAGGTGCTCGAGATTTGGCGCTATTTCGACGAGTTCGGCGGGGAGCAGAATCACTGGCTGATTCCGGATAACGTGGAGGAGAAGGGCGCCTTTCAGATTCGCAAGCTTTCGCCAACCAATCTCGGCATGTTGTTCAACGCCCGGCAGGCGGCGCACGAGTTCGGCCTGCTGACGTTGCCGGAGTTCGCCGCGGCGACGATTGCGACCTTGGGGACCTATGAGCGGCTGCCGAAGTATCGCGGCCACATCTTCAACTGGTATGACATACCGACCCTGGAGCCGATTGCGCCGCGCATTGTTTCGGCGGTGGATAGCGGGAATCTGGCAGCGTCACTGTATTCGCTGCATGGCGGCGCGCTCGATCTGTTGAAGCGGCCGCTGCTGTCGGCGCACAGCTTCGCCGGGCTGCGACGTCTGCTGCGCAGCGAGACCCCTAGCGCGGCGGCGCACAGTGCGACTGATGCCGCGACAGAGATGCGGGAGGCGGTGGCGTGGCTGTTCTCGCTGCCGATGTCGACCGCTTCGGCGGGTGAGGCGGCCTCGTCCGAGGCACGACGCGTGCGGGATGCGGAGGATCGGCGGCGGGCGCTCGCCAAGTTTGTAACCAACTATGTTCCGTGGCTGCTGCCGCGCTTTGCGACATTGCGCGAGGTGCCGCAGTTCGAGGATCCCGCGCACGCGGAGCTGCCGACCTTGCAGCACGCGGCGGACTATGCGCGGCATCTGGTCGGGCGGTGCGAGGCGGTGATGACGGCGGCGGCGGACACCAGCGACGAGAACGCGCTGGCGAAGGAGTTGCGCGAGGAATTGCTGCTCGCGAGCGACCGGCTCGATCGCTTGCGGGCGGACGTGATCACCGTTCTCGAAGGCGCGGAGTTCCATGCGCACGCGATGGACTTCAGCTTCCTGCTTGTAGAGAGCCGGCAACTGCTGTCGATCGGCTACGATGCGGTGACAGGCGAGCTGTACAACGCGTGCTATGACCTGCTGGCGTCGGAGGCGCGCATCGCCTTCTTTCTTGCCGTGGCAAAGGGCGACATCCCGCAGCAGTCCTGGTTTCGGCTGGACCGGTCGCATGTGCTGGTGCGTGGGCATGCCTCGCTGCTGTCGTGGACCGGCACGATGTTCGAGTATTTGATGCCGGCGCTGTGGATGCGCGCGTATCCGAACACGCTGATCTCGCGCACGATCGAGTCGGCGATCACGATTCAGCGGGGGCATGTGCGGGGGATGCCGTGGGGCATTTCGGAGTCAGGGTACGGGGTGACGGACGCGAACGGCCGGTACGGGTATCAGGCGTGGGGCATACCGCAGCTCGCGCTGAAGTACGGCGCGGAGGATGGACCGGTGATCAGCCCGTACTCGTCGTTCTTGGCGTTGCCGTTTGCGCGGCGAGAGGCGATCAGCAATCTGCGGCGCATCTCTGAGGCCGGCTGGCGCGGAGTCTATGGCCTGTATGAGGCGGCGGACTACACGAATGGCCGGCGCGAGCCGCTGCTGGTGCGGTCGTGGATGGCGCATCACCAGGGGATGAGCCTGCTGGCGCTGACCAACCTGCTGCGGCACGATCTGTTTCAGCAGTGGTTTCACGCCAATCCGCGCGTGCGCGCGGCGGAGCTTCTGCTGCACGAGCGGCCGCTTGCCAAGGAGACGCTGAAGTCGCTTGAGGAGCGGACGATGCCGACCGCGAGCGCTGCGGCCGCATCGCCCGCAGCGCTGGTCTAAAATCTCTCTCCTGTTCTGTGCCGCTGTGTAACGGCGGAGGGCCATTTTCCTGGCGAGAATACGCACGAGCACTGCCGCCTGTGTATGCCTCTAGGAGAGATGTTCTAGCCCGGCGGTGCTGAGTAGCGAGGCTGGTTGGGATGGAACGAGTGGCTACGAACTGAAAGGACTTTGATGCCCACGCATACCGTCGTTCGCCTGGTCCGTTTTCTGACATTGCTTGCGCTCTGCTCCCGGCTTCCCATCCGCGCGCAGCAGGTGGACTTTGAGCGTGTGGGTGCGCCGGTGCGACCGGACGCGGTGGACCCTGCGATCCGCGCGGCGCTGGACAAGGTTTCGGCGGAGCGCATTCGCGGAACGATCGAGAAGCTGGTGGGCTTCGGCACGCGCAACACGCTGTCGAGCACGGAGACGAGTCTTCCGGAGGGGACAGGTGTGCTGGCGGCGGCGGATTGGATTCATGCGCAGTTCGAGGCGATCGCGACCGCGTGCAACGGCTGTCTGGAGGTGAAGGACGACCGGTTTACCTATACGCCGCCGGCGTCCGATCCTAACGGCCGGGAGTCGCGGTTTCGCGGGCCGACACCGTTGCACGATGTGTATGCGATCCTGCGCGGCTCGGACCCGGCGCAGGCGAAGCGGATGTATCTGGTGACGGGCCACTATGACACGCGCGTGAGCGATGTGATGGACGCGCGGAGCCCGGCGCCGGGCGCGAATGATGACTCGAGCGGAACGGCGGTGTCGCTGGAGTGCGCCCGCGTGCTGGCCGGGATGAAGCTGCCGGCGACGCTGGTGTTCGTGGCGGTTGCGGGCGAGGAGCAGGGGCTGACCGGCAGCGGGCACATGGCGGAGCTTGCCAAGCGCGAGGGGTGGCAGCTGGAGGGTGTGCTGAACGACGACATCGTGGGTGGAGACACAACGCCGGGCGATACGCTCGAGAGCAAGACGCGGGTGCGTGTCTTTTCGCAGGGGCTGCTGGCGTCGATGCCGGCGGCCGAGCTGCGCACGGCGCTGGTGACCGGCAGCGACAACGACACGCCATCGCGGGAGCTGGCACGCGCGGTGTTGGCGGTGGGTCGCAGCTACTTTCACGTTGCGCTGGGTGCGCCGACTGGCGCGGCTCCGTTTGCGCTGCGGCCGGTGATGGAGCTTCGGCTGGATCGGTATCTGCGCGGCGGCGATCACAGCATGTTTTCGGCCGAGGGGTTTCCCGCCGTGCGCTTTACGGAGTGGCGGGAGAACTTCGATCATCAGCACCAGACGTTGCGGACGGAGAACGGCGTGGTGTATGGCGATCTGCTGCGCTTCGATGACTTCGCCTATGTTGCACGCGTGGCACGGCTGAATGCGGCGACGTTGGCGACGCTGGCGAGTTCGCCGGGGATGCCGCGCGAGGTGCGTGTGGTAACGCGCAATCTGGATAACAACACAACGCTGCGGTGGTCCGCTCCTACGGTAGCTGGGCCCGAGGTGCGGTACCAGATCCTGTGGCGTGAGACGACGGCGAATGACTGGCAGTATGCCGCGGAGGCCTCGCGTTTTCCAGCGACGGACGCAGGCGATGGTGGGATGGCGGCGACGCTGCCGATCTCAAAGGACAATGTGTTTTTCGGTGTGCGCGCCTGCGACGGGCATGGCCACTGCAGCCAGGCCGTCGCGCCCGAGCCGGAGCGCTAAGGGCCCTTTCGGTGGACTGCTGTTCTGTAGGAAGCGGGATCCGCAACCGGAAGCAAACCGCAGGTTTCCTGCACTCCGAACGCACGATGGGTGCTATGCGTTCTCCGGTCGAAATGACAGCGTATACGGTGTACGCGAGATCGTCGGAACACTTTCCGTGGGTTACGGCAGCAGGCGGTAGGGCAGCAGGAAGCGGCCGATCTGGATGCCGGAGCGGACGTCCGGCGGCCAGATTTTGAAGGACTCCACGCGGGAGACACCTTCGATGAGCGTGGCGACGGCGGTGCCCTTCGGAGCGCCGGTTGCCGCCTGGTAGAGGTGAACATTCAGTCCGTTTTCGCCACGTTGCCAGCCCAGCACGTACTCTCCGGGTGGGATGGAGATGGCGCCGAGCTGCATGGGCGCCTGCGTGATGAGGAAGTGGGAGTACTTGCCGTCCGCGGCGTAGCCGGCGGTGATCAGGACCACACCGGCGATGAACCTTCCGTTGCCGTCGGTGATGCCGGAGGCGGTTCGCAGCTCGGTTTCGATGTGCTCGTTTTCGACGGCGGCGCGGGCGGGAAGAAGGGCTTGCAGCTCCTTTTCCGTCGCCGAACGCCAGGGGGCGGCGGGGCGCTGCGCCTGGGCGATGCCGAGGGCGAGCAGAAGAAGAGCAAGGAGAGCCGCCGAAGGGCGAGAGGAGGGAAGGCGCGTGCTGCCGGGGGGGATGGAACAAGGGCGACGACCGGCGTGAAGGCTTGGATGCGTTGGTAGGGTGTGTCTCACGCGATGCACGTCTCCTAGTCCAGATGCATGATGCCGCGTTGCAGCGCGACGGTCGAGGCGGCCGTGCGATCCGCGACGCCGAGCTTGCTGAGCAGGCTGTTGATGTGGGTTTTGACGGTCGCCTCGGAGATGGAGAGCTCGCGCGCGATCTCCTTGTTGCTGTGGGCGCGAACGATGAGTTGCAGGACGTCCAGTTCGCGCTGCGTGAGTTGGGGACCCGCCATGCGGTCGGCCAACTTTTCGGCGATGGCCGGCGGAATGCGCGTGCGGCCCTCGTGCACGGCGCGGATGGTGCTGATCAGATCCTCGACGGACATTCCCTTGAGCAGGTACGCCTTGGCGCCTGCCTGGATGGCACGGAAGATGTCTTCGTCGCCGTCGAAGGTGGTGAGGACGATGATGCGGGCCTGGGGCGCAAGCGCGCGTATGCGGCCGATGGCTTCGACGCCCCCGACGGTCCGCAGCCGCAGATCCATGAGGGTGACATCCGGCCGATGGCGGGTGAACTGTTCGACGGCTTCCGCGCCATCGCTCGCTTCGGCGACGACCTGCAGGCCGGGGACGGTGCCGAGCAGGGCGACGACGCCTCCGCGCACGACCGCGTGGTCATCCACGACGAGCAGTCGAATTGTGCCGGTGACTGGCGTTAATTTACCCCTGTTTCAAATTTAGCGGAAGCGGCACACGTATGCGGAGGCTGGTTCCTCCGCCCGCGGCCCGGCCCAGGACCAGCTCGGCTCCGAGCAGGTCGGCCCGCTCCCGCAGACCGGTAAGACCGTAGTGACCCTGGTCGCGAGACGGCACGCGCCTGGGGTCGAAGCCCTGCCCATCGTCGAGGATCTCGAGGGTGAGGCTTTCCACATCGTATTGCAAGCGTACTCTCAGGGAGCCGGCGTTTGCATGGCGCAGCGCGTTGGTGATGCCCTCCTGCGCGATACGGAAGAGCTCGTCTTCGATGGTGGGTTCGAGGGCGCGGTAGGCGCCGGTGGTTTCGAGTGTCGCGTCGGCGATCTGCGATCTGGCTTGCTGCACCAGGCTGGAGAGTCGCGTGGGCAGACTCTGCCGGCCGGAGCCGTCGGAGCGCAGGTCCCAGATGGAGCGGCGTGCCTCGGCCAGACCGCCGCGCACGAGGTCGCGCGTCTGGTCCAGCTGGGCGCGGGTCTGCTCCATGCCGGGGGCTGCGCCGAGCAGCTGCGAGAGAATCTCCAGGCGCACGGAGACCGCGACGAAGCTTTGCGCGAGGGTGTCGTGGATCTCGCGGGCGAGCCGCGACCGTTCCGCGGTGACGGCCGCGAACCTGCCGCGGAGCACGCGCAGGCGAAGGCGATAGGCAAGGACGGTCAGCGTCAGGAGCAAGGTGGCGAGCAACAGGCGAAACCACAGGGTCTGGTAGGCGTACGGCTTGAGGTGGAGGGTGAGGACGGCGGGTTGGCTCCAGGGGCCGCCGGCGTTGCGCGCGCAGACCTGGAAACGATGCGTGCCGTGAGGGAGGTTGGTGTAGAAGGCGATGCGCCGGGCGCCGGCATCGACCCAACCGGGGTCGACGCCCTCGAGTGTGTAGCGATACTGCACTCGTTGGGGCGAGGCGAAGTTGATGCCGGCAAAGGCGAAGGAGAAGTGCGAGGGGCCGGGTGGTATGGAGGCGAGCTGGTCGCGGGTTGTCGGGCGGTCGTCGATGGTGATCTGGTCGATGACCACGGGCGGCGGGGCGACAGCGAGCGGCGAGCGGGACGGATCGACCTGGACGACCCCGCGCCGGGTGACGAAGCAGAGTCTTCCATCGGCGAGCCGCCAGGCCGAGGGAAATCCGGCGGCGGCGGTCTCGACCGAGGATAGGCCGTCCGCGATGCCGTAGGGCACGACCTCGACGTCGTTGGCGCGGGTCTCGAGGTAGCGGTTGAGGTCGGCGATGGTCATACGGAAGATGCCGTGATCGGAGGTGAGCCAGAGCGAACCCGCGTTATCTTCGAGCAGAGCGTGGATGATGCGGGGGATGGTGGGAACGCCGGCAAGACTGACCAGGCGCGCGCCGTCCCAGAGCGCAAGACCGTGGCCGAGCGTGCCGATCCAGAGACCGCCGCCGGTTCGCGACTGCAGCGCGCTGATGACATCACTTGGAAGGCCGTCGGCGACGGTGAAGTTGCGCACGGCGCCATTATGGATGCGGGCGAGGCCGCGCGAGGTGCCGACCCAGAGGTCGTCGCCGACTTCGAGCATGGGGCCGACAAGATCGCTGCCCAGGCCCTGCACGGTGGTGAGGGTTGTGGCCCGGCCGTCCATCCAGCGGGTGACGCCGCGACGCGATCCGATCCAGAGGGCGCCGTCGTGCGCCACAAGCGCGGAGCGGACGAGGTCATCGGCGAGGCCGTCGGCGGAGGTCAGCAGCTGCCAAACGCCAGCGTGCCAACGATTGAGACCGTCCGGTGTTCCGGCCCAGATGTCAGAGGAGGAAGCGCCGCCGTCCGCCAGCGCGAGCACCGTGTCGCTGGCGAGACCGGTTTTGGTGGAGAAGGTCCGTGTCTGGCGGGGACCGATGTGCGTAAGACCGGCGCCGCGGGTGCCGATCCAGAGATCGCCGGCGGAGGTTTGGAGGACGGAGGACGGGGGCGTTTCGGGCGAGTCCGGAGAGCCGGGAAGAGGCTGGAAGACGCGGTCGCGGAGTACGCTGACCCCTGCGGTCTCCGTGCCTGTCCAGAGATCGCCGTTGCGATCTTCGAGGATGGAGAGAACGGCTGTGGACACGGTATCGCCGCCGCGATCGGTGGAGGTCATCCGGCCATGGACGAAGCGCGCGAGGCCGGCGTTGGTGCCGATCCAGGTGATGCCGCGATGGTCCTTGGCGATGGCGGTGATCTGCGTCCCAGGCAGGGAGGCGCCGGCCGTGAAGCTGACGGCTGCCTGGGGCTTTAGCGGAGCCTGGGACTTCAGCAGAGCTTGGGGTTTCAGCAGAAGCAGGCTGCTTCTGCCGACCACCCAGACGCCGTCGTCGGTCGCGAGCAGCGAGCGCACACCGCCAACTGGCAGCGTGTTCGCCGTGGCCAACGTCGTGAGCGCACCGTCGGCGAGCCGCAGGACGCGATCGGCGGAGGCGATCAGCATGGCGTGTTGGGGGGCCGCGTCCGCTGCCAATGCGGAGATCGCGAGACCGTCCAGTGCGGCGGGACCCTTCTCGATTCTGGCGCCCACGACGCGGTTCAGACCTTGCGAGGTTCCTAGCCAGAGGTCGCCGCGACCATCCTTCGCCATGGAAAGGACCCGTGCGCCGGCAAGGCCGTCGGTCTCGGCGAGCGCGCGGAAGGCGATCGTCGCGGGATCGACGCCGAGGACGCGGGCGACGGATAGGCCTTTGTCGGTGAGCACCCAGAGGCGACCGTCGTCCGTTTGGAGGACGGAGCGAACGGCACCGTCCAGCGCGCCGCCGGGCTCGGCAAAGGTCCTCACGGCGCCGTCGCTCATGCGAGTCAGGCCGGAGGCGGTGCCGACCCAGAGGGCTCCGGAGCTGTCTTCGAAGAGGCAGCGGATATCGTCTTCGGGCAGGGCCGGGCTGCTTTCGCGCGAGAAGACGCGAAATTGATAACCGTCAAAACGCGCCAGGCCGGCCTCGGTTCCCAGCCAGAGGTAGCCATCGGAGGTCTGGAGCATGGTGTGCACGGAGTTTTGAGGCAGGCCGTTTTCAGCGCTCCACACCTGCCGCGAATAAAAGTCGAGCGGCGTGCGGGGATCGAGCGCGCGGGCTGCACGGAAGCTGACCCAGCAGACGAGGGCGCAGAGCAACAGCGAGCAGCCGCGACGCAGGGCGGAGGAGCAGGCTGAGGGCAAACCCTGTGCTCGTCTGTACCCGGTGTTCACGTATCGCAGTAGAGCACATTCATCGCGCTGTCCCGCGATCATTGCGGAAGGTGGGGACAGCCTGCGGCAAAAAAGAAGGCGCCCCGAAAAGAGGGGACGCCGGAGGAAGGATTCTTCTGTGACCAACATAGAACTCCGCCGCAAGAATGTCGTCCATCTTGGGATTGAATCTTGCTCCACCTTTTGGTGGATGTCTCGAGACAGAATTAGGTAGAGGGCGAACTATGGCTCGAGTGGGATAGGTTCGCCCGGGCGCTCGCTCGAGCGATAGAGTGCTTCGACCAGCGCCATGGTCTCAAAGGCGTCTTCAAAGTGCGAGGGGAGGGTTGAGATGGAGCCTTCCGCGTAGGCCTGGAGCGCGCCCATGGTGCCGATAAACCCATCGGGAACGTTGTTGCCGCGCAGGGGTAGTTTGCGCCACGACGAGGTGTTATCGCCTCGGTAGGCGTATTCGAGCGTGTCGGGTTCTCCTGCTGGATAGTTCAGGTTGAGACCCATGGTGATACGGGCGGCTCCGATAAGTCCCTCCCATTGCACAAAGCTTTCCTGATGCGCTGAACCGAAGTTATGGCCGTGATTGGTCGCGACGAAGACGCGCTTGGAGTCACCGTAGTTCAGAATGGCGGTCGTCTTCGTGGCGGCAAGGTCCGCGGAGAGAGGATTCTTTACCGTGCGTGCATAGACGCTTTGAGGATTGCCGAACCAGGAGCGAATCAGGTCGAAGTAGTGGATGCTGTGATAGAGGATTTCGAGCCGTGGCGCGGAGGCGAGAAAGGTCCAGAGTTGCCACGGCGTATAGGTGCGTATCTGCACCTCGAGATCGTGAACTTCGCCGAGATAGCCAGCGGCCGCAAGCGCGGCGACAGCTAGATTGTTGGGGGAATATCGCAGTGAGAAGTTGACAGCCGCGACGAGTTGTCTGACGCGGCAGAGGTTGCGAATGATGCCGGCTTCGGCGAGAGTTTCACCCATGGGCTTTTGCATCAGGACGGTGCTGTTTTGGGGAAGCTCGCGAAGAATAAGGGGGAGCTGCGATGCCGGCACGGCGACGTCGAAGACGGCGTTGGGCGGAGCAAAGCGAACCGCTTCCGCCAGGCTGGAGAAGGTGTCGGCTATCTGGTATTCAGCGGCGAGCTCGTTGCACTTCCCGATCTCCCGATCCATTAATCCGATCACGGGAAAGCCGGCCTTCTTATACGCGGGAAGATGCGCTGCGCGAACGATGCCGCCCGCACCGATGATGACGATGGGTCGTATAACACGAGGTCGCGGCGGGGTCGCCGAAGCGATCGTCGAGAGCAGCTGCTTTTCGCTGGGGTGTGTGAGGTCAGGTTCTTGCGGCATGTCGCATTCGGTCGTCGAGTCAATCGTGTCGCTAGGTGCTTGGGAAGAATTTGCAGGTCGCCATATTTTTGCTAAGAGATTGCGCGATTTATTTTCCGGCAGGAGCAAAGTCCACACGGTAGACATACGCGTAGTTACCGGGCGCCGCCGAAGGAACCTGGATGTGTAGACCATCTTTTTTTTGCAAGAAGGTTAAGCCCGCGCCCGTGCTCAGGAGCGTGACAGAGGCTACAGGCCGCGCGCCGACGAGGTCACTGCGAAGGGCGTGAATGATGGCTTCCCGGCTGCTCGGCCACGCTAACTCGATGGCGTATAACGAGCCGTCTTTGGTGGTGAAACGGAAGTCTTGCGGCGTGTAGGCCACGGTGTCGGTGTCATGAAAGGAGCCGGCCTTCACTTGCGTCGGACCCTCGCCGAAGGTCGTCCATGGGCGCGTTCCATAGATGGCGTCGCCGTTGAGCTTCAGCCACCCACCGACATCGAGAAGGACCTGCCGCACCTGCGGCGGTATGGTTCCGTCGGAGCGCGGGCCGACGTTCATGAGGAGATTGCCGTTCTTACTTACGACATCCGCGAGCTGCTGCACGATGAATGCCGGAGTTTTGGAAGTGTCGTTTTCGATATAGCCCCATGACTTATTGCTGACGGAGGTGTCCGTCTGCCAGGTCATGGGTAGGATGCTCGAGGCTTGGCCACGTTCGATATCGAGCACGGCAGAGTTCTTCTGCATGTCGAGGAGCTTGTAGTTGATGATGCCGACAGGGCCGCGTTTGGAGGACTCGTTGTAGTAGAAGGCCGCGAACTCGGTGAGGTATGGTCGCACGGAGGGTTGACCGATCCACCAATCGAAGAAGATCAGATCGGGGTGGTACTTCTGCACGATCTCGGCGTTGCGCGCGACCCAATCGCGCGCGTATGCCGGGCTGACGTAGGTCCAGTCGTCGGAGAGCGGATCAGAGGCGCCCTGTCGCGGGTGAGCAGGGCCGTAGAACGCGGCGTTCTTTGGATCATTGACGTCGGAGGCCTGCTTGCGTCCGCCATCTAGGAACCAGTCATGTTCGATGCGATGCGACGAGGCTCCGAGATGGAGGCCCTCCGCGCGGACTGCCTGCGCCAGCTCTCCGTCCACATCGCGACGCGGTCCCATCTTCTTTGCGGTCCAGTCGGAGAGGTCGCTGTCGTACATGGCGAAGCCGTCGTGATGCTCGAAGACAGGAACAACGTATCGCGCGCCGGAGTCCTTGAAGAGCTTCGCCCATGCGGCTGGATCGAAGTGCTCTGCCTTGAACATCGGGATGAAATCCTTGTAGCCGAATTTAGTGAGGGGGCCGTAGGTGGCGAGATGATGTCGGTTGATCTCGGAGCCTTCGAGATACATCTCGCGGGGGTACCACTCGCTGCCGAAGGCCGGTACGGAGTAGACGCCCCAATGAATAAAGATGCCAAATTTGGCATCCCTGTACCACTCCGGGACCTGATAGTGTGAGAGCGATTCCCAGTCGGGCTGGAACTGCCCAGCCGTCGCCACCCGATCGACGACGGCGAGGACCGAGTCTCGCTGTTTGTCGTACTTCGAGCTAGCCTTTTGCCAGGCTGCGTCAATCTCGGCCGCGGCTTCGGTGTTTGTGGGTTGGTCTTTGAATTCGTGCGACTCGCGGGAGTCTTCGGAGACGGTTTGGGCGGGCAGTGTGTGCGGCGAGAGCGAGACGACCAGGAGGGCAACGGCCGCAAAGAACCCACGGCGGCGTGCCGGTTCGGAAAGTTGTATGTCGCGGCCGCAGGATCCATTCGCGAGGGGGGTCATGAGCACGCTGCCCGGGAAAAAGATTGATGGAGTGAGCACTGTATCGGCCTACGAGAGTGTTGTACAGGGCGCGGCGGGAACTGCGGATGAAAGTGGCGTTTCAATGTGACTCTCCGTGGGCGAAGGGATCGATCGCGCCTGAACACGAGCATGGTACGGCATTTATTTCTAGTGTTGTTGCCGCCGTTTGACAGCCGTGTGGGCCATTTTGCTTGAAAGAAGATGTCGGACGTGCAGGGATGCGAAGCGAAGACTCTGCTCGATGACTTCCCAATTGTGGGTCCAGGATTCCAGGAGAATATGAAGGCACTTGTGATGGAGCGACCGCGTGAGGTGAGTGTGAAGCAGGTGCGCGAACCTGCGCTGAAGACGGGTGAGATTCTGCTGCGCGTCAACCGAGTCGGCCTTTGCGGAAGTGACCTGAACAGTTATCGTGGGCGAAACCCCATGGTCAGTTTTCCGCGGGTTCTCGGACACGAGGTCGCCGCAACGGTGGTAGAGGACACGCCGGGGCACCCGAATCTACGAAAGGGCACCCAGGTTACGATGTCGCCTTACACGAGCTGCGGTCTGTGCGCCGGGTGCCGACGCGGCCGCCCGAATGCCTGCCGATTCAATCAGACGTTGGGGGTGCAGCGGGACGGCGCTCTGGCCGAATATCTCACGATGCCCCCGGAGAAGCTCTACACTGCACGGCTTTCGTTGATGGAGCTCTGTTTAGTCGAACCGCTGACGATCGGCTTTCATGCGATTCGTCGTGGGCGGGCGACGAAGGAAGATACTGTTGCGATCCTTGGGTGCGGAGGCGTTGGTTTGGGGGCTGTCGCTGCCTCCAGTCTGCGCGGCGCAAGGACGATTGCCGTCGACGTCGACGACCGGAAGCTCGACCTCGCGCGCAAGGCCGGCGCGATGGAGATGATTCACACGCGACGCGAGTCATTGCATGAGCGACTCAGCGAGCTGACAGATGGTCACGGACCGGATGTGGTGGTTGAGGCGATCGGCATTCCGGAGACCTTTCGCGCTGCGGTGGAGGAGGTTGCGTTTACGGGCCGTGTTGTCTATATCGGCTACGCCAAGGAGCTTGTGGACTATGAGACACGACTGTTTGTGCAGAAGGAGCTGGATATTCTGGGATCGAGGAACGCGCTGCCGGAGGACTTCCGAGCTGTGATCCAAATGATGGAAGAGGGCCGGTTTCCTGTCGAGGATGCGGTCACGGAGGTTGTCTCTTTACATGAGGCTCCTGCAGTCTTCGCCCGATGGGATCGCGAGCCCTCCCGGATTTCGAAGGTCATGGTCAGTCTGGAGTAAAACTGGCATGGTTCTCGGCCGCTGAAGTTAAGCGCGGTGGGGGCTTGTAGAAGCTAAGTGCTGTAGCGCCTAAGATGCTGTTTATTTCCTCGTTGCTGAAGGGAGCGAGATAGTCGTTGAGGACGCTCCACCAATGGGCATAGCTTGAGGCCACGAGACACACCGGCCAATCAGAGCCGGCCATGAGACGACTCGGCCCGAAGGCTTCGATGCAGACATCAAGATAGGGGCGAAGGTCGTTCAGCGTCCATGTGGGCCAATCGGCTTCCGTGACCAGACCGGATAGTTTGCAGAAGACATTGGGGCGTTGCGCGATCGCGAAGATCTGTCGGCTCCATGGATCGAGCTCCGCGGTTGCGATTTCCGGCTTGGCGGCATGGTCCAGGACGAAGCTCTGGTTCGGATGTCGATCGACGAAGCGAGTGGCCTCCTCCAGCTGCCAATCACGAAGAAGTAGGTCATAGGTAAGATTGCGTCGCGTGAGCTCGGCGATACCGTAATTGAAGTTCGGGCGATCGAGGAAACCTTGTTGCTGGGCCTGCACGATCTCTCGTACGCCGACAAGCTTGTCGCGATCGGCCAAGCGATCGAGCGACGAGGAAAGGTCCTTGGCGAGCAGCGGCACCCAGCCGACCACAGCGCAGATACGGTCACTGTGATCGGCACAGTCGAGCAGCCACACGGTCTCCTCCAGGGTTTGTCGTGCCTGTACGGCGATAGCAGCATCGATGTCGACGTCTTGCATCACGTTCTCAAGATCGCTCGGGAGGAAATCACGGCGTAGCTCTGCCAGGGGCTCCTCAAGCCAGGAAAACTCTTCGGCGCGGTAGTGCCATAGATGATGGTGAGCGTCGATGCGCGGTGTTTTCGGAGTATTGTGCTGTCCGGAAGGGTTCAACATAGGGCTGCACGTAAGGTTATTAGGAGGTAGCGCGCGTGCGATTGCGCAAGGTGCCGATCCGCTCGATCTCAATCTCGATCTCTTCGTCCGGTTTGAGCCAGCGCTGCGGCTTTCGTCCAAGTCCCACGCCGGGGGGCGTGCCGGTGCTGATGATGTCTCCAGGCTCGAGCGCCACGATGCTGGAGATGTACTCGATTAAAACGGGGATGCGAAAGGTAAGGTCTCGCGTGTTGGCGGACTGCATCACTTCTCCGCTGAGCGTGAGGCGAATGTTGAGTGCATGCGGGTCAGGGACCTCATCGCGGGTGACGATCCAGGGGCCAATCGGTGCAAAGGTGGGGAAGCTCTTGCCGAGCGTCCACTGTGTCGTTGCAAGCTGAACGGCGCGCGCACTGACGTCGTTGATAATTGTGTAACCGAAGACGTGCTCTTCCCAGTGATCCGCGGAGATGTGATGACCTTCCTTACCGATGATGACGGCCAGCTCCGCCTCATAGTCCGGCTCCTGCGCCTCAGGGGGAAGAAGGATGTCAGAGTCAGGGCCAGTGATCGACGAGGCGAGTTTCATGAACACCGTGGGCACAGGCTGCACAACCATCTTGGACTCGACCGCGTGCTCCTTGTAGTTGAGGCCGATGCCGAAGATGCGAGGTGGGTGCTGCAGCGGGGCCAAGAGTGTGAGGCCGTTGAGAGGAATGGGCGAGATCTCGCGCGGAGGTGAGGCAAGGCCGCTGCGAATAAAGGCGAGCACGTCATCGCTTTCGGCTTGTGGCAGCGAAAAGACCTGGTCGCCATCGAGGACACCGCCTCGAACCAGACCTTGCCGATCCTGAAACGAGATGATCTTCATGCGTGTGTTCTCCAGGTGGAACCTTGGGGAAAGCTGTACTGTTCGAGTGACGAGCGGTGCATTTCGATGCTGTAGCCGGGCTGCCGCGGCAGCATGTAGTGTGCTCGGCGGATCGTCACGGGGTCGACAAAGTGCTCGTGGAGGTGATCGACGTACTCGATGACACGATCCTGCATAGTGCAGGAGACGCCGAGGAAGTCGAAGAAGGCGAGGTGCTGGACATACTCGCACAGGCCAACGCCACCGGCGTGAGGACAGACGGGCACGCCGAACTTTGCCGCCATGAGAAGGATGGCCAGATTCTCATTGATCCCGGCAACGCGGCAGCTATCGATCTGGCAGACGTCGATGGCCCCGGCCTGAAAGAGCTGCTTGAACATGATGCTGTTGTGGCAGTGCTCTCCGGTCGCGATGCGCGTGGGCGCGACCTCGCGGCGGATGCGTGCGTGGCCTAGGATGTCATCGGGGCTCGTAGGCTCCTCCATCCACCACGGCTGGAGCTCTGCCAGATGGATCGTTCGTCGGATCGCTTCCTCAACACCCCACTTCTGGTTTGCGTCGACCATGATGCGGTTGGTCCAGCCAATCTCTTCGCGAACGATGCGCCCGCGCCGAAGATCGTCCTCGGCGGCACCGCCGACCTTGAGCTTGAAGTGTGTCCAGCCTTCGGTGACAGCTTCGCGACAGAGCCGACGAATTTTATCGTCGCTGAAGCCAAACCAGCCGACGGAGGTTGTGTATGCCGGATACCCATTCGCCTCGAGCACCTGCAGGCGCTCGGTCTGCTGCATCTTGCCTCGGCGCAGAATCTCGAGTGCCTCTTGAATCGACAGGGCGTCGGATATGTAACGAAAGTCGATCGCGGCGACGATCTGTTCCGGAGCGAGGTCGGCGAGCAGGCGCCAGACCGGCTTTCCTTCCGCCTTGGCGTAGAGATCCCAGACGGCATTGAGGAGTGCGGCGCAGGCAAGGTGGATGACGCCCTTCTCCGGACCGAGCCAGCGGAACTGCGTATCTCCCGTAAGCTGGAGATACAGCGCGTTCAGGTCGGAGGTGAGGTCGCTCAGAAGCCGACCTTGTACAAACCTGGCGAGGTAGCGAAGGGCATCGACGCAAAGCTCGGTGCCGCGACCGAGCGTGAAGGTCAGACCGTGACCTTCCAGCCCGGAGTCAGTTTCCAAGATGCAATAGGCAGCTGAGTAATCCGGATCCTTGTTGACCGCGTCGGAGCCGATGTTCTCTCGCGACGTAGGAAAGCGGAGGTCGACGACTCGGACATGGATGATCTGAACCGGCTTCAATAGGTGCTCTCGGGGACAGAACAAAACACGCGGTGAAAAGAGCAGCAAGGACACGGGAGACACGTCCCATCGCAGGTGAGATTCTATTGGCTCAGGTTTAATTTCGTCAATTAAGATGACAAACGCACATGGAACAAGCAACGGAGAGATCGCCGGGGCTTTGGACGTGCAGGCTGCTTCTACGCACGCGACACGAGAACATTATTCAGCATTCGAGGTATGTGCCATGCAGATGTTTGGACTTCAGCACAGACGCGCTGTAGTAACGGGAGCAGCAAGTGGCATCGGGCTGGCGATTGCACGAATTCTGGCGGGCAATGGAGCGGAGATTGTGTTAGTTGACCTGCAGGCTGATACGGTGCTTCAGGCCGCCAGATCCATCGCCGACGACACCGGCGCCGTAAGCTCGGGATTCGCTTGTGATGTATCCAGCGAAGCCGCTGTCAAGGAGACCTTTGCCGCGATCGGCGGTCTAATCGACATCCTAGTAAACTGCGCAGGGATCGCGCATGTCGGTCGTCTACAGTCCACCTCGGTGGAGGATATGGATCGTCTGTACGCGGTGAATGTTCGCGGAACATATCTATGCATGCGCGCCGGCATTGAGCCTATGCTCGCGGCGAAACGCGGCGTGATCCTTAACATGGCATCGATCGCGGCGACGGCTGGGCTCGCGGATCGCTTTGCCTATTCCATGACCAAGGGCGCAGTGTTGTCGATGACGCTCTCCGTCGCAAAGGATTACCTGTCGCAAGGGATCCGCTGCAACTGCATCTCTCCTGCCCGCGTTCACACACCCTTCGTGGACGGCTTCCTGACCCAGAACTACCCCGGCCAGGAGGCAGAAATGATGAAGGTCCTTGCCAAATCGCAGCCCATTGGACGCATGGGGACACCGGAAGAGGTCGCCACGCTGGCGCTCTTTCTCGCCTCGGACGCGGCCGCGTTCATTACGGGCGTCGATTATCCGATCGATGGCGGCTTCTTCAATCTCCGCTAGGGAGCGAAGCTTGTATCCTATAAGTTGCTTATGAGCTACTGTCGTCGACACTTCGTGAAGCTGCTCGCAACAGCGGCTTCAGCACGTGGTTCACTCCCAACCTTTGCGCAAGGTGTTACGAATCGACACGTACAAGCGCAGCCGAAGGGACCGAAGTCTGGCCTGCCGTTTCACTCAAGGCTGGTAGATGTCGCGGCACAGGCTGGTTTGCGCATGCCAACCATCTACGGCCCGATCGATCACAAAGATTACATTATGGAGGCGGTCGGCTGCGGATGCGCCTTTCTTGATTACGATAACGACGGGTGGATCGATATATTCCTGCTTAGCGGGACGGTGCGCGGTGTCACTCCGTCGGAAGCGACGAATCGACTGTACCGGAATAATAGAGATGGCACTTTCACTGAGGTAACGCATGCGGCCGGTCTCACTGCCACGGGTTGGGCTTCGGCGGTGTGTGTCGGTGATTACAATAATGACGGTTATGAAGATCTTTTTGTTACCTACTTCGGCCAGAACCGTTTATACCGCAATAATGGCAATGGAACGTTCACGGATGTGACCACGCAAGCTGGCCTAACGAATGAACCCGGGCGCTGGGGTTCCGGTTGTACCTTTGTCGATCTAAACCGCAATGGGCACCTTGATCTTTTTGTAGCGAATTACACAGGTTTTGATTTTGCACGAGTGCCGCGCCCTGGTAGTGCTGCCAACTGCACCTGGAAGTCCGTTGCCGTGAGCTGTGGACCGCGCGGACTACCCTACGGCAGCCACTCGCTTTATAGGAATAATGGTGATGGTACGTTTACTGACATCAGCCGAGAAGCCGGTCTCTTCGAGCAAAAGGAAAACTATGGAATGACTGCAGTGGCCGCAGACTTTACGGAGAACGGGTGGCAGGACATTTACTTGGCGTGCGATTCGACGCCGAGCCTCTTTTTCTTCAACTCCGGTAAGCCTCGATTGCAGGAGCAGGGCGTGATGCGCGGCGTCGCACTGAGCGACGACGGAGAGGAACAGGCCGGCATGGGAATAGCTGTTGGTGACTACAACCTTGACGGACATCTCGACGTATTCAAGTCCCACTTCTCAGACGATACAAGTATCCTGTACGCGAATGACGGCCACGGCAGCTTTACCGATGTAACCTTTTCCTCGAAGATCGGCGTCGAAACCAGGTACACAGGCTGGGGTACGGGCATGGTAGATCTCGATAACGACGGTTGGCCGGATATTTTCATGGTAACGGGAAGCGTTTATCCCGAAGTCGAAAAAAGTGTTCGCGACTACCCCTACAGATCTCCTCGGATCGTATATCGAAACCTTGGGAATGGGAACTTCGAAGAGTTGATCGAGGAAGCTGGCCCAGGGGTCGCCGCTGCTCACTGCAGTCGCGGCTGCGCTTTTGGCGACTTCGACAATGACGGCGATCTCGATATTCTTATTATCAATCTCAATGAGCCTCCGTCCCTTCTACGTAACGACGTAAAAGGCTCCGACCATTGGATGAAGATCAAGCTGGTGGGCGTCAAATCAAACCGTAGCGCAATCGGGGCTCGCATATTAGTTCACTACGCAGGCAAGAGCCAGGCCCAGACGGTATTGAGCCAATCCAGTTTCTACTCAGCGAGCGATAGTCGACTTCATTTTGGTCTGGGCGCAACGTCTGCGGTCGATATCGACATCTTCTGGCCGAGCAGTGCTCACCAGCAACTGCATGACATTTCCGCAAACCAACTTGTAACGATCAAGGAGGGAGTCGGCATAGTGCCAAATGCGGGATGGTTGAGGTAAGTTAGTTGTTTGTTGGTCACAGATCTCGTGAGAACGATTCCTAAGACTCTATGGATTGGCCTGTTCTCTCGCGGTGTCTTCAGGCAAGCTCCCTTTCTGAGACACTTTGTGGTTTGAGCGTCTCACAATCGCTAGTTGCTCGGCCATGGCTTCGCTCTTCGCTGTATCTCCCAGCCGCTCATAGGCCCTAGAGAGTAGTGAGTAGGCCTGTTCCGATGACGCATTGTCCTGAATAGCTAGATTCAGTTCGGTGACGGCATCGGTCAATCTGCCTTGGTCTAAAAGAATCCTGCCCAACTCGCAGTGTGCTAGAGCATACTGATTGTCCAGCGCGATCGCCTTTGCGAGGATCTCCACTTCATCAGCTTCCTTGTGTTCTGCACGCAAGGCAAGTGCCAGGTGGTAATAGGTGCGCGGCTGATTGGGAGCGAGATTGAGGGAGGTGCGGTACTCTGCCGTTGCTAACTCGGATTCACCTAACTTGAGCAGCACGTTTCCAAGGAGGTAATGGGCCTGATACCTACTCGGGTCTAATGAGATCGCGCGTTCCACATCGCTGCGCGAAGCGTCATAGATGCTCGCGTCAAACTCACTTTCCGCCAATGTGATGAGAAAGGATGAGCTGTCGTTATAGTTTCCTCGTTCAGCATTAAGCGCCGCAATCACATCTTTGTAGCGACCTTCGAGCTGAAGGACATTCGCCCATAACAACAAAGAATCAATGGAGGGATACGCCTTGTAACCGGCCTTGGCTAGTGTCTCAGCGGCCGCAAGCTGATGATTCGTGAGATAGACGATCCCTGCCACCTGGATTTCTTGCCACGGCGTGCTTGGCGCGGGGCGAAAGTGATCGAGTGCGGAGGCGGCCTTCTGTGGGCGATTCTCGCTGAGGTACTCGCGGGCTAGGGTGGTAGCGATAGCAGTGTTGGCCGGCCAGATGGCATGAGCTTCTTGCAAGCTCTGCTCCGCTTCAAGAAGATTGCCGCTACCCTCAAAAGCAGCGGAGAGCAAGAGATCTACCCGGAAATCGCATTTAAGTTGAGATAGGGGCTTTAGGTCCTTGCTTACGTCAAGAAAGCGTGAGTCATCTAATTCAGCACCTGCTTTTCTCAGTACGAGATCGAGCTCCTCCGACGTGGGACACCCGCGTTCAGCGATGTATCGGCCCGTAGTTAATGTGTTTTTTTGTGCTATGCCCGCTGTCGCCGCATGCATCAGCATACAAGCGACAGCGGGCATTAAAAGTGTTCCGGATTTCAATTTGTGTTGCATTAACGCGACCCCGTCTCAAAAGCTAAAGCGCAGGCTGAGCTGAATCTCCCGAGCTGCACTGGCTGCCGTAACGAGACCGAATCTAGTGTCATTCACATTGGTGACCAGGCCGTTGAAGTTGGGGCGGTTGAATGCATTGAACACATCCGCCCTGAAGTCGAGGGTATACCGATCGGAGTACGTCCATCCCTTGTAACCTGAAAGATCCCAGGTTGCTGCTCCGGGCGTACTTATGGACTGGACGGAGGAGTTTCCCTGGACTGCTTCTGCGGTTACGGGGACAACATTTTGCGTGTTGAAGTAAGGGCCAAGGCGCCCGTGCTTGCCGAGGCCGGAATGCAACGATGAGTTGTTGACAGGGCCTGTGACATTCGGCAAGGCATTCACGAAGATTCCGAGGTTTTGGTTGCTGCCCAGTGTCTCCCAAGGTCCCGAGTGAAGCGCAGCAATGGCCGCCACTCTCCAACCTCCAACGGCTTGGTTCAGAAGACCGCCCTTGTTCAGGAAGGTCTTTCCTTGTCCAAACGGGAGCTCGTAGATAGCATTTGCAATTAGGTTTTGGTTTAGATCCAGTTGGCAATGACCTCGATCGAGACGCAGGTTGAGTGGGTGCCACGAGAATACATCCTGCCAAGGGTATCCGAGGCATTTAGAGAAGGTGTAGTTTCCCAGCACGGAGAACCCTGAGCTGTATCGATGCTCCACGCGAAAGACAATGCCGCTATAAAAGGAGCTTCCAGAGTTGGTATTCTCCTGAACTCCGTTCCAGCCCGGGTAGGCCGTAGCTCCGGAAGCGTCAATGAGGGGGGCGATATTGGGGCGCTCCTCGTAATGGTGCGCGGCGCTTCCAAGATATGCAGCTTCAAGAAGCCAATTCTTTAATGTGTGGTCAATGGTCAAGTTCCATTCATAAGCGTAGGGTGTCTTGCCATTGGGCTGAATGAAGGAGGCTGTGGGCCCACCGCCGGGAACACTCGGCGTATAGAGCTGGTTGAGGGTAAAGAGCGGCGGCCCAGGATTCTGAATAGTCGAGATGTAGCCTGGCGGCGCTTTGGCGGTAGAGTTGTTATAGCTCTGTATCAAATAGTATTTGGTGGTGTCTACCTCCACCTCGTATTGATTGATATTGGGCTGGAGGTAGTAGATTCCGAACCCGCCTTTTACATCGGTTGCGCCATTGGCAAACGGGTTGAAGTTGAATCCCAAACGCGGGGCAAAGTTGAGAAACTTTGGCTTTACCATGGCGCGATCAAGACCGAGGACGTTGGTGTCGGGATAGGACAGATCCTGGTTTGTCGCTGTGTCGAAGCTCCCGACGTGATTCGCCGTATCGACTGGCTGCTGCTGGTGCTCATAGTTCAGGCCTACGTTGACGCTCAAGCGACTGTTAACCTTGATGTTGTCTTGAACGTAGTAGGACTGATACCACCTTCTCAGATTCAGGAGTGGGTCGCCAAGCGCCGTAAAGCTGGAGGTCGGAACGCCGAGGAGAAGATCGGCGACAGGGTCGCCGCTGTATACCCCATTGAAGGCGATGTTTGTTGCCGCCCAGTCCTCATACATGTAGATCGGCTCGTAGCGGATATCGACGCCCACCGCTATCTGGTGCTTGCCTTTCTGCAGCGATAGCTGTTCCGTCCACATGTTCAGGCCTTCGCGAACGATGTTCGTGCCCTCTGTCGAGCCGGGGTTCGCGTAGCCACTTACGGAGAAGGAAGGCGGTCCGTAAGAGCCAGGTTGATCTGCTTCGTTGATGAGGCCCAGCGGATTCGCCGCGCTCGCGTTGTACCCATCCGCTCGTTGCTCTCCGGTCGAGGTGTGTGTCCAACCGTAGCGGACGTTATTAACTAGGTTAGGCGAAAAGACATGCGTCCAGCCGAAGGTCAGGTTCTTCGGATTCGAGGGATAGACAATCGCTCTGGACGGCGTGATGTCTGTGACGGTGGTCGTTTGGCTCTGGTTGGTAAAGCGGGCGAAAATAGTGTCCTTGGTGGAGATGGTGTAGTCGAAGCGGACGCTTTCCTGATCCCACCCATTGGTGGTGTTACCGACATTGAAGTAGTTCGCGCTGCCCGAGTAGGCGCCGTTCGGGGACGGGTAATAGGACAAGATTTTCTGCCCAATCGGATTGAAGAGCGTGCTCGGGATTTGATTACCGACGAAAGGCGCGCCCGTGAAGGGGTTGCGCAACTGCTGGGGATCAGCGCTAAAGTTTCCCGCAAGCTGCGCTGCATTCGGAACGACGCTGTAGATGTCCGCCGGCTGGATCAGGCGAAAGCCCTCGTAGTTCAGGAAGAAGAACATTTTGTTCTTCTTGATGGGTCCGCCCAATCGCGCACCGAACTGGTTTTGATGGAATGGCGGCGCGGCACCCACGTCGAAGTAGTTCCGCGCATCGAAGTCATTATTGCGAAGAAACTCGAAGACAGATCCGTGGATCTGGTTTGTGCCCGAGCGTGTGACTACGTTGACAAAGGCTCCAGCATCACTGAATTGCGCCGGCGCGCCCGACTGGACAACGTTGAACTCCTGAATATTGTCGATGGAGGGGAGTAGTCCCTCGGCGCCATACCACGCGTTTCGCGTTTCGATGCCGTCGTAGAGGTAGCTTATGTTGTCCTCATTCAAGCCAGCGATGGCAACGCTCACTGTCTGCGTTCCGCTCCACTGCGAAGCGGGAGAGCTCATTCCGGGGACGATAGGTGTCACTCCCGCAGAGAGTTGTGCGAGTTGCAGATAATCTCGTCCATTTAGGGGAAGCCCTTCGATCTGCTGTGTCCCGATGACCTGGCCCTGATTGGATGTATCTGTCTCAATAAGAAGTGAGGCGGACGAGACGGAAACGCTCTGCACGTCTTTGCCGATGGCAAGCGTGATATTTTGCTGAGACTGTTGATCGACAAGGAGCGGGAAAGACTGAAGTTCCTGTGTCTGGAAACCAGGGCTTACGATCTCCATCGTGTAGGTTCCCGGAGGAAGTTGAATCACGCGATAGGAGCCCTGACTGCTTGTTGTTGTCGGGTACTTCACGCCTGTGGCGGTATTGGTGACAGTGATCGTTGCACCAACCACGATCGCGCCGGAACTGTCCGTCACGGTGCCCAGGATGGCGCTTGTGGTTTGTGCGAGAGCAGGCATCGCCAACAGAAGTGATACGGCTGCCAGGCTGAGCAGGTGTGATCGTTGAAGAAAGCCGAGTAGCGTCAAGACACGATTGAATCGTAGCTTGAGAGACACCCTTTCATAGTTCATGTACTGCCTCCAGAAACACGACAGGAGGCCGTTGTTCACGGCCGATGTATATTGCGGCGATTTTTGTATCAGGTATCGCCATGACGACATTCTAAGAATGCGGCATATTAGGCGTCTCAACAGTGCCGTGTCAACCGGGTATTCAAGCGCCAGTTCAGCGCGGCCTCTCGGCAGAACGTCGCTGGAACAGCCGTCTACGCCTGCTCAGCTATGTCTTAAGTCTCCGGTGGTGGATCACGGCGGAGGAGTACACAAGTCCAACGATGGGTAGCAATAATAGCTTGCTCTATGGGAAGTAGCCACGTCCGTGTCTGCCGATCAAGTGACCTGAGCGCTGTACGCTTCAGAGCTTCGCCGTCCTTAGGCGAAGAGAGTTCGCAATCACAGAGACGGAGCTGAAGCTCATCGCCGCCGCGGCAATCATCGGATTCAGCAATAGGCCGAAGACAGGGAAGAGCACACCAGCCGCTAGCGGCACACCGATCGCATTGTAGATAAAGGCAAAAAAGAGGTTCTGCCGAATATTGCCCATTGTGGATTTGCTGAGGCGGCGTGCCCGGAGAATGCCGCGAAGGTCGCCGGTGAGAAGTGTGATACCGCCCGCTTCCATGGCTACGTCCGTGCCGGTTCCCATGGCGATTCCGATGTTTGCCTGGGCGAGTGCGGGTGCATCGTTCACGCCATCACCCACCATGGCCACAACCGAACCTCGCTGCTGGCGCATTTGAATCACTTCGGCTTTCTCCTGAGGGAGAACGTCGGCCTTGAACTCAATGCCAAGTTTGTCGGCGACGGCCCGTGCCGTGGTCGCGTTGTCTCCTGTGACCATGATGATTTTGAGGCCAGCCGCCTTTAGTTCCCGGATAGCGTCAGCCGTGGATGCCTTGATCGGGTCAGAGACGCTGACCAGGCCTGCAAGATTTCCGTCCGCGGCGACCATCATGACGGTCTGTCCCTCGTTTCGGAGGGCCTCAGCCTGCGTGAGCAATGGCGCGGGATCGATGCTTAGATCACGGAACAGCGCCGCATTTCCTACGGCGATCTGTCTCCCAGAGACAGTTCCTTGCACGCCTTTTCCGGTGGCGGAGCTGAACCCCTGCACGTCCGTAAGGGTAAGCTTGCTGGCTTCGGCCCCCTTCACGATGGCTGCCGCGAGGGGGTGTTCACTCGATCGCTCCAGGCTAGCGACGAGATGCAACAGTTCCGTTTCACTGATGCCTGGCTGCGGGATCACGGAATCGAGCGTCGGCTTTCCTTGAGTGAGAGTGCCGGTCTTGTCGACGATCAGGGTGTCCACCCTAGCGAAGGTTTCGAGAGCCTCGGCGTTGCGAATCAGGATGCCGGCTCCGGCTCCGCGTCCTGTGCCGACCATGATAGCCATGGGTGTTGCCAGCCCTAAAGCACATGGGCACGCAACGATGAGAACGGCGACGGTGTTCACGAGGGCGTGCGCAAAACGGGGTTGCGGCCCAACCAAGTACCAGACGAGGAAGGTGACCACGGCCGCAAGAATCACAGCGGGAACGAAGAAGGCCGCGACGCGGTCGGCAAGCCGTTGGATCGGCGCGCGGGACCGCTGTGCCTGGTTTACCATCTTTACGATCTGTGAGAGCAGCGTGTCCGCACCGACACGCTCGGCCCGCATCACGAAGCCTCCGGTCCCATTGATGGTGCCCCCGATTACCTTAGCCGCAACACCCTTTTCGATGGGAATAGGCTCACCGCTGACCATTGACTCATCGACCGAGCTATGTCCCTCAAGCACCATGCCGTCGACAGGAACTTTTTCACCCGGCCTGACCCGCAGCCGGTCGCCTACCTGGATGTGATCGAGCAGAACGTCGCTCTCGCCTTCCTGGTCGTCCAACCGTCGCGCGGTCTTTGGAGCCAATCCCAGCAGCGCACGGATCGCGCTTCCGGTTTGGCTGCGGGCGCGCAGCTCCATAACTTGCCCTAAAAGAACAAGCGCGATGATGACGACAGCAGGCTCGTAGTACAACGCGATCTCGCCGCCTTCGGCCCGGAAGGACGGGGGGAAGAGCTGTGGAACGAACGTTGCAACAACGCTGTACAGATAGGCTGCGCCGGTTCCCAGAGCGATCAGCGTGAACATATTGAGACTGTGGTTCACGACGGACTGCCAGCCGCGAACGAAGAAGGGCCACCCGCACCAGAGCACCACCGGGGTTGCCAACGCGAACTCGATCCATGCCCACGTCCGCGCAGAAAGAAGATGCTGAAGCGGCATGGAAGGCAAGATGCCGGAGACCATGAGGACGAGCAATGGAACCGCAAGCGCGGCGCTGATCCAGAAACGCCGGGTCATGTCGACCAGCTCGGGGTTGACCTCCTCCGCGGTGCTCTCGCGAGGTTCGAGCGTCATGCCGCAGAGGGGGCAGTTGCCTGGCTCCTGGCGGCTGATCCGCGGGTGCATGGGGCAGGTGAAGTCGGTGCGCGTGGGTTGCGCGGTCATTGTCGCGGGTTCAAGCGCCATCCCGCACTTCGGGCAGGCTCCCGGACCCATCTTGTGGACCTCGGGATCCATGGGACAGATGTACTCGGCCAGCTGTTCGGCCCGCGTGGGTTGCGTCGGTGGAGCCGCGGGTGGCTTGGGCGCGAGATACTTCTGCGGATCGGTGCGGAACTTGGCGGCGCATCCTTGGCTGCAGAAGTATCTGGTGCCCTGATGCTCAACGGTGGCGGTCGCGTTCGCTGGATCGACCGTCATGCCGCACACTGGGTCCTTCATCGTGTCACCGGCTTTCTTGGGCAGCTCAACGTTGGTTGGTGGAAAAGGGCCTGAGCCGAAAGAAGATGTTGATCCCTAGGGGATCTGTTCCGTAGATCGGCTGTAGCGGCTTTCCGACTCCATACGTTGTCACCTCCGCTCCTATCGCGGAAGCGATATGCGGAATCAGGTCCACGTCCCGGTCGTACCCGAAGGTGTAAGCCTGCACATGCGTCAACGGCCGTTCCTGAAAGTGGGAGGGCAACGGGTTCTCGCCATGCAGCAGCTCATTGGAACGTCCCGCGTCTTCCATCCTTGTCCAGACATAGTTGCGAGTTTTGAAGCGGAGAGTCGATTCGAGCAGGTAGCTGTTCTCCTTGGCGGAGTCGGCCAGCGAGCGCGTTCTTCCCCAAAGAGCTGTGCTCGCCCAGTTTCCTTGAGACAGCGACATGTTGTACATGACGGAAGCCGTCATGCGCTCCTGGTCCTCGGAAGGGAAGAGAGCTTCGGGGCTCTTGAGCCTGGCATAAGAGTATTGCCCACTCCAGTTCTGCCCAGGCTGCACGGTGAGGCGTGTAGACCAGGAATCGATCTTGCCCTGGTCGATGTTCCAGCGGTGCTCATCTGGTTCCCTGCCATGGAAGCTGCTGGTCTCTACCCGAGCGACACCGTGCGTGAGACCGACGGTGACGACATCGTTTGCGATGTGAGTGGAGTCTTCTTGATGGTGGCCGAGCGTACCTACGGGGTTCTCGGAGGCTGATGCCCGGTGCGGGTAAGCGGTCGGTCCAATGGCCGGATCGCCTTCGGGAGCCACATAGACCGTGAGCAGGCTCTTGTCGCCCAGCTTAAGGTCATACAGCGCTGCCAATTCCATGAAGAAGTCGTGCGGATGCTGGCCGTCTGCTATGGGCTTGCCGTAGGCCGTTTCGCCCTGCTGAAAAAGCAGAGGGTACCGTTCGCCAGTGATGGTTGCCGGTTCTAACGAGAACATGCCTCGGAGGGTGAGTTGCCCTGGACCGAGCTTGCGCTCTGCCATCGGCATAAACCAGTTAGTCGAAAAGAGCTTGTCGCCTCCTCGCGGGCTGGTCTGCTGGGTGTCGTTGATGAAGACATTCGCGTGGAACATGAGCATCCACGGTCCCTTCATCATCATTACCATGGGCGTTGGCGTCGAGTTCGGCTCCGCACTGGTGCCCGAGGCTGCGTGGTGCCGGATCTCCTGAAGAAAGGTCTTCGGCTGCATCTGCTGCATCAGCTCGGTCATGCCGGGCATTTGGCCCATCGGCTTTGCGGCCGTAGCTTGGGCGGACGGCGGACACATCTGCATACCGTGCATGGTCTCCACGCACGGCGAAGAATCTGCTTGGGCCTGCCTGTCTTGAGGGGTTTGCGTTTGCATTCCAGGTATGACTTGGTCAGACGGAGGCTGTTGAGCGAAGACAGGACCGGGAGCAAGCGCGGCAAAGAACGCGACGCCCTGAACCAGAGTTCGATGGTTCGGCATTTCTAAGTACTCCGCGAACGGTTAAGGCCAAAGCTGTCGAGCAGTCAAGCTGAATCAACGTTCCTAAAGGGAGCGCAGAGGAAGCATCCGCTCAGGAGCGGGGCTATACGCGGAGAACTGTACGAAGGGAGACGAGGCTGCCGTTCCGGTGTGGTGGCGGATTCGACAGCCAAACCGGCGAGTGCTTGGGAGCGGGCCACTTCATCATGGTGACGATCAACGCCTGCTGGATGAGGTCCAGAGGAACGTCGGGAGAGATCTCGCCTTTGGTGGTGGCAGGCCCTTCAGCACACACCTGCTCCTTACAAGGAGCGTTCATCCCATGCTGAGATGCTAGGTCGGAGCCGGAGCAAGGCGATGCCCGCTGCGCCATACCGGCCATCGTGTGTTCTTGAGGATGCGTGGCACGGTGGCATCGGGACGACGCGGCGTGAAGATCACACTTCACTGTGCAGGCGGATGCAGCGCAGGAAACAGCTACCAGGAGGATCGCGATCAAGCTCGCCATGGTCGCTTTAAACGGCATACTCGATAGTACATAAGGAGACTGGCCCAAATGCATGCAAAGCAAGAAGAGACAGCGGTGCTGGTAGTAGGTGGAAGCCTGGTCGGGCTCGCTTCCGCATTGTTCCTGGCGTGGAGGAACGTGCCGGTGATCATGGTGGAACGGCACGCGGGAAGCTCACCGCACCCGCGCGCTATCGGGTACACAGAACGTACCATGGAGCTGCTGCGCGCTGTGGGCCTCGGCGACAGAATTCAGGAGGCGCCGCCAGAATTTCGACTCCGCCGTGCCCGCATTGACAGCCTTGCGGGCGAATGGCACGAGGAAAGCTCCTGGACGCCCAAGGCGCCACCGCCGCAAAAGATAGAGTACAGCCCGATTCGAGCGGCAGCGATTGCTCAGGACCTCATCGAGCCGATCTTGCGCCAGAGGGCGATTGAACTGGGGGCCGATGTGCGACTGAAGACGCAATTCGTCAGCTTCGAGCAGGACGCCGACGGAGTCACGGCCTTGTTGCGCCGTCGCGACGATGGTAGTGAATATACCGTCCGCGCGTCCTACCTGATTGCTGCCGACGGAGGCGCAAGCCCCATTCGCGAGCATCTTGGCATAGCCCGGCATGGACGCGGGCACATGCGGACGGTACGGAGCGTGTTGTTCACTGCCCCGTTGCAGGAGTATCTCGCAAAGGGCGTCATGCAGTTTGAGATCGAACAGCCGGATCTTAAGGCATTCCTAACGACGTACAACGATGGCCGTTGGGTGCTGATGTTTATGGATGATGTGGAGCGCAACGAGGCTGAACTGCGTGAGGCGATCCTGAAGGCGATCGGTCGATCGGACCTTCCCCTCGAGATCCTTGCGACCGGTCAATGGGACCTCGGCGCGATCGTAAGTGATAGTTTCGCAAGCGGCCGCATCTTCCTCGCCGGCGATGCAGCCCATGCATTGCCTCCGACGCGCGGCGGGTATGGCGCCAACACGGGGATTCACGATGCGCACAATCTCGCCTGGAAGATAGCCGCAGTCGAGTCGGGTAAGTCTTCACCTCTGCTCTTGACCACCTACGACGCGGAGCGCCGCCCGGTAGCGTGGCTTAGACACCAGCAGATCTTTGCACGCCCCGACTATCAGGGGGATGCGGATGGTCGCGTCGTCATCGATCCCATGATCGATGACGTCGCCATGGAACTCGGCCAGGTCTACCATTCCAGTGCGGTCCTTGGCGCGGCTGCTAATGTGCCGGTCGCCCAACGTCCCGATCAGTGGGCTGGGCAGCCCGGAACCCGCGCACCCCACCTGTGGGTGACGAAGGACAATGAGCGTCTTTCCACGCTCGACCTGCTGCAGCGCGAGTGGGTTCTGTTCACCGAAACACCACGATGGAAGACAGCTTCAGCCGAGGCAAGCAACCTGACCGGGATAGAGGTCAACTGCATCGCCTTCGGATCGGACGTGATGGTCGAGGACATAGAGGCCTTCCGGGCGGCGTATGGCCTTGGGCAGGAAGGCGCATGCCTCATTCGCCCCGACGGTTTCATCTCGTGGCGTTCGACAGTTTGTCCTGATGATGCCGGAAGAATCCTCACCAAGGCACTGGCAACCGTCTCCTGCTCAGTTCTTCATCTTTGAAGCTTCTTTCTATGGAAGGAACGAGCCACATGACCACAGACTCTCTTGAAACACGCATAAAAAGGCTGGAAGATATCGAGGCCATCAAGAACCTGACGGCCCGATACTCCTTTGCGATCAACAAGGGGTGGAACGGGAAGGAGGTTCAAGTGGAAACCATGCCGGTCATTTTCACCCAAGATGCGCGATGGGAGAGCAAGTCGATGAGGGTCGTGGCTGAGGGCCGTGACGAGATTATGAAGGCCTTGAAGGAGCTCACCGAGCACACGGATTTCTCCATGCACAGCTACACCAACCCGATTCTCGATGTTCATGAGGACCGGGCAACCGGCAATTGGCTCTTTTGGATTGCCAGCAGACGGAACGGTGGGCCCCCAAACGAGGTCTTCATGAGCGAGGACATCGCATACCTACGAACGCCTGAAGGCTGGCGCATTCAGAGAGTCGATGTCCACTTCGGAATGATGCTCAATAACAAGCAGTAACTACCTTAGAAGGTTCTTGGCAGTTTCATTTCTTTGGGGGTACAAAAGGTACTCAACTGTCTCGTTTCCGGACCTAGGGTGACAAAGTAACAATGCCAACCGCCCCGATCAGGAAGCCCACAAGAATAGCCAGAGCGAGCTGCCGCCGACGGAACATGGGGCATACTCCCGCATCGGTCAGCGGCGAGCTCGGTGGAGCGGCTGGAACCACGGCCCCTTTGTGAATTCGGCTTGCGCTCGGAGACCCATTGCAATTGCGGCAAGTGGACTTTGCAGTTTGGAACTATCGAATCTGAGTGAGAATAAACAAGCCAGCGCACATCCATTCAGGAGTTTTATGAAGTGAAAGGAGCGTGCCGTTGCCTGCTTATTAAACAGCTGGAACGAAAACGAAGGCCGACCGAACGGAGAAGGGTCTATGCCCCCAACAGGCTTACGCGAGAATATAGCTGACTTAGCGAGGCCGGCTTGCTCATTCGGATCAAGGATGAAAAGCGGGTCGATGAACTGCCAATGATGATGGAGAGCAATCCCAACCAGGCGATCCTCGTCGAGAAGGTCAAGGATTCGCCGTTTCCGTTCTACGCCAAGGGCTACGGCGTTAGGTCGCAGTATGCCTTAGCCCTCGATTGCGACCCCAAGAAGGTCGGCTGGAGATCCCCAAGCGATTCGAGAAGAGCTTTGATCCCGTGGTGGTCGACTCCGCCCCATGCCGCGATGTCATCACAAGGCGATGACATCGACCTCACGATGTTTCTTCTGTTTCAATATCACCCCAAGGACGGAAACCCCTACTTGAACGACACCAACGTGGTGAGCCGAAACCCGAGACTGTGGACACGATCAGGGCATCTATCGTTTCATGTACCGGTCGAAAGAATGAGACGAACATCGACATGCGGAATGCAACCCATCGCGCGCGCATCGCGGCGGAGGATTATGCGGCAAAGGGCAAGGACATGCCCATCACCGTGTTGATCGGTGGACCGACGCTCGACAAGGTCGCCACGATGATGAGCAATCCGAACAGCGACGACTGGAAAGTTCTGGGAGGGTACTACGGCACCCCTGCGAAGCTGGTCAAAGGTGTCACGAACGACTTGCCGATCCCGGCGAACGCAGAGATCGTCCTCGAAGGCCGCATCATCACCTCCGAAGGCTGGGTTCACGACGAAGGTCCGTATGCCGAATACACCGGCACCTATGGCGGTGGTCTTCCCCACAACAATCGTTTTGTGGTGGACTGCATCACGCATCGCAAAAACGCGATTTATCAGTACGCCACGATTGGCGGGCTGCACCCTGGTCGCACGGATATGTTCGCGTTCATGCCCGCCATCGAAGGCGATCTTCGGCGGTGGTCTCAGATTGGAGATTCTCGACAACGCCCGTGAGCGTAACCCTTTCCGGCTTGACGTAAGCTCGCGTGTCCACGTCGTGATCGAAGTCGATGACATCCAAGCTGCTTGGCAAACGATGACAGTTCCCGCGCCTGCGCCATCGCCGACGTCGTGGGGCGCAAGACTCTTTCAGATTCAGGATCCCGATGGCGTTCCTGTCACCTTTCTAGAATGGACCAAAGCGGCGAGGGCTGAATGAAGAAACGTATCGTGGTGGGGATTTCAGGCGCGAGTGGAGCGATCTACGGCATCCGCCTGTTGGAAATTTTGCAAGGTGTTGCCGAGATCGAGACCCATCTCGTTCTTAGTCCCGCCGCACGCCGCACCATTCACCTAGAAACCGAGTTCTCGGTGGAGCAGGTGGAAGCTTTGGCGTTCAGGAACTACAAGGCAGCCGACATCGCGGCGTCGATCTCATCGGGCTCCTTCCGCGCCGATGCCATGATTGTGGCGCCCTGTTCGATGAAGACGGTCTCCGGCATTGCCTCGTCTTATTCGGACAATCTTCTGCTTCGCGCGGCCGATGTGATGCTCAAGGACCGTCGCCCGCTCGTGCTCCTGGTGCGCGAGACTCCGTTGCATCTTGGACACCTGCGCCTGCTCGTCCAGGTGACCGAGATAGGGGCCATCGTCATGCCTCCTGTCCCGGCTTTTTATCACCGCCCGGCAACGCTTGAAGAGGTGATAGATCAGACAGTCAATCGCGCGCTCGATCTGCTTGGGGTGGAACTCGCGCAGGATCTGTTCCCGCGCTGGAAGGGTGCCGACAAGTCAGAGGACCGGCTTAGAAACGCCGACACACAGGGGCGACTGAACGGCCGGGGCCTCCTGGTCAACTCCACTTCTCATTCGGCCTAGTCAGCACAAAGCCGCCAACCTCACAGTAAAAGGAGAAATGCTATGAAGAAAACCGAGCACAAAGCCACCGTTGACGCTCCTGCAAAGGAAGTGTTCAAAGCCAATCACGACCGCCGAGGGCCTGAAGGGTTGGTATACCAAGGAGGTGACGGGCGACCCTGGCAAGGAAAATGGCGAGTTCACGCTTTCTTTTGCAAAGCATGAAGGGCCCTTCTCCTGGAAGGTGGCCATGCCAAAGCCGGAGACCGAAGTCAGCTGGGAATGCACGGCGGGTCCTTCAGTCGAAGGAACAAAAGCAAGCTTAGCCAAGATTCAGACGTTTGGTGTGTGATGCCGACTTACTCGTGACGAGAGATGCCCGCTTGCCGAAGGGCTCGTGCAACTTCCGTCGTGCGCCGACCCTGGTAGAGGGCGACGGCTATGTCATCCGCAGTGGGTGGGATATCGCTATGCTGGCCGGAGACCATGGTTGCTCCATAGGGAGTACCTGCTCTGAATAATGATGGATCGGAGTATCCTAGGGGCGTGATGATCAAGCCAAGGTGGGCCATTACGTTGTAAAGCGAGAGCAAAGTGGATTCGTTGCCTCCGTGGTTGGAGGATGTGGAGCCAAACGCTCCCCCGACTTTGCCATTGAACTTTCCTTGAGCCCATGGTCCACCTACGGAGTCGATATATGCTTTCAACTCGGCGCACACATTGCCAAAGCGCGTCGGGGTTCCGAAGAGGATCCCATCGGCCCAGACCGCATCCTCCGGTGTGGGAGCCTTGTATTCCTTTTGCATGCGGTCCCGGTTCTCAGCCCAGCCAGGAACCTTCTGGATGATCTCCTCCGCAACGATGTCCGGCGCACGGCACAGACGCACCTCAGCGCCGGCGCCCTCAGCGCCGTTCCCCACAGCCTTTGCAAGTTGCTCCGTTGAGCCGTTTCGCGAGTAGAACGCAATCAGTACATTTACGTCCGCCATAGTTTCGTCTCCATTCTCTAGCTCAACGAGCTACTTGAAATTCGGTGTTAGATGGTGTGATTACAAAGCACCTCGAGCTGCTAGCGTGGAAGGCCACGGATGTCTATGCCGAAGCGTATGTTAGTAAGCGCTTCCAGAGTTTGGGTCTACTGCAATCTCGACGAGCATCGGTCCCTCCTCGTTGAAAGCCTGTGACAGCGCTTCCGGCAAGGCATCGGCGCGGTCCACGCGCACGCTCTTGAGGCCGAGTCCGGCGGCGATTGCCTGGAAGTCGATGCCGGGCAACTCAATGCCGGGAGGCGGCTCCTTGCTGCCCAACATCTTGCTGAACGATTTCATCGCGCCGTAGTCGCCATTTCGCAACACAATGACCGTCAAGGGCAACTTATGTTGTGCTGCGGTCCACAGGGCCTGGATCGAATACATCATGGCACCATCGCCTATGAGGGCGACCACGCGGCGGCTCTGCCCAAGGGCAACACCCACGGAGGCTGGAAGACCGTAGCCCAGGCCGCCGCTCGCCATGGTATAAAATCCACCGCTCTGCCGAATGGGCAAATAGTGTTGCATTGCGGGCCGGTGCGATGCTGCCTCTTCGACCACAACCGCTTCTTCAGGAATGGCCTGCGAGAGGGTGTGCATGACGAACTCGATCTGCATTGGATCACTGGCGGTTACCGGAGGCGCGGGTGGACGCGGCGCCGGTTGCTCGGTGCGAGCGCTCGGCTCGATTAGATCCACCAGCATCGTGAGAGAAGGCGTCATGGTGCCGAAGATTGTTGTCGTTTTGGGTGCGAGCGCAGCGGACAAAGGATCATCGGTGATCTGGTAGATGGGAACGTCCGATGTGAGCACATCGCAGTCCCCCGGTGTATGGAAGGTGAAGACCGGCGCTCCGATGACGACAATCAAGTCATAGGGCGCAAGATTCTCCGCCAGCTTTTCAGGGAGCGCGGGCAGAAAGCCGGCAAAAAGCCTATGTGTTTCTGGGAAGCTCGCGCGGCTCGAGACGGGTGACTCCCAAACAGGCGCATTCGCGCGCTCCGCAAGCGCCACACCCAGATCGTAGGCGCCTTCGCGATCGACGGATGGGCCAAAGACGAAGCAGGGCTGTTGGCTCGCATTGATGGCCGCAGCCAATTGGGCAACCAAAATTCGGTCCGGACCGAACTCCCACGTCCACTTGCGAGGGATGACCGGAAGGGTCATCGCTGCCCAGTCGTCGGAAGGAATGGAGATGAACACCGGACCGCGTGGATGCTGCATGGCGATCGCATAGCCCTGAGCAATGGCGATCGGCACATCCTCGGCCCGTGCGGGTTCCCGTGCTCATTTCACATAGGGACGCGGGAACTCCGTGGGTTGAATTGCGCCCAAGTAGGGATCGAAGGGCAGCATGCTGCGAACCTGGTTACCCGCTGTTACCACCAGCGGCGTCTCGTTCTTGAACGCGGTAAAGAGGGTGCCAAGGCCGTTCCCGAGGCCCGCGACCGAATGCACGTTGACGAAGGCTGCGCGTCCTGTTGCTTGCGCGTAGCCGTCGGCCATAGCGACGGCGGAGGCCTCCTGCAGCGCTAGAATATAGCGGATATCGGAGGGAAGGTTATTCAGGAAGGACAGCTCGGTCGATCCTGGATTGCCAAAGATAGTGGTCATGCCCAGCTGCCGCATGACATTGACGGTAGCTTCCCGAACGGTGACCAAGCCGGGGTTTGCCGTATTTTGATTCACGATGCGCTACCTCATTTTCCGGCAACCGTTCCTGCGTTGAAAGCGATGTGTTTGTACTCGAGGAAATCATCGATGGCCGAGACGCCATTCAAGCGCCCTACGCCACTCGCCTTATAGCCACCCTCTTCGAACTCGTCATAAACGACGGCCCAGTCATTAATCCAAATCGTGCCCGCCTTGATCTCTCGACCTACGCGAAGCGGCCGATCCACATCCCGAGTCCAGATGCTGGCAGCGAGGCCATACTCTGTGTCGTTCGCGAGCGCGATCGCCTCGGCTTCGGTGTCAAAGAGTTGCATCGCGAGAACCGGCCCAAAGACCTCCTGCTGCATGATCGGGAGTTTCGAATCCGTAACCTCAAGCAGCGTCGGACGATAGAATGCGCCTTTCGCCAAGGGGCCGTCGTTGATCGGACCTCCCCGCACGACCGCCTTGGCTCCTGCGGCGATCGCATCTTCCACCATCTTGTCAATGCGGGTTACGTTCTTCTTATCGATGACGGGACCCATGTCGCTCGACGGATCGGACGCGGGACCTACCTTGACCGCTTCGAGCTGCTTGGCGATGGCAGCGCGAAACTTGTCGGCGATCGTGCGTTGCACCAGAAGTCGCGTGCCCGCCATGCAGAACTGTCCCGAGAAAGTAGTCAACGCCTTCTGAATACGGGGCGCCGTAGCCTCGATGTCCACATCGTCGAACACCAGCATGGGCGTCTTTCCTCCTAACTCAAGCCCAAAGCGCTTGAGGTTGGCCGCCCCTACCGCCGAGATGGCCTTCCCCGTCTTCGTGCTGCCGGTAAAGCTAATTACGGGCACATCCGGCGATTCCATCAGGAACTGCGATCCCTCGCTGCCGCTTTCGCTGAAGATGTTGATGACCCCCTTCGGTAGATCCGCAGCTTCGGAGATAATCTCGCTGAAGAGCCGATTAATTTGCGCTGTATTACCCGGCATCTTCACCGCCATGGTTGTTCCCGCGGCAAGCGCCGGCGCCAGAGAACGGATCGTTAGAAGTATGGGAGAGTTGAAAGGTGCGACGATGCCGGCTACGCCGATTGCTGAGCGGATCACGAAGGAAAAATGCCCGGGGGCGAGCTCTGCCGCCCGGCCGTACTCGGTCAGCACCGTGGACGCCCAGTAACGAAGCTTGCTAGGGACCATGTCGACCTCGAACTCGGACTCGGAGATAACCTTGCCGTTTTCCAGCGAAAGTACCTGCACCAGCTCGTCCCGCCGTGCTTCGAAGCGATCTGCCATCTGGTTCAGGACGCGCGCTCGTAATCTGCGGTTATCTTTCCAGTCGGTATCGCGGAAAGCCTTGAGAGCCGCGGTTACGGCCTTGACAGCGTCTTCGCGTCCGGCATCGGCATAACTTCCGATGGATTCGCTGGTCGCGGGATTAGTGCTATCTGTATGTTTGGCCGCGTCCAGCCACTCCCCGCCGATCCAGTTCTTTGCGATGCCGAGGGCGCTGAAGCTATTGGTGTTCACTTCGTTGCTGGTCATGACTGGCATGATGGGGTACTCCCGGTGGCACAGTGTGCCCGCCCTGTTCAGGTTCATGAAGTAAAGACCTAAACCTTGGGTTCGTTTAGGTTGCCACTCACTCCTGGTTCTTCATGGGAGCGCACCAGGGTGAGCGGTTTGGAATGGCTATGGAAGGTTGAGCAGCTTCTCCGCGTTCTCGTGAGCGATCTTATGCTTGTCTTCATAATGGATAGGCGCGTTCTCCAAGAAGGTTCGGCCCATCAATGGATGGAACTGGAATGGATAGTCGGTTGAGTACATGACGCGGTCCGCGCCCATGACCTCAATCGCACGAAGCAGGTAAGGCGTGCTGTAAATTCCGCTACCTGTGACGAAGAAGTTATGCCGAAAATAATCGGGGATGGGCTTCTTGAGGTTCGGAGTCCAACGGCCCAAACTGGCGGCTCGGTCCAGGTAGAACGTAACCATCTCGCCCCAGTGCCCAAGAATGATTTGAAGGGCCGGGAACTCATCGAACACGCCAGACACGATCAGCCGCAGTGCGGCGACGGCGGTGTCGGCGTGCCAACCCCACCCACCGCAGGCAAAGCCGACACTCAGGTCGTCGTCGAATCCGTCGTAATACAACGCTCGAACGGCGCGGGGCGCTATTTCAGGATGAAGGTAGATGGGAACGCCGAGTTCCGCTGCCTTGCCCAGGATTGGGCGGAACTCTTCCTTATCGAGATATCGCTCGCCCGTTCGGCTATGGATCATCGCGCCCTTCAATCCCAGATCTTGCACAGAGCGTTCCAGCTCTTTCACGGCGGCGGCAGGATCGGGGGTGGGAAGCGTTGCGAAGCCGGAGTATCGATCCGGGTGGGCCTTGATCGTTGCTGCAATACGGTCGTTCGCCTGTTGGGCCAGTCGGACTGCTTCTTCGGGAGGAAGCGCCTGCGTCGATGGGGTAGTTACGGAAAGAACCATCATGTCCAAACCGATAACATCCATCTGCCTCAGGCGGTCATCTCCAAGATCCTCCAGCTTGGCCTTTTTCTCCGCATTTTCTAGGACATGCATACTATCGTCCCGCTGTTCTGGGCCAAGTCGGCCCAGCGCAGCAGTGATCTCAGGGGTGCGGAAATGCTCTTCGAGTCCAATAAATCGCATACATCTCCAGATCTCTGCATGTCAGAGAGGTATCAGCCGTGGACACGAGCTATTTGCTCACGACAGCCTAGTTTCGGCAGCTGCAACGGCAGCTCAAGATTTCTTCTCCGCTGGATCGTCATCAGGATTTACGAAGACTGTGTCGGTCGGCCCATAACCGGTGATTTGCACAATGCCGGTCTCATCGCCCACCATCGCAAAATGCGGTGCACGGTCGGGCTCTGTGTAAATGGAGCCGATAGGAAGTAGCTGAAGTTTCGCCTCGTCGAACTCTTCGCCATAGCCAAAGTTCCAGGAACCACTCAGCACAGTCGCCACCCGGTCACCCGCGTGGTGGTGGGCGGCAATTCTTTGACCCGGAGCGCACTTCAGCAACTGAACATACATTCCGGGCTTCCCGGGGTCGCCAAGTATGGTGACCTCCTCGGCGCCTTCCACATAGGAGCTGCCGGGGCTGTGCGTCTCTTTTGCTGCTGCAAGTTCGTCAGGAGTCTTTCTGACTGCAGGGAGCTGGGCGGGAGGAGGCGCTTGGGTTTTAGAATTCTGCGACTCGGAGGCCATATCTAATTCCTCACTTTGCTTAGCGTTTGCTGGAGGTACTGGATCGTTGGTTTACTATTATTTCGCTCGCCATGGCCCGTGCACATTTGAATAAATCGGAGCGGGCTACTCGATGTTAGCTTACTGCTGATTCAGGTTGCACGCGCTGCAAACAAAGTTCGCTCCGACGTTCAACTCGGGTAAGAATGCAGAGCGAGGCGAGTGTGCATGGTCACTCGCCTCGCATGTGAGTTAAGCCAAGGCATTATGGACGCGTCACTAGCAAACCTGCAGAAAGTCAATCGAAGGTACTGAAGGGTAGAGGCCAACCGTGCTGATAGGTAAGATCACCCTTCCACGGAGCAACGGTCGTTTTACCTTTCATGTCCACCAGCATGTGCAAGGACTGCGCCTTTTCCCCGGCAGCCCGGTCGAGAAACCAATCCGCCACAAGGGTGAAGGCCTCAGGTCCCATCTGACCTGAAGTGCGCGAGTGTAGACCATGGTTCTCCCCTTGATAAACGACCAGCGTTTTGGGCGCTCTAACGGCATTCATATAGGCATAAGTGGCCGCAATGTCGCTTAGCTGATCGTCCTCGCCCGCGCACACAAGGTACGGACACTGGATGCCGGCAATTAGTGCGTCGTTGTTCGTCGTCTTACAATAGGCGTCAAATGCCGCATCCTCATGGATATTCGTCATGTACATCTGACGCAACCGAAATGTCGGGCTGGCGGTGTCCATAATAGAGAACCCACCCGGCTCGAAGCAGGTCATTAAAACTCCGCATGCAGCAAATCGAGGTTCGGAGGCAGCAAGCAGCGAAGCCCAGTAGCTCCCGTAGCTGTTGCCCATCACATAGATTTTGTCAGGATCGATCTCGGCCCGACCTTTGCAATAATCGAACACGGTTGACGCCAGCTGAGGGAAGGTCTTGTGATCCCACCATATCTCGCTGGTAAGAGATTCTCCCTGCCCTGGGACGTCAATGGCAAGTACCGCAAAGCCGCGGGACAAGAGCGGATCGTCTTCCAGCGCTACGACCATCTCCTTGAAACCGTCCATGCCGGCGGTATCGACGATGCAGGGGACAGGTTTACCTTTTTCAGAGTCCGGCGGGAGGTGCAAATAGGCGCCCACCTTTTTGCCGGCAAATGGCAGGTCTACCCGCTCTACATGCCACGCCGCCAAGGACGCAAACTGGTCGTAGCACTCGCGCTTTTTACGGGCGAGCACCAGATTGAATTCCGTGTTGGCCGCGATGGGCCATTGTGCCGCGCCATACATAACAGCTGCAGTGAAGAAATGATTGCGAGCTGTTACCTTGTGTTTCTGCTTGAGCGCTTCGCGGCCGGCCATCTCCTGTCCGCGGGCGGCCTGCGCAAAGACGCGAGCCATGTCGTCATATTTCTTGATCTGCTGCTTGAGGCCCTGAAACTCGCCTGCGGAGCTAGCTCCACAGGCGCCAGTGTAGTAACTGATTCGATCCTGATCCCATTCCGGACCGGCGAGTTGAATCATTAGGTCCAACAACCAGCGTTGTCCCGCCAGGCGTTCGGATTCTTGTGTAACTTTGAGCGGCAGAGTTGGCATCTTTTCCTCCTTGAGGAGTGCAGGCAATTTTCCGGATGGGATCGTGGCGCTCACTTATATGAGCGCCACGAGAAGTGGAGCGTTCGGCGACAATGGATGCAATGCCTCCAGCCGTCCCGCTCCTGCGAGCTACAAGGTGAAGGTGCCGGCGGCAATGTTCAGCGTGATGGAAAGATGTCCGATAATCATGTCCCATTCATATATCTGGTACTTGCTGAGCCCCTTAGCCGTCATGGGTTCGGTTTTCATGAGGCCCTCGGCCTCTTCAAGCGAGCTAGCGCGGAAGATAATCAGGCCCAGGTCGATGCCCTCATTCTTCACAGGAAAAGGACCTGAGCCGAATACCTTGCCTTGCGCTTCCAGGCCGGTGATGTACTTTATGTGTTCCATTTTGTGAGGTTCGGCCTCTGCCTGGCTCGCCGTGACCGTGGTAAGAACAGCGTAAAGTTTGTTGGTGAGCGTGGGGACGTAGGGGGGGGCAACTTTTCCGTCTGGTAAAGGCATGTTAGCTCCTTCAGAAAGCCAGCATTGTTGCTGGGCTAGAAACGAGACTTGCGGCCTGGAGGCTAGCTGCTGCGCGGCGACTTGCTATTTTTCAGGCGACGGGCACTGGTTGAATCAGTTCAACGATGTTCTGATTCAGATCGCCGACATGTCCGCAGCGGCTGCCTCCTTGCGTATTCGGCGCCATAATCGCTGTGGCTCCGCGCGATACGACTAATTTCCAAGCAGTATCCACATCTGGGACGCCAAACGCCACATGGGTAAACCCCAGCCTCACCATCGTGGGATCGAGGTCAGCCAAGGTGAGGGGCTTTACGGACTTTACCGGTGGCGGCGGAAGGGCCTGGAAGATCTCCAAGCGAGCACCCTCGCGCTCCATAAAGACCGCCTTGAAGGCCGGGGTGGAAAACTGCCTGGTTACTTTGAGTTCGAATACGCGCCCGTACCACTCAATGGTGGCATCGAGGTCCGGAACCCCCATACCTGCATGGTCAACATAGAACTGATTCGTGTTATCTGGCATTTCTTTCTCCTGCTTTGCATGAGTGTTGTTGCGTGTTGGTTCAGGGTTTCGGAGGCTTACGTCTTAGAGAACATCTATATACCTGCGACGGCGCACGCGATAAGAGCGATCAGACCGCCGATGATTGCCAGGTTCGATCCGAGTAGTTGCATGCCCGCGGGGCGGCCCTGGTTTGTCACAATATCCTGCACCGGAACGGCGACCGTGGCGGCAAGGACATAGAGGACCAAAATCCAGGTGAGAGGAACCATGAAGATACCCAGTGCAAGCAAGATCGTTCCTCCCAGAATCTCCAAGGCAATGGAACCGAGCAAGCCTACTGGCGCCAAAGGAATGTGGTGCTTTTGCATAAGCTCAATAGATTGTTTCCAGCTACCGCCTTTCCCGATCGCCGACATCAGAAACATCAGCGCGACAAGGCATCGCGCCACAACGTACAGAGTATGAGCATTCATGTTTCCTCCTTGAAGCGGGTTAAAGGGAAAAGCATGGCCACGCGACAGGCAAAGTGAGTTAGAACTGCCGCTGTGATCCGTAAGGCAGAAGGGTCACCTCTTCTACAGCATGAAAAAGGTTGTCGAGTAAACCGTTCCTACGGCTGCGAATATGCGTGTTGGCATTTACGAATGCCTGGTGCGGTTCACGCTGGCCCTTTTCTGCGTCACTTGGGTCCTCCGAATTCTGAAGTCCCATTGCCTGAAACTGATGTCCCTTGTTCCTAAGCTGGCTTAGCAGGGGGTCTGACCCTTCTATAATTTGTTTGGCCAAGAGACACAAGTATTCTGCTGTGCGTTGGGCGTCATCGTTGTCGAAAGCTTCCGGTGCGTTGCTCTCGTGCGCCAATCGTAGGGATAGATCGATTTGAGCCATCTCAAGCATTAACAAGTCCTGGGTGCTCCCAAGGCATTTGCGGAGCGCGGATTGTAGCCCTCTTTTATCTTTCGACTCGTAGTCCGCCATGTCAGCTTGATCCTCTGTCTTGGTAATCGCTTGGTTGATAGACTCCCGGAGTTCTATTACCTTGGCGCTCTTGGCATCAGGGGGGGAATCCTCTGCGGCCAGCAGACTCAATTGGCTTGCTGTCCGGATCAGACCGGCAATAGCCTGTTTTTGGCTGCCCAGGGTATCTACTGGCCAGAGCCGGGTGAAGATGAACCACATCACGACGGTTCCGAGCAGAATGCCGACGAGGCGGTCGCGAGGTTGTACGATCTGGTCGGTAACGCCCGACGTCATGAGTGCGGCGAAGGAGAAGGAGATGGCGATTTGGGAACCGGCGTAGGAGACTCTCGGGCTGCCCTTGGTGACCCATCCGGCGATGAAGAACACCATAGCCACATACAGCATGAGCTCAAACACATTGTCCATGTGCGACGTAAAGAGCATGATGCCGCCCATGCCGAACAGCAGACCGCCCACGAGGACACCGGTAATGCGCAACGAGAGCTTTCGGAAGGTCCCACCGATGGTTGTATCCGCAGTAAAAAAACACGTCACCAGTGCGGTGCTGATCCCCTGCCACGCTACCCCGTTGTAGAGGACATAGCAGATCATGCAGGCAAGCGTGACTTTGACGGCGAAGCGGATATCGTCGGGCGTGACAAAGGGTCCCGGCGGCGAGGGAGCTTTGGCGGGCTTCTTCGCGGGTTGGTCTGCGGGATCTTTGGAGGCCGTGGTGTCACTAGACCAAAGTGTCCAAAGATCGTCTACCTGTAAGCTGATGTCGGCAACAAGTTGGCTGGACGCTTGGCGCTCAACGGAGTTCTCCGCGTAGTCCAGAGGTGGCTTGTCTTCTCGTGGTGTGGTGATATTGCGCTGGACACGGTCGGCCAAGGCCATGCAACTGTGCGCCAGTCTGTCTGCGACGCCTTTCTGTTCGTCGCTGCAAGGGGCGATGTCGCGGTTTGAAAGCTGCACTGCTTGATCGGACAAGAGGTCGATGCCGTTCAGTACCGCGCTGAGTCGGAGGAGGTAGTTGCGGTCGATGGAAGGCTGTGTTGACAGCGCGGGCAAAAGCTTACGTAAGCTGCTCGTGCCAGCGAGGGCCAGTTTTTTTATAGCTTGCAGTTCTTGCTGCTCCTCGGGGCTTAACGCCGCGCCTTCCGACTTCTTGAGCACGACCGCGGTGGCTTGGAGCCGGTCGACGACGCCTTTGGTGATCCGTTGCTGCAGGCCCGGGTGAGGAAAGATGAAGTCCACCGCCGTGGCGACCAGGCATCCGACACTCATCATTAGGGCCATCCACAGCCCAGCCGTGATGGCGGATTCCGCGCTATTGACGCTGTCCATGCGAATAAGGACCTCGGAGATCGTTACGGGACCGAGGGCCGCTAGTGCTGGTTGATGCAGTCCTCTCGACAAGATCATGCAAACGAAGATGGCAAAGGCGAGGGCCAACACGCGAGCCCAGGGTAGCTCGGCTGTCAGCAGCACAAGTACGATGGCGCCGGCGCATGCGCCCCAGACGATGATCAGCGTGCCTTTGGTGCCAGCCCAGGTTTGTTGGGGGGTCTCCCTAGAAAGAAGAAGCGGAGTGAACAAGGCAACAAACAGCACCTCACTATGGCAAGCCTCACCGATGAGCAGCATGATTGCCGCGGTGGTCGCGATGCGCGCCGCGAACGCGAGCCGACCGGGAGTTGGCCCGAGTTCACGCGTGACGAAGCCCCAAAGGGTCGCATCAAGATCGAATGACGGTTTAGTGAGCGGCTGGCTGGCTGTTGCCATCGGGACTCTCGAAAGAGGCTTTGTTGTAGATGTTGGGGTCTGCGGGGATGGCGAGCGGGCTTTGCTGGCTGCGAACAATGGTGGTGGCGGAAGCGCCAACCCGAAACATCTCGGGAGTCGGGTTCAACACGCGGATGCGCACAGGAAAACGTTGCGCCAGTCTCACCCAGTTCAGGGTCCGGGTCGTCGCCGGCAGGCCACCGGTCTGCATGGTGGTCACGTCCTCGGGTGTCACACCGAAGCCAATACTTTCGACCACTCCGCTGAAGCGGATGTCCGGATGATTGAGTACATAGACATCGACCGGCATGCCCGGCGCCAGATGTCTCAACTGCGTTTCCTTGAAGTTGCTCAGGACCCACCATGCGGTCGTGTCAATCAGCGTGAAGACCTGGTTACCTGCTCTGGCGTACTGCCCTACCGAGATGGTGAGATCGGTGACGCGCGCGTCAAACGGAGCATATACACGGCAACGGTCGAGATTATAGGCGGCCGATTTCACCTGTGCCTCTTTTCCCGGCAATTGCGAAACCATTGTTTGCAGGCGATCGATATCTAAATACGCTGCTTCCGCCCTGAGTTTCTGCTGTTTCCCCGCGACAGCGGCCTGTCGCACCTCTGCTTGCGTTTGCAGAAACCTTGCGCGGTCCGCATCCAGCGTCGCTTGGGCCTGTGAAACACTCTCCTGCGCAGATCTGACGTTGGTCCTTAGTTGATCGAGTTGTTGCTCTGTGACGAAACGGCGCGCCAACAAAGGCTCCGTCCTGGCCAGGGTGTCGCTCGCGAGGCGATATTGAGCTTCTGCGCTCTTAAGGCTAGCCTCCTGGGTCTGGGTCACCTTCCCCGCAGCCATCGAGTTCGCCTGTTGGCTACTTACCGATTCCGCGCTCGACTTTCTGCCTGCCGTCGTGATCTCGGCATTCAAAGTCTGGGAGGCGATCTTTCTTCGTTCATCGATGATCTGTTGCTCGAGATTGTTCTTGCCCGAGATGGCCTGCTGCAGCTGGTACCGGTAGGGCTGCGGGTCGATTTCGTAAAGCAGGTCTCCCTTGTGGACGAACTGGTTGTCTCGGATAGGCAGAAAGACGATGGGCCCGTTCACCTCGGGGGCGATACCGATATAGTTCGCAACGACATTGGCGTCGTCTGTGCGCGGGTCCACGTTTGTGATCCAGAGCGAAATCGCCCCCAGCACAACCGCCGCCAGAACGACCGCGACCGCGACGATCCTTCCCATGCGTACCTTCGCTTTTGATGTCTCCGCCATGAAACCTCGCTACAACGAATGTTGCGAATCAGCTATACAAGATCAGCCAAACCAGAAAGGTGTACGCCGCGGCTGCACAGGGGTAAACGAGCGTCTTCACCGGAATAGCCGGTTCAAGCTTTAAGCGCACCAGCAGAAAATACGTTGCTATCGCCAGAACGATGCCGACGGTGCAGCACACGATCCACGCCGGGAAGTAAGAACCGAGGACATTGATCGACGGCGAACGCGAGCAGCCGCACACGAGCAGCAATAGAGTGAAAGCAAAAAGGCTCCTTTTATTTCGCATCGCGGTTCGCCTTAAGAAATCGTGATCCCAGCAGGTCGCCTGTGGAATATGCCAACTGCGCGAGGTCGGTGAGGAGCTCGGATGCTGCTTGCACCTGTTCGTTTCGAGCTTGCGCAAGCGTCTGCTCAGCATTCGAGAGGTCGATATACGTCTCCAGACCGAGCAAGAATGATTCCTGTGTGGCGTCATACGACGTTTGTGAAGAAACCAATAAGTCCTGGGAGATCTCCAAACGCCGAAAGGCTACCTTCGCGACGATATAGTTCGACCACACCTGGTTCGTTGCAAGGTCCTGAGCCGACTGAAGCTGGGCCTGCGCGATCCGCTTTTGTTCCTCGGCCTCAACGAGCATGTAGCGTCGGCGTCCCCCATCCAAAATTGTCCAGGTAAACGACAGTTCGCCTTGCCAGTTTCCCTGATGCAGATACGGCGCCGCACCGGCACTTGTTGTGGTCCATAGCAGATCTTCTCCAGCCTGCGCGTGTACGCTAAGAGTGGGAAAGAAAGCAGATCGTGCGGCCTTGATCGACTGATCCGCACCGCGTATGCGTCCGACTGCTTGGAGCAGGTCGGGCCGTCGCTCCAGCGCCTTTCCAATTAGCTGCTCCGCAGAGTCCTCCAGTTCACTGCTTTGCGGCATATGCGAGATGTCCTTGGTCTGAAGGGGAAGCGCCGGGTTAAGGCCTGCGCTTCTGGCCAGATCGGATTCCGCAGTTTGCTCCATGCCGATCGCATTCTCGAGGTTGTACTCCGCCTGTTGCCGTTGTGCCTTTGCGCTCAGAAAGTTGGGGAGCGTGGCCAGGCCATGCTCCATGCGGGCCTGCACCTGCTCTTCGGTCGCCTCGGCATCTTTCAACGAAGCCTGCGCTGACGTGACCAGGCCCTTGCTGCTGACTACGCGGTAATAATTCCGGGTGACATCCAGCGCAATCTGCTCATGCGTTCCGGTGAGGCTCTCACCCGTGACAAACAGATTGGTGGTCGCGGTGTTGATGCTGGAGCGCGTGTTGCCAAAATCGAGCAGCAGATAGTTCAGCGCCAGCACAGGATTGACGGTCGTATCGTCTTCACGCAGTGACGGCCCGCCCAGGACAGGGCCGTCAGCATAGGGGAAGACGAGAAATTGACGCATCTCCGATACAGGCGCGTTGACCGAAAGCGTGGGAAAGAGCGCGCTGCGAGCTACCTTTACAGCGGCCGCTTGTTGTTTCAACTGCTCCCAAGCGACACGCGCATCCGGGTTCTGCTCCTCGGCGATGTCGATCAACTCGAATAACGCATAGGTCTTCGACGTGTCGGTGGGCGGGTATGTGCGCGGCATATGCTTCAAATCGTCCACATAGGGCTTTGCCGCATGAGCACTACTCTGCGAGGAGTATCCAAGTTGAGCCGAAGGAGCCGAGGGCAGTTGTCCAGTCGCAACTTGCGCGGACACGCGAACCACCGCCGGCGAACATAGAACAGTCACTGCCATCACCAATCGCTGGCTCCAAACGCGTTGGTGGCTCTTTTGCAAGCCAAGACTCATCCTTGCCTTTCTAATACGGTTTTCGATCATCATCCGCATAGCGCGGCAAGACTGCACTATGTTTGTACGTACTGTCGTCACTTCCTCTTCGCACCTAGCTCCGAGATTCTTTTTCCGCGCTAGGGGCCGGCGCTTGTACCGTTCTGTCCGACGCGGACGCAAGCTCCTCAAAATACGATTTCATCGTTCTGGGTTCTCGTCCCAAAACAGCCTGCAGTGTAAGGGCGTTACCCATAAGTCCGTGCTTGTCATACCACTGCAACATCGGTTTCATGGCTGCCTGTTGCGGGTCCTGCGCACCCTCGTTGCCGGCTGGCGGTTCTGCCACTTCTGCCCTGATCTCACGTCCCAGGACCTCGCTGATGACTTGCGCCACCTCGACCCGGTTTCGGGGAACTTCCGAAGAAAGTTCGAACGTGCCGTACAGCAGCCGGTCACCCATCAAGGCGATGGCCGCAGCTTCAGCGACATCGCGGAAGTCGACGCGGGAGAAACGAGTCTGGGTCGACCATGGCTCCGCAAGCACTCCGGTCTTAACGATACCCGGCCAGCTCTCGGCATAGTTCTGCAAAAACATCGCGGGTTGGAGAAATGTGTACTCCATATCCGAGGCAAGGATCGCTTCCTCGACCGGGGCCTTGGCCACATGGTTGCTCAACCTACTGCGGAGAGCCTCATCCATGCTGGCCCGGTCTCGCAAATCGGCCACCACAACCTCGGAAGCACCGTGTTGGCGGACCGCATCCTCTTCCTTGCTTTCGCGAACCAGGCCACGCACTTTGGCACCGCGCTTGACCAACTCCGGGAGCACAAGCCCAGCGAACTTGCCGCCCGCACCTACGGCCAGCGCTGTCGACGTGCGGGAACTTCCATTCCCGAGATCGGAGGTTGGATGGCTTTGATCAAAGCTGAGCATTGGATCTCCTGGACAACGAGTGCTTCTGTTACGAGCTCCGTTTACCGGTGGTCTTAGGTAACCTGTAGGAAACTGAATACTAGAGAGGCTAAGTCATATCAGAGAGGCTAAGTCCCGGCGTTGGTTACTTGCCCGCGCTGCAAATCTTTCTTGCTCTGTGAGTGATCAAGCAGGAGATCTAGTGATCGAAAATGAGCCGGAGCGCGAGAACAGGCGCGTCACCTAGCCGTCGATCGCCACTCGGTTTCCAGATGTACTGGAAGTCCGGCCATATGCTGATCCAGCGCCGCAAAACGAGTTTGTACCCTGCTTCCAGGGTGGTCTGTGAATCCCGATCAGGTTGCCCCATCTGGGCGAGTTTTTTGCTGTAATCGCGGCTGAAATGACTGTTGATGACGCCAAGCGCGATAATGTCACCCGGCCGGCGGTAGGTGAGTCCAACCAGCCGAATCCCGGCCAGCGTCTCCCAGTCGTTCACGTTCAGACGCCGAGGCGTGGCGCTGAGACTGAACTGAAAGTCAACCTCCTGATGAACGTAGTGGCCGTCGACCTTGCGCCGCCAGAGTGCTTGCCCCACATCGGTAAAAAACTCATCGTTCCCATGGGAAGGCTTATGTGTGAGGAAACTGTCGAAATGACCGAAGTTATGCACCTGGCCGATCTTGTACACGCCAGGATGCGCCGAGGTTTCTCCTCCCTGAAAATACCCCAACGTGGAGGCCTCGTCCGGCGCATTGCGCAGGTCGAAGCGGATGCCGCTCGGGTCGCCCACAAAAGGGCTATGGGGCGACGAAAAGACCGCCAGCTTGTAAAAGATGTGTTTGGTGGGGTCGCCTCGAATGAAGAACCCCGGTTTGCCGGCCGGAGAAAAAGAGGCATACGTCTGGATGGTCGTGGGGACATTGCAACACAGCGAATTGTTCACCCACGTCTTGAACGCAGCCGCTTGATCATCGAAGCCGATCGCTTGGTTATCGAATTCGTTCTGCGCATCGATCTGTCCCATGCGCAGCGTCACCTTGCCGGTGAAAAACTTTTGCTGTAGGTAGTATTCATTGAAGCGCAAGGTGTGCGTGCCGGCGATCGAACTTGTGAAATCCCACGAGCCGATATACGTCGTTGCCAGATCCGAGCCGGTTTCGAAGATGCCGCTGACGATTACGTTTGCGCCTTGCCAGGAAAGCAGCTTTTGAAGATCGAGAGTCATGGACCCCGTAGATCGTCCATAGACTGTACCCATTTGCGTCCTGCCGCCCGTCGGGTTCCCCTGGAAGTCATAAATGTCTTCGATAGCGATCGTGATTCCCTTGCGCTCTAATTCTTTCCTCCAATGCGGGCGCACTATGCTGGGCTGTGGTTCTGCTCCGGTAGCATCTACCGGAGCAGAACCACTTGCGGGTGTGCGCCCATTTTGCGCGTGCAAGGGCGCGAACCCACTCGCCATCAGGCAGCACCACATGCCGATAAGAAGCCGAGCGTTCTTACAACCGTCTCTGCCGCGAAATCGTACTGGGGACTCCAGTCGAGTTGCCGTCACGCTCGCTCCTTTGCGAATGCTTCCTTATCAGGTCCCTTTCCGCTAACGGCGGCGCCTGTCCGTTCGGCTTAGCACCAAGAGGAGGCAGTCACCATGCATGCTGCGCCTCACGATACCGAGCACATTCGGCAACGTTACAGCCGCACCCACCCCCCATCGTTCACCAATGTTTGACCCGTCATAAATTGCGCATCGTCCGACGTAAGAAACGACATCACGTTCGCCATATCGACCGGCTGCCCTGGACGCTGAATGACTTGTAGCTTTGGAAGGGAAGTGAGGTATTCCTTGGCGTCCCGCTCGACTGTCTTCGTGTCCGTAATACCTGGAGCGATAGCGTTTACGGTAATACCGTCGCCCCCGACTTCATTTGCAAGTGCGCGCGTCAATCCAACCACACCCATCTTGGCTGCAATGTAGTGAAGGTTTTTCTGAGCGATGGTCCAGCTCTCGGCCGAAGCGACGTTCATGATGCGACCGTATTTTTGCCGTCGCATGATCGGCACGATGTATTTGCAAACGAGAAACGGACCGTCAAGATCGATGCTGAGTACGTGCCTCCACTGCTCGAAGGTCATGTCATCGAAAGAAGTGTAGGGATAGATTCCAGCGTTGTTGATGAGAATATCGCAGCGTCCGAACTCCTGTTCGACAAAGGCGGCGAAGGCCTTGACATCGCTCTCTGATGTCACATCGCAATGCATTGTCTTCACCTTCCGCCCCAGCCCTCGGACAATTTCTTCGGTCTCCGTGGCTGGAACAATGTCCGCGATGGCGATGTCCGCACCGTCTTCCGCAAGCCGCTTCGCATAGGCTTGCCCAATCCCCATCGCCGCTCCAGTGACTACGGCAACCTTTCCCAGCTTTTTCCCCTGATCCGCCATGATGTGTGCCCTCGTTAGCTAAGTTTTGAAAAACTATCTTTTGAATCGTTGACGAGGTCAGCGTACCGTTGATGGCGGTTGCACGCGCTGCAAAGAGCGATTGCCTTGGGAGTGAGACGGCGCTTTATAAGAGCCGCCTACGGCATTCCAACATAAATCAACTCGCATTATCTTGGGTCCGGTGCCGCAGCAATCGCAACGGAGGAAACCCTTGATCTTGCGTAAGTGCGACCGATCTGAGGCGCGCGGCTGGCAGCCTCATTCAGGGGCACTTGCTTGTGCGGCAAGTCTGCTTTGCTTCAAAAGCAGTAGCTTCCAATAGCACTAGAGTGCATCCTGATCGTGAGCACTTTTTCAAGCGAAGGCTGGCCTGAAGTAGAGAACCGTGTTCTTGCATTACGTGGGCTGCTGTCCACGGGTGAACTACGCCGGGGGAACCTTGATTAGCAATGCGATCCAAGTCGGGCAGAGGTTTTGTTGGAGAAGCCTCAGCGATGTAACTCTTTCTGGAACTGCCATGGTTAGAGCCGTCCGTTCCGACAACGAAGAGGGCATGTCCACCGAAGTAGCGGATTATGTGGCTGTCTGGATCGAAGCGGAGGGCGAAAGCGGCTCTCTCGAACGCCAATCCTTTACAGTCCTTCTCGGTACGGATGGGAAGAGCTACCTTGACGGCAGGCAAGTTGCCATTGAGATCGCTTAGGCCCGTTCAGCTGGCGGGGTGGCTGTAACACATGTACAATTTTGTCCTTTGGTGTTTTTGCGTTGTCGTGTGTAGGCGGAGCCGCGCCTTTTCTGATGCACACAACGTTCGTCAGATTATGTTCTGCATTGCGCACCTAATTGTTGGGTGTCTGGGCTCCGAAGCTACGTAGTGTAATTACGACGCACCACCATCGAGGCGCTTTCTTACGAAGCCAATTGCCTCGTTCGTCCGTAGGTTGGCAGGAGGAAAGAAGGGCTCATGAGCAAAGCAAGCGCAGATGCTAGTTCCTCTATGTGTTCATCTCTCGGCGTCGGTTTCGGTGCAGACAGGTCTATTTGGGGAAATGCGGTTTCCGATGGGCGCCTTAACGAAAGGCAGACAGTCGCTCCAAAAGACGGTGAGGTCACCAGGACCAAAGTTCTTATAGTGGACGATGAACATATCATCGCGAACACGCTATCAATGATTCTTAACAACTCCGGCTTTGAAGCCCGCGCGGTTTACAGTGGAGAAGCTGCAGTGAAGGCACTCGGAAGCTTTCAGCCGGACGTAATGATCAGTGATGTCTTCATGACCGGCATGAGTGGAGTAGAGACTGCAATCGTGTTTCGAATGCAACGGCCGAACTGCAAAATTCTGCTCTTTTCCGGTCAGGCGGCTACAGCGGATCTGCTGCATCGCGCTCGGGATCAAGGGTATCAGTTTGACATTTTGGCTAAGCCCGTTCATCCCTCGGACCTTTTAAAAAAGCTGCGGGCGGACAGCGTTGCCCGGAATACTCCATTCGATTCTTAGATATTCGAAGGACTGCAGCCCGTATGGTATCCCACGTAAAGCAGAAAGAAATAGCTCGTGCATAGCGTCGGCAGCCGCAGGAGCAACTCTGCTGCGGGTAAACATGTGACGCGGCGCCGATTTCTGGTCGTGAGTGTAGCAGGTGCCGGCGCCATGAGCTCTTCCCTTAAACAAGTTGTCCGAGCGAAAAAGGAGAACCACGATATGCCCGAAACCAATAAAAGTGCCCTGATGATCTGTGACTTTCAGCTAGGGATCGGAGATCAGGCATACGCCAAAGAAGCTGTGCCGCGCGCTGTATCTGCACTTGAGGCAGCCCGCAAAATTGGAATGCTGATTGTATTCAGCAGAGTGGAGTTCCAGCCCGGCTACACGGACATCTCGCCTCGTAATCAGGCGTTCGCCATGTACAAGGCGAAGAACATGCTTCCCCCAAACGCAAGTCACCTCATCTCGGCATTTGAGCCGCATCCAAACGAGGCTCTGGTCACCAAGGATCGTTTCAGCGCCTTCAGTGGCAATGCTCTGAAGGTGATCCTGCAATCCCAAGGTATAACCCACCTGGTGATGGCTGGAGTATCCACAAGCGGCGTTATCCTTTCTACCTTCTGCCTCGCAGCGGATGAGGACTATGGCTTGACCATCTTGTCGGATGCATGCGCCGACCCAAAGGCGAGCCTCCATGAAGAACTCATGACCAACCTCTTCCCACGTTCGGCAAGTGTGCTGCCTGTAGGTGCGTGGATCGCGGGTCTGACTACCTAGGCGTTAGCTCGGAGCACTTTTATAGAGGGCGAGCTAGACGGCCAGGGCCTCCCCAAGTGTGCTCCGCACCTGATCCAACAAAGCATCATCTTCCGCAGATTTATCCAAAGCCGGCAATTTTATGGGTCTAGAGAGAGCTTTGGAGAGATCTCCCAACTTGCGCATGCTTTCTTCCGGAGAACACCTCCGCTGTTTCGCTGTTTCCAGATCGAGGAGGTCTCCCTCGACCGCAGTGATGTCGCGTAAGAAAACTTGCAAGAGCAACTGAGTGATCTGCTCGATGACGGGTAGCCGGTGCTGGTGACTTTCCTGGGTCATGGTCTTCTCAAACGCTCGCAATTCCGTGTTCGTCTGCAGCAATTCCAGAGCCTTGCCGAAGGAGGAGCGTATCTTGATCAGTTGCTTAAGCTTTTCTTCGCCGCTGCATGAGGCGTCACGCAAGGGACAGATCTTTTCCAGAGCTCCCACCGCCCCCACGACGGCCTCGCGCATCTTGGTGCTTGTGCGAACAGGCTTGATCTGATCGGATATAAGCCACATCATGCAAACCCCCAGCATGACAGCCACAACGCGATCTCGTGCCTCATTCAGGGAGTTTGGCGTAGTCGAGCCGGTGAGGGTTGCTAGAAAAAAACAATACGAAAGTTGACGCCCGGCATAGGAAAGTTTGTAGCTGCCGAGGTACACATATCCGCCGGCAAGGGTCATAAAGGCTACGACCGCGGTCAGGCCGGCGATGCTTGTGAAGTGCGGCAGCACGAAGCAGATCGCGCCGATCGCGCAGATGCCGGCCAGCGAATCGCCGATCAGACGAAGCACCTGCTTTTGGCGTTCCATGCCTACAGAATCTTCGGTGGTGATGATGCAAGTGGTGACGCTGGCGCTGATCTGCGACCAATCCACCCCTGTGTACACACCGTAACAAAGCGTTGCCGCAAGCGTGGTTTTGAATGCGCTGATCAGATTGTCTTTGTCTTGCAACGCACCCGGCTTTAAAAAGCCACCTTTGGCTTTTTCCCCACGTCCTTCCGGGAGCGAACGATCTCCGCGCAGAACAGCGGCGAGCGTTTGAACGGTTCCGATCAAAGCCGTTACTGGTTCCGATAGCTGCCCGTTGGGTGGATAAGAGAAAGACGCCGGCGCATCCCCTTTTCGGATGACGTTCTCGAGATCGCCAAGCTGGGTTTCGATGGTTCGAAGCGCACCCTTATCCGCGGTCGAGGTACCATCGCTACAGCGCAACGAAAACCACAGTGCTTGATCCACCAGCACAGTGATCGTTTCTATCGCGCTGCTCAGCCGGGCGTGGACAAGCTTCACCCGATCGTTCCCCTTCTCTGCATCCGCCAACAGCGCTTTGGACGCTGTTCCGCCCTGGAGTGACAGCTTCTGGAGTTGCTTTTGGCTTGCCTTCAACGAACGCCCTTCCGTATGCGCGCCTAGTATTTTAACCACCGCCTCGAGCGGAGTAGCCAGGCTGTCCTGCAGCTGCTCCAGTGGCCTCTTGAGCGAGATGATGTATTGCACAAAGACGGTGCTCGACGCCCCGATCACGATGGTCAGGACAAAGCTGAGATTGTCAGAGACAATCGCGTTCGCCGTGCTGCTGGAATCCCACGAACGCACGAAATTTGCGCCGAACAGCGCAAGCACGAGCCAGGGCTGCGAGATCTGCGCGGCTTTGATGAAGTACACGCCGATAAGGGTGATCAGCGTTTGTGCGACAAACCGCACGGGTGGCGATCCACTAAGCACATCCATGACAAACAGCATGTACAGCACCGACAACCCACACGTCCCAACAAGCATCAGCAGGGTCATCGCGTTCTTTTTCACGCTGCCCTGAAGCAGGAAGAACGGTATGTACAGGCCGATCCCGATGTCCTTGAGGCCGAAGGCCATATCGATCCAGAGAGCGATTAGGACGGAGACGACAAGACGAAACAAAAGGGCGTAGCGGCCCGGAGATGGCTTGAGCTCCTCTCGAAAAAAGGTCCACACCGCATGCAACCGACTCTGGGAGGCGGGCTCCGCGCCAAGTTGTACCGTACTAGTAGTCATGGGAGATCTCGGCAGATTGTCTGCGCAGTTGTCAATCGTGCACGGAAACTTCGGCCGTTGTTCCGATAAGCAGCAGCCGCGGATCCCGAGGTTCAATGTGAATGCGCACGGGATAGCGAGCCGCCAGGCGAACCCAATCGAGAGATCGCTCCACGGTGGGCAGGCTGCCTGGCGTGCCGGGGATGCCGCCAACTGCGGAGCTGTCTGACGAGGTAACGCCGGTGCTGATGCTCTCTACCAAGCCGGGCAGGGTATGGTGAGGGTCTGTCATGAGAACCACATCGGCCCGCATGCCAGGCCGAACGAAGCGGAGTTGCCCCTCTGCGTAATCGGCTCTGACGTACCAGGAGTTTTCGTCGATCAAAGTAAACATCGCCGTGCCCGGCTTGGCGTACTCGCCCCGCGCGATATTCATGGAGGTCACGCAGCCGTCAAACGGAGCGTACACCTTGGTCCAACTCAAGTTGAGCCGGGCCTGGTCCACGGACGCCTGGTACGCCGGTCTTTGCGAGACTAGGGTCCCTAACACCGGGATTTCGTTTCTGGATTTACGCAACTCATCCTTCGATTCCTTTACGCTTACCACATCCTGCGCCTGGCTTACCGAGGCGCTACTCTGATTCGCTTCGCTGGTACGCACCTGGGCCTCTGCACTTCGAACGGACTCGGCCGCACTCTTCTGACTTGTCTGAAGCTTGTCGAAGTCCTCTCTCGAAACGTAATTGCGCGCGGCTAGCGGCGCATTGCGCTCCAGGGTCAAATCGGCTAACACCAGATTTTCTCGCGCGGTCGCGAGGGAAGCACGTGCTTGTGTTACCTGGTCCGCCGCCTCCCGTACCGCATCTCCACCCTTCAGCACATTGAGTCGACTGTTCTCTACGGTTCCCTTGGTTGCTTGCACCTGGTCCACCGAGGCGCGAATCGATTCTTTTTCCTGCACGATCTCTTCTTCGAGCTTGGCTTGGTTGGATAATGCAGATTGCAGGTTGTATTCATACGGCCGCGGATCGATCTCAACGAGCAGCTGTCCGGTGTGAACGCAATCGTTGTCGCGGACGTTCAAGGAGATGATGCGTCCGTCCACTTCGGGTGCCATGCCGATGTAGTGTGCGCCAAGACTGCCGTCCTGGGTACGCGGATTGTAAGTCATGCGGATCCAGGTCAGGACAAGGCTCACAATCGCGACGATCACAATGAGCGCTCCAACCACGCGGCCGATCATGCGGCGTCTCTTTGTTGCCGTATTCTCGGGACGATCTCCCGCCAACTTATTCACATACTGATCTTCGTCCACAGGTGCTCTCCTTCCTAGGAAATAAGAAGCCAGATCAGGCACGACACCGCGACTACAACGCATAGATAGATCAGCGGCAATGGGCCCACATACGGCTCGATCTTGAAGCGCAGAAAGGCGGCATGGGCCGCGAAACAAACCGCAACACCCACGAGCATGCACAATAGCCAGATTGGAAAATATGAGCCGAGCACGTTAACGACATGCGATCCGCCACAACCGGCTAGCGAGCCACACCACGCCAATCCAAGCCATCCTGTAACGAAGGAACGTTCCACACGTTTCAGCAAGTGTTTCAAGGTTTTCCTCCAGCAGGTCGGGGGATAAAGGGACCGAACGAGAGCAGCTGTCCGGTGCTGTAGGCGAGCTTAGCGGCAAGCTGCAAGGTATTGGTACGCGCGCTCGTATAGGCGCTCTCGGCTTGCGCTAGCGAGGCTTGTGCCGAGGTCAACGGAACTTCGTCGCTCAATCCATCAGCAGCCGCGATCCTCGCCGAATCGAAGGATTCGCGCGAGGCTACCAGCGCGGCTTCCGCGGCCTGCTGTTCATTCAAGGCCGCTTCCACGTCGGTGTAGCTTTGCCAAACCTGCTGCTGCACATCAAGAGTGAGTTGATCGAGATGAATCTGCGATTGACGAACCTGCGACGCCGCTTCGCGCACACGCGCACGCTTGGCCCCAGCGGTAAAGATGTCCCAGCTAAGGTTGGCGGCGACAACATAGGTACTGCCGTTCGTGTCCGGTGTGCTGGCTGCCGCCAGGCTATTGCCTGTAGCCGGCGTCGAGCTCGTGCTGTGCGTATATTGCTCCTGCGCATCGACCGTGACGGTGGGAAACAGACCAGCATGGGCGCTCTTTTCTTGCTGTTGCGCGGCCTTGATCTGATCTAGCGCCTCATGCAACTCCGGGCGACGCTGGGTGGCGGTCTTCACCAGTTCCTCCACCGAGGCATTCACCCACCGCGTATCGATTTCGTTTCCCAGCGGAGGAACGTCAAAGGCCTTCTCTGCCTTCAAGTTCACCTCGGCGGCCAAAGCAATCTTTGCCTGCTGCAGCTTCGCCTTTGCGCTGACCAGGCTCGCGTAGGCGGACAGCGTCTGCGCTGTTGTCTGGTCTCGCTTGATCACCGACACCAGGCCGTGAGCATAGGCCAACCGCGTGGCGGAGTCCTCGACCTTCGCCGCGTTGTAGCTGGCATCCGCGGAGTCTTGGGCCTGCTTGGCGGCGACCAGCGCGTAGTAGTCCTGCGAGATCGTCAGCGCCACCTGTTGCTCGGTCGCGGTTGCCTCTTCCTCAGTGGCCGCTTGCGTTTCCTTGGCCGCTCGATAGGTTGCCAGGTTCGCTCCGAAATCAATCGCCGTCCAAGTAAGCTTTACGGCGGGCTCCACAATCGTGCTGTTGATCTTGACCAACCCTTCAGTCGAGATGTTGGGCGGCAGCCCGAATAGCAGATCGCCGCGGAGGGCAACCGTTGTCAGGGAGATCGTCGGAAACAAGGGACTGCGAGCGATAATTGTTTGGTCGGCAGCCTGCTTGGTGCGCTCCCAGGCCGTGCGCGTCTGCGGATTGGCTCGCTCACCCATATCGATCAACTGCGGCAACGTGTACGTTGCAGATGTCCCCGCATCCGGAATCTGTGGGACTGGCACGTGCCCTTCGACAATCGTCTCGGTTGTGACATGCGGAGCAGGGCTACCCGGAGTATTGGACTGCGCCTGTAACCGCGAAATTGACACAGAGGCAAGCAAAGCCATGCTGAAGACAGAACGCGTGCGTTGACTCACCTTGGAACGCCAGGAAGTAGCGCCGGCATTACGGCTGTTCCCCCTTCCCGAGGGTCGCCTTGGAACCACAAGGGCCGCGCACGAATTTAAGCGGTGTTCTTGTTCCATGTCCGTCCATCGAATTTGCGGAGTTCCTTGCCGCAGTCTCGTGCGCATTCACCACGGGTACGCCGGGTGGGATCACATAGTCATGGACGGCTAAGAAGCTCAGCTTACATCCGCCGCTACTTGCATGCGCTGCAAACAAAGATCGCTTTCTATGTGCAGGAAGCCAAGCGCTTTCGATGACGGAACAGAATGGCGCCGAGGAAAGATGTGTGCATTTCAGCGGGCCAGGCACGATGCCCGCAGGCAATCCGGCGCCGTCTCGGCCCATACCGGCCGCTGCCTCTCCGGTGCTTCGCCGAGCCTTGATCGCCACTGATACTAACCTTTGAAGTATTCCTACTCACCTCGGCGGCCAACCGTAAACTTAGGATTTGCACAGGGACAAATTCTATGAAAGATTTGACTACGCTCACTTGCAACGGCCGGTACGCGCTTCGAAACGGTCTGCTTTTTACCTGCATCGATGATCCCTCTGATCCCCATCGATGCCTTGGCCAGGCACGAGAACGCTTGTGCCTGGCCCACACAGCTGATCATGCGTGGCTCACACTAAGGCTTGTCGAAACACACCCGTGTGCACCTGATCCGCATAGTCATCTTCGGGCGATCCCTGTGCTGTCAGGGTGGAGCAGGTGCTTCATGATAGTGAAAAAGTCAAGGAAAATTGATCTAAAGATTCGTCCCGAAGACATGCGCATTTTTGTAGCGATCGGGCGCGCGCGCACGCTCACCGAGGCCTCGGAGGCGCTCAGAATACCCCTCTTCACTGCCAGTCGTGCCCTCAAGAGGATCGAACGTATGGCACAACTCGCGTTGATTCGGCGGGATGAGTCCGGTCTGCATTTGACCGAGGTGGGACATGAGTATCTGAAGGTCTGTCAATCCGTTCTGCAGGCACATCAGGTCGCCATGGAGGTGCTGCTCGCTCGGCAGTTGGAGCCAGAAGGCCTGTTGCATGTCGCAGCGCCCGTGACCTTTGTTCGAGATGTACTCTCTCTTGTCCTATGTGAGTTTTTGGAGCCTTTTCCCAAGTTGCGAGTGAAGGTGTCCCTCTGCTCCGATCCGAACCAGGAGCCCGACGCTTCGCATGATGTGTTTCTCAAAGTACGTATGCCAAGTGAATCCCGATACCAAATGAAGCTGTTTCCGTCGATACGACAAGGCGTGTTCGCCAGTCCACAGTATCTTGCCGATCATTCTGAGCCGGAACATCCGCTCGAGCTCAATAGCCACACCCATGAGTGCCTTGCATTTAACGAATCTGAGCACCGCGCTTACTGGAAATTTTGGCAAAACGGCGAGCATCTGTCGGTGAACCCGGCCACTCGCATCATCGTCCCGGATCCTCGCACTCTGGCCCGGCTTGCTATCGACTCGGCCGGACTTACTGTTTTGCCGCTTTGGATGGCGCGAGAGCACGTCACGAGAGGCGAACTAGTCCAGGTCCTTACAGATTGGACAGTGGAACCTGTCGTCTTCTGCGCCTTGTACAATGGGCGTCCGCGCGGGGCCTCCAAAGAGGGCGCATTCCTGAACTTTCTCGCTTCTATTCTGGGCGGACCTAATGATCCGCGGTGCGCAGGGGCAGATCCAAGCGACCTATTCGTTCACGGCAGCCTGGAAAAAGACTCCATCGCAGCTGCCCTCAACTCCTCGACTCCGTCGCAGCCGTCCTCAACTCCCTGCACGCAATAATTTAGCAGACGTCGCCACATACTGCCTCACCAGACGACAGTGCCGCCCCTACAGGCGCTCTGTCCTTTGCCGCTCCCAGTCCCGACAGACGAGACGCGGGCAGCGACGAAGCAACTGCGACTGAAGTAGAACTCCCGCCTGAACGCCTACGCTCGGCTACGTCCGCGTAACATCGTGAGCGATTTGTGTTTGCAGCCCCTGCAACACATTACAGCGGTAAGCTGACTCAGCAATCCTCGTTGTGCCAATTCAAGAGCACATCCGGATTCCGACACGGTGTGAGCGTGCTGAATACGCTACGTCTGCTTTCCTCATTCGGGCGCGGGCACGTGAAGGGGAGCTAGGTCTTTTTTAGGAGTTGACAATGCCGGAACAGCTTCCAGCAGAAATACCGAATTTCGAAGCCAGAATCGAGCAGGTAAACGGTGTCGCTCTGCACTATTGGATCGGGGGCAATCCGAAAGGAACACCCGTGCTGCTCTGGCATGGCTTTCTTGGCAGCAGCTACTCGTGGCATAAATTGATGCCGCTGCTTGCCAAGGCCGGCTACTTCGTCCTGGCGCCAGACATGCGCGGGTATGGCGATTCCTCCAAACCCGCCGGCAACGCCGGATATGACGGAAAAACATTGGCCGATGACTTCCGCCTACTGACGCAGCAGATCGGCTTCGGAGATGGAAAGCCGCTTCTCGTCATCGCCCATGACATGGGTGCTCCACCGGCCCTTCTCTGGGCCGCGCATCACCCCGATGAGATCGCCGGCCTCATGTACCTCGAAGTGCCGGTCATGCTCTCATCTGTCCTTTCCAAGATCCTCACCTATACGCCGGAAGCCATGAAGAACGGATCGATGTGGTGGTGGATTCTGCCCCTGGCCCACGATGTGCCGCAGCGTCTCATTGTCGGCAACGAGCGAGCTTTTCTGACGTGGTTCTATCAGTTCGCAACAGCTGATCCGAGCGCATTCTCACCCGAAACTGTGAACGAGTTTCTGCGCACCTTCTCAGGCACCGAAGGAGTTCTTGGAGCCCTGGGGGTCTACCGCACCGCCTTCGACACGATTGCGCTCACAGAACCGCTCACGACCAACAAAGTCGAGGTGCCGATCGCCGCCTTTGGCGGAGATAAGTCGCTGGGCAGCAAGGTGAAGCAGATGATCGAAATGGTCGCCGAGAAGGTTACCGGAGGAGAAATCTCAAACTGCGGCCACTTCATCCCCGAAGAGGCGCCAGATCAGCTCATGAAGCACATTGAAGACTTCGCGTCGAAAGTCGTCAAGCGATGAACCGAAATTTCTCCATGGTCTTGTCTAGGCGGTGGCAACAATCGGACTGGCCTTCGCCGCTCGCCGAGCATGGACTGCGGTTTGAATCCATCGCCTAACCCAGAACCGCAACAACAACCCCGCCGAAGGCAGATTGAGAGACACAACGTGGCTGACATCTCTGGTATCGCTGGAAGACCCAACACTGGCCTACCCCCGGACGACCTGCAACGAACGCTGGTTCTGGCCCAACCCGATACAGACCAGAGCCTGCTTCACCTGGGGATCGTGGGCGACACCTACACGGTGCTGCTCACCGGGGACGACACAAACGGCCGATTTTGTTTGATCGACATGTTGATTCCTCCCGGGGGTGGCCCGCCGCCGCATCGCCACGATTTCGAGGAATCGTTTATTGTGCTGGACGGCGAACTCGAAGTCACGTTCCGTGACACCAAATTGACGGTGGGCCCGGGGTCTACGGCCAACATCCCCTCCAATGCGCCTCACCAGTTCCATAACAGTTCCAATCAGCCCGCGCGTGCGCTGTTGTTATGCTCTCCGGCCGGACAAGACAACTACTTCGCACGTGTTGGTATTCCCTTACCTACACGAACGACGCCGCCACCGGAAGATCAGAAAGAGGCCCAAATGAAGAAGATGATCGAACTCGCGCCGCAGTACCGGACCCAAATGCTCGACCACGCCTGAGCGGAGCGTGTGTCCCTGAGAGGCCCGTTTAAAAACGTGCAGACCGGTTGTGACTTTATAAATTATGGACAAGCGACGGAGAAGAGCAATGTCTGAAAACTATTATCTTGAGTGTCCTGAACTTCGCGGGAAGACGATTAAAATGTTGCGGGTCTACCACGATGACGTCGACGGAACAGAGTTGCAGATCGATCTCACGGATGGAACCTGCTTTACTGGTTCGTTTTGCGTCACGCCCGTGTTCGAGGCAAAACTCATATGCGCTGGCGTAAGTGGCGTAGAAACACTGCGTACCTATGAGCTCAAGTAGCAATTCTTTCCAGCGACACGACGGCCAATAAACCGTTGCTCGTGCAGCCCGTACGCTTGTTCTTCGAAACTTGTATTTTTGCCAATTTTAGGTCTCGTGATGATTAGACGGTTCTTCGAGTTTCTAGGCGCGGTCACCTTGTTTGGCCTTCGGGCCTTACGGGATGTCCTCCGGCCGCCTCTAGAACTTGATTACCTGATGAAGCAGCTTTATGACGTTGGGGTCGGCTCCATGTCGTTGATTCTGACATCGGGCCTCGCGCTCGGTGTGGTGATGGACCTGCACACACGAAGTACATTGGTGCAGTTCGGAGCCGCGGCGCAGATCCCGACCTTCCAGGCTATGGCGTTCCTGAATGAGATCGGTCCCCTAGTCGCGGCCCTGCTTGTGGCGGGACGGGTCGGTGCAGGAATGGGGGCGGAACTCGCGAATATGCGGGCGACAGAGCAGATTGACGCGATCGAAACGCTATCGATCGATTCGTTCAAATTCCTGGTAGTCACCCGCATCGTGGCATGCACGCTCATGTTGCCTCTGCTCACGGTGTTCATGGATGTTGCCGGAATCCTGGGTGGATTTCTTTCCGAGCATTTCTCGGCAAATCTGAGTTGGGATCTGTACTTCACCCGCGCCTTTGATGGAGTCGCCTTGGCGAACTTTATTCCACCGACGTTGAAGACGGCTGTCTTCGGATTCTTAATAGGCATGATCTCGTGCTTCTTCGGCTACACCACCGACGAGGGTTCCGATGGCGTACGGCGAGCGTCGACTAACAGCGTTGTGGTGTCTTCGTTGGCTGTCATCTTGTCCGACGTCATTTTATTAAAGTGCATCTTCTTTTTGTTCCCGGACCAGGCGATATGACAGAGGAGACGAAAGCAAACACAAGCGACGCGCCTGCAATTGGCTTTGAAGATGTCGTCAAAGGGTTTGGGGATCGGAAGGTGCTGGACGGAATCTCGTTCAACATTGCGGTGGGAGAGGCACTTTGTATCCTGGGACGCAGTGGCACGGGAAAAAGCGTGACTCTGCGGCTCATGATTGGTCTGTTAAAGCCGGACAGCGGCAAAGTGATGGTGATGGGCCAAGACGTAGCGTCGCTGGACGGAAAAGGGCTTTCAGCGATGCGACGAAAGATGGGGTTTTTATTTCAAAACGCGGCGCTATTTGACTCGTTCTCGGTGAACGACAACCTCGCGCTTCCGCTCCATCGACAGGACAAGCACCGCTCCGAGGCAGAAATAAACGACGCTATCGAAGAAGTGCTGAAAGAGGTTGGGCTGGAAAATGACCGAAACAAGATGCCCGCGGAGCTCTCAGGCGGTATGCAGAAGCGGGCTGGCCTTGCACGGGCGCTGGTGTTAAGGCCGGAGATCCTGCTTGTGGATGAGCCGAGCAGCGGCCTCGATCGAATTACGGCGTCCGAGATCGACGAACTTCTGCTCAAAGTGAAGACGGAGCGGCATACGACAATGGTAATTGTGACCCATGACATTCACGGCGCTCGGCGGGTCGGGAACAAGCTCGCGGTACTGGATGACGCAAAGCTGCTAGCAATCGGTACACCGGAGGAGCTGGATGCACGTCACGATAAGCACTTGGACCAATTTATCTCGGAGGTCGGACAATGAGTAAACGCAATCTCTGGGTCGGCATCCTCGTGGTGGTCGCGATCGTATTGTTCGGCACGGGCCTGTTTTTGATCGGCAATGAGCATAAGGCGTTTCGGCGTCACACGGACTTCTACACCGAGTTCACCAACGTGGACGGGATCGCCAAGGGCGCCAAGGTTCGGGTGGATGGAATGGACGGCGGTCAAGTCGACGATGTGATCGTTCCGTCGTCGCCAAGAAACAAGTTCCGACTCAAAATAACGATCGAGGATCGTCTTCGCGGTCTGATCCGGGGCAATTCGGTTGTTTCGGTAGAGAGCGACGGCTTGGTAGGGGATAAGTTCCTGCTGATCGGAGGCGGCAGCGAGGGCTCCCCGGAGGCTGGTTCAGAATCGACCCTGCCCAGCAAGGAGCCATTCTCGATGAGCAAGATGCTCGATCAGGCGAACGGACTACTGACTCAGGTAGGCAGCACAGTCACGCAGGTAGATGGAACGATCACACAGGTACGCGGGACGATCGCCGACGTTCAGGACAGGCTCGATGGCACGCTCAACACGGTAGCGAAGACGGTGAACAACGCCAATGGAATCGTCACCGATATTCGTAGTGGAAAGGGGAGCGCTGGCGTTCTGCTTGAGGATCAGGCGACCGCCGAGAACGTACAGCAGGCCGTGCTCAACACGCGAAAGGCAACGGCGAATCTCAGTGCGGCTTCGGCTCAGGTGAACGGCATCCTTGGAGACGTGCAACAACGCCAGATGGTGGCGAAGGTGGATGACACGTTGAATAACACGAAGGACGCAACGCAGCAGTTGGACCAGGCGTCCCAAAAGGTGAACGCGACGCTCACAAGTGCGTTCGCCCCGGACCAGTATGGGCAAGGGGCGGGCGCCAACCTTCAGCAGTCGCTCACCAACATCAATGAAGCTTCCGGGAATCTGGCCGACGATACGGAGGCCTTAAAGCACGAATTCTTTTTCAAGGGCTTTTTCAAAAAGAGAGGTTATAACAGCCTGGACCGTTTGCCGGTGGAGTCGTACCGGGACGGAACTCTGCTGAAGAAACAACCGCAGAACCGGGAGTGGATCTCCGCGACGGAGCTGTTCGAGGCGAACATCGTTTCGGATAAGAGTGATCCGGAGAAGGTTGGCAGCACGGAAACTCTGTCGCCGGCGGGCAGGACGGCGATCGATGAAGCAGTGAGCAAGATTCCGAACCTATACGCGAGTGCGTTGATTGTGGAGGGGTATTCGGATGCGGGAACGGCGGGACAAATGCTAAGGCAGTCGCGGCAGAGGGCGATCTTGGTCCGGAACTATCTTCAACTTCGCTTCGGGCTCGCTTCACAAGATATCGGCGTCATCGGAATGAGCGCGGCACCTCCAGTAGCGACGGACAGGCAAACATGGAACGGGATTTGCCTTGTGCACTTGGCATCCAGCAAGTGACGGATGGGACGCCGGAATTCGCTCCGGCGTGGTAGCCGCTATCACTTTGCCATCGCGCACACAAATGACGCAACATGACGAAGAAGGGATAAACAATTGGTTAGTCAGAAGCGTGTTGCAAGTCGCAGGGGAGGCTGGTTCTCCTATTACTTTCGAAGCAACAGTTGGTTGCAGTGTGCGCAAGTGATATCAACTGTAAGCTTGCTTCACCGTTCACGTGGTTGAGTTCAAAGGAGTCACGAATGCAAATTGCGATGGTTGGGTTGGGCAGAATGGGTGCCAACATGGTCGCCCGTCTCATCGAGGGCGGCCATAGTTGTGTGGTCTTTGACCACAGTCCGGATGCGGTGCAGGCCTTGGCCAAGAGTGGCGCCATTCCATCTTCTTCACTCAAAGATATGGTGAGCAAGCTGCAAACGCCCCGCATTGTTTGGCTGATGGTGCCTGCCGGTGTCGTCGATTCTACGATACAAGAGCTCCAGCCTCTTCTAGAGGCCAAGGACATCATCATCGATGGCGGTAATTCGTACTATGTCGATGATATTCGTCGGTCGAAGACCCTTGCCAAGGCGCAGATGACCTGGGTCGATGTAGGAACAAGCGGCGGCGTGCACGGTCTCGAACGCGGGTACTGTCTCATGATCGGAGGTCCGGACGAAACTGTGCACTATCTCGATCCGATTTTCAAGACGCTGGCTCCGGGCCTAGGTTCAGTGGAGAGAACTCCGGGACGAGATAAGGCCTCATCTACCACGGCGGAAGACGGCTATCTTCACTGTGGGCCGGCCGGAGCAGGGCACTTCGTCAAGATGGTGCATAACGGCATTGAGTACGGCATCATGGCGTCCTATGCCGAAGGTCTAAACATTCTGAAACATGCAAATGTCGGAAACACGCAGGAGACCTTCGATGCAGAGACGGCGCCCCTGCGCGAACCAGACCTTTACAAGTACGATCTTCCGATTCCGGAGATTGCCGAGGTCTGGCGCCGCGGCAGCGTGATCGCGTCCTGGCTGCTGGACCTGACGGCTACTGCCTTGTTGGAGTCGCCCGATCTCGAAGGTTATAGTGGGCGAGTTTCGGATTCAGGAGAAGGCCGCTGGACCACCATCGCCGCCATCGACGAAGGGGTTCCCGTAAACGTGCTAAGCGCCGCGCTCTTTGATAGATTTACGTCCCAATCCAACGGGACCTATGCCAATAAGCTGCTTTCCGCCATGCGTTTCCAATTTGGTGGGCATAAAGAAAAGAAAGGTTGAAGCACGTGGATGACCAAGGTAAGGCTACTACGCCCACGGTTCCAGCCTGTACTATGACCATCTTCGGTGCAAGCGGCGATTTGACCAAGCGTCTCTTATTGCCGTCAATATACAACCTAGCTGCGACAAAGGTGCTTCCTGATGGATTCCGCTTACTCGGGGTTGCTAGAGAGGAGTGGGATGACACCAAGTTTCAGGATTACATCGCAACCACGCTGAAGGAGTTCTGGGCACCCGAGGTGAACCAGGACATCGTAGCCTGGCTGACCACTCGCGTCAGGTACCAACAGGCGAACTTCGATGAGCCAGCTTCGTTCGATGCGGTGAAACAAAGTATCGAGAAGATAGAGAGGGAGAGTTCCTCTGACGGCAAACGCCTGTTCTACCTGGCAGTCGCCCCAAGCTTTATATCGACCATAGCCGCCCAACTCTCTCGTACGGGATTGCTGAACGAGGAGGGTGATTGCTGGCGGCGCCTAGTTATTGAGAAGCCATTCGGCCATGATCTGGCATCTGCCGTCGCTCTGAACGCTGAGCTTCAGAAGAGCTTGAGGGAAGACCAGATTTACCGTATTGACCACTTCGCGGGAAAAGACGCTGTCCAGGATCTTACAGCCTTCCGGTTCTCGAATGCGATCATTGAGCCACTATGGGATCGCTCGATGATCGCTAATGTTCAAATCACTGCAGCTGAAACTGTTGGCGTTGAGGGCCGAGCCGGTTACTACGATAAGGCGGGCGCGTTGAGAGACATGGTGCCGAACCACATGGCAGAGATGCTTTCTTTGATCGCGATGGAGCCCCCGGTATCGTTCACTGCGAAACACATGCGAGAGAAGCAGATAGAGCTACTTGCATCTGTGCGGAAGCTGAAGCCTGAAGACGTCGGCACCTACGCCGTGCGTGGCCAGTACGGCCCAGGCACCCTGAACGGCAAGAGCGTACCAGGGTATCGCGAAGAAACAGGTGTGGATGCACAATCCACCACCGAAACGTATGCCGCAATGCGGGTTGACCTTGATAACTGGCGATGGTCGGGAGTTCCGTTTTATCTCAGAACAGGCAAGCGCCTATCTAGGGCGGTAACGGAAATTGTGCTGACGTTGCGAGAACCTCCGACGCTGCTGTTTCCTGGGTCCGCGCACCAAGCGGCAAATAAGTTCACCTTCAATCTGCAGCCGTCACCAAGCATCCAACTGGCGTTCAACGCGAAAGACCCTGGGCTCATCACTTCTATCTGCTCGGACTCGATGCAGTATGCGTTTCCTCCCGGTCCGTTTGGAGATCATGTTAAAGGTTACGAACGTTTGCTGCACGATGCGATGATTGGCGACGCGACGCTATTCCAAGCGGCAGAGTTTGTTGAGGAAGGCTGGCGCATGGTGCAGCCTTTGCTAGACGTTTGGGCCGACTCTACAAAAGCTGCCTTTCCGGACTACGCGGCCGGATCTTCCGGTCCTAAGGCGGCCGATAATTTACTCGCGGCTGCGGGTCACGTTTGGGCATCCTTGGAGACAGCATGAACATCTTGGCCGTATAAATCGGTGAAACTCACCTCAACCGCACAGAACCGTAGAAAGCTGCCTTAGAACTTGTAATTGCGATCAGCGACAGCACATTTAGAAAGCTTCATGCTCTGTAAAGTGAACACGCGTCGTCCCGATGATAGTGAGTTGATGGGAAGAGATATAAGCAAGCTGCCCTTTTCGCAGCACGATGACGCGGGCAGAGCATCTTTTGGGGAGTGCAGCGTGGAAGAGAGGACGGCATCGCCGATCGCAAATGAGGAGCAACGGCTTGCGGAAACCGCAAGCGGGCACACAAACTGGCAGCGCTGGGGCACGTACCTTCCTGAGCGGCAATGGGTACCGTGCGGGAGGACGATTCCGAGGACGGAAACCCCTGGGAGTTCACATACGACATGGCCCGCTACAAGGCCTATCGCTGGGGAGAAGACGGACTTCTGGGGTGGACGGATCGTGAATGCCGCCTATGTTTTTCCACTTCGTTCTGGAACGGAAAGGACAGCTGCCTAAAAGAGCGTCTCTTCGGTCTTTCTAACCCTGAAGGCAATCATGGCGAAGATGTCAAGGAACTCTATTATTATCTGGCCGCGACGCCTACCCACTCCTATGCCAAGGCGCTCTATAAGTACCCTCAGCAGCCTTCCCTTACGAGCAACTGATCGCCGAGAATAAGCGGGGATCTTTCTCGCCGACTCAGCAGCCTTTTTCTCCCAGACGCCGATGGCCGACGACCATGCCATGGCCGTGAGGACCTGTACGCTCAATCCGGGCCATGGAAAGATCTCCTTCTCTTCAATGAGTACTTTTCCGGCGACGACGGACGGGGCGTGGGTGCAAGCCATCAAACTGGCTGGACAGGAATCGTACCTATCTGCATCGAGATGAAGCACCGCTTCTTAGAAAGCGCAACTCCGGGTAAAGCCGCCCACGAAAGTGCATGAGCGATGCAAGGTAGTTATTGAATCGCAATGAATTACGGTGCGACCACATGAGCGCAGACTTGGCTTGAGCGCGGCATGACATTGGGGATCGGCGGTCGTACGAAGCATGGTCAACCACAAAAAACTGCAGACGTATAAAGGAGCATCTGGTGATCGCGCTTGGATCAGTTGTCAACCACACAACTCCTAAACTCTCTGGAAAACTCTATTCGAGTAACCCCCGCTCATCACGGACTCTCCAAATCACACACATCGTGAGCCTATATAAGTAGGCTAGAGCGCCTGATTCGAGGTGGGCCATGCCGACATGGCCACAGCGGCGACAAACGACAGCTTTTCCCGCGTGGCGCCGTCCCGAGCCAAAGTGGACATCCCCTGAATGACGGCCATGATGTGGCCCGCCAGTGCATCTGCGTCGGCCTCCCGTCGCTTGCTCAGTCCTAGATCGCGCATGATTTTGTCCCGAAGGCGCTTCTCAATGTCGAGGCGAATCCGGGCCAAAGCCTTCTGCACATCAGCTGCGCCGGGCGAGCAGCTAATGGCCGAACTTGCCAGAAGACATCCTGCTGGCGTGGCCTCGCCGGTGAACCCGATCGCTGACGCATGCAGCAAGCCGGCAGCAGCCGCGCGCGCCGTAGGAGCTTCGTCGATGATGGATTCCGAGGTCATGGGGCCGGAGATATAGCGGCGGATGGCTTCCAGGAAGAGCTGCTTCTTGTCACCGAAGGCTGTGTAAAGGCTAGGCGGAGTGATGCCCATGGCTTGGGTCAGATCGTTTATCGACGTAGCTTCATATCCGTGCCGCCAAAACAGCAGCATTGCTTGGTGCAACGCCGTCTCACGATCAAAGCCCAACGGTCGCCCGAGCTTGCGGCGAACCGGACTTTCAGCTTTTTTCATAGTTACAACTATTGAACATCTTGACATGCACCTGCAAGCGGAGTGTACTCATATGCGTAGTGAACGCTAAGGAATAAGATGGCTCTTACGAACTATCGCACCCTTGGCCGTTCCGGCCTCGTCGTTAGCCCTCTCGCTCTTGGCACCATGACCTTCGGCACCGCACGCTGGGGGCTGGATGAAGCTGGATCTGCTGCCGTGTTCAACGCTTATGTTGAAGCAGGTGGTAACTTCGTCGACACGGCGGATGTATACGCGGGAGGCCGCAGCGAAGAGATGCTGGGAAGCTTCCTTGCCGAGCGGAAGCTCCGCCATCAGATCGTGGTTGCGACGAAAGCCGGTTTTGCTGCAGGCCAGGGTGTGCATACCGGCGGGAACGGAGCGAAGCACCTGCATGCCGCGCTGGAGGGCTCGCTAACCCGGCTGCGCACAGACCATGTGGACCTATTCTGGATGCACGTGTGGGATGCGGTCACGCCCGCGGAAGAACTACTCGAAACGATGACGGCGCTGGTGCGCGCAGGCAAGACCCGATACTGGGGCATGTCCAACGCCCCGGCCTGGTACGTCGCCAAGCTTGCAACGTTGGCGGGTGTACGAGGAGTTCCCGGTCCAATCGCGCTGCAGTATTTCTACTCCTTGGTGAATCGTGACATCGAGGATGAACATATGCCTCTGGCGCGAGAGTTCGGTATGGGCATCGTGCCATGGAGCCCTCTTGCTTATGGGTTGCTGACGGGCAAGTACGATCGGGCCACCGTGGAAGCCGCAGCCCCACGAGCGGGTGGATTGCCCCGCAATGCTGCCACGGGGAGCGCGAAACGTCCAGACAGCGACAAGCGGCTCGATGGAGCGAACCCTTTTGGAAATTCGTTATTTACCGAGCGCAATTGGACGATTGTGGACGAGCTCAAGAAGATATCTGCGGAGGCTGGGGAGAGCCCTGCTCGCGTTGCACTCGCGTGGGTCTGCGGACGACCTGGCGTCACCACAACACTCATGGGTGTAAGCCGATCCGAACAGGTTATGGACAATGCTGCCGCTTTGGACGTGGTGCTTTCGCCGGAACATCGCGCAGCACTCGACGCAGTGAGCGCCTCGGCCGATCCTCGAATGCTTTATGGCCTCTTTACGGCTGCTTTAAGACAACATGCTGTTTTCGGCGGCAACTCGGTGGACGCGTGGGCGACTACGCTTCGTTGAGCCGTCTAGTGAGTAACCACTGTCGACGCCTCACAAATGACGATTTCCTGGCAACATAGTGCGGCGACTTCGGCCAAGCGTGTTTTGCAAGAACTAACCACATGAGGCGGCTTGATGATCGATAGCAGCAGTCCGCTTTCGCGGTTACCGCGCCAAGCGTCGAAGGCTTCATCCTAAAGAAAACCTCGCCTGATCTGGATTAGTACTTTGTTTGAGACAACGATCGAAGGACCGCTCCAATCAGCGTCTTCTCAGTGCTTCTTGGGTCATTACACAGGCTTCAAGTCGTATGCCAAGTTCGTCTGCTAGCCAGCACTACTCCGAATATCGACAAACCAGGAGTAACTAACCGCAAGCGCGTTTACTTAGGATTAGTCCTATTTTGGGCGCGAACCGGTAATGAGGATGTCAACGATTCTACGGGCGCTTGGCTCCCAGCCCGGCAGAGCAGTCGTGTGGAAGACACCGACGAGGGCACGAACGAAGTCGTTCGGATCTATGTCTGGACGCAGATCGCCGCTGTCGACTGCGCGATGGACTAGGGCGACAAAAGCGCTGTGGATAAGGCCACGCGCACCTTCGATCAGGCGCATGGAGCCCCCCGCAACAGTGTCCATGGCAGGAAGGATCAGCGTTTTGTCGGCCACGTGGTCGATGAAGAGAAGCATCCAGGCCCGAAGAGCGTCGAGCGGCGGCATGGTGGCAGCGAAGCGCTGGCCGGCTGCGGTCAACTTTTCGACTTCGCTGCGGTAGACGGCTTCGATCAAAGCGTCGCGGGTAGGAAAATGACGGTAAAGCGTGCCCGAGCCAATACCAGCTTGGCGGGCAATGTCGTCGAGCGTAGCTTCGACGCCGTGCCTGGTAAAGGCGAGTCTGGCGACCTCGAGGATGCGCTCGCGGTTACGCTGTGCATCCGCGCGGAGCTTGCGATCAGCCGGAGGTGGTGAGGCCTGCTGTTTCGGCATACACAAGTTTCGCAGAAAGATTCTGCAACCGGAGACAGTCTCCACTTATCTTATAAACGGAGATTGTCTCCACTTGTGCGAAGACGCAGTCGTCCATTCTGGCGCGCTGCTTTCTCTGGTCGCACCAGCAAACAGCAGAGAGGAAGGTTTATGCGCATTTTTGTTACGGGAGCGACAGGATTCATCGGGACGGAACTGGTGAAGGAGCTTATTCAGGCAGGGCATCAGGTGCGCGGGCTGGCCCGCAGCGACGCCGGTGCGGAGCAGCTGAAAGCAGCAGGCGCCGAGGTGCAGCGGGGCGATCTTGAGGACCTGGATAGCCTGCGCACTGGCGCGAAGGAAATGGATGCTGTAGTGAATCTGGCGTTCAACCACGATTTTTCGAAGTTCGCGCAGAACGGGGAGGACGAGCGTAAGGCAATTGAGGCGCTGGGTTCCGTCCTTGAACCAGGCAAGCTGCTGGTCGTGACCTCCGGGACGGGACTGGCGAGCGGCGGACCGGGGCATCTCCGCACCGAGAGCGATCCGCCGGCGAGCTCGGCTTCCATCCCGCGGCAACCTGAAGAACCAGCCAGGGCTGCAGCTGAGCGGGGTGTGCATGTGGCCATTGTGCGTCTGCCGCAGGTGCATGACACGCGTAAACAGGGGCTGGTGCCGCTGCTGACGCAGGTGGCTCGCGAGAAGGGAGTTTCAGCGTATGTCGCGGATGGCGCGAACCGCTGGGCCGCGGCTCCCCTTAAAGACGTAGTTCAGCTCTATCGTCTCGCGGTCGAGCGGACAGGGCCGGGCGTGACCGTGTATCACGCCGTGCAGGAAGAAGGCGTGTCGGCGAAGGAGATCGCGGAGGCGATCGGCAAGGGGCTGAAGGTGCCGGCCGTGTCAATTGATCCGGAGAAAGCTGCCGAGCACTTTGGATGGTTTGCCCACTTTGCTGGGTTGGATATGCCGGCTTCGAGCGAGTGGACGCGCAAAACACTAGGCTGGGAACCGACTGGGCCGGGGCTGATTGAGGACCTGACCAATATGAAGTACTTCTGACGGAGTTGCTGCTGCAGCTTTGGATCACCGTAATATCGAGATACAAAGGGTCCTGTTCCTACAAGGCCCTTTCTCTCAACAAGAGTGGACGACAACGCCTGCGACAGAGACGCAGGTTTCTCCGCCGAGGTGGTCCTGCGGGTCGCCGTGGGTCGAGAGGACGCGCTTATTTGTCTGACGATGGCGGAGCGGGTGGCAGGGTGTCGAGGGCGGCCTTGGCCTTGCCGAAGAGGGCGCGGTTCTCGGTCTCCTGTTTGCGGAGGCCTTCGACGATGTGGGCTGGGGCCTTGGCCATGAAGCTCTCGTTCGCGAGCTGACGACTGGCGGCGGCGAGATTCTTTTCGAGGCGGGCCAGCTCTTTGGTGAGGCGCTCGCGTTCCGCGGGAACCTCGATCTGGCGCTGGTAGAGGACGGCGACGTCGAAGCTCGGCGTCGAGCGCGCGGTTGCGCCGGTGAGGGCCTGGTCGGCGAAGCTGACGGCACTAACGCGGGCCATGCGGGCGAGCATGTCGGCATTCTCTTTCGCGAGCGCGAGGACCTCGGTGCTGCCGTGAAGCTGGATTGGCGCCGACTCTTTCTCGGGGACGCCGAGCTCCTTGCGGAGGGCGCGGACGGCGACGATGAGCTCCTGCAGGGTAGCGATGGCCGCTTCGGCGGCGACGTCGCGCGGAAGGTCGGATGCTTGCGGAAAGCAGGTGAGGGCGATGGACTGCGCGGGCGGCTTGCCGTTGTAGAGCGCGTGCCAGATCTCCTCGGTGAGGAAGGGCATAAAGGGGCTGAGCAGGCGGAGGGCGGTTTCGAAGACACCGGCGAGGATGGTGAGCGAGACGGCGGTTGTGGGGTTCTGGGGCTGCGGTGTCTCGGCGTCGCCGAAGTCGAGGCGGAGCTTGACCAGCTCGAGGTACCAGTCGCAGAGCTCGCCCCAGAAGAACTGGTAAACGGCGCTGGCGGACTCGTCGAAGCGATAGGCGGCGAGGGCGCGGTCGACCTCGGCCGCGACGGCGGTGAGGCGGGAGACGATCCAGCGGGACTCGAGCGGGGTGTCGCTGGGGAGTGTGCTGAGTGTGGCGTTGAGCGGGACGGTGTAGCCGGCGGCTTCGGCACGGTCGAGCTGGAGGAAGAGGAAGCGGGCGGCGTTCCAGATCTTGTTGGCGAAGGCGCGGTTGCCCTCGGTGCGGGCCTCGGAGAAGGCGATGTCGGTGCCGGGCGAGGCCATGCTGGCGAGCGTGAAGCGGACGGCATCTGTGCCGTATCTGGTTACGATCTCGATGGGGTCGATGACGTTGCCCTTGGTCTTGGACATCTTCTGCCGGTCGGCGTCGCGGACCAGGGCGTGGATGTAGACCTCGCGGAAGGGGACGGCGTCGGCGAGGGAGCGCGGGCTGCCGTCGGGCAGGGGCACGTCGAGCATGAAGTGGGTGCCGAGCATGATCATGCGGGCGACCCAGAAGAAGAGGATGTCGAAGCCGGTGGTGAGGAGCTGGGTGGGGTAGAAGGCCTGGAGGTCGGGATTGTGCTGGTCACTTGGCTGTCCTGTCCAGCCGAAGGCGGTGAAGGGGAGCAGGCCGGAGGAGAACCAGGTGTCGAGGACGTCGGTCTCCTGGCGGATGGTGGTGATGCCGCAGCCGGGGCAGGCGGGCGCGAGGTCGCGGGTGACGGTGATCTCGCCGCAGGAGTCGCAGAACCAGGCGGGGATGCGGTGGCCCCACCACAGCTGGCGCGAGAGGCACCAGTCGTGGATGTTGCGCATCCACTCGTCGTAGGTGCGGCGGTAGTTCTCGGGCGTGAAGCGGATGTGGCCCTGTTCGACGGCCTGGATGGCTTTGTCGGCGAGGGGCTGGATTTTGAGGAACCACTGCTTGGAGAGGCGCGGCTCGATGACGGCGCCGGTTCGCTGCGAGGTGGCGACGGCGAGGGTGTGGTCTTTCATCGCGACGAGAAGGCCGAGCGCGGCTAAATCGCTGAGGATTTTCTCTCGAGCCGCCATGCGGTCGAGGCCGTGATAGGGCGAGCCGGGCAGATCGATGTGCGCGGCCTGGTCCATGATGGTGAGGCTGGGCAGGCCGTGGCGCTCGCCGATAGCGAAGTCGTTGGGGTCGTGCGCGGGCGTGACCTTGACGGCGCCGGTGCCGAACTCGGGCTTGGCCCAGTCATCGGCGAGGATGGGGATGGTGCGATCGGGGCTCCCCAGCGCGGCGGAAAGGGGGAGGGTGACGTACCTGCCGACGAGAGATGTGTAACGATCGTCGGTCGGGTTGACGACGACGGCGGTGTCGCCGAGGAGGGTCTCGGGGCGGGTGGTGGCGATGACGATGGAGCCGGAACCGTCGGCGAGGGGATAGCGGATTTCGTAGAGATGGCCGGCGCGTTCGTGGTGCTCGACCTCGACATCGGAGACGGCGGTCTGCGCGACGGGATCCCAGTTGACGATGCGCTCGCCGCGGTAGATCAGGCCCTGTTCGTAGAGGCGGACGAAGGCTTCACGGACGGCGACCGAGAGCCGGTCGTCCATGGTGAAGTATTCGCGGGACCAGTCGACGGAGGCGCCGAGGCGCTTCATCTGGTCGAGGATGGCGTTGCCGTAGAGAGTCTTCCACTGCCAGACGCGGTTGATGAAGGCTTCGCGGCCGAGAGCGTGGCGGTCGGTGTGTTCGGCGGCGAGTTGGCGCTCGACCATCATCTGGGTGGCGATGCCGGCGTGGTCGGTGCCGGGGACCCACAGGGAGATCTCGCCGCGCATGCGATGCCAGCGGGCGAGGATGTCCATCTCGGTCTGGTTGAGCATGTGGCCCATGTGCAGGCGGCCGGTGACGTTGGGCGGCGGGAGAAGTTGGGTGAACTCCGGGAGTTCGGCCTGCGTACCGATGGGCGTGGGTACGTCGAAGAGGTGCTCGTCGACCCAGAAGCGGGCCCAGCGGTCTTCAATTTCGGCAGGTTCGTAGGCCTTGGAGAGCTCTCGATGCATGGAGGTTAAGGGTAGCATTCAGGGGCAGCGCGTTCGGTGGTGGTTGGTGTGAGAGGGTGCATGGACGAGTGCAGGGCAGAGGGACGAGGGCCGGATCGAGGAAGGTCAAATCGACGGGGGCCTCGATATGGAGCGGCGCCGGCGTTTTTGCTGGCGCTGGGGATGCTGGCGCCCGTCGTGGATGCTCAGGAGAGCCATGGCCATGCGGGACGGCCGGAGGATCGCGCCGGCATCTTCACGACGATCGAGGTGACGAGCGACCACCCGGCCGCGGACGTTGCCTGCATCTTTTGCACGGTGCGGGTGGAGGGAGATGTGCGCGGGGATCTGGCGGTGATGTTCGGCACGGTGCAGGTCGGGGAGGGGCAGACCATCTCGGGCGATGTGGCGACGCTGTTTTCATCGCTATCGCTGGCGGACGGGGCGAGGATCAACGGTGATCTGGCGACGGCGTTCGGCGCGGCGCGGATCGCGCCGGGGGCGAGCGTTCGCGGCGACCGCGCCATCTTTTCGAGCGGGCTCGGAGTTGCTCTCGTGCTCGGGCCTTTGTTGATTCTGATCGGCGCCATCTGGCTGATCGCGTGGGGTCTGCGGCGGGCGTTGAGCTACCGCTGAGGGTCGAGTGGACCGCAGGAGACGGACAAAGGCCGCTCGTGAGGGGCGGCCTTTGTCCGCGAGCGCGGAAGGGCTTGGCTGTTCTCCTGACGCTGTCGTGCGGCACGGGCGAACAACAGAGGTCCTTCGCTGTGCTCAGATGACCCCTTCAAACAAGCAGCGCCGCACATCAGGAAAACGCCTTAGAAGGGGTTGATCTTGTCCAGGCCCTTCTTCTTCTTGTGTTTGCTGGAGCTCTCGTCCGCCTTGTCAAAGCCGGGCGATTTTGCTTTTTTGCCGTTGGCCGGTGCGACCTGCGCGGCGGGCTGTGCGGCGCCGGGCGTGATGTCGTTGACCTGATCCGGCGCATCCGCCGCTTTTTCGACGGGCGGCAGCGCCGCATTAGTCGCGGGTCCGACGACGCTGAGGCCATTGCCGGTGGGCGTGAGCTTGGATGCGGTGGCGTCTCCTGTGCCGGGGCTGACGATCTCGATGCCTGCCGAGGTCGTCGGGGTTCCGGTCGTGCCGGCAGCGGTTCCGGTGACGGCGCCCTCGGTCGAGGCGCCGCCGTCGGCGTTCGGCACGGACTGGAACGCCAGGGGAGCGGGTGCCGCGCTGGTGGCCGGAGTGGCCGCCGTACCGTCCGCGTCGGTGGTCGCGGCTGGGGTCGGTGTCAACGCGCTCGCCGTGGTGGTGCTGCTGGGGTGCATGGCCTGGTTGAACTCGGCGACGATCTCGCGCGTGATGGTGGGGGCGAGGGTGGCCTGGGCGTCCGTGAGGGGTGGGTCGCCGATGCGAGCGGCGGAGACGACGTCCGGCTGGTGGAAGAACAGCAGGCGCGCGCGATCCTGAAGGCGATACTGCGAGCGGCTGTTCTCGAGCATCTGGCTGGCCTGCGCCTGCTCGACCGTGGGGGTCGGGATGGCGAGGTGCATGGCGTCCAGTCGATCACGGGCGTCCTCGACGTGCGGCGAGGCGGAGTGCTCCAGCACCACGGTGCGATAGGCGGCCGCGGCTTTGGTGTCGAAGTCGGTTTCAAGCTTGGCGCGTGCCGCCTCGGGCAGGTTCTGCGCGCGCACGGTCCGCGACTCCGCCTCGTACGCGTCGCCCATGCCGATCAGCACATCGTCCATGTGGCTATACAGCGGATAGGTGTCGATGACGGTTTTGTAGCGCGCGATGGCGGCCGGCCAGTCGGCGCGCGAGACATAGAAGTCGCCGATCGAGGCCTCGCGCGTGGCGAGCATCTCCTGCACCTCGCGCAGCCGCTGCTTGGCCTGCGGGATGAGCTTTGAGTCCGGGTAGTCGGTCAACATGCGCCGGTACTCTTCTTCGGCGTGAACGGCCTTGGCGTGGTCGCGATCGGGCTTGTCCATCTGCCGGAAGTAGATGTCGCCGATGCGCATCTGGGCCTCGGCGGCCTCGGGCGCGTTGGGGAAGAAGACGCGGAAGTCGGAGTACTCGGCCTCGGCCTGGGCGAGCGCGGCGGATCCGCCTTCCTTGTACCAGGAGTCCGCGATGGCAAGCTTGGCGCGCATCTGGTATTGCGAGTCGGGGTAGGTGGCGAGCAGGTTCTGCAGCTCCAGGCGGGCGATGTCGAAGTGACCCTTCTTGATCTGCGACTGCGCCTTGTCATAGAGCTGGCGGTCGGGCAGATTGACATCCTGGGCGGCGATGGGATCAAGCTTCTTTTCGCGGGTGAGCGCCTTGCGCGTGTCCTTGGACTGAATGAGCCGGTCGGCCTTCGATCCCTTGGTCTTGTCCTTGATGCGACCGGTGCCGTGCTGCGGCAGCGCGGTCACGCTGGGGTCGGCGTTCAGGGGCGTGGAAACCTGGGGTGCGCCGTTGAGCGCGGTGACGGCGGCGGCCCCGTTTGGCGCAGCGTCGTCTGGCGCAGTCCCGTTTGGCGCGGCGCCGGTCGGGCTTTGGGATGGGGCCGCTTGGTCGCTGGTCGGCGCGGGTGCGCTGTCGGGCGCGGCGGTGGCGGGCGGCGTCGGCGCGGCGTCGGTCTGGCTTCCGGTCTGGGCGTCGGCCTGGCCTCCGGCCTGGGCTCCGGTTTGGGCGCGGAGAGATGTGGACGAAACAAGCAGGCTGGCGACGGCGAGTCCGGCGAGCAGGCTGGCACGGACGCTGGGAAAGAAGGACGACTGGCTCATGCTGGTGTGGTACCCCGATCCGCCTGCGGGCGATTCGCTCGCGGGATTGCTGTTTATTTTAGACCGTCGGCGGAGGCTTCGCTGGGTGTGGCGCTAGGTCTCGGTCGGCTGTTGCTCGGCCTGGGTCGTCTTGGTTGCGGCGGCGCGTGCCGTCTCGAGCAGTCGGCGAGCGTTCTCGGCCGTGTCTGTGCCCGCGGAGAAGACGGCTGACCCGGCGACCAACATGTCCGCTCCTGCTTCGACGACCGAGGCGACCGTGTCGTGAGCGATGCCGCCGTCGACCTCGATACGGTAGTTGAGCCCCATGCGCTGCCGGAGCTCGGCGAGATGGGCGATCTTGTCGATGGCGAGCGGCAGGAACTTCTGGCCGCCGAAGCCGGGGTTCACGCTCATGACCAGAACGTGGTGCACGATGGGCAGGACCTCGACAAGAAAGTCGACCGGGGTGGCCGGGTTGATGACGACAGCGGGCTGCATGCCGTGGTCGGCGATCAGCTGCAGCGTGCGATACAGATGAGGGCAGGCCTCCCAGTGCACCGAGACCATGTCCGCGCCGGCGGCGGCGAACTCCGGGATGAACTGGTCCGGGTTCTGGATCATCAGGTGGCAGTCGAGCGGCAGGCTGGTCACGGGGCGAATGGAGGTGACGGCCGGCGGCCCAAAGGTGATGTTGGGCACGAAGTGGCCGTCCATCACGTCGATGTGAACGATGGTGCCGCCGCCGCGTTCGGCTCGCGCGATCTCCTCCGCGAGGTAAGCGAAGTCGGCGGCAAGGATGGAAAAGGCGAGTTCGATCACGGTAGGGGCAGTTTACCAGCGGGCTCGGTGGTGAGTGGGCTGGCGGTACGAGTCCGGGATCTCCGGCTGCGGAAGACGGGGGGCACGACAGCGGGCTGGCCGGCGTGATCCTGTGCGTCGCGTGCGACGGCATCGCGCGTCTGTTGATCGAGCACCGGCACGGCGCGCTCGATGCCTTCGCGGCCGGGGTGGAGCAGCTTGGTCTTGAGCGCGCGCGCACCCTCGCGGTCGGTCGCCTTCATGGTCTTCGGGTCGCCCAGCACGGTGCGGGCGGCGGCGTTCAGCAGGCGGCGCACTGGCCAGGAACCGTCGGGGTTGGGCAGCAGCAGCTCACCCGCGCGCTGCTTCTCCGGCCGGTAGTACCAGCGGCGCAGCAGGGCGAGGTGGTCGGAGAGAAGGGCGACATCGGCGGCCGCGGCGCTTGGGTCGACCCGCGTCTCGAGCAGGGCCAGGGTCTGACGGGCGCGGTCCTCCGGCGAGAGCGCGTCCATCGCGGCGAGAAGCGGCGTGATCCGGTGAGCGGCGTTCGGCGGCGCCGGCAGCTCGGTCACGGCCCCGTCTGCGAAGACGGGAACGTGGGCGGTGGGATCCGCCTGCGGCTCGGGCGCGAGCGGGACGGGGGCGAGCATGAGCGGCTGGGCAAAGAGGCTGGAGCCGACGGCCGTCTGCTCGCGCACGGCGCGCACGCCGAGGGTCGACAGGCGGGCGGGACCGGCAAGACGGCCGGCCTGGAGCAGAAAGAGCGCCGCCTGCTCCGGGTATTCGTCTTCGCTGTCACGGAGTGCGGGGCCGGCGCGCTGGACGATGACGGCGCGCAGATCGGGGATGGGACGAACCAGCTCGTCGGCAAGCGCGACGGCGGCCTTGACCTTTTCGTGCTGGCGATGGCGCTCGGCGGCGCGCTCGAAGTCCATCTCATCCGACGCCTGATCGCGCTCGGCGGCGATGGTGGCGAGCAGGCTTTCGCCGCGGGTGCGGAAGAACTGATCGACGGCGCGGGCTTCGGCCGTGTACTCCTCCGCGGTGCAGGTGGTGTTGCAGGGGGCGAGGCACCGGCGCATCTCCCCGTAGGCGCAGCCGGGGTGCTCAGGGTGGACGACGAGGTCCTCCCAGCAGCGGCGCAGCTTGAAAAGATCGAGGGTGGCGTCGGCGAAGCGCTCAGCGGCGAGGCGCGAGGGAAACGGGCCGTAGGTCTGGGCGAGCGCGCGCCCCGAGAGCCGGTTGGTGACGTAGACGCGCGGGTGGGCGTGTTCGGCGGTGAAGCGGACGAAGAAGGGGGTGTGCAGCTTCAGGCGGCGGCGCGCCTCCGCCAGGCCGAAGAGCGCGGCGGAGGCGTCGTAGAGCAGCAGCAGCGACTCGAACTCGGAGCCAGTGGCCGACCAGGCGACACGCGCCACGCGATCGCGCAGGTTCAGGCGACGGGAGGGCAGCGGCGTGCCGTCAGGGGCGAGGGGCTGCTCGCGCGCGGGCGGCGGCAGGAGCAGGCGCTGCGCGCGCCGGCGAAGATTGGTCGTGCGGGTGAGGAACGGCTGCGCGGACGGCTGACCAGGTGTCTCCTGGCCGAAGAGGGCGAGCACACCGGGAGCCTCGGGCAGCGCGCGCAGGTGCTCGGCCGAGCGGTTCGGCTCGAAAGCAAGCTCGTGCGCGAAGCTGAAGTCAGCGGGCACTGGGGAGATTGTAGAGGGCCGGTCGAACCGGCCGCGGCCAGGGGCGCCCATGCTTGCTATATCGGCGGCGGCGCGGAGAAGTTTAGCTCTGCTGAGTCTTTTTCCGCGGCGCTGCCGGCGTGTGCTGGGCGAACCGTTCAATGGCCGAGGATGGGCGCGAGCGCGATGGCGCTGAGGCCGCACAGGAAAAGCACAAACATCCATGCCAGAAGGGTCTTTGCTCGGCCCGGGGCGTTGGCGAACTCCTTCCAGACAAATACGCCCCAGACGGCGGAGACCATGGTCGCGCCTTGACCGATGGAGTAGGAGACCGCTGGACCGACCAGATGGGCGCGCGAGGCGACGAAATTGAAGCTCGCGCCGGTGCACCAGATGACGCCGCCCAGCATGCCCCAGAGATGCCAGGAACCCGGTGCTGTCCGGTAGCCTGCCATCGAGACGGGACTGGCGCCGTCGAGCGGCCGACGCATGAGCAGATAGTTGAACGGCACGGCGCAGAGGGCGACGCCGAGGACGAAGAAGAGGGTGGCGGCGTAGGGTCCGGGCGCGCCCGCGCCGGACATGGACCGGGAGACGAAGGGATAGAAGCTGCCCATCAGGAGGCCGGCGACCAGGCTGATGACCAGGCCGCGGCGGCTCAGACCGCGGCGCTCGGTCTCACGCAGGCGATAGGCCATGGCGTCGAGCACGATGGCGCCGACCACGAGCGCAATGCCGCCGAAGAGCAGGAGCGCGTTGCCGTTGGGCGCGAGCAGATAGCTGCTGATGGCGCCGATCACCAGCGCGAGGCCGATGCCGACGGGAAAGGCGACCGCCAGGCCGGCGATCTCGATGGCGGCGACCAGAAGGAGGTTGGCGATATTGAACAGCACACCGCCGATCACGGCCAAGAGGATGTGCGCGCGGTCGGCGTGGAGGAGGTCTTGGAGGAAGGGGCGGCCTACCCCGCCCACGCTGCCGAGGCTAGCGCCCCAGAGCAGGGCGCCGAGGATGAGGCCGACGACGTAGTCCCAGTAGAAGAGCTGGAAGCGGAAGCCGGGGCAGAGCTTCATGGTGTTCGCCCAGGACCCCCAGCAGAGCATGGTGGTGAGCATGAGGGCGAGGGCGATGGCGTAGGTTTCGGGCTGGAACACGGTGTGTAGGCTCCCGCGGTGAACGTTCTGCTCTTACGCACATACGGCCGGGAGCGGGAACACCGATCCGCAACATCATACGGAGGGCGACGGAGGACAGTACCCCCCTCCCCGTACTTTGTACCCAAAGTCTTCGAAAGAAGAAGGTTAGGTCTGTACCTGCGCCCGGCATACCAGGAGGCTGCCATGCTTTGGAACCGCTCCATACCGCGTGCCACCGTCATTCCAGTTCTCGCCTACCCCGACGCGCCTGCGGCCGCGACCTGGCTCTGTGAGGCGTTCGGTTTCACTGTTCGTCTATGCGTCGACACCCACCGCGCGCAGCTGAACGTGGGCGACGGCGCGGTGATCGTCAGGGAGCTCCGCTCCTACGAGCACAACGCTCCACTCGGCCTCGGCCACTCGCTCACGATCCGCATTGACGACGCAGTGGCTCACTGCACCCACGCCCGGCGACACGGCGTCAAAATCATCGACGAACCCACGACCCATCCCTACGGCGAGCGCCAATACACGGCGCAGGACCCCGCAGGCCATCTCTGGACGTTTCCCAGTCCATCGAGGACCTCGCCCCAGAGGCCTGGGGCGGTACAGGGGAACACCTCTAGCTTGGCCAGGTCTTCCGCGAGGTAGGACGTCACCCGGACCTCCGCGAAGAGTACGGAGGCGTTTCGCCGAGGATCGAGATGCGGGCTGACTGAGGTTACGGCGACGGACGGGGTAGTTGCGCCAGGGGTGCCCGGGAGCTAAAACCATGGCGTGTCGGCGAGGTATGGGGTTTGTCTGTGGGGGTGAGCTGACGAGGCGACGACGAGCTAGCTCTGCCGTGGAGACCGAGCGCAGAATGGAGCAGTGAAGCACCGACGAACGGAGGCGGGATGAATCGTAGAGGCTTTCTGCGGCTAGGGGCGGCAAGTATGGCGGCGCGCGCGACGGGTGCCGTGGCGCGGTCCCCCCGTCCGTTGCGGGTCTTGGTTCTGGGGGGGACGGGATTTCTCGGACCGGCCACGGTACAGAGCCTGGTCGAACGGGGCCACACGGTGACGCTCTTCAACCGCGGGCAGAGCAGACCTGGGTTGTTTCCCACGCTGGAGAAGCTGCGCGGCGACCGAAGCCCGGAGAAGCTGAACCTTGCCGCGCTGACAGGCACGCGGCGCTGGGATGCGGTGATCGATGTATGGCCGCAGGAGCCGGCGATGGCGGAGGCGGCGGCGAAGCTGCTCGGGGCACGGACCGATCACTATCTGTACGTCTCTTCGGTGGCGGCCTACGACGGCTATCCGACGCCGGGGATGACGGAAATGTCGCCGCTGCGCCGATGGAACGCGGAGGCGCATGAGTACGGCGAGAACAAGGCGGAGAGCGAGCGCAGACTATCCGCTTTGGCCGGGGAAAAGCTTACCGTGGCGCGGCCGGGGCCGATCATGGGGGAACGCAGCGGTGCTCCGGACCTGGCGACGTGGCTGCTCCGGGCACGGAGCAGCGGCAGGCACATTGGGCCGGGAGACGGCGGCGATGCCGTGGAGTTTGTCGATGTCAAGGATGTGGGCGCCTTTCTCGCGGCGTGTGTTGCGGAGAAGAGGCTGGGCGCGTGGAATCTGACCGGCAGGTCCATGAGCTTCCGGGCCTTTCTCGATCGCTGCAACGCGGTGACGAACTCCCGGGCCGAGTTCGTGTGGATGCCGCAGGTGTTTCTGTCGCGCGAGGGGCTCAAGAGCGATAAGGAGCTCAACGTGTATGCGGGGAACTTTCCGTTCTGGCGACCGGAACCCGAGCTGGGGAACATCTTCCGGATCAGCAGCGAAAAGGCGTTCGCCGCGGGCTGGCGCACGCGGCCCTTTGGCGAGACGGCGATCGCGTGCCTGGGAAACTTCGACGCGGGGCGGACGACGCCGGCGACGTGGAAGGACTTTCTCGATCCCGAGCGGGAGCAGCAGGTTCTTGCGGCTTGGGACAGGTCCCGAGCGACGAGTGAGTCGCTGCGCGACGGCCTTCGGCAGAGTGGAGCCCACGCATGACGATAGAGCTGTCATGCATGGGGCACCCGCCTTCGGGTGACGGTGATTTCGGTGTGCGTCCCACGCATGACAGTGAGGCTGTCATGGATGGGCACCCGGCGAGTCGGTCGCTGCGCGACGGCCTTCGGCAGAGTGGTGCCCATGCATGACGATAGAGCCGTCATGCATGGGGCACCCGGCCTTCGGGCGGCGGCCAGGCGGTGTACGACACTCGCTGGCTGGTGCCGCGGGTTAGAACTGAAAGAGCGGCGGGTTGGCGCGGCGGGCCAGGTCGAGCGCCTGCTGCGGGAACCAGGCGCCGGCGGCGGGGTCGTCCAAGCCCCATAGCGGATCGAAGATCGCCTGGGCGGCGGGGTCGGTGGGCCAGCCTGGTTGGCTGTAGAGGGTGTAGTCCCAGGCACGGGCGCCGCCGGCGGCGTCGCAGCTGCCGTCGGACTGGCCGGGTGTCTTTACCCAGAGATAGGCGTCGAGCAGGGGGACACCGGTGTTGGCGGTGGGTCGGGCGCCGAGGCCGCGGCCGGGCGGGTTGCACCAGCTGCCGCTGGCGATGGTTTGGACGACGGCGGCGGGCTGGTTATAGGGCGGCGCGGCGTAGACGGTGGCGTCGAGCGGACCCTGCCCGTTGCGGCTGGTGTCGACGACGAAGTGGGTTGCGGGCGCGGCGGCGCCGAGGTTCTGGGTGTACCACTGATCGGTGTACGTCCAGGTGGCGATGTTGTTGGGGTCGACGGGGCCGAGCGGCGAATAGTACTGACTGGCGCACCAGGTGTAGTGGCCCAGGCGCCAGCCGCCATCGGCGGGGTTGTTGGCGAAGGCGAGGCACTCCGAGACCCAGGTGTCGAAGTGGGTCTCGTAGGCGGACAGGCGGTAGTTCGAGACGTTGGAGAAGAAGCCCTGCGCCTGTGCGACGCCGGCGGTGGCGAGACGTAGGGCCATATCGCCGACGGCGTGCCAGTCGCTGTTGCCGGCGTCGAGATAGACCACCGCGGCGGGCTGCTGTTCGAGCGCGGAGACGGCGTAGTGGACCTGGGTGTAGCGGTCGGCGGTGAGCTGCGCGGCGTCGACGGTGGCGGGGTAGCCGCAGTCGCTGGGCAGGTTGGCGAGCGCGTCGGGCTCGACCAGGAAGACGGCTTGCTGGTTGCCGACGGCCTGCGCGATGCCGTCGATCCAGGCCTGGTAGGCGCCGGTGTTCTGCGCGCCGCCGGCGGAGTAGCTGCCGCAGTCGCGGCCGGGGATGTTGTAGAGGACGAAGGTGGGGGTCGCGTGCTCCCGGCTAGCCCCGGCGAGGGTGCCGGCGACCGTGGCGCCGACCTCCTCCGGTGTGCCGCCGGTGAGCCAGACGGCCTGCGGGGTGAACTCCGTCCCGGCGATCAGGAGGCCATCCTTGACCCGGCCTTGCGAGAAGAGGCGATAGACCTGCTCGATGGAGCCTGCGGCGGGTGGCGGCACAAAGAAGCGGGTGTCGGGCGCGAGGGTGCGCGGGGCGGGGGTTGGGGCGGTCTGGGTTGGGGTGGTCTGGGCGGGGAGGCCGGCAGCGGGGAGCAGAAGCAGGGTGAGGCCGGCGGCGAGGGTGGTGAGGGTTTTGGCGGAGAGTGAGGGCACGGGGGAATCCTGGTCTGGAGTGAGGAGCGAGGGTGGAGCGCGCATGCTCGCAGGGAAGAAGGCGACCGCGCAGGATGGCGCTGAGCACAGCGCGGCACCAGTGAGTCTCACGGGCGCGACGGACGGCTGTCAAGGGCGCTTGCTGGGGTGGAAGGCTTTGGGCATCATGGCTAAGGTCCTATACGCCGATCGCGTTTCTGGTCCAGCAGACGCTGTCGCCAGGTTAAAACGAAACCAACGAGAACCAGCACGACGGTAGGCGCCAAGGCGTGCCGTTGGTTGTGTCGTGTATATAGACCTCCGAAGAGAGCGCCAGCGAGAAAGCAGACGAAGATGGTGAAGGACACGACCGCTTGCCCGCGATTCTTTTCAGGGTCGCGTCCCATCATCCAGAACACGATGGAGGAGGTGCCATCGCGGAGGTTGCCTGTGGTCATTGCATTATTAAACTTCCACGGACCGAGTGCGCCGAAGCTGGTGTTCTGCAGCGCCGCACAGAACGCGAGCAGAGGAACAACCCATTGGCTGGAGAGGGTTGCGCCGAACAGGGTCAGAAGAAACAGAACCATGCCTTCCAGACCTTGGCAGATGAGCGTCGCACGGAAGGTGTGTTTCTTGGTTTGTACACCGAGGAGCCTGGCGACCGCCGTGCCCAGGACAAAGGCTCCGATGGGGGGAAGAAAATGCACGGCGTGGGTCCAGTCCCGGCCCGAGGCGTACACCCCAAACTGAACCACGTCTCCTGACACCGCGGTCGAGAAGACATGGTCATGCGTGAGGTAGGAGTAGGCGTCCAGCGACCCGCCGGCGAGGGCGAACAAGACGGCAATCACAAACAAGCCAGAGACCGAGCGGATCGAAGGCGTGTCGCTGTTCGGCTGATCCTCGTCCCAACGCTCGCCCCCACGCGCACGGCCGGGCTTCAAGGAAGGGTCGGGTTGCGTGTTCTGCTTAATCTCTACACCCCGCCAACTCCTGCTATAGAGGGAAAGCCCCATCTCGCGCTAAATCTGGATTAATACAAGACCCGACTCAGGGTCCAGCGCCTTCCTTAGATGCGCAGGCGACTCCACCAGAAACACCTCGCATGTCGGGCGCGAGGGTGCGCGGGGCCGGCGAGGGTGGTAAGGGTTTTGGCGGAGAGTGAGGGCACGGCGAGGTCCTGGTCTGGGGTGGAGGAGCGAGGGTGGAGCGCAAATGCTCGCCGGGAAGAGGGCGACCGCGCATGATGGGCGCGACGGACGGCTGTCAAGCGGGAGACGCGGCGCGAGATGGAGTAGGTTCGGCCTGGGCTTCGCCTGCGCTTGGGGGAGGGAGTTGGGTCGCGCGGAGCGCGACCGGCCTTCGGCAGAGCGGAGCCCACGCATGACGGAACGTCATGCATGGGGCACCCGCGAATGTGGCAGGTCAGGGCGGCCATTCGACCCGAAGTTTTGGTCCGTTTTTGCTCTGGGCTGCCACCTATCATTGGAGCGAGGTGACCCATGCTGTTCTGGAAGAGGCTGAATAAACTCGAACAGATCATCACCGTCCTTGTTGGCGTGACGACACTGACCAGCACGGTGGCTGCGAGGATTCACTATGTGCAACGCATGCACGCAACAGCTCTCGTGTCGCAATCCCAGCCAATGCGCCCACTTACTCTAGTCGTGAGAAACGACCTTAGTGGCAAGCCTGTGAGCAAGGCCAAAGTGTCTGTCATTGTGGATGCCGCCGTCCCACTTATTAGAGAGACCGACTCAGAGGGCATCCTTAGTGTAAGTATACCGGCGGTCACGAGGGAAGCTCACGTCACGGTCAGCGCCACCGGGTACGTCATTTATGATCGGGAAATTCCTCTTTGGAGCGGAAATTTCGAGGATGTTCGCCTAGTCCCGATAGCTAGGCATATAGCACCACAGGGTCGTCAAAACTCGCCTGCAAACAACACCGCGAGCTCTCCGGTTTTGGCAGGCAGCAGTTCGCCACAGGTCATATCTGCCCCTGGTGGTATTGCAATAGGAGGTGGTACTGTCACCAATCCTCAGGTGAACAACATTTATGGCGTTCCAGCGCCACCACCACGCGGGTATTGGACAACGCGAACAGTGGAGCCTTTTACGGAGCGCGTCCAGCAAGAGCCGGGTAAATTTGTCAACGTTCGGCACCCGAGAGCCGAAATGAATCTCACGCTAGAAGGGCCCTTCATACACCCGATTCTCGTTGTGAAATGCAGTGTTCCTTGTACAGAGGGTGGTTTCGCTGTCGAGAATCCGCGGATCAATCAAGTAGAAAGTCAGCTTTCCGGCTACGGCGATGTGTTGAAAAGCGTAGTGAAGGACCCAACGGCATCTCAGCAGGCAGCACTATCACTTACACCGTTGTGTCCCAAGATGAAAGTGACGTAAGCATTACAGCGGTCGAGCTGGCCACATACCCGTAAGATCTTGCGTGTGGGCAACAAACCCGCTTGGCTTTACTCGCCGGCGAGGGTCATGCCGTCGATGCGGAGGGTGGGGGCGGCGGCGGCGGAGCGGAAGATGAGGTCGTTGCCGACGGCGGTGATGTTTTGGTACATGTCCTTGAGGTTGCCGGCGATGGTGATCTCTTCGACGGGATAGGCGAGCTCGCCGTGTTCGATCCAGAGGCCGGCGGCGCCCTGGGAGTAGTCGCCGGTGACGAGGTTGACGCCGAAGCCCATGGTTTCGGTGACGTAGAGGCCGGAGGGGATGTCGGCGAGGATCTGCTCGGGGGTGAGGGTGCCGGGCTCGAGGTAGAAGTTGTGCGCGCCGACGCCGGGGTTGCCGGCGAGGCCGCGGGAGGCGGAGCCGGTCGATCGGGTGCCGAGTTTGCGCGCGGTGTAGGAGTTGGTGACGTAGGTCTGGAGGATGCCGCGGTCGACGAGCACGGTGCGGCGGGTGGGCAGGCCTTCGGCGTCGAAGGGCGCGGTGCCGAAGCCGCCGATGCGCAGGCCGTGGTCGTTGAGGATGGTGGTGCCGTCATCGATAAGGGTGACGTTGTCACCGGCGACGCGCTCGCCGACCATGCCGGTGAGGAAGCTGGCGTTGCGGAAGATGGAGTCGCCGTCGGCGGCGGCGAAGAGGTTGCCGAGGATCCCGCGGGCGATCTCGGGCGAGAAGACGACGGGGCACTGCTGGGTCTTGGCGCGGCGCGCGCCGAGGCGGCGCAGGGTGCGCTCGGCGGCGATGCGGCCGATCGCCTCGGGGCTTTCCAGCGCGGCGGTGGTGCGCGAGGAGCTGTACCAGTAGTTCCGCTGCATCTGGCCGCGCTCGTCGTGGGCGATGGGGGAGCAGGAGAAGCCGCAGTAGGACTTGCGGTATTCGCCGGAGAAGCCGCGCGAGTTGACGAGGATCTTGTGCGAGGTGGCGGTGTCGAAGTCGCCGCCGGCGGAGTTTTGGATGCGGGTGTCGGCGGCGAGGGCGGCGGCCTCGCAGCGGCGGGCGATCTCGATGCGCTCGGCGGGCGGCATGTGGTGGACGTCGTCGAAGAAGAGGCGGAGGTCGGTGTCGGGCGAGTCGGCGGGCGGGGTGTATTGGCCGAACTCGGAGGGGTCGGCGAGGCCGGCAAAGGGGTCTTCGCCGACAATCTTTGCGAGGTCGAGGGCGTTCGCGACGAGCTGGTCGAGGGAGTCGGCGGAGAAGTCGGACGAGGAGACGCTGGCGACGCGCAGGCCGCGAAAGACGCGCAGGCCGAGGGCGCGCGAGCCGGATTCTTTGAGGGTTTCGACCTCGCCGAGGCGGACGAGGGCGGAGAACTCCTCGCCCTCGTAGAGGACGACCTCGGCGTCGGTCGCGCCGGAGGCTAGGGCTTTGCCGAGGACGGTGTGAGCTAGATCGTGGAGGGTGGTGTTTTCTTCTGCCCTAAGCCTTCTATCTGTTGCCATAGGTCCTCTGGAGGGTCCACTTGCCCGCGACTACCGCATCGACGAGGTCACTTACAGTGAGGTGCAGCTTCTTGTCATTGAACTGCTTTGCACGGTACTTGGCCAAGATTCTCCAGATGACAAGGGCAAGAAGGGTTGCGATCGACACCGTCACGATGTTCACCGCTCGGGGGAACGAGCTATGGAGCGCCGGCGTAGCTAACCCCCAGGAACGCGGGCACTATGAGCAGCGATACTGGCAATCGGAGAAGGCGGCGACCTCAGGATAAAAGTAGAGATCGAAATAGTCCCCAAGCTCACTGAAGTCGGTCGCAAAGTCACGAGTAATCGCAGCGAACATCTCTTCAACGTCAACGCCGGCAAGGCCGAGATCCTGGTCGATGCTGTCGGACTCCTTGATTTCGAATGGATCCATCGCCATCTGCTCGGCGATAACTTCGCGAACTCGCCGAGGGATGTCTTCTCGCGTTCCCAAGGGCTGGAGACCGAGCATGATTCAGAGTCGGAGTTAGCCGACGGGGTGATCGGACCAGCGGCTGACGCGGCCGTCGCTGGATTTTTTGAAGCTCTGACCGGAGGTGCAGAATTCTGCGTCGGCGGCGGACTTGTGCTCGACGTAGGCGGGCTGGCCGGTGCGGCTCGTCTTGCCGAGGACCTTGACCTCGCCGTGGCAGTCCTTGCAGCGGAACTCGGTGTCGAGGTCGACGAGCGCGTCGGCGACGGCTTTTACCTTCCAGAAGGGTTCGTAGCCGCCGCCGTCCTTGACGCGCCGCCGTTTGACCTCACACTCGAACATTTTTTCTTTCTCTGCGATAGCCATTAGCGTCCCGTTCCTCCAACTGTCATGCGATCGAGCTTGATGGTGGGCATGCCCACGCCGACCGGGACCGACTGCCCGGCCTTGCCGCAGGTGCCGATGCCCTCATCGAGCGCGAGATCATTGCCGACCATGGAGACGTATTTGAGCGCCTCCGGGCCATTACCGACGAGTGTGGCGCCCTTGACCGGACGGGTGACGACCCCGTCCTCGATCAGGTACGCCTCGCTCGCCGAAAAGACGAACTTGCCGTTGGTGATGTCGACCTGTCCGCCGCCGAAGTTGACGGCGTAGAGACCCCGCTTCACGCTCTTGAGGATGTCCTCCGGCAGGTCATCGCCGTTGAGCATGTAGGTGTTGGTCATGCGCGGCATGGTGATCTGCTGGTAGCTTTCGCGGCGACCGCTGCCGGTGGACTTGGTTCCCATGAGGCGGGCGGACATCTTATCGGTGAGGTAGCCCTTGAGGATGCCGTTCTCGATGAGGACGTTTTCCTGGGTGGGCACGCCCTCGTCGTCGACGTTGAGTGAGCCGCGGCGGTTGGGCATGGTGCCGTTGTCGACCACGGTGACTTTGCTGGACGCGACCTGCTGGCCGATGAGGCCGGCGAAGGCGGAGGTCTTTTTGCGGTTGAAGTCGGCTTCGAGGCCGTGGCCGACAGCTTCGTGGAGCAGGACGCCGGGCCAGCCGGGGCCGAGGACGACCTCCATCTCGCCAGCGGGGGCGGCGACGGCGCCGAGCTGCAGCATGGCGGTGCGGGCGGCCTCGCGGGCGAAGTGCTCGGGGGATTTGGTGCCTTCGAAGAAGTCGAGCGCGATGCGACCGCCGCCGCCCGAGGAACCGCGGGCGAGGTTGGTCCCGTCCTGCGCGATGACGGAGACGTTGAGGCGGGCGAGGGGCTGGGTATCGGAGGCGTAGGTTCCGTCGGACGCGGCGACCAGGATGCGGCGGAGCTCATCGTTGAAGCCGGCGCGGACCTGTGTGATGCGCGAGTCGTAGGCGCGGGCGGCGCGATCGGCGCGCTCGATGAGCTTGAGCTTTTCGCTGATTTCGGCGTCGGCGGTGGCGCCGGCGACGGGGTAAAGGGCGGGCGCCTCGGTGTGGGTGAAGCCCTGGGTGAGCTGTCGGGCGGGGCCGCTGGCGATGAGGGCGGCGGTGCGAGCGGCCTTGAGCAGCTTGTCGGCGGCAAGGTCGTCGGTGTAGGCGAAGCCGGTGCGCTCGCCCGCGAGCACGCGGATGCCGCAGCCGACGCTGATGCCCTGCGAGGCGGTTTTAACGAAGCCCTCGTCGACGCCGAGCGAGGTCGAAGTGACGGACTCGAAGTAGAGATCGGCGTACTCGCCGCCGGCCGAAAGCGCCTCGGCGAGACAGCGCTCCATCAGCCGCTCCGAGACGCCGAGCTTGTCGATGAAGAAGCGCTTGTGATCCGTTCCGGGGAACGTCATTCCTTTATGATAGCCGATCGGGACGGCGGGGCGACATCTCTAAGAGGCAGCGACATCGTCCGAAGGTAAGGGTATGGTTGCCGTTGGCCTGTGTGCGAGCGGCCGAGTGGAAGCGCAGTTGCCGTTGAGAACGAGATTTCTCCACTTGGCGAGCTAGGGAGGGAAGATCTTTTCCGAGGCGTTCTGCCTAGGGAGCGACCCCGTGAGCGCCTGCGGTTCGAATTTCGGGGCAAAGATGCAGCGTTCGACGGGTGGCCCGTGACTTGCAAGAGTCAGTGCAGAACCTATCTCTTATCGAAGGAACTCTCGATGCTCTCTTTTGCCAAGATCTTCCGGCTTGCTTCGCTTTCCGCTGCTGTGGTCTTTCCGGTTGCCGCGTCGCACAGCGCCGTCGCGGATGCCTTTACCGTGTCCTACCTTGGCGCCGGGATTCAGGCCTCCTCAAACTCGACAGCGGTCGAGAGCTTCGATTCGGTCACCGCGACCAACTCCACGCTGACGACGAACTTCAACGGCAGCGGTGTGACGGGGACCTACACGGGGAGCTTTTCGCTTTCCAGTCCGAACGTGTACGGCGGCGCGAACGGGACAGGCAAGTTTATTACGACAGCTTCGAGCTACACGCTGACGCTGAGCCAGAACGTGAACTACTTCGGCCTGTGGTTTTCCGCTCTTGATGCGGGAAATGAGCTCGCGTTCTTCAACGGAGCAGACATGGTGTTCAGTTTTTCGCCGACGGACTACGCGACTCTGGTGGGTGCGTGCCCGACCTCCACGCCGGCGCCGAACTTCTGCGGCAATCCGAATGCGGCCTATGCCGGCAACACCGGCCAGCAGTATGCGTTTTTGAACTTCTATGACGGCGCGGGAAGCTTTAACAAAGTGATGTTCACGGAGGATCCGCAGGTAGGCGGCGGCTTTGAGACCGACAATCACACGCTGGGGCAGCTTTCGAGCACTCCGGGCGGCACGGTGATCAGTCCGGTGCCGGAGCCCTCCGGTCTGGCTCTTCTCGGCTCGGGCGCTATGGGCTTTGCCGGCCTGGTTCGTCGCCGAATCCGCCGCGGCTAAGCGCCTTGCGGCCGTGAGCTTGAACCGTCTCCGTTTCATGCTCACGACCTCACGCGAATTGGCGACCGCGGATCGGGCCACGATGCTAGCGGGAGCCTGCGGGATCCGGGTCGCGGAGCCGATCGTCGAGGTCGTCGATCTTGTCGGTGACCAGGCTGAGCTTGCGCGAGAGCGCCTGGATCTCGGCCTCGGCGCGGCGGTTGACGGCATAGTCGAGCTCGCCGCGCACGCGGTCTTTTGTGTCCTGCCGGTTCTGGCTCATCATGATGACCGGCGCCTGGATCGCGGCGAGCATGGAGAGGAAGAGGTTGAGCAGGATAAAGGGGTAGGGATCCCAGGACTTGCCGCGCAGCACGACGTTGATGGTGATGTAGACGCTGAGGACGAGGGCGAAGGCGATGATAAAGGTCCAGGAGCCGCCGAAGCGGGCGACGCCGTCGGCCAGGCGCTCGCCCGTGGTCTCTTCTTCCTCGATCAGGTCGTTGGCGTTGCGGCTGGCGCGAAGGCGCACGAGCTCATGGGAGGCGTGGAGCTGGCGGCCGAGCACGGTGAGCATGTCCATGCCGGCGAGCGGTTTGCTGTGGAGGAGAGCCGTGATGTCGTCGCGGCTGAGCTCGATGCAGCGCGTCTCCTCGAGGGCGAGGGCGGAGGTGCGATGCGCGGTGGTGTCGAGCATGGAGGCGAATCCGAAGACGTCGCCTTCGCGGGCGGTGTCGATGACGACCTCCTGCGCATCTTGGTCGATGATGGAGACCGCGACGGCGCCGGATTTGACAATGTAGGCGTTGGCGCCCGGATCGCCGACCTTCCAGATGCGACGGCGCGCGGCAAAGGTACGGAGATCGACCTGCACGGCGAGGATGGCGAGCTCGTCGTCGTCGAGCAGGGCAAAGAGCGGCACATTGCGAAGATCTTCAGAGAGGCAGGGCATGAGCGTGTACCTCGATCGGCAATTGCGGTGCTGCGTTCCGTTTCTACCTTGCGGAGGTCGCGCGCGTCGAGGTGGTGGCAATTTCCGGCTGGCTTGGCGATCCGAACGGAGGTACCGCAGGTCTCTCCACTACGCGGGCGAGAGGCCGTCCGCTTCGGTCGAGATGACAGCTTTGTTTGAATCGGGTGCGGTAGTGAGATCTGTGGAGAGAGGGCCGGCGTTTCAGCTTCCACGACCTCTGGGCCCGGCGTTCTGCTGTGGCTGCGCCGCGTGAGACTGAGGGCGGTTGCGCGCCGACATGGGGGCCGTGCGTGTCGGTCGGACCAGGATCGGGGGGGCGGCTCAGCGGCCGAGCGAGGGGTCGGGGCTCCCGGCGGTGTTGAGGTCGAGAAAGAGCGCGGGCATGCCGGCGGGAGCGCAGGCGCCGTCCGCGGCGTAGGTGCGGGCGCAGGCACGGGTGATGGCGGGGCGGCGGGGGCTTTGGGCGAACTGCCAGACCAGGGCGTCGGGGGTGCCGCTCGCGGAGGGTGAGGGCGCGCGGAAGACGCAGCCGGGCGCGGGTGGGCAGGCGTCCTGCGCGACCCACAGGGCGACGGGATGGAGGTGCCCGGCGCGGACGCGCGCGGTGATGTCCTGGGCGGTGGTGATGGTCTGGCCGGGGCCGTCGGTGACCGGCTGGCCGCTGGCGTAGACGCCGGGCACGAGACCGGCGGCGGCGACGGCCTCGGTCCAGGCAAGCAGATAGGCAGCCTGTTCGGGCAACAGGCGGCCACCCTCCTCCTGGTCGAGGAAGAGGACGGTACGGGCGGGGAAGCCCTCGCGGGTGGCGGCGGCGACGGCGGCCGCGGCGTCCTGCCCACCCAACCTTTCGGGCGCGACGCCGGCGTGGAGGAGGGCGCGATCGAGACGGCCGTTCCACAGCACAACAAAGCCGAAGCCGGCGCGGCGCAGGGTCTCGCGCCGGCCGAGCCAGGAGTCGGCTGTCTCGCCGGGCGGCGGATTGAGCCAGAAGCCGACGAAGCTGAACTGCCGACGCAGGGCGGGGAGGGCGGCATCGCCAGGGTAATCGTTGCGGTCAAAGCCGAGAAAGCTCGCTTCGGGAGGCACGGTGGGGGCGGAGGTCTGGGCGAAGGTGGCGGGCGGGACGGCGGCAGGCAGGACGGTGGCGAGCAAGAGGGCGAGCAGGCGTTCGCGGGCGGAGGCAGAGGCGGAGCGCGTGGAGGGCGGGGCGGTTGCTTCGTTGCCGTGCGGCTCCGCTTGGCGGCCGTGGTGTGGGCGGATCATGGGAGCTTGGATGCCCGGGCGCTTGGGAGCTACGCAGGGGGAGCTGCGGCGCTGTGCTATTTTCGCGGAAGAGAGAGGGGCGGCCGATGTCCACGCAACCGAGTGCGCAGGATGAGCTTCGTTACCCGATCGGACGCTTTCGCAGGCCCGAGCGAATTGAGCTCGAGGATCGTGTGGGCGCGATCGCGGTTCTCGCCGAGCTGCCGAGCGAGCTGCGCAACGCGGTGCGCGGGCTCGATGCGGCGCAGCTGAGGACGCCCTATCGCGAGGGCGGATGGACGGTGCAGCAGCTGGTGCACCACATTGCCGACTCGCACATGAACGCGCTGATCCGGGTGAAGCTCGCGCTGACCGAGGACCGGCCGACGATCAAGCCCTACGACGAGGCGGCATGGGCGCGGCTGCACGATGCGACGGCGCCGATCGAGTGGTCGCTCGAGGGGATCGAGAGCCTCCATGCGCGCTGGGTGATGCTGCTGCAGTCGCTTGCCGACGCGCAGTGGCAGCGGGTGTTTGTGCACCCGGAGCGCGGCCCGCAGACGATCGAGGCGGCGACGCTGCTGTATGGCTGGCACTCGCGGCACCATGTGGCGCATGTGCAGCGGCTGCGGTCCCGCGAGGGCTGGTGATGGTCGTCGGCGAGCGCATACAACTGGCGGAGAGCGATGCCGAGGTGTTGGCGTGCTTTGCGGTGATGCGCGAGCTGCGGCCACTGCTGGTGGAGGCGGAGTTTGTCGAGCGCGTGCGGGCGCAGGCGGCGGAGGGCTACAGCCTGGCGATGCTGGAGGCGGAGGGCGCGGTGAGCACGGTGGCCGGCTTTCGCGTGCAGGGGATGCTTCACTCGGGCAAGACCATGTATGTCGACGACCTGGTGACGGCGGCGGCGGCGCGCTCGCGGGGTCATGGGCACGCGATGCTCCAGTGGCTGATCGAGCGGGCGCGGGCGGCGGGATGCGAGACCTTTTCGCTCGACTCCGGCACGCAGCGGGTGGACGCGCACGCGTTCTATCTGCGCGAGCGTCTGCGGATCACGAGCTTTCACTTTCAGCTGCGGCTTTGAGCGGGCGGGCTCCGGGGAAGCGAGCTGGCGGTGCGGTTGGCACGTGGCGCGGGGCCGGCGACTGCGATAGGGCGAGGGCTGGTGAGGCGGACGGCGCGTGGCCCTCATGGCGAGGGGGTCGGTCCGGCGTCGGTGTTGTCATACGCGTTGTCCGGCAGGCGCAGGCCGGGGTGGTGGGCGGAAAGGTGCAGCGGTCGCCATTGTCCGGGGAAGATCCGGATCGGCGTCTCGGGATGGCTCTGCCACAGTTGGACCTGGGATCGCCAGTCAGGCCCAAGCGTGGTCTGCATTCTTGCTCGTCGGAAGTCGGAAAGCCCGGAGAGCAGCATGGCTCCGATACAGCCGGCGGCGATCATTCGGGTTCGAGAGCCGATGGGACTGCGCTCCCAGGCCGAAACAAGCGCCAGCCCAAGGCACACATTGGAGAACAGGAAGTATCGCCCGTTGGCATAGGGCAGCACGAGAAGACGCCCCAGATCCATACCGCCGAACAAGGTAAAAACCTGACCCCACACCGCCATGGTGGCGAGTGAGATTGCCGGGCGCCCCCCAACCGGAAGGACGCGAAACAGGAGCATCGCTAAGCCGGCCAGCAGCAGGATGGCAAGCGGCAACGCGGCGGAGGGATGTGCCAGCGCAAGGTTACCGAAGCGTGTCGCGGGAAACGAGGTGCCAAAGGCGAACAGCACATTTTTGTCGGCACAGGCCTCGACAAGATACGCGAGGTGGTGATGGATGGGGCGGAGGCCGAGGCGAGCGACGACAACGATCTGCAGGGCGGTGCAGGCGGAGAGCAGGGCGGCCTGAGTGATGACGGCACGGGTACGATCGGCGAAGGCGCGAAGCCAGAAGAACGGAAGCAGAAAGCAGCTGACCACACCGGTGAGGCCGGATAGCAGAAGGATGCAGAGATAGGCGCGGCGTGGCTTGGAGATTGCGATGAGCGCGGTACAGATTGCCAGGTAGAACTGGGTGTTGATGGTATTCAGCCAGGTTTCGCCGCTGGGTGGCGCCAGCACCACCACAAGCGCGGCCAGCACCTTTGACCGGGTGGTGGCGAACGCATCGCAGCGGATCGCGATCCAGACGGCCAGGAGCTGGAACAGAAACGCGCACCAGGGAAACAGGAGCGCCGCGTCGGCCAGCGGGAGCACTCTGGCGGCAAAGAGCGTGGCGAGGTTGGGCACCAGGAAGTAGTAGCCCTGGTGCGCGGCGAGCAGGGCGTGAGGCCAGTCCGCGTTCCAGGCGAAGCGCAGATAGGTGGTTCCCTCCTCCGCGTAGACGCGACCGTGCAGGAGCAGGAGGGGATTGCGCAGCGCCAGCAGAAGCGCCGCGCCGAGCAGAAGCACGGAGCAGGGGAGCGGCTGAAGAGGGCGGGTGGTTGGACGGTGCATGTGTTTTTCTGAGGAGGAAGGAATGGCTGATTGGACTGCCGGCCGAAGGGTGGCAGGTGTTCCGTGACCATTGTAGTGACGCGGGTGCCGCAATTGGGATGCTTGGCCGCACCCGGGCGGGGTCTCAGGGAAGATGGGCGGCCCTCGGTGCGATGCAGGCGCTGGTTCGGAAGTGGGAGGGTCGGGCAGACGGGTGGGTGCTACTGTCGGCGCATGTCGGTGGGTGTCGCAGGTGGGTCGGCGCAGGACGCGGAGCCCATTGGGCGGACGGTGCGGCGGTTTCTCGATGAGTTTCCGGGTGCGCTGCTGATGGAAGCGGGCGAGCAGCTGTTCGATCTCGGGCAGGCGAGCTACGAGCTGGACGAAACGGGCGGCAAGACGTTGCTGCACCTGTGGTCGGCGGAGCGCAACCTGGTGCGCCGGATTGTGGCGGCGACGCGCGCCGGGACGGTGTTGCGGTTGGAGACGCAGCGGCTGGGGCAGCGGACGCCGGTCGCGATGGAGTTGGTGGCTCACGCGGCGGCGCGCGTGCCGGCGACTCGTGAGCGCGCGCGACAGCAGTTTGTGGGCACACTGCGCCGTGTGCTGCGGCGAGAGTTTCCGGGATGGACGGTCGAGGCGACGCGTTCGGCGATGGATCTGGAGCACTCGTTTGGGCCGGCATATGCCCGGGGGGTGCAGGTGCGCGGGCAGCGCGCGTGGGCCTTTGTGGGGGTGAGCGCGGCGGAGACGGCGACGGTGGTCGAGGGCGTGCTCTCGGTGGGAATTCTTTGGCTGACGCATGCGCGGGAGCAGGCGGGCAGTCGGCGCGTGATCGAGGGCCTGCGGTTGATCGTGCCGAAGGATGCGGCAGCGGCGACCAAGGCGCGGCTGGCGTGGATGGACGAACGCATCGCGCGCTATGAGCTGTATGAGCTGGATGAGGGCGCCGACGAGCTGCGGCGGTCGGACCCGCACGATCGCGGCAACCTGACCACCCGGCTGCTGCGAGCGCACGACGAGGCGGCGGCCGTGGCGCCGGGCGGCCGGTTCGCGGAGGCGATGCCAAGGGTGATGGAGCTGCTGCCGGATTCGCCGATGGACGAGGGCACGACGGCGATAGCAGCGACGGCGGTTGAGGGGCGGGTCGAGGGGCGGGTCGAGGCGCAGCGACTGGCTGGTCTGGCGGGACTGGCGGGACTGGCGGGACTGGCGAATCGTGGGGTGGAGCTGCGGCTGCGATCGAGCGCGGAGCTCGCATTCTTGCGGCATGGGCTGGAGTTCGCGCGCATCCGGCTGGGGTATGCGGGTGGCGGGTTCAACCGGGTGCCGGAGGTCACGGTCGGCTCCGGGGCGAGCGAGACGGTGCTGACCGAAGGGAACGCCGGGTATCTCCGGGAGATGATCCGCGAGCTCTTTTTGCGGCGCGCGGGCGAGCCGAGGGGTGTGGCGGGCGATCTCCGGGCTCAGGGTGATTCGCAGCGCGATCCGCTGTTTCGGCTGGAGCCGGAGCGCTGGCTGGAGAGCCAGCTGCGGGCGCAGATCACGGCGATCGAGGCGTCGCTGTGCGCGGAGCCGGTGTATGTGCAGGTGGGCGCGCTGGCCGGGGCGGGGGATCGCGGGATGCTCGATCTGCTGGCGGTGACCAGGCGGCATCGGCTGGCGGTGATCGAGGTGAAGACGGACGAGGACATGCACCTGGCGATGCAGGGGCTGGACTACTGGATCCGGGTGCAGGATCACCACCTGGCGCATGTGGATGGGGCGACCGGGCTGGGCGATCTGCAGCGGCAGGGCTATTTTCCGGCGACGCGGCTGAGCTCGGAGCTGCCGATGCTGCTGCTGGTCGCGCCGGCGCTCCACATTCATCCGGCGACGGAGGTGATCCTGCGGCATCTGCACCCGGCGGTCGAATGGCACCTGATCGCGCTCGATGAGCGCTGGCGAACGCGGTTACGGCCGATCTGGCGGCGACGCTCGGGAGATCGCGGGGTGCTGCGCCGGGCGTAGCTGCTACGGGCTGATCCGGGCGCGCGGGAGCGTGCGCTCGGGCTGGTCGCGGCGGGGAGGTGGGAGGACCGGGGACTGGAGCTCGCCGGGGTGGAGGAGGTGGCGGAGGATGGCCTCGGCGATGCGGAAGAGGCGATTCACGGTGCGGAGGACCGCGTGGGCGGCGCGGGCGAGCGGCAGCGGCAGCCGCGCGACCGGAACCACAAAGAGCCAGAAGCGCCAGTTGCGACCGAAGACGGGCCGGAGCATGGAGACGATGTCTTCCCGCTCCATGGCGTGCTCGTGGCCGCGGCGCGCGAGCATGATGCTGTCCGGCATCCAGTACCGGAGGACGCCGTTCATGAGCGCGCGCGCGAGCGCCGGGTCGGCCGCGAAGTAGGCGCGCGCCAGCCGCTCCAGGCGTACGCCGAAGACCTGGCAGATACCCCAGCCGCCGGAGTTGAAGTGCCGATAGCCGAGCAGACGGCGCCAGACAAAGAGCACGCGGCAGCGGCGGTGGAGCAGGGGAAAGATCCAGCCGACCTGCATAAGGTTGGTGCCGCGGAGGTCGTCGAGCGGCGGGTGCGGGGTGCCGAGCAGGCGATCGCGGTTGATGAGGACGACGCTGATGAGGCCGATGAGCGCGTTGACCTTGTTGAGGAGGTAGGCGCCGTCGGTGACGACCTCGGCGAAGCGGCCGAGGCGGTCGTGGAGGACCGCGGGGCCGGGCGGCTGGGCGACGGTGCCGGCGAAGCCGAAGGACGAGAGATAGACGAGGTCGTAGCCGCCGTGCGCCTCGCCCTGCTGGAGGAGGGAGACGAGCTGGGGGACGGCGCTGGGCATGGGGAGGTCGTCGTCGCCGAGCAGCCAGAGGTAGCGGCCGCGGGCGAGCGCATGGCAGCGAAGGAAGTTCTCGTCCGCGCCGAGGTTTTCGGGGTTGCGCGCGACGCGCAGGGGAAGACCGCGGCGCTGGAAGTTCTCAAGGACGGCGGCGGTGCCGTCGGTCGAGGCGTTGTCGGAGATGACGAGTTCGACGGCGCTGTCGGGTGGGGTGAGCTGCGGCAGCAGGGCTTCGAGCAGTTCGGTGAGGAAGGGCGCGCGGTTGAAGGTGGGGATGCAGAGGGAGAGCAGGGGGCGGAGCTCAGCCATGCCAGAGCCGCCGGTACTTCTGGAAGGTGTAGGTGCCGAAGCCGAGGCCGATGACGACGGTGCCGAGCAGATAGCCGGCAGCGATGCCGGCCGAGCCGTAGTCGCGGCCGAGCAGCCAGACCATGGGCACGGTGTAGAGCGCGCCGACGATGGAGTTGAGCATGAACTTTTCCTGCTTGTGCGCGCGGAGGTACATGGCCTCCGCGGAGACGACGTTGTTGCCGACCGAGCCGGCGAGCAGCATGGCGAGGGGCAGCGGGGCGAGCAGACGGCCGGCGAGCGGCTGGCCGAGGTGCGCGAGGGTGAGCGCGCCGGCAAGCACGCAGAGGACGCCGAAGAGGTTGACCGAGGCGGACTGCGCGAGCGCCAGCCGGAAGCGGTGGTCGAGCTCGCGGAAGCGCCGCAGCGCGATGAGCCGGCCGAAGGGGGCGGCCTTGGTGTTCATCCAGGCGATAGCGACGGCGGAGATGGCGCCGGCAATGTTAAGGCTCATGCCCATGCGGCCGGCCTCGACCGGCCCCCAGCGGGCGAAGAGGACGGGGGTGAAGAGCTGAAAGGTGAAGTAGCCGCAGACCCAGGAGATAGCCATGCGCCACTGGAAGGGCCAGATGTCGGCGCGCCAGCTGATGTGCTCCGAGGCGGTGACGGGCAGGCGGAGGAGCGTCAGCAGAAGGCCGCGGCGGGTGAGCAGAAAGGCGATGCCGGCGAGAGCCTGTCCGCCGATGATGAGCCCCGGGGCGAACAGGCCGTGGTGGAGCGCGAGCGCGGTCCAGCCGAGGGCGGAGCCGGTGACGGCCTGGGCGAGGCGCGCGCGCGCGACCTGCGGAACATAGCCGCAGCCCTCGAGGAAGGAGAAGACGGGGTCGAGCAGAAAGGTGAAGGTGGTGGCGATGGCGGCGACGATCCAGGGGCCGCGCCAGTGGACGATTGAGCGGGAGGTGACGGCGTGGGTGGCGAAGAAGTGCTCGCCGGCGGGCAGGAGCACGAGCAGCAGAAGGCTGGCGGCGGTGGTGTACCAGCGTAGCGCCTTGCCGAGGGTGGAGGCGAGGCGTGCGGCGTGGGTGGCCGGGCCCTCGACGCGGCCGTCGGGGTAGAGAGTGAGGTGGACAGCTTCATGGCTGGCCATCTGGAGGATCACGACCGAGAAGCCCAGCTCGAAGACGATCTGCAGGTTCACCAGCGGGTAGAAGGTGTAGTAGTAACCCTGCTCGGTAGGGGAGAGAAAGCGGGCGATCAGGACAAGGGTGAGCAGACCGGAGAGCGCGGACCAGGAGCGCGCGAGCACGGTGAAGACGATCGCGGCGTCCAGACCGACGAGCCGTGCCAGGCGGCCGAGGAGAGAGGCCGAGCTGGGCGGGTCGAGGTGGCGTTCGCTGGCGAGGAGGTCCGGGGTCTGCTCGATGGGCGGCTGGCCGGGCGGGAGGTCGGAGGCGAGCGCGGGGATCTCGGGGGAGGGGGCGAGGTCGGTTCCCGGCAGAACCGCGGCGTCCTTAATCTCCGATGGCTGCTCTGCGGGGGTGGGTTGGGGCATGGAGACTGGGTTTGAGGCGGCTCCCTCCGGTCGGAAAAGAGCCGCCTCGCATCGGCCATCCTAACAGGGCGGGTTCGGGGGACAGGATGCATGACCCGGTGCTGGTGCTCAGAGGGTTAGATGTGGCAGGAGGTCATGCCGCGTTTTTCGAGGTAGCGCTGGTGGTACTCTTCAGCTTTCCAGAAGGTCTGCGCGGGCTCGACCACGGTGGCGATGGGCTGGCGAAAGGTGCCGCTGGCGTTGAGCTCGGCGATCTTGGCGCGAGCCGCGGTGGCCTGTTGATCGGTCTCGGCAAAGACGATGCTGCGATACTGTGTGCCCCAGTCCGGGCCCTGCCGGTTAAGCTGGGTGGGGTCGTGCAGGGCGAAGAAGGCGTCGAGCAGGGTCTCGTAGGCGAGGCGGCCGGGGTCGAAGGTGACCTGCACCACCTCCGCATGACCGGTGCGGTCGGTGCAGACCTCCTTATAGGTGGGATGGGCCAGGGCGCCGCCCTCGTAGCCGACCGCTGTGTCTAGAACCCCGTTCATCTCCGAGAAGCGCGCTTCCACACCCCAGAAGCATCCCGCGCCGAATGTTGCTTTTTCCATAGCCACTGCTTGCTCCTCTGCCGCCGGCGATCGTGCGTAGCGGCATACTTTGCTAGATGCCCCAGGGCCGCCTTCGGAAGCGAGCGGCGCCGGGCTTCGGGAAGCATTTTGCAGAATTCTTATGACCGCTGTCGAGTCTGATGACCCGGCCAAATCTGCCTCAGGTAACCTGGCCGGGTGCCTCTGGAACTCGCTGTCATAATGCTGCCTTCCATGAGGAGGCCGCTGGCGTCAACCTACCTTGAGCTGTCCAGAAGAATTTCTATTAACTCTTGCCTTGCCCTGCTGACATTGACCGAACTTGGCTGGCGGCAGTAGCCATGTGGCGTCATCTTCCAGTAGTGGCCGGTGCCGCTTGCTTCGCATCCCATTGAGCACGATCAACGCCTTTGATCAGCAGCCAGAGCGCCATGGAGGCCATCGCCAGAGGCATGGGCGCAATCACGTATGGCAGGTCGTACCGCGGCGCGACGACAATCAGAAAGTTCTTGGCGATGAAGCTGGCACCGGCAAGAATGACGATAGCGCCAAGCGCGCGCGGCAGATAGCCGGAGCGCAGGATCAGGTATCCGCGCACCAACGCTGCGATGCCATAGAACATTGCGAAGATGCCGAAGCCGTATCCGTAGATTGTGAAGCAGAGATAGGTAAGCGTTGCCTTGGCCTCCGGCGAGATCACCCGGGCGACATCGGCATCCACCGCCGGTAGCGCGGCGGCAAAGTAAAGCAGTTCTCCAGCGGCAAAGATCGCCGTCCCCATCAGTCCGAAACACACCGCCAGTAACGCCAGGTTGCGGCTAACAGGTCGAAGCAGCGCGTAGAGTAGCACATTGAGCGTAATGTCACAGGCAGCTTCGATGAGGTACGCAGCAAAGCTGGCCCGAAAGGTTCCCACTGAGCTAGCCATCCGTTGGGCAGTCCCGGCTAGATCGTTGGCGATGAGCAGCGTATCTGGCACGTGTGACTCGCCCCATCCGCCTGCCACGATCGAAATAATATACAAGACCCCGATCCACCGCGCGTATTGCTGCGCTGTGCCTGAGTTCATCGTTCACCTCGTACTGCCGAATAGTACGTGCGCTGGTGGCAGAACGTTCCCTAACGAGGACAAGGTCTCGGGCACATTGGCCCAGAGGTTCGGCGTTAGCGAGCGATATCCGGCGTTTGTGATGAGTCCGCAGCGCAGGGAGGAACGTGGCCGGGCTTAGGCGGGGTTGCGGCGGGGAGTGGGTTTGCGCCGGGCGGAGCGGGGTGGAACGGGTTTCTTGAGCTGGGCGGCCTCGGGCAGGGTGCGCTTGCGCTCGACCTTGCGGCCGGTGGCGGCGCGGCCGAGGGCGGTGATCTCGCCGGGGGTGAGTTCGCGGAACTCGCCGGGCGGGACATCGAGCTGGAGGGCGCCGTACGCGATACGGCGAATTTTTTCGACGTGGTGGCCGATCTCCTCGAACATCTTGCGAAGCTGGCGGTTGCGGCCCTCGGTGAGGGTGACCTGGAACCAGGGATTGTCGCCGCCGCGGACCTGTTCGATCTCAGCCGGGGAGGTGACGACGCGGTCGCGCCGGCCGCTGCGGATCTCGTTCAGCCGACCGCGATCGATCATGACGCCGCGGCGAAGCTGGTCGATGGACTGGGGCGTGGGCATGCCGGCGACCTTGACCAGATAGGTCTTCTGCACGCCGGCGGCGGCCTTGGAGAGGGTGTTGGCGAGGGTGCCGTCGTTGGTCATCAGCAGCAGGCCCTCGGAGAGGTAGTCCAGGCGGCCGACGGGGTAGAGGCGGGGGAGCTTGCCGTGTGGGCCCTTGGACTTGGGAGCCACGAGCAGGTCCATGACGGTCGGGCGGTGCTGCGGATCGGAGAGTGTGGTCACGTAGCCGCGGGGCTTGTTGAGCAGGAACCAGCGGGTCTCCTCGACGCCGTGGAGGAGCTTGCCGTCGACGCGGATGTGGTCGCGGGCGGGATCGGCCTTGGTGCCGAGCTCGGTGACGGTCTGGCCGTTGAGCTCGACGCGGCCCTCGGCGATGATCTCCTCGGCCTTGCGGCGGGAGGCGATGCCGGCTTGGGCAAGGATTTTTTGTAGGCGTTCTGTGCCGCCGCTGGGGTGCTCGCCGTTAGAAAGGCGCCCGCTCTCCGCGGGCTGTTCGGGGCTGGACTTCGGCGGCTTGGGCGCTGGGGACATGAGTCGATTATGACGCTTTCGCGGGAGAGCGCTCTCCGGGCGGTGGGTGATGAAGTGGAAGGACTTGCTTTGCGGGCTCGCTGGACGGTTGTTTGACGAGGCCGAGGCGATGAGGTTTCCGCCGAAAAGCGGAGACGGCGTTCCGGTCTATCTGGAGCGCTGATTTCAGCAAAGGAGGTAGCCTGATGCGCTTTGGCAAAAGCGGAGGGCTGCGGATCACCATACGAATCGAAGGACGATTCATATGGGCCCTTGCAGCCCTCGCTTTGATACTGTCCAGGGTGTTTTAGCGCTTTACAACCCCCGGGTGGCTTTGCCCCCACCTCGGGTTCTTTCCCAGTGTCTCGCCGAAGCAGGTGAGCCGTCAATGAAAAGTTAGTCGCGGCGGCCACTGAAGATGCGGGTCAGGGCGAGGAAGACATTGATACCGTCGAGATAGATGGAGAGGGCAAGCTCGACGGGGGTGGCGCCGTCGCCGCCCTGGCGGATGCGCATGAAGTCGACCACGATCAGCACGCTGAAGATACCGAGCGCCACCCACGAGTAGACGGTGGGATGGATGAAGTGGAAGAACATGGAGAGAATGCCGGCGATGACCAGCAGAAGGAGCGCGCCCATGGCGATGTTGCCGACGCGGCGGTAGTCGAAGTTGACAAACTGCGCGCCGATGCCGAGCACGCCCATGCCGACTCCTGTCGTCATGGCGGCATTGAAGATGACGCCCGACATGCCCGCGCCGAGCAGCATGTGGATCCATGGGCTGATCTCGAAGCCCATGACGATCGCGAGCGCTAGAAACATGCTGAACGAGAGCAGGGCGTTCTTGCGCGTGGCACGGACGGCGAAGATCAGGGCGAAGCTGGCGATCACGCAGAGGATCAGGCCGCCCTGGCCGAAGGCGGGTGGGGCGAAGTAGACGCCGAGCGCGGAGGCGAGAAAGCCGAGCGACGCGATGGTGAGCACCTGCGGCAGAAGGGCGGGGATGACGCGGCTCTGGGCGACAGGAAGCGGAGTAAGAACGCGGGAGTTCATCAGAAGCCTCTCCTTACGAGACTATACCTATGTTAGACGCTCGCGCGCGGAAAAGGTTGAGCGAAGTCGGCTCAGATCTGCCTGGACAGTATTCCGAAAACGCTGACCGTGGCGTCGGCGATCGGGATGTGGTATCTGCCGTACTTTCGCGGGGCTCCCGAGAAGACCAAGGACGAGTACGCGCGGTTCTATGGGGGCACCCAGACAGATCCTGCCTGCTCGCGGCGATAATCCACGTCCCAACCTGCTGCACGTGATCTTTCATGCGCTGTTTGCGACAACGCTGGGCCTCGCGATCCTGATGGCACTTGGCCATCGCTGAGACAGCGGCCGAGGGGTTGCTAGACCTCGTTGGTATCGATGGCTGGCGTGCGCTGGAGGCCATCGGGGGCGGGCTCGAGCGGCTGATCGGGGGCGTACTCGTTGTCGCCCTCGGGCGTGGCGACGGTGTCTGGCTCGTCGGTCTGGGGCGAGTCGGGAGAGTCCCGCGGATCATTGGGGTCTGGCGTGAGGGCCGGGTCTGGCATGGGGTCCGGATTGGGCACGCGGCTAGTCCTCCGTGCCGTTTTCGGCGGCGTACTCGGCCTGCTGGTCAGCCTGGATGGCGGCGTCGCCGGCGGGTGAGTCGATCGGCGGCTCCTCAGTGGGCAGCAGACCGGAGAGGCGGCCGTCGACGGGTATGGCTGCCGTGATTTCGGCGCCGCCGGGGTCGCCGTCGGCCTGCGGCTCGGCCGCATTCTCTTCTTCGCGCAGGTTGGCGGCGGTGATGCTTGGGGTGTCGCCTGTCGTGGACATGCGAATCTCCTCCTGAAGCGGCTCGGTGTCGGCCAGCTCGCCGGCCAGCTTCTCAAACTCTTCGATGCTGGGCAGCTCGTGGACATCGCGCAGACCGAAGCGTAGGAGGAACTCCTTTGTGGTCCTGTAAAGGATTGGGCGGCCGACCACCTGTTTGCGGCCGGCGGGAACGATGAGCTTGCGCGCCATGAGGCTGCCGAGCACGCCGCCGGAGTCGACGCCGCGGATTTCGGCGACCTCGGGCGCGGTGATGGGCTGCTTGTAGGCGACGACGGCGAGGGTCTCGAGCGCCTGCAGCGAGAGCTTGAGCGGCGGCTTGAGGCTCCTGGCAAAGCCGCGGACGGCGTCGTGGTACTCGGGGCGGGTGGCCAGGCGAAAGCCGCCGGCGACCTCGCGGATCTCGAGGCCGCGATCGCCGGTGGCGTAGTCGTGGATGAGCGCGTCGATCTGCTCGCGCAGGAGCTCGCGGACGGCACGCTCGCGCTCACGGGCCGCGCGCTGGAGCTGCTTCTCGTCGGGCGGCGGAGCGTCCAGCTTTGCGTTCGCTGTTTCCGCCTGAGCTTCGGCCGCGCCTTCCGACGGAGGGTCGTCGGCCGGAACGGCCGGCTGCGCCGGCGGAGGGCCCAGCTCGCCCGCGGCATCGGAGCCGTCTTCGTCCTCATCGAGGTCCGGGTAGTCGAGGACCTCGTCGTTGAGCAGGTCCGGCTCGCTGGGCAGCGGGATGGTCGGCTCCCCCGGTGTTTTGCCGAGCGGCAGGCGCCGCTGCTGCTCGGCGCGGGTGTCGAGCATGGTTTGAGCTTCGCCGCCCAGCAGACCCTGGAGCTGCTGCAGCGTGACCGGCTCTTCGGTGGCGTAGATGATGGCTTCGATCTTTGCCTTGAGGCTCATTCCCGTCCGTTTCTCTTGGCATGGCGATGGTGCGGCGGCTCCGAGCGGGCAGGGCTACGATCGGCCGTCCCCGGACACAGCTCTGCCGCGAACAGGGCAGAGACCGGGGGGAGCGTTGGTTTTAGCATAGCAATCGATAGCGGAGGCCGGCGATGGAGGATGAGCACGGAGCACGGCGATGGACCCGGCGATCGTGGCTGGGGTGGGCGACCGCCGCAGGCGCGGGTGCGGCAATGGCCGGCGCGGGTCGCGCGTGGAGCCAGATGGCGGAGCCGCCCGCACCGCGCCAGGAGCAAAAGAGCGCCGACGACCGCGCGCTGGCGACCGCGGGCGCGGGATCGCTGCGTGCCCATGCCGCGGCGCGCGGGCTCCGGATGGGCTGCGCGGTCAACACCGATCTGCTGGAGCGCGAGCCGGGCTATGGGCGCGTGATCGCGGAGCAGTTCGATCTTGTGGTCGGCGAAAACTGCATGAAGTGGGGCGCGCTGCGGCCGACGCCGACCACCTACGACTTCCGCCAGGCCGACGCGCTGGTGCGTTTTGCCGAGCAGCACGGCATGGAGGTGCGCGGGCACAACCTGTGCTGGCACGAGAGCCTGCCCACCTGGTTCGCCGGAACGGTGACGCGTGAGAACGCGCAGACGATCCTGACCGACCACATCCACACAGTGGTCGGGCGTTATCGCGGAAGGATCGAGAGCTGGGATGTGGTGAACGAGGCGATCTGGCCGCAGGACGGGCAGCCCGGCGGCATGCGGCAGAGCCCGTGGTACGAGCTGGTCGGGCCGCAGTACGTAGAGATCGCGTTTCGTGCCGCGCGCGAGGCGGATCCGGACGCCGTGCTGACCTATGCCGACTACGGCATCGAATACGATACGGCGGACGAGGTTGCGAAGAGAAAGGACGTGCTTGCTCTGCTCGAACGGCTGACCAGGGCCGGTGTGCCGATCGGCGGCATGGGAGTGCAGTCGCATCTGCGGACGGGCAACATCACCGAGCTGGGCCCGGGCATCCGCGACTTCATTCATCGGGTGGGCAAGATGGGGCTCCGGGTGTACGTGACGGAGCTCGACGTGAACGACGATGGCCTTGCGGACGAGGACGTGGCGCAGCAGGATCGCGATGTGTCCACCGTCTACAGACACTACCTTGAAACGGTGCTGAAGGAGTCGGCGGTGAAGGCGGTGCTGACCTGGGGGGTGGCCGATCCTCAGAGCTGGCTGGCGGGCGAGAGGTGGCGGCCCAAGCATCCGGAGCGCGCACAGCGGCCGTTGCTGCTGAGCCTCGCGGATGGGGTGTATCAGGCGAAGCCGGAGTTCTACGCGGTGCGCGATGCGCTCGACGGGGCAAAGCGGCGCTGAGCGGCGCCGAACGACTCTTGAACAATCGATGACGTGAAGAGAACGGGGGAGCCTTGCGGCCCACCCCTGTTGTTAGCTCTCGCAGGCAGCGTAGTGGCTTGCGAGCCGGCTTGGAGGTTCTCGGTTAAGGGGCGATGCGGGTGAAGAGCCAGAAGAGGAAGCCGGAGAGCACGGCCGCGGCGGGAAGCGTGAAGATCCACGCTATGGCGATGTTGCGAATGGTAGACATCTGGAGTCCCGAGCCGCTGGCCGCCATGGTGCCGGCGACGCCGGAGGAGAGGACCTGGGTGGTCGAGACCGGGAGGCCGATGCGATCGAAGCCGTAGATGGTGCAGGCGGCGACGAGCTCGGCGGCGGCGCCCTGGGCGTAGGTCATGTGGGTCTTGCCGATCTTTTCACCGACCGTGATGACGATGCGCTGCCAGCCGACCATGGTGCCGAGGCCGAGGGCGAGAGCGACGGCGACCTTGACCCAGGTGGGGATGTACTTGGTGGATCGGTCGAGGAAGCCCTTGTAGGCGGTGAGCGGCTTGACGTCGTTCTCGGCCATCTTGGGGCCGAGCTTGGGCAGCAGCCGCATGGTCTCGCTGGTGAGGTACATCTGGTTGCGGACGTTGGCCTGCATGTTGGCCGGCACGTTGCCGAGCGAGCCGTAGCCGACGGCCTCGTTGCGGATGGTGACGACCATCTGTTGCAGGGCGAGCATGGTATCGGGCTGGAGCTTGTGAGAGGAGACGAACTTTTCGAGCGTTGGACCGGGATCCTGGACGGTGGCGGATTTATCGACGTAGGGGTCGAGCGCGCCGGCGACGGCGGTGGAGATGGCGGCGAAGGTGGTGACGGAGCCCTTGTCGACGGTGTGGTTGAGGGCGTAAGCGGTGGGCACGGTGCCGACCAGGATAAGCATGATGAGGCCCATGCCCTTTTGCCCGTCGTTGGAGCCGTGGGCAAAGGAGACGCCGGTGCAGGTGGTGATGAGCAGGGCGCGGATGCCGAAGGGAGGCGGTTCGGTGCCTTCGGGGGCCTTGTAGAGCGCGGGATTCTTGGCGAGGAGCTTGAAGAGGAAGTAGACCAGGGCGGCAAGAACAAAGCCGATGATGGGGGAGACGATGAGGGCTCTCAACACCTTGATGACCTGTTCCCAGTCCACGCAGGAGGTGCCATTCCGGCCGTTGATGAACTGGTTGGCGAGGCCGACGCCGAGGATCGACCCGATCATGGTGTGCGAGGAGGAGACGGGCAGGCCGCGCCACCAGGTGGCGAGGTTCCAGAGCACCGCGGCGACGAGCAGCGCGAAGACCATGGCGAAGCCGGAGCCGCTCGAGACCTTGAGGATGAGCTCGACCGGAAGCAGCGAGACGATGGCAAAGGCGACCGCGCCGGAGCTGGTGATGACACCGATGAAGTTCCAGACGCCGGACCAGGCGACCGCGATGTGGGGCTCGAGCGAGTGGGTGTAGATGACGGTGGCGACGGCGTTGGCGGTGTCGTGGAAGCCGTTAACGAACTCAAAGCCGAGGGCGATGAGCAGGGCGATGCCGAGCAGGACGTAGGGAAAGATTGAGGCCTGGTGGATGGGCGAGAGGTCGCGCGACAGGGCGTGGATGATGTAGATGACGCCGCCGACGAGCAGCAGGCCGAAGAGGGCCATACCGATCTTGCCGCTCGTGCCGGTCTTCCGGCCTGCGAGCTTCTGGTCGAGCATCGATGGTGCGGGAGCAGTGGTCGCCATGGAGCCTCATATCAGTCTGAAAGATCTGGAATGGCACCACGGTAGAGAGGGAAGACGAACCCAAGATAAATAGAGTGTGAAAACCCATTTACATCGCAGCGCGGCGATGGGTTGTTTGAACATGTCGAAATCTGTGTGAATGACGCGGATACGGCTCAGCGCCAGTCGTCGTGGGCGGCCTGGTCGCTTTCAAAAAGCTGATCGAAGGCGGTGCTCTTTTTGATCAGGATGTCGCCGCCGCCGGTGCGTTGGAAGAGCAGCACGGCCTGCAGGCGGACGAGCTCAAGCATGGCCAGAAAGGCGCAGATGACGGCTCGCTCGGTGTGGGTGCCGGAGAGCAGGCGGCGAAGGGTAACCGGCTTATCTTCGAGCAACATGCGGCGTCTCATGAAGTCCATCATGCTGGCCACGGTGACGGCGTCCTCGTCCACGTTGAGCACGGGCCGGGAGCGGAGGCGGGCGAGGACGTCGGAGAAGGCGCGGATGAGGTCGCCGGTGTCGGCGGCGATCTGGTCTTCGAGGGCGAGGGGGCCTTCGGGGCTGTTTTCAGGGGTGGCGGCGGCGAGATCGCGGAGGAAGCCGGGCATCCCGGGGTGGCTCCAAGTGGCGTCTTCGATCTGCTGTTTTTGCAGCAGCATCTGGGCGGCGGCCTTGAAGCGCTCGTGTTCGAGCAGGCGTTCGACGAGTTCGCGACGGGGATCTTCGGCGTCCGGGCCGGCAACGTCGGAGGGGTCGCGCGGCAGTAAGAGCTTTGATTTGATGTGGATCAGCAGCGAGGCCATGTAGATGAACTCGCCCGCGGCGTCGACATCGGTTCCCTGGAGGTGGTGGGTGTACTCAAGGAACTGCGCGGTGATGCGCGCGATGGGGATGTTGTAGATGTCAATGTTTTGCTTGCGGATGAGGTCGAGGAGAAGGTCCATGGGACCGTCGTAGACGCGGCTGACGGTGATGGAGAAGGGGGATTGGGAGGCCTCTTCGGGCGCGGGTTTGCGGGGGTGGGGACGCGTCGCGGGGGGAGGAGGGGATTGGATCTGAAACGGGGTGGTTTCGGGATGTGTTTGGTGTGGTTGTAAACGGTTACTTGCGCGCTTTGGCGTGTTTGGAGCGTGGTCTTCCGGAGTGGGCTCGGGCTGCGCCATGGATTCGTTGCTGGAGGAGAGATTCTTGAGGCCGGACGGCTCGGGGGAGAGGGGGTCTGGGAGCTTGGTGGGGTTGATCGGTAGAGAAGCAGGTTTCTCCGCTGCGGCGTCGCGTTGCGCCGCCTCTGGTCGAGAGGACACATCCGAGGGGGTGTCGGGGGAGAGGGGGTTTGATGGCGGGGCGGGGGTTCGGGGTAGAGAAGCAGGTCTCTCCGCTGCGGCGTCGCGTTGCGCCGTCTTCGGTCGAGATGACACATCCGAGGGGGTGTCGGGGGGGAGGGGGTCTGGGGGTGGGGAGAGGGGGTTTGGGGGCGGGGTGGGGGTTTGGGGTAGAGAAGCAGGTCTCTCCGCTGCGGCGTCGCGTTGCGCCGCCTTCGGTCGAGATGACACATCCGAGGGGGTGTCGGGGGAGAGGGGGCCTGGGGGCGGGGAGAGGGTTTGGGTTAGAGAAGCAGGTCTCTCCGCTGTGGCGTCGTGTTGCGCCGCCTTCGGTCGAGATGACACATCCGAAGGAGTGAGGTTCGTCGGGGGAGAAGCAGGTCTCTCCGCTGTGGCGTCGTGTTGCGCCGCCTTCGGTCGAGATGACACATCCGAGGGGGTGGCTGAGTGCGGGGCGGCGGTGGCTTGGGGAGTCGGCGTGAGTTTGTCTTCGATCATGGTCTACGCCAAAAGGTCGTACGCACCGACGTATTTGGAGACGTCAATCTCGTTGGTGTTGTCGGACACGGTGAGAAAAAACTGTTCTTTGACTCGGCGCACCCGGAGGGGTATGTCGGACTTCTTATCCCTTTTCTTGGCGGCGCTCCACTCAGCCACGTAAACGGCCTGCGGGATAACGAGGTCTCTCATTTGGAGCTCCGCGCTGACCAACGCCAACACGAGTACCTCATACGTCTTTGGCGGAGCGGTGAACGAGTAGGCACCGTTCTCTTCGACCGTCGCCAAGACGAGCACTCGCTTGCCCCGCTGAGAGAGGAAGCTGCTGGAGTCCTGAACCTTGAGGCTTTTATCGACAGGGAGGAAATGCTCCAACCAATACTCACGAAGCTTTTTATTGCGAGGGATTGGAGCAAGCTGGAGCCAGTCGGCATGCTTCGTCAGATCGTGAACCATGTAGGCGCCGAAGGTGAGTACACGCTCTATGGTGTGCTCGAACTTAACCCCCGAGTAGTCGTCGTCAAACCCTACGGCGGCCCGAACGGCCTTCATCGTTGTTTTCGCTGTTTCCCTAGCCTTCATGGCCCCTTCGTCCAAGATACGGAACACTTGGCTTGGGTCAGTCTCGAATTGCTGCCGTCTTTCCCGGATGGGACTTAGGACGTGGTTGATCGAGTTAGCAAGGATGCCCTTGCAATCGAGGCAACCGATGCTGGCGGTTCGGCACCCATGGCGAATGTACGCGTTTTGTTGCAAATTACTGAATACTGCATGCAGGTCTCCGACCGGGCAAATATCTGGATTGCCAGGATCAGCTTGGTGGAGTCTCTGGCCACCGTTGGTCATTTCGCGAATCTTCGAATCGACGACAGGAGCCAGGTCTGTTAAGGAGATGGTGTTGGCGTAGCTCTTCGACATCTTGCGGCCGTCGAGTCCGGGGAGTTTGGGGGATGGGGTGAGGAGCGCTTCGGGTTCGGGAAGCAGCGCATTGTCGGTGCGAGCGACACCAGTCTGCTGATGCAGCTTTCGTTCCAGCGAGGTTGCCAGGTCCACCGCTGGTGCTGCCGACCCTGGTTTCGGTCCATAGAGGAAGTTGAATCGGCGGGCGATTTCGCGGGTGATTTCGATGTGGGCGACCTGGTCGGCGCCGACGGGGACAAATTTGGGGCGGTAGAGGAGGATATCGGCGGACTGGAGGAGGGGGTAGCCGAGGAAGCCGAAGGTGGCGAGGTCTTTTTCGCGGAGCTGCTCTTGCTGGTCCTTATAGGTGGGGACGCGCTCGAGCCAGGAGACGGGGGTGATCATGCTAAGCAGGAGGTTGAGCTCGGCGTGCTGGGGGACGTGGGACTGGACGAAGATGGTGGAGCGCTCGGGATCGAGGCCGGCGGCGAGGAGGTCGAGGGCGATCTCGAAGACGTTCTGCTTGAGGCGGCTGGGGTCGGCGTAGTCGGTGGTGAGGGCGTGCCAGTCGGCGATGAAGAAGAAGCAGTCGTACTTTGGGGCGCCGGGTTCGGGGTCGTCGGGGCCCTGGAGTTCGTTCTGGAGCTGGACCCAGTTGTAGAGGGCGCCCATGTAGTTGCCCAGGTGGATGCGGCCGGTGGGACGCATGCCGGAGAGGATGCGGGGGCGCTCGGGATGGGCAGTGGCGGCGGGGGTGCTTTGGGGCATGGGTCTACCGGGATGGTAAATGACGGCCTGGATGGGGGCGGAACGGTGCGGGTGGGGATCCTATGTTTGCCGGAAGCGGGATGGAGGCCGCGGCGAACCGCAGGTTTCTCCGCTGCGAACGCACGGTGAGGCTGTGCGTTCTTCGGTCGAAATGACAGCTTGGGGGTGTGCGCGATGGCAGCCTGAGGACAGCCTGGTGTACGCGCGCACGAGATCGAGGCATTTGCCGGCCATAGGGTAGTCCGGAGGCGAACTGCAGGTTTCTCCGCTGCGAACGCACGGTGAGGCTGTGCGTCCTTCGGTCGAAATCCCAATTTAGTGGGAGGGGGTGGAGTGGGTTGGCGGGTTTTGAGGTTGGGAATGCGATGTGGTGAACAAGCTGTGGACGAATGTTGCGTTTCTGTGTTCGGCGGAGGGCTGGGGGAAGCGTAGGGGACGGCGCACGGCATCTGACTTGACTGTGACAGGGGAGAGACGACCCCCCTGAGCGACGGAATCAGGAGAGACACGATGCGGATGGAGACAGGTTGGACGCTGATGCTGGCGGGCGTGCTTTCGGCGGGAACGATGGTGGGGCAGACGAATGCGCCGCAGACGACGGCGGGGCAGACGGGCACCGGATCGACGGCAGGGCAGACCGGAGCGGGATCGACGGCAGGGACAGGTACCTCAGGTACAGGCACGGCGGGAACAGGCGCAGGGATGGGCCAAGCGACGGACAGTGCGACGCAGGGCTCGATGGGGCAGGGGAGCTATCCGAGCGATAACACCTTTGTGAAGAAGGCCATCATGGGCAACGTCAGCGAGATCGACGCGGCGAAGATGGCGTTGCAGAAGAGCCAGAACGACCAGGTGAAGCAGTTTGCGCAGAAGATGATTGACGATCACACGAAGATGCTCGATGACATGCACACCTTGGCGATGCAGGACAACATCAAGTACGAGGATAAGCCGAGCCCGATGGGCCAGAAGCTTGCGGCCAAGCTGCAGACGCTGGACGGCTCGGCGTTTGACAAGGCGTATGTCGACGGCATGGTGAAGGACCACAAGGAGGACGTGAAGGAGTTCATGACCGAGATCAACCACGGCAAGAAGCAGGATGTGAAGGATGCGGCATCAAAGAGCCTGCCGATCATCCAGCAGCACCTCTCGATGATCGAGGGGATCAAGAAGAGCATGTCGGCGTAGGGGTTGTTTGGAGCAACGAAAGACCCGGGGCGAGGGTGCTCCGGGCCTTTCTGTTTGTGGGTGGATTAAGGGTCAGGCGGGGGTTCGTTCGAAGTGGGCCTCGATCTCTTCGAGGGTCTTGCCCTTGGTTTCGGGTAAGAAGAGGGCGACGACGGTGAAGTAGACGACGGTAAAGGCGGCGAAGAGGAAGAACATGCGGGAGTAGCCGTGCTTGGCGACGAAGGGAAGGAAGATGGCGGCGAGGACAGTGGAGACGGCCTGATTGAGGACGAGGGCGATGCTCATGCCGTTGGACCGGATGCGGGTGGGCATGAGCTCGGAGAGGGCGAGCCAGACGCAGACGCCGGGGCCGACCGCGTAGGACGCCATGAAGAGATAGAGGAAGAGGGCGACGAGGTAGCCGTGGGCGGCGGAGGGGATCGCGCCGACGATGGCGCGCTGGACGTGGAGGGGCGCGCTGCGGGAGCGGTCGAGGGAGGCGAAGGGATTTTGCAGGCGGGCGGCGGTGGCGTTAGCGGGCAGGCAGGCGGCGCGGGAGATGGTGATGGGCGGGGCGGAGGGGTCGTCGGAGCGGACGAAGGGGGTGGCGGTGGTGAAGTCGCCGCAGGTGTAGATGAGGGCGAAGGAGGCGTGGGCGGGGTTGAGGTGGGAGGGGTGTGGGTCGGTGCCGGCCGCGTCGGAGTTGGCGAGGAGCAGGCGCTGGGCGGTGGTGGGGGAGAAGACGATTCGGGTAGGATCGGCCGGATTGAGGTTGGTGTCGACGAGTTCCTGGACCATGGGGGCGACGTCGATGGTGGAGCGTTCGGCCTGAATGAAGAGCAGGCCGGTGCCGACGAGGGCGACAAGGATGCCGGAGGTGCCGAGGAGGAAGAGGAAGCGGCGGCCTTTTTTGTCGACCAGCGAGAGGCCGACCAAGGAGAAGACGAAGTTGAAGAGGGTGAAGACGACGTAGCCCCAATGGGCGGTGAGGTCGGAGAGGCCGGACTGGAGGAGGATGGAGGTGTTGTAGCCGATGAGGGAGTTGACGCCGGTGGCGGTGTTGCAGGCGAGGATGACGCAGGCAAGCAGGAAAGGGATGACATAGCGGCGGCGGAGCAGCGAGCCCTGGGCGGGGTAGCCTGGGGGGCCTTCGCCGGCGCCTTTATCGTCTTCGATCGCCTGCATTTCGGCGAGCTCGAAGTCGGCCTGGGCGGGGGTGCGGGAGCGAAGCAGAGCGGTGCGAGCGGCGTCCTTGCGGCCTTTGCGGAAGAGCCAGCGGGGGCTTTCGGTGACGAAGAAGGCGCCGACGGTGAAGAGGATGCCGGGGGGAACGGAGACCCAGAAGATGCGGCGCCAGGCCTGGTCCTTGAAGGCGAAGAGGGCGTTGGCGGAGCTGGTGTGCTCGACGGCGACGACCCGATAGGAGTAGTAGATGCCGATCAGGGCGGCGGCGACGATGCCGAGGGTGAGCAGCCACTGAAAGATGCCGGTGCCGCGGCCGCGGACGTTGGCGGCGAGGCACTCGGCGAGATAGAGCGGGACGACGACGCCGATGAGGCCGGCGCTGATGCCCTGGAGCAGGCGGCCGAAGAGCAGCGGACCGTAGCCGTGCGAGAGGGAGATGAGCGGGATGGAGAGGACAAAGGTGAGGCCGCTGAGGATCATGAGCGGTTTGCGGCCGAGCCCGTCGGCGAGGATGCCGGCGAAGAGGGTGGAGAAGACGGAGCCGAGCAGGACGGCGGCGACGATGGCGGAGAGCTGGCCGGCGGAGAGGCCGGAGGTGGCCTCGAGGTAAGGGAGCGCGCCGCCGATGATGCCGACGTCGACGCCGTAGAGCAGACCGCCGAGGCCGGCGACGAGGAGAAGGAAGCGCTTATAGCCGGCGTGGGGGTCGGGTGCGGTGCCGGGGTGTGCGGCGACGGGCGTCGAGGCCATCGGGTGTGGGCTCACCTTTGCGGTGGAGTTGGGCCTTCTCTGTTCGGGGGACCCTTCGGATGAGGGTACAGCACCGGGAGCGTTTGGCCGTGGAGGCGGCAAAGAGAAAGGGGACAGGCGTGAGCCTGTCCCCTTTTTAGGTGGGTGGTGCGTGGTGGTTAGAAGTTGACCTTGAGGGCGAACTGGCCGAAGCGGCGTTCATCGGAGGCACCGCCCTGGACACCACCCTTGCGGGCCTGGATTTGGGGGTTGCTCGCTGGGGTGGATGACGTGATGTTGCCGTTTGCATCGAGGGTATTGGCGGCCTGGAAGTTACCTGCGTCAAGGTTCTGGCCGAGGATGTAGAGGTTGTGATGGTTGGTGATGTCAAAGCCCTCGGCCCGGAACTCGAGGTTGATGCGCTCGTGGATGGGGATGGTCTTTGAGACGGAGGCGTCGAAGTTATAAGCACCCGGACTGCGGAAGCTGTTGCGGGCGGTCATGGTGGACGGATAGGGGCCGAAGTCGGAGATACCAGGCAATGGCACGTTGGTCGCGGTTGTGTCACCTTGCAGAGCGGGTGCGAAGAAGGGGTTGTAGAAGGGGTTGTTAATCGGTAGGTCGGTAGCGCCGCTCAGGGTATAGAGATTGCCGGAGTTGGGTGATCCCTTCGGGATCGACTTATAGGTGTGGCGGGTTACCGGGGTGATTGGGTTGTAGCGCGGGATGCTGTATCCCGAGTTGTTGTAAGTGGAGTCGTAGATGGTAAACGGTGTACCACTGCGGAGGCTGTAGATGCCTGTCGCCTGCCAGCCGAAGAGGGCCTGAGCGAGGGAACTGCCCTTGCGGTGATCAAACCACGGGGTGCGATAGATGGGGGCGACCACGAAGCGATGACGGATGTCGAAGTCCGAGTTGCCGTGATCGAAAGCCGGGTCGAAGGGGTTAGTGTAGCCGAGCGAAAAGTCACCGGCGGAGTCTTCGGAGAAGGTCGTGCTGAGGTCGTCGAGTGCGTGCGCCAGGGTGTAGTTGGCGGTCAGGGACAGGCCGCTGTGGTGAATGTCCTGCGTGGTGAACTGCACGTTGACGGCGTTGTAGTACGAGTCTCCGTTGGAGCCGCGATTATTGTCATTCGAGAAGTGGGGGTTGAGGCTAGTCAGGCCAGGATCGCCGGAGACGGGATCGATCAACGGATCACCCAAGTAGAGATTGCCTGAGCCGGGAATGTTGTAGTTTTTGATGTCGTATAGGTGAATGCCCCGCGCGCCGTTATAGGCGATCTCGAGCAGGCTGTTATGGCCAAGCTGCTGGTCGATGGCGAGGGAGTTGAACTGTGTTTGCGCGGTGCGGATGTTCTGATCGACGTGGCGCAGGGAGGTTGGCGGCAAGGGCACGGAGCCCGTGCCGGTGAGCGGGCCGGTGTTCGAGTTGGTCACGGTTGGCGCCACGCCAGCGATACTTCGGATGACGACGACGGCGTAGTTTGGCGGGTTCTGGATGAGATTGAACGTAACGTTGCCGAAGTTGCGCTCGTAAGAGATACCGTAGCCACCGCGGAGGGAGGTCTTGCCATTACCGAAGACATCGACGGCGAAGCCGATACGTGGGCTGAAGGTGCCGTACTGCGGGTTCCAAAGGCGTTTGTCGGGGCTGTTGGGAACGGTAAGAACGCTGCCGTTGCGGATCTGTTCGGGGAGCGAGGTACCGGTGCCGTAGTAGAAATTGGCATCGAGACTAGGGTTGTTGTTGTGCTGGACGCCGAAGTACTCATAACGGACGCCATAGTTGACGGTAAAGCGGGTAGTGACTTTCCACTGATCCTGGGCGTAGGCGGCCCAGTCATGGAAGCGGTTGGAGCGAGCGAACTGCGGCTGGGTAGCAGGCAGGGTGATGGTGCAGCTGGTGGATTGGATAAGGGCCCCGGTGTACTGATCGCGAGCACATGGGGTAGCGCCCTTCGGATTGACCGCGGCCTCGAACTGATAGAGGTTGCCGGTCAACAGGTTTTGCAGGCCCGCGGTTCTGCCGATACCGAGCTGCTCGTTGGCCTGTGCGTAGGCACCGTAGGCGTAGTTTTCCTGGATATAGAGAACCTGGCCACCGAATTGCATTTGGTGCCGGCCCTTGGTGACACTGAGGTCCTGATTGTATTGGATGGTGTTTTGGGGACCGCCGGCGGGCAGACCGCCATTCGCCGGATTCTCGTCATAGAAGCCGGGCAGCTGGAAGAGATTGGCCGAGTATGGGTCAGTCGAGTTCGGTGAGACAACGAGGGTCGGGGTGTTCTGCAGTGCGGTGTTGTAGGTAAGCGCCTCATAGTTGTTGCGGGTAAAGGAAAGCTTGGTCAGGGCGGAGACGGATGAGCTGAACTCGTGGGCGAGGCTGAGCAGATAGGCCTGGCCGGTGGTGGTCTGGCCGACGTTGTATTGGGTGTATGGGCTGGCGAAGGCGGCGCCGGCAGAGTCAATCTCGTGGTAGTCCACGTAGCGGAAGAAGGCCTGCGTCCTGGAGCTGAGGTTGTAGTCGACGCGGCCGGTTACGTTATAGGTGTTCTGGGGTAGGCCGCCACCTGCGTCGGCAGGGGCGCCGTAAAGGACGTTGTCAAAGACGCCGGTGTTCGGGGTGAGGGTGGGATAGGCGGTAGGATCGTAGAGCGGCGTCTGAACGCCCGCGGCATTGGTCGATCCAGCCTGCAGGCTGGTCGTGGTACTCACGACGTTAAAGGCAGGATGTGCGCCGTACGTGGCGAAGTAGGACTGCACATTGGCGGGGGCCGCGGCAAGCAGGGCTGCGCTGGGCACGACCGCGATGGTGTTTGACGTGGACCGGACACGGGTGAACTCAGTGCTTCCGAAGAAGAAGAGCTTGTCCTTCTTGATGGGGCCGCCGATGACGCCACCGAACTGGTTGCGGGTATAGACGCTCTTGGGAATGCCGCTTTGGGCGTTGGTAACGGTGTTGCCGGTGTAGGCGGAGAGGCGATTGAACTCCCAGATGCCGCCATGGAAGCTATTCGAGCCGGCGCGGGTGGCGACGGCGACTACGCCGCCGGAGGCCCGGCCGTACTCAGGCGAGAAGTTGTTTGTGATGATTCGGTATTCCTGCACGTCGTCAATAGGGACGACGATGGCGACCGAGTCAGTGAAGACGTTGATGTTTTCAACGCCATCCAGGAGTATTTCGGTGCCGGAGTTACGCTGACCGTTGAGCGAAAAGTTGACGCCGCGGTTGGAACCGTTCTGATAGTGGCCGGAAGCGGTATTGTCGCCGGCGGAGACATTTCCGGAAATAGCGACAAAGTCATACGGATTGCGGGTCAACGAGGGGAGTTGAGTGACCTCCTCCTGGGTGATGACCTGCGAGACCTCGGGGGTAGCGGTGTTGACTGTGACGGAGCTGTCGGTCGAGACGTTAACGTTCTCGGTCGCGTTTGTTACAGACAGCTTGACATTAATGTCGATGCGGGTGCCGACGTAGACGGTGACAGCTTCCTCGAAGGGCGCGAAGCCTGGGGCAGTGACGGTGATTCTGTAGCTGCCCGGCTGCAGGTTGGGGACGTCGTAGAGGCCAGCGCGGTCCGCAGTCGTGGTTCGATCGTCATTGGTGCCCGTGTTGTGAAAGACGACAGAGGCGTTGGGGATGATGGCGCCGCTCGGGTCGGTGACCGTGCCCGAGACTGTCCCCGTCGACTGGGCTTGCGAGGTACCTGGCAACATTACAGTCGCCATGACGGCGGGCAGGCTTAATGCGGCAAAGGCGCGCGCGCGAGTTGTGAATCGAACCAAGAAGATCCTCCAAAAGTGCGTATAGCCTGTTCTGGGCAATTCACGCGCCATTCTCAGAAGTTTCTAAGGTCGTGTAGAAGGAACGGTCTACAACTTATGGAGGGGTGCAGTCTGTGGTTTCTCGGAGTACGGCTATGAGTTTTCATAGACGCAGGCTGATGAAGAAGCGTGCACGGCAGATGTCGTAGGCAGCGGGTGGAGGGAGGTCGTCGCGGCGCGGGGCGAGCACCCCCGGCGTCAGCCCTGTGGAGCTGTCGCTGGGGGAAGGGGTAAAGCGGGGAGGTTATTGGGTTTTGGGGAGTTGGAGGAGGGTTTGGCCGGTGCCGGTTTCGACGGTGGGGAGGGCGCCGTTCCAGCGATCGATGAGGGCTTTCTGGTTTTCGATTTTGCGGAGTTCGAGGAGCTGGGGGGTGAGGGAGGTTTGTCGGATGCGGTTGGCTTCGGCCTCGCCCTGGGCGCGGGTGACGGCGGCCTTGGCCTCGCCCTCGGCGGCGGCGACGGTTTTGGCGGCTTCGGCCTGGGTCTTAGCGAGCTCGTTGCGGGCCTGTTCGGCGGCCTGGATGGCCTGGGCCTTGCCGGTGATGGCGGCGGCGATGACGGCGGGGACGCGGGGGGCGCCGATGAAGCCGAACTGCTGGATGACGACGCCGACGGGGTCGACCTTTTGCTGGATGAGGGCCTGGACCTTGTTGAGGAACTCGGCTTTTTGTTCGCCGTAGATCTGCTCGACGGAGTAGGTGCTGGCGACCTCGTTAAGGGAGTTGCGGACGATGTCGCGGAGGATGCCGTGGGTGAAGGTGTCGAGGTCGGAGACGCGGTACTTGACGTAGAAGTCGGGGACGCGGCGGGGCTCGATGGCGTAGGAGAGGCTGACGTCGGCGTAGATCTCCATGCCTTCCTTGGAGTTGAAGCTCATGGACTCGTCGGTGGCGCGGCCCTCGTTGAGGTTGGCGGTCCATTTGACGGTCTGGACAAAGGTGGGGAACTCGATGATCTGCGAGCGGAGCGGGCTGTAGAAGACCCAGCCGGTGCGGATGGGGATCTCGGAGGCGCCGCGCTGCGAGCCGGAGAGGACGACCTCGACGCCGACGTAGCCGGCGCCGATGCGGGTGACGGAGGCGAGGTAGTTGAAGAAGATAAGGGCGAAGACGAGCAGAGCGAGAAGGCTGCCGCCGATGACGAGGAGGGTGCGCAGCTGGCGGGCCTGGGTTTCGGAGACGCGTGGGGGGAGGAGGGTTGGGTCGGGGTTGCTGAAGGGGGTATAGCGATCAAACGGGGTCATGCAGCCTTCTTCCAGATGAGACGAAGCGCGAGGAGGCCGGCGGCCGCGAGGAGCAGCAGCAGGCCGATGCCGCCGAGGACGGAACGGGTACTGGGCAGATTGAGGAGGTGAAAGGCGGAGATCATGCCGGTGTAGAGGAGCACGAGGACCAGGAGAGAGACGAGCGATCTAAGCAGAGGTGCCACGGTGCCTCGGCCGAGGGTGCCGGCCAACTCCAATGTTCATTCTACGCCGGTCGGACAGATGAGGTGTGCCGCGACGGCGTGTGGCGCAGACCTGGCAGGGCGAAAAATCTTCTGAGTAATCGGAAGGATCAAGGGGCACATGCGCGGATGCGCGCATCTTACAATCCTGTAAGTGCCATGTAGATGCCTGTTTGTACGTGCCATGCAGCTGCCGGGCGTCGTCGCCGGTTCAGGTTGGCGCACCCACTTTAACCGTAAGGAAGGACGATCCCGATGAGACAACTTATAGCTTCCGTCGCCATTGCCGCCAGTATGAGCAGTGTGGCGTTCGCCGCCGACAGCACAGATTCCAAGCTGACCGGCCGTATTGACGCGGCGCACGCTGTATTGCGCCAGCTGATGGCCACCCCTGACAAGGGCATTCCGCTGGATATCGCGGCGAAGGCACAGTGCGTGCTGGTGGTGCCGAGCTTCAAGAAGGCGGCGTTTCTGGTGGGCGCACAGTATGGCCAGGGTGTGGCGACGTGCCGCACGGGACATGGCTGGAGCGCGCCGGCGTTTGTGCAGATGACCGGCGCGAGCTTTGGTCTGCAGGCCGGCGGTCAGGAGACCGATCTGGTGCTGGTGGGCGTGAACAAGAAGAGCATGGACGATCTGCTGAAGGACAAGATCAAGCTGGGTGGCGACATTTCGGCGGCGGCGGGTCCGGTTGGCCGGTCGTCGCAGGCGGCGACGACGGAGCTGGCGAATGCGGAGTTTCTCTCGTACTCGCGGAATAAGGGTCTATTTGCCGGTGTGGACTTGAGCGGAGATGAGGTTCACCAGAACACGAAGGACACCGTGGCCTATTACGGCTCGGATATTCCGTTCAGTACGATTCTGAGCGGAGCGACGCCTACGCCGAGCTCTGCCAAGCGCTTTACGGCGACGGTGAGTCAGCTGTTCAAGCGTGGCCGGGCCCGCCAGTAGGGTTTCATTGTGCCCGGAGGGAAAGGGATGGGGTCGCCTATGCGGCCCCATTTTCTTTGGTCTGGAGCGTGTATCGGGAGCCGAAGACAACGGCAGGTTTCTCCGCAGCAAACGCAGGATGAAGCGCGTGCGTGCTTCGGTCGGGAAAAGACAGGTCGATGGCGGAGGCGAGGCGGAATTTGTTGCGGTGATTCGCGCTAGAGGGCATTGAGGAGGACCTGGTAGAGGCCGATGACGGGGGCGAAGATCCAGCCGATGATGTTGAAGCGGAAGGTGAGCAGAAAGAAGCCGAGGGTGATCCAGGTGGCGTACTCGTCGTATTTTCGAGCGGCGTTGTAGGGGAGAAAGAAGCGGAGGATCTTGCCGCCGTCGAGGGTGGGCAATGGGATGAGGTTGAAGACGCAGAGCAGAACGTTGACCAGGATGCCCATGTAGAGCAGAAGGACGATGGGAAAGAGGGACGGCAAGGCGCCGGGCGGGACGATGGTGGCGCGCAGGGCATAGAGCTGGGCGAAGGGGAGGGTGGCGGCGGCGAGCGGGCTGGTGTGCTTGAAGATCAGGAGCAGGAGCAGGCAGAGAGTGGCGGTGAGGAGTTGGGCGGCGGGACCGGCGAGGTGGACGAGGTTCACCTGGGCGGGTTTGCGGAGGTTGCGCTCGGTGACAGGGACGTCGCGGCCCCAGCCGATGGCGAGCGGACTTTGATAGAGGAAGAGCAGGGGCCAGACGACGGTGCCCCAGAGATCGTAGTGGCGGAGGGGGTTGAGGGAGATGCGGCCGAGCATGCGGGCGGTGGGATCGCCGAGGCGGGAGGCGGTCCAGGCTTCGGCGGCGTCGTGGATGGAGATCGACAGCACCAGGACGAGGTACTCGAAGAGGGCCAGGACGATCGCGAGACTCATGGAGGTAGAGTACCGGGTTTGTGGGCAGGGAGTTGAAGGCGTCGCTGGAGAAGCAGGTCTCCGCTTTGTCGTCGCTGCGCCGACTTCGGTCGAGAGGACACATGTCTTCTGACTAGGGGCTTCTGACTAGGGGCGGCGGGCGAAGTCGGCTTCGGTGTAGGAGGGGGAGGAGCGGAGGCGCCAGCGGCGGAGGGGCTCACCGACGATGGTCAGGAGGAGGACGGCGGCGAGGATGAGCAGGCAATCCTGCCAGCGCTGCATGGCGCCGAGGGTGATGAGCAGCGTGGTAGAGACGGCGGCGGGCTGCATGGCGCGGAGCAGAAGCGTGCCGAAGACGGTGAGGGTGGCGGCCAGGACGGCGGCTTCGACGCGAGCGAGCGGTAGAGCGTGGAGGTCGCTGACGGCGGGGACCGCGGCGGCGTGGGTGAGCCGGAGCGCGAGCAGGCCGGAGAGGACGCCGATGAGGTGGCCGACGAGGATGTTGTAGGGCCGGGCGCTGGGGCGGGTGGGTGTCTCGATGAGCTCATAGGCGGTGGGGCCGAGGCTGGCGAAGAGAAGAGGTTGCCGGGTGAGGAGGCCGACGGCGGCGACGATCAGGAGCAGGAGCGCCTCGCCCAGGGGAGCGACGAGGAGGTCCTTGTGGAGGCGGCGGGTGGGGGTCGACATGAGGCGGGCGGGCGGGTCTAGACGGTGGCGACGGTGACGGCTTTGCCGACGTGGAGATCGGTGGTGAGTTGGTCGAGGAGAAAGGTGGCGAGGTCGTCGCGGGCGATCTTGTGGGCGGTGTCGCCGTCGGCGGGGTTGTAGAGCCTGACGGAGCCGATGGGCTCGTCGTCGGTGAGGAGGGCGGGGCGGACGATGGTCCAGTCGAGGGGGCTGGCGGTGATCTCGGCCTCCATGCGGGCTTTGTCGGGGAGTGCGCCGCGGAGAAGGGTGGGCATGAGCAGGTGGTCGTAGACGAAGGAGGTGTTGTGCTTGCTGTCGCCGACGCCGAGGGCGGAGATGGCGATGAGGCGGCGTAGGCCGAGTCGCTGCATGCCGGCGATGAGGACGCGGGCGGCGGTGGCTTCGAGCGAGGTTTCTTTGTAGGGGGTGGCGCCGCCGATGGTGTCGATGACGGCGTTCTGGCCGGCGAGGGCGGCGTCGACGGTGGCGGCGTCGGTCGCGTCCCCTTCGACGACGTGGACGCCGTCGGGCATGGAGGTGTAGGTGTGGACGAGGGCGGTGACGTCGAGCCCGCGGCGGACGGCCTGATCGACGACGGCCATGCCGGTTTTGCCGCCGGCGCCGATGACGAGAAGTTTCATGTGCTGGTGCCCTCCGGCGCGCGGGGGATGGCGCGCGTGTGTTCTGAGGTCAGATGCGGGAGCGAGGGAGAGCGCTTTCTTTCGTGAGCGGAGCAAGGATTTCAGCGGTGCGGGAGTGGAGTTTTGTCGGGGGGCGCCGCAGAGGCGAGCGGATGGGCGTCTCACTCGGCAGAGGAGTGTGGTCGGGTTATAGCCATAGCCCATGGGTCTATGGGCGTACACCGCTGCGTTCGAAAGCGGTGGTTTTCGCGCAACAGGAGTTGCTTGGACCCAAGCAAGACGCAGGTTTCTCCACTACGAACGCACGATGAGGCCGTGCGTCCTTCGGTCGAAATGACACATTCTTTTGGGTACCGTCGATCTTTTGGGTAAACGCCGATCCGCCGATCTTCTTTGGTAGCCCGCCGATGTTTTGGGTAGCCCGCCGATGTTTGGGTAAACGCCGATGTTTAGGTAAACGCCGATCTTTAGTAATCCGCTGATCTTATTGGGTAATCCGCTGATCTTTTCAGGTAACACGCCGACCTTCTTGGGCAATCCGCTGATCTTTTCAGGTAACACGCCGACCTTCTTGGGCAAACGCCGATGTTTGGGTAAATGCCGATCTTTTGGGTAAACGCCGATTTGAGGGGCACGCAAGGTATGTCGATACAGCCCGGACCGATGCCAGGAGGGATGCCGAGCCCGCGCGCCGCCCTTCGGTACCTGTTTGATCGCGAGACGGGGGTGGGGGACCGTCTGGTGGCGCGGTGGATCTTTTTGCGGGCGATGGGTGGGATCTACTTTGCGGCCTTTTTGGCGCTGGTATTTCAGGCGCGCGGCATGGTGGGGGTGCACGGCATTTTGCCGGCGCGCGAGCATCTCCATTCGGCGCAGACGCTGGGGGCGCTGCGCTTCTGGTACGCGCCCTCGCTGCTGTGGCTTTCGAGCGGGGACGGGATGCTGCTGACGGTGGTGGGTGTGGGGCTGGCGGCTTCGCTTCTGCTGGTAGGGAACTTTGCGCCGCGGCTGATGCTGCTGATCTGTTTCGTGTGTTTTCTTTCGTTTATCGGGGTGGCGCAGGACTTTGGCGAGTACCAGTCGGACGGGATGCTGCTGGAGGCGGGATTTTTGTCGTTGTTTCTGGCGCCGGCGGGGTGCAGGCCGGGGTGGGGGCGGGCGTCGCTGCCGTCGCGCGCGGCGGTGTTTCTGCTGTTGTGGGAGTGGTTTCGGATCTACTTCGAGTCGGGTGTGGTGAAGCTCGAAAGCGGCGACCCGACGTGGCGCAACCTGACGGCGATGTTTGAGTACTACCAGAACGGGCCGTTGCCGACGTGGGTGGGCTGGTACTTGCAGCATCTGCCGGGCTGGTTTCACGTCGCGAGCGCGGGGCTGACGCTGGGGATTGAGTTGGTGCTGGTGTGGATGGCGTTGCTGCCGCGGCGGTGGCGGATTGCTTGCTTTGTGGTGGTGACGGTGTGGCAGGTGGGGGTGATCGCGTCGGCGAACTATGCATTTTTGAACTACCTGGTGCTGGTGCTGGCGTTTCTGCTGCTGGATGACGCGGCGCTGCGGCGGTGGGTGCCGCGGCGGTGGCGCGCGGGGCTGAGCGGCGAAGGTGAGGCGGCGGGGCTGCGGCGCGAGGATGCGGCGGAGCGGGCCGCGGGGCGGCCGGTTTCCGGCTGGCAGGGGGCGCGGATCGCGGTGACGGCGGTGTGCCTGGGGTGGGTGGGGTATGTGACGACGGCGGAGATGGTGGGGATGTTTGTGCCGGTGACGGGGTGGGCGGGGTTGCCGATCGTGGCGCTGGAGCCGCTGCGGATCGCGAACCGGTATGGGCTGTTCGCGACCATGACGCCGCACCGGTATGAGATCGAGTTCCAGGGGTCGAACGACGGGGTGACGTGGACGCCGTACCTGTTCCGTTTCAAGCCGCAGGCGGTGGGCGAGCGGCCGGGGATCTATGCGCCGTACCAGCCGCGGTTTGACTGGAATCTGTGGTTTGCGTCGCTGTCGACGTGGCGGCAGCAGCCGATCGTGCCGTTGACGGAGGAGCGGTTGCTGGAGGGCGACCGGGAGGTCTTGGGGCTGTTTCGCGGGGACCCGTTTGGGGGCAAGCCGCCGCGCTATGTGCGGGCGGTGGTGTGGCAGTACTGGTTTACGACGGCGGACGAGAAGCGGCGAACGGGGGCGTGGTGGCGGCGAACGGAGCTGGGGATGTATGCGCCGACGCTGGAGCAGCTGCCGGACGGGCACTATGGCGTGGTTGCGCCGGCGGACTGGGGCGGGCCGGCGGCGTGAGGGCCAAGATGAGGCTTGGTGGAGCGGTGCGGGCGCCCCTCGCTAGGGGGCAGCTGGGTGCGGTGCTGGGAACGGGCGTCGTCGGTGTAGCGCTTCTCGCCGGCGGGGATGGGGATGGGCAGGCGGTTTTCGGGAGAGGCGAGGGGGCAGGTGGCGTAGGGGGTGTAGGCGCAGGGCGGGTTAGCGGCCTGGTTGAAGTCGAGGATGACGGTGCCGGGTTGGCTCAGGCCGTTGGACGGGGGATCGGTCGAAAGGAAGCGACCGCCGCCGTCGGTGTCTTTGAGGTAGGTGGCATCGCGCAAGACGAAGAAGAGGCTGTCCTTGCCGGAGTAGGTCGGCACGAGCGTCTCCCGGCTGCCGTGGAGGTTGAATTCGACGTAGCCGGGGACGGTGGCGGTGCTTACCTGGCCGATCTGGTTGTGGGTGGTGAGGGTGTGGGGCGTGGTGTAGGGGATCCAGCGGGCGGTGACGCGGAGGCGGGGGTCGGGGGCGTACCAGCGGAGGCCATGGAAGTAGAGGCGGGCGGGAGCGTTTGCATCCTTGACGCGAAGCAGGGACTTTCCGTTGCGATGGATGGCCCAGAGGCGGATGGCGCCGCTGGCGAGGGCGGAGGCGTCCTTCTCGTCGGTGGGGAGGACGGCGCCGGTGGGGACGGGTTTGCCGGCGAGCAGAACGGAGGGGTCTGCGGCGCGCACGGTGACGATGCCGTTTTGCTGCTCGAGGGTGAGGAGGTGGGCGGGTGCGCCGGGGAGGACGAGCGTGTTGCCGGGAGCGGAGCCGACGGTGGTGAGGCCGGGCTTCAGCCATTCGAGAGCGATAAGGGAGAACCAGCCGAAGGGTTCCGTGAGGTCGCGGGCGCGCTCGGCGCGTTGCTTGGCGTAGTCGGGGATGGCGCTTGTGGCGGGCGGTTGGGCGGGGAGGATAGGGGCGGCGAGCAGAAGGGTAAGGGCGAGGCGGCTTGTGGCTTGCATGGTGTTCTTTCTATGGTGGGCTGAACTCCGCGGTAGAGAAGCAGGTCTCTCCACTGCGCTTGATGTGGTGTTGACCAGATAGGGAGCAGGTGTGGGCCTCGGAGAGTTCGGGTAGAGAAGCAGGTCTCTCCACTGCGCTTCGCTTCGGTCGAGATGACAGCGTTTGCTGTGGTTTGGCGAGGTAAAGAAGCAGGTCTCTCCACTGCGCTTCGCTTCGGTCGAGATGACACCGCGTTTCATGGTGCGCTCGCCGGGGACCCCGGTTTTCGCTTCGGTCGAGAGGACAGCGTTTGATGTGGTGTTGGTCAGATAGGGAGTGGGTGTGGTGCTTCGGAGTGTTCGGGTAAAGAAGCAGGTCTCTCCACTGCGATTCGCTTCGGTCGAGATGACACCGCGTTGCATGGTGCGCTCGCCGGGGACCCCGGTCTTCGCTTCGGTCGGGATGACAGCGCTTCTCGGGGGGTGTTGGTCAGGTGGGAGCGGGTGTGGTGCTTCGGAGTGTTTGGGTCGAGAAGCAGGTCTCTCCACTGTGCTTCGCTTCGGTCGAGATGACACCGCGTTTCATGGTGCGCTCGCCGGGGACCCCGGTCTTCGCTTCGGTCGAGATAACAGCTCTTCTTGGGGGTGTTGGCTAGGGAGGGAGCGGGGCTGTGGCCTTGGCGGGAGATAACAGGCGGCGGAGGACGGGATGCGGTGCTACTCGACGGCGAAGATGGCGCGGACGGTGACGGAGCGCTCGATGCGGCGGGGGCTAATGGCGAGGGGCTCGCTGGAGTTGGCCATCTTGTGCATGGCCTGCATGGCCATGGGGCGGATGGTGGAGGACTCGCTTTCGTTGGAGGCGTAGAGCAGGGGGCCGAGCTTGCCGCCGAAGGGCGAGACCATCTGGCTGGCGACGCGGTGGGCGCGTTCGATGGCGCGCGCGGCGGCGGAGGAGGTGGCGGCGTTCTCGTCCTTGAGGCTCCAGTCGATCTGTCCGGACTGGTTGGCGCCAGCGAGGACGGCGGTGTCGAGGGCCTTGCCGGCGTCGGGGGCGGCGACGTGGACGAGCCAGGACTGCTGGACCTGATAGCGGTGGTTGGCGGCGTCGGCGGGGGAGAGTCGTTCGACCTGGAAGTTTTGCACGGGCTCGATGCCCTGGGAGTCGGACTCGATGGACTCGAGGGTGACGCCGGAGTCGGTGAGGGCTTTGATGATGGCGCCGGAGAGGGTGGTGGCGCTGCCGTAGGCGGTGTCGCGGTCGCGGCCGAAGACGATGTAGCCGACGTGGACGGTGGCGACGTCGGCGAGCACGGTGATGTGCTCGGTCGCGGTGACGGAGACGGTGCGGTTGTCCTTGCTGACGGCGATGCTTTGGGCGGTGGAGGCGGGGGGCGCCAGGAGAAAGGCGGCGAGCAGGCTGGCGAGCGCGAAGGGCAGGCTGCGGGCCGTGCGGCGTGGTCGGCGGGTGCGGCGGCGAGCAATGGAAGCGATCAGGAATGGGATCAGGGAAGCGATCGGGGAAGCGAACATCCGGAAGATCTCCTTCGGTGCATGGCTCCGGTGCGGAACGAACAGGCCTGGGTCGCTCCGCCGGCGTCGGTGTCGTACAGGCCGGCGCTGTGTGAGCGCGGAACGGTTTCCGTGAAGAAGCAGCGGAACGGCATTTGCGGAAGCTGTCCCGAGCGGAGGGGGCGCGCTGACGCACTGATTTTGCCACAGCCGAGATGGGACGCGTTGCTGGGTGCCGTGGGAGGCACTGTCGGCGCGCGTTGCGTGCGCGAGCTGTGGGCCGGTGTGCGGTGGTGAGGTAACCCGCGGGCGGATGAACTAATCTGAACCGTGAGATGACGGGCGTGATGCGGGGCGCGTGACCCTTCGGCGAAGCCCGCATGGACCGTTCCAGTCACGAAGAGGACAGAGCATATGGAAGAGCGGGATTTTTTTGATGAGCGGCCGGAGCAGCGCAGGCACATGATGACGTGTCCGCACTGCCGGGAGCAGAACGAGTATGAGCTGGGCTGGCTGGTGCGACGGAAGCGGGCGCAGCTGCCGCGCGGCGCGGACGAGCGCGACCGGGCGCGGTTCGCGAAGGCGCAGAGCTACATGGTGCGGCGGGACGATATGGTGGGCTGCAAGAATATTCGTTGCCGGAAGCGATTCGAGGTGGCGGGGATTCAGTCGGTCGCGTTTCTTTGAGCGCAGGTGCGCCAGGCGAAGAGGGGCGTCGCAGTGGGGTAGGTTGCTGGGGCGCAACGTGACGGCTGTGATGTAATGTACGGGCGCGCGAGAGATACGGCGTGCGAGCAGGGCGCCCGCGGGAGCAGCGGGCGGAACAGATCGCGAAAGGGCAGGACACCATGGCAAATACGCTGATTCCGATCGAAGAACGCATTCTGACGCCGGACCAGGTGGAGATGTTGGATCGCCGGCGGCGGCGGGGGCAGCTCCTGCTGGTGATCGGCGGCCAATGTCTGCTGGTGGCGGTGCTGCTGACGCTGTGGTCGGGGCAGGACGCGACCTATTCGCCCGGCTGGGCGCGGCCGATGGTGTATTGGAACGCCCTGACGTTTTTGCTGGCGGTGATCTTTATCGGATTCGGCGTGGCGCTGAAGCGCGGAGCGAACGAGTTTTTCAGCTACTAGAGGCGATTGCGGGTGGCGCGCGGTGTGGGGACGTCGCGGCCGGCCGGTTTGCGGCAGCGCGAAGTGCGCCTGTACGGGCCGGGCTGCGGCGCGCCTTGACGCAGGCGCGGGCTGATGGCTTTGTGCGGGTACAACGTCCGTACGCCGCGGGTGGGCGATGCAGTCAGCCTCTCGGGTACTACACTGCACACTCCTGGGAGCCGTGAGCATCTAGAAGAGAGAGCACGTTTGGCGGTCGGGTTGGCGCGAGTGGTCTAGGCGCGGGCATCTGAACAGGTTCCGGGAGGCAGGGGAGATGGTGTCAGGCGTGGCGGAGATCGCGGGGCTGGTCGCGTTTCCCACGTTGCCTGCCGACGCTCAGTCTGTTTCGTTCGATGAAGCCCTGGGTGCCCCCCTTGGCGAAGCCCGGTTGCGGGATGGGCATGGGCGAGCGATTACGGATCTGCGGGTCTCGATCACGGACCGGTGCAACTACCGCTGTGTGTATTGCCGGACGGGCAATGAGGGCGCGCAGTTTGCCGAGTTGCCGATCGCGGACTACGTGCGGATGATTCGGGTGTTTGCCGAGCGGGGTATCGAGAAGGTGAGGCTGACGGGGGGCGAGCCGCTGCTGCGCGCGGGTGTGGTTGAGATGGTCGAGGAGTTGAGCCGTCTGCGAACGCGGTGGACGCCGGACGGCAGCCTGGCGGAGCCGGGCGCGGGGATGCCGCTCGATCTGGCGATGACGACGAATGGGCATCTGCTGGAGGGGATGGCGGAGCCGCTGGCGCGGGCCGGGCTGAGTCGGATCACGGTGAGCATGGATGCGGTCGAGGCGGAGACGTTTGCGGCGATCACGCGGGTTCCGCGGAGCTATGACCGGGTGTTGGCGGGGGTGCGGGCGGCGCAGCGGGCGGGGCTGGGGCCGGTGAAGGTGAACTGCGTTCTGCTGCGCGGCTTCAACGACGGACAGATCGAGGCGTTTGCGGAGTTTTCGCGGCGCGAGGGGGTGATCGTCCGGTTTATCGAGTGGATGCCGCTGGAGGAGGGCCGAAGCTGGACGCCCGAGGCGGTGGTGACGATGGATGAGATTGTGGCGCGGCTGAGCCGGGTGCGGCCGTTGGTGGAGCTGCCGCCGACGACCCCGAGTGAGACGGCGCGGCGGTTCACCTTTGCCGACGGGCTGGGCGAGATTGGGATCATCGCGCCGGTGAGCCGGCCGTTTTGCGGACACTGCAGTCGGGTGCGGCTGACCTCCGATGGGAAGATTCGGACGTGCTTGTTTTCGCAGAGCGACCACGATCTCTACGGATTTATTCGTCGAGGGGAAACCGATGCCGCGCTTGGTGCGTACATCGATCGAGTGATTGCGCGCAAAGAGGCGAGACACCATATTGGGGAGCCGGAGTTCATGAAACCTTCGCGGAGCATGGTACATATTGGCGGGTAGGCTGTTCGGCCGTCAGGTGTGCGTGCTTCCACAGGGGAGAGCATCGTGAGGGATCGACGCGGATACGAGGTCATCGACAGTCGCCAGATGGACCATCTGCGCGTCTTTCATGATGTTGCGCGCGCGGTCACGGCGCACCTTGAGCTTGAGGAGATTCTGCGCGCCATCATGGAGAAGATGGCGGGGTTTTTCGGGCCGGAGCGGTGGTCGCTGCTGCTGGTGGACGAGGCGCGGGAGAGCTTGTATTACGCGATCGCGGTGGGCGAGAACCAACAGACGCTCGAGGGACTGCGGGTGCCGATGGGGGAAGGCGTGGCGGGCTGGGTGGCCAAGACCGGTAATCCGCTGATCGTTCCGGATGTGCGGCTGGATCCGAAGTGGTCGGTGTTTGTGCGGGCGCACCCGGAGCTGAACATCCAATCGATCGCCTGCGTGCCGATCGGGGCGGCGGGGCAGTCGCTCGGGGTAATCCAGCTGCTGAACAGCAAGCTGGACCTGCTGAGTGAGTATTCGATCTCGTTTTTGCGGATTTTGTGCGATTACGCGGCGATCGCGATCAGCAATCACCGGTCGATGAAGCTGATTCACGAGCTGACGATCCGCGATGACTGCACGGGGCTGTATAACGCGCGGCACCTGTATGCGCAGCTGGAGGAGCAGACCGCGGGCAGCATGCAGTTCAGCCTGCTGTTTCTGGATCTGGACCGCTTCAAGTCGGTGAATGACACGCACGGACATCTGATCGGGAGCGGCCTGCTGGCGGAGGTCGGTACGCTGCTGAAGCGAGCGATGGAGCCGGGCGGGAGCTGCTTCCGCTATGGCGGGGATGAATTTGTGGTGTTGCTGCCGGAGTTTGGCAAGAAGCTGGCGACGCGCAAGACGGTGGAGCTTCACCATGCGCTGCGGGCGGAGCACTTCATGGCCTCGGCGGGGCTCGACCTGCAGCTTTCGGGGAGCTTCGGTCTGGCGAGCTATCCGGAGGATGGCGCGACGGTGGAGGCGATGTTGAAGTCCGCGGACGCGATGATGTATGCCGCCAAGGCGCACCGGGACGCGGTGGTGATCGCGGGGCAGGGATTGGTGGCGAGCAAGGGTGTGGAGCTGGATGAGGGGAGCCAGCTTGGGACGGGCGGAGCGGCTGCCTGACAGGAAGTTGGAGAGCTAGCGGGTGAGGAGCTAGCGGGCCAGAGCTGTTCCTTATAGGTGTAGTGGTTTTTTACGCTGGCAAGCAGCCTGCCGCCACGAACAGAACGCAGATTCCCTGCGGGAATGACAAACAAACGGGCAAGGCGCTTGTGATCAGGACTATACCTTGAGGAGAATAGCTATATAGAGCATCAGTCGGGGGTTGCGGGCCGGCGGCGGGTTTCGGGGTGGATGGCGTCGCGGAACTCGGGCGCGGCGGGGTGGATGCCGAAGTCCCAGACGCCGGTGTTGATGTGCTTGGGGTCGAGGATCTCGATCAGGGCGAACTCACCTATCTCGAGGGGTCGGGCGGGGGTGAGGCGGAGCCAGTGGCCGCCGGGCAGGGGCTCGGCGCGGAGGGCGATGACGTGGTCCGGCAGCGGGCGGCCGTCGTCCGGGGCGGTGAGGGGGAAGCTGAGGAGCACGCGGGCGTCCACGCGCACATCGCAGCGGACCAGGACATAGCGGTTTGCGGCCGAGCCGCCGGCGCCGGCGGTCGGGGCCTGGCCGGTGTTGCCGTGGGTGTCGACGGTGAAGGCGGAGCCGGTGGCAGGCACATCGGCGTCGTCGCCGACGCGCACATAGAAGACGGGATCGGGCACATGAAGCTGGGGGGCGGAGCCGGCGCCGTGCAGGGTGACGACGGGGTGCGGACTGGAGAGCGGATTGATGACACCGGGAAGGAGGTTGTGGGCGGTGTTGCGGTTGAGCTGGCCCTCGGATTGGGCGAGCGGAAGGAGCTCCGGGGTGTCGCGAAAGGTGTCGAGGGCGAGGACGGAGTCCTGCTCGGGTAGGCGGAGATGGGGGGCGACCTCGGGGGTGAGGGCGGCGCGGGCGGCCTCTTCGGCGAGGAGCTCGGGGTCGATCGGGGGCGGCTGGCCGGGCTGTTGCGCGGGAGATTGGCCGAGGGCGGCGGCGTGGCGCTGCTCCCACTTGCGCGTGGCGTCGAGGTCGACGAGGTTGAGGGGAACGAGCTCTTCGGCGCCGGCGCGTTCGGCGGAGTGGTAGACGACGTTGGCACCGGCGACGCGGTAGTCGGTGACGAGCTGGAAACTGCCATCGCGCAGGATGAGGTGGATGCGGCGGGAGGGCTGGTTGGGATCGGCGTCGGAGAGCGCGGTGTGCTGCGCGTGTGCCGAGAGGACCAGGAGACAGAGCAGGGCGAGGAGATGCGGGAACGGACGCGCGATCGCGTGGCGGAGGGTGGGCCGGGGAGAAGAGCTGTGCATGCGCTGCTTGGTGTGTTGCATTGCCGCTTGCGGGCCTCCCCCAGTGTAGATGCAGGGTGCGCGCCGCCGGATTTCAGGCGTATCGCGGCCCAAGGGTGAGCTGAGGGGTACGAGCTAGGGCTGAGGAGCTAGAAGCTAGGGGCTGCCTTTGCGGGTGTGGGTGAAGGGGCGGGCGTTGGGCCGCGGTAGTCGGCGGCGCGGTGGCCTTCGCCGCGGAGGACGAACTTGGTAGTGGTGAGTCCTTCGAGTCCGACCGGGCCGCGCGGTGACGGGTGAGGTGCGGTACAGCTTCTAGGCAATTGAACCTTGTGGTTTGGAGTTGTAGCTAGGCGCTAGGGCGAATGGCTGGGGCTGGGCGTGGTGCCATTGTGGGCTCCGCGCCCTTGCTGCTTTGGGGCTGGGCTAGGTTGGGCGGAGCTTAAGCAGTGCTTCAGGTTCGCTTCAGCAGGGCTTAAGCGGGGAGGTGTGAACTAAAGACACGCGCAACCAGCGCGCCGGGAGAGCGACATGAAGCGACATATGAGGGCAACGGTTGTGGGCGTGGGCATGGGGATGAGCGCCGTGTTGGGCGTGGCCCAGGAGCACGCGGTGCGGCGGGAGCAACTGCCCGCGGCGGTGGCGACGACGGTGGATCGCGAGACGCAGGGTGCGACGATCAAGGGCTACTCGACCGAACGGGAGCACGGCATGACGGTATACGAGGCGGAGACCGTTGTGAATGGACGGAGCAGGGACGTACAGATCGGCGCGAACGGCAAGCTGCTGGAGGTCGAAGAGGAGGTTGCGATGGACGCTCTGCCCGCCAAAGTGCGAGCGGCGCTCGAAGCTAAGGCGGTGGGGACGAAGATCACCAAGGTGGAGTCGCTCGTGCGCGGGGGCAAGCTGGTGTCGTACGAGGCTTCGACTCTAAAGGCGGGAAAGAAGGGGGAGGTGCAGGTGCGAGCTGGAGGCTAGCCGCTAGCCGCTCGGAGCTTTCAGACTGAGAGCTAAGGGCGGGACTTGCGGGTGTGGGTGAAGGGGCGGGCGTTGGGTCCGTGGTAGTCGGCGGCGCGGTGGCCTTCGCCGCGAAGGACGAACTTGGTGGTGGTGAGGCCTTCGAGGCCGACCGGGCCGCGGGCGTGGATGCGGGAGGTGGACACGCCGACCTCCGCGCCGAGGCCGTAGCGGAAGCCGTCGGCGAAGCGTGTGCTGGCGTTGAGCATGACGCTGGCGGCGTCGACCTCGTTGAGGAAGCGCTCGGCGGCGGCGGGGTCGGTGGTGCAGATGGTTTCGGTGTGGGCGGAGCCGTGCCGGTGGATGTGGTCGATTGCGGCGGCGAGCGAGGGGACGATGCGGAGGGCGAGGGTGAGGTCGCCGTATTCGGTGTGCCAGCTGTCGGGGTCGGGGATGTCGGTTGAGGTGGCGGGGTTTGGGTTGGGAGTTGCGGAGTTTGGTTTGGGGGTTTCAGTCTCGGTTGAGGTGATGGGGTTTGGGTTGGGAGTTGCGGTTGCGGTGACAGCCGATTGGGGGACGGGGGCTGCGGTCGAGAGGGCGGTCGTGGCGGAGCTGCAGGTCTCTCCACTGGGGCGCTGCGGCGCATCGCCTTCGGTCGAGAGGACACTGTTTTGGGTGAGAGCTTCGGGTGAGGGATCGAGGGTTGTGGCGGCAGGACCGCAGGTCTCTCCACTGCGCTTCGCTTCGGTCGAGATGACACCGTCTTGGGAAGATGCTGCAATCGAGGTGACACCTGTTTGGGTGAGGGCTGCGGTCGAGATGACAGGGTCTTGGGTGGGGCTCAAGTTTTGTGGGAAGTTGCCGATAGAGGAGTTGAGGAGGTCGCGGACGGGCTGGTCGGCGCGGAAGTGGACGCCCTTGGCCGAGAGGCGGGTGATGAGGGCGGGAAGGAACTGGGCCGCGATGGCCTCGTGGATAAGGCAGGTTTCGGCGGCGTTGCAGACAGCGGGGTAGTCGGTTTTGGCGTCGTCGACGACGGCGAGGGCCTGCGCGAGGTCGGCGTGCTGGTCGACGTAGACGTGGCAGATGCCGTCGGCGTGGCCGAGGACGGGGATGCGGGTGGTGGCCTGGATGTGCTCGACGAGGGCGCGGGTGCCGCGCGGGATGACGAGGTCGACGAGGGCGGAGAGGGTGAGGAGTTCGGCGACGGCTTCGCGGCCGAGGAGGAGCTGGACGGCGTCGGCGGGGAGTGTGGGAGGGTCGGTGGCGGGAGAACTGCAGGTCTCTCCACTTCGCTGCGCTCCGGTCGAGATGACACTTTGGGGGAGCTTCGCTCCGGTCGAGAGGACACTTTCTGGAGCAGATATTTCGGTCGGGAGGACAGGGTTGGGGGCTGGGGGCTCCGTGGCGATGGCTTGGCGGATGAGGGTGACGAGGGCGTGGGCGGTGTGTTCGACCTCGCGGCCGGGCTTGAGGAGGACGGCATTGCCGGATTTGAGGGCGAGGGCGGCGATCTGAGTGACGGCATCGGGGCGGGCCTCGAAGATGACGGCGAGGACGCCGAGGGGGACGGAGCGTTTTTCGAGGTGGAGGCCGCGGTCGAGCTCGATGGCGTCGAGGGTGCGGCCGAGGGGGTCGGGGAGCTCGCGGACGGCGCGGACCTGGGCGGCCATCTCGGCGAGCTTGGGTGCGGAAAGGGGAAGGCGGGCGAAGTTGGCGGCGGAGAGTTCGCCGGCGTCGACGAGGCGCCCGGCGAGGTCGAGGTCGAGGTCGTTGGCGGCGAGGAGTTGGTCGGTCGAGCGCTCGAGGGCGTCGGCGATGCGGCAGAGGGCGGCGTTGCGGCTGGCGAGCGGAAGCGGGGCGAGGGCGCGGGCGGCGGCGCGGGCGCGCTCGGCCATGGGGCGGACGGCGGCTGGGTCGGTGGGGGGCATGGGGGCGTTTTGGGGAAGTGCGTTTTAGGTGAGGCGTCTTGGGGTGAGGCGTTTTAGTTGGGGCGGTTTAGGTGCGGCGTTTTAGGTGAGGGTTTCAGTTGGAAGTTTCAGTTGAGGCTTGCGGGTTTCAGTGGGGGTTTCAGTTGGGGTTTCAGGTGAGGCGTTTTAGTTGGAAATCTCAGTTGGTAGTCTCAGTTTGGTGGCTGGTTAGCCGGGGTGGCGGAGGTGTTCGAGGATGATGGCTGCCGAGAGGTCTGGGCTTTCGCGTTGCGGGAAGTGGCCGACGCCGTCGAGCAGGACTCGATAGTAGGGGGCTCTGAAGTAGCGCTGTGCGCCCTCCGTGGTCTCCACGAGTTCGCAGCGGTCTTCGCGACCGTGCAGGAGAAGGGTTGGTATGTCCAGCATCTTTGTTGCATCGAGACGTGACTGCAGGCTGGCGTAGTAGGGGTCCGGCTCCGCGTGTTCCCAGTGGGTTCGGTAGCTATTCAGGACCACATCCACGAAGTCTTTTCCCTGCCAGCTCTTTGCGGCTTCCTCCAGGTCTTTTTGGTCGTACCAGCCGGGCGGGCTCCAGGTGTCCCATTTCGCCTGACCGAAGGCGACGGGATCTTCGCGGACCTTTATCTCGCCGGGTTTGGTGCAGAGAAGCCACTGGTACCAGAAGGCGCGGGCCTGGGGCAACTTCGGGGGACTAGCTTTCCCCGGCTCGAAGGGGACGGAGATAGCGGTGAGCGACTTGAGCCGCTTGGGAAACAGCGCTGCCAGGGCATAGCCCGTGCGTGCGCCCCAATCGTGCCCGATGAAGTGAAAACGTTTCATCTTGAGGCGGTCCGCAAGGTCGATCATGTCCTGGGCGAAGGCCACGGGCTGACCTGTTCTGCGTGGTTTGGGGCCGAGGAGGGGATCGCGGAAGCTGCTGGGACCGTAGCCGCGAAGGTAGGGCGCGATCGTCTGAAAGCCCGCCTGGTGAAGCGCGGGCAGAACCCTGTCCCAAGTACGTGGGGAGTCCGGCCAACCATGGACGAGGATCAGGGGCTCGCCCTGTGGTGGACCGCTCTGCTCGTACGCCTGTCGGAGGAGCTTCGTTTTGATGGTGTGGAGGGCCATGGATGGATCCTCGGTAGGACGCTTTTATGACGAGAGGGTAAGGCCATGATCGTACGGCGGAGTGAGGGCGGGGAAGCGGGTACCGGCGAGGGGATCTTCGGCGACGATATGTTCGAGGATCTGCGCGGTGCGGCCGTTGGCGATGACGACGTCGAGGCCGGCGGTCTGGGCGATGTGAGCGGCTTCGAGTTTGGAGAGCATGCCGCCGCGGCCGCGGCCGTTGCCGCCGTGGGCGAGGGCGAGGATGTGGTGGTCGATGGCGGGGACCTCGCGGAGCAGGATGGCGGCGGGGTCGGCGGGGGAGCGGTCGAAGAGGCCGTCGACGTCGGAGAGGAGAACGAGGAGGTCGGCGTTGATGTGGGTGGCGACGAGGGCGGAGAGCTTGTCGTTATCGCCGAAGAGGCGGTTGTGGAGAGGCGTTGTGGGTTGGGGGTTGTGAGTTGTGGGTGCGGTCGCGGCCGCGGCTGCGGCTGCGGTGGGGGAGCTGCAGGTCTCTCCACTGCGCTTCGCTTCGGTCGAGAGGACAGGGTGTGGGGTGAGTTCGGTCGAGATGACAGAGTCTTGGATAGGGTATGGGGCGTCGAGTTCGGCGACGGAGACGGTGTCGTTTTCGTTGATGACGGGGATGACGCCGAGGGCGAGGAGGGCTTCGAGGGTGCGGGCGAGGTTGGCGTGGCGGGTGGGCGAGCGGAAGTCGTCTTCGGTGAGCAGGACCTGAGCGGTGCGGCAGCCAAGGCGGTCGAAGCTGTCTTCGTAGATGCTCATGAGGCGGGACTGGCCGGTGGCGGCGCAGGCCTGAATGCGGGCGAGATCGGTGGGGCGGGCAGTGAGGCCGAGGCGCTCCATGCCGAGTCCGATAGAGCCGGAGGAGACGACGAGGAGCTGGTGGCCCTGCTCGCGAAGGGCGGCGATGCTCTCGACGAGGCCGCAGAGGAGGCCGAGAGCGACACGGCCGTCGGGCCGCATGATGACGTTGGTGCCGAGCTTGACGACGATGCGGCGGGGCGCGGCCGACGCGATGGCGGTGTGCGCGGGCGTGGACGGGACGGGCGCCATTAGATGATGCTAAGGCATTTCTGTTGGTGCTGTGCCGCTGCTTGGCGCGGTGACGGTTGGCGATGACGGAGGGTGACGGTGACGGGGTGAGACTATTTCTTGAGAGAAGATGGCCATGCGCTCATGTGGCCTCTGTGCACCGCGTAGAAGATGCTCTAGGCAGTGCGGCGTGTGGCCGCGGGAAGAGGGATGATGCATCGCGTGCGAGGTTTGCTGGCGGGAGGCATGGTGCTGTCGATGATGGCGCGTGGGACTTGGGCGCAGGGGGATGCGGGCGCGGCGCCGACGCGGCGGCTGGTGCTGGAGCTTCTGGGGCGGGGGGTGCAGATCTACAACTGCCAGCGGCGGCCGGGCGATGCGCCGGCATGGGTGCTGCGGGCGCCGGAGGCGGATCTGTTTGCGGTGGATGAGGGTGACGGGAGTGCGGCGGGCGGGGACGGGATCGCGAAGGAAGAGATCGCGAAGGAGCGGGCCGCGAAGGCGGTGGGACACCACAGTGCGGGGCCGGTGTGGCGGTTGAATGATGGGAGCGCGGTGCATGGAGAGATGGTCGAGAAGCGGGAGGCGCCAGCGCCGGGGGCGATTCCGTGGCTGGTGCTGCGGGCGACGGCGCCGACGGGGAGCGGCGCGCTGACCGGGGTGGTCGAGATCCGGCGGGAGCAGACGCAGGGCGGGGTGGCGCCGGCGACGGGTTGCGGGGAGGCGACGGTGGGAACGGAGTGGCGGGTGCCGTACACGGCGGTGTACCGGTTTTATGGCTTACCGAGGGCGGGCGAGCGGTGAGGCTGCAATGAAACATAGTGCACAGGAGCATGTTGAAGATGGAAGACAACAAACGTATCGTGACCAGGTTCGTTGAGGAGCTTTGGAACGAGCGGAAGCTTGAAGTTGCCGACGCCATTTTCGATGAAGATTGCCACACCCACCAACTCCAATCAGGTTCGCCCGTGATGGCTACGCCACGCGGTCCTGCCGCAGTCAAAGCTCACGTCACCGATTGGCTGTCCGGGTTTCCCGATCTCAAGTTCACGGTGGAGCAGATGTTCGCCGACGAGGATCGCGTATTCAGCCAGTTAGCGATGGATGGAACGCAAACGGGTCAATGGATAGGTATTCCGCCGACTGGAAAGCGCGTAAACATCAGGATGCTGACCATCCATCGCGTTCGATCGGGCAAGATTATAGAGGATTGGGTGCTTGTAGAAACGCTCGGGCTCCTTCAGCAAATAGGAGCGCTGCCATCCACAAGCGAGATCCTATTTGAATTTCTCCAGCGTCAGAAAGCACCAGCATAACGGGATCGAGAGATGTTCTAAGGGGAGGTGCGCTTGCCGGCTGTGTCTGTGCCGGCGGCGTGTTGTGCGGCGAGGAGTTTTGCGGCCAGGGTGCGTTCGCGGGTGGCCTCGGCGGGCTCGCCGGTCTGGCGCAGGGCGGTGCCGAGGATGTAGTGGCTTTCGGCGTCGTCGGGCTGGAGGGCGACGGCTTTGCGGAGAGGAGCGACCGCCTTGGCGGGATCGCCGAGAGTGAGCCAGCTTTGGCCGAGTTCGCGCAGCGCCTCGAGGTAGGAGGGGTTGGCGGCGAGGGCGGCGTCGAAGTGGGGGATGGCCTCGCGCAGGTTGCCCTCGCGGCGGAGGATGCGGCCGAGGGTGCAGTTGGCGATGGGATCGTTGGGGGTGAGCTCGAGGGCGCTCAGGAACTCGCGTTTGGCGGCATCGGGGTTGTCGGTTCGCCAGAAGATGACGCCGAGGCCGGTGTGCACGCCGGGGTAGTTGGGGTCGACCTGCTCGGCGGCCTGGAACTCCTGGATGGCCTCCTGCTCGCGAAAGAGCTTGTCGTAGGCGGTAGCGAGCAGGACGTGCGTCTCGGCCGAGCCGGGGTGCGAGCGCATCAGTTCCGTGAAGACCTCCGTGACGGCGGCGTAGTTGTGGGTGCGGAGGTAGGCCTGGCCGAGCATGTTCAGGGTTTCGAGGTCGTCCGGCTGGAGGGCGCGGGCCTGTTCGAGGTAGCGGGCGGCGTCGGTGTAGCGATCCAGGGCGAAGCAGTTGAGGCCGGCGAGCTCGAGCGCCTGGAAGCTGTGGGTTTCGGCGGCGGATTGTTCGAGCAACGGCGCGGCTTCGGCGAAGCGACGGGCGCGGAAGAAGGCGACGCCGAGGTTGCGCGCGGTGATGGGGTCGCCGGGCTTTAGCGTGAGCGCCTGTTGATAGAGCGCGATGGCCTCGGTCTCGCGATGCTGGCGGGCGAGGGCGAGGCCGAGGTCGTTGAGCAGGGGGACGGAGTTGGGGGCGAGCGCGAGCGCCTCCCGGAAGGCCTGCTCGGCGCGCGCGTTGTCGCCCTGGGCGAGGGCGGCGGCGCCGGTGGCGATGCTTTGCCGCAGGGGATCGGCGGGCGAGGGTGAGGTTTGCAGAGCGCCGGCGCGTGACGCTTCACCGAGCAACGCGGCGGTGAGGAGGGCGAGGCGCCCCGCGCCGCCGAGGAGAGCGAGAAGGGGGCGAGGGTAGGTGTGCCGCGGCCTCATGCGCCTGCTCCTGCATGGGGACTTTACCACGGGAGCGCGGGGCGAGGGGCAGGGGTTTGCGAACGAAGACGCAAGCGTTTGCTGATTTTGCTTGTGGGACTGGAGGACTGCGTTTACGCTAGGGCGCAACACGCAGTCACGTTACTTTAACAGTTCTTCTAGGCGGTGCGTCTTTTGTCGTTCCGCTCGGTAAATCGGACACGACCCATCGCACGCCAGCGAGGTTTCTCTAGATGATCAAGCAGCCGCACCGATTCGCAATCATGCCGTTCGCTGTTTCGTGTGTCTTCTCTGTCGCCCATGCGCAGGAGCTCGCCGCGAGTTTGAGCGGAACGGTGGCGGACGCCTCCGGCGCGGCGCTGGTGGGGGCGACGGTCGAGGTGCGCAATGCGGCGATCCAGGGATTTGTGCGCACGGCGACGACGGACAAGAGCGGGAGCTACAACTTCACCAACCTTCCGCCCGCGACGTACACGGTGGTTATCTCGGCGCCGGGCTTCAAGAGCCAGACGGCGCAGGGCGTGACCTTGTTTGTGGCGCAGAAGCGCGGGTTGAATGCGACGCTCGACCCGGGCTCGGTGGATCAGACGGTGACGGTGCAGGAGAACGCGGTAGCGATCGAGACGACCAGCAGCGCGCAGGTCGGCACGGTGAGCGGGACGCAGGTGCGCGAGCTCGAGCTCAGCAACCGCAACTTTGAGCAGCTGGTGACGCTGCAGCCGGGGGTGGTGAGCGGGCTGGGGGATGAGACCGGGTTTGGGCTGAACAACAGCACGACGATTTCGGTGAACGGGGCGCGCGCGGGGGCGAACAACTGGACGGTGGATGGGGCAGACATCAACGACAGCGGATCCAACGGCACGCTGCTGAATGTGCCGAGCGTGGATGCGATCCAGGAGTTCACGCTGGCGCGCGGATCGTATGACGCGGGCTATGGGCGCAGCGGCGGCGGGCAGGTGCTGGTCGCGACCAAGCAGGGCACAAGCCTGTTCCATGGTGATGTGTACGAGTTCAATCGCAATAATGTCTTCAACGCGAATTCTTACTTCAACAAGGTTAACCCGGCGGCTTATCAGCCGCGCGGTATTGAGCGTTACAACAACTTCGGGTTCACGCTGGGCGGACCGCTGTATATCCCGAGGATCTACAACACGAACAAGACCAAGACCTTCTTTTTCTGGTCGGAGGAGTGGCGCAAGGTGAGCTCGCCGACGACGACGAGCGTGACGGCGGCGACGCCGGACCAGCTGAACGGGATTGTAGCGGGGCAGGTGACGGGCGCGCCGGCCGGCTGCGTGACGTATAACCCGGCGGCGAATCAGAGCACCATTAATCCGAGCTGTTACAGCCAGAACGCGAAGGTCTATCTCGCGAACGTATTTGATAAGTTCCCGGCGAATGCGAGCGGGGGCCAGTACAGCTTTACCTATTCGGCGCTGAACAATGTGCGCCAGGACATTGTTCGACTGGACGAGAATGTGACGGAGAAGATTCACCTGTTTGCGCGCGCGATGGAGGATGAGACGCCGGAGACGTTTCCGACGGGTCTGTTCGCGGCGGCAAATTATCCGGGGCTGCTGAACACGGCGGTGAACGCGCCGGGCAAGAACGTGGTGGGCAACCTGACGTACACGATCACGCCGAATCTGGTGAACGAGGCGGAGTTTGCGTACTCGCAGGGCGAGATCTCGGCGATCGCGAGCGGCGCGGGTAACTCGCCCACGGTGCTCGGGCAATTGACCAACAACACGGCGTATCCCGATCCGTATGGGCGGCTGCCGAGCGTGACGTTTACCGGCGGGACAATTACCGGGCTGGCGCAGGCGAGCGCGCCCTATACGGAGCGCAATCTCGATCGCACCTTCTTCGACAATCTCTCGATCACGCGCGGCAAGCACGCGGTGCGCGTGGGGTACACGGTCTCGCAGATGCTGAAGACCGAGAACGGTTCGGGCGGGAACCCGAGTTTTCAATTCAACAGCTGGCAGGATTTTCTGCTGGGCAATGTGCTGGTGTACTCGCAGCAGAGCCGCGACATTGTTCCGGACCTGCACTACTACAACATGGAGGCCTTTGCGCAGGACGACTGGAAGCTGACGCCGCGGTTGACGGTGAACCTCGGCCTGCGCTGGAGCTACTTCCCGTCGCCCACGGACGTGAACAATACGCTGAACAACTTCGATCCCTTGCTGTATAACCCGGCGAACGCGCCGGCGATCGATGCCACGGGGAACTTTGCCGCGACCGGCGCGAGTGTGCCCGCGACGTACACCAACGGCCTGATCTTTCCGACAGGAAGCGCGTGCACGGGGGCGCGGGCGATCTCTCCCGGGGTCACGTGCTCGCCGTACGGCGCTCGGGTGAACCCGAACTCGAACAAGAACTTCGGGCCGCGGGTGGGGTTTGCGTTTGATCCTACGGGCAAGGGGGAGACGTCGCTGCGCGGCGGCTTCGGCATCTTCTTCGACCGCACGCTGAACGGCATCTGGGAGCAGAACGCGTTTCTCGATCCGCCGCTGGTGCAGACCACGACGGTGAACAACACAAGGTTCGATGCGCCGCTGGCGGGGTCGTCGAGCGTGTCGCTCGCGCCCAATCGCATTACGTCGACGGGCAACCCGACGTTCAAGGTGCCGTCGTACGCGACCTACAATCTGTCGGTGCAGCAGGCGTTTACGCCGAGCACGATCTTTGAGCTGGCGTATGTCGGGTCGTCGGCGCGGCATCTGCTGGGCGAGCTCGATCTGAACCAGCCGACGCTGGCCTCGCGCTTCGGGAACCCGACGGCGAACGTCAATGCGATCCGGCCGTATCTCGGCTACTCGTGGTTTCAGGCGCGGGTACCGAACTTCACCAGCAACTACAACTCCCTGCAGGCGCAGCTTACGCATCGGGTGACCAAGGGTCTGACGCTGGGGGTCGCGTACACGTGGTCGAAGAACCTCTCGACGCAGTCGAACGATCGCGGCACGGCCAACACAGACACCTATGATCCGCAGCTGGACTACGGACCGACGGTCCTGAACACGCCGAATATCTTTGTCGCGAACTATGTGTATCAGCTGCCGGTGTTCAAGGAGCAGCGCGGTCTGCTGGGCCACACGCTGGGTGGGTGGGAGGTCTCGGGCATCACGTCGGTGGAGTCGGGGCAATCGGCTCAAGTGACCCAGGCCACTGATCCGTTTGCGTGCACGCTGGACGCAACGACGAACTTCACCAGCTGCGCCGCGGGCTCGGCGGCGGGCACCTTTCCGGGCGGTCTAGGCATTGCGTCGCCCAACACGGACATCGCGCCGCGGCCGGACCAGATCGCGCCGATTCACCTGACCAAGCAGTTTTCGCAGTGGTTTACCACGAGCTCGTTTACGCCGGCCGTGGGTCACTTCGGGTCGGAGCGCAACGGTGTCTTTGCCGGACCCGGCTTTCAGAACTGGGACATGGGCGCGATGAAGAACATCAACTTTACGGAGCGGTATCGATTCCAGTTCCGCGGCGAGTTCTTCAATGCGTTCAACCACACCAACTTCGCCACCATCAACACGGTGTTAGGTTCCAGCGGCTACGGTGAGGTCACGACGACGCACCTGCCGCGCCGGATTCAGCTGGGGGCGAAGCTGTACTTCTGAGTTGGCTTAGGTGTGTGGGGCAGGATCGGCGGGGGCCGATCCTGCTCTTTTTGCGCGCGTGCGAGGTGGGTACCATGGCGTTTCTCCCGTTGCTAGGCGCCCCGATCTTTGTGTCGGGCTTACAGCCCTTGGTCATGATCGCGGCATAAACCTGGGGCGTTGCCCCAGGTTTATGATGTTTCGGGCCTTTGGCCCTGATACCGATCAGAATCTACATCAGCAAGAAACCGCTCTCATGCGAGACGCAGGTTTCTCCACTGCGCACGCGCGATGCGGCCCGCGCGATGCGGCCCGCGCGTGCTTCGGTCGAAATGACAGATAGCGGGAGATGCCGCACGCGATGATCGAGGCTTAGCTGTTTCCTTATGGGTGTAAGTGATATTTTACGCTGGCAAGCAGACTGCCGCGAGGAACAGAACGCAGATTCCCTGCGGGAATGACAAACAACGGGAAGAGCCACAGCGCGGCGGATCATGCGCTGGGCGGAAATCTGCCGCACAGCGCGCTGGTGGCGCTGGCGGTGATCGTGACGAGCAGGGCGTTTGCGATCAGGACTACACCTTGAGGAGAACAGCTATAGCTGTTCTCCTGAGCTGTGGTTGTAGCACGAGCGAACTACAGAGATCGTTCGCTGCGCGCAGGACGACGCCCTTAATAAAGAACAGCTACAGCATCAGGAGAGATGCGCTAGCGGCCGCCTTCGGCGAGGCGCCAGGACCACATGAGGAACTGGGTGGCGGTGAGATCGACGGTGGGCTCGGTGGTGGCGTAGGCCTGGACGTTGTCGATGAAGAGGACGTAGTCGTTGGGGTTGAAGGGGCCGGTGTTGCCGTCGAAGATGGCGTAGGTGTCGATGCCGTCCGCCGGGCAGGGGATCATGCCGGGCACAAGGCCGGCGCTGAAGCTGGTGTTGGGGCCTTCGGTGGAGGCGCCCCACAGGACGGGGGTGCCGCCGGAGCTGCCGTGGAGGGAGCCGGCGAGGTTGGCGACCTGGTGCTGGATGCAGTTGGGGAAGGTGGAGCCGTCGCCGACGATGAACGAGGCTCCCCAGGCGTTGGCGCCGAGGATATCGGCGAGCCAGCGCTGCGCGTAGAGGTTGTAGCGCTCGTCGTGGGTGAGCGAGAAGGCCTCGCTGGCCATGACGGAGATGCCGGCGCCGTGCGAGGTGACGTCTCCGTTGTGCCAGTCGTTGCCGTAGTCGAAGGCGGTGACCTTGGCGGTGTCGACGGCGACGTCGACCTGTTTGAGGAGCTGGGTGCGAAGGGCAGGGCCGGAGACGGCGAGGTCGGAGGGGTTGTGGGCGGCCTCGATGGCGCGAAAGAGGTCGAGGTGGGCGACAGGGCTGACGTCGTAGAGGTTGAGGGTGTCGGAGAGGCCGGCGGCGTAGATCTTGTCGATGTAGTTTTTAGCGAAGCCGGTGGCCTGGCGGAGGTAGACGTTGGGGTCGGTGACCTGGAGGCCGTCGGGCAGATCGCGCTTGTTGGGGGCGGAGGCGAGGGCGAGGGCGAGCTCGGTCGCGCCCCACTCCATGTCGTCATCCCAGGACTGCTCGGGGTAACTTGGGTCGGCGGTGATGAGCTCCCCGGGGCCGAAGGGCGGGGCGGGGTCCGGGTGGGAGAGGTCGGCCATGCTGTAGATCTCCTCCGCGAGGTGGAGACAGTGGTTGGCGTACGGGGGATCGGTCTGCCGATAGCGCTGATAGCAGAGGGCGAAGGCGGCGGTCATGCGGCCATCGATGTTGGGGACGATGGGCGAGCCGGGAGGGGCGGCGATAAAGACGGGGCGATTGCAGATGTAGAAGGTGGTGTAGGGGTCGCAGGGTTCGGGGTCGCCGGGCTGCTGGAAGTTATCGCCGGCCTGGGGCAGGGTCCAGATGTCGTACTCGGTGATGAGGCAATAGGGGCTGTTATAGGTGCCGCCGCAGTAGCCGGCGGTGGAGGCGGGATAGCCCTGGCCGTAGTAGTTCCATTCCGCGCTGTTGTCGACCTGGAAGGAGAGGGTCTTGGTCTTGATATCCCACATCTTCATGAGCCAATCGAGGCCGAAGCGCGCCTCGTCGGTGAAGTCGGAGCGCTCGGGCGCGCCGGGGCCGCTGGTGCCGGCGTAGGACTTGGAGTTGGGTGGCGTGGGCGGATGCCATGGAGCGCCGGGGCCCATCTGATCGGGGAAGTCGCGCAGGCCGGTCTCCATCATGGCGACGGTGTAGCTGATGGTGACGACGAACTTCAGGTAGTCGCCGGCGTCCCACCAGCCGCCGGAGGCGTCGATGTTGGGCAGATCGGTGGGAATCAGCGTGGGCGTGGGCGGCTTGTAGTTGATGTAGCCGTTGTTGTCGAGTGGCGGCGGGATATAGCGTCGGGCGTCGGCATCCTTGAGGTGGCCGGGCGCGGTGCGCAGGGCGTTGGGGATGAAGTCCGGGCCGTCGCGCTCGGTCTCGTAGAAGAAGAGGGTGTTGAGCAGAAGGCCGGAGTAGAGGGTGCTCGGGCGCTCCACGGCGAAGCGCGGCGAGGTGGCGGGGATGGGGCCGGAGACGCGGATGCTGTAGCTCAGGCCGGGCGGGACATGGAAGTCCAGAGCGTAGATGAGATAGGTGAGGGTGGCGCTGTTGCCCCAGGTACTGACCGGCTGGCCGACCGGTCCGGAGAAGACGGCGGCGCCGTGCTCATCGAGCACGTGAAAGGTAGCGCCGGGCTCGGGCGCGGTGGCCATGAGGTAGGCACGGGCGTCGGCGTTGCTCTGCTCGTAGCCGACCTGGCTGACCCGGACGTAGGCGCGGTCCGAGGGTGGATTTGGGGATGGATCCGGCGTCGCTGCCGGGCCTGCGGAGGCATGGGCGCGCGGAGAGAGGCAGCCGGCGAGGAGAAGCAGGAGCGACGCGATGGTCGTGGGGCGAAGCCGGGGTCGGTGCATGGGAGCTCTCCCTCGTGGAACGGCGGTGACTGGGAGCTTACGACAAGCGTGTGTTCCGCGGCAGGCACATCTAGTAACACGGCGTTTTCGCGGGTAATTCACACAGTGGTTACGTGATGTTCTTGGTCGGCGGCTTACCTCACAGGTGGAGGTATTCATGAATCGTCGAATGACCAAAGTGGCCGGTGCTGTTGTTGCCCTGTCATGCAGTGCGTCCACCGTCGCGTTGGCCGCGGAGGGCGACGCTGTGGGCACCCGCACGGTGAAGCATGTGCTGCTGCTGAGCGTGGACGGCATGCACGCGGTGGACTTCTACAACTGTGTGCACGGTGTGGATGGGGTGAACGGCGGGGAGCCGTACTGCCCGAATCTGGCCGCGCTGGGTCGGTCCGGGGTGAACTATACGGCAGCCGAGACCTCGAAGCCGTCGGATTCGTTTCCCGGCCTGATGTCGATCGTCACGGGTGCGACGCCGAAGACGATGGGCGTGTACTACGACGTGGCGTATGACCGATCGCTGGACGCGCCGGAGAAGACGACGGGCAATGGCGTGGGGGCGGGGCCGTGCACGCCGTTTGGTGTGCCGACCGGGACGCGGACGGAGTACGAGGAGGGCATTGACCGCGACCAGACGAAGCTGAACGGCGGAGCGCCGGGGGCGGGGCTTACGGAGGGCGGCATCGCGTCGATCGACTATCAGCATCTGCCGCGGAATCCGGCGAACGCTTGCGGGCCGGTGTACCCGTGGGACTTTGTGCGGACGAACACAATCTTCGGTGTGATTCATCGGGCGGGCGGGTACACGGCGTGGTCGGACAAGCACCCGGCGTACGCGTCGGTGAGCGGGCCGGGCGGCGGCAACCTGGACGATTTTTTCTCGCCGGAGATCAACTCGGTGGTGGTGGGGCTGCCGGGTGTTCGCACGGCGATCGGCGACTCGTGCGCGACGATTCGCGATGTAAGCCAGACGGGATCGTGGACGGACAGCTTTCAGAATATTCAGTGCTATGACTCGATCAAGGTAAACGCGATCGTGAATGAGATTCACGGCAAGACGCATGCCGGCGCGGAGGCCAAGATGCCGACGATCTTCGGCATGAACTTCCAGGCGGTGAGCGTGGGGCAGAAGCTGATCGAGGCGAACGTGGGCCGCGGCGGCTACCTGAACGGGGCGGGCGCGCCGGGCGCGGAGCTGCTGAAGGAGATCGAGTATGTGGACGCGTCGATCGGCGACATGGTGAGCGCGCTCAAGGATGCGGGCGCGTACGACCAGACGCTGATTGTCGTGACCGCGAAGCATGGGCAGTCGCCGATCGATCCGAACCTGTACAAGGCTGTTCCGGGCAAGACCGGCGATGGCACGACACCGGCGACGCTGCTGGCCAATGAGCTGCCGTATTCGGAGTCGCCGCTGAACCCGACGGGGATCGGCGCGACCGAGGACGACATCTCGCTGCTGTGGCTGAAGAACGGATCGAATGTGGCGGGGGCGGTGGAGGTGCTGGAGAAGAATGCGGCGGCGATTGGGCTGGGGCAGATCTTCTACGGGCCGACGCTGGCGTTGAACTACAACGAGCCGGGGCTGGAGCCGGGACAGGATCCGCGCACGCCGGACATCATCGTGACGCCGAATGTGGGGGTGACCTACACGGGCAGCGCGAAGAAGCTGATGGAGCACGGCGGGTTTTCGCACGATGACACCAACGTTGTGCTGCTGGTGGAGCACCCCAGCCTGCGGGCGAGGACGGTCTCGATTCCGACGACGACCGCGCAGGTGGCACCGACGATCCTGAGCGCGCTCGGGATCTCGCCGACGGCGCTCGATGCAGTGCGTCTGGAGGGCACGGAGGTGCTGCCGGATGTGGTGGGGCAGCTAAAGTAGCGCACCGCTGCCGGACAACTGCTGTACCGCTCGACCGCCTTCTGCTGCTGAAGGCGGTCGCGTGTTTAATGGTGCGCCAGCGCCGAGCCGGGTGGCTCCCGGCGGACCTGCGGGTGGATTCGTTGAGCGGCGAGGTGGTAGGCGTAGTCTTTAGACACGTGTGCCGCGGCGATGCGGGGAGCGGCAGAGTGTCGCGCGGGTGAAGGACTTGGGAACGATGCGGGTTTCGCGAAGATCGGTGATGCGTGGCGCGGCAGCGACGGCGGCTGCCCTGGTGACGGCACGACGGGGATGGGCACAGGTCGGCGAGGTGGCGCAGGCGCCGCTGCGGGAGTTCGGCTACGACCAGGTGGCGGTGCGCGGGGCGCTCCAGACGGCGCAGCGCGCGAATGTGACGACGGTGCTGATGGCGATCGATCCGGACAGCCTGGTGAAGCCGTTTCGCGAGATGAACGGGCAAGCCGCGCCGGGGGCGAACCTGGGCGGCTGGTACGAGTGGAAGCCGGATTACGACTATCACCACGACGATGCGGGGTTTGCGCCGGCGCACTGCTATGGGCAATGGATGTCGGGGCTGGCGCGGCTCTCGGCGTGCGCCAAGGCGGGCGGGGCGGCGGGGGATCCGGCGATGGAGGCGCGGGTGCTCCAGATGGACGAGCTGCTGGCCGAGACGATCTCGCCGGCGTACTTCGAGAAGACGCGGTTTCCGTGCTACAGCTTTGACAAGCTGCTGTGCGGGCTGATGGACGCGCAGCAGCTGGTGGGCGATGGGAGGGCGTTTCAGACGCTGGAGACGGTGTTGGCGGCGGCTGAGCCGCGGATGCCGGGGCGATCGATCAATCGCGACATCCAGTGGAAGATGGGCGCGGACCCGTCGTGGATGTGGGATGAGAGCTACACGATGCCCGAGAACCTGTTTCTGGTGTCGAAGCGGATGCCCGGGACGAGCGCGGGGGAGCGGTATCGGGCGATGGCGCGCGCGTATCTGACCGATCGCACGCTGTTTGAGCCGCTGTCGCGCAACTTGAACGCGCTCTCGGACCAGCATGCCTACAGCTATACGAATGCGCTGTGCTCGGCGATGCAGGCCTATCTGACGGACGGCAGCGCGATGCACTTCGACGCGGCGCGGAACGGCTTTGCGATGATCGAGGCGCAGAGCTTTGCGACCGGTGGATGGGGGCCGGACGAGCAGCTGCGCAAACCGGGATATAACGATGTGGCAGACAGCCTGACGAATACGCACAACAGCTTTGAGACGCCGTGCGGCAGCTATGCGCACATGAAGCTGACGCGCTATCTGCTGCGGGCGACGCGGGATGGCCACTATGGCGACAGCATGGAGCGCGTGCTGTGGAACACGGTGCTTGGCTCCTTGCCGCTGCAGTCGGACGGCAAGAGCTTCTACTATGCGGACTACAACGTGGCGGCGAAGCGGATCTACTCGGTGCACCGCTGGCCGTGCTGCGCGGGCACGCTGCCGCAGGTGGCGGCGGACTATGGGATCAACGGCTATCTGCAGGAGCCGGGGGCGGTGTGGGTGAATCTGTACCAGGCGTCGGAGCTGCGGTGGAGCGAGGGCGGCAGCGCGGTGCAGCTGGAGCAGACGGGCGCGTATCCGGACGATGGTCTGGTGCGGCTGGACGTGTCGGTGTCGCAGCCGGTGCGGTTTGCGATGCAGCTGCGGATTCCGCGCTGGGCGGGCGAGGGGGCGACGCTGCGGGTGAACGGCCGAGCGGCGCCGGTGGTGGTGCGTCGTGGGTTTGCGGCGGTGGAGCGGACGTGGCGGACGGGCGACACGGTGGAGCTGAACCTGCCGATGCAGCTGCGGATCGAGGCGATGCCGTCGAACGGGGGTATGATGCAGCTGAGCACGCTGGCGCTGCTGTATGGGCCGCGGGTGCTATTTGCCCTGCGCGCGCCGACCGACAGCGGGCCGCTCGAGGTCGACAGCAAGGCGTTGCTCAACGCGGAGCGCACGGGGCCGCGAGCGTGGCGGGTGCGGCTGCCGAACGGGACGACGCGCGAGATGGTGCCCTGGACGGAGATCGGCTTGCGCGAGTACTCGACTTACGTGAAGGCGGTTTAGCGTTGTAAGTCAGAAGTTCTTGCACGTTCAAGCAAGGCACAGTCTCGCTAAACTTTGGCTAAAGCAGGTCTCTCCACTTCGCCGCGCTCCGGTCGAGATGACACGTAGTTGATTGAATCAAGATTCACCACACCAGAAAGCTCGACCAGCAGCGAACTCACTTGGCCGGGAACGCGATTGTGATGCAGGCCGCGGCAGTTCAAGGTTCGGGTGGACGCCGCGCTCTCCGTTGCGCCCAGCCCGCTGCTATGGTGGCTTGGCGGAGGAATCCAGTGAGCGAGATTGTGCGGGATGGACTGCTGCTGCTGCTGGGAACGTGCGGAACGGCGGCGACGTGTTTGCTGCTGGAGCGAGTCTGGCCGGCGGTGAAGCGAAGGCCGAACAACGAGCTGCTGGCATGGCAGCTACAGGTGTTTGGTGGGGTGTACGCAATCATTCTGGGATTCATGCTGTACACCGTGTGGAACGACTTTCAGGCGGCGAAGGGAAATGTGGGCGCGGAGGCGAACGCGCTGGTGAACGTGTCTCGGCTGAGCGCCGGGCTGCCGGAGGAGCAGCGGGTGGTGATGAAGACGGCGGCACGAGCCTATGCCGTGAGCATGATCCGGACGGAATGGCCGGCGATGGAGCAGTCGTCTTTACCGCGGGAGTCGCACGTGCTGATCGAGCAGATGTGGACGACGCTGGAGACCGTTCGGCCGGATGGATCGACGCAGGCGACCCTGCTGGATCACGCGCTGACCGAACTCGCGTCATTGACCGAGCACCGGAGGGTGCGGGAGGTCGGGGTCTTTGATCGGCTGCCGGCGATTCTTTGGCTGGTGCTGCTCTCCGGCGCGGGAATGGTGGTGGCGTGGAGCTGTTGCTTTGGGGCGATGAACCGTGGGGTGCATGCGGCTCTGGTGGGGTCGCTGGCTTTTCTGCTGACGCTGATGCTGCTGACGATCGCGGCGATCGATCGACCATTTCAGGGATCATTGCGCGTGCCGGTGGAGGCGTTCGTTCGCGCGGCGCAGACCTTGGAAGGGCAATAGAGCGGCGGTGCGGGGAGAGGCTGTACGGCGGGAGCGCTTGAACCGCGATTAAAAGCGGAACGACAGTTGTAGATTGATGATGCGGTTGGCCGAGCCATCGGAGAAGAAGGTGTTGAGGGCGTTGGAGCGGCCGAAGAGGGCGGAGCCGAGGACGCCGACGGGGGGTGCCGGGTTGGTGTGGTTCAGGGCGTTGTCGGCTTCGACGCCGAACTCGAGGGTGTAGCGGCGCTCGATGGGTTTGGGCTTGGCACCGGCGGGCGGGGGCGGGGGCGCGCCCTCGGGCTGTTTGACCGGCGGGCCGAAGTTGAAGCTGCGACCGAGGTAGAAGTTCAGCAGAAAGAGGCCGGGGCCGCGACCGTAGTTGATGGGGATGATGCGCTGGCCGGCGATGGGCAGGGTGTCGAAGTTGCCGAAGGCGGTGCGGACGACGCTGGGGCGTGCGAGATCGGTGGCGAAGCTGGGGCGATCGTTGAACTGGCTGTCGCCATTAAGGTCCTCGCCGAGGGTGATGTCGAAGGGGGCGCTCGACCGCACAACGAGGAAGGGGCCGCCGTTGAAGTGAAAGGGAAGCTGGCCGTAGCCGCCGAGGAAGAGGCGGTGGCGGATGTCGTTGGTGGCGCGGCCGTAGTCCTGCCCGATGTCGTACTGGTTGGAGGGAAAGCCGCCGTTGGTGTCGGTGCGCAGATGGAGGTAGCGGTAGTTGGCGAAGATCTGGAACTTGTCGCCGTTAGCGATCTGGGCGTTGACGCCGAGGCGGTCCAGGCGGGAGACGCCGGTGGACTCGTATTGATAGAGGTTCTGGGTGCCGCCGAGCGGACGCACGCCGCTGGTGGGATCGGCCGGGTTGTAGGTTCCGGGGAGCGGGGCGTTGATGTTGCGGCTGAGCAGCTGATGCACGCCGCGCCCATTGGTGTAGTTGAACGAGATGGTGCCGTGGGCGCCGAGGCTGCGATCGAGGCTGATGCCGCTCTGCAGGAAGTAGGGCGAGGTGTAGCCGGGGCTGATGCGAAAGATGGTGGCGGCGGTAGCGGCGGCGAGACTGGCGGGCGGTGGCAGGCTGGGGTAGGTGTCGGGCGAGGTGAGGACGTACTGCTGCTGGCGGACGCCGTTCTGGCGCACGGCGGTGAGGATGTTGGACGAGGGCAGGCGGGTGTAGAAGAGGCCGAAGCCGCCGCGCAGAGTGTAGACGGCGGGCTTCTTGTCGGTGCCGTGGATGCCGTAGGCGAAGCCCACGCGGGGGGCGAGGTCGGCGCGATCGGGGATGTGGTTCTGGGTCTCAAGGCGCAGGCCGTAGCTGAGGGCGAGATTGGAGCGGGCTTTCCAGTCGTCCTCGGCGTAGAGGCCGGTGTCGGCGACGAGGATGACGGCGGAGGGGAGGCCGGCGGTGATGTTGAACTGGGCGGCACCGCCGCCGGTGGCGCGAATCTGGGCGGGGGTGAGGCCGGCGGCGAGGCCCTGGACGGTGCGTTGATAGGCGGTGAGCGTGGGGAAGATGTACTCGCCGTTGTAGTTCGCCGTGGAGCGATTGCTGTCGCGACTGAGGCGCTCTCGAAGACCGGCGCGGAGGAAGTGCTTGCCGTGCTCCACCGAAAGGTAGTTTTGCAGCTCGTAGGCGTCCTGGTTGTCGGTGAAGCGGCCGAGGTTGTTGCCGCCGCCGGTGAAGCCGCCCTGGACGACGAGCGCGGGGGCCGAGCCGGCGGCGGCCTGGAAGGCACGGGTGCGGAGGTACTGGAAGCGGAGCTCGTTGACGACCTTGGGGCCGAAGGTCTGGGTGTCGCTCAGCTGCAGGGTGCTGGTGGTGGTGCGGCTGGCATAGGCCTGCGAGGCGAGGGCGAACTGGCCGACGCCGGCGTTGGTCTGCGCGGTGCGGTCGAACTGATAACGCAGGCTGAGGGTGTTGTTGGGGGAGAGCTGCGCGTCGAAGCGTGGCCCAAGGGAGAGGGTGTTGGAGGGGCTGGGGACGGCGTCGGTGAAGGCGATCTGGTTGCCGGCGCTGTCGAGCACGACGGCGTTGACGATGGCGCTGTTGTTGAAGTTGAAGTTCGCGCCGGAGGCGCTGAAGGAGGTCTTCTTGGTGATGGGCCCGCTCAGGTCGCCGGTGAAGATGGTCTGGTAGAAGGGCTGGGGCGCGGGCGAGTAGGGGTTGCGGGAGTCGAAGGCGGAGTCGCTGCCCTGGGCGGTGGCGTCGCCGTGGAGCGCATCGGTGCCGGGCTTGGTGAAGATTTCGATGCGGTTGTTGCCGACGGTGTCGTACTCGGCGGAGTAGGGGTTCTGGTTGATGCGGACCTCGCGGATGGAACCTTTGGGCGGCAGCTTGCCGCCGGAGAAGCCGTCGACGTAGATCTGGCTGCCGGTGTCGCCGTCGCCCATGGCCTGGAGTTGCTGTTGCAGAAGCGCGCTGTTGTTAGAGAGCAGGGCGATGGCCGGTCCCTTGAGGGTGGTGGCGTCGCCGTTGTGCGCCGGATCGAGGGTGGAGCCGTCGGTGCCGACCTCGACCTGCTGCTGCTGGGTCTCGATGGCGAGGGTGAGGGTGAGGGTGCGGTGCTGGCGGGCGGCGAGCACGATTTCGGGAAGGGTTCGGGTGGCGAAGCCGGGCGAGGTGGCGGAGAGAGTGTAGGCGCCGGGGGCGAGCGCCGCGAAGCGGAAGCGGGCGGCGGCGTCCGCGGTGGTAGAGCGGAGTGGGCGGCCGGCCTGGGCGAGGGTGACCACGGCCTGCGGGATGATGGCGCCGGTGGGGTCGGTGACGATGCCGGCAAGGGAGGCGGCGTCGGCATCGGCAGTGGGCGCATCGGCTGCGGGGCCGGCCTGTGAGGCGGCGGCAGGCGGTGGCGACAGGGCCTGGGGAGGGAGGGCGAGTGCCGGGTACGCGCCAGACACAAGCAAGAGCATGGACAGCAGCCGGATGGCGGGCACGGTCACTCCGACGGACGAATCTGTCCCGAGGTTGAAGGTTGGACGGAGGGGCGGGCGAAAGGCCAACAGGGGGGATCGAAGGCGGCACCGCGGATGGCGCGGCGGAGAGGCCGCTGGAGGTTAACTGTCCTTGCGGTAGAGCAGGTTGCGCATGGCCTGACGGCGGGCCTCGTTGGCTTCGGAGAGGCTTTTGCGCTCGTCGGCGTCCATGCGCTGCTTGGCGGCCGGATCGTTGGCGTCGGGATCGTTGGCGTCAGGGGCGCTGCACTCCGGACAGCGGTTGGCGAAGCCGGGCTTACCCGGCTTGAGCTCGAACTCTTCGGAGCAGACGGCGCAGATCTTCAGGGGGAAGGCCATGGCCTTTCAATAATACGACGGTGCGGCGGGTCGGAGCGGGGCAGTCACTGCAAGATTGATCGCGGAGACTGGGGGTGTGTCGACCCATTTCGCTGCTTGCAAGAACCTGCTATTTGGCTGGAAGATGGGGGTTGCAGCCCGAAACAAACCGCAGGTTTCTCCACTCCGAACGCACAAGGAAGCTGTGCGTCCTCCGGTCGAAATGACAGTTTCTGGAAAGGCGTAAGCACTCATGACAGATTTGGATCGACGTACGCCTCCGTCGATCCTTAGGCGAGGGCGTTGGCGCGGATGGTCTCCTTGTAGAACTTGCTGGAAAGCTTGGGCGTGCGCTTTTGGGTGGTGAAGTCGACGTAGGTGATGCCGAAGCGCTTTTGGTAGCCGTCGGCCCACTCGTAGTTATCGAGCAGGCTCCACAGGAAGTAGCCGCGCACGGGCACGCCTTCGGCGACGGCGCGCTGAAGTTCGGTGAGGTAGGCGCGGAGGTACATGACGCGATCGGTGTCGTAGATCTCACCGTCGGGGGCGACCTTGTCGTCGGAGGAGGCGCCGTTTTCGGTGATGTAGATCTCGCGCAGGTTGAAGGCCTCGTTGGCGAGCCTGGGCGCCCAGTAGAGGGCGGAGGGGCCGATGTTGAGCCACTCGCTGAACATGTGGGGGTATGAGTCCGGGCCAGGGACGACGGCGAAGCCATCCTGCTCCTCCTTGGCGTTGCCGGCCGTCGCGGCGCGGACAAAGGTCGGGGTGTAGACGTTGAGTCCCTGGAAGTCGAGCGGGCTGCCGATGGCGGCGAGCTCCTCGGGGGTGAACTTGGGGACGTCGGCGCCGAGCTCCGCGAGATAGCGGTCGGTGTACTTGCCGGTGCGCATGACGGTGAGATAACCGGCATTGAGTTCGACGATGGCCTTCTTTGCGGCGGCGACGTGCTCCGGGGCTTCGAAGACGGGGGCGACGGCTTCGAGGTTTTCGGCCGAGCCGACGCGCGTGCCGGCGCGTGCCTTGGCGCGGATAGCCTGGACGGCGAGGCCGTGGCCGAGGACGGCGTGGTGGCGAACCTGCGCGAGCGCGCCGCGGCTGAGCTTGAGGCCGGGGGCGTGAATTCCGCTGCCGTAGCCGAGCTCGACGAAGGTGGAGATCTCGTTCATGGTCATGTAGTGCTTGATCACGTCGGAGGTCTCGCCGGCGAAGTAGCCGGCGTAGTCGGCGAAGGCCTTGGCGGTGTCGCGGTTTTGCCAGCCGCCCTTGTCTTCGAGCGCCTGCGGCAGGTCCCAGTGAAAGAGGGTGCAGAAGGGCTCGATGCCGGCGGCGTGGAGCGCATCGGCGAACTTGCGGTAGTGGTCGACGCCCTTCTTATTGGGCTGGCCGGCGCCGCTGGGGAAGATGCGCGACCAGGCGATGGAGAAGCGGCAGGTCTTGAGGCCGAGGTCCTTCATGAGCGCGATGTCTTCGGGGAAGCGGTGGTAGCTGTCATCGGCGACGTCGCCGGTATCGCCGTTGTGGGTCTTACCGGGAATGTGGGAGAAGGTGTCCCAGATGGTTGTGCCGCGGCCGTCCTCGTGCACCGCGCCCTCGACCTGATAGGAGGCGGTGGCGGAGCCCCACAGGAAGCTGTCGGGAAAGGTGCGCGGAGCGGCGTGGGTGTTGTCGGGAGGAGCCTGGGCGCGGACCGGCGCCGCGGCAGAGAGCGGATGGGCGGCAAGGCCGGCGGCGGAGGTGGCGGCGAGGCGGCCGAAGCCGCGGCGCGAGAGGGGGGCGATCTTCGGGATCTGCAAGGACGTCGTCAAGGCGGCGAGCTCTCCTGAACGCGCTCTGATCGAGCCAGCGCGAAGGTGAACGAAGTATAGCTGCGGCAACCCCCGTTGGGGGGCACGGGTTTTTGCGGCGGACCGAAGTGCAATGCGAGCAGGGTCGAAGTACGAGCAAATAGGCGCATCACAGCAAGGATGAATCGAGTTGTGCCGATCTCTCTTTTTGTCGCCGCGGTGCTTGGTGTCTCCGCGAGCAGGTTGTCTGCCCAGAGTTCGCTGACGGCGAATCCGCCGAGCGCGCCGCCGGATCATCCATTTGGGACTCTGGAGACGGTGGCGACGTTCAACGGGCCGATGCCGACGGGGGTGACGGTGTCGCGAACGGGACGGATCTTTGTGAACTTCCCGCGGTGGGGCGATCCGGTGCCGTTCACGGTGGCGGAGATCGTGAACGGCAGGGCGCTGGCGTTTCCGGATGAGGCGGCGAACAGCTGGCCTGGGATGACGACGGCGGATCCGAATCACTTCGAGGACAAGAGCGCGAACGCGACGCACTTTGTGTCGGTCCAGTCGGTGGTGGTGGATCCGGCGGACCGGCTGTGGGTGCTGGACACGGGCGCGCCGAAGCTGAAGGACGCGGTGATGAACGGGCCGAAGTTGGTGGCGATCGACCTGAAGACGAACAAGGTTATCCGGACGATTCTGCTGCCGGTTGAGGTGGCGGGGCTGCACAGCTACATGAACGATATTCGCTTCGATCTGCGGGCGAGCTCGACGACCAAGGACACCGCACCCGGCGACCCACCGGTGGGCGATGCTTCAAAGGCAATCGAGACCTATGCGCCGATGGCCGGAGGGGGTGTGGCGGGGACGACGGCGGAGAGCGCTCCGATGACTGGATTTGCGTACATCACGGACTCGAGCGACAAGGGGCCAAACGGGATCGTGGTGGTGGATTTGGCGACAGGCAAGAGCTGGCGGAGGTTGAACAACCATTTCTCGACGCTTCCCGAGCCGGGGTATGTGTCCATCGCGGAGGGCAAGCCGCTGTATCAGACGGAGCCGGGGCAGCCGCCGCGGGCAGTGCGGTTCGGCGCGGACGGGATTGCGATCTCGGCCGATGGAACGAAGCTCTATTACTGCACGGTGAGCTCGACCAAACTCTACGAGGTGTCGACGGCGGCGCTCAGGAATGTGGGGCTGTCGGACGACCAGGTGGGCAGCACGGTGAAGATGGTGACGGGCAAGGGACCGAGCGACGGGCTGGAGCAGGATGCGGCGGGAGATGTGTATGCGGGCGACTACAGCTCGAACTCGATCGAGCGGATACTGCCCTCGGGGATGATTGAGACCATCGTGCATGATCCGCGGCTGCTGTGGCCGGACACGATGAGCTTGGCGGATGACGGATATTTGTACGTGAATGCGAACCAATTGAATCGGCAGCCGACGATGCATGACGGCAAGGAGGAACGGGTGAAGCCGTACACGATGTACCGGATCCAGACGGGACAGAGGCCGGTGCGGTTGCAGTAGGGCATCGTATCGCCTTGCGACTTCGATAGAGTGGATCGGAGTTCTGCGAGGGGCGCTATGACGAAGCGGCGATGCGGTCTGGTGATGGTGGCGGGTTTGCTTGTGGGTATGGGCACTGTAGAAGCGCAGGCGCAGACGAACTATGCGCCGACGCACTATGACCCGACGCTTGCATCGCTTGATCAGCATCCGTTGCCGCCGTGGTATGCGGATGCGAAGCTGGGGATCTTTATCCATTGGGGGCTGTACTCCGTGCCTGGGTGGGCGCCGGTGCGCCATGGGCATGACTTTGCCTCGAGTGACTACATTCGCGACGACCCGTATGCGGAGTGGTACTACAACACGATGCGGGTGCCGGGCTCGCCGACGATGAAGTATCAGCTGGAGCACTATGGGTCGCTCTACAACTACTACGACTTCCAGAAGGACTTCGATCGCGAGTCGGCGAAGTGGGATCCGGCGAAGATGGCCGCGATCTTCAAGAGGGCGGGCGCGCGCTATGTGGTGCTGACGTCGAAGCACCACGAGGGGTTTGCGCTGTGGCCGACGGAGGTCGCAAATCCGAACCAGGCGGGGCTACGGGCGAAGCGGGACATCGTGGGGGAGCTGACGGCGGCGGTGCGCGGGGCAGGGATGCGGATGGGGCTCTACTACTCGGGCGGCTACGACTGGACGTTCAATCGCGGGCCGATCGTGAAGAAGGCGGACTACGAAGCGGTGAAGCCGGAGTCGGTCGCGTATGGGCGATATGCGGATGCGCAGGCCGAGGAGCTGATCGCGCGGTATAAGCCATCGCTGCTGTGGAACGACATCGACTGGCCGAAGAGCGGTGATGCGCTGAAGGTGATGGCGGACTACTACAACGCGGTGCCGGACGGGGTGGTCGACGACCGGTTCGGGGTCAAGCACTCCGACTTCACCTCGCCGGAGTACGCGAAGTTGGATCACATCAGCGCGACGAAGTGGGAGGAGTGCCGGGGGTTGGGAGAGTCGTTCGGGTACAACCGTGCGGAGGGGGAGGCGGACACGATCGCGCCCAAGGAGCTGATCGCGCTGCTGGTGGACATCGTGAGCAAGAACGGGAATCTGCTGCTGGACGTGGGACCGGAGGCGGACGGGACGATTCCGCCGGTGCAGATGGAGCGGCTGGTGGCGCTCGGCAGGTGGCTGGAGCAGAACGGCGAGGCGATCTATGGAACGACGCCGTGGACGCGGGCGGAGGGCGTGGCTGTCGACGCGGAGGGGAGGGAGATTCCGGTGCGATTTACACGTAAGGGATCGACGCTCTATGCCACTTTGCTGGAGCGGCCGGAGGGCGGGGCGGTGGTGTTGAAGGATGTTTCGGTGGGGGCGGGGGTGGCGGTGCGAGTGCTCGGTGGGGTGGGTACGGTGACGGCGACGGTGGCGGGGAGCGATGTGCGGGTGGAGGCGCCAGCGGGGGCGTGGGTTGGGGAGAATGGGTGGGTGGTGGCGCTGGACGGGGCGATTTAGCGTTAGGTTTCGGCGCTTCCCAGGGGGTACCCCCTCCCCCCGTACTTGGGTACCAAAGTCTTGGGGACAGGGGACTTAGGTCCGGACCGGTACCCCGTAGTTCCCGGTACCGCTGGGCCCTCGATGGGTGGCACGGCCCTCGGAGCGTGGCGGCCCCTGGGTGCAGGATAGGACTGGTTGTGGGGTGGTTGCGCCAGGGAGAGGGGCGGCGGTTTTGCGTCGGCTGGGATTGCGAATGACTATACTGGTCATTGACGAGTGCGGGGCGGGTACGGGAGGTTAGGCGAGATGGCGAGCTGGGGAGCGACGGAGGCGAAGGCGAAGTTCAGCGCGATGCTGGATCGGGCGGAGGCGGAGGGACCGCAGGTGGTGCGGCGGCGCAAGCAGGAGTTCTATGTGCTGACGCGGGAGCAGATGGAGCAGCAGCGGAGCAAGCCCGCGGCGGAGGAGGCGAAGCCGTTTGTGAACGCGTGGGATGCGCTACGACCGAGCTTCGACGAGCGATACGATGTGGAGTTTCCGCGGGCGAAGGGCAAGCCTCGGGCCGTGGACTTTGATTAGCCTGCTCGATACCAGCGTGGTGTCGCAGCGGGTGAAGCAGACGCCTGATGCGCGCGTCGTGCGATGGATGGAGGGAAGAAGTGACGCTGGGCTTTATGTGAGCGTGATTACACTTCTCGAGATACGTCAGGGAATCGAGCGGATGGCGGAGGGGCGAAGGCGCGACAACCTGGAGGGGTGGCTGACGGAGGATCCGCCGCGCAGCTTTGCGGATCGGGTTCTGCCGGTGAGCGCCGGAATTGCGGATGCATGTGGGCGGCTGGTGGCGAGGAGCCGACAGGACGGACACAGTCCCGAGCTTGCGGACGCCTTGACGCGGCGACGGCTTCAGTGCCCGGGATGCGGGTGGCGACGCTGTACCGGAATCACTTTGAGCGGCTGGGGGTGGAGCTGGTGCGGTGGTAGATGGGTTGGAACCCATGTCTCAGAGGCGAGACATGGGGCACCCGCGGGTGGAGCTGGTGCGGTGTGGATGGGTTAGAACCCACGTCTCAGAAGCGAGACATGGGGCACCCGGGGGTGAAGTTGGTGCGGTGGTGAGGGGGGAGAACCCATGGCTTTAGAGGTGAGACATGGGGCACCCGGCGAGGTTGATGATGCCAGTGGTAATAGGGTCGGCGGGGACAGTGCGCCGATGCTGGCCGCGATGGGGATACTCGCCTATGCCGCTTCCATGATGACGCATGAGGCGCTTGGGCACGGTGGGTATTGTCTTGCCGCCGGCGGCCATACCGTGATGCTGACGGTGTGGTATGAGCGGTGTCAGTTTCCAGGTGTGGCGGGGTTGGGCATCAAGGTGGCGGGCCCCGGGGTGCAGTTCGGCGCCGGGCTGCTGGCCTGGCTGGCGGTGCGTCTGCTACCCCGCGACGCGACCCGGACGCGCTACTTTGTTTGGCTGACCATGATGTTCGATCTGCTGATTGCTTCCGGCTACGTCGCCTACAGCGGCGTCACCAACATCGGGGATGCCGTGGAATACATTGCCAGGCTGCACCCGTATGCGGTGTGGCGCGGCGCGCTCGTGCTGCTCGGTTCCGTGGTGTATTCCCTGTCGATGCTGGCTGGGGCGTTTGAGCTGGGACGGTTCGCCGGGGTCGGGGATGGAGGCAGGCGTCTGTTCCGCCTGGTCTGGATTCCCTATGTCACGGTTGGGGTGTTTGCGTGCTGTACGGGTGCGTTGAACCACACCATGGGGCACGGCGCCGCGCTTGGGTTCGCGGTGGCCTCCTCCTTCGGCGCTGGCACGGGTCTGTTGTTTCTGCCGAATGTGCTGCGCGGGATGGGGTTGAAGGGGCGCTCGGCGAGTGGGTATGTCGGCTGGAACGTGGGGTGGGGGGTGGCTGCGGCGGTGGTGGTTTTGGCTTTTGTGTTGTTTCTTGGGCTGGGAGTGGAGTGAGCGCCCAAGGGGATGGAGGCTGCGCTGTACTGGGGATGTTGCGTGTCTTAGGGATGTGGTGAGGATGGGAACCCTTGTCTCAGAAGCGAGACATGGGGCACCCGGCAACTACAAAAGGCTGGTATGCTCTCCCGCATGAATGACCGGCAGAATTATCTGGACGCGGTAGACGAGATATATACAAATCCTGATCCCAGCATTGATTTCGTCAAGATGCAGGTTTCCTTTTGGGAAAAGCTCGTTGTTCTCGATGCCGCGACATTAGCAGCGTCATTTACCGCGAGTGGAATCTTTCGTGAGCACCTCACTGGTGATGGTGGTGTCGGATATTTAGCGGCCGCGTGGAAATTCCTGCTGTGTGGGCTAGCTTTATGCTTGCTTGCACAGTGGGTAGCTATACCGGGGGCCATAGCTATCAGCGGACATTACTACGGAATGCGGGTGCTCTCAATCTTGAACAGGTCGGCAGCTGACGTCTCGGCTCAAGGGGGCTGCCCCGTACCCGAGTCTCGTGCCCTCTCCTCTGAGATAATCACTCAGTCACCGAGGCTGCGTTCACGAGCTGAACTGTATTCCCGCTTTGCGGGAGCCCTCGGATCAGCAGGCCTTCTCGCCTCGCTAGGATCCCTCTACTGGCTTTATCGCTTTGCGCATGTGAACGTTTCAAGGCTGGGGAACTGAATAACCCCGAGCGCAGTTACCCAGACCTTTGCGGGACCACACGAAGGCGCTATTGCCTTGCCCTCTGGTCCAAATGATGCGGTATAACTGTCAGTGCGAATCCTTCTTACCGCAGAGATGGCTATACGACATTCACCTATATAGGTCCGGGTAATTGAACCGGTTCTAAATCCTGCGACGGGCGAAATCACAGATGTCACAATACGAATACTAAGATGAACAAGCAAGGCCGCCATTGCTGGCGGCCTTTGTCGTTGTGGTGGCGCGGAGCGCGGTGGCCTGGACGGCAGGTCCCTAGTCGCCGGCTACGGGTTCTTCGGTGGGGATGTGGTTGACGACTTCGACCTCGGCCTTGGGAGCGGAGGCGATGGGGCTTGCAGGCTTGATGCCACCGAGGTTGCCGATGTCGCCGAGGGCGACGAAGCCGCCGGGGAGGTCGGGTTCCTGGAGGATCTCCTTGCGGTAGAGCTTGGCCATGCGGGCGTTTTCGGCGTCCTGCTTGAGCTTGGCGTCGCGGGCGCGGATTTTTTCTTCGCGGGCGTTCTTGGCGATACCGGATTTTTCGAAGGTATCGTTGGCAGCCGCGTCGATGTGCTCCTGGTTGAGGACGAGATCGTATTTTTCCTGCTTTTCGATCGCGACCTGCTTGCCGCCGGCGAAGATCTCGTGGCGACCGTGCTCCTCGTACCACTTGGTGAGGGTGGCGGTCATGTGCATTTTTTCGATGATGTTGCGCCAGCCGACGCCGGTGTTGTAGGCGCAGAAGGAGATCTCGCCTTCCTGGGTGGCGTAGGGGATGATGCACTGCTCGGTGCGGCGGAAGTCGTAGTTGAAGAGGTCCTGGAACCACATGCCGGCGATGAAGAGGAAGTTCCAGCGATCGCCGCGACGCTTGGCGATGTCGGCCATGGTGCGGTCTGCGGTGACCTTGCCGTAGCTGCGGCCGGTGGCGCCGAAGCACTTATCGAACTTCTGGAGCAGATCCATGATCTTGAAGTTGGTGGGCGCGTTGGCAGGGTTGTAGTTACGCAGCAGGGCGAGCGAGACGCCGAGGATGGAGAGGAACTTGCCGCGGGCGGCGTCGTTGACGCGGGCGACGTCCTTGGCGAGCTGGGTGGCGTTGAGGAAGGCGGTGACGGGGACGGCTTCCTTGGTCTCCTTGTCGATCATGAGGGCCATGCCGATGCCGCAGTTGGGGTGGCAGCCGCAGGAGAGCTGGCCCCAGTCGTGGTCGGGTCCGTGGACGAGATCGGCCCAGTCGGAGAAGGTGGACATGAAAGAGATGGGGAACCAGTCGCGGGTGGATTCGCCGAGGCCGGTCTGGGTGCGGATGTCGTGCGCGAGGTGCGACAGGGTGTAGCGCTGGGCGGCGCGACGCTCGTCCGAGACCTCTTCGTCGCGGCCGGTGAAGCTGACGGGCTGGAAGGAGAGGAAGTTGATTTTTTTGGGGTTGTCGAGGGCGAACTCAATGATGCGGCCGACCTGCTCGTTGTTGATGCCGTTGACGATGGTGGTAACGGGGACGATGTCGACGCCGGCCTCGTGGAGGTTGTGAATGGCCTGGAGCTTGACGTCGAAGGCGTTGCCGACCTTGCGGTGGGAGTTGGCGGCATTGCCGATGCCGTCGAACTGGAGGTAGGCGTAGCGGAGGCCGGCTTCAGCGGCGGCCTTGGCGAATTCTTTGGACTTGGCGAACTCGATGCCGTTGGTGGCGGCCTGGACGGAGTTGTAGCCGACCTTGCGGGAGTAGGCGACGGCGTCGAGGAAGTAGGGGCTGAGGGTGGGCTCGCCACCGGAGAACTGGACGCTCATCTGACGACGCGGCTTGATGGTGATGGCGTTGTCGAGCATGGTCTTGATCTCGTCCCAGGTGAGTTCGTGGACGAAGCCGACCTGGTTGGCGTCCATGAAGCAGGGATCGCACATCATGTTGCAGCGATTGGTGAGATCGATGGTGAGGACGGAGCCGCGGCCGTGGGTGACGGTGGAGGTTCCGTGGTTGTGGAGCTTTTCGTCGTTGTGGGCGCGGATGTCGCGGCCGGGGAAGACGTCTTCGAGGTGCTTCATCATGGGCGGGTCGATGGACATGACGTCTTCGAAGTGGCCGTGGATGGGGCAGTCCTTGACCATGAGGATCTGGCCGTCGCGCTCGATGATCTGGGCCTTGATCTCGCCGACCTTTTCGTTGAGCAGGATCTCGTGGGGGAGGTGGCCGTCGACGATCTGCTGGCGGATCTCGGGAATGCACTTGGGGCAGAGGGAGTCTGTGGTGCGCGGCCAGCCGAGGGGCGGCTTTTCCTTCTGGTAGCTCTTGAGCAGGGGCTTATCGGACCACTTGGGGGTGAAGGATGCGTTGGGCTTGATCGAGTTGAGGCGATCGAAGACGGCCCAACCGCCCTTGGCGGCGGCGGTGATTGCCTTTTCTGCGAGCTTTGCTGGCTTAGCCATGTGCGTTTGTGTCTCCTCGGAGCTTGCGGATTGTGGGGCGGGCGGGTCTGGTCGCTATCGTGTTTGCTATCGGGGCTTGATGCCGGATCGTACGCTAAGGTTTCAGCGGTGTTGGAGTTGTATGTTGGCTGAGCCGTTGCGTGTACCACGTAATGCGGGATCGTGCGCCGGGAACGTGCCTACCCTGCTGCCACAAAAGTGTAAGGGAGACCGAGGCTCGGGTTGAAGTACCTGGAAGGGAACAGCGAGATTTTGCAGCGAATGGGAGGTGGCGGGAGGTGGATGGGGCAAACGTTGCCCACTCATGACGGTGAGGCTGTCATGAATGGGGCACCCCGGGGTTGGGGCACCCGGAGGTGGGGCACCCGGCCTTTCGTTGGCGGTGCTAGATGTGGAGGCTGTCTTCGAGGGACAGGAAGGCGGCGGGGCAGGTGGGGGAGGTGCCGGTTTCGATGAGGGTGAGGAGGTTGGCGCCGCGGTCGACGAGGATGTAGGTCTGGGTCATGGGCTGACCTTCGGAGTCGGTGTAGGTGCCGGTGAAGGCGAGGCCCTCGTGGCCGGCGATGTAGCGCGGGGTGATGACGGGGGCGGCCTCGGGGTGTCGACGATGGAGGTCTTTGGCCTCGGCGTCGGCGAGCTGCTGGGCGGAGAGCAGGGTGCGCTGCTCGAGCAGACCGAAGGAGCAGCCTTCGCCACGGACCATGATCTGAGCGGTGGCGGCGGGGAAGCGCGACCAGGTGCCGGGGGCGGTAAAGGCGATGCCTTCGTGGCCGTTCTCGTAGTGGAGGCCGGCGGCGGTGGCGGCGAGCTCACCGCCGGCGGTGATGACATGACCGCCGGCGTGGAGGAAGTACCAGGCGCCGCCCAGGACCAGGGCGAGCGCGACGAGGATGACGGTGGTGACGAGGGCGGTGGGGGCCTTTGAGGAGCCGCGCGGCGGTGTGCCGGGCAGGCCGGGAGAGGCGAGCGTGGCGTCCACGGCGGCCGGGGGCGCGGCGGTTGGCACGGCGGTGGACGATGCGGTGTGGGCGGAGCTGGAGGCGGGGTCGGCGGGCGGGGTCGGCTGCTCGTAGGGGTGCGGCGCCTCGGGGTAGGCTTCGCGCGCGGTGTGCGAGGCCTCGGCGTGGATGGAGGAGGCGATGCCGGTGGGCTGGTAGGTGGGCTCGGGGGTGTCGGAGTGGGCGATGTTCACACCTTCGGTGCGAGCCGGGGGTGTGGTCGGGGAGTCCTCGTAGGAGGGCGGTGGCGCGGGGTAGGCGGTGCCTTCGGTCATGAGGGGCGGGACGGTGCTCATGAGGGGCAGGCCGGGTGAGGACGGCGGCAGGTCCGGCGGAAGGCCGGGCTCGGGCGGTGTATCGGGACCGGGTGTGGGCGGCAGGGTGGGCGAGGGGGTGTCGGGACCGGGAACAGGATCGGGCGGCAACGAGGGGAAGAGAGGGTTGTTGCTCATGGCGAACCTCACGGCGATCAGGAGATCGGTCAGTTGATTGAGGGCGAAATACCCTCAACGCGTTGGATGTGCTGAGGCCCGGTGGAGTGACGGCGCCGCACGAGGAGCAGAGATCCCGGTGCGCGGCCTGTTGTGAAGAAGACTACAGCGGCGGCTGCGCGCTGACCTGATTGATGATCTGTTGAAAGAACAGGATGCGGATGTGGATGCGCTTGCCGATGTCGGGGAGGAACTCGTCGAGCAGGGCACCGGAGGGATCGGTGGCGAGGCCGAGACCGACGCGGCTTGCTGTCGATGGGGCGTTGGTGCGCACACCGGGGACGTAGAGGTTGGCGAGGACGGCGGTGATGGGGTAGGTGAGCAGGGTGGCGTAGTTGGGCATGGGGGCGCCGGTGTCGGAGGAGGTGATGACGGTATGGGAGACGGCATGGAGGATGCGGCGGCGGAGGGTGGCATCGGGCATGCGGTAGTAGCGGATGTCCTGATGCGTGAGCGTGGGGATGAGAAAGGTGCCGAAGAACTCGCCGGTGGTGTTGCCGAGCAGGGAGTAGCCGACGTTGCGGCCGAAGCCTTTGAGACCGGGGCCATAGGCGCTTTGGGGCGTGGTGGCGACGAAGTAGGCGGAGCCGCCGGTGAGGGTGAGCAGGCCGCCGGGGTCGATGACGTTGGTGGCGGCGATATAGGCCTTGTGGGCGGGTGACATGGGGATGCGTACCTGGGTGTCGAGGAAACGCTGGTAGGGGTTGAGATAGCGGGCGCGGCGAAGCTGGATGCGACGCATGAGGCCGGGGTGGGCATCCCGTCGCCAAAGGGGTGGTGGGTCGGTGCGGAAGCGCGGGCGAGGCAGATCCCCGGTCTGCTCGAAGGCATCGTGGGCGGCGGCGACGATCTCGATGGAGGACTCGCCGGGGGCGTCGGGGAGCGCGGCGGGGGATGGGGAGGAGGCGGCCTCGGCGGGGAAGACGAGGGGCGGTGGGGGCGGCGCCGGTGGGGGTTGGCCGGGGGTGATGGCGGGCTGGCCGGGCGCGATGACGGGGGCGGGGTCGGTCGGGAGGGTAGAGGGGGCCTGGGCGCAGAGGCGAGCGGCGGCGAGGGCGAAGGCCACGCAGGGGCAGGCGGGGGTGAGGCGCGAGGGAAGCCGGGTGAGCAGACGGGCGGCGAGACAGGCGAGCGTGCGCCGGGGGGAGTGGGCGGGCGGGGCGGAGAAAGAGGATTGGCCCGGGTGGCGTGGCGGCATACCAGGGAAGAGACGGATGAGGTGGGCGATCCGTGGCGGCGGCCGGTGCGATTTGGTCTTTTAAGGATGCATCACGTTTTTGAGGTGAACGAACTGGAGGACGTCGGGGAGGAACTCGGAGACGGCGTTGCCGAGGGCGGCGCCGCCGAGCGAGGAGCCGTAGATCTTGAGGACCTCGGTGTTGGACTGGTTGAGGACGGGGTTGTAGGTGCGGGTAAGGAAGGCGGCGCCGAGATAGCCGCCGAGGACGGGGGCGTTTGGAGTGCGTCGGCCGGCGTCGGTGCGGGTGACGAGGGGGCGGGTGGCGGCATAGACAAGGCGCTTGAAGAGGGGGACGGAGGAGCCGAGTTGGTAGTAGCGCGAGTCCTCGTGGAGGACGGAGGCGAGGACGCCTTGGGAGAAGATGCGCTGGCTGGTGCCGCGGGCGACGGCGGCGCCGACGCGGGAGCCGAAGGCGGGGGCGTTGGTGCCGAAGTTGGGACTGCCGTTAGAGAGCTGTGAGAAGCCGGCCGCGATGAACTCGCCGCTGAAGGCGTATGGCGAGATGGAGTTGCGGGCGCTGCCGAGGAGCTTGTCGCGGATGGTCTGGGGCGGGCCGATCTGGCCGGGGGCGACGACGTCGTCATAGGGGTTGGCGCGATAGGGGAGGGCGGGGCGCTGGGGGTGCTCGGGATTGGAGATGGGCGCGGTCTTGTCGGGTTCGGTCGTGGTTTGGGGTGTGGTTTGGGGTGTGGTTTGAGGTTTGGCGGAGGAGCTTTCGCCGGCGGTGGTGTCGGGGAGGTTCGCTACGGGTAGGTTTGCGACGGGGGCGTCCGGGAGGGTGAGGCGGGCGAGCTCGGCGGGTGAGGCGGTGGTTTGGGCTCGGAGGACGGGGCCGGGGAGAGCGAGCGTGGCGGCGAGGGCGAGGGCGAGGTGGAGGGCGTGGCGTGTACTGGCAATGGACAAGAAACCTCGCATGTTCCGCGTACGTCTGGGGTGTGCTGGGTATGACGGGGCGCGACGGCGGAAGGGTTGGGCCAGTGGCGCGGTTTGGAGGACCGGGGGCGTGGTTTGGGGGGAGGAGAGGCGTTACCAGACCGATACGGGGCTCGAGGGCAAGCATGGCGAGCGCGGGTCGTGTGCGCAGGGCCGGTGTTTTGATAGGCGAGGAGGTGTGTGCGCGATGATGGAGGAGCGGAAGGGTGAGTGGGAGCGGCAGCTGGAGGATGTGGAGGCGAGGGTGGAGGCGGAGGTGCGGCGGGTGATCGCCTATTTGAACGATGAGGTGGTGCCGGAGGTGCGGCGGGACGGGGCGCGCGCGCTGCAGAGGCTGGCCCTCGAGCTGCGCCGGCTGGCGAACCGGATGGACGGCGTCGGCGGATCGGGCAACGGGCGGTGAGGCGACGTCGGTGGTGGTGCAGGCTGGCCGTGGTGGCGGCGGTCGCGGGGCTGGCGGGATGTCACCACAAACCTGCGCGCCAGACGGCGGGTACGTATCCGACGGCACCGCCGATCGCGCCGAAGCCGGGTGGGCGTGGGGGGCGAGCGGCGGGGGACGATGTGGATGGGCGGGTGGTGGGTGTGCCGGCGGCGCCGGCGGCTCCCGCCGCGCCAGCGATGGAGATCCGCGGAGCGCCGTTTGCGACGGAGGTGGGGTTGGCGAGCTGGTATGGGCCGCCGTACGCCGGGCGCAAGGGCGCGGACGGGACAGTGTATGACCAGAACGCGATGACGGCGGCGCACCTGAGCTATGCGCTCGGGACGGTGGTGCGAGTGACGAATCTGGTGAATGGGGAGAGCGCGGTGGTGCGGATCACGGATCGGGGGCCGTTTGTGCGGGGGCGGATTATCGACCTGAGTCTGCGGGCGGCGAAGGAGATCGGGGTATATCGGGCGGGGGTGGTCCGGGTGCGGGTGGAGGCGTTCAACGAGCCGGCTTTGAAGGTGGGCGTGCCGGTGGGGGGGCGGTGGTGCGTGCAGGTGGGCGCGTTTCCGACCGAGGCGGATGCGCGACAGGAGCAGATGGAGCTGCAGGCGCGGTATAAGCGGGCGCGAGTGCTGGCGTTTGCGGGGCCGACGGGATGGTGGGTACGACTGAATCCGATGGTGGGCGATCGGGCCGCGGCGGCGGAGGCAATGGGGAGCATTCATCTGCCGGACGAGGCGCAGCCGTACCTGGTGCGGACGGACTGAGGCAGAAAAGCTAGAGGCGGTTAGAAGCTAGAGGCGGTTAGGAGTTAGAGGCAGTTAGATGCTAGAGGCAGTTAGATGCTAGAGGCAGTTAGAAGCTGGAGGCAGTTAGAAGCTGGAGGCGGTTAGAAGCTGGAGGCGGTTAGAAGCTGGAGGCGGTTAGAAGCTGGAGGAGGTTAGAAGCTGGAGGCAGCTAACAAAGACTTTGCGCTGGGAGCGGGGGTTGCTTACTCGCGCCGGCCGGAGCTGCGTTCGAGCTCGGTTTCGCGGCGTTCGACGGCGGCGGCCTGCTCGGGAAAGAGCTGCTTGAGCAGGCGGATGAGTCGGGAGGGGTCGAAGCTCTCGAGCTGGTAGTCGCCGACGTCGCAGGTGGGCGTGCTGGGGCGGCAGACGACGACGACGGGGAGCTTCGGCTGGAGCTGCTTGAGCGCGTGGATGAGCTCCGTCGCGGGCATATCTTTCATGCCGGCGTCGAGCACGATGCCATCGACGGCGGGAAACTTCTCGAGGGTGGCGATAGCTTCCTGGGAGCTGTAGGCCGTGATGACGTTGAATTTGGCGGTTTCGATGACGAGCTTGCGGGTGGAGATGCTGCCGGCGAACTCACGGTCGATGACGAGAAAGCAAGGACGAACCATGGGACCAGTATGCCTGTGGGTGAGCGGAGGGCGGCCGAGCGGAGTAGACTTCCCGCGCGAGCGAAGGAGGAGACATGGTGGACGAGCGAGGGTACGAGCTGGCGGAGGCGCTGAAGGCGCAGGCGGCGCTGCGAAGGACGGCAGGGATGGGGGAGGAGCGATTTTCGATCGAGGCTCTGGTAGGGATGATCAGCGACGAGATTGAGACGTTGCGCGGGCAGGGAAGAACCGATGAGGAGATTGCGCGTGTGATCGCGGGGAGCTCCGCGGTGCGGGTGAGCGCGGAGGAGATTGGGAGGTACTATGCCTCGGCGGAGGAGCGTGGTCGGCCCTAGCGTGTGGTAACGCGGGGCGTGGGAGGGGCGACGGGGCGGCCGGAGAGGCGGGCGAGCTCGGTGCGGAACTCGGCCGAGGCGCTGTGGTTGAAGGTGTGGGTGATGGCGGTGCGGTTGGCGCCGAGGATGCGGGTGATGGCGCCGGTGCGGGCGGCGGCGATGCCGAGGATCTGGTCGTAGGGGATGGACTTCGAGGCGCGGAGCCAGAAGCGCTGGGTGACGGCGGTGGGGGTGAGGACGATGGTGCCGGGGAGCTGATAGAGGCCGAAGACGGTGGCGACCATGAGCAGAAGAAGGAGCCAGGCGGGGATGGACTGGCGGGAGATCCAGAGGGGGTAGGCGAAGAGCAGGAAGTAGAGCGGGAGAGCGACGGCGCGGGAGAAGATGACGAGCGGCTTGAGCGGGAAAGCGAGACCGGCGGGGGTCTGGCGGGCGCGCCCCTTTCCGGCGCGGGCAAGGATCAGCAGGGCGAAGACGGCGACGATGCTGGCGAGCTGAAGGGTGTGGAGGTCAGGGTGCATGGCGACTTGTCCCTAGTGTATGGAGCGGGCGCGACAGGGTGGAAGGTGCGGGAGCTTCGCTTTTGCTCAGGATGTGAACCGAGTTTGGGGGACGAAAGCGCGCATACATCGAGCGAGGGTTCAGGTGGTTTTGGCGCGGCGGACGGCCTCGAGATAGCTGTAGCCCCAGATGGTGTCGGGCAGGAGGACGTGGTCTTCGGTCCACTCGTTCCAGGCGGCGACGTAGAGGAGTCTGGGGGTGAAGGTGTTGCCGGCGACGGTGTGGCGGGCGGCGCGGAGGAGGCGCTCGAACTGATCGGGTGAGCGGTTGACGGCGATGCTGGCGAAGTCTTCAAAGCGGGGGCTGTCGTCCCAGCCGACCTGGACGCAGGGGTGGAAGGGAAGAGGGAGGGAGTTGGCGCGCTGCCAGGAGGCGATGGCCTCCGTGCAGCCGACGCCGTAGGGGATGCGGGAGCCGGGTGGCTTGGCGCCATAGGTCCAGCCGAAGGTGCCGTACTGGGTGGCGGAGTCGAAGCCGAAGTTGCGCAGCTCGGCGGCGTGGCGGTCGTAGCCGCTGACGATCTGGAGGTGGAGTTCGGGGGTGCCGAGGGTGCGGGCGCGCTCGCGGAGGAGGGTGAGGGCGCGCTTGAGGTTGTCGGGGCCGAGCTGCTGGAGAAGCTTGCCGAGGTCGAAGATGGCGAAGACGGGGGCGCCATTGATGCGGAGATAGTTGGGCTGGTGGAAGTAGTGCTCGGAGCAGTAGGTTGCGACGGCCTCGAAGTCGGGGAGGGAGTGGAGCTGCGGGATGAGGAGTGCGGCGTCGTCCGGGGAGCGGGCGGGGTAGACGTTTTTCCAGTCGTGGTTGGCCCACATGATGGCGAAGCGGATCTTGTCGCGGTTGGGGGCGCGGAGGAGGCCCTGCTCGAGCTGCTCCTGGTAGAACTGGGTTCCGTTATGCCAGTACCAGTCGATCATCCAGGCGTCGACGCCGTGGTTGGCGGCAAGGTCGATCTCACGCGCGGCCCAGACGGGGTCGGCCTCGTTGTAGTAGCCCCAAAGGGGGAAGTGGGGCATGGTGTGGCCGGGAAACAGGGTGCGGGCGTTGCGGAGCGGGTCGAATTCGGTCCAGCCCTTGCCGAAGCGGGCCTCCATGAAGGGTGAGGGATGCCAGGAGGGAAAGTTGAAGGCGATGATCTCTACGTCGGTGGGTTTGCGGAGCTCGGTCGTGCCGAGGGCGGCATGGAGCTGGGCTTCGTTGAAGTAGGCGGCGGTGGCCTGGGGGCCGATGAGGTCGGGTGGAAGGGCGGTGGGGCTGGTTGGGGCCTGCTTTGCTGGAGTTTGCGCCTGGTCCAGGGTCTGCGCGGGCAGGCCCAGGGTGAGTCCGGCGGCGGTGGTGGTGGAGATAAAGTTACGTCTGTTCATGAAGGCTGCCCTCGGATGGAGAATAGCGGGCTAGGGGAGGCGCTGGATGGCCAGGGCGAGGTCGGTGGTGAGGGGTGGGAGGGGGAGGTGAGGGTTGGCCGGAGTGAGGTGGTGGGTGGCGGTGGCAAGGAGGGAGCCGGTGAGGGTGTTCCAGGCGTGGAGGGTGTAGGCGCCGGGGGTGAGGATGGGGACGATGAGGGAGAGGGCGAGCGGGGTGGCGTGGGGATTGAGCTGGCCGGTGGGCAGGAGGGTGTCGCGGCGGAGGAGATAGACGAGGGCCTGGGTTGGGGTGGCGCAGGCGAAGCGGGCGAGTTTGGTGGTTGGGATGGGGGATTGGGCGGGGGCAACCGCAGGTCTCTCCACTACGGCTGCGCTTTGCTCCGCCTTCGGTCGAGATGACACAGAATTTGACGGATCAGAAACTTCGGATGCGGATGCGGATGCGGATGCGGATGCGGATGCGGATGCGGATGCGGGTGCGGGTGCGGGTGTGGGTGCGGGTGTGGGTGAGGGTGCGGGCGAGAGGGTGAGGGTGGGGGAGACGTTTTGCCGGGGGAAGTGGAGCCAATCGATGTGGGGGAGGAAGGCGGCGAGGTGTTTTTGGGCGAGGTGCATGCCGGGGGTGAGGCGATGTGGGCGGCGGTTGGGCCAGCGCATGCCGCCGCCGGCGCCGCCGGAGGCGAGGTGGGCCCACTGCATGTGACGGAAGAGCTCGTCGTCGAAGGGCGCGGGAAGGGTCTTTTTGTGGTCTTTGAAGGTGTGGATGGGGCCGTGTTCGGAGTCGAAGAAGGGGCGGGTATCGGTGATCTCGGCGAGGGACTGGCGGACGATGCGACCCATGCCGATAGCGGCGTCGACGGTGTTGCGCGGGTGGTCGATGGTGCCTTCCTCGTAGATGTGGAGGTTGGCGAAGTCTAGCGCGGGGTGGCGGAAGATGGAGTGCTCCATCTTGAGGTGGGGTCGCCACTTGAGTTCGGGGCCGAAGAGGGAGACGGTCTGGGGGTGGGCGCGGCCGTGGGCGCGGCGCTCGACGGAGCGGACGTGGTCGGAGAGGTCCTGGATGAAGTCCATGAAGGGCTCGGAGGACATCTCGGCCTGGGCGGGGTGGATCTCGTTCCACAGGTCCCAGGCGAAGAGGGCGCCGGAGCCGCCCCAGCGCTCGGCGGCAAAGGTGAGGCGGGCCTTGATGGCGACGCGGGTGGCGGGGTCGAGCAGGGTGCGGGAGGGGTGGTTGAGCGGACCGCCGCGGCGGGCGTTGTAGGGGTGGTGATGGAAGTGGAGCCAGGTCCAGAAGGTGTCGAAGGGGGTGAGGAGGATGCGGAGGCCGTGCTGGGCGCAGAGGGCGAAGAGGTCGTCCCAGAGGCGGACCATGTTGGGGTTGAAGACGCCGGGGCTGGACTCGAGGTAGCGGTGGCGGACCTGGGCGTACTCGAGCATGAGGCGGAGGGTGGTGACGCCGTGGGCGGCGAGGTTGGCGAGGTAGGCGGAGACGGCGGGGAGGTCGCGGCGGCGGAAGAGCGGGTTGAGGTCGGCCCAGGAGATGGCGTCGTTGTGGCCGATGGGGTGGAAGGGTTGGCCGTCGTCGGTTTGGAAGTAGGGGGAGCCGGGGATGACGGAGACCCAGGGGAGGGCGGTGTTGTCGGTGAAGGGCACGGTCGGTTGTTAAGCAGAGTCGCTGGAGGTGGCGGGGGTTGGCTCGGGGCGGGTTGAGCACACCGAATACAATGACAGCTCTGCAGGTGATGAAACTTCAGTGTTGCTTTGCGGTCCAGGGACGAGATATGCGGATCGGAGAAGTTGCAGAACGAAGTGGCGTTCGCCCATCGAAGATTCGTTTCTACGAGGCGCGCGGTCTGCTGCCGTTGCCGTTACGCCGCGACAACGGCTATCGAGAGTATCCGCCCGGGACGGTAGCTGCCTTGCGCTTCGTCGAAGAGGCGCAGGCGCTGGGGTTTTCGCTTCGCGAGATCGCCGCAGCAATCCCGTTTCGGCAAGAGACCGGCATTCCGCCCGTCGCGATCCTACCCGAGCTCGAGCGGAAGCTTGCCGATACCGAGGCGCGTATCGCCGCGGCCAAGGTATTGCGGCGCCGCTTGCGGGCACTGATTGCCGAGCAGCGCGCTTGCCTTGACGGTACCGGCGCGGTCACGGTTTGACCCTGATGACCAGCTTGCCCACGGTTCGTCCTGCCTTGCTCGCCTCAAGCGCAGCGACCACCCCCTCAAGGTCGAAATCATAGACGGCGGCTACAGGAACACGGAGCTTCCCGCCTCCCACCAGCGCATCGACGCGGTCGAGCAGTTGGTGAGAGGCGTCGAGGAACACCGTAAGATAGCGGATTCTTCGTCCGAGCCGTGACGCAAACTGCCGTGCAAGGATCACGGTGATCATCCGGATCGCCGAACCGGCCGTGATGGTGCCGTCCTCGTCGCGTGCGATGGTCACGAAGCGGCCGCCGTCGCGTAACACGGCCTTTGCCGCGATCCACTGCTCACGTCCGCCTACGCAATCCAGGACCGCGTCAAGCGACTGAATCGGCACAGCTTTGGCTAAACTGTTTGTCTGATAATCGATGGTTTCTTCGGCTCCGAGCGAACGAACGAAATCTGCATTACGGCGGCTGCAGACCCCGACCACATATGCCTCCTTCGCCTTGGCGATCTGCACTGCCAGACTGCCGACACCGCCCGAGGCGCCGACGATGGCCACGCGATCGCTATGGCCGACCCCGGCCATATCGAGGGCCAGCAGGGCTGTCTGTCCCGCAAGCGGCAAAGCCGCTGCCTCGATGAAGGACAACGAGGGTGGCTTGAGGCTGACCAGGCTCTCATCCACGTTGACGAACGTCGCGGCGCCGCCACCGTGGTTTTTGTTGTCGGTGTGAACGGCATCTCCGACGTGGAAGCGGGTTACTTTGTCGCCGACCGCGGTGACGACGCCGGCCATATCAAACAGAGGAACGAAAGGAAACCGCCGCTGAGCGATCAGCCTCCGATTTCCCTCGATCATCTGCCAATCTATGGGATTGACGGATGCGGCATGAACTTCGATCCGGACCTGGTTTGACGCAAGCGGTCCAAGGGGATACTCGTTCGCCAACTCCAGTACATCGCGGGCCGCTCCGTAGCGGGATTGAACGATTGCGCGAACATGGTCGAGGGGTGAGGCGACAGAAGGATTGATGGTCATTCTCGGATGATCGACCTTCCACTGCAGATGAAGGTCAAGCGGGCGGATGGGGGATAAATCCTCATCAACGCGCCTTCGCGGAAGCTGGCCTCAAGTCCATGGCTACAAGCTTTCCGGCTAGGGGGCCTGGCTGCGGCCAATGGTGGATTCTGCATGGGGTATCCGGGAAGTGGGCCAGTTGGGGCGGGATCGGCCTTGCGGCCGATGGCGCACCCGGGCGTTGGTGTGGATTCGGCTGCGGCGCATTTTGGCCTTTGTGGTTGTTTGGTGGCTTACCTAGGCCTGCGGCCTAGGCTTTGATGTGTCGGGCCTTTGGCCCTGGGGAGCGTGCGCGGTGATATAGGCGGATTTGTGAGTTATGGCTTGGTGGGTGGGGGAGGCGTAGAAGGGACTTTTTGTTGTTCTTCGGCGGCGCGTTTGACGCCGATGTCGTCGAAGAGGAGGGCGGGGGTGATGGTGGTTTGGGGATGGGGCCGAGGTGTTGTTGACGAAGGGGGCGCCGGCGGCGGCGATGGGAGGAGCGTAGGGCGCGGGTATCGAGCTCGTCGAAGACGGTGCCGCGGACCAGGGTGCGGGCGCCGTCGGGGGGACGAGGAAGAGCAGGCGCGGGGTTGTTCCAGAGTAGCTGCTCTCGCGGGATGAGGCGCTGGCCGGCGGCTTCTTTGGGCAATTATTTACTTGACGAATCAAGATAGAACCTCTATTCTTTGGTTATGGAAAGCCCTCGCACCCTTCAGGAAGCCATCATCCACTTCGCCGATGCGAACCATTGCCGCGAGTACATGGTTGCGCATCGTTGGCCCGATGGAATCGTTTGCCCCACCTGTGGGCGGAACGATGTAACTTTCCTCGCTAAGCAGAATAAGTGGCAGTGCAAGAGTGCTCACGCCAAGCGCCAGTTCACCGCAAAGGTAGGAACCATCTTCGAGGATTCTCCCCTTGGACTGGAGAAGTGGCTTCCCGCCGTCTGGATTATCACCAACAGCAAGAATGGGGTTTCCTCCTGTGAGTTGGCCCGCACCCTCGGCATAACTCAAAAGTCCGCATGGTTTATGCTCCACCGCATTCGTCTCGCGATGCAGGCGGGTTCGCTGCTCAAAATCGGCGGGAACGGTGGCGAAGTCGAGGCCGATGAAACCTTCATTGGGGGCAAGGCGCGGAACATGCATGTGAGCGTCCGTAACCGCCGCATCACCGGAACTGGTACCAAAGACAAGGTAGCTGTAATGGGCATCCTTGAGCGTGGCGGGCAGGTTCGTACCAGCATCGTTCCCAGCCGCCGCAAGCCCGTCCTGCAAGCCGAGATTCGGAAGCATGTCGAGGCGGGTGGGGCCCTCTACACTGACTTCCTGCTCTCGTATGACGGCCTCGCAGCCGACTACGCTCATCAGGTTGTCGATCATGCTGTCGAGTATGTGAATGGTCGGGTGCATACCAATGGTCTCGAAAACTTCTGGTCGCTGCTAAAGCGCGGAATCGGCGGAACCTACATCAGCTAGAGCCGTTCCACCTGTTCCGCTACTTGGACGAACAAACCTTCCGCTACAACAATCGGAAGAACATGAGTGATGCTGACCGATTCTCTGCCGTTATGTCGCAGGTTGCTGGTAAGCGCCTTACCTTTGCCGAAGTCACCGGCAAGGTGGGAGAAACAGCGAACTAAGCATCGCGGTTGGAAGAAGCGGGGACGGAAGCCGCAGCGCGTTTAGCTTTGCGCTCGGCTTCCCGCTCCTGCTTCTCTTGCTCCATCGCCGCTTTCACAATCTTTGGATTCGCTCGGAGCAGCTTGTCCATGCCTTCGTCAAACGTCTCACGTTCCGTCATTTGAATAGTTCTCCTAACTTTGGGTTTGAGCGAACCCACTTCAGAATTAGTAGAAGGTTGTTTCGATCAAGTTCGACACGAGTAGAGGGCAATCCCGCGTCAGTGAATACGCTCATGCTATGCCACTTGCTTGCAGGGCTGGCACTATGTTTACGGTAGTGTGACCATGCAACGAGGTCTGCAAGCTGAAGCTGCGGCGCATCCCTCATGTCTAGGGGAGCAACAATTTTCACCATGTGCCACGCGTTGCTAATCCTAGAACTCTTCTTCCGCCGCCGCACAAGGTTTTCAAAGGGGCCACGAAAGGGCTCTCCCTGGTCGAAATAGAAGTACGCTTCCCGAAGTTTTTGAGTGTTGATGTTGTCGCAGAACCACTCAAAAACCTTTGATGGAACATAGTAGTTCAACAGCTCGACGGCAGACGGCATGGCACTCTTGCCTAGACGTAAAGCGCGGAGACACGTCATATCCAAAGTTGCGACGAAAGAACGAAACTGTTCTTTATCTAGGTTGTAGGCGTATAAGAAACAGTCGTTCAGCAACTTCTGTCGCTTGGTGTCGTCCCAACCAAGTTCTTCGGTATACGCTCCGCTGGCAGACACCAGCTCTCTCATGTGTAGGTACGGCGCGACAGGGGTGCGGGCCTTCAGAATCTCATCCCACCTCACGTCGAACTCCCCCCACACTCTCTCTGAGGCCGCGACTCCCGCAAGAACCCAAAACTTGCTTCCGTCGATCTTCCCACTGCTGTCGAAGAAGGCTTTCACCGAAACGATAACCTCGTGCCCTAAGACCGAGCTCTTAGGCAGCGCGCGCCCCAAAGAACTGGTAGGCCACCTTGGCGAATCATCAGCCACTTGGCTTGATTCGTCAAGTCTATAATTACCCTTCTTTGGTGCCGAGGCGGGATGTTGGCTGGTTCGCTGGACATGGCTGATGTAGATCTCGCCTGTGCGCATGGGGCTTTCTTCTGGGGGAGAGGCCAATGGAAGATCGTAGATCGGGCCGCATGGGGGAGGTACAAATCAGCGCAGGTGTGAGGGTTCAGAGATCAGGGAACCGATCGGAGGAATCGCAACATTCACACTTGACATTGACTGACGAACCACTACTATGTGGTTGTGGATAGATTGGGTACAACATTCGCGGCTTTGTCTGATCCAACCCGGCGGGCGATGATCGAACGACTCTCCCACGGACCTTCCTCTGTGCATGGATTGACGGAACCGTTTGCACTCTCGCAGCAGATGATTTCAAAACATATTGCCTACCTGGTGCGGGCTCGGATTGTAACCAAGAAAAAGCGTGGCCGGGAGAGTGTGTGCACGCTCAGGCCCGAGGCGATTAAGACAGTTAACGACTGGGCGATAGGCTATCGCCGATTCTGGGAAGAGAGTTTCGACAAGCTGGATGTGGTCGTAAATCAAATGAAGAAAAGTGAGGTCAGAGATGACGATAAACATGGTTAACGAGACAGAGCGGATGGTTGTCACACGAATTTTCGATGCCCCACGCGAGTTGGTTTGGAAGGCGTGGACAGACCCGCACTACGTGATGCAGTGGTGGGGGCCGAAGGGTTTTACCGCGCCTGTTTGCAAGATGGATTTTCGCGTGGGAGGAAAGTTTCTCTGCTGCATGAGATCGCCGGATGGGCAGGAGTTCTGGAATGGCGGTGAATACCACGAGATTGTTTTGCACGAGAAGATCGTTTCCTCCATGTACTTTTCCGATGCGGAGGGAAACAAGGTTGAGCCTGCGCACTACGGGATAGAACATGAGGCCATTGAGGAGGCGCACGACGTGACTCTTTTTGAGGATTTTGGAAAAGGCCAGACGAAGCTCACCTTCATTGGAAATGAACCCATGGAAAGCGCAAAGAATAGTGGGCAAGTAGAAGGCTGGAACCAGATACTCGATAAGATTGCCGCGGTCATTGCAGGGTTAGCGCAGGCGAAATAAGAAATTTTAGTTTTGCCGAAGGTCATGCGCGAGATATAGCTCAGGCTGGCGGCGGGGGGCGTGGTAAGACGGGCCTCTCGTCGCTTAGCCGAAGCGGTTGTTTGGTGGCTTACTTCCCCTTACTTACAAAGTCTGTTGCCGTATCTCTGGGCCCGGCATCGTGACGGGTGAAGAGCGTCATCTGCTCTCCTTGGGGAGATGACGACGCAGAGCGGCGGCAAAGATGCGGTCGAGTATCCGGTCGGGCAGCATCGCGAGCAGAGGCAGCAGCGCGGCCTCGCGACCAATGGTGTAGCGCGTACGAGGCCGCTTGGTGGTGATCGCGTTCGCGATGACTCGAGCTGCCTGCTCGGCAGACACTCCCGTGGGGATAGCCGCCTGGGCCTGCGAGATGACTGCATGCATGAGCGTGGCATAGCGACCACGCTGCTCCGTGGTCATTCCGCTGATGATGCGCTCGCCAGTGACACCGACCCGTCCCAGCATTTCGGTCGTGACGGCACCCGGTTCAACCACAATGACCTTGACTCCAAGCGGCTCGACCTCTCGGCGCAAGGCATCGCTGACGGCTTCGAGCGCGAACTTTGTTCCTGCGTAAGGACCATAGGTGGCCATTGCGATCTTGCCGCCCACGGAGCTGATGTTGACCACGCGACCCTTGCTGCGGATCAGGGCTGGCAGGAGTGCCTGGATAACGGCGATGTGGCCGAAGAAGTTGACCTCGAACAGCTGCCGCCACTCGTCAATCGCGAAGACCTCAACGGGTGCGTTGACCCCGATGCCGGCGTTGTTCACGACCGCCCGTACTGCCCGGCCCCGCGGGTCCTCGTGCACCCGGGCAGCCAATGCCCGGATGTGGTCGGGGCTGGTGATGTCGAGGATGAGCGGCTCGAGGCGCGGCCCCCGAATGGCGTCGGCATCTCCATCGCGCCGGACGCCCGCGAGGACGTGGAATCCCCGCCGGGCCAGTTCGCGCGCCATGGCCTCGCCGATGCCGCTGGACGCACCCGTGACTATGACGATTTCCTGCATTTCAGGGGAAGCGATTTCAGGTGACGTTGGCATGATTGCCGTCCTTTGCTTGTGAAGCGAGGAGCGAAGCGCGCTGCGAGAAGCTTCGTCCGCACCTCGAGCACCTTCATTGAAGGCGCTTTGTCCGCGAACAGGCCGTTCAACGCGAGGAGGAGACCTCTGCGCTCGGGCGTGGTCGCCCAGGATGCGGCGACGCGAGCGTACACGACCTTGCGGAAGTGCGCCTCCACTCTCGGATCGATCAGCTCATAGTTCTCTAAGACCTTATTGCCCGGCGAAGGTGTGGTGTCGCGAGGGGCGTGCGTTATGGGGTGGTGGGTGGGGGTGGGTAGAAGGGGAGTTTTTGTTGTTCTTCGGCGGCGCGTTTGACGCCGATGTCGTCGAAGAGGAGGGCGGGGGCGATGGTGGTTTGGGGGATGGGGCCGAGGGTGTTGTTGACGAAGGGGGTGCCGCCGGCGGCGGCGATGGAGGAGCGGAGGGCGCGGGTGTCGAGCTCGTCGAAGACGGCGCCGCGGACCAGGGTGCGGGAGCCGTCGGGGTGGACGAGGAAGAGCAGGCGCGGGGCCTCGCCGGACATGGTTTCGACCTGGTAGACGTCGCGGTTTTGTTCGCGGGCGAGGGCGAGCAGGTGGGCCTGCATGTCGGTGTCGGAGAGCGGGTGGGGGTTGGCGGGCGGCGTGGCGCCGGTGACGAAGGGGCTGACGGGCTGGAAGGTGAGGACGCCGGCGCGGGAGTGGGGCGGCTGGGCGATGGGGGCGCGGCCGTGGCCGTTGGAGCGGGGGAGGTCGCGGACGGGCTCGCGGCCGATGAGGAAGGTTTGGAGTTTGCCGTCGACGACGACATCGGTGGCGGTGGCGGGGACGCCTTCGTCGTCGACGGTGTAGCTGCCGACGAGCTGCTGGCCGGCGAAGGTGCGCTCGAGGGGGTTGTCGGTGACGGAGAGGATGGCGGGCAGGACGCGGGCGTGGAGCGACGAGGTGTAGGCGCCCTGGGTGCGGGCGGTGGTGCCGAGGTCGGGGCGATCGGCTTCGAGGTTGGGGACGAAGAGGCGGTTGAGGACGTCGGTGGCGGCGTCGGCGGAGAAGAGGACGGGGCCGTGGAAGTCGTCAGCGGAGACGACGGGGGCGGTGCGGAGTTGATTGAAGGAGTTGAGGTCGTCGAGGGCGCGCTGGCGAAAGGCGGCGGGGGACTCGAGGCCGGCGGCGGTGGTGGCGGTCGTCCCGTTGTTGCGGCCGAGCTGCATGCCGTCGTCGGCCTGGCCGCCGACGGAGATGTAGGCGGCGTACTGCGCGGAGGCGGTGCGGACGGCGGCGCCTTCGGAGTTGACGAGGTAGCGGTTCATGGCCGAGGCGCGGAGGTTCGCGGTGCTGTACTGGACGTGATTCGCGAAGGGTTGGGACTGATAGAGGCCGGAGGCTTCGGCGAGGGTTTTCTTCCAGGCGTCGCGGTCGATGGTGAGGGCGGCGAGGGGGTCGAGGTGTTCGATGGGCTTCGCTTCGGCGAAGTCGGGGACGGCGGACTCGGTTTGGAACTGCTTGAGGGCGGCCTGCTTGGCGGAGAGCTCGCGGAGGGCGGCCTTATAGGCCTCGTCGGTGGCGAGCCATAGGGCGTAGCGGAGGGCCTGGGCGTCGGCGGCATCGTCGTCGGTGGTGGGCGCGAGGGCGAGTGCGCCTTCGCCGCGGGCGGACGAGTTATCGGATTGGTAGGCGCCGATGCGGACGGAGACGCGGACGATGCGCTGGTGGGCGGCGGTCTCGCGGGTGAGGGCGCCGAAGTTGGCGACGGCCTCGTAGGTGGAGACGTCGTCGAGTCGGTACTGGAGGAAGTAGGGTTTTTGCATGCCGGGGAGGACGAGGCCGGCTTGTTCGCGGGTGAGTTCGGCTTGCATGGCGGCTAGGGTGGGGTCTTGCTGGACGCTTTGGTTATCGGCGAATGTGCTTGCGGGGGTTACGAATAAGGCGGCTAGGGCAAGGGCGGCGGGGAGGAAGATCGACCTGCGGTCGATGAACCCACGCATGACGGTGGAGCTGTCATGCATGGGGCACCCGCCTTTGGCGTGGCGGGAAGGAGCGGAACCGCAGGTCTCTCCACTGCGCTTCGCTTCGATCGAGATGACACCGTTTGTGGTTGGGAGGTCGAGATGACACTGGTTGGTGTGTGGGAGAATTAGCATCTAGCGGCCGCCTTTCTGCGACGCCGCGGCCGATGTAACGGGAGTGGTTACGGATGCTTTGGTGTCGGTGGTAGTCGCTGGGGGTGGGGGGAGGATGGGGGGGCGGGAGTTGCCTTGGGCTAGGCGTTGGGTTTCGATCTCGCTGACGAGCATGGCGGGGGCTACGGCGGAGACGGGGATCTGTCCGGATTCGGCGCCGCAGATGCCGTTGAAGATGTCCTGGTGATCGTCGGTGGCGAGGATGCGGCCGAGGGCGGCTTGCGGGGTGCCGACGATGGAGACGCCGCGGACGAGCTCGTCGGGGCGGCCGTCGGTGAAGACGCGGAAGACGACGAGGGGCATGACGGAGAAGGCCTGGGGGGAGCGGCGGTTGGTGACGGCGAAGCCGGAGGAGATGTCTTCGAAGAAGAGGCCGTAGGGCTTGCCCTGTTTTTTGGCTTCGTCGATGAGTAACTGCCGGAGTTGCTTATCGGAGACCTGCTTGGAGGAGGTGACGATGAGGTTGCCCTGGCGGCCGGTGGGCATGTGGCCGGACTCGGCGCGGCCGTGGCCGTTGGAGTTGGCGAAGGCGGCGATGGGTTCGCGGGACATGAGGAAGGTTTCGAGGACGCCGTCCTTGATGAGATCGACGCGGTGGGCGGGCTGGCCCTCGTCGTCGAAGGCGTAGTGGCCGGAGAGGGGGTGGCCCTCGAAGTTGGTGAGGGTGGGGTCGTCGGCGACGGAGAGGAAGGTGGGGAGGATGGGCTTGCCGAGGAGCTTGGTAAAGGTCTGGCCTTCCTCGTCGCCACGCTGGCGCTGGCCTTCGAGGCGGTGGCCGAGGACCTCGTGAAAGAAGACGGCGGAGGCGCGGCCGGAGAGGATGGCGGGGCCGTTGAAGGGCTCGGTGACCGGGGCGGCGCGGAGGGCCTCGAGGTTTTCGGCCATGGCGCGGGACTTGGCGAGGAGGGTGGCCTGGTCGGGGAGGTGGGCGAGGGTGTCGGACTCGAAGGTCTCGACGCGGAAGAGGTCCATGCCGTCGGCGGCGCGGGTGCGGGCGACGACGACGAGGCGCGCGACGTGGGACGGGGTGGAGATGCGCGAGCCTTCGGAGGAGACGAAGTAGTCGGTTTCGGTCGAGGCTTCGAGGGCGACGTTGTTGAAGAAGACGTCGGGGAACTGCTTGAAGAGGGCGGAGATCTCGCGGAGGCGGGCGGCCCAGGCGGCCTGGACGGCGGGCGGGGCGTCGAGCGGGGGGCTGGGTGGCAGGGTGGCGATCTCGGGCTTTTGCACGGAGAAGTCGGCGGAGGTGTCTTCTTCCTTGGCGCGGACCTGCTGCTCGGTCTGGACCTTGAGCCAGGCGTCGAGGGCGCGGGCGTAGCCGCGGTTGGTGGCGAACCAGAGGGAGCGGGCGAGGGCGGGGCGGTCGTCCGCGAGCGGCATGGGGACCGACGAGATGGCAGAGTTGCGGTGGTCGCCGTGGGTGTTGTCTTCGGCGGGGGAGCCGAGGCGGACCTCGACGTCGGCGTTGCGAATATGGCCGGTGTGCCGGCCGGTGAGGGCGCCGAAGGCGGCGGAGAGGGAGAACTGGTCGACGTCGGCGACGGCGAAGGAGAGGAAGTAGGGCTTGGGGGAGGTGGGGGGGAGGGAGGCGATGGCATCGCCGAGGGGGTTGGCGGCGAGGTCTTGCGGCTGGGCGGCGGGCGGCTGGGCGGCGGCGGGTTTGGCGGGCGCGGCGGGTTGGGCGGTGGTGCCGAGCTCGTGCATGGCGCGGTTGAGCTCGGCCTGCATGGTGTCGAGCAGGACGGTGTCGGGCTTGGTGGGGCTGGGTTTGGGGGCGGCGGCGAGAGCGGGAAGGGTGGCAGCGAGCAGAACAAGGGCCGGACGGCAGCGAAGCTTCATGCGGAGAAGGACCTTTGGGCGCGACGGGGATGGGGGCGGCGCGTGTGTTGGGAGTGTACCGGCTGGAGGCGCCAGAGCGTTAGACGGGGCGGGCTGCGGGAGGTCGCTGGGGTGTGGGTAGATAGGGACGGGGGTCGACCTTTCGGTCGATGGCCCACTCATGACGGTGGTGCTGTCATGAATGGGGCACCCGGCTTTGGCTGGGTTCCGGGAGTTGCTGGGTGCTCGCTGGGTTCAGGGTTAGGTAGGGATGGGATCGACCTTTCGGTCGATGGCCCACTCATGACGATGGGGCTGTCATGAATGGGGCACCCGGCTTTGGCTGGGTTGCGGGAGGTCGCTGGGGTGGGGGGGTGGGTTCAGGGTTAGGTAGGGATGGGATCGACCTTTCGGTCGATGGCCCATTCATGACGATGGTGCTGTCATGAATGGGGCACCCGGCTTGGCTGGGTTGCGGGAGGTGGCTGGGGTGTCTGCTGGGTTCAGGTTAGATAGGGATGGGGATCGACCTTTCGGTCGATGGCCCACTCATGACGATGGTGCTGTCATGAATGGGGCACCCGCCTTCGGCTGGGTTGGGTGAGGGCGGGGGCAAGTCTGGGCTCGGATCGCCAGGTGCTTGTGGGCAGGCGGGGGTGCTCGGGCAGGAGGCCCATGCCGATGAGGCGGCCGGGGATGCGGCGAAGCAGGGGGAAGCGGTTGAGCAGGCGGATGAGGAGCGGGGCCCGAAGGCGGCCGGGGCGGCCGAGGAAGCGGTTCAGGAAGTGGTGGGCGAGGATCTGGAGGAGCTGGGTGAGGCGGGTGGGGAGTTCGCGACGGCGCTGTACCTTTGCCGCGGCACGCGCGATGGCCGAGGCGCGATTTGCGACTGAGCCGGCATGGGCCGAGGTGCGATGGGGGACTGAGCCGGCACGGGCCGTGGCGCGGAGGAGGGCTTGCGTGGGAGGTGCGCTGGGCTGGGTGGCAAGGGGGCCGGCGGCAAGGGCGGCGGTGGCAAGGGCGCCGGGAGGGGTGGCGAGGGGACCGGTGGCAAGGGCGGTGGGCTGGGTGGCAAGGGCGGTGGGCTGTGTGGCAACGGTGCCGGCCTGGGCGGCGAGGAGGGGGGCGGTGAGCAGGTTGGCGGCGGCGACGGCGTCCTGGATGGCGAGGTTGATGCCGATGCCGCCGACGGGCAACATGGCGTGGGCGGCGTCGCCGATGACAAGGAGGCCGGGGCGGTGCCAGCGGCGGAGGCGGTTGACCTGAAAGGTGAGGAGCTTGAGCTGGTCGAAGCCGGTGATCTCGGCGAGGCGGCTGTGGCCGGCGGCGTCGGGTTCGGCGAGAAAAGGGACGAGCTCGGCGAGGTCGCGGCGGAAGCGGGGGAGGCCGGCGGGAACGATGTCGCGGTCAAAGGCGCCTTTGCGGATGATGTAGCCGCACTGGAAGTAGTCGCCGCGGTTGATGAGGATCACCATGCGGCCGAAGTTGAGGAAGCCGAGGCCTTCTTCGGGATCGGCGGAGCGGCGGGAGAGGCGGAACCAGAGGACGTCGATGGGGACGCCGGTCTCGATGTATTCGAGCAGGGCGGCTTCGGTGGCGGTGGAGTGGCGGCCGTCGCAGGCGACGGTGAGGGCGGCGTGGAGATCGATGGGGCCGTCGGGGGTCTCGGCATGGGCGCCGGTGATGACCCCGTCTTCTGAGAGGAGGCGGGTCACCCTGTGCTGCATGAGGACGCGGGCGTCGGGGTGGTGGCGAACTTCGGCGGCAAGGAAGTTGAGCAGGTCCCACTGCGGCAGGAGGGCGATCTGGGGGGCGGCGACGGGGAGGTGGGTGAAGTCGGCAATCTCGTAGGAGGTGCCGCCCATGACGGCGCCGACGTGGCGGATGTCCTGGTGCGGCAGGGCGAGGAGGCCGGGGAGGAGGCCGAGCTCATGCATGATCTGAAGGGTGGCGGGGTGGACGGTGTCGCCGCGGAAGTCACGGTTGAAGTCGGGATGCTTTTCGCAGACGGCGACGTTGACGCCGGCGCGGGCGAGCAGAAGAGAGAGCATGATGCCGGCGGGGCCGCCGCCGACGATGCAGCAGGTGACTGGGAGGAGTTTGGGCGCGGCGTCCTGGCTCATGGGAGGGACTGTACACCCTGGCCGGTCGGGGAGTTGGCGGGGCAGATGTTAGAGTGCTCGGGACGGCTTTTGGGAGGCAACCATGGACGCACGGGCCCCCGGTTTTTCTATACGAACACAAGGGCGGCGAGGGCTGTTTGCCCTTGGTCTTCTGCTTTCTCTTCAGTGTGCGGTGGTGCGCGCGGGCCGGGCGCAGATGTCGCCGATGCCCTTTGCCGGCTGCAAGCCGCTCAGTGAACGGACGGGGGAGGCGGGCTGCTGGATTGTGCAGACGCGGAGTCTTGGCCAGCTGCCGGGGGCGCCGATCTTTTGGTCGCTGGACGCGTTTCCGACGCAGGCTGCCGCCGAGGGCGCGGCGGGAGCGAACGGCGTTGCAGTGGCCGCGCTTGGGCGATTTTGGGTGTTCCGCATTGGGCGCAAGGACGAGCGCGCAGTAGGCGGGGAGCGGGTAACGCAGATCGGGCCCTTGCCGGTCGTTCCGGGGCAGGCCTACACGGCGCAGTTCATGGAGGCGATTCTGCCGCCGGGCGTGGTGACGAGGACGCATCGCCATCCCGGGGTGGAGGCCTTCTACACGGAGGCGGGGGAGTCGTGCGTGGAGACGCCCGCGGGCAAGCAGGTGGGGCGCAAGGGTGTGGATGTGACCGTGCCGGAGGGCGAGCCGATGAGCTTGACGACCTCCGGGCGGGAGACGCGGCGATCGATCGTGCTGGTGCTCCACCGGACGGACAGACCGTGGATGACGATGGCAGAGGACTGGACGCCGAAGGGACTTTGTCGGCGTTGAGGTTTCTGGGCCGGTTGGTGGCGAGGCGCGCCGGGGGTCCTGCCCTGCGCGGGCTGCGGGAAGCGGAGTTGGCGGTCGGGTGTGCGATTTTCAGGTAACGATGCGAGGCGATTGGTAGTATGGGCCCGTTCGACGGGACGACCATGTGCGAGGGAGAGACGATGCGACAGACTTTGTTGCTGTGTGGGATGTTGCTGGCGGGGCTGGTGATGACGTCGGCGAAGAGCTGGGGGCAGAGCGGCATAACGGACCAGAGCCGACGGGGCGTGACCTGCGCCTCCGATGACGGCAAGCGCCACTACTGCGCGGTGGACACGAGCCGCGGGGTGCAGCTGCAGAAGCAGCGAAGCGGGTCACCGTGTGTGCAAGGGCAGACGTGGGGGTATGACCGGCGCGGGGTGTGGGTGGACCGGGGATGCCGGGCGGAGTTTGCGCTGGGCGGGCGTGGCGGCGGCTCTCCGGGGTATGGACAGGGGCCGGGGAACGGTGGCGGCGGCAACTGGAACGGACCCGGCGGTGGCGGCGGAAGGCAGACCGTGACGTGCTCGTCGAACAACAACAGCAGAGTTCGTTGCGATGCGGACACCAGCCGCGGGGTGCAGATGGTCAACCAGCGAAGTGGGTCGCCGTGTGTGCAGGGGCAGACGTGGGGCTATGACCGGCGCGGGATATGGGTGGATCGAGGGTGCCGGGCGGACTTTGCGCTTGGGCGCGGTCGCTAGGCCGTTGACGAGGTCAGTCGAGCAGGTGCACGGGGTCGCCGTCCGCGATGGTTCCTTCGACCAGCACCGCGGCATAGACGCCTGCCTTTCCCTGGTGGGCTCGCGCAACCTGCTTCATGAGCTCGGGGTTGGGCTCGGCGGTGTCGGGGTCGAGGGTGATCATCTTGCAGCGTGCATCGCGTTCGAGCACGGCGACCTCCACCCGTTCGCCGAGGCGCAGGCGTCGGCCGACGAAGGTGTCTTCGGCGAATCCTGAGGCGCTTCCGTCGGGGTCGAGGCTTTCGTCGAGGTCGAGGTAGATGTTGGCGCGGAAGCGGCGCTGGTCGACGGGTTCGCCCAGATCCTGGCCGAGGCGTTGGGCGGTTTGTTGGGCAAAGATCGACACGGGCCGGCAGTCGACCAGCGCGCGTTGCGACCGCAGCAAGCGCAGGCGGTGGCGCTCGCCGAGCCCATCGCCGAGCCGCTCCAGGAGGGCGGGATCGTCGATGGCGAAGCGGGCGCCGTCGCTGGTCTCGACGTCGACCATGAGCTCGCGCGGGTCGGCCCAGACGGAGCTCAGGTCGAAGCTCATGGCCTCGGCGGCCGCGAGGTTTTCCGGGCTTTTGGAGCGCCGCGGGTCGCGAAAGGAGGCGCGGAAGAGCAGCATGGCCCCTTGTTCGCGCGCGGTGAGGAAGGGGAATCCGGCGGGCGCGCCATCGTCATGGAAGGCGTACATGCGGTCGCCGTAGATGCCGGGGAAGCCGGCGAAGACGCGCGGCAACTGCTCGCCGCGCATGCTTTTGACCGGGTACCGCCACAGGCTTTGGACGTGCCCGACCGTTTGCATGTGTGTCGCTCTCCGTTCGATTGAGCTGAGGTGCCACTATCACCGATAAAGGGGGTGGACGCAAGGAGAAAGGCACTGGCACGGGGGCGACACCGACGACGGCGATGACGCACGTCGCGGTGCAAGAGCGGCTGGAGGGCAAGGCCGTGGAGTGGATGGAAAAGGTGCCGGACGAGCAGTATCGGCGGTGACGCGTGGCCGCTTGGGTTCACCGGTGAGTCTTGCACCTAAGCTGTCAATCTATTTGCGTGGTGTAGTTGGGACACTTGAGTAAGTGTCCCAAGGCCGCAGTGCCTAATCGGTCCGGTTCATAGTCTTTCAGCAACGTCGCTGGAGGTTTGATCGTGCGCTATGACACAGCTGTTCTCTTCGTATTTCTCGCTCTTGTACCTGTCTCGGCTCAGACCGTACCTGCTGTTCCGCCCGGCGTGGCGCCGAACGTCTTTTGGCAGCGGGTTGAACAGCTTCAACCAGGCGACACAATTGCAGTTCTGGAGCGCAACCGACGACAAGTTTCTGGGGGCTGCTTTTTGCGCGAACACGAACGCTCGCATGATCTGGTCTGTGCTTCCTTAGGGGGGTGATTGGAGTATCCACCGTTCTTGGCCATCACGATCGCTTTCCTGGCCGACCGCATGTGCATCGTAGATTGATCTACACCGGGCCGTAGGAAAGGGGGCGGTCCGGGCGTGTCCGCGGGCGAAGGTCTAACGCGAGCAGCTCGGCGAGGGACGCTCGGGCGAGAATTCGGATTGGGATCACCCTGAGTCCTGGCGGCAGCCGTGTTGCGACGACGACGTCACAGACAACGGCCGCCACTTCTTCGAGACCTCGCTCCCATTCTTTGCCCCGCGCGTGCCGTGTGACCAAGGCCATCGGATCCAGCCCCGCGCCGATCAGCACGGCACATGTCATCTTCAGGAACTTTATTGAGCACGAACAGAGGCCTACCAGGATGCCCGAGGGCAGGGGGAGCCACGGCAAGAGCTGGTGCGGTACGGATGTGACCTGGAGAACGATGATCTCGCGCCCTTGTCCCAGCACTGTACGGGCGGCGGCTGCGTTGCTTGGAAGTACCAGGACGGCGGCCTGGACCGAAGTCTTCGCCGCGAGATCGGCGACGGCGATTCCGCGCACCGGAAGTGTGAGGACCTCCCGTAGCTCCTCCATCAGGATTTCCCGCAGCTCCGCATCCGTTTCGACCATCAAGAAATGATCGGGAGGTTCCACGGCGAGCCATTCCTGAAGTCGTTTTCCGATATCGTTCGCGGAGACTCCGAGCTGACGTACCTCATGCAAAAAGGAGGCGAGCAGTTGATCTGCCGCCGATTCCGCAGACGGTTGCACCTCGCGGACGTAGACGCCGCTGCCTCGCCGGGACTGTAGACGCCCTTGCTGCTCGAGCTGGCGATACGCGGCACTTACGGTATTTGCATGGACGCGGAACCGCCGGGCCATTTCCCGCGTGCTTGGCAGCCGCATTCCGGGTGCAAGCTCGCCGCTGGAGATCGCAAGCAGAATCTGTGTGGCGATCTGTTCGCGCACAGGGATATCTGTCGAGTGTGCCATCCAAAACTTCACGGGACCTTGCTGGTCAGCATAGCGGAAGGGAGGTGTTTGAATGCGCTCGTGGACTCAGGGGTACTGCTCGATTTCGGCGAGGAGGGCGAGCTTGCGCGCGGGGGGGAGGAAGGAGGCCTCGATGGAGTTGGCGGCGAGTTCGCGCATGTGGTCGAAGGGAAGCTCGAAGTGGCGATGGATTAACTCGTATTCCTCGAGCAGGGTGCTGCCGAAGAAGGGTGGGTCGTCGGAGTTGAGGGTGATGAAGAGGCCGCGGTCGAGGTAGAAGTGGACGGGGTGGGTGTCGATCGAGGCGCAGCAGCCGGTGCGGAGGTTCGAGGTCACGTTGAGTTCGAGGGGGATCTGTCGCTCGGCGAGGAGGTCGACGAGCTCGGGGTCGAGCTGGGCGGAAAGTGCGTGGCCGATGCGCTCGGCGCCGATGTTGAGGGCGGACCAGATGGATTGGGGGCCGGTGTTTTCGCCGGCGTGGGCGGTGAGATGGAGGCCGCGCTGCCGCGCGGCGGCGTAGAGCTCGCGGAAGTCTTCGGCGGGGCCACGGAGTTCGTCGCCGCCGATGCCGATGCCAACGACGGAGGGGTGGGTGCGGTGGAGGTCAGCGGCCTTCTCGAAGACGCGGGCGGCTTCGTCGACACCGAAGTGACGGACGGCGTCGATGAGCCAGAGGAGGGAGATGCCGAAGGCGGCCTCGGCGCGCGTGCGGCCGCGCTCGATGGCGGCGAAGACCTCGTCTACCGAAAGGCGGGCGAAACGGTAGAGGATGCCAAAGGAGATGTAGACCTCGGCATGGCGAACGCCCTGGGGGGCGAGATCGCGGAGCATGTTGTAGGTGATGAGCTCGTAGTCGGCGGGGGAGTGGAGGCGCTCGGTGACGGCCTTGAAGGACATCAGGAAGGAGGGGAAGTCGGTGTAGCGGTAGACTTCTTGCGCGGCCTGGGGGGTGAGCGGGGTGGGGTCGTTGCGGTGGGAGAGCTGGATCAGGGTGGCGGGCGTGATGGAGCCTTCGAGGTGAAGATGGAGCTCGGCTTTGGGGAGGCCGCGGAGCCAGGCGCGCGGATCGAGCGGGGCGGATCGGGTGAAGCGCGGCAGGCGCGGCGTGCGGGTGCGGGGCATGGATAGAGTGTACGAGGGCCCAGTTTGGTGTCGCGGACGGGACGTTTTAGGGCCGGGGGGCGTCGAAGTGGCAGGCAGGGACAGAGCGAGGGAACGATGGTGGGCGAGGGCGATCGCGGCAAGGGTGTGACGGGGTGGGGCGTGGCGGGGATGACGGCGTTGCGTGTGCTGGCGATCGGGGGTCTGCTTGCCCTGAGCGGCTGCAGGGGGTTTTTTGTGAAGCCGGGCAGCTCGGGGACGGGGACGGTGACCGGCAACAATGTGGTGTATGTGGCGAATGCGACGGCGTCGACGGTCTCGGGGTATGAGATTGGGACGGGGACGCTGACGGCGGTGTCGGGGCTGCCGGGGCCGCTGGGGTTTTCGCCGATCGCGGCGGTGGTCTCGGTGGCGAACACGTATCTGTGGATCGCGGGGCCGACGGCGATCTATGCGTACGCGATCGGCACGGGGGGTGCGTTATCGTCGGTGGGCGCGGTGACGCCTTCGACCGTGCTGGCGATGGACGTGTCGCCGGACGGCCAGTGGGTGGTGGGTCTGGACGCGCTTACCCCGCAGACGCTGGATGTGTTCCAGATCGACAGCTCGACGGGCGGGCTGTCGCTGGCAGGGCAGTACGCCTATGCGGTGACGAACGGGACGGTGACGCCGAAGGCGGTGCGGTTCGCGCCGAACGGAGCGTATGTGTTTGCGGCGCTGGGCGCGGCGGGCGACGTGGTGTTTACGTTTACAACGGCCACAGGGGTGGTGGCGCCGCAGACCCAGAGTCTGGCGACCGGGGCGACCACGGTGAGCGACAACGCGGTGGAAGTGAATGCCGCGAGCACGGTGCTGTATGTGGCGCGCAGCGGAACGGTGAACGGGGTGATGGCGTACACCATCGGGAGCTCGGGCGGGCTGACGGGGATCGCGGGGTCGCCGTTTGCCACGGGGGCCACGCCCTATGCGCTGCAGATCGACCCGACGGGGAGCTATCTGTACGCGGCGAACCGGGGGGCGGGGACGATCTCGGGATTTTCGATCGGGACAACCGGCGCGTTGACGGCGCTGGCGAGCGCACCGTACGTGAGCGGCACGCTGGTGCAGTCGATGGCGGTGGATAGCACCAGCAAATATCTGTTCGCGGTGTGCTTCGGGGGGGCGCCGGACCTGACGATGTACAGCTTCGACGCGACCACACCGGGCAAGCTGGACACCGTGACGACGGAGACGGCGGCGGCGAACGATGGCTCAGTGGCGGTTGCGGCGACCCACTGAGAAAGCGGCTCTAGGGCTTGGGCAGGCCGGGATGATCTCGTTTGCTGCCTGTGCGATGCGCCGGCCCGGGTAGTTTTGAAAAGTTTTGCGTGGCATCAATATTAGTAGAAAGTAAACATAGGTCGACACGCGCGTTTGCGTCCTATCGAGAAGGCGTCCTGTTGTGAGACACGCTGGGCGAGTTGCAGGTATGGATCCGACGGCTGCGCCCTAACATTGACCTATCTGAGCATCCAGGCCCGAAGACGGTCCTCACTGGTGTGAGCATCCGCTGCGCCGAGGTGTGCCAGATCGAACCGCACGACACCGAACGGTTTTGCCATGCGGCAGCATGGATACGACCCGGTCCTGGAGAGAAATTATGGCGCAGACACAGATGCAGACGGGAACAGTGGCGGGTTTTTTTGATTCGGAGAGTAAGGCGGAGCGGGCGATCGATGAGTTGATGTCGGCCGGCTTCAACAAGAGCCAGATCGGTGTGGCTCTGAGCTCGGGCACGGGTTCCGGCATGGGCTCCGGCAGCGGCATGGGTTCAAGCACAGGCCTGGGTTCCAGCACCGGAATGGGAACGACGCAGTCCGCTGGAAGCAGCGACTACGGCAAGAGCGCCACGCACACCGGCGAGAGCATGTGGGGAAAGGTTAAGGACTTCTTCACGGGCAACGAGGCGGAGCCCTATGCGGGCGAGGCGCAGGGCGATGCGATGTCGACGCGCGAGATCACGGACGAGCCGGGCTACCACGCCGATGACATCCATGGTTCGCTTTCCGGGCTGTCGGTTCCGACGGAGCGGGCGAGCTACTTTGGCGGACGTCTCGGCAGTGGCGCGCAGGGCGCGGTGGTGACAGTGACCGCCGGCAATCGGGCAACCGAGGCAGAGGCAATCCTGGAGCGCAACGGCGCGGATCTTGGCGCGGACACGTCACAGAGCTATGCGGCGCCGGCGACCACGAACACAGCCAATACGGGCGCGCAGAACATCAAGCTGTATGGCGAGGTTCTGCGGGTGCACAAGGATCGCATCGATCGCGGTGAGGTTCGTGTGCGCAAGGAGGTCTTTACCGACATGCAGACGATCGAGGTTCCAGTGACGCGCGAGGAGCTGGTGATCGAGCGGGTGCAGGGATCGGGCGAGATGGTCACGGATGGAACGGCCTTCAACACCCAGGAGATCCGAATTCCGCTCAGCGAAGAGGTGGCCAGCGTGGACAAGCAGGCGTTTGTTCGCGAAGAGGTTCGGCTCGGCAAACGCGAGATCACCAACACGCAGAGCTTCGACGAGCAGGTCCGTCGCGAAGAGCTGGAGATCGATGACAACACCAAGACATCGGTCGGAACGACTGGAACGACAGGAACCAAGGGTACGCTGTAGATCGACGATATGTCATGCAGCACAGGAGGGGACGGCGAGGCTGCCGTCCCCTTTTTTTGCGATGGGTGGCCTCCGCAGAACGACCCACGTTGGAGTGGGTGTGCGTGGGAAATGGCAGTGCGCCACGCCAACTACCTAGCGGAGCGGGCGATGTCGGGGCCGAGGATCTGTTGGGCGGAGGGAGCGGGGACGGGGTGCAGCGAGGCAGGGTGGGTGGCGTCGGGCGGGATGTTGCACTGTGGGAGCAGGCCTGCCTGGAGCAGAGCGAAGGCCTCGTCCGGGGTGTCGGCGAGGTGGAAGAGGCTGAGGTCGCGGACGGAGATCGCGCCGTACTCCGCCATGGCTTCGAGGTTGAGCACGCGTTGCCAGTATTCGCGGCCGTAGAGCAGGATGGTGAGTTTCTTCTGGAGCTTGCCGGTTTGGGCGAGGGTGAGCAGTTCGAAGGCCTCGTCGAGGGTGCCGAAGCCGCCGGGGAAGATGACGAGCGCCTTGGCGAGCGAGGCGAACCAGAACTTACGCATGAAGAAGTAATGGAAGTTGAAGTTGAGCTCGGGCGTGATCCAGCGATTTGGCCGCTGCTCGAAGGGCAGGGTGATGTTGAGGCCGATGGTGCGCGCGCCGGCCTCCCACGCGCCGCGATTGGCGGCCTCCATAATGCCGGGGCCGCCGCCGGAGGTGACGACAAAGCGGTGGCGCGGGCCGGGCAGAGTGCGGGCCCAGGCGGCATGGCGGCGAGCGAGGGTGCGGGCGTCCTCGTAGAAGCGGGCCATCTCGACGGCAACGCGGGCGAGGCGCAGGGGCTCATCGCTTGTATCGGGGTTGACGTCGCAGTCGGCGGAGGTCCGCGGGAGAAGCTCTTCGAGTCGCTGGAGCTCGGCGCGCGTCTGCTCGAGCGAGTGGAAGCGGGCAGAGCCGAAGAAGACGACGGTGTCCTCGATGCGCTGCTCGCGAAAGCGCGCCATGGGCTCGGCGTATTCGGCGAGGATGCGCAGGGGCCGGCCCTCTGTCGAGTCGAGGAAGACCTGGTCCTCAAAGGCGAGGGGCGCTTGCGGGAGGGGCGGTGGCGGCTCGGCGCCGGCAGGAGTGGCCGGCTCCCGTGACGCGGGATGGGAAGGCGCGGCGGCGGCGATGACGTGGTCGGTCGGCATGGAGCTCAGTTCATTGTGATGCGGAGGCTTGGTCCGGAGCAGGAAATATGTGTCACGGGAGGGTACGACAGTACGGTGACCGGCGGGTGTGGAGAGCTCAGGTTTGCTCTAATGTTTGGCGCGGAGCTCCTTGCCGCCGGGAAGGATGACGATTTTGCTGTCGAGCAGGGCCCCGTTCCAGCTGGTCGACGCGGGCTCGAAGCGCAGGTGGCCGGTGGCGGTGAGGGTTCTGCCGGAGAAGGCGGTGAGCGCCGCGTTCTGGCCGCTAAGGTGGATGGGGATGTCGCGGACGACCTTGCCGGCCTGGGCGCCGGCCTGGTGATCATGGACGAGGCGATAGGGCGTGGGGGACTCGATCACGAGGAACTGCCGAGCGCCGCGGTGCCGAACGGCGAGCGTGCCGGTGACGGTGGCGCTATCGCCGTCGGCGAGCGGGACGCTGACCGTCTCGCCCGCAGTGGACTGTGCGCCTATGGCGGGAACAGGAAGCAGGACGAGGGCGAGCAGGGAACGCGAGACCAGCGGCATCATACACATGTGACGGCACGGAACCGCGCGTGGATAGCCGGCAACGAGACGACCGGTGTCGAGGCCTTGATCGGAATACGGCGGGATGGGCGCGTGGGTGAGACCGAACATATTCTGACCGGCGGCAATGTCACGGTGAGTGTGGTCCGGATCGGGACGACGGTGCGTAAGCCTGCGACGATTGCAACCGCCGGTGTGACTGCTTTTCTGCGTTTCCTGCAGGATGCCGGGTTCTCCGGCAGTCCGCGGCACCTTGGGTTCGATGAGCAGGGCAGGCAGGTGCTGGAGTTTATTCCCGGACACGTCGGCGCGGGCGAGCTGCCCTTTGGGCTCCCGGATCTGCGGAGGATCGGCAAGCTGATCCGCGAGTTTCACGATTGCTCCGCGACCTATGCGGCGCCGCCAAGCACGCGTTGGGAGAGGGCGATGACGCCCGACCGCGAAGAGATCATCTGCCACAACGACCTGGCGCCATGGAACTTCGTTCGTAGCGCTGAGCGATGGGTGTTTCTCGATTGGGATGGCGCGGGACCGGGTTCCCGCCTGTGGGACCTCGCCTATGCTGCCATTGCCTTTGCTCCGATCGAGTTGACGGGAGACGCGCAGCGGATCGCTCGGCGGATTCGAGCGCTGGGGGAGGGGTATGTGCTGATGCGTGAAAGGGCGATCGCCATGCGTGAGCTGCTGATCGACGGTGGCAGGACGGGGCGCGAGCCATGGGCGCGGCTGTACAAAGGAGACCACGCTGCGTACTGGGATGACGTGGCGACCTTTGTCGAGCAACACCTGCGAACCCTGGAGCAGGGATTGCTGAATCGATTGCTGAATTTAAGGGCGGAAGTCGCGGTAGTGGATGGCCTCGGAGAGGCCGATCCAGATGTCGAGCAGGCCGAGGCCGGAGATCATGCCGCGCACGGCGCCGCTGTGGAGGATGCGGGTCAGCTCCGGCCGGGCAAGGATGAACGCGTTGTGATCCCAGATGCGCGTCCACCAGGGCAGCACAGTGACAAGGACGCCGAGGTAGACGCAGAAGAGGACAAGCACGAAGAGGGATAGGCGCTGCAGCCAGACCGGGGCGAAGCCGCCGAGCGGCGGACGGATCGCGTCGGCGGCGGTCTTCGCGGGGAGGGGTGGCTCCGGTGTGCCACAGTACGGTGTCCCTTGCTGGGAGGAGGCCGCTGGGTCGATAGGGGAAAGGTGGAGTTGCTCTGCCAAGGCGACGGATCTCTGTGCCTTTGACCTTAGCATTTCTCCGGAAGGAGTATAGGAGGCCGCGCCGGCCCGTGACCTTTTCTCTGAAGGAAAACGGCCTTCACCGTCGCCAGGCAGCGACACGGGTGAGCGGGGAGTTTGCTTGCCCAGAGTGAGAAGATAGGAGCATGTTGCAACTTTCAGGTGCAGGCAAGCGCTTCGGGATGAAGCTGCTGTATGAGGACGTAAACTGGCTGATTACGCCGGGTGAGCGATCGGGGCTGGTGGGTGGGAATGGGACGGGCAAATCGACGCTGCTGAAGGTGCTGGCAGGGATGGAGTCGCTGGACTACGGGACGATGTCGAAGCAGAAGGGCATGACGATCGGGTATCTGCCGCAGGACGGGCTGCTGCTGCGCGGTAAGACGGTGTTTGAGGAGTGCTTGAGCGTGTTTGACGCGGTGCGCGGGCTCGAAGGGGAGTCGGAGGAGCTGAGCGAGCGGTTGAGCGTGCATGCGCCGGGCAGCGCGGCGTACGAGGCGGCGGCGGAGCGGTTCAACGAGGTGATGGACCTGATGCAGACGCACGATATCTACACGCTGGACTACCAGGTGGGGACGGTGCTGGGCGGGCTGGGATTTCCGAAGGAGGACTGGGATCGGCGGACGGAGGAGTTTTCGGGCGGCTGGCAGATGCGGATCGCGTTGGCGAAGCTGCTGCTCGAGAAGCCGAGCCTGCTGCTGCTGGATGAGCCGACGAACCACCTGGACCTGGAGACGCGCAACTGGCTGGAAGAATATTTGAAGTCGTATGAGCGGGCGTTTGTGCTGATCTCGCACGATCGTTATTTTCTCGATGTGACGGTGGGCAAGATTGTGGAGCTGTGGAACAAGCGGGCGCACTTTTATGTGGGTGGGTATGAGAAGTATGTGAAGCAGAAGGACGAGCGACGGACGCAGCTGCTGAACGCGTACAAGAACCAGAAGGACCGGATTGAGGATCTGGAGGCGTTTATCAATCGCTTTCGCGCGCAGGCGACCAAGGCGAAGCAGGTGCAGAGCCGGATTAAGGAGCTGGAGAAGATTGAGCGGATCGAGATACCGGAGGAGGAGGCGACGATTCACTTTACGATTCCGCAGCCGCCGGCGAGTGGGCGCACGGTGATCGAGGTGAAACACCTGACGAAGATCTACCCGAGCAAGGATGGCGGGCAGAAGGTGGTGCTCGACGACGTGAGTTTTTCGATCGAGCGCGGGGATCGGATTGCGCTGGTGGGGGCGAACGGGGCGGGCAAGTCGACGCTGATCCGGATGCTGAGCGCGCTCGAGGCGCCGACGGAGGGCGAGATCAAGCTGGGGCACAACGCGCTGGTCGACTACTTCGCGCAGGACCAGTACAAGGTGCTGGATCCGAATGCGCAGATGCTGGACGACATGAGCGGGGCGGCGACGCGGGTACCGGTGGTGGAGCTGCGGAGTTTGCTGGGCTGCTTCATGTTTTCGGGCGACGATGTGTTCAAGAAGCTGGGTGTGCTGAGCGGTGGGGAGCGCAACCGGTACGCGATGGCGAAGATGCTGGTGAGTCCGAGCAACATGCTGCTGCTGGACGAGCCGACGAACCACCTGGACCTGCGGGCGAAGGATGTGCTGCTGGACGCGATTCGTAACTTCTCAGGGACGGTATTGTTTGTGAGTCACGATCGGTACTTTATCGACGGGCTGGCGACGCGGGTGTTTGAGGTCGAAGACCGGCGCGTGCACATCTATCCCGGGAACTATGAGGACTATCTGTGGCGCAAGGCGGGCGGACCGGAGAGTGTGATCGCTTCGGTGACCCATCCGGCGACGGTGGGCAGCGCGACGGAGCGGCCGGCGCCGGACACGGCGGTCGAGAAGGCGGCGCCGATGGCGGCGGTCGCGGTGAAGGAGCCGGTGAAGAAGCTGAACAGCTTCAAGCTGAAGCAGTTGGAGGATCGGGTGCGGGCGGCCGAGGAGGAGATACCGGAGTTGGAGCAGGCGATCGCGGACGCGGAGGCGCAGATGGCGGTGTTTACCTCGGCCGAGGAGGCGCAAAAGCTGTCGAGTCGCGTGGCGGGGATGCGCATTCGACTGAATGTGGTGACGCGCGAGTGGGAGCAGATGGCGGGAGAGCTCGAGGAGCAGCGGTCGGCCTAGGGTGGGCTTCGGCGTGGGCGGGGGGCTGGCGCGGGCGTCAGCGGCCTTCGCGGAGGCGGCCGGCGAGGCGCTCGGGAAGGCCGGCCATGAGAATACGGCCTTGGGCGGCGGTGACGTCGTAGGGGACGCGGAAGAAGGTGATCTCGGCGGCCACATCGTCGTAGATGGCGAAGGCGGCGCGCCAGTCGCCGTCGCGCGGCTGACCGACGGAGCCGGGATTGATGAGGTGGCGGTCGCCCGGCTGCAGCCGTCGAACCCAAGTTTCGGCGCGGGAGCGGGAGAAGAAACGCGGTCGAAACTCCTGCCAATCGTCGTCACCGATCGGGGGTTGGCGGCTGGACAGGACCGAACGTTCGGTGCGTGCGGTGTGTAGGTTGAAGCCACCCTGGATGTGGGTGTGGCCGATAAAGGTGAGGGGCGAGGACATCTGCTGGAGGGGTGCGCGGGCGTCGCGGAGGCTGAGGATGTAGTGATCTTCGTGGATGGGCGAGCCGTGGGCGCAGGCGACGGTCGTCGCGGCGGGATCGAAGTCGGGATCGGAGGCGAAAGGAGCGGCAGGATCGCCGGACGAGGCCGAGCCGGCGGCGAGCAGGACACCCCCGGGCACGGCGGCCGATATAGGCGCGGGGGCGAGGGCGGCCGCGGAAGGTGTAGCGGGGACGGCGACGGCAGTCGGCACGCGCCGCGGATGCAGGGGGCCCTGGTGCAGCTCGCGCAGCCAGGTGAGGTTTTCGGCCGTGAGCTCGGATTTGGTCCACTCCACGGCGGCGCGGGCGACCGGGTTGAAGTTGAGCGCGGAGGACAGACCGCAGCAGACTCGGTCGTGGTTGCCGCGCACAGTGAGTGCGGTGAGCGGGCGGATGCGTTCGATCACCTGATTGGGGCTGCCGCCATAGCCGACGGTATCGCCTAGATTCCAGAGGACGTCGTAGCGCGGGCCATCCTGGGAGATCTCGAGGACGGCGTTGAGAGCCTCGAAGTTGGCGTGGATATCGGAGAGGATGAGGGCGCGCATTCAACAGAGCTTCATGTGGCGAGGGGAGGGCAGGGGCGAGGAAGGCCACCGTGGGTGCAAAGGCAAGATTCCCGATTGGCCTGGCCCCCGCTCCGGCCGTCGCTGTATGCGGACGGCGGGCGAGTGAGGTTGGCGCGGAGGAATGTCGGCGGAGGGGGACGGGCTACTCCGCGGTGGGACGCTCGTCTTCTTCGCTCAAGGTAATCCGCAGCGACTTCAGGAAGTTCAGATCGCTGCTGGTGAACTCACCCGGCCCGATCTCCTCTTGTTCGCTGTCGGCGGTGGATTCGGGCTCGACCTCGTTGAGTCCGATGGTCGCCTCGAGCATGAGCAGCACATCGAAGCCCTGCTCCCGGATGTTGCGGACGACGCCCGCGATATCCTCGGACTCCGACACTGTCTCGTGAATCGCTTCGCCAAGCCGCTGGATCAATCTCTTGACCTGTTGATTCAATCGCACCTCCGGTCACGTTGACTGGGAACCGGACCGCGCATCGGGTTTTCCGGATTCGTGCAAGGCTCCGGAACGGCTCTGCGGTGTCGCGCAAGGTCGAGCTTTGCGCGACTGTCCTATGGGAAGAATACTCCGCCGGCTTGCCTCCCGGCAAAGACTTTGCCCCTGCTTTGTAAACGCAGGTAACAAGGACGCCCGGAGCGGTTTATACGACGGTGTGGTGGTCGGCCCATGCCGCTTCCAGACGATGCGCGAGCTCTTCGACCGGGGCGCGCTGCTGCTTGCTCCACATCAGGAAACCCGCGGCGGCGGCGCAGACCCCGCCGGTGATCCAAAGAAACTTTTTCATGTGTTTCAACCCTCGACGATTGCGACTTCTGATTTGGATTTAGGAAGGAACGCTCCGGTTGCCGGGGAGAGCGCGGTCCGTCTGTTCCGTGTGATGCGAGCAGAGGCGAAGACGGCAGAGGGAGCAGGGCGGGCGGGCGCCAGGGTAGGCGCGTGCGCCTGGGGCAGGGTAGGCGTGCGCGACGGGGGCGGCATAGACTGGCAGATATGGATACCGAGCGGCTGGGGCGGGTTCTGGGATTTGGCGCGCGGCATGCGGCGAAGACGCTGGTCGGCGCGGTGGATGCGGCGACGGCGCCCTCGCCCAAGGCAGGAACGGGTGCGCCCCAGGCGGGCACCGGCGCGCAGGCCGGCTCTGTGGCGCAGGCCGGTTCTGCGGTTCCGGGGAGCACAGGCTTTCCGGCGGCGCGGGGGCCGGGCGCGGCGGCGGGGAGTGCGCGGGGGCCAGTGGCGGCGCGGCGGACCGCGATGCCCAGGGGGGCGACGCCGCCAAGCGCTCCGGCGGGTCGGCGCGGGCTGGTCGAGGGCGGCCGGCGGTTTGGGAGGGCGGTGTGGGAGCCGACGCTGCGGCTTTCGGGTGTGCTTTGGCTGGAGGTCACGGGGCTCTTCTTCGGCATCTTTGTTGCCGTGGCCGCGATGGCGGCGTGGCGGTTGCGGGGTGCGTTGCACAGGGGGTCCACCGTAGCCCCGAGCGGCATGCCGGGCCAAGCGCAGGCGCACACGGAGTTTTTGATCGCGATCGGCATGTTGCTGCTGTTCGGTTACTTTGCCGTTTCGAGCTTTCTTGCGGCAGGCCGGCGGAGCCGCCGACGTTGACGCGGGACCGCGGTCAAGGAGCGGCGGAGCGTGCTCCGCGTCCGATGGTGGGGCGGCGCGCGCACCCAAGGATGCCCGGCATGCCCGGTGTGGTGGCGGTGGGCTTGGACGGCTTGCGGGCGCGGTGCTTGCGGGTAGGCGTGCTGCTGGCCATCTCCGTGCCGGCGACGGCGCCGATGGCCCATGGGGGGACGGCGGCCGACGCGGACAGGGTCGGTGCGCGGGGGCAAGCGCAGGGAGCGGCTTCGCCCGGATTGGGCAGCATGCCGGCGGTCTCGGGCGAGACGCTGGCGGGCGGCCGGGTGCAGCTGCCGAGGGATCTGTCGCCACTGCCGGGTCGGCCTGGAGGGGGCCGGATGGCGGTGCTTGTGGTCGGGTTTAGCCGGGCGGCAAGCGGGCCGGCGCGAGCCTGGGGGGAACGGCTGGCGGCGGATACGGAAAGGTCGGAGGCGGTGACGTACTTTGAGCTGCCGGTGCTGGCCGGGGTGCCGCGGCTGCTGCGGAGCGGGGTGTTGCGGCTGATGGAGGGGAGCGTCAAGGGAACGGGGCGAGAGCACTTTTTGCCGATCACGGAAAATGAAGCGGCATGGCGGCGCGTGGTGGAGTTCCGTGACCCGGACGTGCCGTACCTCCTGGTTGTAGACGACGGAGGAGAGGTGCGCTGGCGGAGCTCCGGGGCGTTCTCCGAGCCGGCGTACGCGGCGCTGTGCGCGCAGGTGCGGGCGCTCGAGCACTGAGGGTTGCGGCGGGCTGCGGCCAAGGGCTTGGGCGGGCCGTGGTGGGGACGCGGAGCACAGGGAGGGCGCTCTCCGGTGCTACCCTTGAGAAAGCCGGTGGGTGTGCCCGGCCAAGGAACTTATGGCTGAGATTCTAGCTCCCGTTCTGCGCCGAACCGCTCTCAACAGCACGCACCGCGATCACCGGGCGAAGATGGTGGACTTCGGCGGCTGGGACATGCCGGTGGAGTATTCGGGGATTACGGCCGAGCACATGGCGGTGCGGACGGCGGTGGGTGTGTTCGATGTGTCGCACATGGGCGACATCCAGCTGCGCGGGCCGGGGTCGCTGGCCGCGATCCAGCGGCTGTCGATGAATGACGCGAGCAAGCTGCAGGTGGGGCAGGCGCACTACTCGGCGATGCTGACGCCGGAGGGGACGTTTGTGGATGACATTGTGGTGCACAAGCTGGGCGAGAACGACTACCTGATTGTGATCAACGCCGGGACACGGGACAAGGATGTGCAGTGGGTGCGGCGGGTGATCGGCGGGATGCCGTCGGTGCACATCAATGATTTTTCGGACTACTATACGCAGCTGGCGATTCAGGGGCCGCGCGCGATGGAGACGTTGCAGAAGCTGACGCCGGTGGACCTCGCCGCGATCAAGAACTACTGGTTCACGTGGGGGCAGGTGGCGGGGCTCTACAACGTGATGATCGCGCGGACGGGGTATACGGGCGAGGACGGGTTTGAGATCTACATTCCGTCGGACGAGCCGACGAGCGCGCGGGTGTGGGGCGAGGTTCTTGAAGCGGGCAGGGAGTTCGGCATCCTGCCGTGCGGCCTGGGCGCGCGCAACACGCTGCGGCTGGAGGCGGCGATGGCGCTCTACGGGCACGAGATCTCGGACGAGATCCATGTGCTGGAGTCGGGGTTGGGGCGGTACGCGAAGCTGGACAAGCCGGACTTTGTCGGCAAGGCGGCGATCGAGCGGATCGAGGCGGCGGGTGGACCGAAGCGGAAGCTCGTCGGGCTGGAGGTGACCGGGCGGGGGATTGCGCGGGATGGCTACGCGGTGCTGGGGGGTGAGGGCGAGCGGGTGGGATACGTGACGTCGGGGTCGCCCGCGCCGTTTTTGAAGAAGAATATTGCGCTGGCGTATGTGCCGGTGGAAAAGGCCGAGCCCGGGACGGCGCTTGCGGTCGAGATTCGCGGTGCGCCGGTCAACGCCGTGGTGGTGGCGACGCCGTTTTATAAGCGGGTGCGGAAGGCGGCGGTGTAGGCGAGCTGGCAGGTGCAGAAGGCGAAGGCACGTTTTTGCGAACTGCTCGATGAGGCGGATCGCCAAGGCGCGCAGGTGATCACGCGGCATGGGGTTGCGCGATCGGTGGTGTTGTCGATGGAGGAGTACCTAGCACTGAAGCAGGGCAAGAAGGACTTTATCGCGCATCTGCTGGGTGGGCCGAAGTTCGACGACTTCGAGATTGAGCGTAGTTCGGATGTGGGCAGGGACTTTGATTTCGAGTGAGGGGCGGCGCTATCTCCTCGATACGAATGTGATTTCGGAGACGCGGCTGAGCAGGACCGATGGACGAGTTGCGGCATTTCTCACAATGGCCGGTTCCTCAGCGGTTTTTGAGTGTGCTTACGCTGGGCGAGTTACGCAAGGGTGCTGCTATGCGAAGGCTGGTCGACCCCGCGGCGGCCCTCAAGCTTTCGAGGTGGATAGACATCACCGAGGAGGATTACGCGGATCGCCTTCTTGGGGTTGACGTGAACGTCGCGCGGGGTGTGGGGAGAGTTATGCGCGGGGCGATCGCGAGCGCTGGTGATACGTTGTTGGCGGCGACGGCGATCGTGCATGGGCTTACGCTGGTGACGCGGAACACGCGGGATGTGGCGGACACCGGAGTGGCGTTGCTGAATCCTTGGGCTGGATGCTTCGCGGCACGGTGTTTGTTTCATTGGACGAGAGCCCCGGAAAGCTATCCCATACAATTTCAGTTGGAGACTTTGCGACCGACATGCCCTACCCCGAACAGTACAAGTACACCAAAGAACATGAGTGGATCGAGGTTGCCGGGCAGACCGGTACGATCGGTATCACCGACCATGCGCAGAGCTCGCTGGGCGACATCGTGTTTGTGGAGCTGCCCAAGGTCGGCGAGGCAATCCAGGCGGGATCAACCTTCGGCTCGGTCGAGAGTGTGAAGGCGGTGAGCGATCTGTACGCGCCGGTTTCGGGCACGGTGAGCGAGGTGAACGAGGCGCTGACCAGCGGGCCGGAGGTGATCAACACGGACGCCAACACGACGTGGATCATCCGGCTCGAGCTGACGGACACCATGGAGACGGGCAGCCTGCTGAGCGCGGCGGAGTATGAGCAGTTCATCAAAGAAGAGACGGGACACTAAGGCCTATGCGCTATCTGCCCAAGTCACCGGCGGACCGTGCGGCGATGCTGGCGGAGATCGGCGTTCGATCGATCGACGATCTGTTTGCAACGATTCCCGCGGAGTATCAGCTGCGGCGGGATTTAGATGTGCCGCGGCAGCATGGTGAGTCGGAGATCGTGGACGCGTTTCGCGACTACGCGGCGAAGAATGCGACGGGGTACGCGAGCTTTTTAGGGGCGGGGTGCTATCGGCACTACCGGCCGGTGATGATCGATACCGTGGTCTCACGCGGCGAGTTTTTGACCAGCTATACGCCGTACCAGCCGGAGATCGCGCAAGGCACGCTGCAGGCGATGTTTGAGTTTCAGACGATGATCTGCGAGCTGACCGGCATGGAGATCGCGAACGCGAGCATGTACGACGGCTCGACGGGGGCGGCCGAGGCGATCATGATGGCGGTGCGGGTGACCGGCCGGAGCGGCGCGGTGATCGCGCGCACGGTGCACCCGGAGTATCGCGAGGTGGTCCACACCTATGCGCAGCACCAGGGGATTCCGGCGACCGAAGTGGAGTACGAGCGGGGGACGGGGCGCGTGGATCTCGCGGCGCTCGATGCGGCGATCACGAGCGAGACGGCGTGCGTGCTGATCCAGTCGCCGAACTTCTTTGGGGCGATCGAGGATGTGCCGGCGATTGCGGCGATAGCGCATGCCAAGGGCGCGCTGCTGATTGTGTCGATCGCGGAGGCGGTGTCGCTGGGGATCGTGCGACCGCCTACGGAGGCGGACATCGTGTCGCTGGAGGCGCAGAGCTTCGGCGTGGCGCTGAGCTATGGCGGACCGTACTGCGGCGTGATCGCGTGCAAGGAGAGGTTTCTGCGGCAGATGCCGGGGCGGCTGGTGGGCGAGGCGCGGGATGTCGACGGCAAGCGCGGCTTTGTGTTGACGCTGTCGACGCGCGAGCAGCATATCCGGCGGGAGAAGGCGACCTCGAACATCTGCACCAACCAGGCGCTGGTGGCCATGATGGTGACGGTCTTTCTCGCGGTGTATGGCAAGGAGGGTTTGCGCGAGCTCGCCGAGCACAATCTGGCGAAGGCGCACTTCCTTGCGGAGGCGCTGGCGGGCTCGGGCGCGGTGCGGCTGTTCGGCGGGGCCCCGATCTTTAACGAGTTTGTGATGGAGCTGCCGGAGGACGTGGCGCAGGTGAACGCGTCGTTGCTGGAGCGGAAGATCATCGGCGGGCTGCCGCTGGCGCGGTGGTATCCGGAGCTGGGGCCGAAGGCATCGCTATGGTGCGCGACCGAGGTGACGACGCACGCGCAGATGGACGCGGCGGCGACGGCTGTCGGCGCGGTTCGCAAGGAGCTGGTCAGCGCGTAGCTAACCGTGGCGGTTACATATGGTTGGAGTCTGGACAGGATGACAAGAGAGAAGGCAGGAGCAACCACAGGGGTCCTTCGCTGCGCTCAGGATGAGGGCGTGAGGCGAAGGCGGAGGCGGGGCCTTTGCCGCGAACAGGAGGAAGACCGATGAAGGATCTGCACACCTACGATGTGACCGTGACCTGGACGGGCAATACCGGCGCGGGCACCACGGGCTACGCCGACTACAGCCGCGCGTTTGAGCTCGAGGCCGAGGGCAAGCACGCGATCGCGGGCTCGTCGGACCCCGCGTTTCGCGGAGATGCGGGCCGTTGGAATCCGGAGCAGCTGCTGGTCGGCTCGCTTTCGGCCTGTCACAAGCTGTGGTATTTGCACCTCGCCGCGGTCTCGGGCGTGGTGGTGACGGAGTATGTCGATCGCGCCGAGGGCGTGATGCGCACGACTCCGGGCGCGGAGACGGGACGGTTTGAGTGGGTGACGCTGCGGCCGGAGGTGACGGTGACGATGCAGAGTGACGCGGGGCTGGCGGAGGCGTTGCATGCGGAGGCGCATCGGCGGTGCTTCATCGCGAGCTCGGTGAACTTCGCGGTGCGCTGTGAGCCGGTGACGCGGCAGGCCGAGGCTGCGACCGCGGCGGAGGTTCGATAGCCGTGGATGTTTCGGCGCTGGAAGGGCAGGAGCTTAGCACTGTGGCGTTTGTCGAGGATTTTCTCGAGCTGCGCTTCGCCGACGGACCGCTGCTGACGTTGTACGAGTGGCCGAGCGTGATCTTGAGCGAGTATTCGGTGTCGTATGGCGAGCCCGAGTATCGCAACCAGCTGTGCGCGCAGATCGGCGAAGAGGTTGAGGAGGCAGAGCTCGAAGAGGGCGGCACGATGACAATCAAGCTGGCGAATGGGAATGTGCTGGCGCTGTCACTTCGGGAAGAGGATATGAGCGGGCCGGAGGCTGGGTCGTTCTCCGCGGACGGTTCGGGCGAGGATGCGGTTGAGTTCTAGGTTTTGTAACCAAATAAGGAGCACATCATGGCTCAGCCTGTGATTGAGGCCGAAGCAACCGAAGCACCGATCGCGACGGAGAAGTTTGTCGGCACGCCCATCAAGGCGACGACGCACGTGAACCAGAACGAGGCGCTGCTGTTTGAAAGGTCGTCGCCGGGCAAAAAGGCGTATCGCATGGCGGCGCTCGATGTGCCGGCGGTGGACGCGGCGGCGCTGCTCGGCGACGCGGCACGCCAGGACCTGGGCGTGATGCCGGAGCTGAGCGAGATTGAGATCATTCGCCACTTCACGCGCCTGTCGACGTGGAACTACGCGATCGATCTGGGGATGTATCCGCTGGGGTCGTGCACGATGAAGTACAACGGGCGGGTGAACGAGCTGGTGAGCCGCTTCGAGGGCATCGCGGAGGCGCATCCGTATCAGCCGGAGTCGCTGTCGCAGGGCGTGCTCGAGATCATGCAGGTGCTGTCGGAGGCGCTGATCGAGATCACGGGCATGGACGCGATCACGCTGCAGCCGGCGGCGGGCGCGCATGGCGAGTTTACGGGCATTCTGCTGGTCCGGGCGTACCACGAGTCGAAGGGAAACGCGCGCAAGAAGATCATCATTCCGGACTCGGCGCATGGGACGAATCCCGCGACGGCCGCGGTGTGTGGGTATCAGGTGGCGAACCTGAGGTCGAATGCGCAGGGCATGGTGGACGTGGCCGAGCTCGAAAAGATGGTGGACGAGGACACGGCCGCGCTGATGCTGACGAACCCGTCGACCATCGGCGTGTTTGAGAGCGAGATCGCGAAGATCGCGGAGATCCTGCACGCCAAAGGCGCGCTGCTCTACATGGACGGCGCGAACATGAACGCGCTGGTGGGCAAGACGCGGCCGGGCGACTTCGGTGTGGACGTGATGCACCTGAATCTGCACAAGACCTTTTCGACGCCGCACGGCGGTGGCGGCCCGGGATCTGGACCGGTCGCCTGCAAGAAGATTCTGGAGCCGTTTCTGCCCACGCCGGTGCTAGCGCGCAAGGGCGACGGCTCGCTGACGATGAACTTCGACCGGCCGCAGACGGTGGGGCGGGTGCGGATGTTCTACGGGAACTTCGGGATGTTTGTGCGGGCGCTCGCTTACATTTTGGCGAATGGGCCGGACGGTCTGCGGCAGACGACCGAAGATGCGGTGCTGAACGCGAACTATCTGCGCGCGAAGCTGGAGGGCACCTTTGAGCTGCCGTACAAGACGCCGTCGCTGCATGAGGTGGTGTTCTCGGACAGGCTGCAGGCGCGCAATGGCGTGAAGACGGGCGACATGGGCAAGCGCATGATCGACTATGGTTTTCACGCGTACACGACGAGCTTTCCGATGATCGTCCCTGGCGCGATGATGATCGAACCGACGGAGTCGGAGTCGCGCGAGGAGCTGGACCTGCTGGTCGACGCGCTGAAGCAGATTGCGCGCGAGGCCGCGGAGAACCCCGAGCTGGTGAAGACAGCGCCGCACAACACGCGGCTGCGTCGGTTGGACGAGACGGCGGCGGCGCGCAGGCCGGTGTTGCGGTGGAAGGCGCCGGTGGCGGCGACGCCGCTAACGCCGGACTCTGCGGCGAAGGAGTGGTAGGGATGGCGGACGAGCCCGCGGACGGCTTGCCGGGCACGGAGGCTCCGCGTTCGGAGCCCGCGCGGCGAACCTACATCCGCCACGATCGGCAGGATGCGCTGGAACGGTACACGTTCATGATGGGCGAGGCGCGCGGCCGGCTGGCCGTGACGCTCGATATTCTGACCGATGCGCTGGTGCTGGTCGGGCAGCACGGGGTCTACTGCACGAGCGCACGCGATGCGCGCGTGCCGGCCAAGGATCTGGGGATTGCGCGCGAGCAGATCGAGGGCGCGAAGGACCTGATTCAGGAGGTCATGGAGCGGCTGCGGCGGGAACGCCTAGATCGTGTCTAGATCGCGTGATGTTGCGCCTAATCGTGCCTGGATCACGCACAAATGCTTCGGAGCTTACTGCGCCGTGAGGGTGACAAACTCGTCGAGTTTTTCCCACTTCATATGCAGTTGCGTGGTGTTGCCGTGGGTGTTGGCGAAGGAGAGCGACATGGTCTCCTGCGGGGCGGCGAGCGCGTTCTGCTCCATGGGTGTGCGGCCGAGATCCTGGTCCTGGTGGTAGATGGTGCCCCATTGGCCGGTCTGTTTGTTGACGATCAGCATCCAGGCGTCGCGCTGGCTGGGCAGGGTGTAGAGGGTGTAGGTACCGGCGGGGACATCGAGGCGGCCGATGTGCAGGCGCACGGGCGTGACCAGCGTGGTCGCGGGATTGGCGCCGGTGCGCCACCAGTGGTCGTAGGGGACGAGCCCGCCGAAGATCTTGCGGCCGCGCATGGACGGGGTGTTGTAGTGAAGGGTGATGGTCTTGCCCTGGAGCTGGACGGTCGCGGTAGCCGGCGGGCTTGGAAGCTGCTGATCGTCCGAGGGCGGCTTGGCCTTGCTGCTGCCAGCCTCGTTTTGCGCGATGGCGGTGGCCGTCCAGAGAGGGCAGAGCAGAAGCGAGCCCAGAGCCGCGGCGGCAAACGATCGTGCGAACAAAGGCATGGGCGAACTCCGTCGTGTGCGCCCGTATGTTGCGCGAGTGCAGAACCCATGCTGCGCCCGGTCGCCGTGGGTGTCAACCGCGTGCGACCGAGCCTGCGTGCGTGCTAGGCTTAACGCACGCGCCCGTAGCTCAGCTGGATAGAGCGGCAGCCTCCGAAGCTGTAGGTCAGACGTTCGAATCGTCTCGGGCGCACCACCCCATCGTCTCGCCTGCTCGTGTTGGGTCGTGGCAGCCGTCAATTACTTGAGGGTACCGAGCAGCTTACCCATTCCTTCCACCAGCGTGGTGAACGCATCGACCTTTACCTCGGAGAAGGTCTCCTGAAGTCCGCTCGGCCAAAGCACATCCACCCTATCGATGGTGTCGGCGTCGCCTAATCCATAGTGGAGTCGCATATCACTGCTGGAGAGATAACTTGAGCCGCTGCGGACCTCCTGCGCCCATTCCCGCCCTTGCACATGCAGTGTGACGCGCGCGCCGATCCCGTCACGGTTCGACCGCGTGCCGCGCGTGATGATACCCGCCCAGTGATGGCGGTTTGCAGCCTTGTTTACAAGCAGCATCGGTTTTTCATCGATGTTATTGATGACCGCCGAGATGCGGCCGTCGTTCCAAAGGTCCGCGGTGGCAAGCCCACGACTGGAAGCCGGCTCGGTGCACCCGGGTCCCGCCTCTTTGCTGATGTCCTTGAACTTCCCGTTGCCTAGGTTGAGGTAGAGCAGGCGAGGTTCGCGGTACGACGCCCCGAGGTGCGCGGTATCCACCTGCGGATAGACATGCCCGTTTGCAATCAAGACGCTCGGCCAGCCGCCATTATCCAGATCGAGGAACATGGTTCCCCAACCCAGGTATTGCGTATTCAGGCCCAACCCGGCTTCAAAGATCGACGGTGTAAAGGTGCCATCCTTATTATTCAGGTAAATTGACGACGTATCATCCGAGAAATTCGTCTTGAAGATATCCGGCCAGCCGTCCTCGTTATAGTCGGCGATCGCTGAACCCATTCCCGCCTGCTCGCGTCCATCCTCGTCAAAGGCCACATTGGCCTCCGCGGCCGCGTCGGTAAATGTGCCGTTGCGATTATTACGGTAAAGGATGCTGGGCGTGCTGTCGCAGGCCACATAGATATCCGGCCAGCCATCCCGGTTATAGTCCAGTGTCGACACGCTGAAGCAGAAATGCCCGTTTGTCCTGGTAATGCCACTTGCCGCACTTACATCTTCGAACTTGCCACCTCCTGCGTTGTGGTAGAGCTTGTTGGTTGTGAACGGCAAGCCTCGCGGCCCGCACATCACGGGCGCTCCCTTCCACATACAAATTAACCCCTGGCCCGGCTTCGGTAACTCGGCAGCATGTAAGTCGACATAGTCGGCTACCACTAAGTCGAGCTTGCCGTCTCGGTCATAGTCGACGAAGGCGCAGCCCGTGCCCCAGTCCTTGCCTGTGCCGGCAACACCTGCCGGTCCAGCTACCTCTTTGAACGTGCCGTTGCGTTCATTGTGATACAGCCGGTTTTCCCCGTAGTACGTGACGTAGACGTCGGGATATCCATCGTTGTCGTAGTCGCCGACGCAGGCTCCCTGCGCCCATCCGGGAGCGGTCAGGCCCGCCACGCGGGTGACATCGGAGAAGGTTCCGTCGTGGTTGTTGCGATACAGGTGGCTCGTCGGTTGCGGCCCGCTTGCTGGAAAGTTAGAGACAGGCGCTTCGTCCATCGTCTTGCCATTCAGCAGGAGGATATCGGGCCAACCATCCTGATCGAAATCAAATATCGCCACACCGCTGCCCGTGGTCTCGAGGATGTACTGCTTGGTCGAGGGTTCGCCATTGACGTTCAGCATGGTCAGCCCTGCCTGGGGCGCCACATTCACAAACCACGCGGGCCCTTGTCGTCCCGCGTCTTGCGCGTAGGGTTTCGCCGTCGCGTGCGACTTTGCCCCTTTCAGCTCGGCGGCAGCGATCCGCTGCCCGAACAGATTGACCCAGAGCATGAGCACGAGGATCCGAAGCGTGTGTTGCCGGCGAGAGCCGATGAAATCTGCCATGAGTTCCTGACTTACTTCCTTAGATCGCAGTATTCTTAGGCGACATGCGTATCGTACTCGCGTTGCTGCTCGTTCTGAGGCTTCCCGGTTGTGGATGGGCGCAGACCACTTCCACGCCGCAGGTCTCGCCTGCATCGCGCGAGCAGGCACAGACCCTGGTCGAGAACGGCAAGCTGCCGGAGGCCATTGTGATGCTCCAGCAGCTTGCCGCCGCAAACCCGCCGATCAAGGGAAGTCAGCACGATCTGGGAGTTGCCCTTTATCGCTCGAGCAAACTGATCGAAGCGCAGAAGGCCTTCGCCGCGGCCATCGAGGAAGATCCTTCGGATAAAGAGTCCGTTCAGATGGAGGGCCTCACGCTGTATCGCATGGGCCAGCCGATCCGGGCTATCCCGTTTTTGGAGCGCGTTCGCGACTGGATGCCCAGCGCCGACGCCGATTCGAACTACGTGCTTGGCCTGTGTTATCTCAATGCGGGCCGATACGACGAGGCTCGCGGCGCGTTTGCGAGGGAGTTTTCCGTCGATCCCGCGGCGGCCTCCTCTTATCTGCTTCTCAGCACCATGCTGCTGCATGCCGAGCTGCCCGAGCTTGCCGCCGAGCAGGCGCGAAAGGCGCTGCAGCTCGATCCTAGACTTCCCCTTGCGCACTTCCGTCTGGGGGAGGTCGCGCTTTATAAATCAGATGTCACGCAGGCGACACACGAGTTCGAGCAGGAGCGCGCGCTGAACCCCGGCTACGCCCCGACCTACGACCGCCTGGGCGATGTGTACACCCGTTCCGGCCAATACATAGAGGCGCAGCAGGCACTCACCAAGGCCATCTCTCTTGACGTAACCAGCACGGGGCCTTTTATTCAGATGGGCAAGGTCCTACTTCGCCGCGGCAATCCCACGACCGCCACCATGTATCTGCTGCACGCGGAAAAAATGGACCCGTCCAACTACATCACGCACACGCTGCTTGCCCAAGCCTATCGGAAGAGCGGGCAGGAAGAGCTGGCGAGGCACGAGCTCGAGCTCGCTTCGCGACTCCACACCGACGACGCCATTAAACTGCAGACCTTGAAGTAAGTCCTGTGGTCCTTTAGGAAGACAATTTAGTGCACATGCACGGTGACCACACGCGCCTGGAGCGGCACTCCACCGGTGATGGTTGTCTCGATCACAGCCTCGAAGGGTCGTAGCTCGCCTTTCGGTCCCGAGATCTGGCGCAGCAGCTCCGCAGTCGACTCCGGCCGGCACACGAACTCCACCCCGGCCTGTGTGCCGTAGGTGGTCAGCCCGCTGAACACCAGGATGCTCTCGCCCGACAGCATGCCCGGCAGCAAGGCCAGGATCGCGTAGTCGCGTGTCAGGGGACGCTCCGGCCTGGAATAGAGCAGAGGTTCGCCGGGCTTCGGGTGATGGTTCACGATTCCCGCCGACTCCGGCGAAGCGATGATCGAGAAATCCAGGCTCGACTGCAAGGCCTTCAACGACGAGTTTTCCGCCGTCGACCCGATGAAGATCACGTTGCGCACCTTGGCGTCATCCCATGTCATGAGCCGACTGCGCTTCAGAATGAAGTGCGCATGGTGCGCGTCGAACAGCTGCGTCAAGGTATAGATCGCCGTGAGTTCTCCGATTCCCGTGTAGGTGTCCACCAGGTTGGAGCCTGCCTTCGCGGGATCATCGGGTTGCGGAGCGTAGCTCAGACCGTTCTTTGCATCGCCTGTAAACAAGGCATTGCTGAACACGACCAGAGGCGGCGCCCCGGTGAGAAACGGCTTCCAGAACTGCTCGACCGCTGTTGGCGGTGCAGCACGATGCATCCAGCGTGCCAGGAGAAACGGAATCGGCGTTGCGAGCACACAAAGGAGCAGTGCCAGAAACGCGAGCTTCCAGCCCGATCGCGCCGCCGGCGTCTTCGACGGAACGATAGCTGGAGGGATCTCGACGAGCGACGGCAGGGCAAGGTGCGGCGCCTCCACGGTCGGTGCCGTAGCGACTTCCATCCTCTTCTTGAAGACGGGCAGGTAGTGCCCCTTCGGCACCTCTACGATGATCGGTTCGTGGAGACCCTCTTCCAGGAAGTAGAGCGCAAGTTTTTGTCGCAGCAGCCTGGCGTGTGTTCTGACGATACTGTCTTCGCTGGAGTTATATCCTGGCGGCCGGCGGAAGATATGCAAGCCGATTTGCTGCTCGGTCGCCTCAGCTGGCGTTTCGCGGATGGCACAGTCGCCTATATAGAGAAGGAACTCTCTCAGTCTGGCGGAGGCCCGAAAGGGCGCGCTGGCTGCAATGCGCTTTAGGAGCAGACTGCGTTCATCCTCGGGCGCATTCCCCTTTTCGAGAACCGTTGCTTCGGCATTCAGCATATCCAGACCGTGAAAACTATGGCACAACGTCGTTTGACGGGTCAAATCGCCGTCAAATACATTGCAATCGTAGTTTGTAGGCGAGCACACTCACTGGTGCTGAGAAGAAGAGCCGTTGGCCGTGGGCGTTTGGTTCAACAGAGATGCCGGCAGCGGAACGAGGATGCAATGTGTTTGGAGGCAATCGCATGAGCTTTATGAATATAGGGAGTGATCCTGTCCGGCGCGCTCGACTCCGTAACGGAAGCGCTCGACTCCGTAACGGAAGTATGGCGGTGGTCGCTTCGATCTGCTTCTCGGCTCACGTCCCCGCGCATGCGCAGGCGGTCTACGGCAGCATCTACGGCACGATCACGGACACCTCCGGCGCCGTCGTTCCGAACGCGGCCATCACGGTGACGGACATCGCCAAGGGCACCAGCGTCACCGCCCAGACGAATGAGAGCGGCGAGTTCCGTGTCCAGCACCTCATTCCCGATCACTACCGCGTCGACGCCCAAGCCACTGGATTCGGCAAGACCACGACAGACGATGTTCCGGTTTTTGCCGATACCTCTCCGAAGGTGGATATGCAGCTTTCGGTCGGCGCCGCCACCACTGCCGTGACGGTTACGGGTGAGGCGAGCCTGCTCGAAACCGACCGCGCCGAGGTCAGCACCATCCTGAACGAGCGCGCCGTGGAGAACCTTCCCAACCTCAACCGCAACTTCACGGCCTTCGAGCTGCTCACACCAGGGACCAGCTACATCGGCTGGAGTGTCGGCGAGGGCTCCGGCAATCCGCAGCGGAGTCAGCAGATCGAGGTCAACGGCCAGCTTCCCTTCGCCACCGGGTATGAACTGGATGGCACCGATAACCAGGAGCCCATCAACGGGGTGGCCGTCATCAACCCCAACCTCGATGCGGTTTCGGAGATGAAGGTCACCTCGCAGAACTACGACGCCGAGTTCGGCAAGGCCGTGGCCGGCCTGGTGACGGCGCAGACCAAATCAGGCAGCAACAGCTTTCATGGCTCGGCCTTTGAGTACCGTCGCTCGGACGCGCAGCAGGCGCGCGATCCCTTCGCCAACGCAACCCGTAACTCCCTCACTGGCAAGTTCCTCGCCCCCACCTTGCACAACCAGTTCGGCGGCTCGGTTGGCGGCCCCGTCCTGAAGGACCGGCTATTCTTCTTCGGCGACTACCAGGGGCTGCGCGAAAAAACCGGCACCGCCACCCTCACCACCGTGCCCACCGCCACGGCGCTGACCACCTGCACCTCGGGCGGGGCCTGCGACCTGAGTGATTATCTGCAGGGCGGGCAGGGACAGATCTACCGGCCCAACTCGCTCACCGACACCTCCAACACCGATCGCGTTCCCTACGCCGGCAACATTATTCCCGCGGGCGACCTTTCCGCTCCCGCGGTTAATTTCTTCAAGCTGCTTCCGCGGCCGAACGTCGCCGGCGCCGGCATCATCAACAACTATGCCGCCTCCGGCTCCGGTCTGTTCAACACCAACCAGTTTGATGTACGGATCGACAGCAGCTCCTTCCAGAAGCTTCATCTGTTCGGTCGCTACACCTACTTCGGCGCGGCCCTTTCGGGCAATCCCTACTTCGGTGCCGCCGGCGGCCTGGGGTTCGGGGCAGGCGGCTTCGCCGGCACCGACGCCGCCCGGGATCAAAGCGTCGCCGCCGGCGGTGACTACGTCGTCTCGAGCACATGGCTTACCGACTTTCGCTTCGGGTACTACCGCATTCACAACAACACGGTCGGCCCGAACTCCAACCAGGCGCTCGGCAATGCCCTCGGCATCCCTAACGCGAACGGCGCCAATCTCTCGCTCTACGGCGGCCTGCCGCAGTTCAACATCGACATTCCGAGCAACGGCAGCAACGGCGGGCAGAACATCGAGTACGGCACCACGGCGAACCCCAATCTGCAGGAGACCGCGCAATACCAGATCGTCAACAACTGGTCCCATACGATGGGCAATCACAACATAAAGTTCGGCGCCGACTACCGCTACGGCACGAACCACAGCGTCACGGTGGCCAGCAACGCGCTTCGCTCCGGCACCTTCTTCTTCGCCGCCCCGCGCACTGCCGGCTCGGACCCCGCAACGGCGATCACCTCCTCGGGCGTCGGTTTCGCGACCTTTCTGCTGGGCGACACCACTACCTTCTGGCGCACGCAGACGCAGAACGTGAACGCCGGCACACGCCAGAACCGCTTCTTCACCTATGCGCAGGACCAGTGGCGGCTGACGCCGAAGTTGACCGTCAACTATGGCCTCCGCTGGGAGCTCTACACGCCGGAGTCGGTCACCCAGGCTGGGGCCGGCGGTCTGCTCAACATCAACACAGGCATCGTCGGCATTGCCGGCGTGGGCGCCAACAACCTCAGCATTAATGTCAAGAATAACTTCGCCAACTTCGCGCCCCGTCTCGGCGTTGCCTATCAGGCATCGTCCCGCAGCGTCTTCCGGGCCGGCTACGGCATCGTCTATGGACAGGGCTGGGCGGGCGATACCTTCGGCGGCGTCCTCACCTCCTCGTTTCCCACCCAGATTCAACAGACCGTCACCCCGGTGTCTAACAGCGCCGCTGTCTTTACGCTGCAGAACGGCCCTCCGGGCTACACCTTCCCGGCCATTCCACCGGATGGCAACTACGTCCTGCCCGACGGCATCTCGCAGACCGCCCGACCCACCCAGGTGCGCCTGCCGACCGTCGCTGGTTGGAACATGATGTTCCAACAGCAGCTCGCGTCCACCATGTCGTTCCAGATCGGCTACGTCGGCAGCCAGGCGTACCACAACATGTTTGAGTCGTCGCCCTCCTTTGACGCCAACCAGCAGACGATCGCTGGCTTCAATCTCTGCAAGGCCGGCGCGGTCGTCTTTGCGTATGGCTGCTCGCCGCAGGACATCAATCCCGGCACCGGTCTTCCGTTTACCACCAACGACCGGCGCCCCTACTACAACGGTGTCGCGCAAAGCCTGCTGGGTGTTCCCCACGGTGTTCCCCACGGATGGACCCAGCGCATCGACTACATGGCCAACCAGGCCACAGGGAGCTATAACGCCTTGCAGGTGGTGTTTGAAAAACGCTACGCCTCCGGCCTGCAGTTTCTCTCCCACTACACCTGGTCGCACGCTATCGGGCATGAGGCCTATGAGTTCCTCATCAACCCCCGCATTGGACGCGGCAACGGTTACTACAACCGCAGACATGCCTTTGTCTTCGCCGGCAACTACGACCTCCCGTTCGGGCGCGACAAGCTGATCGGCTCTGGTGCGCCGGGCTGGCTGAACCAGATCATCGGCGGCTTTCTGCTGAACGGATCCGTCACCCTGGATAGCGGCCTGCCGTTCACGGAAAACTACACCAGCTGTTCGGCCGACCAGGACCTCGGCATCTGCTTCCTCAACCGTGCAAGTGGATCCTTCCATACGCAAAAGGGTTCGTATAACGCAGTTGGCCGCTATGTTCCTTTCTTCAAGCCCTCGCCGTATCCGTTGCAGCCGCCCGGCCAGGCCAACAACGTCTACGGCCCCTTTGCCCGTCCCGCGATCGCCACCTTTGGCAACGTCGGCCGCGATCAGTTGTGGGGACCGGGGCTGGCCAACATCGATGCCTCGGTCGCGAAGAGTTTCACGTTGCATGAAAATCTGCATATGCAACTGTCGGCCCAGGCCTTCAATCTCTTCAATCACCCCAACCTGAACGAGCCTGACTCCTGCTTCGACTGTCAGGATCTGAACGGCGTCGGCGTGCAAAACGCCGGCACCATCCAGAGCACCGTTTCAACCCAGGACGGCACCTCGATGCGTCGCTTGCAGTTCGCCGCACGCTTCCAGTTCTAACCACGTTGGCGACGGACGGCACTCCAGGGATGCGGCATCGCCCGCATCCCTGTTCCTCTCTAGCCTTCTCCGTCAGCACGACGTAAAGGCTCCTCCGTTGGAGAACAGGATGCCGCGTTGCTCCACCATGTTGAAGCGACCGCGAGCCTCGTCTCCTCTCGCGCTTCTGCTCCTGCTTTGGCTTCACCTGCCGCTCAGCTTCGCCCAGCAAAGTCCCTCGCAAGTCCCTAAGCTCGACATCGACACCACCGTCACGCAGCGCTTCGTCGCCGTTCACGGTCGCCGCTCTCTCGTCATGGGCTATCCGCGCGAGGGCCTCGAGATCTGGGGCTACCCGCTGCAGATCCTCAGCGGCTATCAGATCGGTTTCCAGGGCGAGGGCGAGACCACCGAGATCGACGCCAGGCTGCTGCTGCGCCGTCTTGTCTACGCGCCCGACTCAGTCACGCGCATCTACGTCGGCGCCGACTATGTGGTGCGCGAGACACTCTTCGTCCCGCTCGATCAACCGGCCGCCATCCTCACTTACCAGGTTGAGTCCCGGCGCAAGGTCAACATCGTGGTGCACTTCACGCCCGTCCTCGATCTCATGTGGCCGGGCGGCCTCGGGGGGCAGGTCACGCAGTGGAAGCCCGCGGTCAACGGCTACGTCCTCTCGCAATACAGCGAGCACCTGTCCGCAGTGATCGCCTCACTCGATATCCACGCCTTCGACTCAACGGTCAACAGCACGTATAACAACGGCAAACGCTTTTCCTTTACTCTCCAGCCGCACATCGTGAACGCGACCACCCACCAAAGCAGCTCGACCGCTTCGGTCTACATCGCCCTCGACCCTAGCGGAGGCGAGAATCCGGCAGCCGTCGTCCAGGCTCTCGCGGCCCACACCGACGACGCGCTCGCATCGGCGGCGGCCCACTATCGCGATCTGCGACAGGAAGCGTTACAGATAGAGACGCCGGACAGTCGCGTCAACTCGGCGATCGCCTGGGCGCAGATCGCGCTCGATCAGGCCTGGGTCTGCAATCCGCGGCTTGGCTGCGGCCTGGTGGCCGGCTACGGTCCATCGCGCGAGATCCGCCGACCGCAGTACGCCTGGTTCTTCGGCGGTGACGGCCTGGCGGCGACCAACGCGCTCATCGCTGCCGGCGACTTTTCCCGGGCGCGGGAGGAGCTGGAGTTCATCATGCGATATCAGGATCAGAAAACGGGCATGATCTGGCACGAGCTCTCGCAGAGCGCCGGCTACATCGACTGGTCGAAGTACCCCTACATGTTCGTGCACGTCGACATCAGCCTCGACTATCTCAACACGGTGGCTCGCTACGTCAAGGCCAGTGGAGACACGCCCTTTGCGAGCGCTCACTGGCCCTCGCTTCTCGCCGCCTACACGTATAGCCGCTCGCTGGTGAGCCCCGCAGACCGTATCCCACACATCCCGCCCGATAAAGAAGGTGGTGACGAGCAGCACCGCCCGGCTGATGACCTTGGCGTCTCCTCCGGCTGGGTCGCGGCGGCGCAAAGCTTTGCCGATCTCGCCGGCATCACCGGGCATCCCCGCGAAGCGCAACAGGCCTCAGCCGAGGCCGGTCTCGCGCGCTCCGCCATCGCCGCGCACTTCTGGAACGCCAAGGAAAACTTCTGGATCGATGGCCACACCGGCGACGGCTCGCCCATCTTCACCCGCCGCAGCGGCTTCAGCAGCCTGCTCGCGGAGCATGTCTTCACCCCGCAACAGGACAGCGCCGTGCTCGACCAGATCGCCTCCTCGCAGTTCGTAACCGACTGGGGTGTCCGGGGCGCCGCACCCACGGCAGACTACGATCCTTGGTCCTACACCACGGCGATCACCTCCGTCCTCCAAACCTCCGACACCGCACTCGCCTTTTGGCAGAACCATCGCCCGGACGTGGCCGAGTCCATATGGCGTGACATCATCCCGCTCAACCTGCTCGATTCGCCCGGTCACCTGCTGGAGGTTCTCTCCGGAAACCTCTACATAGAGCAGACCGAATCCGTGCCCGAACAGACCTGGTCCTCGGCCGGCTTTCTCGACGCCACGCTGCGCGGCCTCTTCGGTCTTGAGCTCGACGGCGCACAGAACAGCGTCACCTTCAGCCCGCGCATCCCGGCCGATTGGGATCACGTCTCTCTCCGGCGCATCGCCCTGCCGCACGCGAAGCTTTCCTTTGACCTGCACCAGACCACCTCGACCATCGACCTCGCGATCCACAACGACGGCCAGGCTGCCTCCATCCACTTCACACCGCAGATTCCGCTCGGCGCACGCCTTGTCTCCGCGGTGTGCGAGGGTGAGGACATTCCTGCCCACAGTGTCGACTTCCCTGAAGAGCAGCAGGCAGAGCTCCAGTTTCGGGCTCCCCCCGGCGACCGGGCCTGCCATCTCCAGATCTCCGGCGGTGTCTCGCTGATCCTTCCTTCGCCTGCCCCCGAGATCGGCGACGCCAGCAAGGAGCTGAAGCTTACCGGCCTGCGCCTGAAGGGCTCCGTTCTCTCCATCGATATGGATGTAACCAATGCCGTCACAAATGCCTTCCTGATCCGCACCCCGTTGAAGGTGGGGGACATCACGGGCGCAACCGCGCGCGAGCTGAGTCCGGAGATCTACCAGATACAACCCGCCACCCCAACGGGGACCGGCTATCGAAGCAGTCACATCGACATCGTCTTGAAGTGAAACCTCCGCCGATCCCGGGACTGAGCTGTCTGCTCCGCTCGCTGGGAACCCAGGCTCAGGCGCTACCGCGCCGAAGCTCCCTGGTCTTCAGCACGATCAGGTACTCGTAGAAGGACTGCAGAGTGGCGTAGGTGACGCCGGGAGCGCCGTCGAGGATCGCGCCGCGGACGAACATCATGTAGATCCACTTGAGCAGTGGTCGGCCGGGCAGGCGATAGAAGATCGCCTTTTGGTGCAGGCGGCGTTCGTGGAAGTCCTTCGATCGGAGGGCCGTGCGCCAGGACGGGTTGTTCAGGCCCTGCTGCCGGTAGATAAGCTCGGCCTCCATGGTTGAGTAGAGGTCGTGCTTGCGCACCCAGTGGCCGATGCCCTTGGAAAACGGAAAGTGGTCCATCGGCTCGGTCAGGGTCGCGACCGCGCCGTCGAGTTCCAGCACCTCATTGATGGCGCGCGTGTAGCGAGCGCGCTCCGGGCGCACCAGACGGATATAGAACGGCGAGATCTGCGCGTGTTGCAGCCATGCGCCGAAGAGGAAGTCGCGGCGGCGGATGGAGAAGCCGGCGAGGGCCTCGGTGGTGGGCGACTGTATGGCGCGCTGCATCTCGACGGCGAGCGCCGGGGGGATGCGTTCGTCCGCGTCCAGCAGAAGCACCCACGGATAACGAAAGGGGACCTCGCGAAGCGCGGCGTTGCGGTGCGCCGCGTAGTTGTCGAAGGCGCGCTCGCGCACGGTGGCGCCCGCGGCTTCGGCGATCGCCCGTGTGCCGTCCGTGCTGTGCGAGTCGAAGACGTGGACGTCATCGGACCAGCGCACGGAGGCCAGGCACGCCGGCAGATCGTGCTGCTCGTTCCTAGTCAGGATCAAAACCGAGATCAACGCGGGCTCCTCCTTCGTCCCGCCGCCGGCGCGCCGGTGACGACCGACCCTCAGCTTGCCTGGCCGAGGGCCTTTTGCGCGTTGTGGGCAATGTCGGAGTTGGGCGCGAGCTCGATGGCCTTCTTGAGGTGGAGCGTCGCGTCCGCATCGTTGGACAGCTTCTTGTAGGTCATGCCGAGGTGGTACTGGATGGAGGCATCGTCGGGCGCCGCCTTGGCCGCCTGCTCGAGCAGGTCGCGCGCGGAGCTGTAGGTCCCCTTGGCGTAGTACACCCAAGCGAGGGTGTCCGCGGTGTTCGGCGCATTCGGCATGGCACGGCGAGCTGTCTGCGCGTACGACAGGGCGACATCGCTGTTTTGGCCGCTCTCGATCATGAGGAAGGCGAGGTTGTTCGCGGCGATCGCCTGGTCCGGCTGCAAACTGAGCGCTTTCTTGTAGGAGTCCGACGCCGCCTGGTTGTCACCCTTGCCCTGCTGGAGGGAGCCGAGCAGCGCATAGGCTTGCGCGTCGTTGGGGTTGGTCTTCAGATAACTCTGCCAGGCGTCGATCGCCTTTTGCGGATCGCCGTGCGCGAGTTCGGCGCGGGAGTAGGCCATCACAGCAGCGGGGTTCGCCGGGGTGAGCTGCATGGCCTTCTCCGCGGCGGCCAGCGCCCCGTTGCTGTCGCCCGTGCGCATCTCGACCTCGGAGAGCTGCACGTACATGGCGCCGTTCTGAGGCGCCTTGGCGATCTGATTCTGAATCAGCGTGACGGCTTTCTGGGGCTGGTTGTCCTGAAGATCGATGGAGACGAGCAGGCCGAGCGCGCGGTCGGAGTTTGGGTTGGCGTCGAGCGTCTGCTCGAGCAGCTTGCGACCTTCCGCGGTGTTGTGGCGGCTGAGCTCGAGGGCGCCGAGCTCGAGGGTGGCCGCCCAGTTCTTGGGGTCGAGCTTCATGGCCTGGCGTAGGTCGGCGGCGGCGTCCTCCGGGTTTGACTCGGCCTCGGCCATGCCGCGCCAGAGATAACCGATGGCGCTCTGCGGCGAGGTTTTGATCGCGCTGTCGGCGACCTGACGGAGCAGGCTGGGATCGCGGCGGGTCATGGCGACCTGCGCCAGCCCGTCTCGCGCCTCGGCGCTGGCCGGGCTCAGCCGCAGCGCCTCGGTAAAGCTCTGCTGGGCGAGCGCGAGATCACCCTTGCGTTCGGCCGCACGGCCCAGCCAGAGGTGAACGTTCATATTCTCCGGGTTGTTCTTGGCGGCCTTCTGCAGGCTGCTGACGGCGTCGTTCGTCTTTCCGTTGCCGAGCAGCAGGATGCCGTTGAGCACGGCCACATCGGGGTTGGCGGCGTCGGTCTTGACCAGGTCGTTGACGATCGTCTGCGCCTGATCCGGATGATGCGTGGCCAGCAGAAAGCGGGCGTCGACCAGACGCAGATAGACGCTCTTCGGGTGCTTCTGCACGAGCTCGTTGTAGGCCTGAAGACCCTGGTCGATATGGCCGGTGTGGAGGTAATAGGACTGCAGGAGCTCCGCGCCGGCGGCGGTGTCGGAAAGGTCCTCGGTCGCTTGGCGAAGGGTCGCTTCGACGTTGGCCGCATCGCCCTGTCGCTGGAAGAAGCCGGCGAGCGAGGTGCGGGCCATGAGGTTCTTGGGGTCGCCGGCGATGGCCGCCTTATATTGTTCGAGCGCACCGGCCTTGTCGCCCTTGCGCTCCAGCAGACCCGCCAGCGCAAGGTGCGCGACGACGTTGGCGTGGTCGAGCGAGACCGCCTGCCGCAGCTGCTCCTCGGAGCCTTGCGCGGTGGTGGGATCGCTGCCTTCAATCAGGCCGAGCGCGGCGTGGAACTGGGCGCGATTGGGATCGATGGCCAGTGCCTGGTTGATCTGCGCGAGCGCCTCCGCCCGGTCGTTCTTCGAGGCGGCGATGCTGGACAGCAAGGCGTGCGCGTCGGCGTTGCGCGGGTCCACCGCGAGCACCGCCTGCGCCTGCTCACCGGCACGATCGGCTTGATGGCCGGCCAGCAGCAGGTTGCCGAGATCGATGCGCGCCTTGGTGTTGCCGGGCTGGAGCACGACGGCACGCTGCAGCTCCGAGTAGCCGGGCATGATGGAGCCCATCTTGATGTAGGTCGAGCCAAGCTCGTAGTGCGCCGCGGCGAAGTTGCGGTCGACCTTGAGTGCGTTCGAAAACTGGATCGCGGCTTCCTTGTACTTGCCCTCCGCCTCGTAGCGCTTGCCGCTTTCCAGATACTTCTGCTTCTCCTTGTTGGGGTCGTGGTGGCAGCCGGTCGCCAGAAGCACGCTGAACAGCAGGGCTCCGGTGGCGGTTCGACGACCGAAGGCAGAGGCGTACGGCGTTCTCAAAGGGATGGATCCTTTCTCTTGCAACATCTTTGCAACCTCTCTCGCGATCTATCGATTCTCGTGATCTATCGATTCTCGCGATCTACCGATCCGCGAGCGTGTAAGGACATCCCGGTGCTTAGCTGGGAATGAAGCGGTGGAGTTCGGGCGCCATCTTTTGGGTGAAGCCTATGGCGCGTTGCCGAGCGCTGTCGAGCGACTCGCCCCCGGCGATTGGGGTGATCACGCGGACGAGCGCGCCGTCGGTTCGGTTGAAGCGCATGGCATCCGCGATCAGATAGAACTTGGAGACGTATTCGTTGGCGACGCTGCGGCCGTGCGCCTGGTACCAGTACAGGACGAACTCGCGCATCTCGCCGTTGGTGATGACGTACTGGCCGACCTGGTAGGGAGTTCCATCGTCGGCCCGCAGCTGAGAGTAGCTGGACGACTCAAAGGTCCAACCGGCGCCGGGCAGGCAGTGCTGGGGCGAGTGAATGGTTTGGCCGGTGCGCTGCGTGGCGAAGTAGCCGAGGAAGAGATCGACCGGCGGCGTCGTCGCGGAACCGGGGACGGTGTAGTTCCGCTCGAGGAAGTCGCCTTTGCCGAGGATATCGAGCACGGATTGATCGATGGGGATGTCGCGGCCGACCCAGGGGCCGATCTGTCGCGGCATGCTCTGGACTGGTTCGCTCGCCGGCACCTTATCGACGTCGCCGCGACCATAGAGGACGCCGCTGGTGCCGAGAAGAAGGGCGAAGACCGCCCAGAAGCGGAGGCTGTTCATGCCGGCACTCGCTGCGGCCAAACCAGCTGGAGTGCCCGATGGACGAAGTAGAGGAAGCCGAGGGAGATCAGAAACATGACCCAGCCGGAGAACTCGTGGAAGAAGCCCTCGCCCTTGGAGGGATCCCAGTACTGCACGCAGAGGCCCGTGCCCACGATGCGCAGCGCATTGGCGCCGACCGCAATGGGAATGCTGGCGAGCGCCATGATCCAGCGGCGCGTGGTGGTGCGCTCCAGAAAATAACCGTAGAAGACGGACAGGGTGAACAGGCTCATCAGCGAACGGATGCCGCTGCAGGCCTCCGCGACCTCAAGCTTCATGGCCGGGAGCTGGATCACGTTGCCCTCGCGCAGCACGGGGACGCCCATCAGCGGCAGCATCCCGCTGGCGAGCCGGCTGGCGAGCAGCTGCAGGGGAAAGGTGATCTGATTGAACAGGATGGTGGGAAAGGGGATGGCCAGCAGCAGAACGGCCAATGGAAAGAGCAGCTCGCGAACGATCTGTCTGCCGCACAGGGTCCAGATCAGGCCGGAGAGGATCAGCAGAAACGAGACCCGCGACAGAAAGAGCTCAGCCCCGTAGACCCCGAGCAGCAGCGTGATGCAGCCGAGCACAACCAGCGGCGCGCCGACCCAGGAGGGCCGGACGAGCATGGCGCTGAGCTTGCGGCGCTTGTCCCACACCAGAAAGAGAGCGAAGAAGGGGACCAGGAAGCCGTGCGACTCGTCCCCGATGTTGTACCAGTCCGAGACAAGCTTTGCGCCGATGTGCCAATAGAGCAGACCCAGAACAAGACAGAGAGCGGCCGCAGCAAGCTGTGTGGAGCGATCCTGGAGAAAGCCGCCAAGCGTCGTTCCTGTCGCCGCGCCCCGCTCGGTCTCTGTGGACAGAGGAGACGGCTCGATGGCGACGGGTGGAAGGTACGGCTCGACCTGGGCGCTTGGTGTCATGCGACGTGAGACCTCGGGTGGCAATATTCGTAACAGGGGCAGTTGCTTTCCCAAGGAGGGCAGAAATGCCGAAGTGGTTCGGTGTTTACCCTTTCGGAGCGAAGTATACTCCGCACGGATGGTACATTTATTCCTCTTCGCCCTGGTTAAGTGCACAAAAAGTTGTAACTAAGCGGCAGGTGAAGACGAGCTGCTGTCCTATACTGGCTTCACTTCCGGAACCTGCAATTTAATGCGGGTGTGGGTTTCGGATGGTTGTGCGTTTGGCACGGCTCTTGCGTGTCACATCGTAGAGGAACTTGCATGAACGTCGGTTCGAAGTGTGTGGCCCCCTCCCTTTGCCGTGCTGCTGCCGGGGAGCGATTGTCTTTTGAGGGTGCCGCCCGAGGGATGTTGCTCGCGCTTTTGGTGTTGCTGTTGGGGATGACCGGCGCGCGCGCCCAAGGTACCGCCGCTAGCTCTTCCGCGTCGTCGCCGCCGCCCGCGGCGGATGCATCGCCAGCTCCCGCGGATACCGGGAGCAGACCAGCGGCGGCCCTGCAAGGTGTGGTCGATGGTGCGCGCTATGTGATCGGGCCGGACGATATGCTCCAGGTCACCGTTTGGCGAGAGCCGTCGCTGTCCGGATCCCTGCCGGTTCGTCCCGACGGCATGATCTCGCTGGTGCTGATCGGGGATCTTAAGGCCGCTGGACGGACGCCGATGCAGCTAGGCGCGGACATCACGCAACGGCTGAAACACTACATTCAGGACCCCGTGGTGAGCGTCGCGGTCACCGCTGATACCAGCCAGCGTGTGTTTCTGGTCGGCGAGGTCGGCAAAGTCGGTCCCATCAGCCTGAGCCCCGGCATGACGCCGCTGCAGGCAATCAGCGCGGCAGGCGGCCCCAGCCCGTACGCGAACGTCAAGCACATCTATATTCTGCGCGGCGCCGGTGCGCACCAGCAGAAGATCCCGTTCAACTACAAGCAGGCGCTCAAGGGTGAGGGTGGGCAAGGCCCCGCGTTGCAGCCCGGCGACACGATCATCGTTCCATGAGGATGAGGAGGGGAATGCAGCTTCGTGTCGCAGTCGTGGCCGGTGGACTGGTTCCAGTCGGGGTATTGCCGGCGCTCGGTCGGGCGCAGGCGCAGCCCACGGCGGTGACTCCCGTCTCTACCGTGAGCGGCCTCAACTTCGCCGTGCCCGCAGGCAGCTTTCGTTACGGCGGCAGCCTGTCGGAGGTGATCCAGAGGGGCTACTTCTCCACCCGGCAGTACTCCTACCAGACCAATCTGTCGGGCAGTCTCGCGTACTCTACCCGGAGCGTTACAAGGCCGTTCAGCGCGATCTACAGCGGTGGTGTGCAGTTTGCCAATCAGTCCGGCTACGGAACGACGTTCTTCCAGAATCTGGCGCTCAGCCAGGGCTATGTGACGCGACACTGGACCTTTGGCCTCTCGGACGTGGTGAGCTATCTGCCGCAGTCGCCCACCGTGGGTCTCTCGGGTGTGCCCGGGACCGGCGATTTGGGGCTCGACCCGGTAAGCAGTCCAGGCGTGCCCGCGCAAAATGTTCTGAGCTATAACTCGAACCGCGTCAGCAACACGGTGACCGGATCGGCGAGCCGCAGGCTTTCGGGACGGACCTCGGTCAGCGGCGACGCGAGCTACAGCATCCTTCACTTTTTTGATAACTCGTCCTATGACAGCCGGCAGATAGTGTCGGACCTGAACGTCGATCACACGCTCGATGCGCGGACAAACATCGGCGCGGGCGTGAGCTACTCCATCTATAACTACGACGCCGTCGCGCACGCAAGCTTCGAGACGCGCGGTGTGAACGTGCACGGCAGCAGGCAGATCACGCGACCGCTCGCCGTCTTCGGCAGTGTCGGTCCGCAGTGGATCAACGCATCTGCCAGCCTGGGCATTCCCTCACGGGTGACAGTGGCGGCGACCGCGGGCCTAACCTATGTGCGTCAGTTCGGCACGCTGTCGGCGTCGTACACGCGAGGAACCAACGGCGGCTCGGGCGTGGTGCCGGGCGCGTTTTCGGATAGCTTGACAGGCACCTTTTCGCGGAGCTTCGGCCGGGACTGGTCGGCGGGGTTGAATGGCGGCTATACCCGGACGACGGGTCTCGGCAGCAGCGCGATCACCAATCTCGCAGCGACCGGCATCCCCAACCAGGCCAACTTCGATAGCACCTTCGGCGGGGTGCAGGCCAACCGCCGCCTTACAAGCTCGCTCTCCGCCTTCGCCAGCTATACGGCCTTTGAGCAGAGCTACGGCAACATCGCCACCGCGAACGCCCCGTTGCCGGGCGCCTTGAACGGCCTGGTGCAATCGTTCGCTTTCGGCATCTCGTTCTATCCACGATCTCTCGTTCCCGGACAGTTCTAGGACGCACATCCATGCTTGGTCATCGTTCGCTCGCCCCTGAAGACTATCTCGCCATCCTCAAGAAGCGCTGGTGGATCCTCGCCATCCCGGCCATCCTGCTTCCCATCGTGGCGTATGCGGCGAGCTATCTGGTTCAACCGCAGTATCTGTCGCAGACGCTGGTGCTGGTCGAACAGCAGAAGGTGCCCGAGAAGTATGTGACGCCGGTGATCGCGGACGATATCAGCGGTCGTCTGGCGAGCATGAAGGAGCAGATCCTCAGCCGGTCGCGGTTGCAGCCGATCCTCGAACGCTTCAATCTTTTCGCCGGCGATCACATGAATATGGACGATCGCCTGGACCAGATGCGGAAGAACATCGATGTGAGGCCGATTCAATCGGAGACCTCGCATGGTCTGCCGGGCTTTTTTATCTCATTCAAGGCCAATGACCCGCGCACGGCGCAAGCGGTCTGCGAAGAGATCACCTCGATGTTTGTGAGCGAAAATCTGCGCGATCGCGCGACTCAGACCGGGGAGACGACGCAGTTTCTCCAGGGCCAGCTGGCGGATGCGAAGCGCAGCTTGGACGAGCAGGACGCGAAGCTGGCGAAGTTCCAGGAACAGTATGTGGGTAAGCTCCCCGGGCAGGAGGAGGGCAACCTAAACATGCTCAACAGCCTGGACACGCAGCTGACGGCGACGACGCAAGGTTTGGAGCGGATGCAGCAGGATCGGACGCTGGTGGACTCGATGCTGTCGCAGGCGACCCGCGATGCGGCGGTAACGGCGCCGGAGATGCAGCGCGAGGCGCCGGTGGCGCAGCAGGCGGAGCTGCAGCAGCTGCTCTCGCAGGAGGCTGACCTGACGGCGCGCTACACCGACGACTACCCCGATGTGGTCTCGGTGCGGCGAAAGATTCGCGATCTCCGGCACCAGATGGCGCAGGCGCCGGTCGCCTCTGCCGGGGGTGGCACGACGGTGAGCCACGCGGATTCCCCGGAGACCCAGAGACTGCGCCTGCAGCTGCGGTCCATGGACATGGGGATCGCGCAGAAGAAGAAGGACCAGGCCGCGCTCCAGGGTCAGATCGGGCTCTATCAGGGGCGCATCGCGGCGAGCCCGATGGTGCAGGAGCAGTTCAAGAACTTAACCCGTGACTACCAGACGGCGCAGACCTTTTACGAGGATCTGCTCAAGAAGATGAATGATTCGAAGATGGCGCGCGATCTCGAAAGCCGGCAGGAGGGCGAGCAGTTTCAGATCATGGACGCGGCGAACCTGCCGGACGCGCCGACCTCGCCCAAGCGGCCGGTCTTCGCGGCGGGCGGGATGTTGCTGGGATTGCTGCTCGGCGCCGGTATCATCGGCCTGATTGAGTATCGTGACACGACGCTGCGATCGGAGCGCGACATTTGGGCCTTCACCAAGCTGCCGACGCTGGCAACCATCTCATTGGTCGGATCGATGGATGCGGTCGGCACCGGCGCGCCGGTGGCGGAGAAGCGACGCTGGTTCGGTCGCAAGAACCCACCTGGCAGTCAGCCGGCAGGCCCAGGATTGGACGCGCCGTATCCAGCGGCGGGGAGATAAGCATGTACAACAGCTTCTTCAAGCTGAAGGTCAGTCCGTTCGGCACCAGCCCGGACCCGCGCTTTCTCTACATGATGCCGCACACACGGGAGGCGCTGGCGTGTCTGGAGTACGGCATCTCCGCCCGCAAGGGCTTCACCGTGCTCACCGGCGAGGTGGGAACGGGCAAGACAACCCTGTTGCGGCGGGCGCTCGCCTCTTTCCACAATCGCAGGGTCTCGACCGCGTTCGTCTTCAATCCGCGTTTGGAGGTGCTGGATTTTCTTGAGTTTGTGCTCACCGACTTCGGCATCGTTCCGGCGACGCGGACAAAGTCCGGCATGTTGCTGCAGCTGAATCGCTGGCTGATCGAGCGCTACCGGATGGAGGAGACCTGTGTCGTGGTGGTGGACGAGGCGCAGAATCTCTCCTGGGACCTGCTCGAGGAGATTCGGCTGTTGACCAATCTCGAGACCTCGTCTGAAAAGCTGTTGCAGATCGTGCTCTCCGGTCAGCCGGAGCTCGAAGAGAAGCTGCGGCACCCGAGCGTTCGCCAGCTTCGGCAGCGTGTGGCGCTGTGGTGCCGCACCCAGGCGCTTACGCTTCCGCAAACGCAGGCCTATGTCGCCGAGCGGTTACGCATCGCAGGTGCCACGCACCCTATCTTTACCCCTGAGTCGGTGGATCTGGTGCACCGCTACAGCCGCGGCATTCCACGCGTGATCAACCTGCTCTGCGAGCACGCGCTGATCGCGGCGTATGTGGAGCAGATGCAGCAGGTAGGCCCGGAGATCGTGGAGGCGGTTGCGATCGAGCTCGAGCTCGACGCACAGCCCTTTCTGATCTCCTCGGCCGCGATCGCGCCGGGGCGGCCGGGAAGCGATTCGGGTGGTTTCAGCACAGCGTTCAGCGGCGCCGAGAGCGCGGGAAGGCGTGACCGATGAGCCGAATCTACGAGGCATTGCAGAAGGCAGAGGCGGAGCGGGGGGATCGGCCGGCGCCACTTGAGGAGGCGGCGGCCGGACCGTACAGCTTTGCCATGAGCTCGGCGGTTGCGGCGCCGGAGCTTGAACAGCCGGCCCGCACGCCTGATCGGGGGCTGGGTCGTGCACAGGAGTGGACTCCAGGTCGCGGGGTGGCGGATCGGGGGGGCGATCGTGTGCCGGACCGGTCTCAGGAGCGCACGCAGGATCGCGGGGGGCCGATGCCCATCTTCTCCTCGCTCGCGATCGCCGCGGATCGCGCCGGCGACGCTCCGGAGATCGACTCCGAACTCGACCTCGAGAGCATTCCGCGGCGGCCCTGGAGCCCGACCTTTGACCGCCTGCCCTCATTGCTCGACCGTGGCCCAGCCGTGGAACAGTTCCGCAGCCTGCGATCGCGGCTCTATGATCTACGCGACAAGCGCCAGCTCAAGACGCTACTAATCACGAGCGGTCTGCCGCAGGAGGGGAAGAGCTTTGTTTCAACCAATCTCGCCATCTCGCTCGCGCGCAACAAAAATGCTCGCGTTCTGCTGATCGACGGTGACATGCGACGCTATACCGTGCACCAGGCGCTCGGCTGCAAGGCCGAACCCGGCCTGGCCGATCTGCTGGGCGGCAGGGCGACCCTGCGGGAGGTGCTTCAGCGCGTTGACCCCGCAGCCTCGCGCGGCTTTCTGCAGGGCACGCCAACCGCGCTTCCGCCGCTGACGGTGATTGCCGGAGGAAATGGCGGCGACAACGCGGCCGATCTGTCCAATAACAATCGTTTCGGGGAGCTGATCCACACCGTCGCTCCCCACTTCGATTGGATTGTCGTGGACTCGTCGCCCGTGCTTCCCGTCTCGGACGCTGTTAATCTTTCGCGTTTCTGCGATGGCGTGCTGCTTGTGGCGCGCTGTGGGACAACGCAGTACGAAAACGCCCAGCGAGCCCAGGCGGAGCTGAAGAACGCCAACCTGCTCGGCTTTGTGCTCAATGGGGCCCCTGTATCCACGGAAAAGGGCTACTACGGCTATGACGGGTACGACGCCAAACGTAGAAACCCCGTCGCAGCGCAGACCGAGGCCGAGTAGAGAACGCAGATGATTCGGTTGTTCAATGTTTATTACCCCACGCGCACGATCGTTCTCTTGGTCACGGAGGCCATCATCGTCAGCGGCTGTTTTCTGCTGGCCACGACGTTTGTGCTGGGACCGGACACCTACATCGCGCTGAACTATGAGTATGGCGCGCTCAAAATCCTCACCCTGACGGCTTTGACGCTGCTGTTCTCCTACTACTTCGACCTGTATGAGCCGTCGCGCATGTCGGAGCGCTGGGAGATCTACTTCCGGCTTCTGCTGGTGCTTGGCTTTCTGTCGTTTCTGCTGTCCGCGGTGACGTGGATCTACCCCGAGGCAGATATCGCGCACTCGGTCATTCTGCTCGGGCTCGCCTTTCTGACGGCGGCTCTGGTCGTCTGGCGCATGGTGTATGAGTGGATTATTGCCCGTCCAGTCTTTCGCGAGCGCGTCTATGTGCTGGGCTCGGGGGAGCGTGCGCAGAGCATCGTCGACCTGATCTCTGGCCGCCGGGACACCGGGATGCAGGTGGTCGGGTGGGAGCACGCCGGCGGCGACGAGGGCACCACCACGCGCGAGGACTTCGCGACCGAGCTCAGTCGTTTTCGCGACGAAAAGGGGAACCTCACCATCAGCCGGATCGTGGTGGCGATGCAGGATCGCCGCGGAGCGCTGCCTGTACGGGAGCTCCTGAAGATGCGCTTCGATGGCGTTCTGATCGAGGACGCGAACGACCTGCTCGAGCGCCTGTCGGGCAAGATGCTTTTGGACGGTCTGCGGCCGTCGAATTTTATCTACAGCACGGGATTCCGCATCAAGCCCTCGCAGCAGATCACGCGCCGGCTCGCGTCCACGATCGCCGCCGCCGTCGGGCTGCTCCTGTTTGCGCCGTTTCTGCCGTTCGTTATGTTGGCGGTGCGTCTGTCGTCGAAGGGGCCCATCTTCTTCAAACAAACCCGCGTAGGAATGGGGGGTAAGCCGTTTCAGGTCGTCAAGTTCCGCACCATGCGCGCCGACGCCGAAGCGACGGGCGCGAAGTGGGCGAGCAAAAACGATCCACGGGTGACGGCAGTCGGCGGCTTTATGCGCAAGGTGCGCATCGATGAGGTGCCGCAGCTGTGGAACGTGCTGAAGGGCGATATGGGCTTCGTCGGGCCGCGGCCGGAGCGGCCGGAGTTTGTGCCGTGGCTGGTCGAGCAGATTCCGTACTTTGAGCTGCGGCACATGATCCGGCCCGGGCTGACGGGCTGGGCGCAGGTACGCTACGGCTACGGTTCAACGCTGGCCGAGGCCAAGGAGAAGCTCGAATACGACCTCTACTACATCAAGCACATGTCGCTCGGGCTCGATCTGCTGATCATGTTTGAGACGGTAAAGACGATTCTGCGACGGCGCGGAGCGCAGTAAACGATCAGACGCTCTGCTACACCAGGTGCAGTGTGATTCCTTGTTGGCGAAAGGGCCGGATCACTTCCTCGGAGACTCCAGTGTCGGTGACAAGGATGTCGATGACGGAGGTCGGCGCGATCAGCCAGTTCGCTACCACGCCAAACTTGCTGCTGTCGGCGACGACTATCTTTCGTCGCGCCTGCTGCACCATCGCTCGGTTAAGCTCCGCTTCGTCCGTGTTGTAGCAGGTCAGCCCTCGCTTCTCGTCGATGCCATTGACCCCGACAAAGAGCGTGTCGATGAACACCTTATTGATGCTTTGGATTGCTGTTGGACCGACCAGAGAGAACCATGTGCCGCGGAGCGCACCGCCGGTGACGAAGACCTCAATATCCTTACGCTTACTCAGCTCCATGGCCACGTTCACGGTATTAGTGACGACGGTGAGACCTCGATTCATCGGAAGGCAACGGACGGTCTCCGTTGTGGTCGTTCCCGCCGTCATGGCAACCACATCCCCTTCATGCACCAGCAGAGCGGCGGCTCTGGCGATACGGCGTTTCTCTTCCGGGTAGCTTTCGATCTGTTCCTGGAAAGAATGGTCCGAACGGAAGGGCTCGTAAAAGAATGGCTCGAGTTGCGCCGCACCGCCGTGCACTCGACGCAACGACCCACGATCGTTGAGAGCTTCAAGATCGCGACGTATCGTGTGCACGGATACATTTAATTGTCTGTATAAGTCTTCGACATTGGCAGAGCCGGTTTTGTGTAGGTGCTCCAGGATGGCAGCGTACCTGCTCTCCTGCTTAGAGCTTTTCTCCTGCCCTGCTGCTGCCATTCTGCGACCCAATCATTTCACCTCATTCGCGCCTGCGGCTGTTCGCAATGTAACATCCCGGCGCGAGGTGGTTGGGTGAGCGCTGTTGTCCTCTGCCGTGGCGACAGCCTGCAGGGTGTACTGGCCCGGCAGTGACGGCGCTTTCAACATCACGGTGTAAGACTGTGCCCCGAGCGGATCCAGGTGAAACGGAATTTGCTCCGCCGCAGCCTCTTTATCCTGGGCATCCATGAAAACTAAGCGAAGTGTTCCGTCCTTCGGACGATCTTCATCGTTGACCATGGCGATCGTGTACTCCCCTGAGGCACCGGTCGCGATCTCTTTATGCCAGAAGTTCAGGTAGACGCCGAGGGGCATAAAGGCTTGTTCCATTGCCTTGACGAAGTGCGGCTCAAGCTTCAAAGCCTTAATATCGAGGAAGCTGTCGGAAGTGAATGCTTTTGGATCGCTTGCAGTGAGATAGACGAATTGCAAGACGGCGGAGTAATGGCGGTAGGCACGCCAGAACTCTGTTTCACCACCGAGCAGATAGGCTTCCAGGGCGAAACGATTTTCTGTTGTGTCCCGGTCGCCCAGGAGCTTCGGATAAAGCTTCTGCGTGAGCAGGGTAGGGGTTCCGTCGCGGTTCAGCCAGAGCCAGCCATATTCGTTCAGAATGGTGGCGTGGCCAGTCTTACTCGTCACGATTTCCGGTTCAGGTCCGAGCATGGATTCCATGTCGACCACCTCAAAGGGATGTGTCGGCTCCACGGTGGTCTCTACCATGGCTGTGCTCTCAAACAGATATTGGTGATCTTCGACCGGGTCATTGCCTCCCGCCGGGGCATTATAGCTGTTCTCCCAGGGACGGTTTGAGAGGTCGAGGGAACGTACGGCGGGAATTACCTTGGTCGAAAACTCCGGCAACCATGATTCGTTGGTCGCGTCCCAGATTGCAACGCTCGGATGATTCCAGTTATCCCGCATCCACTCGGTATATTCGGTGATCATCTCCGTTGGATCATAGTGCGCCTGCCAGCTGCTCCAGCTAGGATGTCCTACCCACACCATGTATTCATTCTGAATCAGCAGCCCACTTTCGTCTGCTATCTCGAGCCAGCGATCAGGAACCGGACCGATGCAGAAACGGAAGCTATTCCAGTGCATCTGCTTCGGAATTTCAACGAGCAGACGGTGCAGCCACTGCTCATTCCAGGGAAGTGTACCCACCTCGGGGTCTTCAAAGAAGCGGTGCAGCGTGATATTTGATCCTCTTAGGAAATAAGGCCTGCCATTCAGATAAGCCCGTTGCGTGACGGTATCGAAGTGGAAATCTCTCATGCCGAATTGTGTGGTCGTGTTATCACCCGAGGTGGTGGTAGCTACGCGGTAGAGGAAGGGATCCTCCGGACTCCAGAGATGGGCGTTCGCTATGGCTACAGTTTGCGTGACCAGCTTGGTCGCGCCCGCGGGTATCTCCACCTGGGTGGTCACCTTTTTAGAAGCGGATGCGTGGGAGACCCGTTCGGTGACCTCCTGCTGCACGCTGGTGGTTATCGCGTGATTGGCGTAGTTATGCAGCTCCGTCTGAATCAGGATGCTCGGAACGGGATTGGTCGAAGTCGCCAGCTTGGGCGCGACCTGCACCACCGAGATGACCGGATTATTCATCGTCATCAGGTTGACTTCGTCATAGATGCCTGGCGTCCACCGATTCTTCTCGAAATCGGTTCCTTGCAAGACATTGCGCGGCAAGACACTAGGATGCGCACCGATCCGAATCACGACAACATTGGGCGCATTCCACTTAATGGCGCGCGTGACATCGAAGTAGGCGGCGGTGAAGCATGGATCGTGTTCACCGATGCGAACGCCGTTAAGGTAGAGCACGGTGCTGAACTGTGCCTTGTTGACTTTGAGAAGCGCGACCTGCGCCTGCGCGGGTGCTTGAAAACTCTTTCGGTACCAGAAGTAGTTGCGCGACTGATGCGATATTCCCCGAATGTTCCCCAGCTTGTCGTAGTCTGCCTGAGAAAAGCGGCCTTGCCGTACCAGATTCGAGAGCAGCTGTTGACTCTGATACTGATCCACATCGGGGAAGGCGGGAACGGCGGAGTGCGTCAATCCGGGCACCGGCGCAGTATGGCCAAAGGTCGCCGGCATCGCGTCCGCGTCGACACTTTCCCCAACCTCCCATTGTCCATTGAGAGAGACCACCGATCGATGCTGGGACGTATCCGCTGCTAACGCAACCATGGAAAGACTCATGATGCACAGACAGTGCAGCAGGTTCTTGTATGACGATCCTACGTTCATAGTTCATCCTTTCACTGCGTCCGTGCTCAAGCGATTTTCAGGTCAACTTAGGGTTCAAAAGCCGGCCAGAGATCGGCCAAGCGCTGCGGCTCGGAGACCCATGTGACCGACTCGGGGTTTGCGCGATATTGTGCATACAAAGACTGGTGGGGGTTGAGCTCGAGCTCCGGATAGGTACGGCTCGGGCGTTCCGCAAGACCGGTCGACTGATAGTGGGAGTTAGCGATCCAACCGATCGTGCCGTCAACTTCAATAATAGGAAAGTAAGCCAGGCCGCCATGCGCGCGCACACCGGTGTAGTCGAAGCCATACTGTCGTTCGCACCATGCGCCGAAGGTCATGCGCTGCTTCGGATCGGCGTTAATCACAGCGTGCGCCCACCCCGGAGGAACGACGACGTTCTCCCCCGGGCCGGCGGTCACGGCGATGCAGCGGCCCGGGTTGTCGGAGGTGAACTCCTGCGCGTAGATGATCGCCTTGCCTTCCCAGATCTCGTATAGCTCCGGCGGCGACCACCCGCTGTGCGGTGCGATGGTGTGGACATGGCCCTGGCTGCGAACGGGCTCTCTCCCCAGCTGTCCTGCCGCGTACGCGACCACGCCGAAGAGCAGAGAGCGCGACCGCAGATCGTCTTCGTCTCCGCTACGGCGAACATCCATGGCGATGGAGTAGACCGGGCTGGGTCCGCTGCACGTTGGATCCATCAGGCTGGGCCGGATGGCATCGAGCGTACGATACTCCGGCTCCGGCCCGCGGACGTCGTCGCCGTAACGAATCGCCAATGTCTCCGGATCGACCGTAAGATCGAGACCGAACCGCGCTACCTTCATGCGCTCTCCGTTCCGTTGCCGCGCTCCGTTTCGTCCCCTGTACCTGGCATGGCGTCACGAACGAAAGCCTTCAACGTTGCGAGCGGCCGATCCGTCTTTTGTCGAGGAGAGATGCGGTACGGACCGACGCACGCCGGGACGATAAAGGTCTCCGCATAGTGCACGACGAAAGGCGCAAAGGCGCCGGTTGGACTTTCGACCACAGCTTCGTCGCCTTCGACCAGGTTCAGCACATGCAGGGTGCCTTCGGTGTCATGCGGCACCGCTTCGGTGAACCAGTGGCGGCGCGTCTCGATGAACTCGAACGAATGCAGGCCGGTCCGCTCCTCGTACCAGCCGTCGCCTTGCGCGAGCACGCGCGTCTGCTGGATCAGATTCTCTTCGACCCACGCACGATCGCGATCCCACTGGATATTTGCCAGGCCATGCTGCAAATGGATGGGGCGCGGCTGTCCATTCAGCCCCAGGCGCCCCCAATCCCAAAGCTTAAAGGTGAAGATGTACGGTGTCGCACTGATCTCGAGGACCATGCTGTTCTTTCCGGAACAGTGAATCGTACCTGCGGGAATCGAGACGTGGTCGTGCTTCTTGACGGGCCAAGCGTTCACGTAGTGATCGACGGGAAACGGCGCTCCACCTGCTTGCGCGGCCGCGAGATCGCTCGCCATTTGCTCAGAGTCGACAGCCTCCTTCAAGCCGAGGTACACGATCGCATCCGGCATCGCGTCCAGCAAGTAGTAGCTCTCATCCTGTGTGTACGACATGCCGAAGTGTTCGGCGATGTAGGCGCGCAGGGGATGCACCTGCAAGGAAAGATTGCCGCCCTCGACGGTATCGAGGAAGTCGAAGCGGATGGGAAACTCCGCGCCGAAGCGCTCCACGATGGAGCGACCCAGCAGCTTCTCCGCCTGCTCGTGCACCAGGGAGAGCGCCGGAATCTGAACCACCTGATCGCCGAAGCCGAAGCAGAGGCTGTTCTCCTCCGGCACGCAGTCAAAGCACCAGGCGAAGTTTGGCGGCGCGGCGGGCAGATCGAAGTGCCGCCGCATCCACTCGCCACCCCATACGCCCGGATCAAAGAACGGCACCACTCGGAACGGGCGCTCGGCGGCGGCGGCTAGGGCTGCTCGATACAGCTCGCCGGAGATCATCTTCGGCAGCCCGGGGATCGTCGTGTCCACATAGAAGTCGAGTCTGGGGTACAGCCGATGCTTCTCGAGATCGCCCGCGCGCCAGTCCACAAAGTAGGCTTGCTTGTAGAGCGCCGGTGCGGAGGCCGCCTCATTCTTCATTCCGAGATTACCCACCCGATGTGTCCGCTGACGCTGCTGGATCTCCCATCGCGTCACATCGCAGAAAAGCAGCAGATCCCATTGCTGTGCGAGCAAGGCCGCTCCGGGTCCATAGATCACGACCACACCCTGCGCCGCGGCGATCGCGTCGCGCAGGTGCTCGGTCTTTCGCTGATCGAAGAACGCTTCAAGCTCCCAGGCCTTCATTCTGCCGAAAACCGGGTCGTCCCCAAGCCACGGCGCGAGCAGATCGGCGATCGCCGCCTCGGTCTGGAGCGCGTCTCCCGCGAAGAAGACAGCGTCAGCGTTTAAGCCTTCGAGCCCTGCGCGTATCTCCTCGGTGTCCGTGCCTGGATAGCATTCGGCGACCAGCACAAAGCGCTGCTGGGCAGGGATGCGAAGCCGCAACTCCTCCACGATCGCCGGCCACAAGCTGCGACAGCCGGAGGCATCGTCCGAGAGGCGGAGGATCGGGCACTTATCGTAGTTGGTGTGCGTCACGACTCGCCTCGGAGAAGAGGAAGTGCGCCGCGCAGCGCCGCGTTTGGACCCAGCGCGGCCGGCAGGATCGCGACCGGATGCTTGCCTGACCAGGCGTGGCGGGCAACATGCTCCTGAATCCTCGGCAGAATGGTCTCGTGCCGACGCATCACACCGCCGCCGAAGAGGATCGCGCGCGGGTCATACGCATGCATCAGAGAGACGGTCAGGGCGGACCATACCCCGACGCAGTGGTCGAGGATCTCCCGAGCGACGCGATCTCCGCGATCCACTGCCGCGAAGAGACAACGGAAGTCGATCGGCGCTTCGGTCTCTCCGAGAGTGCTCTGGGCGAAGCCGTCCCACGCCTGGCAGATGGCGTTGAGCGACGCGGTCGACGCCTCGGCCTCCGCGCAGCCGCGATTGCCGCAGGTGCAAATCCTTCCGCGCCAGTCGACTCCCAGGTGGCCGGCCAGACCGCCCGCCCTGCCGCCTTCGGAGCGCAGCAGCTTGCCGCCGAGCAGCACCGCGCCGCCAATGCCTGTGCCGAGGGTGACGAGCACGACATCAGCGAAGCCCTTCGCCGCGCCCGCGTGGTGCTCCCCCAGCAGGGCCAGCCGGGCGTCGTTTTCCACCACACACCGCAGCCCGAAGCTCTGCTCGGACCAGCGGGCGAAGTTGAAGCCGACCCCGTCGTCGTACTTTCCGTTGGTCGCCGCAATCGATCCTGTCTGATCGACAACGGCGCAGATGCCGACGGCCATGCCCGACACGGCCGAGGGGTGGCCGCCCCACGTCGCCAGCAGAGATCCGATGCACGACTCGAGCTCCGGCAGCACGGCACTCAACCTCGCGTTCTTCACCGAGATCGTCTCGAAGGCAAGCACCCGATCGTCCCCGAGGATCCCGCAGGCGATGTGAGAACCACCGACGTCGACGCCGATCGCCAGCTCGCTCATGGCTGGGCGACGATCTCGGGGCGTCCGTTGCGACGCATCACCCGCACGCTGAACCCGTGCTCTTCGATCGTGGCGTAGTCGTAGCCCGCGTCGCTGGGCCAGCACGCCAAGAAGGTCAGGGGAATGTCTCCGGTGTTGACGACACGATGTGCCGTGTGGCCGGGAATATAGTGCGTGGTCCCCGGTGTCATCTCCTGCACGGCTGCCGTGCGCTGCTCATCCATCAGCACCAGCAGACCCGTTCCGCAGACGGTCGCATAGAACTCGGACCGATCCCGGCGCCGATGAAAGTGACCGCGTGTCATGAAGTACTCTTCGCCGACTAGCCCGGGAAAGATCGTCGAATTTCCCCAGAACAGGCCACCCTCCGTCCCCTCGGCAACCGGCTTCCAGTACTCGACCGCATAGACGGGCTTGGCGCTGTCGATCAGCTGGCGCGCCGCCTCGTCCTCAAACACCTTCGCCAAATCACCCATGGTCTTGGTTGCGCGCTCAATCCGCGCGTCCTCACCCATGGATCCGTTATCGAGATCGATCCGAACGGAAGGCGGAAATCTGAGCTGACCGACTTGCGGCAGGGTCTTCATTGGAGCCGATCATAGTGCAACGAACGCCCTGCTGCAAGGGTATATGCTCGTTTGACTGAAAAAGGAGCATGTTGACTCTCCTAAAATAACTCTTGACACATTTACCTGCTTGCATTGTTATGGTCCACGCCGGTTCGCTAGCCATCGGCAAAGGAGCTTACATCCTGTCCAGATCTCATTCCGTGGTTTGCCGGCTCGCCGTCTCCACGGCGGGTGCGATCTCCGCGGCCGTTAAGACGCGGGCTTGTCGTCGGCGTCGCGATCGGACTCGCCGCTAATGCTCGCCGGCACCTCCTACCGGGATTTGTCGGGGTTAAGCGACGGCTTCCCGCGTAGATTGTCGCGCACGATCTCAGAACCTGCTATGCCAGTCCATGTTTGTCGAGGCTGAAGTTATGAAGTTCGTCGAGGCTGAAGTTATGAATCTGCGTAGAACTATGTCGCAACCGGTGTTCTTCCTCTTAGCCCTGGTTCTTTTCCTTTTCGCAGCTCCATTAGGTGCTCAGGTAACAACGGCGGATATCGTCGGCACAGTTACCGACCAGTCCGGCGCATCGGTCACTGGCGCGTCCGTCGTTGCCACGGATGTTGGAACAGGAATTACGGCGAAGACGGTGACGACCGAGGCAGGAAATTACGAGTTCACGCTGTTGCAGGTCGGCACATACCGCGTGAGCGTGCAGTCGACAGGGTTCAAGAGGTACAGCTCCGAGGTGACGTTGGCTGCCGGAGACCGCGCTCGGGTCAACGCCTCGCTCACACTCGGTCAGGCATCGGAGACAGTCGAGGTGAGTGCAGTCACGCCGGCGCTCGCGACCGACACCTCAGAGATAGGTAACCTCATTACGAGCCAGGCGACGCAGGACCTGCCGCTGAATGGACGCAATGTTCTCAATCTGATTACGCTCTCTCCCGGCGTGACCGGCGGGCTGGGAAACGGCCTCGCGAGCGGCACCCGACCGGACGATCGTCGCCAAGGCTCGAACTTCGCCGCCAACGGACAGAGCGACGAGAACAACAACAATCTCATCGACGGTATGGACAATAACGAGCGCCTGATCGGCAGCGTGGGCGTGCGGCCTTCGATCGACGCCATTGAAGAGGTTCGAGTTCTCACCAATCTCTACACGGCGGAGATTTCTCGCTCTGCCGGCGGTGTGGTCGACCTTATCACAAAGTCCGGCAGCAACAACTTCCACGGCACCGCCTATGAGTTTCTCCGCAACGATGTGCTCGATGCGCGAGACTACTTCGCGACGTCAGGCCCTAAGCCGGAGCTGCGTCAGAATCAGTTCGGCGGCAGTCTGGGTGGACCGATCGTCAGAAACAAGACATTCTTCTTCGGCGACTACGAGGGGTTCCGAAGAGTCTTCGGCCTCACGCAGACCTCAACGGTTCCTACCGCGTATGAGGAGGCGCATCCGGGCGATTTCTCCGATTTGGGCGCGGGCTGCACAGTGATTCCAGCAGCTGCCATTCAACCCATCGGGCTCGCGTACTTCAAACTTTATCCAACGCCTACATCGACACCGAGCATCACGGGTAAGTGCGCCCCGCCGACCAATAACTACACCTACACGGCCGGCAGCACCCAGTTCACGAACACGTTCGACGCCAAGGTCGATCAGCACTTTTCTGACAGTGATTCTGCCTTTGCACGCTTCACCTATAACAAGGTCAACTCACTGATACCTAGTCAATATCCGTCGGTGAATGGGGTCAATCCGGGTTCAGGGCCCTATGCAAACTTCCCTGGACCGGCTATCGATCAAGAGCTTGACGCCGCGCTTGGGTACTCTCATGTCTTCTCTCCCAATATCGTTCTAAACCTCAGCGCCTCCTATCTGCAGCTGAATAACAAGTCACTGACGGTCAACTCCGGGAAGGCCACAGCCACGGCCTTTGGATTTCCCTGCAACGCAATCAGCTGCGTCAACCTTCCCGGCGATGTCGTGAGCTCCGGTCTCCCGAATCTCAACTTCTCGCAGCCGTACGGTGCGCTCGGTGACGCGGACTATGTGCCCCTGACGGACCTCAACAACACCTTCCAGTACAGGGGATCGCTCTCCTGGGTCAAGGGGTCGCACAGTCTGAAATTCGGCGCGGGACTGATTCGTCGTCAGGCCCTCGGCGGCCAAAGCGCCCATCCACGCGGCAATATCACCATTCAGGGAAACTACACCGGCAACTCACTCGGAGATCTGCTCACCGACCAAGCGGCTGAGGTGCAACGGACCTACACCGTCGAGGCCCCGCGTATTCGCACCTGGGAGTCGGCGCTGTTTGTCCAGGATGATTGGCGGACCACACGCAAGCTGACGTTGAACCTGGGTGTGCGCTACGACGTTTACACACCCTTCACCGCGGCCAACGGCGCCTTCACGAACTTCGATCCTAGCTTGCAACTGTTGATCGGCCCCAATCTTACGGGAGCGCAGAAGTCAAACGCCACACTGGGGATCAAGACGGACTACGGAGATGTGGCGCCACGGCTCGGCTTTGCGTACAGCGCGGCTCCGGGTCTTGTGCTCCGCGGCGGCTACGGAGTTACCTTCTTCCCCGGAAATCTCACCGCGGGCGCCGAGATGAAGAACGCTCCCTATACCTTCCAATTTCAGTGCGGCATTATCTCCAACGGCGCTTGCCCGGCGCCCTATGCGAATCCGGCGGATGGCGCCGGGTATCTGCTGAGCGGTGGTCTCCCCGTGCCCTCCACGGATATCACCTTGGCGACGGACCCCGCCACCTATACGACCATTTTGAGCACCGACTTCAACTTCAAAAATACCTATCTTCAGCAATACAGCCTTAACGTCGAAAAAGATCTTCGCGGCAATGTGGTAACGATCGCCTACGTCGGTAATACCGGCGGACGTCTCGTCGCAAACGGAATCAATATTAATCAGCGGCCGTTCGCAGGCGCGCCCTATCCTCTCCCCAATCTGCCGAACGCCTCTATCGTGGAGCGTCAAAGCAATCTCAAATCGAACTACAACTCCATGCAACTCTCTGTGCAACGTAGGTTGACGTCTGGTCTCGCGGCAAACGTGAACTACACCTATGCAAGAAGCCTTTCCAATGCTCAGGTTCTCGATGAAGGTCAGCCAGTCGGTAATTGCGTGGGCCCGTGCAAGGTAGATAACGGCAGTGGTCAGGCTGTGACGTATGACAGCTACTTTCAATATGACTATGGCAACGCTGATCTAGACACCCGGCACCGCTTCGCGCTTACCTTTACCTACCAGCTGCCGTTCGGCCAAGGCTTTACCGGTTTGAAGGCGCAGGTAGCCAAGGGCTGGTCCGTGAACTCCATCTACTATGCGCAGACCGGGAATCCCCTCACTATCCAGAACTCCAACGGCAATCAAAGCAACATCGGGCTAGGGAACGATCGACCGGACATGGTTCCCGGCACTAGCTCGGGATTCCATCGCTCCCTGAATGAATGGTTCGATGTAACCCGGTTCAAGTTACAAGCGCCGGGCCTGCTGGGCGATGAGCACCGCAATCAGATTTATTCGCCAGGAAACCAGGCGCTCAGTATGTCGCTGTTCAAGACCTTTCCGATTTATGAATCCACTGTGCTGCAGTTCCGAGCGGAAGGCTTCAACGTATTGAACACGCCTTCCTTCAATACTCCCAGCACAAATATCTCTTCGTATGACGCGTCCGGCGTTGCGGCAGCAAATGCAGGACTCGGCCAGATCAGCTCTACGGCGTCCGGCGCCTCACCGCGGCAGCTGCAGTTCGCCTTGAAGTTGATCTTTTGACCCGATTCGCTAGCGGTACGCATGGGTGATGGATCATGCGTGCCGCTAGCGGCTTAGCATCCTGACGGCTCTCCGGTGCTGCGGGATGCGCCTGCGGTTTGACGTGATCCTGCTGGGCGCGTCATAACTCCATATGCGCGAATGTTCGTCAGGCTGGTCTCCATGGATGGCGCGGTATGCGGGGTGGGCCATGCTGTTGCTCGCAGCGGGTGTGCCGGCGCAAACACTGGCGCGGCCCGGCTGGGCAGGATCGGGTCTGACCGTCTCGGCCTGGTGGCGCAATGCGGTGCTGTTTGAGGTTTCGCCGGGAACCCCGCTCGTTTCGGAAGTGGCACAGAGCGGCCCGGCAGCAGCCACGGCTGGCCCGGCAGTCACGACGTCTGGACCGATGCTGGCTGGCCTGCTGCTGCGCCTTGATGATCTACAGACGCTCGGTGCGGATGCGATGCTGCTTCGCAATATCGATCGCGGCATAGATCACGGGGCGACGATGGGTGGATCGGGACGTGTGGCCGAGACCTACGGAACGATGGACCAGTTTGATGAGCTGCTGGAGCAGGCAAGCCGGCGGCGTATCCGCGTCCTGGTGGAGCTGCCCGCTTCCCTCGACGGAGAGGCGCTTCGGGCAGCTGCTCGGTTCTGGCTGAGCCGTGGGGTGAGCGGGATCTACTTCAAATCGGCGACCGACGGTGCGGCCGGGAGCGGGATGGACGCAGCGAGCGCAGGGAAGGGAGCGTCCGTCGCAGCGACAGCACCGAGTGTGGTCTCGGATGAGGCTGCGGGAAGTGACACGAAGGCTGGCGCGAGCGGCAATGCCGGCTTGGCCTCGAAGGAGGCCGCGCAGATAAGAATTTTGCGAGAGGTGCTGCGGAGCTATGTGGGCGAGCGCGTGTTGCTGGAGAACGCAGGCGGGGAGGAGCCATCGAGCGCGACTGCGTCCGGGGTCGCGGCGGGGGGCGCGGCGGGGGGCGCACCGGAGATGCTGCTGAGCACCATCCGGGGCTTCGCGGAAGAGCAGCCAGTGGATGTAACTGCAGTGAGGCAATCAGTTGCGGGGGCGCAGGGAAGGTCGAACGGGCGGCGAGGGGTGAGAGTTGCCGAGATCGATCCGCGGGCGCCGGCGGTGCGTGGCGCGGCGGCGGAGGCGCGGGCAGCGGTGCTGCTGATGGCGGCCGGCGGCGTGGCGTTGCGGACGGGTGAGGCGGGGGAGGGGCCCGAGGCGCAGGCGGCTGCGGCAGCTAAGTTGCAGGAGGCGAAGGACGTGGCGGCGCTGGCGGGGGCGACGAGTCCGGCGGCGGTTTCCAATGTCAAGCGGGCGATTGCGCAGCGGCAAGGGGAGGAACCGCCGCGGTTTGCCGGCGACGCGGTGTTTCAATGGACCGCCCGGATGATCGGGCTGCATCGCGGGAGTCCGGCTATGTTGTTGGGAACACAGACCTTGCTCGATCACGACAAGGAGGGGGCGGTGGTGAGCGTGTGGCGCGGGCGGGGTGGGCAGGTATTGTGCGAGGTGGTGAACCTGCGGGATGCGCCAGTGGAACTCACGCTAGCTCAGGAGTTTACGGCGATGCACGAACGCGGCTCTTTTTTGCGGCCGGTGGCGCGAACGGATGCGGGCATGGGGGCCATGCCTTTGGCGCGTGTGAAACTGCCCGCATTCGGTGTGTTTTTAGGTGAGCTGGGACGCTGATTTGGTTGGCAAAACGGGGTCATTTCGCGCGTTTTGTATGGTTTTGCGCGCGCGCCTTTTCGGGGGCGATGAGATGGATGCTCCGGGCACGAGCGGCTGGTATAAGGGTGCGGTGTTGGAGGGCGGAGTGACGATGCGTGTGCCTGGGATGAGTCGCCGGGAGTTGCTGCGCGGTGGGGCGGCCGCGGTTGTGGCGTCGTGCGGCGTGGCGGGTCGAGGGGAGACCACGACGGCGGGACGGCTGGAGCTGTCGGTGATGGGGGAGCCCGACCTGATGGTGGCGTACGTGGGAGAGGTGGAGGCGACGCGGACGGTGATGGCGCGGGCGGGATCCACATGGAGGCCGGCGGGTGCGGGGCGGGGGACGGGGTGTGAGGTGGCGCTGCGGCCGGGGAGCGGTGGGATGGGGAGTCCTGGAACGGGGGTGGTGGTGCGGGCGGCGGGGGAGGCGGTGCAGCGGATTCACCTGCGGTGGCGGCGGGCGCTGCCGGAGAGCGCGCGGGTGCTGGGGGACGCGTGGGAGCGCAGCTATGGGGAGCTCGAATGGCTGCCGATGCAGGCGGAGCGGGTGCTGCCGTGGTACGGGCTGGTGCAGGTGGGCGAGGCGACGAGCGGCTTTGGGGTGAAGGTCGGGGCGGCGAGCTTTGCGTTCTGGCAGGTGGACCCGGAGGGGATCTCGCTGTGGCTGGATCTGCGGAACGGGGCGAACGGCGTTTTGTTGGGCAAGCGTGAGCTAAGGGCCGCGGTGATCACGGTGGTGGCGGGCGAGGCGGGGGAGTCGGCGTTTGCGGTGACGCGGCGGCTGTGCACGGCGATGGCGGAGGGGGTGGCGGTGCCGAGCCGGCGGGGGCGGATGCCGTTGAACATGATCTTCGGCAGCAACGACTGGTACTACGCGTACGGGCAAAACACGCCGGAGGGGATTCTGCGCGACGCGGCGCTGATGCGGGAGCTGGCGCCGCCGGGGGAGGCGCGGCCGTTCACGGTGATCGATGACGGCTATCAGGACGCGACGCGATTTCCGAGCATGGCGCGGCTGGCCGAGGAGATTCGGCGGCAGGAGGTGGCGCCGGGGGTGTGGATTCGGCCGTTGCGGGCGGCGGCTGGGACGAAGCCGGGGATGCTGCTGCCGGCGGCGCGGTGGGGCGGGGCGGAGGTGGTGCCGGCCCAGGATGCGGCGCCGGCGTACGATCCGACGGTGCCGGAGGGGATGGCGGCGATCGCGGCCGTGGTGCGGGAGGCGTGCGGGTGGGGCTACGACCTGATCAAGCACGACTTTTCTACGTATGAGCTGCTGGGGCAGTGGGGCAGCCAGATGGGGGCGTCGCCGACGCGGGGCAGCTGGCACATGAGCGATCGGACGCGGACGAACGCGGAGGTGATCACGGCGCTCTACGGGGAGATTCGGCGGGCGTGCGGCGAGGAGCGGGTGCTGCTGGGGTGCAACACGGTGGGCCATCTGGCGGTGGGGCACTTTGACGCGCAGCGGACGGGGGATGACGTGAGCGGGCGGGTGTGGGAGCGGACGCGGCGGATGGGGGTGAATACGCTGGCGTTTCGGCTGCCGCAGCACGGGGTGTTCTTTCGGGTGGACGCGGACTGTGTGCCGGTGACACCGGACGTGCCGTGGCGGATGACGGCGCAGTGGATGCAGGCGGTGGCGCAGAGCGGCAGTGTGCTGCTGGTGTCGCCGGATCCGAAGGCGGTGGGCGCGGAGCAGCGGCGCGCGATGCGGGAGGCGTTTGCGCTGTGTGTGTCTGGGAGTTCGGGGGGGCCGGCGAGCGAGCCGGTGGACTGGATGTCGACGCGGACGCCGAGGGAGTGGCGGGAGGCGCGGGAGACGAGCCGGTATGAGTGGCTGGAGGAGGGTGGGGCGAGTCCGTTTTCGATCGGGGTGGCGATGAGCTGAACGTGGCGGGCGGGACGGGTGGGTGCTGTCCTCTGGAAGGACGGCCTTTTCGGTCGATGGCCCACACCCGCGCTTCGCGTGTGGCACCCGCTTTTCAGGTACGACGCACACGGTGGAAAGGACGGATCGACCTTCGGTCGATGGCCCACTCATGATGGAAGGGCTGTCATGAAGGGGGCACCCGCGCTTCGGGTGTGGCACCCGCGTTTTCAAGTGCGTCGCAGGCAGTGGAAAGACGGATCGACCTTTTCGGTCGATGGCCCACTCATGACGGAAGGGCTGTCATGAATGGGGCACCCGCGCTTCGCGTGTGACACCCGCGTTTTCAGGTGCGTCGCAGGCAGTGGAAAGGACGGATCGACCTTCGGTCGATGGCCCACTCATGACGGAAGGGCTGTCATGAATGGGGCACCCGCCCTTCGGGTGCACCCGCGCTTCGGGGTGGCCCGAGAGGCGCTGCGGTGGCGGAAGCAGATCGTTCGCTGGGGCTATACGGTGCTTCTGGTGGTGGCGAGGCGTTCCGGAAGGACGGTGGCGTAGGCCTGGTAGACGCGGTGGAAGACGGCGTCCCAGGAGCAGGTGAGGGCGTAGGCGCGGGCGGCGGCGCGCATTTGGGCGAGGCGTTGCGGATCGGCGCGCAGGGCGGCGATGGCGGGGGCGAAGTCGTCGTCATGGCAGAGGAGGCCGACTTCGGGGCCTTGGGCGGCTGCGGCTTCGAGGATGTGGCGGGGGCCGCCGGAGGGGGTGACGAGGGCGGGGACGCCGGAGGCGAGGGCTTCGAGGACGACGTTGCCGAAGGTGTCGGTGTGGGAGGGGAAGACGAGGAGATCGAGGTTGGCGAAGGCGCGGGCGAGGGCTTCGCCGCGCAGGATGCCAGGGAAGATGGCATCGGGGAGGTCGCGGCAGAGGGTGGGCTCGAGTGCGCCGTGGCCGATGAGGACGAAGCGGGTGTTGTGGATGCCGAGGGCGCGGAGTTGGGCCTGGATGCGGGGGAGGAGGGCAACGTTTTTTTCGGGGGAAAGGCGGCCGACGAAGCCGAGGTGGAGATCGGTGGCGTCGCTGGGGCGGGTTGGGAGGGCAGACGCAGGTCTCTCCACTTCCCCTTCGGCGCGCTTCGCTTGCTCAGGGTCCGGCGGAGATGACAGCGCAAGACTAGACGCAGGTCTCTCCACTGCGCTGCGCTCCGGTCGAGATGACACAGTAATGTTCGGTGGAGAGGACAGCGCAAGACTAGACGCAGGTCTCTCCACTTCCCCTTCGGCGCGCTTCGCTTGCTCAGGGTCCGGCGGAGATGACACCGTGAGGTTCGGTGGAGAGGACAGCGGGAAGCTAGACGCAGGTCTCTCCGCTGCGCTGCGGTCCGGTCGAGAGGACACCGTGAGGTTCGGTGGAGAGGACAGCCAAGGAGAGAGGGGTGGGCGGGAGCGGTGGGCCGGGGAGAAGAGGGTGGTGTCGACGCCGCGCTGCATGAGGTGGCAGGGTGTGTGTGTTGTGCGCTCGAGGAGGTTGCAGAGCTCGGGGTTGGGAGCGAAGAGGACGCGGGCGAGGCGATAAAAGCGAGTGAGAGCGTCGAGGGCAAGGTGTTCGGTGAGGCGTTCGAGTTGCGCGGCGCGGGCGGGGGAGAGGTGGCGCGAGAGGCGGTGAAGACGGCGGCCGGCGTACTCGTGGAGGTTGGTGTGCCAGGAGGCGGCGAGCGGGAGGCGGTGGCGCCAGGCGAAGAAGGCGCCGGCGATGCCGAGCTCGGAGGGGCCGGTGATGTGGATGAGGTCGGGGCGGAAGGCGCGGAGAGCGCGGTGGATGCGGGCGGTGTGGCGAGGGAAGAGGGGGTCGAAGAAGAGGTCGTGCTCGAGGGGGAGGGCGAGGCGGGAGCGGGGGAGGTCGAGGGTGTGGACGTTTCCGGTGGTGGTGGGTGGGGCGTTGCCGGCGCGGATGGAGAGGAAGGGGAGGTGGTGGCGTTGGGCGAAGGCGACGAAGTTGCGGGAGGTGTGGGCGACGCCGTTGATCTCGTGGAAGGAGTCGGTGAAGAAGGCGACGCGGGGCGGCATGAGGGAGAGGGTATATCGGGGGTGGCGTGGGTTATTCGCGGGGTTCGGTGCGGCGGGGGAGGATGTGGGCGGGGACGGTGTTGGGGGCGAGGGTTTGCCAGTCGGCCTGGAAGTGGCCGGAGTAGCCGAAGAGGGGGCCCCAGCGGCGGTTTTTGACGTGGACCGAGATGCGGAAGCACTGGGCGGTGTCGTCGTAGGTTTCGCAGACCTCGGCGATGCCGGAGAGGGCGAGGGGGAAGCGGAAGCCGACGAGGCCTTCGTAGAAGCGCTGCTCGCCGGAGCGGAGGCGCAGCCCGCCGTCGGGGGTGACGGAGAGGTCGAGGTCGACGGCGAGGTGCTGGTGGGTGCCGAGGTAGTCGACGATGCAGCGGCGCTGTTCACTCCAGATCATGTAGGCGTCGAAGCGGCGTGGGCGGGTGGTGTGGAAGGTGCGGACCCAGCTGACGGTTTCGCGTCCGAGTGGATCGCGGTAGGCGTAGTTTTCGATGGTGAAGGGGACGTCGGCGCCGTGCTCGGGGAACATGATACTGCGCCAGGCGCCGAGATAAAGGAAGGGCAGGACGAAGGCGGGGCCGTGCCAGAGGCGATCCATGACACCGCGGCCGATGGAGGCTAGACCGAGCGCGGAGGTGAGGCCGAAGCGGCGCTGGATTTGGGGATGGAGGTTGGCGAAGTCGCTGCCGAGGGCGGTCTGGTAGATGGAGTTCACGGGGTGGCCTTGGAGGGTTTGCGCCGGCAGTGGCGTGCGGAGGGCACACGTTTTGCCACGAGTAGCGCGATGGCGGAGAGTGCGATGACGCTGAGGTTGAGGGTGACGGGGTTGAAGGCGGCGGTGAGGAGCTGCGGGGAGCGAAGAGCGACGGCGACGAGGGCGGCCGCCATGGCGAGGATGGTGGCGAGGAGAGGCCAGCGTTGGCGCCAGAGGACAAGGAGGAGGAGGCCGAAGAGGACTTCGGCGACGCCGACGAGATTGACGGCGGCTGGAGGGAGGCCGGTCTGGGCGAGCATGGCGAGCTCGCTGGGGTCGTGGGCGAGGAGCTTGGGGACGAGGCCGTGCCAGATCCAGACGGCAGCGACGGCGGAGCGGGCGATGGTGTAGGTGACGGCGAGGAGGAGGGAGAGCTCGGGAGTCTGGTCCTGCTCGACCCAGAGGCGGAGCCGATCGAAGCTCCAGGCGGTGGCCCAGCCCATGATGGGGCGAAGGGTGAGGCGGTCGAGGAGGCGACCGGGAAGGCCGAAGCGGACCTCGTAGTCATACCAGGTGAGAAAGCAGGTGGCCTTGGATTTCGGGTTGAGTTGGGGGAGATAGCGCCAGTAGCCGGAGCCGGTGCGGATGAGCGACCAGGATTGGTCGGAGCCGAACTTGAGGGCGGAGCTGGCTTCGCCGTTGGGGCCGTGGCGCTCGCCGACGGACTCGCCGGCGCCGACGATGGCGAGGCCGGGGAGAAGGCGGGTGATATAGAGGAAGCGTCGCGGCTGGTCGAGGGTGGGACGGGGCAGGTAGTCGATGGAGGTGAAGCGGAGATCCCAGCGCTGATGGACGTCGGGCGTCTGGGTGAGGGACCAGAGATCCTCGACGGAGCCGTGGATGTGTCGTTCGACGTAGATGCCGTTGGAGCTCACGGGCAAAGCTTACGCGGAAGCCATGTTGGGCGCAGAGTTCTTTGCTGGGTGAGCCGTCGAGGTCTAGTAGGGGCGGGTGAGCATGTCGTAGACGACCCAGGAGAGCATGGCGAGGACGAGGAGGCCGGTGAGGCGGGCTTCGCCGACGCCGCTGCGCTTGCTGAGCTGGCGCTCGATGATGGAGTTGGGGGGGCGGAGCCAGCGGGGGAAGAGGTCGTAGTGGGTAGGGGCGAAGAGCATAAAGGTGGCGTTGAGGGCGATGACGAGGGCGACGGCCATGCCGAGCAGGAAGAGGGGTGTGACGCGGACGGCAAACGGGGTGGCGAGGGTGAAGAGAGGCGCGTTCATGGGCGGGCTCCCGGGTGGCCGCTGTTTGTGGAGGCGCGGCTGACGGCTGAATAGTACGCCGGGATGTGGACGGTTGGCGATGGGGTCTTGCGCCATGGGAGCGCGGAGGTAATGGCGGACGGACGGAAGGTTACCGCGGGGCTGCCGGGGGGTACACGGGGCGTTTCGCTGCCCGGATTCTGGGGCGGTCTATGGACGGCAGGTGGTGGATGTAGAGTGGCTGGGGGCGGAGGTCTGTGTGGCGAATCGGTTTGAGGCGTTTTCCTGGGTGCTGTTGACGTTTGCGGCTTGTATGACGGCGGTGGGGACGGGGGGTCGCGGGTGGTGCCAGGCGCCGGCGTCGGAGCCGCCGGTGCGGACGCCGCCGACATGGGCGACGCAGCTGCCGGATGGGGCTGTGCCGCCCGCCAGCAGGGACGGAGACTTCGTGCTGGGGCCGACGCATGAGCCGGCGACGGAGACGATGGAGAGGGCCGGTCCGTCACAGGGACGGGTGGTGGGGTTCACGATGAGCTCGGCGGAGAGCTCGATCTATCCGGGGGTGGCGCGGGAGGCGGGGACGTTCGGCACGGCCGATCCGGCGGATCCGGCGAAGCTGGTGGTGCGGACCAGCCATCCGGCGCCATGGACGCGGCGGGTGGAGGTGTATGTGCCGGCAGGGTATGCGGCGGGGACGGCGGCGCCCTTTATCGTGGGGGCGGACGGGCCGGACCGGCTGCTGTTTCGGACGCTGGACAACCTGATCGCGGCGGGCAGGCTGCCGGCGGTGGTGGCGATCTCGATCGGCAACGGCGGCGGGGATGCGCAGGGCAGCGAGCGGGGGCTCGAGTACGACACGATGTCGGGGCGGTATGCGGAGTTTGTGGAGCGGGAGGTGCTGCCGCGGGTGGAGCACGAGGCGGGGGTGCGGCTGACCAAGGATCCGGAGGGGCGGGCGACCATGGGTGGGAGTTCGGGCGGGGCGGTGGCGCTGATCATGGCGTGGTACCACCCGGAGTGGTATCACCGCGTGCTGGCGTACTCCGGGACGTGGGTGAACCAGCAGTGGCCGCCGAACGCGGAGACGCCGCACGGGGCGTGGGGGTTCCATGAACGGCTGATCGCGGAGAGCGCGCGAAAGCCGCTGCGGCTTTGGATGGAGGTGGGAGATCGCGATCTGCTGAACCCGAATGCGCTACGCGACGGGATGCACGACTGGGTGGAGGCGAACGACCGGATGGCCAAGGCGCTGGCGGCGAAGGGGTACCACTACCAGTTTGTGTTTGCGGAGAACGCGGGGCACGTGGACGGGGCAGTCAAGGCGCAGACGCTGCCGGAGGCGCTCGAGTACCTGTGGCAGGGGTATCCGGTGGCGGGGAGTGGCGGGCGGTAAGGATGTGCGCAGGCCGGAGCGAGACGCAGGTTTCTCCACTGCGAACGCACGGTGAGGCCTGGGCGTTCTTCGGTCGAAATGACACGATCTCTGTGTGTGAGAGGCGTCCCCAGGATCTGGAGCAAACGAAGGGCCGACGCTGGGGAGCATCGGCCCAACCTTGGTTGCATGTGGTTTAGAAGGTGGCGGCGACTTCCTTTGAGACGGTGAGGTCGGTGGTGAGGGGGGTGTTGGCGACGGAGTCGCCGATGTGGACGGTGAACTTGCCGGGGTCGATGGTCCACTTTTTGGCGCTGACGTCGTACCAGGCGAAGGCGCGGGGATCGAGGGCAAGGGTGATGTGTTTGGTCTCGCCGGGGGCGAGTTCGACGCGCTGGAAGCCCTTCAGCTGACGCTCGGCGTGGGGTGCTTTGAGGTGGTCATCCGAGAGGTAGAGCTGGGCGACGGTGGCGCCCTTGCGGGAGCCGGTGTTGGTGACGTCGAAGGTAGCGGTGTAGAGCGATCTCGGCGGGTTTATGCCCATGACGGGCGTGTCGAGTGCAGTGCCCGGAGTGGCGGGGGCGACGTTCAGGTTGCCGAACTTGAAGGTGGTGTAGGAGAGGCCGAAGCCGAAGGGGAAGAGCGGGGTGGTGTGGTTGTGCATGTAGCCGCGATAGCCGACGAAGATGCCTTCTTTATAGAGGACTTTATTGGTGCCGGGCTCGGGGTAGTAGAAGTTGAAGGTGGGGTTATCTTCGGCGCGGCGCTCCATAGTGATGGGGAGGTGGCCGGAGGGGTTGACGTCGCCGAAGAGGATCTCGGCGAGGGCGGTGCCGCCGGCCTGTCCGCCGTACCAGGTTTGTAACCAGACGGGGACCTTATCGAGCCACGCCTGGGAATCGACGTTGCCGCCGGCGGTGACGGCGACGATGGTTTTGGGATTGACCGCGGCCATGGCGGTGATGAGCTGGTCCTGCCCGAAGGGAAGCGAGAAGGTGCGGTCGCCGCCTTCGGACTCGTTGTCGTGGTTGAAGCCGGCGGCGACGACGATGACGTCGGCTTTCGCGGCGAGCTGTTTGGCGTGCTCGGCGACGATGGTGGCGGCGGGGGCGATGGCGAAGCGGAGGTGGCCGGAGAAGATGCCGCCCTGCTTATCCTCGATGATGAGCTTGTGGGGGCCGGCCGAGAGATGGAGGGTGACGGTGGGCTGGAAGGCGCGGACGAGATCCCAGTCGTCGAAGATTTGCTTGCCGTCGAGCGAGACGCGATTGCCGGAGCCTTCGCCGGAGCCCTCGAGGGCGAGAACGTAGTCGCCGTCGGCGGGGGCGGTCCAGGCGCCGGACCAGCGGCGGGAGGAGACCTTCTTGGGCGCGGCCGGGCCGCCGAGCAAGGACGCCATGATGTCGGGGTCCTCGCTGATGTTTTCGATGGTGATGCCGTTGGTGAAGACTTGGAGGACGGTGGAGGTGGTGGGGTTGCCGGAGAGGGTGTCGTTGTCGGCAAAGGTCTCGAGGGTGAGGCCGGGTTTGCCGTCGGGGGTTGTGAAGGTGGTGGCGCGGGCGAGTTCGTCGAGGGTGGGCAGGCCGCGGTCGTAGAGGATGGTCATGCCGGAGGCGCCGGCGTAGGTGACGAGGCCCTCGGCGGGGCTGACGAGATGGAAGGGGACGACGCCGGCGGAGCCGCCGCCGACGGGGACGCCGGGGTAGGCGTCGGGGCCGACGATGAGGATGGTTTTGATCTGGGATTTGTCGAGGGGGAGGAGGTTGTTGGCGTTCTTGAGCAGGACGGGGGATTCGCGGGCGCTGTCGAGCGCGGCCTGGTTGTTGGCGGCGTCGATGGTGGAGATGGAGGCGTCCTGGAAGGCGTTGCGGGCGCCGGGCGCGGCTTCGGGTTCGCTGAGCCAGCCGAACTCGGTGGCGGTGCTGAGGATGTGGCGGATCTTGTCGTCGATGGTGGCGACGGAGACGGTGCCGGCCTTGATGGCGGGCTCGAGGTTTTTGCGATTCATGAACTTGCCGGTGGGCATCTCGAGGTCAAGGCCGCCGTTGGCGGCGCCGACGCCGGAGTAGGTGGCGTCCCAATCGGACATGATGATGTTGGTGAAGCCGAACTCTTCGCGGAGGATGTCGATGTTGATGTGGGCGTTCTGGGTGGCGTGTTCGCCGTCGATGAGGTTGTAGGAGTCCATGACCGCGCCGACGTTGCCCTGCTTGATGGCGGTCTCGAAGGAGGGGAGGTAGATCTCGTGGAGGGCGCGGGGCTCGACGATGGAGTCGGAGTCGTGGCGGAGGTATTCGGAGTTGTTGGCGATGTAGTGCTTGATGGTGGCGGAGACGCCAGTGGCCTGCATGCCGGTGATGTAGCCGAGGGCGATCTGCGAGGTGAGGAAGGGATCTTCGCCGAAGTACTCGAAGTTACGGCCGTTGCGGGGGGAGCGATAGATGTTGACGCCTGGGCCGAGCATGAAGTGGACGCCGCGGGCGCGGGCGTCGCGGCCGATACCGCCGCCGACCCGGGCGGCGAGGGCGGGGTCCCAGGAGGCGGCGAGACCGACGCCGGCGGCGTAGGTGGTGGAGGGAAAGCCGGCATTGGAGCGGGTGCCGAAGGGGCCGTCGGACATCTCAAGCGCGGGGAGCTGGAGCGAGGAGACGGCGCGGACGGCGAAGCCGGTGCCGCCGATGTAGTCGAGCTTTTCGGCGAGGGACATCTTGCCGATGAGGTCGTTGATGTGGGCCTTATCGGCGTCGGTGAGGGGGTGCGGGGCCTGGGCCAGAAGGGGAAGAGTGGAGGAAGCTCCGACAAGGAGGGCGAGGCCGCTGAGTCGGCGGAAGAAGGCGAGGCGAACAGACATTAGAAGTATTCCTTTTCTAGAGAGCTTGGTCTCGCTGCGTCGGTGGACGCAGCGGGCGGTGGCCGGTGCGGGCATGAGTTTCCCTGGCGGAATGATGGTAGATGGTCGGTGCAGGATTTGAACAGGAGTTTGCGCGCGCGGGCAGGATCCAAACGGGGACGGGTAGACCAAGTTGGGCGGACCAAGTCGGGCGGGCGATGAGGTTCGGGTGGTGTAGGGGTTAGATCAGTCGGCGGACGGGGCCGGGGTCATGTAGGGAGGACGGTCACGGAGTCGCCGCCGAGCAGGGGCAGGGGAATCTGCGTGAAGGTGTAGATGGCGCTTTTGGGCATGCGGTGGAAGGCGTAGAGGAGATCGTAGCGCTTGGCCGGCCACGTATCAGGTATAGCGTGTACGCCGGGGATGTGACGGGCGATGTCGATGATGCGTTGGTGATCCCAGCAGAGGAGCACGGGACCGGGGCATTTTAGGGCTGCGTCCGCGACTTGGGGCTCCTGGTTCAGATCGAAGTCGAGGTTGATTTCAAGGTTGAGGCGGTGGGCGAGGGGAGCGAGGGTTTGTCGCTCGCGATGGCTCTTGCTGAGCTTTTTGCGGGTGAGGCGGGAGGAGGAGGCGAAGAGGAAGGCGGGGGTGGCAAGGTGTTGGTGGTGCAGGGCGCCGTGGAAGGGGGCGAGCGCGGCGACCAGGGCGCCGGCGCGTTGCCAGCCCTTGACGGCGAGGCCGTGCGGGGATTTGCGGCCGGAGGCGTCGACGCCGCGGCGGGAGGCGGTGGGCTTTTCGGCGTGGCGCAGGATGAAGATGGCGGGAGCTTGGGGCATGGCGGGATGGCTTTCCGGGGCGAGTTGAAGGCGACAGGCTAGGGACTTGAGCTTACCATCGTCGGCGAGGGAGGCGAGGGCGGGGGAGGAATGGATCCGAGGGAATGGAATTGGCGCATTGAGCGGCGCGGGTGCGGTGGAGGGATGGTGCTACTGACTAGTGATCCGGCGGTGGGGCGATATGGTGGGGTGGTAAAGCTGGTGTGAACTCTCGGTGGTCAGCGTCGCTGGCGGGCTCGGGTTGTTGGGCAGGATACCTGGGCCTGCGACCCAGGTTGGTATGTGTCGGGCTTTCAGCCCTGGAAGGTCGGCGGTGCGGTGACCTAGGCCTTCGGCCTAGGCTGTTATGTTGCGCGCCGTTGGCGCTTGGATGTCGCTCAGGACATGGTGTATGCCCTGCGGGCGAATGCTGGTGGCGCAGGCGCAGGTGGAGGGGATGGTCTTGCTAACGAGTGATCCGGTGGTGGGACGGTATGGTGGGGTGGTGAAGCTGGTCTAAGCAGGACTATGTAAGTCGACCTGCTTTACGCGAAGTTTTTCATTGCAAAGATAAGAACTAATAAAACGCCTGTTCCAGTAAGAGCGAATGCATAATGCTCTGACCACTTGCGCCACTTCGCTGCTGTCTGGGCTCGTTTCTGATGTTCTTCACTACGGCGAGAGCACGCGCGTATTGATGCGTCATTCTGTTCCAAGCTCCGATCTAAGTCGACCATATCTCCTGTGGCCTGATCAATGACCGGCAGTCCGCTAACGAGGCATTGCCGGAGAGCTTTGAATCGACTAGCTTCCTTCCGCTCGAATTGTTCAGCGAGTTTGTAAAACATCTCATCCTGCATTTGCCAATTCCGCACAACACACGAGATCATCGCTCCGAACAAAACGATCCATCCTGCAAACAACACGTAGCGCCAACGCGTTCCCGCATGAGCATTTTGGTGTAGTACCCCAGCGAAAGTTATGGTCGCGGCTATGGTGCCGGAATGAAATAGGGCAAGGCGGTCAAAGAAGGAAGACCTCTCGCTTATGACCGAGAGATTAGCCTTCTCTAGTCGTTTGCCTGCAAAGTCGCGCTGCTTGTAGGCACTTTCATTTAAAGACTTCAGCCGTGCTGTATCGATGGGATTCATGAGTTTAGGGCTGGTAGAACTCGCTGCGTTTGCGGGAGTAGAGGATGTAGATGAGGAGGCCGAGGGCGAGCCAGATGAAGAAGCGGAGCCAGGTGATGATAGGCAGGCCGGCCATGAGCAGGATGCAGAAGAGGACGGAGAGAACGGGGATGACGGGGCCGAAGGGGACGCGGAAGCCGCGGCGGCGGGTGGGGTCTTTGTAGCGGAGGACGAGGACGCCGATGCTGACGAGGGCGAAGGCGAAGAGGGTGCCGATGTTGGACAGGTCGGTGAGGGTGCCGATGTCGAAGAGGCCGGCGGGGATGGCGACGAGGATGCCGGCGATCCAGGTGGCGTTGGCGGGGGTGCGGAAGCGGGGCTGGACGCGGGAGAAGAAGGTGGGCAGGAGGCGGTCGCGGGACATGGCGAACCAGACGCGAGCCTGACCGTACTGGAAGACGAGGATGGAGGAGACCATGCCCATGAGGGCGCCGGAGAGCACGACGAGGCGAACCCAGTGGAGCGAGTGGCCGCCGGGCGCGGTGGAGAGTTTTTTGAGGGCGTTGACGACGGGGGCGGCGTCATCGACCATGCTCTGCCAGGGAACGAGGCCGGTGAGGACGACGGCGACGCCGATGTACAGAATGGTGCAGATGATGAGGGTGGCGAGGATGCCGATGGGGACGTCGCGCTGGGGGTTGCGGCACTCTTCGCTCGCGGTGGAGACGGAGTCGAAGCCGATGTAGGTGAAGAAGATGATGGAGCCGCCGGTGAGGATGCCGGACCAGCCGTTGGGGGCGAAGGGGTGGTAGAGGGTGGGTTTAATGAAATGCGCGCCGGCGCCGATAAAGAGAAGGATGGCGCCGAGTTTGAGGAGGACCATGATGTTGTTGGTGCGGGCGGACTCGCGGACGCCGCGGACGAGGACGACGGTGAGGAGGAGGACGATGAGGAAGGCAGGGATGTTGAAGCCGGGGTGCCAGCCGGCGGGGTAGATGTCGTGGCCGGCGAGGTCTTGAAGGCCGCCGGGGAGGTAGGCGGGGGAGATCCAGCGGGCGGAGGGGTGGATGCCGAACCAGTCGAGGAGGTCGACGACGTGCGCCGCAAACCCTACTGACACGCTCATATTGGAGCCGGCGTACTCGAGGATGAGGTCCCAGCCGATGATCCAGGCGACGAGCTCGCCGAGGGTGGCGTAGGTGTAGGTGTAGGCGGAGCCGGCGATGGGGATCATGCTGGCGAGCTCGGCGTAGCAGAGGCCGGTGAGGGCGCATATAAGGGCGACGAGGACGAGCGAGATGGCGAGGGCGGGGCCGGCGCCGGGGCGGCCGGCGAGGGCGGAGTGGTGGATGAGGAAGTCGGCGACGGGGGCGTGGAGAAAGGAGGAGGTGTCGAACTTTTCGCCGGCGATGGCCGTGCCGATCACGGTGAAGATGCCGGAGCCGATGACGGCGCCGATGCCGAGAGCGGTGAGGGAGACGGGGCCGAGGGTTTTTTTGAGGGCGTGCTCGGGCTGCTCGGATTCGTCGATGAGCTTATCGATGGACTTGGTGGCGAAGATCTGTCGGGGCAGCGGCGTGGCTCCTCGGCTGTGTCTGTGGGTGCCTGGGATCAGTGTGACTTTGACGTTACACGATGGCGAGATGCAGACACAGCGAGGGCCACGCGATCGGCCGGTGGATGGCGGAGGCGTGGCCCTCGGAGGTGCGGGAGTCTGTGGGTTAGCGCTTGGAGGCGCCGCGTGCGGCCTTTTTGACCTTTTGCTTGTTTTCGCCGCGTGCGCCGGTGCGGGGGGCTTTGGGGGCGGCTTTTTTTCGGGCGGCGCGCTTGATCTTCTTGCGCTCTTCGGTGTCGGTGATGGACTTGGTGTTTGCCATGGGTGCGGGTGTCTCGAACTTTCGTGTGGCTGATTTGAGGAACGCTGACGGGAGGCTCGGGGCGCGTGTGGCGCGAGATGTGGGGGTCTCAGGCGCGTGCCTAGAGGCGCTCTAGCTGGGCGAACTTCTCCACCAGCTTTTTCACGCCGTGCAGGTGAAATTGTACTGTAAGCTTCGCATCTTCCCCATCGCCGAGGCGATCGACGACGGTGCCCTCGCCGTATTTGGGGTGTTTGACGCGGACGCCCTTGCTGAGACCGGTCTTGCCGGTGGGGGTGGGGATGGCGAGTTTGGGGCGGCCCACGCTGGGGCGGGAGGGACCGCCGGGGCGATTAGCGAAGAAGGTGGCGACGTTGTCGAGCTTGCCTGGGGTGCCGGCGGGGCCACCTCCGGGGCGGCCCTGGATGGCGGGGCGACCGCTTGATCGGTTGCCGCCGGCGCGGGAGCTGCGGGTCTGGTCTTCGTCCTCGTAGCTGTAGTGCCGTTCGCCTTCTTCGGCGCCGCGGGAGCTGCCGTTGGCGCGGGGGTAGGGGGTGCTGTAGGGCGAGTTGGAGATGCGGGAGCGGACGTAGTCGTCTGAGTCGCGGTAGGAGGTCTGGCTGTCGTATGGGGGGCGGGCAGGGCTGAGGTCTTCGACGAGGCGGGAGGGGACCTCTTCGAGGAAGCGGGAGGCGACGGAGGCCTCGGGCATGTCGTTGCCGTAGCGGCGGCGGTAGCGGGCGCGGGTGAGGATCAGTGTGTCCATGGCGCGGGTCATGCCGACGTAGCAGAGGCGGCGCTCTTCCTCGAGGCCGGTGGGATCGGTGAAGGTGCGGGAGTGGGGGAAGATGCCTTCTTCCATGCCGGCGAGGAAGACGAGGGGGAACTCGAGGCCCTTGGCGGCGTGGAGGGTCATGAGGGTGACGCGGGCGTCGGAGGAGTAGCCGTCGGCGTCGGAGACGAGGGCGGCGTGGTCGAGGAACTCGGCAAGGGATTCGCCGCGGGAGGTGGCGTCCTGGGCGGCGTTGGCGAGTTCCTTGAGGTTCTCGATGCGGGAGAAGGATTCGGGGGTTCCTTCGTCCTCGAGGGCGCGGATGTAGCCGGAGCGCTCGTTGAGGAAGCGGATGAGTTCGGGGAGGGTGGCGGGGTCGCCTGGCTTGCGGAATCCTTCCGGCGCGGCTTCGGGTATGGGTGGGGCGGCGGGGTTCTGGGCGGCGAGGAGCTGCTCGCGCTTGGAGCGGGCGGAGGACTTGAGCGGGACAGGGGCGAAGGGGTTGAAGCTGGCGGCGTCTGGTTCGGGCTCGGGCAGGTTGTGGGCGGCGGTTGAGTCGGTGGCGTTTTCGGGAGCGACGGTGGAGATCTCTTCGGAGGGGCCGAAGTCGAAGCCGAAGTTGAAGCTGGTGTCGAAGGAGGAGGTGGCGTCGTTGGGGATGACGGTCGGGATGGGCGCTTGGTTCTCGCCGAAGCTGAAGTTTGTGTCGTCTTCGGTTACGGACTCTGGGGCGGCGGGCGGGACGAGGCCGGCGTCGGTGGCTAGGGCGTTGGCGAAGTCGGGGCCGAGCATGGCGCGGGCATCTTCGATGAGGCGGCGAAAGCCGTCGAGCGCGGAGAGGGCGCGCTGGGGAAGGAGGCGGTCGCGGAGGGCGGCGGCGATGGCGTCCCAGGTGGAGGTGCCGGTCGAAAGCGCCATGCGCTCGAGGGTCTCCATGGTGGTGCGACCGATGCCGCGAGCGGGGGAGTTCACCACGCGTGAAAGCGCTATGGAGTCGTGCGGATTCTGCACCAGCTTCATGTAACTGAGGATGTCCTTGACTTCGGCGCGGTCGTAGAAGGAGAAGCCGCCGACCATGTGGTACTGGATGTTGTAGCGGCGGAGGGCCTCTTCGACGAGGCGTGACTGCGAGTTGGTTCGGTAGAGGACGGCGCAGCGGGGAGTGTCTTGCTGCTGGCCAGCTTCGCGGAGGTATTGCTGGATGCGGTCGGCGATGAAGAGGGCCTCGGTTTCGCCGTCGGGCGCCTCGTAGAAGCCGATGAGGGAGCCGCCCTCGCGCGAGGTCCAGAGATTCTTGCCCTTGCGCTGAACGTTCTGCGCGACCACGGCCGAGGCGCCTTCGAGGATGACCTGCGTGGAGCGGTAGTTCTGCTCGAGGCGAATGGTTTGCGAGGCGGGGAAGTCCTTTTCGAACTCGAGGATATTGCGAATGTCGGCGCCGCGCCAGGAGTAGATGGACTGGTCTTCATCGCCGACGACGCAGACATTGCCGTGGGTGCCGAGGAGCTTCATGAGCTCGTACTGCGGACGGTTGGTGTCCTGATACTCGTCGATCATGAGGTATTTGTAACGGCGGTTGTAGCGTTCGCGGACCTGCGCGTCGGACTTGAGGAGGCGAACGGTTTCGAGCAGAAGATCGTCGAAGTCGAGCGCGTTGGCTTTGGCGAGCTCCTTGCGATAGATCTCGAAGATGTGGGCGATCTTCTCTTCCATCGGGTTGGTGCTGGCAAGGAAGTACTCCTGGGGATCGATCATGTGATTCTTGGCCCAGGAGATGCGGCCGAGGGCGACGCGCGGCTTGAGCTGCTTGTCGTCGATGGCGAGGCGGCGCAGGGCCTGCTTGACGACGGCCTGCTGGTCGGTCTCGTCGTAGATGGCGAAGCTGCGGGTGAGGCCCTGGTTGCCGGCGCGGAGGGCTTCGATATCGCGGCGCAGGACGCGGACGCAGAAGGAGTGGAAGGTGGCGAGGGTGGGGCGGGCAAGGGTGCTGTGGCCGAGGATTTTCTCCACGCGCTCAGCCATCTCTTTCGCGGCCTTGTTGGTGAAGGTGACGGCGAGGATGGCGTCCGGGGAGACGTTGCGCTCCTGGATGAGATAGGCGATGCGATGGGTGATGACGCGGGTTTTGCCGGAGCCGGCGCCGGCGAGCAGAAGGACCGGGCCGTCGACGGTGGTGACGCCGAGGGCCTGCTGCGGGTTCATGTGGGCGATGAGCGGGGTGGATGTGGCGAGGTCAGGCACGGTGCGGCTCCAACCTTGATTTTAGGCGCGTGGGCGGGTGTGGGTTTCGTGGGTCGGAACTGACTGGTGTCGAAATTTTTAGGAACTGGCGGAGGCAGGGTGCATGTGCTGTGGGACGAGGGCAATGAATGAAGGAGCAACAGAGAGCGGAAATGGACGTGGCGCGGGTTGTCGCGAGAAATTCCAGAACACGTGCGGAACGTTTCGGCGATACCTGCGTACAACACAGTACGGCGGCCATCACTGAACCATGGCAGCGATCTCCGGCCGAAACTTAATTTGTAACTGGAGATGATTATGTTCATGAGTCGTGTGTGTGCCGCTGCGTGTGTGGTAGCTTTGTTCGGTGCGAGCGAGGGGGTGTATGCGTTCCCTATGATTTCTGCGCGGATGCCGGTTTCGGCGATGCTGGGACATGCAAGCCGTGAGAAGACTGTGCATTTCGGGTTACGGAACGGTACGTCGGCTCCGCTAAAGTTGCGATGCGGCGACGAACTGATGACGGTCGATCCGGGCAAGGTGGTTCAGGTGAAGCTTCCGGTGGGGAGCAAGATCACCTTTGCTGCGGCGAGCGGTTCGCATGCCGCGGGGGATGTGTTGGAGGAGGTTTCGAGCACGTTGGACGGGACGACGCTCGCGGTGAACTAAAAATGCCAAGGCTGCCGGCGCTCCTATGACAGGTGCGCCGGCATTTGCGTGACGCGCGTGCCGGTTTGCTAGGCTGAGCGGCATGGCGACGAAGAGTGTTGCGGTGTTTTGCGCGAGTGCGATGGGGGCGGTTCCGGAGTTTGCGGCGGTGGCGGCGGAGATGGGACGGGCGCTGGCTGGGCGTGGGGTGGGGCTGATCTATGGCGGGGCGCGGTCGGGGCTGATGGGCGTGGTAGCGGACGCGTGTCTGGCGGCGGGTGGGCGCGTGGTGGGCGTGATCCCGGAGGTGCTGGTCGACATGGAGGTGGCGCACGACGGCTTGACGGAGCTGCATGTGACGAGCACGATGCACACGCGCAAGGCGCTGATGGGCGAGCGGGCGGATGCGTTTGCGATTTTGCCGGGCGGGCTGGGGACGATGGAGGAGATGTTCGAGGTGCTGGCATGGCAGACGATTGGGCTGCACCGCAAACCGGTGGTGCTGGTGAATGTGGTGGGGTTCTACGACTCGCTGCTGCGGTGGATGGACGAGGCGGTGGAGGCGGGGGTGCTGCGGGCGAGCGGGCGGGCGGTGCTCTTGGAGGCGCAGAGTGTGGGCGAAGCGATGGTGCTGCTAGGGGTGGCCTAGACCACCTTGAGGCTGGCTGGTGGGCTTCCCCGGCGCTGGCGGCTCAGAGCGGCTCCAGCGTGTCTGAAGGTGGGAGCCGGGTAGTACTTTGGGGTGGCGAAAGGGGCTTTCGGCGCTGGACAACGCCGCCCGGGGCGGATAGCGTCTGAGTGGAAGCCGGCGAAGAAAAGGCGTAGAAGGGAAGCGGAATGAGCGAGCACAAAGCAGCGATCGACGAGCCGGGGCTGTTTGACGGAGCGGAGGGGGCGTCAGCGACGGATCGGGAGAAGGTAAGCCCAGCGCCTGCAGAGCGGCAGCCTGAGCAGGCGGAAGATCGAACGCCGGCTGAGATGGCGGATGGGCCCGAGGAAGCGCTTGCGGCGGCGAACGAGCGGGCGGACCGACTTGAGGCGGAGATGGCAGAGTTGAGGGATCTGGTGCAGACGATGGCTGCTAACCGAGGCAAGAGATCACGGCGGCCAGAAAACACCTTATTGGAGAAAACGTCGTCGGGATCGTCTCAGTCAGCGGCGCGGGTTAAGCGAGAGGCGGCGGAGGAATTGGCACGCGCTGTGCATGGAGAGCCTGGCGAACAGGGCAGCGAGCGCAAGGGAGACCAGGTGGAGGAAGACCGCCGCGGACGCGACCACCGAAACGAGCAGAGACGCGGCGTGGGCGAGAGCGGCGTGGGCCGGTTGAAGGACGGTGTGCCGGTGCGGAGCGGAAGTTCAAGTGGGGAATCGGAGGCGCGGGGGGAGGCACGGTCGCTTGTGGAGGCCGGCAACGACGCGAGCTCATCCAAGCAGCCGCCATCGCCGAGTTCGGCGGCAGGTGAGCCGGGGACGGGCGGCGGCGAGGAGGAGCTGCGAAGAGATTCGATGATGGCGCATCTGCTGGACTCGCTCGACGCAGGCGAGGACATTGGGCACTATGGGCGGCTGGTGTTTGCGATGGTCGCGCGACACTTTCTGTCGCACGACGAGGTACTAGGGTGGCTGACGAAGGATGAGGATCTGGGGGAAGAAGAAGGGCGGCAGATGCTGCTGCAGGTGGAGCAGCGGGATTACAACCCGCCAAGAAGGGACCGGATCCTGCAGTGGCAGGCGGAGCAGGAGTTTCCAATACTGCCAAATGCGGAGGACCCTGACTGCGGGAATGTGTATCGGAACCTCAACTTTCCGCAGGAGATTTATCAGCACATTGGGCAGTACCGTGAGCAGAAGGCGGAGGCGGGGGAGTAAATGCCGGTCCGGCCCGATCGCAGCAGAGAAGGCTGGAGCTCCGGCTGCAATTGAGTAGGAAGCTCATGTCTCGACTTGTTGGGTGAATAGACCTAGGCATGGACGATTCGCCGGAGATAGAGCAGAGTTGAGCGCTAACCTTGTTCTCGGGTCACGATTTGTGGTCGCGGAGCAAGGGTTACTCGGTACCTTCGCGGGCTCCTTTCCAGAGGTCGATGCCGGAGTCGGTGGCGTGTTGGTCAATCCGCTGAAGTTCTTCGGCGGTGAAGTCAAGGTTGTGGAGAGCGTCGAGGGAGTTGTCGAGCTGCTCAACGGTGCGGGCGCCGATGAGAGAGGAGGTGACGCGGGGGTCGCGGAGGGTCCAGGCGATGGCCATCTGGGCGAGGGTCTGGTTCCGGGCATTGGCGATGCCATTGAGAGCACGGACCTGGATGAGGGTGTTCTCGGTGATGAGGTCTTTGGAGAAGGAGCCCGAGGTATTTGCGCCAGCGCGGGAGTCTGCGGGGATGCCGTTGAGGTATTTGCCGGTGAGTAGGCCCTGAGCGAGGGGAGAAAAGGCGATGCAGCCGACTCCGAGCTCCTCGAGGGTGTTGAGTAGACCGCGCTCGATCCAGCGATTGAGCATGGAATAGGAAGGCTGATGGATGAAGAGCTTTACGCCCTCGTTGGCGAGGAGGGTGGCGGCCTCGCGGGTGGCTTCGGGGCTGTAGGAGGAGATGCCGACGTAAAGGGTTTTGCCCTGGCGGACGGCGGAGACGAGGGCGCTGATGGTCTCTTCGAGGGGTGTGCCGGCATCGGGGCGGTGGTGGTAGAAGATGTCGACGTAGTCGAGGCCCATGCGGCGGAGGCTGTCGTCGAGGGAGGCGAGGAGGTATTTGCGGGAGCCGCCCATGCCGTAGGGACCGAGCCACATGTCCCAACCGGCCTTGGTGGAGAGGATGAGCTCGTTGCGGAGGCCGGCGAAGTCGGTGCGGAGGATCTGGCCGAAGCGCTCCTCGGCGGAGCCGTAGGGAGGGCCGTAGTTGTTGGCGAGGTCGAAGTGGGTAACGCCGCGGTCGAAGGCGCGGCGGAGGATGGCGCGGTTGACCTCGAAGTTGTCGATGCCGCCGAAGTTCTGCCAGAGGCCGAGAGAGATGGGCGGGAGGACGATGCCGGAGCGGCCGCAGCGGCGGAAGGGGGCGAGCTGGTACCGGTCGGCGGCGGGGACGTAAGTCATGCGGGTGGGACACTCCTTCGGGGTCGGCTGTTGCTTTGGATGCGAGCCGCCGGCGAAGTTGGTCTTGACGAATGGGCGACGTCCTGGGCAGGTACCCCCCTCCCCCGGTACTTTGGTCCCAAAGTCTTCAAACACGGAGGTTAAGTCTGGGGTACCAGGTGACCGGCGCGTTGGAGACTGAGGGGATCGCGCGTACGCGCCGTTGCGCCGGTCGCATGCGCGCTTTTAGGGTAAAGGAATCGGCCATGTGGGTGCGCCAGGAGAGGAGATTTCTGGCGGCTAGAGAAGGTGGCTGGTGGGGACCTGCCAGGGTGTGTCTTCGCGCGCGCAGGAGAGAGAGACGCAGCTTGCTTTTAAGCCAAGTCAGATGAGCTTTTGCGGCGTGCGAACAAGCAGAAAGGTCTAGGCTTCCGGTCGGGCTCAGGAGTGGAGGGGCCAGCGGCTGTATGGAAGCTGGCCTGAACGCACCGGTGCCGCATCCTGTGCCGGGCGCGGCTACGGTGTGCCGCAGTTCGTAGAGGATCAGCTTGAAACTGTCCACGAGTTGGGCGGCCTCGCGTTTGCGCGCCCGCGACCTGCGGATCGGCACCCGCCGCCGTGACCGCCTCGCGGCTTTGCCGCTGGGCGTAGTTGATTACCTGCGTGCGGTGGAGCTTACATGAGACTTAGCGGGACGAACCCCGGCACATGCCGCGGGGTCTCGGCCGTTGCACGCACGACCTTGTGTTGGGACCTGGACAGGACGGGAAGAAGATCGTTCCCGACGGCCTCAAGGTTTCGGCGATGAGTCCAAAGCAGCAGGCCATGCTTCTAGACCTCACCGCTGAGTGGGCCGACATCCTGAGTGAGCCTTATGCGGCTGCTCGCATGTCCGAGATAAAGGCCGACCTGAATGACACTTGGTTCGCCTGGAGCGGCCCGACGACTGCTGAACCGGGGAGCAATATCACCCCTACTACTGCATTCAGGGGCCGCACCTCGTCATCGAGTATGCGCCCCAGCGGGATGAACCGAACAACCATGTGCACACGATGTGCCGCGATCCGACCAACGACTATGGCAGCGGACTGTTGAAGCCATGAGGTTGAACCGCGTCGCCCTCGTCATCGCCTGCGTTCTTCTCTTCGGAAAAGTCGCGCAGGCTCACCGCATCGACGAGTACCTACAGGCGACGATACTTTCTTTGGAAGCCAATGCGGTCGAAGCTTCGATGCGGTTGATACCAGGGGTGCTAGTCGCTCCTTCGGTGATCGACAGGATTGACAGCAACCATGATGGCATATTCTCCGAGGTCGAAAAGCGGGCGTACGCCCAGGGCCTCGATGGACTTGATTGCTTCGCGGGCATCAGCGTCGAAGCGCACCCTTTACGCTCACTTTGAAAGCAAGGAGAAGCTGTATTTAGGGGTAGTCTCGCTGGTCCATGGCCTTTTGCTGAGCAGGCTTAAGAAGCCCGGAGAGTATGCCGCTGATCCTGCGGAAGCTCTGACCCGATTCTGCGGGCGATTCCTGGAAATCCTGCTTTATACGCGAACAATCCAGATGTGTCGCCTCTGCATTGCGGAGGCCGAACGATTTCCGGAAAGGTCTTCACAATACTTCAATGCGGTCTTTTCCGAGGCACATCGAGCCCTGAGCGACTACCTGCAGAAGACCTTTGATTTTTCCTGCGAGCAGCCGACAAGCCGCACAAGAACTGCTCGGACAAGTGATCCATCCAAGGGTTTCCCCGTGCTCTTTTCGGCCTTGATGAGTTGTCTGAGCACCTGGAAGATGAGCCACGAGACAAGTTTGATATTACCTCCGTTAGAGCAGCGGTCACGGCGTTCCTAGACCATCGTGATAAATACCGGTAAACGCTGATCACGTCGATTGAGCAAACCGGCCCTGCGCTGAAACACCCTCTGAGCGACCAACTTTCCCATCAGCGCAAGACTTATCCTTGACCGAAGTGATCGTAAAGCGAGGAGCCGTCTTAGAGCCAGAGGTGCGGCACCAGGCCCCTGGGACAAGCGGAGAGGCAGTAGATCATGGTGCTAGCGGATGGCATCACTTGCTGCCCACAACGCCGCCCCAGCTGAGAAAGAATTGCCGATGATGGCAGCCCTGATCTGCACAAGGCGTCATGAGCGCCAGGATGTCCTGCCCCACCGCATGGGATGAATAGTCGTTCCACTGAGGGCTGCTCGCGCCGAGTCCCCGTACATCGATCGTGACCACACGGTACCTGCCGCAGTCAGATAACGGTCAGATCCGGATATCTAACTGTTTCGCCGTAGTTGAGGGTTGGGTGCCTTCTTTTCTGACGGCAAGGCCAACAGTGCTCCCATTGAAACTCGTCGAGACTGGATTCAAGACATCATGCTCGGCTTGAAACCTAGAGAATCCTTCTATCTTGCATCGCCCTGACAATGTGTTGAGTCTGCCCCTCGTGGACGTATTGCCCCCGTCCCTAAGGCGAGTTCGCTGCACCGGAGGGCCTGTTGGCTGCACAGGTCTCCAATTGGTTCGGCTGCCGTGACATCGTTCGCAGTATGAGAACGACAGCGCGACTCACTTACATGCTCTTCTGTGCGGCCGGGGTACATATGCCTCCTTCCATCCTGCATGCACAATGCGATCCGAGGGGAACCGTCACAGGAGCCGTGGTCGATGCCACGCAGGCCGGCGTGCCTGCCAGCATCACCCTGGCCGGTCGCAAGCCGGTGACGACGGCTGCGGCGGGCTCGTTCAAGCTGACGTGCGTGCCTGCCGGATCCGTGCAGCTTACGGTCCAGGCTCCAGGCTTCGCGGACAAAGCGGTGTCTGTGGTGAAGACAACCGGGCTGACGGCCAATGTGACCATCGTCTTGGCTGTGGCTTCCGTTGAAGAGAACGTGGAAGTCAACGCCGACGATGCTTCGACAGCGACTGGATCCAGCATCGCGACATCGGATCTGGATCGGCGCCAGATCGATTCGCTGCCCGACGACCCGGACCAGTTTCAGGCGCAGCTACGGGCGATGGCCGCGACCGGCGGGGGCCCGGAGGGATGTGCTGATTACCGTGGATGGGTTTCAGGGAAGCAGCACCGTTCCTCCCAAGAGCGCCATCGATCGCATCAAGATCAATCCGAATCCGTTTTCCTCGGAGTACGCCAGTGTTCTGTGGCCCGGGGGGCGCATCGAGATTTTTACCAAACCCGGCGCGGCCGCGATTCACGGATCGATCTTCGCCAACGGGGGCGCGGGCTTTCTGAACGCGACCGATCCTTTCTCGACCGCTGCCGCTCCTGCCGGCAATCAGAGGTTTGGCTTTGAACTGAGCGGGCCCGTCGTCGCGAAGACCAGCTTCTTTGTCGCGCTCGAGAAGCGCACGATCGACGAGCAGAGCGTGACGTATGCGACGATCCTCGGGGCCAACGGAACGCCTGCTCCGCTCCACACCACAGTGGCGGCACAGCAGCGCCTGTGGGTCGCTTCGGCTCGTCTGGACTGGCAGGCGGCAAAGAACAATATCGCGACGTTGTCCTTTTCCGGCAATGTGAACGATGCCGACAACCAGGGCGTCGGTGGCCTCGCCTTGGAGGAGGCTGGTTATGGGCTGAGCAATCATCAGTACATCCTGCGTGCGAGCGACACGGAGCAATTCACACCTCGGCTTCTCCAAGAGACACGGGTTGGCTACACCTGGAACGGCATCCGGCAAACGCCAAACTCGGTCGCTCCGTCGCTAAACGTCTCCGGGTTTTTCCTCGGCGGGGGATCGACGGCGGGATACCTGCAGAGACGCGATGGACAACTGGAGCTGGACGATGTACTGGAGTACACCCACGGCTCCGCCACTCTTCGCTTCGGTACGCAGGCGATGGGGACGTTTGTGCGCGACGTGGTTCCGGACACGTTCAACGGTGCTTACCTCTTCGGCGGGCAGACAGCGCCGGTGCTGGATGGGGCCGGCAAACCGACGGTAGGACAGCAAAGCATCGACGCTCTGGAACAATACAGGCGGGCGCGGCTCGGCCTGGACGGGGGTAGCGCGACCAGTTACGAGCAAACCGGAGGCACGGCCGCCGTGCCCTTTGATCAATGGCGGCAAGCCTTCTTTATCCAGGGAACAACCAAGCTCGCACACCGGGTCACCACGGAGCTCGGCATGCGCTATGAGTTCCAGACCGAACCCAGCACGCGAAATAACTTTGCCCCACGCGCCGGTGTGACGTGGGCGATCGATTCAGAGGCGAAGTGGGTTGTACAGGCTAACTCCGGGATCTTTACCGAGGCGCTGCTGCCGACGTTTGCGCGCGAAACCGAGCGCCTGAACGGTGTCAGGCAGCAACAATTGACGGCGTATTCCCCGGTGTACGGCAACCCTCTTTCACCGCAATCGTCTGCGATACAGGTGAGCGCCAGGAACATGTTTGGCCCGACAATCCACCAGCCCGGCTACATCGAATCGCTGCTCGGGATCGAGCACACGCTAGGGCGAGGTTGGAAGATTGCGGCGCTGACCGATTTTGGCGAAAGCTGGGGCGGCCTCAGGCTGCGCAATATCAATGCCCCGCATGTGTTGTCGGGTACAGGTCCAGTGCAGGTTGCGGCTGCTGTGCAGGCTCCTCGGCCATTCGGTCCAGGAAAGAACATCTTCCAGTACGAAGCGTCAGGCCATTTGACCGGCGAAGACCTCGACGTTCGGCTTTCCCACAGTTCAAAGCGTTTCACGATGATGGCGACTTATATTTGGTTGAAGGCCGTCGGAGATCAAGATGATCCTGCGGTGACCAGCCCGCAGAACAGCTACTCGGAAGCGGGTGAGAAGTCGAGAATCGCCTGGAACTTTAGGCGCCGACTCTTGCTTACCTCGACGGTTTCGCTTCCCTATCGCGTGCAGCTCGCCTCTCAGGTCGATCTCAGAGGCGGCCTACCCTACAACATCGTCACTGGTACCGATGCGAACGGCGACGGCATTCTAAACGACAGGCCCGGCGTGAGCGCCGTCGCGGGCCCCGATGTCTACAACACTCGATACGGTTTGCTGACGCCGAACGCGACCAACGGAACTGCCACCCGCAACCTCGGAACCATGCCGGCGATATTTCGCACTGCGCTGAACCTCAGCCGCACTTTCCCCCTGGAGAAAGGAAAGCCCTCCGGTTCTCGGTCGATAGCGATCAACGTTCGTGGAAACAACATCCTCAATCACACCAACGTGACCGCGGTGGACCCAGTCCTGGGATCGTCCACGTTCGATGTAGGGGTTGCGGCCGAAGCCGCGCGTAGAATCGAGGGCGGCGTCAGATTCAGCTTCTGATGGGGATCGTCAGAACCGGACGACAGAGCACATCTCCATCGCCGATCTGCGCATGGCCCCGCGGAGGTCCGTCTTCTTCATAAACGCTGGTTTGCAAGAACACCGTTCGCCGCTCTAAAGGGCAGTCCCACGGCAAAATTGAGGCTATTCGCTGCGGCGTTGGCCCCCTCAGCTAGGAACCCGTGAGACAGTAAACTGGAAACCCGCGATTTCAAGCTTTCTGAACTGCGGTGCGTTGGAAGTGGAGACATAGATGGACGGCAAGTTACATCAACAAGATTCATCTCCTCAAGAGAGCGCTGCCGTTCGTTCCTTCCTCACGCGGCATGACTTTTACGGAGGCGCCGCCATTGTGGTCGCAGTGGCGGCGATCCTGACGGTCAAGACCGCCATGGAATGCCATAGCACGCTTCAACTCGCGCACTATGACGCACCGTTTCTGCCTTCGTTTCTGCGAGCCGTTGTCGTCTGGTACTGGTGGGCCGGGGTTGCGCTCGTTCTCTGGATATTTGGGAAACATTCTTCGAAGCCGCTTCTGCTCTCGAAGGCGGCCATCCTGATGCAGGTTGTGGCAGGTTGTTGTCTCGCCGGAGCGCACATGGCTCTGCTGCGGATGACGATGCTTACGCTAGGCGCGCACTGGCCGGCTTGGGGACTTTACTTCCGTCCTCTTGGGCATCTCAGTGGCGAACGCTTCAGCCTCGATCTGGCAATTTACGGATTCATCTACATCTCCTCCGCTCTTATCCGTCTGCAGGTAGATGCTCGCACGGCGAGTATGCAAAAGAACGACCTGGAGCGACAGCTTTCGCAGGCGCAACTCCAGGCGCTCCAGATGCAACTGGAGCCGCACTTTCTTTTCAATACGCTGAATTCCATCGCCTCTTTGGTAGATCTGCACCGCAACGACGAAGCAAGCCTGGCCCTGGGGCACCTCAACACGATCCTGCGGACGGCGCTCGAACGAGGAACTCCGGCGAAGGTTCCATTCCACGAGGAACTGCGCGCGATCGAAAGCTACCTCGCCATTCAAAAGCTGCGCTTCTCCGACCGTCTAGAAGTCCGCTTCGAAACCAGCCCGGAAGCGCTGGATGGACTGGTGCCATCTTTTCTTTTGCAACCCATTGTCGAGAATGCAATCCATCATGGCATCTCGCCGATGAAGCGCGGCGGCCTGCTGGAGACCACAATTCGCCGAGTCGATGACAAGCTGCAACTCAGTGTTAGGGACAATGGCAACGCGCCGGGAACCGCCCTCAAGGGACATGGAATCGGTCTGCGAAACACGCGAGAACGCCTCACGTTCTTTTATCCCAACGTGCATCGATTTAGGGCTGGAGTACGTCCTTCCGGCGGATACGAAGTTTTTATCGAAATCCCCTATGAAAAGCTGTCGGCATGAAGCTCCGCGTGTTGATCGCCGACGACGAAAGTCTCGCGCGCGAGCGACTCAAACTCATGCTCGCCGATGAGGACGACATCGAGATTGCCGGCGAATGTACAGACGGGGATGAGGCGTTGGAACGCATCTCCAGCACAGCGCTCGATTTATTGTTCCTGGACATCCAAATGCCGGGAATGAGTGGGTTGGATGTGGCCCAGAAAATCGGCCCGCAGCACTTGCCTCCGACTATCTTTCTGACTGCCTTTCACCAACATGCCGTCGATGCTTTCAGCTTAGAAGCGGCGGATTACCTGACCAAGCCGGTAAGCCGCGCTCGCTTGAAACAGGCTTTGCAGCGGGTCCGGCAGACGATCGCCGCGAAAGATACCGCGGCTGCACAAAGAAGACTAGCGGCTGTTCTCGAGCGGCTCGATGAGAACGCCGGGGAAGAGAAGACTTACCTATCCAGGCTTATCGTCCCTGATGGCCCAAAGGATGTGCTCCTCGCTGTTCGCAGTATCGAATGGATCGAAGCTTCGGATTACTATTGCAGCCTGCACGTAAAGCACCGGACGTACCTGCTACGCGAAAGCCTCTCTGATCTCGAACGAAAGCTGGACCCGAACTGCTTTGTGAGAGTTCATCGTTCGGCACTGGTCAACCTCGACTATCTCCAGGAGATTCATCGCGAAGGCATGCGCGAAGGCACCGTGACGATGGCGGATGGAACATCGATTCGAACTAGCAAGTCTGGCCGGCAGCGACTTCGCTCGTTCGTAGGAGACCACAGTTCCTGAGCGATGATACTGGCCGCTGCTCGGCTTTGGCATCGTGCGTGAGTTTGAACGTGCGTTGAAGATCGGCGTGGACGTGCGTGGTCCAAGGCGTAACGCTCATCGTGAACAGACCGTATTTGGTCGGAACGGATTGGGAGCACCCGTCGTAGGGAACTGAGGGCGATCGTAGAAGTCGCCCTCTCCGATCCAAGCGGAATCTCGGGAGAGGTGCGCTTCCGATTGCATTACTGAATCTGCGCTTCCTTCGGAACCTTCAGCTTGCCCTGCTTGAGCAGGTCAAAGACGGAGTGAGCACCGAAGAAGTACCAAATCGCCAGCACGAGATCGCAGATGGCACATCCAGCGGAAGAACTCGGAGCGAATGGAATAATTGGATTGCCGTAGAGATGGTGCACGATATCCCAACAGGTGTGCAGAAACCATGCCACACCGATGAAGCGATAGTCGGTGAGGCCTCGATACGCTAAAAACGTGAAGCAAGTGCAAGCCGCAAACTCCCATCCGCCCAAACCTCCGCTAAGATAAGCCGATCCCGCCCCGGCGATCAGGATGGCGCTCAGCCGCTGCCGAAGCGGCTCTTTCATCAAGGAAAAAAACAGAGATCCAGATGAGGCCGACAAAAATCGGTGAGATTAGCTGCGGGGTGTTTAGAACGATCGCGGGATGTGTCATGGGAACCCTCATTTAAGCTAGGAATCGGTCGAACATGCTCTTGCCAGAAGCGAGTGGAAGGCCTTTTGCGCGCGCTCGGTCGCCTCCGGATCACGCACAAAGCGCAAAGACGCATGGTGGCTGAGATAAATGCCACAGAGTTCCCAAACAAACTGATTCACGTCCAGGTCCTTACGCAGATGTCCATGGGCGATGGCTTGATGGGTGAGCTCCGCCAGCAGGCCACGCCAACGCTTCTCCATCACCAGCAGACGTTCGCGGACCGGCGTCTGGAGGTCGTCCAGCTCAAACATTCCCGCGGCGATCGGGCATCCTCCCGCCAAGCCGGCCCGTTCCGTCCATCCCAGCCAGTTGGCCACCAACTCTCGAAGTCGAGAAAGTCCTTCTGCGGCCTGCATCACCGGAGCGACGACATGCTCCCCAGCAAACTCAGCGGTATAGTCGAGCAGCCCAAGCTGCACCTCCTCACGCGATCCGAAGTGAGCAAAGAGGCCGCTCTTGGACATGCCGCTTCGCTCCGCCAGGGTCCCGATCGTAACGCCGGACAAACCAGCCGTGCTGATCAGGTCGAGGCCATGCCGCAGAATCTTCATCCGGGTGGGAGATGTGCTAACAGCCATGGTTCTAAATGTAGTACGAACGTTCGTGCTCATAAAGTGCTCGTTCAGAGTCTCTGTATTGGGTCAGCACACTAAACGTCAAAAATTCGTACGCTGAGGATTTGGATGGCTTGTGTGCGGGCGGTCGGGGTTGAGGGCTGCCCATGAGGGGCGTCTTGCGGTCTGCCCTGCGTAGACGATGAGCGTGGTTGCGGAAAGGTGTGGCCAGGGACTTCTCCGTTGCAATACCTTTTCGCAACGCAAATTGCTGGGCTTTGGCCCCGTCTTTAGATCCTTACGTAAACGCTCGTTTGCGCAATCCGAAAAGACTGCGATCCGGTCGGCCATCACCCCAACTTCCGACAATGCGACTTCGCAGGACCTAGCCCGCCGTCTATAGGCTTACTAGGGTGCGATTACACGTTGCCACTGAATCTCCACACGCACATCTCCACTCTGGAAAATTTCCAGCATGTGATCACCGTCTACGACTTCTTTCAATTGCTTGGCTGTTCGTTGGTCGCCGATCCAGTTCGGGAATGTGCAGCCTTGCACTAGGTTTCCCGTGAAGTTTCCTTCACTGTCTACGGTGTAGGTGCCAAACAAGGCAAGGTTTCCGATCAGTGCGGCTTTGTCCTCCTCGGCTGTCCCAGCTTCTCGCGCATCGCTCGCAAAGCGTGGGACGCTTGGGTCGGACATGAGCTCCACGAAATGCAGGCTCTCGTGAAAGCAAAGAAGTCCGGTCGGCTTTCGCCCGAAAGGCTCGATCGTCTTGCCCCCTACCGTTGCATGATCGTCTCTGGCCGCCACATGCCGAGTACGGTTTTTCATGAACTCTCCTTCGGTGTTTCGAACACTTCGCCGCAAGTATGATTCAGCTTGTATCCCGTTGCAATAAGGCACCTTAGCCGCGCATAGGTACCTGGGGGTAACGATTTGGAATTGATTGGACGGAAGCAGATGCCCTATGCGAACAGCTCACTCCAGAACAGGAGCTTTTCGCACGGCGCACGATCAGTCAGCTTGCAGACAAGTGGACTCTTTGGACGATGGCGGTGCTTGATGAGGCAGATTCTCCCATACGGTTCAGCCGTGTCCTGGAGCAAGTAAAGGGAGTGAGCCAGAAGTCGCTTACCAAAACGCTTCGGTTGCTGGAACAGGATGGCCTGGTGGAGCGGACCATCTTCGCCGAGGTACCGCCGCGTGTCGAATATGCCCTGACGGACCTCGGCCGCGAGATCTTGGGTGAGATCTACCCGCTTTGGTATTGGACTGTGACGAACATAGGGCGTGGGCGTCTCACAAACGCTAGAAGCCGTAAAAACGAATGACTTTAATTGTAATGAGGACGTTAGCACCCTATCAGGGCTGCCCCGCTATGATTCAGGTCACTAGCGTACGACTTTTGAGGTTTAGTGCAGTGATCCCGTATTTTTCAAATGGCCGTTCAGACTCTTACGCCTCCACTGTTGACTGTTGGCTGCCAGATAGTGCGACGTGTGAGGACTCGATCTACATCCGGCTTATAAGCCAGCAGAAACACGACATGCTGACTCAACACGACTTTCCACCGAACCGTTATCGAGGGAGCCGATCGCGTTTCTGGTCCAGCAGACGCTGTCGCCAGGTTAAAACGAAACCAACGAGAACCAGCACGACGGTAGGCGCCAAGGCGTGCCGTTGGTTGTGTCGTGTATATAGACCTCCGAAGAGAGCGCCAGCGAGAAAGCAGACGAAGATGGTGAAGGACACGACCGCTTGCCCGCGATTCTTTTCAGGGTCGCGTCCCATCATCCAGAACACGATGGAGGAGGTGCCATCGCGGAGGTTGCCTGTGGTCATTGCATTATTAAACTTCCACGGACCGAGTGCGCCGAAGCTGGTGTTCTGCAGCGCCGCACAGAACGCGAGCAGAGGAACAACCCATTGGCTGGAGAGGGTTGCGCCGAACAGGGTCAGAAGAAACAGAACCATGCCTTCCAGACCTTGGCAGATGAGCGTCGCACGGAAGGTGTGTTTCTTGGTTTGTACACCGAGGAGCCTGGCGACCGCCGTGCCCAGGACAAAGGCTCCGATGGGGGGAAGAAAATGCACGGCGTGGGTCCAGTCCCGGCCCGAGGCGTACACCCCAAACTGAACCACGTCTCCTGACACCGCGGTCGAGAAGACATGGTCATGCGTGAGGTAGGAGTAGGCGTCCAGCGACCCGCCGGCGAGGGCGAACAAGACGGCAATCACAAACAAGCCAGAGACCGAGCGGATCGAAGGCGTGTCGCTGTTCGGCTGATCCTCGTCCCAACGCTCGCCCCCACGCGCACGGCCGGGCTTCAAGGAAGGGTCGGGTTGCGTGTTCTGCTTAATCTCTACACCCCGCCAACTCCTGCTATAGAGGGAAAGCCCCATCTCGCGCTAAATCTGGATTAATACAAGACCCGACTCAGGGTCCAGCGCCTTCCTTAGATGCGCAGGCGACTCCACCAGAAACACCTCGCATGTCGGGCGGACCTCGGCACTGACCAGGTGCCCTCCCCGCGTAGTTCCGTCCGAGAGCCCAACCACCAGATGCGCATGCACGACAGGCTCGCCATCCTTCTGCGCCACATCGCCAATCAACGAGAGCAATTCCACCTGCTCCTTCAGTTCAACTGACGTCTGATACTTTTTTGTGTCGGGGTTGTACCAAGCCAGCTTGACCGATTCCATCGCTCCGATAGCCTTGAAACTCGCATCCGAAAGCTTTTGCTCCTTCGCAAAGCCAGTCAGACCCGCGTTTAATTCATCCCCTGTATCGAAGATCAGTGCAAATGTTCTAGGTTGGTCTTCAATCTGTTTCCACTTCATCGATAACCTGCTTTCTGCGGAACTGGCGTTCCAAATACCATATTACTTATAAAATCATGAAAGGTGGTAACTATCGTCGTAGTGCGAACACGATGTCTAGCTGCAGAAGTAGTTCTAGCTACGAAAGAACTCACGAAACTCCGCCAGTACCGCCTCCGGTTGTTCCTCTTGTAAGAAGTGACCACAATGCAGGTACTTTCCCGTCACTAAGTTATCGGCTTGACTACGCCACGCTTGCGTTACGTCCCAAAGCTCGCTCACAGCGCTCTCCGTTCCCGACATGGCCAGCACGGGACACTTGATATTCTGGCCCCGATTTTCCGACTCCCTGTCCTCGTCAAGGTCGATGCCGGCCGCGGCCCGGTAGTCCTCGCAAATTGCCCGGATCGTACTCTTACAGCAGTAGCAGCGCATATATTCGCCCACCGCATCCGGCGTAAGCGCTCCCGGCGTCTTACAAGTAGCCTTTAAGTTATCGCGCAGGAAGTAGGACGGGTCCAGACCTATAAGATATTCCGGCATGGGCTTCGGCTGAACAAACAAAAACCACCAATAATACTTCGTGGCAAACAGCTGATTTGTGCCGGTGTACATGGTCAAGGTTGGCGCAATTCCAAGCAGAGCGACCTTCTCGACCAGGTCTGGATAGTCCTGGCACAATCTTGCTGCAACTCGACCTCCGCGGTCGTGACCGGCAACCATGAACTTTGTATGTCCAAGCTGCTGCATCACCTCCACCTGATCTTTTGCCATGACCCGAAAGGAGTAGTTCTCGCTCCTCGGTCCGCCCGGCGGTTTGCTCGAATCGCCGTATCCGCGAAGATCCACCAACACAACGGAGTATTCCTCGGCCAGTTGCGGCGCAATCTTGTGCCATGTCACATGCGTCTCCGGGTCGCCGTGTATTAACAGCAGCGGCTGGCCTTGGCCTTTGGTCAGAACGCAGATCGTCGCTCCCGACGTCTTGATGTATTGCGTCTTGAATCCTGGAAACAACTTCTGACTGACCGCCTCAGAGGGTGGGGCCGGAAGCTCGGGCAGGTTAGAGCAGGGCGCTGGGGCCGGCACCGCGCTGGGGAACATCTGTTCCAGGTTGGTAGGGGTGGCGGGCGACGGATTCGTCTGGGCAGGTGTGGGACCGGCCAAAGTGGCGAGCGTGGCACCCAGGCCCGTCAACGAGAACGTCCTTCGATTCATGATGACAGCCTCCAAAGCTGGCTTGCGGCTCGACTTGTTGCGCTAGAGCCACCATGTTGAACATTCATATGATTATGAGATCTGGGAGATTGCCGGGTTGTCCAAACCCTCGAAGTACGCCAGCATCGTCAGCCAACTCGCCGTCCACTTGACCATTTCCAGACTCATCGCCGCCCCTAGTTTCAGATACGCCCCTAGTTTCAGATATAAGAGTAGGAGCGAACGGAACCGAAGAGTGCCCATCTTTTCAGCATCAATCCAGGTCGTGAGGTCGCTGCCAACATGGGCATGGCTGCCATCCTCCCGGTTTATCCTTCCATCATGTGCGATCGCTACTATCGACGTTCGGACAAGCAGCGGCTGGCTGAGCACTTCGACGCCAAGCCCACACCGGGGCTGACTACGCGATACTCGCTCTACTAGTAACGCTTCGTCAAGTCTCCGGCGGGGTATTGGCCTATCCGGTTATCGTTGCACAAAGGTTCATTTGCGCAACGCGAAACGACTGCCTTCAGGCTTGCCACCCGCCAAGAGTACTTCCGAGAATGCGACCTCACAGGACTGAGCGCTCATGCACGCATCAGGTAAGGGGCTGCCATCAGACGAATGCTGAGTTCGCGGGATCGTAATGCATTTCGACGCTCATCAATGATGGACCGCACCGCCTCCGCCGGCGGGAGCGATGCAGTCTGTTTGCCGCCCTCTGCATCGCAGCAATGAGCACGTCCTGCCTAGTTCCTCTTTCGAAGGAGAAATGACCACCGGCACATGCAGGAGAGCGACCTGCTCGTCCGGAAGGACTACAAGGAGCTTCCGCCCAAGGTGGAATATTCGATCACCCCATTCGGAACGGCGCTGGGGCAGTCACTACTTCCGCTTTGCGCATGGGGAGTAAAGAACAGGAAGCGTGTATTTGGAGCGGTATCTCCGAGGAACACGACTGCGTGAAGACCCTGGTGGGCGGAGTACCGCGTAGAAGTAAGGTCAACTTTCGTTCGGTTCGAATCGATCATGCTGAACGCGCATGCGGTGACGTCAAGGTCACCTCTGTACCCCCGAGCGCGAACCATAGCTGCGGTGTATGCAAAGCCTTCCGAGCGGACGTTCCGTCGAAGCCGGTCACCATTGCGCCTTGCCTTCGCCGCGTAAGTCAGAACGCACCGCAGCATAGGTTTCTCATAATGCTTGGTCCGCCGTGCGACTGCAAGGGGAAGTTTGGTCGAGAAGACAAGTCCGCGCAAATGTATTCGGACTTCGGCTGGAGATTGATCTCTTGGCCGGGATGACGCTCGGTCGTTGAAGACCACAGTTAGGAGCAGGCTGCGGACACGCCGTTGTGACTGTTCTTTCGGTCCTTGTTGCCCTACGCAGACCTCGGTGGGGAAGCTTTACGATCGTCGTCGTGGTGCGGGAAAGTGGGAGCTTGTAGCGCTTCTTTCTAGGGACAGCCAGCTTCAGGCAAATGACGCGGCAATTCGTTCAGCCACCATCATGGTAGTGAGATTGTTTGGGGTAGAAAGTGCCTGCGGAAGGATCGATGCATCCACAACTCGCAAGTTTTTTATCTGGCGAACTCGACCAACTTCGTCCACCACTGCGGCCGGATCGTTTTCGCCTCCCATGGGAGCCGTCGCGGTGGCGTGATAGTACGTCGTTAGACCTGCGCCGAGCGCCGCTTCAAGCTGTGCGTCCGTCTCCACATTCGGTCCAGGCAAAACCTCGCGATCGATCAAACTCGCCAGCGGCTCCGTCTTTGCAAGGCTTCGGGTCAATTTCATAAGTTCCATAAGCCGCCGACGGTCAGAGGAGTCAGCCAAAAAGTTGTAGTCGATCCGTGGCGTGACCTTTGGATCGCGGCTCTTCAAGCGGAGGGTGCCGAAGGATCGGGGCAGCACGAGAGCCGCCCAAATGCGCAGCACACGGATGCTTTCTCCCCGATCATCAAGGTCCGGCTGAACGGAGACCGAGAGCTGGAGATCAAGCTCATCTTCGGCCCCCTCGGAAGACCGAATCCAAAGCACGCCGCTGCCGCTTGGCGGAATAGCTCCCGTGGAAGGCTTCAGGAGGTAGCCCAATGAATACATGGGCTGCTCCTGGAGCCGTTCTCCCACGGGGAGATCGGCAAGGAGGTCGATGCCGAGTTGGTGCAGGTGTCGCGCCGGCCCTATCCCGGAACGCAAAAGAATAGCCGGGCTCCCAAACACGCCCGCGGACAAGATGATCTCACCGGCATCGATGACCTCGCCGCCAACCAGATGGACCGCGCTTGCCCGCTTGCCGATGAAGCCAATCCGATCCACCTGCGTATCGGGTCGAAGGAACAGGTTTGGGCGCGCACGTACATCGGCCGACAGATAGATGATGGCGGTATTGACGCGTTTGCCATCCACCACATTTTTCATCTCCGACCCGACACCACCCCGGTGTTCGCCGTTGAAGTCATCCACGCGTGGAAATCCAGCGGCGGCGCCAGCTTCGATAAAAGCATGGACTGCCGGGGTAAGCTCATTCATCGTGGACTGATGAATCGGCCAGGGTCCACATCGACCGTGCCAACGGTTTTCCCCTGCCGTGGTATTTTCCATCGCTTTGTAGGTTTCCAGCGCGGTCGCAAAGGTCCAGTCGGGCAAATCGTGCTTTCCCTGCCAACAGTTGAAATCGCCCGGCCGCGCGCGTCGCGCGATACCCCCATTGATCGTCGATCCGCCGCCGAGCACACGTCCGGCATACGCTGCAATACTGTGGGCCGTAGATCCCGGAACGCTTTGGTAGCCCCAGGTGTGGGTAGGCTCGATGCCGATAGTCGCCGCATTGGTCAGGTCATCGGGGAAGCCATCGGGCGGATACCCGTGTCCCGCTTCCAGAAGAAGAACGGTCCGGGACCGATCCTGGCTCAGTCGACTTGCCAGAATGCAACCGGCCGACCCGCCGCCGACAATAACCACGTCATATCTTGAGGGCACATTCGTCATAGAAGAACTCCGTTGGGCAGAACGCAAATAGTAGAGCTCCATCAGTGTGATGGAGCAATCTACGGTTATGGATGGTAAGGGGATTGCACTCCAATCGCTAGATTGCTTTGCACTTTGTGCAACAAGCGACCGTGAAGTTGTACTTCGTCGTGGAGGCTTCAAGTCAGGGACAGCTGGCGGATCGTCGTGAGCACATCAAGCACGCGCCTTAGCCAATACTCAAGCCCATGGCCTTCGCATAAATGACCGGGTTCGCATATTCGCGAATCTCCGCACTTTTCCATTGGAGATGCTGAACTTAAAAATCTAGATATTGCGGTACGGTTGCCCAGTCTTCTTCAGAATCAAATCGCCATGACCCTCTACAAATATAGTCGTGCCGTCGTCAGTGATAAACGTCTTGTGATCAACCAAAACAGCTAGTTCGAAGTTCTCGAGGATGGTTTGAAGGTACGCGAGGACGGCGTCCTTGCCATCAGAGATCCGTTCAGGCGCGGTCCCTCCAGCCATAGCTAGCGGGATAATCTCCACTGTTTCGTCAACGAACACAGCGCTCGCAATTGCTACGTCTCGGTCGGACAGTGCGCGAAAAAACTCGCTACAGCATGCTGACTTGCAGATCTCGTTACGGACATGTTGACTCTCCTTCAATTTCCAGATCTCGTTATGTGTCGCCAAAGTGAGAGTTCCGCCAGGAGACGAAACTCAACATGGAAAAAGAAATAGTCGAGGCATGTCACTCAAATGGCATGGATCAACAAAAGGCCAACGACAATCATCACGGCGCAGGTCAGGGCATGAACGGAGAATGCCTTCGACGTCGACCCACCCGACCCCAATACAATCGACATGTCGCCCAGGGATGATGGCAAAAGCAATGAGAGCCAGGCCTACTGTGCGCCTATCCGCGGTCAACATCATGGTCAGCACGACCAATCCAGATCCCACGTCTCGGATTCCCTTCAAACGTAGCCAGGCACGTGTGTTGATATCGGATGCTGGTAGCTTGAGACCGAATGATCCTAAGACCCGTTCAGGTGACACCAGATAGAAACAACCGATGATAAAGACCGAGATAGCTATTAAAGCGGCCAGAGAGAGTGGTAGCAGCGTGCATAATAGTCCTCACCGATACAACATCTAGCAACGCCACAAATTCAAGCCCTCGACTTGCGTGAAACGCAGGCCCGTCGAGCCCAAATAATCGGTGCCGCTCGACGAATTGCAGAGCTTGAAGGGGTCTAACGTGACTGTTCGCCGACTGTCTGACGAAATTTCATACAGCCAACCCGTGTTGTCCGCTCATTTTGGAAGCCGCGAAGGGATTTTAGCTGCGGTCGCCATTGAGGGTTTCGAGGAACTCGGCATGGCTTTGGAGAAGGCGCTGAAGCTGGGTGAACGTGGGAACAAAGTCGAGTCTGTCGCGGTCGCCTATCTGGAGTTTGCCGCGTCTTCACCAGCACTGTATGACGTCATGTTTTCGCTCAGCCTGAGGGTTCCTTTCGACGATGCGGCGATTCCTCCGCAAATTGCGATTTGCGTTTGCCCAACTCTTGGAGTTGTCCCAGGGGCACGGTTCGAAGTCAGAAACCTTAGCAGAAGTGTTCTGGGCGAGTCTCCACGGTATCGCTGAACTCACAAGAGCCAAACGATTCCTGCGGAATCGTCAGAAAGAGCGTGTCGAGGCACTCGTCGAACTCTTCACTCATTCAAAATGAACCGGCACAGGTGTTAAGGAGTGATTACTGTAAGAGGAGGCCCAAACGAAGTACGTTCAACGCCCACGCCGAGGGTCTGCAACAGAGCAGTATATGGAAATGGCTGTGACTCCCACGCCCCGGATGCCGCCTTGTTCACCAGGCGGCTTATCGTTCCCAGGCAATGCTTCTGCTATCGGTTTTCAAGCATCTGCGGAGCGACGTATCCGCCTCATTTATATAGAGGTGGAGAACCGTGCGATTGATCCGGAGCAGCTCGCTCGCGAAGTCCGACGTGAAACGAATCTGATCCTCAGTCAGCATCAGGCCAATGTCGAAGATCGCGGAGAAGCCCTGCTCGACCAGAGCTCGCGCGAGAACCCGGCCCGCATCGGCTTTGAGCGGCACATCCGCATGATCACCGCCGAAGACGACCACCGGATGGGCCCACACCCTCTCCCGAGGTCGACGACCGCAGTCCCCACCAGGCTCTGTCGGATCGATGGCTGCTAATGCGCCAGCAGCTCCTCCGCCTAGACGGATGCGGTGTAGCTTTTTCCAATCCGCTTCGTGCCAGGATCGCTTGCGTCGACGTCGCCAGCTCGGAGGCGGATCGTGAAGGACTGTTAAGCCAAATCCATTTAAGCTGCACTATGACGATGGCAGAACCGCAAAACACTGCCTGTCGAGAACGAGGTAGCTTGGCCCGAAGAGCTTACTGAATGGTGGGCGCACGTCTCTACAGCGCTTCCCCTATGACCGCAGCTTCGAGGGCATCCGGCAACGGTAGAGCCGGGTTTTCTTTGCTGGATTGGCAACAACGAGGAAGCCCTCCTCTACCCATCGGTGGCGTAATGCGGCCTCATTCCTCCGCTCAAAGCCGAAAAGAGCGGCGATATCCTTCGCCGTCACATTGTGCGCCGTCTCGAATAACGTGAGCGCTTTCCTCTGCTTCGCGTCCAGCTTCCTGAGAACCTGTGAACGATCGGGAGTACCTGTCTCGGCTTCCCGCTTCGCTTGTACCTGGACCTTTTCAAAGGAAGTTGCCATACCTCGATGAAGTAGGCTGAAGGAGAAGCGAATATGTCTGTTGTGTAGTTGTCAGAGGGTTTATACGAAGTTCGATGGAGGGAGAAGGTCGACAGAAGACCAAACGGATTCAAGGGGCTTCGACTTGGCTCGCAAGATCATGAGGAAAAGCTGTCGACGCGAGACTGATTGATCGTTACTGGGAGCACTACGGCAGTAAGAAAGCTTCGGCAGATCGCGAGAAAAGCATCGTCGAGGGGATCCGATCCGAGTTGGGCCAGAAGTTCGTGCGCGATGTTGACGGCATAACCGTTCAATGCTGGTACGAAAACCTCACAGGAAGACGCGGTCTGGCTGACAACACTGCTGTGCGCCACTTCAACGTCATGCACCACATGATGGAAAAGGCTTCGACCATCTGGGCTCCGGAGACCGGAATCGACCGGAATCCTGCCAGCTTGATCGAAGTGAGGCGTCCAGACGATTCAAGGGAGCGCTACCTGTCGGAAGACGAACTCCAGCGGATGAAAACCGCCCTGGACGAACGCATCCTCCGAAAAGGAACCAAAGACCCTAATCAGACGAATCGCAGGATGAGGCTCATCGTGTTGATCACGGTATCAACCGGGATGCGCTCAGCCGAGATTCACCGGCTCCGTTGGTCCGACGTGAGGTATGGCGAAGGATTGCTGGCGGTTCGGGCAAAGCTGAAGAAGGGCAAGGAGCGTTTTGTACCCATGGCGGCGGAGCTCGCCGAAGAGATTCGGCGGTACCCGACAGTGATCGAAGAGGATCGGATCTTCCCTCCAAAGGGTGGGCCATCCAGCAAGCGCCAGAAACTGGAAGGAAGTTTTGAGAACTTGCTCACAAGAGCGAACATCCATGACTTCTGGTTCCACGATCTGCGTCACACCTTTGCATCGTGGTACATGATGAACGGCGGTGATCTCTACGAGTTGGCGAAACTGATGGGCCACGCCAACATCAAGATGACCGAGCGTTACGCCAAGCTGGGACGTGCTCACATCACCAAAACTGGAACCACAGCGAAGGTGATCTGGACCATGATGGACAAGAACAAGACACAGCAAGAAGAAGCCTGCGCTGCGACACGGCGAACATCGCATGATGTTCGCGTATTGTTCGCGCGACTAAAACTCTAGCTCTGTGGTCACCGCTAAGTTCCTTAGAATGTGGTGGCCAGAGACGGGATCGAACCGCCGACGCCGGCCTTTTCAGGGCCGCGCTCTACCACTGAGCTATCTGGCCTTGGCGGGGAAATTCGCCGGATCGGGAGCTGCCAAGCGAACCCGGGCGTGCCACTCGAACGCCGGTCATGCCTTCAGGTCCGCAACAGACGAACACAAAAGGGACAGCAGCTCAAACGCAAGCCAAGTATAGCAATGGGCGAGGAGCGCCGCCAACCAGGACGGCCGACATCGTGCACGAAGAAGAAGGCTCGCCTTGGCGAGCTATGCTCAAACCATACTCTGCGCCTCAGGAAAGCACCTTGCCATGCGTCTGTCTGCTGTGTCGTGGTTCTGCCTTGCCGGTCTGCTCGCCGCCTCATGGATCTCCGTGCGGACATCGAAGGCACAGGGAACAGCGTCTTCGCTGGAGCAGCGCGGCCAGCGCGCGGTAGCCGCAGCCGCGGGTTCACCGCCACAGCTGCGCGCGCTGCTGGTGCGCATGCCCAAGGGCGCGGACCTTCACATGCACCTTTCGGGCGCCATCTACGCCGAGACCTTTCTGGAAGACGCGCGCGCCGATCTGCTGTGCGCCAACCTCACCACGCACGCACTCGAGCGCAACGTCGGCACCACGCGCTCCATTCCGCCGCAGCCGGTCTGCCCGACCGGAACGGTGCGGGCAGAAGAGGCCTTCACCGATCAGCTGCTCTATGACGCGCTGGTCAATGCGTTCTCCATGCGGTCCTTTGTGCCAATCACTGGTATCAGCGGCCACGACCAGTTCTTTGCCACCTTCGACCGCTACGATCCAACGCGCACAGCGGGCGCGCGCCACGGCGGCGAGTGGCTGGACGAGGTTGCAAGCCGCGCCCAGGCGCAAAACGAGCAATACCTCGAGATCATGCACACGCCGGACCTCGGCGGTGTCTTTGCCGCGGCCCAGCAGATCGCGTGGCCCGACTCGCCCATAACCACCGGCGCGTATGGGCAGGATACGACGGGCACAAGCGACGCGCAGATGGCGGCCATGCGCAAGACGTTGCTCGCGAGCCCCGCCTTTGAGAGCGCCGTCGCGGCTGATCGCGCCGAGTTTGCCAACATGCTGCGCGCTCGTCGGGAGCGCGAACACTGCGGTGAACTTGCCGCCTCACCGGCCTGCGCGGTCGAGATCCACTTTCTCTTTCAGGTCTTGCGCGCTCTGCCCACCGCCAACGTCTTCGTTCAAACGCTGCTTGGCTTCGAGATCGCCGAGCGCGAGCGCGCCGCCCTATATTCGCCCGCCGGTCCCATGGTGGTGGGAATCAACTTCGTGCAGCCGGAGGACGGTCGCATGGCGATGGCCGAGTACACGCGGCAGATGCGTATGATCGGCTATCTCCATAGCCTTTATCCGAAGGTCCACATCACGCTACACGCCGGCGAGTTGAGCGAGGGCATGGTGCCGCCCGTGGGTTTGCGCTTTCACATACGGCAGGCGGTCGAGATCGCGCACGCCGAACGGATCGGCCACGGCGTGGATGTCATGTACGAGGACGACGCAAATGGCCTGTTGCGCGAGATGGCCGATCTCCACGTGATGGACGAGATCAACCTCACCTCAAATGCCGTCATCCTTAACGTGAAGGGAGCAGACCACCCGCTGGCGAGCTATCGCGCGGCGCATGTGCCGGTGGCGCTCTCGACCGATGATGAGGGGGTGAGCCGGATTGACCTGACGCACGAGTATGTGCGCGCGGTGCTCGAGCAGCATCTCGACTATCTTGCCCTCAAGCAGATGGCGCGCACCTCGCTCGATCACAGTTTTCTGCCGGGCGCGAGTCTGTGGCGTGCGCCCGACAACTTTACGCAACCTGTCTCGGCCTGTGCCGATCAGCCCGTCGGCGCCGCGCATCCGAGCGCCGCATGCGCCTCGATGCTCGAGACGAGCCGTCGCGCCGCCGCGCAGTGGGAGTTGGAGCGCCGCTTCACTCGCTTCGAGCAATCCCTTCCCCCGCGCTGAGCAGGGCAAGTATGCTCGCTCTAAGCTGTCGCCGCCAGCCCTACACTCGGCGCAGGCCGAAGCTTCCGACGAACCACACGACGCACCAACTCCGTGGCGAGCCCGTAAAAGGCGTGGCTGACGAACTCGCTCAGGTGCTCGCGCAGCGGCTGTTGCGATGCGGGGACGTCCAGACCCATCGCCGGCACGGCACTCTCATGGGTGAAGAGCTGCAGCGCCAGACCGAAGACCACGCCGTAGCCGACGGTGACGATGGGCGCGACCTCCGCGACGCCGCCGTAGATGCCGCCGACCAGGGCGCCGAAGGGCCAGTGGATCGCCTGCACCGCAAACTCGCCCTGACCCTTGCTCAGCGGATGACCGACCCACCGTTCCGCCAGCAGGAGTGGCGGCGGTACCTGACCCAACGTGCGCGGCGGATAGATCGCCTCACTCACGATCTTGGCCGCCGACCCGGCAAGTCCGCCTACTGCTCCCGCGAGAACGCCTGCCAGCACCATCCGTCCCGTAGCCCTGCGCAGCTTTGCCATCGTCCATTCGCTCCCTATCGGCCTCTGCGCGACGGTGCCTTCACAATCAGCAAGCGCGCGGTCCGGTTCTCCTAATAGACAGTGTGCGAGCAGGCATGCTTCACGCGCTACGAAAGCGGGCTTCGTCCTGTGCTGAACGGCCGGAGTATTTTGTAGGGCTGCACGCAAATCGTTATTGCGGGACAGCGGCGGCCGTGAGCGGGATCGGGTCCAGCTTGCGGCGGGGATGCGCCTCGCGCTCGGCCTTTGCCAGCAGGAGCCGAACCCGGCGCTCAATATCGTCGTCGCCGACCCCGACGACCTCCGACTGCAGCGCGCCGTCGGCGTCGATGATGAAGTAGTGCGGCAGCGCCTCCACGCCGTACGTGCCCGAAAACGCTTGGTCGCTGTCGAGCACCTGCGGCCAGCTCATGCCATGCGCCGCGATGAACTGCTTCCAGGCATCCTCGTCCTCATCCCACGACACGCTGACAAGGGTGAAGGGCTCGCCCTTGAGATCGGCCGCCAGCTTCTCCAGGCGCGGCAGAAACTGCCTGCAAGGAACGCACCAGATGGCCCAGAAATCGAGCAGCACCACCTGCCCGTGCAGATCATCGAGCGTCAGATGCCGGCCGTCGAGCGTGGTGAGCGCGAAGGGCGGCGCCATGGTCGCGCGCGCAAGCTCCAGCTTCTTCAGATATGCCTCGGCGCGGGCGCGATAGCGGTCCTCGGCGGGCGCCAGCGCCAGAAAGCGCGTGAACGCATCGCGCGCGTCGTCATCCTTGTGCAGGGCGGCAAGCGCGCGTCCGTCAAGGAAGAGCGCCGTGCGCAGCGTCGGATCGTGCTCGACGGCTGATTGGAATGCCGTGTGCGCTTCGCTCAGCTCGTTCCGTGTCGGCTGATCGTCGTTGAGGTGAAACAGCGCGGAGCCGTGCAGCAGCTCGGCATACGCCTGGTCGGCCGGCTTGCTGCTGATCGCCTCAAAGCCGCGCACCGCACGGATCGCGGCCTCCCAGTCCGCGGCACGAAAGCTCAGCGTCGCCACCCGCTCCAGGCATTCGGCGCACGCTCCGCCGGCGAGGTTGCCGGCCCGCTGCCAATGCGCGATCTGCTGCGGCAGCTCGGCGCCGGGTGCGCGCGCGGCGATAAGCTCGGCGAGAAAGGCTGGATCGTTCCGAAAGTTAGGCGCCCCGGTCGAGACCGCCTGGGATTCCGTCCGCGCAACTCCGGAGCCCTGGGCGGAGTTCAGGGTGCCGGACGCCTGCGCGAGGCAGCATTGTGCTGCAAGCGGCACCGCGCCGGCCGCAAGCAGCCATAGCAGCAAAGAACGCAGGCGCGTCAAGCGGAGGAGGAAGCACATGGCGCTGGAGAAACCTCCGCGTCAGCCTATCCCACGCGGCGTTTTTCGAACGATTCCACTTCCGTGGGATCGTCGATCGCCTCGTCCAGCAGGTGCGACAGTGATCCGGCGCGCGAGCGCACGGCACGCTGTGTCTGCGTGATGGAGCCGGCCAGCTCGGTATAGCGCACGCGCAGCGTCGCCAGCTCGTCGGCAATGTTCAACGCCGCCAGCACGGCGACGCGTAGCGAGTCCACCGTGCCGCCCTGCGCCGCAACCGCGCGCATCTTGCCATCCACCGCCGCCGCCAGCTGCTCCATATAGGCGCGATCGGTCCCGCGCAGATGGTAGACCTGATCGTAGATCTCGACGCCGACCGCCTCGGCAACGTTCGGCTCGGGGTGTGTGGGGATCTGCACGTCGGTCATCTACTCTCCTTGAGAAATCTTCAAAAACGCCATTGCATGCGCCGGGTGGCTCTACATCAGCTCGTCCATCTGGTGCAGCATCGTCTCCACGCGCTGGCGAACTTCGGTCCGCTCTCGCCGCAGCGCCTCGAGCTCCGTGTCCGCCTGTTCCATGGCCGCGGCATGTTCCTCGCGCAGATGGGCCAACTCCTCGTGCAGCCGCACCGTCTCGCCCTCCGCGGCCGCCCGCGCCTCACGCTCACGGCGCAGCACCTCGACCGCGCGCAGCACCTTCTGCTCCAGCGCCTGAAACTCGTCTGCAGTGATGGAACTCGATGTGCTCATCGGGTGTGCAATCTCCAGGGTGCACTACAAATGGTGCTTCGCGCACCCAGTATAGACGCGCGCCCCAGTGGATTTCACGGTCGTAATGCAGGAGGACTCAGCCAAGATGCCGCGTCTGGGCCAGTCTTGCCTTGTTGGCCGGCTCACGCCCGGTGCGTCCCGCCCAGTGCCGTCAGCGCGGAGACGATCCGCTCGCTCGCGTCCGAAAGGTCCGCCTCTGTCAGCGTGCGCGTGGCGGACTGAAAGCGCACGCGCAACAGCAGCGAGTGCTCCCCCGAGGAAATCGCCCTGCCGCGTGGATCGCGGAAGATCTCAACCGGCGCGAGCCGTTCCAGATCCGGCAAAGCCAGCGCGTGGATGGTGGCCGCGACAGTGTGCCACTCCGTCCGATCCGGAAACACAAAGGAAAAGTCGCGCTCGACCGCCTGAAAGCGGGAAAGTTCATGCGCTGTGTGTTCGCGCAAGCGCAGCGTCAACAGATCATCGAGCGCGACCGCGGCAAGATAGACCGGCTGACGAAGCTTGCGGCGAAGCTGCTCGACGCGCGCGAGCTCGCCGAAGACCGCCAGCGGCTGCCCGTGCAGCAGGGCCACGCCGCCGCGGCCCGGTTCGATCCACGCCGGCAGGCCCGTACCCTCGAAGCGCAGCGCACCCGGTCCGGCGGGAAACTCGAACAGGCCGGCCAGCGATTCGATCGCGCCCTTGAGCGCAAAGATCGGAGCGTCTTCGGCGCTGACCAGCGAGGTTGGCCGCGCGGTCGCGGTGGTTAGCCCCAGCGCAAGCCCCGGCAGCTCGATCACCTCGGCGATGCCGTCCGTGTCCGCCCGCACGGTCGCGGCAAAGGCATGTCCCTGCTCGAAGAGGCTCACCTCGCGCACGTCACGGTGCAGGTTGCCGGCGAGCGCCGCCAGCATTCCCGGAAGTATCGACGGCCGCAGCAGCGAGGCCTCCTCCGAAAGCGGATTGTCCATCTCCACCGGGCGCATGGCGTCCCAACCAGACGCTTCGGTCGAGGCGGCGCCCTTCGCGATCGTCGGCGCGAGGACGGGGAAGAGTTCGGCGTCCGCGACCGACGCGAAGGTGGACGAGATCGTCTCCGAAAAGCCCAGCGCGAGCAGGCGCGATCGCACGGCGTGCTCCGCCGCGGCGGTTGGCCGGGCGCGCACCGGCAGCGGCGTCGACAGCGTGTTCGCGAAGCGGTTGTAGCCGAAGACGCGTGCCACCTCCTCGATCAAATCGACCTCGCGCTCAAGATCGAGCCGCCACGACGGCAGGTGGACGGAGAAGCTGCCGTCGCCGACAGAGGCGAGGTCGCAGCCGAGCGCGCCGAGGTATCGCTGCACAAGCTCCGGCGTGAGCGCCGACACGCCGTCACGGTCCTCGACCGTGGTTCCAAGATGGCGCTCTACCTCGCGCACACGCAGCAGGATCGGCGGTCGATCGGCCGTGCGCGCCGCGACCGCGGGATCGACCACATCCACCAGCGGACTCGCAAGACTGCCGCCGGCGCTCGCAAGGATCAGCTTCGCGACGAGGTCATTGGCGATCGGCGCGGCACTGAAGTCGGCTCCGCGTTCGAAACGATGCGAGGCGTCGGTGTGCAGCAGATGGCGGCGCGAGGAGCGGCGAATCGACGCCGGGTCGAACCATGCCGATTCGATCAGAATGTTGCGGGTCGATGTCGTGATGCTTGAGTCCATCCCGCCCATCACACCGGCGAGCGAGAGCGCTTTGCGCTCGTCGGCGATCACCAGATCGTCGGGCGCCAGCGTGCGCGTCGAGCCGTCGAGCAGCCGCAGCACCTCGCCTTTGTGAGCGAGCCGCACGACGATGCCGCCCTCGATCCGGTCGAGATCGAAGGCGTGTATCGGGTGGCCCATGCCGAGCAGCGTGAAGTTCGAGGCATCGACCGCGTTGGATATGGACTTCTGGCCGAGCAGGCTAAAGATCTGCGCCACGTTGCCGATAGACGGAGCAACGGTGACATCGCGCAGCACGCGCGCGGTGAAGCGGCCGCAGAGGCCCTGGGCCTCTGGGGCGATGCGGACCAGGAAGGAGGCAGCGGAAGAGACGAACTCGGCCGAAGGCTGGAAAGTTCGGTCCAGCGGCGGAAGCGCAAGATCATAGATCGTCGCCGCCTCACGCGCGATGCCGTAATGATTCATGGCATCGACGCGATTGGTCGTGATGTCCATCTCGAAGAGGTGGCCGAGCGGCTCGCCCACAGGTGAGCTGCCGAGGTCATGCACGCCCTCGACAGCGATGCCGCGCAGAGTCAGATCGTCGGCGAGTTGGCGGTCGGAGACGGGAAGCGAGGGCAGGTAGGCGCGAAGCCAAGCGGTAAGAACTTTCATGAGCGGCACGCTTAGTTTACTGAACCGAAGATTTCTTTGAAGATTGCCGCAAACCTGGGTAAGAGGGCTCCGGTGTGGCGATCTCGGCCGGTGCACGGAGCATCACACAAATTTCACGCGAGAGCGTTGTGTACCTCGAACGGTCTCAGATAGGGAAGAGCCGGGAGATAGAGGGGAAGTTGAGGGGCGATGGTCAAGCAACACGCGACAACCAATCACGCAGAGATACGGTCATGGGCTGAGCGGCACGGTTTCACGCCGGTGGAGGTGGCTCCTTTCCAGCACGACTCCGAGCCGGCGATGCTGGCCTTCGCGACCCCCGACGAGGTGGTTCAACAGCTGCGGGCGATGTCCTGGGACCAGTTCTTCGCGCTGTTCGCCGTTCAAAATCTGGCGCTCGTCTATGACGTGGGAACGGAGAAGGAAGCGCCGACAGACTTCTACGAGCTGGTGAACAATCGGCGTTCCTCGACGATGCAGCCGCCAACGCTTGAGGCTTGAGCGGAGGTAGTCGCCGAGGCTGGGCGTCAGCACTCATCTCGGCGAGTCAGAGTGTTGTACACGAGCGCCAGAACCGAACCCGGCGCTATGATTTACTAAGGCGGCCGTGGGCAGCGACGACCTTCACCGCCCGCCCCGCATCCCAACCTCCATGCAAGCGTCTTCGGCCCGGCCCACCCACTCCGCTGTAGAACATTCCCTGGCTCACCTCGAATCGCCGATGCACGAGCAGCCGGCTCTCGACCCGCGTGAGTCGGCCCGTGCCGCCGGCCTGCGCTACGTCTCCGATCGCAAGCCCGGCCTGCAACGGCGCAAGTCCGCCAAGAGCTTTCGCTACACCACGCCCGATGGCAAGCCGGTGCGCGATCCGGAGATCCTGGCTCGCATCAAGTCGCTCGTCATCCCGCCCGCGTGGACCGACGTGTGGATTTCGACCCACGCCAACGGCCATCTGCAGGCCACCGGCCGTGACGCCAAGGGCCGCAAGCAAAGCCGCTACCACCCCAAGTGGCGCGAGGTCCGCGACGAGACCAAGTACGAGCGCATGTCGCACTTCGCCCAAGCACTTCCAGCCATTCGCGAGCGGGTGCACCACGATCTCGGTCTCCCCGGCCTGCCGCGCGAAAAGGTGCTGGCCACCATCGTCAGCCTGATGGAGGCAACGTTGATTCGCGTCGGCAATGAGGAGTACGCGCGCGAAAACAAGTCCTACGGGCTGACCACCATGCGCACCAAGCACGTCGAGGTGCACGGCTCGGAGATCACCTTCAGCTTCCAGGGCAAGAGCCGCGTCCACCACACCATCAGCCTGCACGATCGTCGCCTCGCCAATATCATCCGCCGCTGCGAGGACATCCCCGGCTACGAGCTCTTCCAGTACCTCGACCGTGAGGGCAACCAGCACCACATCGACTCTGCGGACGTGAACGACTACCTGCGCGAGATCTCCGGCCAGCACTTCACCGCAAAAGACTTCCGCACCTGGGCCGGCTCCGTGCTCGCCTCCCGCATGCTGCGCGAGTTCGAGCCCTTCAGCTCGGTCACCCAGGCCAAGAAGAACGTCGTGGAGGCGGTCAAGGCCGTCGCTGCCAAGCTCGGCAACACGCCGTCGGTGTGCCGCAAGTGCTACATCCACCCCGCCGTGCTGGACGCCTATCTCGGCGGCACCTCGACCGAGGCCGCGAAAGAGAAGCTCGACGAGGAGATCGAGGAGCATCAGCACGCTCTGCGCCGGGAAGAGCGCGAGCTCGTCGATCTGCTCGCCCAGCGCGTTCTGCTCGAGGCCGCGAGCTAGCTTCGCTCTGCCTGCCGCGGTCCCGGTAGCATCGAGACATGGCACTTCGCTTCGAGGTTGCGCGCACGGCATTGGAAGGTGGCCGTCGCGGCAGGCTTTCGCTGCCGCACGGCCCCGTCGAGACGCCGGTCTTTATGCCGGTCGGCACCGCCGCGACGGTAAAGACGGTCGAGCAAGGCGTGCTCGAAGCTCTGGGGCACGACGGCGCGGGCGCGCAGATTATCCTCGCCAACACCTACCACCTCTATCTTCGCCCCGGGCACGAGCTCATCCGCAGTCTAGGCGGGGCGCACCGCTTCATGAACTGGCGGCGGCCCATGCTCACCGACTCCGGGGGCTTTCAGGTCTTCTCGCTCGCCAAGCTGCGCAAGCTCAGCGAGCAGGGCGTCGAGTTTCGCTCGCACCTCGATGGGTCCAAGCACATGTTCTCGCCCGAGCACTCCATCGCCGTGCAGATCGCGCTCGGCGCCGACATCATCATGGTTTTCGATGAGTGCGTCGAGACGCCCGCGAGCTGGGAGCGCACGCGCGACTCCATGGAGCTGACGCACCGTTGGGCGGAGCGCTCGAAGAGTTACTTCGAGGCGCACAAGCACGAGGTCCCCTGGGCGACGCCGCTCCAGCGCGACGCGGGCCACGGCTACGACCCCGACGCAGCCCACGGCTACGACGCGAACGCCTTCGCCGGCCGAACCCAGTCGCTCTTCGGCATCGTGCAGGGCGGCATGTACGCCGATCTGCGGCGCGAGTCCGCTAAGTCGCTCGTCGATATAGACTTCCCGGGCTATGCGATCGGCGGTCTAGCGGTCGGTGAGCCGCGCGAGGTGACGCGCGAGATGATCGCGCGCACGCTCGAACACCTGCCCGCCGACAAGCCGCGCTATGTGATGGGCGTCGGCTATCCCGACGAGATCGAGGAGTATGCGCGCATGGGCGTGGACATGATGGACTGCGTGCTGCCCACGCGCGCCGGCCGCCACGGCCTGCTGTTTCGCCGCGCGGAGCCGGGCGAAGCGGCCGCCGGAGCGCGCGGCGATTGGCCGGGCACGGTGCGTATGAACATCAAACGAAAGGAGAACGCCGACGACCAGCGACCGATCGACGCGGAGTGCGGCTGCCTCACCTGCCGCCGGTACTCGCGGGCCTACCTACGGCATTTGTTTGTCGCGGAGGAGCCGCTGGGGGCGACCTTGAACTCGATCCACAACCTGGCGTTCTACCTCGACACCATGGCGCGCGTGCGCCACGATCTGGCCGACAAAGCGTAGCTCACGCCTACACCCGACAGTGGCTTCGGTCTATACCCCAAGGGGTAGATGGCAGTCTCGCAGTGGTATAGCAAGTGCTTAGCGTACCTCGTAGCCTTCTCCAAGGTCGATCCCATAGGAGTTGTAGTGGGCTGGCCGAAAGGTCAAAGGAGGTGCCATGCACGTCAACGATCTCGTGCTTCAGACTTTCAGTCTGCTCGTGAGTAAGCTTGTTTGGGAGGTAATTCTCTTCATCAAGCGACACGTTTATTGGAAGTGAAGAATGTAGCGCAGTGCCCATCAACCGGAAGAGGATCGCAAAAATGGCGAGGCGGGCGGTGGTGATCGGGGCGGGGCCGAACGGGCTGACGGCGGCGGCGGTGCTGGCGCGCGCGGGGCTGGAGGTCGAGGTCTTCGAGGCGAACGCGACCGTCGGCGGCGCGGCCTCGACCGCCGAGCTGACGCTGCCGGGCTTTCGCCATGACGTGGGGTCAAGCGCGTTTCCCATGGGGGCGGCGTCGCCGGTGTTTCGCGCGCTCGGTCTGGAGCGCTTGGGGCTTCGGTGGCGGCACGCCGATGCGCCGTTCGCCCACCCGCTGGAAGGTGGGGAGGCGGTGGTGATGGAGCGGTCGGTGGACGCGACCGCCGACGGCCTGGGACGGGAGGACGCGGCGGCGTATCGGCGGCTGATGCGGCCGCTGGTCGACGAGTGGGAGGAGCTGGCGCCCGAGCTGCTGGGGCCGCCGGTCCACGTGCCGCGACACCCGCTGCTGCTGGCGCGGTTTGGGTTGAACGCGCTCCAGCCGGCGACGCTGCTGGCCGAGCGGCTGTTTCAGGGCGAGCGGGCGCGGGCGCTCTTCGCGGGTATGGCCGGGCACTCGGTGCTGCCGCTCGACTACTCAACGAGCGCGGCGGTGGCGCTGGTGCTGGGCGCGGCCGCGCACGCCGTGGGCTGGCCGGTGGCGGAGGGCGGCGCGCAGGCGATCTCGGACGCGTTGGCGGCGTGTGTGCGCGAGGCCGGCGGCGTGATTCACACCGGCGTGCGCGTGCGCTCGGTCGCGGAGGCCGGATCGGCGGACGTGGTGCTCTGCGACCTCACCCCGGCGGGGCTGCTGTCGATCGCGGAGCGGGAGCTGACGCCGAGCTTTGCCGCGCTGCTGCGTCGCTTCCGGCGCGGGCCGGGGATGTTCAAGGTCGACTGGGCGCTCGCGAGGCCGATTCCATGGGCGAATGCGGGAGTGCGACGGGCAGGCAGCGTCCACGTGGGCGGAACCATGGCGGAGATCGCGGCCAGCGAGCGCGCGATGTGGACGGGGTCGAACGGAGCAGGTTCGGCGCAAGCGCGCGCGGCGACGACGTGGCCGGGGCCGGAGCGGCCGCTGCTGATCGTGGTGCAGCCGTCGGTCGCGGACCCGTCGCGGGCGCCCGCGGGACAGGGGACGGCGTGGGGGTACTGCCATGTGCCGAACGGCTGGCGCGGCGATGCGACCGAGGCGATCGAGCGGCAGATGGAACGGTTTGCGCCGGGCTTTGGGGAGACGGTGCGGGCGCGGCGCGTGTGGGGGACGCAGGCGCTGGAGCAGTGGGACGCGAACCTCCTGGGCGGCGACGTGAGCGGCGGCGCGATGACGCCGTGGCAGATCGCGGTGCGGCCGACGCCGCGGCTCTACGGCACGTCGCGCGCGGGTCTGTTTTTATGCTCGAGCTCGACGCCGCCGGGCGGGGGCGTGCACGGGATGTGCGGCTACCACGCCGCGCGGGAGGCGCTCCATTATCTGCGGGCGGAAGCAAGGCGCTGACCGGGAGAGCCTCCCTCGAGAGAGCGCCGCGATTCGGTGCCGCTGGGCCGGCCGCTCGAGAGACCGGCGCAGTGGCCGGACATCAGGATCGGGAGTGCCTGACGGGGACACCTGATGCGATGCTTAACAGGATCCTTGACAAGGGACATCCGCTACGCGATGCTTAGGGCCATGGCACCCGGCTGGCGCCTGAGCCTCTTTGCGCCTGTTTCGGCGACGGATCGATTCGCGATCCGTCCGACGGTGCAAGTGGCTGATCTCCCTCCCGCAGCCCTTTCTTGTATTCCTTGGGTTTCTTGGACCTGTGAGTGTGGGATGGAGGTGGTCGGCCCGGCTTTTGGGCGGGCAGTTGCCGGGTGTCAGGAGATGTACGGGAGTTTGGCTTGGTCTCTTTCGGTGTGGCAGCGGTCTGGCTGCAGGCGGCATCAGCGTTCGGCGCGCTTGGCGGGCTGCCGCTGCTGGTCGTGTTCATGGTCGGCATGTATTTTCTTTTGGTGCTGCCCAATCAGCGCAAGCAGAAGAAATGGCAGGAGATGCTGGGGCAGTTGAAGTCCGGGGATCTGGTCACGACCAACTCCGGGATGCGGGGCACGATTGTTTCGCTCAAAGACGACGTTCTTGTGCTGCGGTTGCAGCCGGACGGGGTGAAGCTCGAGTTTGTGAAGAGCGCGATCGCGGCGGTGACGCCGGCGGGCGAAGCCTGAAGGCGAGACGCAGGTTTCGCCGCTTCGAAGGCACGGCGCAGCCGCGAGTCTTCCGGGTCGAAACGACAGGGGCGACCTGCGAGGACGACCGTTACAGCCTGGAGCGGGTGATCGGGCGGCGCGCGGTATCGATAGAATCGACGCAGACAATATAGAGACACGGGGCGGGACGGGCGAGGAATCGCGCGGGCCGACCGGCGGCAGGGAGCCATGGGAAAGAATCTCGGCGTCAAGACGGCAGTTATCTTCGGTGTGCTGCTGTTCTTCGTCTACGGCATTATCGGGGTACCGCATGGCGGGCTGAAGCAGTCGCTGGCGCGGCGGATCAACCTGGGGCTGGATCTGAAGGGCGGCACGCACCTGGTGCTTGAGGTGCATGTGGCGGAGGCGCTGGCTTCGGCGACGGACCGCGACGCGGCCCGATTGCAGGGTGATCTTGAAAAGGCGGGAATCACCGGGACGACGGTGGGCAAGACCGACCCGCAGCATCCGCAGACGATTGTGGTGAGCGGTGTGCCCGCGGCGAAGTTGGGCGATGCGCGCTCGCTGTTGACGGGGCAGGACTACGGCAGCTACGAGGTGGCGAGCGGCGGGAACGGCACGCTAACCGTGGCGATGAAGCAGGCGGCGATCCGCGATCTGAACACGCGCACGCTGGACACCTCGATTGAGACGATTCGCGAGCGGGTGGACAAGCTGGGTGTGGCGGAGCCGGTGATTCAGAAGTATGGCCTGGGCGAGAACCAGATCCTGGTGGAGCTGCCGGGCATCACGTCGCTTGATCGGGTGGAGGAGATCATCCAGTCGACGGCGAAGCTGGCGATCCACGCGGTGGCGGGCGGACCGTATCCGGACGAGCAGGCGGCCTTGGCGGCGAACAATGGCGCGATTCCGCCGGACGACATTCTGCTGCACGGGACGGCGACAGCGACCACGCCCGACCAGGTGTTTGTGCTGAAGCGGGCGAGCGAGGTGGAGGGCACGGACTTCCGCGACGCGCAGCCGAGCCAGGATCAGGAGGGGCGGCCGAACATCACGTTCAATCTGACGACGGACGCCGGCAATCGCTTTTATAAGTACACGTCGGAGCACTCGGCGACGAGCACAACGCCGGGGTCGATGGCGATTGTGCTGGATAACCGCGTGCGCGAGGTGGCGAGCATCAACTCGGCGATTCGGGATCGCGGCGAGATCGAGGGCGCGTTCACCAAGGATCAGGCGAACGACCTGAGCCTGATGCTGCGGACGGGCGCGCTGCCGGCGTCGATCTCGTTTCTGGAGACGCGGACGGTGGGGCCGAGCCTGGGTGCGGCGTCGATCCGCGCGGGCGTGATCGCGGCGATCGCCGGGATGCTGGCGGTGATGGCTTTTATGCTGCTTTATTACCGGGGCGCGGGCATCAACGCCGATCTGGCGCTGTTTCTGAACCTGATTATCCTGCTGGGATTCATGGGGTTATCAGGCTATACGCTGACCTTGCCGGGGATCGCGGGCGTGATTCTGACCATCGGCATGGGTGTGGACTCGAATGTGCTGATCTTTGAGCGGATCCGCGAGGAGCTGCGCGCGGGGCGGACGGCGGCGATCGCGGTGCAGCAGGGCTTTGCGCACGCCTGGCTGACGATTATCGATACGCACGTGACGACCATCGTCTCGGCGGTGATTCTGTTTTTGTTCGGCACGGGGCCGGTGCGCGGCTTTGCCGTGACGCTGACCTTTGGTCTGCTGGCGAATCTGTTTACCGCGGTCTTTGTGTCGCGGGTGATCTTCGATGCGATCCTCGAGCGGCGGGGACGCGGCGCGGCGATCTCGATCTAGAAGGTCTGTGTGTGTGTGCGCGGCACCCGGTTTGGGCCGCCTGAGAGGTAGAAGCTCGTGGAACTGTTTCGCAATGTGGATGTCGACTGGCTGGGGAAGAAGTGGTATTTCCTGGCGTTTTCGCTGGTGTTTTCGCTGGCCGGGGTGCTGAGCCTGCTGTTTTGGCACCATCTGCCGCTGGGCGTGGACTTCCGGGGCGGCACGCAGATTCGCGTGCGCTTTGATGCGGCGCCGAACGAGGACCATGTGCGCGCCGCGCTGAGCCGGGCGGGGGTGCGCGACTTTCGCATTCAGCGCATCTCGGACCCGAGCGGGGCGGCGGCAAACAAGGAGATCATCGCGCTGCCGCTGTCGACGGCCAGCGACCAGCGGCACGACGCCGGGCGCGAGGAGGTCGAGAGCGCGCTGCGGACAAACTACCACGACTCAGGGTTTACCGTGGAGCAGGTGGAGATCGTGGGGCCGACGGCGGGCAGGCAGCTGCAGAAGCAGGCGCTGTGGGCGACGGTGTATTCGCTGCTCGGCATGTTGGTGTATCTGTGGTTCCGCTTTGAGTTCATCTATGGGGTAGCGGCCGTGGTGGCGGTGTTTCACGACACGCTGATCACGGTGGGCGCGTTTTCGCTGACCAACCAGGAGGTGACGCTGACGGTGCTGGCGGCGATCCTGACGCTGATCGGCTACTCGATGAACGACACGATCGTGGTCTTCGACCGCATTCGCGAGAACCTGGGGGCGCACCGGCGCGAGACGCTGGCGACGGTGGTGAACCGGTCGATCAACCAGACGCTGAGCCGGACGGTGTTGACCTCGGGGCTGACGTTTCTGACGGTGCTCTCGCTGTACCTGTTCGGCGGCGAGGTGCTGCATGGGTTTTCGTTCGCGCTGGTGGTGGGCATTCTGATCGGGACCTACTCGTCGATCGCGGTGGCGGCGCCGATGCTGGTAGCGTGGCAGGACTGGCGCTCGCGGCGGGGCCGGGCGGTGACGCTGCCGGCGGCGCGGCGGGCGCGGGCTTAGCGGCTGTCCGGCGCGCGCGGGTCGCCGCCGAGGCAAGCCGCGGGGTCTTCTCCACGGCGCACGCGCGAGGAGGGCGCGCGTTCTCCGGGTCGAGATGACAGAGTTTGCGGAGAGATGTGACGGAGTTTGGGGAGGCGCGGGCTGGTGGTGGGTGGGTGGCGCGTGGGTAACACCCAGCGGTGCGGGTGGACGATTGGAAAGAAGTTGCACGGGTCTACATCCTTTGGGAACAATCGCAGGCATCGCGGTGTCTAAGCAGGTAGCGTTTTTCCCCACGGCGAGGCGGCCTATGTTTGAAGATTCTCTGATGGAGTCGGGCGGAAGGCTCAAGACCAAGTCCAAGTACTGGATGATCGGGACGTTTATATTTAACGGCGCGATCCTTGGCACCTTGATCCTGATTCCGCTCATATATCCCGAAGCGTTGCCCAAGACTGCGATGACGTCGATGTTGACGGCGCCCCCTCCCCCCCCACCGCCGCCTCCTCCGCCGCCCCCGGCGGTGAAGGTGGTTCCGATCAAGATGGTGTCCGAGATCGACGCGGGTCTGCACGCCCCGACCAAGATCCCGAAGGACATCAAGATGCTGAAGGAGGAGGCCGCGCCTCCGCCGCAGGTGGCCGGCGTTCAGGGCATGAGCGGCTCCATGGGCGGACAGGCCGGCGGTGTGCTCGGCGGCGTGCTGGGTAGCGCCGGCGTGGGTCCCGCACCCGTGGTCAAGGTGGAGAAGCCAAAAGGACCGGCCCGTGTGTCGAGCGGTGTGGTCGCCGGTCTGAAGACCAGCGGCTCGACCCCGACGTATCCGGCGATCGCCAAGGCGGCGCACGTTTCCGGCGCGGTGGTGCTCCACGCCATTATCTCCAAGGACGGCACGATCCAGAACCTAAACGTTGTGAGCGGTCCGGAGATGCTGCGGGCGAGCGCACTCGACGCCGTTCGTACCTGGCGCTACAAGCCGTATATTTTGAACGGCGAGCCGACCGAGGTGGAGACCACGGTCACGGTGAACTTCAACATCGGTGGCTGAGCCACTTCGTCGATTGGCCGCGGATCCTCGCGCGCGGCTGATCGGCGGATCTGGACAGGGGTCCCGGAGAGCACGGCTCCTTATAAAAGTGAGCACGGCTCCTTTCGATCCCTGTCTGCCGCATCCCAGCCCGTCTCTTCTTGAGGTCGTGGCATCTGCTCTTGAGGGTTGAGAGCGAGGTGCCGGGCCGCAATCGGACAAGAACCAACTCCCAGGAGGAAGATCCACGTGATTCTCGCTCAGCTCGCCACACTTTCGCATGCACCCGCCTCGCTCGCCTTATTTTTGCAGGAGGCCCAGGTGGGCTTCAGCCCGCTGCAGCTTTGGGGTAACATGGGCAACCTGGCCCGGGCCGTCGTCATTATTCTGTTCATCATGTCGATCTGGTCTTTGGCCGTGATGATCGACCGCGCGCTTTATTTTTCGGCGGCGCGCAAGCAGTCGCGTGAGTTCGCGCCCAAGGTTGCGGGCGCGCTCAAGGACGGTCGTCTGGATGAGGCGATCAAGGTTGCGGATCGCTACAAGAAGTCGCATCTCGCTGAGGTGGTCACGGCGGGTCTGCAGGAGTTCCGCTCCTTCGGCTCGGGCGGCCAGATCACCGACGAGCAGGTGGAGAGCTCGAAGCGCGCGCTGGAGCGGTCCGAAGCGATCGTCCATGCCAAGCTGAAGAAGGGCCTGGGCGGTCTGGCTACGATCGGATCGACGGCGCCGTTTATCGGTCTGTTCGGCACGGTGGTCGGCATTCTGAACGCCTTCCAGCAGATTGCCACGCAGAAGACCTCGGGCATCGGCGCGGTCGCCGGCGGTATCTCGGAGGCGCTGGTGACGACGGCCTTCGGTCTGTTGGTCGCGATCCCCGCCGTGATGACCTTCAACTACTTCACCAACAAGGTCGAGGCGTTTGACGTGGAGATGGACAACAGCTCGTCGGAGCTGGTGGACTACTTCATCAAGCAGAGCCATCGCTAGATCCTGGTCGCCGCGGCTTGCTGGCGGCGACTCGTTTTAACCGGAGACAGGGCGTTGCGTTTTCGAGGCAGCGCCCGGCCTCTCTCGATCTTTGAATCTCAGCAGCAGACGCAGGAGTCTTCGCGATGGGAATGGCAACGCGTAACGAGGGAAAGAAGGTCAACTCCAACATCAACGTGACGCCGATGGTGGACGTGATGCTGGTGTTGCTGATCATCTTCATGGTGATCACGCCGATGCTCAACAACAAGGTGAACGTCGATCTGCCGAAGGCCGATGCGGCGGTTGTGATGGAGGACGCCAACAAGGAGGATGCGGTCACGGTCGCGGTGACGCGCGATGGCCGGGTCTTTCTGGGCGGCGATCAGGTAACGCTCGACGACATGGGGTCGAAGATCGCCGCCAAGCTCGAGAACAAGACCAACAAGGAGGTCTTTCTTCGCGCCGATATCCGGGCCAATTACGGCAAGGTGATGGACGCGGTGGACGGCATCCGGTCGGCGGGTGTGAGCCAGCTCGGCCTGCTCACGGAGAAGCGCGACGACTCAAGCGCACCGGCGGCAAAGAAGTAGGGTAGACCGCGAGAGGCTAACAGCTTCGCGGCAACGTCGGTGATCGGCAAAGCGGTTCAGCAGATGTGAAGGAGAGCGATATATGGGAATGGGCGGTGGTGGTGGGCAGGGAGGTACGATGTCGGAGATCAACGTGACTCCGATGATCGATGTTTTGCTGGTGCTGCTGATCATCTTCATGGTGATTGTGCCGGTGACGCCGAAGGGGTTGGACACGTTGATTCCGCAGCCGCCGAAGAACAAGACGCAGGATCAGCCGAATGACCGAACGATCGTGGTTCAGGTGCTGTCGAACGGCGCGGCTGCCCCGGCGTATAAGATCAACGATCAAGCCTTCAACAAGACTGATATTGAGCCGAAGCTGGCGGAGATCTTCGCGACCCGGCAGGAGAAGGTCATGTTTGTGAAGGGCGATAAGGATCTCGACTTTCAGAACGTGGCCGAGGTGATCGACTACGGTCATCAGGCGGGTGTGGATAACATCGGTCTGATCACACCGCGGGTCGAGGCCGGGCAGTAAGCCGCTTCACGAAGCGCTGTCGCACAACAACGACGGCTCGATGCAGATCCTCTCGGGCGAGAGGTCTGCGTGAGCCGTCGTATTTATTTGTGTGGCGGGACGCGTTGCGCACCACGCGGTCATTACCGCTTAGTGACTTTGTTAAGCTGGCGTAACTGACGCCGATTGCGCTAGAGTGGGCTACGCACGTTGGCAGATTCACGCTATGCATCTGAGCAAGTGAGAGATGCGCTTCCGGGGTAACGCTTGGGACATGGATTGTCGCTGGTCACCGATTGAAAAAAGCCAGTACAATCAGTCGGCAAGCCAACCCTCTATCTTCCGATCTGTTTGCATCTGTGCACGCGCACATCTTTTAGGAGAATAAGAATCCCATGAAATTGACTGCACGGATTCCCGTTATGGCCGCGCTGGTGGCGCTGGTCTTGGGCTCGGCCACCGGCTGTAACCGCCTGAAGGCGCGCGACCAGCTGACCAAGGGTGTGCAGGCGTTCAAGAATGCGCGGTACGAAGAGGCGGTCGAGCACTTCGAGACAGCGATCCAACTGGATCCGAACTATGAGACGGCGAAGCTCTATCTGGCGACCTCGTACAGCTATCAGGTGGTCCCTGGGCTGGATTCGCCGGAGAACCTGCGTATTGCGCAGAAGGCACTGGATGGCTTCAATACCATTCTGGCCAAGGATCCGAACGATCTCACGGCGTTGAAGCAGGTCGCCTCGATCGACCGGAACATTAAGAAGCTTGACGAGGCGAAGGTGTACGAGAAGAAGGTCATCGCGCTCGATCCGAACGACGCCGAGGCGTACTACACGGTCGGTGTGGTGGACTGGATGCAGGCGTACAAGAACGCGGTCACGATTCTTGCCGCGGACAGCCTGACCGACGACGGCAGCGGCAACCTGAAGAAGAGCAAGGGCGCCTGCCAGAAGATGCAGGCCGCGGATACCGATCTGGTCAACGAGTCGCTTGAGTACCTGAACAAGGCGGTCGACATCAACAAGAACTACGACGATGCGATGACCTACCTCAATCTTGCGTATCGCCGTAAGGCCGACATCGACTGCGGCAACCCGCAGGCGGTCAAGGATGACCTGGCCAAGGCGGACGATTGGACGCAGCGTGCGATGGGCGCGCGCAAGGCAAACGAGGCCGCCAAGGAGAAGAAGGACGCGGGCGGTGTCGAGATGAAGTAAACGGCGACATGTTGTAAGGAAAGCCCCCGCCGTGTGCGGGGGCTTTTTGTATGCGGGAGGCGAGGGCCTGCCGGGCACATCCCTCTCCTCACGCTCTGTCGCGCGTGAGAAGAGGGCTATTCAGTCCAGCGGCGGAAGATAAGCGAGCCGTTGGTGCCGCCGAAGCCGAAGGAGTTGGACAGGGCGTAGTCGATGGTGGCCGGCTGCGGCTTGTTAGGAACGTAGTTCAGCCGGCACTGTGGATCGGCCTCGACGAGATTCATGGTGGGCGGGGCGATGCCGTGCTGCATGGCCATGATGGTGATGCCGGCCTCCAGGCCGCCCGCGCCGCCAAGCAGATGGCCGGTCATAGATTTGGTGGAGCTTACGAGCAGGGTGCCGTCGGTGGCGCGTTCACCGAAGAGGTTTTCGATGGCCTGCGATTCGAGCGCGTCGCCCAGCGGTGTGGAGGTGGCGTGCGCGTTGACGTAGTCGATCCGGTCCGGCTCGATCTGGGCGACCTTGAGCGCGTGCTTCATGGAGCGGAAGCAGCCTTCGCCGCCGGGCGCCATGCCGGTCATGTGGAAGGCATCGGCGGAGAGGCCGTAGCCGATGATCTCGGCGAGGATCTTGGCCCCGCGCGACCTGGCAAGCTCAAGCTCCTCGAGGATGAGGATGCCCGCGCCCTCGCCGACGACAAAGCCGTCGCGATCCTTGTCGAACGGCCGGCAGGCGTGCTGGGGGTCGTCGTTGCGGGTAGAGAGGGCCTTCATGGCGGCGAAGCCACCGACACCCATGGGGGTGATGGCGGCCTCGGTGCCGCCGGCGATCATGGCGTCGGCGTCGCCGCGCTGGATGATGCGGAAGGCGTCGCCGATGGAGTGCGCGGAGGTGGTGCAGGCGGTCGCGGTGGCCTCGTTGGGCCCCTTGGCGCCGTGGCGAATGCTGACGTGGCCGGCGGCGAGGTTCACGATGGAGCCGGGGATGAAGAACGGCGAGATCTTGCGCGGTCCGCCGGCGAGCATGGCGGAGTGCTCGCGCTCGATGACGTCGAAGCCGCCGATGCCGGAGCCGATGTGCACACCGACGCGCTCGGCGAACTCGCCCTCGATGATGAGGCCTGAACTTTCCATGGCCTCCTGCGCGGCGGCGAGCGCGAAATGGATGAAGCGTCCCATCTTGCGGGACTCTTTCTTCTCCACGAACTTGAGGGGATCGAAGTTCTTGACCTCGGCGGCGAAGCGCACGGGATGGCCGGTGAGGTCAAAGGCGGTGATCTCGGCCATCCCGCTGCGGCCGGCCATCAGGCCGTCCCAGACCTGCGGTGCGGTGTTGCCGACGCCGCAGATCAGGCCCATGCCGGTCACAACGACGCGACGCTGCTCCATTCCTACTTGCCTACCTTCTGGGTCTTTTCGATGTAGTCGACGGCATCCTTGACGGTCTTGATCTTCTCGGCGTCCTCGTCGGGGATCTGAATATCGAAGGCTTCTTCAAACTGCATGACCAGTTCGACGACGTCGAGCGAGTCCGCGCCGAGGTCTTCCTGGAAGCTGGCGCCCGGGGTCACCTCGGCCTCGTCGACCTGAAGCTGCTCGACGATGATTTGTTTTACTTTTTCGTCTACTGCGGTCATGTTGCTTTCTCCTGTGCTGTGTGCAGCTGTGATCGCCTTGCGACGGGTGTGGGTGTTCGGTAACAGAGATGCGGGTGACAGGCTAAAAGGCGCGCACCGGCGTGGGCAGACGCCCCTGCTCCCAAGCATTCAGCATAGCGAGCACCTCCGAGAGTGTAAAGGAATCGGGGGTTGGTGGGCGGCATGCATGGACCGGGCGAAGCTCAAGGGCGCCTTTTTCGTGATGCTGTGCCGCTGTTTGCCGGCGTGGGGGCAATTGTTTTTGAGAGAAGGGTGGCACGGGCTCATGCGGTATCCAGTCCATCTTCAGGAGAGAGGCGCCGGGCGTCGGCGGCGGGGAAGTGGTGGAGCTCCCCGGCGGGCTCGGGGAGTGGTTGGGCCACGGCGCGCAGGGGTATGGCGATGGACAAGACAAGCAGCCCGAGGAGCACGACGCACTTGAAAAGGCCATTGAAGGGGTAGCCCGGAAGCGCGACGAGGTTGCTCGGGGTCAGCAACAGCGCGAGCAGAGCGAAGGTGACGGCGAGCGACGGAACGCGCTGCCGTTTGCGGGAGGCGTCGATCGCCACCCAGACCAGAACGCCCCAGGCGCCGTAGAGCTGCAGCAGGGTGTAGTCGTACGACGAGGGGGGCAGCAGGACCTCGCAGAGGCAGAGGATCAGGATCTGGTTGGCGATAGGCAGCTGTCTGATGCGCGCGAAGTAAAGCACCAGCATGATGCTGCCGGCGGTGAGGAGGAAGGGCGTGAGCAGATGGGCGAAGGGGGCGTGCAGCGCGGTGAGCAGGAGCTTGATGGCAGCGAAGAAGGAGTGATCCCAGCTGAGGCTTTCGGTGACGGCCAGTGTGGAGGTCTGGAGAAAGCTGTTTGTGCCCCCCTGGATGCCGGCCCGGGCCATGGCGAAGGTGGGGCCGGTGTACCAGAGTGAGAGCAACGTGGTGGCGACGGCGGTGACGAGCGTAAGGAAGAAGGCGCGGTACTGGCGGCGGGAGAGAAAGAGGGCCGAAAGCAGGAGCGGATACAGTTTGACCGCGCCGAAGACGCCCCACAGCAGAGCAGCGGCGGTGAGCCGGCCGCGGCAGAAGGCCCATAGGCCGACCGTGATCGCGATGGCGAGCAGTGTCTCCACGTTGCCGCGCTCGTAGGAGAAGAGCAGCGGGTAGGAGGTGAGCAGGCTGATAGCGAGGAAGCGGGTCACCGTGGCGGGCGGGAGATCAGCCGCGATCATCGCCCGCCGCAGACGAAGCAGACCCCACCCCAGGCCCGCGAGGACGATGAGGGTGAAGACCACAAAGCCCGGCCCTCGGCGGAACTGGTAGAAGAACTCGTACAGCGGCACGCCCGCGGCGAAGTAGCTGAACTGGCGGTCGCCGCCGTTGAAGAAGGCCGGCTGATGAAGATCCTTGAAGCGGTCGAAGAAGGTCTTGTAGTCGAAGAAGCTGTTGCCGCGCGGCGCCAGCGGCCAGTTGTAGGGGGCGTTCCAGTGCAGCAAGAAGGCGAGGCCGGCGACGCCCCAGGCGAGCGCGGTGAGGGCGAGCGCGATGCGCGCGAAGAGCCGGAGCTCTGCCGGCAGACGGGCGCTTGAGGTTGGGGTCGTGGGGGAGTTCACGCTGGCTCCGATTTTACCGGCGGAGCATCGTGCATAACGGTGGCGGGCAGGAACGGTGAAGCGGCCTCGATTGGGTCCAGGGGAGGCCATGGCCGGCGAAGCGCGACGACCAGCAGAGCCAGCAGAACGGCGCACTTGAGCTGGCCCGCGTAGTCGACCCCATTGATCAGCAGCAGGCGCGCCGGGCTGAACAGGACCGCCATGAGGCCGAGCGCAAGGGTAAGCCCGGGCGGTGGTCGCTGCGCGGGTTTTGTGGTCGTGGCGAGCCAGACCAGAACGCCCCAGGCACCGTAGAGCTGAGTCAGGGTGTACTCAAATGAGGTCGGCGGCAGCAGCACGAGACTGATGGAGAGGGCGAGGATCTGGTTGGCGAGCGGCAGCCTGCGAATACGCAGGAGGTAGACCAGGAGCATGGCGCCGCCGGCAAGGAGGAAGTAGGGGGTGAGGAGCGGCGCCAGCGGTCGCCCGAGGGAGATGGCGAGGCGCTTCACAGCGGCGAAGGCGGAGTGGTCCCACTCGGTCGAGGTCAGGGAGAGGGTGTAGTCGTGCAGGAACTCGGCTGTGCCGTTATGCAGGCCTGCCCAGGCGGTGGCGATGGTCGGCCCGATGTAATGGAGCGAGAGGAGCGTGGCGGCGGCAGCGGTGAGCAAGGTGAGCGCGAAGAAGCGCAGCCAGCCCCGGCGCGCCAGGAAGAGGGCGGCTAAAAGAAGGGGATAAAGCTTGACCGCGCCGAAGACGCCCCACAGAACAGCGGCGAGCGCATAACGGCCGGTGCAGAAGGCCCAGACGCCGGCCGTGATCGCGATGGCCAGCAGAAGTTCGAGGTTGCCGCGCTCCGCCGCGAACATCGCCGGGTAGGCGCAGAGGAGACAGATCGCGAGAAACAGTGCGACCTCCCGGCGGCGAAGGCCGGCGCGAACCAGGGCGCGCCCGAAGAGCAGCGTGCCGGCCAGCATGAGGACGCCGTCCAAAGCGAAATACAGATACAGGCCGGTGGGCAGGCCGAAGCGATAAAAGGCGCGATACACCGGAACCGCGGCGGGGAAGTAGCTGAAGTGAAACTCGCGCGGATCAAAGAAGCGGGCGGTGTGGAGGTTGAAGAAACGCGCGTAGAAGACCTTGAAATCGAAGAACCCGGAGAACGGGACGAACGGCCACAGCAGCGGATAGCGAGCGTGATCTCCGGCCGGGATCAGCGCCAGCGACCAGGTGAGGGCAGAGATTGCGAACGACAGCGCGGCAAAGAGTCGCAGCGCGGGCGGAAGCGGACGGGAGGAGCGCGGTGTGGGCAAGTCTGGTCTGCTCTCCTGTCCGTGCTCGGGTTTGCGTTTTCGCGCGGCGGTCGCTCCCCGCGCACCCATCATCGCCGATCGGCAGCGTGGGCCACCACCAGCGCGGCCACGGGAGGGTTGTGTGCAGGCGACCCGTAAGCCGAATTCTGTTTTAGGCGATCATTCCTCTAGGCGACGCATTGCTGCGGCGCTCCAGCAACCTACCCGCAGGTTTCGTTGGCCTCTGGCGGAGCGAACTCCGCCGGTGGTCCCCCTCGCCTTGGCGCACCGGGCCGGTACGCTTCGGGCCGCATGAGAGGAGGCGGCCCGATCCCTGCCTATTTGGTCTTGCTCCGTGTGGGGTTTACCGTGCCACGCCCATTGCTGGGCGCGCGGTGCGCTTTTACCGCACCCTTTCACCCTTACCTGACACTGGCTGACGCCATCGCCCGGCGGTTTGCTTTCTGTTGCACTGGCCGTCCAGCCGCCTTGACGCGGCCGTCCCGGACGTTATCCGGCACACTGCCCTGTGGAGTTCGGACTTTCCTCCCCCGCGCGACAGCCCGCCGGACCGAGGTCCTGAGGCCGCGCGCGGCGGCGATCGCCCGGTCGCCTGCACGGCTTTGAGTCTAACAGCCGGGGCTCGGGCGGCCGTCTGTCTTGATGCCTCGAGCGATGGGAGGGCACAGGAGATCGTGCGGGCGCACGAGAGGGGCTTGGGTCGCCACGTTTCCGATTCCAGCGCGCGTTGTGGGCTGCTAGGCTGCTTGTGGCAGGTCCGGTGCGTCGCTATGGGATTTCGGGAAGCACTTCGGATGGCGGTCGCGTCGCTGTGGGCCAATAAGCTGCGCACGGTGCTGACGCTGCTGGGCGTGGTGATCGGCGTGGCGAGCGTGATCGCGGTGGTCACGCTGGTCAACGGCGCCAACCTGTATGTGGCGACCAAGATCAATCGCTATGGCGCGGACACGTTTACGCTCTCCAAGCAGCCCGCGTTTGTGTCCAGCTACAACGACTACGTCAGGTACCAGAGGCGCCGCAACATCCTGCTGCCGGAGTATCGGGCGGTACTGGAGGCGTGCACGCTGTGCTCCGCGGTGGGCGCGATGCAGACGACGCTGGGCAAGGTGGTGGTGGGAACGCAATCGTCGACTGACACGACCATTCGCGGGTACACGTATTCGATGCCCGAGATGCAGAACCTGAACATCGTGCAGGGGCGCGGATTTACGCCGGGGGATGACGAGCACGCCTCGCACGTCGCGCTGATCGGCTCCGACATCCAGGAGAACCTGATCCGGGATGAGGATCCGATCGGCGCCGAGATCCGCGTGGACGGCGTGCCGTACACGGTGATCGGCCTCGCGGAAAAACAGGGCAAGACGCTGGGCCAGAGTCAGGACAACTGGGTCGCGGTGCCGATCTCGACCTATCAGAAGACGTATGGGACGGCGAAGTCGGTGACGATCTATGCGAAGGCGTTCAACGGGGCGGGCATGGAGGCGGCGTCGGACCAGGCGCGCGTGATTCTACGATCGGTGCGACACGACCAGCCGGGTGAGCCGGACAGCTTTACGCTCGAGACCTCGGACACGCTGGTGGGGCTGTGGAAGCAGATCAGCGGATCGTTCGCGGCGGTCGCGGTGGCGATCGCGGCGATCTCGCTGGTGGTCGGCGGCATCGTCATCATGAACATCATGCTGGTGAGCGTGACGGAGCGGACGCGCGAGATCGGTGTGCGCAAGGCGCTCGGGGCCAAGCGCCGGGACATCCTGATGCAGTTTCTGCTCGAGTCCGCGACCATGGCGATGCTGGGGGGCGTGGTGGGCGTGATCGGCGGCGTGGTGGTGGCGAAGGTGGTGACGGTTCTGCTCAGCTTTCCGTCGGCGATCGCGCTGTGGAGTGTGTTCGCGGGATTGGCGGTCGCGGCGTCGGTCGGCATCTTCTTCGGCGTGTATCCGGCGCGACGCGCGGCGGCGCTTGACCCCATTGTTGCGCTGCGATCGGAGTTCTAGGATGAGTACCTCAGCGAGGAACGGAGCGCGGGCATGACCCTGAGCGATCAACGCGAGAGTGTGCGCATGGCGTTTGATACGCTGCGCGCCAACAAGCTGCGGTCGAGTCTGACCGTGCTGGGCATCGTGATCGGCGTGATGACGGTAATTACGATCTCGTCGGTGATTAACGGGCTGAACTCGAACATCTCCGGCCTGGTGTCCTCGCTGGGAACGAACGTCATCTGGATCTTTCGGTTTCCGGTAATCGGGGTGCGGCCGACGACCGAGATGCTGACGCGCAAGCAGCTGACCTACGAGGACGCGGAGGCGATCAAGGAGCTGCCGCACATCGTCGATGTGGTGCCCTCGCTGCGGTATCAGGACTTTCAGTTCAACTCCGGCTCGGTGACGGTGAAGTACGGCCAGAACAAATCGGAGAATGTGTCGCTCGAGGGTGTGACGCCGTCGAACACTTCGGTCTACGACTTCGGAATGACGCAGGGGCGGTACTTTAACCAGGGCGAAGAAGATCGCGCGGCCGATGTGGCGGTGCTTGGCTACGACTCGGCGGAGGATTTGTTCGGCAAGGACAACGCGATCGGCAAGCAGGTTTCGGTGGAGGGCCGGACGTTTACCGTGATCGGCGTGCAGGAGAAGGAGAAGACGGCGTTCGGCGGCGGCAAGAATCCGGACGACAGCTCAGTCCACATGCCGATCACGACCTTTCACAAGCTGCACCCCGAGATTCTGGATTACTGGATCTCGGCGAAGTTCGACGACCAGAAGAACAAGGCCGTGGCGGAGGACGAGATCCGCGAGTTGCTGCGGCGGCGGCGCAAGGTGCGCAACGACCAGGATGACAACTTCGCGATCTTCGGCGCGGACTCGATCACGCGGCTATGGACGCAGATCACGGGCTCGCTGTTTCTGCTGATGTTCGGGCTCTCCGCGGTGGGGCTGATGGTGGGCGGCGTGGGCGTGATGAACATCATGCTGGTGAGCGTGACCGAGCGCACGCGCGAGATCGGTGTGCGCAAGGCGATCGGCGCGAACCGCAAGACGATTCTGCTGCAGTTCACGCTGGAGGCGGTGACGCTCTGCGCGGTTGGCGGCGCGATCGGCATCGTGCTGGGCAGCGTTATTGCGCTGGGGCTGCGGTATGTGATCTCGGCGTCGGTCTCGCTACCGTGGATCGCGTTTGCGTTTGCGAGTTCGTGCGCGATCGGCCTGGTGTTCGGCATCTATCCGGCGTGGAAGGCGGCGAGCCTGAACCCGATCGAGGCGCTGCGCTACGAGTAAGGCGGCGGCTGGACTGGGGTGAGTCTTCAGGCCGCGAGCGCGACGCCCCGCTAGACTGGGCGGATGCTGTTTCACGCGATGGCGGGAGCGATGGGTCTGCTGACGGCAGCCGGGCTGGTTTACTCGGCGCTGGCGCTGCTGGGGGCGCGCAGCTTTGCGCACCATCTGCGGGCGATGCAGGCGACGCTTGGAGACGATCCGTCGCCACCCGGGGTGACGCTGCTGAAGCCGCTCAAGGGCGCAGACGATGCGTTGTTCGCCGCGCTCGCGTCGCACTGCCGGCAGCAGTACGACGGGCCGTTTGAGATTCTGTGCGGCGTGCGCTCGGCGGACGATCCGGCGTCGCGTGTGGTGGCCGCGCTGGCGGCGTGTTATCCGCAGATGGATCTCAAGCTGATCGTGTGCCCCGAGGAGCTGGGGACCTCGGGCAAGGTGGCGACGCTGGCGCAGCTTTTGCCGCACGCGCGCTACGCGCACCTGCTGGTGAACGATGCGGACATCCATGTGGGGCCGGACTATCTGGCGCGGATCATGCAATGCTTTCGCACGCCCGCGCGACGCAAGGGAGATCGCTCGGTCGTCGGCATGGTCACTGCGCCGTACGTCGGTCGGGCGCATCCGCTTGTGGAGACGGGGAGCATGGCGCATCCGCAGGCCAATACAGGGGACCCGGCGCAGCGCAGGGCGCGTCCCTGCGTGCCGCTGTGGTCGCGGCTGGAGGCGCTCGGCATTGCCACGGAGTTTTTCCCCGGCGTGCTCACGGCGCGGCTGCTGGAGCGCGGTCTGCGCTTCGGTCTGGGGTCCACGCTGGCGATGCGGGCCGATGCGCTCCAGGCGATCGGCGGCTTTCGGCCGCTGCTTGAATCGCTCGCCGACGACTACGAGCTGGGGGCGCGGATTGCGCGCGCGGGCTTTCGTGTGGAGCTCGCAGGCGAGGTGGTCGCGACCACGGTGCCGGCGTATCGTGCGCGCGGCTTCTTGGAGCACCAGCTGCGCTGGGCGCGGTCGACGCGGGACTCACGGCGGCTGGGATATCTGGGGCTGGGCGTGACCTTCTGCCTGCCGTGGGCGATGTTGGCGGCGCTCGCGAGTGGCTTTGCGCTGTGGTCGGTGGCGCTGCTGTCGCTGGCGCTAGCGGCGCGGGTCGCGGTCGCGCTTACGGTGGGCGTCGGCCTGCTCGGAGATGCGCAGGTGCTGCGCGACCTATGGCTGCTGCCGGTGCGCGACGCCTTCGGGCTCTTCTTCTGGCTGTGGAGCTTTGCCGGAGATACGGTGGTATGGCGCGGCGAGCGATACACGCTCCGCAACGGCCGACTGGAGCCGGTGGAGCGGTGAGCGGCGGAAGGTTTACGCGCAGCTGATTGGCTGATGGGCGCCCCGTTGTGGCGACGGACAGATGCCTCGGGTTGGGGATAGCGCGGCAGCTAAAAGATGCGAGGCTGGTGAAGCCTTTATGAAGTGCTGGTTCGCCAGGGCACACCGAGGGAGACAAGTTTCGCCCTGAAAAGCGAAACGCCTCGGGGTATCAGGCCCCGAGGCGATCTCTTCGTAAAGGAGGTGATGCTGATGCGGCCGCTGATGGTCCGCTTCGGTCGGTTTTCATTGCAGGTTCCGGGAGAGGTTCTCCTGTCCTGCTGGTGAAGATCAGCGACGTACTGCACTTGTTGCGGTACTGATCACAGCCCCCCAGACAGTACCAGCCGGCTGGGGGGCTTTCTTTCTTAAGTACAGCGCGGTTGGGCGGAGGTGTCAACGAGAAATTGGCGGGAGGGCGGTGAACTTTAGTGATGTTACGTGTGTCGGGTCAGGGCTCGAGCTGGTTGCTCACGATCTCTTTGCCGCCGCCGTGGGCGATGAGGAAGACGGGGCCGGGGAGCTTCGGCAGGTTGCCGGGTTCGGTCCAGAGAAAGATCCGGCGGCGGCCGGTCCACAGCACCTGCAGGGTGGCGTCGGTCTCAAAGATCGGCGGCGCGTCGGGGAAGAATGAGCCGTACCAGAGATTGGAGCTGCGGCCGTTCCAGATGTGAATGTCGTCGCGTTCGAGATAGAAGCCGAGCGTGCTGCCGCTCTCGTACTCGCCGTGGATGACGAGCAGATCGTCGGGTTGGAGCAGGGGGGCGATGGCGCGGGTGAGCGGCTCCGAGCTGAGCACGGGGGCGAAGATCTGCAGGCCGAGGTGCGCGGCGAGCAGAAAGCCCAGGGTGCCGCCGGCGAGCCACCAGTTGCCGAGCATGGGCCGGTAGTCGCGGCGCGCCCACCAGCCACCGAGCACACCGAAGAAGACGGCGACGGCGGTGATGGTGAGGGGCGAGCGGAAGGCGCCCATGGCGGCGGCGTTGAGGTCGAGAAAGTGGCCCATGGAGAGGGCATAGTCCCCGGGGTTCTGGGCGAGCACGGTGGCGAGATCGAAGCCGGGCGCGGGCGCGTGCGAGCGCAGCACAAGAAAGCCGGCGGCGAGCGCGGCGAGCGAACCGGCGGCGAGCAGAGCGACCGAGAGGCGCTGGCCCAACCCCACGCGCGGCTCGGGCACAGCGAAGCTTTCGGCCTCGGCGGCTTCTGCTTCGAACCAGCCGGCGAGTAGAAGGATGAGCGCGGGTAGGGCGGGCAGGCAGTAGTACTCCTGGCGCGTGGAAAAGCTGAAGAAAAGCATGACGACGCCGGCCCACACGCCCAACAGAAGCGTGGTCTGCTGCTGCGCGGAAAGCACGTCGCGCCGCAAGACGCGCCGCAGCGGCACCCGTGCGAGGGCGGGCGCGAGAAAGGCGCTCCACGGCAGGAGCCACAGCAGAACGAGCCCGTAGAACAGCCACAGGGGGACGGTGTCATAGTCGCGCGGCACACGGAGGTTGAGATAGCGCAGCAGGTGCTCGTTGACGAAGTAAAACCACCACCAGCCGTGGACGTTGCCGTCGGTTGGGAGCGGCACGGTCCAGTGGCCCCAATGGCCATTGGTTGGGGCGAGGCCGCCGGGATGGCCGTGTGTCGGATTCGCGAAGCCGGCGGCGAGGTGCCAGGGCGCGGCGATGACGAGGAAGACGAGCGCGCTGGAGAGGAGGTGGAGGCGGCGCAGGCTCGCCAAGGCGTCGCGCCAGCCTTCCAGCAGCAGGAGGTGCACAACGACGATGCCGATAGGAAAGACGATGCCGATCAGGCCCTTGGTCAGGACGTTGAGCGCGCAGCAGGCGGCGAAGGCCCAGCAGAGCAGTGGGCTGGGCTGCGCGCGCTGCGTCTGCAGCCAGAAGCAGAAGACGGCGAGCGTGACCCACAGGCACACCATGGCGTCCGGGATGGTGATGCGCGTGAACAGGAAGAGGCCGACGCTGAGCAGGGTCATCAGGCCGCTGAGCAGACCGGCGCGCGCGCTGCCTAAGGCGCGCCGGCCGAAGCTCTCCATCGCCATGGCAAGCAGCAGCATGGTGAGGGCGAGCGGCACACGCGCTGCCGGCGCGCTCACGCCGAAGAGCTTGAAGCTCGCGGCCATGCTCCAATAGAGGAGCGGCGCCTTTTCGAGATAGCGAATGCCGTTGGCGTAGAGTGTGGTCCAGTCGTGGCGAAGGAGCATCTCGCGCGCGACCTCGGCGTGGACGGAATCGGCGTCGTCGAGCAGCGGGGGCGTCGCGAGCGTGTAGCCGCCGTAGAGGATGAACCAAAGCGCGAGCAGAAGCGCGCGGCTGCGCGCGACGGCGGAGAGCGGCTGCGGGGTGGGCGCGGGTGGCGGCATGTCAGGGCGGCGTGGGCGCGCGCGAAAAGCCAAGCCCACAGGCACTCTACCGAATCGGCGATGTGCGAGGGCCGACGAGCAAGCCCGCGCGCGCATCCGCAGGGCCGACCCTTGCGATCCGTTGCGATGCGGCGCGTGGCGGCGGGACGCCTCTTCCGTGCGCTTGCCGCCAATCACTGCTCGTACGGGAGATCCGGCGAGGCGCCGGTATCATGGTCGATGGAGCGTGCGTGATCGCGGATGTCGACCCCCCTCACTCAACTCGGGCCTGCTCCCCTCGGGCCTGCCGCGGCGGGGCCGCCGACGGAGATGATCTTCGGCGACTGGTATCCGGCGATGCGGGCGGGGCTGAAGCGGGGAAAGACGGCGACGACGCTGCTGCTGGGCATTCCGCTGCTGCTCGGCCGCAAGCGCGACGGCGCGCTGTTTGCGATGCGCGATCTGTGTCCGCACCGCGGGATTCCGCTTTCGGCGGGGTGGTTCGACGGGGAGACGGTGCAGTGCAAGTACCACGGCTGGCGGTTTGAGCCGTGCACCGGGCAGTGCATGGAGATCCCGTCGCTGACCGGAGTGGACACGCTGGACGCGACCAAGATCTATGCGAGCGCGCTGCCGTGCGCGGAGCGCGACGGCTATGCGTGGGTGTATGTTCCGGGGCCCGGCGCGGGGCGTGTGCGCGGCGAGCTGCCGCCCATCCCGGAGTTGCCGAAGTTCTCCGCCAAGTTTCGGTCAGCGCATCTGACGGCGGAGCTGCCCTGCAATGTGGACCACGGGATCATCGGGCTGATGGATCCGGCGCATGGGCCGTTTGTGCACCAGGCATGGTGGTGGCGGAGCCGGGCGTCGATCCACGAGAAGACCAAGCACTTTGAGCCGATTCCCGAGGGCTTTCGCATGAGCGCGCACGCGCCCAGCGCGAACTCAGCGCCCTACAAGCTGCTCGGCGTGTACGGCGAGGCGATCACGACGACGATCGACTTTGTGCTGCCGAACCGGCGCTATGAGACGATTCGCGCGGGCGCGGGCCCGAAGGGAAGGTGGTTCTCGAGCCTGACGACGGTGACGCCGGTGACGCCCTCGACCTGCCGCATCGATGTGATCGCTGCGTGGAACGTCTTTCTGCATGTGCCATTTGTGACGTCGATCGCTACCTTCTTCGGCGCGCGGTTCGTGCGGCAGGACCAGCAGACGATGATCGAGCAGGCGGCGGGTCTGCGGTACAACCCGTCGCTGATGCTGATCGACGATGCTGACAAGCCGGCGAAGTGGTACTTTGCGCTGAAGCAGGTGCGACTCAAGGGGACGAACGAACACCCCCTCGCTGGGCCGGTGACGCTGCACTGGCGCAGCTAGAGGCATCCCCTCACATTCGGACCGTTGGCTAGTGGTGGCCACCGCCGCCGCCGTGGAAGTCTCCGCGACCACCGCCCTGGTAGCCCGCGCTGCGTTCTCCTCTGGCATCATGGCCCGGGTTGCCGATGTGACCCTGCCCGTCGCGCGCCTCATTGCCATGGAAGTGGTTGAAGGGCTGCTCGCCGCGATCGGGCATCGGTCCGGCATAGCCGCGGCGCGGATCGTAGCGATTGTCGACGTGGCCGTAGAAGCCGCGCGAACCGCGATACCACGGGCCTGCCCCGATGAAGGCGCCGCCATCGAACCAGTCCGGCCCGTAGTAGCCGTAGGGAGCGCAAGGGTACGGGGCGTAGTCGAAGTAGCCGTAGGGGCAGATGGGCGGGGCGCCGATCTGCACGGAGATCTGCGCGGGCGCAACGGAGATGCCGCCAAGGAGAGCGACGGTGAGAGTGGAGGTTGCCAAGATCTTGCCGATCGACGTGCAGCCAGCCATGAGTGTTACCTCAGCCTGATTAGAGCCGAGAGTGGCCTAAGAAGTTGCGCCTGCGGGCACATCTCAATCCGTGCCGTGCCGTGCCGTGCCGTGCCGTGCCGTGCCGTGCCGTGCCGTGCCGTGCCGTGCCGTGCCGTGCCGTGCCGTGCCGTGCCGTGCCGTGCTTCGCCGACGCACGGGTGCACGGCCGTAGCGGAGAGACAGGCCCTCAAGCTGATACCAAAGAAACTCCTGCCAGCGATCGCTTTCGGCAACTTGCTTCAGGATGAGGTTGCGAGAGCGAAGTAAGTCCGCCATGTATCTCCGTAAAATCAGCACCTCGGCGAGGCGGCCTAGGATCGGCAGTGGTGCGGCGAAGCGGAAACGGTCTTTCATTTCGGTGCCGCCCAGACTCGATTCCGTGAAGAAGTGATCGTGCTGCATGAAGCGGAAGGCCCCTTCGATCATTGTGTCCTGGAAGTAGCTGGGGCGGTCAAATGCCGTGATCCTGCTGGCGAGATGCTGACGAACTCCCAGGTGCGTGGCCTGCCATCGCACGTACTGGCCCAGTCCGATGAGACCGGTGGTGACACCTCCGACGGCTTCTTCGCGCGACCGCTCGGTAGAAAGCAGGTGAACGTCGATGCTGCGGGCCAGGTCGAAGCATCGCTCAATCGGAGCGGCGATAGTGATGCATTGGTAGAGTTCGACCAGTGGACGGCTTCCTTCGGAACGCTGTGCTGTGCGCGGTGCGCGGCTTAGAAGACGCTGACGCCCTCTTCGACGACCAGCTCTTCCACAGCGATGTGGAGGGCTCGGCCGAGCGTGCGAAAACTTTCGCGTTGCGAGGCGGTCCAGCGGTCGACGCCGCCGCGCTGCAGCAGATCGTTCCAGATATTTTGCGCCTGCCAGAGATCAACCTCGAAGGGCATGGCGCGCAGACAGGTGGCGATGGCGATGGCCGATTCGAGCGCGCCCTCGACGCTGTCGTCGTGCTCGGCCGTCTCATCGAGGCGCACCATGGCCTGCTTCATGCGCAGGCCGCCGACGTAGCTGAGCTGCGTGGTGTCGAGCTCGACTCTGTCCGCGATGGCAAGTTCGAGCAGCGAGGTTACGGCGGGGCCGTCGAACTCGTCGGCCGCGAGCGCGTGGCGCAGCTTGGCGTTGAGCGCATAGCCGGCGGCGAGCGCGAGCGCGGGAGGCGTGGGCATGCCGGCGGCGGCGAGGAAATGGAGCAGCGACGCGTGGTCCTCGTAGATCGTGTGCAGCGACTGCTCCATCTCGGAGAGTGTCTGGTCGAGGATGACGCGGAGGATGCGGTGCTGCTCGTCGGTGAACAGCGAGGTGAGCGAGTAGGTGGTGCCGCCGAAGAAGCGATCGATCAGGCGAATGACCTCGGGGAGATCGGCGCGGCGGATGGCGAGGCGCACGGCTTCAGCAAAGGCGTGGAACTCCTTGCGCTGTCGCGCGTCGGCGCTGTCGCAGCGCTTGATGGCGGCCGACAGATTTTGGTCGCCCAAATGGAGCACGGCATAGGCGATCTCCTCGGACTCCGCGGTGATGCGCGAGACCAGGCGGGCGCGACCGATGGCGAGCCGGCCGCGGCCGGAGGCGAGCACCTCGTGCTCGGTGCGGGTCACGTCGTAGCAGAAGAGGGTGTGCTCCTCCGCGTAGCTGCGGAAGATGGAGCTGATGGCGTAATGAGCGCCGACCTGTTCGAGCTCGACGCGCTTGCCGGTGGCGTGGAGGCGGTAGGCCTCGGCACCGTCGCCGATCTCAGGCAGGTTGCTGTGCGCGGTTTTGAGCAGGGCGAGAAACTCGGGCTCGAGCGCGGCGCCGGCCTTGCCGAAGATCTGCCGCGCAAGCTGCAGCACACGGCCGGCGTAGGCGATGATCTGCACCGTCTCGATCCCGGAGATCTCGTCGAAGAACCAGCCGCAGGAGGTGTACATCAGCTGGGCGTGGCGCTGCATCTCCATCAGTTCCCAGACGGTGGTGCGCTCGGCGGGGGAAAGCGTGTGGGTGGCGTGCTCGGCGAGAAAGGCGTCCTCGCTTTCGGTCGAGCGCTCGAGAATCAGCTGAATGTAGGCGTCGCGCGCCGCCCAAAGATCCTTGAGCAGGCCACGGGCGAACTCCTCAGCGAGCGGCGCGGTGCGATCGCGCAGCAGGTCCAGAGCGTCGCGCAGCGGACCGCGCCAGCGCTGGTTCCAGCCCGGCTTGCCGCCGTTGCAGCCGCAGTCCGAGCGCCACCGCTCGACGCCGTGCGCGCAGCTCCAGGAGCTGTCGTCGACGATCTCGGCCTCCCATCGCGGCGGAAAGCGGCTGAGGAACTCGCCGTAGTTGGTGAGCTCGGCGCGCTGGCCTTCCTCGATCCAGTGCATGGCGTAGCTGAGCGCCATCTCACCGTGGCGGTGGTGATGGCCGTAGCTTTCGCCGTCGGTCGCGACGTGCGCGAGCATGGCCGGCTCGCCCTCCGCCGGGTGGGCGGGAAGCGAGTTCACCAGGCGCTGCGCGAAGACCTCGCCCTTGTTGAGCAGGCCCTCAAAGGCGATGGCGCGCGAGGTCGGCCCGTCGTAGAAGAAGACGGCGATCGACAGACCGTTGGGCAGCGGCACGGTGTAGGGGTGCGTGGTATCGACGCCGGCGTTGGGGGTTTCGATCCAGGCGTCCGCGGCGGCGGCGCTCTTGGCGGTGTGGTTCGCGCCGTCTTGCGCAGCGTCGAGCGCGACGGCGGACTGCAGGGTGCGGCGCACATGGCGACACTGGTGCGGCGCGAGGATGGTGAAGCGGATGCCCTCCTCGGCGAGCAGCTCCAGTGTGCGGGTGTTGACGGCGGTCTCGGCCAGCCACATGCCTTCGGGCTTGCGGCCGAAGCGCCACTCGAAGTCCGCGATGCCCCAGCGGATCTGCGTGCGTGCGTCGCGTTCATTCGCGAGCGGCATGATGATGTGGTTGTAGACCTGCGCGAGCGCGGACCCGTGACCGGAGTAGCGTCGGGCGCTGGCGGCGTCGGCGTCGAGGATCATGCGGTAGGTACGACGGGCCTTTTGCTCCAGCCAGGAGAGCAGTGTCGGGCCGAAGTTGAAGCTGATCCGCGCGTAGTTATTCATGATGCGCGTGATCTCGGCGGCCTCGTTGGTGATGCGCGAGGCGCCGTTGGGGGCGTAGCACTCCGACGTGATGCGCTCGTTCCAGTCGTGGTAGGGCGCGGCCGACTCCTGCATCTCTACGGTTTCAAGCCAGGGGTTTTCCCGCGGCGGCTGGTAGAAGTGGCCGTGCACGCAGACAAAGCGGGTGTTGGGGGCGGTGACTGGCGGGGGCGTGGCGGATTGCTTCGGCATGGTCTCTGCCAACGATGCTACTGGAGGCTGGCGGGTTTCTTGGTGCGGATAAGTTATAACTTTGGTTATAATAGTGAGGAGGTGAGCCATGGAGCTGAAGGTGCGGAAGATCGGCAATGGGTATGGGGTGCTGCTGCCGAAGCAGTTGCTGGAGGAGATGCGGGTGGAGGAGGACTCCACTTTGCACGTGACCAAGGTGGACGGCGTGTATCAGATAACGCCATATGACCCGGAGTTTGCGAGGGCGTTGAAGGCGTTTCGGGACACCGAGCCACAGCATCGGAACACCTATCAGGAGCTGGCGAAGTAGCGATGTTGTTTCTGAATGAAGCGATGGCGCGCGCGATCCACTCAGACCTGATCGAGCACTATGGCGGAAGCTACGGTCTGCGCGATGCGGGGCTGCTGCAATCGGCTCTGGCGCGCCCGCACCATCTGCTGCACTACAGGCCGGAGTCGAGCGTCGCGGAGCTGGCCGCGGTGCTGGGATGGGGGTTGATCCGCAATCACGCATTTTTGGACGGCAATAAGCGGATCGGCTTTGCGGCCATGGTGACGTTTCTGAAGCTGAATGGGTGCAGCTTCGCTTGCCTCGAGGTGGAGGAGACGGCGATGGTGCTGCGGGCCGCGGCGGGAGAGATGACGGAGCAGGAGTGGATCGACTGGGTGGGGCGAAGCGTCGAGCCGGCAGAGTGAACGCCGGCCAAGTCTCTGATCGCGCCTTGGGGCGCACGGGACTAATTGGCTTTGGGCTCGGTCTTACGGTCGGCTTTGGGCTTGGGGACGGCGGCGAGGTCGGCGGCGCGCCATAAATACCAGCTGGCGACCGAGCGCCAGGGGCGCCAGCGCTTGGCGCGGCGCTCCATCACCTCGGCCTTGGGCAGCAGATCCGGAGTGATCTTGGCGCCGGGCTTGAGCCGCTGAAAGGTCAAGGCGAAGCCCTTGCGGACACCGTAGTCATCGACCGGCAGCACATCCGGGCGGCCGAGGCGGAAGATCAGCAGCATCTCGACCGTCCAGCGGCCGATGCCACGCACCGCCGTCAGCCGATCGACGATCTCATTATCCGACAGGCGCCGGATGACGGCGAGCGTCGGCACCGTGCCGTCCAGGGTCTTCGCGGCCAGATCGCGCAGGGCTAGGACCTTGTTGCGTGACAGGCCGGCAGCGCGAAGCTGCTCGGTTGGGCACTCGAGCAGGTGCTCTGCGGCGGGGTGGACGCCGGCGCCCGAGACCTCGGCGAAGCTCTCGATCATGCGCGCATGGATGGCCGCCGCCGCCTTGCCGTGCAGCTGCTGGTAGAGGATCGACCGGACCAGGGCTTCAAAGGGCGACTGCACAGCCGGCAGGCGCAGGGTGAGCGGGCCGACGCGGGCCATGAGTCGGCCGAGCACGGGGTCAGCCGCGGCAAGCTCGGCGACAGCCTGGGCGGGATCGTAGGGCAGCGCCCGTGTGCGCTCGATGCGCGCCGGGTGGGTGACGGCGGTGCGGGGCGCGCGCGCCGGCGGCTCGCCTGCCGAGGTGGGGGGCGAGGTGGGGGACGAGGGGATGGCGATCGAGGTGCGTGCCGGGACGGTGCGGGCAGGCGTCACGTGGCCATCATACCGAGCGGACGGCAGCTCGGATCGTAGGGAGGTCGAAGGCGGGCAGACGGTAACGGGGCCATGACCGAGGCATTCTGGCCGATACTCGCCCGCTTTCTTTGCGATTCGGGTGGGCTATTGATGCGGCGGAAAAGCGGGATGGGGCTTGTGGTTTGGCGCGATCGGGCGTGCCATTCTGATGTCGGACCGAAGTGGCCGCAATTTACAAGCAGCCCTCGGATTTGGGACTGTAGATTCACGAACCCAGAACGTCGACTTTCTGCTTGCAATGGAAGCAGTTACGTTCGGTAATCGGCTGCAAAAGAACGATTTCGGCACGGGTCAAAGCACGCGACAGTATGGGTCTTCGTTTGATCGAGATGGTTGTTGACGTGAAGCAGATCGTTGTGGAAGGGGTACGCAGGGGACGGAAGATCGGCTGCTATACTCAGCCCCTCCTCCGGTGTACGCCGCTTCCGGACTTCAGTTGCTAGCCTGTCTTTCCGGTTGCTGGACGCCGGTGCGGCCAGCAGGGGTAGTGCATAGGTTTTTGACGCAGAGGAAGCAGGAACGCACGCATGGCGCAAGTCTTTGAACGCAGTTCGAATGCGCTCGCCCGGGCCAGCCTGGTACTTACCGGCCTGATCGTGATCGCGCTTGGGGTGACGCTCGACCAGCTGCAGCGGTCGCCGTGGGTCACGCGGCAGGGCCAGCGGCCGGACCAGCCCGTGCCGTTCAGCCACAAGCATCACGTCGAGGGCCTCGGCCTGCAGTGCCAGTACTGCCACACCCAGGTGGAAAAAGCGGCGTACTCGGGCATTCCGCCGACCAAGACGTGCATTAATTGCCACTCGCAGATCTGGACCAACGCCGAGTTGCTCGAGCCGGTGCGGCAGAGCTGGGCGACGGGCGCCTCCATCCAGTGGATCCGGGTGCATGATCTGCCGGATTTTGTGTACTTCAATCACTCGATCCACGTGAACAAGGGCATCGGCTGCTCGAGCTGCCATGGCCGGGTGGACGAGATGCCCATCATGTACATGCAGAACTCCCTGCAGATGGAGTGGTGCCTGAACTGCCATCGCAATCCGGCAAAGAATCTGCGACCGACCAGCGAGATCTACAACATGGCATGGTCCGGACCGACGACCGAGATGCCGGTCTGGTGCGCCGAGACGGGTCAGGGGTCGACCACGGCGGCGCAGCTTCGCTGCACGACCAACGATCCGAGCGGCGCGGGTGGGCCGGAGGTCGCGAGCCTGCAGCACATCGACACGCCGAGGCCGCTTGGCCTCAGTCGGGAGCAGTCCGGGACCAATCTGCAGCCGCACCCCGGCGCGGGCGAGGGCCAGACGGTCAGCGATGTGCCGCCCGCGGCGGTCCTGATGCCGGCCAGCTACCACAAGTTCACCAGCCAGATCGACCTCGGTCATTACCTGATGGACCACTACCACATCCGCACGGCCAACGAGATTTCGAGTTGCGAGACGTGCCACCGATGACAGCACAGAGGACGGGACCACCCACGATGGCTGATGCAACCCCCAACGCGATCCAGAACGCCGCGGCCCAGCCGGCGTCCGATCTTCAGGACATGACTCAGCAGGCTGGGGCCTCGCAGGGCGCGGCTCCGCAGGTCGTGACCCGCATCGGCCCGGCACGGATGACGCTTGCCCAGGTGCGCGAGACGCTGGACGGCAAGACCGGTCGACGCTTCTGGAAGAACCTCGACCAGCTGGCCGACACGCCGGAGTTTCACGATCTGATGCAGGAGGAGTTTCCGCGACAGACGACCGAGTGGGTTGACGCGGTGAGTCGGCGCGGCTTCATGAAGGTGATGGGCGCGTCGCTCGCGCTTGCCGGGCTGGCGGGCTGCACCAAGCAGCCGGACGAGCCGATCTTCCCCTATATCCGGCAGCCCGAGGACCTGATCCTGGGCGTGCCGATGTTCTTCGCGACGGCGTTTCCGTTCCCGACCGGCGCCATCCCTGTGCTGGTGAAGTCCGACGCCTTCCGGCCGATCAAGGTGGACGGCAACCCCGAGCACCCGATGAGTCGCGGCAAGTCCGACGCCTTCACTCAGGCGACGCTGCTGGCGCTCTACGACCCGGACCGCTCGCAGCACATCTTGAACCGCGGGCAGAACGCCTCGTGGGGTGAGTTTCAGGCGGCCTTCTCGCAGGCGGCGAAGAGCTCGAGCGGCGGGCAGGGGATCTACTTTCTGTCCGAGACGGTGACCTCGCCGACGCTCGCCGCGCAGTGGCGGCAGGTGCAGGCCGCCTATCCGCAGGCGAAGTTCGTGCAGTGGGAGCCGGTCAATCAGGACAGCTCGCGCACGGCATCGAAGGCGGCCTTCGGCCAGTATGTCGACGCGCAGTACCGGCTCGAGAACGCCGATCTGATCGTCTCGCTCGACGCGGACTTCCTCGGCGGTATCGCGCACCCGGGCTTTCTGCCGCTGTCGCGCGCGTATGCCGAGCGGCATCGCTACGAAGAAGACCGGACCATGAACCGGATGTATGTGGTCGAGAGCATGCCGACCGTGACCGGCATGAAGGCTGAGCATCGGCTGGCAATCCGGCCGAGCCAGATCGCGGGCTTCGCGCAGGGGCTCGTCGCGGGAACGGCGCCGGCCGGCTTAGGTCCGGAGCAGCAGAAGTTTTTTGCGGCGCTGCTGGCCGATCTGAAGGCAGCGAACGGCCGGGCGGTGGTGATTCCGGGCGAGCAGGCGACGCCGGCGGTGCACGCCGCGGCCTATGCCTTGAACGCGCAGCTGGGCGCCGTGGGCAAGACAGTGGTCTACACCGAGACCGTCAACCCCATGCCGAGCGAGCAGATGAACGATCTTCGCGCGCTGGTCGCCGACATGAACGCCGGCAAGGTCCAGTGGCTGGTGATGCTCGGCGTGAATCCGATCTACGCGGCGCCGGCCGACGCGAACTTCCTCGACGCGTTCAACCGGGTGCCGAACACCGTGCACCTCGGCCAGCACGTGGACGAGACGGGCTCGATCGCGACCTGGCACATCAACCAGGCCTACTACCTCGAAAGCTGGTCCGATGCGCGCGCCTACGACGGCACGGTGTCGATCATTCAGCCGATGATCGCGCCGATGTATGGCGGCCGCGGCGCGCACGAGATCCTGCAGGCGCTCTTGCCCAACCCGGAGACCAGCCCGCTTGAGCTGGTGCAGGCAAACGCGCAGCAGTACCTGAAGGGCAGCGCGGACGGCTGGCGCAAGGCGCTCCATGACGGCTGGATCGAGGGCACGGCCTTTGCGCCGCGGACCGGCGGACCATCGGCCTCTGCTACGGGTTTGGGTACCGCGCCGATGTCCACCAGCGAGGCGCCGGGCGAGTTTGAGATCAGCTTCCGGCCCGATCCGTCGCTTTTTGACGGCCGCTTCGCCAACGTGGGCTGGCTGCAGGAGCTGCCCAAGCAGATCACCAACCTCAGCTGGGACAACGCCGCCATCATGAGTCTCGACTCGATGGAGCGCATGAAGATCGAGGAGAACAACATCATCGAGATCGAGCTCGACGGCCGGAGGCTGGAGGCGCCGGTGCTGCTCGGCTACGGCCATCCGGACGGTGTGGTGACGCTGCACCTCGGTCTTGGCCGCCAGGCCTCGGCCGGCCGTGTGGCCGCGGGCGTGGGCTTCAGCGCCTATCCGCTGCGCACCTCCGCGGCGCCGTGCTTCGCGACCGGCGCCAAGCTGGCCAAAAAGAGCGGCACGTGGGATCTGTGCGTGACCAAGGTGCAGAACATCGAGCACCGCGGCGAGTTCGCGCAGCGGCAGCTGCAGCGTGTGCTCTCGGACAAGCAGGGCACCTACTCGCTCGCCGGTCACGAGGCGCAGGAGCGCGGCATCATTCGTTACACCACCGTGGCCGGGGCGAAGAAGGACCCGGACTTCGCGCACGAGGGCGACGAGCACACACTGGTGCGCAAGGTAGGCTACGCGGTCGAGGGCGAGACGCCGAAGCACGACGAGAGCATGTTCCCCAATGCGTGGCGGTACGACCACACCGACCCCTCGTCCCGGAAGATCCAGAACGCGTGGGGCATGGCGATCGATCTGAACTCCTGCATCGGCTGCAACGCCTGCGTGATGAGCTGCTATGCGGAGAACAACCTGGCGGTGGTCGGGCGCGAACAGGTGAAAATCGGCCGCAACATGCAGTGGATCCGCATCGACACCTACTTCGAGGGCGATCTGCATGCGCCGCGCGCGCACTTTCAGCCCATGATGTGCCAGCACTGCGAAAACGCCGGCTGCGAGCAGGTGTGCCCGGTGAACGCGACCGTGCACTCGCCCGAGGGGCTGAATCTGATGGTCTACAACCGCTGCGTCGGCACGCGCTACTGCTCGAACAACTGCGTTTACAAGGTGCGCCGCTTCAACTTCCTGCTGTATTCGGACTACGAGACCGAGAGCCTGAAGTTCATGCGCAACCCGGATGTGACGGTTCGCTCGCGCGGCGTGATGGAAAAGTGCACCTACTGCGTGCAGCGCATTGAGGCTGCGAAGATCACCGCCGACAAGGAGAATCGCGCGATCCGAGACGGCGAGGTGGTGACCGCCTGTCAGCAGGCCTGCCCGACCGATGCGATCCTGTTCGGCAACATCAACGACCCGGCGAGCAAGGTCTCAGCGCGCAAGCACAAGGAGCGTGACTACCCGGTGCTGGCCGATCTGAACTACCGTCCGCGCACCACCTACACGGCCGGTGTGATCAACCCGAACCCTGAGCTGGAGCTCATCTAATGGCGACCAAACCCATTCCCGATCCCGTCGTTGACCCGATGATCGACCCGCGTACCGGCGAGTACGCGGTGATCGCGCCGGGCCACAATTTTAAGTCGGTCACGCAGAAGATCGCCGGGTTTGTGCTGACGGCGAACACGCCGCTCGGCTGGTTCTTCGGTGTGCTGTTCGGTTCGTTCATTGCAATGGGCGTGGTGGTCGGGTGCACCTGGCTGTTCCTCAAGGGCGTCGGCATCTGGGGCGTGACCATCCCGGGCGCGTGGGGCTTCGCCATCATCAACTTTGTCTGGTGGATCGGCATCGGCCACGCGGGCACGCTCATCTCGGCGATCCTGCTGCTGTTCAAGCAGACCTGGCGCAACTCGATCAACCGCTTCGCCGAGGCGATGACCATCTTTGCCGTGGTATGCGCTGGCATGTTCCCGCTGATCCACGTCGGTCGGCCGTGGCTCGCGTACTGGCTGTTTCCGTATCCGAACACCATGAACATCTGGCCGCAGTTCCGCAGTCCGCTCGCCTGGGACGTCTTTGCGGTCTCGACCTACGCGACCATCTCGATCGTCTTCTGGTACATCGGCATGATCCCCGACTTCGGCACGCTGCGTGATCGGGCGACGATGCCGCTCGCGCGCTACTTTTACGGGATGCTGTCGCTTGGTTGGCGCGGGTCGACGCGACACTGGATCCGCTATGAGTCGGCCTCGCTGCTCTTAGCCGGTCTTTCGACGCCGCTCGTGCTTTCGGTGCACACTGTCATCAGCTTCGACTTCGCGGTGGCGGCAATGGCCGGCTGGCACACCACCATCTTTCCGCCGTACTTCGTCGCCGGCGCCGTTTATTCGGGCTTTGCCATGGTGCTGACGCTTGCCATTCCGCTGCGCAAGTTCTACCACCTTGAGGATCTGGTCACGCTGCGCCACCTGGACAACATGGCCAAGGTGATGCTCGCGACCGGCTCGATCGTCGCCTATGGGTACGGCATGGAGATCTTCATGAGCTGGTACTCGGCCAGCCACTGGGAGTTCTTCATGATGTGGAACCGGATGTTCGGTCCCATGGGCTGGGCGTACTGGATCCTGATCCTGACCAACATCGCGATCCCGCTGACCACGTTGTGGAGCCGCAAGCTGCGCGTTAATGTGGTGTATCTGTTTCTGCTCTCGTTGATCGTGAACACCGGCATGTGGTTTGAGCGATTTGTGATCGTCGTCACCTCGCTTTATCGCGACTATCTCCCCTCCTCCTGGGGCACCTATCGCGCGACCAAGTGGGACTACATGATCTATATCGGCACCATGGGTCTGTTCACCGTGCTGTTTTTGCTGTTTGTCCGCTTTCTGCCCATTATTCCCATTAATGAGATCCGCATGATGCTGCCGCAAACCAAGATCCGCGCGGGCGGGGCCGATGCGCAAACTGTCGTTGACGAGGTCGTCTAATGCCGCCGCGTGAGGGAATCTACGGTCTTTTGGCGGAGTTCAACACACCGACCGAGCTGGTCGTCGCGACCGAGCAGGCGTACCGCCAGGGCTATCGCCGCATGGAGTGCTACACGCCCTATCCGGTCGAAGAGGCTGCCGAGGCGCTGCGCTTTCACAAGACCCGTGTGCCGCTGGTCTGCCTGCTGGGCGGCCTGATGGGGGTGACGACGGCGTTTCTGATGCAGACCTGGATCAACGTCTGGGGCTATGTGATCAACGTCGCCGGCCGGCCGCTCTTCTCCTGGCCCGCGTTTATCATCCCCGCCTATGAGTGGACTATTCTCTTCGCCGGGCTTTCGGCCGGCTTCGGGATGATCGCGCAGAACGGCCTGCCGCAGCTCTACCATCCGGTGTTCAACGCGCCGAACTTCCGCTCGGGCGCGACCACGGATAAGTTCTTTCTCTGCCTGGAGGCGAGCGATCCGCAGTTCTCGGCCACCGGCACGCGTGCCTTTCTCGAGCAGTTCCCCGTGATCTCGGTGGTGGAGGTGGATCATTAATCGCCTGAACGCTGTTGCCTCCGCCATGTCTTCGGGCGCTCGGCCGGTCGCCGCGGCGACGCTCGGCCTCAGCCTGCTGGCGCTCGCCGGCTGCCGTCAAGACATGCAGAACGAGCCGAAGTTTTATCCGCAGCGCGGATCGGATCTGTATCCGGACGGCCGCAGCGTGCGACCGCAGGTGGGCGCCACCGTGGCGCGTAGCCAGCTGCACCAGAACACCTACTTCTACACCGGCTTCCAGAACGGCAAGGAAGGCGACGGGATGCCGTTCGCGGTCAATGAGCGGGTGCTGGCGCGCGGGCAGGAGGAATACAACGTCTTCTGCACGCCGTGCCACTCGCGTGTGGGCAATGGCGCGGGCATGATCGTCTCGCGCGGGTATGCGCCGGCGGGCAACTTCCACACCGCCCGGCTGGAGGCGTCGCCGCTCGGCCACTTCTTCAACGTGATCACCAACGGCTACGGCGCCATGCCCGACTATTCGGCGCAGCTGAATGAGGAGGAGCGCTGGTCGGTGGTCGCCTATGTCCGGGCGCTGCAGCTCAGTCAGAACGCCAAGCAGGGCGATATCGCTCCGGGCGCGCACACCGAATCACTTGAGTCGATCGCAACGCAGGAGGGCTTCAACCCCGGTTTCGCCTATGACTGGGCGCTGCCGCCGACCGCGGTCAAGGGCACGCCGAACGGCGAGGATCACCCGATCTCGGTCGAGACCAACAACCCGCCGGATACGCGGGGTGGGACGGGTGTCCGGCCGAGCGGACCGGGCAACCGACTGATCGTGCCGGCAAGCGGCAACACGCCGTTGCGGGAAGACAACGCGAACTCCGAACGGGGAGCGATGAACGAGGAGAAGTAGCGCCGGACAGTCTTGTTGACCACCGCGAGCAACGCATGGCGGAAGAGCACGCAAATACAGCAATGAAGAGCTTCAGATCCGAGGTCGATAAACCCCATGGCATCGATGCAGCAATATCCCGGCGAGACCCACGGCCACCCGGCGCACACCCACCCTCACGGACCGCGCGTGCTGCCCGCCAACCTGGGCGCGCCGCCGATCGTCGTCCTTTGGCGGCGGCGTCTGCTGCTGGTGTGCGCGGTGTTCACGCTTCTCTCCCTGCTCGCGTTTGTGTGGACGCACGAGGGTCGCAATCATCTGCTGCGGGCGTACCTGGCGGGATTCATGACAAGCTTCAACCTGGCCGGCGGGGCGCTCTGCATGTTGATGCTGCAGTATGTCTCGGGCGGTAAGTGGGGCCTGATCATGCGGCGGCCGCTGGAGGCGATGGCGCGCACGCTGCCGGTGGTCGGGGTGATGCTGCTGCCCATCCTGTTTCTGTCCAAGCACCTTTATCAGTGGGCGGCCTTTCCGACGCAGGCCTCGGTCAACAACGCGCTCGCGCACGGCTGGGTCACGCTCGAGCAAGCCTTGTGCCTGCGTGACAAGCGCTCCATGCTGAGCCCCGGGCCGGTCTGGGTGGAGTGCCTGATCGTCTTCGGCGTGCTGCTCACCTTCTCCTTCTTTCTCAACAAGTGGTCGCTTCAGCGCGATGCCGACCCCGCGCGCGGCACGGAGGCGAGCTTCAACCGCTGGCAGGTGCGCTTTGAAAACCTTTCCGGGATCGGCATCCTGATCTACGTCATTTTGATGACCGACTTGGCCATCGTAATGATCAAGTCGCTTGACGTGACCTGGTACTCCTCGATCTGGGGGCTGCAGTTCCTGGTCGCGCAGGGCTACGGTGTACTCGCGGTCGGCATTCTTACGCTGATCCTGCTGTCGCGCTACGAGCCGATCAAGACCCTGCTCCGCGTCACTGAGCAGCAGGACCTGGGCAAGCTGGCCTTTGCCTTTGTCATGCTGAACATCTATCTCACCTTCGCCGAGTTCCTGATCATCTGGTCGGGCAATGTGCCGGATGAGATCCCCTGGTATCTGAATCGCATCCGCGGCGGCTGGTGGACCATCTGCACCCTGGACTTCATCTGCCACTGGGTGATTCCGTTTACCCTTCTGCTGTCGCGCGATCTCAAGCGCAACAAGCACAAGATGATCTGGCTGACCAGCTTCATGATCTTCGCCCGCTGCGTGGACATGTTCTGGCTGGTCGAGCCCAACTTCCCCGATGCCGCCCGCAACCTGCATCTGGCCGGCAACCTCGGCATCCTTGCCTATATCACCGTGCCCATCGCGACCCTTAGCTTTTGGGCGTGGAACTACCTCCGCGAGCTCGAAAAGCGGCCGCTGACCAACGTGAACGATCCTCACCTCGAGGAGATGCTGGAGCCTGACCATGCCCACTGATAACCACGACGCGGGGGAAGACCTCTTCGGCGGCAAGCCGACGCCGTCGACCGAGCGCAAGGACGAGAATCCCGGGTATGAGACGACCGATGTCAACGTCGGCGGCGTCGTTGTCTTTCTCACTGGCCTCAGCGTGTTCATCATCATCTTTTTTCTCTTCTGCTTTGTGATGGGCAAGGTGATCAACAGCGCCTTTCTCACCGAAGACGGGCCCGCGACCAAGTGGACCGCCGCCAACAGCGTCGGCCACAGCAGTTCCTCGGGCGGACCGCGGACCGAGCGCGGCGGCGTCAAGACGGGCAAGCGCGAGGACCTCGCCAACAACCCGGAGATGGAGCAGCGCGAGCTGCAGCGCATGACCAACGCGTTTCCCAGCCCGCGACTGGACATCGACGACGGCAACCAGGCGACGGCCGACCTCCATGCGCGCGAGGATCTTCTGCTCGAGCACACCAGCACCGACCCGCGCGCGAACGGCCAGCTGCGCATACCGATCGAGCGCGCGATGCAGCTGATCGCTCAGCGCGGTCTGCCTGTGGCGGGTGGGCCGGCGATCGGGAACCCGACCTTTGTCGGAAACGCCGCGCCGTCGATTACCGAACCGCTGACGAGCGGTTTTGCCCGCACGGGATACGAGCTTGATGTGATGGAAGCGCGCGAGCAGAAGCTGAGCTACGGCAAGGCAAGCGGCGCCGAACACGCGCAGCTGACCCCCGCCGGGCCGGGCATGGCGGTCGCAAGCAAGTAGCATGGAGGAAGAGCGGCAGATGAGGTTGGGAGAGACAATGCGCGGGGGATGGCAGACAATCCGGAGAGGCCGGCGAGCGGTGATGATGGCCGCTGCCCTGCTCGCGCTGTCCGGCGTCCGCGGCTCCGCGCAGGTCGCAAGCTACGGGGACAAGCAGGTGGGCGAGAACACCGGCGACCAGCTGCCCAAGGTCCTCGCCCAGGTGGGTGTGGCGCAGCACCTCGACCGGCAGGTCCCGCTCGACGCCGCCTTTGTCGATGAGACCGGCAAGCCGGTAGCGCTGGGCCAATATCTCGGCGCCAAGCCGGCGGTGCTCGCGCTGGTGTACTACAACTGCCCGATGCTGTGCTCGGAGGAGCTGGACGGCCTTACCAGCGCGCTCCAGATGGTCCACCTCACGCCGGGCAAGGACTTCAACGTGATCGTCGTCTCGATCGATCCGACTGAGGGACCGCAGCTCGCGGCAAAGTCCAAGGCCACCTACGTCAAGCGCTACGGCCGGCCGGAGAGCGCCGCCGGCTGGCACTTCCTTACCGGGCAGAAGCCGGCGATCGACGCGCTGACCAAAGCGGTCGGCTTCGGTTATGTGCGGGTTCCCGGGCCGGACGGCCAGTTGAATCAGTTCGCGCACGCGAGCTCGATTGAGCTGCTCACGCCCCAGGGCCGGCTCGCGCAGTACTACCTCGGCGTTGAATACTCGCCCAAGGATCTGCTGCTCGGTCTGATCGAGGCCTCGGGCAACCAGATTGGCTCGCCGGTCGCCAACATTCTGACCTACTGCTACCACTATGACCCCGAGACCAACCGGCACTCGCTGATCGTCGCCCGCGTGGTGCAGGTCGGCGGCATGGTTACGCTGGCCGGTCTGGGCGGCTTTATCTTTCTGATGTTCCGGCGCGATCTGCGGCTCGGCCGGGAGCACGATCTTCTTGAGCATGAGAACGGAAGAAAAGGGTAACGATGGAAATCAGTCCGGTCCTTTGGGAATTTCTGGTGAAGTGGCTTCATGCGTCCGCGCTGTTTCCCGCGGAGGCCTCGACCATCGCGCCCTACGCCGACGCGTTGTATTTCTTTCTGCTGCTGATCACCGTGATCGGGATCGCGCTGGTGGGCACCCTGGTCTTCGGCTTCTCGATTCGCTACCGCCGCGCACGCAACCCGGTCGCCACGCAGATCGAGGGATCGACGCTGCTGGAAGCAACCTGGACAATCATCCCGCTCGCGCTCTTTCTCATCGTCTTTGTGTGGGGCGCGCTGCTCTACTTCCGTATCTACACCCCGCCCACCAACTCGATGAACGTTTACATCATCGGCAAGCAATGGATGTGGAAGGCCGAGCACCCGGGCGGCCAGCACGAGATCAACGCCCTGCACGTCCCGATCGGGCAGCCGGTGCAGCTCACCATGATCTCGCAGGACGTCTTTCACTCGTTCTCGATCCCCGACTTTCGCGTCAAGCGCGAGGTCATTCCGGGGCGCTATTCGACGGTCTGGTTTCAGGCCACCACGCCGGGCGTCTATCACCTGTTCTGCACCCAGTACTGCGGCACGCTGCACTCGGGCATGATCGGGGAGATCACGGCGATGTCGCCGGAGGACTACCACCGGTGGACGCAGCTTTCGACCTCCGGCATGAGCATGGCGCAGAACGGTGAGCGGCTCTTTGCCTCCATGGGCTGCAACGCCTGCCACTCCGGCCAGGCGGCGGCTCGCGGGCCCAACCTCGCCGGGGTCTACGGCGCGCGGCTTCAGCTCGCCAGCGGGTCGTCGGTCACCGTCAACGACGCGTACCTTCGCGACAGCATCTTGAACCCATCGCAGAACGTCACCGCAGGGTATGCTCCCATCATGCCGACCTACCAGGGGCAGATCAGCGAAGACGGTCTGATTGATATTGTCGAATACATCAAGTCGCTGCAGACGAACTACCGTGTGCAGCAGACCCTGACCACATCGCAGTCAGAGCAGTCGGCGCCATCGACGCCAGGGCGGTAAACCATGAGCACAGTGACACCCACGATCGTCAATCTCCCCGACCAGACCACCGCGCGGTTGCCGAAGCGCAACTACCTCAACGCCGAAGACGGCCTGATGAGCTGGCTGCTGACCGGCGATCACAAGCGGATCGCGATCCTCTACCTGATCTCGATCACCTTCTTCTTCTTCATCGGCGGGGCCTTTGCCGGCCTGATCCGGCTGGAGCTCCTCACTCCCCAGCCTGACCTGGTCGCGGCCGATACCTACAACAAGTTCTTCACCATGCACGGCATCATCATGATCTTTTTGTTTCTGGTGCCGTCGGTGCCGGCGACGCTGGGCAACTTCCTGATCCCCATCATGGTCGGGGCCAAGGACCTTGCCTTTCCGAAGATCAATCTGCTGAGCTGGTACCTGTACCTTGCCGGCGGCACGCTGACCCTGGCCGCGCTTGTGCTGGGCGGCGTCGATACCGGGTGGACCTTCACCACACCGTTGTCGACGCACTACCTGAACACCCACGTCGTCACCGCGGCGACCGCGATCTTTGTCGCCGGCTTCAGTTCCATCTTCACCGGGCTGAACTTCATTGTGACCATTCACCGGATGCGCGCGCCGGGCATGACCTGGTTTCGTCTGCCGCTCTTTGTCTGGTCCAACTACGCGGCCTCCATTCTGATGGTGCTGGGCACGCCGGTACTCGCCATCACGCTCGTCCTGGTCGCGCTTGAGCGCGTGATCGGTCTGGGCATCTTCGACCCGACCAAGGGCGGCGATCCGCTGCTCTTTCAACATCTCTTCTGGTTCTACTCGCACCCGGCCGTGTACATCATGATCCTGCCCGGCTTCGGTGTGATCTCGGAGGTCATCTCGACCTTCAGCCGCAAACGCGTCTTCGGCTACACCGCCGTCGCCTTCTCCTCGGTCGCGATCGCGCTGTTCGGCTTCTTCGTCTGGGCGCACCACATGTTCATCATGGGCGTCTCCAACTACTCGGCGCTGGTCTTCTCGCTCTTGACCATGTTGGTCGCCGTGCCTTCGGCCATCAAGATCTTCAACTGGTCTTTCACCCTGCAGAAGGGCTCCATCACCTTTGAGACGCCGATGCTCTACGCCTTCGGCTTTATCGGGCTGTTCACCATCGGCGGCATGACCGGCGTCTTTCTCGGCGCGCTCGGCATGGACATCCATCTCACAGAAACCTACTTCATCGTTGCCCACTTCCACTTCGTCATGGTCGGCGGCATGCTGATGGCTTTCCTTTCGGGCATTCACTTCTGGTGGCCCAAGATGGTCGGCCGCATGTATCCGGAGTCGCTTTCGAAGCTGGCCGCCGTCACCACTTTTATCGGCTTCATCATCACCTTTATGCCGCAGTTTATCCTCGGCTATCTCGGTATGCCGCGCCGCTACCACTCCTACCCGCCGGAGTTCCAGGTGTTGAACGTGCTTTCGACGGCCGGCGCCACCGTCCTCGGCGTGGGCTACATGCTGCCGCTGCTCTACCTCGGCTGGTCGTTGAAGTACGGCGCGATCGCGGGCAACAACCCGTGGCAGGCTACCGGTCTCGAGTGGCAGATTCAGTCGCCGCCGCTGACTGAAAATTTCATCGAGACGCCCATCGTGGATCACGAGGCGTACGACTATGCGTGGCTCGCAGAGAAGACCAAGCATGAGGTGACGACCGTTGGATAACGCCATCCTAGCCACGCCTGGGCACGAGACAGCGGTTCATACCGCGCACGAGCACATCGCTCTGCCGCAGCACCGCCATCACTTCGAGACCGAGCAGCAGCAGCGCGAGGCCGGAACCTTCGGCATGTGGCTGTTTTTGCTCACCGAGATCATGTTCTTCGGCGGTCTCTTCTTCGCTTACCTGCTTTATCGCAACTGGTACTACCCGGCCTTTGCTGCCGCCTCGAACCAGCTCTCCGTTCCCGAGGGCGCCATCAACACGGCCGTTCTGATCACCTCGGGCTTCTGCATGGCGCTGGGCGTGTGGGCGGCCGAGGTCCGGAAGAAGGGTTTTCTGGTCCTGATGCTCCTCTTGACCACCTTCTTCGGCCTCATCTTCATCGGCATCAAGGCAGATGAGTACCACGAGAAATGGGAGAAGCATCACATCCCCGGAGCGCACTTCGACATCTCGGAGTTCGTCAATCCGCGCGCGCACGGCATCATGAACGAGCAGCCGCTGGCACCCGACATGGCTGAGCGGACGCAGGTCTTCTTTTCGCTCTACTTCGCCATGACCGGCATGCACGCCGTGCACATGATCATCGGCATCGTTCTGCTCTGCTGGCTCACCGCCCGCGCGCACTGGGGGGAGTTCACCAACGGCTACGTCGCCCCCATCGAAAACTTCGGGCTCTACTGGCACTTCGTAGACATCGTCTGGCTCTTTCTGTTTCCGCTGCTCTACTTGATCAACCGTCACCCGCTGCACTAGTTCCTTGCTTCGCGCTGCTAGCGCATCGATCCCCACGGAGACTCCGCTCATGGCCGACAAACACGACGCCGCTAACACGACCAACCCGGAGCACGGCGAGCACCACATCGTCACGCCGTTCCAGTATGGTCTGGTCTTTCTTACCCTGCTGGTCGGGACCGCGCTCACGGTCGGCGCCGCCTACGTCGATCTCAAGGTGCTGAACCCGATCATCGCGCTCGGCATCGCGAGCTTTAAGGCCGTCATCGTCATCCTGTTTTTTATGCACGTGAAGTTTCAGTCGCGGCTGATCAAGATGACCGTCGCCTCCGGCTTCTTCACCTTTTTGGTCCTGACCACCATGACCATGTCGGACTACATCAGCCGCGCGTGGGGCCGCTGGTAAGGTCATGCTAGCCGGGCCGCGCCAACCCTCGAGTGCTATGCTGTTCGCGAGGAGGAACGATGTTCGACGCCAACCAGATCATCAGTTCCGTGCCGCAGCTACAGGAGAAGCTCGAATATCTGCAGCAGCAGCTGAACACGCCGGATCTCGCCTCGGCTCTCAATAAAAGTCTCGAGATTGCAAACTACGTTGCCGACACGATCAGTGATCCCAAAACCAAGCTGCTCGTCGAACAGGGCGGCAAGCTCCAGGAAGTGACCGGAATCACAGGCTCCTAAGGCATTCTCCGGTGCTGTGGCGCTCTTCAGCGAAATAGCACGGCACAGGGTGGCCGTCCTGTAGACCTTCAGGAGAAAGAGCTTCGTGGCTGCCAGTCCCTTTACGCGCTCCGTCCCGGTACAGACCACGCCCTACGATCCGGGCCGCACACGCGAGTGGATCCGCGGTCTCCTTGCTCTCGTCTCGCTTGGCGTTTTCTTGGTCGTGATCTCCTTCTATCTGTGGGCCGCGCTGCACCTGCCCACCCCCGCAGGCTGGGCGCAGTTTAAAGAAGCGGCCGAGGTCATCCTGCCCGCCGTCACCTCGGTCCTCGGCACCGTGCTTGGGTTCTACTTCGGTTCGCAAAAGCAATAAAGGCATGTCTCCTGATGCTGCGCGCGAACCTAGATCCCGCGCTAAAGCTTCCTCGCCATCACAAAGTCGTCACACAGCAGCGGGCCCACCTGGAACTGCCGCGTGCCGATCTGCCGAAAGCCGTTTCGCGCGTAGAACCGCAGCGCCCGGGAATTGCCTGCGTGGACCCCGAGCAGCAGCTGCCCCGCGCCGCGCCGTTGCGCCTCTGCAACCGCCACGTCGATCATGCGCTGCGCCAGCCCTGTGCCGTGAAAGCGAGCGAGCGCGTAGATGCGCTTGAGCTCAAGATCGCCGTCGCGGACAGTTTCGGCGGGCAGCTCCGGCGGCGTCAGCATCGCATACCCAACCGCCGCGCCGCGCCCGACCACCGCCAGCCAGGCCGCGACTTCCGGCCGCGCGAGGTAGGCGGCGTAGAACTCCGGCACATGGTGCCGTGCCGCGTGTGCCACAATCGCCTCACCCGGCAGCACGTCGGCGAAGCCGTCCAGAAACGTTGCCGCACCCACCAGGGCCAGCATCGCCGCATCCTCCACCCCCGCCCGCCGCACCTCGATCGTGTCAACAGCGGGGACGGCCGCTTGTACCTGCGCCTCCATGCTCCAGCCTCCGATCCCTTACCGTAGCACCATGCCGCCGCCGCGTTTGAAGCCGCCCGCAATCGCCAATGACACCTTACCGAAGACCGCGAAGCCGAGCCGATCGGCCGCGTCCAGCGAGGAGGCCAAGGTCGCCGGCTCTCCCGGCGACCGCTCCAGCGACAGCGACCCGGCGAGCGCCGCGGGCGGCCAACGCGTGCTTCCGCCGGCCGCCGTGCACCATCCGCAGGTGCGACCGACGCGGGCCGGGAGGACCGATGCCTCCGCGCTTGCCGGCTGGCAGCCGCCCGCGCTCGACCCCGCGCTGCCCGCCGCGCTTAGGGCCCTGCTCGCCAATCCGCGCATCACCGTGCGCCGCGCCGGCCCACCCGCTCGTGTAGGTAAATGCGTCGTCTACTGGTGCCAGCGATCGCAACGCGGCGCCGACAACTACGCGCTCGACATCGCCGTAGCCGTCGCCAATGAACTCCGCCTGCCGCTGGTCGTCTACTTCGCCGGCATCGCCAACTTCCCGCACGCCAACCTCCGCCACTATGTCTTTCTCAACCAGGGCCTGCCCGATCTTGAGGCGGACCTCGCCGCGCGCAACATCGGCTTCGTCTTCCGGCGCGCGCCCAATGAGTCGCACACGCGCCTGCTGCACGACGTCGGGGCGGCCTTTGTGATCGGCGATGAGAACCCCATGCGCGTGCCGGAGAGCTGGCGCGCCGACCTCGCCAGGAGCATCGACATTCCCTTCTGGACGGTCGACTCCGAGTGCATCGTGCCCATGGCGCTCTTCCCCAAGGCGCAGTTTGCCGCCTACACCATGCGGCCGCGACTCTATAAGCTCCTGCCGCAGTTCCTCAAGCCGTTCGAGAACCCGCACGCGGAGATCGCCTGGCAGCCGCCCGCCGGCTTCGAGCAGGACTCCGTCCACGACGACATGACGCGCGACTGGAAGGACTTTGATCGCTCGGCCACCCCGGTCGAGGCCTGGCGCGGGGGCGCGCACGCGGCGCGCGAGCGGCTCAAGCTCTTCCTCGACCGCATCCTGCCCACCTACGACCAGACCCGCAACAAGCCGGAGATCGACGGCACCACGCGGCTCAGCCCGTGGCTGCACTACGGCCATATCTCCGCGCAGACTATCGCGCTTGCGGTCGACGAGGCCGCCGCCGGGAATCCCGCGCTGAAGTCCGCGCGCGACTCGCTCTTCAATGAACTCATCGCTTGGCGTGAGCTGTGCGTCAACTTCGTCCGCTTCCAGCCCGATTACGACAACCCCGGTTGTGCCGAAGAGTGGGCGCGGAAGACCATCGCCGAGCACGCGCGCGACCAGCGCGACCAAATCTATACGTTGGAGGAACTCGAGCACGCCGCGACCTATGACGAGCTGTGGAATGCCGCGCAGACCCAGATGGTTCACCACGGCTGGATGCACAACTACCTGCGCATGTACTGGGCGAAGAAGATTCTCGAGTGGACCCCTGACGCCGCGACCGCCTTCAGCCACTGCGTCTACCTGAACGACAAGTACTTCCTCGACGGCCGCGATCCGGGCGGCTATGCGGGCATCGCCTGGGCTATCGTCGGCAAGTTCGATCGCGCCTGGAACCAGCACCCCATCTTCGGCAAGATCCGCTACATGTCGGGCGCCTCCACCGGGCGGAAGTTCGACTCCAAGCGCTACATCGCGGAGATGACCGACCTGCGCGAGCGCCACGCCTCCAGCCCCGCCGCACCCGCCGACGTCGCCACCGCCTCGCCCTGAGCCGCATTCTGCCCCGTCTCCAACTCAAACCGGACAGTCAATCATGCGGTATTGGAGTGGCTCCCGGTTGATGAGGAGAGCTGCTCCACCACCGCGCCGGTCCCGTGCCTGTACAACTTCGGCGATATTGTTCGTCAACGGGGGGCTGGCTAGAGTTCGGGTTGCGGGTGATTCGCGGACCGCGCCTGCGAGTGGCTCGCCGCCACCGCACACGTATCCGTGTCCACCATCCTTTTGCCGGAGCATATGCCGCGAGCCCGTCATTTCCGCCCTCCGAGCGGTCTTCCCCGCCGCCCTTCCTGCGGTCTTCGTCGCCGGCACACCAGCATTGCTTTGTTGCTGCTGCTTGCCCTCGGCCTGCGGGTGGGGGCGCAGGAGCTGCGCTCCGGTGTGTCGCAGGCGCGGGGGATCGAGGCAGGAACAGCAGCGGCTCCCGAGAGCCGTCGCCCGCTCCGCCCCGGTTCGTCGGCGATCGCGCGCGCCCGTCGCTTCACCGCCGGCCGTCGAACGCTGCCGTCGGGCGCCTCGGCCGCGCGCGCCCTGGCGAACGCCCGCGTGGAGAGTCTGGCGCTGCGGCCGTCCGTCTCCGCTGCTCATCCGGCGAGGCCGCGCACACCGGGCGCGAGTACGGGTCTGGTCACGGGTCTGGGCGCGGCGTGGACGGCGGCGGGTCCGGTCGCCATCCACTCGCTCGCGTATGGCGACATCGCCGGCCGCGTCACTTCGCTCGCGCTCGATCCTGCTGATGCCACCGGCAACACCCTCTTTGTCGGCACCACCGGCGGCGGTGTGTGGCGATCGACCAACGCCGCCGGGCCCGCGGCGCAGGTGAGCTTCGCGCCGATGACCGACGATCTGGCCGTCTTCAGTCCGTCGGCGGGCTCCTCCGCAAAGGCGTCGCTCTCGATCGGCGCGCTTGCCGCGCTGCCCGGCGGTGTCCTGCTCGCCGGCACGGGCGACCCGAACGACTCGGCCGACTCCTACTACGGCACCGGCATTCTGCGCTCGACCGACGCCGGCCTGACCTGGTCGCTCACCTCCGTGACCCACGACGGCGTAGCCGGCAACCACAGCTTCTTCGGCCTCGGCTTCGCAGGCTTCGCCTACTCCACGGCGCATCCTTCGCTGGTCGTCGCGGCTGTGAGCCAGTCGGCTGAGGGCCTGCTGGTGAATGCGCCGAACAGCAGCAGCGTGATGGGGCTCTACTACTCGACCGACGCCGGAGCGAGCTGGCAGATGAGCACGCTGATGGACGGCGCGCAGGTGCTGCAGGCGCCGACCTCGGTAGCCGGTGTGCTGGGCAACGCCGCGACTGCCGTCGTCTGGAACCCTGTCCGGCAGAGCTTCCTCGCGGCCGTGCGCTACCACGGCTACTACCAGTCGCCCGACGGGATCACGTGGACGCGACTCAGCAGCCAACCCGGGGCTGGACTGTCGCTCTCCGCCTGTCCGACCACCTCCGTTCCGAACGCCGCTTGCCCGATCTTTCGCGGGGCGCTCGCCGTGAACCCGATCTCCGGCGATACCTTCGCGCTCACGACGGATCTCAGCGACCAGGATCGGGGGTTGTTCCGCGATGTCTGTGGCGCCACCGGCAGCGCGTGCGCCACGGCGAACCCGACCTTTGCGCAGCAGCTACCGTCCGCGCCGCTTGAGGTCGGCTCCGGTTCGAGCGTGATTCCGCAGTCGGACTACAACCTCGCACTGGCGGCGCTGCCAGTCGCGGTCGGCACGAGCTCGGCCGACACACTTCTGTTTGTCGGCACCGCCGATCTGTTCCGCTGCTCGGTCGCGGCCGGCTGCATGCTGCGCAACACCACGAACACGGCGAACGGCTGCGGCTCCCCGGCGCAGATGGCTCCGGCACAGCACGCCATCGTGAGCGGCGGCCCAGCCTTGAACCCGCTGCTCTTCTTCGGCAACGATGGTGGGCTTTGGCGCTCGACCGACACGGTCAACCATCAGGCGAGCCCCTGCTCGCCGGATGATGCCGCGCACTTTCAGAACCTCAACGCCACGCTGGGATCGCTGGCCGAGGTGGTCTCGTTCGCGCAAGATCCTGTGGATTCCACTGTTTTGCTTGCCGGTCTGGGCGGCTCCGGCACGGTCTCGACCAGCAGCTCCTCCAACACCTCCTGGCAGCAGATATCGGCGGCCGAAGGCGGATCCGTAGCGATCGATCGGACGAATCCAGCACTTTGGTACCTGTCGACTAGGGCGGGCATCTCGATTGCCGCCTGCGACAACGGCTCGGCCTGCACGGCAGCGGACGTGCTGGCGGCGCCAACCATCGGCCCGGCGCAGGTCTCGTCCGATATCGCTCTGCTCGATGCACCGTGGCTGCTCGACCCGGCGCTGCCGGCAAACCTTCTTGCAGGCACCTGCCGTGTGTGGCGCGGGCCGGCTGCCGGTCCGACGCTGTGGTCGGGTGCGAATGCGCTGAGCGATCTGCTCGCCGGACCGCAGGGGGCGGCGTGCGCGGCCAACAATGCACTGCTCAGCGCGCTCGGCGCCGGCGGACCCTCGCTCCGTGGAACGGCGACGAGCGGCTCCAGTGTGGTGTACGCGGGTGTCGCGGGCGTGCAGGCCGGCGGCGGCACCAGCGTCGGTGGACATGTCTTCGTCAACACCGCCGCGAACACGGCCACACCGACCACGGTTTGGACCGACGTCGCCGCTGCCGCCAACGTCGCCAACGATGTCGGCAACACCGGTCACTTCAATCCCGGCGGCTTCTCCGTCTCGTCGGTCACCGCCGATCCGCATGACAGCACCGGCCGCACGGTCTACGTCACGGTGGAGGGCTTTTCGGGCAACGGCGTCTCCATTCCGCACGTGTATCGCTCGACCGACGCCGGCGCCCACTGGACGGTGGTCTCGGCTAATCTGCCGAACGCGCCGGCGAGCGCTCTGGCGGTCGATCCGAATAATGCGAACACGGTCTATGTCGCGCTCGACACTGGCGTCTACGTGACCACGGCGATCACGACCTGCCCGGCGCAGAACTGCTGGGATCTGCTGGGCACCGGTCTGCCGAACGCGCCGGTGACCACGCTGGCCGCGGCGGCCGCGATGCCGACCGGCGACGGCCGGCTGGGGATGCTGCGCGCCGGCACCTACGGCCGCGGTCTGTGGCAGATTCCGCTGCTGACCGCGACCACCATCGAGCGGCCCGCGATCAGCCTGACCCCGAGCGCGCTCACTTTCCCCTCGACCGCGGTCGGGAGCAGCTCCGTTACCGAGGCGGTGGTCGTTTCGAACACCGGCAGCGCCCCGCTCGTGGTCTCGAGCCTGGCGATCACCAGCCAGAACGCCCCCGTCGGCGTGCAGGGCGCCGTCACCGACTTCGCCGTCGCCAGCGCGAAGGCGGACACGTGCACCGGCAGCACGGTGGCTGTCGGGGCTACCTGCTCCTTTGCCGTGGTCTTCAACCCGAGCGCGCCGGGTGCCCGCTCCTCGACCCTGACCCTCTACGCGAACGTCACCGGTGGCCAAGCGACGCTGGCGCTCTCCGGCACGGCCACCGCGGCGCCTGCGGTCTCGTTCACCCCGAGCTCGCTCAGCTTCCCGTTGACGACCCTTGCGGCGACCAGCGCCGCGCAGAATGTCGTGCTGGCCAACACCGGCGGCGCCACCGTCTCCGTGTCGTCCATCTATCTCACGGGCGCAGACTTTCAGATCGTATTCAACAGCTGTGGCGCCTCGCTCGCGCCATCGACCTCCTGCACGATCTCGGTTGTCTTCGCGCCGGTGACGTCCGGCAACCGCAGCGGAACGGTCGCCGCGGTCGACGCGCTCGGCACACAGACGGTGACGCTCGCCGGAACCGCGCAGACGCCCGCCACCGACGCTCTCTCATCCACGGCGCTCAGCTTTGCGACGACGCAGGTCGGCTCGCCGAGCGCGACGCAGCAGCTGGTGCTGACCAACGCCGGCGATGTGCCGCTGACCCTGATCGCGACCTCGGTCTCGTCACCGGACTTTGCGGCGACGAACTCCTGCGGCAACTCGCTCGCCGGCCACTCCGCCTGCAGCGTCGTCGTGAGCTTCATTCCGCACACGGTGGGTACGGTCTCCGCGACCCTTGCGGTGGCCGACGAGTTCCGCACGCAGACCGTCGCGCTGAGCGGGACGGGCATCGCTCCGGCGGGTGTGTCGCTGCTGCCCGCGGGCACCATCGGCTTTCCGGTGACGGGCGTCGGCCAGAGCTCGGCCGCACAGATGTTGACGCTCACCAACAACGGCGGCTTGCCGTTGATCCTCTCCTCGATCACGCTCACGGGTGACTTTAGCCTGGCCACGGGCAGCACGTGCGGAGCCTCGGTCGCGCCGGCGCAGGCCTGCATGCTGGCCGTGATCTTTACGCCGGGCAGCACGGGGGCGCGCACCGGGTCGGTGACGGTGGTCGACAACACCGCCCGCTCGCCCCAAACAGTTGCCTTCACCGGGACTGGAATCGATTTTACGTTTGCGCTGAACAGCGGGAGCACCTCGCAGACCGTGGCGTCCGGCAGTTCGGCCGTCTTTCCGCTGCTGCTCTCCTCGGCAACGGGTCTGCCCGGGTCGGCGACACTGACGTGCACCGGCGTTCCGACCTACGCTGTCTGCAACCTTTCCGCGAATACGGCTCCACTGGGCGGCAGCACCGTGATCACCGCAACCATTGCGACCGGCATTGCGTCGGCGACGGCCACGGCGCGACCGGAGCCCGGATCCGGAGCGCCGCACACGGGATCGAGCATCGCGCTCGCCGCCGCGCTGCTGCCGCTCGGTATGCTGCTCCTGCGCCGGCGCAACGGCGTGCCCCCGTTGATGGGTCTGCTGCTCGCCGTGGCGACCGTGCTTCCATTGCTGGGCCTGGTGGGTTGCAGCACGACACCGCGGACGATTCCCGGCAGCGGCACGGGCGTCTCCGGCTCCACGACGACCACACCCTCCGGCACCTACGCCGTCGTGGTGACTGCCTCAAGCGCTGGACTTGCCCGCAACGTCACGCTCTCGGTCACCGTGCAGTAGTTCGGGCCGCTCGTCGTTCGCGCAGGCCGCGTAGCCTAGACCGCGCGCCCTGCCGCCGCACCCGACGCCCAGGCCCACTGGAAGTTGTAGCCGCCCAGCCATCCTGTGACGTCGACCACCTCGCCGATAAAGAAGAGTCCCGGCACCGACCGGCTCTCCATGGTACGTGCGTCGAGGGCGCGCGTATCGACGCCGCCGGCGGTCACCTCGGCTTTGGCGTAGCCCTCCGTTCCCGCGGGCTCGAGCGTCCAGGCGTGCAGCCGCCGCTCCATCTCCTCGATCGCGCGATTGCTCCAGCCCGTCGCGTTGCGGGCAAGCCAGCGCTCCGCCCAGCGGGCGGGCAACACCTCACGCAGAAGGGGAAGAGCCGTACTCGCGTCGCGACGGTCCGGCCGCGCGAGCAGGGGACCGAAGATCTCACGACCGGGAGCCAGATCGACCGAGATCGCCGAGCCCTCGCGCCAGAAGCTCGAGATCTGCAGCACGGCCGGCCCGCTTAGACCGCGATGCGTGAGCAGCAGCTTCTCGCGAAAGTTGCCGCGCTCGCGTGCCGTGCCGGCCTCCGCCACGACCTCGGCCGAGACGCCGGCGAGGTCGCACCACGCCGCACGATCCGCCTCCCCGAAGACGAGCGGCACCAGCGCCGGCCGCGGCGCGACGACGCCCATGCCGAACTGCCGCGCGATCTCGTAACCGAAGCCGGTCGCGCCCATCTTCGGTATGGACGGGCCGCCGGTCGCGATCACCAGCTTCGCCGCGCGTATCGGTCCGGCTGAGGTCGCGAGCGCGAAGCCGTCTTCGCGTCGCTCGACCGCGTGCACCGCAACGCTGAGCAGCGTGCGCACGCCGGCCTCCGCGCACTCGCGTTCGAGCATGGTGACGATCGCCTGCGCGGAGCCGTCGCAGAAGAGCTGCCCCAACGTCTTCTCATGGAAGGCGATGCCGTGGCGCGCGACCAGGGCGACGAACTCCTCGGGTGGGTAGCGCGCGAGAGCCGAGCGGGCGAAGTGCGGGTTTTCGGAGAGGAAGTTTTCAGACGACGTGTGCCGGTTGGTGAAGTTGCAGCGGCCCCCGCCCGAGATCAGGATCTTGCGCCCGGCACGCTCATTGTGGTCGAGCAGAAGCACGCGCCGACCGCGCAGGCCTGCCTCGCGCGCGCATAAAAGTCCGGCTGCGCCCGCTCCCAAAACGATCACATCCGCCGTCTGCATCTAGGATCAAGATAGTGGACATTCTCGAACGGAACGCAGCCCCGCAGCCGACCCCGGCGCACGCCGGCGAGGTCCGCATCAACCGCCGTGCCGCCGATCGGCTACGTGCCGGTCATGTTTGGGTCTACCGCACGGACCTGGAGCGGACGAACCTCGGACGCGCCGGCGGCGCAGACGCAGAGCTCGCCACACTTCTTTCGGGCAGTCTGGTTCTGGTGCGCGGGGGCAACGGCGCGCCGCTCGGAATGGGCATCTGGAGCTCGAGCTCGACGATCGCCGTCCGCCTCTTCGTCCGCGGCCCTGCAGCCTCGACCGATCGCGCCGCGTTCCTGGAGCTGGTGCGCCGGCGCGTTCGTGCCGGGGTCGCTCTCCGCCACGAGCTCGCGCCCATCACGGCCGAGTCGAATGGTCGCCGCCTGCTGTTCAGCGAGGCCGACCGTCTGCCGGGCATCATCGCCGACCAGTACGGCGAGCTCGTCATTCTGCAACTGCTCACGCAGGGCACGGCGCAGGCCGACGTGCGCGAGGCCGTCGTCGCGGCGCTTGCCGATGCACTCACAAACGCCGCCGCCGCGCAGCCGCTTACCATCTGGGAGCGGCCGGATGCGCGCATGCGCGAGCTCGAGCAGCTCGCCGCTCCACCGGCGGGGCCGCTGCTCACGCGGGGAAGGGAAGAGCCGCGGACGGCGAGCACCTTTCATCTAAACGGGCTGGCGTTTCAGTTTGATGTGAGCGCCGGGCAGAAGACCGGCGCGTTTCTGGACCAGCGACTGAACTACGCCGCGGCAGCCCAGGCCGTCGCCGCGGGGTCAGCCGCGGCGCGGCGCCGTGTGCTCGATGTCTGCGCCTACCAGGGCGGTTTTGCGCTGCATCTCGCGCGCGTGGCCGAGCGCGTCACCGGCGTCGACGCGAGCCGATCCGCGCTCGAGGTCGCCGATCGCAACCTGCAACAGAATGCGTCACAGATACGGGCCGAGGTCGATTGGATCGAGGCCGACGCCTTCGATCTTTTGCGCGCATGGGACGATGCCGGCGAGCGCTTCGGCACGGTGGTGCTCGATCCACCCGCCTTCGCCAAATCGCATCGCGCGCTCGATGGCGCCCTGCGCGGCTACAAGGAGCTCAACCTACGCGCGCTGCGAATGCTTGAGCCGGGCGGTCTCCTGGTCACGTGCTCCTGCTCGCACCACGTGAGCGAGGCGATCTTTCGTGAGATGCTCGCCGGCGCTGCCGCCGATGCCGGGCGCACGGTGCAGGTGATCCAGGCCCGCGGCGCCGCGCCCGACCACCCGGAGATCCTCACCCTGCCGGAGACGCGCTACCTGAAGTGCCTCATCTGCCGCGTCACGTAACGTGACCGCACAGGTTTTCGCAGCGAAGAAAGGGCGAAGATCTGATAGCCTGTGGGGGCGATGAGCAGCGCCCTTGCCATGGACGAGCGTGACCGCTTCGGCTTCCTCCACATCGATCTGAACAGCTTTTTCGCGTCGGTCGAGCAGGAGCTGCACCCGGAATATCGCGGTCGGCCGACCGGCGTGGTCGGCACGATGGCCGATACCGGCACGATCATCGCCGCGAGCTACGAGGCCAAGGCGCTCGGCATCAAGACTGGGACCAAGGTGGGCGCGGCGCGGGCCATCTGCCCCGAGATCACTCTGGTCAACGGCTCGCACACCACCTACGCGGAGTTTTCGCACAAGATTGCCGCCGCGGTCGAGCGCTGCTGCCCGGTGGCGCACACACCGTCGATCGACGAGATGGTCTGTCAGCTGATCGGCCGGGAGCAGGAGCCGCCGCGCGCGCGGGCGATCGCGCTCGAGATCAAGCAGGCCATCCGCGACGACGTCGGCTCCACGCTGCGCTGCTCGGTCGGCATGGCGCCCAACCGCTATCTGGCGAAGATCGCGAGCGACATGCAGAAGCCCGATGGATTAATCGGTCTGCTGCCGAGCCAGCTTCCGCGCGCGATCGCGCACCTTGATCTGCGCGATCTGCCCGGCGTCGGCGCGCGGACCGAGGCGCGGCTGCAGCGCAAAGGCATCCGCACCATGGCCGAGCTGCTCGCGCTCGATCGCAACGGCATGCACGCGCTGTGGGACTCTGTGTGGGGCGACCGGCTCTTCCATTGGCTGCGCGGCGAGATGACCGGCGACGACGGCGCGCCGGTGGTCACGGGAGGGCAAAAAAGCCTGGGCCACAGCCATGTGCTTGGCCCGGAACACCGCTCGGACGAGGGTGCGTGGGCGGTCGCGCACAAGCTGCTGCACAAGGCCGCGATGCGTCTGCGCATGGAGGGCTACTTCGCTGGCACGATGGGCGTCACGATCAAGTACGCGCTCACCCGCGAGCAGGCGGCCCGCGCCGGCAAGCTGAAGCAGCACACCAGCGGCATCCAGCACACCGGCTGGGGTATGGAGGCGCGCTTCCGCTCGGCGCAGGACACCCTGACGCTGCTGAATATTCTGCGCGGCGTGTGGGCGAAGCGGCCCGCCGGAGAGGTGTACGCGCGACCCTTCTTTGTCGGCGTGGTCATGCGCGAGCTCGTCAGCGAGAGCGATCGGCAGGTGGAGCTCTTCGACGAGCCGGGCAACCGCGCCGATCTGTCGCGCACCATGGATAAGCTCAACCTGAAGTTCGGCCACACCACCGTGCACTTCGCCGGTATGCTGCCGGCGCGCGAGTCTGCGCCGACGCGCATCGCCTTCACACAGATTCCCGTGCAGTACGGCGTGGAGTATATGTAGGTCGCGGCAACGCGTCCATGCCGGAGCGTGCGCCGTGGAGTCCAGACCGTGGCAGGGGAAGGAGAGGTTTTGCGCTACCGCGGTCGCCTTGCTCCGTCACCGACCGGCCTGCTGCACCTCGGCCACGCCGCGACGTTCTGCTGGCGGCTGATCGGGCGCGCGCGGCGGGCGGCGAGCTGCTGCTGCGCAGTGATGACCTCGACCGCTCCCGCGTGCGGCCGGAGTATATGACCGCCATGGTTGCCGATCTTTGCTGGCTCGGCATCGCGTGGACCGAGCCGGTGATCGTTCAATCTGACCGGCTGCCGCTTTATCGCGCGGCCATGGAAGGTCTGCTCGCGGCGGGTGCTGTGTATCCGTGCAGGTGCTCGCGCCGCGAGTTGGCCGGCGCTGTCAGCGCACCGCACGAGGACGCCGACGACGAGCCGGTCTATACCGGGTGTTGCCGGCCGGTGGCGAACGGACAGTGCCGGCCGGAGACCGCAGAGTTCGCTCCCGCACGTTCGGTCCTTCAGCCCGGGACGAACTATCGCTTTCGCGTGCCGGACGGCGAACGGGTCGAATTCGAGGACGGCCACTTCGGTCCGCAGAGCTTCCGTTGCGGCACCGATCCTGTTGTGGACTTCGGCGACTTCCTCGTCTGGCGACGCGACGGTCTGCCCAGCTATCAGCTCGCCTCGATCGTCGACGATGCGGCAATGGGCATCACCGAGGTGGTTCGCGGGCGCGATCTGTTGCAGTCAACCGCGCGTCAGCTTCTGCTGGCCCGCGCGCTCGGCCTTGTGCCGCCAGCCTTCTTTCATGCGCCGCTGCTGAGCGACAGCACGGGGGTGCGCCTGGCGAAACGCCACGATGCGCTTTCCATCCGCGCACTGCGGGAGCAGGACCTTTCGCCAGCGGCTGTGTGCGCTCTGGCGCGGCGCTCGGCGGAGGAACCCTGAGCGGTAATCTTGACGACGCACACCGCCACAGCCGCTGTTCCGTGCCGCGCATCTGACACTGGGAGGAGATTTAGATATGACGCCTTCGACCGGATCCGTTGTGACACGTGGCTTGACGCTTGCAGGTGTGCTCTGTCTGGCGAGTGTCGGCTGCGATAAGAAGACCGATAACACCGCGAACTTTAAGAGCGCCATCGAGAGCTATTACAGCGCGCGCCCGGTCTGCCTGTGGAAGGCCCCCAAGCAGCTTCCCGTGCAGGCGGCGACGAGCAACCAGAGCAAGACGAGCGACTATGACGCGCTGGTCGATCAGGGGTTGCTGACGCGCTCCACGGTGGAGAAGAGGAAGCTGCTGATCCTGAACGAACAGGCGAACAACTACGATCTTTCGGACAAGGGCCGCTCGGCCTGGACCGCCGATCCGAACCAGCCGGGCTTCGGCAACTTCTGCTTCGGTCACCGCAAGGTCGCGTCGATCACAAGTGCCTCCCCGACCAATAGTGATGTGGGCGCGACTACCAATGTGGTCTACATCTACACCATCGACGGCGCGCCGGACTGGGCCAAGGCTGCGGAGACGCAGACCGCGTATCCCGAACTAAAGGCGGATCTGGACGGTCAGCAGACCGCGCAGGCTACGTTGACCAACACCAGCAACGGGTGGCAGGTGACCAGCGTGCCGAGTCCGAGCAGTGACAGCAGTTCCGCGGCGACCGCGGCAGACGGCAAGGTGGTGCAGTAGTCATAATGCCACCCGGCCCTGCTGCATCAGGCCGAGGTGTTAAGATGCGGGGCTAGGATGCGAATCTCCCGTTCTAGCTCCACCTCCCGTTCCAGCTTCACCTACCGTGCGATTCACCTGCTCGGTGTGGTTCTTTTCGCCTACGTAACTCTGAGCGCCTTTGGCCAGCAAGGCTTACCCAGCTTGAGCGCCCCGGATCTTTGGCGGCCGGAGCACGTTCCGTTCTCCTTCACCTTCGCCGGCAAGAGCTCGTCACAGCTCTTGCCGACGTGGCAGGTTGCGGTCACGAATGCGCGGCAGGGTGGCCTCGAGACGGAGCGCTATACCTACACCGATCCGGCGAGTCACCTAAGGGTCACGGCGAACATCCGTCGATACCCGGAGTTTCCCGATGTGGTCGACTGGGTCTTGCACTTCCGCGACGACGGTTCGGTCGACACGCCCATCCTCGAAGACATCCTGCCCATGAATCTGTCCGCGCCGTCTTCGGGTGACAGGTTTACAGTCCGGAATGCGAGCGGCAGCCTGGCCCGGGCGGGGGACTTCGCCCCCATGGAGCAGAGTCACATCAAGGCAAGCGCATCGTACGAGTCGTTAAGCGGTGACTCCTCGAGCGGCGAGTCGCTACCCTTTTTTAATCTTCAAACAGGAGATCACGGGCTGATTGCCGCAATCGGTTGGACAGGCAATTGGAAGGCGAACTTCAGCCCCACCGCCGATGGCAAGGCCGTTCTCCTCACGGCCGGCATGAAGAAGACGCACCTGCTGCTGCATCCGGGCGAGGAGATCCGCACGCCGCGCATCGTTCTGATGCAGTGGAGTGGAGGCGACTGGCAGGACGCACAGAACCTTTGGCGGCGCGTGCTGCTGGCGCACTACACGCCGCAGGACGATGGCAGACCCATGACCGGCCCCATTCTCTTCAGCAGCTGGGGATCGGAGCCCATCGCGGACAAGTTGGCGTACGTGCACTGGGTGCAGGAGCACCGCATCCCGGTCACCGTCTATGCCGTCGACGCCGGCTGGTACGGCCAGTCGATCGGCGCCGAGACAGATCCGACCAACCCCTGGTGGAAGAACAGGGGTGACTGGTATCCGAGTCCGCTCTACTACCCGAACGGCCTGGCGCCGCTGGGGCAGGCGCTCAAGGCCGCGGGCCTTGGCTTTTCGCTGTGGCTGGAACCGGAGACCAGCGTGAGCGGCAGGCGAATTGCCACGGTGCATCCTGACTGGTTCCTGCGCAGCGACCGGGCGACCTTTGCTGACGGCGGCCCAGGCCCGGAGGTGTTGTTGGCGAACCTCGGCGACCCTGCCGCACGCCGTGGTCTGACCAAGTTCGTCTCCGGATGGATCACCGACTATGGTGTGACGTGGTACCGGCAGGATTTCAATATCCCACCGGAGCGGTACTGGCAGCTCGCGGACACGCCGGACCGGGTCGGCATCAGCGAGATCAAACATATTGAAGGGCTGTACCGGATGTGGGACGACCTGCTCGCGGCCCATCCCGGGCTCCATATCGATAATTGCGCCAGCGGTGGCCGCCGTATGGACATTGAGATGATGTCGCGCAGCTTCGTTGTGTGGCGCACCGACCACGGCATCGCGGACACCCTGTCCGAGCAGGCGCAGACGCAGGCGCTCGCCTTTTGGAATCCCGAGACGATGGCATTTGAGAGCTACACGAGCCGACACCCCTGGACGGAGCCGGGTCCCTACACGACGCCGAAGAACCTGTACCTGATGCGGCTTGCCTACGACGCGGGATACGGCGTGACGCCGGGAGCGGCCGGAGTGGAGAACGAGGCTTGGGTCACGTGGATCAAACAGGCGATGGGGGAATATCGCGAGGTCCAGCCGTACTTCTACGCCGACTTTTATCCGCTGCTCTCATACAGTCTCGCAGACGATATGTGGACGGCCTGGCAGTGGAATCGCCCCAAGGAGCGAGATGGTCTGGCCATCGTGCTGCGGCGGCCGGCAAGTCCGTTTAGTGCCATGCTACTAGGGTTGCGCAAGATCAACCCGGAGGCAAGCTACGCGGTCGAAGTGCGATCGACGTATGATCACGCGCCCACCCGGACGATGAAGGGCAGCGATCTTATGCATCTGCGAATCGAGCTACCGGAGGCGCCAAGCTCCGCGCTTGTCTTCTATAAGCAGCGATAGGTTGGCTTCTATAAGCCGCGGTGCGTTGGCGTAACGTCGTCTTAGCGGTTCGGCGTGGTTGGCTGGCCGTTGGGGGCGGAGTTTCCGGGGCCGCCGACCAACTGCAGCGCGGGGATACGTGCGTCCACCGGCGGCAGCGGCTCGAACTGCTTATGCGGCTCGGTCTGGTACCAATACGCCACGGTGTAAAAGTTATCCGACCTGTGGTTGGCATGGCCATGTTCTATGGTTGCTCTGATGGATTTAGAGAAGGGGATGGGCGAGTCGAGATGGAAACGATAGACGCTGCTCCGTCCGCCGGCCTCTTCAATGCCGACCACAGGCGCTCCGTAGGAGGAGTAGGAGAAGGGTGAGCCGAAGTTCCAGGCGCCGAGAAAGTAGTCCTCCGTACCCGTTCCCGCGATCGATGGCGTCGCCTCGCCATCAAGGTAGAACATATCGTTTCCCTCACCCCACCAGCCATCCTGATTCTGCAGAACCGACATAGTTACGCCAACATATTGGCCGCTTCCCTCAGCATTGAGCCAGAGGTAGTTATCGGCGCCGCCGGCGTTTCGGTTGAAGACGACAAGGGGGTCATAGTTGCTATACCAAAGATTTGTCCAGCCCTTGTTCGGCTGTGACTGGTGATATTGCGCGTGGAAGTAGAGGGTGTCCGGTGGAAGTGGATGCGCGTCGGAGCGGTAATCGATATTGTAATAAAGGCTGGAGATGGGCTCCTTTCCTTCATTGGTGACCGTGACGCGCGCATGTTTCGCATAGGGCATGGGAAAGAAGCAGTTGAGCGCCTTGCTGCTGCCAACCGAGAGCACGTCAGATGCCCAGCTCACGTAATTCCCTAACCCCAGCCCGAAGAAGTCGCCGATGGGCGCTTCCACACTGGGACTGGCTTCACCGTCCCAGTAGATGCGGAGCACGATCCGCTTCAGGTGATACGGCTCGTGATCGTTGATGGTGAACCAGAGGTGCGAGATGCGGCCCGGCCCGGCGGTATCAAGGAGCGTGCGCGTCTCGCCGGGAGTGACGACGGCGGCATCCGATCCACCGTTTGTGATCTCCTTGCTCGTCGCGCGATGAAGCGTGTACGTCTGCTTCTGGGTCAAGTCAGGCTTCCATCGTTCTGCCTGGCCCTGCGCATCGGTTCGGAGAAGGACAAGGGCGCAAACAAAGAGAAAAATGCCTGCAAGCCTCTTCTCCCCGAAATAGGTGCACTTAGACATAGTCGCTCCACGTATGAAACGTCGTGGTCGCATAACTCGCCTGTGGCGATTCATGCGAATGGGTTAGTTTGTCAGCCGCCGATCGAAGGCTCATCTCCGAACGGAAGCTATTTTGCGATGGCGTGCTGCATATCTTCGAGCGAGACGCCCGCGGTCTCCGGATAGAAAAAGAAGACGAGGACGAAATCGAGCACCATCATGGCCGCGAAGAAGAAGAAGGGAAGGGATCTGGAGGCGCCGGCCATGAGCGGAAATACCAACGAGATCAGGGCGTTCGAGATCCAGTGCGCGCTGCTGCCCAGGCTCTGTCCGCGGGCGCGCAGCCGATTGGGAAAGACCTCACTGATGTAGACCCACAGCACGGCTCCCTGCGAGATGGCGAAGCTGGCGATGAAGCCCATCAGCAGCCACACCAGCAGCTCCAGATGCCGGTGCGTCTTGAAGATGTAGCCGATCGCGAGCAGGCAGCCGATCAGACCGACCGTGCCGGTCAGCAGCAGTTTCTTGCGCCCGAACTTGTCGATGATGGACATGGCGAGCAGCGTGGCGACGAGGTTGGTCGCGCCGACAGCGATCGCCTGGAGATTGCCGGACACTTTGCTCGCGCCCGCAAAGGAGAAGATGTCGTTCAGGTAATAAAGGACCGCATTGATCCCGCTGAGTTGCGAGAACATGCCGACGGTGATGGCGACAAAGACGGGCAGCCGATACTTGCGCGCCATGATGGAGTCCGCCTTGCCGGTCCCCTCCTCGCGGATGGCCTGAAGAATCTCGTCCATCTCCCGGCGCGGCGCTTCGACACCGGTGATCTCGAGGACATGGAGCGCTTCGCTGGTGCGACCCTGCGTGAGCAGCCAGCGCGGGCTGCGCGGAATAAAGAACAACGCGAGCAGGAACAGGACCGCAGGTATGCCGGAGACGCCGAGCTTCCACCGCCACTCCACCGCTCCCAGGTGAAGCGCGCCCAGCATGGCGTTCGAGATGTACGCGAGCAGGATGCCGACGACGATGTTGACCTGAAAGAAGCCCACCAGACGGCCCCGCCACTTCGTCGGCGCGAGCTCCGCGATGTACATCGGGCCGAGCACGGACGAGCCGCCGATGCCCAGACCGCCGATGACGCGAAAGACAATCAGCGCGGGCAGGCTCCAGGCGAAGGCGCAGCCCAGCGCGGAGACGACATAGAACGCAGCCATCACGCGCAGGCTGTCGCGCCTGCCGTAGCGCTGGCCCGGTATGCCGGCGAAAATGGCGCCGATCACCGTGCCCCACAGCGCGGCGGCGACCGTGAAGCCGAGCGCGGCGTGCGAAAGCCTGTACTCGGCCGTGAGCTGCGCCGTGGTGCCGGAGATGACGGCCGTGTCGAAGCCGAAGAGCAGCCCGCCGAGCGCAGCGACGATGGTGCTTTTAACGATGACGCCGGACAACTTCATGGCTTTCCTTTGCGAGCGGCTGGAGTGAGGGGGACGAGGCCGAGAAGACGTAGACGGCACACGTTCAATGCGCGGCGGGCGGCAGATCGATATCGCCGCAGAGGTGAACCTGGACACCGAGCTTGTCGAACATGGCGGCCTTGACCGCGAGGGCATGCGCGTCCGGGGTGTAGGCGATGTTGACGTGGTTGGCGCGGTGGCGCGCCATAAAAGAGTCGCGTGAGATCCCCGACAGCACAAAGTTGACCAGCGGCCACTGCGAGGTGGTGTTCCGCCACCGGCGATCCGTCTCCGCCTGCGGCAGCTCGACGACCGAGCCCATGCCGAGATCGACGTGCAGCCTTCCACCTTCGACGAAGACGCGGCTCCAGACCACGCGGCCGGGGCGGCCGACGCCCTTCAGCGACCCACCGCCGAGCGGGAAGTACATGGCGGGCTGGCGCTCGCTGGTCGCGCCCGCGTATCCGCCGATGAAGTGGTTCGCCGGCGCCGCGCCGGAGATCTGCAGCACCCAGACGTATTGTCCGTCGTAGCTCTCGCCCCAGCGAACATCGTGCAGCGTGGTCGACGGGTCGAGGCCGAGCGCGCGCCACACCCGATTCGTCACGACCGCGTCCACGCCGGCCCCTTCGTCGACCTCGTTGAAGTGCGGCAGCGGCTGCCCGGGGTAGAGTTCGGCCCCGTTGTTTGCGCGCTTGTCATTCACACGATAGACCGGTGGCCGGTCCGTGTTGTTGAGCAGGCCTTCGACCAGATCGGAGGCCGGCACCATGTCCTTGAGCCCCTGCTGATATTGAATGCCAATCGCATCGCAGGAGAACTGGTCGGCCAGGCGCACGGCGGCGATGTACATCTTGCACTGCTCGTGCACCTGCGCGTCGGTCAAGTCCTCGGCCGGGGTTGTGCCTGTCTTGAAGCGCAGCCCCTTGGCGTCGAGCCACGCGCGGACGGCGTGCGCCTCCTCGTCCGTGACCTCTCGCATGGCCGCCACCAGGGCGGACTGGCTCAGGCGCTCCTTGAAGAAGCCGGCCGGGTTCAGCAGTTCATCATCGATGATGGCGTTGTACATGCCCATGCAGCCCTCATCGAAGATGCCCAGAATGATCTTGCGCGTGCGCAGCTCCTCAGCGAGCTTCTGTCCGAGCTCCCGGTCTGCGGCGGGCAGCGTCTCCGGGTTGAGCGCGCGCACATGCGAGAGGTCGTGCGTGATGCGGCGGTCGCGAAACCACTCCGCAAGGTGATCCGTGAAGTAGTCGTCCTTCAGCGTCTCGCTCCACAGCGTGCTGAACGGCACCCCAGCCTTCACCAGCGAGCCGTTCAGGTTGAGCAGGCCGACCAATCCGGGCCACTGTCCGGACCAGTTGGCAACAGTAAGGATAGGGCCGCGATGGCTTCGCATCCCGGGCAGCACATGGTGCGTGTACTGCCAGGCCGCGGTCGCGAAGACGAGATTCGCCTCCGGGTCGATAGTGTTGAGGATGTCCATGCCCATGCGCTGGCTGGAAATAAAGCCGTGACCGGTCTCCGGATCGACGGGAAAGGCGCGGCGAAGGGTGACACCGGCACGCGCGAAGCTCGCGATCAGCTCCTTTTCAAAGGCCTCCTGCGCCGGCCAGCAGACCAGGTTTGCGGACTCGCGCAGATCTCCGCTGGTGATCAGGACGGCTTCTTTCATCGGTGCCGTGGCGTTCTGCTGCATCGTGTGTGTCTCCTCAGTAGGGTGAAGCAAACTGTATCAATTCTTGGTCGATCCGGCATCGCGCGGCGGCGTGTTCCCGGCGGCGTCCGGCAGATCGGGCCCGGAAGCGTCGTCGGAGAAGAAGCTGGCCGTCTCGCCGTGGGTGACGGCGCTTACCAGTGTCCGTTGCTTGGCGTCTTCCGACGTGCGGCGATAGCTCTCGAGCGCCTGTGCCATGGCCGTGCGATCCCCGAGAACCCGATAGGCCCGCGAAAGATAGTAGTACGCGGTCGCGCCGTTCGGGTCGCTCGCCAGGTACCGACGGAGCTGGGGAATGGCCTCCGCGGCATGACCCTGCCGCAGCAGCGCCTGGCCAAGCAGCAGATGGGCCAGCGGCGGCGCCGCGGCATCCTTGACCGCGCTCTCGAGTGACTGCACGGCGCCAGTCTCATCGCCCATCGCGAGCTGCACCTGCCCAATGCGCGTCAGCAGACGGGAGGAGAAGACGGGCGAGAGCCGGCTCTCCGCGTGGAGCGCATCGAGCGCCTCGGCAAAGTGGCCGGTCGCCATGAGGCATTGGCTTAGGGTCTCGTGCACGCCGGGCAGGGTCGGATTCAGCCGGATCACCTCGTCATACTGCGCGATGGCGGCGTCCTGCTGCTGCGCCGCGAGCAGCGCGTCCCCTATCACCTCATGCGCCCGGTAGGAGTCCGGAGCGAGCGCAAGAATGGTGGCGAAGGCGGTCTGTGCCTCGCTCTTCGCGTCCTGTGCCTCATGGAAAAGCGTGTCGATCTTCTGTGTGGTGACCGAATCCCGTGGCGGCGCGCCGGCCTGCCGCTTCGCCGACTCCTCGAGCGCCGCGTCGGCCCGCTTTGCGTCTCCCGCCGTGCGATAGCGCGCGGCGGCCAGCTGCAGCAGCTTCGCGCCGCTCGGGTCCAGCGCCTGGAGCGCGATGGCCTTTTGGTGGGCGATGGCAAGCGCCGCCTCGCCGGTGGCGTACTCGGCGTCAGGATTCTTCGGGTCGGCCGCGAGCACCTGCGCAAACTCCGCCTCGGCTTTGGCCGGTTCCCCCGCCGCAGCCAGCGTGTAGCCGAGCCAGAGGTGCGCGGTCGCGTCGTTCGGCGCCTGCTTCAGATACCCGCGCAGCTCTTGGTCGGCGGCCGCAAGATCGCCCATGCGATACGCGGCCAGCCCAAGAAACAGGTGCGGGATCGTCAGAGCAGGGTTTAGCTGCAAGGCCGTGTGCAGGGTGCTGACGGCAAGGCCGAGCTGCTGATCGCAGTAGAGCGCGATCCCTTCATTGGCGCGGAGCTCGCCGCTGGTCGGCAGCAGCCGAGCGGCGGCATGGTACTCCTGTGCGGCAAGATGGCAGTTGGTGTGAGCCTGTGCCTCGCGCGCCGCCGCCAGATGAGCCTGGAGCGGCGAGTTGCCCTCCTGCGCCGCCGCCATCGAGGCAGCGCAGAAGAGACACAACGCGAGGCGAAGGACAACCATGGCTAAGGCATCTCTCCTGATGCGGTGTCGCTGTGTGACAGTGGTGAAGGCCATCTTCTTGGAAGAACATGACACGGGCTGATGTGGCCTCCTGTACACCTTCAGGAGAGATACTCTAGAACTCCAACTTCAAGACCATCTGAATCATACGAGGACCGTTCTGCTGCGCCGTCAGCAGACCGAAGACGGAGTTTGTGTCGGCAAGATCGGCGGACGACAGACTGGCTGGGGCGTTGTTGAAGATGAAGGTATTCGGATTGACGCCGTTGGAGAAGACGACACGGTTGAAGGCGTTGAAGAAGTTAGCCTGAAACTGCAGGTTGGCGCGTTCGTAGAGGTGAAAGCGCTTGGTGGCCGAAAGGCTCTCGTTGAGGAAGAACGGCAGCCGCAGGTTGGAGAAGAAGTGCGGCGCGTTGCCGAACTGGCCCTGCGGCGGAGCGACAAAGGCCGAGGGGTTGATGTACACCGCGCAGGATTGCACGCCCGGTGTGCTGGGCGCCGGTCCGGAGCAGCTCTTGCGATAGGCGGGATTCTTCAAGGGCTGCCCCGGAACTACATCCGGCCGGAAGCTGAAGCCGTCCGTCGCGTAGTACGGATTCGCGGCGCCGAAGGCGTCGTACTCGATGTGGATCGGCCGCCCGCTCTGGTACTGATGAATGCCCGAGACCTGCCATCCGCCGACCACCTCGTTCAGCACGCCGCCGTGGTTCAGCAGCGCCTTGCCCTGGCCGATCGGCAGCTCGTAGGTGTAGCTCAGAGCGATGGACTGTGGGATATCCGAGCTGGTGACCGATCGCTCCGCCCGCGGATTGTAGTAGTCCTGGTAAAACGACGCGGAGTACTGCGCGTTCTCCGCCCCCGAGCTGGCGCCGTTGTTTGAGTCGACGTTGCCCAGGGTCTTCGACCAGGTATACGCCGCGAGGAAGGTCAGGCCGTTTGAGAAGCGGCGCTGCAGGCTGGTTTGCAGACCGTTATAGGAGACACTGCCGATCGGGTTGATCGGGTTGTCGACGCTGCCGTACTGCGGAAACGGCCGCAACGACTGGCCGATGGTCGCGCCCGCCGCACCGATCGCGTTGACGAAGTTGGGAAAGGGAGCCGAGATCCCGGCCGCCGCCGCCGCCGGGCTCGTGATCGACTGTTGCAGGAATTGATTGAGCGGCAGACCCGCGGCGGCCGCGGCCCCGGCATACTGCGCCGCCTTGGTCGGGTTGATCTCGTTCGGCTTCGACCAGACGCCGATATGGTAAGAGTGCGAGCCGACATAGCCGATGGTGGCGACCATCTTGCCGGGCATCTCCTGCTGTACCTGCAGCGCCCAGTTCATCTGCATCGGGGGTGCGCCCGCCGAAGGATAGATGATGACCGGGTTGGTCAGGCCGACCAGGATGCCGGGGCTCCGTACCGGTGGCGTCACACCCGAGGCAGGAAAGCCCTGATCGAGATAGAAGGCGGGTGACCCGACCGTATCGCCCGGCTTGCTGGCGATCGCCGTTCCGGAGAAGCCAATGCTGTACAGGGCGGAGCCGATGCCGTTCTCGAGATTGTCGTTTCCGCCCGGCCGCGTCATCCCGTACCCGCCGCGGAAGGAGGTCTTCTGATCATTAAACGGGCTGAACGCAAAACCGATCCGCGGCTGCACGGCCTTGTAATCGATGTCGCCGATGCGAGCCTGGCCGTTGCGCCCGGGGCCGTTCCCATAAAACGTATAGGCGCCCGGGAGGTTGCCGGCGGCCGGGTTCGGCAGATTGACGTTGACCGTCGACGCATAGCCGTGGACCTCGGTGCGGGGCACCAGAATGTCGTAGCGCACGCCCAGGTTCAGGACGAGGTTCGGACGCACCTTCCAGTCGTCCTCCGCGTACATGCCGGTCTGCCACCAGCGATAGCCCTGCGAGATAGGAAAGCTCGCGTTCGAAAAGTCGACCGCGCCCAGCAGGAAGCTCGCGCCCGAGTTGCCCGTGCCGGTCGGCAGCGAGACGATCGGTCCCGTGGGCGAACCCGCATGACCGACGCCGTTCAGGCCGGTCTCCGTCTGCGTGAAGGCAAACTGCGGGGTTCCCACGCCGATCTCATTGCGCTGCAGCCGGCGCAGCTCGCCACCGATGCTGAACGAGTGGCTGCCCCGCAGAATGGTGACGTTGTCGCTCGCAAAGTAACGGTTGGACGCGGCGGTCGAGGACCCAAACGATCCGATCGTGCTCGAGAGCGAGCCCTGCAGGTTCACGTACGGAAACGGGGCGGCTCCCGGGGCGATCGGCAGTCCGTTGATGCCAAGGGCAGCCAGCCCCGGCCCCTGGAGCGGCGGTCCGCTGATCGTCGTATCGCGAAGAAAGCCCAGGTTCAGGTTGTTGCTGACATGCGGCGTGGGCGTGAAGTTATAGGTGAAGCGCACCTGGTTGGTCGGGTTGTTAACCACCAAACCGTCCAGCGCATTCAGGCCTCCGTTATTGCCATTGTTATAGCTTCCCTGAAAGAAGCTGCCCGAGATGTTGTTTCGGTTGTTGATCGTGTGATCGATCTTCGCGACCAGACGGTGTTCGTCGTTCTTGGTCGACTGCTGGCGGAAGAAGTTATTGTTGACTCCGTTGTTGGTCGCGTTGGGGAAGAAGGGCAGAATCTTCGTCGCCACGCCGCTGAAGTCTCCCGTGGGTATGGTGTTGTTCGGGAAGGGGTTGCGCACCTGATAGGTGACCCCGCCCGAGACGACGGGCGTCACACTGTGCGGATCGTAGATCTCCCCGGTGTAGACCGGTCGTCCAAGCAGGTCATAGACCGGAAGACCGCTCGCCGGATCGGTCAGCTGGGCGCCCAGCGCCTGCTGGAAGTTGCCCTGGCGATATTGGTTCGGCAGCGTGGTTAAGCTGGCGTTGTTGGAGCTCGGCCGCCACGCGAACTGGGTGTACTCAAAGAAGAAAAAGGTCTTGTCGCGGCCGTTGTAGAGCTTCGGAAGAAGCACCGGCCCGGAAAAGGTGCCGCCGTACTCGTTCTGCTTCAGCGGCGCCCGCTTTTGGCCGAGCGCGTTGCTGACGTAGTCGTTCGCGTCCAGCTTGTCGTTCTGCAGATACTCAAACAAGCTGCCGTGCATGGCGTTGGCGCCGGACTTGAAGGTAAAGGAGACCGCGCTGCTCGCCAGCCCAAACTGCGCGCTCTGGTTGTTATTCTCCACCTTGAACTCGCCGATCGCGTCAATGGGCGGGTGATCGAGCAACACGTTACCTTCAAGATCGGTCTCCATGAGCGGAACGCCGTCGATGTAGACCTCGTTCGAATCGCTCGGCGATCCACTGATGTGCAGCCGGTAATCGGGTGATGCTCCGGGCGCCGATCCGACCACACCCGGCGTCAGCGTCACAAAGCTTAGCGGATTGCGGGAGTCATTCGACATCGGCACCGGCAGATCCGCGATCTCGCGCGGCGTCACCACCGTGCCAATCTCGGAGGTCTGGGTCTCGACCACCTCGTCCGACGCGCTTACGGTCACGGTCTGTTCCACGCTGGCCGAGCGCAGCGTCAGCGAAAGCGGTGTGGTCGTGCCCACGGCGACCAAGACGTGCTTCTGGATCAGCTTGCCGAAGCCGGTCGAGCTCGTGCTCAGGGTGTACAGCCCGGGGCTTAGATTGTTGAAAGCGAAGTCGCCTGCCGAGGTGGAGGTGGACTGCGCGGTCACGCCGGTCGCCTCGTTCACCAGGTTCAGGGCGGCGTTGGGAATCGCGGCGTTCTGCTCATCGCGGACCTGCCCCTTGATGGACCCTCGATCCGCCTGCGCCGAAACGGCGATCGAAGAAAGACTGACCGCGATTGCGAAGAGGCCGGCGCTGATCGCCGAAACATGTGCATGGTGGCTCCCTATTTAACCCTTTAAATTGGATCGAGAAAACTAGACCACAGCCCTTCTAAGAGTGTCAACAGGAAGATTTACACGCAGCGCACCAGGGTGTAGGGCGGTCCTTCGACAGCAGTGTGCCGAGTTGCGAGCACCTGACGTATGCGGCATGGGATGCCGAGCGGGCCCTTGGACCAACACATGCACGCTGAGATCGGCGAGCAGCCGCTGGAATTAGTGGCAGCGGATGACTTGGCGAAGTCGGAGCCGATCGAGGGCGGTTTCTTTTGTGAGCAAGTACTTCGATTGCGGTGGCGGGCGCGAACCGTAATGTGCATGCCCAGGGTCCGGGCAGTCATTTAAACGATTTTGCCGTTGACAGGGTGGAGTGCAGCCATATACAAGCTCTCTACTCGCCTCAGCGTCAAGTGCGGCGTGTGACTCTCGTTAAGGTGAGGCTCCGATGGGGCATGATGTGCGCACAAATCTAAACGTTTCATTGCTGGCAAGGGAACGCTCAACTCGTAAATGGTTGCTCTGGGTTTCGGCGCTTGCCCTCGCGCTTCTCTGCGGCTTCGGCGTACAGACCGCCTCCGCGCAGTTGGAGGCGGGAAGCATTCTGGGCATCGTTAAGGACTCAACCGGCGCTGTCATCCCGCACGCGCAAGTTACGGTGACAAACGTCGACACCGGCACCACTGCGGAGGTGACCACGGACGCCAGCGGAAACTTCGTGGCGCCCGTGCTTCCGCTGGGCAACTATCGGGTCAGCGCGACGGCCGCGGGGTTCAAGCAAACCAATGTGGAAGATGTCGTGCTGACCGCCGCGGAGCGCAAGCGCGTCGATGTGACGTTGCTGCCCGGGGCGGCGCAGGAGACGGTGGACGTGACCAGCGCGATCCCGCTTCTCCAGACCGCCTCCTCCGAGGTGGGCGATGTGATCTCCGAGACGCAGGTGCACGACCTGCCGCTGAATGGCCGGGATGTGACGGAAACTCTGGGGTTGTTGCCCAGTTTGAACGGCGCCAACACCAACTACTTTCAGTCGTCCATTGCCTTCACCGTCGATGGAACCGACGCCAGCCAGATCGATTCGGGCTTCGCCGGCGCGGCCTATAACTCTGACCAGCGGCTTACGCGCACCAGTCTCGATGCCGTCGAGGAGGTGCAGGTCCAGACAAGCAACTTCTCCGCCGAATACGGTCAATCCAATGGAGCGATCTTCAATATCGTCACCAAATCCGGCACAAACAGCTTCCACGGAAGCGCCTTTGAATACCTCCGCAACGAGGTGGCCGATGCCAGGAACTACTTCGACGTTGCGCCGCTCATCAAGCCGGAGGATCGGCTGAATCAGTTTGGCGGTTCGCTGGGTGGCCCGATCAAGCACGACAAGTTGTTCTTCTTCGGCAACTATGAGGGCATTCGTCAGCTGAGCGGCGTCACCTTCTACGATGTGCTGGTGCCGACGACGGCCTTTCGCGCCACCTTGCCGGCCGCGCTGCAGCCGATTGCGGCGCAGCTTCCATTGCCGAATGCTGGAGTGACCCCTTCGGAGCCGCGACTTGGGTTCTTCAACCAAACCACCAGCAATCGGCTGAACGAGAACTCCGGTTCCGTCAAGGTGGACTACCAAATTACCAAGAACGACAAGATCAGCGCGCGGTGGAACGGAAATCAATCGACGACTCTCGACTACTTCGGTGTCGCGCAGGGGCAGCGGCGCGATGTGGATGGCTTCCTGCAAACCTCCCGCGTAGCCTACACCAAGGTCTTTACCCCGAACGTCTACAACGAGGCGAGCTTCGCCCTCAACCGCGTTCGCTATATCGATGGGTCCGCCGACCAGCAGGCCGTCCGCGAAGAACCGGTTGTCTTTTCCATCGGCAGCGGCGGCACGGGCATCGGTCCGGCTCTGTTCGACATTCGCGTCGGCAACACGTCGTTCACCTATCTCGATACGCTCTCCGTGGTAAAGGGAAAAAATCAATTAAAATTCGGCGTGCAGTTCGTTCGCAATCAGCAGAACAAGATCCTTAACTTTCAGCAGGACATGTTATTCAACACGCTCGACCAGTTCGCCGCAAATAATCCATTCTTCATCGGAACTCTGGGATACCCCACGACCGGTATCCGGCTCCTCTACTCCAATGCATTTGTGCAGGATGACCTACAGCTCACGCCGAAGCTGACCTTGAATCTCGGCCTGCGCTACACCTTCGACACGGCGCCGGGAGAGGCGCATAACCGCTTGGAGAACTACGATCCCACGACTGGGGCGCTCGATCCGGCGGGAACGCCTGTGACCAAGATGCCCAAGACCGAGTTTGCTCCTCGTGTGGGCTTCGCCTTTCGCCCCCTAGAAGGCGGTAAGACCGTCTTTCGCGGAGGCTTTGGCGTCTTCTATAACGACATCAACGTAGCCCAGGCGCAGGAGTTGGTGGATAACTACGCCGGCAGCAACAGGATTCTGTTCGACTTTCAGGACCCAACCCTCACCGGCTTTCCATTCCCGACAACGCTTCCGGGTATCCCGGAAAACGTATACGGCCTGCCGAAAGACCGCTGGAAAAATAGCCATGCGTATCAATGGAATCTGGCGGTGCAGCAGCAGTTCGGCACCAAGACCTCTCTCGAGGTTGCTTATGTGGGAAACCAGACTAACGATCTCAGCCCGGCATTTGATCTGAACCAACTCGACCTGAACGGCAATCGTCCTAACCCGGACTTCGGCACAATTAACGTGTATGAACCGTGCTGCGGCGCCAACTATCACGGAATCCAGCTCAAATTCAAGCAGCAACCGGCAAAAGGCCTGACGCTCAACGTCAACTATGCCTACTCTCGCGCGATGGACTATGGCGGTTCCACCTTCGGATCCAGCCAGTTTCAGAATCAGAACAATCTATTTGCGGAGTACGGCCCGGCGGACTACGACGTGCGCCACTACATCGAGTCGGACTTCGCGTACCGGGTCCCTGCGCTTGGAAATATCCCGCACTGGATCGGCGGCGGCTGGCAGCTGAATGGCATCATCAGCGCAAGCAGCGGATCGCCCTATACCGTTGTGTGCGGGTGCAACAGCGGCGGAACCGGCGACGGCACAGGTCGCCCGAATCTGGTTCCCGGGGTGGATCCACACACGCATCCGTTGAATCCGCCCTTCGGCCCGGAGTTGAATCTTGCAGCGTTCAGCGCGCCGGACTTCGGCACCTACGGAAATGTAAGTCGTAACTCCATGTATGGACCACGCACCGTAGACATGAGTGCGTCGGTCTTCAAAAACATTCATCTGCGCGAGCACACAATCTTGGAGCTGCGGTTTGAGGGGTTCAACATCTTCAATCATCCGAACTTCCTCAACCCCGATGCAAACATCAATGGCGATCCAAACTTCGGCATGAGCACCGTTGCCGGGGCCGCCCGTCAGCTCCAGGCCGCGGCTCGGGTCGACTTCTAGCCGCGACCGGCAGCGATAGTCCACGCTGCCGGTCATCCAAAGTAGGGGGTTGATCTCGCTCGGTAGAAACAGCGATCAACCTTTGTTCGCTAACTGCGCTGATCGCGCCTGGGTCAGGCAACGTCCGCGTCCTAGGTATAGTTGAAGCTGAATATCGTCATCTCACTCAAGAAATCGAGTCACTTCCCATACACTTGTTGACACATGTCGACGATTATTGAGGTAGCGAAACGGGCCGGAGTCTCAACGGCGACAGTGTCCAACGTCATCCGGGCAACGCGCCGGGTCAGTAAAGAGCGAACCGAGCGCGTCCATCAAGCCATCCATGAGCTGAACTACTCGCCCAACCAGATCGCGCGCAGCCTCAAGGTAAAGCAGACGCGCATGCTTGCCATGGTGCTGCCGGACATCACGAACCCATTCTTTCCGGAGATCATTCGCGGGGCGGAAGATGCGGCGTTTGACCGCGGCTACTTCCTGCTCACGGCGAATACGGATGAACAACCAGGCCGCGAACGCCGCATTCTCGCTGCGCTTCGCTCGTACCGCGTTGACGGTATCCTGCTTGCCACGGCGCAGAGTCTGGTGGGGCAGGACACAAGCCATATCGCCGGTGTGGTCGAGGCTGGAGTCTCCGTCGTCTGCCTGGATCGCGCGGTCCCCGAAGTGCCCACCGACGCGGTGCTGCTCGATAACATCGGTGGCGCGCGCGAGTGCGTGCGGCACCTGATCAAGCAAGGACATCGTCGGATCGCGATTATTACAGGCGCATTGCGCTTGCAGACCGGCTTAGAACGCCTACAAGGCTATAAACTCGCCCTCGAAGACGCTGGCATCGAGATAGATCCTAAGCTGGTGCTGGAAGGCGATTTCCGACTCGAATCGGGCCGCCGTCGAGCAGAGCAGGTACTCAAAAACAAGTCACGTCCCACCGCGATCTTCGTCTGCAACGGGCTGATGGCACAAGGTGTGCTGCAGGCCTTCGAAGAACTGCAGGTCGCCTGCCCCGGTGATGTTGCCCTTGCTACCTTCGACGACATCTCGCTGGAACACGGGTTTCACCCGCATGTCACCTCCGTGGTGCAACCCAGCTACGATATGGGCGCGCGAGCGGTATCCATCTTGATGGACCGGATTGAAGGCAAGCTGAGCGGCAGCTGGTCCACGGTACGTGTGGCTCCGAAGCTTGTACTCCGCGAATCTACGCTCACCGCACGGAAGAAGTAGTTGACGGGGAGAGAGTGGGCGAAGGTTCGACTTATCGAGGCCGTTGCTCCTTTTTTTTGCGTCCACTATCGTAAGCAGACTCCGTTAAGGTATAAGGCTCTGACGAGTGGCACTTTCTGCGAAAGAGTCCGTAGCCCATCGCCCGGCCTGGTATGTGGCAGGCAAATGGACCGAGGATGAGCAAGACCCTCGGCAAGGCACGAGAAGTTAATTAAACGATTCACAGGGCGCGTCGAGCGTGCCGGCAAGGCAGGAACGATGATCAGGCTGGGCCAAGCGAGGCTGGGCCAACAACGATGGACCCGGAGATCGTGCCGCTGGCTCGTGCTCGTGTCCGCTCTGCTTGCGGCAGATCTAATCCCCTGGACGAGCTGGGGTCAACAGACGCCGTGGGTCCGTCCCTGCACCCCTGCGGATCCGCTCCTCTGGGGCCGTCGTGACGGCATCGTCTTCGGTCTCATCTCAAAGGGTGGCCTCAAGGGACCGCGCGGGCTCATCCGCATCGGCGTCTACGCCCCCGGCGGCACGGAGCCGCAGCTGCTCAACTTCATCGCCGTCGAGCCGGTCGTCGCCGGCCCCGGTCGACGCTTCGATCGCATGGCCTTCAGTGAGCTCGAGATGAGTGAGCTCGATCCCGGCGAACATGGCAAGCGCATGTGGGTCCACGTGGAAGATGCCGGCGCCGGCGCGAACTCCCCATCGAGCACGAGCGGTCGGCTCGAGACCCTGCATGTGGGAAAAGCCACCGTCGAGCGGCTGTCCGTGCGCATCGACGTCGAGCGATTTTCGGCCAATGGAGCGCACGTCTACGTCATCGCCTCCATCGACAGCGATCATCCCAGCGAGCTTCGGCTCACCCCCCAAGCCGAAGCCGACAGCCCGCCGATCGAAGAGCTGACGACGACCGCCACCATGGGGAACTTCGAGCGGCTTCGCCAGCTTTGGCTCAACGGCAGGGTCATCAAAAGCAAGGAGCTCTTCGCCAACTTCGACGGTCCGGCCTTTGCCGAGACGACGAGCTATCCTTTGCCCGAGCTCCTGCGCACCGACGACGGCGACGCCATCGTCTTCTGCACCTCGGATGAAGCCTCGCCGGCCGACAGCCCCGGCAACGCCGCCGCGCACTGGGTCTATCCCTTGCCGAAGTACACGCAGTACTGGCGCGTTCCGGGCTACGATGTCCAGCCGGATCTGCGCGTTCACGTGAACGCCCGTCGCGTCTACTGGGCGTCCATCGCGCCTGTGCTCGGCGGCATCGCGTTTGAGAACTTCGAGCTGCGCGAGCGATACGTCCCGGGGCAGACCTTTATCTTCGGCCTCACGCGGTCTGAACCCTGGAACTTCTACCAGGGCTCCTCCAATCTCCTAGCGCCGAAGTCGACGGCCGGCTCGCCGCCCGCAACCCCCAACCAGGGAACCTCAACACCATGAAGCTGCTGACTCTCTTTGCCTTGCTCCCTGTGATCGGCACGAGCCTCGTGCGGCCGGCGAACGCCACACCGCCCGCAACGCTGACGACCTCGGCCTATCGCGTGAGCTTCAACACCTCGGGCGATCTCCTGGAAGAGAGCCTCTCGATCCACACCGCCGCGGGCTGGGTTCCCACCCTCTCCGCGGCGCCCGCCCTTCGCGTCCAAACGCCGTCCGGCCTCGAACACTGCGGCATCACCTCCGCCGAGCCGATCCCCCAGGGCCTCCTCGTCAAAGGGAGCTGCTACGTCGGCAGCTTCGAGCAGCGCCTGACCACCACCGCGGACGTCGACCGCCTGGAGGTCGCGACGCGTATGACCGTCAAACAAGGCGCAACGATTAACTCGATAGAGGACCGGTACAACTTCCTCCCTCCGCGTAACGCAACTGTCGACGAGCACACCGGCCCGCTCGATTTTGTTTGGTCGCAGAACATCAAGAGCGAAGCAGACGATCTGATCCCATCGAACGGCTTCAAGTCGCCCGCGGTCATGCTGCAGCAGAAGAGTCTCTTCGTGGCGCTGCTTCCGGAGCTGAGCGATCGGCATGTGGAGACATGGGCGCTCGACCTCGACGTCACCTCCGGGCCGACGCCCTGGATCGCCTTCGGCGCCATTCCCTCGCAGCCGCATGGCCACTCCTACTTCCGTCGCGACCCCGCCGCGGTTCTGTCGCAGATCGCAGACACCGTCGAGTATCGCTACTCCATCCTCCTCTCGGAGCAGCCGGCGAAGCTCGGCTATCGGCGCGCCGTCCGCCTCCTTTGGCAGCGGCTCGGCCACCCGGAGCTGCTGCGCTCCGCCGACGAGCAGCGCAACGTCGTTCGCCCGGAGCTGCACAGCTTCGATAGCTGGCGGACAGACGCGTGGACCACCTATCCCGATCGCGTCTATGCCGGCTGGCCCTGCGGTTCGCGGGTATGCGGCACGCTTGCGAGCAATCGCAACGTCACCGGCGATTGGGAACACACCTCCAGCGATGCGTGGTTCAATCCCTGGTTCGAAACGCTCCGTACCGCCTACGGCTGGTATCTCCACGGTCGCGCTACCCACGACACCGTGATCCAGGGCAAGGCCGAAAGTGTCCTGAATTTGGCGCTCGCGGCCCCCAAAAAAGAAGGCGCGTTCTCGACCATCTATATCGTGCCCGGCAAGGAATGGATCCCAAGCGACGGGTGGGCCGGCTATAAGGACAGCTACGACGCCTTCTCCATGTCGTGGACCGCCTACTGGATGCTGCGGTGGGCCGAAGATCTGGTTCCCGAACGAAGGGCCGAGATCCTTGCCTTCGTCAAAAGCTACGGCGATTTTCTGGTAAGTCGGCAGCAGACAAGCGGCGTCATTCCATCCTGGTATCTAGCCTCCACGCTCGAGCCCCGGGCAGAGTTCCGCGACTTCAACGCCGAAACCGCGCCCTCCGCGCTCTTTCTCGCGACCTTGGCCGCTGCCACGGGCGACGATCGCTACCGCGCCGCCGCCGAGCGAGCGATGGCCTTCGTCATGCGCGAGGTTGTTCCGCGGGAGCGTTGGTTCGACTTCGAGACCTTTCTTTCCTGCGCGCGTAAGCCGTACGACTTTTATGACACATGGACCGCGCAGTTTCCGCAAAATAACTTGGCGGAGCTCCAGGCGCCCCAGGCGTTGCTGGCGCTCTATAAACTGACCGGCAAGCAGGAGTACCTTCGCCAGGGCACCCAGTTACTGGACTATCTTCTGCTGACTCAGCAGGTCTGGAATAATCCCCATTTCACGCCGCTGCTGCTCGGTGGCTTCACCACCCAAAATACCGACGCCGAGTGGAGCGACGCGCGTCAGGCCTACGCCGCTACGCTGCTGGCCGACTATTACCTCGCGACCGGCGTCCCCGAATATCTTGAGCGCGCGGTCGCCGCCGCTCGCTCCACCTTCGCGGTCGCTCCCTGGGAAAACTGGGCGCATACCGGCTACCGCGACCAACCCGGCGCCATGACCGGCTTTCATTGGGGCACCGGCAGCGCCATGACCTCGGTTGAGCTCCTCCAGCCCGTGCTGGGCGATGCTCTGATCGATCTCTCCACCGCGCATGGGGTAGGCTTCGACGAGTGCACGGTGACGGACGTTCACCTGGACAACACACAAATCCGCTTCGATCTCGCCTCCTCGAATAAACAACGCAGCTTCCTCGTCCGCTTCCGCGGCCTGCAAGCGGATCGAAGCTATCAGGTAAGTTGGAACGGCAACTCCGCCGTGACTGTTGTCGGCCACGATCTTATGCAAAATGGCCTTTCTGTTCCTTCTCTCGCAGCGCTTTCCCAACCTACGGTGTCGAGGTAACTCCTGCCATGCTCAAAGGACTTTCACCTTTGTCCAGCTCCATCTCTTTCATACTGCCCCAGAGGCCCTGGCTCGTACCTATCTCACGCCGCCGATACCCTGTGCTCGTTGGCATCCTCGCCTCCGCCTGTCTCCTGATCGGTCGTCCGCTTCCCGCGCAGGATCTCTCCAATCTTGCCGTCGCCAAGACCTATACAGAACAGCGAATCACCTCGAGCGATCTAACCGGGGGCAACGATGACGGGGACAGGGCGCACCCCATCATGCCGGGCGAGACGCGCACGCTCGGCCAAGTCGCAGGACCCGGCATCATCACGCACATGTGGTTCACCATCGACTCCCCGGAGTACTACCACTTGAAGAGGATCGTGCTTCGTATCTACTGGGACGATGATCCCATCCCCGCTGTGGAAACTCCGATCGGCGACTTCTTCGGCCTGGGGCTTGGCGAATACTTCTTGTACGAGTCCGGTCCGGTCTCCGTAGGCTCGCAGAAGGCACTAAATGAATTCTTCCCCATGCCCTTCCGGAAGTCGGCTCGCCTTACGATCACCAACGAAGGCAGCATGCCGACGCGCGCCTTTTACTTCAACATTGACTGGCAAAAACACACCAGCCTGCCCAAGGACCTGCTCTACTTCTTTGCCGAGTACAGGCAAGCGCAGCCGACGCCCGGCACCACGAGCGACTGGAAGCTCAACAGCGACGTTTCCGTCTACAACGCAATTAACAAAGACGCCAAGAATAATTACGTCGCGTTTGAGACCGAAAGCGCCGGCCATTATGTCGGAATGACGCTAAGCATCCTGCAAAATCAAGGAGACTGGTGGGGCGAGGGCGACGACATGATGTTCGTCGACGACAGAACCACCCCGGCGATCGTCGGCACGGGCGCGGAGGACTACTTCCTCGGCGCCTGGTGTTATGGCAACTGCGCCATCAATCCCTTCGGCTCCGCGCATCCGACCTTCGCCTATCAACGCTATGGCAACCCGGTCAACGGCGGAGATGACCGCGGAGCACACTGGATGGTCTACCGCTTCCACACCGACTCTCCTGTGCCGTTTACGAAATACTTCAAAATGACCCTGGAGCACGGTCATGCGAATCACCGGTCGGATAACTATTACTCAGTGGCCTACTGGTATCAGAAAGGCACGCATAACACCTTGCGCCAGCCGCTTCCAAGCGTCGACGATCGAATCCCCCGCATGATCAATACGGAGGGCCCAACCATGGGCAAACACTAACTCCAGAACATTGCGGTGACCGCCACAGCCCCAATAAAACTGTTACTCCGCAAGAGCCTTCAGCACCTCGGCCCACGGTGTCATAAGGTACTCGTGCGGAGGGGTGTCGCTGCCAAGGTATCGCACAAAGTAATCCCACCGCCGCCGCATCATGTACTGGCTTGCCTCGCCATAGCTGTGATGCGCGTTTGGGATTAGCAACAGATCAAAGTCCTTATTCGCCTTGATCAGCGCGTCAACCAGCAGGAGCGTGTTATTCATCGGCACGTTGTCGTCCATGGTGCCGTGCGCCAGCAGCAGATGGCCCTTCAAGTTCTTCGCGAAGTTCTGGTTCGCCTGCGCGTCGTAGTTGGACGCGCCGTTCGCGTCCCGCACCTCCACGCCCGCCCACTTCTCCGCCCAGTCGTCCTCGTACTCGCGCTGGTCATGGTTGCCTGACTCCGCGATACCGACCTTGAAGAGATCCGGATAATGGAGCATCGCCGCAGCCGTCGCATCCCCGCCGCCCGAGTGACCCCAAATCCCGACACGATCCACATCGAGGAACGGAAACTTCGCCGCCAGCTGCTTGATGCCGGCCACCTGGTCGGGCAAGGTATTGTCCGACGGATCCGCGGCATAAACGCCCTCATGAAACGCCTTGGAGCGAGACGGCGTGCCGATGCCGTCGATGCAGACGACAACAAAGCCGAGCTCCGCCACAGCCTGGTCGTCACCGTGCGCCGATGAAAATCCGCGATGGCCGCACGAACCGATCTGCGGCCCGGGGTAGATATAGTCGACTAAGGGGTAGCGCTTGCCGGCGTCGAAGTTCGTAGGCTTGAACATGTAACCGTAGAGGGTCGTCTTGCCGTCGCGCGCCTGCACGGTAAAGGTCGTCAGCGGCTTCCACCCGCTCGCCACCAACGCCGAAAGATCCTGCTGCGCGATAGGCATCACCTCCGCGCCCCTCTGCATCTCGCGCAGCGTCGTGACCTGCGGTGTCGTGGGCGTGCTCGCGATATCGACAAACATCGAGCCGTCACCCGAGATCGTCACCGAGTGATCCGCATCCGCTGGCGTCAACCGCCTTCCATTCGCGCCGGAAAAGTCGATCGTGTAAAGATTCTCAAAGTACGGATCCTCCGCCGGGTCCTTGCCGACCGCGAGATACACCAGCCGCCGCGCCTTCCGATCCACCGAGAGCACCTGCGTCACGTTGCCGTCGCCCGTGGTGATCTGATTCTTGAGCGCGCCCGTCTTCAGGTCGTACAGGTATATCTGCCCCCAGCCGGAGCGCTCCGAAAACCACAGAAACTCATTCGACTCCGGCAGGTAGTGCCAGTTCACGCGCTCGTCGCCCGACTCGAAGAACTTCGGCGCGCTCTCGTGAAAGACCGTCCGCACGTCGCCCGTCGCCGCGTCGGCCACGCCCAGCCACTCGTCCCTGTGATCGCGCGAGGTCGACACAAACGCGATCGTCCTCGCGTCCGGCGCCCACTCCACATCGTCCCATCCACCCGAGCAGCTCACGTCGTCGCAGATCGACGAACGGTGTTGATCGGGCGGCATCTTGAACCGCACCACCCTGCCCGACGGCACGTCGATCACCACCCGCTCGATCATCGTTACATCCTTGTCGCCGACCAGCGGATAGCGCCAGGCTTCGAGCACGGGGTGGCCAACGGTGACCGGCACCATGTACATCATGCCGGTCTTGCGCTGGTCCTGCTGGAAGGTCGCAATCCGCTTGGAGTCGGGCGACCAGACCAGGATCGCCTTGTCCGAGTGCGTCCAACCCGCGTTGTCGGTCGCATAGCCGAAGTCCGGCACACCATCCCTGGTCAACTGCCGCTCCGCGCCGGTCTTTACCTCGCGCAGCCAAAGATTCCAGTCGCGAATGAAGGCCGCGTGCGTGCCGTCGGGCGACACGACCGAGGGCGGCTCCGCCTGTGGACCGGTCTCGATCGCCGTGTTCACCGCACAGGACGCGCCGCCGGTCAACCCGCAGCGCAGCCGCTGGCCATCGCTCGTAAAGGTGAGCGCGCGCGGGTGGCCTGAGCTGTCCTGGTCAAGCATCTGGAGATCGTCCAGATGCAGATCGCTGGCCACGGGTGCGGGCTTGCCTGGGTTTGCCGCGGCAATGGCGCGGGCCACCGCCGCATGGTCAAATGCCGGCGAAACCGTCTTGGTCGCCGGATCAACCAGAACGTAGGTCGCGCGCACCTGCGTTCCATCGCCGGTCGGGGAGGCATCGCGGTACCACACGCGATTGCCCGGCAGGAACTCCGGCCGGGCCACCGTGTGCGCGATCAGCGGGTCCGTCTTGTAAGACAGCCGGCTCTCGGCCAGGCGGTAGTCCGCGTCGGTCAGCACACGGCCGGGCTGCTGCGCCGGCGCGCGCCCCCCTGCCAGGCCGACAACGACAGACACAACGACCGTGGAAAGCACGGTGCGGCGGAGATGGCTCACGCGGACGGGACCTCGGCGTGGCGGGCGCCGAGACTAAGCAGCCCACCCTCGCAATGATCTAGAGTAGCTGAGCCGCGTGCGCCGATCTGCGGTCGTCGCCGCCGCCGGGCATGAAACGCGCCCGCGGCAAGGGAGAGCGCCTGCGACAAGAAAGCGCGCCTGCAGCAAGGGAGAGCGCCCGCGGCAAGGAAGTGCGCCCGCGGCAAGAAAGAGGAAGTCTCGATGAAAACCTGGAACGGTCTAGCTTCGGTAGCGCTGTGCGCCGCGAGCATCGCCGCGAGCCCGCAGGCCGGTCGAAGCCGCGCTGAGGCAGCGCCCGAGCCGATCGGCGCCGCAAAGGAAGATGCCGGCGGCGGTGCGTCCGTGCCTGCGGCCCACACCGCCGGCCGTTTGCGTCTGCTGTTCGCCGATGTCGAGGGCGGCCAGGCAACGCTGATCGTCACCCCCGCCGGCCGCAGCCTGTTGGTGGACACCGGCTGGCCCGGCAACGGCGGCCGCGATGCCGATCGCATCGCCGCGCTCGCCCACCGCGCGGGCCTGCGGCAGATCGACGCCGTGCTCCTCACCCACTACCATGTCGATCACGCGGGCGGCCTGCCGGCGCTGCTCACGCGCCTCCCCGTCAAGCGCGTCTTGGATCACGGAGCGAACACCGAGGCCGGCGTCCCCGAGACAGCCGCGGCCTACGCCGCCTACCGCAAGGCTCTGCTGGCCAGAAAGATTCCGCGCCAGACAGTAAAGACCGGCGATCTTCTGCCGATACAGGGAATACGGGCCGAGGTGGTGAGCGCGAACGGAGGTGTGATCGAAGCGCCGCTCGACGGCGGGGATGCCGGCGGCGATAACCCGGCCTGCGGCCGCAGCCCGGAAAAAGCGCTCGAAGGCAGCGAAAACGATCGCTCGGTCGGCCTCATGATCACCTTCGGGCAGCTGCGTGTGCTCGACCTCGGCGACCTGACCTGGGCCGTGGAGCGGGCGCTGGTCTGCCCGGTCGACAAGCTCGGCCGCGTGGACCTGTTCATCGTCAGCCACCACGGCACAGCGCGCAGCAACAGTCCGGCGCTCGTCGCGGCGATCCGCCCGCGCGTCGCCATCATGGACAACGGCGCGCACAAGGGCGGCGAGCCCGATACGCTGCGCACCCTCGAGGAACCGGCCAACGGCGTCGGCGCGCTCTGGCAGCTCCACGCCGCGGAGGGCGTCGGGCCCGAGCTCAATACCGTGCAGGAGCGCATGGCCAACCGCGCCGGCGAGGACGGGAGCTGGCTCGAGGTGGACGCCGCCCCGGACGGTTCGATGGAGGTTACGAACGGGCGAACCGGCGAAGTGGTGCGCTACTCTCAAACCGGGCCGGGGCATCGAAGCTAACGGAAGGAATCCGGGTTCAACCTGTTGCACGGGTCGCCAGTGGCCATGTCCGCCTCGTCGGACCGCAGGCAGACCCAAAGAGGAGTGATCGATGAAAGACCTTGGGACAGAGATGAAACGGACCGCGACCGAGCGATCGGCGACGCGTGGGCACGATCAGGCAAGCTACCGCTCGGCCGTGCGACCCTTCTGGGCGGCCGCCGGATTCGCGGCCATCCTTGGCTACGGTGCCGCGGGTCTCAGCGGCTGCCGCGCGCAGGCGCCCACGACGGCGATCAACGACGCGGGCACGGACCCGGCCAACGCCAACATGGCGCCGGTTGAGGGAAGTGACGGCGAAGCCGCCGCCACCGGGGCCGGCGTCTCGGCCCAGCCCATCTACACCACCGCCCCGGACCCCGCCCCCGGCTACGGCAAGGCCGCTGCCGGCCGGTCCTACCCCGCCGCTCCACAGGCAAGCGCCTACCCCGCCGCGCCACAGGGCGCCACCAACGAGAGCCAGCAGGCCGCGCAGACCTACGGCGCCGGCCAGCAGGCGCCCGCGCCGATCGAGCGTCGCGAGCCCGACGACTCCGCCTACGCCCAGCCCGGTGCGAACCAAGGCTATGCCCAGGACCCGAACCAGGGGTATAGTCAGGACCCCAACCAGGGGTACAGCCAAGACCCGAACCAGAGCTACCAAGGCGATGATGCACAGCAGCTAAACAACGCCATCTACAGCGACGTCGACTCCTCGCAGCAGGCCGAGCAGCCGCCGCCACCTCTCCCGGTCTATCAGCAGCCACCGGCGCCCGCGGACAACTATCTTTGGACTCCGGGTTACTGGGCCTACGCGCCGGCCGGGTACTACTGGGTGCCGGGCGCCTGGGTCGCCGCGCCCTACGTCGGCGCGCTCTGGACCCCCGGCTGGTGGGGGCCGTATGGCGGCCGTTACTGCTATCACCACGGCTATTGGGGACGATACGTCGGCTTCTACGGCGGCGTGCCCTACGGCTTCGGTTACTACGGCACCGGCTACCACGGCGGCTACTGGCAGGGAAACAATTTCGCCTACAACCGCGCCGTCACCAACGTGAACGTCATCAACGTCCACAACGTCTACAACCGCACGGTGATCGTCAACAACATCCGCATCAACAACTCGGTCACCAACAACTACGTGAACAACGTCACGATCGATCGCCGCGCCAGCTACAACGGCGGCCCCGGCGGCATCCAGGCGCGCCCGGCGCCAGCCGAACTGGCCGCCTTTGCCAACCAGCGGCACGCCGCCATGCCGGCCCAGATCGCCAACCAGCGGGAGGCCGCGACCAGTCGGGCCCAGTTCTTCAGCCAGAACGCCGGACGGCCGCAGCTCGCCGCCGTCACCCGTCCCATTCCGGCGGTGCGGATCGCCCCACCGCCCGTGATTCAGCAGCCGGTGCGGATCCCCGGCATCTCGCCCGCGCAAGGGGTCGCCGCAGGAGGTTTCGCCGCCGGCAGCCCGCAGCACGCCGCGCAGCTCACCCAGCCGCAAAGCCAGCTCCGCGCCGCGCAGAACAATCAGCCGCAAAACCAGCTCCGCGCGGGGCAGCTCGGCCAGCCGCAAAACCAGCTTCGCACGGCCGCGGGTGACCAGCAACGGCTGGCACAGGCGAACCCGCAGCAGCAGCAATCCGCCGCCGCCCAGCAGGCGCAGCAGCACAACCTCCAGCTCCAGCAGGCGCAGCAGCACAATCTTCAGCTCCAGCAACAGCAGCAGCTCGCGGCGGCAAATCAGGAGCGTGCGGCCGGCCTCGCCCAGCAGCGCAGCGCACAGATCCAGCAGCAGAACAACGCCTTGCTGCAACACAACGCCCAGCTTGCCGCCCAGCAACGCACCGCTCAGCTAGCCGCGCAGCAGCAGCAGCTTCGAACCGCGCAGGCGGCCGAGCTGCAACACAACGCCCAGCTTGCCGCCCAGCAACGCACCGCTCAGCTCGCCACGCAGTCGCAGCTCCGCACCGCCCAGAGCAATGAGCAGCAGCAACGACAACAGCAGCTCGAAACGCAGCGACAGACGCAGGTTGAGCAGCGGCAGCCGGTCGAGACTCCATCGCGCCCCGCGCCGGCGCCACGCCAGGTAACCCCTCAGGTGGCGTCCCACGTGCAGCCCCAGGCCGCTGCGCCTACAACGGAGCCCCATCTCCCGTATGGCGCAATGAGCAACCCCCAAGAGGTGGAGCGCTCGCACATGGAGCAGCAGCGGGCGGCGCAGGAGGGCCGCCAGGCCGCGCTCGCCCCGCGCCCCGCGCCGCAGCAGCCCCGCCCCGCGCCGGTCCAACACTACGAAGCCCCCGCGCCGCAGCACGTTCAGGCGCCGCCTCAGCGCTCCGCTCCAGCCCCACGCGCCGAAGCGCCACCACCTCGCTCCGGCGGGAGCGGCGGGAGCGGCGGCGAACACGGCCACCACTAAACCTGCCCTCGTTCCAGCGGTCGCAACGCACAGCGGCAATGGGGTGAGCGGAACAGCTCACCCGTTGCCGATGGTCTCTGTCCCCTACCCCAGCTTGCTCTACCTGTGGCTTCATGGCGCCCTCACGCAAAGGCGATCTGGCCCAACAGCACCACGTTCAGCAACAGGATGATGCCGACCACCGCCCATCCCGCCACACGTGTTCGTGGCGCGCTGCGGAACTCGCCCATCACCGTCTTACGGCTGGTCAGCAGCAGCAGCGGAATCAGCGCCGCCGGCAACGTAAAGCTCAGCACCACCTGCGACAGCACCAGAATGCGCAGCGGATCGAGCCCGATCGCGATCACCACAATCGCCGGCACAATGGTGATCAGGCGCCGGAGAAAGATGGGGAACCGGATCGCCAGAAACCCCTCGATAATGACCTGCCCGGCCAGCACGCCCACCGTCGACGACGACAGGCCGGAGCAGAGCAGCGCCACTGCGAACACCACCGCAGCCGCGCGCCCAAGCAGCGGCCCCAGCGTGTGGTACGCGTCCTGGATCGAGGGCGCCTCCAGCCCCGTGTGCGCCAGCGCAACCGCCGCCATCACGATCATCGCGGAGTTGATCAGCCACGCCCCATTCATCGCCACAAACACATCCACCAACTCATAGCGCAGATAGCGCCGACGCATCCCGGACGTGGGCAACTCCGGGGCTGTCGCCATCTCCGCCAACCGCGGCTGCACCAGCGCGGAGTGCAGATACACCACATGCGGCATCACCGTCGCGCCCAGCATCGAAACCGCCGCATACAGCGACCCCCGCACGGCGTGTGGATCGAGCGTCGGCACCAGCGAGGCCACCGTCGCCGCCCTCCAATCCGGATGCACCAGCAACACCTCAAAGCCATAGCAGAGCCCGATCACGCCCACAAAGACCATGATCCCGCGCTCCAGCCACTGATGACCCGCCAAATCGAGCGCCAGGATGCCGAAGACGCCGACCGTCGCCACCAGCGCCGCCAGCAGCAGCGACTCCGTCGGCGAGATTCCGCGCGCCTGCAGCGCCGGTCCCACCAGCAGATCGAGCCCCAGCGCCGCGCCCAGAAACTCCGCCAGGTCGGTCGCGATCGCCGAGATCTCCGCCGCCACCCACAGCGCATACACCGTCGGCCGCCGGAAGTGGTCGCGACAGCTCTGCGGCAGCGTGCGCCCGGTCACAATCCCAAGCTTCGCCGACAGATACTGCACCAGGATCGCCATGGCGTTCGACCACAGCAGCACCCACAGCAGGCGATAGCCGAACTGCGATCCGCCCAGGATGTTGGTGGCAAAGTTACCTGGATCGATGTACGCCACCGAGGCGACAAAGGCGGGCCCGAGAAAGCTCCACAGCCGCTTGTTCGGTCCGCTGCCGCGCTGCGGTCTGGCCGCGGCGGCAGGCGGGTCGGGCGAGGCAACCGTCGCGCGAAGTTCCGCGCCGCCGCGAAGCGCAGAGGACGGACCCATCCTGGCGCTCTCCGACATACAAGCAGTGTATAGGCTGCTTCGGCTCAGCCCTCGATCGCGCGCGTCGCGGCGGGCGCCTCCAGGCCCAACCGGCGCAGTAGTGGAATCATCGTCAGCCCCTGCGCGATCACGGCAAAGCTGACCACCACATAGGTCACCGCCAGCAGGCGCTCCGCCCCCGGTCGCCCAATCAGCGCCAGCACCAGCGCGACCGACAGCGCGCCGCGCAGCCCACCCCAGGTCAGCACCAGCCATTGCGATCGGAAGGGAACCGATCGGTTCCGCCCCGGCACCGTGCCCAGCAGCAGCACCGACAAGCCGCGCCCCAGCAGCACCGTCGGAATCGCCAGCAGACCCGACACCAGCAGACGGCCGGAAAGCGGCACCAGCACCAGCGCAAAGCCCAGCAGCAAAAACAGAATCACGTTCAGCATCTCGTCCAGCAGCGCCCAGAACGCGTCCAGCTCCTCGAGCGTGCGCTCACTCATCGCCCGCAGCCGCCCATGGCTGTTCGCCACCAGCCCCGCCGCCACCACCTCGAGCGGGGCCGACACGTGCAGCGCATCCGCCAGCGCATACCCGCCCATCGCCAGCGACAGCGTCAGCAGGATCTCCACCGTCGGGCTGTCGATCACGCGCAGCAGCCAATAGGTGAGATACCCCAGCGCCACGCCCAGCAGCAGCCCGCCACAGGCCTGCACCACAAAATACGTCCGCACGGCATGCAGCACCGTCTGCCCGAAGCTGCCGCCTGCCGGCACACCCTTCCAGTCCAGCAGCGTGAAAAACAGCACCGCGCCCACGCCGTCGTTGAACAAAGACTCGCTCCCCAGCAGCGCGTGCAGAAACGGCGGCGCCCCCACCCGCCGCAGCATGTCGAGCACGGCGATCGGGTCGGTCGGCGAGATCAGCGCGCCAAACAGAAAGCATTGCGCCAGCGAGAGCGGCAGGTGCGCGACCGCCAAAATCCCCCACAGCAGACCGCCCGTCAGCGCCGCCGACAGCACCGTGCCCAGCATCGAGAGCACCAGGATCGGCAGCTTCTGCCGGCGCAGCTCATCGAGATCCAGGTGCAGCGCGCCCGCAAACAGCAGAAACGCCAACATCCCGTGCAGCACCAGATCATGAAAGTTCAGCTCGTTGAAGAGGCGCACGGCAAAGGCGTGCATCCCCGGCATCCGCTGCCCCGCGATCACCACTCCCATCGCCGACACCGACGCAAGGGCCATGGTCCCCACCGACGCCGGCAACCGTAAAAAACGCACGCTGAGCAGGCTGAACACCGCCGCCAACGTCACAATAATGCTGATAAACGCAAAAATGCTCACAGGGCCAGACTACCGGAGCCCCATCTATCCGGAGCGGGCCGGCCTCTCTGCCCGGAGCGCACGCGCCCTATCTGCCCGGAGCACGCGCGCGACCTTCCCGTTCTGTCATTTCGACCGGAGAACGTACAGCTTCATCGTGCGTTCGCAGTGGAGAAACCTGCCGTTACTTCGGGCTGCGATCCGGCTTTCGTCCTAAAGGCAGGTCTTCCCTCGCGGGGCTCCTGACCCTCACGCCATCGCCGGCGTCGCCACCATCGCCCGAGAAACCCCCAGCACCTCGATCGCCGATCGCCGCGCCCCCGCTTGCAGAGGCTCCGTTGCGGCCAGCGAGGCATCGTGCGCCGCTACAAGCCGTCGCGCCGCCGTTCCGCGCCCCACCCGGTCTTGTCTCCGCCGCCGCCTCCATCCCGACGTCGCTGCAGCAGCCCGTCGCGCCTCCAGCCTGAGCGCTCGCGTCCCAGCCTGAGCGCTCGTTTTCCCGTATCTCCCGAATGCGAGCCACCGATGCTAGCCTCGAAGACGACGTGCACGCGTCGGCCATCCGCGCGTCAAGACATCCCTCGGAGGACAGCAGCGCAGTGAAGGTTCTGGTGATCGGCGGCGGTGGACGCGAGCACGCGCTGGTGTGGGGGCTCAGCCGCTCGCCCCGCGTCTCCGAGATCGTCTGCGCCCCCGGCAACGCCGGTATCCGCGCCCTCGCCGCCATCGAGCCGCTCGACGTCACTGACATCCCCACGCTCGTCGCCCTCGCCGGCCGCCATCGCCCGGACCTCGTCGTCATCGGCCCCGAAGTCCCGCTCGCCCTCGGCGCCGCCGACGCTCTCCAGGCCCTCGGCCTGCGCGTCTTCGGCCCCACCCAGGCCGCCGCCCGCCTCGAATCCAGCAAGGTCTTCGCCAAGGACTTCATGCGCGTCCACGCCATCCCCACCGCCCGCTCCGCGTTCTGCACCACCATCGAGCAGGTGGAGGCCGCGCTCCCCGGCTTCAGCGTCCCCGTCGTGGTCAAGGCCGACGGTCTCGCCGCCGGCAAGGGCGTCGTCATCGCCAACACCCACCGCGAGGCGCTTCACGCCGCCGGCGAGATCTTCTCCGGCACGCTCCTCGGTGCCGCCCAGACCGAGATCGTCCTCGAGGAGTTCCTTCCCGGCGAGGAGCTCAGCTTCTTCGCCCTCTGCGATGGCGCCACCGCCGTCCCCATCGCCGCCGCGCAGGATCACAAACGCCTCGGCGAGGGCGACACCGGCCCCAACACCGGCGGCATGGGCGCCTACTCGACCGACGAACTCCTTTCCCCACTCATGCGCGACTGGCTCACCACCAACGTCGCCCAGAAAGTCGTCGACGGCATGCGCGCCGAAGGCGACCCCTTCCGCGGCATCCTCTTCTGCGGCATGATGCTCGTCCCTCAACCCGATGGCACCGTTTCGCCCATGGTCCTCGAGTTCAACACCCGCTGGGGCGACCCCGAGACCGAGTGCATCCTCCTCCGGCTCGAGACCGATCTCCTCGACCTCTTCGACGCCGCCGTCGACGGCACCGCCGACCAGATCCGCATCCGCCTCAAACCCGACGCCGCCGCCGTCGTCATCGCGGCCAGCCCCGGCTACCCCGGCCAATACCCCACCGGCCTCCCCATCCACGGCCTCGACCAGGTCCCCCACCTGAACTCCCCAGCGCTGAACTCCCCAGCCTTTAGCTCACCAGACGTCGTCGTCTTCCACGCCGGCACCGCCCTTCGCCCCGCTCAGCACTCCCAGCCCGACGAGATCGTCACCGCCGGCGGCCGCGTCCTCGCCGTCGCCGCCGCCGCGCCCACCCTCACCGCCGCCCTCGACCGCTGCTACGCCACCCTCGCTCACATCCGCTTCGAGGGCATGCAAATCCGCCGCGACATCGGCCACCGCGCCCTCGCCGCCGGCCGCTGAACCAACCCCCAGCCGGAGTGCCGGGTGCCCCACATCTCGCCTATGAGATGTGGGTCCGCCGGAAGGCAAAGCCAAACCGCACCTGAACTCAGCTTGGAGTCCGGAAACCCACACGTCACCACCTGGTGACCATTTAGCGCTTGCCCCGAAACCGCAAAAGCAGGCACCCTGACCCTCTGTCTCACTCGAGAGGATCTCTCATGCGCCTGCCTGCTGCCTGCCTTGCCCTAACCCTCGCCATCGCCCTCCACGCCGAGACCCCCGCCGCCTACACCGCCAACCCGAAGTTCCAGAAGGAAGTCGCCGCCGCAAAGGAGCCCCGCGACCTCACCACCTTCCGCATCGACCACTGGAAGAAAGCCAACAAGATTGCCGGCGGCGCCTGCGAGGACTGCCTGCTCCGCATCGCCGAGCTCGAGTACCGCTCCGGCGACACCAAAGGTACCCTCCAAACCACCACCGAGCTCGAGACCCACACCACCTCGCCCCAGGTCAAAGCCGTGGCGGAATATCTCCGCGGCAGCACCCTCCTCTACGCCAACCAGGGTCGGCCAAAGCCCGAGCAGCTGCAGGCCGCAACCGCCGACTTTCGCGCTGCCGCGAAAAACGACCCCTCCCTTCACATGGCTCTCTTCCGTGAAGGCTCGGCGCTTGCCTTGGAGCACCAGGACGACGACGCCCGCCAGGCCTTCTCGCGCTTCGTTGAGCTCACGCCCGAGACCGATCGCTTCCGCATCCGCGCCAGACACTTCGCCGAGAACCCCGCCCTTGCCCGCGAAAAGATGGCGCCGCCCTTCGCCGTCACCACCGCCGACGGCAAGCAGTTCACCCTCGACGACATGGGCGGCCGCGTCGTGCTCGTCGACTTCTGGGCCACCTGGTGCGGTCCCTGTAACCAGGAGCTGCCGCACATCGCAAAGCTCGCGCAGGAGTTCGCCGGCCAGCCCTTCGTCCTCATCAGCGTCTCCTGGGACAAGGACCCGGCCAAGTGGCACGACTTCATCGCCAGCCACGGCATGACCTGGAACCAGTACCGCGACGACGACCACCAGCTCTCGACCGCGTACGGCGTCGACGCAATCCCGCACTACTTCACCATCGACTCCGACGGCGTCCTGCAGGACGAGAAGATCGGCTCCGGCTCCAACATCGAGGGCAAGCTGAAGAAGCTCGTCGCCCGCGCCCGCGAGGCCCAAAAACCCGCCCCGCCCACCGCCGCCTCCACCGACACAGGCCCGGCGGCCAATAGAGGTGCCCCACATCTCGCCTCTGAGATGTGGGTCCGCCGGAAGGCAAAATCAGCGCCGGCTTTCCATCCCGACATCCACGCATCCAGCAACGCGGGCGACGTACGCGCACAAGCAGGCGATAATAGATCCATCCCCCGGAGCTGCCCGCGCACCGCCGTCATGAAGGAGCCGCCCGCATGAGCGCCGAAGACCACAAGCCAGCCGAAGACCACAAGCCTAAAGACGGCGGTGCCGCAGCCGCCGAAGCCGGCCGCCTCTCCCGCCGCTCCTTTCTGTCTTCGCTCGGCGCGGTCGGTGTCGCCGCCTCGGCCGCGCCCGCCGTGGCCGCTGCCGCTGCGGTCGCCCAGGCGCCCGCCGAGGCCGCACCGCCCGCGGGAACACAGCCGCTCACCCTCATCGTCAACGGCACCGCCCACACCCTCCACCTTGAGCCGCGAGTCACCCTGCTCGACTGCCTGCGCGAAGACCTCTCGCTCACCGGCACCAAGAAGGGCTGCGACCACGGCCAGTGCGGCGCCTGCACCGTCCACGTCAACGGCCGCCGCGTCAACTCCTGCCTCTGCTTCGCCGCCATGCACGAGGGCGACACCATCACCACCATCGAGGGCCTCGGCCAGCCCGGCAACCTCCATCCCCTCCAGGCCGCCTTTGTCGAGCACGATGGCTTCCAGTGCGGCTACTGCACCTCCGGCCAGCTCATGAGCGCCGCCGCCATGGTCAAGGAGCCCTGGGGTCCCACCGATCGCACTCTGATCGACCTCATGAAGCTCGACGTCGAGACCCCCACCCGCGTCGTCGACATCAATCGCCTCGATCCCGCCGACCCTGCCCTCAACGCCATCACCCCGCAGGCCGACGGCTCGCTGCGCATCGGCGCCCTCGTACGGCGCGCAGTTCCTCGAGGTCCAGTGGGACCCCGGCATCGCCCGCCTGCGCGTCTCCCGCGTCGTCTCCGTCATCGACGTCGGCCGCATCATCAACCCCAAAACCGCCCGCAACCAGGTCGAGGGCGCCATCGTCATGGGCGTCGGCATGGGCCTCTTTGAGCAGGGCCTCTACGATCAGGCCACCGGACATCCCATCAACAACAACCTCGCCGACTACATCGTTAGCACCGCCGCCGACTGCCCGGAGATCGACGTCCACTTCCTCGACCATCCCGACCTCGTCGCCAACAGCTTCGGCGCCCGCGGCGTCGGCGAGATCGGCCTCGCCGGCGTCGCCCCCGCCATCACCGCCGCCGTCTTCCACGCCACCGGTCTCCGCGTCCGCGAACTCCCCGTCCGTATCGAAGACCTTCTCGCCGCGCCACCCTCCACCGCCCGCGCCTGACAAAGATCGGGTTCAAACTCGTTCCTTCATAGGTGGCAAAGATGATCTCGGCAACCAGCTCCAAGCGAGAAACCAAACCTCAAGGGCCGTCCAACAGCGCGGTTTGGCTGAAACGGGCGCGACAATGGCATCTCTGGCTCGGCACGTTCTTTGCTCCGTCGATCATCTTCTTTGCCCTGACCGGTGCGCTGCAGCTGTTCAATCTGCACGAAGGTCGCCCTGGCGGAGCGTATCAGCCGCCGGCCTGGATTCAGACAGTGGCGTCCATTCACAAGGATCAGACCGTATCCGAACGACATGGACCGCCGCCGGGTGTCTCTCCGCAACAGAAGGACACTCCGCAAGCAGATGCCACGCATCCACCAGCGCAGCCGCAAGATGGTCATCCAGACGACGAACACGGGGCCAGCAAGCTCACCTACGCCCTGAAGTGGTTCTTCCTGGCCATGGCCCTGGGTTTGACCGTTTCCACTCTGCTCGGCATCTATATGGCCTTCAAATATGGCAGAAGCCGAGCCCTCGTCTTGGGCCTACTGTTTCTCGGCACGGCCATCCCGGTAACGCTGCTCGCCCTGATGGCGTGAGAGAGAAGCCGCAACCCAACCCGAACTCCATATCTCCTCAAACCGTCGCCACCGCCGGCTGAATCTCCTCCACATCCACCCACTGCGTCGGATACTCGCCCGTGTAGCAGGCCGTGCAGAAGCTCGCCGGCGACAGCCCATGCGCCGGCTCTCCCGTCGTGCACGCGTGCGTCAGCCCCACCAGCGACAGGTATGCCAGCGAGTCTGCCTCGATAAACTGCCGTATCTCTTCCACCGACTTGTTCGCCGCGATTAGGTCCTTCTTCGAGGGCGTGTCCACCCCATAAAAGCACGGGCTGATCGTCGGCGGGCACGAGATGCGCATGTGCACCTCCGTCGCCCCCGCCGCCCGGCACATCCGCACAATCTTGCGCGAGGTCGTGCCGCGAATGATCGAGTCGTCGATCAGGATGATGCGCTTTCCCTCCAGCAGCGACCGCACCGGATTCAGCTTCATGCGCACGCCGAAGTCGCGCACCCGCTGCTCCGGTTGGATAAAGGTTCGTCCCACATAGTGATTGCGAATCAGCCCGAAGTTGAACGGGATCCCCGACTGCGCCGCATACCCCAGCGCCGCCGTCACGCCGGAGTCCGGCACCGGCACCACCAGATCGGCGTCCACGTGCGACTCCCGCGCCAGCTGCCGGCCCATCGCATCCCGCGATCTCTGCACAGGTCTTCCAAAGATTCGGCTGTCCGGCCGCGCAAAATAAACGTGCTCAAAGATGCACGACGCCGGCGGCACCGAGCCCGGGGCAAAGCGCCGGCTGGTCACGCCGTCCTCGCTCACCATCACCAGCTCGCCCGGCTCCACATCGCGCTCATACTTCGCGTGCAGCAGATCGAACGCGCAGGTCTCGGAGGCAAATACAAACGTGTCCGGCTCGCCGTTCACCCCCGCGATCCGCCCCATCGAGAGCGGCCGAAACCCATGCGGATCGCGCGCCGCAAAGATCCGGTTGCGCGTCATCATCACGATCGAAAACGCGCCGTCCACCTCCGCCAGCGCCTCCGCCATCGCGTCCACCAGCGTGCTGCGCGTCGAGTGCGCGATCAGCTGCACAATGATCTCCGAATCCGACGTCGTCGAGAAGACCGCGCCCTCCCGCTCCAGCCGCTCCCGCGCCGTGCCCAGGTTCACCAGGTTGCCATTGTGCGCGATCGCCAGCAGACCCCGTGTCGACTCAACCGAGATCGGCTGCGCGTTCAACAGCGCCGAGTCCCCCGTCGTCGAGTAGCGCGTGTGCCCGATCGCGATATGCCCCGGCAGCCGCGCCAGCACCGGGTCGGTGAAGATCTCGCTCACCAGCCCCATGCCCTTCATGTCCGTGATCGCGTTCGTCTCGCGCCCATTCGACACCGCGATCCCCGCCGACTCCTGCCCGCGATGCTGCAAGGCATATAAACCCCAGTACGTCATCCGCGCGGCATCCGGATGCCCATACACCGCCATCACCCCGCACTCCTCCCGCAACTTATCAAACGGCGTCTCCTCCAAGCCGTCTGAGAGCTCTTCACTGTCGGCTGTCTCAACGTGCACGAGACCGGAGCGACTCTCGCCCGCAATTAACGGGTACAGTTCAGGCTCAATGCGATTTAGAAACGTAGCGTCGACCGCGTTCAAATCCACAACATCCACGAAAATGGGGAGGTCAGATTCAGAGAACTCATACTTCAGGTCTGCATATTCGGCAAAGGTGAGCTTCTCTACTCCGCCCACAGCAAGGTCAAGGTCGGATCGCCGCCGCGCTCTGCCCTTCGCCCGTGATCCAAAGACGTAAACAGGCCGACCAGGCACCAAGCGGTGCAGAATATCTTCGACGATGGCCCGACTGCCCTCCTCTAAATCCAGCGCTCGATCAGTCATGGCGTTCCAGCCTCTGAGCAAGATTGTTGAGAAGAACATGCGCTTCCTCAGAGAACTCGCCAAGTTGCGACAGGATGGCAAGGGCAACATCTTCCCGATAGGCATGAACAGTGCGACCGCGGTTCTCGCGATAGCGTTTCCAAAACGGCCAGCCGCTGCGCAGCAGTCCCTCCTGATCCCCGCGGCGGATCAGATCCTGAAACAGGTAGCCTTGCACCTCTACGCCTCCTACAGCCTTATGGACGAGAAACTTCGTCAGTGTCTTGACTGCCATTTCAAAGGTCAACTCAAATGTCTTAATCAAGGAATATCGGATGGCCGGGTCGCTCGCTTCTCCTGGATACCTGCCAAGGAAAAGATCGAAGTCGCGGAGGCAAGAGCGCAACGCAAAAAGATCAGCCTGCGTGAAATCGTCTCCCTCGCTCATGCAGTCACGACCTCCGCCGCCAGCTGCGATGGCAACGTGCCCGCGTAAGCCGCTCGAAGGTCGGCGATGGCGAGCTCTCCAGAGCTCCAGGCATCTGTCTGCAAACTTACATAATCGGAAACAGTGCTTCCAATCCGCACGCAACGGGTCATCAAAGGCAGCGACCCGAAGGTATCCATTATTGCCTGCACATTTTCTTCAGTACAGGTAAAAAGTAGCGCGGGCGTTTCGTCAAAGTAGTTCAGCGGTGAGAACTTATGCCAAGCTGAGTCGGCCGGATGGGTGTCCCAATACCCCTTGACTGAAGCACCTACATTGTTGGCGAATGAAGCTCGAGAAATCGCGACACTTAGGCCACCACCGCCAATGTCACTAGCCGATAGCAGGAGGTCTCGCTGTATGACTTGGGAAAGTCTCTCCAGCATGGCGGCTGAAAAACTTTTCTCAAAGGCAGGCGGCCTACCCCACATGGCGCCAAGCAACGTTGCCGCGAACTGACTAGAACCGAACTGCTCCTTTGGGCTAAAGAATGGAAACCTTAGCTCATCGATGGCGACCAGTACCGCCGTCCCAACCCGCTGGAAGCTATTTGGAACCGCCTTGGCTACATCCTCCAGTATCCCCACTACCCCGATCACCGGCGTCGGATAGATCCCCTCGCCCTTGGTCTCGTTATACAAACTCACATTGCCGCCCGTGATCGGCACATCGAGCGCCGTGCACGCCTCGTTGATCCCGTCGATCGCCGCCGACAGCTGCGCCATAATTTCCGGCTTCTCCGGATTCCCGAAGTTCAGGCAGTTCGTCGCCGCCACCGGTGTCGCGCCCGTACACGCCACCTTGCGCGCCGCCTCGGCCACCGCGTGCATCGCGCCCAGCTTCGGGTCGAGATAGCACCACCGCCCATTGCCCGCCAGCGCCATCGCCAGCCCGCGCTCATGCCGCACGCCGTCTGCATCCACCGTGCCCGTGCCCTTGATGCGGATCACCCCCGCCTCGTACCCCGGCCCCTGCACCGTGTTCGTCTGCACCATCGAGTCATACTGCTCGTAGATGTAGCGCTTGTCGCAGATGTTCGGGCTCGCCAGCAGCCTCAGCAGGTCCGCCGTGTAGTCCCGCGGCTTCTGTAACTCTGCGAGTACCCAATCCGGAGGGTCTCTGGGAACCGGCGCCTCCCAGACGCCAACCGTTCGGTGATACACCGGCGCATCATCGGTCAGCGCCGTATTCGCGATCTCCGCCACCAGCTCGCCATGGTGCGTCACGCGCATCACGTTGTCGGCCGTCACCGTGCCCACATCCGCGCAGTCCAGCCCCCACTTCGAGAAGACCTCGATCACCTCGTGCTCGCGCCCGCGCTCGGCCACCAGCAGCATCCGCTCCTGCGACTCCGACAGCATGATCTCGTAGCTCGACATGCCCGTCTCGCGCTGCGGCACACGGTCGAGCTCGATCATCACGCCCAGCTCCCCGCGCGCGCCCATCTCGCACGTCGAGCACGTCAGCCCGGCCGCGCCCATGTCCTGAATGCCCAGCACGGCGCCCGTCTTCATCGCCTCCAGACACGCCTCAAGCAGCAGCTTCTCGAGAAACGGGTCGCCCATCTGCACATTCGGCCGCTTCTGCTCCGAGCCATCGGTGAACTCTTCACTCGCCATCGTCGCGCCGTGAATGCCGTCGCGTCCCGTCTTCGCGCCCACATAAAACACCGGATTGCCGACGCCCGTCGCCTTCGCGTAGAAGATCTCGTCCGTCCGCACCAGCCCCAGTGCGAACGCATTCAGCAGCGGATTGCCCGAGTAGCACGCCTCAAAGCGCGTCTCGCCGCCCACATTCGGCACCCCGAAGCAGTTCCCATACCCCGCCACGCCCGCGACGATCCCGTTCGCCACCTGGTGATTCTTGTTGCGCAGCCTCCGGTCCGGCTCGCCCTCTTCGGTCAACGGCCCGAAGCGCAGCGAATCCATCACCGCCAGCGGCCGCGCGCCCATCGTAAAGATGTCCCGCAGAATGCCGCCCACACCCGTCGCCGCGCCCTGGTACGGCTCGATGTAGCTCGGGTGGTTGTGGCTCTCGATCTTGAACGCGCACGCCCAGCCCTCGCCCACATCGATGATGCCCGCGTTCTCGCCCGGCCCCTGCACCACCGCGCCCGGCCCGCTCGTCCGCGCGCCCTTGGTCGGCAGCCGCTTCAGATGCACCCGCGAGCTCTTGTACGAGCAGTGTTCGGACCACATCACCGAAAAGATTCCCAGCTCGGTCAAGGAAGGCACGCGCCCTAGATGCCCCTCAATCCGCGCATACTCCTCCGCCGTGATCGAGTGCTGCTTCAGCAGCGCCGGTGTGACCGTGCAAGGGGTCGGAACGTTGTGCTGGGAGGGGGCTGCCGCCGTTGACTGGGCTTGCTGATTGGGCATGGCTCGCTTAATACGATTGTCGCACGATGACCGCCGCGCTACATGGTTTGTGGGAGGTGGGGTGAGGGAAGCGGCGGCTAGGATCGGAGGACCACCTTCCGCTGCAGGCTCATGGGCATGGCGCGACTGGACGAGGACGAGGTTCGCCCAAAAGCGAAACCGGCTTCGCCACTCTCGCCAAAGAGTTGCGAAGCCGGAGTTCAAGGAAGGAGGTGCTTATGGACCGTGGTACGTCCTGGTGCCGGGTCAGAGTGATCGTCGATTGGCGACTGCTGCTGGCCCTTGGTGCTGTGATCAAGCTGCTACGCAGCTTCCAGGTGTTCTAGAGCGGTAACAACCCTCGGGCGGTCTGCAATCGCCTGAGGTTCTAAACCAGTGTAATTCGCGAGCAGTATAAGGTGAAGCTGATCTTTAGTCACTTCGGTTGAACTCAGCGCCCGGTCGACCCGAACCCCGCCGCCCCGCGCGGCGCCTCGGCCAGGGTATCCGTCTCCTCAAAGCTCGCCTGAATCCGCTCCACAATCCGCAGCTGCGCGATCCGGTGCCCCGGCGCGATCGCGTGCGGCGCCGCGCCGAGATTCGTCACCACCACCTTCAGCTCCCCGCGATACCCCGGATCAATCACCCCCGCCAGCGTCGTGATCCCCCGCACCGCCAGCCCCGACCGGTCCTCGATCAGCGCCCCGTGGCTCGACGGCAGTTCGAGCGCCAGCCCCGTCCGCACCGGCAGCGTCGCCCCCGGCTCGCCGATCGGCGCCAGCGTCACCGCCTCCGCCGCGAACAGATCCGCCGCCAGATCCCCAAACGGCCCGGTGTGCGCATAGCGCGGCAGCTGCGCCGCAGGCAGCAGCCGCTGCACCCGAATCGTCGGTCCGCCCGTCGTTGCCGCGCTCGCGCGCATCCCCTCCGCCGCCATCTCGCCTCCCCCGTGCCTGTCTTCGGTCGCCGCGCCCGCCCGCCGCATCCCGACCGCAACCACCTGCCGTACCATCTCGTGAAACGGATCTGCGCCATTCTAACGGGCGCTCGCCGAGCTCTCACAAACCGGAGGTGTCCGTGTATCTCGTGCCCCCTCGCTCACCAGGCCCGCCCAAACCACGCAGCCCTCCCTCCGCTCCCTCGCACCCATAAACTGTCATTTCGACCGAAGAACGCAAAGCCCACCGTGCGTCGCAGCGAAGAAACCTGCAGTCAGCTGCAAGCTGCTATCGCTGTGAACTCGATCGACCGCAGGCGTAGACACACTCGCCCCCTCTGCTCCCTCGCACCCCAGAAACCTTGTCATTTCGACCGAAGAACGCACAGCCCCACTGTGCGTTCGCAGTGGAGAAACCTGCAGTCCGCTGCAAGCGACCTCCCGCGGCTCCGTTCGACCCACCCCACCCCCGTACAATCGCAAGGTGCGGACCGGGTCAGCATCGACGACAGGGCAGGGAATCGACCCGCGTCGCTCATCCTCCGCCCTCACCCGCTTCTTTCGCTTCCCCCCAGCCACCCTCCACGCCCCCTGGCGCCTCTTCTGGGTCGGCTTCGCCCTCCGCGTCGCCTACATGACCCTCGCCCACACCTGGCGCATCCGCCCCCTACTCGACCACTTCCAGTTCGGCTGGGAGCTCGGCCGCATCGCCCGCTCCGTCGCCCTCGGCCAGGGCTACGCCGACCCCTTCCTCGGCCACACCGGCCCCACCGCCTGGATCCCACCCCTCTACACCCTCCTCGTCGCCGCCGTCTTCAAGCTCTGCGGCGTCTATACCCCGCTCTCCGCCTGGGTCGTCTTCGCGCTCAACTCCGTCTTCTCCGCCGCCACCGCGCTCACCGTCTATGAGATCGCCGCCCGCACCTTCGGCCCGCGGGTCGCCCTCTGGTCCGGCTGGCTCTGGGCTCTCTACCCCGCCTTCCTGCAATACGCCGTCCACTGGGTCTGGGACATGAGCCTCACCACCTGGCTCTTCGCCGCCGTCCTCGTCACCGCCCTGCGCGCCCGCCGCATCGACCGCAACGGCGCCGCCGCCGCCGTTCACGACGGCCAGCGCCTCCCCCGCTGGATCAACTTCGGCCTGCTCTGGGGCCTCATCGCCCTGTCCAACCCCTCGCTCCTCGTCGCCCTTCCCGTCGTCGCCCTCTGGATGCTCTGGGGCGCCCGGCACACCGCCTCCGAGCGCGGCTCAGCCCTCCGCAGCGCCGCCCTCGCGGCCCTCGTCTTCCTCCTCTGCCTCGCTCCCTGGACCCTCCGCAACTGGCAGGTCTTCCACGCCTTCATCCCCACCCGCGGCAACCTCGGCGCCGAGCTCTTCGAGTCCACCCGCCCCTCCAACCAGGGCTTCCCCTGGGGTACCACCCTCCCCCTCGCCGAGCGCGCCCCCGTGCTCGTCCGCTACCGCACCCTCGGCGAGCTCGAGTTCAATCGCCGGCAAGCCGCCGCCGCCAAAGCCGCCCTCCGCGCCAACCCCGCGCAGAACGCCGGCTGGGTCCTCAAGCGCGTCTACTTCTTCTGGGCCTCCGTCCCCCACCCCCTCGAGCGCCACCCCTCCATCGAGTACCTCCGCGAAGCCAACTTCGGCCTGCTCAGCCTCACCGGCCTGCTCGGCCTCGCGCTCGCCCTTCGCCGCCGCCGCCCCGCCGCGCCCCTCTTCCTCGCCCTCTTCCTCGTCCTTCCGCTCCCCTACTACGCCATCACCGTCCAGGCCCGCTTCCGCCACCCGCTCGAGCCCCTCCTCTGCATCCTCTCCGTCTTCCTCTTCCAATCCGCCGACCGCTCCCGCGTTTGGTCGCGAGGGCGCGGGACAAGGCTGCATGCGGAGCGACTCGCATGACCCTGGAGAATCTCTGGACGTCCACTGCCTGGCCGAGTTACTCGCGGAGAAGCTCTTGAATGTGGGTCTCAAAGCTCGCGCGGTCGACAACGCCGGTATGTGAGAAGGCAATGCGGCCCTGGCGATCAATGAGCAAGGTGACCGGCATGGATGTAATGCCGAACTTTCCCCCGAGGGCGTCGGTGCCGACCGCGACGGGGTAGTTCATGTGCTGTTTGGTCATAAACGGTTTGATCGCGGCCGGGGTATCGCCGTACATGTCGATGCCGACGAGCGAGAGGCCCTGCTGGCGATACTTATGGTCGAAATCAACGTACCAGGGCAGCTCAAGTTTGCACCCGCCACAGCTGATGCCCCAGAAGTCCAGAAGAATGACACGGCCGCGATACTGTCCAAGCGAGAGCGGTTTGCCATTTACGTCAGTGAGAGTGAAGGCGGCGGGCAGGACTCGTTGCGCAGGTGAGATGAGGGGCTCACCGACAGTTGATGTTGTCTGGGCGGTTGTGTGGGCGGAGAGCAGGGAGACCGTGAGACTGAAGGCAAGGGTGGCGCGGATCGGCAATCCGATAGAAGTCATGCGGTTCTCCTCGAGGAGATCACGATACGCCGTTCGCCTCGATTCACCCCGTGGTTGTGTCTTTTTTGGCCGACCGAGCTTCGGCGTAGGACACTAGGTGAAGAGGAATGCGGCTTCATGCAGACGGTTCTAGTAACGGGCGGCTCGGGCTTCTTCGGCGGCGTGCTCAAGCGTCGTCTCCTCCGCGAGGGCTTCCGCGTCGTCAACCTCGACCTCGTTCGCGACACTGACCAGGACACCGACCCCGACCCGCACCTCCGCAGCGTCCAGGGCGACATGCGCGACGCCGCCCTCGTCGACCGCCTCTTCACCGAGCAGACCGCCGCCGGGGAGCCAATCGTCTCCGTCATGCACTGCGCCGCCATGCTCGCGCACGAGAAGATCGACGAGCGCGATCTCTGGTCCTCCAACGTCGACGGCACCCGCATCATCGCCGAGGCCGCCCGCCGCCACGGCGCCCGCTCCCTCGTCTTCACCTCCAGCAACTGCCTCTGGGCCGAAAACTTCGGCCGCGAAGTCACCGAAGTCGACGAGCCCCGCCCCATCGAGCTCTACGGCCGCTCCAAACTCGAGGGCGAGCGCCTCCTCCGCTCCATCGCTACCCCCGAAGCCGACCCCAGCCCCGCGCCAAGTACTACTCCCCAGCCCCACCCCGGCTCCGCCACCCCAACCCCAACCCCAACCCCAACCCCAACCCCAACCCCAACTTCGACACCACCCGCATCCGCTCCCGCCTCGGCTGGCGCCCCACCCTCACCAACCAGCAGATGATGACCCGCGCCTACCGCTTCTACACCGAGCGCCGCCGCGAGCTCGAAGCGAACGCCGCCACCGTCTCCGCCCACTCCCGCCCCGCCGCCATGGGCATCATCCGCCTCCTAAAATGGCTCTCCTAACCCCTAATTCCTGCCGCCGCCCTCACGCTCGTGCGTCGACCCGCAGCCAATGCGATTACTAAGCTGCCAAGATTTCATCGCTTCCCCAGGCGCGTTTCTGCGGACTAACTTCACGAGTGAGTCTTAGGAGCAGGAATTCGGGAACAATCGGTCGAGATATGGGGTCTAACTATCAATCCAGCTACGCTGGGGTTGTGGGAGGCGTTATGCGGATACGCCCTGTTTTGTGTTTCGTCCTGTTCGGAATCAGATCAACCCCTGCTCTGGACGCGCAGCAACTGTATCCTCCGCAGGATCTGGCTGGTCGATGGGAAGCTTCGGACGGCCAAGGTGGGGAGATCGGCATGAATATCCTGGTCTCAACAACGGTTCCCAGCTCTGCCATGGATCTGATCGGCGTTCCGCAAAGATTAGAAGACTTCGAGATCGGTCTGAACCAGCGCTCGGGCTCGGACGTGAAACCACTCGGATTCAACTTCTTTACCACGTCTGTGAACGGAGGAGCGACTTGGGACGGTCGGCGCCTGCGGATCGATCTGAGGCAGGAAAGCGGAGTTCCGGAGGTGCATGTCGATCTTGCGTGGAATGAGGCAGCTCGGGTTTGGACCGGCGCTTTTGAACGTGCAGCTTTTCGGAATCAGGCAAATACGTTGAAGCGCCCCACAGGACCTCAGAAGAATCTTTTCGTAGGCACATGGTTCGAACGCGATAGCCTGATGAACAACTGCCTGCATATCGCCCAGGCACAGGATGGAACCTTTACCGGCTGGGGCGATGACATCCAGGTTCCAGGACGGATGCGGTATGCAAACGGTCTCCACCGTCCCGAACGAGCGAGGGAGCACTTCGGAGAGATTGCGAAAGTGAATGTAACCGAACCGGGTCGCATTGAGGTCGAACTCAGGGCCTACACTCCCATGTGTTGTTCGCACCCGTTCACCGCAGCGATCTCTCGCGATGGGGCCTTCCTTGTCGCCGCGCCGAATCAGGCACCGCGGCCTGCCAGATGGACACGGGTGCAAGGGGATTCCTGCATATCGGCAGCAAGCAATCGTTAACTCAGCGAGTCCATAGAAATCGGCATGGCAGAGCGATCTCGCACTCCGCCCCCGCTTAGAGCGACACGGTTGGCTTTTCTCTATTTTCAACAGTGGAGTTTTGTGACGACTCTCGTGAGGGGTGATCAGGACGCGGCTCATCGTTGGTGCGGATTTCGATTCAAGAAGTCGGAAGTAAGTGAGAGAATGGCGTTTACAAGGACCTATCCTCGGCTCTTCTCCGTGCGACCACCACGGTGCCGTGCAGCGTGTAGCCCGATGAAGGCAAACACAAACAGGATTGCCGCTGTGAGCCAAGCTCCAAGGCTCAGGGGTCTTGGCACGTACATGGCAAGTGTGAGGTCAGCAGTCACCAAGAGTGCGCACAGTCCGGTGAATTGCCACAAGCCGTACATGAACACGAACGGCAGGTAGTGAGCACCCAATGTGATCATGAAAGCTGGATAGAACCAGGCAGGTCTGAGCGATGCGATGCCAAGAACGAGCGGCAATGTCAGCGGTAAGGTGAACGCCACTTGAATACCGAGCGCGTTCATCGGATGGCCCTTTGGAAGTGCGTAGGTGTGTCCCATGGTTCGCAGGGTCAACTGGGTCAGAGGAAAGATAAAGAATCCGCCGAACACAAGGATCAGTTCTCCCGAATGTAAAGAATGCCAGGTGCACGCGGCGGCTGAAATGCCCCACAACACGGCCGAGACAAGCTGGCCTGCGAATCCTCCAAGAAAAGCCTCGCGAACATCTCTCTTCGCCTGATCGATTTCCATGGATGCCAATAGTAGATGCTGTCTCCGATTGCCTTCAGGATGATTGATCGATAACCGACACGTCGCACTCTCGGAAGTGATCGGATCAGATCCTGCCCTTGGCAGGATCGACGATCGAGACCAAACCTCACCAGCCTCACGCTCGGCCGTTGACCCACCCGGCCCCCGCGGGTACACTTACTAGGTTTGGCGCTGAACTCTCCCTCACCGGAGCGGACAGGCATCGCACCCCGGCCCAAGCCGTCCGCGATCTCCGGGCAACACCAGGGCGCCCACACGACATCCCGAACAGAATCAGCGATCCGCAGCCCACATCCGGCGCGGCTTCCTGAAGAGGCAAGCAGCATGTACGCAGTGATTCGCACAGGTGGCAAGCAGTACCGGGTTCAGCCGGGCGAGACCCTCCGCATCGAGACCGCCGCGCACGACAACGGCGCCATCGAGTTCGGCGAGGTCCTCGCCGTCAGCGCCGAAGCTGGCAAGTTCGAGCAGGAGCTCGGCGGCGCCAAGGTCCTCGGCACTGTCGTCGGCGAAGGCCGCGGCGAAAAGATCCTCGTCTTCAAGCTCAAGCGCAAAAAGCAGTACAAGAAGATGCAGGGGCACCGACAAAACTTCGTCGAGGTCCGCATCAACGAGATCCAGGTCAACGGCCAGTCCTTCAAGCAGGACGCCCAGTAAGCCGCCACTCCATCGATTTCGCACGCGTGAGACGTCCCGGCGTGGGCGGCGCGTCATGAGGCACAGCAATGGCACATAAAAAAGGTCTAGGATCCTCCAAAAACGGCCGCGACTCCAACGCACAACGGCTCGGCGTCAAGCGCTTCGGCGGCGAAACCGTTACCGGCGGCTCCATCCTCGTCCGTCAGCGCGGCACCCCCCTCAAGCCCGGCCTCAATGTAGGCCGCGGCAAGGACGACACCCTGTTCGCCAAGGTCGACGGCGTCGTCAAATTTCAGGACCGCGGACAGATCGGCCGGTTCGTCTCCATCGTCCCCACCGAAGCTGCTACCGCGTAACTTCCCCGCACCTCTCGCTACCCAAAGACAGCCCTGCCCCGCGCAGGGCTGTCTCTTTCCGCAGCGTCTCGGGCTATAGCATTTCTCCTGAAGGTGTAGAGGAAGCCACGTGAGTCCGTGCCATTTTCTCTCAAGGAAAATGGCCTTCACGTCTGTCGAACAGCGGCACAGTATCAGGAGAAATGCTCTAAACCGTATCCCCCTCTTCGGCCGTAGGCTTCGGCGGCAACGGCGCCGTCGGATACGGCGGCCCATGCTCGATCGTCCCCTCCAGATCCGCGTCGTACCCGTAAAGGTCGTCGAAGAAGCTCATATTCCCCTCGCCATCCGGAAACGCCGTCAGGTAAAAGATGTCGATCGGCAGTGGCGTCTTCAGGTTCACCTGCTTGTTGTTGCCGTCTTCATCGTTCATCGCCTGGTTGACCTTGTCCAGGTCCCACGCCTCGCCGTCCTTCGCCTCCTGCCCGTGCAGCACCCACACCGCCAGCTCATCCGGATGCTGCACCCGCACGCAGCCGTGGCTGAAGTCCCGCACCGACCGATCAAATAACGCCTTCTCCGGCGTCGAGTGCAGATAAATGTCGTACTGATTGGGGAACATGAACTTGATCAGCCCCAGCGAGTTCGTTGGCCCCGGCTTCTCGCGCACTACATACCCGCCATGATCGAGCGAGCTCGCCGTGTACTCGCTGATCGGCTTGCCTGACTTGCCCAGCACCTCGTAGTTCTTCGCTTCAAGATACCCGGGGTGCGCCTCAACGTGCCCCACCAGCTCCTTCTTGATGATCGACACCGGCACATTCCAGTACGGCCGGAAGATCAAATACTTCATCATGTGCGTGAACACTGGCGTCGCATGGTTGTCCTTGCGTTTGCCGTCCACCACGCGCATGGCGAACTCCTGCTGGTGGTCCGGGGTGTATCCGCGCAGCACAAACTCCGGCAGATTCACCAGCAGCCGCGGATTGAGGTACGGCTCCGGCAGCCATCGCCAGCGCTCGAGCGCGTCCTCGATCTGCGTCACCCGCGCTCTCATCGGCACATTCATGCTCCGCACCGTCGCCGGCCCCAGCTTCCCGTCCTGCGAGATCCCGTGCCGCTGCTGATACGCCTTCACCGCCTCCATGTCCTCGGCCGTCAGCGCGGCGGAGTCCTTCGCATCCTCCGCCGGCGCCGCCCCGTCCCCTTCGAGCGCCAGCCGCATCCGCAGCGCCGCCAGCCCCGCGTAATGGCTGCCCGCGCGCAGCTGCCCCGTGGGCTCCGGCAGCGGCTGCACACCCTCCTGCTGCTTGGCCAGACCCTGATACCTGTGCAGCGCCTGCAGCGTCTCGCGATACAGCTCCGAATCCGGCTCGAGCCCCTTAATCACCGCTGGCACATCCGTCGCCTCAAGCACCTGGTCGTTCAGCACCTGCGGCAGATCCAACGCCTTCGACCGCCGATCGATCTCAAAGTTAAAGTGCCCCGGCGACACCCGCCCCATGTGCACGTCGCTCAGGTAGCGCATCGCGTCCACCGTCATGGCCACATCGAACTGCGCCACCGCCGCGTGGTCCCGACCGCCCAGCGCATTCACCCGCGCCTCCCATCGGTCCGCGTCGTAGTCCTCCGGCCGCAGACCCTTCTCGTCAGCGTGCGTAAAGGCCTCCATCATCGCTCTCGACTGGCTGGTCGGCCGTCCGTCCTTGCTCCACGCCAGCTGCATCTCGCGCTGGTTGTAAAAGGCGCTCAGCGCCCCCTGCACATCGCCCACCTCGCCCCAGCGCAGGAAGTCGAGCTTCGGCCCGCGCAGCATGGGCTCGATCGCGTCGGCGAACTCCGCCGTATTCGGCGCGGCAATCGCGCCCGCGGCCTTTTGCTTGCGGCAGCCCTCCCCCGTAAACAGCAGACCGAGCGCGACCGCGGCGGCAACGGCCAGGCGAGCAGAGGAAGATCGCAGCAGAAATCGAGCAGGGAAAAAGCATGCCATGTCGTCGCCCCTGAGCTTATACGATCCATCCGCCCCCGCCCTATCGTGATCGCGGCAGGTATCGCACAAGGGTACCCAAAGCATCTCTCCGTGAGGCACAGGTGGTCGCCTCCCAAGCAAGAAGACCTCAGCGCGGTCCATCAGCGGCACAGCATCCGCAAACCCTAGCCCGCGTGCGCGATCAACCGCAACGCCGGCAGGGTCGCCGCCGCCTCCGTCAGCAGAATCGCTCCCGCCACCAGCAAAAACAGCCTCCGGTGCCGCGTCTCAAACGCATCCGCAAACACCCCGCCCGTAAACGTCAGCAGAAAGGGAAGCGCCCACACCCACGGCGCCATCTGCGCCCCGAGCGGCTCCAAAAACACCAGCGGCAGCGCCACCAGCAGCGGCGCCGTGTTGCCGAAGTATCGGCTCCGCCGCACCCCCAGCCACAGCACCAGCGCCGCCCCGATCGCCACCGCCACCGGCGCGTTCGCCATCGAAAGCGCGTCCTTCATCGAGGGCAGCAGCAGCGCCCGCGCACCAAACGTGCTCAAGCCGAAGCGCGCCGCGCCCCCGGTAAAAACATAGGTGAACGGCGCGAACCGAAACGAAAAAAACGCAAGCTCGATCCCCAGCGCGCCCATTCCCGCAAATATCAGAATCTGCATGACATACGATCGCCGCCGCTCCGCCACATACAGCATCAGCGCCAGCGCCGCCATCTCCCCGAAGGTCGCCGCCAGCAGGTGCGCCGCCGCCGTCAAACCCAGCGCCGTCGTCAGCAGCGCCAGCCGTGGCCGCCACCTGCGGCGCGGCCCCTGCATCGCGTGCGCCACCCCGATCGCCGTGTACACCAGGCCGTACAGCCCCCACATCGCCAGCACATCGTTGTTCGGCCGCACCGCCGCCCCGATCACCATCGGCGACAGCACATACAGCCCCAGCGCAAACGCCCCGCCCTCGTTGCCGAACAGTCGCCGCGTCACCCACCACAGCCCGCCCCCCAGCCACGCCGCAAACAGCACAAACGGCAGATGCAGCAGATACTTCACATCCACAAGCTCGTGCCGCGCCTCCCACGTCGATCCGTTCAGGCTCCCGCCCGCGTACACCCGGTTCTCCGGCCGGCGCAGCCGATCCGCCCCCAGCAGCACCAGCCGCTGCATCGTCAACGGCAGCCCCGCCAGCCGATACGCAAACAGCCCGTCCCCCGACAGATTGCCGCAGGTCGTGAAGTAGCCCGCCAGCGGCGACGGCCGCTCCCACATCTCGCGCCCGCACCGCGCATAGCGGAAGTCCGCCGCCGACAGCTGCTGGTCGCCGATCGTCCACAGGCACTCGCCGACAAAGAACAGCAGCAGCAGCGCGGCCATCGCCTGCGGCCGGCCCAGCACAAACCATCGCAGCTTCATCGGCACATCATCACAAGACAGAAGATCTCCGCCATGCGCCCCCGGCATGACGGCCATCTCGCCACCCCACGCCGTGTCCGCACAGAAAACATCAGGGCAGGGAGACGACGGGCAGACCAAAAAGGGGCGCGATCGACTCGGCCGGACAGAGGGGCGCCGGGCAGCCTCGAGTGTATCGTGTGGCCATGGAGTCGATCTCCTTCACCCCCGGCCGCGCCCTGCTCGAGTCCGCCTCCGCCACCAGCCCCTGGTTCGTCCGCTTCGAGGACGAGGGGGTCGCCGCCTACCTCTACGCCTGCGACCGCTCGCTCGGCCCCGGCGAAGCCGCCATCCTCGACGCCATGCTGATCTACAACGTCGCCGCCATCACCGCCAACAACCCCTTGGCCCGCTCGTCCGGCCATCCGGCTCGGAAGCATCCCGCCGCGGAACGTCTCGCCGCTATCGAGTGGTCGCGCGACGGCCTCCAGGCCGTGCTCTACCTCGACGGCGCCGCCCAGGCCATGGTCGACTTCGGCCGCCGCGAAAGCTTCTGCCGCGCCGACTTCCCCAACTTCCTCGCCGAACCCGGCCAACGCTGGCGCGCCGCCACCCACGCCTGGAACCCCGCCGCCATCGAAAATTTCGAAGCTGCCCTCTACACCTAGACACCGCCCAAGACGCGCCCAAGACATGCCCAGCCCTGCCCAACAACATCCCAAACTAAAACTCTCAACTACCAACTAAACTCCCAACTCCCAACTCCCAACTCAACTCCCAACTCCCAACTAAAACTCTCGATCAAACCGCTTCTCACCCCAAAAACATCCGCTCCACCTCCAACCAATCCTCCACCCGCCGAAACCCCGTCACGTGCCGGTTGCTCGGTGAGCTATACATAATCCCCTCGCCGCGAAACCGCCGCAGCTGCCGCGGGTTGTCGTCGATCAGAAAGTCCGTCGCCAGCACGCTCTTGTCACCGCAAAACACAATGTGCGACGGCGCGATAAACGGAAAATGCCGATCAAGCCAGTCAAACTTCGCCGCAAACGACCTCGGCACCTCCATCGCCGCCGTCGCGATAAACACCTCGTAGCGCTCGCCCATCCGCCGCAGCACCCGCTGCGCCTCGGGAAACACCGGCAGGTCGGCAAAGAAATCGTCCGTGTGCAGCATCGCCTCCAGCGCCTCGTGCCGCTCCGGCGGCACCGCGTCCCACAGCCACCTGCCCTCCAGATCCTGCTTCGTCAGCCGCTCATGAAACTTGCGGTTATAGCGTGCGAGGTGCTCCGCAACCGCGTCCGCGATCACCTCGTCCATGTCCACCGCCACCCGCGTCACAGCCCCCTCACGATCCGCGCCGCGATGCTCTCCTCCCGATCCGCCGGCTTGGTCTCCCCGATCCGCGGCCGGTTCGGCGGCTGCGGTCTGCCGGCAGCCCCGGTGCCCGTCCCCGCCACCCCCGCCGCCGGCTTCTTCTGCGGCGCATCCCGCGCCGGATCCCAGTACAGCAGCCGCCCGCAGTGCTCGCAGCTCAGCATCAGCGTGTCGTTCGATCGATCCCGCAGATCGTTCCAGCGCTGCGGCCGCACCACCATCTGGCACGCCGAGCACTTGCCGTCCACGCCCTCCGCAACCGCCGTCCCACGCGATCGCGCGATCCGGTCATAGCTCCCCAGCGACGCATCGCCGCCCGTCTGACCCATCGCCCGCCGCAGCGCCAGACGCTCCTCCTGGAGCTCCGCCGTCCGCTCCCCGATCCACGCCCCGCGCTCCGCCCCGCTCACCCGCGCCAGCTCCAGGTTCGCCTCCGTCCCCGTCACCGCCTCGCGCGCCCCCGGCAGCTTCGCCTCAAAGAGCTCCGTCCGCTCCATGGACGCCAACTCCTCATCCTCCAGACGTCGCACCTCCCCAGCAAGAAACTCGATCTCGTGCTCGAGCGCCCCCGCCTGCGTCGTCGTCGTCACCACATCCATCTGCCGCCGCAACCGCGCCGCCCGCTCATTCAGCGTGCGCACCTCCAGTTGCAGCGACCGCCGCCCCGTCTCCTCGCGCGCCAGCGCCTCTTCCACCCGCAGCAGCGCCCCCTGCGCCTCCGCCGACCGCGCCGCCAACGCCGCGATCCGCGACGGAATCGCCGCGGTCTCCTCCAGCAGCTTGCGCAGCTCCACATCCAGCCGCTGCAGCACAATCAACCTCTCAAGATCCGGATGCACCTGGCCCTCCCACGCACGACGTACGCTCCCTGCATGCGAGCTCGCCGCGGAACGTCCCACCAGTATGCATCCGGAACCGCCTGGCCCGCGACGACGCTCCGCTGCCCCGGCAATCCTAAGTACCCAGGCGATCCCGCCGCTACTCGAACTCCGTCGCCATCCCCGGCTCGCGCGCATGGGCAAACATCCGCTGCAGCTGGTGCGGCAGCACCCGGGCCGTCGACAGATCCCGCGGCAGCTCCGCCTCCCCGAACCACCCCACCTCCGAGGTCTCCAGGCTTCCCCGCGCCGCCCCGCCCGTCACCTCGCACACAAAGAACAGCTTCCAGCAGGAAAACACGCCGCCCGTGTGACCCTGCGCCGATCGGTCCCACACCGCCGCCAGCCGGCTCGCCCGCACCGCGTACCCGCTCTCCTCGAGCACCTCCTTGGCCACGCACTCCGCCGGCGTTCGGTTCACATCCGCCCATCCGCCCGGCAGCGTCCAGCGCCCACCGTCGGCCGTCTCCCGCACCATCAGCAGCCGCCCCTGCCCGTCAAACACCGCGCCACGCACATCCACCTTCGGCGTCGCATAGCCATGCTCGCCCGCGAACAGCGCCTCGATCCGCTCCGCCGGCACACCCGTCCGCACCGCCATCATCTCGGACGCGATCCCGCGCAGCTGCTCGAAGCGCTCCCGGTCATACGCGCTCGGCGTGTACGCCAGCCCGCTCTGCGCAATCGCCTGCAACTCCCGCGTCCATCGCAGCCACTGCGGTTCACTCATCCTCGCCCCCTGCGCTGCACCGCCACAGCTCGCTAACCCCAGCTCACCCACATGTTTCGCTTACCCATAACCTGTCATTTCGACCGAAGAACGCACAGTCGTATCGTGCGTTCGGAGTGGAGAAACCTGCAGTTTGCTCCGGTCGCGGTCGCCGATCCCGCTCCGCTAAGGGCTGCGCTCTGCAAGAAAAAGCATCGCTGTGCCCCTCTACCGCCGCAGCGCCGCCGCCAGCTCCGCCCGCGGCACCTGCGCCTGTTCGCCCCGCGCAAAGTACTTCACCGGATACACGCCGCTCTTCAGCTCGTCCTCTCCCACAATCACCATCCGTTGCGCCAGCTTGTCCGCCGTCTCAAACGAGCGCCGCAGCCGAAACGCCCCCTCGCCCAGCTCGATCGTCAGCCCGGTCGCCCGCAGCTCGCGTGCCAGCTCCAGCGCCGCCGCGTTCTGCCCCACACCCATCGGCGCGATAAACGCGTCCAGCTTCCGCTCGAGCGCGCCCTCCTGCTCCGCCTGGGCCTGCAGCAGCAGCAGCAGCCGGTCCTCCCCGATCGCGAACCCGATCCCCGGCGCCTTCGGTCCGCCCAGCATCTCGCTCAGCCCGTCGTAGCGGCCACCCCCCAGCAGCGCATTCTGCGTGCCCAGCCCGCTTCCGTCCGGCACCGTAAACTCAAACGTCGTCCGCGTGTAGTAGTCCAGCCCCCGCACCAGCCGCGAATTCTCCCGGAACGGCACACCGCACGCCGCCAGCGCCGCCTTCACCTGCTCAAAGTGCGCCCGCGACTCCTCGTCCAAATACTCCCCGATCTTCGGCAGCCCGTTGATAATCTCCTGGTCCCGCGGGTCCTTCGAGTCCAGCACCCGTATCGGATTGGTCTGCGCCCGCCGCTGGTTCTCCGGGCACAGCGCCCCGCGCACCGGCTCGAGCGCCCCCCGCAGCGCCTCCCCATACCGCGCCCGGTCCGCCGCCGAGCCGATCGAGTTCAACTGCAACTCCCATCCCCGCACCCCAAGCTCATTCAGCAGCGTCGCCAACATCTCCAGCACCTCGGCGTCGCGCAGCGCGCTCTCCGCGCCCGACCACGCCGGCCCCAGCACCTCGCAGCCGATCTGCCAGAACTGCCGATAGCGCCCCCGCTGCGGCCGCTCCCGGCGAAACATCGGCCCGATATAAAACAGCTTCTGCAGCGTGCCGGCCTCATACAGCTTGTGCTCGATGTACGCCCGCACCACACCGGCCGTGTTCTCCGGCCGCAGCGTCAGGCTGTGCCCCTTCTCCTCGCCCGTGCGCTCCCCCGCGCCCACACGCCGCCCTACATCGTCCGCGGGCGTAAAGGTGTACATCTCTTTCGAGACAATGTCCGTCTCCTCCCCCACCCCGCGCGCAAAAAGCTCCGTCGCCTCAAAGATCGGCGTCCGAATCTCGCCAAACCCATACCGCGCAAAGACCCCGCGCGCGGTCGCCTCCACCCGGTTCCACAGCGCCGTCTCCGGCGGCAGCAGGTCGCGCGTCCCCCGAACCTTCAAGATCACAGCCATCCTTTACAGTCTAACGGCAGCGCATCCCGTGCCCTTTGGAAATTCATTCACCGCAACACGCCGATCAAGCGCAAACGAACAGCTAGCCGGATCAAACTCGCCGTCGATGATGGCCGTCTTCCCTGACCGGGCGGGCAGTTGCCTCGCCTGCGGACCACAATCCTGACAACCTACTCGCTACTCCCGAGGCGGGCATCCTCGTTGCTGCGCCTCAGCTTCGATCGGCACAGCCATCCGTAAAAGAAAAGGAGCACGCCAGATCGTCAGGCGTGCTCCCCTATGCCGCAACAGCTTACTGCTCGATATACGTGCTCGGTACAGGAATAGCATTCCAACCCGCGCCGCAGAAGTTGGCCACCGGATACTGGATGTCGAACACCAGAGTGTTGCCGGCGCCTAGACCCTGAAGCTCCGTTGTCTGCTCATTGTTGGCCAAAGTAAAGTCGACCAGGTAGCTGCCACGCGTGGGTTCATAAACGCTGCCGCAGAAGGCGCTGTACTTGCCCTGCGGAGCGTAGGTGAAGACCTCGGTGGCCGTCATATTGGTTGTATTGATCTGGTACGCCCGCGCAGCGCTGAACGTGCGGGTCATGCCGGCAGGCTGCTGAAATGTACTTCCGGTCCCGTCATCGAACAGCAAAAGATTGCGCTAAGATCGATCGAGACGGCGTGCTGGCCGATCGGCACCGTCGTGCTACCTGTCGGCGAAAGAGCAAACTTCTGCAACGACGGGAACTGATACCAGTGCTTGGTCGGGTCGCCCAGGATCCAGTGAATCTTCTTCACCCCGTCCGCTGGCGTGTCGTAGTCCACCGCCATCACGAAGTTTTCCCGGCTCGAAATGATCAGCGTATTGTCGGCAGGGTTATACGTGCTCGCGTTGTTGTGAAACCAGTCGTTGCCGACCGGAAAGACAAACTGATTCACATTGGCGCCATCACCGCCCGCAACCATCGCGGCGCTGATGATCTGGCTCATATCCCACACCTGCAGCACCTTGCCCGTCGTGGGATCGATCTCCAGCTCCACTGACTCCGTCTGCGTCGTCGTGTTCACATCGAGGATGATGCCATTCCGGCCCGGGTCAAAGTTATGGTGGCCGGTAAACGTGACGTTATACCCCGCCGCATAATCGCCGACCTTGCTCACAATCCCGTCCAGGGTGATTCGGTTTACACCCGAACCGCCGTCGCTCGCGTACACATTGTCTTTATACAAAATCGCCGACTGCGTGCCGACATGCGCATCCCCAACCCAGCGCACGTTCCCGTCAGTGTCGACAAGCGCCGGGAAATCAGGGCTGCAGGAGTTCTTCAGCATAAAAAAGTCGAAGCCGATGTTCGACCTTGCCGTACGGTTCTGCTGCACCACCGGGGTGTTCAGCCGATTGCACGGGTCGGTGTACGCCGTCGTCGTGACCGTCGCATTTACACTGGCCGTGCTGAAGTTGGCTGCCGAGTTGCCAAACACAAAGTACAGAAAAACATTGTTCGTGCTCCCGGCATACAGCCCAAAGACCGGCACCGTCACCGACGTGCTCGTCAGGTTGCCCTCCGCAGCCAGGTGATTCGCCGTGTAAACCCCTGTCATCGGACGCGTAAACGAGCCTGCCTTCGGGTAAACCGCGAACACAACGTAACTGAGCGATCCTCTCCCCGTCGTGTCCGCCGTGATCTTTTCAATGAACGGCGTCGGCCCAGGCGTCTGGGCGGTAATGGAAACCGGTGTCAGCGCCCGAGCAGCATCGGGGAACACCCCCATGGCACACGCAAGGCCAATAAAGCCGCTCGCGATACGCCGAATAAATACCGTGCGATCTGTCATGTCTTCTCCCGAAAGCGTCAGTTGTTCTCGTTCGCCGCCAGACGGAGTATCGCAGTACTTTAGTAATAGAGGGTGCAATGGGCAGAACGTTGTGCAAATTATTTATTCATAATACGGAATTAATTACGCGAATTGTTCGTACAATTGAAGTCCAGGAAAGGAAGTTCAATCCGTTCGCTAACCGCCGGCCAGCGCGCAGGTAAATTTCACGACACGGCAGCTGCCAATCTGCTTCCCATCAGGTGCTCGCGTCCAGGGCACGGATGAGGTGCTGCAGCACCATCCAGCGCTAAAAATCAGCGCCGTCCGTTACGCCCCTTCCAGAAAGACTCTGCCGCGTAAAGCCCGGCAACCCTATCCCTGGTAGCTCCTTCGGGCAGATTGGTTGTCCGACCTGCAAATCCATGCCTACTCCAACGGTAGCGCGCTTCCTAAAACATGGTCGAAATCCAGCGCTTTCTCCTATCTTTCGATACCGCATCCGCTGTACCCTACCATCTGTCCCTGCATGGGTAGCTTGGAGGTGTATTTCCATTGGCAGAGGTTCGAGTGCAGGAAGGCGAGCCGCTTGAAAACGCGCTCCGCCGCTTCAAACGCAAGGTGCAGACCGAAGACATCATCAAGGAAGTCAAGCGCCACTCCTTCTACCTGAAGCCAGGTGAGAAGCGTCGCGTCAAGGAAGCCTTGGCACGCAAGCGTAATCGCAAGAAGATTCGCAAGGAACAGGACTAAGCCGCACCGAGTCCGAATTAAAAAACAAATCGGTGTCACCTTTGCTCCGCGCTTTACGCATTACCTAGTAAAGACCACAGAAGCCGCCCCGAAGCTCATCTTCAGGGCGGCTTCTCCAAACCAACCCGCCGATCGGTCGTCCCTCCTCCCCTGCGACCACCCGGCGCCAGCCCGCATCTCCGCTGGCAACCGCTCCACCGGGCCCTGCTTTTTCGCAAGTGGGAGTGCCTTATGCCATTCAGCGATCGCATCCTTGTCTGTGCCGACTGCGGCCGGGAGTTCATCTTCACCGCCGGCGAACAGCTCTTCTTCTTCGACAAACAATTCAAAAACGACCCCAAGCGCTGCAAGCCCTGCAAGGGCCAGCGCGCCACCGTCTCCACCGCAACCGCCGTCGGTTGCGGCCCGGCCCCCGCCGGCCTCTTGCGCACCGAGACCCGAACCACCTGCTCGGCCTGCAAGGTCGACACCACCGTCCCCTTCAAACCCACCCAGGGCCGACCTGTGCTCTGCCGCGAGTGCTTCCAGCGGCAGGGCCGAAATGCCATGATCTCCGCCGCTGTCGCGCCAGAGCCTGCCTTTGCCGGCGCCGGCGCCCGCCCCGGCGGCTAGCCCCCCACACGCCAGCTCCGCGCGGCACGCTCCGCCCGTCCCCTCGGGCCTCGGGGCAGCCGCGCGCGCTATGCTGCTCAGAGCCATGCCTCCGCCGCTCGACGCCTCGCCCGCCCCCACTGCCCCAGCCGACCCCGACCCCCTCCTGCGCGGTCGCACCAGCCTCGGCGACCTCGAAATCCTCCACTGCACCGACGGCTCCTTCCGCCTCGACGGCGGCGCCATGTTCGGTGTCGTCCCCAAAACCCTCTGGCAGCAGCGCGCCCCCGCCGACGACCAGAACCGCATCCTGCTCGGCACTAACTGCGCCGTCGTCCGAACCCCCCATCACACCGTCCTCATCGAAACCGGCATCGGCAACAAGCTCGCCCCCAAACTCCAGGAGATCTTCGAAAATCAGCAGCGCCTGCCCGCTTCCCTCGCCGCCGCCGGCCTCCGCCCCGAAGACATCAGCCTCGTCATCAACACCCACCTCCACTTCGACCACTGCGGCTGGAACACCACCCTCCACCCCGACGGGCAGGTCCGCCCCACCTTCCCCAACGCCCGCCACATCGTCGCCGCCGGCGAGCTCGCCCACGCCCATCGCCAACTCGAACGCGACCGCGTCAGCTACCTCACCGACAACTACGATCCGCTCGTGCGCTCCGGCCAGCTCACCGCACTCACCGACGACGACATCCGCCGCTCGCCCGAGATCTGCCCCGGCATCCGCCTCGAACTCTTCCCCGGCCACACCGCCCACATGCTCGCCGTGCACCTCGAAAGCCGCGCCCCAGGCGGCGCCACTCGCCATGCCTGCTTCATCGGCGACCTCATCCCCACCTCCGCCCACCTCCAGCCCACCTGGTGCATGGGCTTTGATCTCGACCCCCTCCGCGTCATCGAGGAGCGCCACCGCTTTCTCGCCCGCGCCATCCCCGAAGACTGGCTCGTGCTCTTCCCTCACGACCACGCCCTGCCCGCCGCCCGCCTCGCGCTCGATCCCAGAGGCCGTCCCATCGTCCGCGACCCCGCCACCCGTCGCGAAGCCCTTACCCCTCAGACCCCAGTCATTCGACCTCATAGCGGTGTCATTCCGACCCCAGTCATTTAGGCCTCATAGGCTGTCATTTTCGACCCCAGTCATTTCGACTCCATAAGGGTTTCATTCCGCCCCCCATAGGGGTGTCATTTCGACCGGAGAACGCACAGCTTCATCGTGCGTGCGCAGTGGAGAAACCTGCGGTTCGCTTCGGCCCCGCAATCCCGCCGAGTGGCTCATCTCGCGCCTTGAGATGTGGTCCGCCGCAAAACAGAAACCGCTCCAATCAGCCATCCATTCACCCACCATCCACCCGCCCGCGCGTAAAATCTCCAGCACACGGCATGGTCGAGAGCGAACGCAACCGAGCCTTTCGCAGCAGCCTGCACCACTGGTATCGCGAGCACGCTCGCGTCCTGCCCTGGCGCGGCATCCACGATCCCTACCGCACCTGGGTCTCCGAAATCATGCTCCAGCAGACCCGCGTCGCCGCCGTCGTCGAGCACTACACCGCCTTTCTCCGCTGCTTCCCCACCGTCGTCAGCCTCGCCCTCGCCACCGAGGCTGACGTCCTCGCCCTCTGGTCCGGCCTCGGCTACTATCGCCGCGCCCGCATGCTCCACCGCGCCGCCAAGTTCCTCGTCGAAGAGCGCGGCGGCGTCCTCCCCTCCACCGCCCTCGAGCTCCGCAGCCTCCCCGGCATCGGCGACTACACCGCCGCCGCCATCGCCAGCATCGCCTTCGGCGAGCGCATCGCCGTCGTCGACGGCAACGTCGAGCGCGTCCTGCTCCGCGTCGCCGGTCTCGTCGAAGACCGCTCCGCCGCCGCCCGCGCCCGCCTCCAGGCCCTCGCCACCGCGCTCCTCCCCGACGCCCGCGGCAACGGCAGCCCCCGCCACAACCCCCCCGGCGACCACAACCAGGCCATCATGGAGCTCGGCGCAACCGTCTGCCTTCCCCGAGCGCCCCTCTGCCTCCACTGCCCCGTCTTCGCCCTCTGCCGCACCCGCGGCGAGCACCCCACCCTCCCCCGCCAGCCCACCCGCAGTCGCCCCGCTTCCTACCTCCTTCACGTCCGCAAAAATGGCACCGTCACCGAGGTCCAGCTCGAAGAACGCGACCTCGAAGCCACCCTCATGCCCGGCATGTTCGAGCTCCCGCCCCTGCCCGAGGACGCCGTCACCGGGCGCGAGCCCGCCCTCCGCCTCCGCCACGCCATCACCAACACCAACTTCTATGTCAGCGTCTTCCGCCCCGAAAGCCGCCAAGACCACGCCCTGCGCAACGCCGTCCCCGTCGCCGGCCGCGCCCTGCACTGGGTCCCCACCCGCAAGCTCGCCACCTACCCCCTCACCGGCCTCGCCCGCAAGGTCCTCCAACGCCTCGACGTCATGAAACCCGACCTCCCCGCACCCGCCCGTGTCCCCTCCACTACCTCCCCGACCTCCAAGTAACTTACCGTCACAATGAACATTGTTATCAATATGCATTGGACTATTACGTACGTCTTCCAATCTCAATATTTAGTAGGAACACCCGACCCGAATTTGCTGGACAGAATGAATTGGTCAGCCCGCGAGGCAACCCTCGCGATGGCGGACGTGTATTTTTGGTGCCTCATCGGGTCGAGCGCTGCGGTGTCCGTTGGAGTCATTCTTGAAGTGTTTGAAGTGGTACATGACTTTAAAAAGGGTGTGGAGACGATTTTGGACGGGCGACTGCTACAGCCATCCCCCCGAGAACGAGAAATCCGATTGGTTAACCATAGCCGCGACATTAGGGCTGCTGTTGGTAGTCTCCGGTGTGATCGGTGAAGGCATAAGCGAGTACTTCATTTCACGGGCAGACGGGATTGTGCGAGTGTTCGATGCGGAAATTAGTAGCGAAACGCAACAGCGAGCAGCAACTGCAGAAAGAAAAGGAGCCAGCGCCTTGGCAAGGGCGGCGAAAGCTCTTGAAAATGCGGAGATAGCTGAGCGGGATGCTGCGAATTCCCTTCGTCGCGCGGGCCTAATAGAGTCGCAAGAGTTTAGCCAACAAAGAGGTACGCTTCTAAATGACGCCAAAACTAACAAGCTGTTCGTCTCAAGAATAAGAAAGCGCAAGGGGCAGCGATTTGACTTCCAGCCCTGCACATCTGGAACTGGAGATGGCGAAGCAAAATATTTGCAGGCAGTTCTTTTGCGCACTCTAAAGAGAGCAGGATGGGTACTCGACAAAGCCTCGACAATGGACGGGTGTGTTCCCGGAGTCACTCTGTTTCTAAGCACGCACGCCCCCGAAACGACCACAAAATCCGCAAACATACTATCCCTAGCTCTGCTCGAAGCAGGAATAGAGCATCCTGGCCAACCTAACGTGAGCATAATTCCCGACATGGAAGAAGGGAGGCGAGGCGTCGATAACCTCAGAACCAGCCGAGATGACGCGGTGATGATAACGATTGGGGCCCATCCCTAGGAATGCCTACGCTAGGCTCTGTCCGACAAGAATCGTCTCCGCAAACGGAAACTGCGGTGCCTGTCTCACCCCATCCACTCCGCCAGCCCCTCGCGCCGCCGTCGCCACGCCCCCGGCACCCCGTCCGCCCCAGTCCTCAGCACCACCACCCCGCCCACCATCGCGCACATCGTGTCCCGGTCGCCGCCCGCGCTCACAGTCCGCCACAAAGCCTCCTCGTAGTGCTCCATCGCCGTTGCCACGCTCCACAGCACAAACGGCGCCGTATCCGCGCAGCGCACACGCGACCCGTTGCCCAGCACCGCGGCCGCCTCCACAGGCGAGCACCCAACCGGCAGCCCCAGCGCCCGCTCCACTCCATCGCGCACCGCGCCCGTGGACAGCGCCCGCCGGATCGTCTCCAGAAACACAGCCGGCCGGCGCAGCTCCTTCTCGGTCTCCGCCCGCCACGCCAGCGCCGCCGCTATCGCCACCGCGATCGCGCCATCTACCGCCTCCGCGCTCCAGTGCGTCACCCGTGCCGATCGCTCCGCCTCCGCCCGTAGCCGATCGAGATCATCCGCGAAGTACGCCCCCAACGGCGCCACCCGCATCGCCGACCCGTTCCCGAACGACCCCCGCCCCCCAAACAGAGCCTTCGCGTCGTCCGCCCAGCCCTCCGTGCCCATCGCGTTCCACCGCGGCAGCAACGCGTGCATCGCCGTCCCATAGCCGCGCCCCGGATGGTAGCGACGGGCAAACGCCTCCGCCAGCCGCGGCTCCACGATCCCTCCAAACCGCGCCAGCGTCTCCACCACGCCGATCGCCATCAGCGTATCGTCGGTCACCGGCCAGACCGCCCGCGCCGGCACCCGCCGCGCCGCAACCGCCGCCCGCGCCTCACCCTCCGGCATCCCGCCGAAGCACTCCCCAAACGCATCCCCCACGCTGAGCCCGTCCAGCGACAGCAGCGCCCGATCAATCGCCCCCTGCCGCCCCGCATCGCGTCCAGTTCCCACCCTGTCATTCTCATATAACCACCCAGTCATCTCACCGATGCCTGTCACCTCCTATAACCACCCAGTCATCTCGTCACCTCCTATAACTGCGCTGTCATCTCGCCGATGCCTGTCACCTCCTATAACTACTGTGTCATCTCGCCGATGCCTGTCACCTCCTATAACTACTGTGTCATCTCGACCGAAGCGGACAGCCTCATCGTCCGCGAAGTGGAGAGACCTGCGGTTGCCTTGCCCGCGAAAACTGCCCTGCCATCTCGTATACAGCCTGTCATCTCAACAAACTGCCGTGTCATCTCGACCGAAGCGGACAGCCTCATCGTCTGCCCGCGAAAACTGCCCTTGCACTCAACAACTGCCGTATCATCTCGACCGCAGCGGGTTGCCTTGCCGCAAGCCGCACCCCGGAGATGGCCATCATTGGCGCAATCGCAGCGTTCCGTTCCATATCGTCAAACACATCAGCAGAGCCGGGGGTCCACGCGGCTGCTGCGGGGTACCCCGGCCGGCACACAACATCCGGCGCCTCAAGCCACTGCGAAGTCCGGACCTATCTACCCTGAATGGAATACTCTGTGATCAAAGTACGGGGTGGAGGGTACCCCCGGGAATGGCCTAATACGCCCGCTGGTACATCCGCGAGATGCGGTCGTGCCAGCCCAGCCGATCCCCATCGAGCAGCGCCCACACATACCCCATCCCCAGGGGTGTCGCCGAAAGCGCCATCGCCAGCAGCCGTCGCCGCATCGCCGCCCGCGTCGGGTTCTGGTCCGCCATCGTGCACAGCGCGATCCGCGCATACCGCATCCCCGGCGTGCCGTCCGCAAAGCTAAAGAACAGCAGATGGTAGATCGCCCAGGACACCGCGAGCGCCGCCGCCACCACCCCCGCCGCCACCAGTCGCGGCACGGCCAACGGCTCATGCGTCAGAAAGCGCACGGTCAGCACAAACACCGCGACCCCGGCCAGCGTCCCTATCGTGATCAGCGCGCCGTCCATCACCCCCGCCATCATCCGCCGGCTCACCGCCGCCGCCTGCGGCACGAGCAGCGGCGCATAGTCCCCGTCCACCGGCTCGAAGAACGTCGTCGCCGGCTGCGCCGACAGCAGAATCGAGCTCCACTCCGCCGCCTGGCTCTCGATCGCCGGCGCGACCGCGATGTGCTCCGCCTCCACCTCGAAGATGCGCAGCTGCCCCGCGTCGGCCTCCGCTCCGTCCCCCCACAGCGGCCCCTCCGCCAGCCGCGGCCGGGCTTTGCGCGCCGCCACCAGCTGCCGCGGAAACTCAATCAGATTCGCGGCAAGCGGCTCCGGTCCGCGCGTCTCGTCAAACGTCGGATCGTTGCGGAACAGAATCTCCTCGTCCAGCAGCATCGACTCCTGTTCCATCGTCTCCCGGTCGTCGTCGACCGGCTGTGCCGGCGACCGCCCCGCATGGTACGCCGGCCGTGTGACCTCCTCGATCAGCCGCACCGTCAGCCCCGCGCGCGAAACCTCCGTCACCACCGCCTCGGCCCGCGCCGGCGCCGGCGCACGCCCCATCGCCTCCTCGGCCAGACGATCCGGCGAGGCCGGCCCACGCGAGGCGTCCCGGACCAACCCCTGTTGCAGCCGTTGTTCCTGCTCCTGCAAGGACCTCTCTTCGAGCGCCCACTGTTCCTTCTGCGCCCTTTGCGCCTGCTGCGCTTGCAGAATCGCCGCCGCCGCCCGCGCCGGCTCGGCCACCGGCAGTGGCCCGCCGATCGGCACTGTGTGCACCGGCGGCGCCTCCGAGCCCCAGTCGCCCAGCTCCGCCAGCAGATGCTGCTGCGCCCGCGCGATCGCACGCGCATTAATGTTCGCGACCTCGGCCGCCGCCTCCGCCTCGCACACCGAGCGCGCCGACTCCGACGCCAGCACCGCCCGGTAGCTCGGCGACTCCGCATACCGCTTCGCCACAGCGGCCGCAATCTCCGCCGACCGGCCCGTGCCCGGCCTCCCCAAGCCCACTGCGTCGGCGTGCGTCGTCTCCGTCCGCGCGTTACCCCCAGCCTCGTCGCCGCGCCGTCGCCGCGCCCGGTGCTGCGCCAGCCGTTCGGCCACCTGCTGCTTCAACGCAAACGGCTCCGCGATCAACTCCGTCGGCTCCCCTCCCTCCACCCTCTGCTGCGCTGCGCTCATGCTCAATCCGTTCGCCTCTTCAAACCGGTCTCTCAAAACCCTGTCTCTTGCAACCCGTCCGTTGCAGCCGTCCTGTCCTGTCCCAACCGTCGCTCGCCGCCGGAACCCGCCTCCGCAACCTCGTCTCAAGCGGCTTCGTCTACCCTTGAACCGTGGTGGCATCCAACCAAAGCAGCATTGCGGCGAAGCTCGGAGCAGCGGATCCTGACTCTGAACCTGACCCCGGCCGCGAAAACGATCGCTGCCGGCCGATCGCTCAAACCCCTCGATGCCCCGTCGGCCTCGTGCGCCTTGTCGGCCTCAGCGCTCGCGGCGCCCTGGCCCTCCTGATATCTACCATGCTCCTCGGCCTTTCCACGCCCTCGTCCGTGGCCCAGACGTTGACCACGAAGGCACCCCTTGCTCCAGGCGGACAACCCACCACGCCGCCCCCGAACCTGCCCGCCGCCCCCGGCCTTCCGCTCGCCCACCTCGTCCCCGACCCCACGGACACCACCCCCATCTCGATCACCAGCGACACCCAGACCAAGACCGGCCACCACTACGTGCTCGATGGCGACGTCGTCGTCCACTACACCGACCGCACGGTAGAAGCCGACCACATCGAGTACGACACCGACTCGCACGTGCTCACCGCAACCGGCCATCTCCACCTCAGCGGCGGCAACAACGCCGAAGAGATCCACGCCAGTCGCGGCTCTCTCAACCTCCAAACCCAGGTCGGCGAGTTCTTCGACGTCACCGGGTCGGTCGGCCTCAAGCCCGTCGGCAAACGGCTCGTTTATGCCAACGGCAACCCCTTCCTCTTCACTGGCCGCGAGGTCCGCAAGACAGGGCCCCAGAGCTACGACATCTTTGACGGCACCGTCACCTCCTGCCGTCTGCCGCACCCGGACTGGCTGCTCTCCGGCGGCCTCTTCAGCCTGGACGACAACAAGGTGCGCGCGCGCAACACCGTCTTCCATCTGCTCAACCTGCCCCTGCTCTACCTTCCCTACGTCACCCAGCCGGTCGCGACCGAGGGTCGCCAGGGCGGCCTCCTTATCCCCGTCATCGGCCAGTCCTCGACCAAGGGCACCGTGCTCGGCGAGCAGATCTACCTCCCCCTCGGCCGCTCGACCGACATCACGCTTGGCGCCGAGTTCTTCTCCATGCGCGGCTGGCTCGATCAGTTCACCGTGCGCAATCGCGGCCTGGGCGACAACTTCCTTCAAGCGCACTACAGCCAGCTCTTCGATCGCGGCTACACCCCCGCCGGTGGAACCTATACCAACCAGGGCGGGGAAGACCTCGTCTTCTCCGCCCGCCGCGATCTCTCCCCCGCGACCCGTTTCGTCGCCGACATCGAGTACCTCAGCTCCTATGTCTACCGCGAAGCCTTCACCGAAAACTTCAACCAGGCGGTCTCGACCGACATCCTCTCCGAGGCCTACGGCATCACCACGCACAACGGCTACACCGCCTCCCTCGAGTCCGATCGCTACCAGGGCCTGAAGCGCGTCCCCGTCCCCGCGACCGACACCGCGGCCGCCATCCCCGGGCAGGAGATCCGCATCTTCCATGTGCCCTCGCTCGAGTTCAGCTCCACCGATCGCACCTTCGGCGTCCGCGGCCTCAGCTGGAACTTCGACAGCCAGGGCGCGGGCCTCAAGCGGGTGCAGCCCAACTTCGCCACCGGCGGCGTCACCGAGCGGCTCGACCTCCATCCCACCCTCGCCTACGGCCTCTCCGCCGACGGCTGGCGCCTGCGCCCGTCCCTCGGCCTGCGGGAGACCTTCTACAGCCGCAGTCGCAACCCCGACCTGCTGCCGGGATCGCCTCCCATCACGCCCCCTGTCGGGCCGCCGCCGACCATCGAACAGCGCAGCAGCATCAGCCGCTCCAATCTCGAAGCCGTGGTCGAACTGCGCGCCCCCGTGGTCGAGCGCGTCTTTGATTCGCCGCTGCTCGAACGCCTCGCCCACGGTCCGGTCAAACACACCGTCGAGCCCTTCCTCACCTATCGCTACGTCACCGGCGTGCACAACTTCCAGAACATCCTCCGCTTCGACGACCGCGACGTGGTCAGCAACACCGACGAGCTGGAATACGGCGTCACCCAGCGTGTGTTCGTGCGCTCTGCCTCACGCGATCAAAGCTGCGGCGCCTCGATGGACGCCTCCGGCGCAACGGACGCGAGCGGCAGCGGTCTGCTGGACGACGCCTCCGCGCCGAACGGCTCCGGCGACCCCGTCCCCACCGCCCTCGGCAGCGGCCACGCGCTGCCCGGCATCGCCGTTCCCGTCATCGGCGCCCGCTGCACCACGCGCGAGTGGGTCACCTGGACGCTCGCCCAGAAGAGCTTCTTCAACCCCACCTTCGGCGGCGCCGTCATCGCCGGCCGGCGCAACATTCTCACCTCCACCCTCGACTTCTCGGGCGTCGCCTTCCTCACCGAACCCCGCAACATCTCGCCCCTGATCTCGCGCCTGCAGATCCGCTCCTCGCAGTTCGTCGACTTCGAGTGGGACTTCGACCTCGACACCGGCGCCAAGAAGTTCACCGCCAACAATGTCTTCGTCGACGTGCACCGCGGCGTCACCTTCGCCGGTCTCAGCTACGCTCGCCTTAATGCGCCCGGTCGCTCCTACGTCGAGGGAGTCAACTCGCTCACCTCGGACTTCAACCAGATGCGCCTGCTCGCCGGCTACGGCAGCCCGACCAAAGGCGGCCTCAGCGTCGCCGCCAACGCCGGCCTCGACCTCGATCTCACCCAGATCCAGTACGCCGCCGTCCAGACCTCCTATAACTGGAACTGCTGCGGCCTGGCCATCGAGTACCGGAAGTACGAGCTCGGCAGCGTCCGCAATGAGAACGCCTACCGCTTCAACTTCACCCTCGCCAACATCGGCACGGCCGGCAATCTGCGCCGCGCCGAGCGCCTCTTCTAGCCTCCTGCCGGACGGCCATCCCGCGCCGCACGGCGAGCGTCGGATACACGCGCCGCGAGCCTGCAGGGGATACGCGACGGGCCTGTAGGGATACACGCGCCGCGAGCCTGCATGTGATAATCAGAGCAGTGCCGATCGTGTCTCGCCGCCTCCCAATCCTGCTCGCCGCGCTTCTGCTGAGCCCCCTCGGTTGCCACGGCCAGGCAGTCCCCGCCTCGACCGGCGCCCGGCTCTCGCCCGAGCTCGCCCGCCGCATTGAGGTTCTGATTCGCACCCGCGGCAATGTGCCACCCGACTTCTCCGTCACCATGGGCTCGCTCACCCCCAGTGAGGTCCCCGGCTTCGATCAGCTCGCCGTGCTCTTCACCAACCCCGACGGCACGCCCAGCAAGCCGGTCAACTTCCTCGTCTCCACCGACGGCAAGACGCTCGCGCAGTTCAGCCGCTACGACCTCAGCCAGGACCCCAGGCAGGCGATCTCGGACGCCGACCGGCCGAGTCGCGGCGGTCCCACCACCGCGCCCGTTACCATCGTCGGCTTCGACGATCTCGAATGCCCGTTCTGCGCCAAGCTCCACGCGCAGATCTTTCCCGCGCTGCTTGAGCGCTATGGCAACAACGTCCACTTCGTCTACAAGGACTATCCACTGCCCAACCACCCCTGGGCCATGCGCGCCGCCATCGACGTCAACTGCCTCGCCGCGCAAAGCCCCGCCGGCTACTGGAGCCTGGTCGATCACATCCATGCCCACGCCGCCGAGCTCGGCGGACCGGACAAGAGCCTCGCGGTCGCCAACCACACCCTGGACACGCTCACCCGTGACGAGGGCGCGCAGCAGCACGTGGACGCAGCAAAGTTGAGCGCCTGCATCGACAATCAGGACCCGCGCACCGTCGAAGCCTCAGTCAAGGAGGGCGACGCGCTCGGCCTCGGCTCCACGCCCGTCCTCTTCATCAACGGCGAGAAGTTCGAGGGCGCCTACCCCAATGAGGCCCTCTTCCGCATGATCGACGGCGCGCTGGTGGCACAGGGTCGCACGCCGCCGTCCGCGCCCACACCCTCCGCCGCCGCCCCGTCGGCTGCCAACCAAGCCCCCTCCGCCGCCGCGAAGCCGGCCAGCTAGCCGATGCCCGACCTCGTCTCCAAGTCGCCGGCCGGATCGCCCCGGCGCCCTCGCGGATGCCGTCGCGGGCTCCTTGGCGCGGTCGCCATTCTTGTGCTGCCGTTCGCCCTTGCGGGCTGCCACCGCGCCCACTCGGCCGATGTGGTCGCCACCGTCAACGGCCACCCCATCCAGAAGTCCGAGGTCGATCGCGCCTACCAGGCGCAGCTCGGCGACACCCAGGGCCAGCAGCCCTCCTTCGACCAGGGCGAGCTGCTCCGCCTCAACGTCCTCCGCGAGCTCATCGACGAGGAGATCGTACAGCAGCGCGCCGCCAAGATGAACCTCACCGCCACCAACGAGGAGGTCGACGCCAAGGTCGCTGAGATGAAGGCGCCCTACACCGAGGAGCAGTTCCAGCAGCGGCTCCAGGCCAGCAATCACACCCTGGACGACGTCAAGCACGACCTCCGCCGCTCGCTCACCATCGACAAGCTCCTGAACAAGGAAATCAACTCCAAGATCACCGTCACCGATGCCGACATCGCGAGCTATTACAACTCGCACAAGGCCGAGTTCAACCTGATCGAGACCCAGTACCGCCTGCAGCAGATTCAGGTCACCAACGTCCCCTCGGCCCAGCCCGGCAACCTCCAGGGCTCCAAGGCTACCAGCGATGCCGAGGCGCAAAAGAAGATCCAGGCCATCAAAAACCGGCTCGACTCCGGCGAAGACTTCGGCGCGCTCGCCATGAACTTCTCCGAGCGGCCCGAGACCGCGTCCAGCGGCGGCGACATGGGCTTCGTTCCCGAGTCGCAGATGCGCTCGGACCCCAGCGTCTATGCCGCCGTCACCAAACTCCGGCCGGGCCAGATCACCGATATCTTGCCGCTGCTCGACGCCGGCACCAAAAAGCCCATGGGCTACGCCATCTACAAGCTCGTCGCCCGCGAGCCCGCCGGCCAACGCGATCTCAACGATCCCAGCGTGCAGCAGGCCATCCGCTCGCAGCTCCGCGAGGCTCGCTCCCAGCTGCTCAAAAACGCCTACCTCCAGGTCCTGCGGGACCAGGCCCGGGTCGAGAACTTCTTCGCCCAGGAAGTGCTCACGCACGACGCGCACTAGCTCTCATCCATACTGCCCTTCCAGCTTCGATCCGCGTATCCTCGCAGCGGAGGCTCCCTTGCCCGCACCCGTCCGCTTCGCCATCCTCGGCTTCGGCAATCACGCCATCAAGCGGCTGATGCCCGCGTTCGCCCGCGCCACCGAAGCCCAGCTCGTCGGCCTGTGGCGCCGCGATCCGGCCGCCGCCGCGCGAAACGCCGCCGACTTCTTCGTCCCGCACGTCTTTCACGCGCGCGAAGATCTGTGCCGCTCGCCCGAGGTCGACGCCGTCTTCATCACCTCGCCCGACGCGCTGCACCACGAAGATGTTCTGCTCTGCGCCGCGCATGGCAAAAGCATTCTCTGCGAAAAGCCGCTGGCCATGAACGCCGCGGAGGCGCTCGCCATGCAGACCGCGGCCCAGCGCGCCGGTGTGCTGCTCGGCGTGGCGCAGAACATGCGCTGGAACCGGGCGCTTGTGCTCCTGCGCGAGGGCATCGCCGCCGGTCGCATCGGCACGCCGCAGCTCGCGCGCGCGCAGTTCTGCTACAACGGCACGCGCAGCCCGCGGCGCTGGATCGCCGACGGCACACTCGCCTGCGGCGGCCCGATCGGCGACGTCGGTGTGCACTGCCTGGATGCGCTGCGCTTTGTGCTCGATCGCGAGATCGTCAGCCTGCAGACCCTGGCACTCGGCGACGCGAGCTACGACCGGCTCGAAGCCATCGCCTCCTTGCAAGGCGAGATGACCGGCGGCTGCCTGCTCAGCGTCACAGTCTCCGCGCTCGCCGCCTATCGCTCGCAGGTCGAGGTCGTCGGCAGCGAGGGCGTCCTGCTCTGCGAAAACGCCCTCACCGTCGACCAGCCCGTGACCCTTGAACTTCGTCGCGGCGGCAAGCTCGAAGAGCACACTGAGATCGACAACGCCGGCAGCTTCGCCGCCATGCTCGACAGCTTCGCCCAGGCCGTGCGCGGCGTCGCCCCCTTCCAGGCCACGGCCGCAGATGGCGTCACCAACATGCGCCTGCTCGATGCCGCCTACCGCGGATGGAAGAGTGGCGTCACCGAGCACATCCCCGAGCCCATGCCCGAGACCGCAGCCGCACAGAGAGAACCCTAAGCCGCCTGGCTCACGTTCTGCTTCGCTGCATGCGCCGCCTTGGCCTGCTCCGCCAACGCCGCAAACCCCGCCGCATCATTCACCGCGATGTCCGCCAGGATCTTGCGATCAAGCCCGTTGCCCGCCGCTTTCAGCCCGGCGATAAACGTCGAATAGCTCATGCCGTTCAGCTTCGCCGCCGCCCCGATACGCACAATCCACAGCGAGCGAAACTGCCGCTTCTTCTGCTTGCGGCCGGTGTAGGCAAACATCAGCGAGCGCTCGACCGCCTCCTGCGCCGCCTGGTACAGCTTGGACTTGGTAAGAAAATAGCCGCTCGCCCGCTTCAGAATCTTCTTGCGGCGGTCGCTGCGCTTGGTACTCCGTTTCACGCGGGGCATGGTCGATCTCCTTTGAATACATCGTTTCGCGGCTGGAGGCAGGGTGACCTCTTCGCTCGCGGTACAGCTCGGCTCTCAGTGGACCCGACATCCGGTCCAGGGGCTTGTGCCCATCGCACGGTCCCGGAGATCATCCCGTCGCGCGGCTCGAGCCGATGCAACAGCCGTCGCCGATCAGGCGTACGGCAACATGCGGGCAACCTTGGGCGAATCCGCCACCGAAACCAGAACCCCCTCGCGCAGCTTGCGCTTGGTCTTCTGCATCTTCGAGGTCAGAATATGGCGCATCTTCGACTGGCCGCGCTTGAACTTGCCGGTGCCGGTCTTGTGGAAGCGCTTCGCCGCGCCCGAGTGGGTCTTCAACTTTGGCATCTGGAGCCTTCCTTTCCTGCGATTTGGACAACCTTTCGAGTATAGCCGAGAAACCCGCTCCGCCCCAAGCGGAATCCGCTCCCGCCACCCCTCGCCAAACACCACATCTGTAACCCTGTACGCTACGGATGGCGGCCTCGCCCATGCTACACTGGAACAGAAGGAAATCGCGAGAAAGCCCGTATTTTCCGCAAGTTCCACAGCGTGAAGGTGCCTGCGCGGCCTCCCCCGAATTCCGCCCAAATGGAGGCCCCGTTGGCCACGATCGCTCTGCCGCCCGAGACCGCGCTTCCCGCCGCCCCCGGTGAACATAAGACCGGCGACACCTACTCCGCCGAAAACATCACCGTCCTCGAAGGCCTCGCCGCCGTCCGCAAGCGCCCCGCCATGTACATCGGCTCCACCGGCGAACAGGGGCTGCACCACCTCGTCTACGAGGTCGTCGATAACTCCGTCGACGAGGCCCTCGCCGGCTACGCCACCCGCATCGACGTCACCATCCACGTCGATAACTCCATCACCGTCGTCGACGACGGTCGCGGCATCCCCGTCGACAACAAGACCATCAACGGCGTCACCATGCCCGCCGTCCAGGTCGTCCTCACGATCCTCCATGCCGGCGGCAAGTTCGACGCCTCCAACTACAAGGTCTCGGGCGGCCTCCACGGCGTCGGCGTCTCCTGCGTCAACGCCCTCTCGGAAGAATTCGACGTCGAAATCTGGCGCGACGGCTTCGCCTGGGAGATGGACTACAGCAAAGGCGACCCCATCAGCCCCCTGCGCAAGATGGGCGCCAGCCCGCGCAAGGGCACCAAGGTCCACTTCCTCCCCGACAAATCCATCTTCTCCGTCCACGAGTACAACTACGACACCCTCGCCAACCGCCTCCGCCAGCTCGCCTTCCTCAACAAAGGCATCGAGATCACCCTCACCGACGAGCGCACCTCGGACGCCAAGACCGGCGAGGCCAAGACCCAGTCCTTCAAATACACCGGCGGCATCGCCGAGTTCATCAAGCTCCTCAACAAGGGCAAGCAGGTCCTCCACGAAAAGCCCATCTACATGGAGGCCGAGCGCGACGCGGTCGCCATCGAGATCGCCCTCCAGTGGAACGACGCCTACTCCATCACCGAGTTCTCCTTCGCCAACAACATCAACACCGTCGACGGCGGCACCCACCTCTCCGGCTTTCGCACCTCGCTCACCCGCACCATCAACTCCGCCGGCCAGGCCATGGGCCTCTTCAAAGACGTGAAAGAGAACCTCTCCGGCGATGACGTCCGCGAAGGCCTCGTCGCCGTCGTCTCCGTCAAGCTCTCGCAGCCGCAGTTCGAGGGACAGACCAAGGGCAAGCTCAACTCCGACATCGCCGGCACCGTGCAGGCCTTTGTCAACGAGCGCCTGGGCGCCTTTCTCGAGCAGAACCCCGCCGTCGCCCGCAAAATCATCAACAAGGCCATCGACGCCGCGCGCGCCCGCGAGGCCGCCCGCAAGGCCCGTGACCTCACCCGTCGCAAAGGCGCCCTCGACGGCGGCGGCCTCCCCGGCAAGCTCGCCGACTGCTCCGAGCGCCGGCCCGACCGCTGCGAGCTCTACCTGGTCGAGGGCGAGTCTGCCGGCGGCACCGCCAAGCAGGGCCGCGATCGCCGCTTCCAGGCCATCCTCCCCCTCAAGGGCAAGATCCTCAACGTCGAAAAGGCCCGCTACGACAAGATGCTCGGCCACGAAGAGATCCGCGCCATGATCACCGCCCTCGGCACTGGCATCGGCAAGGACGACTTCGACATCGCCAAGCTCCGCTACGGCAAGCTCATCCTCATGACCGACGCCGACGTCGACGGCTCGCACATCCGCACCCTTCTGCTCACCTTCTTCTTCCGCCACATGGGCGAGCTCATCAAGCGCGGCAATGTCTACATCGCCCAGCCGCCACTCTTTCGCATCAAAAAAGGCAAGTTCGAGCAGTACATTAAGGACGAGCGCGAGTTCGTCCAGGTCATGGTCAAGCGCGCCTCCGACGGCATGGTCCTCACCTTCGCCGCGACCGAATCCACCGAGCCCGGCGCGCCCGCGCCCACACGCCTCGAGGGCAAAGACCTCACCCGCTTTATGTCCGCTCTCAACGACTACCTTGCCGTCTTCGACAAAGTCGCCAAGCGCCTGCGCAACGAGGACGTCATCCGCGCCTTCGCCGATCTCTTCGCCCACGAGGGCAAGGACCCCGCCCATCGCGCCGACTTCGAGTCGCCCGACAAGCTCAAGGCCCTTCGCTCCCGCCTCAAGGAGTTCGAGCGCCACAACCAGTTCAAGGCCGTCACCGACGTCGAGTTCGACGAAGAGCACAAGCTCTTTTCCGTCAGCTTCACCGACGCGCAAGGCGCCCTCCGTCGCATCGACTACGCCTTCGCCTCCACCCCCGAAGTTCGCCAGCTGCTCGCCAAGCACGCCCTCCTGCGCGGCGAGCTCACCGGCCCCTTCCGCATCGAGTACGCCCCCAAAGGCTCCGCCGCCCAGCCCGTCGCCACCGCCTCCGGCGCCCCCACCCAGGCCGAGCTCGCCCCGAGCCAAGCCGATTTAGACGAGGCCGACGAGGTCGAGCAGGAGACCGGCGTCAACGAGACCATCGCCGCCGCCCCCGGCACCATGGCCGAGGCCAAGCCCGGCAACCGCCCCGGCAAGGGCCCACAGGACCCGGTCGAAAAACGCACCGCCCGCGAGCTCTTCGACTTCGTCATCGAGCAGGGCCGCAAGGAGTACCAGGTCCAGCGCTACAAGGGCCTCGGCGAAATGACCGCCCCCCAGCTCTGGGAGACCACCATGGACCCCGAACGCCGCACCCTGCTCCAGGTCCGCCTCGAAGACATCGCCGCCACCGAGGAGATCTTCACCACCCTCATGGGCGAGGACGTCGAGGCCCGCCGCAAGTTCATCGAGGAAAATGCCCTCGACGTCAAAAACCTGGACATCTAATCTCCGCTCGCCTCGCCCCGCGTCTCCGCTCGCCCATGCTTGCGGAGACTCCGCAAGACTTTGGGCACTATCCCAAGTTGAGCACGATACGGCTGCGACCGTGAGGTACGCTTCCACGCTCATCTGCCCCAGCCCTGTCTGGTCCCGCTCTCCCCACGCACGACGCGCTGTCACCTCGACCGAAGAACGCACGACCTAATCGTGCGTTCGCCGCGGAGCAATCTTCACCTCGCTCACGCTGCGATCCCGCTCAAGGCGCCGACACGACCCTGTTCCCGCATCTGTCCCTTACGGCAGCCGCAGCCCCTCAGGGTCCGCAAACCGCATCATCAGCCCCCATCCGTACGGTGTTCGGTTCCGTGCATCGTCGTGCGGGGAGCCATACAGCGCAATCGCAATCTCATTTCGTCCTTTGCGCAACGGAACATCGAAGGATCCGTTCTCCATTGCCAGCCGCCCATCCGGCGCTCGCCGCTCGCGCTCCGGGTCATAGAAGTTCTTGCCTTCCGTGATCAGCCGTCCGTTCTCAAAGATCCACACCTGCCCAATCCATCCCATGGAGACCCGCTTCCGCTGCTCCCGGTCACTCTCGACCGTGTACCGCAGCCAGCCAAGCGCCGGCGGCACGTCCGCCGCCCGGTACTGCCGATTCAGGTTCAACAGACCGAGCCTCTCGGTCGCCATGCTCTTCCATAGCTGCGGATCGGTCGGCATCGCTTCGTAGCTAGGTGTCTTGCCGAAGCGCAGCGGCTCCAATGGCCCCAGCTGCCACCGACGAATAATGCCGTGGTCCCCCGCCGTCGGGTCAGGCAGCGGCTGCTCGGGCAGCCCGTCCACCGCGTCTGGCGTAATCACCACGTTGGCGAACACCGCCGGCCCCTCTAGCTGGATCTCGCCTTCAGCCGACTCGCTCTCCAGGTTGCCCACTGTCAACACCGGTCCCGGAAAGCGATTCACGTACACCTTCATCCGCCGCCCCGAGATCACCAACCGCACGTGGTTCCATCCCTCCACCACAAACGCCTGTGACTGAAACTGCGGATACACATTCCACAGCATGAAGCCGTGAATCACCGGCGCATACTGCACACAGTCATCCGACGCCCGGCATTCCGAAAAGTTCCTTACGTAGAACTCCTCCGCATCCTGCACCCCCGGTGCGCCGCGCTGCCGAAAACGTATTCCGGGCATGTCCTCCCCGATCGGCTTAACATCGAACTCGATCGTCCCGTTGCGGAAGTTCAGACCATCGAGCGCGACACCGCCGGCCTTGAGGATCAACGCTCCCTGCGGAAAGCCCTCCCTGGTCATGAACACCGCATCCGCCTTCGGCTCCGCCCGGTCCGGTCCGGCCAGACGCCAGTGCTCCGCCGTCATCGGTGCCTAGATTGGCTCTGCCGCTTGCGCCGCCGAGCACACCGCTCCCCAGAAAAGACCCATCTCCGCCACGCGCCCCAGCCCAACCCGCCGTCTGCCGATCCACACGTCCATCAATCGTTGTTCCTCAGGATGCCTCTTCGTGCGCGTGAAGCGTACCGGAGTGGTCTACATCCTCCAGCCTAAGCTCGAGACACTCACCTTCCCTGCACGCGCAGTGCTTTTGACGTTCCCCGACAAACCTCGGGGTCACACGCGAGAGCAGGTCAGCCTCCCGGGGGCTCGGTCCGTGACCGAACGGCCGCCTACGCCCTCCCCATCCCTTTAAGGAGCACGTCGTCGAGAGCCATGCGCATTCGCCTGCAGAAAGCGATTCATGATGCCGTTCTGCCCTCCAAAAGCCACCTCCTGCCCATCGTTTTTGACAGAGTTTCGACCTACGGTTTGGGCACGTGCGGCGGCATCACCGCGCCCGCCTTCACCCACTGCTCCACCGTCGCGATCTCCGCATCCGACACTTTGGGCCTGGGCGCGGGCGGCATGTTCATCGGGTCATCAGCCGGTCCCTCATGTCGCATCAGCTTGACCAGCATAGAGTTAGCTGGATCACCCGGAACCAGCGCCGACCCATGGTGGCCGCCTTTCAGCATTCCCTCGCGGGTCGCCATATCAAAGCCGCCACGATGGTTCATGCTGCCGTGACAGCTGTAGCAGTTCTTTTGAAGAATTGGCGCGACCTTCGCCGTGTAGAACTCCGGCTTCCCCGCGTCCTCACTCGCCCGCACCGAGTGCAAACTGCTTGATATCAATAATATAGCGCCAATACCAAAACTCGCTGCAACGCCCCGCATGAACGCTCCCGATCTACCGTTCCAAGCGCTCAGTATACCTTCGGCCCTTTCGAACCCAGCTCGCTACTCCCAGTAACTCAATATGCGAGATAGTCTTACGGTGCTCTGGACGGATCCCCGCGACCGCCGCCACAATCCATGCGACCTTCGGCCTTTGCCGCTGCTGTCTGTTCCGCGCTGCTTGCGCTGCTCTTCGGTGCGCCTTCCTTTGCCTCTCACCCCACTCATTACAGGGAGCTTGCGCGCCGTCCCGAACCGCGCGTGACCCCTCGTCGACCGGCAGCTCACGCCGCTCGTCGACGCCCCCGCCTTCATGCCGTGGCTAAGCGCAGCGGCCGTTGGTCGGTCACCGCCCGCGCGCTGCCCGGTCGCTCCTCACGCCAGGCCGTTGCTTCGCGCCACGCCGTTGCCCCGCACGGTCGTCAAATCCCTCAGCCAAATAGATTTAGAGCAGCGGAAAAAGGGACGTCCGCGCGCCCCGCCTCGGATCCGGGTGCCCAGACCGCCGTGGTCAACCTGATCCGCCCCACGGCCAATCGGCCGCAGCTGCCGGACGTCGCCGAAGCCGCCACCCAGCCGCTTGCCTTGCCCAAGCTGTACGATCCTCGCGGTCGCCTGCTGGTCCCCGCGGCGCTCGTCGGATCGCACGATATTCTCTTGCACCAGAACGAGATGGCCGACCAGGACGGGCTTGGCCGAGTGCAGAATGACGCCGACCTGGACGCCCTGCGCGAGCGCGGCATGTTGACCGCCGTTCCGGTGAACGCAGCGCTGGTGGTTGACGACCGACTGCCGACCAACCGGCGCTTCGTCCGGCCGTGGACCGCGCTCTTCCTCCATGATCTTGCGCGCGATCACTTCCAGCGCTTCCACACGCCGCTGCAGGTGAACTCCGCCGTGCGCACCGTGGAGTTTCAGCAACAGCTCATGCATCGCAACGGCAACGCCGCTCCCGCGGACGGGGATACAGCCTCGCCGCACCTGACCGGGCAGGCGGTCGATCTCGCCAAGCGAGGCATGTCCGTCGCGGAGATCGCATGGATGCGCGGCTACCTGCTGTTGCTGATCCAGAGCGGCAAAGTCGATGTGGAAGAAGAGTTCAAGCAATCATGCTTCCATATCAGCGTCTATCGGCGCTATGCGCCGCCGGCCGCAGACCACTATGCGGTTGCGTCTCGCGGCGCCACGACTTCGCTCGCCACAGTGCTGCATTAGGCTGTCTAGCGGGTGGGGCGGATGATGGCGAGGAGGTCGGCACCCGCGAGAAACTGGCGGGCGGCGGCGGTGAGCTCGGCGCGGGCGAGGTCGGCGGGCATGGCTGTGTCGGAGGTTTCGATGCGTAGGAGGACGGGGATGGGGCGGTGGGCCTCGGGAGCAAGGGCCTCGGCAGGGGCGGGGCGGGTGTAGATGAGGCCGAGGTGGTTGTCGCCGGTGGTGTATTCGGCGCAGCCGAGGGCGGTGCAGACGGTGCTGAGCTCGAGGTACTGAAGGGCGCCGTCGTTGAAGAAGGAGCTGCTGAAGGTTTGTGGGCCGGCGGCGGTGGGGATCTCGAGCTGGCCGTGCCAGACGGGGTCCTCGCCGCGGGCGGAGTGGCAGATGGAGGAGTCGTGGGAGCCGAGCGTGGGGGAGAGGCCGATCGCGACGGGGAGGGGCGGCGAGTCGGTGAGGGAGGGGCTGGCGCCGACTGGGCTGGGGGGCGGGGCGTAGGCGGCCCAGTCGAAGAGGATGGGACCGCCGGTCATGCCCTCGGCCCAGGTGCGGTCGAGGTGGTAGCCGCCGACGGCGGGGGGGAAGCTGTGTGACGAGACTAGGTTAGCGCCGGCGATGGCTTGGGCGCGGGAATAGGCGTGCGCGCAGTGAACGCCGGCGAACAGGCTGAAGACCAGCATGGCGGCGAGGTGGGCGGGGGTGCCGAAAAGGCTGCCGCGGGTGGTGTGCTGTGCCGGGGCGACGAGCCGGGGTGCGGGTGCGGCCTCGGCACGCTGCAGGTGGCGGATGACGGAGAAGAGCAGGCCGACGGCGACGAGAAAGAGGGCGGCGCCGATGAGGTAGTCGCCCATCTCGGCACGGTCTTGAAGCCACGGGATCTTGAGGGCCAGGATGTAGAAGAGGACAAGGGTGCAGAGGCGGACGAAGTTGAAGATGTAGCCGAGAAGGACGGCGGCGACGACGAAGAGGGCGTGGTCGCGCAGGCGGAAGCGATAGAGATAGCCGACGACGAGGGCGATCATGCCCATGGTGACGGCGCCGCGGATGCCGTTGCAGCCGGGGGCGATGAACATGCCGAAGTCGGGCGTGAACATGAGCCGCATCTGGTCGGGGGTGAGCTTCTGGTGGAGCGCGTGGGCGAAGGCGCGAGCGACGTGGGCGGAGACGCGCTGGAGCGGAAGGTCGACGAAGACGTTGAAGACGTGGGGGACGGGGTTGACGAGCAGGGTGAGCAGGACGGGGAAGCGGGCAGCGCGCAGAAGCTGCAGGCCGCCGAAGAGCAGGACGCAGCCGGTGGCGTAGGCGAGGGCGACGAGCGAGTGCGGAGGGAAGTAGATGGACCAGCGTGGGGAAAGGATGAGGACAAGGACGGACTGCTCGCGGAAGCGGACGGCGGCGGCGGTGGCGAGCAGAAGAGCGAGGCCCCACCAGGAGCCACGCATCTCCCACCGGAGCGAGCGCCAGACACGCAGGATGAGGGCAAGGCTGGCGACGGGCACAAGCATGCCGATCGACTTCAGCGGGTCATCGATCCACATGGTGTAGAGGACGAGGGCGGTGGGCCAGATGCTGCTGATGCCGGCGAGGGTGAGGACGACGGCGGCGAGGATGGGGAGCGGGACGCCGAGGGGGTAGCGGAGCCGGGAGGCCGGGGGAGCGTCGAGGAGGGTCGCTTCGGTGGTGGCCATGTGCTCTTGGCGGCTACATCGTCTCCATCTTGGGCGGTTACATACGATGGGCGGGCGAGCGGTGTGTTAGTGGAAGGAAGAAAGGAAGATCACCCCGGTTGCTGCAGGGTGGGGAACGAAGCTTCCGCGGCGCGGTCGATCGTTTTCCCGCGCGTTCGGGGCAAGGCAGGAGATGGGCTACTTGCGTCGACGCGAGAAGAAGACGGCGCCCGCGGAGCCGATGACGGCAAGAACGGCGGTGGGGTTTTCGGGAGAGTTGAGGCAGCCACCGGTCGCGTAAGAACGGGGTGTTACGACGCACAACAGACCGAAGGCAAGCAGGGCAAGACGGAGCTTATTCATTATGTCCTCAGGATGGAAGGTAAGTGGTCGCCGGTTGGCTGTCAACGGAAACCGGATTGGAAATCCGGATTGCGGCGTGGCGGCTAACGCTTTTTGTCAGGAGGTGACGCTGATCGGGTAGGTTCAGGATAGGTTAGGCGGGCGAGGACGGCGGGCTGGTGTGAGCGATGGAGGCGGCGCGTTCGGAGCGGCCGGAGACCTCGGACGCGCGAGCTTCGGCGAAGGCGGCTGCGCCGAGCAGGGCACAGTTGTCATTGAGGATGATGCGGACGGGGATAGCTTCGAGGAGTGGCTGGAGGCGGCCCTTGTCGACGAAGGCCTCCATGAAGGGGCCGCTCTGCATGATCTTGAGGATCTTCGGGGCGATGCCGCCGCCGATGTACATGCCGCCGCTGGCCAGGACCTTGAGGGCGACGTTGCCTGCCTCCGCGCCATAGGCGGAGGAGAAGATGTGCATGGTCTCATGGCAGAGCTCGGAGGAGCCGTCCTCGGCGCACTCCCCGATGACGGCGTTCGGGTCTTCGGCGGCGAGGCGGTCGCGGAGCCACGCGGGCTCTTCCAGGCGGACCTCGTCGCGAAGAAAGCTGTAGATGTTGCGCAAGCCGAGGCCGGAGACGACGCGCTCGTAGCTGACGCGGCCCTTGAGGGTGCGGCGGAGGAATTGGAGCAGATCGATCTCGCGATCGGTGCGCGGGGCGAAGTCGCAGTGGCCGCCCTCGGAGGGGATGGGCACGTGCTGCTGCTTGCCGTCCCAGATGAGCAGGGCCTCGCCGAGGCCGGTGCCGGCGGAGACGAGACCGCGATGGCCGACCGCGGCGGTGTCAGCGGCATGGAGGGTGAAGATGGATTCGGCGCGGAGCTCGGGGATGCCGTAGCCGTTGGCCTCGAGATCGTTGATGAGGAAGATGTGCTCGATGTCGAGGCGGGTGGAGAGGTCGTGGACGTCGAGGATCCAGGGGAGATTGGTGAGCTTGAGGCGGCCGGCGCGGACGGGGCCGGGACAGCCGAAGCAGGCGGCGGCAATCTCCTGGCGGCGCTCGGGCTCGGTCGAGAGAAAGTCCTGGACGACGGCCTCGAGGGAGAGGTATTCGTTGGCGGGATATTTCTGCTCGCGCAGGATGCGCAGCTTGCCGTCGTCGAAGGAGTAGAGGGCCAGATGGACCTTGGTGCCGCCGATATCACCTGCAAGAATCATCGTTCGTCCTATCGCTCCAGCGTGCCCACGGTATGGGAGCCGTCGGCGTCGGTCAAGGTCTGTGTGGGCGGTGGAAGCGCGGCGGCGGCGGCTTGATCCAGAAGGAAGAGCAGGTGGCCGGAGCTGGGCCGGATGAGCTGCGAGGGGAGGCGGTCGGGGTCGCGCGGGCCCGTGAGGACCTCGCCGAGGATCTTGGCTTTGGCGCCGCCCTCGATGAGAAAGGCGACCTCGCGGGCTTGGTTGATGACGGGCGAGGTGAGCGTGATGCGCCAGGTATCTTTTTGCGGGACGTGGTTGGCGACGACGAGGCGCGTGATCTCTTCGAGGGCGGTGGTGTGGGGGAAGAGGGAGGCGGTGTGGCCGTCGTCGCCCATGCCAAGGAGGAGGAGATCAAAAGCGGGGGACTCGGCGCCCTCGAGCTTCATGGAGTTGCGCAGGACGGTTTCGTAGCGGCTGGCGGCCTCTTCGGGCGGCAGTTCACCCTCCATGCGGTGCACCTGCTCGGCGGGGAGCGGGACCTTGGAGAGCAGGGCCTCGGAGGTCATGCGGAAGTTGGACTCGGCGTCGGTAGGCGGGACCGAGCGCTCATCGACCCAATAGAGATGGAGCTTCGCCCAGGGGATGGAGGCGGCGAAGGGTTTGCCGGGGTCGGCGAGGAGCTGAAACATGCGCTTGGGCGTGGTGCCGCCTGAGATGGCGATGCGGGCGACGCCGCGGGTGTCGACGGCGTGGTGAACGGCGCCGGCGAAGAGCCGGGCGGCGGCCAGGGCGACCGCCTCCGGGCTTGGCCAGACGCTGTAGGTGATGGTGAGCGGCTTCGGCATGATGGCGGCCTCCTAGAGCTTTCGCCAGCTGTGGCCGTCGCGCTCGAGCAGCTCGTCGGCGCACTTCGGACCTTCGGAGCCGGCGGCGTAGTTGGGGAAGTCGGGCTTGATCTTGGCCCAGGCCTCGAGGACGGGCGTGAAGAGGGCCCAGGTGGCTTCGACACCCTCTCGTTCGGCGAAGAGCGTGGCCTCGCCGAGCATGGCGTCAAGCAGCAGGCGCTCGTAGCCGTTAGCGGAGGACTTGCCGAAGGCCTCGGCGTAGCTGAAGGCCATCTCGACCGGCTTGACGTTGGTGGTGGGACCGGGGACCTTGGCGCTGAAGCGGAGGGAGATGCCCTCATCCGGCTGAATGCGGATGGTGAGGATGTTGGGCTCGATCTTCTCGTCGGTGTTGTTGGATTTAAAAAGATGGAGCGGCGCCTGCTTGAAGACGACGGTGACTTCGGTGATGCGTTTTTCGAGGCGCTTGCCGGCGCGGATGTAGAAGGGGACGCCGGCCCAGCGCCAGTTTTCGATCTCGAGGCGAGCGGCGGCGTAGGTTTCGGTCGAGGAGTTGGGGTCGACGCGATCCTCCTGGCGGTAGCCCGGGACCTCCTGGCCGTCGACCTTGCCGGGGCCGTACTGACCACGCGCGGTGTCCTCGACGGGGATGCCTTCGATGGCCTTCCAAACTTTGAGTTTTTCGATGCGGACGGCGTCGGCCTGGAAGGAGTCCGGCGGTTCCATGGCGACAAAAGAGAGGACCTCCATGACGTGGTTCTGGAGCACGTCGCGGAGCGCCCCGGCCTTTTCATAGAAGGGGCCGCGACCCTCGATGCCGATGGACTCAGCGGCGGTGATCTCGACCTGCTCGACGAAGTTGCGGTTCCAGACGGGCTCGAAGATGCCATTGCCGAAGCGGAAGACGAGGATGTTCTGGACGGTCTCCTTGCCGAGGTAGTGGTCGATGCGGAAGACCTGATCTTCGCGGAGGACGGCATTGACGTCTTCGTTGAGTTTTTTGGCGGAGGCGAGGTCGGTGCCGAAGGGCTTTTCGATGATGACCCGGACCCAGCCTTTGCCGTCGGCGGTCGTGGTCATGCCGTGCTTGCCGAGGAGTTGGATGATCTCGGCGAAGAACTCGGGGGCGACGGCGAGGTAGAAGAGGCGATTGCCGGCGGTGCCGAACTTGGTGTCGATCTCGGTGAGGAACTTCTTGAGCGCCTCGTAGCCGTTGTCGTCGTCGAAGTTCATAGCGAAGTACTGGACCTTGTCCATGAACGGCTTGAGCTTGACGTCGGAGTCTTCGACGCCGCCGCCCTTGAGAATGCCGTCCTGCATGTCCGGGGCGAAGGTCTTCGAGAGGTCGCGGCGGGCGACGCCGACGACGGCGAACTTTTCGGGAAGCAGGCCGGACTGCTCGAGATGGAAGAGCGCGGGAAGCAGCTTGCGTTTGGTGAGGTCGCCCGACGCGCCGAAGATGACGACGACGCAGGGGTCAGGGATGCGCTCCCCGGAGGTGGTCGCGGCGGGGGAGGCTTGGGTGACGAGGGTAGCAGATGTGCCCATGGTGCGGATGCTCCTTCGGCCGGCGATGCCGGCCTCGGTTCAGGCGGAAGAAAGTTGGCGGGTGGCGACGCGCACGCGTGAGCGCCACCCAGCGAGGAAGAGGCTAGGCCTTCTTGACGGCGTGGCCGCCGAACTCGTTACGCATGACGGCGAGCATGCGGTCGGTGAAGTTGTTTTCTTCGCGGGAGCGGAGACGGCGGATGAGCGACTCGGTAATGACGGGGGCGGAGACGTTGAGGTCGATGGCTTCAAAGACGGTCCAGCGGCCTTCGCCGGAGTCGGTGACATAGGCTTCGAGGCCGTCGAGCTGCGGGTTCTTGGCGAGGGCGTCGGCGGTGAGGTCGAGCAGCCAGGAGCGGACGACGGAGCCGAAGCGCCAGATCTGCGATATCTGCTCGAGGTCGAGCGCGAGCGGCGTCTTGGCTTTCATGATGGAGAAGCCTTCGGCGTAGGCCTGCATGAGACCGTACTCGATGCCGTTGTGGACCATTTTGACGAAGTGGCCGGCACCGGAGGGGCCGACGTGGCCCCAGCCGGTGGTGGGGGTGGGGGCGAGAGTTTCGAAGATGGGCCTGCAGTGTTCAACCGGGGCGTCATCGCCGCCGATCATCATGGAGTAGCCCTCCTTGAGTCCCCAGACGCCGCCCGAGGTGCCGCAGTCGACGAACTCGAAGCCTTTGGCCTGGCACTCGGCATGGCGGCGTTGGGAGTCCTTGTAGTTGGAGTTGCCGCCGTCGATGAAGATGTCACCCTTCTGCATGAGCGGTTCGAGCTTGGCGATGGTCTGATCCACGGGATCGCCGGAGGGCACCATGAGCCAGATGACTCGCGGTGTTTGCATGTTCTGGACCAGGTCTTCGAGGGAGTTGACGCCCTTGGAGCCGGTCGCGGTGAGCTTGCCGACCACGTCGGGGCTGAAGTCGAAACCAATGACCTCGTGACCGCCGAGACGGAGACGCTCCGCCATGTTGAAGCCCATCTTTCCCAGACCGATGAGGCCAAGCTGCATGTGTGTTCTCGCTTTCGTTCGTCAGTGAGGTTGGATGCCGAAGCGCGCGAGCTCGTGACGGAGCTGCGCGGGGGACTGGAAGAGGATGGCGCGCATGCCGCGGGCGCGGGCTGCATCGCAGTTCTCCGCCTTGTCGTCGATGAAGAGCGCGGTGGCGGCGGGGCGGCCGGAGATCTCGATAGCGGCGCGGTAGATGGCCGGCGCGGGCTTCATCTCGTGGACGTAGCCGGAGCAGACGAAGAAGTCAAAGCAGTCGCGCAGGCCGAAGGTGTCCAGGCGATAGGCGTTGAGCTCGGGGCTTTCGTTGTTGAGGGTGGCGAGCCGGAACTCGGGGTAGCCCCCGAGTCGGCGGAGCAGATCGAGGGATTCGGGGAAGGCGAGGGAGCTTTGCGCGCAGACGGCGGGCCACAGCTGATCGAAGGTGATACCGAGGGCGGGATTAGGGTCGACGACAGTGCGCTGGAAGAACTCGCGGGCGCTCATCAGGCCGCGCTCCCAGAACCAGTTCTCCCGTTCGTGGGCGATCTCGTAGGCGGCGAGATCGACGTCGAGCGGGCCGAGCACGCGCGTCCGCTGCGTGTGATCCCAGCCGTTGGACAGGAGGACGCCGCCGAGATCCCAGAAGATGGTCTCGATAGTGGGCGGGGCGGCAGGGTTGGTCACCGGCCGGCCGCCTTTCCGGCGGTCTCGGCGTGGAGGGTGGAGGCCATGGTCACCTGCTCGGGTTGGGGGAAGTCCGCACCTCGCGTGGTGGACTCCCAGCGGTCGAGTTCGGCCGTCCAGTCGGTGAGGCGCTTTCGGAAGCGGTTGAGGGCCATGTTGCCGAGCAGCAGATGAAGTGGCGGCTCGGGGGAGTTGACGAGGTCGAGGATGGCTTCGACGGCGCGTCGCGGGTCTCCGGGCTGTTTGCCGGCGGCGGTGTGGACGTACTCGCGCGCTTTTCCTGCGGTGGCGGCGTAGGCGGGGATCTGGTTCGCTGCTTCTACGCCGGCGCGACCGAGGAAGTCAGTGCGGAAGGCGCCGGGCTCGACCACGGTGACGTGGATGCCGAGTGGTTTGAGCTCGGCGGCGAGCGCTTCAGAGAAGCCTTCCACGGCGAACTTGGTGGCGTTGTAGAAGCCCCAGCCAGGCTGGGCGATGAGGCCACCGATCGAGGAGAGGTTGATGATGTGGCCGGAGCCGCGCTCGCGCATGCGCGGCAGAAAGGCGCGCGTCACACGAATGAGGCCGAAGACGTTGGTCTCGAAGACGGGCATGAACTCGTCTTCGGTGGCCTCCTCGATGGCGCCGATCAGACCGAAGCCGGCGTTGTTGACGAGGATGTCGACGGGGGCGAAACAGGCGCTGGCCTGGGCGACGACGGAGGCGATCTGCGCGGGGTCGGTGACGTCGAGGGCGTAGGCCTTGGCCCGGCCGGGATACATCTGCTCGAGGTCGGCGACCTTGTCCATCGAGCGGGCGGTGGCGATGACCTTGCCGCCGCGCCGAAGCAGCTCTTCAGCGAGCAGGCGGCCGAAGCCGGTGGAGGCGCCGGTGAGGAACCAGACCTTCTCTTGGGGGTTGGCGACGGAAGAAGTTTGCATACACACCAAGGGATGAGAGTAAGGGCGTTCGCGATGGATGAGATGCGGCGGGGAGTTCAGGGACGATATTCGGTGACGCCATTGTCGCCGGCGATAAGGGCGAGGGTGGCCATGTTGAGGAACAGGCCGTGCTCGACGACGCCGATGACGGCGCGGATCTCGGCGGCGGTCTGGGCGGGGTCGGGGATGGAGTCGCAGTGGCAGTCGAGGATGACGTTGTGCTCGTCGGTGAGGTAGAGCGAACCGTCGGGGTGGTGGCGGAGGACGGGGTTGAGGCCGAGGGCGGAGAGCCGGCGCTCGACGAGAGGAAGGGCGAGCTGGATGACCTCGACCGGGAGGGGGAAGCGGCCGAGCATGGGGACGAGCTTGGTGTCGTCGGCGACGACGAGGAACTGGCGGGCGGCGGAGGCGACGATCTTCTCGCGGAGGTGCGCGCCGCCGCCGCCCTTGATGAGGGCGAGGCCGGGGCCGATCTCATCGGCGCCGTCTACGTTGAGGTCGAGGACGGGGGTATCGACGAAGGTGGTGATGGGAATGCCGAGCTCGCGGGCGAGTCGATCGGAGGCGTCGGAGGTAGCGATGGCGCGGATGCGAAGGCGCTCGGCGGCGACGCGTTTGCCGAGCTCGCGGATAAAGAGGGTGGCGGTGGTGCCGGTGCCGAGGCCGATGGTCATGCCGTCCTGAACGAACTGGACGGCGCGCTGGGCGACGAGGAGCTTCGCTTCGTCCTGGGTCATGACGGCTCGTGCGTTTCGTCTCCGTCTGGCGGGACGGAGTCCTCGTATTGGGCGGCGACGGACGAGTCCGGGTCGCGGCCGCGGGAGGTTGCCGGCTCGTACGGTTCGAGGGTCTGTTCGTCAATCCAGGGATTGCGCATGGCTTGGTGTGTGGATCTCCGCGGCGCGAAGCGTGGTGGCGATGGTAGGAGCAGGTGGTGGGCCTGCGGGGAGCTCAGGGGCAGGATGACGGCGAAAGGCAAGAACAAGCGGCAAGCAACAGCAAACTTCAGAGGGTCGTTCTCTTTGACAAGCGCAGGTTCGGGATGACAGCGAAGGCAAGCAAAGCTGCAGGGGCAAATCAAGAACAAGGAAAGCAGCACATCTTGCTTCTGCCGGAACGGGCTTTTACGGGCGAAGCTGGATACTTCGCCCATAAAAGAATGGTTTATTTCTTGACCAGTTTCTTGGCTTGTTCGACGACATTGGCGACAGAGAAGCCGAATTTTTCGAGCACAATCGGACCGGGCGCCGAGGCCCCGAAGCGATCGATACCGATGATGCCTCCGTTGTGGCCGACGTACTGCCACCAGCCCATGGTGGCCCCGGCCTCGACCGCAAGCTTCGGAATCTCTTCCGGGAAGAGCTCCTTCTTGTACGCATCGTCCTGCTCGTCGAAGACGCGGAATGACGGCATGGAGACAATGCCGGCGTGGATACCTTCTTTTTTGAGCGCCGCGGCGGCTTCCATGATGAGGGAAACCTCGGAGCCTGTGGCAATCAGGATGATGTCCTTGCCGGAGTTGTCCAGGGCATAGGCCCCCTTGCGCGCGCCCTCGGCAACGTTGTACTTGACGGGGTCGAGCACGGGGAGATCCTGGCGGGAGAGCGCCATGAAACAGGCGGAGTGACGCTCCAGCGCGAGACGCCAGCAGGCGGCGGTCTCATTGGCGTCGGCGGGGCGGAAGTCGGTGAGCTGGGGGATGGCGCGAAGGGCCATCAGGTGCTCGACCGGCTGGTGAGTGGGTCCGTCTTCGCCGAGACCGACGGAGTCGTGGGTGAAGATGTAGAGCGAGTGCGAGGACTGGAGCGCGCCCATGCGGAGGGCGGAGCGGCAGTAATCGGAGAAGGTGAAGAAGGTGGAGCCGAAAGGGATCAGACCGCCGTGCGCGGAGATGCCGTTGACGGCGGCCATCATGCCGAACTCACGGACGCCGAAGAAGACGTTGCGGCCCTTGGGATCGAGGTGAAAGTTTGCGGAGTCCTTGAAGATGGTCTTGGTCGAGCTGGTGAGATCGGCGGCTCCACCGAAGAGCTCGGGCACGACCTTGGCGATGGCGTTCATGACGGTCTGGCCGGCGTTGCGGGTAGCGATCGGCTTGGCGTCCGGGCCGCCGGGGAAGACGGGGAGTGATTTTTCCCAGCCCTCAGCGAGCTTCATAGAGGTGCAGCGGTCGTACTGCTGGCCGAGCTCCGGATAGGCCTTCTTGTATTCCTCGAACTTCGCCTGCCACTCGGCGTGGACCTTGGCGCCCTTTTCCTTGGCCTTGAGCCAATTCTTCGCGGCGTCCTCCGGCACGTAGAAGTTCTTGTCCTCGGGAAAGCCGAGGTTTCGCTTGGTCTCCTTGGTGGCTTCCGGGCCGAGGGCCTCGCCGTGAACCTTGCTGGTGCCGGCCTTGGGGCTGCCGTAGCCGATGACGGTGCGGACGCGGATAATGGAGGGTCGGGTGGTCTCGCCCTTGGCGCTTTCGATGGCTTTGCTGATGGCCACGAGGTCGTTGCCGTCGTCGACCGTCTGGACGTGCCAGTGGTAGGCCTCGAAGCGCTTGGTGACGTCCTCGGTAAAGGACAGGTCGGTCGGTCCGTCGAGCGAGATGAGGTTGTCGTCGTAGAGGACGATGAGCTTGCCCAACTTGAGGGTGCCAGCGAGCGAGCAGCTTTCGTGCGAGATGCCTTCCATCAGATCGCCGTCGCCGCAGATGACATAGGTGAAGTGATCGACGGGGGTGTGATTGTCGTGGTTGTAGACCGCGGCGAGGTGTTTTTCGGCGATCGCGAGGCCGACCCCTTCGCCGAGGCCCTGGCCGAGCGGGCCGGTGGTGACCTCGACGCCGGGAGTTTCGCCGTACTCCGGATGGCCTGGGGTGTGCGATCCCCACTGGCGGAACTGCATCAGCTGCTCGATCGGCAGGGCGTACCCCGAAAGGTGAATGGCGCCGTACTGCAGGGCGGAGGCGTGGCCATTGGACAGCACGAACCGGTCACGATCCGACCAGAAGGGATCGTTCGGATCATGCTTCATGAACCTGGTGTAGAGCAGATAAGCGACGGGCGCGAGGCCGAGCGGCGCTCCGGGGTGTCCGGACTTTGCCTTTTCCACCTCGTCCACAGCCAGAAAGCGAAGCGTGTTGATGGAAAGCTGATCAAGATCGTCTTGCTTCTTTTGCTCTTCGGTCACGCCGTCTCCTCGTGTTGTGCGGTCGACCGCGGGTGGGTCGACAAGACTTTAGATGTTGGTTTGGGCGCATCCGCGCGTCGATGTTTCGCCCGGGTGCACCGGAGCTCTCAGGGGTTGAACCCCAGGGTGTTCAGCCCGGAAGTGCCCCCGCGCTAGTGTGTTGGCCGGGGTGTAAGCCGGCCCCTTGTCTGGGCTAGTGTACGCGCCTGCCGGCGCCGGCGCGATCAAGGCGGGGGTCAGTTGCTGGGTTTGGCAGCCTCGGGCGGCGGGATTTCCGGGTTGACGTTGGGGATGATGGCGACCTCGAAGTTTTCCCCGAGCCATTCGTTGCGCTCCGTCCAGAAATAGGTGAAGACGAGCGAGCCGGTCTGATCGGGGCGGGTGGGCAGATCGGCGTAGGCGCCCGAGGAACCGACGGAGCGGCTTTCGGTGTGCTCGACGGTAGCCCAGTTATCGGCCGACCAGGTGACCTGGAAGGGCTCGGGATCGATCAGGCGGAGGGTGTGGCCGGCGGGGATGCCGGTGATGTGGCGGGTGCGTTGAAAGACCTCAATTTTATTGTTAAAGGTGCGTTGGCCGACCGGGCGAGCGTAGCGTTCGGCGACGATGGAGATGCGGTCGAAGACGACGCCGTCGGCGACGGAGCGCAGCAGCTTGAGGTATTCGGCGTGGGCCCAGGCGAGCGGCTGCGCGGAGCCGGCGGACTGACCGCAGAAGAGGCCCAGGTCGGGCATGTCGGCGTGATCCCAAACCTGTTCGGGAAGCATGCCGCCGATGGAGCTGAAGCGCTCGTAGGCGGCGATGAGCGGCTTCGTATCCTGGCCGGCGGCGAGCTCGAAGTGGGCGCGTTCACCGCCGAGCAGCGGCCAGCAGCGGCCCTGACCGTAGCCTATGTAGGGCCCACCGTCTTTTTGCTGGCCGTAGCCGTCGTGGTTGTAGCGTCGCCAGGCCGGGCCGAAGGACGTCTCGTACTTGAGGCAGTGGTCGATGACCTTGAGGGAATCGACGATGAGCGGATCGTCGGCGCGGCGGACGCCGTAGCGGACGAGCTCAAGGAAGCCCTGGTCGGCGACGGCGCGGGCCTCGAACTCGGCGACCTCGTCGGGGGCTCGGTTGGCAATGTGGATCCAGCCGGGCTTGACGGCGGGGTTGTGGAAGGGCTCGCCAGCAGCGGGCGGGCGGATGCGCATGTAGTGTCGCTTGACCGCGGGCAGAAGCACGCCGTCGTCGGTGGTGGTCCACTCGTCGAGATGCGCCTCGATCCAGTCGGCGTAGCTTTCGAGGAAGTCGCCCATCTCGGCAGCGTCGTGGGCGCGGGCGATATCGGCGGCGCAGAGCAGGGCGCTGATGACGATGGCGAGGGTGGAGGGCGAGTAGCCGGCGTTTTCTTCCCAGCGTTCCTGCTGGGTGACGGGAGCGTAGCGCACGAGAAAGCCGGCGGCGCGCTGCACAAAGGCAAAGACGCCGAAGTTATCGAGCTCGCCGGCTTTCCAGAGGCGCCAGGCGAGCACGATGGGAAAGGCGACCTCATCCAGCTGGATGCCGGACCAGTAGGGTTCGCCGTCGACCCAGAAGTTCTGCGGGAAGCCGCCGTCGACGCGCTGGGTGCAGGCGAGGTAGACGAGCGCGCGCACGGCGGTGCGGGGGCGGTTGCAAGCGATCAGGGCGGTGGCGGACTGCACCATGTCGCGCGTCCAGACCAGGTGGTAGCCGCCGAGGTCGGCATCGCCCTTGGAGGCGCCCCAGGGGATGGAGGCGGAGGCGATAAAGGCGCCGGAGTAGCGCTTGTCCTCGTGGGCGAGGAGGACGTTCTCGCTGACGCGGCTGAGCCGGCCCTTGTCCATGGACGCATTGGCGAGCGGAGCGCGGGTGCCGACGCGCTTCCACTGATCGATGAAGCGCGCCAGCTGATCAGGGAAGGGTTCGGCAAGGGTCTGCATCATGCTGGTGAGCGCGGCATGCGGTGTGCGGCCGAAACCGATGACGACGGTGAACTCGGCGTGTCTGCAGAGCTCGATCTCGCCGGTGAGCGCGATGTTGCCGTCGAGCGCCTCGCCGAACTGCCAGTCCATCTTCAGGTGGCGCGAGATGTCCTGATAGCCATCGCTCTTGCCCACATAGCCGCAGGAGCTTCGGCTGAAGCCGCAGCTGACGCCGAGGGCGAGCGCGACCTGGTCCTTCCAGGCGACTAGGGCGCGCTGGCCGGCGATGTCGATCGAGCGGCCGTTATTGCCCGCGCCGCCGACGTCGAGGTGGGGGGCGAGCAGAACGTAGCAGCGCATGCGTTCGAGCAAGGCGGGGTCGCCCTCGATCTTGACGTGCATGAGCGCGGCGGGGTAGTGCGGTTCGGTGATGAACTGCTTGGTCACGGTATAGCGGCCGGCGGGATCGGTCGCGCGAACCTCGACGGCGAGGGCTTCGGGATCGAGGTAGCGGAAGTCGTAATGGAGATCGCGCTTTTCCTCATGGAAGAAACTTTCGCCATCGGTGAAGAGCAGCTCCATGTCGCGCGTCTGCGGACGATCGACGGTGGGGTAGTAGACCTCGTTCATGGTGCCGTGCGAGATCGTGCACCAGACGCGGCTGGCGGCGGAGTAGGCGGTCAGGACGGCGTCTTTCCTGCTGGAGGTCCAGCGCGGCGGGAGGCCGGGCGAACCGAAGGCAGGTCCCTGGTCGGGGAGCCAGCGATAGGAGATCTTGGGTTCAGTCATCAGGTTCCAAGGGTACTCTCCGCGCCCGTGCCGGTGCTGGGTCCGGGTGAAGAGTTGGCAAAAGAAGCGGTGGCTAGGGGTGGGAGATGGGCGGTGGGTGTAGGGAAGAGCATCGCCCGTGGTGGCGCAGGCATCGTATGAAGTGATCACGACTTCGGATGCGAGATGGTGGCGACGGGTCGCTGCCCGCTTTCGACCAACCGATGCACGAGGAGATTTGCATGGCCTTTGAACTTCCGCCCCTGCCGTACGACTACGCAGCGCTTGAGCCGACCATCGATGCGCAGACCATGACGCTGCACCACGACAAGCACCACGCGACCTATGTAGCCAACCTGAACGGCGCGGTGGACAAACACCCAGAGCTGGGCAAGAAGACACCGGAGGAGCTGCTGAAGGACCTGAACAGCGTGCCGGAGGATGTGCGCACAGTGGTGCGCAACAACGGCGGCGGCGACGTGAACCACACGATGTTCTGGCAGATCATGAAGCCGGGCGGGGGCGGCGAGCCGACGGGCACGATCGGTGACCAGATCAAGACGGACTTCGGCTCGTTTGAGGACTTCAAGAAGAAGTTCAACGAGACAACGGCCAAGCAGTTCGGCTCCGGCTGGGGCTGGCTGGTGTGGAAGGGCGGCAAGCTCGAGATCGTGACCACGCCCAACCAAGACTCGCCCATCTCGCAGGGTCTGTATCCAATCCTGGGGAACGACGTGTGGGAGCACGCCTACTATCTCAAATACCAGAACAAGCGGCCGGACTACCTGGCGGCGTGGTGGAACGTGGTGAACTGGGAAGAGATTGAGAAGCGCTTTAAGAAGGCGCAGAGCGCGGCCTAGATTCCCTGGGCTTTGGGAGGAGAAAGGCCGCCAGAGATGGCGGCCTTTTCGTAGTTAATAATGTGTGGGGACTAGGCCTCCTGAAGCTGATTCTTTCTTGGGCGTCGGTTGGCCTGCAGGACTTTCTTGCGCATGCGGAGGCTCTTGGGGGTGACCTCGACGAGCTCGTCCTCGGCGATGAACTCGATGGACTGCTCGAGGGTGAGGATCTTGAAGGGGACAAGGCGGAGGGCGTCGTCCGAGCCCGAAGCTCGCATGTTGGTGAGCTTCTTTTCGCGGACGGCGTTGACGTCAAGGTCGTTGTCGCGGGAGTGTTCGCCGACCAGCATGCCCTCGTAGACCTCGACGCCTTCGCCGATGAAGAGCGCGCCGCGCTCCTGCACGCCATCGAGCGCGTAGGTGGTGGTGACGCCCTGGCGATCGGAGATGAGGGCGCCGGAGGGGCGCTGCGGAATCTCGCCGGAGTAGGGGATGTATTCGCCGGCGATGGAGTTCATGATGATGGTGCCGCGGGTCTCGGTGAGCATCTCATTGCGCAGGCCGATGAGACCGCGCGAGGGGACCTTGAACTCCATGCGAACGCGGCCGGAGCCGTGGTTGGCCATCTTGAACATCTCGCCCTTGCGCGGCCCGAGGCGCTCGATGACGGTGCCGACGAACTCTTCGGGGACGTCGATGGAGAGCTGTTCGGAGGGTTCCATGAGCTGGCCGTCGATGCGCTTGGTGACGATGGTGGGGCGGCTGACCATGAGCTCGAAGCCTTCGCGGCGCATCATCTCGATGAGGACGGAGAGCTGGAGCTCGCCGCGGCCGAGGACCTTGAAGGTTTCGGGCGAGCCGGTGTCTTCGACGCGGATGCTGACGTTGGTGAGGAGCTCGCGCTCGAGGCGCTCCTTGATGTTGCGCGAGGTGACGAACTTGCCTTCGCGGCCGGCGAAGGGGGAGTTGTTGACCGAGAAGTTGATGGCGATGGTGGGCTCGTCGATCTTGATGAGCGGCAGCGGCTGGGGATTGTCGATGGAGGTGAAGGACTCGCCGATGGTGATGCCGGGGACGCCGGCGATGGCGACGATGTCGCCGGTGGTGGTCTCGGTGATGTCGGTGCGCTTGAGGCCGTCGAAGCTGAAGAGCTTGGTGATCTTGACGGTTTGCAGGGACCCGTCGACCTTGGAGACGGCGACCTCTTGACCGGTCTTGAGGGTGCCGTTGAAGACGCGGCCGATGGCGAGGCGGCCGAGGTAGTCCGAGTAGTCGAGGTTGGTAACGAGGATCTGGAGCGGGCCGTCGGGGTCGCCGGTGGCGGCGGGGATGGTCTTCTCGATCAGCTCAAAGAGCGGCTGGAGGTTGGTGCCGGGGGTGGCGAGGTCCATGGTGGCGGTGCCGGCCTTGCCGTTGGTGTAGATGATGGGGAACTCGAGGACGCTTTCGTCGGCGTCGAGGTCGATGAAGAGGTCATAGACCTCGTTGACGACCTCCTGCGGGCGGGCGTCGGGGCGGTCGATCTTGTTGATGACGAGAATGGGGGTGAGCTTGGCCTCGAGGGCCTTGGAGAGGACGTAGCGGGTCTGTGGCAGCGGACCTTCGCTGGCGTCGACGAGCAGGACGACGCCGTCGACCATCTTGAGCGCGCGCTCGACCTCACCGCCGAAGTCAGCGTGGCCGGGGGTGTCGACGATGTTGATCTTGGCGTCCTTGTAATGGATGGCGGTGTTTTTGGCGAGGATGGTGATGCCGCGCTCTTTTTCGAGGTCGTTCGAATCCATGACGCGGTCGGTCATCGTCTCGTTGGAGCGGAAGGTGCCGGACTGGCGGAGCATGGCGTCGACGAGGGTGGTCTTGCCGTGGTCGACGTGGGCGATGATGGCGATGTTGCGGATGGTCTGGTTCGAGGTCTGGGCGGGCTGGCTCACGAGGGGGCGCTTTCCTGTTCTTGGTGTAAAGGTCGGTGAGAGGTGTCGCGGGCGGCCCCGGCTGGGCGCAGCGCGCTACTTCAAGTCTAACAGGGCACGCCTGGGTTTAGCGTAGGAGCGCTGCGTTAGGGCTCTTGGGGGGAACTCATCGAGCGGTGGCGGCGGGCCGAAGGAGATGCGGGTGGGGGCGAAGTCCTGCGCGCCGTGGGTTGAGGCCAGGTAGACCGCGTTGTGGCCGAAGCGACGCTGGACATGATCCATGGCCTGCATGAGGGCGAGGCGCGCCGTGCTGTGCGGCGAGGGAAAGAGGCTGGGCGCGGGCGGCGGCTGGAGGTCGGAGAGGAAGACGTAGAGGCCGGAGGCGGTGTGGTTGGGCGAGCCCTCCCAGAGCGGCAGGAGGTACTGCTGGAGGCTGAGGTCGTCGTTGCACGGCGGGATGCGGCGGTGGGCCTCAAAGGCGTGGTCATGGCGCAGATAGAAGACGCCGATGCCGAGGCCGCCCGCCCAGAGACCGCGCTTGCGGAGACGACGGGCGCAGTCCTGGAGCATCTTGAGGGCAGTCTTTCGGGCGCTTTCGCGGGTGCGCTGCTCGGGCGGAAGAATGTGCTGGCGGCTGATGCTGTGCTGATACGGCGGCGCGGGAGCATCAGGGAGGTCTTCGCCGCGGAGCTCGAGCCAGAGGCGTTCACCGAGGACGCTGCCCCAGACCGCACCCAGGCGCGGACGGCTGAGCTGCCAAAGGTCGCGCACCGTGCTGATGCCGGCGGCGTGGAGGCGTCGCTCCATGCGTTCGCCGACGCCGGGGATCTCTGCCAGCGAGAGCGCGAAGAGGGTTTCGGTCAGGTTGCGCGAGGTGATGGCGACGAGGCCGTCGGGCTTGACGCGCTCCGTGGCGATCTTGGCCAGGAGGCGGTTTGGGCCGAGGCCGACCGAGCAGCGGAGGGTGGAGCCGGCGTGCCGGTGGATGCTCTGCTTGACCTCGGCGGCGAGCTGCTCCGCGTGCTGGAGGTCGCGTTGCGAGCCGGCGAGGCTTGAGGTGAACTCGTCGCAGGAGAGCACGGCGTGCACGGGCAGGACGCGCTCGATGGCGGCGAGGATGCGATGGTGCATCTCGACGTAGAGCCGGGGCCGCGCTTCGACGAGCTCGAGCTCGGGACAGAGCGCACGGGCGCGCTCGACCGAGAGACCGGTGCGGATGCCGAAGCGCCGCGCCTCATAGCTGACGGCGATGCAGCAGGTGGTTCGGGCGGTGACGGGGACGATAGCGAGGGGCCGACCGCGTAGCTCGGGTCGCAGCTCCTGCTCAACGGAGGCGAAGTAGGAGTTGAGGTCGAGAAAGAGCCAACGCAGGGGAAGGGAGGTCACGGAGGTAGATTAGGCGAACAAATGGAGAACATACAAGCTTTCGCAATCGCTCGTGGGCCGGTTCTGCCGCGCTTGCGGTCGGGAGGTTCTGCCGCGATGCGGTGACGGTTCTGCCGCGCTTGCGCTCGGGAGGTCTGCCTCTATACTCGAAGTTCCCCCATGCCCCAGGCTTCGTCCTCCCAATTCGAGACGGCTGCGCTCAAGCACTATCTGCTGGACCATGCCTACGACGAGATGTTTGAGACGCGGGACGTGCTGCACCCGCACTACCAGCCGCTGCTCGAGCACTTTTCCGGGCTGCCGGCGGAGGAGCTGCAGCGGAGAAAGCAGGCGGCGGACCTGTCGTTTCTGAACCAGGGGATCACGTTCACGGTGTATGGGCGGAATGAGGGGACGGAGCGGATCTTTCCTTATGATCTGCTGCCGCGCATTATCACCTCGGCGGAGTGGGAGGTGGTGGAGCGGGGGCTGACGCAGCGGATCATCGCGCTGAATCTGTTTTTGAAGGACATCTACAACCAGGGGCGGATACTTGAGGACGGCATTGTGCCGCGCGAGGTGGTGTACTCGTGCAAGCATTTTCGCCGGCAGATGTGCGGTCTGCAGGTGCCCCGCAATGTGTATGTGGCGGTGTGCGGGACGGACCTGATCCGGCTGGAATCCGGTGAGTTTGTGGTGCTGGAGGACAACCTGCGGGTGCCCTCGGGCGTGAGCTACATGCTGACCAATCGGCGGATCATGAAGCGCATCTTTCCACAGCTCTTCCGGACATATAACGTGCGGCCGATTGAGCAGTACACGCAGCTGCTGCTGGGCAGTTTGCGGTCGCTGGCGCCCGAGGGCCGGCCGGAGCCGAACATCGTTCTGTTGAGTCCGGGGGTGTTCAACTCGGCGTACTTCGAGCACGCGTACCTGGCGCGGCAGATGGGCATCGAGCTGGTGGAAGGACGCGATCTGGTGACGCACGACAACGTCTGCTATATGCGAACGACGTCGGGGCTGCGGCGGGTGGATGTGATCTATCGGCGCGTGGATGACGACTTTATCGACCCGCTGGCGTTTCGGCTGGACTCGATTCTGGGTGTGGCTGGGCTGTTCAACGCGTATCGCGCGGGCAATGTGACGCTCGCGAACGCGTTCGGGACGGGCGTGGCGGACGACAAGGCGCTGTATGCGTATGTGCCGGAGATTATCAAGTACTACCTGTCCGAGGAGCCCGTGCTGAAGAACGTGGAGACGTTTCTGATGACGCGGCCGAAGGAGCGGCAGCATGTGCTGGCCAACCTGGACAAGCTGGTGGTGAAGGCGGTGGGCGAGAGCGGCGGGTACGGGATGCTGATCGGGCCGCATTCGACCAAGGCGCAGCAGGAGGAGTTCGCGCGGCGAATCGAGGCAGACCCGCGGAACTATATCGCACAGCCGACGGTGAGTTTCTCGCGGGCGCCGTGTCTGATCGGCGATGCGCTCGAACCGCGGCACGTGGATCTGCGGCCGTATGTGTTGTATGGGGATAAGGTGACGATCGTGCCGGGCGGGCTAACGCGGGTGGCGCTGCGGCGCGGGTCGCTGGTGGTGAACAGCTCGCAGGGCGGCGGGTCGAAGGATACATGGGTGTTGAACGATTGATGCCGCTGGTCCAAGCAGCCGCTGACCGAAGGACGCTAATTTCGCTGTACCATGCAGCAGCGGAACAACAGGGCTATTGCGAAGAGATAAAGCTTGCCGAGGCTCAACAGAATAGAACCAGTTCTGCATTTTTACTTATGGCAAAGAAGATCGAATTTGCATCAACAGACCGCGTCGAACAATATAGAGCAGAGATTGATCGAGTGCTGTGGCATATCGCATCCATCGTCAAGGAGCCTGAAGAAACGGAAGAGGAGTGGCTTGGCTACGTGTTTGTTTCTGATGAGTCCTCACTTGCTGATTTCATCTTTGATGACTCTGAGCTGAGAGAACTTTCTGAACGCCTCGGCGTGCCGCTCCTGATGATGCGGGATTCTTTCATCTACGTAGCTCGAGCTCTCCGTCATAAAGAGGAAGAGCACGCCGTTGATCGTAGCCAGTAAGACAGCAAGTGAATAGTCGAAACCAAGACGAGAACGTTGGGAATGGCGCTTGCTCTTACTGGTCAGAGCGCCTGACACACTTCGGAGCTTTCCCAAATGCTGAGCCGTGTCGCTGACAGCCTTTACTGGATGAGTCGCTATCTGGAGCGTGCGGAGCATACGACGCGGCTGCTCGATGTGAATCTGAACCTGATGCTGGATGAGGGGCCCACGTCGGCGGAGCGGCGATGGCAGCGGGTGCTGCTGGCGTTGGGCAACCCGAAGCACGTGACGTGGGACGGCAACCCGTACGACCTGACGCGGACGTTGACGTTCGATACGTCCACCAAGTCGTCGATCCTGGGCTGCATCTTCGCGGCGCGGGAGAATGCGCGCAATGTGCGCGAGCAGATTTCGACCGAGATGTGGGCGCGGCTGAACTCACTGTATCTGCAGGTGACGCGGCCGGAGATGCAGAGCGATATGCACGCCGAAGCGCTGATGGTAGGCAATGAGCAGCCGACGGAGTTTCTGCAGCAGGTGATGGAGGCGGTACAGCATTTTCAGGGCGTGACGGACTCGACGGTGAGCCACGGCGAGGGCTGGCAGTTTATCCAGGTAGGGCGGTTTATCGAGCGCGCGACGGCGACGGCGATGCTGCTGGAAGCGTATTTTCCGGACATGTGGCAGCCCGCGGACGAGCTGCACGAGGCGACGCAGTACCTGGACTGGATGGGGCTGCTGCGCTCGGCGACCGCCTTTGAGGCGTACTGCAAGGTGTACACGGCGGATCTGACGCCGGAGCAGATTCTGGAGTTTCTGCTGCTGGACAAGGCGTTTCCGCATGCGCTGCGATTTTCGATCGACAGCCTGCAAAGCGCGCTGGAGGCGATCCAGGGGGAGAGCGGCAAGCTGCGGGCGGAGCCGCTGCGGCGCCGCGCCGGACGACTGCAGGCGACGCTCTCCTACTCCTCGGTCGAGGAGATTCTCGACGGCGATGTGCTGGCATATCTGGCGCATATCAAGACAGAGTGCCGGGCGATCCACGAGACGATCTACGAGCTGTACGTGGACTATTCGATCCAGGCGGCGCTGGCGGGCTGACCTCGAACACCGCACCTGGCACGGGTGCGCGAGGTATCTGCTCCGGATGTTTGGCTTTAGCCATGAGCTGCTCTACGCCGCGAAGGGTACGGGTCGGTACTGGTTCTAGGAAGACGCTTCCAGGAAGGCGACCTTGACGGTTTTTTCGCCGACGGCGGGAAAGCGGACCACGGCAACGTTGTCATGGGTGTCGAGTACCTTGCCGTCGCCGAACTGCTTATGGCGGACGCGGTCGCCCACGTGGACACTGCTCTCTTCGACGGCCCGGGAAAGGGTCTCAGGGGCGGTGGTGACGATGGTGCCGATCGGGGTTTCGATACGGACGACGGCCGAACCATCGTGGGCCTGGTCAGCGCGCCTCGCCTCGCCGGCGCTGACGGCGAGCAGGCCGCTGTGCTGGAGGGGCGTGTCGGTCTCGGCGGGCGTGGTCCGCGCATGCGAGGGGAGGAGTTGGGCTTCGGCGGGGTGCTCGCAGTTGTCGCAGCGGCCGCAGGGCTCGCCCTTAGGCTCGCCGAAGTACTGGCGGATGACCTGCATGCGGCAGCCGGAGGTTTCGGCGTAGTGCATCATTTGGCCGAGCCGATCGCGATCGTTCCGGGCGCGGTCGGTGTAGACCTGAAGCATCTCGACGAGGGCGGCGTCGGTGGGAGCGTGGGTCTGTTTGAGCGAGAAGCCCCGCTTGCCTTTGCGGATGAGACCGGCCTCTTCGAGCAGATGCAGGACGACGGCGGTCTTGCGCTGGCTGACGCCGGAGCGCTGGGCGATGTCTTTTGCGTCCAGTGGCGCGGAGGTGGGTAAGGATGCGTCGGGGGAGGGCACGTTCGCGGGCTGATTGGCGTGAGCAGTGGCTGGGTGGTCGGTGGTGGTAGGTGCCGCGGTGCCGCGGATGGCCTCCCAGACGGCTTCGAGGTCGTGGAGGGTGGGGTAGCGGCCTGCCATGAAGAAGCTCTGGATGCGCTTGTCTTCGAGGCGATAGAGCAGGACGGCGCGGCTGGGCAGGCCGTCTCTACCGGCGCGGCCGGCCTCCTGATAGTAGGTTTCGAGGGAGTCGGGGAACTCGTAGTGGAAGACGAAGCGGATGTCGGGCTTGTCGATGCCGAGGCCGAAGGCCTTGGTGGCGATCATGACCTTGTGGCTGCCGGCCATGAACTCGTCCTGGACGCGCTTGCGCTCCGAGGCGCACATTTTGCCGTGGTAGCGGCCGACGGAGACGGCGTGGTCGCTGAGCCAGGCGTGGAGCTCGTCGGCCGTGCGCACACTGGCGGTGTAGATGATGCCGGTGCCCTCTTCCTGTTCCAGCAGGGAGGTGACGCGGGCGAGCTTGGCCTCGGTGTTGACGGTGGCGTGCACGCGGAGGTGCAGGTTGGTGCGCTCGGTGCCGGCGTTGACGATTCTCGCATTGTGGGCGTGCAGGCTGTCGAGGATTTCGTCGACGACGGCCTTGGTGGCGGTCGCCGTGAGAGCGAGGACCGGGGGCATGCCGAGGACTTTGCGTGCCTGGCCGATACAGAGATACGCCGGGCGGAAGTCGTGACCCCACTGCGCGATGCAATGGGCTTCGTCGACGACCAGAAGCGAGATGCCGCCGGCTGCCTTGAGCTCGTCGAGGAACTCCGGCGTTTCGAGCCGCTCGGGGGTGACATAGATGAGCTGGGCGATGCCGCCGGCGATCTCTTCTTCGGCGCGGTGCAGCTCGCGCGCGTTGAGGGTTGAATCCATCTTTTCGACGGCAAGGTTGGCCTCGGCGGCGTGCTGCTGCTGATCCTGCATGAGGGCGATGAGCGGGCTGACGACGACGACGGGTTTGGGTAGGAAGAGCGCGGGGAGTTGATAGGTGAGGCTTTTGCCGGCGCCGGTCGGCATCAGGCCGAGGACGCTGTGGCCGGCGAAGACCTGCTCGAGTACGGCCTTCTGGCCGGAGCGGAAGCGCTCAATGCCGAAGCGCTGCTGCGCCGCCTGGAGGATCTTCGGCCAGGAGATCTTGGTTGCTCGTGGCGCTGGAGTGAGTGAGGAGCGTCTGCGGGCAGACTTCGGTGCGGGAGGATGGGCGTCTGCGCGGCGGGTGGGGCGGTCTGCTGCCTGACGCTTCGTGCTCGGCGTGATCGCCTCTTCTGCTATCTGCTGACTCATGCCGTCGGCTCGCCTCCTTGCACTCATGGGAGTGAGATGACGGATCTGCTGAGGATTTCTCGTTTGTGGAGTAAATGGCGACGATGGGGCGCACGGTTCAGCGGTGAAATTGCCGCGTGCTGAACACCCCGCGTCCTGCACCGCGATCTCTTTCAGAAGCACACCATGGGGCGCGCGAGGTGAACACGGCGACGATCAGCCCGCCGTTGCATTCGGGCTTGGGCCGTTGTCAGGGCAGGTGCGGCACGTACACTCCAGCGCATGATCAGACCGCTTTGTCTTCGTCGTGCGTTGCTTGTTCTTGTTGCCCTCGTGCTTGGCGCGCCACGGGGGTGGACGCAGGAGTGGGCGCGGGCGGCGCTGAATAAGAGCCCGCGGCATCGCGAGTATGTGCCGGTGAAGACGGCCGCGGGACGGACGGTGAATACGTTGGTGGTGTATCCGGAGAGCCCGGGCAAGGCGCCGGTGGTGCTGCTGATCCACGAGATCTTCGGGCTGTCGGACTGGGCGAAGTTGATGGCGGATGAGCTAGCGGCGAAGGGGTACATCGTGATGGCGCCGGATCTGTTGTCAGGCACGAGTCCCGGTGCGCCGCTGGCGGCGGGTCAGGTGACTGGACCGGCGGGTGGGCATGGGGCGATGCATGTGGATGCCACGACAGCCGCGGCGCACACACCCACGGCTGCCATGGGAACGGACAGCTACGGCTCGGTGGACAGCATTGTGCAGGCGGTCTCCGGGCTGCCGGCCGAGCAGGTGCTGGCCGATCTGGACGCGGTCGCGGACTATGCGGGGAAGATCGCATCGGCGAACGGGAAGCTGGCGGTGGCGGGATTTTGCTGGGGTGGCGGCAAGACGTTTGCGTTTGCGACGCATCGCAAGGGGCTGGCGGGATCGTTTGTCTTCTATGGGCCGTCGCCGGACAGCGGCATGCGGAATATCACGGCGCCGGTGTATGGGTTCTATGCGGGTAACGACGCGCGGATCACGGCGACGCTGCCGATGACGACGGCGGCGATGGCGTCTGCGGGGAAGACGTTTGATCCAGTGACATACGCGGGGGCAGGGCACGGATTCATGCGTGCCGGGCAGGCGCCGGATGCGACACCCGAGAACAAGCAAGCCTGGAACGAGGGATTTGCGCGGTTCACGAAGTTGCTGGCCAGCATGCAGTAGACAGCGGTACCTGACGGAGATCAAGAGCGCGGAAGATCAGGGGCAGCCAACCCCGGCTCTGCTGTCCGCACCCTATCCTGGTAGCGCAGGAGAACCAGGAGAAACGGTCATGAACGACGACAAGATTAAAGGCGTGCTCCAGAAGATCGGCGGGCACATTGAAGAGGCGGCGGGTGCGCTGGTGGGCGACGAGAACCTGAAGGTCGCCGGCAAAGAGGACCAGCTGCAGGGTGGCGCGCGCGAGGCGTGGGGCAATGTGAAGGACGCGGGCGATGCGTTGGTCGACCGGGCTCGGGCGGCGAAGTACGATGCCGAGGGCAAGACCGCGGAGTATGAAGCGTATGAGCGGCAGCACGCGGTCGAGGTGGAGGAGAAGTAACCGGGCCGGTGCTACATAGGGATGTTGGCCGCTACGGCTGGAGGGCAGGCCAGGCCGGCCATGGCGACTGCGGTGCGCTCCCGCGGTGTGTAGCTTCGCGGCCAGCGGATGGTGAAGTGAGATCCCTGGCCGGGGATTGATCGCACGCGAATGTCCGCCTGGTGCTTATCGAGGATGTGCTTCACCGTCCATAGGCCCATACCGTGGCCGGCGCTGCCCTTAGTGCTGCGGCCGAACTCGAAGAGGGTCGCTAAGGCCGAAGGATCCATGCCGCTGCCGTGATCGCTCACGACGATCTCGACGTCGTCGCTGTGGCCTTCGATGCGGACGCTGACGCGTTCGCCGGCGTGGGTGGTGGCCTCGCAGGCATTGCGGACGAGATTCAGCAGCACCTGCCGGGTTTCCCCGGGGAGAGCCTCCACGGTGGTGTCGCCCAGGGTGCAGATCTCGAGTTCCGCCTGGGTCTCGGCGAGATGTGGCGCGACCAGGAACCGTACGGACTCGGCCGCCGCGGCCAGATCGGTCGGCTCCGGCGTCTCGCCATTGCGGAAGAACGACAGCGCGGAGCGCGAGAGGGTGGTGATACGTTCGGCTTCTTCGGTGGCGGTGTCGGCGAACCGCGCGGCCTCGGGCGAGATGCCGTCTGTGGTCCGGATCATGTAAAGCAGGCTCTGGATCGCATCGAGCGGCTGACGCATCTCGTGCGCGAGCACGGCGGAGAGGCGGCTCCAGTCTTCGAGCTTTTGCGCGGCGAGCAGGCTTTCTTGCATCTGCTGTTTTTCGCTTTCGCTGCGAGCGAGTCGGGCCGCGTAGTCGTTTATACCGAAGCCGATGGCGGGTGCTCGCCGGATGAGCATGAGCGCCACCAAGGCGGAGAGGCAGGCGGTGAGGATGTTGGTCCAGGCGTCGGCCCAAAAGACGGGGATCCAGGTGGTCACAACCTCAAGCAGGTGCGTGGAGCCGCAGGCGACGATAAACAGGGCAAAGCCGACAACGAAGAAACGCCAGTCGCCGGTGATGACTCGCCGGGTGCGGCGCGCCAGAAAGAGCAGGGTGAGACAGATAATCAGATAACTCAGAGCAGTGACCAGATTGGTGACCACCATGGTCCAGATCAGCCGGGGAGCGGCGGCCCAGCAGACGGCGTGCGGCATGAGCGAGATGGAGGAAGGCATCGAGCGGGTACCTTCAGGGCGCGTGAGCGCGGGGCGTGTCTGGTGGGGTCGGTAATCAGTACAACTGTGACTATAGTGCAGTAAGTAACTTTTGGGCACAATAGAAAACCCAGTGCCAGAAGGCTCCGGGTTCCGTGATGTGAGTCGGCGGGGTTAGATGCGCCGCGCCCGTGTGGGGCCACACAGGATCAGGACTGGGTGTCGGTGTCTTCGGCAGCGAGCCGGGTGGTGGCGACGGTCCAGTTGGGGTCGCCGACCTTGAAGCGGGCAAAGCGACGGACGGAGATATTTTCGCCGAGCTTGGCGACGGTGGCGGCGATGAGCTGGCCGATGGTCTGGGACTGCTCCTTGATGAAGGGCTGGTCGAGGAGGCAGACCTCCTCGTAGAACTTCGACATCTTGCCTTCGACGATCTTTTCGACGACCGGCGCGGGCTTGCCGGTGGCGGCGGCCTGGGAGCGGTAGATGTCCTTTTCGCGATCGAGGTCGGCGGCGGTCACATCGTCGCGGCGGACGTAGCGCGGGTCGGTGGCGGCGATGTGCATGGCGATGTCGCGGAACAGGGTCTGGAAGTCGTCGGTGCGAGCGACGAAGTCGGACTCGCAGTTGAGCTCGACGAGCACGCCGATCTTGCCGCCTGCGTGGATGTAGGTGCCGACCGCGCCCTCGTTGGTGGAGCGTGAGGCTTTCTTCGCGGCGGACGCCATGCCGCGCTTGCGCAGGACGACGAAGGCCTGCTCCATGTCGCCCTTGGTCTCCTGGAGGGCTTTGAGGCAGTCGCCCATGGGCGCGCCGGATTTTTCGCGCAGCTCCTTGACGAGTTTGGAGTCGATTTTGGTGGTTTCTGCGGCAGTGCTCATGAGGTCAGTATCCTTGGCGGTTGCGATGGCTGGGTGGACGGGGCCAGGCGTGAGAAGAGCGTGGAGCGTAGCCGCGGGTGCGTGCGGCGCCGACCCCCACGCTCTCGATGCCGCGTCGGAGCTCGGTGAGTTTAGGCGCCGGTCTCGACCGAGACGGGCTCGGGTTCAGGGACGGTCGCGGCGGCAGGGGCCTTGCGAATGTTGCCGCCGACAGCGGCCTCGAAGTCGACTGGCTCGTCTTCCGCGGGAGCCTCGGCGATGGCCTCGGCCGGAGTCTCCTCGCTGGCAAAGCCTTCCTGGTCTTCCCCGAGGATGTGTGACTCGACGGGCGCCTGCTGGACGTCAGCGTACTCCTGCTGGAAGGCCTTGTCGGAGACCATCTGCACGCCTTCAGCGGCGGAGTCGGCGATCTTGGTGGTGAACAGGCGGATGGCGCGCAGGGCGTCGTCGTTGCCGGGGATGACGTAGTCAACCACGGTGGGATCGCAGTTGGTGTCGACGACGGCGACCACGGGGATGCCGAGCTTGCGGGCTTCGGCAACGGCGATGGCCTCGTTATTGGAGTCGACGACGAAGAGCGCGTCGGGCAGGCGGCGCATGTTCTTGATGCCGGAGAGCGACGTTGAGAGGCTTTTGCGCTCGCGCTCGAGCTTGATGACTTCCTTTTTGGTGAGCAGCTCGTAGCGGCCGTCGGTGGACATGTCGTCGAGCTCCTGGAGGCGCTTGACGGACTTTTGGACAGTGATCCAGTTGGTGAGCAGACCGCCGAGCCAGCGGGAGTTGATGTAAGGCATGCCGGCGCGCTGCGCCTCTTCGGCGATGGCATCCTGCGCCTGGCGCTTGGTGCCGACAAAGAGGATGAGCTTTCCGGTCGAGGTCAGGTCGGTAACGAACTTGGACGCATCCTTGAACATCTTGAGCGTCTTCTGGAGGTCGATGATGTATATGCCGTTGCGCTCGCCGAAGATGTACTCCTTCATCTTTGGGTTCCAGCGCTTGGTCTGATGGCCGAAGTGGACGCCGGCTTCGAGCAGTTCTTTCATAGTGATGTTAGCCAAATGAGGCTCCTTGGTGAAGGCCGGCCGGGTGTGGTCGCCGGTGGCCTGGATTGATCCCGCCCGGTGGGCCGGGGTGGGGAGATTTGACTCCGTGCCGCGGGGGTGAGCCTGCGGGTGGTGCGATCGACGAGGTGATCGGGTGTGATCGCCTCCGCCGGAGATTCAGAGGCGAGAACGTTCGAGCAAAGGCAAAAGACTTTGCTGGAACTTCTATCGCTTGGAGAACTGGAAGCGGGCGCGGGCGCCTTTCTGGCCGTACTTCTTACGCTCCTTGCCACGCGAGTCGCGGGTGACCAGACCCTCGGCCTTGAGAGCCTTGCGCAACTCGGGGTTGAACTCCATGAGGGCGCGGGCGATGCCGAGTTTGACGGCATCGGCCTGGCCCATGACGCCGCCGCCGCGAACGGTGGTGATGACGTCGAAGGTTTCGCCGATATCGGGAACGCCGAGCGACCGCCGCGCCGCGGCGCGCTGCTGCGGAGTGACGAAGTAGGTGTCGACGTCTTTTTTATTGACCGTGAAGTTGCCGCTGCCGGGGCGCAGAAAGACGCGCGCGATGCTCGACTTGCGTCGACCGGTGCCGTAGAACTGAATCAAATCCGCCATGCTGCTCCTGTGTTGCTGAACTGGTTTGCTGGGCTGGGATTACAGAAACGCCGTTGTCGTTACGTGCCCGGGTTCGAGCGGCTTAGCTGACGATGTCCGCGGGTTGGGGCTGCTGGGCGAGGTGCGGGTGATCGGCACCCTTGTAGACCTTGAGCTTGGTGCCCATCTGGCGGCCAAGCTTGGATTTAGGCAGCATGCCCTTGATGGCTTCCTCGATGACCTTTTCCGGCCGGCGCTCGATCAGGCGGCGGAAGCTTTCTTCGCGCAGACCGCCGGGGAAGCCGGTGTAGCGGCGATAGACCTTCTGCTCGGCCTTGAGGCCGGTGAGGACGACCTTGCCGGCGTTGACGACGACAACGTGGTCGCCGGTGTCGATATAGGGGGTATAGAGGGGGTTCAGCTTGCCGGAGAGCAGGTTGGCGGCGTGGGTGGCGAGGCGGCCAAGCGTCTTGCCGCTGGCGTCCAGGACAAACCACTTACGCTTGAAGTTCTTGCCGCTGGGGATCGTGGTGGACATGCTCTTGGTGGCTCCGTGATCTAAAAACTGGACTGCAACTTCCTGAAAAGACTTTCCTTCCCCATGTATCGGGAGTTCCACTTACGGGCGAGGTCGCCCGTAACGGGCAGGGCCGGGACCGATCAGGGGCAAGGAACGCGCACAGAAGCCGGTACGGCAAGGCTTTTGAGGTGGGTGCTTTGGAGACGCCGGCGGTGCCGGGTTGGTCTCGGGTGGATCCACGACCGCATCCTGTCACTCAACCCGTCCAAGAGAACCGGTGGAACGGGCCCCTTACAGACGCGAGAAGCGAGGACTGCGCGAGTCTTTATCGTCTGACACCTTGTATCCGGTGTCAAGTGGTTCCAGCGGGTGCATCGTGCGTGCCCAGCGGGGCGGAAGCTGTGGAGGGGCGGCGCTTTGCTAGGATGACACCACGCACAGGCCTTGCACGGAAGGCGCCAGAGGACCAGATGACGCCGTCGCTACAGGACAGGGACAGACCGGTAGCTGGCCGGCGGGAGAGGGAGCAGCAGGAAGGCGAACGGAGTCTCTTGCCGGCAGGCCTGGAGAACGTCCTTATCGCCGTATTTGCGCTGACGGCGGTGCTCTTTGCCGCGGTCGTGCTCCGTGTGCCCGACCGGACGTTTGCCGACGACAGCTACTTTTATTTTCAGGTGGCCTGGAACATGGCCCGCGGCATGGGGAGCACGTTCAACACCATTATGCCGACCAATGGCTACCACCCGTTGTGGATGCTGATCTGCACGGGTGTGTTCAAGCTGATTCCGTCGCGGCAGGCGGGGGTGCACGGCATCGCCGCGGTGATTGTGGTGCTCGATCTCCTGATGCTGTTCACCGTCGCGCGGCTGCTGCGGCGAACGGCGGCGCACCTTTGGCCGATCGCCTTTGCGCTGTTGTTGCCGTTCTGTTTTGCGTCACAGCTAGGGACGGAGGGGGCGCTGAGCGGGCTGTTTCTGGCGCTGCTGATGGTGACGGCGTTTGACTTTGTTGTGGCGCCGGATGGCCGCCGGGCTGTGCTCTTCCAGCTTGTGGCGGCGATCGCGGTGCTGAGCCGGCTGGACAACATCTTTATCGTCGGCTTTGTTTCGGCGGCGGTGTTTCTGGCGCCCTCGGGGGGTACGTTGGCGTCCGTGGCGGAACGGCGCGCGTTGCAACTCCGCGCGTTGCCGATTCCGTTGGTGCTGTGGGCGATCTACCTCGGCTCGAACTGGATCTTTTTTGAGACCCTGCAGCCGATCAGCGGAATGCTGAAGAGCCACAGCGCGGCGGATCATGCGCTGGGCGGAAATCTGCCGCATAGCGCGCTGGTGGCGCTGGCGGTGATTGTGCCGAGCTTTGCCGTGGTCGCGTTTTGGCGGCGCGACCTGTTCTTCCGTTCGGTCGAGCTGCCGTTCGCGCTGGGCGTGCTGTGTCACCTGCTCTACATCGTCTTTGTGATGTCGAGCGAGACGCGGTGGACGTGGTACTACACCAGCTGGATGCTGCTGGGCGGGGTGCTGCTCGCGCGGGCGGCGTCAGTCGTGTTTGACGGTCGATCGCAGCTTGCGACGGCGGTCTGTGTGCTGGCCGCGGTGGTGGCGGCTGGGGCCTGGTACAAGGTGAGCTATCTGAAGTTTCTGCGGGGACCGGATACGCGGCCGCCGGCGGCCTTCAATGCCGAGGTCTACGGCAGGCTGGGCGTGCGGCGGGCGATCGCGTTTGACGAGCCTGGGGTGTATGCCTTCTTCTCCGATATCGAGATTGTGCCGATCGACGGGCTGATGGGCGATCTCGCCTTTCAGCATGAGCTGGCGACCAAGGGCATTCAGGAGTTTGTGGATCGGGCGAAGATCGACGCGTTCATAGGGCCGGACTCGCCGATGGACGAGGCAGGGGCAAACCAGGTGTGTCGCCGGGTATTTCTTTCCTCCGAGCAGTTTCGCTGTGAGCGGCAGGCGGATGGGCGGTACCGCGTGGTGGGAGTAGATATTTATGCGCGTGTGCCGTCGAAGCCGGCAGGAACGCTGGTGCTCGATCCGGATAAGGTGATCTGGCGCCTGCCGCACGCGATCGAGGTTTGGCGGCTCCAGCACTAGGCGGTATCCACCTATAGCGGCAATCTGATCCAGGTGCACGCGAGTGCGGTTGAGGAGCGAAAGGCCTCAAGGGTGCCGCGTAGCGTGTGCTGAAGCGGCGGAACTGTTTGAGGCGGGTGAAGCAGCGTTCGATCTGGTTGCGTTGTTTACAGGTCGCGGTCATAGCTGCGGGGCTGCTTGCGGTGCGGCCGTGGAGGGATCACGGCGACCGCGCCCAGATCCTCCATGGAGGCGATGATTGGGGCCGAGTCGTAGCCCTTGTCGGCGATCACGGCTTCGGCCTGTTGGCCCTCCAGCAGACTGCCGCCGGGGCATATTCGGGCGGCCTGCCCAGGCGTGATGCGGAAGGCTACGGGCAGCCCTGCCTCGTCGGTCAGCAGATGGATTTTTGTGCTCAGTCCACCTCGGGAACGCCCCAGAGCCGGGCCTGCGCCCCCCCTTTTGCGGCCCGCCGCCGCTTGCTGGTGTGCCCGCACGATGGTCAGTCGACCATCAGGTACTGGTTCTTTTTGTCCGCCACCAGGTCGGCAAAGATCCCGTTCCCATACCCCCGGCGCGCGCCCAGCGCATGAAACGCGTGTGCACGCTCTTGTGCTTGCCGTAACGCTCCGGAAGGTCGTGCCAGCGCGCGCCTGAGCGCAGCACCCACAGCACCCCCTTTGACGAACTGCCGGTTGTCCGCCGCTGTCCGACCAACATGCTCCACCCGGCCCCGAAGTGTGCCCTTGATCCGCTCCCACTGCACATCGCTCAACTCATATCCACTCGCCACACCCCAAGTGCACCAAATCTGAAACACGCAGCAAAGACTATATGTGGATACCGCCTAGGGCTTCGCCCTCGGCTAGGTTAGGGCGCGCTGTCGGCGCTTGCGTGTGGAGAGAATGCCGCGCTCAGATTATGGGTGCGTCGATCTGGGACGGAGGCCATCTGATTGGTGTTGCACGAGGTGGCGATGACGAGTGGGCTGCTGTGGCGTGAGGTGTGCTTGGAAGGCGGCCGCGGGTGGGCGGCGTGAGCGGCGCTGCGGCGGCGACGCGTGGGATGGGGAGGTTTTCGCATAGCTGGCGGGCGCTGCGACATAGGAACTATCGGCTGTTTCTTAGTGGGCAGGGGATCTCGCTGATCGGCAGCTGGATGTCGCGGCTGGCGCTGTCGTGGCTGACGTACCGGCTGACGCACTCGGCGCTGATGCTGGGGCTGGTGGGTTTTTCGGGGCAGATTCTGACGTTTTTGCTGGCGCCGTTTGCCGGGGTGTGGGTGGACCGGATGGATCGGCGGAAGCTGCTGCTCGCGACGCAGGTGCTGAGCGCGGCGCAGTCGCTGGCGCTGTCGTGGTTGACGCTGGCGGGGGTGATCACGATCAGGGAGATTCTGTGCCTGGCGGCGGTGCAGGGGCTGGTCGATGCGTTTGACATGCCGGCGAGACAGTCGTTTGTGGTGAAGATGGTGGGGAACAAGGAGGATCTGCCGAACGCGATCGCGCTGAACTCGTCGATGGTGAACCTGGCGCGGCTGATTGGGCCGCCGATCGCCGGGTTTGTGATTGCGCGGTTCAATGAGGGTTACTGCTTTCTGATCGACGGCGTCTCGTATGTGGCGGTGATCGTGTCGTTGCTGCTGATGCGGGTGGCGTACACGGCGACGAGCCGGGCGGGGGCGCCGGGGATCGTGGCGCAGCTGCGCGATGGGTGGGGCTATGTGGCGCGGTTCGTGCCGGTGCGCAACATTCTGCTGCTGTTCGCGGTGTCGAATCTGCTGGGCTTTTCGGCGATGGTGCTGCTGCCGATCTTTGCCACGCAGGTGCTGCACGGCGGGCCGCACACCCTGGGGCTGCTGACGGGCGCAAACGGGACGGGGGCGTTGGTGGCGGCGGTCGCGCTGGCGGGGCGCAAGGGCGTGCTGGGGTTGGAACGGCGGATCGAGGCGGCGGCGGTGGTGTATGCGCTGGGGCTGATGGTGTTTGGCTGGACGCACGTCGCGGTGGTGTCGATCGCGGCGATGCTGGCGGTGGGGTTCGGGATGATGCAGATGCTGGCGGCGAGCAATACGGTGATCCAGACGCTGGTGCCGGAGGAGAAGCGCGGGCGCGTGATGGGGTATTACACGGTGGCGTTTGTGGGGATGCTGCCGTTTGGGAGTCTGCTGGTGGGGTGGCTGGCGCACCGGATCGGGGGGCCGCATACGCTGCTGCTGGCGGGCGGATGTCTGTCGGTGGCGGCGATGCTGTTTCTGACGCAGCGCGGGGCGATGGGGGCGGCGATGGGGGTGCGGTATGAGGAGCTGGGGATCGGGGTGGGGGGAGTGGTTGGGGCTAGAGTGATGCCTAGGGTGGCGGGTGCTGCCGGAAGGGATCGAGGATGAAGCTGATTACTCATTTGACCTTTGCGGGTCAGTGCGAAGCGGCGTTCTATGTATACGCGACCTGCCTTGGCGGGGAGATCGCGTTGCTTCTGCGGTACCGAGACTCCGGGGGACCGTTCGCAGCGGAGATGGCGGACAAGGTATTCCATGCAACGCTGAAGGTTGGGGATCAGGTGCTGACCGGCGTGGACATTTCGAGCGGGGAGTACGTAAGGCCCGGGGGATTCTCCGTGCAGCTGAATCTGACGGACAGCGTAAAGGCGCACAGCATCTTTGCGGTGCTTAGCGAGGGGGGTGCGATTCACTTCGCCATGCAGAAGACTTCGTGGGCGGAGGCGTATGGCTCGCTGACCGATCGGTTCGGGACACCGTGGGAGGTGAACTGCGGGCGCTTCGCTTGATCTGGTCGCGGAGACGCGGGAGTCAGGTGTCGCCCCGAACTTTGTGTCGGGCTTTCAGCTCTCTGTCGGATAGCGCCTGTGACCTGGGGCTTCGCAGCAGACTCGCAGAGGATGTCGAGGTCGAATGGGCGAAACGCAGGTCTCTCCACTGCGCAAAACGATACATCGTCTTGCTTCGGTCGAGATGACACCTTTAGCCGAAATCAGCGGCGAGGAAGGCACGCGCAGAATCGCTTCGGCGACGGCAATCAATCGAGCAAAATCCTAAAGTCGCTGCTACGCTGCCTAAGGCGCTGTTGCGGGTTGGGCGGGCGCGAGCGGGTCGCGGGCGGCGAGGCAGGTGTTGCAGCGGCAGACGCGGCGGAGGTAGTCCCAGGAGTAGATGCCGCTCTCGTGGCCGTCTGACCAGTGGAATTTGAGGGCGTAGTTGCCGACGCGGGAGACGTCGGTGGGGCGGGGCGGGGCTTCAAACTTGGGGAAGAGGGTGTGGGGTTTGGGGGCGGGGGTGCCGGGCTCGCGGCCGTCTTTTTCGCGGGCCTCATGGCAGGTGGCGCAGGGGCAGGCGTGGCGGAGCCAGGGGAAGGCCCAATGGGAGTGGTGGCCGTCGGCCCAGTCGATCTCGACACCGGTGCCTTCGGTTTTTTTGACGCGAACCTTGCGGGGGATGACGGCCTCGGGGGCGAGGGGCGCGGGGGTGCGGGCGGCTTCGCGAGCGGCCTGTTCGGCGGAAAGGATGCGGATGCCTTCGTGGCTCATGGGGGGACCTGTTCGGGTGCGGTGGTGATGGAGGGTGGGGAGGTCTGCTGAAGAAGGGATGCGCGGGCGGGGGTTGCGGGTGCGAGAGGGTGTGTGGGCCGGCGGGAAAGCGCGCTGGGCGGGGAGGCCATCTGAGGGAGCGAGGGTTTGCGCGATGGGGGACGGGATGGGTGGAAGTGGGCGATGGGATCTCGGGGCGATGGCGCGGGAGTTTCCGGACGCGGCGGAGACGATGCTGCTAGATCGGTATCTGCTGGATACGGCGGAGCGGAGCGTGCGGTTGTTTCGGGTGTATCGGGGAGCGCCGGCGCACTTTCATCGAGGCTGCGATGAGACGCTCTATGTGCTGAGCGGGCGGGCGACGTTCTGGATGGGAGAGGCGGCGAACGTGGACGAGTTTGGGCCGGGAGAGCTGCTGTGCTTTGCACGCGGGACGGTACACGCGATGCCGGAGATAGTGGAGGGTCCGGTGGTGTTTCTAGCGATTGACACGCCGCGGCGGGATCCCGCGGATGTGGTGTTTGTGGACGCGAGGACCGGGACGGCGGCGACGTTTATCGCGGGGATGGACTAAAGAATTTGCGCGAGCTGCCGATACAGGGATCAGGTGTACTGGCGTATGAAGAAGTACGCGGCCATGGCAAGGCCGAGGATGACGACGAGGGAGCGAAGCAGGGCGGGGTTGGCGCGGCGGGCGTAGCGGGCGCCGAGCCAGCCGCCGAGCGCGGCGAAGAGCATGGAGAGCAGACAAAAGCGCCACAGGACGAAGCCGGAGGCGATAAAGGTCAGGGTGGCGCAGAGATTGGAGGCGCAGGCGGCGACGACCTTGAGGGCGTTGAGCTGATGGATGTTTTCGAGGCCGAGCAAGGCAAGGGCGCTCATGATGAGGAAGCCGGCGCCGGCGCCGAAGTAGCCGATGTAGAGGCAGATGGGGAGCAGGGCGAGGAAGACGACCACGGGCGACACGTTTGCCGGCTGGGCGGCGGCGGTGGAGGTGGACGGGTCGGCTATGGCCGAGGGCGCGCGGTGAGGGCGGGCGCGTATCCAGCGGGAGGCGGGCTCGGCGATCCAGAAGAGGAGGGCGCCGAGGAGGAGGAGCCAGGGAATGAGGTGGAGAAAGGCGGCCTGGCCGGTGTGGAGCAGGATGAGCGCGCCGGTGGTGCCGCCGACAAGCGAGGCGAGGAGGATGACGGGGAGGAGGTCGCGGCGGAGGTCGGTGTGCAGGGTGGCGACTGAGGTGAGCTGACCGGGCCAAAGGGCGACGGTGTTGGTGGCGTTGGCCTGGATGGGCGGGACGCCGACGCCGAGCATGGCGGGAAAGGAGAGAAAGGAGCCGCCGCCGGCCATGGCATTGAGCGCGCCCGCGAGAAACGAGGCGAAGACCAGCCATGCGTAACGCCAGTGCGGGGCGAGGAGGTGGGACATCTGGCTCGATTGTATGGCGAGGGGAGAGGCTCGGGAGGCGGAAGAGGGAGATCGGTTGAGATCGCCTCCGCATTTCTCGTGATGCTGGGCCGCTGTCCGACTGCTGGGCCGCTGTTTGACGAGAGGAGCGGCCTTAGCGCGTGACGGCGAGTTGCTGGAGGTGAGCACGGAGTTGCTGGAGGTGAGCACGGAGTTGCTGGAGGTCGGTTTCAGAGAGATAGCGGCCGTCGGTGATGATGCTGACGACGGTGCGCGTGTTGTGGATGTTGTGGAGGGGGTTGGCGCGAAGAAGGACGAGGTCGGCGAGTTGCCGGACTCGACGGCGCCGAGGTCGGCCTGTGAACGGACGGTTGGCGGATATGCGGCCGATTCGCAAGGACGGTGTGGTGTGGCCAGGATGAGGATGTTCGCGGATGATTGGAGCAGGCTGCCGGGAACGAGTGCTGGGTCGAGGAGCGTGGGTGTGAAGGGTTGGGGGATGGGGTTGTGTGTGAGTTGGTTTGGTCTGACGGTGATGGGGCTGCCGCAGAGTGCGGGGGTGTCGACGGCGAACGAGGTGACGACGTTGACGGCGACGCCGGGGACGGTGGCGTGGGGGTACTACTCGGGCCGGGCAAAGCCGGTGCTGACGGTGCACACGGGCGATACCGTGGTGATGCAGACGCTGTCAACGTGCGGGTCGCCGGAGGATCAGGAGCGGTTTGGGTGCCGGCGGCGGAGATTCCGGCGTATACGGGGCCGATCTACGCGGAGGTGAAGGATCGGGGGCCGGGCGGCCACATTCTGACCGGGCCGGTGGCGATCGCGGAGGCGGCGCCGGGGGACGTGCTCGAGGTGCAGATTCTGAAGGTGCAGCTGGACGCTGATTATGCGTGCAATGGGTTCGGTTTGCACCGGGGATTTCTGCCGATGGAGTTTCCCTACAGCCGGATGCGGATGATTCCGCTGGACCGGCGTCGGATGGTGGCGGAGTTCGCGCCGGGGATCGAGATTCCGCTGCGACCATTCTTCGGCAGCATGGGGGTAGCGCCTGCCGGGGGCAAGATCGACAGCGCGCCGCCGTTTGCGCACGCGGGCAACATGGATAACAAGGAGCTGGTGGCGGGGACGACGCTTTATATTCCGGTGGCGGCGGCAGGGGCGCTGTTCGAGGCAGGCGACGGGCATGCGGGGCAGGGCAATGGCGAGGTGGACATCACGGCACTCGAGACTTATCTGACGGGGACGTTTCGGTTTGTGGTGCACAAGCACCAGGCCATCCTGTGGCCGAGGGCGGAGACGCCGACGGCCTACATCACGATGGGATTCAGCCCGGATCTGAAGGAGGCGGCGGAGCACGCGACGCGGGAGATGATCGACTTTCTGGTTGAGACGCGGGGGCTGAGCCGGGACGAGGCGTACATGCTGACCAGTGTGGCGGTAGACCTGGACATCACGCAGCTGGTGGATGGGAATGTCGGGGTGCACGCAGTGTGTCCGAAGAACATCTTTGTGGGGCGGAATAGGGCAAGGGGCGAGACGCAGCAGATGGGCGCGGGTGCTCGTTGAAGCTCGCGGAGAGGGTCCGGTTGAGGCAGCGGGTGCACGTAACTCTCACCGTTTCAGATGCGATTGGGTGTGCCCGTTATCCGGGGCGGAGATGGGAGCGGCACAACAAATCTTAGGTTGCTGTGCCTGTTTTGCGAGTTGCGCGGAGTTAGTCATCGGTGCTCTCGTCCTTCGTCTCGGCGACGACCTCGGGCTTGGTGCGCGGGGCGGTGATGGTGTCAAGCAGCGCGGGCGTGCCCTCGATGCGCTCGAGATGCGGGTAGCGCGGCCCGTTGTGGTAGTCGATGGTGTGGGTTGAGACGAGCTCATCGATCTGCGCCAGGATGGTTGCCGGTGTCGCAGGGTCCTTCGAGGCCACGACCGCCGCTCGCACATTTTCGACCGAGAACGCTTTGCCGTCGATGGCGATGATCTTCATACCGGGGACGAGACCGGCCTTGTCGCCCGGGCCATTCCACTTCACGTCCGCAATCGTTCCTGTGTCGGTGATGCGCAGGCCCAGCGAGTACCAGACATCAAGCTTGCTTGCGCGGGAGCCGCCGTGCTCGCGGATCGTCTTCTCCACCGCGCTCGGCCGATCGGTATAGACCAGACGGTAGCCGCCGCGCTCGATGCCGGCGAGGTCGGCGCGTGGATTGATCTGATCGATGCGCTCGTGCATGAAGGTGGCCCAGTCGTACGGCATGACTTCGTTGAGGTCGCGCACCAGCTCGTCGCGGTTGTAGGTGACGATCAGCGGGCCGGTGTTGCCGCCCTTGCCGAGAAAGATCTTCCAGAAGTCGTCGAGTGACTTCCGGTTGTTCGTCTTCTGGCGGATCAGCGTGTCGGCGTCGAGCCAGAAGAGCTCGCCCTCCTGGTAGTAGTCCTGGCCGCGACGCCAGTTGAACCAGGCCGGATCGCCACCGCGCAGAATGCTGGCGGCGATCGCCGTGTCCTCGGTCGGTCGCCACTCGCGGCCGGGCCGATTGTCGAGCTGCGCGGCCGACATCGCCAGCATGTCGCGGTATTCGGCCTGTGTCTTCAGGCCGGAGCGCGCGGCCATGACGTTGCCGAGAAACTGCGTGCCGCCCTCATAGACCCACAGGAGCGAGCCCTGCTCCGCCTTCTCGAAGTCTGTCTGGTAGAGGTTGTAGGGGCGCCGGTATTTGCCGTTCCAGGAGTGGGTGAACTCGTGCGAGAGCAGGTCCGCCTCGGCTAGCTGGTGCTCGGGGTTCTTGAAGGTCTCTTCGTCGACGCCGTTGTCGGAACTTTGCCCGTGCTCGAGGCCCTCGCCCTCGGTCGCGTCGGAAAGGGTGAGGAGGAAGTGGTAGAGGTAGTAATGGTGCGAGGCGTAGGCCGCGTCCGTCTCGCGCACCAGGTTTGCGATCTCCGCGAGCACGGCAGGGCGCAGCGCGGAGTCCTTCGGCTCATCGGAGACGACATCGATGTAGTGCTTGGGCGTGATCTCGGGGGCGAGCGGGAACTCGTGGAAGTACTGCCCGGTGATGACGGGCGAATCTTCGAGCTGCTCGACGGTAGTGGCGGCGTAGGTCGTGGTTCCGCCCTGCGGATGCTGCGGGTCGTAGGGGCTGGTGGGGGTAAGGGCGGTGCCGATGCCCCAGCCTGCGGGGACCTTGACGGAGGGCTGAATGGCGATGTCGGCGACGGGGGTGTGCGCGGGGTAGAGCAGCAACTTCTCCCACTCGAGCACGGCGAACTTCTGCGTCAGGCGCTCGGTCACGATGCAGTCGAGGTGGACGTGGAGGGTGGTGACGCTCTTCGGCACCTGCACGTGGAACTCATACATATCGACGTCGTCGCGACGCCACACCAGGGGTTTGCCGTCCGCGGAGAAGACCACGCCGACGATGTCTTCGACCGGACCGGTAGGGCGGTGGTTGCCGGGGATCCACTTGGGCGTGATCAGGTCGATGGTGCCGCCGCTGCCGGTGACGCCTGCCGTGACGGGGAGGTCAAGATCGGCGTGGTAGAGCTTGCGCGGCGCATCGGACAGGTCGGCGGCGATGCGGATTGGGGTCGTCGGCGCGGCGTTCTTCTGAGACTGGAGCTTCTGGGATTGGAGGACGATGGGCGAGAGCAGTGCAAGCAGGGAGGCGATTTCAGGGTAGAGACGGCGATGCAAGGGACGGATCAAAAGAGGGGCCTCATCACAGCAAAAACAAGTGGAAGGTCGGGGATGTCACGCCGTGGATGGAAGCGCGGCTTCGATGGCCTGAACGATGCGCGGATCGTCGGGAAGGATATCCGGCGCGAAGCGCGCGAGCACCGCTCCGTCCGAGGAGACAAGGAACTTCTCGAAGTTCCACAGGATCTCGGGCGGTGGAAGCGTGTGCTCGTGACGGCCGGCCAGAAATCCGTCAAGCTGCGCGCGAAAGCCCGGGTCTCCGACCGCGGCGACCGGCTGGGCCGCGATCAGAAGCGCGTACAGCTCGTGCTTCTCCGGGCCGGTGACGGCGATCTTCTCGAACATGGGAAAGGTCGCGCCGAAGGTGCCGCGGCAAAAGCCGGCGATCTCCGCGTTTGAGCCGGGCTCCTGCTCGCCGAAGTCATTGGCGGGGAAGCCCAACACAGCAAAGCCACGGTCGCGGTAGGTGCTGTAGATCCGCTCCAGGCCCTCATACTGCGGGGTTAGGCCGCACTTCGAGGCGACGTTCACGATCAGCAGCGCCTTGCCGCGATAGGTGTCGAGCGAGGCCGGCGTGCCGTCGATTCGATGAAGAGGGACCTCGAATATCGAGGGGGTCACAAAGTCCATGCGTCTCCTGAACTGCAACGTGGGAATTCCTCCAATATAAGGGCACGATTCCCGACACGATCAAAAAGCTGTGTAGGATCACACGTGCCATGTCGATCACAGACGTTCTGATTGGAAAGCCTCTCGCCTCCAGCGCGGAGCAAGACGAGCACATCGGGGTTGCCGCGGGCATCCCGATCTTCGGTCTGGATGGCTTGACCAGCGCGGCGTACGGCCCGGAAGCGGCCATGATGTTGCTGATCCCGCTCGGGGTCCTCGGCGTCTCGCATTATCTGTTGCCGATCTTCACGGCGATTTTGACGCTGCTGGTGATCGTGTATTTCAGCTATCGGCAGACGATCGTGGCCTACCCGAACGGAGGCGGCAGCTACACGGTGGCGAGCGAGAACCTGGGCGATGGCGCCGGGCTCTTGGCGGCGGCGGCGCTGGCGATCGATTATATCTTGACGGCCGCGGTCGGCGTATCGGCCGGGGTGACGGCGCTGGTCAGTGCCGTGCCGTCCTTGCACGCGCACCAGATCAGCTTTTGTCTGGCGATCCTGTTCATCATCGCGCTGGTGAACATGCGCGGCGTGAAGGAGACGGGTCTCGCGTTTATGTTGCCGACGTTCGCCTTTGTCGGCACGCTGATTATCACGATCGTGTGGGGGGTGTGGAAGGTGTACGCGTCGGGGGGCCATCCTGTGGCGATCGCGCTGCCGCCGCCGCCCGTGCCGGCCACCATGCAGTTGATCACGTACTGGCTGCTGCTCAAAGCGTTTGCCAGCGGATGCGCCGCGATGACGGGCGTCGAGGCGGTGTCGAACGGCGTGACCGCCTTCAAGGAGCCGCGCTCCAAGCACGCCAACGCGACGCTGACTGTAATCATCGGTGTTCTGATTGTCCTGCTGTACGGACTTTCCTACCTGGCCAAGGCGTATCACCTGACGGCAATGGACCCCGATGCCTCGAACTACCAGAGCGTCCTGAGCATCCTGGTGGGCGCGATCTTCGGGCGCGGCTGGTTTTACTTCCTGACCATGGCGGCGGTTCTGGCGGCGCTGTCGTTTTCGGCCAATACGGCGTTTGCGGATTTTCCGCGCATGGCACGAGCGATCGCGGCGCACGATTACCTGCCGCACGTCTTTACCGTGCGCGGGCGGCGCCTGCTGTTTTCGCACGGCATCTACGCGCTGACCGGCTTCACCGCGGTAATTCTGATCCTCTTCGGCGGCGTCACGGACCGGCTGATTCCGCTGTACGCGATCGGCGCCTTTTTGGCGTTTACCCTGAGCCAGTCGGGCATGGTGGTGCACTGGTGGCACAATCGCGACCAGCGTGGCTGGCAGGCGAAGATGCTGATCAATGGCGTGGGCGCTTTTGCCACAGGCGTTACGCTGTGCGTGGTGCTGGTGGCAAAGTTCACCTCCGGGGCATGGGTCACGGCGCTTCTGGTTCCGCTGCTGATCGTAATCATGCTGTCGATCAAGCGGCACTATGCGCGGGTGAAGCAAGAGACGGCGGATGCGACGCCGATGCGGGTAACCGGGCTTGAGCCGCCGGTGGTGGTGATTCCTCTCGCGCAATGGGACAAGATCGCCGAAAAGGCGTTGCGCTTCGGCATGTTGATCTCGAAGGAGATTCGGGTGGTGCATGTGGAGTCGGACCACACGGACCAGATCCGCGGCCTGGAAGAGGCGTGGGAGCCGCAGGTGATGGCGCCGATCCGCGCAGCCCACCTGCCGCAGCCGGAGCTGGTGCAGATCTCGTCGCAGTACCGCTTTGTGGTGTCGCCCTTGATGGACTACCTGCTCAAGCTCGAGACGGAGTTCCCCACCAGAAAGATCGCGGTGATCCTGCCGGAGCTCGTGGTGCGGCATTGGTGGGAAAACGCGCTGCACAATCAACGCGCCCAGCTTCTGAAGCTGTATCTGCTGATGCGGGGTAACGGCCGCATTGTGGTGGTGAATATCCCCTGGTACCTATAACGGCGAGGCGAGCCGCTACTCCGCGTTGCGGCTCGCCTGCTCCACGAGCGCGCGAGCCTCATCCGGGCCCTTGCTGCCGAGGATGGTGTAGACCTTGCCGCCCAGCAGCCGCGGGTAGCTGACGAAGAACTCTTCCATGTGCCGAATCATCTGCTCCGGCAGATCGGTGAGGTCGTGGACCTCCGCAAAGGTGTGGCTCACGGACGCGACCGCCAGCAGACGATCGTTGCGCTGGGTCTTTCCGTCCTGGAGTTCATCCTCGCCCTCGATGACACCGATCAGGCGCGCTTCCACAACGCAACCGGGAACGGCCGGCTCGTCCATCAGCAGAAGCACATCGATGGGGTCGCCGTCGTCCGCGAGGGTGGAGGGCACGAAGCCGAAGTCGTAGGGAAAAACCATGCCGACCGGCAGCGTCTTTTTGAGCACAAGCACGTGACGCTCGTGGTCGAAGGCGTACTTGTTGCGGCTTCCCTTAGGAGTTTCGACAACGACCTGCAACGTGCCTTCGGCGTCACAGGGTGCGATGGTGACGGGCTCGGTGAGCATATCGGTTTGCGGGGACATATCGGGCTTGGATGCGCCTCGGCCGATGTTCAGGCGCGGGTTGTGAGCCGGCGAAGGCGGCGGACGGTTTCGATCAGCAGATGCGCGGCGCGGTCGACCTCATCGTCGGTGGTGAGACGCGTGAGCGAGAGGCGGATGGAGGCGCGCGCCTCGGCCTCCGCCAGACCCATCGCGCGCAGCACATGCGAGGGCTCAAGCGCGCCGGACTGACAGGCAGATCCGGCGCTGATCGAGAGCCCCTGCAGATCGAGCGCGATCATGAGCTCTTCGGCGACCACGCCGGGGAAGCGAAGGTTGCTGGTGTTCGGTGTCCGGGGCTCGCCCGCGCCGTTCAGGATCGTCCCCGGCAAGGCCTCAAGGATCGCTGCTTGTAAACGATCGCGTCGCTCCGCAAGCTCGTGTGGCCCTGCGGTGACAAGCCACGCGCGCGCCAGTTCGGCGGCCGCGCCGAGACCGACCAGGCCGGCGACGTTCTCCGTGCCGGCGCGGCGCTGGCGCTCCTGCGGGCCGCCATGGTGGAGCGGCGCCAACGCCGTCTTGCGGCGCACATACAGCACCCCCGTGCCCTTTGGCCCATAGAGCTTGTGTCCCGAGATCGTCAGCAGATCGCAGTCCAGGTCGTCGACCGCGAGGGGCAGCTTGCCGGCCGCCTGCACAGCGTCGGTGTGGAAGAGGGCTCCGGCCCGGTGCGCGATCGCGGCGAGCTCCCGTAGCGGCTGGACGACGCCGGTCTCGTTGTTGGCCAGCATGATGCTGACCAGGCGTGTGCGCAGCGTGATCGTGGCGGCCAGGGTTGCGGGCTCGATCCGGCTGCTCGGTGTGCAGGGCAGGATGGTCACATCGACGTCGCCTCGCTTGCCCAGCGCCTCCGCGGCGCGCAGCACCGCATCGTGTTCGATCGTCGAGGTGATCAGGTGCGGGCGTGCACCGTCTGTGGCACAGGCACGGGCGTTCTCCATCACGCCGAACAGCGCAAGGTTGTCGGACTCCGTGCCCCCTGAGGTGAAGAGCACCTCCGGCGCGCGACACCCGAGCAGGGCGGCGACCTGCTCGCGCGCCTGCTCGACCGCCGCGTGCGCCCGCTGCCCCGGCCGGTGCACGGAGCTCGGGTTCGCAAAGTGCTCGGTCCAGAAGGGCGCCATGGCCGCGACCACCTCCGGCAGCAGAGGCGTGGTCGCGTTCGCGTCCATGTAGATGGTGTCGTGCACGTCCCTAGTTTACGAGCGCGGGGCGAGGCGTCTGGTATGGTGCTTGTTGGTTCCACAAAGGAGAGTTTCGTGACGACGCGAGTGCGATTGGGACGGTGTGTGCGGGCGGCTGTGGTCGTGGCCGCGGTGATGGTGTCGAGCCGGAGCGCGCTGCGGGCGCAGACGGACAGCACGGCGGCGCAGAGCGGACCGGTCGCGCTGTCGAAGGTGCTCGATGGCATGCTGAGCGGCTTCGAGAAGGAGCTGATGGGTGCGGCCAACGCCATGCCGGCGGAGCGGTACAGCTTTGCGCCAAGCCAGGCGATCTTTGTGCCGTCGCAGAAGACGACGTTCGACGGCGTGCGAACCTTTGCCCAGCAGTGCACGCATATTGCGGCGGCGAACTACTTCATCTACTCGCAGGTGAGCGGGACGAAGCCGAGCGTGGATGTGAAGAGCCTGAAGGACCTGAAGACGAAGGACGAAGTGATCCAGGCGCTGGCGGCGTCGTTTGTGTTTGCGCACCAGGCGATTGCGACGATCTCACCGGACAATGCGCTGGATCCGGTGCAGGGCGATCGGCCGATGACGCGGGCGACGATGGCGACCTACGGCGTCGCGCACGGCTTCGATCACTATGGGCAGATGGTTGAGTATCTGCGCATGAACGGGATCGTGCCGCCGGCCAGCCAGAAGTAGATCTGCCGCGCACCGTGCGACGATGTGCGGCTAGCGATTTTCGAGGTCGACGTAGGGCGCCGGATAGGCCGGCCCGAGATAGTCCGCGCGTGGCCGGATCAGCCGGTTGTTGTCGTGCTGCTCGATAACGTGCGCCGCCCAGCCGGCGATGCGGCTGATCGCGAAGATGGGCGTAAACAGGTCGATGTCAATGCCGAGTGTCGTATAGGTGGAGGCGGAGTAGAAGTCGACGTTGGCGTTGAGCTTTTTCTCGGCTTTGACAAAGGCCTCGATCTTCTGCGACATGTCGAACCACTTTGTGGATCCGGCGGAGCGGCCCAGGCTTTCGGACATGCGTCGCAGGTGGGTCGCGCGCGGGTCCTCGGTGTGGTAGACGCGATGGCCGAAGCCCGAGATCTTCTTCTTTTCCGCGAACATCTGCCGCACATGCTCCACCGGGTCGGCGCCCTGCTTTTCGATCGCGAACAGCAGACGCATGGTGGCCTCGTTTGCGCCGCCGTGCAGCGGACCCTTGAGTGCGCCGATCGCGCCGGTGATGGCCGAGTGCATATCCGCCAGCGTCGCCGCAATCACCCGCGCGGCAAAGGTGCTCGCGTTCAGCTCGTGATCCGCATGGAGAATCAGCGCGACATCAAAGGCGCGGGTCGCGGTCTCGGACGGCTTTTCCCCGTTCAGCATCCAGAGAAAGTTTCCGGCGTGCGAGAGCGACGGATCGGCCTCGATCAGCGCCTTTCCTTTGCGAATACGGTCAAACAGCGCGACGATCATGGCGATCTGCGACGTCAGTCGATAGCTCTTGCGCAGATTGCCCTCGTGCGTGCTGTCCGCCTCGTCCGGGTCATAGATCGAGAGCAGCGAGACTGCCGTGCGCAGCACCTCCATCGGCACGGCGGAGGTGGGAACGCTGCGCAGCAGATCGAGCACCTTGCCATTGAGCACGCGACCCTTCGCCAGCTCCGCGGAGAACGCCTTGAGCTGCTCCGAAGATGGCAACGAGCCATACCAGAGCAGACAGCTGGTCTCTTCAAAGGTGGACTGCTCGGCAAGCTCGTGAATGTCGATGCCGCGGTAGGAGAGCACACCGGCGTCGCCGTCGATGAAACAGATGGAAGAGGTCGTGGCGACGATGCCTTCGAGACCCTTCGGTGCGGCGGTGGCAGCCATTGGCATCTCCATGCGACGGAAGTACATCGTTTATAGCGCAGCGAAGAAACGGTTGTCACACGCCGCGGAAGAATATCGACGTGCTGCGCGGGTGACGGGCCGGCCCGGGAGCGCCATCGTGTTGTTACGCGGCTCCGCTGGGCGCGGGTTCGAAGCGTGTGGCGGAGAAGGGCGCGAGCGAAACCGCGGGCTCTCGGCCGAGCAGCAGCTCCGTCATCACGGATGCGGTCGCCGGCGCCAGCAGGATTCCGTTGCGGTAGTGGCCGGAGGCGATATGGAGGTTGCCGCCCGCCGCCGGCTCGCCCGGCGGATGCACGCGGCCGAGCACGGGCAGCTGATCCGCGGTCGCGGGCCGAACTCCCGCCCAGCTTTCGACGATCGTCGCGGCGCCGAGCTCGGGCAGCATGCGCGCCGCTCGCTCGAGCAGACCGCGCAGATCGATCGCGTGCACCGCACAGTTAAAGCCGGCGTCCTCGATCGTGGCGCCGATCACGCATTGGCCGGCGCGCGGACCGTGCAGGCGCGGCACCAGATAGACCTCGTGCGATCGCACGACCAGAGCCTGCCGGGCAAGCGCGGGCGGCGTCGCGACCGTGAGCATCTGGCCCTTGCGCGGCGCCACGCGCACGCTCGGGTCGATCACCGAGCTCAGCGACCAAGCGCCGGTGCAGTCCACAAAGCTCGCCGCGGCGATGCGGCCTCCACTGGTCTCCACTAGCACACCGGCGCCGGTGTCACGTACCCCGAGCACGGCGGTGTGCGCGCGCACGGTAATCTTGGCCGCGGCGGAAGCTTGAACCAGCGCGGCGGCAAGCTCGCGCGGGTCGACACTCTGCTCTTCGAGCTCGACCACGTGCTCTCCCTCGCGGCACACGAGCTGCGGAAGCCATCGCGGTCTCGCCATGCTGGTCGGCAGGGCCGTGCGGGGTAGGGCTTGAGGGGAGAGGATCTGCAGGGTGCGGTGCGTCTGAAACGCGACCCGCTGGCCGAAGTCTTCGGAGATCTCCTCGAGGAAGCGTGGGTACAGTGATCGGCTCAGGCGCGCAAGGGCATGGAGCTCGGGCGGGTTGTCCGGGTCGTCGACCGCCAACATGCCGGCGGCGGCCTGTGAGGTGTCCGCCATGGGCGCGCCACGGGTCAACACCAGAACGCGCATGCCGGCGCGCGCCAGGCTGCGCGCGAGCGAGAGGCCGATGATGCCGGCGCCGGCGATGCATACGTCGGGGTTGGCCATATCTCCTCGTTAGATGATGGCGACGACGGCGAGTGTGCGCAGGCACCGGCATGTGCGGCGCGGACTTCGCCTGCACTGTGTCCGCCGCCGATCAAGGGTTCCAGGAGGTATCGCGAGGCGCCGGTCTACGCTGTGGGCGGTCGCACGCTGTGGACGGCCGCAGAAACAGAGAAGGGAGCGCACTGTGCGCTCCCTTCTCTGTTGCCTGTCCAGCACGGCCGCTTTCTGCTCTACGGCTGCAGCTCTTCATGAGAGCGCGGCTGCTGTGCCGGGGTGGTTCCTTGCCTTGTGATCGTGAACGATTCTCCCTAGCGAGACGACACGAGCTGCGATGCTCTTGCAGCTAACGAAGGTATAGAATTCCGACATTTTGCTGTCAAGAAAAAACGCCATCGCCGCGCGGCAAAACAGAAGCTCGTCCGCGAGATCCATCGGCGACGGCGTGCACGCCGCGGAAGATTGGCTCACGGGGTGGTATCCGCCACTCGTGGCCGCCGTCGTCGGGGCGTGTGACTCGCGTATTTTCGGGACCGGAGCTTTGTTTCACGCGCGAGGGACTGCCCTCTCGTCCGATGCACTTCGCCTGTGCGCGGGGTCCGTAGCAGCGCGTGCCATGTGAGGCTCCGGTCGCGCGGCTCGGGCGGCCGCTGTTCCGCACACGCCTACGAGACCGCTATCATCGGTGCATGGCAGAGACACACATCACGGGAACCACGCTCGTCGCTGACGCCGCCGCGCGTGCAAAGCGGATCAAGGTCATCGTCTTCGACGTCGACGGTGTGCTGACCGATGGGCAGATCTTTCTGGTTCCGGATCCGAAATCGCGCACCGAGCAGGATCCGGTCGGCACCGGCCTTGAGGTGAAGGGCTTCTCCGCGCACGATGGTTTGGGCATGATTCTCGCGCGGCTGGGCGGTCTTAAGATCGGCATCATCACCAAGCGCAAGTCGCAGACCGTGGCCCTGCGCGCCCGCGATCTGCGCGTGGAATATGTGTACCAGGGGCAGAACCATAAGCTGGACGCGGCCAATAAGATCGCGGCTGCGGCAGGCATCGGCCTCGACCAGATGGCGTACGTCGGCGACGATGTGGTGGACCTTTCGGTCATGCGCGTCTGCGGCCTGGCTATCGCCACCGCCAATGCACGTCCGCAGGTCAAGGCGGCGGCGCACTTCATCACCGAGCACCCGGGTGGGGCCGGCGCGGGCCGTGATGCGATCGACTACATCCTCGAGGAGCAGGGCTCGCTCACGCGCGCGATCGAGCAGTTCCTGAGCGAGAGCGATCCCGCCGCAGCCAGCGCCGACATCGGTTCGGGAGATATGTAAGGCCCTCTGATCGCGTCGGTGACAGCGCACATTTAGGCGAACAAAGAACGAAGCCAAGGCGTAGAATGAGCGCCATGTCTTCCCCCGCCCCAGTCGCGATTCCGCGGACCCTTGACTGGGCGCACCCTGTCGTTGCGGAGTGGTTCGTGCGGCGCTTCGGCACGCCCACGGAGCCGCAGGAGGCAGGCTGGCCGAAGATCGTTGCCGGGCAGGCGACGCTGATCTCCGCGCCGACCGGATCCGGAAAGACACTCGCCGCCTTTCTGGTCGCGATCGACGTTCTGCTCCGCGACGCCATCGACGGTCGGCTGGCGCCCGAGACGCAGGTGGTCTACGTCTCACCGCTCAAGGCGCTCTCGAACGATATTCAGAAGAACCTCACCGGCCCGCTCCGGGAAATTCAGCAGCTCGCGCTCGAGCGCGGCTATCTTTGTCCGGAGATTCGCGCCGCGGTGCGTACGGGCGACACGCCCGCCAAGGATCGCGCCGCTATGCTGCGCCACCCCCCGCACATCCTGGTCACCACGCCCGAGAGCCTTTATATCCTGCTTACTTCGGCCAAGCCGCGCGAGACCTTCCGCCGCGTTCGCACCGTCATCGTCGACGAGATTCACGCGGTCGCGGGCAACAAGCGCGGCTCCCACCTCGCGCTCACGCTCGAGCGCCTTGACGCTCTGGTCTGCGGCGAAAACCCGCTCTCGCCCGGCGCGTGGCTCACTGGGTTGACCACACCGCCGCAGCGCATCGGCCTTTCCGCCACGCAGCATCCCATCTCGCTCGTCGCCGACTTCCTGACCGGTGTGCATCCGTCACGGCCAGCCGCGCAGATCGTCGCGGTCGGCCAGCGGCGCACACTCGACCTCGCCATCGAGGTGCCCAGCGAAGAGCTTAGCTCGCTCACCACGGCGTCGATGTGGACCGAGATCTACGATCGACTAGCCGGCTTCGCCGAGTCGCACCGCTCCACGCTGGTCTTCGTGAACACTCGCCGCCTGGTTGAGAAGCTCAGCTTCGAGCTCGCCGAGCGGCTCGGCGCGGAGCACGTCGGCGCGCACCACGGCTCACTCTCCCGTGAGTTGCGACTCGACGCGGAACAGCGGCTCAAGAACGGCGAGACCAAGATCCTTATCGCGACCGGCTCGCTCGAGCTCGGCATCGACATCGGCGCCATCGACCTGGTCTGCCAGATCGCCACCACGCGCAACCTCGGCGTCGCCATGCAGCGCGTCGGCCGCGCGGGGCACTGGCGCGGTGCGATCCCGAAAGGCCGATTTTTCGCGACCACGCGCGACGATCTTGTGGAGCAGGCGGCGCTGGTTCGCGGCATGCGCGCGGGCACGCTCGACCGCCTCGAGATCCCCGAGCAGCCTATCGATCTGCTGCTGCAGCAGATCACCGCGGCCTGCGGCGCGGAGAGCTGGGACGAGCGCTGCCTCTACGAGGTCCTGCGCCGCGCCTACCCGTACCGCGACCTGACGCGCGCGGCGTTCGACGAGGCCCTGCATCTGCTGCACGAGGGCATCGAGTCCACGCGCGGACGCTTCGGCGCCTACCTTATGCGCGACGCCGTGCAGGGCCAGCTGCACGCCCGTCGCGGCGCGCGCATGGCGGCCATCACCAACGGCGGCGCCATCCCGGACAGCTCAAGCTTCGCCGTCATTCTGCAACCAGAAGGGGTACAAATCGCCGCGCTCGACGAGCACTTCGCCGTGGACTCCTCGCCCGGCGACGTGGTGCTGCTCGGCAATACCAGCTGGCGCATCGCGCGCATCGAGCCCGCGGGCAAGGTCTTCGTCGAGGACGCGCACGGCGCGCCGCCCACCATCCCGTTCTGGGAGGGCGAAGCCCCGCAGCGCACCGCCGTCCTCTCCCACGCCGTCGGTGATCTGCGTGAGGAGATTGACCGCCGCACCGCGGAGGTCTCGCCCGCCTGCTGCGGACCCACTCACCCGCACGTCGCCGAGACCACGCGCTGGCTCGAAGGGGAGTGCGGCGTCTGCCCCGCCGGCGCGCTGCAGATGATCGCTTATATCGTCGCGGGCCGCGCCGTGCTCGGCGCCGTGCCGTCCTCAACCACCATCATCGCGGAGCGCTTCTTCGATGAGGGCGGCGGCCAGCAGCTCATCCTGCACGCGCCCTTCGGCGGCCGCGTCAACAAGGCCTGGGGCCTGGCGCTGCGCAAGCGCTTCTGCCGCGGTTTCAACTTCGAGCTGCAGGCGGCCGCGACCGACAACGGCATCAACATCTCGCTCGCCGAGCAGCACAGCTTTCCGCTCTCCGATGTCTTCCACTTCCTCTCCGAGCACACCGCGCGCGAGCTGCTGGAGCAGGCCGCCATTCCGTCGCCGTTGTTTAAAAATCGTTGGCGATGGGCGGCCGGCCGCGCTCTCCAGCTGCTGCGCATGCAGAAAGGCAAGCGCGTCGCACCGCAAATCCAGCGCACGCGCGCGGACGATCTGCTCGCCAGCGTCTTCCCCCAGGCCGCGGCCTGCTTCGAGACTATCGAAGGCGACATCCAGATCCCCGATCACCCGCTCGTCCGCGAGGTCATGCGCGACACGCTCTCGGAGGCCATGGACATCGACGGCCTCAACGACCTGCTGCGTCGCATCGCGGCGGGCGAGGTTCGCTGTCTCGCTGTCGACACCCCGGTGCCTTCGCAGTTCGCGCACGAGCTTATCCACGCGATGCCCTACGCCTTTCTCGACGAGGCCGACGCGGAGCAGCGCCGCGCCCGCGCGGTCACGCTCCGCCGCGCGCTGCCGTCGAGCGTTGCCGACGATGCCGGCCGCCTCGATCCCGCCGCCATCGCCACCGTGCGCGCGCAGTGCTGGCCCGACCTCCGCGACGAAAACGAGCTGCACGATCTGCTGCTCAGCCTCGTCGTCCTACCGCTCGAGTTCGCCGATCGCGAGGGTGCGCGGCACTGGCCAACCTTCTACGAGCGGCTGCTGCGCGCTGGTCGCGCCTCCAGCCTCGATCTCAACGGAACCCCCTGCTGGGTCGCGGCCGAGCGGCTGCCGCACATCGCCGCGCTCTCCGCCGCACCAGCCTCGCCGGACCAGCCCATCACGCGCGAGACCGCGATGTCCATGCTGCTGCAGGGCTGGCTGCAGGTGCTCGGCCCCACCACTGCGGAGTCGCTCGCCGCACACCTGCGGCTCGAGCCCGCCACCGTCTTTCAGGCGATGCTCGCGGGCGAGATGCAGGGCCTCGTCATGCGCGGTGGCTTCGAACGCGCCGCGCCCACGCACGATCACGCGATCGAGTGGTGCGATCGACGTCTGCTGCAGCGCATTCACCGGCTCACGCTGGGCACGCTGCGGAAGGCGGTCGAGGCCGTTCCGCCCGCCGTCTACCTGCAATGGCTGCTCGGCTGGCAGCACCTCGCGCCGCAGACACAGCTCACCGGCGAGGAGGGTGTGCTCGAAGCTCTGTCGCAGCTCGAAGGCTTTGAAGCGCCGGCGGTCGAGTGGGAGCGCACGCTGCTTCCCGCGCGTGTGGCAAACTACGATCCGCGCTGGCTCGACGCGCTGTGCCTTTCGGGAGCGGTCGGTTGGGGCCGCATCTCGCCGCATCCCGCGTGGTCGGTCGGCGAAGGCCAAGCGCCGCGCCGTGTGATCCCGACCAACGCCGCGCCCATCACCTTCTATCTGCGCGACACCGCCGACTGGCTCCCCGTCGCGCTCGCCGATCAGTGTGTGGAGCAGCGCAACCTCGATCAGGCGCTGAGCCCTGACGCGCTGCGCGTCCGATCGCTGCTGGTCGAGCGCGGCGCCAGCTTCGCGGCCGATCTGCAGCGCGTGCTCTCGCGCGGCAAGCCGGAGGTCCAGCGCGCGCTGTGGGAGCTCGCCACCGCCGGCCTCGCCTCGGCCGACGGCTTCGATCAGCTGCGCGGTCTAATGGATCCGCGCCGCAAGCCCGCCGCCGCCGCGCCCGCGCCGACCAGCCTGCGTCGTCGCGCCGCCGCGCGATCCACCGCCGGCCGCTGGTCGCTGCTCTGCGCCGATGCCGCCGAGCTCGCGCCCGCCGACCCCATCGCCCGCGCGCGGCTGCGCGAAGCCGCGCTCGAATCCAGCGCGCGCCATCTGCTGCTGCGCTACGGCGTGCTGTTTCGCGATCTGCTCGCCCGCGAGTCGAACGCGCCGAAGTGGCGCGAGCTCGTCGGCATGCTGCGTCGGCTCGAGGCACGCGGCGAGGTGCGCGGCGGCCGCTTCGTCTCCGGTGTCGCCGGCGAGCAGTTTGCTCTCCCTGAGGTCGTCGACTCGCTGCGCGCCGCGCGCAAGCTGGAGCAGCCGAACCCTGTTTCGGTCGCCGCCGCGGACCCGCTCAACTTGGTCGGCATCCTCGTGCCGGGCGAGCGCGTTCCCGCCACGCCCGGCCGGCAGGTCGTCTTCGTGAACGGCGCCGTGCTCGCGCAGCCGACGACATCCACTCAACCATCGAACCGCCCGGACCCAGATCGCGACGGTCCACCTTGCCAGCGATCTTTGCTACGCCCGAGGCGCCTCGCGGCAACCTGATCAGTGCGCAGCAGCGCTTGCTGTAGATGTGGGCGCCGCGGCTCCGGGCAACATCGCGGAGGCAGCGGGCAGCGCGGGTGCGGGAGGCGCAATGCGCAGCGCCAGGCGCGGAAAGCTGAAGCTTCCACCCGCGTCGTCGATCACGTTCACCTGCGCGATGTAGACGCCCGGCTTCAAACTCGCGAGCGGCACATCGAACGCAAAGGAGACCGCGTTGCGATCCGGTGTGTTGATCGCGTTCGCCTCGACCAGCGGCGTCTCGTAGACCTTGGTGCTTCCCTCCAGCAGCTCCAGATTGGTCAGCACGCGAATGGCGCCCTGCGGTCTGCGGTTCAGGCCCGGCGCGCTGGGTGGCGGCGGCTCGTTCGCCGTCTTCTTGCGCGAAGGGTCGTAGATCTCATACAGCAGGTAGAGGTGGCCGTCGGCCCGGAAGACATGGGCGACATTGGGGATCCACTCCGCGCCGTCGCGGATCAACGGGCTCTGCGCATGCTTGTCCGTCACCGGTGTGCGCTGGCTCGAAAGCACCACCGAGCTCAGCTTAATCGCGGCCTTGCGCAGGTCGGGCACCTGCAGGTCGGTCTCGAATGAGCCCATGTTGCCCGTCTGGTCTTCGCGCACCACAAACTTCAGATGGTAGCGACCCGGCGCGAGCGTGAAGCCGGTCGAATACTGAATGTTCTTGCGGCGAACCTGCTGCGCGGCGTCGAGCGCCAGCTTCACCGTATCGCGCACATTGCCGACAACGATGCCCTGCGCGTCCTTCACCTGCCCGAGCACATCGAGCGACGCCTTGTCGCGATCGCGATTGGTTACAAACGGAATCTGCGACCCCGGCACCACCATCGAGATCGGCACGGCGGAGCGGCCATCCGGCAGCCGAAAGTAGAGCGCCTGCAGATAAAGCGAGACATCGGTCGCCGGCAGGTCCGAGCGCATCTGGTCCTCGAGTGCCTGCTCGCGATCTTCCGTCTTCTGGTGCTTGAAGTCGGCCGCGGCGTAGTATCCCGGCCGGTATTCGAGCTTCACGTCGGGTCGATTCACGCGCACCGTCAGATGCCGGAATGAACCGTCCAGCCGTGCGTTGACGGGGTGGAAGCCGAGGATGTAATAGGCCTCGGTGTCATGCTGAATTTGCTGAAACGCGGGGGCGAAGTCGTTTGAGTCCGAGAAGAGCTTGCCGCCCGTGTCCGAGGCCAGCGTGCCCAGCGTCTCCTGCGAGCCGAAGTTCGCGTCCAGCTGGCTCTGCACCGCGCTGCCGTTATATGCAGAGACCCCGCGCAGCGAGCCCTGCGAGGCATCGCCCACCGGCGGCAGCGCCTGCAAACCGCGTGAATCCACGGCGTAGATCGCCATGTTCGCCTTTACCGCCTCGTTGGTCGCCGCGCGCATGCTCGCCTGGTTTTCGATGCCGTTGCGCGTCAGGCCGCCTGAAAAATACAGCATGCTCTTGTGCTGGTCCACGCGCTCGAGCGATCGCGCGATCGACTGGATGGCAAAGAGCTCGCGATCGGTGTTGAGCGAGTTGTACTCCGTGTCGTCGGTGGCAAAGCTGCTCGCGTCGTCGTCGGTGCCGTCGGTTGAGCCCGTCTGCCCGCCGTTCGCGAAGCCCGTGCCCTCCGTCCCGTTGTAGCGCCCGACCGCGCGCAGCAGCAGACCGTGGTCCGCCGTGAAGTCCTGGTCCATGCTCAGCGAGGTCGCCATCGAGACCACGGCCACCATGTCCGCCGGCTGCATCTTGGTCTTGATGTAGCGTTGCGCCGCCTCGACCGCGCGATCGATGTCCTCGGGCTGCATCGAGGAGAGATCGAAGAACATCACGGTCAGCCGATGATCGCGCAGCGATGTCGTCGGTGCGCCGAGGATCTCTCCATTCAGCAGATCCGCCACCGACTTCGAATCGAGCGCGCGCCCGGAGACGGTGCCCCTTTCGTTCAGCGTGGCGGCTTCATCCACACTCTGGAAGTCAAACGACGCGAGCCGCTGCGGCTTGCCGTTCTCGAAGATCGTGAAATCCGAGGCCTTCAGATCGCGCACCACATTGCCCGTCTTCTTGTCGCGCACGACGACATTGGTCAGCACGATGTCCGACTGCACGCGCAAGGTCAAGGTCGAACTGGAGGTATCGGGCGGCGCGGACGGACTCTGCGTGTAAGCGATCCTCGGCGCGAGCGCAAGACAGAGGGCCAGCAGATACGTCGCGAGATGGAGTCGAGCGAAGATCATCATCAGAACCTGTACCGCGCGACAAACAGCAGTGTGCGCTGTGCCGCTGTGGAGGTGACCTGGCCGAAGGTGGCCGAGTTGAGCGTCGTGTCGATGCCCGAATATTGCACGGTGTTGAAGACGTTGTTCGCCGTGACCCGCGCCTCAAAGCTGCGCGTGTCCCCCAACGAGACGGTGCGCGAAAGCGAGGCGTCCGTTGCGACCGTGCCCGGCCCGCGAAGGCTGTTGCGCGAGGCCGTGCCGTAGCCGATCGGCGCGGTAAACGCGGCGGGGTTGAACCAGCTCAGCACGTGCCCCGAACCGGCGATCGGCTGCGCGAAGTCGCGATTGGGACGCAGCGTAAACAGGCCGCCGCCCGCGAGCTCCGCCGTGCTCGACACATACTGCGGCGTGAAGTACATCCCCGTCGCGAAGGTGAAGTCGCCCGAGAGCGAAAAGCCGTCCAGAATCTTCGACAGCTTGCCGCCCTGATTGAAGTACGCGCGATTCGGCCCGAACGGCAGCTCCAGCACCCAGTTTCCGGTCAGCCGTTGACGCTGATCAAACGAGGAGTTCCCCTCTTCGAGATCGAGCCGCTGATCGTTCTGCGCGATCGTCGTGGTCGATCCGCCGATCGAGGACGCGTTATCGATCGAGTGCCCGTAGGTGTACGTCGCCTGCAGTGAGACGCCCTTCTGCAGCCGCTTGCGCGCGTTGATCACCAGCGCGTTGAAGCGCGAATACGCGACCGAGTCTTCGTAGCGAAAGGCCTGCGCGTCAGAGGTCGTCACAGCGTTCGCGGTGTGGTTCGGCGCGCGCACGATATCCAGGTTTCCGCCGTACGATCCGTTGTAGCCGACGTCGACCACGACGCCGAGCGGAAGAGATCGCTGCAGATCCAGGTTGTAGACCTGCACACGGCCCAGCCGATAATTCCGGTTCACCGAGTAGTTGTTCTCGACCGCGAGCGTCGAGCAGCCGAAGCCGTTCGCGAGCGTGAGATTCGCGGCCGTGGTCGGCGTCGTCGTGGTGCAACCGGTCTGGTTGTTCGCCGTTTCGACCACGTTGGTCTCCGTCACGGCGAACGGCGGTTGGTACGCGAGCGACTGGGCAAAGGTCGCGAACTGCCCGGTGTTGTGATTGATTCCGTAGCCGGTGCGCAGCACGGTCTGCTTGAGGAACTTCGGCCGCCACGCCATGCCCAGCCGCGGCGAAAACAGCACCCGATCCGGGTTCACCAGCGATCGCGGAAACGCGCCGTGATAGGGGCCGATCGCGTCCGGCAGCACCGGGGTCACCACGGTGAAGTCGGCGTTGTGATCGAGGTTCACCAGCCGGTTGTTCTTCTCGACGTACGGCGAAAAGTACTCGTACCGCAAACCGCCGTTCAGCGTGAGCGAGGGCAGCACGCGAAAGTCGTCGGTTGCGTACGCGTCGTAGACGTTGGCGCGCAGATAGGTTTTGTTCAGGCCCGCCTGAATGGTCGTCTGCTGCGGCAGACCGAGCAGAAAGTCTGCGAATCCCGCGCCCGAGGTCGACTGCGCGGTCGTGCCCGCGGCGAGCGCGGCACGATCGTCGGGACTTTGCGTAGCGTAGCTCGAAAAGCTGAAGGTGCCCAGGGGATTGTTGCCGCCGAGCGAGTCCGCGTGCACCCGCCGGAGGTCTCCGCCAAAGCGCAGGTTGTGCTTCTTGTGCGACCAGCTCACGAAGTCAGAGAACGAGATCGTCTGGCTGATGCTGTCGCGCGGCACCGTCAGATTGATCGACGTGAAGTTGGTGATGCTCAGGTTCGGCAGGCCGTTATAGAACGCCGACTTCGGGCCCAGCGCGCCCTGGCTCGGCAGCGCGATGCCCGCTGCTGCGGCGGGATTGTCGCCGGAGTCGGTGAAGTAGTTGCGCGTGGTCGCGTGCGATCGGTTCCAGTTGAGCGTCGCGTTGTTGGTCAGGCGCCCGCGGCCGATGGTGTAACCGAGCGAGAGATTGTAACCGTCCGAGACCGAGGCCCCGCCCAGCGGCAGAAACACATTGCGCAGATCGCTTGCGCTGTGCGCATAGCTTCCACCGACGTTGATGTTCTGTCGCAGCGCGGTCGAGCTCGCTTGCCCGCCGCGGCCGCCGCCGCCACCACCACCAAAGGGGCCGAAGCCTCCCGTGCCGCCAGCCGCGCCCAGGTTCCGCACAAAGCGCAGCGAAGCCTGCGTGGCGTTGTTGCCCGCGGTCGTGATCGTCTGGTAGTTGAAGCGGCGCGTGCCCGTTGTCAGATTGGGCGGGGGGTAAAAGTTCAACACGGCCGAGGCCTGCGGTGCGATCCTCGCCTGCGGAATGATGTTGTTGGCGAACGGCAGCCCCGTCATCGGATCATAGATCGGCGTCTGCGTCGCCACACCGTTGACGGTCTGGGTGAGGGCGGAGAAGTCGCCGGCGCGTTCCGCCGCGTTGGGCACCGTGGCATACAGGTTTTCGGGCGTGATGTTGCGCTGCCCGGTCAGATTGAAGAACAGGAACTGCTTTGTGCTCGCCTTCACCAGCCCGGGCACGAACGGCGATCCAGCGAACGAGACGCCGAAGCGGTTGTTGCTGTACGCGGGCTTCACCACCGGCGCCCCGGTCAGCGAGTACGCCGTCGCATCGAATGCGCCGTTGCCGCCCTGGTAGAAGATCTGGCCATGCGGCTTGGTCGGATTGAAGTTGCGGAAGCCCCCGCGGCCGCCGCCCCCGCTGCCAAACCCACCGCGGCCCCCGCCGAATCCGCCGCCGCCACCCGGTCCCATGAAGCCGCCAAGCACGCCCATGACCGCGCCCGCCAGATCTCCGGGGGCGCCGCCATTCTGCCGCGCCTGCCGCAGCGCATCCTGCACACGGTCGCGGATCTCATCCTCGCTCAGGTTGGCGAGCCCATTAGTCTGCCCCGCCTGTCCGGCGATCGCGACCGAGTCCGCGCTGTTGTCCGCGCCGCCCACGCCCGCAAGCGAGGGCAACTGCGCGCCCTGAACGGCGCCGCCCGCGCTGGCATCCGCCGCGCTACCCGATCCGCTCGCCGCCAGACTGAGCGCCTGCAGCCCACCTCCTCCACCGAGCGCGCGGGAGATCGAGGCCGCCTGCGTCGCTTGCTGCGCCGCCGCGACATGAGACGCAAGCTCCATGCCCAGATTCACCGTCTGCTCCGATTTGCCGCCGTTCTCGCCGGCGGCGTTCACCAGCACCTCCGCGGTCTGCCCGGCAAAGGCCGCGAGCTCCGTGCGCAGGACATAACGTCCATTCGCCGGAATCTTCATCGCAAACGCGCCTGTGACGTCTGTTGTCGTGGTGTATCGCTTGCCGGTCAGCGAGTTGGCCGCGGTGACGCTCACGCCCGGCAGCGGAACCGTGCTCGCCATCACGCGCCCACGAATCACGCCGCCGGCCGCAGGCAACGTGCCCGCGCCCGTCGGCAGCGCTTGCCCGGCGCCCGCGGGCGGTGTTGGGGTGGAGTCACCCGAGGTCGCCGCAGGCGTCGCCGAGGGCGTCGAGGGCGCTGAGGTCGTCGCAGGCTGCTGTCCGCTCGCTCCGGCGTTCGGCGCGGACGCACTCTGCGCCCTCGCCGCAAGCTCCCCCGCGGCGCGGATCGCGAGCAGCAGGGTGAGCGAAAGTGCGGCGCGGCCGCGCTTCATGGATGCGCCCCCGCACTCGCCTCGGCCGACCCTGCGTCGTCCGTGCGATGACGCCGTCGCTCCCCGGTGTAGACGTGCAACTCCGTCGGGGTAAACACACCGTTCTTGAGGCCGCCGCGCGCCCCGATCGACTCCCCGACCTTGAGGTCAGCCAAGGTGATGCTTTCGCCCGGATCACCGGCGCGCTGCGCGCTGCCGTCGCGGCCCTGCGCGCTCGCCACCTCGCTGGACATCGGACTTCGCCCCCCACGACGAAACGACGTGCCCTCGTCCACGGCGATCACTTGGTTGACGCCGTCCATCCGGTGCACCGTCAGTTGCAGCCGGTCGAGATCGATCGCGGCGATTCGCCCGAGAATATAGCTCTTGCCAAGTTCGGCCTGGGCCCGCTGCACCTCGGCCGCATCCATGACGCCGAGAAACGCCGCATGCAGCGTGTGCGTCGCCGGGTCGAGCACGCCGCCCGCGCCCACCCCGTCTCCCACATGGATCTCAGCAAACTTGATCGGCTGCCCGGATCGCTGTCCCGACCGCATCAACCGTGTATTTGAGGTCACCGCCACCTGGAAGAGCTTGCCCTCCCCATCGCGCACTGTCAGGCTGTTTGCGCCCGTTCCGGTCACGGCGCCGCGCACCATCTGTCCGCCCGGCATCCGCTCCGGCGCGTCCTCGTCCTGTTGCGCCCACGCAGGCGACAGGAGACCAGTGCCGCACAGCAGAAGCAACATACAAAGCAGACGGCGCGCCTGTCGGCGGGGTTCGGCGATGAGAGTGGGCGAGCGCAACGGGATCGGACCTTTTCCGCGCGGGATAGGCCCGCGCTCATACAGACGTGGCTGCAGGTTGAAAGACGCACGCGGCGGCATACCGAAAGAGAGGTCGCCCGCGCCCGGTCGACCGGCCAACGGGCCTGTGCCGAAGACCTTTCCCGCCCGCCAATTTTGGGCATCGAACCCGGCTTCCCTTGACACCATGGAACCAAAGTGCTCCCGCAAGGCAGCGCGATTACAGACGTGTGCCCGGTTTCGTGGCAGACTGAGGGAGGTTCGGGGGCCGACTGTCTCCTGAACGCCTAAATCGCAAGAGGACCGGATGCCCGCCACCCCTGAGACCACAGCGACCATCTCCCTTGCGCGTGCCCGCTTCGCCCGTGTTCGGCAGGCTACCATGCGCCTCTGCGCGGCCCTTTCGCCGGAGGACATGATGATCCAGTCCACGCCGGAGGCCAGCCCGGTCAAGTGGCACCTGGCCCACAGCAGCTGGTTCTTCGAGACCTTTGTCTTACGCGAGTTCGTCGCCGGCTACCGGCCCTTCGATCCGGACTTCCTTTGGCTCTTCAACAGCTACTACAACTCGCTCGGCGATATGCCGGAGAAGAAGCTGCGGGCCTCCTTTTCGCGGCCCTCGCTCGACCGCATCCTCGCCTTCCGCGCGCATGTCGATACCGCTGTCGATCAGCTGCTCGAGGGCGCCCCCAGCGACGAGGTTCTTCGCCGGCTCACGCTCGGGCTCGAACACGAGCAGCAGCACCTGGAGCTCATCGTCACCGACGTCAAGCACGCGCTCTATACCAACCCGCTACGTCCCGCGCTGCGCGACGAGGGTTGGCAGCCCGATCCGCGCATGGCGCCCCCCGTCGCCTGGCTCCCGTATGCGCCCGGCCTGGTTGAGGCCGGCTTCTCGCCCGATCCCGCCGATCCCCTCGCATTCGCCTTCGATAACGAGACGCCGCGGCACCTGGTCTACCTGCAGCCGTTTTCCCTCGCCAGCCGCCTCGTCACCTGCGCGGAGTTCCTCGCCTTTATCGACGAAAACGGCTACGGCCGACCCGAGCTCTGGCTCTCCGAGGGCTGGGTCGCCGTGCGCGAGCGCGGCTGGGAGGCGCCGCTCTACTGGACGCGCGACCGCGCCACCCGCTCCGGCTGGTCCGTCTTCACGCTGCACGGCAGCCGCTCGCTCGATGACCTCAGCGAGACGCCCGTCTGCCACCTCAGCTTCTTTGAAGCCGATGCCTTTGCGCGCTGGTCCGGCTGCCGGCTGCCCACCGAGTTCGAGTGGGAGTACGCCTCCACCCGTCTGCCTGCCGCGCCGCTCCTCGAGGCCGGCAATCTCTTTGAGAGCGGCGACCTCCATCCCACGCCGGCGCACGCGACCGAAGCGCTGCAGCAGATCTTCGGCGATGTGTGGGAGTGGACGCAGAGCCCGTACACCGGCTACCCCGGCTATCGCCCGCTGCCCGGCGCGCTCGGCGAGTACAACGGCAAGTTCATGTCCTCGCAGGTCATCCTGCGCGGCGGCTCCTGCGCCACGCCGCGTTCGCACATCCGCCCGAGCTATCGCAACTACTTTCCGCCCGCCACACGCTGGCAGATCGCCGGCCTTCGCCTGGCCAAGGACGCCGCTCTCCCGGGAACCTCGGGTGACCTCCTGCAGGCGGCGGTGTAGCCGGCGTGAGCGCAGCCGCGGAGCAGGAACAGACCGCAACCCCCTCCGCCACGCATGCCGCCGTCGCCGCCGAGGCGCGCCGCGGCCTTTCCGCCTCGCCGCGAGAGCTCTCGCCCTGGCTCTTCTATGACGAGCGCGGCTCCGCGCTCTTTGAAGCCATCACCCGTCTGCCGGAGTACTACCTTACTCGTACCGAGCGCGCTCTCTTCGCCAGCCACGCCGGTGAGATCGTCGCGGCCGCCACAACCGGCGCCCACCGGCTTACCGTGCTCGAACTCGGCGCCGGCACCGCCACCAAGTCCGGCCTGCTTCTGCGCGCGCTCGCCGAACGGCAGGGAAGTGTGCTCTACCAGCCGATCGATGTCTCGGCCTCCGCCCTCGCCGAGGCCGAGGCCTCGCTCACCTCTGCCATCCCGGGCGTCAGGGTTCGTCCACAGGTCGCAAACTACACGACCGATCGGCCTGTCATCGATCGCGAGCACGACGACCGCGCCCTCGCGCTCTACATCGGATCAAGCATCGGCAACTTCCATCCGGCGCAGGCCATCGCGGTGCTCTCCATGCTGCGCGCCGGCCTGCGCTCGGACGACAGGCTCCTGCTCGGTGTCGATCTCGCGCCCGGCGCGCACAAGTCCGTCGAGACGCTCGTCGCTGCCTACGATGACGTCGCCGGGGTCACCGCCGCCTTCAACCGAAACGTGCTGGAACGGCTGAATCGCGAGCTCGGCGCTGACTTCGATCCGTCGGCCTTCCGCCATCTCGCCCGCTGGAACGCCGCACGCTGCCGCATCGAGATGCACCTCGAAGCCACCTCGCCGCAGCTGGTGACGCTGCCCGCCAACGCGACAGGCGACGCCGTCGCGCTCCCCTTTGCCGCGGGCGAGACCATTCACACCGAGAACAGTTACAAGTTCACCGACGCCGCCGTGGCCGAGCTGTTGCGCAGCTCGGGCTTCGCGGTCGAACGCGTGTGGCACGATCCCCGGCAGCTCTTCGCCGTGACCCTCGCCGCCGCGCAATAGCCCCCCACCTCACACGGCAGAATCAACCGGCCGCACATACGGCCCGCTCTTGCCGCCGCTCTTACGCAGCAGCACGATCTCCCGAATGCGAATCCCCTTGTCGAGCGCCTTGGTCATGTCGTAGATGGTCAGCGCGGCGACGGACACCGCCGTCATCGCCTCCATCTCCACGCCCGTGCCGGCCGTCGTCGCCGCTGTCGCGGTCAGCCGAACGCCGCCGGTTACAATCTCGGCGGTCACGTCCACAAAGCTCAGCGGCACGGCGTGACACATCGGGATCAGATCCGCCGTGCGCTTGGCCGCCATGATCCCCGCAAACCGCGCGACCTCGAGCGGATCGCCCTTGAGGTTGCGCGGCAGCGCCTCCAGCACCTCGCGCGAAAGCTCCACAAACGCCGCCGCCGTGGCCTCTCTCCGCGTCGTCTGCTTCGCCCCGACGTCGACCATGCGCGCGCGGCCCTCCACGTCATAGTGGCTCAACCTATCGCCCGCGCCCTGCTCCTGTGCCGCCATCCTGCAAGGCTATCGCAGAAGCACGGAGACCAGCTCGCCGGCGGCGAAGGGCTCCGCCCGATCCGGCAGCAACACATAGCCGTTCCCGCGCGCGTTCGCCGCCTGATCGCCCGATCCCTGCCACACCACGAGCCGCACCGTCGCCCCCTCGAGCCCACTCAAAACCTCCGCCGGCAGCAGCCGCGTCAGCCCCGGTCGCGCGGAGACAGACTCGGCCAGCTTCGCCATCACAAAGAGCGGCGCACGCGCTGGCTCACCGGCCATCGCCCGCAGCAGCGGCGCGACGAAGCAAGCAAACGTCACCTGTGTCGAGACCGGATTGCCCGGTAGACCGAAGAAGGGAAGCGTTCGGCCCCTCTCATCCGGTCTGGGACCCGATCGGGGCGCCGACCCGGGCGCCGATCCGGGCGCAAAACCCGGTAACAATCCGAAGACCACCGGCTTGCCCGGCTGCAGGCGCACGCCGGTAAAGAAGAACTCCGCGCCGAACTCAGCGAGCACCTCCTCCACTAGATCGTACGTGCCCGCCGAGACCCCGCCCGAGAGCAGCAGCAGATCGCTCTCTGCCCTAGCCTCCCCGCTTGCCGTCCTCGCTTCCCCGATCGCCGCCCTTGCCTCCCCGATCGCCGCCCTTGCCTCCCCGATCGCCGCTCGCAGCGCCGCGCGCGTGTCGCGCACGATCGGCAGCCGCCTCGCCCGTCCACCTGCGGCCTCGACCAGCGCCGCAAGCGCGTAACTGTTTGAGTTGCGAATCTGCTGCGGTCCAGGCTGCTCCGCCATCTCCACCAGCTCGTCGCCCGTCGCCAGCACGCCAACCGCCGGCCGCCGATAGACCTCGACCTCCGCCGCGCCGATCGACGCCGCAGTCGCGATCTCCGCCGCCCCCAGCCGCACCCCCGCGGCCAGCGCCACCTCGCCGGCCCGCAACTCCGCGCCGCGCGGCACGATGTTCTGCCCCGCCACCGGCAGTCGGTCCCCCGCCAACAGCACCGTGTCCCCGTCCCGTTCCACATGCTCCACCATCACCACGGCGTCCGCGCCCGCCGGCAGCGGCGCGCCGGTCATGATCTCGATCGCGCCGTTCGCATCGAGCGGCTCCCCCGCCCACTGCTCCCCCGCCCGCACGGTCCCCACAACGCGGCGGCGCAGTCCACCCGCCGCCAGGACCGCGAAGCCATCGCGCGTGGACCGATCAAACGGCGGCTGGTCGCGATCGCCGCGCAGGCTTTCCGCCAGCACACGCGTGCGCGCCTCCAGCAGCGGCAACCGCTCCGCGGTCGGCAGGCGCACCCGGCCGGCATGCTCCAGAACCCGGCCCAGCGCCTCCGCAAAGCTCAGCAGATCGTCCACGAGTGGCCCTCAAACAGCAAAAGCCCCGGAGCAAGCTCCGGGGCTCGGCTGCAGCTATGGGATGCAGGTCTAGCTCTTCTTGCCGGCCTTGTAGCTGGACTTCACTGGTGCGCCGATGCCCGTCAGAATCGCTTTGACCTCATCCGCGTGCGGCCCCGAGGGGTCAAGGTCGAGATACTTCTGGTAGGCCTCCACACATCCGTTCGGAGCGGTGATCTTCTGCGTCTTCGGGTCGACCGAAGCCTTGCCGATCAGAGCTTGGCCTTTGATGTAGTAGGACATCGCCCGGTTCGGGTCGGCGGCGATCGCCTTGTCGGCAGCCGCCGCGGCGTCGTCCGTCTTGCCGGCGTTGTAAAGCGTCGCCGCCTCGTTGAACAGAAACGTTCCCGCGCTTGCGGGCTGTGCCTTGGCCGCCGCGTCATAGGCATCGGCCGCGTCCTTGGTGTCGCCGCTCTTTGCCAGCACCGTGCCGAGCTGGTTGTCCGCCGCCGCCAGCACCTCGGGGTTCTGCTTCTTGGCCGCACCTTGCAGCTCGATCGCCTTCTTGTAGGAGGCGGCGGCGTCGGTGTACTTCTGCGTGATCGTAGGATCGTTGCTCGATTTACCTGCTATCTTGGCTGCCTTCGCCGACGCATCCGCGGATCCTGCTTGCGCATCGCCCAGCGCCACCCACAGGATCGGCTCATCCGGCTTCTGCGTCGTCGCCTGCTGCATGGAGGTGATCGCCGCGTCATAGTTGCCGGCCTTGGTGTCGGCGCGCGCCTGCGTCAGCGTTGCGTTCAGATTCGCGATCTTGCTGTTGGCGGCGGTCGCCTCGGCGTTCTTCTTCTTGAACTCCTCGAGCTGCTTCTTCTCCTCCGGAGTCATCTTGTCGATGTACTCCGCGCGCGTCATGTCGAAGTCGGCGATGTTGTCCGCGTTCGCCTTCACGTCCACATGCGGAATGAAGTCCAGGCTCTTGTCATCAGCAAAGACGATGGCCAGGTAGTCGGCCGGCGCAACGTCGGCCCCCTTGAAGTTTCCGCTCGCGTCCAGCGGAAACGTATAGGCATACTTCCGCGTCTTCGCGTCGCCCGCACGGTCCGTCGTCAGCTTCACATCGCCATGGGTGACCGGCTGCCCGGCGGCGTTCTGGACGTGCCCGTGAATGCTTCCGGTTGCCGTCGCCGCCTGCGCCAGCGCTGCCTGCGGCTGGCTGAGCAGCCCGACGGCCAACAGGCAGAGTGTGCCCATGTGTCCAAGCTTTGCTGCAAAGGTCTTCATCTCAGTCTTCTCCCGTAATTAAGGCTAACGCTACACCCGATATAGATCAGGCGTACAGCGTCAGGAACGCGCGTGCGGCAAACCGGAATCGGCGTAAGCGATCGGGTCCGAGAGACCTGCCTCTCGAAACGCCCTTAGCCGAAGAACGCAGCTCTCACAGACGCCGCAGGCGACCTGCTCGCCCGAATAGCAGGACCAACTTACATGGAACGGTGCCCCGACTTCAACTCCGAGCCGCACAATTTCACTCTTGCGCAGTCGGATCAACGGTGTTTCCACGCGGATCGTTCCTTCCCGCGTCCCCTCGCCGATCAGTCGGTTGAACGCATCGTAGAACGCCGGCCGGCAATCCGGATACCCCGAGCTGTCCTGCTCGACCGCGCCGATCATCACGCGCGTCGCTCCCAGCACCTCCGCCCAGCTCACCGCCGCCGCCAGCAGGTGCGTGTTGCGGAAGGGCACATACGTGACCGGAACCGCGCTGCCGATCGCCGCCTCCTCCGCCGGCGCCGCCGGAACCGCGATCGAGCTGTCGGTCAGCGCCGATCCGCCAATGCGCCGAAAGAGATCCGTCCGCAGGTGCAGGAACTCCCGCGCCCCGACCGTCTCCGCGATCGCCCGCGCCGAGCCGAGCTCGCGCTCCTCCGTCCGCTGCCCATAGCTGACGTGGAGCGCATACAGCTCGCCCTCGCGCGCAGCCACCGCGGCGCACACGCAGGAGTCCATCCCGCCCGAAAGGCAGAGCACCACGCGCGATCGATCGCCTCCTGCCGGTATGTCGCTCATACGCCCGGCTCCCTTCGGCCCACGCCGCCCAGCAGCGCCGGGGCGTCCACCGATCCCAGCAGCTCGCGCGCCTCGGCCTCGTCCCCCGCCAGCACCCGCAGACGCGCGCGAAACGCCGGCGACAACATCTGATTGACGTGCTCGCCCTGCAGAAAGCACTCGATCCCCGCCGACAGCAGCAGACCCTTCGCCATCTGCGCCCGCAGCGGGTCCTCAAAGCTCGCAATCGCCACCAGGCGCTCCGGATCAAACGGCATCTCGCTCATGCTCAGTGGCCCTCAAAGCTCTGCAGCCGGAAGGTAATCGTCCCCCAGAACAGGTTCGCCTGGATCATGACCGGCATGTGCCGCGGGTCGTCCGTATACCAGATGCGAATCGTGCCGCGGTGGCGCACCACACCCTCCTCGGCCGTCGGCTGCACCCGAATGGTCTGAAACGTTCCCGCCGGTGTCTTTATCTCTTCGCGCGTCTCGACCTTCATGGTCACAGTCACGGTGCGCATCGCGTCCGCCAGCGGAAAGCCGAACTTCTGCCCCACCACCAGCGGCTGGCTCGCCGCATAGAAGATTGCCGAAAGCGAGTCGGTCACACACGCCGGCACCGCCGCGCTCAGCTGCTTCTGCGTCCCTTTCACCAGGTTGCGCTCGGTCTGGTTCTGTCGGCCGTGCGTGTAGTCAAAGGTCAGATCGCTCGACACCTTGCGCCGGCCCTCCTGCAGCTGCTTGCTGAAGCCCGTCGAGCAGCCGGTGTGCGTGTCAAAACCGGATTGAAACTTGTCGATCACCGGAAACAGCATCGTGGTCGCACCCGTGGTGTCCGCCGTCGCCGTCACATGGAGCTGGGTTCCTGCCGCTCCACCCGGCAGCGGCTGCTGATCCAGCTGAAAGGTCGCGATGCCCGCGGTAAATACGCGCCAGTCCACCGCAAAGGTCAGCGTCTGATGCTGCGCAAACGCAAAGCCCGGCAGCGGCGGTTGCAGCGTCGGAATCACCACCGGCGGGGCAGGCGCGCGCGGCCCGAGCAGCTGCGCCTCCACGGAGATCGAGCTCAGAAGGCAGCCGGCCCGGGCGATCCACACGAGAGCTCGCAGCCCAAGCCACACATCGAAACACTGGGATCGTCGAAGCAGAGGCAGCACACCCGAGGTCAAAAAGGTCTCATCCACGCCCTAACTGAAGACTCAGCGCTTCAGCACAAGGCGTAAAAGGAGCGCTGCATAGATGGCCGCGGCGCCGATAAGGGAATTGTACTCGCGGTGCGCCCAGTAGAGCGCGCGCGAGAACCCGCCGCCCTCGCCCGAGCGACTCGCCGGCGTCAGCCGCGGCAGCAGCCGCGGAACCGCCCGTGCGTACACCTCGAAGCCCGCGAAGCGCGCGCGCAGAAACTGCTCCTCCGACTGAATCGTCGGCAGATAGATCGCAAAGAACAGCACCGCCAGCAGGCCGACCAGCCACACATTCTCCGACGCGCCCGCAAACCCGAACGCGATCAGCATGGACCCCAGGTACAGCGGATTCCGCGTATACGCATACGGCCCCGTCGTCGCCAGCTCCTGGTTTTTACGCACATACCCTGAGGCATAAGCCCGCAGCGCCAGCCCCGGCGCCACCAGCAGCAGACTCGCCAGCAGCCCCTCCACGCTGGGCCGCGCAAACACCAGAAACACCGCGGCAAACGCAAAGCCCAGCGGCACCCGGATCCGCCGCGCGATCCGCCCCAGCCGTGCGCGCCTTTCACTCACTGGGGCGTGTCCGCCGTCTTCAACGGCGCCTGAAGCAGCTCCAGCGCGCTTTCCGTGACAGCTTCGGTCGTGATCTGCAGCAGGCCCTCCTCGGGGGCGCGGTGGCGACGATGGTCGGTCACACTGGACCCGTGCCGATGCACCCGTGCCGGGGTCGCAAACGGCCCTGTACGCTCCGGATCGGTGGGTCCAAACAACGCTACCACGGGCCGTCCGAGCGCCGCCGCCAGGTGCAGCGGCCCCGTATCCCCGGCCACCACCAGCGCCGCCCGCCGGGTGATCGCGATCAGCTCCGGCAGGCTCAGCGCCACCGCCGTCGCCACGCCGCCCGACTCCGCGACCACCGCCCCGGCCACCGCGTCGCCGTCACCGACAGCGTTCACCAGCGGCGCCACGCCATGCCCCGCCAGCGCCCGCGCCAGCGCGCCGAATCGCTCCGCCGGCCACTGCTTTCCGCCCCACCCCGCCCGCGGCGCCAGCAGCGCAAACCGCGCAGTCAGCAGCTCACGCAGCAGCTCGTCCATCGTGCGCTCCGCTGTCGCATCCACCGGCAGCGCGATTGGTCCCGGCGCCAACCGCTCGCCCACCGCATCGCCCAGCAGATCGGCAGCCTGCTCCACCACGTGCCGGCTGCGCGGCGCATACACCCGGTTGTACAAAAACCGCGCCGGCCTTTCCCGCGGTCGCGTCGATCCCGCGAACACCCGGCTCCCGGAGATCCGCCCCACCATCGCCGACCGGATCGACCCCTGCAGGTCCACGCACATCCCGTAGCGTTCCGCCCGCAGCCCCCACCCCAGCGCCGCAATCGACTCCACCGTCGCGCGCGAGATCGGTCGCGCCTTCCACGCCCGCGTCTCCACCGTATGCACCGCGTCCACCATCGGCCGGTTGCCGACGCTGTCCTCCAGCAGCGGCCGCCAGCGCGGATCGATCGCCCACCCCAGCCGGCCCTCCGGATGCAGCCGTCGCCACGCCGCAACCGCCGGCATCGCGTGCAGCACATCGCCCATTGCCCCCACCCGCACGATCAGCAGGCCCACCTCGCTCCCCGGTCCGCCCCCCAGTCTGCTCACCGGTTGCGCCGCCGGTTCAGCCGCGGCGCCAGCGCGATCATCTCCGCGATCGCCGCGTACTCGTCGACGAAGCTCACGCGCAGCTCGGCCACCATCAGCCCGCCCACCTCCGCCAGCCGGTCGCGCATCCCCGCCGACAGCTTCACCGCATCCTTCTCCGTCGTCACAAGCCCATCCGCGCCGCTGCTCCGCGCCCGCGCGATTAGTCGCTCCGCATCCCGTTCGCTGTAGCGGTGGTGGTCCCGAAACACCACCTCCCCCGCCAGATCCTGTCCCGCGGCCGCCAGCATCTCGCGCAGCTCTTGCGGCCGGGCAATGCCGCTGAACAGCAGCGGCCGCCTCGGTCGCCGCTCGCCCTCGCGCTCCACTGGCAGCTCGAGGCTGCGGCGAATCTGCACCACCGGCATCTCCCGCTCGCCGCACAGCCTTCTGATCAGCACATGGAGCGACTCGGCCTCGCTTTCCCGCATCACCACCATATCCGCCCGCCGCAGCGCGGCTAGTGGCTCGCGCAGATCGCCCGCGGGCAGCAGACAGTCGGCCGCGTCCTTCGCCGTGAACAGCACCAGGTCCAGATCCCGCGCGAGCCCGCGATGCTGAAATCCCCCCCGATGCTGAAATCCATCATCCAGGACGTGCACCACTGGCTCGCGCCCGCCCGGCAGCGACTCGGCCAACTTCCCCGCCGCCAGACGGCTCGCCCCCACCACCACCGGCGCCCCCGATCGCCGCGCCAGCAGCAGCGGTTCGTCGCCAAACGTGTCCGCCTCCCCCGCCGGATCGACCACCATCACCTCGCGCGAACGCCGCCCGTACCCGCGGCTCAGGATCCGCACCGCAAATTCCCGCTGCCGCAACGACTCCGCGAGCGCCAGCACAAACGGCGTCTTTCCCGCGCCCCCCGCCGACAGACTGCCCACACTGATCACCACGCCCGCCAGCGCGTCCTGCCCCGATTGCCCACGCTCGGCCAATCGCCAGTTAGCCCTCACAACAGCACCGTAGACCGGCGACAGCGGCCACAGCAGCGTGCGCCGCCAGCTCATCGCGACCCCCCAGCCGCCATCGCCGGTAGCGCCAGGATCCGCTCCACCGATCGCCGCGCCGCGCCCGCCTCCGCCTCGAACACCGCCCGCCCGCGCTCGCCCATGGCCCGCACCGCCTCGCCGCCCTCGAGCAGCTCGATCAGCGCCGGCGCCAGCTCGTCTGCCGATCGGAGCAGCCGCACCGCATCCCGCGCCAGCAGCGCTCGCACCACCTCGCGAAAGTTGTCCACCGACGGCCCCATCGCCACCGGCACCCCAAAGCGCGCCGGCTCCAGCGGATTGTGCCCGCCCGCCGGCGCCAGCGTTCCCCCCACAAAGGCCGCCGCCCCCAGCGCATACACCCCACCCAGATCGCCGATGGTGTCCAGCAGCACCACCCCGCCCGCCTCGACTCGCGTTCCTTGCGCCAGCCCTGCCGCAAGCGCCGACGCCCGCACCGGCGTCCACCCGCGCGCCCGCGCCAGCGCCGCCACGCCGTCAAACCGATCCGCCTGCCGGGGCGCCAGCACCAGCACCGCGCCCAGCACCGCAGCCACCACCTCCGGCCAGCCCCGCAACAGCAGCTCCTCCTCCCCGGGCAGCGTACTGCCCGCCACCAGCACCCGCGCCCCGGGCGCAAGCGCCTGTTCCAGCCGCGCATATACCTCCCCGCGCGGCGGCACCGCCATGTCGAACTTCAGATTGCCCGCCGTCACCACCCGCTCCGCCGCCACCCCGATCGCACCGAGCCGCTCCGCCGTCTCCGCCCCCTGCGCCAGAAACAGCCGCACCTTCCCCAGCAGCGGCCGCCACAGCCGCCGCAGAGCCAGGTACCGCGGCAAAGACCGATCCGAGATCCGCGCATTCGCCACCACCACCGTGCACCCCGCCCGCTCGCACTCCCGCAGCAGGTTCGGCCAAAGCTCGCTCTCCATCAGGATCAGCAGCCGGGGCCGCAGCGCCCGCAGATAGCGCCGCACCAGCACCGCCAGATCCAGCGGCAGGTAAAACACCGGGTCGCCGGCAAAGCGCTCACGCGCCACCCGCTGCCCCGCCTCGGTCGTCGTCGAAACGACGATCCGCTCCTCCGGCAGCGCCCGCCGAAGCTCCGCCACCAGCCCCACCGCCGCCAGCACCTCGCCCACACTCACTGCATGGAGCCACACCACCGACCGCCCTGCCGTCGCCGCCCGCACGCTCGCCGGCACTCGCCCCAGCCGCTGCGGCAGCCCCGCCCGGTACCGCCCGCTCGTCAAGAGCCGCAGGAGCCAGAACGGCGCCCCCCCGACCAGCACCATCACCACCAGCAGGCTGTACAGCGGCATCGCTCTCCCACGGCCCCCCGCCGTCGGCGCTGGACCCGGTTCACCAGCGACGATCATAATCAATCGAGCCGCGGAGCCATGCAGCCGCGAAGCCATGTAGCCGCCAAGCCGCCCTCACGCCAGACCCACGCACGCCACGGGGAAACCTCTCCCGCTCCACCTCGTCTCACGGAACAGCCATGTCTCGCTTTCGACTGTCGCGCGCCGCCCTGCTCGCCCTCCCGCTCGCCCTCGCCTGCCCCCTCGCGCCCGCCGCCGACAAGCCGCGCCAGGCCCCACCCGCGAAGCCCGCCGCCGACTACATCGCCAAGGACGCCCACCCTAACGAGCACGTCACCGTCGCCGCCGAGCCCTGCGACGACCCCAAAGCCTGCTCGTACTTCCGCCTCGCCTACCTCCAGCACGGCTTCCTACCCGTCCGCGTCGTCATCGCCAACGACAGCGACCGCGCCCTCTCGCTCGACGACGTCCGCATCCAGTTCATCTCCGCCAACCACGACGTCCTCCCCGCCGCCACCCCCGAAGACATCAACCGCCGGCTCTTCACCAAGCACAGCGCCGAAGGCACCAAGGTTCCCGGCCTCCCCATCCCCCTCACCATCCACCACGCGCCGGTCGACAAGCAGGTCACCGAGGACGACACCGACTTCGGATTTCCCGGCACCGTCGTCAACCCGCATAGCAGCCTCTCCGGCTACCTCTTCTACGACATCCGCGAGCTCGACGACCCCGCCATGAAGGACGCCGAGCTCTACCTCAAGATGATCCACACCCTGGACGGCAAGCAGCAGCTCTTCGCCTTCACCATTCCGCTGAACCCCTGGCTCGACGCCCAAACCAAACCCGCCAAGTCCTCCGAGGCCGACAAGTCCGACGCCAAGTCCACCGACAAATCCACCGACAAGTCCGCGGCGGCATCCGGCGCCAAATCCGCCGACAAATCCGATGACCACGACTGGCACCCCGACACCCCAACCCCCTCCACCCCGCAGCCGTAAGCCCCTTTCCGACAGCCCTAACTCCCTTCGGCGTCTTCCAACCTGCGCTCACGCCCACCCTTCAGTCTTTGGTGTCCTCTCGACCGAAGCCGCGTCGTCGCGGCGCAGTGGAGAGACCTGCAGCTTTCCGCCACGGTCTTCAACACCCGCCCGATCGCATCCACAAGGAAGTGTCATCTCGACCGAAGGATTCGCAGAGCGAAGCCGCAGTGGAGAGACCTGCAGCTTTCCACCCCGATCTCTCACCATTCCCTATGCACCCTGAACAAAGTGTCATCTCGACCGAAGGCTTCGCAGAGCGAAGCCGCAGTGGAGAGACCTGCGGTTTCCAGCACAGCCCCACACATCGCGGCCGAAGACCGGCCACTCCCGTATCCTGTCCTCAAAGGGACACAACGACGGCATCAGCCGAAACCGGGAGACCCGCCACCATGCACGAGCCATCCCTCAACATCCGCCTTGCCGTCCCCCAGGATGTGCCCACCATCCTCCGCTTCATTCGCGAGCTCGCCATCTACGAAAAGGAGCCCGGCTCCGTCCTCGCCACCGCCGCCGACCTCCACCGCGACGGCTTCGGCCCCGTCCCCCGCTTCCACGTCTTCCTCGCCGAGTGGGAGCGCCAGCCCGCCGGCTTCGCCCTTTACTTCTACAACTACTCCACCTGGCAGGGCCACCACGGCATCCACCTCGAAGACCTCTTCGTGCTCCCCGAGTTCCGCAAGCGCGGCATCGGCAAGGCCCTCCTCACCAAGGTCGCCGGGGTCGCCGTCGTCGAGGGCTGCCCCCGCCTGGAGTGGAACGTCCTCGACTGGAACCAGCCGGCCATCGCCTTCTACCATGGGATGGGCGCCCAGATCTCGTCCGACTGGCGCATCATGCGCGTCACCGGCAACGCCCTCTGCGCCCTCTCCGAACGCTGCGACTGACCCACATGCCCAAACACATCCACATCATCGGCGGCGGCCTCGCCGGCCCCGAAGCCGCGCTCCAGGCCGCCAGCCTCGGCTGCACCGTCACCCTCTTCGAGATGCGCCCCCATCGCTCGACCGAGGCTCACCAGACCGCCGACTTCGCCGAGCTCGTCTGCTCCAACTCCCTCAAATCCGAGTCCGAGTTTTCCGCCCCCTGGCTGCTCAAGCAGGAGATGCGGGAGGCCAACTGCTTCCTGCTCCAGGACGCCGACGCCACCGCCGTTCCCGCCGGCCACGCCCTCGCCGTTGACCGTCTCCTGTTCTCCGCGCGAGTAGCCGCCCGCCTCGAGCAACACCCCAACATCACCATTCGGCGCGAAGAGATCACCACCCTCGACGAGCACGACCCCGACGCCATCACGGTCCTCGCCACCGGCCCGCTCACCAGCCCCGCCCTCGCCGCCGAGCTCCAGCGCCTCACCGGCGCCGACCACCTCGCCTTCTACGACTCCATCTCGCCCATCGTCGACGCCAGCACCATCGACATGGACAAGGTCTACTTCGCCGCCCGCTGGAACCGCGGCACCGCCGACTACATCAACTGCCCCTTCACCCGCGACGAATACGACCGCTTCCTCGACGCCCTCACCACTGCCGAAACCATCGCGGCCAAATCCTGGGAAGCCCTCCCCGCCGACGCCAACCCCACCCACCTCGCCACCGACCCGGATCCATCAGCCACGGAGCCCCCACTCCCCCATGAGGTGTCATCTCGACCGAAGGCGGCGCAGAGCGACGCCGCAGTGGAGAGACCTGCGTCTGCCCCCGCTCCCTCCACCGATGTGTCATCTCGACCGGAGCGTAGCGCAGTGGAGAGACCTGCGTCTCTACCGCAAACCCCCGACCAGCCACGCGAAGCGGGTGCCCCATCCATGACAGCCTCACCGTCATGGGTGGGTTCCTCCAGTGAACCCCAGGGCCCACCAACCGAACTCCCCACCCAGACCGCCCCCCAAAAGCTCCAGTACTTCGAAGGCTGCCTCCCCATCGAAGAAACCGCCCGCCGCGGCCGCGACACCCTCCGCTTCGGTCCCATGAAGCCCGCCGGCCTCGACAACCCGAAGACCGGCCGCTGGCCCTACGCCGTCGTCCAGCTCCGCCAGGAGAACCTCCGCGCCGACAGCTACAACCTCGTCGGCTTCCAGAACCACCTCAAGTTCTCCGAGCAGGCCCGCGTCCTTCGCCTCATCCCCGGCCTCGAGCACGCCACCTTCCTCCGCTTCGGCCAGATCCACCGCAACACCTACATCCACGCCCCCTCACTGCTTACGGAGACGCTCCAGCTCCGCGCCCATCCCAACATCCTCATCGCCGGCCAGCTCTCCGGCGTCGAGGGCTACACCGAGTCCATCGCCTCCGGCCTGCTCGCCGGCCGGTATGCGGCGGCCTTGGCGCATGGACGCACCCCCGAGCCCGCCCCCCGCGCCTCCGCCAACGGCTCGCTCACCCACTACATCACCCACTGCGACACCAAGCGCTTCCAGCCCGCCAATATCACCTTCGACCTCCTCCCCCCACTCGAAGACGATCTCCGAAGATCCATTCGCGACAAAAAGGAACGCCATCGCCTGCAGTGCGAACGCGCCCTCGCCGCTTGGTCCACCTGGCTCAAACACAGCTAGACGCCGGCGCAGCCCGGTCGGGAATCTCGGCATTTTTCCGGAGACGCGCTCACCCAAAACGCGTTTCTTAGTTCTGTCTACCTAGTGGAGGAACCTAGTTTAGGAACATCGTGCGGTAGAGCGTGTCGCGCTGCACCGGGCGGAAGCCGGCGTCGCGGATCACCCGCCGCAGCTCCTCCTCGGTCGTGCAGTTCGACGTGCCTGCCGCGCGCACGACGTTCTCTTCCAGCATCACCGAGCCCACGTCGTTGCCGCCAAAGCGAAGACCCATCTGCAAGACCTTCAGCCCCTGGGTCACCCAGCTCGACTGCACGTTCTCAATGTTGTCGAGGAACATGCGCGAGATGGCCAGCGTCTTCAGGTACTCGACCGAGGTCGCCTCGTCCCATCCCCGCCCGCCAAGCGCCGTGTTGCCCGGCTGGAACGACCAAGGGATGAACGCCGTAAAGCCGCCCGTCTCCTCCTGCAGCCGGCGCACCACCTCGAAGTGGTTGACGCGCTGCTCCATGTTCTCGCCCACGCCGAACATCATGGTCGCCGTGGTGCGCATGCCGAGCTCGTGCGCCGTCCGGTGCACGCTCACCCAGTCCTCGGTGCGGCACTTCAGCCGCGCGATGCGCTGGCGGACCTCGTCGTCCAGGATCTCCGCGCCGCCGCCCGGGATCGACTGCAGGCCGGCGTCGCGCAGACGCGCGATCGTCTCGCGCAGGCTGATCTCCGAGTACTCGGCGATGGCCAGGATCTCGCTGGCGCTCAGGCAGTGCAGCCAGATGTGCGGAAAACGCTCCCGAATGCCGCGAAACAGCGACTCAAACCAATCGATCTTCAGGTTCGGATGGATGCCGCCCTGCATTAACACCCCGGTGCCGCCCATCTCCTCGGTCTCCGCGATCTTCGCGTAGATGGTTTCAAAATCAAGGATGTAGCCTTCCGCGGCCAGCTTGCCCTTGAGCGGCCGGTAAAAGGCGCAAAAGGTGCAGTACTCCGTGCAGAAGTTCGTGTAGTTGATGTTGCGGTCAATGATGTAGCTGACCACGCCTTCGGGGTGCAGCCGCCGGCGAACGGCGTCCGCCTCCATGCCGATGCCGATCAGATCGTCGCTTCGGAAGCACTCCAGAGCCTGTTCGCGCGTGATGCTCATGGGAGAAGTTTACGCCTTGCCGGGGTGCTCTCCGTGCGCGAGGCAAATCCTTGACTGGTCTCTGCGTCGACTGGCCTATGCGTGCATCGGGTCGCAACCCGGCGCGAGGCCGAGACCTAACGTCCGTGCAGGAGCAGAACCATCAGCATAACCAACGCCGCGACAAGCAGGACCAACGCGACGACCAGCAGATTGCGCAGCGTGCCGACCGATCGTTCGGTCTGGCTCAGCCGCGCTTGGAGCAACTCAGCTGCCATGCGCGCCCGCGTGGCCTCGGCCGCGGCCTCCTTGGACTGCGTGCCGATGCGCCCGACCTCGGTGGCGAAGGCGTCGAGCTGGGTGGCCATCGCGACGTGCGCTTTGGCCACGCGGCCGAGATCGTCGCGCACCCCGGACGCCAAAGCGTCCAGCTTGGCGTCGTTCGCGCCTCGTTGGGCGAGGTACCTGTCCGCGGCCGGCACCACGCGCGAAACATGCGGCAGCAGATCCATCAGCTGCGGCAGCAATTGCATCATGAGCTTGGGCCACATAGGCGATCAGTCTACGCGATGCGCGCCAGCCAGAGGAGACACCGCGCCGCGCCGCCGGCCGGCCCACCACCGCGTGGTGACCACGGCGGTCGTCAGCAGCAGGATGCTGAGGACAATGCCCTGCGACCACAGGCAGTAGATGCACCACTTCTGGATGACATAGGCCTCCAGATAGGTGAGCAGCGCGGCAAAAAAGAAGCCCACCTCGGCAAGAAGCAGCACGACGCCCATGCGACCGAGCAGCGCAAATAACGCCATCAGGCCGTAGCCTACGATGCCCAGGGTCGCGACCGGCACGTGCATCTTGCCGCTGTGCGCGTCCTCATCAAACGTCCGCGGAGGAAACACAGCAAAGCGTGAGTGGTTCACACTGCCGCAGTCAAAGCGCTCGGTCACGGCGCAGGGGGGTACGGCGCTGGGGTCCTGGTTGTGTACCCGCAGCGCCAAGATGCTGACATAGAGCCCCGCCAACGCGAGCACGGCAATCACATATCGCATGAGGTCCATTCTACGAGCCGAGATCAGGCGACGGCTCACGGCCGACCGGCGCCCTGAACTGGCTGGCGCCGGCCGTGGCGCCGGCGCGAAGCTACCGTTCACTCTTGTCGGGTTTGGGCGGGTAGTGCTCGAACATCTTGCCGATCGACTTCCACACCTGGTCCTCATCGCCGTGCTGACTGTTGGCGATGCTGTCTTCGGTGGCCTGCCCCCGCCAGACCACCTGATTTGTATGCACATCGACCAGGTCGACGGTCAGCACGCCGATGGTGCGTGGCACCTGCCGTGTGGTGGCCTCCTCCGGTCCGCCACCCCATCCGCCCCATCCACCCCAGCCGCCCCACGGACCGCCCCCCCAGCCGAAGCCGTCGGCCGTCGTCTGGGCGTCGACGACGTCCTGCGTCTTGAAGTGATAGGCGATCTTGAGGTCCGGCGTGGCGCCCGTGACCGCCGGGTTCATCCCCTTAGCCCTGAGTGCGCTGTTCAGATACTTGGGCACGAACTGGGTCCAGAAGGCATCCGGCCCGTTGGCGTTGCCGGGCAGGATCTGATACGTCCGAAAGTCGGAGAAGGGAGCCTTTTCGCGCCAGTTCACCTTGACGCTCTGGGCGGTTGCCCCAACCGCGCCCGCCACGCCCATCGCCGCTGCAACAACCCCTGCCATCATCCCGTGCCTGCTCATCACCGTATCTCCCGAGAAGTAAGACGCGCTTCAGCCTGGCGGGGTCACATATCAGGCGCCACGAGATACGGCGCCAGCCGCCGCCGCATCACCGCCACGGCCTCCGGGTTCGCGTCCACCAGCAGAAAGCGGCGGCCGTTGCGCGCGGCGGCCTCGCCTGCCGTGCCGCTGCCGGCAAAGAAGTCCAGCACCAGGTCGCCCGGGTCGGAGTGCACCCGGACGATGCGCTCGAGCAGGCCGAGCGGCTTCTGGGTCGGATACCCGGTCTTCTCCTTGCCCGTCGGGCTCACGATGGTGTGCCACCAGACATCGGTGGGCGTCTTGCCGCGCGCCGCCTTTTCCGCGCCGACCAGCCCCGGCGCCATGTACGGAATGCGGTCGGTCGCGTGGAGGTGAAAGGGGTACCGCTCCGGATCGCGCGTGTACCACAGGATGTTGTCGTGCTTGGCCGGCCATCGCCGGCGCGGCCGAGCGCCGTAGTCGTAGGCCCAGATGATCTCGTTCTGAAAGCTCGCGCGGCCGAAGATCTCGTCCAGCAGCACCTTCGCGTAGTGCACCTCGCGCGGATCGATATGGAAGAAGAGCGATCCGGTCAGGGTGAGCACACGCCGCGCCTCCTCGAGCCGCGGCCGCAGAAAGCCGAGGAAGTCGTCGAAGGTGTCGGGGTATCCCTTGCCGCCAACCGCCGCGTCCCCGACGAGGCGCTCGGTGCGGTAGCGTCGACCGCCGAAGCCCGTCCGATCGCCCGCCGCGTCCTGCACCGTGCGCAGGGGCACACGCTGCTGCCGACGACCGGTGTTGAACGGCGGATCGATGTAGATCAACGCGACCGAGGCGCTGGGCAGCGCGCGCAGCACCGTGAGATTGTCGCCCTCCAAGATCTCGCCCCGGGCTGTCATCCTTTCCCCCGCTCCCTGCCCCGTGGCCGCGCCCATCGCGCCGCGCCGCGCTCCCTTGCCCGCCGTTGTCCCCCGAAGGTGGGCTTGGACAACCCTGTGCGTCGCATGTACCGTCGTGTTTTGCAGCAGATCACTCGATTCCCATCCAATCGTACCCAGGTGCCACACAGCAACCTTATTGCCGCCATGTTGTCCGATCCCGGTCGTGTCCGCCGCAACAACGAGGATACGTGCGCCTTTGCACCGGAGCTCGGGGCCTATGTCGTCTGTGACGGCATGGGCGGCGCCGCGGCCGGCGAGATCGCCAGTCGGCTCGCCGCGACGACCTTTCTCGACCAGCTCGCGGGGACCGGAGACACGGCGGCCGTGAACGGGACCGCGCGGGCGCGACCCCCAACCCGACCCCCGGCCCGACCCCAGGCGCGGCTGCAGGCCGCCCTGGCCGCGACCAATCGCGCGGTGCACCAGCGCTCGCTCGCTTTCCCGGAGTTGGCCGGCATGGGCACGACGCTGATCGCGCTGCTGCACGTCGAACCGCCCGAGGACCGGCGCGTTCTGCCGCGGACCCCGCCCCGGTTGATGACCCCGCCCGACCTGTTTCTGCTGAACGTGGGTGACAGCCGCTGCTACCGGCTGCGCGAGGCTCACCTGGTGCAGCTCTCGACCGATCACTCGTTTGTGGAGGAGCAGGTGCGTGCCGGACAGATCACGGCGGAGGAGGCGGCGACCTCCCCCATGCGGAGCTATATTACCCGCGCCATCGGGCCGAGCCGGGAGGTCGAGGCCGACCTCGACAGCTACCGCACCCAGCCGGGCGACCTGTACCTGCTGTGCTCGGACGGCCTGAGCCGCGAGCTCACGACCGAGCAGATGGCCGCTCTGCTGACCGAGGATGCGCCGGCCCGGCCGCTTTCCGCGACCGATCTTCAGTCGCTGCTCGCCAAGCTAATCGACGCCGCCAACCGGCAGGGCGGTCACGACAATATCACCGCGCTGCTGGTCGCCTGCCCGTAGCCGGCGTCCGGGCCGCGGCCAGCGGCGCCGTCGGCAGCAAAGTCCGGGGCCGTCGGCAGCAAAGCCCGGCGCCGTCGGCGGCAAAGCGCGGCTTCTGCCATGCCCGGCCCGGCCTGCTACCGTAGAAGAGACATGGCGGACGATCCCAAGCGCGAGCTCTTCTTCGAGGACTTCTATCCCGGCCAGACCTTCAACTCGGTCGGCTCCTACAAGGTGACGGCGGAGGAGATCAAGGACTTCGGCCAACGCTACGATCCGCAGCCCTTTCACATCGACGAGGCGGCGGGCGAAAGCTCTTTCTTCAAAGGGCTGGCCGCCTCCGGCTGGCTGACGGCGGCGATTGTGATGCGGCTGCGCGTGCAGTCGATTCAGGTGGCTGGCGGGATGATCGGCGCCGGCGTCGAGGAGATTCGCTGGACCGAACCGGTGCGGCCGGGCGACTCGCTGCGCACCGAGGCGACCATCCAGGAGGTGCGCCGCTCGCGCAACCGGCCGAGCTTCGGCGTGATCCGCTCGCGCACCACGACCTACAACCAGGCCAACCAGATCGTGATGATCGCCACGGTGAACTTTCTTGCGCCGCTGCGCGATCCGTCCCCGGCGTCGCCGCGCGATCCGTCCCCCGCGCCGTAGCGCGACCAAGCCGCGCCGCGCGATCCATCCCAAGCCATCGCCGCGCGATCCATCCCCGACGGGTTGAAGCAAGACGCGCGCCGGCTGTGCTCGGCGTGGCGCGGCGCAGGTTACGAAATATCGGACCGGATATCCGCAGGAGGTACCCCGGCGGATGCCTCAAGAGGCGAACAGCTGGCGTATCTTAACCGCATGCGTCTTACCGTTCTCGCCTCCGGCTCCAAGGGCAACAGCGCGGTGGTGGCGACGGATCGGACACGCATCCTGGTCGATGCCGGCCTGTCCTGCCGGGAGCTGCTGCGGCGCATGCAGGACGCCGGGGAAGACCCCGACCGGCTGTCGGCCATCCTGATCACGCACGAGCACCAGGATCACGTGGCCGGTCTGGGCACGCTGGCGCGTCGTCTCCGCATCCCGGTCTTTTTGACTGAGCCGACCCATCGCGCCTGGATCCGCATGCTGACGCCGCGCACCACCATGAGCTACGCCCAGTGGCTGGATCGGCTGGCGCGCGAGCGGGAAGAGCGTGCCGCCGCCGCCGAAGCCGCCGCCGCGCACATCCCGGTCTACCGTGTGGCCCCGCCCAGCACCGTGGAGGTCGGGTCGAGCGCCGCCGCGGAGCTGGCGGCTGTTGCCGCGGTTTCGGCCGAGGCCGCCGCCCTGGACGATCTTGTCACCCGACCCCTCGCCGGCTCGGAGCCGGTGGTGGACGAGCCCTGCGAGCCCCGCCCGGCCAACCGCCCCCCCGCGACGGGGGCCGCCTCCGAGCGCCGGACGGACCCGACTTTTCTGCCCGCGGTCGAATACTTCCACGCCGGCAGGCAGTTTGCGATCGGCGACATCGACGTCAGCCCGTTCACCATCCCGCATGACGCCGCGGACCCGTGCGGCTTTGTGTTTTCGGCCAGCGGCGTTCGCTTCGGCCTGGCCACCGACCTCGGCTACCTGCCGCCCAACGTCAAGGCGGCGCTGCGCGACCTCGATCTGCTGCTGCTCGAAAGCAACCACGATCTCGAGATGCTTCGGGACGGGCCCTATCCGTGGTCGGTCAAGCAGCGCGTGCTGTCGCGCGTCGGCCACCTGTCCAACGTCGCCTGCGCCGAGTTCCTGGAGCGCGACTATGACGGCGGCGCGCACACCATCGTGCTCGCCCATCTGTCGGAGTCGAACAACGTCCCTGAGCTCGCCCGTCTGGCGGCCGAACAGGCCATCGGCGACCGGATGCGGCTGCTGGGCAACCACGTGGTACTTGCCGGCCAGGACCTGCCCCTGGAACCGATCACCCTGTAGCGATCACCCTGTAGCGATCACCCTGTAGCGATCACCTTAGCGATACCCGACCCGGTCGATCCGGCCGGCAAAAGCGTTCAACGGTTACCGAACGGTGAACCTCAGGCCCACGTCATGACCCTGAGGCGGTAAGATAAAAGGTCATGGATACAGCCCGTTACCCTAGTTCGTACCTTCGCTCTCGTTTTCAGTGCGTCGATCCGGTCGTCGGGAATATCCTTGCCGGCTGGCGCTTCGATATCTCCGGCCTGTCGCCCATGATGCGCGGCGACTATGACCAGCACTTTGCCGAGTGCGCCTCCTGCCGCCGTCGCCAGCGCGTGGCGCGCACCATCGATCTGCTGCTGATCGGTGTCAGCACCCTTTCCTTCGTCGCCTTTCTGCTGGCCGCCATCGTGATCCGCCGGGTCGAGCTGATCTCGCACATCGGCCACTTCCACGTGGAGCTGCACCACACCCCCATCGCCATCTCGCTTGAGGCCGTCGCGCTCGCCGGGGTCATCATCTCCATTCTGCTTTGGCTGCTGGTCGCGATCGCCACGCCGCTTCCCGGGCTCGTCGGCAGCTATGTGGGCAGCCGGCTGCCGGCCGAGCTGCGGGATCGGCTAGGCAAGCGCGCGGCCTGAGATCCGCGCCGGGGTAACCCCTCCGACCGGAGGGTCTGACCGCACCCCGCCCTTCTGCCATGGAGCCAACCTCCTCCACCTCCGTTCCCGGTCCAATCGTGTCGCCGCCTGCGGCCTCCGGCGCGCCGCCGCTTCCCGACTTTGCCCTCGAGCGCGAGCAGGTAAACGACTCCATCTTCGCCCATCCGCCGGTGCGTCGGCGCCGGTCGCCGTCAAGCGAGGCGACCTGGCTGCTGCTGGCCATCAACCTCGGCGTCTACCTGTGGATGGTGCTGCACGGGGTGAGCCCGACCTCGCCCACACCCGACGATCTGGTCCGCTACGGTGCGAATGCGACCGACATCACCCTCGGGGGACAGTGGTATCGCGTGCTCACGGCGACCTTTGTTCACGTCGGCATCATTCACCTGGCGACCAACATGTGGTGTCTCTACAACCTTGGCCTGCTGGGCGAGCCGCTGCTCGGCCGATGGGGCCTGATCGCGACCTATCTGGTCACCGGGGTCGCGGGCAACCTGCTGTCGCTGCTGGTCAACGTCGCCATGCACAATCTCTCGGTCGGCGCCGGAGCGTCGGGCGCGGTCTTCGGCATCGCGGGCATCCTGATCGTGCTGCTCTCCAATCGGCGGCTGCCGATCCCGGCGGTCGAACTCGATCGCCTCCGTCGCTCCGTCATCCAGTTCGCCGGGCTCAACCTGGTGATCGGGTTGGCGACGACGTTCACCAACCTCATTCGGATCGATAACATGGCCCACATCGGCGGCTTTCTCTCCGGGCTGGCGCTCGGGCCGCCGCTGGTGCCGCGCATGACCAGCGGTCGTCGACTGTATCTCGGCCGGCAAAAGACCACCTTCGCCGCGGCGACGCTGGTGCTGCTGCTGTTCGCCCATTGGATCGCTAGCCTGCGTTAGGCGGCGGGGGCCTCTCCTGGGCCGGTCGGGGCCCCACCTGGCCGGTCGGGAGCCCACCTAAGCGGCCGGTCGGGGCCCACCTGGGCCGATCGGGGGGGACGAAACCAGCAAGGTACGCAGGTGGTACCGAGTGGCTGAGCCGCGTACCGGGTTAGAATGACCAGACCTCGCCGATTGACGGACAGATCGTGGCGAGGAGAAAGACGATTCCGGGATACATGGCCAGCGAGTTACATCACGGTTCTGGAACGATGGGCAACGACGACATCCAGGAGCGGGTGCTCAAGGTGATCGCGACGACCAAACGCCTTCCTCGGGAGAGCGTTTCGCCCGACTCCAGCTTTGAGTCGCTTGGCATCGACTCGCTGGATCGGCTGAACATCCTGTTCGATCTGGAAAGCGAGTTCGACATCCAGATCAACGACGAAGAGGCCAAGCAGGTCGAGAACATTCCGCAGATGGTCGCCGGTGTGCGCCATCTGGTCGAAGCGCGAGAGCATCAAGGTGCCACCGGCGGCGCTTCCGTCGTCTCCACCGCCGCCCCGGGCCCCGCGGCGACGCGGTCGTCTACGACACCCACGGACGCGGGCGGCTCGCAGACGAACGACACCGAACCGGTCAAGAGGCACGACCCGGCCTCCTCTGCGTTCTGACATGCGCCGCGTCGTCATCACGGGTATGGGCGCGCTCAGCTCGCTCGGGCTGGATGTCCCGGCGTTCGCCGCGGCGTTGCACGCCGGCAGGTCGGGCATCGACACGCTCACCTCGGTCGACGCCACGCAGCTCCGCTTCACGCAGGGCGCCGAGGTCCGCGGATTTGTCCCGGAGGAGCACTTCGAAGCACGCGAGCTGGGCTTTATGGAGCGCTTTGCCCAGATGGCGGTGGTCGCGGCGCGCCAGGCCGTTCGGCAAGCAGGGCTTGAGTGGACGCCGCTGCTCCGCGAAGAGACCGCCGTGGTCACGGGCTCGTGCCTGGGCGGTCGCGGCGCCGAGGAGACGGGCTACTGGGAGCTCTTTCACAACCACCGGACGCGCGTGCACCCGCTCACCATCCCGCTCAGCATGACCAACGCCGCGACCAGTCACATCTCCATGCAGTTCGGCCTCGAGGGACCGGCCTACACCGTCTCGACCGCCTGCTCCTCGTCGGCGCACGCCATCGGCCAGGCGTTTCACATGGTGCGTTCCGGCACGGTGCCCATGGCGCTCGCGGGCGGCAGCGAAAATACCTTCTTTCTCGGCGGCCTCAAGGCGTGGGAGGCGATGCGCGTGGTCAGCAAGGACACCTGCCGGCCGTTTTCGGCCGAGCGCACGGGTCTGATCCTCGGCGAGGGCGCCGCCATGCTGGTGCTCGAGCCGCTTGAGGTCGCGCTCGCCCGCGGCGCGCGCCCCCTGGCGGAGATCGTCGGCTTCGGCATGTCGGCCGACGCCGGTCATATCACGCAGCCGCTGCTGAGCGGGCCGGCACGCGCCATGCGACTGGCGCTGCGCGACGCCCGGCTCGCGCCCGAGCAGATCGGCTACATCAACGCCCACGGCACGGCGACCGAGGCTAACGATCGCACCGAGTCCGCCGCCATCCGCGAGGTCTTCGGCGCGCACGCCGATCGGCTGGCGGTCTCCTCAACCAAGTCCATGCACGGCCACACGCTGGGCGCCGCGGGGGCGATCGAGGCGGTCGCGAGCGTTCTGGCGCTGCGCGAAGGCTTTCTGCCGCCCACCGCCAACTTCCTCAGTCCCGACCCAGCCTGCGAGCTCGATGTCGTCCCGAATACGGCCCGCGAGGTGCAAGTCGAGGCCTGCCTCTCGAACTCCTTCGCCTTTGGCGGACTCAACGCCGTGCTCGCCTTCCGCGCGCTGCCCTAGCTCCCCTTCCTCCGCTCAGTGTCCGCGCTCCGTCTCCTCGAGCCATGCGACCGATCGCGCAATACCCTCGCCCAGGCCGACACGCGCGCGAAAGCCGAGCTCGGCGACAGCCTTGGCGATGGGAAACTCCTGGTCGCGCCCCAGCAGCAGAACGGCATGGCGCGTCAGCAGTGGCCGCCCGGGCAGTCGCGCCCACGTCCGGTACGGCAGCTCCATCGCGCGCGCAGCCAGCATTGCGGCAGGAAAGGGCAGGTTGAGCCACGGCCGCGGCAGGCCAAGGCCGTCCGCCAGGCCATCCACATACGCCCGCCAGGTGCCGCCACCGCCATCGCACAGGTTGTACACCTGCCCGCGCGCGGCAGATAAGCCTGCCGCCGCCCGCATGGCGTCCACCGCATCGTCCACATAGAGAAAGCCGCCGCGCTCCCGGCCGCCGTTGATCAGCAGCATCTGTCGCGCCCGCAGATGCGCGGCGATGTCGGTCACAAAGGCCGAGCCGCGCGGACCGTAGATGGTGGCCGGCCGCACCACCGTGACCGGAAGGCCGTGCTCGCTCGCCGCGCGCCACACCGCCGCCTCCGCCAGGCACTTGGTGTGGTTGTAGGGCAGACCGACGTCCTTCGTGGGCGAGCGCTCGTCTCCCGGCGTGACCGGATAGCCGTACACGTCGGTCGTGCTGACGTGCACAAAGCGCCGCAGGCTCGAGGAGCGCACGGCGGCCGCGAGCAGCCGCTCCGTGCCGCGCACGTTGCTTTCCCAGAAGATTTCAGCGCTTGCCCAGTCGGTCGAGGCGGCCGCGCAGTGATAGATCTCGGTCGCGCCCGCGACGGCGTCGGCGAGCGCGGCCTCGTCCGTCAGGCTGCCGCGAACGACCCGCAGGGGGATCGCGGCCAAGTGCCGCAACTCAGCGGTCGCGCGGGCGAGAATCGTGACCGACTCGCCCGCCTGCGCCAGCACCTCCGCCAGGCGGCCGCCCAAGAAGCCGCTTGCCCCCGTGACCAGAGCCGCCATGTTCTAGTGCGGCCGCAAGGTGTTGAAGGCGTCGAGCGCAAACTCCAGATGCGCGCGCGTGTGGGCCGCGGTGACGCACAGCCGCAGCCGCCCCGCGCCCTGGGCGACGGCAGGGAAGAGCACCGGCGCGGCCAGCACACCCAGATCGCGCAGCCGTCGGGCAAAAAAGGCCGTCGCCGCATCCTCGTGCAGCATCAGCGGGATCACCGCCGTGGCGGACAGGCCGGTGTCGTAGCCCATGCTCTTCAGACCGTCGCGCAGAAAGCGCGCGTTCTCGCGCAGTCGCGTAACCCGCTCGGGCTCGGAGCGCAGAATGCGCAGCCCCTCGAGCACGGCCGCCGCCGAAGCGGGCGCCATGGCCCCGGAGAAGATATACGGCGAGGCCGCGTGTTGCAAATAGATCGCCACGCGCTGCGAGACGCCGACAAAACCGCCATTCGCCGGGATCGCCTTGGCGAGCGAGCCGGTCCAGATATCGACCTCATTGGTCGGAATGCCGAAGTGCTCGTCCGTGCCGCGGCCCGTCTCGCCGATCACGCCCGTCGCATGGGCATCATCGATCAGCAGATAGCAGCTGAACTCCTTCTTGATCGCGATCAGCTCGGGCAGGACACACAGATCGCCGTCCATCGAGAAGACGCCGTCCGAGATAATCAAGGTGCGGTTCGCCTCCGCGCCGTTTTCGAGCTCGCGCCGTAGCGACGCCATGTCGTTGTGCTGGAAGCGTTGCACCTGCACCCCGGCCATGCGGCAGGCGTCCAGCAGACTCCGGTGGCAGAAGATGTCCGCGATCACGCGATCCGCCGGCCCGAAGAGCGCGCTCAGGACGGCGAGGTTTGCCATGTAGCCGGAGGTGCAGGTGATAGCCGCTTCGGTGCCCTTGAAGGCGGCGAGCTCGCGCTCCATCCGCTCATGGAGATCGAGCGTGCCGGTCAGCAGCCGCGCCCCGCCGCTTCCGGTGCCGTAGCGTCGCACAGCGTTTACCGCGGCCTCGTCCACCCTTGGGTCGCCGATCAAACCGAGGTAGTCGTAAGACGAAAGCATCAACATGCTGTGCCCTTCGAGCTCCACGACCGGTCCCGTGCGCGCGCTCAGCGGCGCCTGGAAGGGGTAGGCATCGAGCGAGCAGGCCAGGGCCGTGGTCTCAAACAGACGACGGGCGCGGGCGTCGATCAGGTCAGCCTTGCGAAAGCTATCGGTTCGAGCCGTCGCAAAAAAGTTACCGAACATCCCCCCGGTGGACGAGGGGAAGGACCGTTTGGGAGGAGCGACAGGCACATCGATTTCAGTCGTGACTTGCATAAATAGTAAATATAATCGCTCCGTGCCGCGTGCGAGCGCATCATTTTGGTTGCTTGTGGTGTGGGCGGAACATCGGAAGGCAGCATAGCGGCTTCGCCCAAGGTGGAGATTAAGCAACCGGTTGCATATGACGTCGAAGATCGCACCCTAAGCGGCAGCAGTGACGTCGCCGCCTCGCCCCCGGGTAAAAAGCCCCGCCTCCCTTTCGATGAGAGCAAGCTGCCGAAGATCTCCGGGCCCCGCAAGCAAAAGGCGCAGGCAGAGGACGCATCAGACTTAAATTGTTGCGCTGCTTCCGTTTTCTCGCCAGGATAGCGACCCTTGAACAGTTCCGCGAGGTTTGTCGAAGGTTCCACGCCAGTCCGGCTGGCAAACCGCTTCCGTCCGGAGATGGGGGAGACGCTCCGGCTTGGAACGCCGCTCGCCCTTGCCGAGATCGGCTGGATGTCGACCTACGTGGTCGACGCCATCATGGTCGGCCGGCTTTCGCATGGCGCGGACGCGATCGCCGCCTCCTCGCTGGGCAACACGTTCTTCTATGCCATCGTCTTCTTTGGGGTCGGCCTGTTGTACGGTGTCGACACCCTGGTCTCGCAGGCGTTCGGCCGCAACGATCGACAAGGGGCGTTGTTCTGCTTTGCCCAGTCGCTTTGGCTGGTTGTTTTGTGGACGCCGGCCACCGTGCTCCTGTTGCTTCTCACCCCGTCCCTGCTGCGCTGGGACGGTATCGAGCCAGGGTTGGCCGCCTCCACCATGCACTACCTGGCCGCGCTCGAGTGGTCGACCCTTCCGCTTCTGCTGTACATGGCACTCCGCCGCTACCTGCAGTCGATCAACCGCACCATGGCGATCATGGTGTCCTTGCTGACCGCCAATCTGGTCAACCTGGTAGGGGATTGGGCGCTTCTGTTCGGCCATCTCGGCTTCCGGGCACACGGCCTTGCGGGCTCAGGATGGGCCACTGTCATCGTGCGCGTGTACATGCTCGCGCTTCTGGTGGGCGCCTTTCTGTGGCATCTGCGCAAAGACCATGTGCAAGTGCATCTGCGGGACTTCAAACCCAGCGCGGAGCCCATCCGTGTGCTCCTGTCCCTGGGGTGGGCGCCGGCAATCCAGACCATGGCAGACCTCGGTGTCTCGACGGCCCAGACCCTCATCTGCGGCAGATTGGGCGCGGTGGCGCTCGCCGTCAACCAGGTTGTCCTCGATGTGGCGGCCTTTGTCTATATGGTTCCGCTGGGCTTCCAAGCGGCGACGGCGATCCGGGTCGGGCAATCGGTCGGCGCCGACCACCGCCGCGGTGTGTCGCTGGCCACGCGAGCCGGCGGCTGGATCTCGATCGGCTTCACGGGCGCTGCCGCCCTGATCTTTCTTGTGCGACCACGATGGCTCGCCGGGATCTACACCATCGATCCAACGGTGATTGCCGCGAGCGTGAGCGTCTTTGCCATCGCTGCCACCTACCAGGCATTCGATGCGTGGGAGGCGAGCCTGGCCGGAAGCCTTCGCGGTCTGGGCGATACCCAAACGCCCATGTATGCCGGTGTGTTCTGGTCCTGGATCGTCGGCCTACCCCTCACCTGGTGGCTCACCCTGCACACCACCCTGGGGATGCATGGGCTTTGGGTCGGTCGCTCGATCCCGTCCATCGCGACCGCGCTGACCGTGGCCTGGGTGTGGCGCTCACGCTTTCGTCACCTGTATCCCCCAAATCGGAACCGTATGCGGAAGGTGGTGCCGCAACGCGGGCAGGGTATGCCGAAGTCCGCGCAAGCCCTTGGCTGATGCTCGGCCTGCGTCCGATGGGTGTGCGCTCCGATAGCTTCGGGACAAATTCCCTTAGGTAAGGGAGGTCTGGGCGAACTTCCGCACCATGGCCAACAAAAGCCGGCGATCGCTCTCGCTTAGGTGCGCGGAGTAGCGCTGCACCTGCGTCAGAAAGCGAATCTCCTCCTCCCCAAGGTTCAGGGAACCCATCTCGCGGCCGACCGACTCTTCCGCGAAGAACTCCGACAGCTTCAGATCCAGGGCTTTGGCGATCTTCTGCAGCGTCTCAAGCGACGGCACCGTGTGCCCATTCTCCACCCGCGACAGATAACATCGCAGCAGACCAGTCTTCTTCTCAATATCTCCCTGCGACATGCCGCGTTGCAGCCGGTACCCGCGAATGGTCATGCCGATGTTCATGGACTGCGAGACGGTCGGGGGTGGGTTGGGAGTCGCCGAAAACTGTTGTACGTCTGCCATGAGCCGTAACTTACGTTCCACCGCGGAGCCGGTCAATGCCTATCTTGGGGGAGAAAGGGCTCGAACCAGCGCTGATTCATGACCCCAAGATGCGGGGAGAACACCTCAAGGGACACTGTAAGTTCCTCGTGGGAGGACGATCACGGCCCGAACCGGGCTCCGCGCGCCCGTTCTACGCCATGTGCAGGCCGCCATTCACGTCCAGCGTGTGGCCGGTGATGTAGCCGGCCTCCTCCGAGGCGAGAAAGCGGACGGCGTGCGCCACGTCGGCATCGCTGCCCGGGCGGCCCAGCGGCACCACGGACAGCATCGCCGCGCGCTGGGCGTCGTTCAGCACGGCGGTCATCGCGGTCTCGATGTACCCCGGCGCGACGGCGTTCACCGTGATCGTCCGGCTGGCCAGCTCGCGCGCCAAGCTCTTGGTCAGCCCGATCAGACCGGCCTTCGATGCCGCATAGTTCGCCTGGCCCGCCTGCCCCGTCTCGCCCACCACCGAGGTCACATTCAGGATGCGGCCCCAGCGAAGCTTCAGCATCTGCGGCAGCAGCGCCTGCGTCAGCAGAAAGGCGCCGGTCAGGTTGGTAAGCAGCACATCGTCCCAGTCGGCGCGCTTCATCCGCATGGCCAGGCCGTCACGGGTGATACCCGCGTTGTTGACCAGGATCTCCACGCGACCGAACCGGTCGAGCACGGCCTTGGCACAGCTCTTGATCGAGCTCTCGTCGGCGACATCGAGCGCGAACGCCTCGGCAGTGCCGCCCGCCGACCGAATCTCCTCGGCCACAGCCTGGAGTTTGTCGACGTTGCGGGCGGCGACCGCGAGCAACGCTCCACCGCGAGCCAGTTCGAGCGCGCACGCCCTGCCGATGCCCTGCGAGGCTCCAGTTACCAGGGCCACGCGACCGGTCACGGTACTCATGCTGCATCTCCTGCGGCCGGCCAGCAGCCATGTCCCAGTATAAGGATGGGCGCGTCGAGTGCGATCGCGCGCCGATCTCACGCTCCCGCCTGCTGCCCGGGTCGAGCTACCGCTCCGGCGTGAGCCCCCAGATCACCACGTCGATCTCGCGCCCGAGGTGCAGGATCGGCTCCCGCTCCGGCAGAATCAAGCCGAAGTCTGCCGCAAGGCCGTTCGCCTCCCACTCGGCCTCCGCCGGCTGCAGCTGCCACTTCGCGTGGTGCACCTCGCCGACCAGCAGCCGGTGTGTCCATCGCGACACAGTGAAGAGACAATAGCGCTCCGTCAGGAAATCAGCCAGATCCCCAGGCTGGCTGAGCACGACCTCGCCCTTCGCTCGATAGCGCAGCCGCGTCTCGGCCGGTCGACCCCGTGGCAGGATCTGCCGACTGTTGTAGGCGACACTGCCGTCCTCCCTCCGCCGGTACCGCATCCGGGCAGGGAAGTACGGTAGCGAGAAGATCATCCGGGCGCCGAAGACGGCCAGGGGCGAGCCGGCATCGAGGGAAAAGAACCAGACGCCGCCCTTGCCCGTCCGCTTCGAGCGCACATAGGTCCGCAGGTTCAGCTCCGGAAACGCGCGTGTGGTGGGAAAGCCGATCGTGCGCTCCCCAAACGCGCGAACCCGCACGCGATCCATAAAGAACGGCACCACACCCAGCCATGCGTCGCCGTCGAAGATGTCGACCTCGAGCCCCGGCGGCAGGCGGCTGGTGATCGCAGCCGGCGCCACGGGCCAGTGCGCGAACAGCACATCGTTCCACCGCTGGCGCATGCGCCAAGCGCGGTCCGGCAAGGGATACGGCCGGTGTGCGGTTTCAAGCAGCGGATCGATCACAGTAACAAAGATGCGGCTGCGTTCCCCTTGAATCAGTCACTTAGCCCAAGGCGTGAGCGACCTTCCGATTTCAAGCTACTTTTCCGCCTTCCCCGCACGCGCCCGCCGGGTTAGCGTTGCGTATGCCGTCCGCCGAGGCACCGCCCATACCCGCCGCCGCCCAACCCGGTGCGCTCCCGCCTGATCCCGGGCCGTCCTCGCCGGGCGTGCCGGCCGCCGCGACCGACGTCTATGCCATCCACGGCGCCGATCCCGAGGTGCTGGCCTACGCCATGGCCAAGTACTCGCGTTCGGCGCTGACCATGAAAGAGTCGCTCGCCGAGATCAGCGCGCAACGAGCCGAGCAGTTCCTCAACACCTTCTACTTCCAATACGGCCACCGCTCCATCGCCGATCTCGCGCACATCCCCTTCGCGATCGAGCGGCTGTCCCTGCTGGCCGCGATCGATCTGGTCGACGAGCAGCGATGGGACGGGCAGGAGCGGTCGACCCGCTATCAGGACTTCGCCAGGTCGGGCTGGTTCACGCCCGATCTCGGCGCGTCGACCGCAGCCTTCACCGAGGCGATCGAGCGACTCTTCGCCGCCTACGCGCAGATCGGCGGCGGCATGCTCGAGGCGCTGCGCCGGGCCATCCCGAAGCCCGACACCATGAAGCCCGAGAGCTATGAGCGCACGCTCAAGGCGCGGGCCTTTGACGTCGCGCGCTATCTCCTGCCGCTCGCGACCAATACCTCGCTCGGCCAGATCGTGAACGCCCGCACGCTCGAGACCCAGGTCTCCCGCCTGCTGTCGAGCCCGTACGCCGAAATCCGCGGTCTCGGCGAGCAGCTTCGCGCCGCCGCCGCCGGTCCGGCGTGGAATCTGCAGGCGATCGCAGCCGCCGGCCTGCTGGCTGAACTCGACGCCTCCGACGACCCCCACGCGCGAACCGCGGCAGAGCTCCTGCGGCGCCCGGTCGCGACCGCGCCCACGCTGGTAAAGTACGCCGCAAGCAATCCCTACCAGACCGAGTCGCGCGCGGTGCTCGCGCAGGCAGCGACGGAGTTGATGGCCGGTGCGCCCATCCAGCCCGCGCCCGTCGTCGATCTCCTGGACGACGCGGACTCGCTCGAGATCGAGATCGCGACCTCGCTGCTCTACCCGGTGTGCCATTACCCCTACCGGCAGATTCGCGAACGCGTCGCCGCTCTGTCCGAGAGTCGGCGAAACGAGCTGATCGCGCTCGGCGCGGCGCATCGCGGCCGCCACGACGAGCTGCTGCGGCCCTTCCACGCCGGCCGGGGCCTGCGGTTCGACATCCTGATGGATATCGGCGGCTTCCGCGACATGCATCGCCATCGCCGGTGCACGCAGCTGCTGCAGGGGTGGACCGACCTCCACGGCTACGAGGAGCCGACCTGCCCCGGGCAGCCGACGCTCGCCGAGGCAGGCCTGGCGGACGCCTATGCCAGCGCCATGCAAAACGCCTTTGCCGGCTATCGCGCGCTCGCCGCCGCCGGCGTGCCCGAAGGGGCGGAGTCGGCGTGCTATCTGCTGCCGCTCGGCACCCGCTGCCGCTCGCTCTTCACCATGGACTTCGCCGAAGCGCTCTACATCGCCGAGCTGCGCTCCGGTCCGGCCGGCCACTTCAGCTATCGCCGCGTCGCGTGGGAGATCTTCGAAGCCGTTCGCCGGCGTCATCCGGCGCTCGCTCCGCTCTTCCGCATAGAGGACGTGAACCAGCCCGTGGACCTCCTGAAACGGTGAGATGCGGGTCGATGAGACCGCTCTCTGCCACCTTCGGGTTATTCGCCTTTTCTTTGCCATCGCAAACTGCTAAACTCCACCCTGAATCACCCGAGGAGACCCCCCATCGTGGCCGTTGACGAGCGTACCCGAGCAATTGACACCGCACTCTCACAGCTGGAGAAGCAGTTCGGCAAGGGCTCCATCATGCGGCTCGGCTCGAAGGAGGCGATCGTTCCCATCGCCGTCATCTCCACGGGCTCGATCTCGTTCGACGCGGCGCTCGGCGTGGGCGGTGTGCCGCGTGGGCGCGTGGTCGAGATCTTCGGTCCGGAAAGCTCGGGCAAGACGACCATCACCCTGCAGATCGTCGCTGAGGCGCAGCGCCAGGGCGGTCTCGCCGCCTTTGTCGATGCCGAGCACGCCCTCGACCCGGCCTACGCCAAGAAGCTCGGTGTGGACATCGACAACCTGCTCATCTCGCAGCCCGACTACGGCGAGCAGGCGCTCGAGATCGTCGAGGCGCTGGTCAAATCCGGCGCGATCGATGTGCTGGTGGTCGACTCGGTCGCCGCGCTCGTGCCCAAGGCCGAACTCGACGGCGAGATGGGCGATTCGCACATGGGCCTGCAGGCGCGACTGATGAGTCAGGCGCTGCGTAAGCTGACGGGCACGGTCTCGAAGTCGCGCACCTGCCTGATCTTTATCAACCAGATCCGCGACAAGATCGGCGTCATGTTCGGCAACCCCGAGACCACCACCGGCGGTCGCGCGCTCAAGTTCTACTCCTCCATGCGCATCGACATCCGCCGCATCGGCGCGGTCAAGGATGGCGACGTCGTCGTCGGCTCGCGCACCAAGGTCAAGATCGTCAAGAACAAGGTCGCCGCTCCCTTTCGCGACGCGGAGTTCGACATCCTCTACGGCGAAGGCATCTCGCGCGAGGGCGATGTGCTCGACCTCGCCGTGCTCCACAACATCGTCGAAAAGTCCGGCGCGTGGTACTCCTACTCGGGCGAGCGCATCGGTCAGGGGCGCGAGAACGTGCGCAACTTCCTCAAGACCAACGTCGACATCTTCAACCGCATCGACACCGATCTGCGGCGCAAGCTCAAGATCGGCGCCGTCGCCGAACCCATCCCGGAGCTCCCCGCCCTGCCGGTGAACGGAGCCGCGCAGGCCCAGGAGGTAGTCCGGGCGAAGCGCTAGTCTCATCGGACGGACAGACGCACAGTCCCCGGCAGCGGCGCAGCGCGGCAAATCCGTGCAGCCCTGCAGTCGGTGCGCTCCGGCAACGCAGAGGACTTCGTTGGCCGCAAAGCCGGCCCCGGGGCAACGCTTGTTCTTGTCTGAAGCTCATACCTGTGCATGAGCGATTGTGAACAAGAGATGAATACAGCGGCACCGCCCACCATCGGTCGCCGGGCTTGATGGAAGAGACTGTCCTACGATTTCTGATCGGTGGCGCCCTCGTCAGCCTCTTCGCCATGCTCGGTGACGTGCTTCGGCCCAAAAGCTTTGCTGGATTATTCGGCGCCGCACCGTCCATCGCGCTGGCTACGGTTGGACTGACCCTCTCGCACCAGGGTAAGCCGTACCTCGCGATCGAGGCCCGTTCGATGACTCTAGGGGCCATCGCGTTTGTGCTGTACGCCTATCTGGTCAGCCGGGCCCTGCTTCGGTTTAAGCGCTCCACCATGGTGACGACCATTGCGCTCATGGCGGTCTGGTTCGTGACGTCGTTCGGCCTCTATCAAATCTTGCTGTGAGAAGCCGATGAAGATCCAGGCAAACTTCTCCGCTCTCAAGCAGACAAAGCCGCACGAGCATATTCTGCGCTTTGTGCTCGGCGGGCTGGTTACGGCGCTCGCGGGCCTGGTGGCGGACTGGTACGGTCCAGTGGTCGGTGGCCTGTTTCTCGCATTTCCCTCGATTTTTCCTGCCGCGATCACCCTCATCAGCAAGCATCAAGAGCAGAAAAAGCAGCAGCAGGGGTTGCAGGGCGCCGACCGGGGTCGCCAAGCCGCCAGCCTCGACGCCTTCGGCGCGGCGCTCGGAAGCTTCGGCCTGCTCGCCTTTGCGCTTGTCCTCTGGCGCCTGCTGCCGCACCATGGGGCGGTCCCGGTTTTGGCGCTGGCGACGGTCGCGTGGATGCTGGTCGCAGGTTCGTTGTGGTACCCTACCAAAGGTCCTAGTCCGAGCCCCCTCCCGGGCAGCCGAACAACCCTCGTCCGCTCCAGCCGCCGCCGTGTTAAGCCCTGTGCGACAGAGCGCCGCCGGCGCAGGCGCCCCATGGAGCCGCCGCTCCACGGTATGCTGCTGTTGCCATGCCCACCGTGAAAGCGATCTATCCCGGGACCTTTGATCCACTGACCAACGGCCACCTCGACCTGATCGCGCGCGGCGCCAAGATCGTTGACGAGCTCGTCGTCGCCATCCTGCGCAACTCCGAAAAAGGCACGCCGCTCTTTACCGTGCCGGAGCGTGCTGAGATGATCGCGGAGGCAACGGCTGACCTGGGCAACGTGCAGGTTGTGACCTTCGATGGCCTGCTGGTCGACTGCGCCAAGCAGCAGGGCTGTCGCGCCGTGCTGCGCGGCATTCGCGCCATCTCCGACTATGAGTACGAGTTTCAGATGGCCATGATGAATCGCCAGCTCGACCCCGAGCTCGAAACTCTCTTCATGCTGCCCGCGGAAAAATACACCTACGTAAGTTCGCGGCTGATCAAGGGTGTCTTTCGGCTGGGTGGCGATGTCTCGGCGCTGGTGCCTCCGCTGGTGATGGCGCGGCTGCGCGATCGAGTCGCCATCTAACCCGCAGCCGACCCCGCACCGATCCCGCACGGGGCCACCCGACGATTCGGCGCTCCAATCTGGCACACTAGAGGCCATGAGCATGCCCACGGCGAAGGTCTTCTCAGACCGCATTCAACGGATCGAAGTCTCGGCCACCATGGCCATTACCGCGGAGGCGCTTCGCCTCAAGGCCCAGGGCATCGACCTCGCCGACTTCGGCGCCGGCGAGCCGCACTTCCCCACGCCGCAGCACATTAAAGACGCCGCCATCCAGGCCATCGAGCAAAACTTCACGCGCTACACCAACGTCGCCGGCATCCCCGAGGTCCGGCGCGCCATCGTCGAGCGACATGCCGCCGACTTCGGCACCGACTACACGCCGGAGGAGTGCGTCTTCACCACCGGCGGAAAGCTCGCGCTCTTCAACGCCATCCAGGTGCTGATCGACCACGGCGACGAGGTCGTGGTGCCCGTGCCGTACTGGGTCTCCTACAAAGACATCATTCAGTACGCCGGTGGACGGCCGGTTTTCGTCGACACCGCCGAGGCGGACAACTTCCGTGTCACCGCGGCGATGATCGAGGCCGCCCTGACCCCGAAGACCAAGGCCATCATCCTGAACACACCCTCCAATCCGTCCGGCGCCGTCATGAGCGCGGAGGATCTCGAAGCCATCGTTCGCCTGGGGCACGCGCGCGGCATCTACGTCATGCTGGACGAGTGCTACATCTACCTCGACTTCGCGGGCAAGCCGATCAGCGGAGCGTCGTTCACTGACTGCCGCGAGCACGTGATCGTCCTCGGCTCGCTCTCAAAGACCTATGCGATGACCGGCTGGCGTGCCGGGTATGCGCTTGGACCGAAGTCGATCATCGCCGCCATCAGCAAGCTGCAGTCGCAAAGCACATCGAACGCGGCCAGCATGGTGCAGCGCGCCGCGATCGCCGCGGTCTCCGGCCCGCAAGAGTGCATCGCGACCATGCGCGAGGACTACATCAGGCTGCGCGACCAGGTGCTCGCGGGTTTCAAGACCATACCGGGGCTGACCTGCACCGTGCCCCAGGGCGCCTTCTATGTCTACCCCAACGTAAAAAGTTTCTTCGGCAAGGGCGGGGTGCGCAGCGCGTCCGATGTGGCGGCAAAGCTGTTGAGCGAGGCTCATGTGGTCGTGGTGCCGGGCGAGGCCTTCGGCACCTCGGAGCACATCCGCCTGTCCTACGCCGTCTCCCCGGACGTCATCGAGAAGGGTATTACCCGTATGCGGAAAATTCTCGAATCGCTGCTCTGATCCGGGCGATCTTCGCTAGGATGACAGCCATGTCCCTCCCTGACGACGCATCTCTACCCCGCTTTGCCCCCGTGATCCTCGCGGGCGGCAGCGGCACACGTTTTTGGCCGCGCAGTCGGCGAGCCCGCGCCAAACAGGTGCTCGCCCTCGACGGCGACCAGACTATGATTCAACAGACGCTGACTCGCCTGCTGCCGGTGGCGGAGGCAACCGACGTTTGGGTCATCACCAACCGCTGGCTGGCCGACACCATCGCCGAGCAGATGCCCTCGATCTCGCCCGAGCACATTATCCGCGAGCCGATCGCGCGCAACACGGCGCCGGCCTGCGCCTTGACCGCCTTTTTGCTGGAGCGCTCGGAGCCGGAGACAGTGATCGGCATCTTTCCTTCGGATCATGTGGTCGGCAACATCCCGCGCTTCGCCGAGGTCATTCGCGCCGGCATCCGGCTCGCCGCCAAGGGCGAGTACATGGTGGTGCTGGGCGTTCCGCCCACGCGCCCGGAGACCGGCTACGGCTACATCGAGCAGGGACATCCGCTCGAGATCGAGATCGAGGGCTCCGCGCCGGGGAGCCTTGCCGGCCTGCCGGTCTGCCATGTCAAACGCTTCCGTGAAAAGCCGGATGGGCACACCGCGGAGCGTTTTCTCGCGGCCGGGAACTTCGTCTGGAACGGCGGAATCTTTCTTTGGAGCGCGCGCACCCTGGCCAACGCCGTGCGCGAGCACCTGCCGGACATGGCGCCGATCCTCGAGCGGATCGCGGCCGCGCACGGCACGCCCGAGTTCGAGCGCGTCTTCGCCGAAGAATATCCGAAGTGCGAAAACATCTCGATCGACTACGCTGTGCTCGAGCCCCGCTCCTCGAAGGGCGAGACGCGCTCCGGCATCTTTTGCCTGCCGGCGGACTTCGCGTGGAACGACCTCGGCTCCTGGGCGTCGCTGCATGAGCACCTGGGCGAGAACCAGGCGGACAACGTGCTGGACGGCCCGACCGACGGCATCGTCGCCATCCAGGCCAAGGGCAACTACGTCTATGCCCCCGGCAAACTGGTCGCCCTGCTCGGCGTCGACGGGCTGGTCGTCGTCGAGACCGCGGACGCCCTGCTCATCACCACGCGCGACCGCTCACAGGATGTAAGCAAGGTAGTGCGGCAGGTGCATGAGGGGCTTGGCCGGGAAGATCTAATCTGACAAACGAGAGACCCGACCGGCAGAGCCGCTACGGGCGAGGAAAGCGATTTCGGTATGAGTGAACCTTTGACGGGCGGCGGCACAAAAGTTAAGTTCGGCACCGACGGCTGGCGCGGCATCATCGCGGATGACTTCACGCACGACAACGTTCGTGTCGCCGCCGGCGCGATCGCCCACTATGTGCTGGCGCACGAGGATCCGGCGGCGGGCGTGGCTATCGGCTATGACACACGCTTCGGCTCGCGCCGTTTTGCCATGGTCGTCGCCGAGGTCCTGAGCCGCGCGGGCATCCCCGTCACGCTCGCGAGCGCGATCACACCCACCCCGGCGCTCTCCTGGTCGGTGCGCAAGCGCGGTCTCGCGGGCGGGGTGATGATCACCTCCAGCCACAATCCGCCCGAGTGGAACGGCGTGAAGTACAAGGCAAGCTATGGCGGCTCCGGCAAGCCGTCGATCATCGCCGCGATCGAAAGCTACCTCGACCAGCCGCTTGCGGCCGCGGAGAAACCCGCTCCCATCGTGGAGGCGGACCTTACGGCGGACTACGTCGCGGCCATCGAGCGCTTCGTCGATCTGCCCGCCATCCAGGCCTCGGGCTACCGCTTTCTGATCGACTGCATGTACGGCGCGGGCCGCGGTGTGCTGGCCGGCATCTTCACCCGTGCGGGCATACCGTTCGTCGAAATGCGCGCGGAGATCAATCCGTCGTTTCCCGGCATCAATCCCGAGCCGATTCTGCCGCACATCGCCGAGACGCAGCGACGCGTCGTCGCCGAGCAATGTGACGCCGGCTTCATCACGGACGGCGACGCGGACCGCATCGGCGCCGTCGACGAGCACGGCAACGTGGTCGACGCGCACAAGATCTTTGCCATCCTGCTTGAGTGGCTGCTGCGTCGCAAAGGCTGGCCCGGTGACGTCACCCGCGCCTTCAACACCACCAAGATGCTCGATCGCATCGCGGCGAAGTACGGTCGCACGCTCCATGAGCACGGGATCGGCTTCAAGTACGTCTGCGACCTGATGCTCGAAAAAGACATTCTCATCGGCGGCGAAGAATCGGGCGGTGTCGGCATCAGCAAGCACCTTCCGGAGCGCGACGGCCTGCTGAACTCACTTCTGCTGGCCCAGGTCATGACCGACGAGCGCAAGACGCTCGGCGAGCTGGTCTCCGCGCTGCAGACCGAGTTCGGCGAACACCAGTACGGCCGCATCGACATGCATATCACCGAGCAGCTGAAGCAGGGGGCGATCGCCCGCGCCCGCGCCGGCCTCGGCGAGATCGCCGGCCTGCGCGTGCTGCGGCAGGAGACCCTGGACGGCATCAAGTTCTACCTCGACAACCCCGAGTGCGCCGCGACAAAGCAGGGAACGGCCCCGCCGGCCGAGACCTGGCTGCTGCTGCGCGCCTCCGGCACCGAACCCCTGCTGCGCGTCTACTGTGAAAGCTGCTCCACCGCCGCGGTCGAGCACATCCTGCGCGCCGCCGAGCAGTTCGTCCTGGCGGGCGACGCGGGCGACACAGACAAGCGACAATAGCGCATGACCACATTTTCAGGAATCGAGACCGGCGGCCTGCTGTTCGACATGGACGGCGTGTTGATCAGCTCCATCGCTTCGGTCAATCGTTGCTGGCGGCAGTGGGCGGCGCTCTACAACATACCAAACGCAGACACCTTCGACGTGCCGCACGGCAAGCGTGCCATTGAGATCGTCCAGATGCTTCGGCCGGACATCGACCCGGAGGCGGGGCTGCGGGTGATCGAAGACCTCGAGCTGGCCGATACCGCCGACCTCAAGGTGCTCCCGGGCGTGCGTGGGTTGCTGGAAGCTTTGCCGCCGCAGCGGTGGGCGGTGGTGACCTCCGCGACCCGCCGTCTGATGCTGGCCAGGCTCGAGGTCGCGAAGCTGCCGATTCCGGCGCACATCATCAGCGGCGAGATGGTCGACCATGGCAAGCCGCATCCGGAGCCCTACCGGCGCGGTGCCGCGCTGCTCGGCCTTGCCCCGGAAGACTGCATCGTGGTCGAAGACGCCCCGTCGGGCGTCGGCTCGGGTCGCGCCGCGGGCTGCCGTGTTCTCGGCGTGCTCGGCACCCATGTCGCCGAGGAACTCGCCTACGCCACGTGGATCGTGCCCTCGCTTGAAGATCTGCGCATCGTGAGCACGCCCCACGGGCTCACCCTCCATTTGGGCGCCGCCGCCGAACTCGGCGCCGACGCGCACACCCCGATCAACGCCGCAGGCAACGTGGGGCGGTAAGCCGTCAACGACGGGACAGCGGAAAGCGCGAGAGCAGAATCGCCTCCACCGCGTGCAGGTCCTCGTGGGTATCCACGCCGACGGTGTCGATCTCGGTCGGCTCCACGTAGAGGCTCATGCCGTTCTCGAGAAAACGCAGCTGCTCCAAGCGCTCCGTCTGCTCCAGAACGCTCGGCTGGAGGTGCGCAAAGCGCGCCAGCGCCGCCCGGCGATAGGCGTACAGGCCGATGTGCTTCCAATAAACCGCCGGCGCCGTCTCATCGCGATTGTAGGGAATCGTCGCTCGCGAAAAGTACAGCGCGCGACCGTCCAGCGCGGTGACGACCTTGACGGCATGGGGATTGCGCTCGTTCCCCTCCGTGCACAGGACCTTCAGCGTCGTCACCTCGACGCCGGGTTTGGCGAACGGCCGCAGCAGGGCACGGATGTGGTCGAGTTCCAGCAGCGGCTCGTCGCCCTGGATATTCACGTAGATCTTGGCGGGAATACGCACAGCCACGGCCTCGAGCCGATCGGTGCCGCTTTGCAGATCGGGCGAGGTCCTCTCACACCGCCAACCCTCCCTCCGGCAGAGCTCCTCGACCTCGGGCGAGTCGGTCGCGACCACCACGTCGTCGAGCTCGCCCGCCTGACGCGCCGCGTTCGCGGCGTCATGGACCCAGGCCAGCAGCGGGCGCCCGGCGATCTCGCGCAAGACCTTGCGCGGTAGCCGCGTGGAGGCCAGACGCGCCGGGATCACGCCCAGCACGGACTCGCGACCCGCCGCTGCCGTGCGCCGCTGCCGTGCATCCTCCGGTATGATGGAACTCGGTTCCGGCGTGGCGCTCCCCTTCTTCAACGCCTCTATCCTGCGGCTTGTGGAACACATCGGCGGTGTAGCTCAGATGGTTAGAGCGACGGACTCATAACCCGTAGGTCAGAGGTTCGATTCCTCTCACCGCCACCAAAGTCGTAATGCCCTCGAAGAACCTGCCTGGCGAGGAGAGTATCATTCTGGCCAGGACGGACGTCTAAACGTTGTTTCCTGACGCTGTCCGCGGAGCTTACCCGTCCCATGCCGAAACTCACCAAAATCTGTGCGCTCCTCGCCTCCGTGGCGCTCGTGGTCGCCTCCTTTCTCGGCGTCAACCTGAGCGGCGTCAGCGCGGCAACCGCGGCGAATGATCCGAAGGACGGCGCGTACCGTCAGATCAATGTGTACAGCGAGGTGTTGCGCCACATCCAGACCGACTATGTGGTCAACCCCAACATCGGCGCGGTGACCAACGGCGCGCTGCGCGGACTGCTCGAGTCGCTCGACGCCGACTCAAGCTATCTCACGCCCGCGGACTACAAGATGTACAAGACCGATCGGCCCGGCAAGGCGCAGGTCGGCATCAATGTCTCCAAGCGGCTTGGCTATGCGACGGTGGTCTCGGTGCTGCCCGGCAGCCCTGCCGATAAGGCCAATCTAACGGACGGCGACATCATTGAAGGCATCGGCGCCCAGGACACGCGCGATGTCTCCCTTGCCGTGATTCAGCTCCTGCTGGAGGGAGCTCCGGGCAGCCAGGTCACGCTTTCGGTGGTGCGTCCGCGCCGCGCCAACCCCGACAAGATCGTGCTCACCCGGTCCGTCGCCAGCGTGCCGGCAACGACCGAGAGCCTCTACGAAAATGCCAGCATTCTCTATCTGAAACCGCTGGTCCTTGATCGCGAGCACGTCCAGCAGATGGACGCCAAGCTGAAGGGTATGTCGCGGCTCAATACCAAAAAGGTGCTGCTCGATCTCCGTGACGTTGCGTCCGGCGACATGCCGGAGGCGGTGCGGGCGGCGAATCTCTTCCTCAAGGGAGGCACGATCGCCTCGCTCGAAGGGCAGACGGTCAGCAAACAGATCTTTACGGCCGATCCTGCCAAAGCCGTCGCGCCCACGGCCCCCCTCGTCGTCCTGGTCAACCGTGGAACGGCTGGCCCTGGAGAGCTGCTCGCCGCGGCGCTGCTCGACAACAAGCGTGCGCAGCTGGTCGGCGAACACACCTTCGGCGAGGGGGTGCAACAGAAGCTCTTTGAGCTGCCGGACGGCGCCGCGCTGATTCTTTCCATCGCGAAGTATGAGTCGCCCTCCGGAAAGCGCCTGCAGGACGATGGCGTGACGCCCGATGTGCTGGTGGCCGAGGCGCCCTTGGATGTAGATGAAGAGACCCCCGGCGATAGCCAACCGGCTCCCGACAACAAGCTGCCCCCGAAGTCGACCGGCGGCGTGCAGGTAGATGACCAGCTCAGTAAGGCGCTGGATCTTCTCAAGGCGAAGTCCGCCTGAGCCGTCCCGCGCACAGCGTACGGTGCTACGGGAGGTAGGTCGTGGAAAGCCTGCTCAACTCGCCTTCGCGCATCGGTACACCGCGGCAGACACGACCTCCATGGTGGCGCCGCCGCCTCCGTTTCAAGCTGAACCGCGGAGCGCCCAAGCCTCCGCCCTCCTCGCGCCGCAAGGTCTTTTACGCTCTCATGGGCCTGTCCGCGCTCTTCGGCGCGCTCTCCGGCCTGGCCGTCGTGTACTCGATCGACCTGCCGCAGATGGAAGACCTCACGCGCTACCGACCGAACACCACCACGGAGCTGCTCGACGTCCACGGCAGGGTCTTCGGTTCATTCGCGCTGGAGCGCCGCGTGGTCGTCCCCTACACCGACCTGCCTCCCGTCCTCCGCGAAGCCATCATCTCCATTGAAGACAAGAGCTTTGAGAGCAACTGGGGCGTGAACCTGGTGCGCGCGGTCGGAGCGGCATGGCGCGACCTCCACGCCAGCGGCCGATCCCAGGGCGCGAGCACGCTCACCATGCAGCTCGCCCGCAACCTCTTCCTCTCGTCCCAGAAGACGTACGGCCGCAAGCTGCAGGAGATCCTGCTCTCCATGCAGATCGAGCGCCGCTTCACCAAGGACCAGATCTTCGCGCTCTACGCCAACCAGATCTATCTCGGGCACGGAACCTACGGCTTCGAGGCCGGCAGCGAGTACTTCTTTTCCAAGCACGCGCGCGACCTGACGCTGCCCGAGGCGGCGTTGCTGGCCGCGCTGCCCAAGGGGCCGGAGGCCTACTCCCCGCTGCGCTATCCGGAGCGCGCCCTGCGGCGGCGCAACCTGGTCCTCGAGGAGATGCTGCACGACGGCAAGATCACCGAGGCGCAGAACGATGCCGCCCGCGCCACCCCGCTCGGCCTGCGCATCGAGCTGCCCGCCGGCTCCGAGGCGCCCTACTTCGTCGAGGAGGTGCGCCGACAGCTGGAGCGCGCCTACGGCGTCGAGGAGGTGCACGGCGCCGGCCTCCGCGTCTACACCACGCTCGACCTCGATCTGCAGCGCGTCGCCAACCGGTCGGTGCTCGATGGCGTGGCGGCCTACGAGCGGCGACGCGGCTGGCAGGGCAAGCTGCTGAACGTCTCCGCGCTCGAGGGCGGCGTCGAGGCGTACCGTCACCCGGACTGGACCGCCGCGGTCGCCGTTGGCGCCTACTTCCACGCCGTGGTCCTGTCGGTCGCGCGCACCACGGTCACCGTGCGCCTGGGCGAGTACACGGTCACCCTCACGCAGCCGGACTGGACCTGGGTGCTCAACTCCACGCAGACCCTGGACGCGACCAAGTTTCTCGCGCCCGGCGACATCGTCTATGTGCGGGTGCAGAGCATCTCGGCGACCGGTGTGATCCACGCGACTCTCGAGCAGGACTCCGGCGCCCAGGGGTCGCTGATAACCGTCGATAACAACAACGGCGAGATCCTCGCCATGGTGGGCGGCCGCGACTTCGCCGTCTCCCAGTTCAATCGCGCCACGCAGGCGCAGCGGCAGGTCGGCTCCTCCTTCAAGCCCTACGTCTACACCACGGCGATCGAGAACGGCGCCAAGCCCACCGACATCGTGGTCGACGCGCCCACCTCCTTCCCCACCCCCTCCGGCTGGTACACCCCGCACAACTACGAGGGCGACTACCGCGGCGCCATGACCCTTACCAGCGCCTTTGCTGAGTCGCGCAACATCCCCGCGCTCAAGCTCGCGCACCGGTACGGCATCCAGAACGTCATCGCCACCGCGCACCGCTTCGGCATCACGTCCAACATCCCCGCCTTCCTTCCCATCGCGCTCGGCTCGGCCGACATCACGCTTGCAGAGCAGGTCGGCGCCTACACCGTCTTCCCCAACGACGGCATCCGCATCGAGCCGCACACCATCCGCAAGGTCAGCGAGGCCGACGGTCTGCCGCTCCAGCAGAAGCCACCGCAGGTCACCGAGGTGCTCTCGGTCGAAACCGCGCGCAGCATGATGGGGCTGCTCGAAGCCGTCACCCGCTTCGGCACCGGCGCCGCCGCCGGCGCGAAGCTGAAGCATCCGCTCGGCGGCAAGACCGGCACGACCAACAACTACACCGACGCCTGGTTCATCGGCTTCTCGCCCTCCGTGACCTGCGGCACCTGGATCGGCTTCGACGACCGGCAGTCGCTCGGCCCCAAGGAGACCGGCGCCCGTGCCGCGCTACCCATGTGGATGAGCTTCATGGAGCCCGTCGTGGCGGCGCACCCGCACGAGAGCTTCGCCACCGGCGGCGCGCCCAAGCGATCGCTCGATCTGCCGGACACTCCGCCGGCCTCGACCCCAACTTCCACCTTAGGCAGGCCGCATCTGCCGGCCAGACAGGACAGCGCACCGGCCGACGACCTCGATCCGGCCGACACGGAGACACCTGCCGCGCCCAATCCGTCGTCGCCCAAGCCCGCCTCCCCCGCGCCCGCGCAGCCCGCAGAACCCGCCCCGGCAGAGCCTACGCCGAGTGCGGCGCACCCGCCCGCCGCCGCAGCGGCCTGAACAGCCGCTGGGCCCGCGCCACATCCCGACCGATCTGCGCCTTCAACGCCTCCGGGCTGGACCATCGCTGCTCGGCCCGCAGACGCTTCAGAAACTCCAGCCGCAACGGCGTCCGCTCGGAAAGCGAAAGCGGCTCGCGCACCGGATCGAAGTCGAGCAGAAAGCTCTCCACCGCAAAGGAATCCGCCCCAAAGGTCGGCCGGTTGCCCACGTTGGTGACTGCCTCGAACCACCGCGCCTCCGCCCCCGTCCCGATGCGTAGGCGCGTCGCATAGACGCCATGGGCCGGAAGCAGCTCGGCATAGGGCGCAAGATTGATCGTCGGCACGGTGTATCGCGTGCCGTACCCCCGGCCCGTGGCAGGGTGGCTGTCCACGGCAAAGTTGCGGCCCAGCAAATGCCGCGCCCCGACAAGATCGCCGGCTTCGACCAACTCGCGCACACGGCTCGACGACACAATGCCGCCACGCGCGTGCTGCGGCGCATAGCTCTGCACCGCAAACCCAAGCTCCGTGCCGAGCGAGACCAGGGTCTCCAGACCGGCCTCCGCGCTTCGGCCGAAGCGGAAGTTCTCTCCCTCGTGCAACTCCCGAACATCCAGGCGCTTGCACAGGATCTCGCAGGCGAAGTCCCGCGCGCTCATGCGCGCCAGCTCGTGCGAGAACGGCAGCGCCACGACAAGATCGACGCCAGTCGACTCCAACAGCTCGAGCTTGCGCGGCAGCGGCGTGATCAGCGGCCGTCGCTCCTCCGGCCGCAGCACCCGCACTGGATGCGGATCAAAGGTAATCACAGCGGAGCGCATCCCCAGCTCGCGAGCACGCGACCGAACGCGCTCGATCACCCCCCGGTGGCCGCAGTGCACGCCGTCGAAGTTGCCGATGGTCGCGACCAGCGGGCCAGGGGACTGCGCCATCTCCTGCAAGGATCGAAAGAGCTGCATCAGGCGATCTCAAACTCCAGCTTCAGCCCGTCATAGGCCAGGTGAATGTTGTCCGGCAGACCCGCGTCGATCGGACCGTGATCCAGGTCATGGCTGATGTGCGTAAAAAAGGCGCGTCGCGGCTTGAGCTGCTCCACAAAGGCGATCGATCGCTCCAGATGCGAGTGGCTCGGATGCGGCTCGCGGCGGAGCGCGTCCAGAATCAGCAGGTCCAGGTCGCCCAGCAACGCCTGCGCCTCGGGCGGAATATCGCTCATGTCCGTCAGATAGGCTGCCTTGCCGAAGCGATAGCCCGTGATCTCCTGCCTGCCGTGAATCACCGGCACCCGCTGAAAGCACGCGCCGAAGAGCGCGACTCCGGCGCCCGGCTTCGAATCGAGCCGGTGCAGCACCACCCGGGCGCTGGTCGGGTAGCGGTTCTCCTTGCGAAAGGTGTACTCGAACACACGCTCCAGTGTCGTGGCCGTTGCCTCGTCCGCGTAGACCGGGATGCCCTCCGGCAGGCGAAAGCTGAGCGGTCGCAGATCGTCAAAACCAAGCACATGGTCGGCATGGCCATGGGTGTAGAGCACCGCGTCCACCTGGCGAAGACCCTCGCGCAACGCCTGCGCATGGAAGTCCGGCCCGGTGTCGATCAGAACCACGCGCTCGTTATATTCCAGCCGCAACGACGGTCGGGTACGCCGGTTGCGCGGATCGGTCGAGGTGCACACGGCACACCCGCAGCCCAGCGTCGGAACGCCCATGCTGGTGCCGCTGCCGAGAAACGTGAGCGTAGCCTGCACGGACGCGTCTAGCGCACCAGGGTCGGCGTTCCGCCGCCGCCGAAGCCGCCCGCCCCGCCGAATCCACCCGTTCCGCCGCCGAATCCGCCCGTGCCGCCCGGTGCTCCCGGCGGCTGTCCGGCCCGCGCCTGCGCCGAGCGCGCCAGCACCTGCGTCATCTCCAGAAACGCCATCCGCAGCTCAAACAACGCGCTGTCCAGATAGATCTGCTCGCGCTCGTTCAGATTGCCGACGGTCTTTTCGGCAAGCACGCCCATCATGTCAATGCTGGAGCGCGCCCCCAACAGATCCACGCGGGGCTGCTCGCCTTCCACCGTTCCACCGCCGAGCTGCATGATGGCGGTCAGGTAGACCGACTGCACCAGCTGTTCGAAGTTCATCGCCGGCGGATGCTCCATGCCCGGGTTGGCGGCGCGTATCGCGGTCTCCAGACGATCCGCCGTAGCCTCGTACGCGCGCTTGCTCTGCTCCAGCTGCTCCGGGGTCAGCGCGGGCAGATCGCCCTCAGGGTCTTGCCCGTCTTCCGCGCTCATCGCCGAGCGCGCGTCCATCTCCGGCGCGGTCGCGAGCTCAGGCATCGGCGCCGCGGCAAGCGGGTCCACGCTGGCGGGGGCTGTCTGGGTCGGGGTCTCGACTGGACTGGGCGGCGCGGCAGCCGGACGATCCTCGTCCGAGCGAACCGCATCCGGCCTCACCTCCCCGTCGAGGGTGAACTTGCGGCGGTCCGTAACCACAAAGGGCTTGTTCGACTCTGCCATGATCTTGCTCTCTCCTTGTTCGGCCCGCACCGGCAAGGGCGCGCGACGGAAGCGGGTGGCGCTTGGTGTGGTGGTGGCCTCAGGTTGCGTCGGCTATTGGATGCGCCCCTGCGGCAACAGGGATCGGCAACGCGATCGGCAGCGCACGGCCGCCCGCAAAAATGACGTCGTGCCTGAGCTCGAGCGTCTCCCAGCGAAGATAGCCCAAGCCGAGCAGCAGCCCCGCGGGATACCCTGGCAATGTAGGCAACGCCGCCACGCTGGTCAGCTCGCCCACGGGCTTGCCCGCCGCCTCGAGCACGGTCCCCGGCGCGGGCTCCGCGCCCTCCAGCAGAAATCCATGAAACGTCCGGTGCACGTTGCCGCGCGACCGGATACGTTCCACAATCTCCTGCCCCAGGTAGCATCCCTTGCTGAAGTGCAGCGCCTCCGTCTGACCGGTCTCCTGCGGCAGCTCGCGCTCGCGAATATCCACGCCGAAGCGCGGCGTGCCCTCGAGCAGCCGCATCCACTCGATCACCGTCGGCTCGCCGCTGACCGCACCCGCCTCCGCCAGCCCAGCCGCCAACTTCGCCAGCAGCTCAGGCTCCGCCCAGATCTCCCACCTCGGGAAGAGTCGACCCGGCTTGTGCAGCACACGAAGCGAGCCGCCGTTCCAGGCAAACTCGCGCAGACTGGCCGTAGCCTCCGCGCTCTCCGAAAGCACCAAGCCGCCGTGCTTGAGCATCGCCCCAGCCTGAGGACCCGCGACCAGCAGACCGGCCAAGCCGTCCGTCTCCTCCACCAGCGCCACATCGTCCATGATGATGAAGCGGTCGAGCAGGGCAAGCATCCCCGGAACCTGCTGCCGATCGGTCTCAAGCAGCAAAGCGTCCGGCTCCGCAAAGGCCCACGCCGTCCCCTGGATCCGTCCCTGCGCGTTCAGCAGAAAGTTGTAGCACCCTTCGCCCGTGCCCAGCCCCTGGATGGCGTTCGTCACCATCCCATTCAGCCAGCGCGCACGATCCTCGCCCGTGACGCGGATCCAGCCCGTCTCGCGCAGCGGCACGGCCACCACGCCATGGAACACAGCATCCATCGCGCCCGCTTCTGCGTCCGGCTCCAAAGCAGGCATCTCCGTATTGGCGAGGATCTCGGGCATGGGGTGGACGCGCAGGCCGAACGGCAGCCGACACCGTAAACTGATTATATTGCCGGCCAATTCGCCACACGGGCTGATCGCCCTTCGCGCGGCGCACCGTCCTACCCCTGTACACGCCACGTCCCTGTACACGCCGTCCCTGTACACGCCGCCAAGGAGCGGCCCGCGCCTCCTCATGCAACGTTCTGCCCTGCGCTCTGTCGCTCTGTTCGCTCTCCTGCTCTCCGGAAGGCTCTGTCTCGGAGCGGCGGTCGCGACCGTATCCGACCGCGTCCACGCCCAAACTGAGCCCCGCACTGAGCCCCACACCTCCCCGGCCCCCAACGCGGACAAGCCCGCCACCACCTCGCCGCCCATGACCGCCGCCCAACGCAAAGAGCTGCTTGACGCCGTCGATCCAATGACGCAGTTCGTCAGCACGGACAGCGCGCTGCCCATCCGCCATCGCGTCAAGCGGCAGCTCATCTCCCGCGCCGACGTCGGCCATTACTTAAATGATCGCTTCAAGGACGACGAGTCCGCCAAGCGGCTGGAACGCTCCGAGCTGGTGCTGAAGAAGTTCGGTCTGCTCGATCGCAACTTCGATCTCGGGCCGTTTCTGGTCAGCCTGCTCACCGAGCAGATCGCCGGCTTCTACGACAACAAGACCAAGACCGTAAACCTCCTCGACTGGGTCGCGCCCTCCGAGCAAAAGCCCGTGCTCGCCCATGAGCTGACCCACGCCCTGCAGGACCAGACCGTCAACCTCGAGAAGTGGAGCGACTCCGGCGTGCACGACACCTCGCATACCGCGAAGGATGATCGTCGCCACGTCGCCACCGACGAGCTCGAAACCGCGCGCGAAGCCGTCGCCGAGGGCCAGGCCATGGTGGTCTTCTACGACGACGCCATGCGCGGGAGCGGAAAGACGCTCGCCGCCGTCCCCGCCAACACGCAGCTGCTCGACGCCGACGCCGAAGACAAGGGCTCGCCCGTGCTCGCGCGCGCCCCCCTGCTCCTGCGCGAGTCGCTGCTCTTTCCCTACACCGACGGCCTCCGCTTTGAGCACACCGTTCTGCTGCGCCGCGGCAAGCAGGGCGCCTTTGCCGATGTGCTCACCCGTCCCCCCTCGACCAGCTACGAGATCATGCATCCCGCGGCCTATCTCGCCGGCACGCCGGTGCCGAGCCTCCCCATGCCGGACGTCCACCCGCTGCTCGACGCTGCCTACGAGCCCTACGACGTCGGCGCCATGGGCGAGCTCGATGTGCGCATCTTCGCCGAGGTGCTCGGTGGCCGCTCCGCCGCCGACCGGCTCTCGCCCGCCTGGCAAGGCGGCGTCTACTACGCGGCGCAGCGCCGATCGGCCAGCGACGCCGCAAAGAAGTTGCCCGGCTCCATTGCCATCGTCTATCAGTCGCGCTGGCGCACCCCGGACGACGCACACTCCTTCGCCGCCCTCTATGCCCTCGGCCTCCACCACAAGTACAGCGCCATCACCCGGCGCAGCGAGGACGAGACTCTTCCCGGCGAGCAGATCTACACCACACCCGAGGGCGATGCCGTGCTCTTCACCACCGGCAACGACCTCTTCCTCACCGAGGGCCTGCCGCTCGCGCTCTCCCGTCAGCTGCGGCCGCTCTTCGGCGACACCGGGGCGAGCGGCCCACAGCTGCAGGCGCGCCTCACGCCCGCTCCGCACCCGCAAGCGGTCTCGCCGCTGCATGAGCCATCGCTCGGCCTCACGGGCATGCTCGGGCACATCGCCGGCAGCTTGCGAGGCGTTTCACCGTAGCCTCCGCCCCGCGCTCTATACTGGCCACGAACAACAGAACGCGCCGCCAATCCCTCAAGCAGGCGCGCCCGCGAAACAGGAGTGCATCCCCCTTGTCCCAGGCATCCAGCACGCCACCGTCCCCGGCGTCTCCACAACAACGCGCCGAGATCGGCATCATCGGCGGCAGCGGCCTTTACTCCATGCCCGGCCTCACCGACCTCCGCGAGGAGCGCGTCACCACCCCCTTCGGCGACCCCTCCGACCCCCTCGTCTTCGGCGCCCTCGAGGGCCGCAGGGTCGTCTTCCTCGCCCGCCACGGCCGCGGCCACCGCATCCTCCCCTCTGAACTCAACTTCCGCGCCAACATCTACGCGCTCAAGGCCGCCGGCGTCACCAGCATCCTCTCCATCTCCGCCGTCGGCTCGCTCAAGCAAGAGCACAAGCCCACCGACTTCGTCATCCCCGACCAGTTCATCGACCGGACGTTCTCCAGAAACGCCACGTTCTTCGGTGACGGCATCGTCGGCCACGTCGCCTTCGCCGATCCCGTCTGCTCCCTCGTCGCCGACACCTTCGCCCAGGCCTGCGCCGAGGTCGGCGTCGTCGGCAAGCGCGGCGGCACCTACGTCTGCATCGAGGGCCCGCAGTTCTCCACCCGCGCCGAGTCCAATCTCTACCGCTCCTGGGGCGCCGACGTCATCGGCATGACCAACCTCCAGGAGGCCAAGCTCGCCCGCGAGGCCGAGATCAGCTACGCCACCCTCGCCATGGTCACCGACTACGACTGCTGGTACGAGGGCCACGACGATGTCACCGTCGACCAGGTCATCGCCGTCATGCACCAGAACTCCGCCGCCGCCCAAAAGGTCGTCGCCGCCGCCGTCCGCCTCCTCCCCCGCGACCTCTCCGCCAGCCCCGCCCAAACCGCCGCCCAGTTCGCCATCATGACCGACCGCGCCCACATACCCCCCGCCACCCAAGCCAAACTCCAGGTCCTCTTCGGCAAATACCTCTAACCACACCGCCCTCATCACCGTGCAAAGATTCAGAACCCGAGCACCGGACCTACCTCCCCCGAGCGCAATCCAGGCAAGTCAACAGCAGTGAAAACAAATAGAGTCTAGATGCTCCGAACAGCAGGATCTTGCGGCGGAGATTAGGTGAGTGTATGATCACTCATATGCCGAAACGGAAGCCTGTGCTGTCCACATCCGAAGCGCGACGTGAGGCTGTCATCCATAGCGCGATGACCGTCTTCGCCGCTAACGGGTATCTGGGTACGCCGGTCACCGATGTCGCCAAACGAGCAAAGATCTCAACGGCCTATGTCTTCAAACTGTTTCCCAGCAAGCAGGAACTCTTCGTTGCTGCCCTGGAGCGGTGTTTTGAAGTCATCCTTGTAACTCTGGCAAAGGCTGCGGAGGAGAGTGCGGACCAATCGCCCGAGTCCCTCTTGTTCGCTATGGGAGGCGCTTACGCGGCGTTAATCGCTGACCGCAAGCTCCTTCTCCTACAGATTCACGCGCAATCTGCCGCCGGTACCCCCGAGATCGCAAAGGCTTTCCGCCGAGGGCTCGCCTCCATCGTCAGCTTTGTGAAAGTCAGATCCAACGCCTCGGACGATTTGGTGCAAAGGTTTATGGCGTACGGCCAGCTCTGTCACCTCATCACAACCGTCGGGCTGGATATGGACAAAAGTTCCTGGGCTCGTATCCTGACCACCGGGTTCCGGCACGTGTAATCGTCGCCCTTAATGTGAGTAATCAATCACACACTAAACGCGGTACGAAAGGACCAACAATGAACTCGAACACACGTACTCCCCTAAGTTCTGTGATTGTCACCGAGGTTGTCCTGCCCGGCATCGCGGAGCCCTCCGGGCTGCAGACCCGAGAACGCGCGCTTCCGGCGCCGCGTTCCGGGGAAGCTCTGGTTCAGATGGAGGCCACGGGCATCTCGTTCGCCGAACAGGCCATGCGCAAGGGTCTTTACCCTGCTCAGCCCGCATTTCCTTTCGTGCCCGGGTACGACTTCGTGGGAAGGGTTGTTGCTGTAGGGGAAGGCGTATCAGAGACGCGCCTCGGAACCCGCGTGGCCGCGGTGACCAAGATCGGTGGCTGGGCAAGTCACGTGCTGGTCCCGGCTCGGAATCTGGTCGCCGTTCCCGATGGGGTCACGGCCGTGCAGGCGGAGACCGTCCTCCTCAATGGGGTCACAGCGTGGCAGATGTTGTTCCGTGAAGCCGGGGCGAAGGCAGGGCAGACCATCCTCGTGCATGGAGCCAACGGCGGCGTTGGCACGGTTCTCTGTCAACTTGGCCGGCACTTTGGACTCCGCGTCATAGGCACCTCCTCGCGTCGCCATCATGAGGGCTTGCGTGCCATGGGAGTGGAGCCAGTCGACTACGACGCGCCCGATCTTGCGGAGCGTATCCGCGCTCTGGCTCCAGACGGGGTCGATGCGGCCTTCGATCACCTCGGGCTCGAAAGCGCCCGGATGTCCTACCGGCTGCTACACCGCGGCGGATCGCTGGTTGTGTATGGCAACGCTGCGGCGCTGGGCCAGAAAACATCCATCGCGAGGGTTTTCCTGCGCCTCATGGGGCAGTTGCTTCTATGGAAGCTGCGGCCCAAAGGTCACCACGTCACCTTCTATAACTTCTGGGCTGGTCGCCTGCTTCGTCCATCGACGTTCCGCAACCGACTCGAACGAGATCTAAAAGCCCTCTTTGAACTCCTGCGCACAGGAGCGATCGATCCACCAGTTGCCGCGGAGTTTCCTCTCGCGGAGGTGAGGTCGGCCATGTCGCTGGCAGAATCACGCACAGTGCGGGGTAAGGTCGTCCTCGTTCCTTAATGCAAGTCGACGTAGGACAAGTGCCCACATCCCCCCGGCCACCAAGCCAAACTTCACGTCCTGTTCGGCAAATACTTCTAACCACACCGCGTCCCAAGCGCAACCTCCCCAAACGCCGCTCCCATATACGTGGGTTCTCGTTACTAAGCGGACGTGAGAGGCTCTTGCCTTTGCGAGCGCCTCTGGCGGGCATACTTAAAACAGGGTGGAGGCAACAGCGGCCGCAATATCCATTGGCCAATGCGCAACGATGAGCGGCGCGAGACGCCGTTTTCTCCAATAAAAGAACATCAGTGCCAGAACCCCGGGAACAAACGATAGAAAGCGGTAGAGCACGAATCGCCAATCGAGGATCAGAGGCAACGCGCAGTGCTGCGCCGACCAGAAAAAGCCGACGATCACGAAAGCAATCCAAGTATGGCCAGTAAGCACTTGCAGACGCGGGAGCACATAGGCCTGGTACGTAATCTCTTCGGTCGGAGACCAGATCAACCACCACACTGTAAGGGCATATACAGTTGCCCAGATTGGCAGAGGGTGGACATGCATCAGCAGCAGCATGGGATTCTTGTGTGGCGAGCGATAAAGCAACATCTGCGCGGCGTAACTGCCGCCAAGGAAGAATGGAAAGATGATGACGAAATAGCCGAGTCCGAGCAGTAGATCACGCCCGTGTCGTATGCGAACTGGACCTACGAGGTCACGAAGACCCATGCCCTCTTTTCGCAAAAAGCAGCGCAGTGCGACTAGACATCCAAGGTCGGCGACGGTCCCATAGACGTTCCACCAATCGCCTGCGACGCGCCACGGATGGGGCCGGTGAGCCGTGAACATCCCAAGCGCCATCAGCGCCTGCGAGATCAACAAGAAGATGGATCGTAGAGACACCAAGGCAAGCGGGCCAATCCATGTAATTCGCCCAGCTGCCACCTTTTCCTGAATAGAACGACGCGAGTTCCCGGGTCCTGCCCCAGGTTCATCGCCGGATGAGATCGGGGTTCGCTTCAAATGCGCGCACTTTCGTAGAACGTAACGCTGTCTCAAATTTGGTGTTCGCTGATTTTAGCAACAGCCTCATAGGCTGAACGGGGAAATTGCTGCCAGAAACTAAAAGTATTCGAGGATCAACACCACTGAACGCGCTCAGCGGCAGCAACCGTCGGTGGATGCAAGCCCACTAATGAGTATTGATTACGAGAGCTGCTGAGCGATTGCCAGTGAGTCTGCTCTCGCAATCGCTTATGTGATTTCCCCTGGTTCAGGGAGGTAACACAGCGCGGGCTCATGGAAGCTGGCAAGGACTATCTCCGGCACCTGCTTTCAGAGGAGCAAGTGGCTCTCTACCGCGTCGTGACGCGTGATGCCGACCGTTTTCCAGAGTTAGGCGGGCAATATCAAAAGAACGTCGCTCGGGGCAGGACACGCATCCTGATTGCCTATCTCAGAAACGCTGCGCGAGCGAATGGCTGGGCGAAACGGCATGCAACACAGGATGCGGCCCTTTACGAGCCTTGCTACGCGCCGCCATCTACGAAGAAGCCTTACACGGCCTTCGAAAGGTGGACACGGATGTGATCGGTAGCAGGCACGTTCGTCCTCGAAGACGATGTGGAAGTTGCTCGCACATGACTGCGGATAGCGTCTCCGGGAGACGCGCTTGTGTTCAGCGAGCCGACCAGCCGTGCTCCGGCAGGAGCCACGGCGTGCCCTCCTGCCGCAACCGGCATAATGAAGGAGGGAATCGCTCACGCCGACTCTCTGCCTACGCTCAGGTAGGGGTACCCGGTCCGTATCTAACTGCAATCGTTCGAAGACTTTAGTACCAAAGTACGGGGGAGGGGGGGTACCCTCTACCCCCGCCTGGAGACACCCACACCCGCATGTCCATCCTTGTAGTCGGCTCTGTCGCCTTTGACACCCTCACCACCCCCACCGGCGAGGCCAACAAAATCCTCGGCGGCGCCGCCACCTACTTCTCCCTTGCGGCCAGCTACTTCACCGACGTCCGCGTCGTCGGCGTCGTCGGCACCGACTTCTCCCCCGAGAACGAGGCCGTGCTCACCCGCCGCGGCATCGATACCGCCGGTATCGAGCACGCCGACGGCCTCTCCTTCCACTGGACCGGCTCCTACACCGGCGCCATGAACGAGGCCACCACCCTCGGCACCGACCTCAACGTCTTCGCCACCTTCTCCCCCAAGATCCCGGACAGTTACATGTCCTCCGACTTCCTCTTCCTCGCCAACATCGACCCCGTCCTCCAGCTCCAGGTCCGGCAGCAGATGCCGCACGTGAAGCTCGTCTGCGGCGACACCATGAACTACTGGATCAGCGCCCACACCGACAACCTGAAGAAGGTCCTCCGCGAGCTCGACGTGCTCCTGATCAACGATGGCGAAGCGCGCCAGCTCTCCGGCGAGAGCAACCTCGTCCGCGCCGCCGAGGCCGTCCTCGCCCTCGGCCCCAAGTCCCTCGTCATCAAGCACGGCGAGTACGGCGCCACCGCCTTCTTCTCCCCTACCTCGTTCCCAGACGCCGGCCTCACCAAGCCGCACCCGTTCCGCGCACCCGCCCTTCCGCTCGCCGAGGTCGTCGACCCGACCGGCGCAGGCGACAGCTTCGCCGGCGGCTTCTACGGCTACCTGGCCTCCCAGGGCACGCTCACACCGGAGGTCTTCCGCCGCGCCATGTTCTTCGGCGGCGTCATGGGCTCGTTCGCCGTTGAACGCTTCGGCACCGCACGGCTCGAGACCCTGACACGTGCCGAGATCGACGAGCGCTTCCGCCTCCTCCAACGGACATCCCATCTCGAAGCTCAGATCTCGCACCTCGATGTCTCGGCGAGGTAGCCGCGCGGAGGACGGCCGGCGAAGCCTCGCCGGCCGCCGCCCCGTGCGCGGCCGTCTCCCCAGCGCTGACGCTCCCGCGGTCACCCTCACCGACAACGAGCACATCCGGCCGGCACGCCGCGAGGAGATACTTCCCATCCTGGTTGCGGCTCTGTTGCTCGCCGCCGTCGCGCTTATCGTCTGCCTCAGCAAGGGCTACCTGCTCCTGTATGGCGATGCGGTCGCGCATCTCGGCATCGCGCGCCGTATCGTCGACGCCCGGTACCCCGGCATCGCGCAGCTCGGCGGTGTGTGGCTCCCTCTGCCCCATCTGCTCATGCTGCCGTTCATCGGTCGCATGGAGTGGTGGCAAAACGGCATGGCCGGGGCGTGGCCCTCGCTCGCGGCCTACATCCTCGCCGTTCTGGGCTGCTATCGCCTGGCACGACGCCTGGTCACCCCGCTCTGGGCGCTGATCGGCACCGCCTTCTTCGCGCTCAATCCGAACCTGCTCTATCTCGCCACCACCGCGATGACCGAGCCGCTCTTCCTGGCGATCATCCTTTGGCTGATCCTGCTCACCG
>CBDIBU010000003.1:0-22348 GCA_965277125.1 Acidobacteriaceae bacterium | reverse complement strand
TCTTCAATCGAAGAAGACGAGGCGGAAAAGGTCCGCGGCTATCTCCGCGGCGGTGCCGGTCGCTCCTCGGCTGCTTCGCGCAGCAGCAGCGCAAGCGCCCCTGCCCCGCGCATCGATCTCTCCAAAGCCGCCAAGCCCGGCGACGCCATGCGCGCCATCCTCGAGCGGCGACAGGCCGACGCCGACAGCAGATATGCGCCGCCGCGACCCGCTGTGGTCGCCGCTCCACCGGCCCCCTCGATCACCGCGGCCGCTCGTCCCGCCGTCGCTCCGCCGGCAGCCGCCGAGCGTGTGGCGCCCGTGACCACCGCGCCGCCGGTCGCGCCGCCCCCGCCCGTCGCCACCGCGCCCCCAGGAACGGCCCCGGTCGCGACCCGACCTGCGGCCGACCCAACGCCGACGCCGTCCGCAACCGCGGCAGCCTCGCCGACCCCGGCGCCCCCGACGCCGATTCGCCTCTCCTCGGCGCCGCCGCCGCCCGCGCCTCCGGCCCCTCGCCGGATCGTTCCCCTGCCGCGTCAGGGCGCGAACATCGTCGCTCCACCGCCGGCGCCGGCCATCGCCTCCCGCCCGCCCTCGGGCCCCATCGTCGCTCGCCCCGGTGCCGCTCCGCTCACCGCGCAGACGCCCCCCGGCTCACGCCCCGTGGTGGTCGCTCCCGGCTCCGTTCCGCCGCGTCCCACGGCGCCCGTCGTCGCGACTCCCCAGCGCCCCGGCGCTCCCGTGCCTGTCTCCCGGCCCGGCGTCGCCGCGCCGCCCTCCGCTCAGGGGATCTCTCCGTCTGCCTCCGCGCAGGCCTCCCCCGCCCCCAGCGCTCCGGCGGCAGCACCCGCGCCACCGCCCACTCCCGTCGCGACCCCGCCGCCTGCCGAGCCCGTCGCAGCGGCCCCGGCACCCCCACCCGCCGGTCCGCCCCCACCCCCGGCCCGCCGCGTCATAATGCCGCAGACCGGCCCGCGACCCACCTACACCGCGCCCCCGCCCGCTCCCGGCGCGATCCAGCGCGGTCGCCCCATCTTCGAGCGGCCTCGCCCCGGGGCCTCTTCCGGTCCCAGCGGCGGCTTCAGCGGCCCCGGCGGCCCCCGTCCCGGCCAGTCCCTGCCCCCCGGCGCACGCCGTCCCATGCACCCCACGCGCACCGGCGCCCCAGGCTTCGCTCCCGGCGGCGCGGGCGCTCGACCCGGCTTCGGTGCCGGCGCTCGGCCCGGCTTCGGCGGTCCACGGCCGGCGGGGCCCGGCGGCCTTCTGCCCGGGCCCGGAGAGGTTCCCGGCTCGGCGCGTCCCGCGCAGCGCCCTGGCCAACGCCGTGGCGGCCAGCGCTACGAGAAGACCAAGGAAGGCCCGATGAAGGGCTTTGCTCCTCCGCCACGCATCGGCGGCGGCATGCCCTTCTCGAACGGCCCCGTCCCCATCACCAAAACCATCACCGTCACCGAGGGCATCAGCGTCAAGGACCTCGCCGAAAAGCTCGACGTCCGCGGCAAGGACCTCATCGCCATGCTGCTCATGCGCGGCGTCTTCGTCACCGTCAATCAGTCCCTCGATGGTGAACTCGTCAAGGATGTCTCGCGCGGCTTCGGCGCCGACGCAACCGTCATCTCCGTCGAGGAACAGCTCGAAAACGAGGCCATCGAAGGTCTGCTCGAAGACACCACCGGCCTGGTCGAGATCACGCGCTCCCCTGTCGTCACCGTCATGGGCCACGTCGATCACGGCAAAACCTCGCTGCTCGACGCCATCCGCATGACCGACGTCGCCGCCGGCGAGGCCGGTGGCATCACCCAGCACATCGGCGCCTACAAGGTCCACGTCACCAAGCCCGACTCCCCCGCCTTCGGTCGCGAGATCGTCTTCCTCGACACCCCCGGCCACGAGGCCTTCACCCGCATGCGCGCCCGCGGCGCCAAGGTCACCGACATCGTCGTCGTGGTCGTCGCCGCGGACGACGGCGTCATGCCCCAAACCCTCGAAGCCATCGATCACGCCAAGGCCGCCAAGGTCCCCATGATCGTCGCCGTCAACAAGATCGACAAACCCGAGGCCGACCCCGCCCGCGTCATGCAGCAGCTCGCCGCCCGCGGCGTCCAGGCCACCTCGCTCGGCGGTGACGTCGAGTTCGTCATGGTCTCCGCCAAGAAGCGCACCAACCTCGACGGCCTCGAAGAGATGATCTGCCTCGTCGCCGACGTCAACGAGCGCAAAGCCACCCCCGACCGCCCGGCCGTCGGCACCGTCATCGAGGCCAAGCTCGATCGCGGCCGCGGCGCCGTCGCCTCCATCCTCGTCCAAAACGGCACCCTCCGCACCGGCGACAGCTACATCGTCGGCAACACCTTCGGCAAGATCCGCGCCATGTTCGACGACCGCGGTCGCGCCATCACCGAGGCCGGCCCCTCCACCCCCGTTGAGATCCTCGGCCTCGAATCGATGCCCGACGCCGGCGATACCTTCCTCGTCATGGCCGATCGCGACAAGGCCAAGGGCATCGCCCAGTACCGCAAACTCAAGGAGCGCGAGGCCCAGCTCGCCAAGAGCTCGCGCGTCTCGCTCGAAGGCCTCTCCGAGCAGATCAAGCAGGCCGGCGTCAAAGACCTCAACCTCATCCTCAAGGGCGACGTCCAAGGCTCGGTCGAGGTCCTCGCCGACTCGCTCCAGCGCATGTCGACCGAAAAGGTCCGCGTCCGTGTCCTCCACTCCGGCGTCGGCGCCATCACCGAGTCCGACATCTTGCTCGCCTCCGCGTCGAACGCCGTCATCATCGGCTTCAACGTGCGGCCGGAACGCAAGTCGCAGGAGCTCGCCGATCGCGAAAACGTCGACATCCGCCTGCACTCCATCATCTACGAGCTGCAAGATGAGATGACCAAGGCCATGTTCGGTCTGCTCGAGCCCGTCTTCCGCGAGCTTGCCCAGGGTCGCGCGGAAATCCTCAACGTCTTCAAGATCACCAAGGTCGGTCAGATCGCCGGCTGCGTCGTCCGCGACGGCCTCATCCGCCGCGGCGCGCAGGTGCACATCACGCGCGACGGCGTCGAGGTCTGGAAGGGCAAGATCGCCTCGCTCAAGCACTTCAAGGACGACGTCGCCGAGGTCCGCTCCGGCATGGAGTGCGGCATCGATCTCGGCAGCTTCAAGGACATCCGGGTCGGCGACATCATCGACACCTTCACCACGGAGTCCGTCGCCGCCGAGCTCGGCCAAAACACCGCCCAGAAAAAGAAAGAGCAACTCGCCGAACTCGCCGCCGCCAAAGCCGCCGAAAAAACCGAGGAGCACGCCGCCACCACGGTCTAACCCACCGATGCCAGCCAACAACAGCAAGGGCCGGGGATACACTCTCCCCGGCCCTTCGCTGTTGGCATTTACTCAGTCGCCACACGTCGCCTTCGCTCGCGGCATGCCGCGATACAGTGATACCCACCCTCCTTCATGAGCACATTCCCCCTCAAGCCCTCCCACAAGCCCGTCAAAGCAACACTTCGACGCCCTCGTCACATTCCAGCGCTACGGCCTACCACCGAGGGCAACACCCGCTCCGCCTTCGCCGACCTCCTCAAGTGCTGCCATGCTACGCAAGTTCAAATCGCAGCATCGTTCATAAAACGCGCTCGCCGTCCCGTTAGGGTTTGCGAGCGAAGGATGCCGCAGTGTTAGCAAAGGAGTAGCTGAATGCTTATTCATGAACGGATCGACCGCTCAAAATTCAACGAGGGAATCGAGCTTCCTTATTCACTTAGGCTTGAGGACTTCGCAATTGCGATGCAGGATGTTTACGACTTCTTCTTCGACGTGAATAAATTATTTCTGGATAAGTCTCTACCACGGTTGGACGATACGCTGCGTCCCGCCATTATGTCGGGGCTGCTCTCTGACATGCTCACTTCCAGTGTTGCCAAGCATTCGAGAGCACTTATCCAGAACCAATACTTCAACGGCCATCCTGACCTACTGGTTGCGGGGAAATACCCGAAGAACGCAGCTAAGCAGGGATCGAAGGAATTGAGATAAAGACAACTAGAAAGCAAGGAGGTGCTGTGGACACGCACGGAGGCCGTGACCAGTGAATGTGCGTCTTTGTCTATCAGGTGGATACAATGACGGAACCCGCTCAGCAGCGAACACCCCTTAAGTTCACCGAACTTTATTTAGCTCACGTGACAACTCAGGATTTTCGAAGGAACGCCCGCGGCGAACTGGGTACCAGGACGGCCACTTTAGATCGCGCCGGAATCAAAAAGCTCCGCACTGGCTGGCTCTACAAGAACGAGCTTGCTTAGAGGGCCTATTGCAGTGGCAGCCAATCGTGCATAGATAGGATCCTTTTCCACTCCTAAACTTGTATAACCCACAGCGTTGCAGGCAGCTAGGGTTGATCCTGAACCAGCAAAGGGATCGAGAACTACCCCTTCTCCAAGGGGCAGTGATGCCCGCACTATCTGTCGTAAGAACGACTGCGGCTTCAACGAGGGGTGATTTGCTAGCTTCCTTTCGCGCTGCGTCGTCGGTCCAGAACGAATGACGTCACCAAAGGGCCGCTCCCCAGAGGGTCGTCGCCAGCCACCGGTCTTCCACACACGAAGATTATCCTGCACTCGGCCTTCCAGCGGCTTCCTTGCAATCACCCAAGGCTCCCACATAGAGCGTGGCATCACACTTACACCATTGAACTCTTTATGTGCGTTTTTGGGACGATCGCCACCTCTCATGGTCATAGTCAAACGTATGACAGAGCCACGTATTTCAAAACCACCGTTCGACAGTGCGGACGATACTAGATGGGCCAACAGCGGGTTGCTTGCTATAGCTATATTTGCACCTGGAACAAGCACTCGATGCATGAGCTTTGCTAAGTTCTTGAAAAAGACTCCCAAGAAAGCACGATCATCGTCATCAAGCACTGTGAAACGGGGCAACGGCGACCGTTGATGCCCGTCAAATGAAGGCGGGATGCGCCATAAACCTCCTTTCTTGCGCCTCAGCTTGCCTTGTTCAGAAGCGGTGTATTCTCGGTGCCCGTAGGGAGGATCGGTGATGACTGCGTGAACCGAATTAGCAGGCTGTGACGCTAACCAACTCATGCAATCCTGAACGAAAAGAGTAGCCTTTCCAACCTCTGCAAAAGGTAGAACGTCTGGCCGAACGTCCGATGGAAGCGCATCCGACTCAACACGGTGCGACCTAATGGAGTAACGACCAAGCCCTGTCCTGGTAAAGACCCCTGGCGCGTTGAGGTTCAAATACGATCGAACAGACGAAGGCGAGACTCTTCCCAAATCTGCCGCCACAGCTGCTTCAATCTCCGATAAGGACGCATCTCCGTCATGCGAACCGAGGAACGACATTATTGAATCTCTGATCCGTCCCGGAGCTGCAGCCATTCCGCTAAACTACACATTCTGACGTCTGGACGTCAAGATCCCGAATGCCGCACCCGCAGTGCCGCCAACCTCAAGCGCGAACTCCCCCCCCGCATCCCCTTCCCGCCCGACCTTTTTGCCAACTACGCCGCCGCGCCCCCGATCCCGTCCAGCTTCGCCACCATCTCCGCCGGCAGCTCCATCTCCGCCGCCGCAAGATTCTCCCGCAGGTGCGCCACCGATGACGTCCCCGGAATCAGCAGAATATTCGGCGAGCGCTGCAGCAGCCACGCCAAAGCGACCTGCATCGGCCTCTTTCCCAGGGCCTCCGCTGCCTCGTCCAGCTCCGACGCCTGCAGCGGCGTAAAACCGCCCAGCGGAAAGAACGGCACATACGCAATCCCCTGCTTCGCCAGTGCCCCGATAAACTCGTCGTCCTCCCGCTTCGCCAGGTTATACAGGTTCTGCACGCACACCACCGGCGCAATCCGCTGCCCTTCTGCAAGCTGCTCCGGGCTCACATTGCTCAGCCCCAGGTGTTCGATCAACCCCTGCTGCTGCAGCTCAGCCAGCACCGTGAACGACGCCTCGATCGACGTCTTGCCCGGCCCTGCCAGGCCTCCTACCCGCAGATTCACCACCTGCAACCGCTCCAGCCCCAGATTCCGCAGATTGTCGTGCACCGCGTCTATCAGCTCCTGCCGCGAGAGCGCCGGATTCCACGACGCGTCCGCACCTCGCTTTGCCCCTACCTTGGTCACAATCACCAACTCCTCAGGGTACGGGTGCAGCGCCTCACGGATGATCTGGTTCGTCACATGCGGCCCATAGAAGTCGCTGGTATCGATGTGATTCACCCCTGCCTCGACCGCCTCTCGCAGCACCGCCAGCGCAGCCTCTCGGTCCTTGGGCGGCCCCCACACATGCGGTCCCGCCAGCTGCATCGCCCCGTAGCCCATTCGCTGCACCGTCATCGTCGTCTGCGGAAAGGTAAAGCTCCCGCCCATTGCCGTCGCTATCGCCATGTCCCGTCTCTCCTCTTGCCTGCCATCATCGGCATCCTTGCCATCAGATGAAGCAAACCCCAGACCAGAACTACGCAAGGCCAGAACTGTGCATTTGGCCCAGCCCTCCGCCAGCCACCCGATGACCTGATGCTCCACCCACATCCGCCCAGCCACCCCAAAGGGCGGGTACCCGATGACCTGATGCCCACCCACGTTCCACCCAGCCACCCCGAAGGGTGGGTGCCCCATGCATGGCAGCCTCATCGCCATGCGTGGGTTCATCGACCGCCAGGTCGATCCAAACGCCACCAGACCGCGGCTGCCCTCTCCCGGCAACCTGAAACTCCACCCATCGTGGCGCAGTGAACAAAGATAACTCCGTACCATCGACCCAGGAGCGAGACTGCCCGGAGCTGCAACACAACCGTTGCAGCCCCGGGGTTACCGTACTAAGTCCGGACCTAACCTCAATCAATCGAAGACTTTGAGACTAAAGTACGGGAGGGAGGGGTACCCCCGCTACAATCGCCGCATGAACCTCGACGCCATCCAAGCCGCCCTCCGCGACGCCCACCTCGACGGCTGGCTCTTCTACGACCACCACGGCCGCGACCCCCTCGCCTACTCGATCCTCGGCCTACCCGAAGGGCAGCACGTCACCCGCCGCTGGTACTACCTGATCCCCGCCAACCGAGAGCCCCGCAAACTCGTCCACCGCATCGAGTCCGGCCGCCTTGACACCCTCCCCGGCGCCCGCGCCGAGTACGCCTCCTGGCAAGAGCTCGAACATGAACTCGCCGCCATGCTCGCCGGCGCCACTACCCTCGCCATGCAGTACTCCCCACGCAACGCCATCATGTACGTCTCCATGGTCGACGCCGGCACGGTCGAGCTCCTCCGCGAGATGGGCAAGCACATCGTCTCCTCCGCCGACCTCGTCAGCCGCTTCGAAGCCGTCCTCACTGACGCCCAGATCGCCACCCACTTCGCCGCCCAAGAGCGCATCGACCGCATCCTCGAAGCCGCCTGGCAAGAGATCGCCTCCCGCATCCGCGTCGCCGGCACCACCGACGAGTACAGCATCGTCATCTGGCTTCAGGAAGCCATGCGCCGCGAGGGCCTCGTCTGGGAGCACGGCCCCAACGTCTCCGCCAGCCCCAACTCCGCCGACTCCCACTACGAACCTACCCCCACCTCCTCCCGCCCCCTCCGTCCCGGCGACTTCGTCCTCATCGACATCTGGGGGCGACTCGACCAGCCTGGCTCCGTCTTCTACGACATCACCTGGACCGGTGTCGTGGGCCGCCCGCGCACCCCGCGCGAGCTCGATGTCTTCACCGCCGTCCGCGACGCCCGGGACGCCGCCATCCGCGTAGTCTCCGATGCCTTCGCCGCCCATCGCCCTATCGCTGGCTACGAAGCCGACGACGCCGCCCGCGCCGTCCTCACCCAGCACGGCCTCGCCGACGCCTTCACCCACCGCACCGGTCACAACATTGGCAACACCCTCCACGGCTCCGGCGCCCACCTCGACAACCTCGAGACCCACGACGAGCGCCTCCTCCTTCCCAACACCTGCTTCTCCGTCGAGCCCGGCGTCTACTTCCCCCATGCAGCCGACGGCAACCCAGCCTTCGGCGTCCGTTCCGAGGTCAACATGATCGCCTTCCCCGGCCGCGCCCTCGTCACCGGCCGCCTGCAGACCGAACTCGTCCGCATCTAGCATCTCTCGTGAGGTGTATGGGGGAGGCCGCATGGGCCCGTGCCTTCCTCGCAAAGAAAGTGTCGCTAAGCCCTTCAAACAGCGGCACGCCATAAGCACAAACGCCTTAGCTGGTATCATCGGTCTTGATGTCCACCCAGCCCCAGGCGACCGCCGCTCGCCCTCAGTCCGTGCCACCGCGAGCCGTCCCGGGGATCTCCCCCATCCTGATTCTGCTTGCCGGCTGGCTCCTTCCCGGTCTTGGACATCTCCTCCTGCGCCGGCAGATCCGCGCCGTGCTCCTCTTCGTCTCTATCGCCGCCATGTTCTTCATCGGCGTCGCCCTCCAGGGCAAGATCTACACCGCCAACACCGGCGAGCTGCTCGACATGCTCAACTTCATCGGCGACCTCGGCACCGGCCTCCTATACCTCCTCGCCCGCGTCCTTGACTGGGGCACCGCCCCCATCCAGCTCGCCACCGCCGACTACGGAACCAAGTTCATTGTTGTCGCCGGCCTGCTGAACATCGTCGCCGCCGTCGACGCCCACTCCCTCGCTATCGGGAGAAAGCCGCTGTGACTCACTTCTCCGCAATGCTGCTCTTCGCCCTCTTCACCTCCGTCGTCTTCGGCATCACCCAGCGCTCCCAGCCCCGGCTGATGATCCGCTTCGGCTTCTTCTGCTTCGGCATGTTCGTCTTTGGGACGATCGCCGCAAGCTGGCTCATGTGGGCCATCAGACACTAGCCCACCCGTTGTGGCTCTTGCCTTTAGCTCGCCTTTGTCTTATGCACCCCAAGTTCTAGCTTCGGCTTAAGCATCCAACAACCCATGCCTGAACCCACCAAGCACTTCCATTGCAAAGATGTCGGTTACGACTGCGTCTGGCAACTGGACGGCACAAGCGAAGACGAGATGCTGCCCATCATCGAGCAGCACGCTGCCGAGGTCCACAATCTCACCCACTTCAAGGCCGAAGCCGAGCAGAATGTTCGGGATGCCATCCGCCGCAACGGCTAGATGGAAGCGACTGCCACCGCACCTTCACTGGCTGAAGTAGCCAAATCGCTTCAAGGAAGTCCGGCAAAGCTGCTGCGTGGTTACCGCAGGATAATTACTCCCGGCCATCCCAATGCGCAAATTGTTAAACCCTTTTTGTCACCCGTTCCGTATCCTAAGCAAGAGAATTCCAGGTCAACGATAAGCATCATGCCATCCGATAAGGTGCTGTCTCTGGTCCGTGGTGCGCCTATGTCGCATGACGCCCGGCCCGAGACACAATTTGATGAGATCGCCATGCTCGCGGGCACTCTCTGCCGTACCCCGCTCAGCATGGTTCTGCTCCTCAATGAGCAGAACCGCTGGTCCCGCGCCTCCGGTGCCATGCGCCTCGGCGAAAGCGCCATCAGCTCCACATTCTGCGACATCGTCCTTGAAGAGCATCGCGTTGTCACCATCGAGGACACCCTGCGCGACATCCGCCTGGCGCGAGATCCACAGATCGCCGGCTCGCCGCTCCGCTTCGTGGCAGGCGTTCCCGTGCTCGGAGCGGATGGCAAACGGCATGGTGTGCTCGCGGTCGGCGATCAAACCCCGCGCGTGCTGACCACAGAACAGGAGCATGGTCTGGAGCTGCTCGCCCGGCAGCTCACGAACTATTTCACCCTGATCGAGCAGCAAGAGCTTACCGCCGCTCTGAGGGAGGAACGCGAAACCTCATCGGTACAGCTCCGCGCCTCCGAAGAGCTCTTCCATACCTTCATGAACGCGAGCCCCTTTCTCAGCTACATCAAAGACGCCGCTGGTCGCCTGCTCTTCTATAACAGCAGCTATGCCCGACACTTCGGCATCGGTGAGCACACCTGGCTCGGCCGTCTGCACGAGCAGCTGTGGTCGCGCAGCACGGCCGCTCCACCGCGCGTGGCGGACTTCGAGATCATGTCCGGCGGAGAGATGATCGAGGCCGAAGAGCAACTGCGCGGCGAAGATGGCGCCATCACCTGTTGGAAGACCTACAAATTCCCGTGTCATGACAGCTCCGGGAACCTCCTCCTCGCTGGAGTCGCCGTGGACATCACCGACGAGATGCGTCGTAAGCAGGAGCTCGAACGCTTCCAGCTGGAAATGCAGCAGGCCAACGAGCAGCTGCGCCGGCTCAGCGTTACCGACGAACTCACAGGCCTGCGCAACCGCCGGGCCTTTGAAGAGCGCCTCGTGCTCGAGTTCTCCATGTCGCGCCGTCGCCGCCGAGAGCTCACCGTGGTCTTGCTCGATGTGGACAACTTCAAGCGAATCAATGATCAACGCGGACACGACGCCGGAGATGCCGTGTTGCGGCGACTCAGCGCGATCCTCCGTACCACCGTCCGACTGCCGGATCTGGTCGCCCGCTATGGTGGGGAGGAGTTCGTCGTCCTGCTTCCGGAAAGCGGCATCGAGGCGGGGAAGGGCTTCTCCCGGCGTCTCATGGAACGCATGGCAAACGAACCCTGGGAACACGAGTCCGTCACCATCAGCGTCGGTCTTGCCGCCCTCAATGACTCCCTGCTCAATGGCTTCCAGCTCGTGACCATGGCGGACGACGCACTCTACACAGCCAAGCGCACTGGCAAAAACCGTGTCGTGGTCTACGGCGAGACCCCAGCCTTATAGCCGCATCCACGCGATTCTCACGCAAAAGCAAAGTGCCAGCCCCGTACCGCAGGCTGGCACCTCCACCTCGTCTCGATCGATCTACGGCTCGGCGTTCGGATCCGGCTGCTCTCCCGGATTCTCTTCATCGAGCTGCTTCTGCATCTCTTCTTGCCGCTTCTGCCGAGCTTCTGCTCGCTTTTGCGCTTTCTCATTCAGCTCCTGCTCGGCACCCAGGAGCTCGATGATGGCCATCTCGGCCGCGTCGCCCTGCCGGGGACCGGTGCGCACGATACGCGAGTACCCACCATTCCGACTTCCGTAGCGTGGAGCCACCGTCGCAAAAAGACGATCCACCGCCTCCGGTATCATCAGGTAAGCCGCTGCCTGTCGCCGCGCATGCACGTCCCCGCGCTTGCCCAGCGTGATCATCCGCTCCACCAGCGGTCGGCTGGCCTTGCACTTCGTGATCGTCGTCGCAATCCTGTCGGACAAAATAATGGACGTGACCAAGTTGCGCAGCACGGCGCGCCGATGGCTCGTGTTCCGCCCGAGCTTGTACCCTGCATTCCGATGTCGCATGTTGTGTCTCTCCCCTTGGGCAGGCACGCGGCGTTCACCGCCGTACCGTGTCTCCCGTTTGATCTCGTTGGCAACGCCGAAGCGCCGCCCATGCTGCAGGCGCCGGCTCGTCATTCACTGAGCCGGCGCCCTTCCCTGCTAGAAGTTCTCTGTCTCGTTGTTCGGCAGCACGAGGTCGTCGTCCTCGTCCTCATCCTCGTCGTCATCGTCAAACCGGCCGTAGCTCGCCGCCAGCGTCGCCGCCGGAAGCACAGAGGTCGGTCCCGGAACCGGATTGCCCTGATCGTCGATCTTCATGCCGAGCGAGAGCCCCATCTGCGCGAGAATCTCCTTGATCTCGTTCAGGCTCTTGCGACCGAAGTTCTTCGTTTTCAGCATCTCGGCTTCGGTCTTCTGGATCAGCTCTCCGATGGTGGCGATGTTCGCGTTCTTGAGGCAGTTGTAGCTTCGTACCGAAAGCTCCAGCTCCTCGACCGACCGGTTCAGGTTCTCATTGCGCATCTGCGGACCATCGGCGCCATCCGCGCCGCCCGCCTCCATCTCCTCCTCGAAGTTGATGAAGATCGTCATGTGGTCCTTCAGCAGCTTCGCCGAAAGTCCCAGCGCATCCGCCGGCAGAATCGCCCCGTTTGTCCAGATCTCCAGCGTCAGCTTGTCATAGTCGGTGATCTGTCCCAGCCGGGCTGCCTCGACCAGATAGTTCACCTTGCGGACAGGCGAATGCACCGAATCCACCGGGATAAAACCTAGACCGAGGTCACTGTCGAAGTTCTTGTCCGCGGAGACGTAGCCGCGGCCGCGCTTCAGCCGCATCTCCATATCGATCTTGCCGCCCTCGGAGATCTGGCAGATGTGCACGTTGTGATCGAGGATCTCAACGTCTCCGTCCGCTTCGATCATGCCCGAGGTCACCGGTCCCGCCGTATCCGCGCGCAGATACAGCACCTTCGGCCCGTCCCCATTCAGCTTGAACGGAATCTGCTTCAAATTCAGGATGATGTCGGTTGCGTCCTCAACCACCCCGGTAATGGACTGGAATTCGTGCAGCACACCCTCGATGCGAACCGCCGTTACCGCCGCGCCCTCTATCGAAGAGAGCAGCGTGCGACGCAGGGCATTGCCGATGGTTGTGCCGAAGCCGCGTTCAAAGGGCTGCGCGGAAAACTTCCCGAACTTCTCCGTCAGGCTATCGTTCTCGACGGCAAGGCGCTTGGGCTTCTGAAAACCTCTCCAAAGCATAGATACATCCTTTCGTCCGTCGCGCTGGCGAAGCACTCTGCCACCGCGCGGGTGGTTCACTTACGTTAGGTTGTGTGGTGAGGTGGAGCCCGGCTGCTCGCATCAGCCCGCGAGCAGCCCGTCCACTACTTGCTGTAAAGCTCGACGATCAGCTGCTCGTTCACCGGCAGATTCACATCCGCACGGTTCGGCATCGCAATCACCTTGCCCGAAAGCCCCTCGCGGTTGATGTCCAGCCATGGCACGGAGCGCTGGCCCGACGCAAAGTTTTTCGACTCTTCGAGAACCACCATCTCCTTCGACCCTTCGCGCACCGCGATCACGTCGCCGACCTTGCACTGGAACGAAGGAATGTTGACCTTGCGGCCATTCACCTGGATGTGGCCGTGACGAACAATCTGCCGCGACTGCCGGCGCGAGGTCGCCAGACCCAGCCGATACACCACGTTGTCCAGCCGCGTCTCCAGCTGCTGCAACAGCAGCTCGCCCGTGACCCCGGTCTTGTTCGAGGCCTTCTGGTAGTACGCCCGGAACTGCGTCTCCAGCGTGAAGTAGATCCGCTTGGCCTTCTGCTTCTCACGCAGCTGCAGACCGTAACCCACTACCTTCTTCTGCTTCTTCGACTGCCCGTGCTGGCCGGGAGGGAAGTTGCGCTTCTCCACCGGACACTTCTCCGTGAAGCACTTCGCACCCTTCAGAAACAGCTTGGTTCCGTCTCGCCGGCACATGCGGCAGACCGGTCCTGTGTAACGTGCCATGGTCTTCTCTTCTCCTCAATCGAGTGTCGATCGCTTTACACGCGGCGTAGCGCGTTTCCTCGCGATCCATTGCGGCCTGGCCTCCCTCGCCTGCGCGAGACGGATCCAGACCGAGGGTTGCGCAGCTCAGACACGCCGCCGCTTGGGTGGCCGGCAGCCGTTGTGCGGCATCGGCGTGACATCTCGGATCGAACGAACCTCGATGCCCGACGTCGCCAGCGCACGAATCGCCGACTCGCGTCCAGAGCCCGGCCCGGAGACGCGCACATCGACCGATCGCACACCGTGATCCCGCGCCGCGTTTGCCGCATTCGACGCCGCCTGCTGCGCCGCGAACGGCGTGCCCTTGCGCGAGCCGCGGAAGCCGAGCGAGCCCGAGCTCTTCCACGACAGCGTGTTGCCGACACCGTCGGTGATGGTGACGATGGTGTTGTTGAAGCTCGCCTGAATAAACACGAGCCCGAACGGAACGTTCTTCCGCTCTCTCTTCTTGAACTTCTTTCCCTTGCCTGTCTTCGCCGCGCTGGCCTTCTGCTGTGTCTTCGCCATGGCTTACTTGGTCGCTTTCTTTTTGCCGGCAACGGTGCCCTTGCGCGGTCCCTTGCGCGTGCGCGCGTTGGTGTGGGTGCGCTGGCCGCGAACCGGCAGCGAGCGCCGATGACGCAGGCCGCGGTATGACTGGATCTCGATCAGACGCTTGATGTTCAGCGACACATCCTTGCGCAGGTCGCCCTCAATCACGCCTTCCTGCTCGATCACGTTGCGAATGCGGTTCAGCTGATCCTCATCGAGCGTGCCGATCTTCAACATCGGATCCACATCCGCCTTGCCGAGAATGCGAGCCGCGCGCGAGTTCCCAATCCCGAAGATGTACGTCAGGCCAATCCGCGCCTGCTTGTTGTTCGGGACATCGACTCCGGAGATACGTGCCATCGTTGGTCCTTTCTGGGCTCCGCGGCCTGGCCACGAAGCAGGGTTATGGTTGTCGGAGATCCTCCGCGGGGTTCATCGCAAGCCTTGCCTTCGGCTAACTCGCCCCGCGGCTCCAGAATTCCCGGTTCACTCGGAACCATGGGAGCGCCGCGCTTAACCCTGCCGCTGCTTGTGCTTCGCGTTCTCACAGATCACGCGAACCACACCGCGACGATGAATCACCTTGCACTTGTCGCAGATCTTCTTCACTGATGCACGAACCTTCATACTCTCCCCTTCACGCTCAGCCGCCTCCTGCCATCCAGGAGACCGCCCGCCTCATTACTTGCCGCCATCACGACAGCCGGTGAAACTATTATTTGTAGCGGTACACGATGCGCCCACGATTCAGATCGTAGGGGCTCAGCTCAATCGCCACACGGTCGCCGGGAAGAATGCGGATAAAGTTCTTGCGCATACGACCGGAGACGTGAGCCAGAGCTTGGTGCTTGTTCTCAAGCTCCACCTTGAACAGCGCATTCGGCAACGTCTCGATGACCGTAGCCATCACCTCAATAGCATCTTCTTTCGACAAACAAACTCCTCAGGCGACTCCCTGCGCGCTGGGCACGCGTGATCGCATCTCCCATCATACCCCGGAATGCTGAATCGTCCAACTCGCGGCAGCGAAGAACCATCCATCCTCCGGGCCTCAAAGCGTCAAGATCTGCGGCCCCTCGCGCGTAATCGCCACCGTGTGCTCAAAGTGAGCCGAATAGCTCCCGTCGACCGTCACCGCCGTCCATCCATCCTTCAGCACCCGCACCTCCGGTCCACCCGCGTTCACCATCGGCTCGATCGCCAGCACCATCCCCGCCTTCAGCCGCGGTCCCCGACCCGCGGCACCGAAGTTCGGCACCTGTGGGTCCTCATGCATCGCCCGCCCGATCCCGTGCCCGACAAAGTCCCGCACCACGCCGAACCCCTCCCGCTCGCACACCGTCTGCACCGCGGCCGAGATATCACCCAGCCGATTGCCGATCCGCGCCGCCTCAATCCCCGCCGCCAGCGACCGCTCGGTCGTCCGCAGCAGACGCTCCGTCCGCTCATTCACCGCGCCCACCGCATAGGTCACCGCCGCATCTGAGTAAAAACCCTCAAAGATCACGCCGCAGTCCACCGAGACGACATCGCCCTCGCGCATCGTTCGCGCCTCATTTGGGATCCCGTGGACCACCTCCTCGTTGATCGAGGTGCAGAGCGCCGCCGGGTACCCGTGATAGCCCTTGAACGCCGCCGTCACCCCCAGCTCCTCAATCTTCTGCATCGCCGCGCGCTCCAGATCCATCGTCGTCGCTCCCGGCCGCACCACCGGCGCGATCGCCTCGTGCACCTGCCGCAGGATGCGCCCGGACGCGCGCATCCGCTCGATCTCCCCAGCCGTCTTGATCTGGATCGCCATCGTCTAGCTCACATTCATGGCAGGGCTCACTGCCCGCATCGCCCGCAGCGCGTCGACGATCCGCTCCTCGACCGCCTCGAGCGCGCCCAGCCCCGAGATCTCGCGAAACCGACCGATCGCGCGATAGTGGTCGCTCACCGCCCCTGTCTTCTCCCTGTGCTCCACCATGCGCCGGTCAAACGCCTCCGCCGTGTCGTCACTGCGTTGCACCAGCGGCGATCCATCAAGATCGCAGACGTTCGGAATCCGCGGTGGGTTAGAAAAGACGTTGTAAATGTGTTGGCACACCGAGCAGGTCCGCCGGCCCGTGATGCGGTGCACGAGCTCCTCACGCGGAACCGTGATCTCCACCGCGATCAGCGCCGGCCCACCCTGGCCGGCGAGCTCGGCGTCCAGCCAGTCCGCCTGCGCCGACGTTCGCGGAAATCCGTCCAGCACATATCCGGCCGCCGCGTCCGGCCGCGCCAGCCGCTCGGCCACCATGCCGTTCACGATCTCGTCCGGAACCAGCAGCCCGTCGTCCATCAGCCGCTTCGCCCTGTGCCCGAGCGCCGTGCCGTCCTTCACGTGCTGCCGCAGCAGGTCGCCGGTCGACACCTGCGGCACACCGAAGGCACGCATCAGCAGCTGCGCCTGCGTTCCCTTCCCCACACCGGGCGCGCCCAGCATAAGCACCGGCCCGGGATGAAAACTGACTTTTGCCCCCCGCTGCTGCGCCAACTGCGCTCCCTCGACTGTCAAGACACCCTCAAAACTGCTGTTCTCTGCCGACTGCCCTCGCCGATCCTCCGGCAGCACCCACCGATCGCCGTCACTTACCAGCTCCGGCGTCCGCGAATCCGGCCCGACTTCGGCGCGAAGCCCTCGTAGTGACGCATCACCAGCTGCGACTCAATCTGCTGCACCGTGTCCATCGCCACGCCCACCACAATCAGCAGGCTGGTGCCGCCGAAGTAAAAGTTCACCCCCAGACCGTTCGTCACCCAGGTCGGCAGTCGGTCAAAAAACGACCCCACCCACGGCAGGTGATTGAAGTGAACGCCGCTGATCAGGAACTGCGGAATCAGAAAAATAATGATCAGGTAGATCGCACCGACCAGCGTCAGCCGGCTCAGCACATCGTTGATAAAGTCGGCGGTTCGCCTGCCCGGCCGGATGCCCGGAATGAAGCTGCCGTACTTGCGCATGTTGTCGGCGATGTCGTCCGGCCGAAACACGATCGAGATGTAGAAGTACGCGAAAAAGACGATGGCCACCATGTACAGCAGCACATAAAGCGGCTCGCCCGGCGAGAGCGCCGAGAAGATCGGCCCCATCCACCGATTGTCCTTAAGCGGGCCGCCGAACAAGTTCACATTCGCGAACAAGAGAGGCGCCGACAAAATCGAGCTCGCAAAGATGATCGGCATCACCGAGCCCGAGTTCACCTTGAGCGGCAGAAACGAGCTCTGCGCCGCGATCGTGCGTTGGCCCACAATCCGCTTCGCCGACTGGACCGGAATCCTGCGTTCAGAACGCTCCACGTACACAATAAACGCCACCACGGCGACCATGCCGGCGATCAGCAGCAGCACCGCAACCGGCGTAAACGCACCCCACGCATTGGTCTTCACCTTGTCGTAAAGCTCCGCGACGCCGCGCGGCAGACCCACCACAATGCCGGTAAAGATCAGCAGGCTCATCCCGTTGCCGATCCCCCGCTCGGTGATCTGCTCGCCCAACCACATGATGAACGCCGTGCCCGTCGTCAGCGTCAGCACGCACATCGGGATAAACGCCAGGCGCGACATCGTCACCATCGGCGAGCCGGTCGAGGTCCCGGTCAACGTCAGGCTGATCGCAAAGGACTGCACGATCGCCAGCAGAATCGTCACATAGCGCGTCCACTGACTGATCTTGCGCCGCCCCAGCTCGCCCTCCTTCTGCAGCTTCGCCAGCGGCTCATAGATCACCGTCAGCAGCTGAAAGAAGATCGACGCTGTGATATACGGCATAATGCCCAGCGCAAAGATCGTCAGGCGACGAAGATTGCCGCCCGAAAACAGATCCACCAGCCCCAGCGCCGAGCCGGAGTTCTGGTTGAAGAAGCGCGCCAGCATGTCAGCGTTAATGCCCGGCGTCGGAATGTGCGATCCCAGGCGATACACCGCCAGCAGACCCAGCGTGAACAGCACCCGCCGGCGCAGGTCAGGGATGCGAAAGATATTGGCAAACTTGTCGAGCATCGGTCGCTTTCTCAGTACAGCTCTCGGTTCGTAATCCTGCCAGAAGCCCACGCCGTTTGGGCGGCGACCGGCGGCGGATGCCGCCGAATCGACCTGCCAATCGCAGGACCCTGCCTACGCCTCGGGTCCCTGGGCTTCCGGTGCTGCCGCGGCGGTCTCGCCGATCACCACCGCCCGGCCGCCCGCGCGCTCGATCGCCTCTTTGGCGGTCTTCGAAAACTTGTGCGCGTGCACCGTGATCGCCGCCCCGATCTCGCCGTTGTTCAGCACCTTGATCAAACCGTTGCGCTTGCGCAGAAGCCCCAGATCCACAATCTTCTCGAGCGAAAACTCGGTCTCATTCGACGCCGCATGGATCTCGGCCAATCGATCGAGTCCCACCACCGTGTACTCCACGCGAAAGATGTTGGTGAAGCCGCGCTTCGGCAGACGCCGGTGCAGCGGCATCTGGCCGCCCTCAAAGCCGCGCATTAGGCTTGAGCCCGATCGGCTTCCCTGGCCCTTGTGGCCGCGGGTCGAGGTCTTGCCCATGCCCGAGCCCATACCGCGGCCCACGCGCTTCTTTTTCTCATTCGCCTTTTTCGGCGCCCGCAGATTCGATAGATTCAGTGCCATTGTCTTCTTCCTCGCTCAACGCCGGCAGGGTCTCCCCGCCGACTCGCCTGTCTTTCCTTCAGACCGCCACACCTGCCGGCCGGCCACGCGCAAAACGCGCGCGCTACGCCTCGAGGATCCGCACCAGGTGCGGAATCTTGTTCACCATCCCGCGGACGGACGGCGTGTCCTCGCGCTCCACCACCTGCTGCAGCCGCGTAAAGCCCAGCCCTTTGACCACCAGCTTGTGCTTCACCGGCGTGCAGATCTGCGAACGGTAGTACTGGATCCTGATCTTGCCCTCAGCTGCCATCACACACTCTCCGTGCCTGCTCCCGTCGGCCATCCCTCCGGCACGATCGGGCTAAACTCCTACGACCCTCCAGCCGCTGCGCTAGAGCTCGTTCTCGTTCTTGCCGCGCAGCGCCGCAACCTCGGCCCGATCACGCAGCTGCGCCAACGCGTCAAAGGTCGCCTTCACCACGTTGTGCGGATTGGCCGAGCCAAGCGACTTGGTCAGCACATTCTGCACCCCGACCGACGTCATCACCGCGCGCACCGTACCTCCCGCGATCACGCCCGTGCCCTCGGCCGCCGGCTTCAGCATTACCTGCCCGGCGCCGAAGTGACCCAACACCTGGTGCGGAATCGTTGTGTCGGTCAGGTTCACCTTGAGCAGATTCTTCTTGGCCGCCTCAATGCCCTTGCGAATCGCCTGCGGCACCTCCTTGGCCTTGCCCGAGCCGTAGCCCACCACGCCCTCCGCCGGATCGCCGATCACCACCAGCGCCGCAAAGCTCATGTTCTTGCCGCCCTTGACCACCTTGGTCACGCGGTTGATCGACACCACCTGATCCTTCAGGTTCAGACGGTTTGCGTCGATCCTCTTCTTATTCATCGCCATAACGTTCCTGCACTTCCTTCTTCCCGCGGCGCCTGCCGGGCGGGACACGCGTTAGAACTCGAGACCCGCTCTGCTAAAACTCAAGACCGGCTTCGCGCGCGGCATCCGCGACCGCCTTCACCCGTCCGTGGTACAGATAGCCGCCGCGATCGAAGACCACCCGCGTGATCCCCTTCTCCTTGGCCCGCTCGGCGATGCGCCGGCCCACCTCGACCGCCGCCGCGACGTTCCCGCCGGTCGACTTGCTTTCACCCTTCTTCGCCATCGTTGACGCCGACACAATCGTCGTGCCCGTGGCGTCGTCGATCAGCTGCGTGTAGATGTGATTGAGCGAGCGGTACACATTCAGGCGCGGCCGCGCGGCCGTCCCGGTGATCTTGGCGCGAATGCGGTTGTGCACCCTTTGCCGGATAACATTTCGCTGACGCGGTTCGATCATAGCCGTCCCTATTCCTTCCTAATGGCGTCCACAGATCCTGCGGACGTTCGGTGTGTCGCCCTGCTCCGCATCGCGTGAAGCCAAGGCCCTCAATCTACGTCTTACTTCGCGCCCGTCTTGCCGACCTTCTTCTTCAGCTTCTCGTCGGAATACCGCACGCCCTTATTCTTGTACGGGTCGGGCTTGCGCAACGATCGCATATCCGCCGCAACCTGCCCTACCTTTTGCCGATCAATGCCCGAAACCGTTACATGCGTCTGCTTCGGATCGATCGCCACCTCGATGCCCATCGGCAGCGGGAACTCAATCGGGTGCGAATAGCCGAGCGTGAAGACCACCAGGCCCTTGCCCTTCATCTCCACGCGATACCCGATGCCGACCACGTCCAGCTCCTTCTTCCAGCCATTCGTGACGCCCTCGACCGCATTGAAGACCAGCGCGCGCGCCAGCCCGTGAATCGCCGCCTGCGCATCGTTCTCGCGCTCCGCGTGGAGCTTGCCCTCGCGCTCCACCAACGTGATCCCGGTCGGCAGCAGCGCGTCGACCTTGCCCTTCGGGCCCTCCACGTGCACCGTGTTGCCCGCCACCGTGTACTTCACACCGGCCGGCATCGGAATCGGCATTCGTCCAATACGTGACATCGTCTGTTACCCTTCCTGGCTTGCGAGTCGCGGAGCCAACTACCTCGATCGGTAGCTTCCGTCCCGTTCCACTGCAGCCTCCGGCAGTCTCTGCCGGTCAAACCCTACCTGCTCGCCTACAACATCTGGCCTACCAAACCTCGCACAGAATCTCGCCGCCGACGCCCTCGCGCCGCGCCTGCCGGCCGGTCATCACGCCCTTGGGCGTGGTCATGATCGAGATCCCCAGGCCGCCCTGCACCCGACGAATCTGATCGCGCCCCAGGTATACCCGGCAGCCCGGCTTCGACACCCGCTGCAGATCGCGGATCACGGCCTCGTTGTTCGGTCCGTACTTCAAATACACGCGCAGCAGCCGCTGCCCGTCCTCTTCGACAGGCTTATAGTTCGCGATATACCCCTCATCCCGCAAAATGCGCGCGATCTCCGCCTTCAGCTTCGAAGCCGGAACGTCCAGCTTCTGATGGCGGGCGCGGATGGAGTTGCGAATACGGGTCAGAAAATCGGCCACGGGGTCGGTAAGGTTCATCGGATCTCCTTCACTCCACAAGCCGCACCGAACAGGACTCTGCTGGTCGGCACGCTCGGAAGCGGTTCAGCGGACGTTCACCTCGGACAGGGTCTTCCCACGCGGGCCGCGCGGGAACTCGAATCTGAGGGGTTACAGGTTGGTCTTGCGCAAGCCTATCGATCAAAATCGACCGGCCCGCCGTTGTGGATCGGCTGAAGCTCTACCAGCTTGACTTCACCACACCCGGGATCTCACCCCTAAGCGCGAGGCCGCGGAAGCACAGCCGGCAGATACCGAACTTGCGCAGAAACGCGCGCGGTCGGCCGCACAGCTGGCACCGGTTGTGCTGGCGGGACTTGAACTTCGGCTTGCGTGCATCTTTGACTCGTTTTGCGGTAGTTGCCATAATTGCTCTTTCTATCCTATCTGAACTTCCCTGCGCCGCCTATCACGGGCTGGCGCTCCACATCAGCTCGACTTCGGCTTGCCCGAACGCAAGCTCGCGCACAATCCGCCGCTACGTGCCTTGCCGGAAGGGCATTCCGAAGCCGCGCAGCAGCGCGCGCGCTCCATTGTCGTCCTTGGCCGTGGTCACGATCGTCACGTTCATGCCCTTGGTCTTGTCCACCTTGGCATAGTCGATCTCGGCAAAGATCAGCTGATCGCGCAGCCCCAGCGTGTAGTTGCCGCGGCCGTCAAAGCTCTTGCTCGATACACCGCGAAAATCCCGCACACGCGGCAGCGCGATCGAGATCAAGCGGTCGAGAAACTCAAACATCGCGTCGCCGCGCAGCGTCACCATCGCGCCGATCGGCATGCCCTCGCGCAGCTTGAACGCCGCGATCGACTTCTTGGCCTTGGTAATCACCGGCTTTTGCCCGGCGATCGACGCCAGATCGGCCACCAGCGGGTCCATGATCTTGACGTTCTGCGTCGCCTCGCCCAGGCCCATGTTGATCACAATCTTTTCGATCTTCGGGATCGCCATCACGTTGCTGATGCCGAGCTCCTTGGCCAGCGCGCCCTTGATCTCGTTCTGGTACTTCTCTCTAAATCGTGAGGCCATCGTCCATCTCTTCTTTCTCCACGGTCCTCGGTTCAGGCTGTGCTTCGCCCTTCCGTTGCGTGGGGTACTCCGTTATTCGTGTCGCTCGATCCGTTGTTCATGTCGGTCGATTTGTGCCCGCGCCTTCGTCCCCGCGGCATTCCCGCGGGGTAGCGCTACCTCTTGGCGTCCGCGATGACCGCCCCGGTGGTCTTGGCAATGCGCAGCTTCTTGCCGTCCTCGATCCGTGCCCCGATGCGCGTCGGCTTCCCGTCCGCATCGACCAGCATCACGTTGGACACGTGAATCGGCGACTCCTGCTCGGCGATCCCGCCCTT
>CBDIBU010000002.1:0-9433 GCA_965277125.1 Acidobacteriaceae bacterium | reverse complement strand
GTCGAGGAAGTTTATGTGGTTTGGGATGAGGGAGATGCGAAGTATTTTTGGGGGAGGGGCTTGACAAGAATCAAGGCGAGAAGCGGATTGCCTTTGGGAATGACAAACAAGAGGGCGGGAGTGACTGGCTGCTGTGGGGCACCCACCTTAGCGACGATGAGACCGTCGCGAAGATGGGGCACCCGGCTGAAGAACACGCCTGATCGCCCATGCAACGAGTTCGGGTTCATCGCGCTGAACGTAGTGACCGCTTCGGGCCGTGGTAACAAGAGTTCCGTCGCGAACGGACCGGGCGAAGCGACCCAACGACAGGAGCCGGTAGTCCAGCATCAGTTTCTGGTATTGTGCCTGATTGTACGGTACGGGAAGCTCTGGATCATTGGTGAACGGGTAGCGGGTCGTGGCGATGATGGCGAGGGAGACCGCCGGCATGGGCAGAGCTTTCAGGTCGCTGAAGTCAGATTTACGTTCCTCGCTGGACATCGCGATCTCGGCTTCAACGGCAGGGTCGAAGTGCCCCGCCTGCTGTGTATAGAAGGCGTCCACAGCGGCGCGGATGGCATCACCGTCTTCTCCATGACCTAGCGGTTCGTAGATGTAGCGCCTTCTGCCGAGAGCATCTTCGCCGAAGTCGGTGGGATCTACCAGCACCATACCAGAGATATCGTTCGGGAATAAGCCGGCGAAAGCCCGCACCAGCGGACCTCCCCAAGAGTGGCCAACAAGCACATAAGGCGGCGGAGCTACATGAGCAAGCGCGATGTGCAGCACGGTCGCAATGTGTTCCGGCGAAGGCGGCATGCCATCCGGCTCAGAGCCATTCATCCCTGGTCGTTCATACGTGATGGCCGAGACGCCCTTGGGCAGTCGCCGAATCACCGGCATCCAGTTGGCTTCACCGCCGCCCAATCCGCTTTCAAATACTACCGTTCCCTTAGATTGAGCCTGATGTCCTGCTTTTGCTGGGTACAACGTCATGTGCAAGCGGTGTCCCGCATTGCTTGCGTGGATCTGCCTTTGAACAATCTGACAGCTTAAGCAAACGGCCAATGATGCCGACGCAACCACCACGAGACAAGCGCCCCATCTCTTTAGCATCCGCGAAATGGTAGCACGTACGCTCGGGCTGGTTATTGAACTGCCGGTGTAGCTAGAAGTGAAGGCTGCGCATGTAGTCGGCGTCGATTTTGAGGGCTTCGAAGGGAGGGATGGCGAAGTGTTCCTGCTCGACGAAGAAGTGTTTGATTTGGCCCCGGTCGGCGGCGGCGAGGAGGGTGTGGAAGTCGACGGTGCCGCGTCCGAGTTCGGCGGCTTCGGGGGCCTCGGCGGTGGAGGTGATGGGGCCGGGGGCGGCCTTGAAGTCCTTGATGTGGAGCATGGAGACGCGCGTGGGGAAGCGCTTGAGGTAGCCGATGGCGTCGCCGCCGCCGACGGTGACCCAGCCGCAGTCCATCTCGAAGGTGACGAGGGCGGGGTCGGTGAGCTTGAGGAGTTCGTCGTAGGGGGTGACGCCGTCGAGGGCGTGGAACTCGGCCACATGGTTGTGGTAGCCGAAGCGCATGCCGGCGGCCTTGACGATCTTGCCGATACGGTTGAACTGCTCGGCGTTCCAGCGCCAGTCGTCCATGGTGGGGGCGTGGGACTTGGCGGCGGCGCTTGCGGGATCGCGGAAGCCGGGCGAGGCGCAGATGATGTACTCGACGCCGAGTTGGCGGCAGAAGGCGATGGTCTCGTCGAGCTTGGGGGCGAGCGCGGCGTAGGAGTAGTGGGAGCTGACGCAGCGCAGGCCGGCGGTGGTCATGGCTTGCTTCACCTCGGCGGCGGTGTGGTTGTAGAAGCCGGCGGCCTCGACCTCGCGGTAACCAAGGGCGGCGATCTGGTTGAGGGTGCCCTGGTAGTCCTTGGGGAGGAGGTCGCGGACGGAGTAGAGCTGGAGGCCGAGGGGCAGTGGCGCGGGGGCGGCGAAGGCCTTGGGGAGTGCCGAAGCGGCGAGCAGAGCGGCGGGTGCGGTCTGGAGGAACTGGCGGCGGGTCGGGTTCATGGGGCCTCGTGGAGCGATACGTTGTGCGGCACCCAAGGTACTACAGAAGGGTGACTCCGCGCGAGTGGATGCCTGTGGGCCGCTCGGTGAAACGGGGTGCCGCGTCAGGCAATCTCTGGGTGAGCGTCGAAGAGGCCGCGGAACGAGCGACGGTAGGCGTAGATCAGGAAGATCTCAAACAGCGCGCAGGCAAGGCCCGCGCCCACACCGCTTCCGCCCAGCAGCAGAAGATGGAATAGAAGAATGTTGACAACGATCGGCCCAAGAACGACAAGGCCAAGGGGAACGTATCGACCGGCCAGGAGCAGAAGCCCGCCGACGATTTGAAGAAAGGAGACGAAGCCCATCCATCCATGCGCGGCCATGATGGTGGCGAAGGTACTGGCGTCACCCGGCGGAAACGGCGGCTGCGGGATGAAGTGGAGAAAGCCGTTGAATCCGAAGACGACGAAGATAAGGCCAAGCAGAATACGGACGATCAGGATTGCGATGCGCATGATGAGGATAGAGTACGCCGACATACGTAGAGCTTTCCCGTTCAGGAGAGAACACGGCTCTCCGGCTATGATGGCAGCATGGTTTCTGAGGGCGGAGTGGCGCTGTCGCTGGCGGGACGCGTGGCGCTGATTACGGGTGGGTCGCGGGGGATTGGCGCGGCGACGGTGCGGCTGTTTTGCGCGGCGGGAGCAAGGGTTGTCTTTAGCTATCGAGCTGCTGAGGAGCAAGCGGCGGCGCTGGTCCGGGAGTGTGGCGGGATGGAGGCGTGCCGCGCGGTGCGGCGGGAGCTGGCTACTATGGAGGAGGGGCAAGCGTTGATCGCGGCGGCGGTGGCGGAGTTTGGGCGGCTGGATTGCTTGGTGGTAAACCATGGGGTGTGGCCGTCGCACGATCAGCCGATCGCGGAGATGACGGCAGAGCAATGGCGCTCGACGATGGGGATCAATTTGGATAGCGTGTTTGGGCTGGTACAGGCGGGCGTGACGCAGATGAAGGCGCAGGAGGCACCGGGGACCGGTGCGAAGGGGCATATCGTGCTGGTGGCGTCGACGGCGGCGCAGCGGGGCGAGGCGTTCCATGCGGACTATGCGGCGAGCAAGGGGGCGTTGGTTAGTCTCACTAAAAGCTTGTCGAGCGAGCTCGCGGCGGAGGGGATACTGTGCAACTGCGTGGCTCCCGGCTGGGTGCGGACGGAGATGTCGGCGGCTGCCCTGGACGATCCGCAGACGTCCAAGAAGGTGATGGTGGCGATCCCGCTGGGCCGCGCCGGAGCGGTCGAGGAAATTGCTGGGCCAATTTTGTTTCTGTGTACGCCGCTGGCGGGGTTTGTTTCGGGCGAGGTGTTCAACGTGAACGGTGGCGCGGTGTTGGTGGGATGAGGGGCCTGTCTTGGTGAAGGGTTTGCTGCTGAGTTGTGTATTGACCATGTCAACGGCGGTCTGGGCGCAGGCGACGGATATTCCGAGCGCCGCACCGGTGCAGACGGCGGGCACAACACCGGAGGAGCGTGGGCGCATCTTGCTGGACCAGATGGTGACGGCGCTGGGTGGTTCGCTGTGGCTGAACCGGACGACGATGTACCGCGAGGGGCATACGGCGAGCTTCTTTCGTGGCGCGCCGACGGGCAGCGTGGTGGACTTCTGGAGCTTTCGGCAGTTCCCGATCGACGGGCGGCCGGATGTGGAGCGGATCGAGTACACCAAGAAGCGCGAGGTGGTGCACATCTGGACGCGCGAAGCCGGCTATGAGGTGACGTACAAGGGGAAGACTACGCTGCCCAAGCTCCAGGTGGACGAAGGGCTGCGGCGAGAGAGCCATACCATCGAAGAGGTGATCCGCACCTGGCTGAAGCAGCCGGGAGTGATCGTGCTCGCCGAGGGAACGTCGATGGTCGAGCGGCGAATGGCCGACAAGGTGACGGTGCTCGGCGCGAACAACGATGCGGTGACGATCGAACTGGATGTCACGACGCACCTGCCATTGCGGCGGACGTTTGAGTGGCGCAATGAGACGTTCAAGGACCACGACGAGGATGTCGAGGAGTACGAGGACTATCACACGGTCCAGGGATTGCCTACCCCTCTTTCGATCACGCTTTACCACAACGGGGATATGGTCGCGCAACTCTTTATCAAGAAGGTGGAATACGGCAAGCCGATGGGGCCGGAGTTGTTCAACCCCGATGTGCCTGTGAAGAGGGTTCACAACCTGGTCTGAGGGCGCGACGTTTATACTCGGGTTGCGATGAGTGAGACGGATTTGAGCGCAGCTACTGCCAGGACGATGGACATCAACGAGATCATGGCGGTGCTGCCGCATCGCTATCCCTTCCTGCTGATCGACCGGATTGTAGAGGCGGAGCCACGGACGCGAATCGTCGCGTTGAAGAATGTGACGATCAACGAGCCTTTTTTTCAGGGGCACTTTCCCGGATTTCCGATCATGCCGGGAGTGTTGATGGTGGAGGCGATCGCCCAGGCGGGTGGGGCGCTGCTGCTGACCGAGTACACCGACCGGGACGACAAGCTGATGGTGTTTACGTCCATCGACGGAGCGAAGTTCCGGCGGCCCGTGGTGCCGGGAGATCAACTGCGAATCGAAGTCACGGTCTTGAACTGGCGGTCTTCCGCTGTGAAGATGCGGGGCGTGGCGACGGTGGACGGCAAGATCGCGTGCGAGGCGACGGTGATGTGCGCGCTGACCTCGCGTGCGGTGAAGAAGGCTGTGCCTGTGGCCGAGGCACCGGCGGAGTGAGCGTCCATCCCACCGCGATTGTGGCGCCGGGAGCGGTGGTGCCGACGAGCTGCACGGTGGGGCCTTACTGCACAGTGGGCGCAAACGTGGTGCTTGGCGAAGGGTGCGAGTTGGTGTCGCACGTCGTGCTTGATGGGCATACGACTCTAGGCTGCGGGAACAAGGTGTTCTCGTTCGCGTGCCTGGGGATTGCGCCGCAGGACCTGAAGTATGCGGGCGAGCCGACGCGGCTGGAGATCGGCGCGGGCAACACGTTTCGGGAGTATGTGACGATCTCGCGGGGCACGGCGGGCGGCGGCGGGGTGACGCGGGTCGGGGACGACTGCCTGATTATGGCGTATACGCACATAGGGCACGACTCGCACATCGGGAATGGGTGCATCCTGGCGAACTCGGCCACGCTAGCGGGGCATGTGACGGTGGAGGATTATGCCGTCGTGGGGGCGCTGTGTCCGGTTCATCAGTTCTGCCGTATAGGGCGGTATGCGTATATCGGCGGCGGCACGACGATCACGCAGGACGTGCTGCCGTATTCGCTGACATCGGTCGAGCGCAACAATCATGCCTATGGGCTGAACAAGGTCGGTCTCGAGCGACGTGGGTTTACGCCGGAGGAGATCAAGCGGCTGCGCTCGGCGTATCGCTTGCTGCTGGGCTCGAAGAGGAACACGACGCAGGCTCTCGCGGCGATTCGGGAGGAGCTAGTGGAGGGCGCGGCGATCGGGGATCACGTGGCGTATCTGGCTGAGTTTATCGCAAGCAGCCGGCGCGGGATTATCAAGTAACGATGCCTACGGTGCTCCGTGTTGGAGCATATCGAGTCTTCTTCTACGCGGAGGAAGGCGAGGAGCCTCCTCATGTCCATATTGAAGCTGCGGAGAGGCGAGCCAAATATTGGCTGACGCCGATCGAGCAGACGTGGAATGATGGGTTCAGGTCTGGTGAGCTCCGCGCGATCGAGCGCATCCTGCCGCTCACATCGACTTGCTTCTGGAGGCTTGGCATGACTTCTTCGCTGATCAGCGATGACCTTATACCGACGGCGGTTCATGTCGATGAGCGGCTGCTTACGGTGAGTTTCAATGGCGGATTGCAACTTTCCACGCCGGTGGAGCGCTTTCCGCGTCTCTTGCGGGGGACGTCCAGTCAGCGGAACAACTGGCGGATCATCGGACGCGGCGATGGCATCCACTGGCCGGAGTTGGATGAAGACATTTCGGTTCGCACGTTGTTGAAGGTTCCAAGACGACAGCCATCTCGTTTTGAAGAAGTTCCGGCGCTTATCGGCGATTTGATCAAGACAACGCAACGTCTCAACGAGCTCTTTGAGGGGCGGCCATTTACACCGGACGGACATTTGGTGGGCAGCATCGGCGAGGTGGTGGCCGAATACATCTACGACCTGAAGCTACAGCCCGTAAGTACGCCACAGATCGATGCTTACACTCAAGATCATCGTTCCGTGCAAATCAAGCTCACAGGGGCGAACGGTAGATCGTTCGGCGTGCGGTGGTCCAGCCGGCGCAAGGCGGAACATGCCGACATCCTCATAGGACTTAAGCTGAACGAAACCGGATTTACCGAGATTTACAACGGGCTGTTTCCCGTCGATCTATTGGAAGGCCGTCCAGACACCTCCAATGGGCAACTGTCGATTCCCGTCAGCAAGATGTCAGCTCGCAACCCGAAGTTGTTGAAGACGGTGAACAGCTTCGAGAGCATCAATCGCTGGTTTCCGCCAAAGCTGTCCGATGTCGCCTAAGCTGGGCCTGATCGCGGGTAATGGGCGGTTTCCGTTTCTGCTGCTGGAGGCTGCGCGGGCGCATGGATTGAACGTGGTCGTCGCGGCCATCAAGGAAGAGACTGATCCGGAGATGGACGCGCGGGCGGCGGCAGACCCTGAGGTGCGGGTGCACTGGATGTCGCTGGGGGAGCTGTCGCGGCTGATCGAGACCTTCCATGCCGAGGGGGTTACGCGGGCGGTGATGGCGGGACAGGTGCGGCACAAGCAGATATTTTCGAGCATCCGGCCGGACTGGCGGCTGGCGAAGCTGCTGCTGAGTCTGCGGACGCGGTCGACGGATATGCTGCTAGGCGCGGTGGCGAAGGTTCTGGGCGATGAGGGGATCGAGCTGGTATCGTCGACGGCGTATCTGGAGCCGCTGCTGGCGGTGGCGGGCGTGTTGACGCGGCGTGCGCCGACGGAGGACGAGCGGCGGGATATTGCGTATGGGCGGACCGTGGCGCGAGGGATTGCGGGTTTCGACCTGGGGCAGACGGTGGTGATCGCGGCGGGAGCGTGTGTAGCGGTAGAAGCGATGGAAGGGACGGACGCAACGATCCTGCGCGCGGGTGCGCTGATGCGGATGGCGAGCGAGGAAGAGGGGGTGCTGTCGCGTGCTTTGACCGTAGTGAAGGTGGCGAAGCCGAATCAAGATATGCGCTTCGATGTGCCCGTGGCGGGCGTGGCGACGATTGAAGCAATGCGCACGGCGGGCGCGACGTGCCTGTGTGTGGAGGCGGGGCGGACGCTGCTCTTCGATCGCGAAGGAATCGTAGCGGCGGCTGAAGTGGCGGGGATTTCGGTGGTAGCGGAGTAGCGCGTACGTAGCCACGATGCGATGCGATCAACAAGAACGGCACCAGAGCGAATAGTATGGGCTACGAGAGGGCTTCAGCTTCGGCTCAACTCCAAGGGAGATTCTGCATGACTCGAACGGTACGGATGATGGCTTTGATGGCTGCGGCCAGCGCGATTACGATGGGTGCGTGGGCGGCCGATATGGTGCAGCCGGGGACGGCGGCACCGGGTTTCACGCTACCTTCGCAAGACAACACGCCGGTGAGTCTGGCCGACTATAAGGGTAAGTTTGTTGTGCTGTACTTTTATCCGAAGGACAAGACGAAGGGATGCACGATCGAGGCGCATAACTTCCAGCGCGATCTTGCAAAGTATAAGGCGGTCAACGCGGTCGTTCTGGGTGTGAGTCTGGATACGGCAGATAGCCATAAAAGCTTCTGCACGCAAGAGAGCCTGACCTTCAAGCTACTGGCCGACCCGGCGCATAAAGTGGTCGACGCCTATGGAGTGCATATCTCGGCGGGGGAGTACGCGGATCGCGACACGTTCCTGATCGATCCTTCAGGCAAGATTATCAAGGAGTGGACGAAGGTCGACCCCAACACGCACAGCGAAGAGGTATTGGCGGCGATTGCGGCGGCACCGAAGAGCTAAGTTGAGTGCCCCGCGTCTCGATTCGAGGTCGCGGGGCGCTCGAAGTCTACTTCTTCTTGGATGTGGCTTTTTTCGCTTTTGCCTTGGCAGCGGGCTTAGCCGCTGTCTTCTTGGCTGCTGTCTTGGGCACGGTCTTGGGAGCGACGGCGGTTTTCTTCGAGGCGGACTTCTTGGCGGCGGGCTTCGCAGCTGCTTTCTTTGCCGGTGCTGCTTTAGCCGCGACCTTTTTCAGGGCAGGCTTTGCTGCGACCGGTTTTGCGGCCGTCTTCTTGGCCGCCGCCTTCTTGGCGGGAGCTTTGGTGGCGGGAGCTTTCTTTACAGGGCTGGACTTCTTCGCTGCCGCTTTCGTTGTTGCCAAGGTAGTACCTCTCGATTTGGATTTTGTGCTGCTTCCAGCGGTCTTGCTGCTGGAGGCATTCTTGGAAGCAGTCTTTCCGCCACGACTAGCCGGGGACTTCTTTTGTGCGGCGGTCGCCTGGATGGATTTGGCGGTCCCCTTCTTTGCCGCACTTTTAGTCGCCACGCTCTTCTTCGCGGGTACTTTCTTGGCGGGAATCTTTTTGGCCGCAGCTTTCTTGGCGGGGGCCTTCTTAGCGGGCACTTTTTTTGCCGGTGTCTTCTTTGCCGGTTTGGCCGAGGAAACGCTTTCGTCTATGTCTTCGAGGAGAGTCGATTCTTCCGCGTCAAGGTCGATCTCGTCGCCATCCTCATCATCGTCCGCGCTTGTCTTGTCCATGCGGGTGGGCTTCTGCGAGAGCCGGGTCGCGGGCGTGTAGATGTCGCCCGGCGATGGTGGCGCAGCCTTCAGTTTGGCCTCCTCGCTATGCGGATGCCTCACGTCGTCTCGATCGATGTCGGAATCTAGATCGCCTTCGAGCGCCATCTCGTCATCGTCTTCCTCCAGATCGTCGACCTCTTCGTCGTCGAGGTCTGCCTCGGAGCCGGAAGGCAGTGTGACTTCTTCTTCCTCTTCGTCGTCATCGTGCCCGGCGGTCTTCATCGCTAGGTTGTCGTCATTCGCTTCCGCCGCGTAGAGGCTATGTCCGTTCCGTTCATCCGCACCGTCAAACATCGTCATCGTTATCCCCTGAGCATGTCCGTTCCGCATATCTTGCGGCAGATATTAAGTCTGATGCAAATGAAGATGCGCAGTACGACGCGCACGGATTCTAGCAATAGAGTGCATCTCTTAGCCAGGGATGGCAAGGATTGTTTTCGCAGGTGAAGCTTATCGCGCAGCTTTGCGTTTCTTTGTTGGGACAGCGCGTGTGCGTGAGCTTGCCGCGCGCGAGGGCTTCGCGTGCGCGGATGAAGCGGATTGTTTGCGGCTGCCCCGCGCAGAAGCCCCGCCGCGACTGCTCGCCCGGCTCTTTGCGCTTCGCGTTGCGCTGCGCGAAGAGCCGCGC
>CBDIBU010000001.1:0-6396 GCA_965277125.1 Acidobacteriaceae bacterium | reverse complement strand
CGCCGGAGCCACCGTTCCGCCCGTCGGCCAAGGCAACTGGCTCCCCGAACCCGCCTCCGCCTGGGGCACCCTCACTCTCGCGCCCGACCCCGCCCAACCCGGCACGCTCACCCACACCCAAGTCGAGACCGAACCCGGCGACTACCGCCTCTTCTACGCAAACGTCCGCGACGCCATCCTCGGCACCGTCGCCCTCGGCGTCCCCCCCGAACAAGGCTTCCGCGTCGTCCGCCTCCTCGAACTCGCCCGCCAATCGAGCATTGAACGCCGCACAGTTCCAATCGACTTTTAGCGCGCCTTAGCTTATCTGGTTGTCATTCCCCAAGAGGAATCTGCGTTTGATCATCCCAAAATCGTCGGGTGCCCCACCTTCGCGACAGTCTCATCGTCGCTAAGGTGGGTTTCGGCCGCGCCATAACTCCTTTTACTTATTCCTAAAGCAAACCCGTGTGTGAAACCGCTCCGCCGAATGCAAGTCCACGAAATAAGTAACCGGCACACTGCCCAAGGCATCTCCTTAAGCGGAGACCCCCCATGCAGAACCGCACCCTCGGCACCTCCCTCCACGTCTCGGCCCTTGGCCTCGGCTGCATGGGCATGAACTTCGGCTTCGGCGTCGTCCACGACGAAACCAAGATGATCGCCCTCATGCACGCCGCCGTCGACCGCGGCGTCACCTTCTTCGACACCGCCGAAGTCTACGGCCCCTTCACCAACGAAATCCTCGTCGGCAAGGCCCTCTCGCCGATCCGCGACCAGGTCGTTATCGCCACCAAGTTCGGTATGGACACCACCCCCGGCGGCAAGCCCGGCACCCAGGGCGTCGACAGCCATCCCGACCGCATCCGGCGCGTCGCCGACGAGTCCCTCAAGCGGCTCAAGATCGACGCCATCGACCTCTTTTATCAACACCGCGTCGACCCCGACGTTCCCATCGAAGACGTCGCCGGTACCGTCAAAGATCTCATCGCCGAAGGCAAGGTCAAGCACTTCGGCTTGTCCGAAGCAGGCGCGCAGACCATCCGCCGCGCCCACGCCGTCCAGCCCGTCGCCGCTCTCCAAAGCGAGTACTCCCTCTGGCACCGCAAGCCCGAGACCGAAATCATCCCCACGCTCGAAGAGCTCGGCATTGGCTTTGTTCCCTTCAGCCCGCTCGGCAAAGGCTTCCTCACCGGCAAGATGGACGACACCACCGAACTCTCCTCGAACGACTTCCGCAGCAAGCTGCCCCGCTTTACTCCCGAGGCCCGCAAGGCCAACCAGGTCTTCGTCGATCTCCTCGCCTCTCTCGCCGCCGAACGCAAAGCCTCCCCGCCCAGATCGCCCTCGCCTGGCTCCTGGCCCAAAAGCCCTGGATCGTCCCCATCCCCGGCACCACCAAGCTCCACCGCCTCGAAGAAAATCTTGGAGCCGCCGAGCTCGTTCTCACCACGGACGATCTCCACCGCATCGAGACCGCCGCATCGGAGATTGAAGTGGAGGGCGACCGCTACCCCGCTCACATCGAGGCCATGACTGGACGATGACCGCAGGGCATAGAGGCCGAAAACCTTGACAGGGTTGGTATACTGAACTTATAGGCAGATGTTAAAATGCCGGCCGACGTGCGGTCGGCTAAAGCAAGCTAAGTCTAACGAATAGAATACTTTGTGACTAAAGAGTCTGGAATGAGGACTTTGCGACGGAGCTATCGCTTAAGTTCAATGAAATGAACACCTTGGGAATTACAAGAAGAATTCCGTAATCATCCGCCCAGTTTGTACTTCGTCTCCGCCAGCCGGAACATTGGTCGCCACAGCAGCCGGTTCGTCGTCACCACCATCAGCGAGATGAGCACCGTACCCAGTAGCAGCACGGGGAAGTCCCCGCTCTCGGTCGCCGCACTGATCTGCGCGCCCAGCCCCACGGTACGCAGTGTCTGGTTGTTCAGCCGGAAATATTCGGCGATGATGCTCGCGTTCCACGCCCCGCCCGACGCCGTCACCATCCCGGTGATGAGGAACGGAAAGATCCCCGGCAGGATCACCGTCTGCCATCGCTGCAACGTCGAAAAGCGGAACAGCGTCGCCACTTCCTTCATGTCCGTCGGGATGGCCAGCGCGCCCGCGATCACGTTGAACAGGATGTACCACTGCGTGCCCAGCAGCATCAGCGCGATCGACCCGATGCCGAGCCCGCCACCGACCCGCACGAGCATCAGCAGGATGACCGGGAACAGCGCCGTCGCCGGAACCGAGGCCGCGATCTGCGCCAGCGGCTGCGCGATCTTCGCAAGGCGCGGATGAAAGCCGATGGCCACGCCCACGGGAATCGTCCACGCCGCCGCCAGCAGCAGCGACAGGTTGACCCGTCCGAACGTCGCCGCCGCGCCCTTCAGCAGCTCAACATACTGCGCCGCCCGCACCGGACGCAGCAGCCCAACCGTGTGCCGCGCCAGCACGATGACCAGCACCGCGGCCACGCCTACCGCAACCCACGCGATCACCTGCGAGGACGCTCCGGCGCGACTCATGGTGGGCCTCACGTGGATTCGTTCCGTACGCCGGCGAGCTAGCGCGGCATACATCCGTTCTCCCAGCGGCTCGGTCGTATGCCGGCGCAGCGCCGCCAGCGCGTTCGAGTGCGTCAGCAGGTGCAGCACCGGCGACACCACCCGCTTCGAGCTCTCCACCTGCTCGAACTTGAACTTGTCGCTCCACGCGATCAGCGGCCGCCATATCAGCTGATCCGTCGCCACGATGATCGCGATCATCGTGATCAATCCATAGGCGATGGCCCGTCCATTTCCCTGATCGGCGGCGGTCTGTAGATACGACCCCAGCCCCGGCAGCCGGAAGTCGCGCGAACGGAAGTGGAACATCTCGCAGGCCATCAAGAAGAACCACGCGCCCGCGACCGACATGATGGAGTTCCACACCAGCCCGATCGCCGCGTAAGGCAGCTCCAACTGCACCAGCCGCTGCAACGGCGAAAACCGGTAGATCGCCGTCGCTTCTCGCAGCTCGCGTGGAATGCTCTTCAGCGACGAGTAGAAGGAAAATGCCATATTCCACACCGCGCCGGTAAAGATCAGTACGATGGCACCCAGTTCCACGCCAAGATGCCGCGTCGGGAACAGGCCTACCATCGCCAGCATCACGCCGGGCAGAAAACTCAGCACCGGAATCGATTGCAGGATGTCGAGCACCGCAATCATGAACGGCTCTACGCGTGGACTATACGCTGCTGTATAGCCATACCCGATGGCGAACGCAAGGCTGAGGAGATACGCGAACCCAATCCGCACCACGGAGTAGAACGAATAGAGCGGGAGCGAGCCCGGGCTAAGCGAAACCACCATCTGCACGTTCGGCGGCCCGGCCCAGAACTTGGCGATCAACACAACGCAATAGAACGCCGCCAGTCCGATCGCCGCGACGGCGAGATCCAACACAACCGGCCACGAGCGCTTCAGCACCTGCGACCGAGCCAGCGTCTCCCGTCCGCGGCTATAGCTTGGAAAGGCGATCAAGCGTCGATCTCCGCCATCGCCTCGTTCCCATGCACCAGCTTCTCAGCGCGCATGAACCGCCGGCGCGAGGCGTCGAAGTCGAACAGCTCCGCATATCGGCCCCAGTTGATCGCCGTCTCCAGCTGCCGCAACGTCTCCTCTTCGGTGAACTGCTCGTCCAGCATGTCGTGGAAGAACTCCTCCGAAACCGTGCCGTCGCTCTTGGCCTCGATGGCCCGCACGATCTGGCGCAGCAGAAGTACGTTCTCGACCGCCGCCGCGCGAAACAGCTCCTTCTGCCGCAGAATCTCGGAGTTCGCGTAGTCCGCGCCCGTTGCGGTAATCACCGCGTCGCCCTCCGTGACCGTCAAAAAGCCGAGCAGCTGTGCCGCGTCCACAATCGGCAGCAAATCGTCGATCTCGAAACCCAGATCGTCCGCCAGACGATAGATGTCTTCCTTGCCGTCATGGTCGAGCACAAGCTCCAGCAAGCCCGCAATCCCTCCCGGGCGAGCGTGAGGCAGCATCTGATAATGCGCCTTCCGCTCGGCCTTACCCGCGGGCGTGGTTGGCAGTTCCGGCGGTTTTGCGTCCGGCTGCGTCAGCACCTTGTAGATATAGTCGACCAGCTGCGTAAAACCGGGAGCTTTGCGGTCGCGCGGATGCGGCAGCGTTACCTTGAAGTCCGTCCGGATATGCCCTGGGTTGCGCCCCAGCACAATGATGCGGTCGGCCAGCAGCACCGCCTCCTCGATGTTGTGCGTCACGATAAAGATCGCTTGGGTCGGAATGGTTTTCTTCTGCCACAGCTCCAGCAACTCAGAGCGCAGGTTCTCCGCCGTCAGCACGTCCAGCGCGGAGAACGGCTCATCCATGAACAGGACTTCGGGCTCCACCACCAGCGCGCGCGCGAAGCCGACCCGCTGGCGCATGCCGCCCGAAAGCTCCTTTGGGTACGCACCCTGAAATCCGTCAAGCCCGACCGTATCGAGCATCTTCAGGCTCTGCCGCCGCCGCTCCGCCGCCTCCACCCCGCGCGCCTTCAATGGAGCTTCCACATTTTCCAGCACCGTCAGCCAGGGGAACAGCGCGAAGCTCTGAAAGACAATGGAGACGTTCACCTCGGCGGTAGCGATCGGCTGCTCGTGCCAAAAGACCTCGCCCGCCGAGGGTACGGAAAGCCCGGTCAGCATTCGCATCAGCGTCGATTTACCCGAGCCCGACGGCCCCAGCAGCGCGACAATCTCGCCCGGCACAATCGACAGGTCAGTCGCCGAGATTACCTGAATGCGGTTCTCGCTCGGTTGGGCATAATATTTTTCAACGCGCTGTGCGCGGATGATGGCGTTCTGCATAATAGAAAGGAACGATTACTGATCGCGAGGACGGCCTGCCTAGGGGACATCCGCCTTCGGTCAGCGTATCATTGCCAAGCGCACCATGGTGTAAACGATCTTCCGCCTGTATCGCTGAAGGCTGTACTCTGTATCAGAATTGAGGACATTCCGCATGACCGAAACAGCCACTCCCGCCAAGCCGCGCGTCCTGGTCGCCGACGACGAGCAGGTGATCGCCAACACGCTGGCCATTATCCTCAACCAGGCCGGCTTTGAGGCGCGCGCCGTCTATAGCGGCGAGAAAGCGCTTGAAGCGCTCGAAACCTTCCATCCGGATATGCTCATCTCGGACGTCATCATGACCGGCATGACCGGCATCGAGGCCGCCATCGCCACTCGCCAGAAGATGCCAAAGTGCAAGATCCTGCTGTTCTCCGGTCAGGCTGCAACCGCGGATCTTTTGGAGAAGGCCCGCTCTCAAGGACACGAGTTCGAGATCCTCGCCAAGCCCGTACATCCGACCGACCTGCTCGCCAAGCTCCGCGCTTAGCTCCGTTTCCGGTCTTTGATCCGCACCGCCGGTACACCCGCATAGACCGTCCACGGCTCTAGATCACGCGTCGCTACCGACCCTAACCCCAGCACCGCTCCGGCACCCACATTTACCCCCGGCGCGATCGACGCACGTGCGCAGATCCACGCGCCCGCGCCAATCTCCATCGCATACGCCAGCAGCGGGAACGCTGGATCGTCGAAGTCGTGTGTCGCTCCGCAGACATACGCCTCCTGCGACAGGATCGCGTGCGAGCCGAAACGCATGGGCGCGGGGTTGTAGATCTCCGCGCCATCCGCTGCCGTCACCTGATCGGCGCAGACCAGGTTCCATGGTGCCCACACCTTCGACCTCGGATAGAAGTGGCAGTTGGGTCCCATGGTCGCGCCAAAGAGACGCAGCAGCATGGTTCGCCACCTGTGCAACGGTCGCGGCGACGTGCGGTACAGCAATGCCCAACAGATATTCCAGGCGAGACGCCGTGCTTGGTTAAAGCGCGAAAACGCCGGACGCAGGTACGGATCAGCCGCCGTATCGGCCGCGATGTGCTCCGCCGCGTGATAGTGAGCCTGCCTGGCCATGGTCAGCCTTGCCCTCGCCATAGGGGTTCAAAGACGCGCACGATCTGCTCCGCGTTCGTTCGCATATCATAGCGCTCCAGGAACATCTCTCGAGCCCGCAGCCCCATCGCCGCGCGCTTGGACGCTTCCATGCCGATCCATTCTTCCAGCAGCCGCACCGTCCCCTCAAGGGTGTCTTCCGCCATCAAACCCGCTCCCTCTGCGGCAACATCGGGCGCGATGTTCACTTTGTCGGACAGCAGCACAGGACGTTCGCACGCCATGGCTTCCGCGACGGCAAGCCCGAAGTTTTCCTGATGCGACGGCAAGATGAACGCCTCGGAAGCAAAGAATGCGCCCCACTTCGCACTCCCTTCGAGCATCCCGGTCCAATGCACCCGCGCGCTTAGGCCAGCCTCGGAGAGCCGCGCCATCAAGTTCGCTTGCCAGCCCTGC